>JAFLKK010000004.1:0-806837 GCA_019163375.1 Paludibacter sp.
AAAGCTAATACATCTCTCTTTCTGAAAAGCCGCCAGAGTAAATTATATGTTTTTTTGTTCCAAGGACATTGAAAATCAAAAGAGCTATTACATATCATGAACCTAACTCTTCTTATTCGTCATGTATTAACTGTGGTATTCGATAACTTTTATATACTTGAGAGATCAGAATTTGATTTTTTGCTATTCGAAGAGTATTTTTTTAATCTGATAAAGGAGGTTATATGTAAATATAATTTTTAATTTGAAGTTTTTGTGATCTGGAACTGTATTGTGCTGAATATGTATTGATTAACGTCGCAAATTGAGTAATATTCTACAGAATGGTAATTGCTTTTGTAGTACTTTATTCTGATGTTAAGTTTTAATTCATATTCTTTCACTGTATTTTCAAGATATATTCATTAAATAATATTTAAAATACATTAAAATACATGTCAAATATATTAATGTATGTATATTTTATTCTTTCTATATTCATCCAATTGCCTGTTATTTGATCTACTCCAATTGGCTCTTACAATAGTATGTTTGATTTGTTTGTAGCATTTACTGTGGTTGGTCATATGCTTTCATGCTACTTTGCTTGTATCGGTTTATATTTCCCATTCCTTAGATGTGTTTAATGTATTGGAAACCATCTCACTATCCATATCTGTCTATCAATTAACCATCCCTTTCAACATAGATTATTGTATGCGCAAATCTGTGATTATTCTAGCGGATGTATTTATTGCTACACTGTAAATACGATGCGCTACAACTTGTTACACAGTGCCTTAGTAATAATATTAATATATATTTGCAATGTAGTTTTGAATCAACAACTATCAATGCAATATACAAAATATACAATTAGAAACTAATTTAATAATAGGTGGGTTTCCGAATACCGCCGGAAAGGGAAATTATGAAACAAACAAGCGCAATTTCAAAAACGAAGTCTATTTTTCAAAAAATGGCCTTATTATTGCTTATTATTTTAGGATTTAGCGCATGTCAAGCTGTTGAAGAAGATTATTCAGGTGTTATTGGGATTAAGGCACCTGCTTTTACTCTATTTAGCACCGAAGGACAGCAAGTACGGCTTTTTGATTATAAAGACAAAGTTGTGGTATTATATTTTTTCGGAAATAAAAGCCCCGAATGTAAAGCTACTACGCCTGCTCTTGAAGATATGTTGATTACTCCCTACACCGGGCGACAAGATTACGTGGTACTAGCCCTCGATTATTGGAATGGTGACCCTGCAGCAGTAAAGGAATTCAAAGATGAAACAGGGATAGATATTCCTACCTTATTAGATGCCGGAAATGTTGGAAGCAATTATAAGACTTTCTATAATCGTATAATTGTAATTGATAAAGATAAGAATATTGTATTCTCAGGTGCACAGGAAGCATCGAAAGATATGGCTGCAGCAAAAGCAAAAATTGACAATTTACTCGAAAATTAATTAAACGAAAGTTTCTATCACCCTATTATAGTTTAAGTTGCGTTACTAAATCACTGATTATTAGTACAAGAGCCCGCCCCAATGTGAATTGAGACGGGTTCTGCTTTTATAGAGTAATGATGAATAAGATGTTGAAAATTAAAAGATTGATAATTCAAATCAATGGTGTGTTGTAGTGGTTTATATATACATTTAGTTTAAAGTTTAGAGTACGATAACTATACTCGTTTCCAAAACGAATTTCAATCAACATTTTTTTGTAATTTTGCACTCTGAAAACCATTTTAGGAAAAAACGTTTATGCGTATTTTGATTCAACGAGTGAATGAAGCTTCGGTAGAAATAGACAACGAGATAAAATCATCTATCGAGGTTGGTTTATTGATATTACTGGGAATTGAAGAGGCAGATACGCAGGCAGATTCAGAATGGTTAGCCGGAAAAGTAATCGGGTTGCGTATCTTTGATGATGATAATGGTGTAATGAATCGTTCTGTGACGGATGTCCATGGTGACGTATTAGTGGTTAGTCAATTTACGCTACATGCGATGACGAAAAAAGGGAATCGCCCTTCGTATATCAAAGCCGCAAAACACGAGATAGCAATTCCACTTTATGAACATTTCTGTCGATCAATTAGTGCAAAGCTTGGAAAAGATGCACAAACAGGAACCTTTGCAGCCGACATGAAGGTGGCACTGGTAAACAATGGACCCGTGACTATTTGGATGGATAGCAAGAACAAGGAATGATTTGTGTAATTTCGCAGCCGTAAAATAACCTCCCAATTTGTATAATTCGTAAAATTCTCATTAATGAAGAAACATATTCCAAATTTTATTACTTGTCTCAACTTATTTTCCGGTTGTGTAGGTGTATATCTTGCATTTCAAGGCAATTTTCAAGGAGCTTTTATTGCAGTTATTGTTTCGGCAGTATTCGATTTTTTCGATGGATTTGCTGCACGTTTGCTGAAAGCGTATTCACCCATGGGCAAAGAACTCGATTCGTTGGCGGATGTGGTGAGTTTTGGCGTATTGCCCGGTGCAATGGTTTTTTCTCTCTTATCAAAAACATCTATTAACGAGTGGCTCCCTTATGTAGCTTTTATTATCCCAGTATTCTCGGGACTGCGCTTAGCAAAGTTTAATATTGATGAGCGCCAGACTTCATCGTTTATCGGACTTCCTACACCTGCCAATGCAATATTCTGGGGAGGATTGATTCTTTCATTCGAAAACTTTTTATCATCGTATACTTGGCTGCTAATCATCTTGATCCTTTTGTTTAGCTATTTGTTGGTTGCCGAAATTCCAATGTTCTCCTTGAAATTTAAAAATTACGCGTGGAAATCCAATCAAACTCAATACTTGTTTCTGATAGGTTGCGCTGTTATTCTCGCATTTTTTCAGTTGAGTGCATTTCCAATACTTATTGGTTGGTATATTGCCTTGTCCATCGGGTTGAGCGTGTTTCAAAAGTCAAAAATTTAAAATTTTGGAGTAACAGAAAATGTCCATTACGATATCACATCTGACAAAGAAATACGGCGATCAAGTTGTATTGAACGATATAAGCTTTGAAGTAGGGCAGGGTGAAGTGGTTGGCTTCCTTGGGCCGAACGGTGCCGGAAAATCGACTACAATGAAGATTTTGGCGGGTGCGCTGGGATATTCAACAGGTGATGTGAAGATCTGTGGCGTTGAAGTGAATAATGATCCGCTTAAAACGAAGAGTTTTGTTGGGTACTTACCGGAACAAAATCCATTGTATGCCGAAATGTATGTGAAGGAGTACCTGCTTTTTGTGGCCGAAACGTATGGAATAGGAAAAGACAAACACGAGCGGGTAGAGCGATTGATTGATGAAGTGGGTTTACGTCCTGAATTTCAAAAAAAGATAGGACAGCTATCCAAAGGATACAAGCAACGGGTGGGGTTGGCGCAGGCCTTGATTCCGAACCCGAAAGTACTTATTTTGGATGAACCAACTACCGGACTTGATCCTAACCAACTGGAAGAAATCAGGAATTTAATTCGTGAGATTGGAAAAGATAAAACGGTATTGCTGAGTACTCACATTATGCAGGAAATCAAAGCGATATGCAACCGTGTTATTGTGATAAATAAAGGAGAGATAGTGGCTGATTACTCTGACTTATCTGAAATTAGCATTTTTGACGAAAATAGTTTTCATTTTGAAGTGGAATTTTCAACTGAAATTATGAAGACTGAACTTGAAAAAATATCAACAGTCTCGGATGTAAATGCATTGACAGAAAAGAGTTTTACCGTAATTTCAACATCTGATGTTCGTGAAGCTATTTTTGATTTTGCAGTAAAAGCAAATACAAAAATCCTAACGATGAAACCAATTGAACGAAGCATGGAAGAGGTGTTCAAAAACCTTACAAAATAATTAATGGAAGAAGAAAATTTCGACATACGAAACAATCAAAAAGGCGAAAAGGAGTTCGAGAACGCTTTGCGGCCACTGACTTTTTCGGATTTTAGCGGGCAAAATAAAATAGTCGAAAATCTGAAAATCTTCGTGCAGGCAGCTCGTATGCGTACCGAATCGCTCGATCACGTGCTGTTGCATGGACCTCCGGGTCTGGGTAAAACCACCTTATCGAATATTATTGCCAACGAACTGAACGTAGGATTTAAAATTACGTCGGGTCCGGTACTGGATAAACCGGGCGATTTGGCCGGTTTACTCACTAGTCTGGAAACCAACGATGTGCTTTTTATCGACGAAATTCATCGCTTGAGCCCTATCGTGGAAGAATATCTGTATTCGGCCATGGAGGATTACCGCATTGATATAATGATAGATAAAGGTCCAAGTGCCCGATCTATTCAATTGGAATTGAATCCATTTACGCTCATTGGAGCTACTACGCGCAGTGGATTACTTACTGCACCGCTACGCGCCCGTTTTGGAATAAATTGCCATTTGGAGTATTATGATATTGAGGTAATTACCGAGATTATAAAGCGCTCTTCCCGCTTGTTGAACGTTGAAATAGGACATAAGGCAGCTGTGGAAATTGCAGGTCGTAGCCGTGGTACGCCACGTATTGCCAATGCATTACTCCGTAGGGTGCGTGATTTTGCACAGGTAAAAGGCAATGGTAGCATTGATTTGGAAATAGCATGTTATGCGCTCGAAGCATTGAATATCGATAAATACGGTCTGGATGAAGTTGACAATAAGATTCTAACTACTATTATCGAAAAATTTGGTGGTGGTCCGGTTGGATTAACTACTATTGCCACTGCACTTGGTGAAGATCCCGGTACAATAGAAGAGGTGTACGAACCGTTTTTGATAAAAGAAGGTTTTATGAAACGCACGCCACGCGGACGAGAAGTCACTGAATTAGCATACAAACATTTGGGTAAAGTAAGATTGGGAGAAACTGGGACGTTATTTTAAAAAGGAATAGAAACAAGGAATTTATAGGCAACTAGATTAATTATCCTTCAACATTTAAAATTTATTGATTATGGATGAATTAGTAACTGTAAGAACTTTTAGTAGTTCGCAAGATTTTGAAATGGTAAAGTCATATCTTGAATCTTTTGACATTGAATGTTTTGGACGGGATGAAATCATCAATCGAGCCTATCTGGCCAATGTAAACGGAGGTGTTAAACTTCAGGTTCGTCATGAACAGGCAGAAGAAGCAGTGAAGTTACTGGTAGAGGGTGGTTATCTGAAAGCCGAAGACTTTGAACTTTCACCCGAAATGAAATGGATGGAAAAGCTATTGAGTTTTTTCCATAAGAAATAGCTCTACAATTCGTAAACTAAATTATTTAATTATCCCATTAAACGATGGCAGAGAAACAAATGAAAAAATTGGCGAAGGACACCGCCATATATGGAGTAAGTAGTATCCTGGGTAAATTTATGAATTGGATGCTCACACCAATTTATACCTTCTATTTAGCCACAACTGCCGATAATGGAATCGTAACGAATCTATATGCATGGACATCGATTTTACTCGTAGTTCTCACTTATGGTATGGAAACAGGATATTTCCGTTTTGCCAATAAACAGAAAGAAGATGCACCGAAGGTGTATGGAAACACATTAATTTCGGTAGGAGTAACATCAATACTTTTTGCTGTGCTATGCTTGTATTTTTCAACTTCTATTGCCAATTTTCTACAGTATCCAACTCATCCTGAGTATATTTCGATGTTGGGTATTATAGTAGCGCTTGATGCATTTTCTTCCATCCCCTTTGCTTATTTACGATTTGTAAATAGACCGATTAAATTCGCCACATTAAAATTTGTCTATATTTTATTGAACATATTCTTTAATTTGTTCTTTTTGATTGCTTGCCCATGGTTAATGAAAGTGGCACCTTCATTAGTTAATTGGTTTTTCGACCCCAATTATGGGGTTGGTTATGTACTAGTATCAAATTTTATTGCTACAATAATTCAAACTCTTATTCTAATGCGATATGTGTTTGATGCCGAGTTTACCTTAGATATTAAATTACTCAAGAGCATATTGCGATATTCATTTCCACTGTTGATTTTAGGTATCGCAGGTATTGCCAATCAGAATTTAGATAAAATTGTATTTCCTTATTTAAGGCCGGGAGATCAAGGAAAAGCCGAACTCGGTATTTACGGAGTTACATCAAAACTCTCGATGGTAATGATGATGTTCACTCAGGCCTTTCGATATGCTTACGAGCCATTTATTTTTTCGCAAAGTAAGGATAAAAACAGTTTGACGGTTTATGCCGATGCGATGAAGTTTTTTATCATTTTTTCTCTTGTCATTTTTCTTGGCATGGTGCTATATGTAGATATATTTAAATATGTATTTCAAAAGAATTTTTGGGTTGGATTTAATATATTGCCTTTAATTCTAATGTCATTTGTTTTTCAAGGTATATATTTTAATCTGTCTTTGTGGTACAAGCTTACCGACAGAACGATTTTTGGAGCCTGGTTCTCTGTTTTGGGAACTGTAATTATCGTAATGGGTAATGTGCTGTTAGTGCCAACATTTAGCTACGTTGGAGCTGCCTGGGCTGCATTTACCTGCTATTTTGTAATAATGATTGTATCCTATTATTTCGGACAGAAATACATGCCTGTGAAGTACGATTTAAAATCGATAGGACTTTATGTATTTGTGGCGTTGGCGCTTTTCGCGGCCAGCTTTTTGGTACAAACCAAATATCCTGTAGTTAATCTTGCGTATAAAACCTTATTGTTTGCAATTTATATAATACTTATGATTAAACGAGATTTCCCACTAAAATCAATACCGCTTGTGAATAAGTTTTTCACTAAATAGGTGTATTGCAGTGGTTGCAAGTAATTGTAATTGATTTGTTACTGTCGAAATTTACGAATAAGAGTAAGAAAATTTATTAATTTATCTATGATTTCAATTATTGTTTGTTCGAGAAACAAATTGCTTTCTGAAGCATTTGTAAAAAATATTGCCGACACTATAGATGTTGATTATGAAATAGTTCATATAGATAACTCCGAGAACCAATATTCCATTTCTTCGGCCTATAACAAAGGAATAATTGAAAGTAAATACTCCTATTTGTGCTTTGTTCATGAAGATGTAAAGTTTCATAGTCATGGTTGGGGAAAGAATATTATTGAACATCTTCAACGACCCAATGCCGGAGTTTTTGGATTAGCCGGCAGAGATTTTGTAACACGAGTTCCTGCTTCATGGAAAGTTAAGTTGGATAGTGTTAATATAATTCAGTCCTATCAAACTCAAAGAAGGCGGTCGAAGACACGATTTTTGCCTAAGAAATTCAATTTGCCTTGTCGGTCTGTAGTACTTCTAGATGGCGTGTTTATGTGCATGAGACGTGAGTTGATGGATACAATAAGGTTTGACGAAACAATTGAAGGTTTTCATGGTTATGATTTTGATATTTGTATCCAATCTGCGATTGCAGGTTACTCTAATTTTGTGATGTACGATATTGTTTTAGAACATTACTCTAAAGGTCATTCTGATGCCTGTTATTATCATAATCTGATCAAAATATTCAGAAAATGGAATCATAAACTACCTCTTATTGGAGAGAATATGCCAATAAAGCAACTGAATAGAATTAGCAGGATTGAAGAAAAAGGGTTGCGAAGATTGCTGGTAAAAATGGTTAGAAGAGGATTTTCAACTAAAGAAATTATTGATGAAATTACTTTCTTCGGATCATCGATTGGGTCCTCAAGGATAAAGTTTATTCGTCAAAGTATATATCTGCATGTATTCTTTATCCGTTTGTTTAATTGTCCGAAGTACTTACTGAAGTAAAATGTCCTACAGAAATATAATGCGCTTATAAATGGAAAAAATACATATAATAACGCCGGTTAAAGATTCAATCGATACTACTATTCGAACTATTGAGAGTATTATGCATTCAAAAGTAGTTATAGATTTTGAATATACGATTTATAATGATTTTAGCACCGACGAAACAACTGAACAGTTACAACTTGCGTCAATGAAGTATGGGTTTAAATTAGTGAATTTGAAGGATGTCACAACACACCCTTCGCCTAATTATTTACTGGTTTTACAAACAGCTCAAAAAAAAGCAATTGCCGATAATGCCCACTTACTGATTGTAGAATCAGATGTGATTGTGGCTACTGATACTATTCAGAAAATGTATGAGAATGCCACCCTACTCGAAAAAACAGGGATGATAGCTGCTGTAACTACAGATATTACAGGTACGGTTAATTTTCCTTATCTATACGCGCAGAAATTCGAGAAAACTGTTGTTAATACTAATAAGCGACTGAGTTTTTGTTGTACGCTTTTAAGTTATTCGTATCTTAAGAGTTTTAGTTTTGAAGAATTGAATCCGGAGAAAGCCTGGTACGATGTGTTTATTTCTCATAAAGCAGTGGAGCTGGGATTTAAAAACTATTTGTTGACATCACTCCCGGTTTTACATTTACCGCATAGTAGTCGCCCCTGGAAGCAATTGAAATATACGAACCCGATAAAGTATTATTGGCGTAAACTGACCAACAACAAAGATAAGATTTGAAGATGCAAAAAGACTATCCACTAGTATCGGTAATTATACCTATATACAATATGCAAGCCTATTTGTCCGAAACAATAGAGTCTGTTTTGGCATCTGCATACCCAAATTTTGAAGTTATTCTGTTAGATGATGGATCTACAGATAACTCTAAAGATATTGCTTTAAAATATGTAGCAAAAGATGCTCGGTTGAAATTTTTTGACCAGCCGAACGGGGGATCATCAAAAGCTAGAAATCATGCCATAGAAGTGTCGCAAGGCGAATATATTTTACCGGTTGATGCAGATAATCTAATTTCACCGGATTATATTGATAAAGCTGTGGCCATTTTGGAACAGGAATCGAATGTAAAAATAGTGTATTGTGAAGCTGTTTTTTTTGGCGATAAAAAAGGACCATGGAAACTACCACATTATAGTCTTGGTTTGTTGGCGCGCAAAAATTTGATGGACAATTGTGCAATGTACCGTAAGTCTGATTGGGAGAAAGCAGGTGGATATTGTGAGGATATTCTCGGACGTGAAGATTGGGATTTCTGGATTAGTATGCTAAAAACGGGTGGAGATGTATTTCAACTACCCATTGTTGGGTTGCATTACAGGGTTACTGCGAATTCGAAACGGAAGCGTACACGGCATCTTAAAGGTGTTATTATTGAACAAATGAACCAACGTCATAAGGCGTTTTTTTACAGACAATTAGGAGGTAAATTGAGAAAAAGCCGCACGTGGTCCCGTGTGATTAACTTCTTTGTCCACTTAATACATCCTGAGCAGATTGTTTGTAATCCGATTCATAAAGAATTTGAGGAATTTGTGTATACTTGTCCGGAAAGATATTCGAAAGATGGCGCAGCCTATACATATGAAATGAATGGCAGTGAGTTGATTATTGCAGAGTATATTGAAGGAAATTGTTTCTTTAATCTATTCAAAGGTCGTTTCGGAAAATCGAAAGCTCGCACGGCTTATGATGATAGATCAAATGCGGTGGGTTACTACGAAATAAGTACAGTATTTTGGCTCAAAAAGAGTTACTATGTAAGCTTGCACGATAAAAAAACGGTTCTTTGCCCTACCGAACCGAAAGCTACCTTAATTATCTCTGTTTATAACAACCTTCCATTTCTGAAAGCAGTGTTGGATTCGTTGATTTATCAAACGGAAAATAACTTCGAGATAATAATATCGGAAGATGGTATGAGCGATGCTGTTGCCGATTTTGTAAATCATTATCCATTTATTCATCAATGGCAACATTTAACTCAAGAGGATGAGGGCTGGAGGAAGAATAAGGCAATGAATAATGCTATTAAAGCAGCCAAAGCTGATTGGTTGATTTGTATAGATGGTGATTGTGTGTTACATCCGCGTTTTGTCGAAATGCACTTGCGTTATGCAAGTGCTAATTGCGTGTTGGCAGGTAAGAGAGTAAAACTTGATACAATGACTTCTCGTACAATTTTAGATAATATTTCCAACATTTCCAACATGCAATGCGTATTAATAAGAAAGTTGTTTTTAGGAAGAGGAAAGATGAAGTTTATTGAAGATGGTATTTTTATTTCACCTGATAGATTTTTGAAGTTTATCCCTTCAACTCGAAAATTGAACCGTTTAAAAGGCTGTAATATGTCATTTTCTAAAAAAGCGATTTATGCAATCAATGGATTTGACGAAGACTTTCAGTTGCCTGCCGTAGGAGAAGACGAAGACTTATCGTGGCGCTTCAGAGCAGCAGGTTTTGAACATAAGTCGGTACGTAATATGGCGGTTCAGTATCATTTATACCACACTGAAAGTTGGGTTGACCAGGAAATAAATAGAACTATTTCTGCAAACAAACAAGCTAATAATGAGTTTTTTTGTAAAAATGGGTTGGGAAAATAGGAACTGATTGTTTCGCTTAATGTTACACAGCATAGCACTATGATAATACTCAGAGATAAACCAGGGCAATTATGTAACAGACTTTGGGCATATTCATTTTTTATTGCTTACGGGCTTAAGAATGATGTAAAAGTTTATATCCCTAATTTTAAGGAATATCAATCTTTATTCGAAGATTTAGAACAATTCCCCAAAATAAGGTTTCAAATATCGAAAAATAAAACGTTAGAAAAGATTATTAGACTCGGTATTCTAACGATTTATTTGTTTGAAAAGGTTAAGCTGGGGTTTCTCTTTAGAATATTTAATGTTCATTTTCCGTCAGTAAATTTGCTCGACGATCAATTCTGTAAAGGAAAATCAATTGTATACATCAATTCGTGGAAACAAGAAAAAAATGTTGATGCAATTGAAAAATATAAACCCGAGATCATAGGCTTATTTACTCCAAAGAAAGTGTTTAGAGACAGACCTGATGCTTTAATTGCTGATCTTAGGTTGCGTTTCGATATACTGGTAGGTGTCCATATTAGAAGAGGCGATTATTCAACCTTTAAAGGCGGTATCTACTATTACGACGACAAAGTGTATCAAAAATATATGATGCATATAAAAAGCCAGTTAGCCGATAAAAAAGTTGCGTTCTTTATCAGTTCAAACTCGACGATTAATTCCACCGAATACAAAGATTTGAAAGTATATCAGCTTGAGAATGCAGAAGGCATTGAAGACCTCTATGCTTTAAGCAAGTGCGATTACATAATGGGTCCACCGAGTACATTTTCAATGTGGGCTTCATTCAGTGGATCAGTTCCATTAAAAATTTTGGAGAGAGAAGATGATCATTTTACAACAGATGATTTTTCAGTTATTCTTTACCAGAATTGCTTTGAGAACGGAAATAAGTATAACTGAATTTGCCTGTGCGTATTAAACAGGACGGTTATTTTTTCGGAATAATAACACGTACAAATTTGCATACGTTGACTTGTTGAGTATGAATAAACTCTTTTTTAAAATAAACTACGAAAAAATAAATTATTTTGCTTTTGCGCTGCTGGCTTTTAGTATTAGCTTTCCGCAAAGAATAGTTATTTATACTCTCGCTTTTTGGCTTGTCACATGTTTGCCAGTTCTTCGATTTCGCAATCATCAGATAGCTAAGAATATAACAAACGTATCTATGTTGATATTAGTTTCGTTGTTTCTGGGAAGAATAGCTATTGCTATTTATCATCATGATTTACATGAACTTACCATCGGTCTGTTGATTGATACGCAATTAGCCTTATTGCTTCTGCCATTCGTTTTGCTTTTTCAGGTAAACAAACTAATCGAACCGAACAAAGTTCTGTTTTTATATATTGCCGGCTGCTTTGTAAGTTCTGTTGTGGCAGTAATCTGTTTTTACTTATTTCGTTTCGGAGTATTGAATCCGTATGCTCATTTGTTATATATTCCATTAAGAGATGCAAATTCATCAATAGCAGATGATGTAATTTTGTTTCAAGACTCTATAAGTTGGTTTTTTAAACATAGAGCGGCAATGGGTGCTAATCTCGTAATGGGAATTGCATGTTTAATTTATTTCATGAAAAAAGCAGGCAATGTAAAATCATGGAGATGGGTTGGAGCATGCTTAGTTGGAGTCTTTTTTGCATGTGTAATTTATGTTACGGGATCCAGATCCGGATTGATATCGCTATTTTCAATGCTTGCCATTTCAGTTATTTATTTATTTATCAGCAATAGGAAAAGACTAGTTATCGCCTTTTTATTGATTTTTGTCTTGTTTTCGGCTTTTTTGTCTTTGAAAACCACCCGGTCTTTATTGATGTCAGAAATTTCAACGTTGAATTACAGTAAACTAAGAACTGCTGACCCTCGATTTCTGATATGGGAGTCTTCCGTTGAGATAATAAATGAAAATCCAATAGCAGGAGTTGGCTATTCGGAAGTTTATCCCCGGTTATTCGAAAAATATAATCGTATGGGCTTAACGAAATTTATCAAAGAACGATTTAATAGTCACAACCAGTTCTTGCAATTTTCGTTGGAGAGCGGGGTTTGGGCGGGTTTTCTATATGCAGTATTTCTACTCACATTGTATTTTTGGAAAGAAAATAGATACCTTTCAGTCTCCTTTACAACCGTATTTTTTATATATAGTATGTTTGAAGATGCTGTAATAATATTTAATGGCGTCTCGTTGTTGGTTTTCTTTATAGCCATTTTGTATATTTCCGAAAAGAAGAAAGAAATAACACATTGACAATTATTTTCTTCCAAAATCAGCAGGAATTTCGCCCCATACGGAGGTTTCCCATTTGATAATTTCAGTGCTGTATTTATTCGTTTCTAGCCAGGTTTCAGCGCGTGCTATCAGGTCGAAGAGTACGGCATTTGAAGGACTTCTATCAAGTTGAGTTCGCGCTTTTTTTGCTTTTACCCACGCCATGGCTGTTTTACTATCTGTGTACAGCGGTAGTGGACTGTTTTTTTGTTTTAAAAAAGCCAGTCCGTGTACCAATGCAAGAAATTCTCCGATATTATTAGTGCCGTTTTTAAAAGGTCCCTGACGAAAGATTTCTTCTTTGGTTCTGGTATATACCCCACGGTACTCCATCAAGCCCGGATTACCACTACAGGCTGCATCTACCGATAAACTTTCCATATTGGGTAAGCCTACTTTCTTTACTTCAGCGGTAGAGGGTTGTTTCGTTTTTGGATTCTTGCCAATATAATCCCAGCAAGGCGAAGTCATAGCCTCTCGAGCTTCTGCTTCGGTATCGAATCCTTTGTACAGCGCCCCACCATAACCATGAATCTGTCGTTTGCACTCCTCCCACGTACGATAGATACCCGGTTCTTTGCCTTCCCAAACTACAAAAATTTTATTTTTCTTGCCCATAAAAGCATTTTATTGAATTGGAAATTAAGAACTTATTTTTTTATTTTTCGAAGATGGCTGTGTTTCCAGCGGTTGTGTGTCCATAACCAATATTCGGGAGCGGCTTGGATTTTTTGTTCCAGAATTTCAAAATATTTTGTTGTAATTTCAAGTTCTGTTGTCAGTTTAGGTTCAAAAGCAATGGGAATACATTCGCATTTATAATAACCTCTTTTTACTCTGTCGATGTGAATATAAACCACAGGGTAATCAAATTTTTTAGCAAGTTGTTCAGTACCATCCAATACAGGAGTATCCTGGTGTAATAATGTTAACCATTGGTGGATGTTTCCGACCCAGGGCGATTGATCGGAAATCATTCCAAACACTCCATTTTCGCCCTCTTTTCTCATCTTGACCATTGTTCTGAATAGATGATGCGCCTCTATTGTTTTGCCTCTGAATATTGAGCGCAGATCAATCATTAACTGATCAAACCTTTTGTTGTTCAAACGTTTATAGATGCCGTAAAGAGGGCTTTCTTTCGGAAGTAAAAGTGAAAGTGCTGATCCCCATTCCCAGTTTCCATAATGAGATGTCATGGCCAGAACACTTTTACCTTTTGATAATTGTTCAAGAAGAGGGTCAATATTTCCGAAGTCAATTCGTCGAAGTACTTCCTTTTCGCTCATGTGCATTTCGTAAAATGTCTCGACAAACAAATCGCAGAAATAGCGAAAAAAGTGTCGTTCTATTCTACGAAGTTCTTTTTTTGACTTTTCGGGAAATGATTTTTCAATGTTTTTTCGTGCTGTTTTCTTTCTGTAACCAACAATGTAATAAATGATTAGATAAAAAAAGTCGGAAAATACATACAATACACGCAATGGTAACCATGCAAGAAGCCAAATAAAAATATAAAATACTGTGTACATAGAATTTTTTTAAAAACAATAAATCCAATAAGTTAGTCGCCCGGTTTATTCCTTATTAAGGTTTCTGGCGAACGAGCAATTATAAAATATAAAAAGTAAGCGTTTTTATATATCGGCAAAAAAATGTAATTTTGTGTCGCCTAAAAAATGAGGTCCTGTAGTTCAATGGATAGAACAAGTGTTTCCTAAACACTAGATCCGGGTTCGATTCCCGGCGGGACTACTATAAAGTTGACAATTGAAAGTTTTCAATTAACAATTGCTTTCTCTCTCCGGTTTGAGTTGTTACTTTTGAAGCTACAGTCTTCTATTCTTCATGTCCAAAATTGCATTAATTGTCCACTATCAACTTTCCATTTTCAACTGAATAAGTCCATCCTTCATTTCAATCACTCTGTCCGATAGTGCTGCCAGTTCTTTATCGTGCGTCACAATAACGATAGTCAATCCAAATTTTTCACGCAGTTCGAAGAGTAGCTTATGTAGTTCTTCTTTGTTTTTCGAATCCAAACTGCCTGAGGGCTCGTCAGCCAAAATCAAGCCCGGATCGTTTATTAATGCACGCGCCACAGCCACCCGCTGTTTTTCGCCACCCGAAAGTTCATTCGGTTTGTGTTCCATTCGGTCGGCAAGTTGGAGATATTGCAAAAGCTCTTTTGCCTTTTGCGTTGTTTTTTTTACATCTTTTCTCGCAATAAGTGCCGGAATCATCACGTTTTCAAGCGCTGTGAATTCTGGTAGCAACTGATGAAACTGAAAGATAAAACCAATATGCTTATTCCTAAAAGCAGCTAACTCTTTTTCGCCTAGCTTGCTAAAATCAATCCCATCCACAAGCACTTCTCCTCCATTTGGTTTATCTAGTGTGCCCAGAATTTGTAGCAAAGTAGTCTTGCCTGCACCACTTGGCCCAACAATAGAGACGATTTCGCCCTTTGCGATGGATAAATCAACGCCTTTGAGTACTTCTAACTCACCAAAGCTTTTGTGTATGTTTTTTGCGTGTATCATTTTAGTTACAAGTTACGAGTTACAAGTTGTTTGTCTTAACTTGAAACAGGATATTAAACTTCTGAGAAATCGTTTGCAAAGTTATTCGTTTATAGCCATAAACCGACCATTCTTTTCCAAAAAAATGTACCTTTGTAGTGTTTTCAATTAAAAACACCTTTTCCGTAAGAATTATGATTGCAGATGAAGAATTAGGATCCATTGAGTTTGTGCGGAGCGAACGCGCAAAGCATATTCGCGTTCGCATCCTAAACACGGGATTAAAAGTCAGTTTACCGAACAGAGCCACACAAGAAGATGCTCTGAAATTCATCAATTCAATTCGCCAAAAACTAATTGTCAAGCAGGAAAAGATAGAAAAAGGCCTTGAAAAGAGCAATATTCTTATTTCTGAAAATAGCCAACTACAAACACTTACTTTTAACGTGATTGTAAAACCCGGCGAGCGAAAGAATATTTTCTTCTCTTTGAAAAACGGGACATTGAATATCGAGTTTCCGAGTGGAACAGATTGTACGGACAAACAAAGTCAGGAGCATTTTTGGAATGGTATTAGCTATTTTATGCGAAAAGAAGCTAAACGGCTTTTACCCAACCGCACCAAACAATTGGCAGAGAAATATGGTTTTACTTTTTCGGATGTAAAAATACAATCGAGCAAAACCCGCTGGGGAAGTTGCTCGCGCGCTCAGAGCATTAATTTGTCGCTTTACCTGATGTTGCTTCCTGCGGACTTGGTCGATTATGTTATCCTTCATGAGCTTTGCCACACCAAGGAAATGAACCACGGCCCAAACTTCTGGATTTGGATGGACAGAGTTACCGACAAAAAAAGCAAGGAACTACGAGCGCAATTGAAGAATTATCATATGCCGCAATATAAAATAACGTGAGCGTAGCGAACTAATAACATGAACAAAGTGAGTAAAATATGAACTGGAACCAACTACTTTCCACCAAGCGCTTCGGGATGGAAGCATACCACGAGAAGCGTGCCGATGATCGCACTGAATTTCAGCGCGATTACGATCGTCTCATCTTTTCGGCTCCTTTTCGTCGGTTGCAAAATAAAACGCAGGTATTCCCATTACCCGGTAGCGTGTTTGTGCACAACCGTTTGACACATAGCTTGGAAGTGGCCTGTGTTGGCCGATCGTTGGGGGTGAATGTGGCACATCGGTTGAAAGAGAAAAAGAAAATTGAAACCGCTTACCTCGAAGAGATAGGTTCTATTGTTTCGGCAGCTTGTCTGGCACACGATTTAGGCAATCCGCCTTTTGGTCATTCGGGTGAAAAAGCCATTGCAACCTTCTTCTCAGAAGGAAACGGACAGCATCTCAAAGCAGAAATGACGGATGAGGAATGGAAAGATTGTACCTGCTTTGAAGGAAATGCCAATGCGTTCCGACTGCTTACGCATCAATTTATTGGTCGCCGTCCCGGCGGATTTGTTCTTACTTACAGCACCTTGGCTTCGATAGTGAAATATCCTTACGCTTCTGTTTTCTCCGATCCCAAGAAACAAAAGTTTGGGTTCTTCGACTCCGAGAAAAATGATTTTGAAAGAATTGCTACTGAATTGGGTATTCCACGGTTGGTTACTAATCCTAACCGATATGCTCGCTATCCGCTGGTATATCTGGTAGAGGCTGCCGACGATATTTGTTATCAGATAATGGATATTGAAGATGCTCACAAGTTGAAAATTCTTACTACCGACGAAACAATAGCTTTATTCTTGGGCTTTTTTGATGAAAAACGAAAAGCCCGGATTAAGGAAACAATGCTAATGGTTACGGATGAAAATGAGCAAATTGGGTATCTACGTTCTTCGGTTATCGGCAAATTGATTGATCAATGTTCGGAAGTATTTGCCGAACATGAAGTTGCTATTCTAGGTGGAACATTTGATTCGTCGCTCATTAAACATTTGCCTGAGCAAACTGCTGCAGCATATGAAAATTGTTCCAAAACCGCTTTCAAAAAAATCTATCGCTCGTCGGAAGTGCTTGATGTAGAGTTGGCCGGTTATAAAATTATTCTTACCTTGCTTGACAATTTAGTGACTGCTGTTTTGAGTCCTGAGAAAGCTTATTCGCAGCAATTGCTGATGCGCATTCCCGAGCAGTTCGAAACAAACAGCGAAAGTACTTACGGCAAAATAATGGCTGTGCTCGATTATATTTCGGGTATGACGGATATTTACGCGCTGGATTTATATCGAAAAATAACAGGAATGAGCATTCCTACTTTGTAAAAACGTGAACCAATAAACCCTAAATTTGTACAATGATGAGTGATCAGAATTTCTCTAAGCCCAAACTGAGTGTGCCACACTGGCTTTTGACGGGAGTAGTGTCATTGACTGATATGATAGATATACTCATGGAAAACAGTACTCAGGATCGAAAGTTGGTAGAGGAGTCTATTCGGTTGTTTTTTGAAGTTATGGAAGAAAAACTAAGGGCAGGATATTCCATTACACTGCCCAGTGGTACTTTTAAGCCCCGTTTTGGCAAGTTAGACTCGATTACAGGTGAAGCAGAATTCTCCGTTGAATTTGTTCCAACTAAAGAAACGCTTTCATTGATAGAGAAGAAAAGAATAGAGCGCTTAAATCGGTTTTCACTCAACTAATAACTCGTCTTATTTCCAAAATAAAAGAGTTTGTCTCGCTGAGGCAAACTCTTTATTAATATCATAATTATTGGGCGTTTAATAACCTACTGTTACTGCCAGTATAAATTTATAGTTCGCTTCCAGGTTCATCGCTTTCAGCAATTCTGCCTCTTTAGCACCTGCACGAACCACACATTTCAATCCTTCTGAAGCGCAATACAAATATACATTTTGTCCGCAATAGCCCGAATCCAACATGGCTGCACTGAAATTGTCGGTGGCTGTTTTCCCTTTCGCAATAAGAAGTATGTTGAGCGGAGCAGTATCTACATAGGTTTGACGACCGGCTATGCTGCGGAAATCTCCTTTGACCACCGGTTCTAATTGATGCTTTTGTGGGTTATAGAAATAGATACCGTTTGGCAACACAGCATAAGTTTGTAGAGGATAGAGTCCCATAGCTGATGGAACGGTACGTTTTCCGTTGGCGCGGTTTATACCATTTGTCACCCACAGAATCTCGGATAAATGTTTCAACGAAATGTTTCGTGAATCAAACAGTCTGTCGCTTTTGCGATGTGCAATGGTTTGCATAAGCGGTTTACCACCTAATGTGTCGGGAGCTAGTAGTTTAATGGTGTCGAAAGTTGACAATGCCATAGACGAATTTACCTTGGGAGATTGAGCTGTGGCGAATGATGCCACCAAAATGCAAATCGCAAATAAGAACTGTTTCATGACTTATAAATTGGATTAATGATTTCTTACCCGCAAACTTACAACTTTTTCACCTATTTTTGTGTTTTATTGCAATCATATCAATTTTCACGGACAGTGATTATCTGCCCACACTACACTATTTACAATGAGCTACATTCCTGCAAAACCCAATACTCTCGGCTTAATTCAACTAACTGATATCGATTTACGTGAAATTGTACCCTATATCGATTGGGTATTTTTCTTTATGGCCTGGCGCATGTCCGGCAAATATGAAGGCATCGAAACGGTGCATGATTGCTTGTCGTGCAAAGTGAGCTGGTTGCAAACTTTTCCCGAAGCTGATCGTCCGAAAGCCGAAGAGGCATTGAAACTCTACCGTGATGCGCAGGAAATGCTCCGCGAAATGTTGGATAAAAAAATAGTGAGCGTCAATGCCAGTTTTGGTGTTTTCAATGCACATTCGGATGATGATGATATTGTGATTGACCACTATGGAAAAGAAATAGTGTTGCCAATGCTCCGTCAGCAACATGCCTCTACCGATGGTTTTTGCTATTCTCTGGCCGATTTTATAGCTCCCAAGAATGACTATTTGGGTGTTTTTGCCACTACTATTCAAGGCGTAGAGGCCTATGCCGAAACGTTTGAAAAAGAAGATGATGTGTACCGTTCTATCTTAGCAAAAACACTTTCCGACCGTTTGGCCGAAGCTGCTGCCGAATGGGTGCATACCGAAGTGCGACAAAAATACTGGGGCTATGCTGCCGATGAAAATCTTACGGTAAAAGAAATGCTCAAAACGCAATACAGTGGCATTCGCCCGGCAGTAGGTTATCCATCTTTGCCCGATCAATCTATTATTTTTGATTTGGAACCTATTTTGAAATTTGGTGAAGTGGGTATTCAACTTACTGAAAATGGAGCTATGTTTCCTAATGCATCAGTATGCGGTTTGTATTTTGCACATCCGCAGTCCAAGTACTTTATGATTGGCAAGGTAGATGAACACCAGTTTGCCGATTATGCCAAACGTTGTGGAAAAGATCCGGCCGTTTTGCGAAAATGGATGGCAGCGAATCTTTAATGAGATAATGTGTTGATGTGATAATATGCTAATTACTTCGAGTTCTAACCAGTGTGAGAATCATATTCTTTTTTTTGAATCAACCAATCATCATATCACCACATTATTTCATCACCATATCATATCATTACATTCCCTCATTTTTTCTTACCTTTGCATTCTCATTATTAATAAGAAAGAATGCGCATCGATATTATTTCCGCAGTACCTGAGTTACTCGAAAGTCCTCTCAATTATTCCATTGTAAAACGAGCCCGCGAAAAGGGTTTGGTGGAAGTTCATGTCCACAATCTTCGCGAATATACAACTAATAAACATCGCCGTGTTGATGATTATGCCTTTGGTTTCGGAGCTGGGATGGTGTTGCAGATTGAGCCTATTGACTGTATTATTTCTAAATTAAAAAGTGAGCGAACCTATGATGAAGTGATTTATACTTCGCCTGATGGAGAGAAATTTGATCAGAAAATGGCGAATAATTTATCTATGTCCGGTAATCTTATCATTCTTTGCGGACATTACAAAGGCATTGATCACCGTATCCGTGAGCATTTGATTACCAAAGAAATAACTGTAGGTGACTATGTGCTTACAGGCGGCGAATTACCGGCAGCTATCATGACGGATGCCATCGTTCGCTTACTTCCGGGAGCTATTGGGGATGAACAATCGGCTCTTTCCGATTCGTTTCAGGATAACCTGCTTGCACCACCGGTTTATACACGTCCGGCAGAATATAAAGGTTGGAAAGTACCGGACATTTTACTCTCGGGGCATCAAGCCAAAGTAGATGAGTGGAATCACCAACAATCGGTAGAACGTACAAAGCGATTGAGACCGGACTTATTGGATTAATTCATAATTGACAATTCATAATGCATAATTTCGATTACTATTATATTGGATTGATCAACTTGCTCAGTGGATTAATTTTTGCTTTCGATAAACAAGCTGCAATAAAAGGTCGAAGACGAATTCCCGAACGAACCTTGCATTTGTTTGAAATGATAGGTGGCGTGTTTGCCAATCTTTTTTTGATGTACACACTGCATCATAAAAACCGAAAATTTAGTTATTGGGTTTGGACTTGGTTGATAATGATAGGGTGGGTTACAATTATTATCACTCTATTTCGGGATCACTATTTTATTCAAAATTTATAATCACGATATATGACACAAATTAAAGTTGGCGTAATTGGCGGCGCCGGATATACCGCCGGAGAATTGTTGAGAATATTGGTTCATCACTCTGCTGTGGAAATCGTATTCGTAAACAGTAGCAGTAATGCCGGCAATCCGGTTGTGGATGTTCACAGTGGGTTGATTGGCGAAACTGATCTTATTTTTACTTCCGAATTACCTTTTGGCGAGGTAGATGCATTGTTTCTTTGCTCTGCTCACGGCGATAGCAAAAAGTTTATGGACAATAATGAAGTTCCTGCTGCGGTAAAAATCATCGATCTTTCTACTGATTACCGTGCTAAGAGCCCTCATCACGACTTTGTGTACGGATTACCGGAACTTAACCGCGAAGATATTCGCAAAGCTACGCGCATTGCTAATCCGGGCTGTTTTGCAACTGCTATTCAGTTGGCTATATTCCCGTTGGCTGCTGCCGGTTTACTCACCGACGAGATACACGTAAATGCAATTACCGGCTCAACAGGTGCCGGTGTAAAGCCATCGGATACTTCGCATTTTAGCTGGAGAAATAATAATATCTCTATTTATAAACCTTTTGGTCACCAACATTTGGGCGAGATTGGTCAATCGCTACGTCAGCTGCAAGCCGGCTTCAGCAAGGCTGTCAACTTTATTCCGGTGCGTGGAAATTTTGCACGTGGAATTTATGTAACTGCTTACACGCAATGTTCGCTGAGTCTTGAAGATGCTAAGGAATTATACAAAGATTTTTATAAAGATGCTGCATTTACATTCGTAGTAGATAAAAATCCGGATATGAAACAAGTAGTAAATACCAATAAAGGAATCGTGTACCTCGAAAAACACGGCGATAAGCTATTGATTGTTTCGATGATTGATAATTTATTGAAAGGAGCTTCCGGACAAGCAGTTCAAAATATGAATTTGATGTTTGGATTGGATGAAAAAGCAGGGTTGGGGCTAAAATCCATCGGATTTTGATCTGTAGATAATTCTTTTTTTCCGATTTTTTTCATTCAAATCATAAAATATTCAAATCTAGTACGGACTAAAAGTATTATTTTAGGCTAAAAAAGTATTATGTATGCCAATTATATGTTATATAACATATAATTAATGCAAATAAATCGAAAAATGCTTGCGGGTGTAGAAAATACACTTTATCTTTGCATCGTGATTTTTCATAGTATTAGATTTAAGGTTAACAAAGATTGGTAGTCAGGCGTGACTACCTTTCGCGTTTTTAAGAGGGTACATTCCGCACATAATATAGATAGGGTTCTGAGCATTTGCTCATGAACTCTTTTTTTTTGAGTAAGCCGCCTTTTTATTCTGTTTTTAATTAAAAAAGTCTCATTTATGGGTGGCAAATCGCTAAAAACATCAAATAAATGTTATATAACATAGTTTTGAAGCATTTTTTCAGCAAAAAGCTTGCAAGTGTCCAAAATACGCTTTATCTTTGCATCGTGATTTTTTCATAGTATTAGATTTAAGGTTAACAAAGATTGGTAGTCAGGCGTGACTACCTTTCGCGTTTTTAAGGGGTACGTTCCTACACACACTATATGATCGGGTTCTGAACATTTGTTCGGAGCTCGATTTTTTTTTGCGCTTCATGTGCTACTTTTTTTGTAATTTTGACAGCTAAAGCTTTTCGCACCTTTTTGAAATGCTTTTTTGATACACACAAGCTTACAACTTTCTTGACTGCAACCATGACTGAAAAACTGATTATTACACTTACCGAGCATTCTGTGTGGGGACCTGTTCTCCAGCCGGTGTTGGTGCAGGCCGAAATATCAGGATCGCTCATTATTCAGGAAATTGTGGGTAGCAGGTCGTCGTACCTGCCGCAGTTGACAGAGGCGGAAAAGCAAATTGTAATGATGGCCGAAAAAGTTTCGGATAAGGTGCTGATGAAAAACTATTCGAAGGAGAAAAATCTGAATGAGTTTTTTAAGCGCATAACACCCGAAACCATTGAGCGATATATTCGTCCGGCTATCGAAAATTACCATCGTAAAACCATAGCCATTCTTCAACAACAGACTTCGCTGGAACTTTATCTTCGCGCCGGTGTGAAAACCCGCTCGCTGTATTACCTTGATAAAGTGATTGTTCCTACCATTCATTCGGAGGTCGTTTTTAATTTCAAAAAGGACAAAGAGGCAGATCTACGTTATTTTATTAGCCTGAAATGTAAAGACGAACAGTTCGATTTGCACTCCAAAACCTATTTTGGGTTGTGTGCGGAGCCGGCCATATTGGTGATTAATCATAAATTGCATACTTTCAGCGATATTGATATCAAAAAGCTTGTCCCGTTTTTTACAAAAAGATATATCGAAGTTCCGGCCTCGGCCGAGAAAACCTACATTAAGACCTTCGTGAAAAGTTGTGTAGAGAAATACGAGGTGAATTCCGAGGGGATAGACATTCGTCAGGTGACGCCCGATAAAAAAGCTGTTCTCGCGCTGGAGGAAGACCTCAATGCGCAGCCGGTTTTTACGTTGAACTTTACGTACGGTGATAAAAAATTTCCTGTTGATTCGCTCAACAAAAGAAATGTCTTGGTTACTGAACGTGGTGGAAATATATCACTCCAATGGTTTTATCCGGATAAAGAGTGGGAGCAAACATTGGTTGAAATGCTGCAGAATGGAGGTTTGGAGATGAAAGAAACAAGTTATTTTACGCTCAAGAAATCCAACGATACCGACTTGCCTTACAGGGGAATTGCTTCGGTGGTTGAGTGGCTTCAATCGCACCGTGAACTTTTAAATCATTTTAATTTTAAGCAAAATACCCCTGATAGAATTTATTATATAGGTGAAATATCCATCACCACCGATGTAGATACAAAGCAGGATTGGTTTGATATCCGCGTGGTAGCCATTTTTGGCGAATTCAAAATCCCTTTCGCGCGCTTCAGAAACCATATTCTCAACAATATACGTGAATATCTGTTGCCCGATGGGACTATCGCTATTCTGCCCGAAGAATGGTTTACCCGGTATTATGAACTGATGCTTTTCAGCAAGAAAACGGATGAGAAAATCCGGTTGAAAAAGCACCATTATGCGATTGTTGAAACTATTCAGGGCGAAAAACAGTTCGCGTATGATTATGACGAGCAAAAATCTCAGGCTTTGCCAATTGAAGTTTGTGCAGAACTCCGGAATTATCAACAAAAAGGTTTCTCGTGGTTGGTGAATTTATATGAGAATAATTTCGGAGGCTGTCTGGCCGATGACATGGGATTAGGGAAAACATTGCAAACAATTGCCTTGCTGGCTCATATTGCTTCGAAATACAATCTGGCAAATCCAATTCAGAGACCCGCTGCTTATGAGCCTGAAACTTTTATTGAGGGTGAGAAAGAAACAGTTCAGTTGTCCATCTTTGATGCTATAGTTGCAAATGAAACCACTGCTATTACTCCAACACAGGTGAGCGCGAGACCCACTTCGCTTATTGTGATGCCAACATCGTTGATACACAATTGGCACAACGAATTGAAAAAGTTTGCGCCGTCGCTCAAAGTGTACATTTATTCTGGAGCAAAACGAATTAAAAGTAGAAATATAAACCGTATTTTTGGGATGTATGATGTGGTTCTGACCACCTATGGAACGATAAGGAACGATGTTGAATTATTGCAATCCTGCCACTTCCATCATCTTATCCTGGATGAAAGTCAGTATGTGAAAAATCCTGATTCGTTGGCCTACAAAGCCGTGAAGCAAATTAATGCGCTGTATAAACTGGCTCTTACGGGTACGCCGATTGAGAATTCGCTTACCGACCTGTGGGCGCAAATCAATATCGTAAATGAAGGTTTGTTGGGCAGTCAGACAACATTCAGAAATGCCTACATTACACCGATTGGAAAAAACAACAAGGCCAAAGAAGAAGCACTGCTGAAAATTATTCAGCCGTTTATTCTTCGCCGAACAAAGGATGAGGTGGCGCCCGAATTGCCACCTTTATCGCAGGAAACAGTATACTGCGATATGAGTGACGAGCAGCAAAGCTATTATAACGAAGAAAAAAACAAGCTACGTAGCAGTTTATTGCTAAATGAAACTAACTTTGATACGCAAAAGATTGCTTTCATGACCCTGCAAGGTCTTACGCGTTTACGTTTGCTGGCTAATCATCCTATTCTTTTAGACAATGAATATACCGATGACTCGGGCAAATTTGATCAAATTATCATGCGCTTTGAAACCTTGAAATCGGAAAATCATAAGGTGCTGATATTCTCTTCCTTTGTGAAGCATTTGCGATTGCTGTCCGATTATTTTGATAAGGAAAAATGGAAATATGCCTGGCTGTCTGGCTCTACAACTCCGGCGAACCGAGAGGCCGAGATTGAAAAGTTTAAAACGGACCCGGAAGTAAATTGTTTTTTTATCTCGCTGAAAGCCGGTGGAGTAGGGCTGAACCTAACAGCGGCCGACTATGTTTTTATCATTGATCCGTGGTGGAATCCGGCCTCGGAGATGCAGGCGCTGAGTCGTTCGCATCGCATTGGACAGGATAAAAATGTGATGGTTTATCGTTTTATTTCTACCGAAACGATAGAAGAAAAAATACGCAACCTGCAGGAAAGTAAGTCGAAACTGGCAGAAACTTTTGTGACTTCAAGCAACCCGCTGAAGGATTTGAATAGAGAAGAAATGGCTAAATTAATAGAATAGAAAAATAGATTAATATGAAAAATAAAAGTGTTCAAACAGAAATAGATGCGTGCTATTTATACCGTGTGTTAGCCGCAAACGAAAAGGATGAAGCGGTAGCAAACGTATTCCGACAAATGGGCGAGATAGAGCAGAGTCATGCCGAAGCTTTTGCCCGACGTGAAAATATATCGACAGAAAATCTCATTCAACCATCGTGGAGAGCTAAAACCATGAATTTAATCGGACGACTTTTCGGGTACGATTATGTTCTGGGTGCATTGATGGACACCGAAAAAAGTTTGTCGAATGCTATCATCAAAACGAAAGAAAAAAATAAAATGGCGCTTACGGGCACGGAGACCAATCACGTAAAAATTTTATGGTCGATTATCGATAATGATAAAGAGCTGAGTGGTGCGCAACATGCCAAGTTTGAAACCAAACACCGCTCGGTGGGTGGAAATGCTATTCGTGCTTCGGTGTTGGGTGGCAACGACGGGTTGGTGTCCAACTTCAGTTTGGTAATGGGTGTAGCAGGTGCTACTACTGGTCAGCAGGGCGTTTTGCTGGCGGGTATAGCCGGATTATTGGCCGGTGCATTGTCGATGGCATTGGGCGAATGGATTTCGGTAAAAAGTTCGCAGGAGCTTTATGAAAACCAAATGGCGATAGAGATGGACGAACTGGAAACTAATCCCGAAGGTGAAGAGCGTGAGTTGGCTTTGATTTATATGGCCAAAGGAATTCCCGAAGAGCAGGCCCGCAAAATGTCGTCGGAGATTATGAAGGACAAAACCCATGCACATGCTGTGTTGGTAAAAGAAGAATTGGGCATTAATGCCGATGAGCTACAAGGTTCGGCTATCGAAGCTGCCTTGTATTCGTTTTTCCTGTTTACCGTGGGTGCTATCATTCCATTGGCTCCATTTTTCTTTACTAACGGTTACGAAGCCATTTTATTAAGTGTTTCGTTTAGTGCTGTAGGGTTATTTCTTATCGGTGCAGCCATCACATTGTTTACCGGCAAAAATGTTTGGTTCTCGGGTTTCCGTCAGGTATTGTTTGGGTTGGTTGCAGCAGGAATTACCTTCGGGATTGGGAAACTGATAGGAGTGGCAGTGTCGTAAAAAGACGTACTCAAAACAATTTTCCTTTCGAAGTGTTTTTAAAGCCAAGTACCAATTCGATTTCTATTTATGAAGACTGTTTTTATTTTTATCGCTTTTAGTATTCTTATTTCCATTAATAGTTATGTTTGGGTTCGTGGATGGAATGCCTTGCCAAACGGTTCTATCACTCGCCCCATTTATTTGACAACCATGATTGGTTGTTTTTTAGCCTTTTTGGGAGGACTGATTTTCGGGAACATAATGTCTTTGCCGCTTGCACGAGCTGTAAGTTTTGTCGGATTCACCTATTTCATTGTTTTTGTTTACCTGATGGTCTCCTTTTTGGTAGTGGATGTTGTTCGTTTGGCCAATTATTTTATCCACTTTTTTCCGGCAGGGATGGCAACATTTCGTCTTTGGACAATGCTGGGTACATTAGCAATTATAACTGTAGCCTTAGGAATAGGAAATTATACTTTCAATCATCCAAAGGTTGTTCGGCTGAACCTAAGTGTCGACAAACCAACAAAAAACAAAGAGCTCACTATAGTTGCTGCCAGCGATCTTCATTTAGGTATTTCAATTGGAAAAAAACTGCTGCAAAGCTATGTGAAACTGATGAATGAACAGCAACCTGATATTGTTTTGCTGGCCGGTGATGTATCTGACAGGTCGATGATTCCTGTGGTGCTACAAAATATGGATGAGGAATTGCGCGCTATCAAATCAAAATATGGAACTTATGCCATTAATGGTAATCATGAGCACTATGCCGAAAAACCCGATGCAACTGCTGAATATCTGAAGTCAGCCGGAGTTAAGTTTTTACGGGATGAAAGCATTCTTGTGGATAGTAGTTTTTATGTTATCGGACGTGACGATAGAACGAATCACAGTCGCAAAAGCCTTGCGGAAATAGTGACAGGGTTGGATAAGAAATATCCGCGAATACTGCTCGATCATCAACCCTATAAGCTTGAAGAGGCAGAAAAGAATGACATTGACCTGCAAATTTCGGGACATACGCACAATGGACAGTTTTTTCCGGGAAATCTGTTTGTGAAAAGTATGTACGAACTTGCCCATGGTTATTTGAAAAAAGGCAAAACCAACTATTATGTTTCTTCCGGACTTGGAATTTGGGGTCCGCAATATCGCATTGGAACGCAATCGGAAATTGTGGTGATAAAACTTAGGTATTAGTTAATTGAAGTTTTGATCTGTTGGAGATTTTTTTACCTTTTCTTTTTGAAAAAACTCTTTACCAATTTGCTACATTCTTCTTCTAAAACTCCCGAAATCACCTCAGTTTTAGGGTGAAGAGCGTTGGGGGCAAAGCGTTGAAAACCGCGCTTGTCATCGGCAGCACCAAACACAATCCGGCTTATCTGCGACCAACCCAATGCGCCGGCACACATGACGCAAGGTTCTACTGTGACATAGAGCGTACAATCCGTTAAGTATTTTCCACCCAAAAATCCGGCTGCGGCAGTTATGGCTTGCATCTCGGCATGTGCTGTAACATCAATCAATGTTTCGGTAAGGTTGTATCCACGGGCAATAATGCGCCCCTGACAGACTACTACAGCGCCAATAGGTACTTCGTCCCTCTCATCGGCTTTGTGAGCTTCCTGCAAGGCTTGTTTCATAAATGAAATGTCTATATTTTCCTTGCTTGGAGTCTCTTCGCTATTATCAGTGTAATAATTGGTCATTGATTTATTGGAGTAAATGGTTGAAGCTAAATTTATGTAAACCAGTAGATGTTATACGTTTATAAACATATATGTAGTCTTAACTGTCAATTATTCATTGTCAACTTAGCTAGACGTCTTCTTCCACCACCAGATTATCAATAATGAAATTCTGACGCTCGGGAGTATTTTTACCCATGTAGAATGATAACAGATCTGAAACAGCATCTTCTTTTTTCAACGAAACCTGATCCAGTCGCATATCTTTTCCAATAAAATGCTTGAACTCGTCGGGCGAAATTTCACCCAACCCTTTAAATCGGGTGATTTCTGGGTTGGCACCCAGCTTAGCCAAAGCCGCCAACCGTTCTTCTTCCGAATAGCAATACATTGTTTCCTTTTTATTCCGCACGCGGAAAAGTGGAGTTTGAAGAATATGAACGTGTCCTTTCTTGATTAAATCGGGGAAAAACTGCAAGAAGAAAGTAATCAGGAGCAGGCGAATGTGCATACCGTCCACATCGGCATCGGTGGCCACAATTACTTTGTTGTAGCGCAGATTGTCAACACCATCTTCGATATTTAATGCTGCCTGAAGGAGGTTGAATTCCTCGTTTTCGTACACCACTTTTTTGGTAAGACCGTAACTGTTCAACGGTTTCCCCTTCAAACTAAACACGGCCTGTGTGTTTACATCACGACTTTTAGTAATAGACCCACTTGCCGAATCTCCCTCGGTAATAAAGATGCTTGAATTTTCAATAGCAGCATTTTTATTTTCGTCTTTAGTTAGTGAATCGTTGAAATGCACCCGACAGTCACGCAATTTTTTGTTGTGGAGATTGACTTTTTTAGCACGTTCACGCGCCAATTTCGTAACTCCTGCAATGGCTTTACGCTCTTTTTCAGAGTCCTGAATTTTTTGAAGTAAGATGTTTGCAGTTTCAGAGTTGCGGTGCATGTAGTTGTCCAGTTCCTTTTTCAAAAAATCGGATATGAATTTATTCACCGATACACCATCTTTAGCCATATCGCGCGAACCAAGTTTGGTTTTAGTCTGCGATTCGAAAATAGGTTCTTCCACACTAATGGATACAGCCGCAATAACTCCATTGCGTATATCGGCCAAGTCCATATTTTTAGAATAAAACTCTTTGATGGTACGAGCTAACGCTTCACGAAAAGCACTTTGGTGCGTACCGCCTTGTGTGGTGTGTTGTCCATTTACAAACGAATAATACTCTTCTCCATATTGGTCGCTGTGCGTAAATGCAATTTCTATATCTTCGCCTTTGAGGTGAATAATAGGATACAGCGGTTGTGCTGTCATATTCTCGTTCAAAAGGTCGGTCAGCCCATTTTTCGAAAGTATCTTTTTTCCATTAAAATTGATGGTTAAACCCGTATTCAGATAGGCATAATTGCGCAACATGGTTTCGATGTACTCATCTTTGTAGATGTAGTTTTCAAACAAGGTATTGTCCGGCACAAAGTAGATATACGTGCCACGATCCGAGTTGTCGGCGAAAACATCTGAATCACTTTGCAATTTTCCTTTCCCAAATTCTGCTTTGCGGCTTTGTCCGTCGCGAAAACTCTGCACGATAAATGTTGATGAAAGCGCATTCACGGCTTTTGTACCCACACCATTCAAACCCACTGATTTCTTAAATGCTTTCGAGTCGTATTTTCCACCGGTATTCATGATTGAAACCGCTTCCACCATTTTACCCAGCGGAATACCACGACCATAGTCGCGCACTTCTACATGTCCGTCTTTTACGCGGACATCCACTGCTTTTCCGGCACCCATGCGGTATTCGTCGATACAGTTGTCAAGTACTTCTTTTAGCAATACATAAATTCCATCATCCACGTGGGTTCCATCGCCCAGTTTACCGATGTACATACCAGGTCGACGGCGAACATGTTCCAGTCCTTCGAGGGTGATAATGTTGCTATCGCCATAATCAACTAATTGATTTGCTGTAATTAATTCTTCCATATATAAAGTAGTAAGAGGTAAGTGGTAAGTTGTAAGTAATTGGTATATTTACTTGCAACTGTTTTACTCATTTTCAAATTGATTAATTTCAAAATTATATTATCGAGCTATCCAGTTTTCAGGATTTTGTATGCTTTTGTCTTTCCAAACCTGGAAATAAAGCTCGGTTTTATTGTCGCTCTCGTTGTCGGTATAAATTCGTCCAATTGTCTGTTTAGCACTCACATGTTCTCCAACCCGGACTGAAATTTGAGTTAAGTTGGCATATACTGTTCTGAAGTTTCCATGTTTAATAATCACTGCGTTGTTACTTCCAGGTATCGTAAAACATTGCGAAACAATACCATCGAAAACCGCTCTGGCACTACTTCCGCTTGGAGTTTGGATATAGATTCCCTTATTGTTAGTCGTAACAAATTTCAAAACAGGGTGCGACTGAACTCCAAAATGGCCACGAATAAATCCATTAGTGGTAGGCCATGGTAAACGCCCCTGATTACGGGCAAAATCGCCCGAAAGCAATGATTCTTCTTTCGTCAGTGCCGAAACTGATTGCGAAGGTGATGAATCAGCTACGGTAACCGGTTTAATGGTGGGTTTAGATTCAATTCTACTTATCGCTTTACTTGCTTTTTTTGTTTTATTTTCTGCATCAATACGTTTGTTCTGAGCGGCTATTTGTCTGTTCTGTTCTGCAATTCGTTTGTTTTCGGCTGCGATACGTCTGTTTTCTTCTTCAATTTTTTTCTTGGCGGCTGCAATTCGTTTTGCTTCGGCTTTACGAATTTCTTCGGCAATAATACGTTCGATTCTATTGTTTAAATCATTCGCCTTTTTTTGCTGAACTTTCATATCAGCTCGCAGTTTACCTTCTTTTTTCTTTAAATCGGTAAGCAGCACTTTTTCTTTTTGTTCGTCTTTCGATAGATTTTGAGCTTCGGCCTCTTTCTGTTTTACCACCACTACTTTTGTTGTTTTGTGTTGGTTCAGGGTGTCATTTTTCATGACAATCTGTACTTTTACTTTTTCTATTTCCTGAACCTGCTGCTTTCTGTAGTCGGTATATTCCTGCAGATAGCGTAGGCGGCGGAACGATTGATCAAACGACTTAGAAGAAAGTACAAACATTATTTTGGCGTACATGCTTCGTTTGATATGAGCCTCCTGAACCAATTTTACGTAATCGGCTTTGAGTTTTGCTAACTTTCCCTCAAGCATGCGTTTTTCTTCGGCCAATTTGTTCATTTCCGAATCCAATTGCCCGATTTCACCGCTAATGCTCTGAATCAAAACTTTTCGCTCTTTGATATTCTTATTGATGATATTAAGTTTGGTCAACGAGCTACGTTGCGATTTTTTTGTCTCGTTCAACATTTTGTTGGTGGTAGCCAAATTCTGTAGCGTTTGCTTGCGTTGGGTTTCAAGCTCTTTTACAGTTTGAGCCTGAATGGAAATAATGCAAGTAGCAAGGGCAAAAAGAAGGACAGATATTCGAAAGTTTAGTTGAAAGCGCATCGAAATATAATTTTAGTTCGGTTATTCAATAAAGGTTTATTTTTTCATTAATTGCTCAATATCTCCACGGGTATATCGATTGGTATTTGTAGCCGAAAATTTTATAACAGCATTGAAATTGACTCGTAAGATTGAAAAATTACAGTTTGCTTTACTTTTTTCGCTCGACGCAGTCATCGATATTTTATGCGGGATATTTACTGTACTTTCAACTGCAAAATCGCTATAAGTTGTCAGCAGTTGATAACCGGAGTTTTTAGCTTTCAAAAGCACTTGTTGTATCAGGTTTAACGAATTGATCTCAGTGCTTTGTTGCATTGTTTCCGATTCGAATTCTATTGAGCTGTTACCTGTGGGCGACGTCTTTCGTTTTAGGTCTTTTACCTGAATCGTTTTTTGTCCGACACAGAAAAACTGATTGAAAATCAAACCTTGCAAGCTGTAAAAATCCACGTCGACACCAAATCGTTTGTTGAAAAAATTGTAATCGACCACATAGTACCGGTTATTCATCTTGTCAATTACCTTCATACTGTCAGGAGTAAGTTCTGCTTTAAATAGTTCTATTCCAAAAAGCGGCTGAAGAGAGAGATGAATCGCCGAATCTTTTTTTATCTTACAGGTAGCTGAAACATTTATTTCTCTTCCATTGATGTTCAGTTCCAGAGCCATTTTACTTACGTTGGCTGTTTCAAATTTTGGTTCGGCACTTTGTACCTGCTTTACAAGTTGCTCCACCTGCGAGGACTGTGGGAGTGCCGCCTGTTTTGTTGTAGTTGCCGTACGTGTAGTTTTACACGATGCCAATAGGACCACTGAAGCTATAATAATTCCGAATTTGTATTTCATAATTTGTATTTGGTTAGTCGATTTGTTATTCTCTTTTCCATCCTTTATTTTCAATCTTGAGTTTTACTTCATTGGTTTTATTTCCGGCATCAAACGATTTTTGCCACATCAATAAAGCTTTTTCGTCGTTTTTCATCATCCATAAAATATCACCATAATGCTCCAGTACCACACCCGATTCATCGCCTTTGGGCAAGTTGTCAACAGCTTTTTCTATATAAAATTTAGCCAGCGAATAATTACCTTGTTGGTACAAAATCCAGGCATAGGTATCTAAATAGGTACTGTTTTTTGGCTCCAGTTCCACCGTTTTGGCACTCATTAGTTCCGCTTTTTTTAGTTCTGCTTTCTCAAGCGAAAGATAATAGGCATAATTATTCATTACCATCATATTTTTCGGATTAGCCGCCAGTGCGTTCTCATAATTTACGAATGCAGAATCTTTTAATTCCATCTTAAAATAAGTGTCGGCAATTTGCGAATAAAAATCGCTTTTCACTGCCGCTTGTTCGGCCGATATCAATGGCAGAGCTTCTTTGTAAGTGGCTAAAGCCCCACGGTAGTCGGCCAATTGAAATTGCGTAATTCCACGGTAGAAATACCAGGTTGGAATTTTAGGCAAATTCTTGATAGCTCTACCCGTTTCGATGAGCAACTGGTTGTAGTTTTTTGCGCCTATATGAAGTTGAATTAATCGCAACCACGATTGCTCGTTTTTGGGGTTAATGTTCAGCATTGTTTCATATTCCGAAATTGCCTCGGCATTTCTGTTCCTGTATTGCAAAAACAAAGCGTAGTAACTGTGTACTTGTTCTTCCAGTGGATAGCGGTCTACCAGCAGTTTAAAAAGTGATTCCGTTTCAGCAAATTTTGCGGTGTCCTGGACCAGTTTTTCTACGTATTGTCCCAGTACAAGCATTTTTGTGTCTACGTCCAGCTGTTCGGTTTTCAAAGCCGTTTTTATCGATTCCAACGCTTTTTCCGGTTGATTCATCGCATTGTAATATTGCGACAGAGAGATGTAGACGTTTGCATTTTGCGGATCGTCGACCAACACTTTTTGATATATGGCAAATGCCTGTTCGGGCATTTTTTGCTGCATAAGGATATTCCCTTTGGTCACCTGATAGCGAGAATCGGTAGGATACTTCGCTATCAACTTATCAATTTCGGGCATCACTTTTTTAGTTTTGTTCGACAGGTAGTAGAGTTGAACCTTTTCTAGCGATATTTGCTCGTTAATACCCACCAGACTTTCCAATCGCTCATTCGCAGCAATGGCTTTATCGTAATCTTTTGTTTCCTTGTACAGTGCCGCCAAAATATTGTAAACCTGCTCTTTATTCGGATATATTTTTTGTAATTGTTTTGTCAGCTCAATAGATTTTGGATATAGCTTTAGTTCGGAATACATGGATATGAGTCGGATATTGTACCACCAGTTGGTTGGGTCATATTTTACTGATTTCTCCAGCGAATTTACCGCTTCATTGTTCATGCCTATCAGCCCGTACAACAAACCCATCTCCGACTGAGCGCCAGCGTCCAGCGAGTCGATAGCAACACACAACCCAAAGGTTTCCATTGCTTCGTCGAATTTTTCCTGATCTTTTAAGCGCAATCCCTCGTAGAAATAATATGAGAATTGACGCTGCTCTGCCTCGGATAGATGAGAACTTGTTATTTGCTTTTTCACAACGGGTTTAGCCGAAGTAAAAGAACCAAACAGGAACACAAACAGTAAAAACAAATAAATTCTTTTAAACATATCGTAATAAATTCATTACTAACAATCGACGTTTTGATTCAGCCCCGCTTATTTTTTTCCGGTATGTCCAAATCCTCCTGCACCTCGTTCCGTATCGCCTAAAACGTCAACTTCCACCCATTCGGCTTGCGCATGTTCGGCAATTACCATTTGGCAAATGCGCTCTCCGTCAACTATTTCGAAATCGTCCGACGATAAGTTGACCAGGATAATGCAAACTTCGCCCCGATAATCGGCATCGATAGTTCCCGGTGAGTTCAGCACGGTAATCCCTTTTTTGATGGCCAACCCACTGCGCGGACGAATTTGTGCTTCGTAGCCTGCAGGTAGCTCGATAAACAACCCGGTTGGTATCAATTTTCGTTCCAATGGTTTTAGCACAATGGGACTATCTATATTTGCGCGAATATCCATGCCGGCAGATAAGGCGGTGGCATATTCAGGTAAGGGGTGTTTGGAATGATTGACAATGCTTACTTTCATGCGTTTGTTTTTTTTTGTAGAATATGTATGTGTTAGTAATTCAGATGATTAATGGTGGTGAACTGCTGCGTTTCACAAATTTAAAATGGTCTGCGTATGGTTTTGACAACAATACGGGCAACCTAAATTTTGCATTAGCTACAAAAATACGATAATTATCTATAAACCTCTTTATCTACTGCCGAAAAAAAAGCTTTTTTCAAAATTAGAGGGTCAAATGATAAAAAATAAAGGATTTGTTTCTGACTTGTTCTCCACTTTCGGTAATTTTAACCCGAAAATGGAGCAGTTCTGAACTCAATGAGCGATATGATTGTTTAAAACTTCAAATTCTGATTTTTCTTCCCGATTTGCAATCATGCCTGTTTTTAGTGCTACTTGCTTTTCCGGAATGAACTGTTTAATCCGATAAATTCGACACATCATAATTAAAAAATCAAATTCAAAGATGATGATAAACAAACCACTTACTATCAAAGGAATTACTTTCAAAAATAGAATTGGACTTTCACCCATGTGTCAATACTGTGCTGAAAATGGATTGGCAAACAATTGGCATTTAGTCCATTACGGAGGGAGAGCTGTTGGTGGAGCAGGACTCATCATTGTTGAAGCTACCGCTGTTTCGCCAGATGGACGCATTACACCCTACGATTTGGGTCTTTGGAATGAAGAACAAATAGTAGAATTGAAAGAAATTGTCGATTTTATCGATGAACAAGGTTCAGTACCCGCTATTCAGATCGGGCATGCGGGTCGTAAGGCTTCGCACGATAAACCATCCACCGGTGGGCGTCAACTGCATCTTAACGAAGGTGGGTGGAATACAATTGGTCCTTCGCCGATTCCGTTTGGAGAAAATGAAAGAAGTCCCCAGCAATTGGACAAAGCAGGAATAAACCTCGTGATTGAAAATTTCAAAAATACAGCTCATCGTGCAAAAGAAGCGGGTTTCAAAGTCCTCGAAATTCATGGAGCGCACGGATACCTTATTCACCAGTTTCTATCTCCATTGAGCAATAAAAGAACGGATGAATACGGTGGAAATTTTGAAAACAGAATCAGGTTGTTGCTTGAAGTTACTGCAGCCGTACAACAAGTGTGGCCCGAAGATTACCCCTTGTTTGTTCGACTATCGGCAACAGATTGGGTGGAAGGTGGCTGGGATTTGGAGCAAACAGTGCAGCTCAGCAAAATACTGCACCAAATGGGAGTTGATTTGATCGATTGCTCATCGGGCGGAAATATTGCAACTGCCCGTATTCCACTAAGCGAAGGTTATCAGGTTCATTTTTCTGAAGTAATTAGAAAAACCTCCGTTTTGACCGCTACAGTTGGCTTAATAACAACTACCGAACAAATGGAAGAAATATTGGAAACAGGGCAAGCGGATTTGATCCTGCTGGGTCGCGAATTACTCCGAAATCCCTATCTCCCTCTCAAAATTGAAGAGACAGTGTGGCCCGAGCCTTATTTACGAGGGAAGTGAAAAACTTCCATTCGCGAGTAAAGTTCACCACTTTTCTAAATTGTTTCGGCCGACACTTTTCCCAGTAACCATTCTTCTAAATCGACCGATTTGTCGAGGTTGAGCCGTTCTTTGATAGTGTTGCGGCGGCGGTACATGGTGTTTTTGTTAATCCCAAGTATGGAGCACGTACTTGTTATATCCAGCTGCAGGGTAATGAGCGCAATCACTATTTTGTCAGCAATGGTGATGGCGGGGAAGTGGAGCGATAATTTCTCAATAAAATTATTGAAAATCAGATTTACTTCATCAATGTACGATTGCCATTCTTCTTCAGTAAGCACAAACTGTTGGAGCATTTCATCCATACAGCTGGATTTTAGTCCACTGTCCTTTGGCAGCCTTAGTTTTAGCTCTTCGAATCGAATGGTCGATTCTATTCTGCTTTGGAGTTTTGCAAACAATGAAAGTCTTCTTTTTTCAATTTCGGCCATCAATTTTTCTCGTTCTACTTGATGATTTATATGTTCGGCTCTTCTTTTTTTCTGAATGGAGAGTAGAAATACTATGCCCAGCAGTACCAAAACAATCATAAAACCAACGTAGATAATCATATTTCGGTTGGTAATTTTCAATTGAGCATTTTCAATATTTTTTTTGTTGACATTGTATTGCTGGTCAATTAGATAGAGTTGTGCTTGCCTCGTTTTTGCAATGAATAGGTTTCTGTTTTGATCATACTTTAAGCAATATTCGAGAGATTTAGCATAATTTCCGCTTGCTTTTTCGGCATATGCGCCTGCCAGAAATGTTTCAACTTTATCTTTAAGGGTCGTTGTATCGGGTAATGCTTTCTGGAAATAGTATTGAGCTGAGTCCGGCATATTCAGTTTCGAGTAAGTCATTGCCAACATATTGTAATAATAGGGCGACTCATCGTAATACTTATAAGCATGCAATAAATAATTTTTCGCCGTGTTGTACTGATCGGTTTTTGTAATAAGCGTATTTGCCAGCGAAGCTGTTATGTCCAGATAGTTAACAGTGTCTTTTGCCTGTTCGGCCAGTTTTTGAGCCTGTTTGTAAAAATACATTACGTAATTGATGTTATGTCCTGTATTATCCATGCATATGGCTATTTCGCGATAAGCATAGGCTTCATTATTGTAATTTTTAGCCCGGTGAAAATAGTGTTGCGACAATTTGAAGTTCTGTAAAGCCTTTTCTATGTACTCATCTTCGGAATATAAAAACCCAAAATGATAGTACACCAATGCCAACTGATTGTACGCGTCAATTTGTAGAAATTCCGATTCTGCCCGCTTAAATTCACTCATTGCCGACTGAGTTTCCTGTCTGTTTTCGTAGATACAACCGAGCAGGTAATAGGCTATTCCGGCGTATTTATGAAGGGATGTGCCTTCGTAGTAATTTACAGCGATGCGAATCAAACTATCCGATTTTATCGATGAATCTTGCTTATTTAGCGAGCGGATGTATTGCAAACACCAGGCAGCATAATCGGCTTCGGGAAGTTTTTCGGGGTTTGGAATTGTTTTGAGTATTCTGGTTGCCTCCTTTGGCGAGTACCCCATGATGGATTCTGCCTTTAGAATGACAGGATGACGTGTATATTGCTTGTTGCAGGACGAAATAAGTAAGCAAAAAAGCAGTAAGGGTGCAATATATTTATTCATGGCGGTGAGAATTACTAATTTTTTAAAATGATGGGTTAAAATCACTGCCTTGTAGGCTTCTAAAACGATCCTTGCAGAAAATATTTTTTTAAAATAATATATCATGTTGATTATCAATACTGTGTTGCTTGTCGGATTGTACGGCTTACAATACTTTTTTTTGTTCCTTTCAATCAGGTTTAATAACTTTGTATCGCAAAAGTAGTAAAAAAAATGATTTTAAAATCATAGATAAAATAACAATAAAAGATACTCTATAGCTTCGCAGTAGGAATAAGTTGGTAAAGTGATGTTCTTTTAACCTAGACCCTGTTTGACTTTGATCTGTTGCGAAGCGGATAGACATTTTTAGAGAGAAAGTTTGTAAACCATAATTTGATTTGTTTGTTTCCATTTTTGAATTACCGAGGTTGTCTGTATAGGCAGCCTCTTTTTTTTTGATATATTTAATCATTACTTCAACTTCGTTTTGTAGCAGCTTTGTTTTTACATCTATTCAATGCTTGTTAATCCGAATAATTCTCTGTATTTTTGGCATATGGAAACTGACGAAAGAAGATTGACTGTCCGTGAGTGGGCCGAAGACGACCGACCACGCGAAAAAATGCTGCGGAAAGGCACTCAAAGTCTTTCGGATGCAGAATTGCTGGCCATACTTATTGGCTCGGGAAGTAGAAACGAAACGGTGGTGGAACTATCGCGCCGCATTTTGCACGACTGTCACGACAACCTCAATGAGTTGGCGCAACTGAGTATTGCCGATTTGTGCAAGCGTTTCAAAGGTATTGGCGAAGCAAAAGCCATCACCATTTTGGCTGCCATGGAACTGGGCAAACGCCGGAAGTTGTCGGCCACATTGGAGCGCAAACAGATCACGTCGAGTGTTCATCTCTTTGAACTTTTCGACCCCATTATGTGCGATTTGCCACATGAAGAATTTTGGGTAGCTTTGCTCAATGGCGCTAACAAGGTTATTGAAGTAAAACGATTGACGCAAGGAGGCTCTCGTCAAACGGTGGTTGACATTCCAATGCTGCTGAAAATGGCGTTGGAAAGATCGGCGCAAGCAGTGGCTGTGGCACACAATCACCCATCGGGACAAAATCGTCCAAGTCGCGAAGATGAAGAAATCACCCGGCGTATAATAAAAGGTTGCGAAGCAATAAGTATTGTTTTCATCGACCATATTATCATTGCACGGGGTAATTATTATAGCTTTGCTGATGAAGGGAAAATTTGATTACTAACTTTTTAAAAGTTGAATAAATAAAAATATGGCTTTATTAGAAGTAGAAAACGTAGTAAAACAGTATGCCGGGCATCGCGCCCTGGATGGAGTGAGCCTGGAGGTGCCGGAGAACACGGTTTATGGTCTGCTTGGACCCAACGGTGCCGGCAAAACCACCCTGATTCGTATCATCAATTGCATCACTGCGCCCGATAGCGGTGAGGTGCGCCTCAACGGTAAACGCCTCACGCCAAAAGATGTTGAAAGCATAGGTTATTTGCCCGAAGAGCGCGGGCTCTATAAAAAGATGAAGATCGGTGAACAGGCTTTGTATTTGGCGCAACTGAAGGGGATGACAAAAAGTGATGCCCTGAAAGCGCTGAAATACTGGTTCGAAAAATTCGAGATAGAAAGTTGGTGGGATAAAAAGGTAGAGGAGCTGTCGAAAGGAATGGCGCAAAAGGTACAATTCATTACCACTATTTTGCACAAACCAAGCTTGCTTATTTTCGATGAGCCGTTCAGTGGTTTCGATCCGGTGAATGCCGATTTGATGAAGCGTGAAATTCTAAGCCTACGCGATAATGGTGCAACGATCATCTTCTCCACCCACAACATGGAGACGGTTGAAGATTTGTGTGAGAATATTTCGTTGGTAAATAAATCCAAAATTGTTTTGCAAGGGAATGTTGCCGAAATAAGAGCATCACATGCTACCAATACTTTTGTGGTACGCTCGGCAAATTCCTTCGATGAAAACGGCTTTGAACTGCTTTCGCAAACAATGAAAAACAATGTCGTAGAAAGTATTATCAAAAAGCAACATGCCGAAACCAACAGCTCTTTGCTGAGCTTACTTATCAAACAAACCGAGATTCTCTCTTTCGAAGAGTTATTGCCAAGTATGAATGATATCTTTATAAAAACCGTGACAAAATAATTGTAAATTATCAATGATAAATTATTAATTATGAAAGAGAATCCTGTAAAAGAAAAGAGTTTATTGTTTGCCGTCAGAATAGTGAAGTTATGTAAGCATTTGTCTGAGAATAAGAAGGAGTTTGTGATGTCAAAACAGATTTTACGAAGTGGAACAAGTGTTGGAGCAATGGTACATGAAGCCGAACACGCCGAATCGGCAAATGATTTTATACATAAAATGGCAATAGCTCAAAAAGAGATGAACGAAACGTTGTATTGGTTAGTCCTTTTAGAGAAAACAGATTATCTAAGCCATAAGCAATTTGAGAGCATTAACTCGGATGCGGTTGAAATAATAAAATTACTTACAAGTATAATTAAAACGACTAAAAAGAATAATGTCTAATGGACTATTGCGGGAACTGCATTGACCATTTATAATTTACAATTAACCATTTATTTATGTCTAAGATAAGTTTAATCATAAAAAGAGAATACACCACCCGGGTGATGAAGAAATCATTCATTATTCTCACATTTCTTACTCCGGTTGTGTTTGCCGGGATGATCATGATTCCACTTTGGCTGTCGAGCATAAAAGATGGCACGAAGAAGCACATCTTTGTCATCGACCAAACGCACAGCTATAATTCGGTGCTTAAAAACAACGATAGTTATGTTTTCGATTTTGTAGACAAACCGGCTGATGAGATTCGGAAAAAGAACGATAAAAACGAAGATTTTGGAGCATTGTTGATTATTTCAGGCGATTTGACCAAGAACCCGAAAGCGGTGGCACTTTATTCGAGTGAACAAGTGAATATGGAGTTGAAAGACTATGTTTCCGGCTTGCTTAAGAATTATGTAGAAGAACAAAAGTTGGCTTCGCACAATATTCCGAACCTGAAAAAGATGGTAGAAGAATCACGTACCGATATAGATATTACCACGGTGAAATGGGGCGAAGATGGTGAAGATAAAGTAGGTTCGGCCGAACTGGCATTGGGTATTGGAATGATTTCGGCCTTTATGATTTACATGTTTATCGTAATTTACGGTGCACAGGTGATGAGTGGGGTAGTGCAGGAAAAAACAAGTCGCATTGTGGAAGTGATTATCTCGTCCGTAAAACCATTTGAATTGATGATGGGTAAAATCATCGGTATTGCGATGGTTGGGCTTACTCAGTTCTTTTTATGGGTGCTTTTGACGGTGGTTATCTCTACCGTCGTAGGCAGTTTTATTGGAGGAAAAGTGGATGTTGATGCTTTGCAACAAGCCAATTCTATGGGAATGCAAGCCACGCCTGCCGCAAGTCCAAGTCAGGTGCAGGAACTGGTTGCAATGTTGAATGGATTCGATTTTGCTCAAATAGTGGTTTTATTTGTTCTTTATTTCCTTGGTGGATATTTATTATACGCTTCGCTTTTTGCGGCAGTTGGTTCTGCGGTGGATAGCGAAACGGATACGCAGCAATTTTCGCTGCCGCTCACGCTTCCGATTATTTTCGCCATCTATGCGGCTATTTATAGTGCGCAAAATCCCGACGGTCCATTAGCACTTTGGTGTTCGATGATTCCGTTTACATCGCCCATTGTTATGATGGTTCGTCTGCCGTTTGGGGTCCCCACATGGCAAATTATTCTTTCTCTACTGATCTTGTTGCTTTCGTTTATTGGCACTACCTGGATGGCCGGCAAAATTTACCGTACCGGTATTCTGATGTATGGTAAAAAAGTAACCTGGAAGGAAATGTGTAAATGGGTGAAGTACTGATACAACTCATGTAGCTTTTCAGTGTGTAATCAGGCAATTAATAATTGAATAATTTTTTTTAACAGAGAATAAACATATGACACCTCCATATTTAAAACCCAACGATCAAATCCGCGTAGTTTCTCCATCGGGAAATATTGAACCCAAATATATTGTTGGGGCAAAAAAGACGCTTAGCTCCTGGGGGCTGAATGTTACCGAAGGAAAATTTGCGCGTACAAAGTATGGCCGTTTTGCCGGTACGGAGGCGCAACGTATTGCCGATTTACAAGAAGCGTTGGACGATCCGTCGGTGAATGCTATTTTATGTAGTCGCGGAGGATACGGAGTGGCACAAATTATTGACAAGCTCGATTTTTCTATTTTCGCGAAATCACCAAAATGGCTTATCGGTTTTAGCGATATTACTATTTTGCACAATGCAATTAGTAATTTGGGTATAGCCTCCATTCACGGGATTATGGCAAAGCATCTCACTCAGTTTCCTGCAGATTCAATACACGTTCAGAAATGTCGCGAAATCCTATTTGGACAAATGCCCACCTATACCGTTCCGAAACATAGATTAAACAAATTTGGCATCGCAGAAGGAAAGCTGATTGGCGGAAATCTATCTGTGCTCATGGGGTTGCGGGGAAGTCAGTTTGATTTGGTCTATAAAAATAATATCCTTTTTATCGAAGACATTGCCGAGCGACCCTACCATATCGATCGAATGATGCAAAATTTACGTTTCAGTGGCGTGTTGGCTCAGCTGTCGGGTTTAGTAGTGGGTCAGTTTAGCGATTGCGAGGAGGACCCTTTGATGAAAAAAAGTGTTGCTCAACTAATTGCCGATGCCGTGAGCGAGTACGATTACCCCGTTTGTTTCAACTTCCCGGCGGGACATGTGGATGACAATCTGCCATTGAAAATGGGAGAAATCATTCACTTTGAGGTTGTAAAAAATGGAGGAAAGTTGATATTTTAAGACTCTCACTTACGTTTTAATAAATTCTAAAAGTTTCTGTTTTTTATTAAAAATCTGCAAACGACTGTTCATTAATGCCTAAAAATCTTATCTTTGCAAGACGTTATTTATCTGAACAGTTCATTTATGCAGTTTTTGAAACCCATTTTACTCCTTTTTTCCCTCTTTTTTATTCTGTCCTTCTCCGGTGCCGAAGAGCGCAAGGAGTCTGTTGCTATATCCGATACCCTACATACAAATTACTTATCACCGGCTAACGTTCCATTATCCGATTCGATCATCAACTTCGGTAAATTATTTCTGAATACTCCTTATCGTTATGGTTCACCTGGAACTTCTTCTTTCGATTGTTCCGGTTTTACTTCCTATGTCTATCGTAATTTCGGATATAACCTTAAACGCTCGTCGGCTGAGCAGGCCGAGCAATTTGATTCAGTGCAGCCCGAGGAACTTAAAACCGGCGACTTGGTTTATTTTTCAGGGCGTTCGCGTAGTAAGCGCGTGGGGCACGTAGGAATAGTTGTTAGTAAAAACGATAATGGTACTTTTGATTTTATTCATGCTGCGGTTCGCAAAGGTGTTACCATCTCCAATTCTGATGAAGCGTATTATTCCAGACGCTTTGTGAAAGCTAACCGTGTAGTAGGGTTTGATCCTTTCTCTGTAGTACGATCGGCTGCTACTGATAATATTTCTAGCAATCTGAATGAAGAGCCCATTGCTCCCATTGTAAATAATTCTAATGTTCAACGGATAAAGAAACGTATTCCTGCCGAATATCATCGTGTAAAAAGAGGGGAGACGCTCTCTTCTATTGCACAGAAATATGGAATGTCCATTGCCGAATTGAAGGAGAAGAATCGTATCAAAGGTAGCAAGCTGAGTCTTAAACAGCAACTGAAAGTAAAAGACGAAGAAAATTTAATGGTCATCGAGCCGGGTAGAGCTATAGCTAAAAATACAAAATCTGAATTGGAAATTGCTAAAAAACAACAATCTACAGAGAGCGCAAACTCATTACATGTTGTGAAAAGTGGTGAAACGTTGTTCAGCATTGCCAAGGCCAACAATATTACTGTTGCTGAACTTCAAAAGCTGAATGATTTGTCGAACGGAAAAATTCGATTGGGTCAAGAGCTGAAAATTGTTCAACCTTCAACTTCATTGGGAAGTGACATTGCTGCCAATAAGGTGGGCGTTGAAACAAATGCAGTTTCATACAAAGTAAAGAAAGGCGAAACGCTTTCGAGTATTTCGAAAAAGTACAATATTACTGAAGAAGAACTGAAAGCTTCGAATAATCTGAAGTCGAATACTCTTCGCTCGGGTCAAAGCCTGCAAATAGCACAAGTTGCTGCACCGACGTCAACGATTGCTTCTAATAAAGTTGAAGTTGCAGCAACTCCAATCTCTTACAAAGTAAAGAGGGGTGAAACACTATCCAGTATTTCAAAAAAACACAATATGACCGAAGATGAACTTAAGGTGCTGAATAATCTTAAGTCAAGCAAAATTCGTTTTGGACAAGAGTTGAACGTAAATCAACCGTTGGAAGTGGCTACGGTAGCCGATGGTACGAAAAATGCGAAAACAGAACCTGCGGTTGCTACTTATAAAGTGAGGAAAGGTGAAACACTATCAGGTATTGCTGAAAAAAATAATGTATCGGTGGCGGATTTGAAGTCGCTAAACAATTTGCGCTCTACGAGTCTTAGACCGGGACAGCAATTGCAGTTGTCGGGCAAAGATGCTCAGTCCGAAAATGAGGCTGTCGCCAAAGTTGAAAAAACGATTGTGCATAAAGTAGAGTCGGGAGAATCACTTTATATAATTGCCAAAAAATATAATGTGGCAATAGATGAATTGAAGAGATTGAATAATCTTGACGGAGCAAAATTAAAACCGGGGCAGTCGCTCAGTGTAAATATGCCTGTTGAGAATAGTAATAGCACGGCAGAAAGGAAAACCGTTAAGCCTAAAATTACGCACAAAGTAAAATCGGGGGAATCTTTTTACTCATTAGCCAAGAAGTATGGTTGTAGTGTGAATGATATTAAAGAATGGAATAGTAAGCCAAGTGATAAACTAAATCCGGGCGAAAAGATAATTATTTATTCTAGAAACAGTTAAATATCAGTTAAGATGAAACAAAATCAAATCATTGCAATTTTTGTAATCTCAGTAACTTTGATTCTTTGTGCTTTCATTTTCTCAAATGCTATTAAGCATCGTAACGATGCAGCAAATGTAATTTCGGTTACCGGTATGGCCGAACGAAACTTCGAGTCGGATTTGATTGTATGGAAAAGCCAGTTTACGGTCAAAAATATGAATCTGACTACGGCCTATGCTGAACTTAAAAAGCAAAGCGAATCAACCCGCAATTTTCTCGAGTCTAAAGGAACTGCGAAAAAAGAAATGACCTTTTCGGCTGCAGAGATTACTAAAGACTATGCAACTATTACTTCGAATGGGAATTCTATTTCTACTTTCGACGGTTACAGACTTACTCAACAAATAAGCATTACTTCGAATGATGTATCAAAAATAGAAGGAATTTCCCGCGAAATTACAGAGCTTATTAATAGCGGAATTGAAATAACATCCTTAGCTCCGCAGTATTATTACACCAAAATGGCCGACCTTAAGATAAAGATGCTTGCCGAAGCTTCACAAGACGGTTGTCAAAGAGCTAAGACCATTGCAGAGAATGGAGAGGCCAACTTAGGTCGAATGATGAATTGCTCTATGGGAGTTTTCCAAATTGTCGCTCAAAATTCATCCGAAGATTATAGTTGGGGTGGTTCATTTAATACTTCTTCTAAAAAGAAAACTGCTACCATTACCGTAAAGCTGCAATATCAGGTAAAATAAGTATTTCCCACTTTAATCAAATAGCGACTGCAATACAGCAAGCGAATGTAAGCCATTAAAGTCGGGGATGTGTAAGCGGTAGTACTCAATCATGCTTTCGAGCAGTTTAAGGCGTTTCTGACGCGAAAAAATCAATTCGTGCATGTTCGGGTAGTCTGCTTGGAGCAATGCTTTGAAATCATTCGTGGCGTCCTGTAACAGATAATGTATATGCTGCGGCTTATTCCGTGTAAAAACTCCGTTCATTAAATCGAAGTATATCGCACTTTCCTCATCCTCGTTCGGTTCAAAACCTAAATAGCGACTCAACTTAAGCAGAAACACCAAATGAAAGTTGGCTAATCCTGTCTCGCAGCAATCCAGTTGTTGGATGGAGTTGTCCAGAAACAGAAACAGGCTTTCGTCGGGCTCTGTTTGTCGCAGGGTGCGAAAAAGCACTTCGGACAGAAACAATGCCAGCGAATTTTTTATCGGATCAAATGGAACTCTTGTAAAGGGATAGGCTATTCGTACGTCCTTTACGCGTTGCAAATCTTTGCCCGGAAGATGAACCACATCTAATTCTACAATAGACAGTGGTTGAAGAAAAGCAGAGCGAAAAACAGATTTCTTCTTATTTACGCCATGAACCATGTACGAAACGCGTCCGAATTGGCTCGTATATATGGTGACAATTGTTGCCGAATCGGAGTATTTTATCGAATGGAGTACAATTCCGCTTGTTTTTTCCTGCATAAATGGGCTGTTGAGACAACAAAAGTAGCAAAAATATTGGCTTTTGATATGAATATAGAAACAAAATGCAAGGAATGTAAAATTTATAGTCGCTGATAAATAGCAAATTACAAATTAATTGAAATATTTTCTAGAAAAGGCTTGGTCAATTCAAAAAACACCCGTATATTTGCACCCGCAATTGAGAACAACATTACTCAATACCAGAAAGCAATACAACGCTTAATGGTCCATTCGTCTATCGGTTAGGACGCCAGGTTTTCATCCTGGAAAGAGGGGTTCGACTCCCCTATGGACTACAAAAGAAAAAGAAATTTATTAGCATTAAAAATAAGATTGCAATGGCAAATCATAAATCATCTATCAAAAGAATTCGTCAAGCCGACAAGAAGAAATTGCACAACCGTTATTATGCTAAAACAGCACGTAACGCGGTTCGCAAATTACGTACAACTGCTGAAAAAACTGTAGCAACAGAAATGTTACCAAAAATCAGCGCTATGTTGGACAAATTGGCTAAACGTAACATTATCCATAAAAACAAAGCTAGCAACTTGAAGTCTAAGTTAGCTATCTATGTAAATAAATTGGCATAATCGCTTCTTAATATATACAGAAGCCCTTTTCCTAACGGAGAAGGGCTTTTTTGTCATCCGCCGGTTTGGAATACTTGGTGATCAAAGCAAAAAGGGCTCAAAGTAAAAAGTTGTGTTTTTGATTAAAAGGTTCAAATTTGAGAATGGTGCAATGCTGTTCATACTCTTATGGCGTATGTTGAGTAGCTTGTGGGATTCTTTACGATTGATATAGGCTCTTTATTTGTTTAATTGGCATACTTCTTAGTTTAGATGCAAAAAGAGCTTTTCCTGCGCAGGAAAAGCTCTTTTTTAGTTCAATAATTTATCAGTGATCGCCAGTTGCTTTCTTAGCTAAATCAATCATTTGAGTGGGATTGAATGCCGTTTGATCGGCCTTGTTCAAGGCTATTTTGCAAACGATATGGAAATCCAGGTCAATCCATTCGCTAACCTTTATTAGGCCCAGCATTTCAACTGGTGGAACCAGTCCGAAATCACGGATGCTAATGTTTTTGCGACCATTTAGGAAGTAATTTTCGCCATCGCTGTCAGATGAAATCGGAAAGCAGTATTGTTTAGTAATGCCTGTTATGGTTATGTTGGCGTAAGCATTGCCTTTGATTAATCTAGATTTGTCCAAATTCTGTTTTAAATCAATATAATTCAGTTGAACGTGAATGGACGGATAGGTTTTATGTTTGATAAGTTTCAAAAAATCTCTCAAGGCCATTTTATTGCCCGATGTAAAGTCTTTTACTGCTATTGACAGTTGCATCTGGTTTAAAAGTATTCTGTTCTGATTTTGAGTGGCAGTAATTACAAAGTTCTTTTTTGATAGCAAATCTCCCGGAAAAAGTAGCTTAAACGAGACAATATTCGTAGAACCGGTAATCGTTACCGAGCTGCTTTTTTCCAAATCTACTGTCACAATGGACTGAGCCAGCATTACTTGACTTAAAAAAAGAATACATCCAATTATACCAATAAGTCTTTTCATACAATTGTCTATTTTGAAAAGGGATGATAAGCCAGTCCGGAATTATCCGAACTGGCTTAAAGAAATTCAATCCGATTGTTAGAATGATATTACAGCTTCAGCACTTATTCCGTGGAACTCATAGCCATTCAAGATATAGTTTACATTTGGAACGTCGCTATATTTTTGGTTGGCATATTCAACTTTCGCCATGATATTTTTGGTTACATACCATCCGCCGCTGATTGCTAAACGGCTGATGTCAATTTTGTAAGCAGGAACCGCCATAAGAGCAGTAGTTGAAGTGGCAGCGCCAGAAGCAGCAGCTACGTCAGCTGAAACAGTATTGTAACGAGCACCTACGAAGAAGTTTTCAGCTTTTCCAAAGCGTAAAACCAGGTCTGTTGCAAATTGGTCAGCCTTTCGTTCCAGTTTTTCAGAAGCTTTACGTCCTTTTGCCGATTCGAGAGTTGTAAATGATTCTACAGAAAGGGCGTCAGACAAGTTGTACTTCAAGAATAAGTTGCCCATAAATGTAGTCAGCTTATCGGAAAGACTCGGGTTAAAGCGACCGCCAAAAGCAGTTCCTGTGCCCGGAGCAGCATTGTACATAATTGCTGAGTAGTTTGAACCGGTACGGTCTCCACCAAACAATGTGTTCGATAAAGAACCCGCAGTTGTATACACAGAACCGGTTAAACGAGCACGGAATTTTTCGCTTAGTTGTTTGTCAAAACCTAATTTAAAAAGGAATGAAGGGTTGTGAAGGCCGTTAGAGTATTTTGTAGCAGTTTGTGTAGTATCAATATATGCCAAACTTGGATTCAGATTACCATTGGTTATACCTGCTACCCCTATCAAGCCATTGTAGTTTACATCAACTTCTGCACCAATTTCAGTTGCAAATTCATCCATAATATAGTTCTCCATAAATGGGTTATAGATAGCATTACCGCCATCAGAACGACGGAAGTGAGCATCACCGTAGTTAACGTCCATTTGTCCAACTTTGATAGAAGTGTATTGCATAATATTGTCCAATACATCCATTTTAATAAACGGTATTTTATCGAATTGAACGTAGCCACCTTTTACCCATGTTTCAGTGTGATGTTTTGATGCAAGATACATGGTTACCTGTAATGTAATACCATCAGCCAAATAGCTGTTGATGTATAAATTAGCCATGGAAAGAGCAAAATTTGGTGAATTTTTAAATAGTGCTTCTGTGTTTTTTGTAGGATCTTGATTTGTAACATTATTAGAGTTTTTCAGTGCAATATAAGGCATTGCAATTGATGCACCGAATTCTACTTTCGGGCCTGTAAACTGAGTGTCAGTTTTAGGGGTTTCGAATACGTTTATACCGGTTTGATCCGTAGCTCTTAGTTGAGCAAACATTGTACTGCTGATAAGAAGTGCAGCTACTACTGTGAAGATTGATTTTTTCATTTTGCTTGTTTTTAAATTGTTGGTAAAGTGATGTTCTCGTCTGTATTTCTGTTTATTTTGTTAGCAATGCGTTTATTTCAGGGTCGCCTACCAATACAATGCTAAACTTAAGGGTTATTGCATCGCCCACTTTCATCATTCCAAGCATAGCAGTTGGTGGTTTCATTTTGAAATCAGTCATTTTTAGTCCCACGCTTCCTGTAAATTGGAATGTGCCAGCTTTCAGTGCTTTACCGGTAGTATTGATCGTGATTTTCTTGCTAACTCCTGCCATTGTCAAATTGCCGGTTAGCACTACATCTATATCTTCTGCAGTTGCTTTTTGTACCACTGCATCGATGAGTTGAAATGTGATGGTTGGATGTTTTTCAGCATCAAAAGCTTCATAGGTTTTTTTGTCCATCAATTTCTCATTGCTTTTAATCGATTTTACAGGCACATCCACTTTCAACGATTGAACTTTTTTGCCGCTAATCACAAGTTCTCCACTAATTTGGGTTACTTTGCTTTGAAAGTTATGTACGTTTGTTGTGCCTAAAATGGTCATAGTAGAGCTCTGCGCATTTATTTTTAGTGTTTGAGCAGTTGTAATGCTGGAAGAGCCAACTAACATGATGCTAGCTATTAGCAACATATAGTAATTTGGTAGTGTTTTTTTTGACATGGTGTTGATTATTGTTTTAAGTTATAAATCCTATAGTAATAGTAGCATAATAGTGAATTTTTTTTGCTTGAATATGAATTTGTTCTTCTGCTGCATGTTTTTATCATAGCAATGCTATAATATTTATAGCATAGTATTGGAAAAAATAATTGACGAGTTTAAAACAAGTCAATTTATAATTTAGTTTACTACTTCGGCTATTATTCCTTTGCATTCATAGTGAGTGTCTTGAATAATTTGTTCAAGATTCTTTTTCCTCAGCATTTCAGCAAATTCGTTCTTAAACTCATTCCAATAATTCCGACCTTTACAATCATGCTTCGATCTGTCGCAATAGCCCAAATTGTTTATGCATTCAACAACTACTATTTGTTCGAATGCCGTGTAGATATCGAGCATGGTGATGTCTTTGGGTTCCCGGGTTAATTTATATCCACTGCCTCTTCCTTTGCTATTGGCAATCAGTCCTTTTAGCTTTAACGAGGAAATAATGGGGTCAAGGTATTTCAATGATATGTTTTGGTTTTTGGCAATGTCTTTTTGTAACATGCCATTAGCATCGGTAGTGCCGGCTATTTCTATCATTGTTCGTAAACCATACCGTATTTTTGTATTAATTCTCATCTTGCTTTAGGTTTCTGATGCAAATTTATATCATATTTTCGAATGCTATCACTTTGATAGTATGAATTAATATAGATTAAGCAAATTTAATAAATATTAGCTATTATTGATGGTTTTGATTCAAACGAATAGCTAATTAACAAAAGAAAGGTTCTTTTCGCTCGAAAAGGACCTTTCTTTTACGAGTTTATTTAGACTCTTTAGTTGCTATTTCGGTAACGGTGGTGGCAATGGACTTGGTCATTTCGGGCATGTATTTTTGCATCATTATATTCATTAAGTCACCCTGAATGGTTGGTGTCATTTTGATAAATTTCTGACCGGCAGGTGTTTTATAAAAACGAATAAAATCATCAACCTCGGCCTGAGTGAAATACTTGTCGTAGATAACAACCATGTCTTCGTTAATCATTTTAGTGCAAATATCTTTTGCAATTTTCATTACTCCTTCCATCATTTTTTCTTTTTTGGCCAGCGATGCTGCGTCTGTAGGAACATTGGGCATTTGATTCAAGATGCTTGGAACGATCGATGCAAATGTTTTCTCAATGATGGAATCGGTTTGCATCAGGTGAAACAACTCTTTGATAGAGGCCTGTTTAGTTTGTGCATGGCTGCTAGCCAGAATAAAAAAACAAAAAATGGACGAGAGAATTACTTTTTTCATTGTACTTTATTTATGGGTTTAATTTAAGAGCGTAAATTTACATATTTTTTTTAGGTTAACCAATAGTGGGAGTGCATTACTTTGATAGTTGTGGGCACAAAAAAGCCCTTCTGATTTTCAATTCCAAATCAGAAGGGCTTAATGTGATGATTTATTGATAATTAAAAATTAGTAACCGGTTTATTTTTGGTTATCTACTTGAGTGTTTGCACAGCAATGCTCGTGTTCGCAAAGTTGATGACCTCGATTGAATTGATCTGCCCCCAACGTGAGCCATAAAGTTCCGAAAGTAATAGCTGCTACAGCCAACGCTACTGTAAATCTTGATTTTCTATGCATTTTGATTGTTTTTTTTAAGTTGGTTACTTGGTTGTTTCTTTACTTTTTGAGCAACATTCGCTTTTTTTGTGCGATTTGCAACTGCTGTGTTGATACCCCGAATTGCAGCAACCACCCACCATTTGTACCTTGAACTCAGCGTATTCTTCGTCGCTCATTGTTCGTATTTTGTCGGCCATGTAAAAACGTCCTCTGCTGTGGTGTCTGTGACAGCAACAATGAAATAAGCGCATTGCTGCGAAAAATAATACTATTCCAAGGAGCATTTTGGGAACAAAGAAGGCTGTTACGCCTACTACGATACCGAAAACTACGGTACATAAAATTGATTTTGTCATTTTGTAAAATGTTTTTAATTAATGTCTTATACAATTGAAGACGTATGTCCTGTTCTTTTACTTTAAAAATGTGGATATACGTTTAAAAAAAATGTCCATCGGTTTCGATGGACATTTATAAAAAATAGTTTCATGATTTTGATGGTTTGCAAAAGCGATTTTTCCACTGATTCTTGAATTGGAGTTTTTCTTCCTCGTTCATTTCCATAAATCGCTCGTGCCGGTCGGTGTGGCATTTATGCATGGAATGAAACCCTCTGTGATGTCTGTGAAACTTAAATCCGCCGAACAGAATTCTGCTCAGGATAAATAATCCCATTGCTTGCCAATAGGTGAGGGGCGATAGGTTGCTGATAGAGGGAATAATCCAATTCCAAAGTAGCATAACCACAGCACTGATAGCAAATAGCCCTATGATAAGTAACGGCATAAAGAAACATTTGCGGTTTCTACATAATTTATTATTTGAAGTATCCATTTTTCTGAGTTTTATAGGTTCAACTGTTTAGTTCTTTGTACAAATAGTTTAGCTTGTTTCGTAAATGCTTTACCGCATATCCTTTTCGGCTAATAATGGTTTTCAGGTTCTCGCCTTTTTGGTCGGCTATTTCCTGCAATGTCATGTCCTCCATTTCGTTGAGCAGATAGACCTCTTTTTGATTCGGAGGTAATTCTTCAATGGCCTGTTGGAATTCTTTCCAGAACATCTCTTTGAACAGTCCAAGTTCGGGGTTATTGCTATCGTCGAGAAGCAGTATTTCTTTGAAATTGAAGTCTCCGTCATCATTTTCGTATACATAATCTTCCAGTGCCAGATTTGTTTTCTTGCGCGATTTATCGGTAATTTTATTCCGGGCTACCTCATACAGCCATGCGCTTACATTTTCCAGTTCGGCAATATTGTTGAGTTTGCTCAACTGATACCAAACATCTTGCACTATATCTTCGGCGTCTTCGGTGGTATTCACACGTCCACGCACGAAACCGAGCAAGTTTTTTCCAAACTGCTGTATTGCTTTCGTGATGGAAATTGCTTTTAGCTCACTCATCGAAGGGTTGATTGTCGTCTCCATAGTGTGGAAGACGAATAAGTTGGATATTTACTTTAAATAGTCGTAGAGTTTTATTTTCTTCATCTCTATGTTTGATAATCATTGCTTTATATGAAAATCTGACACATACTAAATGCTAATAAACAATAAAATTATAGCCAATTATGTTATAATACATTAAAATTGCAATGAGATTATTGACTTGTATTTATACATGACTGTAAAAGTAACGAATAATTGTGATATATAGTTTGTGAAATTTGCTACAAACGATAATATGTGGGTTAATGGTAATTGACCACCGAATGATTGGTTTTCAAAAATTAGGTGCTTGTTCGGAAAAGTAGGATCAGTGAGCATTGTCGTAAAAAATATTTTCAATCTAAATCAATTACTACATTTTGGAGGGCGTTAATACTTCCAATAAAATTATTAAGTTTGTAACCCGCTAATAACCGCACAATTAGGATAATGAAAGTAGATGAGTTCTATTTGATTCGTCAAGAATCAGACTGTAGCTTCACTTTTTTCGGAATAGCCAATGAGAGCAGTTTAAGTAAGTAGCAATAATATCGATTTAAATAGAGCAATATTTTTCTCATGTTTTAATATAAATCTTTAATTTTTTAACGCTATGAATGATAAGGAAAAAATTTTGGAATACCTTCGAGGAGGTTCAATGGGCGAGCTTAATTTATGTTGGGCCGATTTGAAAGGTATGTATTTGTCTAAAGCAAATTTATCTGGTGTTGATCTTTCGTTTTCAGATCTTTCGGGTGCAAATTTATTAGGTGCAAATTTGAAAGATGCAAAATTAATAGGTGCCAATCTTTCGGGTGCGGAGCTTTCAAGAGCTGATTTATCGGGTGCAAATTTTTCGGGTGCCGACCTTTCTGAAGCAGATATGTATAAAACGAAATTGGTTAGCGCCAATTTGTTGGAGGCGAAAATGCTAAATGTAAATCTTAAGCAGGCTAATATGGCCGATGCTAATTTGCTGTATTCTAATCTTACGGGAGCTCTTTTAATTGGTGCAAACCTACCATATGCCGATTTGTCGTATGCAAATTTATCCTCTGTAAACCTTTCGAGCGCCAATTTAATTTTCGCGCACTTGACCGATGTGAAATTGATGGGTGCCAATCTTTCGGGTGCCGATTTTTCAAAAGCAGATATGACGGAAGTCAATCTGTCGAACGCCAATCTTACGGAAACCGATTTCTCGGATGCTAATCTTTCGTTGGCTATTTTGGATAACGCCATCATGACGAAGACAAAGTTCAGGAATGCAAATATGAAAGGATCTTCCCGAAAAGAAAGTAATATAATTACAATAAAACCGAAAAATGAGCACCGCCATTATTCAATTATGAAACCGGTAGGTGCCAGATATATTCGTATGAACTTAATAGGTTGATATTTTCTTCAGGAATACAAGTGTTTAATAAAGCCGCTGCAAACCAGATTTTTGCAGCGGCTTTATTTATTCCACTCATTTTCTTTGCACCTCCGTTGGGAGTTTTGGGCTAATGGTAGCTCGCAATGAAGAAAAACAATATTTATGGCAGGAAACTAAAATTGAGTGCTCAAAACTTTTTTTGTTTAAACCCTATTTTTTAATTACTTTTGAATGTCGTATTTTAAGAACAGTAAATATATACAATATCATGAATATCAATCAGTTTAATAATATATTCTTTATCGGAGTGGCAGGCTCGGGTATGAGTGCGATAGCGCAATACCTTCGGGGCATTGGTAAAAACGTAAGTGGCAGCGATCGCTATTTCTTGCAGGGAACTCCAAATGAAACCCGCGAAAAACTCGAAGCGGAGGGCATTCTGTGCTTCCTACAGGATGGAAGTGGCATTACCGACAAAACCGATTTGGTGGTGGCTTCTACCGCCATCGAAGATACTGTTTTCGAAGTACAAAAGGCCAGAGAACTAAATATTCCTATTTTAAGACGTTCGGAGGTGCTGGCATTGATCTCCGAAAGCAAAAAAACAATAGCCGTGGGAGGTACTTCGGGCAAAAGCACCACTTCGGCAATGATTTTTGATATCATGCAACATGCCGGACTGGAACCGAGCATTATCAGCGGTGCCGGACTAACGAGCATTATTCGCGAAGGAAAAATTGGCAATGCAAAAGTGGGTAAAGGCGAATGGTTGGTGATTGAAGCCGACGAAAGTGATGGCTCTATTGTACAATATCACCCCGAAATAGGTCTGCTGCTGAACATAGAAAAAGATCATCAGGAGATTGATGAGCTGATGGAAATATTTGGAACGTTTCGAGACAATACCAAAGAGCTATTTATTACTAATCGCTCCAATAAGCTAGCGGCAAAACTGTCGGTAAAGGCGGCAAATGATTTTGCAACAGCGGCAAGTGAAGGAGCCGGTTATACGGGTGGAGATTTTACTCAGAACGGCCTTCAGATTCAGTTTGCCGTAAATGGTTCGGTTGTAAAGATGAATACCGTGGGCAAGCATAATATGGAAAATGCACTTGCTGCCATAGCGGTGGTAAATAGGGTAGGAGTGAGCTACGAAACGGCTGCCAATGCGTTGGCACAATACGAAGGAATTTATCGTCGGCACCAGATTATCGGCGAAAAGGATAATGTGTTGGTGATTGACGACTACGCCCACAATCCCGCAAAATGTGCTGCATCGATAGCTGCCTGTCAGCCGGTGGCGCCAAAACTCATTGCCTGGTTTCAACCGCACGGTTATAAACCTACCCGATTCTTGCGAGATGATTTTGTACACGATATAGCTGCAGTGTTACGACCACAGGACGAGATATGGATGAGCGAAATATTTTACGCCGGAGGTTCGGCGGTGAAAGATATTTCGGCCAACGACCTGATAGAAGATTTAAAGAAGCTGGGAAAGAATGCGTATTTTGTCGAAGACAGAAACCAACTGGTAGAAGCCGTGAAACCTCATTTCGACGGACAAACCGTATTGCTGCTCATGGGTGCGCGCGACCCTAGCCTGGAAGTATTTGCAAAAGAAGTTTTTGAGCAATTGTAAAGCTTGAACTTCTTACTTTTATTCGATTCACCAACAAGATGATCTATTAAAAAACTCTTTTGAGAGTCCCTCTTGTTGGTGAATTTTGTACTGGATTTCTCTCTAGCATCAATAAAAATCATACCCATTACTACTACTTCTTGTTCTTGTGGTCTTCGATTTCTTATGTTTATTCATATTCAGGAATTTGAAGCTGTCGAGATAAATTACACCGCCTATTAAAGTACATATTCCTCCAATTATTGGAATCGGATTTACTTTTTCCGTCTCTCTGGTCATAAATGCTCCGGCCACCGATAGCAATGCCCCACCATAAATGAAAAGTTGGCTATTTCTGTTTGCTCTGTAGAAATCGGTTAGGTGATTTTTGATAGTTGTTGTTTCGTTACAGCAGCTACTATCCATTTTCTGCACAACTATACTTTTAGCATCTGCATCAGCGCCAACCTGGGTGTTTAATGCTTGCTGACCTTTGGCAGTTATCGAAATAAGAACAAAAAGAAGGAATAAAACTTTTTTCATAAATAAAACTATTTCTGTGGGTTTATAATGTTACAAAGATACAACATACAGTTAATTATTTCTTGACATTCTATTGAAAAAAATAAAGAAAGTGATAACATAATTAATTTTTTTTGACAGCTGAAAAGGGGGCTGTACGAAGGTCCTTTTTTGTTGTAACGAAGACCTTTATTTGCATTTATTGATGTGGTATATTAATGAATTCTCCTATTTGGGAATCAAATCTACAGAAACTCGCCCCGACATCATCCCCAAAAAGCATAAATGGAAAACGCTTCATACGCTAACCCATGATAGATTTTAAATGAATGTTGTTAATGTAAAATAATGTGGTTATTTTTGGGTGGAAATTAATAAATGAAAGGTTGTGCAACAGCTACGGGATGCTATGCCAAACATCGAGAGGAGGATTATTTACGCTACGGCTAACTGAGTTTTAAGCATGTACCATTTTTTCAATTGAAATAAGGATAGTTGCAATGTCTTAAAATTTGATGGAAGTTTGAAATAACAACCGCTCCACAGTTATATGAACACTAATAAGAAAAAGGAGAAGTAATGAACAGAGGTTTATTGACTCAAAATTCATTTTTTGAACATATACCAATAAGGATATTGAATGCACTTATTCTGGAGAGAATAAATTTTGGCTTGTTTTTTGTAGATATATTTAAAAATAAGCTATAAATTATTAAAGATTTAATTATGAAAAAACTAACATCCTTGATTTTATTTGTTGGAGTTTTGCTTACATCATGTAAAAAAGATGAACCTATTTTGGGCACTGTGACACTTGCTCCATCTACAGCAACTCTTACATATTCTGAAACGACTAACTTAGTGCCATCATTTAGCCCTGTCGGAATTGCAAAAGATAAAACGTATACTTGGAAAACAAGTAACGACACCACTGCAAGTGTTACAACAGTGCTCGGTGGAAACGGACTTGTAACTGCTAAACGTATCGGCACAGCCACTATTTCCTATGTTGCAACCGATGGTTCGATTACAGCAACAACAGCTATTACTGTAAATCCGCGTTCTAATATATTAGGTAATATCTACTATGTAAAAGGAGCCAGTAAAACAATTGTTACGGCTCAAGAAACCGGAATATTAAACACAACAGAATCAACTACTTTATTTCAAGTCTACGACCGAATTACCACAAGCGTAGTAAAGGTAATTCGAGTGATTTATCAATTTGATGCAAGTAATAAATTAGTTGCGACCTATGCAGTAGTAAATGATGACACTGCAGGTGCAAACAGAACCTCGGTACAGCAGTATATTGAAGAACGTTTTGAAAAAACAGCTACTATTCAACATCAGATTAATTTTTATAAAGCCGATGTGGGTCCACTAAAAATGTATGACGCGAATACAATGATCGGTATTTTTATTGATAATAATGCAAATACAGGACTTCCTACCGGTCTTACTTATTCTTTAGGTGTGAAAATTGCCAATAAAGATTCAATGTAAAAGATACTGAGCGATATATTCAAACAATAAAGCGAGCTTCATCTCACCGATGAAACTCGCTTTATTTGTTACTTACTTTTTCTGATCAACGTAGCGTAGTTCGGCAAAGCGTTTTTCCCTCGCTATCGCAGCTTAATTTCGAAAAAACATTCATTGCTCCGAAGATTGTAGGACTACGTCCCTTGCTATCATTTTTCCGTTCAATCTGTGTGTTCTGTGTGCGAATCCTTATATAAATAACATTGGTTTACAAGTGCCAAAAAAGCGAGCTTCATCGGTGAGATGAAACTCCCCACGCTCGCGCCGATTTGTAATCGGTGTGTTGCTCGTTAGAGCAAAAAAATAAGAATAGATTGTTTTTTCAAAACAAGACACAAAACACCTTAGCTTGTTCTACCACAAATACATTCGCTGCTATCCTGTCTGAATCAGAATTCACAGAATTTTAGAATTTTCAGAATTAAGACAGGGATTAAAGATTAATTTATACTGTAAGCTTTTAGCACCAAAGTTTATCAACAATCCTTTTTCAAATCTATACGCCACAACATAATTTTTTGCTTGCGCTAAATGAACATCTTCCAGATTCGTCAATGCTTTTAGTTCTACAATCACTTTATTTTCAACTACAAAATCGGCTCTGCGTGTGCCAACCTGTATGCCTTCGTAATAAATGGGTTGTTCTACTTCTCTTCCAAAATCCAATCCGGCACGCTGCAATTCAATAGCCAAACAACGCTGATAAATTACTTCCTGAAAACCATTGCCTAGTGTGTTATGCACTTTCATAGCACACCCTATTATGTCAAATGTCAACTTGTCTTTTTCCATAGACAAAAGATTTATATTTTTTCTTATTCTGTAAATTCTAAAATTCTGTAAATTCTGATTCAGACAAATATGCCCACGCTCGCGCCGATTTGTAATCGGTGTGTTGCTCGTTAGAGCAAAAAAGAAGAATAGATTGTTTTTTCAAAACAAGACACAAAACACCTTAGCTTGTTCAACCACAAATACATTCGCTGCTATCCTGTCTGAATCAGAATTCACAGAATTTTAGAATTTTCAGAATTAAGACAGGGATTAAAGATTAATTTATACTGTAAGCTTTTAGCACCAAAGTTTATCAACAATCCTTTTTCAAATCTATACGCCACAACATAATTTTTTGCTTGCGCTAAATGAACATCTTCCAGATTCGTCAATGCTTTTAGTTCTACAATCACTTTATTTTCAACTACAAAATCGGCTCTGCGTGTGCCAACCTGTATGCCTTCGTAATAAATGGGTTGTTCTACTTCTCTTCCAAAATCCAATCCGGCACGCTGCAATTCAATAGCCAAACAACGCTGATAAATTACTTCCTGAAAACCATTGCCTAGTGTGTTATGCACTTTCATAGCACACCCTATTATGTCAAATGTCAACTTGTCTTTTTCCATAGACAATAGATTTATATTTTTCTTATTCTGTAAATTCTAAAATTCTGAGAATTCTGATTCAGACAAATGTGCCCCTCTGTCTTTATCTGATTCATCTGCTGAATCCAAGTTCAGACAATTTCCCCTTTGTCTTGTCACGGTTCACAGAACCGCGCCAGCGGGGGAGGACGGTTTCAACCAATTTTTCTGTGCAAATACTTGCTGACATAAACCTAAGATTTCGGATTAGACATATGAGAATGAATCACTTTCCATTTCCCATTTATCTTTGAATACACAAAAGTCCATGCAAATTGACCAGTCAACATGCGACCATCAAATACCTTTGCTGAAAAATTTCCATTAGTAGTCAATAAAACACTATTTTCGGATAATACAGTAATCTTTTTTGTGTCAATATTAAATTTCTGGTATTCCAATCCCTTTATACCAGATTTGAATCCAACCATTAATTCTTCGAATGATTTAAAATAAAATCCATTATCAATAAATCCAGTCTTTAAAGAATCATTGATGCATTCAGAAATCCCTGTTACATCAAGTCTTTCTCCAGCTTTAATGCTTTTATCAAATGCTAGAGAAATTTCATTTTCTATTTTTTTAATCAATGTACTGGATAAGTCTTGTGAGTAAGAAAATCCGCAAACTCCGAATGTCATAAATCCGGTAAGAATAAAGCTGTAAATTTTTTGTCTCATAATTTTAAATTTAATTATTAAAATCCAAATCTAATATCAATGTGTGACAACCCTATGTCAGTAGTTTATTTTTTTTAATATTGGCCATAACGAGAGTCTGCCCACGCTCGCGCCAATTTGTAATCGGTGTGTTGCTCGTTAGAGCAAAAAAAGAAGAATAGATTGTTTTTTCAAAACAAGACATAAAACACCTTAGCTTGTTCCACTACAAATACATTTCCCCTTTGTCTTGGCACGGTTCACAGAACTACGCCAAACTGGGGTGTGCCGACCACATGAAGTTCGATGTATTGTGGCCACTACTTATTTTTCTCCTAATGCTTGCTTCTGCAAATCACCTACTATTTCACTACTGGTAAGAATATGATAGCTGCTAAACTTAAAACCAGCATTTACTAAATCGTTGTATTTATGAATTGTAGTATAATAGTAGTAAGTTTCCGATTTTTTGTCAAAGGCTCTGGAAACATAACTATTAATTAAGGCATCCAATGCAAAGTATGCAATACTTAATGCTGGCAATGAAGTTCCTTTTTTTCTAACGATATACTGCGACATTTTTAAAAAAGACGAAAATATGATCAGGATAAAGGGGAAACAAAAAACCATAGCAATGATACTAAACACAAGACCTGTAAAATTAAAATACATTTCAGAGATAATGACAATAATTACTCCTGTAATTGGTAACATAAGAAGCATAACTTTAAGAAAGCTATCTGATAAGTTCCAAAACACATTCCATCTTTTCCGACCATCAAGTTTTATGCAAAATATGATACTTTCAATTACTTCAACATACATTCTCTTGTCTTCTGCAGGGTCTCTTTCAAACTGCACTAATAAGTTTTTAAAGTTGGAGAACCTTTTTCCAAATAAGATTTCAAGTTTTTTAATATACTCGATAATGTCATTTGCTTTATTTGCATCATATTCTCCTTCAAAATGATATAGTTTGTTTTCCTCTGGAATTTCAAGCCTTTTCAAATATCCTATATAGATAAAAGGAATCAGTATAAAGAGGATCAAAATGCTCAGAATAATATCCCAATACGAAAATAGATGCTGTTGTAATAAGATAGAGTCTAATTTTACAAGAGTATTAACTTGTAATGTCGTTCCAAAAGCAGAAATAACAATAAAGGATAATGCAATAAGAAGTCTTAATCTGTTTGTCATTAAAAGTAAAATTATTAGATACAATTAATAATAAGAGTCATTACCACCGGTTCACCGTAGCGTAAACAATACTTTTACCGATGTTTTGCATAGCGTCCCGCTATGTCAAAGCTAGAACTTGTCTCCGCCAGTAGTCGGACAAGCTGTCTACTGACGGAAGGAAAAGCTCTTGCTTTCCATATTCTATTTTTGATATGCAAGGCAAGAGCCTTGCTTCTAACCTGACGTAGTCTGGAGACTACGCCAAACTGGGGGTCGTTCCGACCGCAGGAAGCCTATGTATTAGCGGTAGTTATTGATTAAATTTATCCATGATCTCATATATCAATTGTCTTTTAGCGACTACTAAATAAGTGTCTTTGTATTGCTTGGATATTAGAATGGCTTCACTATCAAAGTAAGTTGGTATTCTTCTAATGTCTTGATATTTGGTCAGCATTATTTGAAATTTATCATTATTGATCTTTAAAATATCAAGTAATTTTGGTATTTCTGCCTCTGATAGTTTCAAATCACAACTGCTTGGCTCTTCAACAATTAATTCCTTTTTTACATTTCTAATTCTTTGATCAGGTGAATGTCCAGCATGTTCGGTATAAACTAAAAAAAGCCTTTTACACTCTTTACACTCATAAACATCACAAACATGGTATGGATAGAAGTTTATAGCTATTTTCGATTTTGGACTCCAATACTCGCCATCTCTATCGTTAAACTCAATATAATTTAGTGTTTTGATTTTATCATCTCTAAGATTTCCAATCAAATTATAACTAATAAGTTCAACATTTGAAATTGATCTAAATGAGTAGGTCCATTTAATTTCTTTGTTTTCAGCATGATGTACTATCTCAGAATGAACAAGAGAACAGTTCTCTATAACTAGTTTCTCTCTTTCTTCTACAAATGATTTGAATTTATTTCTGTCAAACATATATATATTGTTATGATTTTGATTAATGATCAAATTTGTATTTAACTCAAGGTAGTTGCAACATATTCGTTGACTACCGAAGGTAATTAATTTTTTAATATTTCTAATTGCCGCAAATAGCTTTACCATCATTTCGTTTTTTATAATTACCGCTAACTAGAGTTTGTGCAAAAACCCCATATTCTCCTGTTTTTGTATCTATTTTGTTGTTTTGGCTTCAAATAAGCTTCCCACGCTCCCGCCGATTTGTAATCGGTGTGTTGCTCGTTAGAGCAAAAAAGAAGAATAGATTGTTTTTTCAAAACAAGACACAAAACACCTTAGCTCCTGTGTGCTGCATAGTCCAAGTTACGCTTCGCTAAACTTGAACTAGTCACAGAGTGCAAACATGGACGAAATAGGGGTGTTAGGGGTTTGTAGCTTCGTTTTTTTCTGTTGTTTGTATTATTTCCTCTTTCTCAATGTCAATTATTTGAGTCCTTTTAGTGTAAATGATATATTCAGTCCATAATCCTTTCATCTTTTTTCTGTTCCATTCAAGTGAAATGCGGAATTGTCCGAAATCTCTAATAATTTTTCTATATCGATAGTCATAAATAGAACCACTAGTTTCTCTCCATTCGCTTATAACCTTCTCGCCGTCTTTATTAGTGTAAATTGACAAGTCTTCCCACATTGGGTGGTAATCTCCTCTAGTTAACATAGTTGTCCATAGAGCTGTCAATGAGTATGGTATTGCCAAAATACAAATCAGTCCGATAGTTATTCTTTTAATTATTTTTCTTTCAAGTCGTAAAGCAAGTACAAAAAGATAAACGAATAATGCTGTGATTAAAAGTATTAGAAAGATTGTTACTAACTTGTCAATTGTAGGGTTCATAAATTCAAATGGTGTTCCGACAATCAACGAAGTTGTCAAGAACGATAACCCAAGAAATATAATGATTAAATTCTTCTTCACTGTCAATGTCTTTTTGTTTTCTAATTCCCCGCAGCGTAAATCATATTGTTTCCGATGTTTGGCATAGCGTCCCGTATGTCAAAGCTATAACTTGTCTCCGCCAGTAGTCGGACAAGCTGTCTACTGACGGAGGGAAAGCTCTTGCTTTCTATATTCTATTTTTGATATACAAGGCAAGAGCCTTGCTTCTAACCTGACGTAGTCTGGAGACTACGCCAAACAGGGAGCTTTATGTTGTATTAAGTCGAGTTTCTGTGTTTAAAGTTTACTACTATATCCAACAAAAATTTGATACGTCGTTTTTTCAAGCTCATAGTTTCCTTTATTTGGCTCTTTCATATTTTTTTTATTTTCTTCTACTTCTTTGCTTATCATAGTTTCACTGTGAGTTATTTTCCATTCTCCTTTCACTTTCTCCATTTCATAAAGTTTGTCGAGTGAATATTTGTAGTTTAAAAGTTTTGCAGAAACTATAGTCTTATTTTCTCCGACAGATAAAGGTTCTGATACTACTAAATAACTAGTTTTTAGTAATACCGAATCTAATAAGCTTAAACTATTTTCACTGTAATTTCGTACAATCGGTACTTTAAGACTGATTTTGTCATTTTGCCAAGTTGTTGATTTGAGGTTTCTAATCGTGTTTAATAATGTGTCTGCTGTCACTTGAAATGGATATTCCTTTTTAGTTGAGAAAGCATGGTCAAATATCATAAAAAAGTTCTCGGTAGTATCAATAATCATATTTGTGTACGATTTTTCAACTAATTCGATTTTCCCAATTCGAATAGAATCTTGAATGGTATCTTCTTTACTTTTATAAATGAAGTTCTTTTTTTCAAGAGACAACCTGTCTTTTAAAATAAGATTCAAAATCTCATGGTTGATTTCTATCTTATTCTCTTTATTCGAACAAGATTGGAATAATAAAACAGTCATAAAAACTATAAGGACATTTCTCATATTCTATTTTTGATATGCAAGGCAAGAGCCTTGCTTCTAACCTGACGTAGTCTGGAGACTACGCCAAACTGGGGGTAACTACGCTACGCCAAACTGAGATTAAATCAAATCTGCGTCATATTTGTCCATCTTCTCAAAAAACTGTTGTTCAGTCATGCCAATTCTTATAAGCCTCTGACGTAAAGCATCTCCACGCTTTTTCGTATCGTTCGTAATTTCGTTTAGCAATGATATAATCGGACGTTTTGACCAGGTCATCAAGAAGCTTCTGATATTTTCGGGTATATTCATTCTCTTCAGTACCCCGACCTTCAACTCTATCAATGAATTGTCTACGTAAGTATTTATATCTCTTTTCAAGTTCTTCTCTATCTGTTCTAATTCGTTTCGATAATTCGTTTCGTTGTTGAACGTTATTGTCTTCGAGTCTTCTAATTTGGTCTTCAGTATATTGGATTTGGTTTCTAAAGTCTTTTTCAATTCCTGATTCTTTGTTGATTTGTCTTTCAATATCTTCAATTTCTCTTTCTTCTTTTGAGATGTCTCGAAGATTCTCGGCAATTGTTGATTCAAGTCTGTAGATAGACACGTTTGTTTCTCGGATAATTCGTTCCTCGTTTTCTGTATCTCTGATAAGTTCTGATTTCTTTCGATAATATCGTTCTTCCAAATTACTATATCTGCTTTGCTCTTCTTCGACAGTGATTGGATACTGTTTTGATAGTTCGTCCTCAATTCTGCTTCTATATTCTTCAATTGATTTGGTAAACTCTTTTTCCTCAGTATTAAGTCTTGTGCTTTCGTTGCTAATTCTGTCGAATTCTTCTTTATGTTTTCTTTCAACCTTTGCTCGTATTCCTGCTCGAAGTGCTTCGATTCTAAGCTCATGATCTGCTCGAAGTCTTTCGAGGTCGTCTCTTTCAGTTGCTGAATTTCCCTCAACTCTTGATATTTCTGATTCAAGACTGCTGACAGATTCAGTATATTGTTCTGATACCAGACATCGTTTAATTGTTCGTATAAGGTTTCCAATTTGCGATATTCTGCATTTGTAAGATTCTTCAAAAAACTTTCTTTGGTCTTCATCAACAAATGATATTCCCTCTCCAACTGGTATGGTAGTTGGAATGTATTCTCTGCTTTCTTGCTCATAGTTGTAAATCCATTTCGTTTTTTCTGTGCTGTCAAATATTTTTTCTATTTTTTCCGGTGAATCTTTGGGTATTGTAATTTGAATACAATCTATTCCTAAACGTTTAATTCTCAATTTTTTCTCTTCTGTTAGCTTATGAGTTGCAACAAGTTCAATTAGCAGAATTGGTTTAGATTGATTGTTGAAAAATGTAATATCAGGCCTTATCAATAGATTATTTTCATTTGAATCAGGAAAAACATTTTCATAATGGATTACACCATTATTGTCTTCGTAAAATGATAATTCCGGCACACCAAAACTTGCTTCAATATATTTTTCTTTCGAAATAAGATTTGCAATTAAACCGCTCGAATCTTTAGGTGGATATTTGTAAATTGCAGGAACTTTTACTTTTTTATAGTTCAAAAGAATTTGTTTTGCTAATTGATGGCGATAGGTTTCGTCTGAGTAAGTACATAATCCTTCACCTTGCAGGCCATTATGATCATGTCTAAAATAGGACATTCTGTTTTCTTTGGTTTGCTTTACAGCTTGCAATTCTCGCTTGCAACCTAAACAGAAATAACCTTTCCGTCCACTTTCCGCTTCTGAAATGTGAATCGTTTCATCCTTTAGATTGAGTGCAAATACGTTTTGAATATCCATTTGTATACTATTTTTACTCCCATATAACACTGACTACACAATTATTTTGAATTGAGTAAATACATCTTTCAAATAATTGAAGCCCATAGTCTTCTTTATCTTTTAGAATAAACCAATCTTGACTAAATACAAGACTTCTCCGAACTTCATGTTGCTAAGCTACGCCTAACTGAGCTTCATTCATGAAATGGCTTAAAGTCGACTTTTGCATTTATATCTGGGCAAATAATTTTGTAATTTTCGACAAAACACTTTTCAATAAAGTCTCTTTTCTCCTTTTCTTTTGAAGTCGGTACTTGAAATAACACAGCATCATGCATTGGAACTAAAAATTCAATTTCGTCATCTTTCATAACATCAAGTATAGCTTTCTTTAATATATATGATGCAGTTCCTTGAATAATTTGACTTAAAACAAATCTTGTTTCTGATTTTTTTCCTTTTCCTTCCTCTGTTTTTTTTACATTTCGTCTCAATGATGTTTCTGTTTGGATATAACCATTTTCAACCATATTTTTAAATTCCTCTTGTTTGAAAATCTCTAAGTCTTTGAATTTATCAAAAAATGCTGCCGCTGATATTTCTGTAGTCAATCCTTTACTTTTAATTACACCATCTATCACAGAAACAAGTCTTTTATCAGACATTCCATAAAGATATGACAGAAATATTACTTTTGCTTCTTTTCGTAATGTTTTAGTGCCAAATATGTACTCACTAAAGTTTTCATAAATATCTTCTGAATTATATAAAGATATCATTTCTGAATCCTTTGAGGATGAAGCTAAGATCCCTGGCTCAAACTGTTTGTAATCACAATACAATAGAGTAAAATCTTTTTTGGCTTTAAAAATAATTCTATTTTCTCTTTTTAATTGTTGTATATGAGGTGTTGTAATTAAAATTCTTGATGTCACTGTTCCAATACAGTCAAAGCAAGGATATATAATTTCATCTTCTTCAGGAATATATTGGCAGAGACTTTCGTAGTCGGCTTTAGCTCTAAGAGTAATGTAAATATCATTACATAGAGCAGATGAGATTTTTGCGGCTTTAAGAAAACTTAAAAGATTAAAGTAACTATAATCTTTACTTGTAATATCAAATCCTTTCTCAATTAAGAATATTCTTAAAGCCTTGTAATTTAAATCAGTTATTTTATGTTTGTATCTTAATTTGTGAATCAGTGAATCTTTATTTACTTTTAATTTGTTTAACAATATCTCTAGTAATTCAGAATCTATTGTGATGCCTTCAATTTGGCGCTTATTTAATATTTGTTGAGTTAAATTTTCTAATTGATAGAATCTTGCGAATTGATTTGATTCAGTCAGTTTATCTATTGATATTTTATAAGTACTTATAAGTATTTCAGCTAGAGTTTTTAAAATAACAAATATCTCAGTCCTGTCTTCTGATGATCTAATGATTTTAAATTTTTCTAATGTCAATTCTTCTCCAAGATCATGTTTTATTCTATTCCAAAAAAACCAAGGTAAATTGTTTTTGGGGTATGACTTTTTCGAACGACCAGCATTCAGTTTAAGTATTTGAGAAATATCGGTTAATATCGGTAATTTCCCACTATATACAATTCTCAATTGATCTAGCAAAGATGATAGTTCATAAGTAATTATTTCAAATTCATAATTTAAAATTTCCTCAATAGTAAATTCTTTTGAACTTCCATCTTCGAATACTCCAAAATAGTATGAGTCAAGGAAACCAAAAGAATCAATTCTGTGTGAAAGGAATAGTTTCATAAGTTATGAGATGAAATCAGGTAATTCATTGTAAAAATCTCTGTAATTTAGTTTTTGCGGTATGTCACAATACTTATTTTTATAATTATCCCTCAATCGAGTGTAACATCCAATTAACGAAGGATCTAAATAGCTTTCAACAGTGGGTTTTATTATCGCAGTATAATCTAGATTTTTTATTCCTATAATTGCAGCTCTCTGTGTGAAATAATTATTTAGATTTTTAAAGTTATCTGCAATGTTCTTCTTGTCATTTCCATCACCAAGGGCACACAAATAGAGGACTGACCCAGCAATAATCGCAGGGTTTGTAGCTTTAAATTTTAAATTTTCTCTTGCTTTAGAAAATAATGCTTCATTTTTAAATTCTTTACAAATTAAAACTCTCCAAAGATTATATTCTTGCCACTCATAGATGTTCTTTTTATCATCAATAATTATTGACATAATTTCTTTAAAGTGATCTTCGTTTAAGTTTGAACTCGTGATATATCTAGAGAAAGTATCTGTTGACCATGGTTGGTTTAATAACTCTCTAATAATAGAATCTGTTATTTCGTCTATTTCTAGCTTCAGCTTCAGTTCTGGGATTCGAATTAAACGTTCTAATCTATTAACACAAAATCTGAAATGTCTATCTAGTGTTCCTCCTCCTTCGATGAGTGCAATTGTCTTTTTCCTTAACATCGGTACAGCTACTTGTACGCCTCTAGCAGTCTTTGATTTTAATAAATTTTCTATTTGATCTATTTGTTTATCACTTTGTTGTAGTGCTTCGTTTGCTTTTAATCTTTGTTCAGCATTATTTAAATCAAGAATCTCTGTTTTCTTAGAATTAATATTGAGTCCTTTCTTTCTAAGTTCATTTACAAGGAGTTTTAAAGCCTTTCTAGCTTCAAACTTATCTTTACAAACAATCCTAATGTCATCCATATATCTAAAGTATTTATATCCAGACTTTAGCATTGAATCATCAACAGGATTTAAAAATAAATTTGATAGAAAAGAAGATGCATCCCTATTTTGAGGAATACCTCTTTTTGTGTTTGGCTCACACCAAGTACTTAACAAGCTCTTTAGTTGAGTAGCAACCTTTTTAAACTCTTTTTCCTTTACTTCTGAAAGCCCCAAATTCTCAATTTGAAAATCTAATGTTTTTATTAAATCATTAATACTTATAGCTTCATAATAGCTAGATAAATCTGTAACTAATAGAACTTCGTTTTCCTCTTTGTCTAATTCTATTTTTGTATCTATCAAAAATTTGTTCCACTCATCAACAGCATATCTAAAGAAATATTTTGTTCCCCATTCCTGATTTATTCGATGTGAGTATACAGACTCTGAATGTATTTTATCAAGATCATTAGCTATGACATCAACACATGCTTGGTACATTAATCGATCAATTATATTTGTTTCAGTTGAATATCTAATTGTATATCCAGGTTTTGGAATGTCAAAATGTAATGCGGGACTAGCAATATACATTTTATTCTGATTTATGTATTTGCTAAGATGTGAGAGAATATATGAAGTATCTTGAAATACATCTTGGTAGTTTAAAAAATCTGGAAACCAATCATCTCTTAAGTCACGTTTAAGTCTTTTGATTGTAATATCAAGATTAAATGTGATTCCAGAAATATTTATTTCTGAAATGTTATGTTCTTCGCTATTAGTTGTCTTTTTCAATGTATTTTCTATTACTAAGTTTTTTTTTCTTTTTCTTTTTTTTACTATAGCTGCTAACGAGAGTCTGCGCAAAAACCCCATATTCTCCCGTTTTTGTATCTATTTTATTGTTTTTGGTTTCAAATAAGCTTTATATACGAAACTTGTTTGAAGGCAATTATCTTCATGCTTAATTTCTTTATACTGTCTGAACCACGATTAGTTCAGATAAAAGGATGTATCAGATTTTTAGCGTATCTGTTTTTATCTGATTCATCTGCTTCATCCAAGTTCAGACAATTTCTTCTTGTCTTGTCACGGTTCACAGAACCGCGCCAGCGGTGGAAACGAGAATCCGCAGTTGGCGTACCACCAAACCCCGCCCTGCAATATGTACATCGTTATGCATAGGGTTTTATTAAGTATTTGTCTTTCTTCTAATTTCGAACAAACTTGATAATATCATTCCAAATAGTGTAGAAAGTACAATTAATATTAAATCCTTTGTTAATATGCTGTATGATTCTGAATATGTTATATAAAAATTCTGTCTAAATGATTTATTGTTTTCTAGTTTATCCTCTGTAATATATCTATTAAAAAATGATTCAAAAATTGGTGATAACGTAGAAGTTTTTGTGCGAACAATCAAATTTTCAAGGTTATTAGGAAGCCTTATGTCTATAATATTATTATTACTTTCATCAATAACTTTATTATTCAGTTTTGTGTTGTGCTCCAGATAAATCCCCTTCATGAAGAACCCCATACATTCTGCTGGGTTCTGAAAATAAAGATTAAGGGTTACATTTTTTGTAGATTTATTTATTTGAAGTTTGGTCTGATATAAATCTGCTCTAGGAATATTATTACTCTCTATGCGTTTTATTAAATTTTTTGTTACCTCTTGTGTATGATGAACAGGAACATCTAATGAAGATACACAGTTGACATTTATTCGCTGTTGTTTTCCATTCATAAGAACTTGATATGCGTCGTATTTGTAGTTACAAGAAAAATTTATTGAAAAATCTTCAACGAAATCTATACTGTCAGAAGCAGGGGTAATTACAATTGATAATCTAGGATTCTTCCTTAAATTCCCTTTATCGTCAATGAAATCAAGGACATGTCTAATATTTACAGACGAATTGCACTCAATAAAATTATCCATGTGCATTAAATTATGAAACCTATGGGCAGGCTTTAATACAAATACAAGCGAGATAATAATAATTAGTAATACAAAAACCTTTAGATATAGTTTGGTTTTATTTATAATAACATTTAGAAATAGTTTGGTTTTATTTATAATAACATTTAGAAATAGTTTGGTTTTATTCATGATACTAATGTTTCTATATTAACCTTATGCATAACGACCGAGACTATGCGCACCTGCGGTTTGCGGGAGCTTCATTTTCGCAAAGCGACAAAGTGAATGCGGGAGCAAAAACCGCGGAATGTACGTCAGCTAGCCAATGAACGAGGCGTGTGTTAGGCACTGGCTTTTTTATTCTTTGTGAAAAGGATTTTCGTAAAAAAACTCTGCTATTTTTTCATATCCGTCAACATTATAAATATCTTCGATATTCAACCTAAGCATCAGTAAATTAAATAGCATAGTGATAGTTTGATTCCAGTAATTACCCCAAGAAACAGTATTGAATGTAAATCGAGAATCAGCTAATGATTGTCCTATTTCATAAGTGTTTATCTTAGTTTCTATACCAGTTATCTCTTTATCGTCGAGTTTTTGTTTTACAATTAATCTACAGAATATTTCAGCGTTTGAAATCTGTCCATATACTCTTTGTAAATAGAAATTTGATTTAAATTGATTTGTGTTCATAATTAATTACTGTTTGTTAATTGATATATTGCTGCCTTCAAAACTTGAAAACAAATTTTGGCTGTATTTTGGTCTGGAAAAAATCCAGAACTAACTTGTTGATATGGATGGATGTAATTCCTAAAGTCCCTTAATACATGACTAAATTTTCTCACGTCATCTTTAAGAAACTTTAATTCTCCAGCAGTTTCAATTAGTTGACTCAAAGTCCAATCATGAAACTGTTTTACTTTTCCACTTTGGTCTTTTGGTGCTGAGTTGGCTTGATTAAATATCTTGGGCTTCATTAATGCAATCCCAAGCAAAATGCCTTCCAAACTACTGCCTGATAGAAAAATAACCGATAAATGAGCTTTGGCTGAAAAGCATTTTTTAATTTCATCGAATCTTGCTTTTAAGGTCTCTGTCACAAAACTGTCTAAATTTAAATTGTCTAAAGAAATATCTTCAAACTCCTTTTCTAAAAAGTCATCTTCTTTTAAATCTACTTTGTCATTATTAAGTTGAACTTTGTCAACTCTACGAAAGGTTATTTCAGTCTCATTTCTAATTACACTCCATTTGTCAAAGGCTAAATACTGATTAAAGTCGTCTATATGTTTGTCAAGCTGTGAAATTCTCCCAATAAAGTTTACTGGATTAAAAAGCTTTTTTATACAACTATCTAATTCTGGAGTACCATTTATTTGTGTAAGTCGGTCATCTGTATATTTCCAACGAGAAGGGAATCCTTGTCCATATGTGTCTTTGAACCCAAGGTCTCTAAAAAAATCAATAATCTTAGGTCCAGACCGATACTCAGTTTCTTCATTTATAAGATTCCTGAGTTTTTCAATTGTTTTATGGTTGAGATTCATTTTTGTTTTTTTTAAGCTTGTGCCTAACATCAATGTATGTGTAACTCAGTTACACATATATCTCCATATAGCTTGATATGCGCAATTGAGTTGCACATATTTCCACTTTAGGTGATGCATCTATTCTGTTTTTAATTAAAATTCAGCCCCAAAGGTAGAAACAAATTTTCGTATTAACAACGTATCTTTTAATTAATTTTTAAAATAGTTGTTTTTTACTATAGGTGGTGGAACAAGCTGGTTCTTACGATATTCTATCCGGTAGGGTAGAAGCGGCATTGCATCGTTTTCGGCAGTGGATAGAGTGCCCTAAAAGTGGGAGAAAGGGATGTACTGTTGCGTTAATGCGATTGGGCGGTTGAACGAGTCGGTTGGGTAAAATAATGGAGTGGAAGGATAGGGCGTTGAGTCGTATAAATAGAACAATAGATCACTTTTTTATGACAACAAAGCACCTTGAAGAAATAGAAAAGTACTTTGTAGAATTAGAAAAGCACTTTATAGAAATAGAAAAGTACTTTATAGAATTAGAAAAGTACTTTGTAGGAATAGAAAAGTACTTTAAAGGAATAGAAAAGCACTTTGTAGGAATAGAAAAGGACTTTTCTAATTCTACAAAGTGCTTTGTTATGACTCCAAGGTTATCTGTAAGAACGTTGAGGTGGGTTACTGTTTATATAAAGTGCTGTAAATCAAAAATAAATGTTTTTGATAGTACTATTAAAACCCTGTCCGACCGGGTAACTAGATCAGCCCCATGGTGCGTGCATAGAGCAGGGCTAATCCGGTATCGGAAGTCTGTGTTTTGCGTAGAATATTGCGCCTGTGATTGTCCACCGTGTTCTTGCTAATAAATAGTTTTTGGGCTATCTTTTTACTATCATAGCCTTCGGCCAGGTAACCGGCTATTTCTATCTCGCGGGGCGTCAGGCAGCTTTCGTTGTTCCATTTCAGCTTTTTATTGGTTCTGGTATTGACGATAATCATTCCGCGGGGTGGTACTTCATTGTCCTGCGATGCCATGCGGGTGAGTTGCAAGCGGAATAACCATATTTTGCCCTGCTCGTTGGTTTGCAATACCATATACTGATGGATGATGCGATGATAGATGCCCCGATGATCTTTCATGCGGCATTCGTATGCTATCTTATAATCGCCCAGTTCTTCGGGAGGCAGTGTTTCGAGCACACCGAGTGTGTGCATTTTACAGTGGATGGTGTAATCAATATCGGAAGGATGTATCAATGCTGCCATGGCCTGTCGGCTCATAGTTCGGGGTCTGTCGCTGTCCTTGCTATCGAATATCCAGTGTAGGATTTCGTACTCGTCCTTTATAAAATCGTAAATGGCAATACAGGTATTGCTACCTATGGCTTGTTGCTCTAATGTTTCCTTTTTGATTTCTACGATGCTATAATCGGCAGTGCCTAACTGCTGAAAGTGAGCAATAAATTCATCATAGTATTGTTTCGTGTTTTTCATAATTTCGAGGAGATTTTAGGGTTTTATAATCTTTGATAATATTGTTTAACTTATTTTTTTGTTCGATTTGGCGGTTACTCTATCGGTATGATTTTTAGTTTTCAAAAAAAATAATCATTGGTCGCTATTGCTTATTGACGACTTGCCTCATACATTTGCTGCACACCTGTTTAAATGCCGTATCTATAAATGTTTTACTAAATATAATAGATTTTTTCAATTCAAAAAACAGGGTTCCCGCAAGGCTAAGCCCACAGTATTCACTCAAAAAATAACAATTATGACAGTAGCAACAAGAATGCCAAGGGCGATTGATGTTTTTAATTCGTACTTGATGAACACAAATGCCTATTTGCTAATGGGCTCTCCCTCCAATGCCGAGCGACTTGGACTATTACCGACCGAAGTAGATCGTTGGTCTTACTTACAGGTACAATGGACACCGTTGTACAGCAAGTACAGCGATAAAAAGAACAGCAGAACCACTGCCATAAAAGATCAGTTGTTGGAACTGATCGGCATAGCCACTGATTTTGATCAGTCGGTTCATTTTCTCGATCGTATTGCTGCATCGCCCAACGTAACCATAGTAGATATGGAGACCTTTAATATTAAAAAAGGGGTACTGCAAAAAACAACTCGTACCGTTCCTGTTACGCCTATTACCGAAGGAGTGGTTGCCGCTATTCAACCTCTTGGTGGCGGTACTGTAGTTCTGAAATGTTATACTATCAAGGGACAACGGGCCTCTATTCATAGTGGAGCGGATAGTGTTCAGTTTTTGTATCAGGTGGGCGGCACAGCTCCTGCTTCGGCAGAAGTGCCGGGACTTATCAAAGAACTATCGACCAAAGCTGTGATTACGCTTAGCCTTGGTTCGGGTAGTTCGGCAAAGAATCTGTATATTTATTTCCGTTGGTATAACACTAAACATCCTGAGCTGTCGGGGCCATGGAGCGCTTTACAAACGAGCCTGATATTGTAGAGCTTATTGGGAGGTTGGAAAAGGGAAAGAGGGTGTTCAAAAAATGAAATATACCCCAAAAGTTAGACAAAAAACTTTTGGGGTATTTTTATGTCAATAAAGAAAAAGAATCGAAAGCATAGACTTTCAGAGAAATCAGGGTTTACTTTTAAAAATACACGTTCTTATTTCAATCTGCATTTTATGTTCGGTGCTACGCACCTTTGTTTTCTATGTTTAATTCTTCTACAAATAGTACGGTGCTACGCACCTAATAGCAACGTAGTTGCGAACCATTTGTATAATTATAAAAAAGGCGAATTATAAGGTGCGTATGGTACATTCCGACTTAACGGAAGCACCGAACCAGAGAAAAGGGAGGACAAATATCTTTGTTTAAATCAGATTTTAAACTCCACCTGACCGTTTTTTTGACTTTACATGACAAAAAGTGTTTTGTGCACAGATTTTTCCTGCTACTTAGGTATGTGACAATTATTATTGATACATTTCTTAATTCTTTGTATTTTAGACCCCCAATCCGTCGGCTGTCGGATTGGGGGTCTAAACTAAAACATATCATTAAATATTATCGAGTACTTATAGTGTCTAAACATGTAGATTATTATATCGAACTCAGGTTACATTAAATATTTACACCAAGCAGCAATTTGAGTCCATATCCAACCAGAAATGAGAAGGACGCAACTCCTAAACTAATAAAAGTCATTTCGAAAAACCGAGCCTTGAAATTTAAATCTTTGGCCACCGAGATATAATAATTAAAACAGAAAATAATCAATACGGCCGTTGCCAAGGTGATTGCCAATGCAATAAATGGACTGGTTAGAAGTAAAAACGGAAGTATCAATAGTATTACTGTAAAAAAGTAAGCTACACCCGTATACACAGCCGACTTCTTTGCTTTGTCGTCTCCTTCGGCCTTAGATGATAAATAATCTGATGAAGCCATAGAAAGAGCAGCCGAAATACCTGTTACCAAACCTACCAGCGATATAATTCTGGTATCGCTAAGTGCCAACGTAAACCCGGCAAGTGCTCCCGTCAGTTCTACCAACGCATCGTTCAGACCAAGTACAATAGAGCCTACATACTTTAATCCTTCTTCGTCGAGCATGTTTAGCAATTCTTTTTCATGCCTTTTTTCATCTTCCGATATTTGCTTTGCTTCCGGAAAGTCCGCCACTAAATCGTCATACGCTTTAGATCCGGTGCCTTCTTTCTTCTCCATTAGTTTCAACACAAATGACAGCCCCAGAAAGCGAGCCATAATTACAGTTTTGAAAATCTTCCAGGTGTCGGGTTGAACATCTACTCCCGTTATCGACTTCCAATACTCGGCATGTTTCTTTTCCTCATTTCCAATTCTTCTGAGCACCGCAGCATTGTTTTTATCTTTTGCTTTGTCTGCCAGTTGCGTATAGATATGATATTCGGTAATTTCAGCTCTTTGAGCCGCTATTAGCATTTTTTCCCTTTTAGAATTCATATAGTATTGTTTTGCGTTATCTACAAATAATTTGATAGTGCAAAAGTAGATAGATTCTTTCAATGCAGTATTCATTTTACACAACTAATAATTCTATACGGGGATTCACAAAATCTATTACCGTGCATAATTAGAGCATACTACTCGCTGAACTTTTGCTTAAACTACCCTCAGTTCCCGCGCGATTGTATCTTAGCTCCCTCTCCTTGGGAGAGGGCTGGGGAGAGGTCTAAACTTAATGACAGCTCCCGCGCGATTGTATCTTTGGGAATGCTAAGGAAGATGGTTTTGGGCGGTTAGTTGCTGGTTTGCCACACTATGAAATTGTACGGTAGCGTGCGTTAGAAAGAAAGCTCCTGCTTTCTATATTGAAATATAATATAGAAGCAGGAGCTTTAGCTTTGAGTCAGAATTATTCTGCAAAGAATAAAATCCAAATACGAAAGGAACGAGAAATTAATTCATTAATAAGGCGCCATCCCAATGCTCTGTGGCTTTACCATTTACAATTCTCCATTGATCAAACCAAGTGGTAGTGTAGGTTTTGGAAGGGTCGCTTTTTGTTTTCTGTGTGCTTACATAAGCCACCGTTACCAAATCGCCTTCTGCAACAACTGATACTACTTTAGTTTTCATTTTTTCCGGAATTGGTGTGGGTTTCACTTTTATTATTTCAGTGAAAAATTTCACTACGGCATCTAGCCCATTGGCAGCATTGGGGTTATGCTGAATATAATCTTTCGCAATGTATTTACTGGCTAGTTCCCAATGATTGCATTCCAGCAAATCTTTCACAATATGATAAGCCACTTGCTTGTTTTTGTGTAGTTTGGCATTGGAACTAGTAAATAACGCTTCCGGATTTGGGTTTGCAACAACTGCATCTTGTGCTAGTAAAGTATTGAATGAGCACAGAGTCAGCATTGCAAATAAGCTGATCTTAATAATGGTTTTCATTTCTTTATCAATTAGTTGGTTGGATTTTGTTTGAAAATCGTATTCAATATGCTTTGATATTTTCTTTTATGCTTTCAACTGTTGGCGTGTATCCTATTCCACAAAAACAATGTATCCACTATTAGGAAAGCTTTTTCCTTACTTTCTTACTCCTTACCTCTTACTTCTTACTTCTTACTTCTGCTTTAGAACGATTGCATATCGCAGAGTTTCTTGTAATATCCATTGAGGGCTACAAGGTCGTCGTGTTTACCACGTTCCACTATTTTGCCTTCGTGCATCACGCATATCTCGTCGGCACGTTTGATGGTGGATAAGCGGTGTGCCACTACCAGTGTGGTGCGGTTGAGCATTAAGTTTTCAAGCGCATCTTGTACCAGTTTTTCCGATTCGGTATCGAGGGCCGAAGTAGCTTCATCGAGAATCAGGATCGGAGGATTTTTAAGGATGGCACGTGCAATACTTACCCGTTGGCGTTGTCCGCCCGAAAGCTTGCCGCCACGGTCGCCAATGGATGTTTCGTAGCCGTTCTCGGTGGCGGAGATAAAGTCGTGCGCATTGGCAATCTTAGCCGCTTCTATCACTTGCTCAAGGGTGGCATTCTCCACACCAAAAGCAATATTGTTGAAGAAGGTATCGTTGAACAAAATGGCTTCCTGGTTTACGTTGCCCATTTGCGAACGGATATCATGTACTTTATAATTCTTGATATTCACACCGTCCATCAGTACCTCACCTTCTACGGCGTCGTAGTAGCGGGGTAGCAAATCTACAAGGGTGGATTTACCGGAACCCGACTGCCCAACAAGTGCTACCGTTTTTCCTTTCGGAACAATAAGATTGATGTCTTTCAGCACCCAGTCGGTTTCGTATTTAAAGCCCAGGTTGCGGAACTCTATTTTATCCGAAAAACTGTGGATGATTTGTGGTTCTTCGGGATCTTTAATCGTGTTTTCGCTCATCAATATCATGTCCACACGTTCCAGCGAGGCCATTCCTTTTTGAATGCTGTACGATGCTTTCGATAATTCTTTCGATGGAGCAATGATGCTGTAAAAGATGACGATATAAAAGATAAATTGTGCCGCATCAATGGTACCTTTTGTATTAACAGCGCCGTTAGGGTCCAAAATTAATACGCCACCAAACCATAGCAGAATGGCAATAACGATGGTCCCCAACAATTCGCTAACCGGATGTGCCAGGTTATAACGACGGTTGAGGCGGGTAAATGTTTTGCGTGTCTTTTCATTCAGCAAGCTAAAGCGAGCTTCCAGTTTATGTTCGGCATTAAATGCTTTTACCACACGTAAGCCGCCCAGCGTTTCTTCTATTTGCGAAAGAAGTTCACCGGTTTGCTCCTGTCCTTCGGTAGAACGACGTTTCAGCGACTTACCGATTTTACCAATCAGATAACCGCTAAAAGGCAATAGCACCAACACAAAAAGAGTCAACTTCCAACTCATGACGAACATTACTATCAGATAAATGACAATCATGATGGGATTTTTGAACACCATGTCCAAAGAACTCATAATAGATGCTTCCACTTCGTTCACATCGCCCGTCATGCGCGACATGATGTCGCCCTTGCGCTCGGCAGTGAAAAATCCAATCGGCAAACTGATAATCTTTTTGTACAACTGGTTGCGCAAATCGCGCAATACACCCGTGCGGATAGGAATTAAGAAGTGTGCTCCCAGGTAAGCGGTACCCACTTTGAATGCCGTCATTACCACCAAAAACGAGCCGATACAAATCAACGCTGTACTTGGGCTTACACTTTCGATGAAATGTTGAATAGTGTATGTTAGGTTGTTTTCTATTCCATCAGCAATGACCTTAAACTTATCATTCCAGGTCCATACTTGATAGACTTTTACCGGTTCTGCGGTTTTAAAAAGTATTCTCAACAGCGGAATAATAGCTCCAAAGGAGAAAAGACTAAAAATCGTAGTCAGCAGGTTGAACAACAAGCTCAGGAATACATATTTTTTGTACGGCGGAATAAACCGCTTGAGAAGTGTTATGAATTTGAACATTCTTTTTTATGTCTATGGTCTAATGTCTATTGCCGAGCAGCGGTTTCAAACCGCTTGCCGGATGAAGATCTATTGATTTAACGTGAGTTCGATATAAGATTCTTTTGAATCTCACTATTTACAAGTCCGAAGGACTTGAATGTGAATAGCCATCGGTGAAACCGGTGGACAAAAGAAAATATGACTGAGAACCCCGAATGGGGTTCAATAACACATATTTATATATTGAACCCCATTCGGGGTTCTAATTACCTTATACTTATTCCACGGGTTTACACCCGTGGCTATTAAAATTGAATCCTTTCAGGATTCTGACATTAATCTCTATTGATTCATAGGTATTTGCTTATATCGAACTCATGTTGTTTTAACGCGTCTGGCGGACTATAGCCGCCGGACGCTGCTTACTTCTTACTCCTTACCTCTTCTTTAAACTCCTGTATAATTTCTTGGAGTAATGCGACGCAATTCTTCTTTTACCGATTGGCTGACATCCAGTGTTTCAACAAAGTCGCGAATTGATTTCTCGTTGATACCTTCGTTGGTACGGGTCAATGCTTTCAATGCTTCGTAAGGTGATGGATAAGCCTCGCGACGTAAAATGGTTTGAATACCTTCTGCCACTACTGCCCAGGTATTGTCCAGGTCGCGATAGATAGCTGTTTCGTTCAAAAGTAGTTTGCTCAACCCTTTCAGTATGCTTTGAGTAGCAATCATGGTGTGTGCAAAAGGCATCCCTACGTTGCGAAGCACGGTGCTATCGGTCAAGTCGCGTTGCAAACGGGAGATCGGCAATTTACCCGACATAAACTCAAGCGAAGCATTAGCGATGGCTAAATTACCTTCGGCATTCTCAAAATCGATAGGGTTGACTTTGTGTGGCATAGCCGATGAACCAACTTCGCCCGCTTTGATGCGTTGTTTGAAGTATTCCATCGAAACATAGCTCCAGATATCACGACAAAGGTCGATCAAAATGGTATTGATACGTTTCATGGCATCAAACTGAGAAGCCATATTATCGTAGTTCGAAATTTGGGTGGTCCATTGTTCGCGTTCCAGACCCAGTTTGTAGCTTACAAAATTATTTCCGAACAGTTTCCAGTCGATAGCCGGATAAGCCACCGCGTGTGCGTTGAAGTTACCGGTAGCTCCACCAAATTTGGCTGAATTAGCTGTTTGTTTTAATGCTGCAATTTGTTGGTTCAATCTGTTTACAAACACCATCATTTCTTTTCCTAAACGGGTAGGAGAGGCTGGTTGTCCGTGTGTTTTTGCCAACATGGATACGTCGCGCCATTCGTCCACCAGGCGGGTTAGTTCCTGAACCAGTTTATCCATTTCGGGATAATAAAGATCCACCAACGCTTCTTTTATTGATAATGGAACAGAGGTGTTGTTGATGTCTTGCGAGGTAAGTCCGAAGTGGATAAATTCTTTGAACGCTTCTAATCCAAGCACATCGAATTGTTCTTTTACAAAATACTCAATCGCTTTTACGTCGTGGTTGGTTACGGCTTCTATTTCCTTTACTTTTTGTGCATCGGCTTCGGTAAAATTGGCGTAAATCTCGCGCAGTTTTGGAAAAACAGAGGATGGTACTTGCTCCAGTTGTTTCAATGGTATTTCGCAAAGTGCAATGAAGTATTCAATTTCTACCTGAACGCGGTAGCGGATAAGGGCGTATTCCGAGAAATAGTTGGCGTAAGCTTCTGTTTTCGTGCGATAACGACCATCTACAGGCGAGATGGCGGTAAGTAAAGATAAGTTCATAAAGTGCTAAATTTATTGAGTGTTTTGATTATTTGTTTTTGTGTGTAAAGCGTTCGAAATAAACCGCAAAGTTACGTAAATCTATCGGATTAGAAAAGTTTGTCGGCTCACTTGCATCACTGATTCTTTTTCTCTACCTTTGTTTCACAAATAAACAATAAGATGGATGTAAAACAATTTTTATTTATACATCGTCAATAGAACTGAAACACACTAAAATACGCATGAGATACATCAAAATTCACAAAGAAGGACGCTTAATTATTGGATCACTGGTTCTGATTTTGTTGCTCCTAAACTTATTTATCTATACCAGAGTTGAATCATGGGCATTTATTGCTAACATCGTTATTTCTGCATTTTTATTATTCTTTTTTGCTTATTTCTTCCGCAATCCACCGCGCAAAGTGAAAATTGACGATCCAAGTTTGGTGGTAGCTCCGGCTGATGGAACCATTGTAGTGGTGGAGCCTGTGGACGAATTGGAATACTTTGGCGAGAAAAGAATTCAGGTTTCCATTTTTATGAGCGTTTTTAATGTTCATGCCAATTGGTACCCGGTGCGTGGAAAAGTACTTAAATCGGTTCACCACAGTGGGCGACACATGGCTGCCTTTTTGCCAAAGTCGAGCACCGAAAACGAACGCTCAACCGTGGTTATCGAGACTCCTTCTAAAACTCAAATTCTGGTACGTCAAATTGCAGGTGCGTTGGCGCGTCGTATTGTAACCTACGCACATGCCGGCAAAGAATGTCATCTGAACGAGCATCTTGGATTCATTAAATTCGGATCGCGCGTGGATCTTTATTTCCCAATGGATACAGAAATCTTTGTACAAGTGGGCGATTCAACTACCGGTAATGAAACCATTATTGCCCGTCTAAACGAAGATTGAACCAATGACCATCGAAGAAGCACAAGCTCAGGTAGACCAATGGATTAAAACCTACGGTGTACGCTATTTTGCCGAAATGACCAACATGGCCATTCTGACAGAAGAAGTGGGTGAGCTGGCTCGGGTGATGGTGCGAACTTACGGCGAGCAGTCGTTCAAGAAATCAGACCAACAGGCCAACCTTGCCGATGAAATGGCCGATGTGCTGTGGGTACTTATTTGCCTCGCCAACCAAACCGGCGTGAACCTCACCGACGCATTTGAAAAAAATATGCTGAAGAAAACCCAACGAGACAGCACCCGGCATCTTGAAAACGATAAACTGAATCAATAGTTTATAGTTGTACAACCATTCCCCAATAAACATAATCAACCAATTCCCCCAATAGCCATGAGCAAATTTAAAGAGCTTTTCGATCTTTACGATTGTAACTTAAACGACGAAAACATCAAACAAGATGTTGACAAAATATTAGCTGCACATTACGATGAAAACAATAGCACAGAGGTTTTTAAACAATGTCTGAGTCTTATTGACCTTACCTCGTTGAACGGTACCGATACTGACGGAGAAATCATCGCGATGGTAAATAAAGTAAACCATTTCAAAGCCAATTATCCTGCTTTGCCAAATGTGGGTGCTATTTGCGTGTATCCTGCTTTAGTGCCGGTGGTAAAAGAGCATTTGAATGCTAACATCGGCATTGCAGCTGTATCGGCAGGGTTTCCTGCTTCGCAAACATTTATTGAGGTAAAAGTTGCCGAAACGGCCATGTGTGTTATGGAAGGTGCTACCGAAATAGATGTGGTTATTTCTATCGGAAAATTTCTGGAAGAGAAATATCAGGAAGTGTACGAAGAACTAACCGAAATTAAAGCCGCCTGTCGTGAAGCGCATTTGAAAGTAATTCTCGAAACAGGCGCCTTGAAATCGGCTTCGAATATCAAAAAAGCATCGCTGCTGGCTATGTCATCGGGTGCTGATTTTATCAAAACATCTACCGGAAAAATTCCTGTAGCCGCCACCTTGGAAGCAACCTACGTGATGTGCCAGGCCATTAAAGAATGGCACGAAAAAACAGGTGTTAAAGTGAGTTATAAACCGGCAGGAGGAATTGTAACGACCGAAGATGCCGTGAAACATTACACCTTGGTGAAAGAAATTCTGGGTGCAGAATGGTTGAACAATACCATGTTCCGTTTTGGTGCGAGCCGTTTGGCAAACAACCTGCTAAGTTCAATCGAAGGAAAAGAAGTGAAGTATTTCTAAGCTCAATTAGTTGCTTCTCGAAGCCGCAAATTCAGCACAAAGTATAAGCGATTTTTTTACATCGCTATCAGCAAAGCCATTGAGTTCCTCGATGGCTTTGTTTTTATACAATTCCATCTGATCTTCGGCATAAGCTACTCCGCCGTTTTCGTGGGCAAAGCGAGTGATGTTGTGAATGTTCTCAGGGGTGAAGTCTTTTCGGTCGATGTATTTCAAAATGGTTTCCTTGGTGCTTCCTACAGCATTTCGGAGGGCATAAATCAATGGCAGGGTTACTTTCCCGTCGCGAATATCATTGCCGGTGGGTTTTCCAATCTGCACGCTGTCGGAATAATCGAAGATATCATCTTTTATCTGAAAACAGATACCCAGATATTCGCCGAAGTTGCGCAAATGGGCTAACTGATCTTCAGTTGCGTTTACCGAAAGTCCACCTACTTCGGTGCAGGTTGAAAATAACAGCGCCGTTTTTTTGCGAATCACGGTAAAATAGTTGTCTTCCGAAATTTTAGAAGCCTGTGCACTTGCCAGTTGCAATAACTCACCGTCGGAAAGTTGCATGCCAATATTGGCAACCGATTTCAGGATTTGAAGGCTATCTGTTTTGGTAACGCAACCCAGGGCTTTCGATAGGATATAATCGCCCGATAGAATTGCTATTTTATTGGTCCAACGAGCATTTATTGAAGGCTTGCCACGTCGTTCATCCGAGTCGTCCACCACATCGTCGTGTATCAAGCTGGCGGTATGCAGTAACTCCAGCGAAAGGGCACCGTAAATAGTCGTTTCGTTCACTTCGCCACACAGTTTTGCCGACAAAAGCGCCATCATGGGTCGCAATTGTTTCCCACTCTTTTGAAGCACATATTCGTTTACACTCAAAAGCATCGGATTATCCGTGCTAAGAGATTCTGCAAATGTTTTTGCAAACAATTGCATTTCGTTCTGTATCGGTTTTCGAATGTTGTCGATATAGTTCATGTAACGGTTAATTCGTTGGAATTACAAAAGTAATCATTTCAAATGATAACTAACGAATATGTGTCCTTTTTGAAATTATTATTTGCTAAAACGTATTGCTCAACGGCTTTGTTTTAGATTTTTTATATAAAAAAAGTTTATTGAGGTTTATACTTAATGAAGTACTTATGTTTTCGTTAAGAAAATACGGACGGTAGTTACTGTTCGTTATCCCTGCATATTGAAATTGCAATCGGAAACATTCAATCTTAAAAGCCATAGTAAATGCCGGCTCAATCAAAAAGAAGTCATTAGTTGTAAGATCCTTGAAATTGAAATACTGATTAACCATTTTTTGATCATATTCACTAAGACCTCTGGTAGCTGATGTTGCGTTGTAGTTTAACCTAACAATGCGCGCAGATAACCCAAATTGTAGATGATTGAACACGGTAATACCCAAGGTTGGCTGTACAAACTGTCTGTACAGGTATAAATTGAAATAGGGATTGCCAACGTTGAACTTTCCTAAACCCAGCCCAAGATTTATACCTGTATATAAACCGGAATTGTACTTTTTGAAAAAGATTAGTTCATTATCCCATATAAAATCTTTCAGAAAAGGATGTTGTTTGCCATAGTATGAAATGTCAAACTTATTGAAACTGGAATATACTCCAATATTATCTGTGGGCGCGTAGCCAAGCTCTAAACCTGTTTGACGATGAAATAATCCTAAATTACCGGATAAAATAATGTCGCCTTTTTTTTCGAAGACCATTGTGTTTTGTTTAGTTGGTAAGTAGTAATGAGGAATACAGCCAACAAAACCCACAGTTAAACTCATAAGGACAAAACGATATACTGATTTCATCTGTAGTTGCTTTAATTGTCAAACATTTCTGCGGTTATTTCAATGCTATTTTGATTACAAACCCAACCTGCTTGATAATCATTCTCAAAATAATTGTTCCATAATGATATTTTATTGTAGTACTTTGGATGGATATATATTGGAGTGTTATTTTCAACTTTGAAAATAGCAATTTTAGAGAGTAGATTATTCAACTCCTGCTCACTTAACCATAGTTTGTCGTCTGTTGGCCAGTAATTTGCATGAAAATAATAATTTTTCAATATTGTATCCTGTTTATTCAAACCAGAAACTTGATACTTGAAAATCAATGTTGTGTCCGTGTTGTTTCTAACACTGAAAACCTCGTTTACTTTTGGATAATACTCACTATTAGAGCAGCCTGCAAAAGAAATAACTACACATAGAACAACTAAATAGTTCGTTTTTTTTGTTTTCATAACGCTCACTACATAAATAATATTAATGATGTAATTAATTGTCAGAATGTTGCATCAGTACTCTCTACTAACTTAAATTATCAATTGCAAAGTTAATAGAATAATTAGATATGGCTCATCTATTTCAAAAAAAGCATTGAAACTGAAAATAATTTATTCGACATAAAGCTGTATCTTTGTTATCAAATAACTGAAGCAATGAAAAAACTATTTCTTATCGATGCATATGCCATCATTTATCGTGCTTATTACGCGTTCATTCGCAATCCCCGGTTTAACTCTAAAGGGCTAAATACTTCTGCTATTTTCGGGTTTGTAAACACGCTCGAAGATGTGCTGAAACGCGAAAAGCCAACACATATCGCCGTAGCTTTCGACCCTAAAGGGAAAACCTTTCGTCACGAAGCCTACGACCTTTACAAAGCACAGCGCGAAGCCACTCCCGAAGATATTCGTCTGGCAGTTCCCATCATCAAAGACTTAATCAAAGCATATAATATTCCTGCACTTGAAGTGCCTGGTTACGAAGCAGATGATGTGATTGGCACTATGGCTAAGCTGGCCGAAAAAGAAGGTTTCGATGTGTTTATGCTTACGCCCGATAAAGATTACGGGCAGTTGGTGTCGGAACATATTTCGATGTATCGCCCCAAGCATACCGGCGGTTTCGAAGTGATGGGACCCAAAGAGATTCGCGAAAAATATGATTTAACGAGCCACGAGCAGGTAATTGATTTGCTTGGATTAATGGGCGATGCGTCCGACAACATCCCCGGCTGTCCCGGTGTGGGAGAGAAAACGGCAGTGAAACTGTTGCAGCAATTTGGCAGCATCGATGTTATGCTTACGCGTACCGACGAGCTAAAAGGTGCTTTGAAGACGAAGATTGAAGAGAACAGGGAACAAATTATTTTCTCACGCTTCTTAGCTACCATCAAAATTGATGTGCCTGTTGAGTTCAACGAGAAAGAACTGGAAGTTGAACCTATCAACGAACCTGCCTTGCGTGCCCTTTTTGAAGAATTGGAATTCAGAACCATGACCACTGCAAAATTTGGCAATGGGTTTACTTCTTTTCCTCCCGATCAGCCATTGCCTCGTGTTGGGTTTGCTAAACCAAAACCGACCGGGCAAATGTCGTTGTTCGATGAACCTGCGGCTGAAGAAAAGCCAAAAGAAAAACCGACACCTCAACCGACGATTGATTTTACCGCCCCGGCAGAATCGGTTTCGGGCTTACAAAATATCACCACCACACCGCATAAATATGTGCTGGTGGACACAAAAGTAAAACGTTCGGATTTGATTTCGAAACTCTTTATGCAGAAGTCGGTTTGTTTCGATACCGAAACTACCGGTCTTGATGTATTCAACGATGATTTGGTAGGGCTTTCGTTTTGCTTTACTGAAGGTGAAGCGTACTATGTTTCGTTGCCCGAAAATAAAGAAGAAGCACGACAAGTGTTGCTCGAGTTTCGGGTCATTTTCGAAAGTGAGCAAATAGAAAAAATAGGGCAGAACATCAAATTTGATTTATTGATGCTGGCGCAATACGGCGTGGAACTGAACGGAAAACTGTTCGATACTATGATCGCCCATTATCTTATTCAGCCCGAATTGCGTCACGGAATGGATTATCTGGCCGAGATTTATTTGAAATATCGCACGATACATTTCGAAGATATTGTGGGTTCAAAAGGTAAAAACCAGATGAATATTCGCACTGTGGAACCGGATAAACTGTGCGACTATGCTGCCGAAGATGCGGATATTACTTTCCGATTGAAGAAAATACTTGAAAAAGAACTGGAAGCGAATTCGCTTTCATCGCTGTTCTATGATATTGAAATGCCACTTATGAAAGTACTTTCCATTATCGAAAGAAACGGGGTGCGACTCGATATTCCTGCACTGGCTGAGAGTTCTACTATTCTGACAGCCGAGATGGGCGTGTTGGAAAAAGAGATTCACGAATTGGCCGGTGGTGAGTTTAATGTGAGCTCGCCCATGCAGGTGGGAGAGGTGCTTTTCGACCGCTTACAACTGGACGCTAAAGCTAAGAAAACCAAGACGGGTCAATACTCTACGTCCGAAGATATTCTGGAAAAACTACAATCCAAACATCCGATTATCGGTAAGATTCTCGATTATCGCGGATTGAAAAAACTGTTGAGTACCTATATCGATTCGCTGCCGCAATTGGTCAATCCAAAAACGGGGAAAGTTCATACCTCGTTCAATCAAACCGTTGCAGCTACCGGTCGACTCAGTTCCACGAATCCGAATCTTCAGAATATTCCTATTCGCGATGCGCAGGGCAAGGAAATTCGTAAAGCCTTTATTCCCGACGATGGTTGCTTGTTTTTCAGTGCCGATTATTCGCAAATCGAACTTCGCATTATGGCACACCTGAGCGGCGATAAAAATATGTTGGAAGCCTTCAATAGCGGACACGATATTCATACCGCCACGGCAGCTAAAATCTACAAAATTCCAATTGAAGAAGTGACTTCTGATATGCGCCGCAAGGCTAAGACGGCCAACTTTGGGATTATCTACGGTATTTCTGTTTTTGGTCTGTCGGACCGATTGAGTATTCCGCGTGCCGAAGCCAAAGAACTTATTGAAGGCTATTTTGCGACCTATCCCGACGTGAAAAAATACATGGATAACGCCATTCAGAAAGCCAAGGAAATGGGTTATGTGGAAACGCTGCTTGGACGCAAACGCTTTTTACCGGATATCAATTCGCAGAACAGCATTGTGCGTGGTTTCGCAGAGCGTAATGCCATCAACGCACCTATTCAGGGAACGGCAGCAGATATCATTAAAATTGCCATGGTGCGCATTCAAAAGCGACTTGAACAAGAAAACCTGCAAGCCAAAATGACTATGCAGGTTCATGATGAGTTGAACTTTACGGTGCCAAACTCCGAAATTGATGTGGTAAAAAAAGTGGTAGTAGACGAAATGGAAAATGCCATCAAACTTCAAGTGCCGCTTATTGCCGACTGTGGCGTGGGAGCCAACTGGTTGGAAGCGCATTGAGATAGATAACACAAACTATATTTTCTTTAAGAGTCAACCAAAACGGTGCTTTGTGTCGGCATTCTGCCATGACTAACTTTGCAACGTAAAAATATAAAATGATATGGATATAATCAAAGATTTAGATGAATTTTTAGGAGGTCACTTTATTTACACCTACGCAAATGGTTGGAACTACGAGATGTATGTAAAAAATGAAGATACCATTGACTATCGGATTCATACCGGCATGGTGGGTGGACGATGGGTGCGTAACCAAAAAGTTCATATTGTGAAGTTAGTGGATGGTGTTTTCAAAATAGCCTGGACCGAACCTACCGGTACCGATGTAAGCCTGGACTTTATCCCCAATGAAAATAAGTTACATGGCATCATTTTCTTCCCCAAATGGGTACACGAGCATCCCGAAATAACGGTGTGTTATCAGAACGACTTTATCGGGGTAATGGAAGAATCGCGCCTGAAATACGAAACCTATCCGAAATATGTAGTTCCGGAGTTTGGAAAAATATTTTTCAAAAAGAACGAGGGGCAAAACAACGAGAAAGTAATTTCGGAAGCCCCTTACGAGGGTATGATTGAGAAAATAGTAAGCGGAGAATTGACATTTTAAGCATCCGTATAAAATAGGTTGCCGAGAGAAACGATAAGCATCACTTTGGCAAATGATAAGCATCTTTTGAGTAAACGATAAGCATCTTTTACTCAAAAGATACTTATCGTTTTAGATATACCATCGCCTATTTGAATACTTTCCCTGAAGACTGGGGAACTGATATATTCATAAAGTTCCAATCATTTTTGTTGTCACTCATTCGAACAGTCCCAGGTGTGTTGAATTGGATTATATTGACAGTGTCAACCGACTTTCGCAACGGAGGAAAGATCATCGTTATTTCAATAATTTTACGATATTTGTCGCTAATAATTATTGTTTTATCTAATGGTAAATCATTTTCCAGTTTTCTAATCAGATAACGGTCACCATTGCTTTTATCAATAATGGTGAATCCTCTGTCAAAATATATCCACTGTTCGTGATATTCTATCGGAATGGCTAAAGTTACTCTCGTGTCATTTTTATTTCTTTCAATGCGTGCAACTTTTGTTTCGCGAGTACTAAATGGAATATCGCTCACTGTGAATTGTTCAGGTCTGGCTCTGTAAGCCTCATTCCATATTTTTTCATCTAGTTCTTTACGCTCTTTCCGTTCTTTTATTGCCTGACTCATTTCCGGAGAAGATGTCGTTTCCGTGGTAGTGGTAGAACCGTTGTTATAAACTCTGGTCACCTTAGTTGTAGTGCCATTGCTCGATCTGGTTTCAATGACTTTAGGCATGCTCAGTTGCATTGCTTCAGAAAAGATTTTTGAAAAAAATTGATTCTGAAGTAACGACATTACTTGCTGTTGAAAACCACTGACCTTTACGGCAGTAGATCCTTCTTTCTTCAACCGATCAACATTTGTTTTCATTACAGATAAACTGTTTGAGAAGTTTTTTAAATCCTCTTTTGTTATTGAAGAAAGAAATTCATTACTTAGTGGAAGTTGGCCAATATTCAGTCCCTCTCCGCTTGTGCCAAGATTTTTAAAAACAAGGTTTAGACCTTCTTTTTTTGCCGTCAAATTATTATTTGTTAGGAGTTTGTTTAATTCTTTTATTGCTATGGCTGTCTGTCTTGAGCAGTCATCCAAGGCTTTTTCAACTTGCTGCTTACTCACCGAACTAGAATTAACACTAAACGTCATATCGCCCGGTAAACTCACTTTTGAAGAATCGATAGTAAAAGTTGAATCCTCACTAACTGTACTTGCAGCCAATGTATCTTTTAAATAGGATTCCGCTTGAATATTACTTGTACTTTTTGTTTTATACTTCACTTGGCTAATACCTGTAGTAAAACACAGCAACGAGAAAACACCGATAAAGAAAGGGAGAATCAACGCCCGGCGTAGCGTTGCAAAACGGATGTGACATTTGTTTTTCATCATAATAAATCTTTTTTTTGTAAATGAATTATTGAAACCATTGGCCAGGTAAGGATTGTTCTCCATTACCTCTTCCAGGATAACTGTTTGATATTTGTATAAATCCTGCCCTTCGTCCAACACGCTGCGGTCTGCATGAAACTCACTCACGTTGCGCAGTTCACGGCGTACCCACCAAAGTACAGGGTTAAACCAAAACAGACGGACTAGGATCTCTATGATAAAAACATCGAGGTAGTGGCGGTGCTTAATGTGCCACTGTTCGTGTTTGAGTATCATTTCCAGTTTGGAGCCTGTAAGGTTCGGACTCAGGAATATGGTTTTATAAAATGAAAAAGGTGTGGGTATTTCGGCACTTTCCACCATTTCAAATCCATCTTTTACCGTTAGCTTTCCTCTCCGCTTCAGTGCCAGTATGCTGAACAATTGAATGAGCAACAATATGAATAATATGGAAGTAACTGAACTATATACAGCAAGAACAATGTTCTTCACCGTCAACAGAGCAAGGTACTTATTGGGCTCAGCGACTTTTTCTACTGGTTTTGGACTTGCTGTCGAAACCGGTGCTTGAGAAATAACCGGCTGATTGTTGCTGTACTGATTATTGCTGATTATTGGCATAGTTTGCACTGCCTCAATTTCTACGATCTCAGCAGGTGGGGTGTATACCACAATACTAAACTGCGAAATAAGGATGGCCACCAGTGCAATGGACAACAAATACAAGCGACAATTATTGAACGTCGCTTTTTCGCGAAACAAAAACCAATAGAAAACAACCATTAAAGCGGCAGCTAAAATATATTTCCCCATGGGAAAACCTAAGGCTAACAATTCTTGAATCATAGTATTTATTCTTTCATTATCGAAATTAGTGTTTGAATATCTGAAAAATGCGTTTTTGAACTATGTTTGCCATTTAGGCAAACTATGCTCATCGTTTTATAAATCAATTAGCAGAGGCTATCTATATACTTTGCCTGGGTCCGTGAAAGAGTAATCTTTTATATTCACATCTTCAAATGACCACCCATTATCACCTAACGGAGTAATATCAATTGTCTCAATACTTTTCTTTAGAGCTGGGAAAACTAACGTAATTTCAATCATTATCTCGTTACAATCTTTAAAGACTAATTTTTTATTTAATGGCATATTTGGTTCTAATCTGCGAATCAGATATTGATCTTGGGTTTTTTTATCAATAATTCTATAACTCTTATCAATCCATACCCGGCTATTTTTGTTCCGAATAGGAATTGCTAAAGTAACTAGGGTCTTTTTTATATCTCTGGTATCAATGCTCTTTATTTGCACCTTCCTTGAATAACGATAGAGTTCGTGCTGAGAGATTCGTTTTTGTTTCATCATTTTAATCGTTCTCACATTCTTAGTGTAATAAGAGAGACTACTAAACTTGATTTGTTCCGGTTTAACGAGATAATCTTGATTCAAGTTTTTATTGTATTGAGCTTTAGTCTTTTGAATAGCTACATGATTTTCTTTTATTTTAGGTGCTATTGGCTCAAATTCAGAAATAGTAGTTGTTGGTTGCATTCCTGCATTCGGAGGGAGTATCCTAACTGATTCGTTGATAATTTTTGAAACCAACTCGTCTTGCATTATTTTTCCTAAAATATTTCGAAACAATTTCGTTTTTCTATACATATTCGACTCATGTCTTAACATGAATATTTCCTTTCTAATTTTAAGTAGATATAAAAAAGAAGTTTCAAAATCTTTCTTTGTGATTGACTTAAGAAAATCAGCACTATATAAAGTTTTGCCAAGATCTATATTTACAAATTTAACATCCAATAGATTTACTATCTGGTTTAAATCTTTACTTGTTACCGTTGTACTATTGTTATAAGCCAATTCGTGTAGCATATTTATGACCTGAACTAAATGTTTTGAAAAATCATTTATAGGTTTCATTGCAGCCTCTCTTGTGTTGTTATATGTTGGTAAAGAGTCTATTGCATAACCTGAAACCACACCAGTTACTGAATCTACCACATATCCAATCGTATCTACAATCTTAGATTTCTCGGTTAATGAATCGGTTGCTCCTGAATTCTTTACATTGTACTTCACCTCACTTTTACCTGTTGTAAAACACAGCAACGAAAAAATTCCAATAATAAAAGGCAAAATCAATGCACGGCGTAGCATTACATAACGAGTTTGATATTTATTTTTCATTATAATAAATCTTTTTTTGGTAAATGAATTATTGAAACCATTGGCGAGGTAAGGATTGTTCTCCATTACCTCTTCCAGAATAACTGTTTGATATTTGTATAGATTATGTCCCTCGTCCAACACGCTGCGGTCGGCATGAAACTCGCTCACGTTGCGCAGTTCGCGGCGTACCCACCAAAGTACAGGGTTAAACCAAAACAGACGGACTAGGACTTCTATGATAAAAACATCGAGGTAGTGGCGGTGCTTGATGTGCCACTGTTCGTGTTTGAGTATCATTTCCAGTTTGGAGCCTGTAAGATTTGGACTCAGGAATATGGTTTTATAAAACGAGAATGGTGTGGGTATTTCGGCGCTTTCCACCATTTCAAATCCATCTTTTACCGTTAGCTTTCCTCTCCGCTTCAGTGCCAGTATGCTGAACAATTGAATGAGCAACAATATGAATAATATGGAAGTAACTGTGATATATACAGCCAGGGCAACCTTCTTCACCGTCAACAGAGCAAGATACTTGTTGGGCTCAGCGACTTTTTCTACTGGTTTTGGACTTGCTGCCAAAACCGGTACTTGAGAAATAGCCGACTGATTGTTGCTGATTATTGGCATAGTTTGCACTGCCTCAATTTCTACGATCTCAGCAGGTGGGGTGTATACCACAATACTAAACTGCGAAATAAGGATGGCCACCAGTGCAATGGACAACAAATACAAGCGACAATTATTGAACGTCGCTTTTTCGCGAAACAAAAACCAATAGAAAACAACCATTAAAGCGGCAGCTAAAATATATTTCCCGATGGGAAAACCTAAGGCTAACAATTCTTGAATCATGGCAATTCGTTTTTATTCTCGTTTAAAATCTTGATAATACTCTCTATTTCTTTGTTCGATAATTTTTCTTTCTGAGCAAAAAAGGAAATCATTGAACGTAATGAGCCACTAAAAAAAGTATTTTTCACTCCGGCCATAAAATTCTCCATATACGCTTCTCTGGTAATTAATGGATAATACTGATGACTTTTTCCAAAGGTTTTATAGTCTACAAATCCTTTAGTGACGAGTATTCGCATAAACGTAGACACCGTGTTGTACGCAGGCTTTGGTTCCCCCAGCTCAGCCAGAATGTCGTTTACAAATCCCTGCTGTTTGTCCCACAGCACATTCATAAGTTGTAGTTCTACCTTTGTAAGTTCTTTTGTTTCCATGACTATTTATTTTTAAGCTTTTTAATACTGCAAACATATAACTAATATTTTAATTATACAACTAAAAGATTAGTTATTATGAAATAAGTTTTAATATTTAACTCTTCGAAATGTAAATAGTATTGAATTACAGTCGTTTGAATAAACAAAAAAAGCATTGAGATTATCTCAATGCTTTTTGTATCTAATTAAAACAGACTAAAGTTCAATAGTCTTATCTCTATCTTTTATTTGAAAATCCTTTGCTGCTGGCATTGGATTTTCCGGCAGAACCACCTCGTCCACTTTTGGCTCCGCTGTATCTTTTATCAGCTGGTGCAGCACTGCCTTGTCCACGTAGCGCTTTCGACTTTGGATTCGGGTTAGTCGCTCTGTCCATTTGTTTGGCTGCAGAGCTTCGTTGAGCTGGTCTGGCAGTTCCGCTACCCGGATTCTTCGGTTTTGCGTCTTTTGCCTTTTGCCCTTGTTCTTTTGTCTTCGAAGGCTCAGCAGTTGACGATGAATTGGCAATTGCATCCATGATCTCGGTCATTTCGTGTGGGGTAAGTGGTCGCCATTCGCCGGTAGGAATGCCTTTGAGGTTGATGTTCATAATTCTGACACGCTCCAGTTTCGTAACCTCGTATTCGAAATACTCACACATTCGGCGAATTTGACGGTTCAGTCCTTGCACCAATACGATTCGGAAGGTGTAAACCGATTCTTTTGTTACCTTACACTTTTTGGTAGTTTCGCCCAGCATGGGAACGCCATTGCCCATTCGGGTAATAAAATCGTCGGTGATAGGTTTGTTGACGGTTACCAGGTATTCCTTTTCGTGGTTGTTTCCGGCACGTAAAATCTTATTTACAATATCGCCGTTATTCGTCATAAAAATCAAGCCCTGCGATTCCTTGTCGAGTCTGCCGATAGGGAAAATACGCTCGTGGTAGCCAATATAATCGATGATGGAATCTTTAACACCAATTTCGGTAGTACTGATTACCCCGACCGGTTTGTTGAAGGCCAAAAACACAAATTCATCACCAACCTTAGCTTCTATACGCTGTCCGTTGAGCATGACTTTATCTTTGGCCGAAACCATTTCGCCCACCACAGCGCGATGTCCGTTAACCAGTACTTTGCCGGTTTCTATAAACTTGTCGGCCTCCCGACGGGAGCAAACACCGCTGTCGCTAATGAATTTATTTAATCGTATTTTCTCGGCCATTTTTTGTTTGTTCGGTTTCGGAGTTCCAACTCCAACTATTTTTTAGTTTTGTTCTATTTTTCCAATATATCCAATAATTCGCTGATTACCATGGCACTAGCTCCCCATATTTCTGCATTATTTACATCGAAATACGGTGCATCCGAAGCTGCTTTTATTGAATTGACATAGAAGTCTTTCTGTTTAATCACATCGGGTTTGAAAAATTCAGTGACCGGAATCTCAATCACCTCGTCAACTTCCCGTTCCTGCATTTTGTATATGGGTTTTTCGTTCAGATACCCAGCAAAAACACTGATCAGAAAGTTGCTTGGTGGCACATAAATATCCGAAAGACGACCGATAATCTCGATTTCATCGCGCGATATACCTATTTCTTCTTCAATCTCCCGAAGGGCGGTTGTCTGTACATCAATATCTTCTACTTCAAATCTTCCACCCGGGAATGCAATCTGACCAGAATGAACACCTACATAGCTGCTCCGACGAATTACTATCATTTTCAGTTCATTATATTCCTGAAAAAAGAGAATCAGCACTGCACTTTTTTGTGCATTTCGAGCATCGTCGTTTTTATTGATAAGATCCTGAACGCGGTGTTTAGGTGCCATTTTCAGATGTGACGATAAGCCCGGCAAAGGTAGTTGAAATTTCTGTTTTAATTCGTCTTTGCTAAATTGCATATGCTTCCAAACTAAATTTCCCGCAGGTTCCGCTGATTTTCGCTGAAATACATCTGCGCTATTAGCGTAACCTACGGGAAATAATCTTTATTCTTTTTGTCTTTGATCTTTGATCTTTTGTCTTTATTCTCTTATTGACAAATCACACAACCTTCGCATTTGGATAATTCACCACGAAGTCGTTTTTCTACCAGCAACTTAATACGATCCTGCAATGCCGGGATGCGTATATTTTCAATCACGTCATTGGTAAAAGCAAACATCAGCAGCAAGCGAGCTTCTTCTCCCGAAATTCCACGTGCCTGCATGTAGAATTTTGCAGATTCGTCGAGCTGACCAATAGTAGCACCGTGCGAACATTTTACGTCATCAGCATAAATCTCCAATTGCGGTTTGGTGCGCATCTTGGCTGTTTTGCTTAGCAGAATATTGCGGTTGGTTTGAAAAGCCGCCGTTTTTTGCGCATCTTTTGCCACATAAAGTTTACCTGTAAAACCACCTTTTGCCATGTCATCCAACACGTATTTAAACAATTCGCGACTATGACAATTAGGTTTATTATGAATGATAGAAGTGAAGTTATCCACCTGCTGGTTTTTGTCGCCTATCACCATTCCGCAAAGCAATGTCTCGCAATGTTCGCCGTCCAGGTCAATCTCAACCATATTGCGCGTTTGTCCGTTGTGCAATGTAATCACGTTTGCCAGCACGTTTGACGAAGCCTGTTGGTCGATAAGCAGTGTAGCAAGATTGGTGGTTTTTACGTGCATGTTTTCCAACTTGTAATGCTCATAAGTAGCATTCTCACTCACGAAAACTTCCGTTACACGATTAGAAAGGAAACGTACATCGTCAACCGTGTGGTCGCATACCAGCAGTTGTGCCTTAGCACCTTCCTCAAGGATAATTAAATTATGACTGTTGGCCATAAAGTCCACATCCGAACGCATGATATTTACCAATTGCACAGGTTTGTCGAGCACCACATTTTTAGGTACGTACATGAAAAAACCATCCTGCGCAAAAGCACCATTGAAAGCAATTAATCCGTCTTCCTTTTTAGAACTTAGTTTTCCAAAGTATTGCTTTACCAATTCAGGATGCGTTTCGGCCACTTGATTTACGCTACCGATAATCACGCCTTCGGGCAAACTGTTATTGCGGATATCTTTTACCGGGTAAAATGCATCATTTACCACAAAGTAAAGGTATGAATGAATGCCCGGCACATCGCAGGTAAAGACCTCGTAAGGATTCACCGGAATAGGAATACGGTTAATATTCACTCCATAGTCGATTGAAAGACCGGCTTTCAAATCGGAATATTTGTAATTCTCCAACGCCACGGTAGGGAAATGCAATTTTTCGAACAACGCAAATGCGTCATCGCGAAGATCGTTCATCACCCCTGTCGAATGCTTTTTAATGCTTTCGTGATGTTGTTTATATAAATCGATATATTGTTGTTCCATAATTTTAGCAGTAAGAGGCAAGCAGTAAGAGGTAAGCAAATAGCTCGCTGACCCACTAACTGTTTAACCAGTTAACTATTTACCATCTACTTCTTGCTTAATCCAGTCGTACCCACGTTCTTCAAGTTCCAGCGCCAGTTCTTTGCCGCCCGATTTTACAATGCGTCCATCGTACAATACATGCACAAAGTCAGGTACGATATAGTCCAACAAACGTTGGTAGTGAGTAATCACAATGCTTGCATTATCTGCAGTCTTGAGTTTATTTACTCCGTTGGCCACGATACGCAAGGCGTCAATATCCAGACCAGAATCCGTTTCGTCAAGAATAGACAAGCGCGGATCAAGCATAGCCATTTGGAAAATTTCGTTACGTTTTTTTTCTCCACCCGAGAAACCTTCGTTTACCGAGCGGTTTGCCAGTTTGTTATCCATTTCTACCAATTCCTTCTTTTCACGCATGGTGCGCAGGAAATCGGTTGCAGAAAGAGGTTCGAGGTTTTTATATTTGCGGTGTTCGTTCAGCGCTGTACGCATAAAATTCACCATGCTCACGCCCGGAATTTCTACCGGATATTGAAAGCTCAGGAAAATTCCTTCGCGCGAACGATCTTCGGGCGATAATTCCAATAAATTCTTACCATAGAAAGTCACGTCACCTTTTGTCACTTCAAAGGCTTGGTTGCCTGTGAGAACAGAAGCTAAGGTTGATTTACCGGCACCGTTTGGCCCCATGATAGCATGTATCTCGCCCGGACGAACCACCAGATTCAATCCTTTTAATATTTCCTTGCCATTTATATTGGCGTGTAAATTCTTTATTTCTAACATAATAAATAACCCCTAGTCCGTCAGTTGACGGAAACCTAAATTAGTATTGTTTTATTAATTTTTTTTTATTTTGAAAACCTAAATTCATTTTGTAGGCTTAAAGTTGATAAGTTGCTCTCCGCAAAAGCCCCATTTAGGGGGTTGGGGGTCGTTTTATTTATCCTACTGAACCTTCCAACGTTATTTGCAGTAGCTTTTGTGCTTCTACAGCAAATTCCATGGGCAGTTGATTTAGCACTTCTTTGGCGTATCCGTTTACGATCAAACCCACAGCATCTTCGGTAGAAATACCGCGTTGATTACAGTAAAATATTTGATCTTCGTTGATTTTCGAAGTAGTTGCTTCGTGTTCCACAATGGCGGTGTCGTTATCCACCTCCATATATGGGAAAGTGTGCGCACCACATTTATCGCCAAGCAGTAAACTATCGCATTGAGAATAGTTACGAGCATTTTCGGCTTTAGGGTTAATTTTTACCAATCCACGGTAACTGTTTTGGCTTTTACCAGCCGAGATTCCCTTTGATAAAATATGACTGCTCGTGTTTTTACCAATATGAAGCATTTTTGTTCCTGTGTCGGCTTGTTGGTGATGATTTGTAACGGCTACCGAGTAAAACTCAGCCGATGAATTATCGCCCAGCAAAATACAACTTGGATATTTCCAGGTGACAGCCGATCCGGTTTCTACTTGCGTCCACGATATTTTCGAACTATCGCCTTTACAAATACCACGCTTGGTTACAAAATTATAAATACCACCTACACCATTTTTATCACCCGGATACCAGTTTTGAACAGTCGAATATTTAACTTCTGCATTTTTCATGGCAATAATTTCCACAATGGCAGCATGCAATTGGTTTTCGTCTCGCATTGGTGCTGTACAGCCTTCGAGATACGAAACGTAACTATCCTCGTCGGCAATAATCAACGTACGCTCAAACTGTCCGGTATTAATGGCATTGATACGGAAATAGGTAGAGAGCTCCATTGGGCAACGAACGCCTTTTGGGATATATACAAATGAACCGTCGCTAAAAACGGCGCAGTTAAGCGTTGCAAAAAAGTTGTCGGCATAAGGTACCACCGAGCCCATGTATTTTTGAACCAAATCGGGGTGGTGTTCTACCGCCTCGCTGAACGAACAAAAAATAATTCCTTTTTCGGCAAGACTTTCTTTGAAAGTCGTTTTTACCGAAATACTGTCCATAACCACATCTACTGCCATTCCCGAAAGCATTTTTTGCTCTTCCATCGAAATGCCTAATTTGTTGAATGTTTTCAGCAATTCAGGATCCACTTCATCCAAGCTCTGCGGAGCATTTTTACGTGGGGCAGCGTAATACGCAATACTTTGAAAGTCTATTTTTGGGATTTCCAGATGCGCCCATGAGGGCATCTCCATCGTAAGCCAATGACGATAGGCTTTCAAGCGAAATTCGAGCATCCATTCAGGTTCATTTTTTTTAGCCGAAATAATACGCACCACATCCTCGCTGAGTCCAATGGGAATAATATCGGTTTCAATATCGGTGGTAAAGCCGTATTTGTAATCTGATTGGGTAAGTTGGTCTAATATATCTTCTGACATAATGATTTCAATTTGTTATTCAATCAATGTATATTGAATGAAATTTAAAAACGCAAAGGTACAAAAAATGTGTTTTACAGCATAATTCTTTGACCTAAAAGAGTAACGACATAACGTTTTTGTACGAGTTATTGTTCTAAATTTGGTGGATATTGACAATTATTGAGGGAATTTCGGTCTGATATATAAAAATAGAGGGAAAATTGAATAATCAATTTTCCCTCTATTGAGTAATAAAAATATCATTTTACTTCTTTTCGAGTTGTTTTTGGATCTTTTTGATAGCCGACTCGATGGATTTCTCCGGCTCAATAACATTGTACTCACCCCAGAATGATGGCTCGGAAAAACCAACTGCTTCATCGCTTATTACGATTGATGGCTTGATGCGGTCTTTGGGGTTTGCTAATTTAGTGTCGGTATCAAGTTCCCAATCGGTAATAGCCATTTCTATTGTTGAATTATAAGTGGTTTTAAACAATTTCTTTTTCCAGTTTATTCTTAACCCCAGTTGAATTCGGCTATAGCCGTAGTACCACTTCCCTTCTTTTTCGGTATAATCAATTCTGTAGGATGCTTCAACCGGATACACATCAGCATTGTAAGGTTTTTTTAAAACAAACATTTTGCTTGATAAGTCCTTGTTTTGTAGATTCAAATTGAATACTGCACTCTTCATAGCGTAATTCTTTGCATCGATATATAATTTGCCATAGTATAACGGTTCTACAACACCTTCGCGTTGTTTGAAGTCGACAACAAAAATAAGGCGTTTGTCCATATAGGTGGAGCGGTCGAACTTAAATTCATAGTTAGCCAGCATTTCACTGGTAAAAATCATATCCGGATATCGCATTATGTCCAGGTATAGTGAGTTAAATGGTCCTCCTTGCAACTTAAATGCCACCGTGTCAAGTTTGTTGTAATCAGCTTTTTTTCGGGCTTTGTAAAGTGTTACAATGTCATTTTTATACGAATTGTAGGGCTGTTTGTAAATTTCCGCTACTGCTTCGGATAGCGAAACATAGGATCTGCCCTTTTTTATCGTTTCGCGATAGAATGCGGTCATTCGATTTAGATCGCTGGAGTAATTCTTGTCTTTTCTGTCCAGTACTTCGCGAATCAATGCTTCGGCATTTTTCGAAACCACACTAATCTCCGGTAATTCCACAGAAGTGGGATCCAGTTCTACTTTAGCTTTGTCCTGAGTTAACATGGAAAGTGCCACGATTTTTGACTTGTATCCAATGTGAGTGATAAGAATTTTCGCATCTGGTTGGTCTTTTCCGATTTTAAGCGAAAATTCTCCTTCTGAATTGGTTACTGTTGAAACGTTTGATCCTACAACAGAGATGCTTGCATAGCTGAGCGTTTCTCCATTTTTTCGATCAACCACTTTTGCTTTGTATTCATTAAAGCTATCCTGGTTTATGTGTTGTATGGTGGGCGATGGAGTAGAAGCCATTACTGAAAATGGTAGTAGCGCAAGTACAATCAACCAATTTGCAATGAATTTGTTGAATAAAATGCAATTTTGTGTTTTCATAATAAATCGTATTAAAATTGTTTGTAGTAAAAGAGAATCACTTTTCAAAACAAAAATGTTAACGAATAATAACTTCCAAATATTCTTTACAAAAGTATGTATATTTTTTTGAATAAAGAAACAAATTGACATCTACTTAAACGGAACTGAATCAAGCTGATATTTTGTCTGTGGATTGGTTTGTTGTTCGAGCAGGCGTACCCTGTCCAGATGCAAAATAGCGATTAATTGATAAACGGGTGTATCAATTAATCGCTATTTTTACGATGTTGCTCTCGAACCGACTATGCATCCAATACTGAAGATGATATTGAAGAACTACGGTTCGGTTTATTTCCAATAAAGAACCATTAAAAGTAGAAGCGCAACTACTATGTAGCTAGTTATAAGCAATGTTACTGTTTTTACAGTGACGCGCGAGTTTAGTGCTTTCATGATGATTACGATTATTTGTGATTAAAGTATTTATAATGACAAAACTGAAAGGATTACAAATATATAAAAAACTTCTAATTTATTATACATCAGCGTCTTGTAGTAATAATTATAGTGATTATAGTAAATTTTTCCTCAATATTTACTATAAAAACGACAATAAAAACATATAACTATTATTAAATATATCTGTTATGGAAACGGAAGTTAAACATAATTTGTTGTCTAAGTGCTAATTACAAACTTAAATCTTGCTTTATAATTACATTACATATACTGCATTAACACATTTTTTATTACAAACATTTGCTACAACTATCCAATTAGTCTTAAATAAATCAAGTAGAATTGACAATATAAATAGTATGCCTCGTTTTGTTTACTTGTTCTGCATATTTTCACCCATAAACATTAACTCTTAACCCTCAAAAAATAACAATTAAAGGAAGTTAGGCCGGCTTAAAATGAAAATATTGCCACTTCAATATCCTATTATATTATAATTGTTGTAGCGTTTAGTCCTATATAATCATCAAAATATGATATCCCGTGAAAAGAAAGTAGTATTTAGACTCAAAAAGAAAACCTCCTGTTGTGGGATCAACAGGAGGTTTATTTAAATACAACAGAAAAGATTATTTCTTCTCTTTCAACAAATCGCGAATTTCAGCAAGCAGAACTTCTTCCTTGCTGGGTGCAGCCGGAGCTTCAGGAACTGCTTCTTCTTTCTTTTTCATGTTGTTTAGAGCCTTAATAGTCATAAAAATAACGAAAGCCACAATAAGAAAATCCAAAGTTACTTGCAAAAAATTACCATAATTCATAGTCACGGCAGCTTTTTGAACGCCGTCAACTACTTCAGGAGCTTTCATTACCCATTTCAATTCAGTGAAGTTCACGCCGCCCACCAGCAAACCCACCGGAGGCATTATAACATCAGCGACAAATGAAGCGATAATTTTTCCGAATGCTCCACCGATAATAACAGCGACTGCCAAGTCGATAACATTGCCACGTATGGCAAAATCTTTAAATTCTTTTAGTAAACCCATAGTAAATAATTTTTGTTGTTTAGAAAATCATCTTTTGTGATTGCAAAGATATAGAATTCAACGAAATGACCAAGTTTTGAGACAGTAAAATGTGTAATCATTGTAATTATTTTTGTTTGGCTAAAAAATGTCTTTAAATACATCATAAAAAGTGATAAATTTAGAGACGGTATTCTACAATAAAAGTGGAGATAAGTTCTATTTCAGAGATTTTAGTGCCGTATTTGTTTCATATTTGACAAAAAAGCACTACTTTTGCGCTCAAATTATCAAACTATAAAATTCGAAGAAAATGGTAAATTACAAAGAACTTGGATTGGTGAACACCAATGACTTATTCAAAAAAGCTATCGAAGGCAAATATGCTATTCCGGCTTTCAATTTCAATAACATGGAACAATTACAAGCCATCGTTGCTGCTTGTGTTGAAACCAAATCTCCGGTAATCTTACAAGTATCGAGCGGTGCACGTAAATATGCTAACCAAACTTTGCTTCGTTACATGGCTCAGGGAGCAGTTGAGTACGCAAAAGAATTGGGATTGAATATTCCTATCGCTTTGCACCTTGACCACGGTGATACTTTCGAACTTTGTAAAGACTGTGTTGATTCAGGTTTTTCTTCGGTAATGATTGACGGTTCACACCATTCTTACGAAGATAACATTGCTTTGACTAAAAAAGTTGTAGATTATGCTCATGCTCACGGCGTAAGTGTAGAAGGTGAACTTGGCGTATTGGCAGGTGTTGAGGATGATGTTGTTGCTGAACACCACACCTATACTCGTCCCGAAGAAGTTGTTGACTTTGTAACTCGTACCGGTGTTGATTCTTTGGCAATCTCTATTGGAACTTCACACGGCGCTAATAAATTTACTCCTGCTCAATGTACTCGCGACGAAAACGGCAACTTGGTTCCACCACCATTGCGTTTCGACATTTTAGAAGAAATTGAAAAACAAATTCCAGGATTCCCTATCGTACTTCACGGTGCTTCTTCAGTTCCACAAGAATATGTTGAAACTATCAACAAATATGGTGGCATATTGAAAGATTCAATCGGTATCCCTGAAGAACAATTGCGCAAAGCTGCTACTTCAGCTGTATGTAAAATCAATATCGACTCTGACGGTCGTTTAGCCATGACTGCTGCCGTACGCGAAGTAATGACAAAACAACCGGGTGAATTCGATGCTCGTAAGTATTTAGGACCAGCTCGCGACGAATTGAAAAAATTATACTCTCACAAAACAGTAAGTGTTTTGGGTAGTGCCGGAAAAGCTTAATTCAATTGATAATTACCAGTTGGTAATTGACAACCCAATATTAAATAGCGGTCGTTTCTTCATTGAGACGACCGCTACTGTTTTTAAAAGTAAAAGGATCAATTTTAATTCTCTGCATATGTTTTAAGAAAAAGCAGTATATTTGTGAAAGGAATTGCTACCCAGCACATCCTGTTAATTATATAATTTCGAGAATAACAACACATTGTAAATAATATGAAGAAGATAGTTACTGTGATTTTTAGTTTTTTGCTTATCGTTTCGGCACTTCATGCACAAACTGCGCCAACAGATACATTCAACTATCCTGAAAAAGGTTCGTTGCCCAAGCCTTATCATCCGGAGGAAAATGCACAGAAAAAATTGACTGAACTGATAAAGCAAGCAAAAATTAGTCATAAAAACATATTTATACAAGCCGGAGGAAATTGGTGCAGTTGGTGTTTGCGCTTCAACTACTTTGTGCATAATCAAGCAGAGCTAAAAACGATTTTAGATAGAAACTATCTTTACTACCATTTGAATTTCTCTCCCGAAAATAAAAATGAAGCCGTTTTTAGTAATTACATTGCAAAAGGCAGGAGTTACGGTTATCCGTTGTTTATAATTCTGTCGGGTACCGGAGAACTGATCTGTGTACAGGAAAGTGGAATTTTAGAGGAAGGAAAAGGGTATAATGTCGAAAAGGTAAAACAGTTTTTATTAAAATGGGTGCCTGCAAAGCGCAATAAATAATTTAGTCCTATTTTATCTCAGTCGTTCAATAAATGGAAAGTAACTAAGATTGTTTGAACAACACAGTGGATTTGATTTTTATACATATGGGAAAAAATCAGATCCGTAAAGTCTTTGTCTGAAGATGCTAAAATCGTGGTTGCAATCAATTCGTTACTGTCCGCCCAGCTCTTCCGACAAGAAATGTTCCAGTTGTTCCGCCTTCACATTCACTGTCAATTGTCCGTTTACAGCCCACGAGATGTGTCCGGTTTCTTCTGAAACAACAATGGCTATGGCGTCCGATTTTTCAGTAATCCCCAATGCTGCCCTGTGTCGTAGCCCCATTCGTTTCGGGATGGATTGATTTTTAGAGACCGGCAGGATGCAACTTGCAGCTTTCATCTTCCGTTCCGAAATAATCAGGGCGCCATCATGGAGCGGGCTGTTTTTAAAGAAAATATTCTCAATTAATCGGGAGTTAATAGTGGCATTAATTTGTTCGCCGGATTGCAAATAGAAATCCAGATCGTTCAATTTGGTGATTATAATCAGACCGCCGGTGGAACTCTTTGATAAGTTCCTGCATGCAAGCACAATCTGCACTAAATCGTAATTCGATTTTTCTTCTTCATTATGATTATTGCCAAAAAAACGTTTGATGGAGTTTAGAGATTTCCACTTGCTTGTTGACCCTATTTTTGAGAAAAACCGACGAATCTCTTCCTGAAAAATGACAATTAAAGCAAATGCACCAACACTCACAATTCGGTCGAAGATGCCGCCAAGAAGTTCCATTTTGAAAACATACGAAACTAAAAACCAGCAAATTATAAATGCCAGAATACCCAGGAATACATTTGCGGCTCCCGAGCGTTTGAGTAGTTTGAACATTTGGTAGAGTAAAATTGCTACCAAAAATATATCAACCATGTCTTTAATGCCAATCTGAAATCCCATACTTTTATTTTTACAGTGTTGTTATATATGGATTATTTACAATATGCTTTATAAATCTCAATTGTTTGAAAAGCCTCTTTTACATCGTGCACGCGAAGTATTGATGCTCCACCCATAAGTGCCAACATGTTAGCGGCTGTTGTTCCGTTAAGCGAACCTTCAGCATCTGTGCCGAGTAGCTTGTATATCATCGACTTGCGGGATAATCCGGCTAAAAGCGGAACGTTCAATTCCCTGAAGTACGATAGTTTTTTCAATAGTTCAAAGTTCTGATCACTCGTTTTGGCAAACCCAAATCCCGGATCAATAATGATATCGTTAACACCGAACAACCTTAATTGCGCAATTCGCTTTTCCAAAAAACGAAAAACATCAGCCATCAAGTCATCGTACTCCGTTTTCGACTGCATTGTTTGAGGTGTTCCTCGGGTATGCATTAGCACGTAAGCCACCTTCAGGTCGGCGATGGTTTCGAACATCAAAGGATCCAATGTTCCGCCACCAATGTCGTTAATCATAGCCACATTGTAGTTTCTTACTACTTCTCGTACCACGGTGGAGCGGAAAGTATCGACGGAAATCAGAACATCAGGAAATTTTTTCAAAATAATTTCAAGTGCCTCTGACACACGGCGTATTTCCTCGCCGTCGGTAACCACATCTGCCTGTGGTCGAGTAGAGTAACCACCAATATCAATTAGAGTTCCGCCTTCCGAAACGATTTTTTCGACGCATTTTAAGATGTCCTTGTCGGACACAAACCTGCTTCCCTTAAAAAACGAATCGGGAGTGGTATTGAGTATCCCCATAATAACCGGGGTGGACAAATCAATCAACTTATTATTGAGGTTTATTTGTAAGGCGGTTGAGCTCATAGAAAAGGAAAATTTTATATATGTACGCGTAAAAATCGATACTGCAAAAGTAAGAAAATATAGCGAGGCATCGTGCTTGTCATTTAATTCTGAATTTTTTTAGTGGTAAATATACGATTTTATGTCAAAATTAGTTATTAGTATATCGTTTTTTTATTTGAAAATGTAAAAACATTTACATTCATTGGCTCATTACGCAAAAAAAATACTATTTTTGCACTGCTGTTTATACAATTAATTATTAATAATTCATATTACCTATTTATGAACTTTAAAACCATAGCTAAATTAGCAACAATATCTTTGGCAATAACTTTAGTCGGTTGTGCAGGAAAGACCAGCGACAAAGGGGTTTCAAGTGTAACCGGTTGGAAATACAATGATAAAGAAGGTACTGAGTTTTTGGTGAAAAATAACTTCAAAAGCAAAGTTCCTCCCGGAATGGTAGCGATTGAGGGTGGTTCATTTACTGTTGGTGAAAGAGGTGAATTTATAACTGCATCGCGCGATAACAAGCGTCGACGCATTACTGTAAGTTCATTTTACATGGATCAATACGAAATAAGAAACATCGATTGGCGCGAATATACCAACTGGATGCAAAGAGTCTTTGGAAAAACTGCACCAAAGTTGGTTGCTAAAGCTCAACCTAACGGAAAAATTTGGCGTGAAGAGTTGGCTTACAACGAACCCTACCTGGAAAATTATTTTTCACACCCTTCTTTCGATCAATATCCGATTGTGGGGGTAAGTTGGGAGCAAGCTATGGACTATTGTGCGTGGCGTACCGACCGAGTAAATGAAAAAGCGCTTATTGATGCAGGCATCATTGAAGCTCCGGATTTTACGACATTGCAAAAGCAAGAAGATTTTGATTCGATTTCAACAAATTTTGTGTTTAATACCCAAAAATACTTATTGCAGTCGAGCTATAAGCCAGCTGAAGGGCGCAGACCAAAAGAAAACGCTTCGGGCGAGGTTACAAAAGTAGATATGTCAGATGGGATTTTGTTCTCTGACTTCCGCTTACCAACCGAAGCCGAATGGGAATTTGCAGCTTATGCTACCAGATCTGAAAAAGACGGACTTGTAAAAGAAAGTAAATTGTATCCTTGGTCGGGAGCTCAGGTGCGCGTGCCGGCTAAAAAGGCGCTGGGTCAAATGCAGGCCAACTTTGTGCGTGGGCGAGGTGATATGATGGGTACTTCGGGTAGCCTGAATGATAAAGCAACCACTACCGCACCGGTAAATAAATATACTCCTAACAATTTCGGGTTATACAATATGGCCGGTAATGTGAACGAGTGGGTGCTGGATGTGTACCGCCCAACTTCATTCGAAGAAATGTCGGAGTACAACTCTTTCAGAGGAAATGTTTATTCAACGCCGGTTATTGAAAGTACTGATGAGATTGGAAACAAAGTCTACAAAATCGATTCACTGGGTAGAGTTCAGACAAAAGTGGATAAAAACGACGATGTACGTAACTTCAAGGATGGTGATGCAACTTCTCAGTATAATTTCTCACTGGCATTGGTTGATCCAAAAGGACTTGATAATTTAAAAAACAACCAAAAGATTGATCCTACCGATGTTTTGTGTCCTAAAGTTACAGATAAAACTCGTGTTTACAAAGGTGGTTCGTGGAAAGACCGTGTATATTGGTTATCACCGTCTACGCGTAGATTCCTCGATCAGGATAAATCGGCCAACGATATTGGTTTCCGTTGTGCAATGAGCATGATTGGAAGTATCGACGACCAAACGACAAAAAAATAATTGAAATTTTACAGATATACAAAAAGCACCGGTTCACGTAGGACATGGTGCTTTTTGTTTTTATCAGCGTACTTTTTTCCAACTGAAATTAGTACTTTTGTACTTTCAAAGCAAATTACGAACTATATACTTTATTGATTACAAATAACATGAGCAGAACTATTATTGTTGATGCATTAAAACGAATTGATTTTGGTGCCGAGGTAAACATCAAAGGTTGGGTGAGAACCCGCCGTGGTAATAAAAATGTTAGCTTTATAGCGTTGAATGATGGATCGACGATTCATAATATACAAGTTGTAGTAGATAATGAAAAATTTGGCGACGAATATCTGAAACCAATAACTACCGGTGCGTGTATCAGTGTGGTTGGTACATTAGTTGAATCGATGGGTCAGGGTCAAAAGGTGGAAATTCAAGCCACTCAGATTGAAATTTACGGTATAGCCGATCCTGAAACATATCCTTTACAAAAGAAAGGTCATACACTCGAGTTCTTACGCGAGATTGCCCATCTTCGTCCACGGACCAACACTTTTGGTGCTATTTTCCGTATACGTCACCACATGGCGATGGCTATTCATACATTTTTTCACGAGCGTGGATTTTTCTATTTTCATACGCCGATAATTACAGCTTCCGACTGTGAAGGTGCCGGACAAATGTTTCAGGTAACTACTATGAACTTGTACGACCTAAAGAAAGATGAAGCAGGTCAGATTGATTATAGCAACGATTTCTTTGGCAAGCAAGCCAGTCTTACCGTCTCCGGACAATTAGAAGGTGAATTGGCAGCCATGTCGATGGGAGCTATTTATACTTTCGGACCTACTTTCCGTGCCGAAAACTCGAATACTCCACGACATTTGTCAGAATTTTGGATGATCGAACCTGAAGTTGCTTTCAACGAGATTGAAGACAACATGCAATTGGCGCAAGATTTTATTCAATACTGTATCCGTTGGGCATTGGATAAATGTAAAGATGATTTGGAGTTCCTTTCTACGATGTATGATAAAGAATTAATTGAGCGTCTGAATTCAGTGGTAAACGACGATTTTATTCGTTTACCCTATACACAAGGCGTCGAAATTCTGGAAGCTGCTGTTGCCAAAGGTCACAAATTCGAATTCCCGGTTGGTTGGGGTACCGATTTGCAATCTGAGCATGAGCGTTATTTAGTAGAACAACATTTTAAAAAACCGGTTATCCTTACCGACTATCCAAAAGAGATTAAATCGTTCTATATGAAACAAAACGACGATGGCAAAACTGTTCGTGCCATGGACGTATTGTTCCCTAAAATCGGAGAAATAATCGGAGGATCGCAACGTGAAGAAGACTACGAAAAACTGAAAAATCGTGCGGAAGAAATGGGCGTACCTACAAAAGATATCTGGTGGTATCTTGACACTCGTCGTTTCGGAACTGCGCCTCACTCGGGATTTGGCCTGGGATTCGAACGTTTGTTACTTTTTGTAACCGGCATGTCAAACATTCGCGATGTAATTCCTTTCCCACGTACTCCGAACAATGCAGAGTTCTAATTTGTTAGTGTCAAAGCGTTTTTTGAATATTAATGTAAATTTGAAAGCATTTGTTAGTATATTTAATCACTTTCGCATAGAATTGGGTTAATTATATTGCATAAATGCTCCTTAATACTTACATTTGCACTAGAGAAAGCTTTTTTATAGAATGTTAGCATAAATATACGATTTAATAAATATGGATAAAACGAAAACAACCGAATTGGATAATGTAGTTGTTCGTTTCTCTGGTGACTCGGGAGACGGAATGCAATTAACAGGAACTCTATTTTCCAATCTTTCGGCAATATTAGGCAACGAAATTTCAACTTTCCCCGATTTCCCTTCTGAAATACGCGCCCCACTTGGTACAATAGGAGGTGTGTCCGGTTTTCAGGTACATCTTGGTTCAAGCAAAATATATACTCCCGGTGATGATGCCGATGTATTGGTAGCTATGAATCCTGCAGCACTTAAAGTAAATGCATCTAGTGTAAAAAAAGGGGGTATTATTATTTTTGATACCGACTCGTTCGAAAAATCTGATTTGGACAAAGCAGGTTTCAAAACTGATAATCCATTTGTGGAACTCGGAATTTCTGATGCAACACAACTTATTCCGGCAGCGCTATCGTCACTTACTCAAAGTAGTTTGGATGGATTTGGGCTCGATAATAAAACGGTGTTGCGTAGCAAAAATATGTTTTCGTTAGGTTTAATTTGTTGGTTGTTTAATCGACCAATTGATCAAGCCATCCATTTCTTAGAAAATAAATTCGGGAAAAAACCCGATTTGTTACATGCCAATGTGAAAGTGTTGACTGATGGTTATAATTATGGAAATAATTTGCACCTTACAATTTCAACCTTCATTGTTGAAAAATCGCACGAAACACCTAAAGGAACTTATACCAGCATTAGTGGAAACAAGGCCACTGCCTGGGGATTGATTGCAGCTTCGCAAAAATCGGGCTTACAACTTTTCTTAGGAAGTTACCCTATTACTCCGGCTACGGACATCATGCACGAATTGGCTTTGCGTAAAGACATGGGTGTGAAAGTGATGCAGGCTGAGGACGAAATTGCAGGTATTACCTCTGCCATTGGAGCTGCTTTTGCCGGCAGTCTGGCAGCTACGAATACTTCAGGCCCCGGACTGGCTTTGAAATCGGAAGCAATCGGGTTGGCTGTGATGGCCGAATTGCCGCTTGTTATCGTTGATGTAATGCGTGGCGGACCATCTACAGGCTTGCCTACCAAAACCGAGCAAACAGACCTCTTGCAAGCCCTTTATGGACGTAATGGCGAAAGCCCTGCAGTGGTTATGGCTGCAAGTACGCCTGCCGACTGTTTTCACTTTGCATTTATGGCAAGTAAAATTGCGTTGGAACATATGACTCCGGTTATTTTGTTGACAGATGCTTTTATCGGAAATGGAACTTCACTTTGGAAACTTCCAACCCTGGCTGAGTTACCGGGCATTTACCCGAACTATACCAAAAAAGGCATGGAGGATGTAAAAGTTACTTCGCGCGATGAAGAAACCAAAGTGCGTTATTGGAGCGTTCCGGGAACCGAAGGTTTTGGACATAGAAACGGTGGTCTTGAAAAAGACTATTATACCGGAGCTATCTCTACCGATCCGGAGAATCACCAAAAAATGGTAGATACTCGTGCTGAAAAAATAAAAAATATCAGTCAGTTCCTTCCTGATTTAGTTATTGAAGGTTCTGAAGAAGCTGATTTACTTGTAATTGGTTGGGGTGGTACACATGGTCATTTGATGAGTGCTGTGCAATCGATGAACAAAAAAGGAAACAAAATTGCACTGGCGCATTTCAATTATATCAATCCACTTCCAAAAAACACCATTGAAGTAATTCAACGATATAAAAAGGTAGTGGTTTGCGAATTGAATAGCGGACAATTTGCTACTTATTTGCGTTCAAACGTTCCTGCAGTTGAATTTCTGCAGCACAATAAAGTACAGGGTCAACCATTTACAGTTGCCGAATTGGAAGAATGTTTCGAGAATTTATTGAAATAATAAATCGGAATTTTTCCAGTAACAATTTAATATTTTCAACTTATGGAAACTAAAGAAACAACAATACAATATACTGCCAAAGACTTTAAGAGCGACCAGTACGTGCGTTGGTGCCCGGGATGTGGTGACTATGCAGTGCTGAACTCACTACAGAAAGTAATGGCTGACTTAGGAGTAGCTCCGCATGATACGGCTGTTATTTCAGGTATCGGATGTTCGTCTCGTTTGCCTTATTATACCAGTAGTTATGGCTTCCATACCATTCATGGTCGTGGGGCAGCAGTGGCAACGGGTGTAAAAGTGGCAAATCCAAAACTATCGGTATGGCAAATTACCGGTGATGGCGACTGTTTGGCGATTGGTGGAAATCATTTTATTCATAGCGTTCGTCGTAATGTGGATATAAATGTATTGCTTTTCAATAATCAGATTTACGGACTAACAAAAGGACAATATTCTCCTACCACCAAAAAAGGATATGTAACAAAGTCATCTCCTTTTGGTACTGTTGAACGTCCGTTCCGTCCTGCTGAACTTACTTTTGGAGCGCGTGGTACTTTCTTCGCACGTCTGCTTGACGTTGACTTGAAAAATTCGCAAACTGCTATTTTGGCTGCTGCCCGTCATAAAGGGACATCAGTAGTCGAATGTTTGGTAAACTGTGTTATTTTCAATGATGGAGCTCATGGTTGGTTAGCCGAAAAAGAAACCCGCAGCGATCGATTAATTTTGCTAGAACATGGTAAGCCAATGATTTTTGGAAAAGAAGCTAACAAAGGACTTATGCTTGATGGCTTTAATCTGAAAGTGGTGACTATCGGACAAAATGGAATTACCGAAGCTGATATTTTGGTACATGACGCAGCTTGTCAGGATACTACACTTCAAATGAAACTGGCTTTGATGGAAGGTCCGGAATTGCCGATAGCGGTGGGGGTTATTCGCGATGTAGAAGAAGAAACCTACGATGCGGCTGTGGAAGCACAGATTGTCGAAGTACAAGCTAAATCGAAAGTAAAAACATTTGATGACTTAATTGCCACCTGCGAAAAGTGGGAAATGTAAACTCATTGATTGAGATATGAAAATAAAAAAAATGACCAAGTTCAGCATGCTGAACTTGGTCATTTTTTTTATTCAATTTCTTGCGGTAGATCCCTGATCGTGTTTACTCTATCGGAAGTTCGGTGAAGTTTTTCAAGGAATATGTTGATTTTGTCCTGATAATCAATCAGGTAGTCGGGATGTAGTTTTTTTGTGACAATTGAAATGAGTTTTTTGAGCAATAATCCAACTTTGTAGTCGTAGCCAGAAACGCGTGCGCCAAACACTTTTCCGGGCTGCTTGAATTGCATTTCCAGCACGTGAAGAATCAAATCAGCCTCCAGTTTTTTGCTCTTGGTCTCGACAGTAAATTCAGTGATTCTTTTGGTGCATGCATTCAACCTCTTTACCATTTGGTGCTGAATGGTGCGTCCTTTGAATTCTTTTTGGTCCAGATTATCAATGGCTTCTTTCGCTTCTTCAAATAAGGTTTGCTCGCCACCGTCTTTATCTAAAAAATTTACCAACAGAAATTCGTAATTATACCTTTTAGCTGCCAGTTTTAGCACCATTTCGGCCAGGTCTTTTTTCGAAAGTTCGGCCAGTTGTTCTTTTAAAAGGGTTTTGTTTAGGGGCATAACGAAATAGAATTAGCTCATCTGTTTTTTGGTTCACAAATATACTCCAAATTTAATTATTTGTCCGTATCTTTGCACTCCAATTTTAAAGAGCTAAGGTGCAAGAATGTAAGGCGGTAAGCAATTGCAATCTACTAACTTGTAACTTCTGACTTATAACTCGCAACAAAAAATATGACAAATTTTAAACGTACTACCGTAACTTCCGCTTTGCCCTATGCCAATGGGCCGGTGCACATTGGTCATTTGGCCGGTGTATATATTCCTGCCGATATTTATGTCCGCTACCTCCGCCTGAAGGGCGAAGAAGTGCTGTTCATCGGTGGATCGGACGAACATGGTGTGCCGATTACCATTAAAGCTAAGAAAGAAGGTGTAACGCCACAAGACATTGTGGATAGGTATCACGGTATTATTAAAAAGTCGTTTGAGGATTTTGGAATTACATTTGATATTTATTCGCGCACCACTTCGCCAACACACAAAGAATTGGCTTCAGAAATTTTCAAAACGATAGAAGGTAAGGGTGGTTTTGTTGAAAAAACCAGCGAACAATATTTTGACGAGTCGGCACAACAATTTCTTGCCGACCGCTATATAACCGGAAAATGCCCGCATTGTGGCAATGAAAACGCATATGGCGATCAATGCGAAGCCTGTGGAACTTCGCTTAGTCCTACCGATTTAATCGATCCAAAATCTGCCATCAGTGGTGCAGTTCCTGTTATGCGGGAAACGAAGCACTGGTACCTTCCGCTTGATCAACACGAAGCATGGTTGCGCAAATGGATATTGGAGGATCATAAAGAATGGAAACCAAATGTATACGGACAATGTAAAAGTTGGCTCGACATGGGCTTGCAACCGCGTGCCGTAAGTAGAGACTTGGATTGGGGAATTCCGGTGCCTGTTGCGGGTGCTGAAGGAAAGGTACTTTATGTTTGGTTTGATGCTCCCATTGGATATATTTCGAACACAAAAGAATTACTTCCCGATAGTTGGGAAAAATGGTGGAAAGACCCGGAAACACGCTTGTTGCATTTTATTGGAAAAGACAATATCGTTTTCCACTGTATCGTTTTTCCAGCCATGTTGAAAGCCGAAGGTTCTTATATTCTCCCTGACAATGTTCCGGCAAATGAGTTCCTGAACTTAGAAGGCGATAAAATTTCTACCTCGCGCAATTGGGCGGTATGGTTGCACGAATACCTGGAAGAATTTCCGGGAAAACAAGATGTATTGCGTTATGTGTTGACGGCTAATGCACCTGAAACAAAAGATAATGACTTTACCTGGAAGGATTTTCAGGCACGCAATAACAATGAGTTAGTTGCCATTTTTGGTAACTTTATCAATCGTGCATTGGTGTTGACTCAAAAATATTACGACGGCAAAGTACCTGCACTGGGCGAATTGACAGATTACGATAAACAAACACTCGAAGAATTTGTAAACGTAAAAGCGGAAGTAGAGAAATTACTGAATAACTTCCGTTTTCGTGACGCTCAAAAAGAGGCAATGACGCTGGCTCGTATCGGAAATAAATACCTGGCGGATACAGAGCCCTGGAAAGTAGCTAAAACAGACATGGATCGCGTGGCAACCATCATGCACCTGAGTTTACAGATTGCAGCTAATCTGGCCATTGCTTTCGAACCATTTTTGCCATTTACGTCCAAAAAACTTAGAGATATGTTGAACCTTTCAACTTTCGACTGGAAAGAGCTGGGACGCATCGATTTATTGAAAGCCGGCGACCAGTTAGGAGTTCCGGAACTTCTTTTCGAAAAAATTGAAGATGAAACCATCGAAGCACAGGTTCAAAAACTGCTCGATACAAAAAAAGAAAATGAAACAGCTAACTATAAAGCCGCTCCGATAAGAGAGAATGTTGCTTTCGATGACTTTATGAAAATGGATATTCGCGTGGGAACCGTGCTTGATTGCCAGAAAGTGCCGAAGGCCGATAAATTGTTGCAATTCCGCATTGCCGATGGCTTAGAAGATCGTACCATCCTGTCAGGTATTGCACAATCCTACCCTAATCCTGAAGAGTTGATTGGAACACAAGTTTGTTTTATTGCTAATTTTGAACCTCGCAAATTGCGTGGTGTGATGAGCGAAGGCATGATTCTTTCGGCCGAAAATGCCGATGGAAAGCTGGTTCTTATCCAACCCAAGGCGGTGGTAAGCAATGGAGCTGAAGTAAAATAATATTTCAATATAAAAGGAAAGCGTCCTGTAGGCAAACTGCCTGCAGGACGCTCTTTTTTATATAGTGAAAGCATTTTGTCTATTTGTTGTCTATTATACTATTTGTAACTTCAAAATAATAGCATATATGGACAATATACAGAAAAATGATTTATTATTTTGTATATTGCTATATATTTGATTATATTTGTACGATAAATAACTTTTAATTAATGATGGTATATGTCTAAACAAAGTGTAATAGATTTGCTGGAAAAGGGAAGCGGAGATAAAGAATTCCGTATCAAGTACGATAATGTAATGACAAAAGAGAGGTTTGTGCAATTGGCAATAGCCGATGGCTACGATTTCACGGTAGAAGAGCTTACTCAAGTCATAAGAGCAAATGGAGATCAGTTTGACAACTATGGCAATCCTCCTAAACGCAGCATTTGGTCCTAATACAAGCGCTATTCCGGTCTTACGTTATTCTCTATTCCGAAGTTGAAGAGAAAAGAGCAAGGGCTGTCTCAAAAAAAGGAGACAGCCCTTGTTGTCTTGATATTGTGAAGTTTATACCGTATATTTTTTTTTGTATATTTGTGCGAATAAATATTCATGTTTACCCAACCCTTCAATCCGAATACCATGACAAAATTAACTAAAGTAAGTTCTTCGCGTCTTCTTTCACTCGATGTGCTACGCGGCATAACCATTGCAGGAATGATTTTAGTCAACAATCCCGGAAGCTGGGGTAGCATTTACGCTCCGCTCCGTCATGCTCAATGGAATGGGTTGACTCCTACTGATCTTGTATTTCCATTTTTCATGTTTATCATGGGAGTTTCCATGTTTCTTTCGTATAAAAAGTTCGACTTCAAATTCACCGCCCAAACATTTTCAAAATTACTTCGTCGTTCGGTTTTGCTCTTTCTTATTGGGGTAGCGTTGAATTGGTTTGGACATTTTGGTGGAACATTAAGAGAGCTGTGGACGGAAGATCTTACTTTCTTCGCTAAAATAGGACAAGAAGCCAACAATTTTGAGTCGCTCAGAATACTTGGCGTTTTGCAACGACTGGCACTCGTGTCATTTTTTGGTTCGCTGGCTGTTTTGATCTTTAAGCCCAAACGCGCGCTGTGGATAAGTGCAATTCTCTTAGTCTTTTATTGGATATTGATAGTTGTATCCGATAGTTTTGAGCAAAATAGCAGCAGTTTAGTGGCCATTATCGACCGTGCTGTTTTGGGCATTCGTCACATGTATACCGATCATTTGCCCGATGGTTCGGCAGTTGTATTCGATCCTGAAGGTGTATTGAGTACCCTTCCTTGCATAGCGCATGTTTTAATTGGAGTTTGGGCCGGAAAATTAATTTCCGAAGTGAAAGAAAATGGAGTGCGGATTCAAAAGTTGTTTATCTTCGGAACGATTATCCTGTTTTTAGGATTTTTACTTCAGTACGGTTTCCCTATCAATAAAAAAATATGGAGTTCGAGTTTTGTGCTGACCACTTGTGGATTGGCATCGCTTTTACTGGCACTGCTCATTTGGCTGATCGATATAAAAGCTAAAAAGAATTGGAGCGTTTTCTTCGAGTCATTCGGTGTAAACCCTATGTTTATTTATGTGGTAGCTGCCGTGCTGAGCGTTTTGTTGGGCAATATCGGTTTTACGGTTTACGGCGAATGGGTATCCATACATGCTTACGTTTACAGTCAATGGTTATCTCCGGTTTTTGGTGATCTTATGGGATCGTTGCTGTTCGCACTGTTGTTTGTAACGCTTAACTGGTTTATTGGCAATATACTGTACAAAAAGAAGATTTTTATCAAATTATAGATAACCAACCCCAACTGATGTTACACTAATTATGTGGCTCAGCAGTTAATAAAAGCCACACTTCAGAATAGTTTCCGAAGTGTGGCTTTTTAGTTAGCTAAAATGTAATTGAAAATCAATTGTTTATGATGTTTTAGAAAAATAGTTGAAAAAAAATGTATTTTTTGCTTTGTCAATTAAAATATAGTTCGTTACTTTGTGGCATAGTTACATAGACCACTAAACATATATGCCATGATCAACATTAAAAACTTATCATTTCATTACAAAAAGAAGTCGCCACTGTTCAACGATTTTTCGTTGGAGGTAGAAAGCGGATGCATCGTAGGGCTGCTCGGTAAAAACGGAGCAGGCAAATCGACCCTACTGCATTTAATCTCAGGATTAATTCAGCCTAAAGCAGGAAAAATCAATGTAAACGGATTTGTTCCGTTTGAGCGCAACCCCAATTATTTGGCGGACGTATACATGGTTCCCGAGGAATTCGCGTTTCCTCCTATCAGTATTTCCACCTACGTGAAAGCCTTTAGTCCGCTCTACCCGAGCTTCGACTCTCAAAAGCTTCACGACATCTTTAAGGAATTTGAATTGCACCCCACTTCTAACCTGAACAAACTTTCGCACGGACAGCGTAAAAAGTTTCTGATAGCGTTTGCGCTTTCTACTAACTGTAAAATGTTGGTACTCGACGAACCTACCAATGGGCTGGATATTCCGTCTAAAAGTCAGTTTCGTAAAATTTTGGTGAGTTCGGTAACCGACGAACAATTGGTTATTATTTCCACCCATCAGGTGAAAGACATCGACACGGTGATTGACACGGTGGTGGTGATTGAGAATGGTACTATTATCTATCAGGAAAACACTGACGAAATAGCTCAGAAACTGTATTTCGACCTGGTGCCATCGCTTGCCGGGATAGAAAATGTGCTTTACCACGAGCAATGTACCCTGGGTCAGAGAATTATAGTCCCAACCTCCAACGGTAATGAATCAAGCATCGATTTGGAACTCTTGTTTAATGCAATCATCAACAAAACAATCTAATCTCAGAAGAAATATGAATTCAAATAAATTTTTTAGCTTCAGCAGGTTTTACCAGCTACTTCGCAACGATATTTTACTCAATTATAAAAAATATCTACTCACCATTGCGGGTGCGTTTATTTTGGGTTTTATTGTTACAAATGCGCAAATGCCCAATTATATGGATAATGATAGTACCTATAAATTTGACTCTTCAAGCTATATGACTCTTTTTGTCACGTGTCTTGTGGGACTTGGAGCATTTGTAGGTTCTGCATTTTCGGAATTAAGTTCAAAAATCAAAACAAGCAATTATTTGCATATGCCGGCATCTACATTGGAGAAATTTCTATGCCAGTTTGTTATTCGAGCCCTGGTTGGAACTGTTATATTCCTTTTTATTTTCTGGGTCGATGCTCACTTAGCACGTATAGTATCACTTAATCATATAGAATACTTGAATGGACAACCGGCAGGACCGGAAAAATATGACTATATTGAAAAGTTTCATTACTCCATGCTGTTGATTAAAAGTAAATATCCTTTTGTAACAAACTGGAAATTGTTTGAAGGAATAGGTATGATTCTGATTGCTTTTTCAACGGGTATATTTTTGTTTTCAGTAAAGATTTTCTTTCGGAAACTGGGGTTGATAAAAACAGGAATTACACTTGTTGCGACACTGTTCTTGATTATGTTCGTAATGACATTTTTTTCACATCTGTTCTATCCTGAAACAAAGGGTTTAGACATAGCCAATATCGATTACACATTAACTAATGGCTATAAAAATAGTGAAATACTCCTTTATTCAATAGCCTATATAGCACCTTTGTTTTTACTTCCGCTGGGTTACTTTAAACTTAAAGAGAAACAACTATGAGTATAGATTTTAAATCGACAAAAGGTATTTTCCAGCAAATAGCGGATAACCTTTGTCACCAGATACTCGAAGGCAAGCTCGCTCCCGGCGAACGCGTACCCTCGGTACGCGAGTTGGCGATAGAGTTTGAAGTGAACCGGAATACGCTCTTAAGGACGTATGCCATACTGCAGGATGCAGGCGTGATTGACAATAAACGTGGTATTGGATTTTTTGTAACGGAAGATGCATTGGATCGTATCCTGAAAACCGAGAAACAAGCATTTTTCAAGAATGAATTACCCGAGTTTATTCAAAAAATAAAAATGCTCAGACTTACAAATAATGATTTAACTGACTTACTAACAGCTATACAAGAAAATGAAAACAAGTAATATAATTATAACAGCTTTTGCCATTCTTATTGTGGGTGCGATGCTTTTCTTATTTGCAGACTCCATAAAACACAAAGATGAAGAAAAAAATAAAATCAGTTACAAGGAATATCCTTTACCAAGCTTCAAGGTAATTGTAGCCGAAGAAGCTTCGGATATTCATGTTGACCGTTCGGACAGCACTTTGATGAGTATAGAATATGTGAAAGGAGTTAAAACACCTGCAAAATTGTATGAGGTTATTAATGACACCTTGCACGTTTATTGCGGACTTAGAGCCTTTATAAAATGTAAGCAAATATCTCAAATAATAGGTAAAAAACACCTGTGGATAAATGTTAGTCATTTTGAACCGGACTCATTAACAGTTAAGATTACAGGGGGTAGATTTATTTATAATAATGATGGTGCAAAAAAATATACAATTAATGCACGAAAATATGATATGAATATTATTGTAAATGACAGCGCACTTGTTTATCTAAATAACTCCAAATTAGGAAATCTCACAATAAAATTAAACAACGCTTTTGTAAATAATTATTGTGAAACTAAAAGTCTCAATGCTAAACTAACACATGGTGCCAAACTTTATAGCAAGGATAATAATAGAGTCATTGCCATTGAAAAAGATACAACCAGTACTGTGTCCATCGACAACAATGATTATTCTGCGATTAGATTATGAAATTGATAACGATTCTTGAAAAAATATAGAAACAACCCTGTTTCTTAGCTTGAACTTATAAAAAAACAGCTCTTAGTTAGTAAAGCAATGCTCCATTATTCTACCAACTAAGAGCTATTTTCATAATCAATTGACTATTGTTTACTAACCCAATGTTACATTGTCAATAGTAATACCATTATTCTTCAGAGCGCGCACCCACTCAATAATAAGCTACCCTCTCTTTGGTTGGACTGAAATTCATTTAGGTTAGCATTTGGATATACTTCTATTTGGAGAGCTTTACTGTTACCTACAGAAATGGTAGTAGTGAGAATTAGTTTTAGTGTAAATCATAGATTTAGCAGACATAATATCCAAAACACGGATACTTTGGCTGCAGTGATACAGCACAAAGTTTTAAATTTCATTACTTTAGGTATCTATTTTTAGAAGTAAAGTTAATAACGCTACAACATAAAATAAAAATAGTTAATGTTATGTAATATGTTTTTTAGTTATTTACTAAAACATTTACTTTGCTTAAAATTTCACACATTGTATATTTTGACCGAGACGAAATCTCTCAATATAAAACACTTGTAAATTGTTCAAATTGGTTGTTGGATAAGGTTTGCGAGAACAACAATTTGGATAATAATGAGACCTAACGGAAAATCGAATAACTAACCATAAAAATCAACTCTACTATGAAAAAACTCACGTTCACATGTTTATTATATTTGTTTTCGGTACTAGTAGTAAGCTCTCAAACCGTAATCGACCATCCTACAACAGGATTAAGTCTGCATAATAATTCGACGATTACAAAAGTGGAGCTTACCGATACCACTACTATTATGTCTATTCACACAAAATACACACCAGGATGGTGGATTTGGATTCCAAAAGAAACCTACATTCAGCCTGTTGGCGGCGAGAAATTATTTGTTAAACGATCTGAAGGGATACCTTTAAATGAACGGTACACCATGCCGGCTTCGGGTGAAGTCAGTTATGCATTGATATTCCCCGCCATTCCAAAATCTACCCAATATATCGACTATGGAGAAGCCAACGAAGGAGGCAACTGGTTCATATATGATATTGCAACTAAACCGAATGCAAATAATTCGCTGTCACCAAAAGGGTTGAATGGCAATTGGTTTGATAAAACCAGCGGACAGTGGGAGTTTGGTTTTTACGATAAATACGTGGTTTACAATAATAAACTGTGGAGCTATAGTTTCCCGAAGGATAAGAAATCTTCCAATTCAATAAAGCTCACAGGCAATGGGAAAACGATGGATGTATTTTACAAAATTACCTCGCCGGGAACTATTTTGTTAGGCTTATCGGCTCAAAACCTAAAGGAATATAGCAATAATGCCACTGAAGCTAAAAAGATAAAGCTAATAGATGACAAACCCTACGAACTGCCGGTTTTCAAAATTGATTCGGCAACCTACAGTGGTTATATTAAGAATTATACTCCGCGTGTTGGTGTAAAAACACTTTCTATCTCTATCGACGATATTATTACCGGCAAACAAAATAATTTTGTAATCAGAATTGCTGAAAACGGATTCTTTTCGACTAAAATGCCTATTTACTATCCACATGTTTGTTATGTACGTTCGTCCATCTATAATGGTCTTGTTTTCTTAGAACCGGGTAAAGAAGTTTTTCAACTTCTTGGCACAGCTAATCCGCTTTTTATGGGAGAATCTGCCAAAATAAACTCAGACATTTTTGAATTGATGAAAATCAGAAATTTTGATTATAGAGATATGCAAAGCAAAATTTTGGATATGTCACCGGCTCAATACAAATCGTATAATGAAATTTGTAAGAATAAAGATTTGACTGTTTTGGATTCGATAATGAAAACCAATACAATATCCGCTAAAGCATATCAGGTAATGAATATGCATTTTGAATACGAATCGGCCTCAAATAAAATGTTTTATGATTATTATTGGGAAAGTGCTTACCGCGAAAAAAATAAAATACCACGCACACAAAGAACGATACCGGTAAAATCCGATTCATTAACAGTTGAATATTTCGATTTTATAAACAACGAATCTGTAAATAATCCCTTAGCAGTAGTTAGTCCCAGTTACAACATCTATATAAATCGACTAAAATATTTAGAGATTCTCCAGGGCGCTAACTCATTTATTAGTAGCCCGATAAAGATTGTGACAGATCTTGAGAAATCAGGATATAACTTGACTGAGTCAGAAAAACTATTGGTTGAAAAAATAAAAGAACTGGATGCAATTCAAAATGGAGCAGAAGAAAAGAGTTATAACGAAAAATATGCGAAACCGACTACCAATTTTTTTACGAAACATCAGCAAATTATAGCAAAACTATACAAAGAGAATCCAAAAGCGGATTTTTCGACTTTTGCCGTATATTTCAAAGAAAATAAGGTACAACTCACAGAGGATGAAGAGGCATTAATGAAAGCTATTATAGACCATAGCCAATCTGATGCAGCTCTTAAAACCAGTGCATGGCATAAAGCAAACGGCGATTCACTAAATACATTTTATAAAAGACATAATAATGTTATGATGGAGCAATTTGCCCAAGCACGAAATACTAGTCGGGATAAAACGCTAAAAAAGTTATTTAATGTAGAACCGGGCTTGGGAAGAGATATTATGCTAGCACAAGATTATTGTCGCAATATAGTGGAAGAAGTATCTCCGGTAAGCGATAAAAAATTGAAGGCTATCCAACAACAATTCAGTACGCCATTTGTAGCCGAATATGTGGCCTTGTGCAATAATCAGGCAATTGCCAAGCTGGAAGCCAATAAGAAGAAAACTGGTTTTGTGGTAAACGAAACACCTAAAACAGAAGCCGACAAGATTTTTGATGCTATTATCAAGAAGTACAGAGGAAAAGTGATTTACGTAGATTTCTGGGCAACCTGGTGCAGTCCATGCCGTAGTGGTATCGAACAAATCAAACCATTAAAAGAAGAATTAGCCGGAAAAGATATTGTGTTTGTGTATATCACCGATCAATCATCGCCACAAAGCACTTGGGCCAATATGATTCCTGACATTAAAGGAGAACATTACCGTGTCTCAACTGATGAATGGAACTATTTGAAGGCGATGTTTAATGTTTCAGGAATTCCACACTATGTACTCGTTGGTAAGACTGGCGAAGTTGTTAATCCTAACTTCGGGCATTATGATAATGAAAAACTAAGATACGAGCTGGAGAAGTACATAAAAGAGTAAGACCTTACTCAGTTGGGGTAGTTTAATCTGCATATTTTATTGTTCAAAAGGAAATCGAATAACTAACCATAAAAATCAACTCTACTATGAAAAAACTCACGTTCACATGTTTATTATATTTGTTTTCGGTACTAGTAGTAAGCTCTCAAACCGTAATCGACCATCCTACAACAGGATTAAGTCTGCATAATAATTCGACGATTACAAAAGTGGAGCTTACCGATACCACTACTATTATGTCTATTCACACAAAATACACACCTGGATGGTGGATTCGGATTCCAAAAGAAACCTACATTCAGCCTGTTGGCGGTGAGAAATTATTTATCAAACGATCTGAAGGAATACCTTTAAATGAACAGTACACCATGCCGGCTTCGGGTGAAGTTAGCTATGTATTGACATTCCCCGCCATTCCAAAATCTACCCAATATATCGACTATGGCGAAGCCAATGAAAGTGGCAGCTGGTTTATATATGATATTGCAACTAAACCGAATGCAAATAATTCGCTGTTGCCAAAGGGTTTGAATGGCAATTGGTTTGATAAAACCAGCGGACAGTGGGAGTTTGGTTTTTACGATAAATACGTGGTTTACAACAATAAACTGTGGAGCTATAGTTTCCCGAAAGATAAGAAATCTTCCAATTCGATAAAGCTCACAGGCAATGGAAAAACGCTTGATGTATTTTACAAAATTACCTCACCGGGAACTATTTTGTTAGGCTTATCTGCTCAAAAACTAAAAGAATACAGTAGTAATGCCACCGAAGCAAAGAAGATAAAACCAATAGATGACAAGCCCTACGAACTGCCGGTTTTCAAAATTGATTCGGCAACCTATAGTGGTTACATTAAAGATTATACTCCGCGTGTTGGTGTAAAAACACTTTCTATCTCTATCGACGATATTATTACCGGAAATCAAAATAATTTTATAATCAGAATCGATGAAAATGGGTTCTTTTCCGCAAAATTACCTATATATTACCCGCATGTTTGCTTTGTACGTTCATCCATTTACAATGGTTCTATTTTCCTAGAACCCGGAAAAGAGCTCTTTCAGCTCATAGGCAATTCAAATCCAACATTATTTATGGGGGAATCTGCAAGAATTAATTCAGACATGACTGAACTGATGAAAATAAGAAGTTTTGATTATTGGACTATGCGTAGTAAAATACTGGATATGACGCCGGCTCAATACAAAACATATTGCCTGAATTGCGGAAAGAAAGATATAAATGCGTTGGATTCGATAATGGCGACAAATACTATTTCCACCAAAGCATATCAGGTGATGAAATTGGAATTAAAATATGGGGCTGAAGAAAACATAATGAGTTATGATATGAATTGGGAAAGTGCCTACTGCGAAAAAAATAAAATACCACGTTCACAAAAAACCTTACCGGTAAAATCAGATTCGCTGACGGCAGATTATTTTGATTTTATAAGCAATGAATCGGCAAACAACCCATTTGCTGTATTATCTTCCGGTTATAATTCATACATAAACAGGCTGAAATATTTAGATATTTTGAGAATTGGAAGTTCATTCTCGATAAATACACAAACTCTGGGAGTTGAGCTTGAGAAATCTGGATATACATTTACTCCTTCAGAGAAGTTAATGTTTAAGAAGCTAAAAGAGGCGGATTCGATTTCCAACTCGGCAGAGGAAAAAACCTACAATGAGAAATATAGTAAGCAAATAGCTGATTTTAATTTAAAATATAAGGACACCCTTCAAAGTATATTCAATACAAATAAAAAAATCGATAATGCTATTATTAAACAATACTTCAAGGATCACAAAATTAAACTGGCTACCGACGAAAAAACATTATGGAAAGCTATAACTGTACATGATAATTCGGAAAAGATTAAGAAAATGCATGAGTTTTATACTACATCTGGTGATTCAACAAATGCATTCCATAAAAGACATATGACTTTTATAAATGAATTCTTTGCTCAAAAGTCGAATGAGAACCGAAATAAAAATCTGAAAACATTATTCGGTTTACAAAACGGATTGGCTGTCGATGTTATGTTAGCACAAGATTACTGCCGCAATATAGTGGAAGAAGTATCTCCCGTAAGCGATATAAAATTAAAAGCTATTCAACAACAATTCAGTACGCCATTTGTAGCCGAATATGTGGCCTTGTGCAATAATCAGTCAATTGCCAAACTGGAAGCTAATAAAAAGAAAACTGGTTTTGTAGTAAACGAAACACCTAAAACTGAAGCCGACAAGATTTTTGATGCTATTATCAAGAAGTACAAGGGGAAAATAATTTATGTCGATTTCTGGGCTACCTGGTGCGGTCCATGCCGTAGTGGTATAGAACAAATAAAGCAACTAAAAGAAGAATTAGCCGGTAAAGATATTGTGTTTGTATATATCACCGATCAATCATCACCACAAAGTGCCTGGTCCAATATGATTCCCGACATTAAAGGTGAACATTACCGTGTTTCAACTGATGAATGGAACTATTTGAAGGCGATGTTTAATGTTTCAGGAATTCCACACTATGTACTCGTTGGTAAGATGGGCGAAGTTATTAATCCTAACTTCGGGCATTATGATAATGGTAGACTAAAAATTGAACTTGAAAAGTACATAAAAGAGTAAGACCTTGGCTTATTTTTTATGGAATCCGTAGTAGAATCATGTGCTAACTGGAAATCAAATCTTATATTAAACTAATGTCAACTATAGCTTTTGTTTATCAAATTGCAAATGGTTAAATTAATGGAGTCGACTAGTAAATTATTTTCTAAATATTAAACACATTGACAAAAAACGTATCCCATATTATTGCAGGCTTTTTCTTAGCAGTTCTTTTTTCATGTCAGTCGCATGATCAAAGTCAACTTTCGACCTACAAGATAAAGTCAACAAATTTTGAAGATGTTCTGGAAATTAGTGGTATAGCTGAACCCATTCAAACAACGAGTATTGGCTGTCCCAGAGAAGCAGATGGTCTCATTACATTCATCGTAGAAGATGGAGTCTATGTAAACGAGGGTGATGTAGTATGTATTCTCGAGGATTCAAACCTCAAAAAGCGATACGATGAAGCCGTTGTGAATTTAGAAACGGCAAAAGCTGAGCTGAATAAAACCAGAGCCGATTTAGATTTGAGATATGCTCTCTTGGAAGCGCAGGTGAAAAACAATGCTGCTCAAACAGACATCTCTAACCTGGACTCCCTTCAGCTTCAATATTCTACCAAAAATCAGCAAACAATCAAACGACTAGAGTTGAGTCAGGTAGCTATTGAGAAAGCAAAGCTTCAGAAAAAACTCAGATCGCTTGCCATCATCAACCAGTCGGAATTAAAAAAGACGGAATTCCAAATCCAGCGACTTACAGCCGAAATCCAAAGTTCAAAAGAGCAATTAGATGGTTTGGTCATAAAATCGCCTAAGAAAGGAATAGTTACACGGGCAATGCATTACAGCGGCAGAAAAGTGCAGGAAGGCGATAACCTTTGGTACGGAATGTCCATGATAAACATACCGGATCTGAGCAAAATGAAAATCATCATTACAGCCTCGGAAGGTAACTATAAACGGATTAGCGAAAATGATTTGGTAGAATACAGCTTCGATGCCATGCCGCAAAACAAGGCATGGGGAAAAATTCTCAAGAAATCACCTGTAGGTCAGCCCATAAAAGAAAATTCGAAAGTGAAATTATTTGAGATTGAAGCTACCGTAGACAGTGCCCGAATAATGCCGGGACCCGGTTTATCAGCCAATTGTAAAGTCATTTTAAAGCGCGTCAAGGACACCATTGTCATTCCTCAAATAGCTATTTTCGAGCAAGATTCAATGCAGGTTGTCTACGTAAAGAATGGCGGCAAATTTGAGATGCGGCAAGTGGCAATAGGAACTTCCTCGCTTAAAAGTGCCATTGTAGTTGCAGGGCTAAAAGTGGGAGAGGAGATTTCATTTGTCAAACCCGGCACTTCATTGATAGAAAAGAAAACAGTATTACCAAAAAAGAAAATGAAGAAGCAAAAGGCTAAGTCTTAAGAGGATCTTAAGTTTCGGACAAACAGATATTTAAAGCTATTTTAAATTTAATATTCATGGGGAAAAATTATTCAGGAAACATTTACAAATTAGGCTTGCTTATTTTGCTTGCCAATTTTCTATGGGCTTGTAATCGCGAAGAAGTAAAAGAAGTTCCGGTAGGCAAGGTCGTTAAAGGCACATTTTATGTTGATATTTTTGAAGAAGGCGAAATAGAAGCCATTCGATCGACTAACGTGGTTGCGCCCAATATTTCGTGGAGATATGGTACCATGAAAATAACTCAGATAGTGAAAGATGGTAAAGAAGTAAAGGCCGGCGACACACTTGCCGTTTTCGACCCGTCGGAAGTAAGAAAAGGAGTTGTTGAAGCCGAATCGAGATTAGGAATGAACAGGGCTGACCTCGAAAGACTGGATGCGCAGCAGCAATCCGACTTGGAGGAGTTGAAAGCAGATTATGAGTCAACGCGCATATCGTATGACATATCAAAAATCCGTTTTGAATCGGCCGGTTATGAGGCCAATATCAAGAAAAAAGAAATTCAACTGAACCTTGAGAAAGCCAGAATTGCCCTTGATAGAGCGAAGGAGCAGATTAATAATAAAATCAAAATTCAGAAAGAAGAAGTAAAGCAAAAGAAACTTTCGATAGATCAGGACATCGCGAGACTCAAGGAAGCCAATGAGACATTGTCTAAATTATTTCTTGTGTCCCCATCGCCCGGAATTGCCATCATTGACAGGAACTGGAGTAGCGCCAACAAATTGCAGATAGGTGATCAATGTTGGCCGGGCTATCGCCTCATTCAACTCCCTGATTTATCGGAGTTGAAAGCTATAGTGAAAATCAATGAAGTAGATATTTCTAAAATTACCAAAGGATTGCGGGTAGAAGTAAAGCCCGATGCATTTGCTAAAAGTACTTATATCGGAGAAGTTAGCACCGTGGCCAACTTGGCAACCAACAAGAATAATAAGTCTAAAGTTAAAGTTTTCCCCGTTGAAATTCTATTAAAGAAAACAGATAAAAAATTACTTCCGGGATTGACAGTGAGTTGTCGTATTATTGTTGGAACCATAAAAAATGCTCTTTATGTACCGCTTGAGGCCTTGCATTCCGAAGGAGCTATAAACTATGTGTACAAGAAAACCGGTAAGGGCTATGAAAAAACAATTGTTGGAATCGGTGCGAGCAATTCGGATTACACCATTATTACCAAAGGCTTAGAGCCTAATGATAAGGTAGCATTGACCGACCCCACCAAAGATGATAAGAAAAAAGAATCAGGTACTGAAAAACAGCCAACAAAATGAGAAATATGCTTAAAACACTCCTGTTTGCATGTCTCGTAATTGTCGCTGTATCGTGCAATAAGATAAAAAGTGACGATTCGGCACAGAATGCAAATTCCGGACGGAAAATTATTGAAACCGGCGAGTTGGCTGCTATAGATACCCGTTCGTTTGTTATGCCCCGGTTTGGGAACTATTGGTATCAAATGAAAATCATTGGCATACTGAAACACGGATCAATTGTAAAAGCGGGTGACTCCATCATTCAACTGGATCCATCTCAGATTAAAAAGTACATCATTGAACGCGAAAGCGATTTGGCAACCCAGATGGCTGTTCTCGAAAAGTTGCGTGTCAATCATGAAAATAAGCGGCAGGAGTTGGAATCGAAACTTAAAACTGAAAACGCATCTTTTGATCTGAAGAAATTAGAATTGGAATCTTCGCGTTTCGAATCGGATCGAATTCGTAAAATAAAAGAACTGGAATTTCAACAGTCAAAAATTGAACTTGCCAAGGCCAAGCGTCTAGCGGTTTTGAGCAAAAAAATCGACCTGAACGAAATGAAAGTTGAGCAAATAAAAACGAAACGACTTCAAGATGAAATAAAAGCTTCGTATGCCTTACTTCCTCTGCTCACCATTAGAACTCCTATCTCCGGTATATTTCAGGTTGGGATTAATCAGCGAACCGGTGATCTTATAAAAATCGGAGATGAGATTTATTATGGCAATAATATGGGCAACGTTCCGGATTTGACCTGGATGAAAGCAACCACTACGGTAAGCGAAAATGATTTTTTGAAAATACAGATTGGCCAAGACGTCATCGTCAGGTTAGATGCCTTGCCAAAAGTAAAATTCAAAGCTCAGGTTTACTATATAGGTAAATTATGCCGTTTGAAAAATGATAAATCACGCCAAAAGGTATTTGATGTTGATGTGAAGATACTCAAACCGGACTCTCGATTAAAATTAGGAATGACAGTTAGTTGCGAATTTAAACAGTAGGATAATATGCAATACGAAGAAAATATACGACTGGCAATAAGAGGTTTAGTCGACCATAAATTTCGATCATTCCTCACCATGTTAGGGATTATCTTTGGGGTGGCATCGGTTATCGCTATGCTCTCCATTGGAGAAGGAGCCAAGCGCGCTGCCATTGCCAAATATCAAGATCTTGGTGTAAACAATGTCATCATTCGAGAAAAGAAATTATCGGATCAGGAGTTGGAAGAGGTTCGGGCCAAATTTTCCCAGGGACTATCCATTCAGGATGCCAATGTGATAAAAGAAGTTGTGCCCGGGGTGGTAAAAATAGCCTCGCAGTCCGAAATCAGCACAGAGGCAAAGTATGCTGATAAATCGGTGAAATCTACCGTTATCGGCATTACGCCTGAGTATGTAGAGCTGTTGAATTATAAAACGGCAAAAGGCGATTTTATTACCGCTAATCACTACGAGCGTAACCTGAAAGTATGCGTGTTGGGGGCAGGGGTTGCGGCAACGCTGTTTCGCAACGAAGATCCAATGGGTAAAATGGTAAAACTAGAAGATCAATGGTTGGAAGTGGTAGGCGTTCTGGAATCGAAAATGCTCTTTACCGAAACTGTGGGTGAGCTGGCGGCAAGAGATTTGAACACAGATATTTATGTGCCACTCACTACTTTCCTGAAACGATTTACCCACGAAAATACCTTGGAAAGTGAGATTCAGCAAATTACAGTTCAGGTGGATAACTCCGACAAATTGGTTGAGACATCGCAGTTGATTGAGGCCATTTTGCAGCGTCACCATTTCAATAATTCCGATTATAACATTGTGATACCTTACGAATTGCTTCGGCAGGAAGAAAAAGAGCGACAGATTTATAATTTTCTGCTCGGGGCAATTGCCGCTATTTCGTTGCTGGTAGGTGGTATCGGGATTATGAATATTATGCTCGCCACGGTTATGGAGCGCACGCGCGAAATTGGTATCCGTCGTGCTATAGGTGCTCGTAAGAATGATATTATGGGACAGTTTGTGACCGAGGCGGTGGCCATAAGCATCACAGGAGGAATAATTGGTGTGATTCTCGGAGTCAGTCTTTCCCTGGCTGTATCGTTGTTCACCGATGTTGATACGTATATTCGCCCTTATTCTGTGGTGATCGCATTTGGGTTCTCTGTGCTGGTTGGTATTGCGTTTGGGTATCTACCCGCCAAAAATGCAGCTAATCTGAAGCCTATTGACTCTATTCGATATGAATAAAAAAGTTAGTAGTAGGTAGTAAATAGAAGGTAGTCAGACTAATTAATGTATAACCATTATGCTAATAGAAATTAAAAATGTATCCAAGAGCTATGTCATGGGGGAAGTTGAAGTTCCAGCTTTAATTGACATAAACCTTCAAATCCGTAAAAATGAGTATGTGGCTATTATGGGGCCTTCAGGTTCCGGAAAATCTACATTTATGAATATTTTGGGTTGCCTGGACACGCCAACTCAAGGTGAATATCTGTTTCATAAAACGGATGTAAGTAGCCTGAGCGACGATGCATTATCGACCATGCGCAATAAGGAAATAGGTTTTATATTTCAAAATTTCAATTTGATACCAAAGCTCAATGCCCTTCAAAATGTAGAATTGCCATTGGTTTATTCGGGCATAAAAAGCGAAGAGCGAAGAGAGCGTGCATTGAAAGCATTGAGTAGGGTCGGTTTGTCCGATCGTATTCATCATAAATCCAGCGAAATGAGTGGTGGTCAACGCCAGCGGGTGGCTATTGCCAGAGCTTTGGTTACCAACCCGGGAATTCTGTTGGCCGATGAGCCTACCGGCGCGCTCGACTCAAAAACCGGCGACGAAATTATGGCGCTTTTTGATGAGTTGCACCAAGAAGGAAATACAATTATTTTGATTACTCACGAACAGGAAATTGCTAATTATGCTCACAGAACTATTCACATAAAAGATGGCATGATTCACTCTGATACAATGAATAAAGTCCGTAACACAAGTACAGCAACCATCCAACTATTAAACTCTTAATTCGCCCGCAGATATGAAGAAAATCATCCTGTTATTTATAGCTTTTACCTGTTATTCCTTTGTGTCCAAATCGCAATCGATCTATAATCTTGATCTTGAAAAGAGTATCGAAATTGCTAAATTGAAAAGCTATAATATGCTTAAACTTACTCAGGATTTCAAAGTCTCCGAGTATAATCTTAAATCGGCTACCAGTTCGCTAAAAACGCACATCACCCTGAACTTAGAGGGTCCAAATTATGTAAAGGATGTTCAAGCATACATTACAGATTCATCCAGTACCTACTTTACCAGTAAACGGCTACAATATGGGGGTAATTTGCTGATTAAACAACCCTTACCAACAGCCGGTTTTGTGTCGATACAAACAGGTTTATACAATAAGGACACCTATACGCTCAATCAACGAAGTCCGAATTTATATACCACATTCAATTTCGAGCAACCTTTAACCGCGTTATACGGGTATAATGCTGTCAAATCATCTCTTAAAAGAGCAAAACTTGCCTACGAACAATCCAAGAAAGAACTGAAAAGAGAAGAGCTCAATCTGATTTATATGGTCAGTAATGCATTTTACGGCTATTTATCGTCACAGAAAAAGACTGAAATAGCAAAACTCGACTTCGACCGACAAAAAGAGGCATACGATATTTCTCAAAATAAATATAAAGCGGGTTTGATAAAAGAAGTGGATGCTTTACAAATGGAAGTAGACCTTGCCGAAGCCCAGAATAATTTTGATTTGGCGTTGATTGACCAAAGCTCCACTCAAAATGAATTCAAACAACTCATTGGTATAAATCTGAATGATAGTGTTTTGGTAAGTAGCAAATTCACTTATATGCCGGTAATTGTGGATGCCGATAAAGCAGTTCAACTCGCACTTCAAAACCGATTGGAAATTAGAGAACAAGAAATCCAAATTGAGCAAAGCAAGTTGTATGTAAAGGAGCAAAAATCAAATGGCATGATTCAGAGCTCTTTAAACCTTTCGTTTGGTAAAAGCGGATATAGTTATCAAGATCTTAATTCGAGCTTAACCAGCGCATTGAACAATACCTATTCAAAATACAAGGAAAGATCTCCCGATTACGGCATCGGATTGTCGGTAAAAGTTCCCATCCTCGATTTTGGAGAAAACAAAGCCAAAGTAAAAGCAGCGGAGGCCGGTTTAAAACAAAATGAGCTTCAAAAAATTGAAGTACAGCGAAGTATTGAACGCGAAGTTCGTAATATGGTGGCTGAGCTAAACAGTAGCCTCAAGCGTCTTCAGTTGCTCGAAAAGAATATTATCGTTGCCGAAAAGAGCTTTGACATTACGCGTCTGCGGTATTCCGATGGCGACATTGACAGTCAGGGATTGGCCCTGGAGCGGAAGCGGCTAAACACAGCTTATACTACTCACTTAAGCGCTTATGTAAGCTATCAACTGTATCTTGCCGACCTGATGCGTAAGACATTTTATGATTTTCAAAATAACGAATCTATAAAATAATCAAAAGATTGTTTCTATATTTGTGTGCTGAATGTTTTTGAAAAAAATAATTTGAAATATGAATATAGAAGAGCTTCGTGAACAGTGTCTGAGTATGAAAGGAACAACCGAGTGTTTTCCTTTCGACGAAGTGACTCTGGTACTAAAAGTGCAGGGCAAAATGTTTGCACTGATACCGCTGGATACTACCGAAACACAAATTTCGTTGAAGTGCGATCCCGAAAGAGCCATTGCTTTGCGCGAAGAATACTCCGCCATAGTACCGGCGTGGCATTTCAATAAAAAACATTGGAACACGGTTTATATCCAACCCATGATTTCGCGAAATTTTTTGTGCGAATTGATACAGCATTCTTACGATTTGGTGGTGGCCGGGCTACCAAAGAAAATGCGGGAAGAGCTTAAATGACAACGAGCTTAATCGCAATGATTAAGCTCGTTTTTTTCTTTTTTGTTACCGAAGATTATTGATTTTCTTTGTAACGTTTGTCGGGAGTGCCATCTTTTTTAATGTGCTTCGTTCCTTTGTGTAGTCCTTCTCTGTTTTCTTTGTAGCGCATGTCGGCCGAACCATCTTTTTTCAAATGTTCACCGCTTGCAGCCACTTGTTTAGTGACTTTAGCAGGAGCTGCTTTTACTTCTTTAGCAGTTGCTTCGGCTTGTTTGTAGCGTTTGTCTACAGTGCCATCTTTCTTTAATTTTGGTCCTGCATTCTCAGCCTTTGCTCTTTCCGGAAGTGTCTTTACTTCTTTTACTTTCGCATCTGCTTGTTTGTAGCGCTTATCCACCGTACCGTCTTTTTTCAATTTTTGTCCGGCATTTTCAGCTTTAGCCTTTGCTTTTTCGGGAAGCGCTTTTACTTCTTTTACCTTAGCGTCACCTTGTTTGTAGCGTTTGTCTACCGTACCATCCTTTTTCAATTTTTGACCGGCATTTTCAGCTTTAGCCTTTGCTTTTTCAGGAAGTGCTTTTACCTCTTTTACCTTAGCGTCACCTTGTTTGTAGCGTTTGTCTACAGTGCCATCTTTTTTCAGCTTTTGACCAAGTTCTTTTTTGACTTCTTTCTTTGATTTTTTAGCTGTTGCATCTTGTGCGCTAACTGCTGTGACTGAAAGAAACAGGACAGCCATTAATAACGTGCAAATTCTTTTCATTGTAAGTTGTGTTTTTGGGTTTTCAATAATTGGTATGTCAATTATTAAATGTTTTTTTAAGCGAACATACTCACCTGTTGTTTATTTACTTAAAAACGTTACAAATATATGCAGAAAAATAAATCTGCAATTAATTTGGGGTTAAATATTCAAAACGACTCCATTTAATTAACTAAGAAGCGCTGAATTGTTTTTTCCAATATCAAAAACTTTGCCATTTTATAAAAGATAAGGAGGGGAGTAGAGAGAAGTAAAATATGGACAATTGATATTGTTGTCTTTCTAATCTGTTTTATTAACCTAATAGTAGGTAGTTTCAGGTTATAAATCCCCATAATTGGGGATTTTGTTTGATGGCGTGAAGGCTTAATTTTGCATCGGATATTAATTAAAAAAAAGATAGGTATGCAAAAATTATTATTTCTTCTAGTGTTTTTTATTTCGGCGCAGGTATTTGCACAGACAGGATCTATAAAAGGTTCGGTGGTTACTAAAGACGGCAAAGTAGCCGAATTTGTAAATTTGATATTGATAGGTACTCAAAATGGAGCCATCGTTCAACATGATGGAACCTATGTGATAGATAACGTAAAACCGGGAAAATACACCTTGAAAGCCAGTTTCGTGGGTGTGGGTACGCAAAGTAAAACCGTGTTGGCAGAGGCAGGTAAAACTGTAAATGCTGATTTTGTGCTAACAGAAAGCAGTAAAGAACTTACCGAAGTAGTGGTGACTGCCAATCCCAGCAAATATGTAGCGGATTATCCATCGGTATCACTTCGTTTAAAAACGCCTTTGCTCGAAGTGCCTCAAAACATTCAGATAGTTACTAAGCAAATTCTTCAGGATCAACAGATTTTTGATATGCTCGAAGGTGTTACCCGCAATGTGAGCGGCGCGCGACGCATGGAGCACTGGGATAATTACGCATTGATTTATATGCGCGGTTCGCAGATAGCCGCTTTCCGCAATGGAATGAATGTAACCATGTCGTGGAGCCCACAACCGGAGGATATGAGTATGGTGGAACGTATTGAGTTTGTAAAAGGGCCTGCAGGTTTTATGCTTGCTAACGGTGAACCAAGTGGATTTTACAATGTAGTAACCAAAAAGCCTACCGGAATAACCAAAGGAGAAGTGGGCATGACTGTTGGTAGTTTTGATACCTATCGTGCAACCCTGGACTTGGACGGTCAGTTGGACAAGAGTGGTAAATTATTGTATCGCCTCAATGTCCTTGGACAATCCAAAGGCTCTCATCGTCCTTACGAATACAATAACCGCGTTTCAGTAGCTCCGGTTATCAAATATAAGTTTAATGACCGCACTTCGCTTACAGCCGAATATACATATCAGAAAAACCTGATGTCGATGATTGGCTCTAACTACTCGTACTCAGCCAAAGGGTATAATGACCTTCCGGTTGACTTTACCACTGCCGAAGACAATATGACTCCAACAACGCTGACTGAGAATTCGGCATTTCTTACCATGGTGCATAACTTTAACGACAACTGGAAATTCACCGGACAAATTGCGTATATCAATTCGAAACAGATTGGACAAAGCATGTGGCCAACCGGCTTCTCGGCTAATAAAGATACGCTTTATCGTGCTACCTCCATTTGGGATTACGAGGGAGAAAGTAAAGTCGGACAATTTTTTATCAATGGAGATGTGCAAACGGGCTTTTTAAAGCATCGGATATTGGGTGGTATTGATATGGGTGATAAATCATTTTATCACGATTGGGCTCAAGCAGGTGCTTTAAAACCACTGAATGTATATCATCCGGTTTATGGGCAAATTGCTGCATCGCAATATCCTATTTTCGACCGTTCGCTTAGTATTCGCGAACGCGGAGTGCATTACCGTCAATCGTACGTGGGCTATTATGTACAGGATGAAATCAGCATGTTTAGGGATAAATTGCGTTTGACCCTGGCGGGTCGTTTTACTACAGCGAGTGACCTGGATCCATATTCGGGAACTATCGATGCCTCTAAGTTTACCCCGCGTGTGGGATTAAGCTATTCTATTGATAAAAATACTTCATTGTATGGCGTTTACGACCAGGCATTTGTTCCGCAAGCCGGATCGGATAAACAGGGAAACAGCTTTAAACCTGTAACGGGTGATAATGTGGAGCTAGGAATTAAACGTGAATGGTTTGGCGGTAACTGGGTAACGTCATTATCGCTTTACAAAATCACTAAAAACAATGTGCTGACTGCTGACCCCAACAATATGAATTTCTCGGTTCAACTGGGGCAAACAGTTACCAAAGGAATTGAATTTGATGTGCGTGGGCAAATTACCGAAGAGCTGAACCTGACCGCGAACTATGCTTATACCGATGGCGTGGTGACGAAGGATACAGATCCGGCAAAAGTAAATATCTCAGTACCGGGTATCAGTGCACATTTGGGTAATGTCTGGTTAACCTATCGTGCTTCCAAAGGGGCTATAAAAGGGTTGGGGGTATCACTTGGGGCACAATACCAGGGAGATCGTACCTCGTGGTATGTGTTTGACGGAACAAGTCAATCTTTGCCCGATTACTTCAGATTGGACGGTGCTGTTTCGTATCAGTTGAACAAGTTTACTATTGCGCTGAACGTAAACAATATTACCAGCAAGCATCTTTACTCGGGAGCATATTATAACTGGGGAGGATTCTACTACTGGCAATCGGAACCGCTAATTAATTCAAGATTGAATATTACGTATAAGTTTTAAGCATGAAAAAACTATTTCATCAACTTCATCTTTGGCTCGGACTGACGTCCGGGCTATTGGTGTTTATAATTGCTGTCACTGGTTCGCTATATGCTTTTCAGGAAGAGATTACCGGAATAGGTAAGTATCATTACGTGAAGGAACGCAACGAAAGTTTTAGGCTCCCTACGCAACTCGGAGAAGTGGCTGAAAAGCTCTTGCCCGGCAAAGAACTTCATGCTGTGAAGTACAATGGCAGAACGAAAGCTGCTGAAGCCATCTTCTACGGATATAATCCAAGCTACTATTTTATCGTCTACCTCGATCCTTACACGGGTGAGGCATTGAAGGTAAAAGATATGAATAAGGATTTCTTTCGCTTTATCATGCAGGGGCATTATTACCTGTGGTTACCACCTCAGGTTGGTCACCCTTTGGTGGCTTGCTCTACCTTGGTTTTTCTCATAGTTCTTATTACCGGGATAGTGATATGGATTCCTAAAAATCGAACGGCATTGAAGAACCGCATTTGGTTCAGATGGAAAAAGGGAACAAAATGGCCACGTATCAATCTGGATTTACATGTGGTGGGTGGATTATACGTCACAGTATTTGCACTTATATTTGCCATCACGGGCTTGGTGTGGGGCTTCGAATGGTTTTCCAAAACCTATTACGCGGTGGCGGGTGGCAAAAAATCGTTGGCTTACTCGGAAGTGCTTTCGAAAAAGCAAGCGATGGATTCAATTCCGACAACCGAACCGCTCGACAAGGTGTGGTTGCTCATGCAGCTTGAATATCCGGATGCTGCTTCCATTGAAGTTCATCCCGTACATTCCGATACCGCTTCCATTGCCGCTAATGCCAACCAGCGTGATGGAAAATACTGGAAAACCGATTACCGTTATTTCGATCAATACAGCCTGAAGGAGGTAAAAGTGGATAATATCTACGGTCGGTTCAAAGATGCTGACTTTGCCGATAAGCTGATGCGAATGAATTACGAAATTCACACCGGTGCCATTTTAGGATTACCGGGTAAGATATTTGCCTTTTTGATGAGTCTGTTTATTGCCAGTTTTCCTATAACCGGGTGTATCCTCTGGTGGAAAAAGCGAAAACGGAAGTCGAAAATCCAATAATCTATCGCAAGCCGGGCCTCACACGTCCGGCTTGTTCGTGATGGCTAGTCACACTTAGCGTCTGTTCCCATATTGGGGCACGACAGTAAACCACTGATGTCCGTACTTTCACCAAGTAGACTTTTTACCAGTGGGTTATCAAAACCACAGGCCATCTCGCCATACACATCTATCAACGGTCGGCGAATAAGCAAAGGGTCGTTAATCATGGCCAGTAAGGCTGATGCTTCGTCAAAATCGGTCGGGATGATTTCTCCACTCTTTACGCGTGGTGCAGCGGCGTTGAACCACTCGCTCACGGGCATATCGGTAAAAAATAACCGAAGTGTAGCTGCGTTCCAGTGCTGATCAAGCAACGAATGTGCTTCTACTCTGTGTCCATGTTGTTCCAATAATCGTTTTTGCCTGGTGTTGTTGATACAACCCGGCTTTTCGTAGAAATGTACCAGCATATATAGTTACAAGTGTTTAGTTACAAGTTTTTTCTGTAACTGATATGAATAATAGGAAGTTGAAAACTTTGTAAGTAACAATTATTATTGATATGTTTTTCAAATGTGCATCTCTTAATCATCTATGCTTATTTAGACCTCTATCCCTAGCCCTTTCTCCACAGGAGAAAGGGGACACAGCATCTCATATTTACAGATGTAGCTATTAACTTTCACTCAGCAAAGTCCCTCTCCTCGGGAGAGGGATTTAGGGAGAGGTCGAAATTAAGAAACATATTAATAATACTTATTTATTACTTATATGGAACATCTTAAATTTTATTTGCCAGTAATTTAGTGTTCAGTTCATCCCATGCTTTACAGGCCAGAAATGCATCCTCGGCATAGGCCGGAATTTCCAGATAATCTGCCGGCAACCGATCCTCGATTAGGTCGTGTAGCGCCCCTGCTTTTTGGGATAAAACAAAGCGAGCCTTCCTCACCTGCGCGTCCAGTTCTTTTATTTCTTCTGCTGTCATAGCTTTTCTTTTTTTGCAGAATGCAAAGCAAAGCTTGTGCCAATGGTGTAAGTTGCAATAAATGTGCAAGATAGGTTATATGTAGGATGCGTAAAAACAACCGAAATGTATTTGAATGAAAACGGGAGTTACAATTTGGTAGGAAGAAATAGGAGATGGAAAGTGTACGTTGGTAACTTGCAACAACTTTACCACCAAAAAACGAGTGTAATATAACCCTGTAATCTGAGTCGGTGTATGGATACGAGGGGATTATTGAACGATAGGCTGCTCAAAAGCGGCTGTTTTTAGACATACACATCTACGCACTTCATTTTTGTCCAAAAAAAACTCAAATTCGATTTTTATGGCACTGTTTGTCAGTAGCATATAAAATTAACTGTCCAATTTATTTTGTCTGATTATTTGATGGTTTAGTGTCTGTTTTTTATTTTTAGTGGCAATTGCAGGCAGTCACCATCCATTTCTTCTGTTGATATTTTATATGTGCATGTTCTGCACCAACGGGCGAAACATTATTGCTTCTTTTTTATAGAACAAAATAACCTGCAACGGATGGAGAGGCTACGCTACTAGCGGGGAATGTCCTGCAACGGATGGAAAGGCTACGCTAGTAGCGGGAGATGTCCTGCAATGGATGGAAAGGCTACGCAACTTGCGGGAGATGTCCTGCAACGGATGGAGAGGCTACGCAACTTGCGGGAGTTAAACTGCAATGGATGGAAAGGCTACGCTACTTGCGGGAGATGTCCTGCAATGGATGGCAGTTTCCTGCCTATCGGGGTATATCAAATGTAATAGTGTATGCCTTAAAATGGGATGACAAATAAGAAATGAACATATCATGAGATAATTGAACGAAAATTAGTAACAATTAAACATTTTGAATTTATGAAAATCAGTTTTGTACGTCTCACCACCGAGACATTAGCCACCTTGGGCAAACGCGTCCTTGCCATTTCAGCGAATGAACTTAGTCCCGAAATTCAGAGCCATCCCTTACTTCAGGCACTTGCAGCAGCTAATGCCGATTATTCGGCAGTCTTCGACAAATCTACCTATAGTGGGAAAGGGAATTTAGTCGCAGAAGCAGATTTGTTGCGGGATAACCTGTATAGAGGTATGAGAAATAGCTTGTTTGGGCTAACAAAGATGAATGGTTTAAGCACGCAACACGATGCAATTGACTTGTACTCGTTCTTTGAAAAGCATGGACTTGATTTAGACCATTACAGTTACGGCGATCAAACATCGCATATGGACAAGCTTATTGAAGATATGGAAAAACCCGAGAATAAAGTAAAAATAAGCAATACCTATCTTACTGAATCGTATGAATTGATGAAATCGGCACAATTCAATTTTGAGAAACTATTTTCCGAGCAAATGGGTGCCAATGCCGAACTGCGCAAACAAGAGTCGGCATCGTCTGTTCGTCAACATCTCGAAATAGCATTGCGCAATTATCTGAACGTGGTTACGGCCATGCGAAAAGTTACCGGCTGGGATGATGCCTACACAAAGTTGAACGAAGCAGTAAAAGCCGCCAGGAATTCCAGGATAAACGGCAAGGACGTACCGCCAACAGCAACAGTAGAATAGACAATTTATCATCACGGATAGAATAATAGCAGATACTTACAAAATGGTTCGGGCCGGTTTCCAACAACCAGCCCGAACTTTTTATATCTACATCGGGCCGGGGAATATCGTAATTACCAGCTTATTCCACCACCTACAGCAATAAACGACTATTTTTAAAATTAATTAAACAACACGTTGTTAATGCGAAAATTTGTTTCTACCTTTGGTGCTGAATTTTAATTAAAAAATAGAATAAATGCATCACCTAAAGTGGATATATGCGAACTACTAGTTCGCATACACAGCTAAATGAGGAATATGTCTAATTAAAGTTCGCATATATATAAGTTAGCGGTAAGGCTAAAAAATAAATAAATAACATGACTGAACTAAATTTTGATTTATTGGAATCCGATGAATTAAACGAATTTGATTTTGATTCAACACTAAATGGAACAAATTCTCGGGGAACATACAATCCGATGCAATTTGTAATTAGACTTCGTGATGATATACATAATGCATTAAACGAAACAGGAATGAGTTTTGAAAGAATTCAAGCTTTTTCAACGTTTATGCACGAAAATATTCACTGGTGGCAACATGTTGGATCTCATTTAGGCTTCATAACTAGTTTAAGTTATCCTGCATTAGCACATTACGCTCATAAGGACTTAAATACGCTTGTTGAAAGAGATGAAAAATTCAAGTCCATTTTAGCATATTTTCTTCAACAAAGCAACCACGATAATCCTGAAGTCAATCGAATACTAAACTACTGGCATGATATCAAATATGCTAAGATGTTTATTCTAGACAATAAAAATATTTATAAAATAGACCAAGACCAACGTTTCTTTTTGTCAATTGGGCATTCTTTCCATATTTTATGGTCATCTTCAATTAATATTCTGGCTGCAACAATTGACAAAGACTATAATTTCTTACCTAATATAAAAAATTGGCATAAAGAATTTAACAGACTAGAAAAAGAACAAGTTCAAGGCTTTTACATAAATTCCAGAATGGATTTTTCTCCTTTAGGAACAAAAGCAATATTCGAAGGGCAGGCAAGATTTAATCAACTTCAATATTTAGCAATTGCTTCGAATAATAAGTTTACGTATGATGACTTTTTAAGGGAAGGAATGCTGAAGGGAATCTATATTGAAGCATTTGATATATTTCTAACAATTACGGATATTGAGAGACCAAATAATCTGAACAATTCAATAATCGGCTTATTCTTATTAATTTGCGACATTTCAATAAATCCGACTGACGGATTCCCACATGATATTTTACATTACGAAACATTTATAATTTCTAATGATCCAGGGACTAGATTTATAATGCTTTGTCAAGCAATAAAAAATGACAAAGATAGGTGGGTTAGTGCTATTGTAGATTATTCAAAAAAAGAATATGAAGATTTGTGTGAAGAACTCTGCAAATTAATTGTTTGTTTTACTCCTCTTCATGGTAGTAAAGTAGTAATGAATTGGGTAAAAGAAAACGAATCTGTTCAAACACTTCTTAAAGAAGAAAGTGAAATGAAATTTAGTTCAGGCAACATATCAATAAAACTTTTTGCATCAAAGTATATTCGTTTTCAAGAAGACAAACTCAAATATCCAAATATTTTTTGTTGGACTGGAAAATCAATGACTGGAGAAGTCAGTTCCGAAATTAGTTTGGAATTAGTTGAAAAGATATTTAACAAGCACAAAGCATTATTTATAGATGATATTGGGAATGAAATCAAACCAATGATTTTTGATGGCTATTCAGAGCAAAATACAATGGATACTTTTCAGTCCTTTTACACATATAATACGATATATGACATGATTATGAAATGGATTCATCAATCTGGTGAGTTTACTTATAATTATGAATGGTTGACTACAAAATTTACTGAACAAGAAATGAAAGACTGGATTCGTGAAAACTTCAAAAGTTCATTCAAAATATATCCTGAAGAACTTTCTATCTTATGACACAACAATGCACGATTATGTATAAAAGCCCTAACCGCTAACACATGCTCTTGGTCCCCCGCTGGCGCGGTTCTGTGACCCGTGCCAACACAGAACAAGATAAGAAACTTAATTTTTGAATAGCACAGGTCACAGACCTGCGCTAGCGGGGGCAGCATTTTAGAAAAAAATAAAATGCAACATAAATGACGAAATGAAAAAAATCTTGTTAGCAACCATTTAAAAAAGAATCCAATATTATGAATTATAAATCATCTATTTTATCAATGACTTTTTCTTTAATCATCTTTGCTAACTTAATGGCACAAGATTCATTAAAAGTAGGAAACACCAATGATACTTATAAAAATAACTCATTGAAGTTAAGTTTTGAAATCCCAACTGGGTGGACATGTCTAACTACAAAAGATGAATTCGAGAATATTAAACTAAGCGATGAACGACTAAATCTTGGCGTTTATAATTCTAATGCAATTATCGAATTAAATAAAGGAAAAGAGGAAGCCAACCCATCAATACGGATTTTCGTGAAAATTTTACCAGAAGAGTCAAAGATAAATTTTTCAAAACTAAGTTCTATTGATTTAGTAGAAAGCATGTTTTCAATGACTAATCAAAAATCGACAATATATTCGGTAAGTTTAAAAAAATATAAAGTGGGCTATACAATTTCTAAATCTAAATCAGAAAAACAGATAATTGGAATGATTTTATCAGCAGACTTTTTATATCAGGTTTATATTACATTTGATAAGAATGATACAAATTGTACAGAACAAGAATTTGAAAGAATATTTAAATCATTAGACATTGACTAATATATCAAAGAATAAATTGAAAAGTGCATTTTACAATATACATAATACTGGTGGATGTAAATCAGAGGACCTCGCTGTCGCGGGTCTGTGACTCGTGCCAACACAGAACAAGATAAGAAGCTTAGTTTTTGAATAGCACAGGTCACAGACCTGCGCTAGCGGGGGAGATGGGAAATCATGCATCGATGAGAAAATTATTTAATGAAATTTATAACGGAACTACATATGATCCAGTTTTCAAAAAATAGATTATTTATCTGTCTTATTTTCTGGGGAGTAATTTCTTTATGGGGGTGTACAAACACCCCCATTCCTCCTTGGACTGTTGATGGCATTCAACCCTTATGGAGCTTCAAATTACCTGGCAAAGCAGGAGTTTATAATGATGGTCTTATTGGTTTACCTATATACAATGGAAAAATTCTATTTCATTCTACTAACTTTACTAACATTGTTGATGGTAAATTTGAAGAGGATAACAGAGTAAATGCATTAGACTCTAGTACAGGAGAACTTCAATGGAAATTCCCATTAGATTACTCTAAGACAAATAGTATGTTTTTTGGTGCTGTACCTTATATTTTAGATGAATATTTAGTAACCAAAATGCCTGCCTCTGGTATTTTTCAAGAAACAGACAAAGTTTTATGTTTCAATATGAGCTCTCAGCAGGAAATATGGCAAAAAATAATGCCAAAATCACTTTCACTTAATACTTCTATTGATGTAGTTGGTAATGCCAATCTTTTTTATTTCATTCAAGAGACAAAAAAAGAAACGTTAATTTATGAAGGAAACATAATGACTGGTGATACGACAATGATTTATCGTATCAAAGCTGCAGCCCCTTATAACAAAGTTGAAATTAGTTCGGATCCACTTTTTTACAATTCAAAAGATGGCAAACCCCAACTGATTTTTGGAACAGTTGAAGAGATAGAGAATAACAGTAGTTCCGATTTTAAAACCTACTGTTGTATTTTTGATATTCAATCTAGATTAATTAAGTATAAAACTCTTATTCCACGTAATGACGATTATTTATTAGGGCATTTCAAAATGATGGATAATCGAGTGTATATGACTTGCGGACGAACATCCACTTGCTTAGACCCAAATACTGGTGGAATCATTTGGCAGTATTTTTCGGAAGGATATGTAAATTATGCGACACCAAGATTGTCTGTAAGTGACGGAGTTGTATTTTTAAATGGTGATAATCGATATATTGGATTAGATGCCTTAACGGGTAAGAAACTTTATCAAGGTGACACGCAATGTGCAAATGGAGATTCTTTTAATGGTTATATGTATATAATTGGACGAGATGAATATCTGTATATTGTAAATATTCATACTGGCAAAATTACGGCAAAAATTACGTGTCCTGAAAAAAATCCAAAATCAGGGGGGGGAGGGTTTCATATAGGTTGTAAACCTCAGGTACATGGAGATAAACTTTATGTATTCAGTTATACCAGTGCGTATTGTTATAAAGCTACTCCATAAAAGATTAAAGCCTTTGCCATGAATAAAAGTAGAAATATTAGTTTGATAATATGTTTATTTGTGTGTGTTATTACACATGCTACAAATAAAGTATATTTGATACATGGTTATGCGAGTTTAGGTCTTGAATTAGAAAATATTCATAAATCGATTAAAAATGAAGGTTTTGAAAGTGAGATTTATGTATATCCAAGTTTGTCAAAAGATATTGATTCGGTAGGAGTTGAACTGTTTCGAAAAATACAAAAAGAAAATTATGATACAGTTTCGTTTGTGACCCACTCAATGGGAGCACTTGTTGTTCGTTCTTTATACGAGCATATTGATTCTTTGTCGTCATTTCCATTTATTTATCGAATCGTAATGATAGCTCCACCGAATAATGGTTCCCCAGTAGCTGATTTTTTTGCTCAATTTTCTTTTATGAAATTTATAGTTGGTCCGAATGTAAAAAATTTAACGAGTAACTCAGTAACAGGAGCAAAAAAATATCCAATTCCAACTTGTGAAGTTGGGCTTATTGCTGGTAGTTATGGCAGAAAAAGAGGATTCAATATATTTGTAAAAGGAGACAATGATGGCGTTTTATTGCCGGAACAAACAAAAATGGGTATTGAGAAAGATGTTGCATTTGTAAAATCATGGCATGTAGGACTTTTGTACAACAAAATAGTCAAAAAATATGTGATCTCATTTTTAATAAATGGTAAGTTTAAGCCAGCTGTAAAGTAGATATGCTTAAGCGCCTAAAAAGCAAAAAAGGCCACAGCAAGTTCGAGTAAAATACAAGTTATCTTGCGGTGGCTTTTATAGCTTTTTGATAATAGGCAGAGCGGTCACAGTACATTGTTTTTTGCTCGGTTAGACAGTTGAAGTGCATTTTGAAACAAAAAAAACAATGCACTGTGGAGAGTTTAAATTTTAGCTTTGTGCATTTAGACAATTTAATCGGGCTATTTCCCCCGCTGGCGCGGTTCTGTGAACCGTGTCAACACGGAACAAGATAAGAAACTTAGTTTTTTAATAGCACGGGTCACTATATTGATGTTAGCAGCTATAGTAAAAAAAGACAAATTCAACTTAACACAAATCAATGAAACATAACATTAGAATAATGATATTGCTATCTTTATCAATATTGTTTTTACAAAACTTGAAAGCGAGTTTCTGCTTTCAGCGATCAATAACAATTGACAGTTTACCGCAATTGAAAGATTATGACTTTATTGCTCTAGTCAGGATTATTGATGATGTGGATTTGCAAAATAAAACAATTGAAAGTCATGAAACTAAAGGATTACTTACTGTAAAAATCATTGAATTATTTAAAGGTGAAAAGGTTGACAAAATATTGGAGTTTGATAAACATTCAACTTGCGACATTGGAATAACAATAGGTGAAGAATGGATTGTATTTGGGAAAAAATCAAACGGAAAAATGTCGATTGAGTCCTCATCAAGGAATATTCGTTATAAAATGAATAACGGAGTAAGAGATTGGAGAAATGGAACAGGTTTTTATGAGCTTAAACAGCTTAGAAAACTTTACCAACATCCAACAAAAGAATTTAATAATGAAACCAAAAAAGAATTTTATTCAAACGGGCAACTCGAAATTATAGAGAATTACAGTAATGGTAAATTAAATGGAGATAGAACAATATGGTATCCGAATGGTACATTATTAGGAAAGCACTCTTATGTAAATGATTCTTTGAATGGAAAATCAGAATGGTTCTTTCCTTCCGGTCAAATCAATGAAGAAGAATACAATTTGAAAGGTAAACACTTTAATGTATTAAGAAGTTACTATGACTCAACGACTACTCAAAGCTCAAAATTAGAACTATTAAAAAAATTCTATAAAGAAAAAGACTCGTTGGATTTAGTTTCAAATAGAGTTCAACTCCACATGGAATATGTTTACGATTCAAATGGACAAGTTATTATTACGAGAGAATATTCTATTCTTGGAAAACTTTATAATGAAAGGTTCACAGACCCTGACAAAGAATTCTCAACTGTGATTTTTTATCACAACAATGGATACATATCTTCAATTGGGTACACCTTAAATGGTAAAAACTATGGGCATTATCAGAAATATGACGAAAAGGGATTTCCTAATGAAGGATGGGATTATGACGAAAAGGGTAATAAGAAAAATTAAGCAACAAAACGAAACTACAGCGGCTAATACACGCCTCGTTCATTGGCTGCCTTGCCCCGATAAATCGGGGCAAGCTGTGCATTTCGGCAGTTTTGCTCCTGCCTGCTGCAGGTAAGCTCGCATTCACTTTTTCCGTCAACGGACGGATTCTGATTCATGCACGGGTGTAACAGTGAACGCTCGCTCCGAAAGCATTGAGGGACAAATGTCCTCAGTCACGGTTGTTAGCTGGCATTAAAAAAATATATATGAGAAACTTAACAGCATTTTTGATTTTACTGACTTGTACTTGTTTTATTAGCGCACAAGATAAAATTGACTTCAAATATTCAAGAGATTACAATAGAATTCTTGAACTTACAAAGAGTGACACTTCTAAATTGTATTATCCGAATCTGTTTAAACGATATATTGCAGGGGACTCAACATTAACGAATTACGAGGTGTTGTCTTTACAAATAGGCTATACAGACAATGAAAATTATTGGCCATATCAGGACATAGAGCTAGAAAGAGAAATTTGGACCTTGAATGAAAAGAAGCAATACAAAGAAGCAATAAAATCTTCTAGTATGTTGTTATCAAGAAATCCTTTTAATATGATTGCATGTAGAGAGAAAAGTTATGCCTTAGGAAAGATTGGACAAAAAGATAGTTCAGATTATTATTTCAACAGATTTAATCAAATTGTTCTTTCTGACTTAGCGACAGGAGACGGAGAATCTTATGAAACTTCTTGGTTCGTGATTTCTCCTGCTGATGGGCAATGGATAATTAAACTTCCTTTAGAAGGGGAAATCTGTTTTATGGGCTTTGGTCGCGACAAAGACAAAAATTTTCATGACATTTTGGGTTACAAACCAGACAACGAAGTGGACTCCTCAAAGGGCGGAAAAGAATCAAATTGTACTCACCTGTATTTTAATATACAACATGCAGTGAAAAGAATGTTTGGAAAAAACGGAATGAAAAAAACGGAAGAAAAATAACTACTGATTCAGACTAAGGTGCGACAGTGAATGTTCCCTCAAACCGCCAAACCCATAGCCTCGATTGTTATAAGCCATAATAAAAAAAAATACCATGAAAAGAATTACAGCGACATTGACACTACTTTTGTTTGCATTAACCCTATTCGGGCAGACAATTTACAAAGGACTTCCATTGCTTAAAGCAAATTCTGTAGTAGCTAATTACAAAATAGGCAATGACTGGGTAAAAGGCAATTGGACAATTTCGCCTCAAATCGAATTTGACAGCTTACTTATTTCTTGCCACTCAGAAAGTGAGTCATTTGCATTTTATACAGATCGTGACAGTATTAACTTGAAATTAGTACCGGGACAAGTCCATAAATTCTATGTTTCCCTTAATGACACTGCATATGCTCTGACAGTTATAAAAGGTATTAAAGCCAACTATACTGTTCTGCATTTTGACACAAAATCTAAAAACACGAAACTGAAATTTTGGTATGAACAAAACAACAATAATGGATACTTAAATCTATTGCGGTCAAAATATCCCATTGATAGTTTAATTAAAAGTGCGAAAACAGATATTGAAAAAACACAAAAAATATTGCATTGGGTACATAATCAGTGGAAACATAATGGAAACAATAAACCTCAAAAAAGGGATGCAATATCCATTCTTGATGAAGCTAAAAATGGAAAAGAATTCCGTTGCGTTGAATACGGAATTGTAACGACTGCTTGTTTAAATGCTATTGGACTAAAGGCAAGAACTCTAGGACTAAAAACTAAAGATGTAGAAACGACTCAGTATGGAGCGGGACACGTTTTATTAGAAGTATTCTTGAATGACACCAAAAAATGGGTTTTAATTGACGGACAATGGGACGCCATACCTGTGCTGAATAATATCCCGCTTAATGCAGTAGAATTTCAAAAGGCAATTGTAGAAAACTATAAAGAGCTTGAAATCATGACATCGTCGGACATATCGAAGAGACAGTACGTTGAATGGATTTATCCATATTTATACTACTTTGACATTTCCTTTGACAACAGAGAAGGAAATAACTTTAATACCAAAAGAATAAATGGAAAAAAGTCATTAATGTTAGTTCCACTTGGAGCAGTCAAACCGACAATTTTTCAAATCAAAAACAAAATTGACAATTGCATATATACAAATTCATTAATTGACTTCTATGGATTACCTGTCGATATTAACAAATAAAGTTACTTCTCCTCGCGGATATATAAACATTAATTACTTAAACAAAAGTGCGGGCTGGGGGTTTTAAAGCTTATTTTCTGATTCTCTACTAAGGTGAAATATTGAGAGAAATAAGGTCAAACCTTAGTAGAATGATATATCCCTACCAAACAAAACCTTATTTATTATCTAAGCAATTATTCTTCTATTTGTTTTAGTTTGATTAGAGTGTATTCTATATTTCCTAATACTTAAAGTCGCACTCCGAAGGATGGTGACAAATAATTATTTCTTCATTCCCACTTTCTCCCAGCTTGGTGGTGCAACGCCCATTAGATTTTTCACAAAGAAATCGAAGCGTTTGTGCTCACCATAGTCGCCACCCATGGTGTGGGGTACGCCCGGCAGTACTACCAGCTCGAAGTCTTTATTGGCCTTTATCAATTGGTCGCACACCTTGTAGGTGGAGGCAGGATCTACGTTATCGTCCATTTCACCTACCACCAACATGAGCGGACGGGTAAGCAGATGTGCATTTTCTACGTTGGACCCGGCAATATAGCTCGAGTCGATTGGGTAACTCAACCATTGCTCGTTCCACCATATTTTGTCCATACGGTTGTCGTGACACCCGCAGGAGGAGTAGGCGGCCTTGTAATGCTCGGGGTGGAACAGCAGCGCTCCCATGGCTTCCTGTCCGCCTGCCGAAGCGCCAAAGACACCCAGATGTTCAATGTCCATGTATGGATATCGTGCTGCGGCTGCTTTTGTCCAGGCAATGCGATCGGGAAATCCGGCATCTTTCAGGTTTTTATAGCAAATTTCTTCAAACGCCTTCGAACGGAAGGAAGTTCCCATACCGTCCATTTGCACAACGATAAAGCCCAGTTCGGCAAGTGCTGTCATGTTGCGGTTGTACGCTATAAATGATTTAGGAACATACTGGTTTCCCGGACCGGCATAGATATATTCGATAACCGGGTATTTCTTTGCAGAGTCGAAATTCGTTGGGCGATAAATGATTCCCCAGATGTCTGTTTTCCCATCGCGTCCTTTCGCCACGAAAGGCTCAGGTGCTATCCATCCAATTTTTACCAACTCACTGATGTCGGCTTTTTCGAGCGGCATTACTATTTTTCCATTCGCAGCATTGCGCAAAACAGCCACCGGAGCTTTGTTGACGGTAGAATATACATCCACCAAATATTTTTTGTCGTCGGAGAACCAAGCCTGATGCATGCCTTCTTCAGGCGTCAAACAAGTGAGTCCGGTACCATCGAACCTGATGCGATAGTAACGAATCAGGTACGGATCTTCATTCGGCACCATGCCGTTGGCAGTAAACGTAATTTCCCGCTTTTTCTCGTCCACGTTCAGCACTTCGCGCACGTACCACTCGCCTTTGGTAATTTGATTTTTTACTTTTCCTGTGTGACGGTCGTAGAGGTAAAGGTGGTTCCAGTTATCACGTTCGCTCATCCAGATGATTTCGTTGCCACTGTTTACCGTTTGGCGAAAATAGCGGGTGTAGTTTACAAAGGTCTTGGCCGTTTCCTCAATAAGAGGTTTCACCTCTCCGGTTTCGGCAACTATTTCAAGCACTCGATACAACTGATGACCACGTTGGTTGTACTCGAACAACACCGATTTACTATCGGCAAACCATTCGAAGGCTTTCAAATCCATTTGGTCTTTACACAAATCGGTAGAAATTATTTTTTGGTTGCCACTTGCCACATCAAAGATGACAGGAGTGCGTGAAGGCAGCACATCGCCCGGTTTTACATAGTCGCGGGTGTGCAGTTTGGGCTGAAACTGATCGGCAGGTGAGGACTCGATAAGATAGAGTTTACGTGCTTCGGCAGCATGAATACGCATTACAGCCAGCTTTTTCGAATCGGGCGACCAGTAGGGGTAAGCCGAATAATAATCGTCATGTGTGCCTTCGTGGCTCAATGCTTTTTCGATGCCGGTAGTCAGGTCTTTGACGTAAAGGTTGTGATCCCGGACGGATGCCGACCACTTTTTATCGGGTGAAACCACCGCTTTTCCTGTTCGTTCTGTGTCCACAGTTCCCCAATACTCTTCTTTGGTGCTTGTTATTTTGTTTCCTTTCTTTAATGAATTGTTCTTGGTCAGATACGTCCATTTGTAAGTGTTATATACAAAATGAATCGTGTCCAGTGCTGTCGAAACATTTACGGTTATGATGGGTAGCTGTTTAGCATTAATCGTTTTTTCGGTTGCAAGAGCGAGTTCCAATGCCAGTTTATTGTGGTCGAAAAGTTCGGTGCGTGTTTTTTTGTTTGCATCAACCAGCACATAGCTCTTTCCTTCCGGCGTAATGCGCACATACCAAAAGTAGTTGGTCTTTCCAATCCATTGAGGTGTTACATTTGAATAAAACACTTTGTCTTTAAATTTTTCCTGAAGGGAATAGGCACGGTTGTAGGCTTCTACAGTACCCTGGGCGAGAAGAGTCTGCCCGATAAACCAAATTGAGAACGTGAGAAGTATCAGTTTTTTCATTGAGAGATGTCTAAATTTCAGTAGATAAACGATGCTTTCATATTTTAGAATGCAATAAAATGAAAACCAAAACAAAAGTATTCATTTTATTTCTAAACGAATAATCAATTCGATAGGATGGACAATAATGATCTTTTTTTAGACTCGTTTTGCATTATTCAATGAAATACGCGATGCTATAAAACAATGGAAGCAGGGTTCACACCCTACTTCCACTTCAATTAATCTATAAATGAAAAATTACTTTTTGATAACGATCGGCCAGCCGTTTTTTGTCCATTTGAGCTTATTGATTCTCAATTTTGGCTTGCCCTCATCGTGTACATCATAAGCATGATAAACTAAATAGTCTATTCCACTAAAACTGGCGACTGCATTATGCCCGGCAGCATACCAGTCTTTGTCGCCCTGAAGTACAATTGTCCCACCGCCTTTTGACATCGGCACGCCGGCTTGATCAATATATGGACCGGTTATTTTTTTCGATCGGCCCACAATCATCTTGTAGGTACTATTCATTCCCTGACAACAATAATCGATGGAGGCAAATAGATAGTAGTATTTTTGTTTTTTGAAGATGAACGGTGCTTCAATTGAATTACCACCTGCATCCACAGGATTGTTTCCTATCGATGGTGGATTTGGCATGCCCGAATCTTTTTTTCGGGAAGCAATGGTTGGAATGAACCGGATATCTTCGTCAACACTTTTCGCATCGGGCGATAACTTTACCAGTTTGATACCATCCCAGAAGGAGCCGAAAGACATGTAAGGTGTTCCTTTTTCATCTACAATCAGATTGGGATCAATAGCATTCCAGTTGGTTACGCCGGGTATCGACTGGATAACCTTTCCATGATCTATCCACTTAAAATCCGGGGATTTCGGGTCGAGTGTTTTGTTTGTTGCCAATCCGATACACGAAGTATTTTTCCCAAAAGCCGAAACTGAATAATACAAATAGTATTCACCGTTATGCTTCGAAATGTCCGGTGCCCAAATATGTCCTTTAAACCCGGGAATTGAGTCGATAGCCCATTGAGGTCCTTTCGCGAAAACCGGTTTTTCAGTTTTCCAGCTTTTCATATCCGTCGAAGACAAAACGGTAATACCAAAACCTGTGCAAAACACGTAGTAAGTGTTGTTTTGTTTTATGATCACCGGATCGTGAGCGTATGTAGTACTTTGTGCAGGCAGTTGCGCAGAGAAAATCAAACTCAATAGAACGAAAGAAAAAACAATGTTTTTTATGTTTAATACTCTCTGTGTAAATGGGATTTTAATAGTTATTCTGGACATTCTTTTTTGATTTTCAAGAGTTATTTAGTCGAGCCTTAAAAAACTTAGTTTTAGTTTTAAAAGAGGTATGTTTGAAATTATTTGCAACTTCAGCAAGAGTTACATTACCGCTTGCTGAAGGCACTAAATAAGATAAATCTTGCTGATACAAATAAAAAGTTTTGTCATTTTATTGCATACCTTTCAGTTATATACTTATTAGGGGACGACTATTTTTTCTTTTTACCCCAATACGTTGCGTTTAGATTTTTTTCGGTTCCAGCATACACAATCGTTACACGGCGTGGGGTAGCTTCCCAATCAACTTCCCGTTCAACGCAGACAACAACGTTACCTAATGTTAGTTGCTTTTTTGCCGCATCATAACTCCAACTTCCTGTCAACGCTCCCGACATAGTGCCGTTGGCATTGAGAGTTAGTGCCGTGGCGATATCTTGTGCGCTATAGCTGTATTTAAGATTTATGTGTTCCCATGTTCCTGTAAGTGAGTCTTTGGTTATAGTACCGTAATCAGGTACGGCAGCGTAACGCTCGGGCAATGCTATTGGCCAAAGGTTGTTTGGTTCGCTTGTAGAAGCCGGACACCATACCAAGCGACGAACATGCCCCATCATAAGGGCATTGGAGGAAGCGTTGCCACCAACGTTAGCTGGCAATCGTCCTTGTGACATTAAGAACCAGTCGTTAGTACTTTCCTTTTGAAATACGCAGCAGTGTGATATACCAACCCAACCGTTGCTGAGGTTAAATTTGTAAGGGTGTGTTACAATCGGATAGCAGTCGCCGCTTCCGCTTGTGAAGTTGCGTCCGGTAATGTCTGAATACGGACCTTCGATATTGGTACTTCTCACCACGCGTGTGTTGTAAGGTACATCAAGGCCATCGTATGCCATAAACAAATAGTAGTAACCATCTTTATATATTACCTCGGGAGCTTCGCTGCCTTGCCAACGCGATGAAGCTGTACGTGTGCCGACTCTCACTCCATATCTACTTGTGAGATCACTTGTTGTGCTTGCCCATGGATTCCCCAGTTTATTCAAGGGTTTTCCGCTTGTCGGATCAAGTTGTAACAGAGCGAAGCCACTATGCCAGGAACCATGTATCAGGTAATGTTTTCCATCGGGGGCTACGATATAAGTAGGGTCGATGGCGTTGTAGTAGAAATAGGCACTCCAATCCGATGTATTCGCTCTACTGTAATCTGTGCCTCGATCGGATGATGAAGAGGTAACGTAACCTTTGTCAGTCCACACAGCTCCCCCGGGATCTGTCGATTCACACATACCGATAAATGCACGCTCAGTCCAGCTACCATCGAAGCTGGCTGTGTTGGGGTTTCCGGTTTTGATGTAATTAAAAATAACTATACTGTAGTACATCCGCAAGATATCTTTTCCTCCAACGGTGACCTTGCGCACTACTGGTGCCCAATATCCGTATTGAATGTTGCTTTTAGCAATGGCACTCAGTCCCATGCGAGTACGAATGGCGTTGAGCGAGTCTGCAACCCAAGTTGGAGGACCGTAGAAAGGACCGCCTACCCAATCCCAATTAACCAGATCTTTTGAACGTTTGCCTTGAAAATGTCCATGACCTTCGGCTGCATTTCCATAGGAAGCATCAGTGCCGTACATGTAATAATAGCCATTGTAATAAGCTACTGACGGATCGTGCACGTTAGCCAGATTCCAATTGTCTCTATTTGACCAGGAGGATATGGAGGAATAATCGTCAGCATAAGTAGGGATGCTGAATGTTTTTACTGTATCCGTTCCATTTGTACCACCGGTTACGATTGGTTCATCTTTTTTGCACCCTACAAATAACAGAGCTGATATGCCGACTAATAAAATCGGTAAATACTTTAGTTTCATGATAAGAAAATAATAAGTAAGTGACAAATAATGTATGTTGATGACTATGAATATAACAACAATCAATCTTCTTTATTGTAAAAATACAAGCCCGATAGTCATCAGGATTGATTAAAACTCCCTTATCGACATTCACAAAATATGTCGATAAGGAAGTCTCTATTTTAAGAAAACAATTCCTATTTTACAACAGGATGAACAGCCCATTTAGCTAAAAATGCAGGTCCATTATCTTCACTCTTGTTTGCCGAGTTACCTGTAAGGTTCGGATTGGCGTTAAGAGTACCCTGAAGTATTGGGAAATATTCATGTCCTTTAGAGTAATATTGGAACGATGAGGCACTTGCAGTTGCGGCTGTAAGCTCATCTGTGTTGGCTGTACCATCGAGCTTATAATAAGCATGTTCAACCAACTGATTTATACGATCTGTATTGTAGAAGAATCCCCAACGGAGCAAATCGATACCGCGTCCGTTTTCGCAACCAAATTCTTTCGGACGTTCAACATTTGCGATTTGTTCAAAAAGAGCATCTTTCGATGTGAAGTCAGACAGTTTCAGGTCTTTGAGTGCAACACGTCGACGTACGAGGTTGATGTAATCGATCGCAGTTTGGGTTGGACCACTGATTTCGTTTTCGCATTCGGCAGCACGCAACAACACATCGCTATAACGCATCAAGCGTAGGTTGATTCCACAATTCAAACCGGTCGTAATCGTATTATAAATATTGGTTCTGGCATTGGTGAATTTAGCGATTGATATACCCCCCTGTGCTGTGTTCGATAGTGGAGTTGCAGTGAGTTCTTGTTTGTAAACTGTGTTGCTACGAGGATCTCCATTCGGATAAGCCGCAGTTTTAGCACCTTTATAATTGCCATAATCACTTTCGTAGGTTACCAATGTCCAGTATAAACGAGGATCGAGACGATTATCAGTACAATTTTCTTTTTTGAACAGATTGTATAACCAGGGAGATCCAGCAAGGTCACCCCAGCTACCCAATTGTTGGGAAGCGTAGTTACTCTCTACAGCATGCCCCTGAGTTGCTTGCGAACTGATATTTACAGGGGTCCATTCCTGATCGGTACCACCTGTACCATAGTCCATAAATTGGACTTCGAAAAGGCTCTCTTTGTTATTCTCATAAGCGACGCCTTCTTTGAAGTTGTCACCATAGTCTGCCATAAGGGCATAAGCTCCGTATTTACCGGCGATGATGTCTTTCAGTACAGCATAAGCTTCGGTATACTTGTGACGGAACATCAGTGCGCGAGCCAGATAACCGGCTGCAGAACCGCATGTGGCACGTCCCTGAGCCCATTCGCCACCTTTGCTGCGTGATGGCAATATCTGCATTGCGGTTGTCAAATCCTTTTCTATTTGATCAAACACCTCGTCCTGAGTATTGTTGGCCGCATACATGGTGTTGATGTCTGAATAAGATGCATAGTCTGTAATCAATGGAACGGTTTGGTAATAGGTCGCCAGTTCATAGTATGCCAATGAACGTAAGAAGAGCGCCTGACCTTTAATCTGATTGTAATTGTCTGTCGACATCTTAACACCATCTACTTTTAACAATACAAAGTTGGTACGGTTTACAACATGATAGTTATCACGCCATGGCCATTCGTCTCCGATTCCGATAGTACCCGGAGAGTTGAGGTTGTCATACTCCAAGTACCACTGTTGAGATGAGTTCCAAACTTCGTCGCCACGCACTGCATCCAGCGTGTAACCAACTCGGGCAAATGTACCTTCGAGACGAATACGGTTGTAACATGCAATAACTGCCTCATTAAGATCAGACTCAGTATTCCCAAAGTCGTAAGTTGTCTGACTGTTCGGGTTCGAAATATTAAGTTGGTCGTTACAGCCAGTCGTGCCCATAACAAGTACCAACATTATTATGATTTTATTTATATTTTTCATCTTATACTCTTATTTAAGATTATATTATTAGAATGAAGCGCGTACTCCAAACATCACTGTTTGAGGTGTTGGATACGAACTATAGTTGTAACCCGGAGTGAATGTTCCTCCTGAAAAGTCCACATTAAAACCTTTATACTTGGTGATAGTGGCAAGGTTTTGAGCCGATGCGTATATGCGAACGCCACTAATATAGCCACCAAACCATTTGTCAGAGAAATTATAGCCTAATTCTACGTTTGCAATTTTCAAATAAGAAGCATTTTGAATAAAGCGTTGGCTGAACATATCGTTGGTGATTGAACCGGTTGATTTGTATGCTACGCGAGGCACGTCCGTGGTTGTATTGTCCGGGGTCCATGCATTTAACATATCAACGCTCTTGTTTAGTGCTCCGTATGAGCCGTGCAAAGCTACGTCAACAAAATCAACAGCTTTGAATCCGGCAGCACCATAAGCTGATACGCTCAGGTCAAAACCTTTCCACTCAACACGAGCATTAAAACCGAAATTTACTTTAGGAATTCCGCTAGCTAGATATGTTTGGTCATCTGCGGTAATTTTACCATCGTTGTTGATATCTGCGTATTTTACGTCACCCGGTTGCGCTCCGTCTTGAGTGATATGTGTTCCTGCTGAGTTGACCTGGTTGTCAATTTCCGATTGCGACTGGAAGAGCCCTTCTGAAACATAACCATAAAATGAACCAACTTCACGTCCTACCTCTGTGCGGCAGTAACCATCTGTACGGGGTTCGTTTGAAACACCCAGACTTGTTACTTTATTTTTGATGGTAGATAAGTTTGCCGAGATGTCATACTTAACAGCGTTTTTGTGATTGTGATAAGCAACAAGGAACTCAAGGCCTGAGTTTACCATGGTTGCAGCGTTCATAGTTACGTATTGGTTGGTAGCACCGGCATTCTCTGGTACTGGTACACTATAAAGTAGATCACTCGATGTATTTTTATACCAGTCGCAGGTAAATTCCAACTGATTGTTGAAAAAAGCAAGGTCGGCACCAAAATCAAGAGATTTTTTCTTTTCCCATTTGATGGCTGTGTTTACATAGTTGGATATTGCAGATCCGGTAACTTTAGTATTTCCAAAGCTATAAGTATAGTTAGCTCTCGACATGACATCCATGTATTGGTAGTCTCCAATGTTCTCATTACCAAGTTCACCATAACTTCCGCGAACTTTGAACAGGTTCATAATCGATTCGGATACAGGAAAGAAACTTTCGCGATCTAGGCGCCAGCCTCCTGATACGGATGGGAACCAACCCCAACGGTCAGCTGCTGAAAGACGGCTTGATCCATCGCGACGTCCGGTTATTGAAATCAGGTATTTTCCATCAAAGTCGTAGTTTAAACGACCTATATATGAGGCCAATACGTGTTCGCTTTCAGAACTTGCAGATGATGTTGTAGTGGCATTATTTACCTGCAGATAGTAAGGCTCTGTCATATTAACACCTTTGCCTGTAAGCGTATGAAAGAGTTCGCGCTCAAATGTCTGACCAATAAGTGCATTGATGTGGTGGCGACCTATCTTACCATCATAGTTTAACGTATTTTCGATAAGAGCATCACTGTAACTGCGATATCCCTCTAACAGGTTTTCGTCGCTTTTTGACAGGTAGTTGGTTGTACTCTGTATAAAAGCAGGTACGAATGTTAAGTCTTTTGCAGTGGTTCGGCTGTAAGATACGTTAAGGATATAATTTAACTTGTGGTTGTTGTTCTTCCGTCCAACCATATCAAGTAGATCAACATCTGCTGAACCAGAAGCAACAATGCGGTCAACCGTTGAGTTCCTTCTTATTAAATTATTTTCCAGCAACACGTTTGTTACGCGCAAGTCGCCATGCACATCGTCATAGTAAGTCCCATAACCGTACGAGTCGTATTTGTAATTTGTTGCAGCCGAAATTTTATCATCGAGCACCCAGGTTGATGGATCGTAAGCCTTGATGGTTGGAGGCGTTAACAACACCGAAGCCATTACAGGATATTGTGAACCATATAGACCTTGTACATACTCGTTGGCATTACTGAGAGCCATATTGTCCTGACGACTATGGCTATACACGAGGCTTGTTTTGAATTTAATAAATTTGGCAGTCATCGTATTGTTGATACGTCCTGTATAACGCTCAAAGTTCGGACCGGCACCCACCATAGTTCCTTTTTGGTTATAGTAATCGAGACCAATGTTGTAAGTGTTGTTATTACCACCTCCCGATAAATTAACATTGTGGTTCTGGCGTACACCGGTTTTGAATGCTTCTTTAAACCAGTCTGTGTTCACTTTTGCGCTGCCATCAGTATTATATAAATAGTTTGCGTTGGTGGGATCGTATCCACCGGGAACACTCATGTTACTATTGGAAAAGGCCGTGTTTATGTACTGACCATATTGTTTGGAGTCCATTACATCATACACTCCTTTTTGAACATTGTCAAAACCAGTGTAACCACTGTAGTCTACTCTCATAGGCTGGTTTTTTTTACCTTGCTTGGTGGTGACGATAATCACACCATTGGCTGCACGCGAACCGTAAATGGCAGCAGCCGAAGCATCTTTCAGTACCTGAAGAGATTCGATATCATTTGGAGAGAAGTCGCGTATAGTTGTTCCCATTGGTACTCCATCTACTACATACAGCGGTGCGGTGCTACCAAACGAACCAATACCACGAATACGAACAGTAGGATCGGCACCCGGTTGTCCGTCAGTTGTAATTTGGACACCGGCTACTTTTCCTTCGAGCATGCTCGAGATATTTGAGTTAGATACTTTTTTCAAATCTTCGGTGTTGACAATGGCCACTGAGCCTGTAAGATCAACTTTGCGCTGTGTACCATAACCTATTACTACTAACTGGTTTAGCTCTTTCAAATCAGAGATTAGAGTAATCTTTCCAAGATTTGTTTTATTTTCAACAGCTATTTCCTGCTTTTTGCATCCTATATATGAAACTATCAGCGTAGCACTTGAAGGAACAGAAAGCGAGAATTCGCCATTAAGATTAGCTATAGTACCACTCGTTGTACCACTTTGCTGTATGGTTGCACCTACAATCGGCTCTCCCTTTTCGTCAACAATTTGGCCCTTTACTGTTATATTGCCCGGCTGAGTTATTGACATCTGGTCGGTATTGCCGGTGCTTTCTGCATATGTTGCCGGTGCTAGCGCCAGCAGTCCTAATAGGAATAAATATGTATATTTCATTGTATGTGTATTTTATCTTAGTGATTATTATATAATTACGAGATATGATTCCTCTGTTACAAGTGCACAATTCAAATCAGAACTGTCTACAGTGATACCGGCATACTTTTGGGTATGTATTTCGCCGTTGGCATAAGTAACCGTGTAAAGTATATCTGCTGTATTGTTACCATTGTTTGTAACCTTAATCACTACTTTTGATCCACTGATGTTTGAGGTGAATGTACCAAAATCCCAGTCGTTTGTAGCCGTAGCTGTAGCATAACCAGTACCCCAGCCGAAGTTATCCATACGAACTACCCCATATTCTGTTTTGTCTGCTTTGCGCAGGATGGTGCAAGGGCTGTGCCAGTTAGAAACGTTATCGGAATAGCAGTACAGCGTAATTGTCTTACTTGCACCCGATGCAACATTATAATCTGAAGAGAATGCTGTCCACCATGCGGTCGAAAAGTCATTAGCACCTACTTGGTCTATACCTTTTACAAGAGTTACCGGACAAGTTGTAGTAACTGTTTTCGATGCTCCGACATACGAAATGAGAGCTGATTGAGAACCTGCTGAGGCTGTAATTTTTCCAAAAGTAAGCGTTGAGTTTGGAATAACGGCTTTTGATCCATCGGAATAGGTTGCTGTTACAGCAAGACCAGTTGTGTTGAAAATAATAGGGTCGCTGGAGTAGAAATAGTATTTCGTGAGATTAGGCGTTGTAGTAACATTCAGAGCTGTAACTGACAGCGTAATATCCAGTGAGTAAAAGGTTGAAACAGCCTGAGTGTATGATCCTTGTTTGGTTTTGCTATATGCTACAATAACTGTTTTCTTACCTACCGTAGTCATGTCAGGAATAGTATTGAATGATAAATCTTTAGAATCCACCACTTTAGATGATCCGTCGGAGAATGTAACAGTAGCAGTTGCTGAGCCCCAGTAGTCTTTATTACCTAATTCAACAAAGGTAGGAGTTCCTGTGACAACTATTGAAACTGGAGTAACATCGACTATCGTTGTAACTTTCGAAGGTATAAGATATGCTTTTTTCATCACGAAATGGCTACCATCGCAAACTAAGAAAGCATTGATAGCTTCAGTGGCAGAGACAGGTTGTTGATATGTCTCGACCAGCGTAGTACCATTGGTTCCAACGGCAGTGGCTGTTACATATACATTTCCGGTAGAGGAATGATCAATGTCGATTGAAACACGGGCACCTTGCATTGTAGTGCGGAAGTCGTTCCAAATATCTCCATCTCCGTCAGTGTCGGGATAGTTCTGGGTAATCATTTTCAAATTAAAATCACTGTTACCCCAGCCGTAAGCATCAGAGCGGAGAGCAAAGTATTCTTTATAACTACTGGAAGAGCGATCGGCTATAGCATTGGCAACAACAAGATTCCAGTTATTCCAGTTACCTACACCTGTACCGTGGTTGATAAACTCCAAATGCAATAGTTTGTTGGATGGGATGGAGAAGTAATCAGAGAATGCTGTCCACCAGGCGGAACTGTTATCCTCGTTTCCCACGATTGCGGTATTAATGGTGACGTAAATTGTGTCACCTGTATTCGGTTTCGACGCAGCAATCGAGTCGATCTTGTTTAGCAGGTCAGAGGGGGAGTCAATTGAAAAGCTGTCCAATTGATCGCACCCAACTAAGCTAAAAGCCAAGACTACTGCACACATAGTGCGCATTATTAGTTTAGTGATTTTCATAAAGTTAGAATTAATTGTGATTTGTATTAATATAATTATAACGTCAGGTTTACACCCACACGTTGATTCTGTTTCATAATAGGAATAGTAGTCTGGTTTTAGACCATATCTGAAATTCGACTATTTTGCTTTTAATCGTTTATAGGGGGTTAGATCTTCTTCCAATCAAGCACTCCTTCAATTCACAAAATTACATCAGTGGCTCCATTTCTTGATGTTCTGTACATAATTTTTTAGTTTTTGTGAATTTTCATATTTATAAATTAAAAGTGAAACAAGAGAAAATAATGGAATTGAACTAAGGGAAATGACGTGCTTTCATAACTTGATAATTTAAAATGATTAGAATATTTTAGTTGTGTTGTAAATATGTATTTCGTGAAGTTAGGACTAATGTTTAGCGTTGCTGAAATAAATCTGGTAAAAAGTATTGATCACTAGTTTTTTCGCTACAAATATATGGATAGTAGATTGCAGCATCGTGAACATATGTTTATTTATAGTGGACAATTGTATATAAAGAAAAAAAGAGGAACAAACTCAATTATCCACCTGTAGCTATAAATGTGCACATTCATAATTAATTGACTTTGAATTCCATAAACCTGTCTGTTCAAAGATGGTCACAAGCCAGGGGTGTTATGCGAAGATGTTGCTTGGCTTGCTTTGTTATTACAGAGAAGAATGTGTACAAAGTAAACTGAACTGAACAATGGCCAAGCATAGGGTATGTCCTGTACCAGATAAAGAAGAGGTTTATTGAAATCTCTTTCAATAAACCTCTTCTTTATCTGATAAGTTGATAGCCCTTTATCTGAACTTATTGTTTAAACCATTATAATTTCAAGGTGAACAGGTTGAACGATTTAGGAGCCAATTCTACTTCTAAGGTGTTTCCTGATACTTTGATTTCTTTTGTTGTAGGAACTACAGCGTTAGGATTGTCAAGTGTATTTTCCTGATCAGGATTTTCCGATTTCAAGGTGGTTTGCATACCACTGCGTTCGGCAGCTTTCAGACCATTAAACGAATAATTAATCTTCTTAGCTACATCCGATGTGTTGGCTATTTTCAGGATGATTTCGTTTTTTGTTTTATCCAGAGCCGACGAGGCATAAATTCCATCTTGTCCGGCAAGGGGTAATTTATTTTCAACGGTGGTCAATACATTAGTGCCTACATTGTGTCCGTAAAGTTGTTGAACATAATAGTTTGCAGATCGAACGCTTCTTAGATTGTCGAACCATATCAGATCGGGTTTCCATTGCCAGCCATCAACATGCGCAAATAGCGGTGCGTAAGTACACATCTGTACCACATCGGCATTGCGCTCGAAACCGGTCATAAAGGCGGCTTCACAAAGCGCCGATTCGAAATTGTTCTTGCGGTTTTTAGGGTGACAAGCATATTCGCCGGCAAATACTTTCGGTCCTTTGCGGTCGTAGTTATCGTAGCGTTTGGCATTTGAAAGGAACCATTGAGGATCTTTATAATAATGCTCGTCAACGAGGTCGGCTTTCAGGCGTTTCATTTCACTCCACCCAAAATCAAAATCTTTACCATCAGGACTTGGACCTGAGCTACCAATAACTTTAATGTTTGGATGTTTAGCACGAATGGCTTTCAAAAATGGGACTAAACGTTCAGGGTACAAGCTTCCCCATTGTTCGTTGCCCACGGCAATTAATTTTAAATTAAACGAAGCCGGATGACCCATATCAGCACGTAGTTTTCCCCATTTGGTATTTACATCGCCATTGGCAAATTCGATTAAATCGAGAGCGTCCTGAACATACGAATCCAAGTCATTTACACCTACGTGGGCTTTATTATCGTGATTTTGGAATTGGCAGGAAAGTCCACAGCTGATTACCGGAAGTGGTTCTGCACCAATTTCTTCTGATAACTGAAAAAATTCATAGAAGCCCATACCGTACGATTGATAATAATCGGGGAAAAAGCGATGAGGGAAAGTGTATTCCCAGCGGTTTTCATTCAGTTTTCGATTTTCAACCTGACCAACTGAGTTTTTCCATTGGTAGCGGGTTTCTAAATCGGTTCCTTCGACAATACAACCACCCGGGAAGCGGAAAACGCCCGGTTTAAGGTCGTACAACGCTTGTGCTAAATCTTTGCGCAGGCCGTTTTCGCGTCCTTTCCAGGTGTCAACAGGGAAAACGGACACATGCTCTAAGTCAAGACTCCCTTTTGAATTCAGGAAAATGCGCAGTTTTGCTTTTGGTTCAAGGGTAGTTGATTTTAGGACTACCTGATATTTTTTCCATTCTTTAGAGTCGACAGTGATATTTTGCGACGAAAGAACAGCACTTGTTGGATCAATAAATTCAATACGAATACTTTCCGTAGCATTTCCGGCTGCAGCGCGTGCCCATACCGAGAAACGATAGTCGGCATCTTTTTTCAATCCAAATCCAAAGAATCCCTCGTTGTCCATACCGGTGCGTTTTTCATCATGACCGGGATAGGATAGACGTACATAATGAGGATTATTGGCAAATGGACCGTCATTTTTTACTTCTACGTTGCCAAAAGTAGTCCAGCCCAGCAGGCTTTGAGGAAATTCGAATGAACGATTTTTTACCATTTCGGCATATAAACCGCCATCGGCTCCGTAATTAATATCCTCGAAGAAAATGCCGTACATAGTCTTCTGAATGGGTGATCCCGGTTTTTTTACATCTACAGAGATGTTGTGCGTTTGGGCAGTAATCAGTTGTGTTCCCAATACTATGGAAAGGGCCAACACAGCTAACGATCTAGTTTTTTTCATATATGATTAATTAGTTGTTTTTTTACACTACAAAGAAATTAAAAAAATATTGAATTTTGGTGGACAAAAATTGCTTTTTGGAGTAAAAATATACAAAAAGCCTGATATAAATACCTGAAATGCAATAATGGCATGCATTGAATACATAGCGACCGTATCACCGATGTCAGGGTTCTATACATTTATGTATTCAACGTCCATAAATTAGAATTCGACAATAATTAATTATGCGAATTTATTTATGGCTTTCAATAAATTAGCTGATTGACACTTAATTTGCAGATTCTTCGTCGAGAAATGCACTTGGCTGCGTCCCAAAATGTTTTGTAAAGCAGCGCGTAAAATATTTCGGATCGTTGAACCCTACTTCGTAGGCAATCTCCGAAATATTCAACGAATGGTTTACCCTGTTTTTGATGATCAATTCGCGGGCAATGTTCAATCGATAAACACGAATGAACCTGCTGGCAGATTGTCCGGCCAGATTCTTTAGCTTTTTGTGAAGCAAACTTCTGCTGATGCCCATCACCTCGATAAATTCAGTGACATCAAAATCAGGATTGGTATAGTTTTCTTTTATAACTTTCAATGCCTTGTCGATGAATTTTTTGTCGAGCGATTCGCTTTTGAAATTCAACGCCTCGGTATCCATGCTCTCGGCAAAGTTCAATTGCTTCCGGTTTCGTTTCTCGCTCAGATTTTGGATAATGGCCTTAAGTAAATCTTCATCAAAGGGTTTTACCAGAAACGCATCGGCACCAATATTAAAGCTCTCAATTTGCGTGTCGGTTGCCGATTTTGCGGTGAGCAATATCACCGGAATGTGCGAAGTGGTAAAGTTCGTTTTCACTCGTTTACAAAATTCCATACCGTCCATTTCGGGCATCATGATGTCGCTTATAATCAAATCGGGTTGATACCGGTTGGTAACTTCCAACCCTACAACACCGTTTGGAGCTTCCAGCACATTGAATTCTGTGATTAATATCGAACGGATATACTGACGCATATCGCTATTGTCCTCCACGATGAGCAGAATGGGCTTGTTTTTTGCATTGTCGCCCAAAACCTCATCCTGAAATGGTAATTCATTGGCCACGTACATTTCTTCCGAGTTGCCATCGGTAGAAACTACTGTTGTCAGCCTGCGTTCGATAGGGATAATAAACCTGAAACTGGAGCCGCCGGACGATTGGTTGCGAGCTTCAATTTTCCCGTTGTGTAATTGAATGATGCGCTTGCAGAGAAAAAGACCTATGCCGGTTCCGCTTTGTCCGTAGCCCGAGTAGCTCTGGTTCTGTTTCGACTGAAAGAAACGATCGAAAATTTTCTCCAAATCTTCTTCAGGAATTCCTTTTCCGGTATCTTTTACGGCCACATACAGTCGTTCTTTTTGATCGGAACGGTCGGTGTAGGTACTCGCAATTATGCTAATCCGCCCTCTGTCCGGTGTAAATTTAATGGCGTTGGATAGGAGATTTCCGATCACTTTTTGCATATTGTCGCGGTCGAAAAGAAATTCGGGCGGATTGATGCGGTACTGCTTGCTGAACGTAATGCCACGTTCTTTCACTAAATCTTCGAAAGGTAAAATCAAATCATCCAAAAATTCAACAAAATTCTGTTGTGTTTTTACCAACTCCATTTTACCCGAATCTACTTTGCGGAAGTCCATGAGTTGATTGATCAATGCCAACAGCAAGCGTGAATTTCGTTTCACAATATTCAACTGTTCCAATACCTTTGGATTCGTGCTTAGTTTCAGCGAACGTTCAACCGGCCCTAGAATCAGCGTGATGGGCGTTCTGAACTCATGGGTAATATTAGTAAAGAAGGAAATTTTGTCGATATTGGCTTCTTGTACTTTTTTGGAAAGTGTAATTAATTGTTCTTTTTGATGTGTGATTTTCTGATTTTGGGTAACTAACATCTCGTTTTGGCGCGACACTTCTTCCTGATGCTCAATGAGCACTTCCATATTCGATTTTAGCTGATGAGCCTGTTCTTCGAGCATTTCTTTTTGCTGCTCAATTTCGCGGGTACGCTCCTCCACTAGTTGTTTAAGCTGAATTTTTTGTTTCTTCAATAAATTAATACGATGAACCGAATACTGATAGACACCATAGCTTATTGAACTTATGAATAGCAATAAGAACCACCATGTTTTGTAGAATGGAGGAATTACCTTGATGTGGAGCGTTGTTGCTTCGTCCGACCAAATACCATCGGTGTTCGTGCATCTTATCTCCAATTCATAGTCGCCATATTTTATGTTGGTAAAGTTGGCAAACCGGCGGTCGGAACCTACCTCTGTCCAGTTATTGTCAAAGCCTTTCAGACGGTAAGCGTATTTGATTTTGTCGGCCATGTTGTAGCACAGTGCCGAGAATTCAATGCTGAAGGCTTTGTCAGATTCTTTCAGTTCTATCTGATTCAGATTTGTTCCCTCAAATTTTAAGTAGCGTTCGGAATCTTTCGAGTTCGGAGGGAAAACATCTTCGTTCAACACTTTTATTCTGGTGATGGATGCTTTGTTTTTAATCAGCACCGGGGTCGATTTTAATGGATCGAAACTGGTAAAGCCGGCCATGTTCCCAAAATACATTTTTCCGTCGGAACCTTTAAAATAGGAGTCCCAATAAAATTGATTTGATTTTAGTCCATCTACAGTGGTAAAACTCCGATTGCTGTTTTTGGTTGGATCGTAGGCACATAGTCCTTTATCGGTGCTGAGCCATATTCTGCCTGCATCGTCTTCAAGCATTCCATAAATCACATTGTCCAACAGACCGGTAGTTTCGTTGAAATTCTGGAACTTCATCTTATTCCCGCTTTCGTTCAGGCTGTAAATTCCATTTCCATTCGTCCCAAACCACAAACGACCTTCTTTGGTTTCGAGTATGCAATTTATCTTAACTATACGGCGCGACGAGGGGTTGTTCAGTTCATAACGGAAATGTTTGTAATATACTTTATTGCGACTTATATTTGTTTTGTTCAGGTAGATACAAAACAGACCATTGGCGGTACCTACCCATAATCTTCGATTTTTGTCGATGTACATTCCGGTGATAAACTTAAACATTTTTTCTACCGGTAAATAGTTTAATACATGGGTGAATTTCCCGGTATCCAGATTCAGGTAATCTAGTCCCGATCGAGTGCCAATCCACAAGGCATGATTCTTTTCATCGGAAGCCATGGCCGCAACGAAATCATTTAGGATGGTATTATTTGATGTTGGATCGTTGTAGAATTGCTGAAATTTAGGGTTGTTTTTATCTTTGTATTTCATCAGGTTGATGCCTTTTCCCCACGTTGCAAACCAATAGTCGCCCCGATAATCCTGACAGATGCAGCTGACCGAATTGTGGCTCAGCGAAGTTGGATTTCCGAGTTGAGTGTAGTAATGCGAAAAATCGGTTGACCCTTTTTTACGGAGGTTTAGCCCACCTTCCACCGTTCCCACCCACAAATCTCCGGCTTTATCTTCGTAAATGGAGTTTACCGGGTTTTTTGAGATGCTTGCTTTGTTGTGTGGCGAATGAACCACATTGTTGAACATATTCACATCGGGTGTCAGGAGATTAATACCACCTTTTTCGGTCCCGATCCATATCGAATTGTCGTCAACAAACAGGCAACTGGTAAAATTATTGTTGAGTGTTACACCACTGGAATTGCTTTCGGAGGTGATGTGTTCAAATTTATCAGTGCGATAATCGTAAATATTTAGCCCGATAAGTGTGGCAATGAGAAGTTGACCGTTTCTGTTTTTGTTAATATCGGTCACAAAACTGGACGATATGGTGTTTGGCTTTAGCGGATTGATGACATATAGAGTTGAGGTTTCTGTACCCGGGTCATATTTATAAAGCCCCAGCGATGTGCCCACCCAGATTAATCCATTATCGTAATAAATGACATTCACAAATCCGAGAAGATTTCTCAATTTATCTCCGGCAGTTACTTTTTTATAAATACCGTTACTTCCTCTTATCAAACGGCACACTTGATTGTCGATTCCGAGATAAATACTCCCATTTAATCGTAATAAAGCGGTAATTGTCGAGGTACTCCGATAGATGATTTCTGTTTGAATATTGTTGTCGGAATCGTAATGTAGTTTTGCCAATCCTTTGTCATAAACAATCCAAATATCGCCCATTTCATCCTTCTTTATGATGCTGATGGTACTCGAATTCAGGTTCAGCTTAGCATCCAACATTTCGTTGGCACTAACAATTTTTCCTGTTTGAAAATTGAAAAAATTGAGTCCGTTTTCCGTTCCAATCCATAGGTTACCATTCACATCTTCTTCTACGCAATGCACGTTGTCACTTTGTAGAGCATTTCCGGAGTTTCTACTGTTGAAATGGATAAAATCGTACCCATCGTACCTGTCGAGTCCATTGCTGGTTGCAATCCACATAAAACCATGCGAATCCCTGAATATTTGGGTCACCAGATTTCGCGACAGGCCGTCATCGGCTGTCAGGTAGTTGATCTTATAGGGTAATGACCATGATGGAATCGCACCCAGAAGTACGAATATGGTCAGAAGAAGTATCTTTTTCATGCAATAGACTAAAAGTTAGCTACGAAAATAATTAAAATATCTTGTTTGGATAGAGGATAAATGTTTTTAAAAAGAGGATAATTTGAAAAGATTGTTTTCTAGAACATGTTTCTGGGATATAAATAGTTGTTGTTTAGTTGTTTATTGGGTGCTGGATAAGCGTATCAAAATTAAGTACTATTTTGGGAATAATGGTATATTTTATTTCGGACTATGAAAATATTCTATATGAATTTTATTTTAAGTGAAATTGCCAGCAAGTTTTTTTATTGATAAAGTTCGAGGGTTTAATCCGGAAATTGTAAACCGATAATTTTATCAGTAATGGAAAGCTAAACTCTGCAGCTAACATTAATTATACCCGGACATAAAGCGCTTTTATCGGCATGATGGAATCACCGACTTGGCTACCAATGTGTCGACCAATAAAGGGTATGTGATTAGTTCGGTTTCGGATAAAGGGAATAGCTGGTCACGTACAAGTTATATCACCCATCGTCTATTCAGGATTAAATTCTACTGGAAGATCGTTATAAGGCAAAAAGGTGGACTAAATGCTGTTTTGTGCTTTAATTATTAATCAAGGTGCAAGGTAATCTTATTTACTTTACACTTTTTATTTTTTCCGTATTTGAGTACAATTCTATGTCAATTGCAGTTATATATTTAAAGTGCAATGATATTAGCCATAGTTTGAAGGGAAATATCCTTTTGTTGCTGCTTTGGTTTAATTATAATTAGGATTTCTACTGTTTTGCATGAAGTTCCTTTTATGTAATTTTGTAAATAAATATACACATTTTTATACGCAATTTTCATGACTAAATTTTCAAAAGCCTTCTGGGTTGCCAATTCTGTTGAACTGCTGGAGCGTCTGGCATATTACGCTGTTTTTATTGTACTGACATTGTATCTCTCTAATGTATGGGGCTTTTCGGATATCGAAGCCGGTTTTATATCCGGTACATTCTCAGCTTTTTTATATTTGCTACCTACTTTTGCCGGTGCTTATGCCGATAAAATAGGCTTCCGGTCGGCCATCATGATTGCATTTTTATTGCTGACTCTTGGCTACGGCGGTTTAGGGCTTTTGCCCACTTTGCTCCAGAGTGCGGGACTTGTAAGTTACGGGATGACCACCACTTTCTCGGGTTTGAATACCAGTAGTCTTCGTTGGTCCATTGTACCTGTGCTGGCTTTAATTGTCATCGGGGGCTCTTTTATCAAAGCGGTCATTTCGGGTACGGTAGCCCGCGAAACGACTTCAGAAACCCGGGCTCGCGGATATGCTCTTTTTTACATGATGGTAAATATTGGAGCGTTTACCGGAAAAACAGTAGTCGATCCGCTTCGTAAAAGCATGGGCGATTTAGGACTGGTTTACCTCAATTTCTTTTCGGCAGGCATGACGCTGTTGGCGTTGGTAGCCGTTTTCTTTTTCTATAAGTCGGTAAAAACCGAAGGTCGCGGTAAGAGCTTCAGCGAGATAGGGCAGGGGATGCTTAAAGTACTGGGCAATGTGCGGCTGGTGGTTTTGATATTGATTATTAGTGGTTTTTGGATGATACAGGGACAAATGTACGCCACCATGCCTAAGTATGTTATCCGTATGATTGGTGCAGATGCTTCGCCGGGTTGGTACGCCAATGTAAACCCATTGGTGGTTTTTGTATTGGTCAACTTTATAACTTCGTTTATGAAAAAACGAACCGCTCTAACGTCCATGACCATCGGTATGCTTATCATTCCGATGTCTGCGTTGGTGATGTCGGGAGGTACGCTTATTGGTTCGGAGCATGTGCTGGGATTGCATCCGGTGGCATTTATGATGATAGTGGGAATAGCCATGCAAGCCGTTGCCGAGTGTTTTATATCGCCGCGCTACCTGGAGTATTTTTCGCTGCAATCGCCCAAAGGCGAGGAAGGGCTTTACCTCGGGTTTAGTCACCTGCATTCCTTTGTTTCCTATTTGTTTGCTTTCGGGCTCTCGGGTATTTTGCTCGAAAAATTCTGTCCCGATCCCCGCGGATTTGCTTCTACCGAGGCTTATGCGTTAGCTACGCAGCATGCACATTATATTTGGTTTGTATTTGTAGGCGTCGGATTGGTATCGGCGGTGGCCTTGCTTACCTACGGATATGTTACCCGTAAAATAGATAAGAAGAAAAGGCTGGAGACTGCTTCGTTATAGTTTTATATAGTTTGCCTATGACTTTATCGGATATAACCTCTTTGCGAATTATGAATCAAGAGATTCATCAACAACGTTTCAGCGTAGCGAAGCACCTTGTTGCTCACATGGGTGCTATGCAGGCGCAGGATTACGCAATGGCTAAATGGGCAGTAGGCTTGCGGATGCAAACGTCCGACGATGCATCCATTGTGGAAGCTTATAATAAAGGTGAGATTATCCGTACACATTTGATGCGTCCCACCTGGCATTTAGTTTCGTGCGACGATGTGTATTGGTTGCTGGAGCTCACAGCGCCGCAGATAAAAACACTGTGCAAATCGAGAGACCGACAACTGGAATTGGACGAGGTAATCTACAGCCGAAGCAATGCAATGCTCGAAAAAGCACTGTGCGGCGGTGTAAATCTAAACAGGGAAGAACTCACCCGATTGTATTTGGATGAGAATATAAGAACGAATGAGAATAGGCTCTCTCACTTGTTGATGCGTGCCGAGTTGGAGGGTGTTATTTGTAATGGAGCCATTAAACAGAACAAATTGACCTACGCATTGCTGAGCGAGAAAGTGCCGGTCAGGAAACTTTTTTCGCGCGAAGAATCATTGTTCGAACTGGCTACGCGCTACTTCACAAGTCATGCACCGGCTACGGTACGCGACTTTATTTGGTGGTCGGGGTTGTCGGTTTCGGAAGCCAAAAAGGCGGTGGAGATGATTAAACCATCCTTTATTTTGGAAACAATTGACGGAATAGAGTATTTGTTTCGTACCAATCAATCTGATATTTCTCCAAATAACTCCCTATATCTACTTCCGGCTTTCGATGAGTTGCTGATTGGCTACACCAACCGGTCGGCAACGATTAATAGCGTCGACAATCCCAAAGCTATTTCTAACAACGGCATGTTTCGACCCATTATCGTCGAGAACGGACGGGTAACAGGAGTTTGGAAACGCACTACTCAGAAGACGAAGATAATGATAGAAGTAACTTTTTTCTCCGGTGCGTCGGACTTTGGAATGAATGCTTTGGAGTCGGAAATTAAAAAGCAAGCTTTGTTTTTGGGCAAAGAAGTGGAGTTAGTGTTTATACAATATTAATTTTAGTTGGATTTTTATTTCAGAAAATCCCTGATCCATAAACCACTGTCTTTGATAATTCGTGTTTGATGCACGAAGTCGGTATGGACTATTCCAAATCTTGAGCGAAACCCTGCCCTCCATTCAAAGTTATCCATTAGCGTCCACACAAAGTATCCACCTATATTCACGCCCTCCTGTTTCGCCCGCAGTACTTCGCCCAGATAGGATTGAATATACTGCAATCGTCGCTTATCATGTACGCAGTTGTCTTCTACACGGTCGTGAAATGCAGCTCCATTTTCGGTGACTATTAATTCTTTAATCGGATAAGCCGAAAATTGCTTAAGAATACGATACATACCTTCCGGATGAACTTCCCAACCATTTGCTGTTAGTGGACGGTTTAGCTTTTTGAAGGGAACAACAAAGGCCTGCAGGTAGGGGATCAGCGGATTGTTATAGGCTACTAACGAGAAATAATTCTGAATCCCGATAAAATCGAAGTCGAACTTGATTAATTCTTCATCGTAGGGATGGAAATATTTCTCAATTTGTTCTAATACCGGCAAATCCTTAACCGGATAACCCATCCCCAGAATCGGTTCAATATGCAGTCGGTTCAACAGTGCATCCACACGCCGGGCAGCAGCTATTTGTTTAGGGTTATCAGACGATGGGGCAACATACGAACAGGAGATAGAAGTGCCTATAGTAGCGTTCGGCAGGTTGCGCCTAATCATGCGGGCTCCTTCGGCCTGACAAAGTGTGGCATGATGAACGGCCGGCAAATAATTATTTATACCGAAACGTCCCGGAGCATAATAACCAATCAGATAGCCCAGCCCCGTAAATGTAGAAGGTTCATTCATTACGATCCAATTTTTTACCCTGTCGCCAAAGCTTTTCGAACAAACATCTGCAAACTTAATAAATGCATTTACCACTATTCGGCTTGTCCAACCGCCCTGTTTCTCCAAAGCCTGCGGCAAATCCCAATGGTATAAGGTAACCCATGGCTCTAAATCGTATTTTAGGCAGCAGTCTATTAATCGGTTGTAAAAATCGAGTCCTAACATATTTACTTCACCTGTACCATCCGGCAGTATCCTTGTCCATGAAATGGAGAACCGAAAATTAGTAAGGTTCAGCGATTTGGCAAGGGCGATGTCTTGTTCGTAGCGGTAGTAAAATTCACAAGCCACGTTTCCGTTCGATCCATCTTCAATCCGATTTTTCCTGTTCGAGAAATGATCCCAGATAGAAATCCCTCTGCCATCGTCTTTATAGGCTCCTTCTACCTGATAGGCTGCCAGGGAAACTCCCCACCTGAATTTTTCGCCAAAATCGTTTTTTGAATACATAAAATAAATTTCTTGCAAATAAAGGGATATATAATGAAATTCATGTTTCAGCAACAATACAATTTTATTTCAGACTCAATATAGTGTTGTAAATACATTCGTTCAAAACGAATGGGTCTGCTTCTTCTTATCTCCTGTCGAAAAATAGTTTACTAAAAAAGCCTTAGCGCTACTAGTTTTTTAGTATGTTTGTGGGAGAAAAAAAAGACAAGTTTAATTGAACGTGTAGAACTGATATGAAAGCATGAAACGAACAACAAACATACTAATTGGACTGACAATTCTGTCTTTGATAGCTTTTGGGCAAGGCAAAATTAAAACTACAAATGATGCTATGGATAAATTCGAAAAATTCAAAGCGAAAGAAAAATTTATAGAAGACAGTACTATTTTATATCCCGGGAACAATGATGTCGCGATGAGAAGAATTTTGACGACGAAGATAGATCTGGCTGTAGATGATTTTAAAACTCTAGCAGCATCTGGCAAGGCAACAAATAGAGAATACCAAGAAAAAATCAAAGTAGGGCTTGAAAGGTTTGCTGACATTTATCTTGACACTGAAGATAGAGAAAGAGTTTGCCAATACTTTGAAGAACTTATGTGCATAGTTGGGTTGGATAGTTCTAATGGATACTTGAACAATTTTATGTATGGATTCGATCCAAGAAATAACAAATAAATTCAAATGGATACTTTTTTATTTATAGGACCATTTATTCTTGTTTTTGTAGGATTACCAATAGCACTTGGATTAATTATATATTTTATACCAAGAAAGCTTGGTTATCCCAAAACAAGCAAGTATGTGACGATTGTATACAGTCTATTCATATTGATTGTAATTCTATTTAGCATTTTTCAAGACCAACTTTTTACTAAAAATGACGCAAGAAAACTAATCGTTGAACAAGAAATTTTATTGTCTGATAAATTTGAGCTAGAAAGTAATGAATCAATGTCAGCTATAGGCGACTATTACCATACATTTACTTTGAAGATTTCAGACCAAGACAAATTAAAAAATATAAGTCAAATTAGAAATTCTACCAACTTTAAGAAACTTGGAGAGCCAACAGTCGATTTTCAATCTGGGAGCATTGACAGATATTACGGACCTAAGCAAATACAGAATTATGAAACGGAAAGTGGATATGTACGAGAATATTTTGAAACAAACGGACAGAGCTATTCACCCACATTTAGAAGAATTACAATAGAAAAAAAAGGGAATGCTTTAATATTTGAAGATATAGACGAATAGAAGAAACATTCCAAAATCCAAATAAATGGTTGCCCCCCACTGGCTCGGTTCTGTGAAACGGACCAACGAGGGAGTGATAGGAATTAAAAATAGACGGACTAATCCAAGTCCACTTTAGGGGTGGATAATTATAAAGATAATCGCACGAACATTCTCCCTTCCCAAATAATCACTAACTTTGACGGGCAATCTACAGCACTGTTTCCAAATAGGCTAAAAACAAAATTGACACACATAAACCCCTCTATGGAAGATTTTTTCCCTGATCAAAGATACACCAGCAAAGGCGAGCCCGAACTCGGTATTGGCATTCTGACCGAAGCCGGCAACCGAAAGGTGCAGGTCTATTTTCCCCTGTCCAACGAAAAACGACAGTATGCTGTGGAAAGTGCTCCCTTGCGTCGGGTTATTTTTAAACCGGGCGACACCCTACTGGATAAAAATAATCAATCCTTACTCGTTCAGCAAGTTGAACTGGAGGGTGAGCTATACATGTATTACGGAAAAGACCGGAAACTGTCTGAAGCTGAACTTGGTAATATGTCGGTAACGCATGGTGTGGACGATCGGCTTTTTGCGGGTGATGTAGATTCTCCACAAACTTTTGCCTTGCGCCGCGAAACACTGCAACACGATTACAGAAGGCGATTGTCTGCCGTAAAAGGATTTGTGGGTGGACGAATAGATCTTATTCCTCACCAACTTTACATAGCCCACGAGGTAAGTTCGCGTTATGCTCCCCGCGTGTTGCTGTCCGATCAGGTGGGTCTTGGAAAAACCATTGAAGCGTGTCTTATTCTGCATCGCCTGTTGCTGAGTGGACGCATATCGCGGGTCATTATTCTGGTGCCCGAGTCCTTGGTACATCAATGGTTTGTAGAAGTGCTGCGTCGGTTTAACCTGTGGTTTCATATTTTTGATGAAGAGCGCTGTGCCTCACTCGATGGCAGTGCACCGGATGGGAATCCTTTTCTGGACGATCAACTGATTCTTTGCAGTACCGAGTTTTTATCCGGTTCCGACAAACGTGCCCAACAAGCCATCGCTGCCAGTTGGGATATGTTGGTGGTGGATGAAGCGCATCATCTGGAATGGTCTGTTGATAGCGTAAGTTCGGAATATGTCGTAGTGGAACAACTGAGCAAAGTGGCCAAAGGATTGCTGCTTCTCACCGCTACCCCGGAACAATTAGGGGAGGAAAGTCATTTTGCCCGACTCCGCTTGCTGGATCCCAACCGATATGCAAACTACGATGATTTTATACAGGAGTCGTCCGACCCTCAAAATATTGCCGATATAGTAGAAAAACTACATCTGGGGAAAAAGTTGCTTGCTAAAGATACAAAGTTATTAGCTTCTATTTTCCCAAAAGAAAGAATACAAGCTCTCACCGAAGGAGGTGACGCTGCGAGGGATAAACTGATAGAGGATTTATTGGATCAGCACGGTCCGGGGCGCGTGTTGTTTCGCAATACCCGATCGGCCATGAGTGGATTCCCAACCCGTAAAGCCCATCTGATTTTATTATCGGAAACCGAAGATGCATCTTTGTGGGTGGAACGTTTCGCAAAGGAGTTTACCCATGATATGGCACCAACAAATACAGCCGATGAGCAACAATACTGGTTTGCGGAAGATCCCCGAGTGCAGTGGTTATTATCGATGCTGAAGGAACTCTACCCTGAAAAGGTACTGCTTATCTGCAAAAGCAAAGAAAAGGTACTGGCATTGGAAGAAGTGCTAACTAATCGGAGCAATATGAAAGTAGGCGTATTTCACGAAGACCTCACCATTGTACAACGGGATAGAAATGCAGCCTGGTTTTCGGAATCGGATGGTGCTCAAATTCTCCTGTGTTCCGAAATAGGCAGCGAGGGACGAAATTTTCAGTTTGCCCATCATCTTGTGTTGTTTGACTTGCCACTTCATCCCGAATTGCTGGAGCAGCGCATCGGTCGGTTGGACAGAATCGGACAAGCTGAGGATATTCATATTTATATCCCTTACCTTGAAAGCACTCCACAACAGGTACTGGTGAGATGGTTTCACGAAGGATTGAATGCCTTTGAAGAAAACATGGAAGGCGGAAATGAGATTTCCAAATTGTTTGGTGAGCGACTGCTCGCCCTTTCCATGTCTCACTCATTGACAGAAACTTGTACGGAATTGGAAGCATTGATAACCGAAACATTTACCTTTAGAAATGAGTTGCAAAAACGCATGGCTGATGGCCGTGATCGATTGCTGGAGATGAATTCGTATCGCCCCACGGTAGCCGCGAAACTAGTGGAGCAGATTCAGGCAGAAGACAGCGACAGGAGACTTGAAAAGTATTTTACGAAAGTTTTTCATCACTTTGATATGGAAATGGAAGACCTTGCTGCCCGAACTTACTTTTTGCAACCGGCTTCCGAAATTACGGGGGTATTTCCATCTATTCCACCCGAAGGAATAGGGGTTACTTTTGATCGGAAACGCGCGTTGAGTAGGGAGGACATCAGTTTTCTGAGTTGGGATCATCCCATGACAACAGCTTCCATTGATATGGTGTTAAGTTCGGGTACCGGAAGTGCTAGTTTTGGAGTGCTGCGAGATGCGAGCAGCCCGGGCGTTCTTCTTGAGATTCTTTTTGTGCTTGAAACAACGAGCGAGCAAAGTATTTATGTTGACCGTTTTCTGCCCAATACTCCCTTGCGAATTGTAGTAGATCATACCGGTAAAGAGGTGACAGAAAAATACACTGTTGAAATATTCGACAAAAAGTTGATCCCCGGTTCTATAGATCCTTTGCTGGACAATGAGACGGTAGTGGAAACCCTTTTGCCCGATATGATTTCGGCCGCCACAAAAATAGCGGCAGCACAGCGCAAAAAAGAAATAGCCAAGGGACTGCAACGCATGAACTTCACGCTGAATCATGAAATAGAGCGACTATACCTATTACAACAAAAAAATAAAAACATAAGGGCGGAAGAAATTCAGATAGCACTTGATGAACAGGTAACACTGGTGAAACTCATTCAGAATGCGCAGATAAGAATGGATGCCATACAACTTATTCTTTGTCAGTGATGAGCGTGTGGCTGTAAGTGATAGTATGACTTGAAGTCATGCTATCACTACATGAAAGAGGTTTCTGAACGCAAAAACCTCACAAATATCACTGACTATGATTTGCGTAGATTTGTGATTTTTGCGTAATTTGCGTTCTTCTTAAGAGCAAACAACAATATGAATAATACAACAATGCTAACAACAAAACTAAGTCTTGAAGATAAATTACCGCTCACTTGCTCACGAAGGGGAACTTGCTGTCATGGAAACCTTGTGATGCTGAATCCATGGGAGCTGTTTTGCCTGGCCAGAGAGAAGAAAGTATCTCCTCGTGAATTTCGTGATTTGTATTGTGAGTCTGGCGGAATTCGGTTGCGGTTTGATGGTAAAGCCGGTTGGCGGGAGAAAAAGGCTTGTAGTCAGTATATAGATAATTTTGGTTGCAGCGTTCATGTAGGGCGTCCACTCGCTTGTCGGTTGTTTCCGCTTGGTCGCCAGATACAAAGTGAAGCACTGAGCTATATGCATCAGGGCGAAGTGTTCCCGTGTTTGGACGGGTGTCCCGAAGTTACCGGATTACCACAGTTGACCGTAGGCGAATACCTGCAAGGGCAGCAGACAGAAGTATTCGAAAATGCTCAAAATGAATATTTGAAACTGATGCAAAGCTTAGCTGATATTGCATTTGAGTTACTGCTTGATACCGGCTTAGCCGAATCGGGCGATACCGAAACATTGCCGCTGTGGCGAAAGATGGCTAACGAGAATCCCGAAGTATTAGCAAGCAGCATCGGATCGGAGTGGATAGATAGCCTGACCATCTCTGAAATTACCGATGATAATGATGATCCTGTTTTATTTGCTCAAAAACATAATGATGTACTCTTATCTAAAGCGCAGAATCAATTTGGTGCTTTGCAAACGATGCAAGAAGTGCACGAAGCATCTGTTTTAATAATGGGAGTAGCGTTACATCTTGCCCATAGCTTAGGGGCAAAGCCGGAAATTCTTGCTGAACATTGGATTGATACAGCAAAGAAGCATGGGGCTAAGGAATGAAAAAGATAGTTTAACGTGAGTTCGACAGATTCAACTGGCTTCCGTTGTTGAAATAAAACGAATGGCTCGGTGCGCTGCGCCTTAAATTGAAGGACTGTTTGTCGAACTATTTAAAAATCAACAATTTGTATTCGTCCTAAGTATAAGAACAGAAGAAGACCATGAAATTGAATAATAAAAACATAATATCTCTGATTGTTGGACTCATTATACTTATAATGGGTGGAGCTGTGGCTCTCAATAGCTTTGAATTTAATTCAAACTATAAGGTAGGACAACAAATTGATAGCTTGAACGGAGTATCTGTTTTTTACAACGGTGGTGTTGATAACGTTTATGGTCGCAACACAACAAGTGACGGTTACAATCTAGGGCTTAAATACCAGTGTGTTGAATTCGTGAAGCGCTATTACTATGAACATTTAAAACATAAGATGCCTGACAGCCATGGAAATGCAAAGGATTTCTTTAATAAAGAATTAACTGATGGGCAACTAAATAGAAAAAGAAATCTAATTCAATACACAAATCAAAGCAAAACAAAACCCAAAGTTGATGATCTCATTATATTTAGTGGATCAATTTTCAATAAATACGGGCACGTTGCAATAGTTTCAAAAGTAACTGAAAATGAGATAGAGATAATTCAACAAAACCCAGGACTATTCAGAAAGTCGAGAGAAATTTTTGTGCTTGATTATAAAAACTCCAAATGGGAAATAGAAACCAAAAGGATTTTAGGTTGGTTGAGAAAAGAATAAAATATAAATTTTAAATAAAGTAGTTGAAATTATAATTCCAAAACTAGATTCGAAAGGAGATCCTTCCAAGACTTACTAACACATCAAAAAATCCAGATATGAAAAAACAAACAATTCTAGCAGTACTTTTAGTACTATCGGTGGCCTCGTTTGCGCAGCAAGCCATTTGGGGTGGGCAAAACACCAGTTCTCCGCAAATAAATGCAAACAATACGGTTACGTTTCGACTTGATGCTCCTAAAGCTTCCGCGGTGCAGGTTACAGGCGATTTTCTGCCTACACAGCAAGTCGATGGACAGTATGGAAAACATGATGTGCCCGGCACAGTCGACTTAGTAAAAGGCAGTGATGGTGTGTGGGAATATACAACTTCCGAAGCGTTGAAACCTGAGTTGTACAGCTATTCATTTATCGTGGACGGATTCAAAACTACCGACCCGAGCAATGTATATCTGATCCGTGATGTGGCATCGTTGACCAACGTATTTCTGATCGGTGGCGGACGTGTCGATTTGTATAAAGTAAATAACGTAGTGCACGGAACGTTAGCCCGCAGATGGTATCAAAGTCCGACGCTGAACATGACGCGCCGCATTAGCATTTATACTCCTGCAGGTTACGAAACCGACAAGAAACAATATCCTGTTTTGTACCTGCTTCATGGAATGGGCGGCGATGAAGAAGCATGGATAGCATTAGGACGTACCGTTCAGATTCTAGATAATCTGATAGCACAAGGTGAAGCGAAGCCGATGATAGTGGTAATGCCCAACGGAAACGCAGCGCAAGAAGCAGCTCCCGGCGAATCTGCATTGGGGCTGTACAAACCTACTTTTGAACTTCCAAAAACGATGGAAGGAACCATGGAAGCAAGCTTTCCTGATGTAGTGAAATTTGTGGAGAGTAATTATCGCACCGTTAACGCGAAGTCCGGTCGCGCTATTGCCGGATTGTCGATGGGTGGTTTTCACTCGCTGCACATCTCAAAGCAGTATCCTGATTTTTTCGACTATGTAGGCTTGTTTTCGGCAGCTATCAATCCGGATAAAGCTGTAAAATCGCCTATCTACGACGATAGAGATGCCAAGCTAAAGACACAGTTTAGCAAAAACCCAAAACTTTATTGGATAGCCATAGGCAAATCCGACTTTTTGTACAAAGAAAATGAAGTTTACCGTAAGCTCCTCGATAACGGTGGCTATAAATACACTTACTACGAAACAGAAGAAGGCCATATCTGGAAAAATTGGCGCATCTACCTGACGGAGTTTGTGCCCATGTTGTTTAAATAGGTCCACGTTTTATCTCGAATGAAGTTATTATTGAAGAGGATGTCCAAATGGGCATCCTCTTTTTTATTGTAAAGCTTCTTTTAAACTTAAATATTCGTCTATAGATTAAAAAATCAAAAAACATTGTTGTCATAATGACACTATCTAAAAATTATTTATATATTTGCACTGAATTTAATCACGGATGGCATCAATGCAATCAAAAAGGAAGCAAATAAAACGAATTATATAATAAAGCCTTTAATCAAAGTATTATGTTTAGAAACATCAAAGCAAGTGCCCTCCTGTTAGTAGGAATTTCACTCAGCCTCTTTGGTCAGACACCGAGAGCCGTTTATCTTGACGACACAAGACCGATGAATGAGCGCGTGGAAGATGCACTTTCGCGCATGACGGTTCAGGAAAAAGTAGCAGTATGTCATGCTCAGTCAAAATTCAGTTCTACAGGAGTACCACGTTTGGGCATTCCCGAACTTTGGACAATGGATGGGCCGCATGGCATTCGTCCGGAAGTATTTTGGGATGAATGGTCGCAAGCCGGCTGGACCAACGATTCGTGTATCGCCTTTCCGGCGTTAACCTGTCTGGCGGCCAGTTGGGACAAAGAGATGGCTTTATTGTATGGTAAATCGATAGGTGAGGAAGCCCGTTACCGTAACAAAAATGTATTGTTAGGTCCGGGAGTAAATATTTACCGTTCCCCGCTGAACGGACGAAACTTCGAATATATGGGCGAAGATCCTTTTCTGGCTTCGAAAATGGTAGTGCCTTATATCAAAGGCGTACAACAAAACGGAGTTGCTGCTTGTGTCAAGCATTTTGCGTTGAACAATCAGGAAACGGATCGCTTTGGTGTAAATGTAACGGTTGATGACCGTGCGCTTTACGAAATTTATTTACCGGCTTTTAAAGCTGCGGTTCAGGAGGGAGAAGTTTGGACGATTATGGGCTCATACAATTTATATAAAAATCAACATTGCTGTCATAACCAATATTTGCTGAACGATATTCTTCGTGGCGAATGGGGATTCAAAGGCGCTGTGATCTCCGACTGGGGTGGTGTGAGCAATACCCGCGAAGCGATTTTCAATGGTCTTGATATTGAATTCGGGACGTGGACAGATGGTTTAAAGACAGGTACGAGCAATGCTTATGATAATTATTATCTGGCAAAACCTTACCTCCAACTTATCCAAAAAGGAGAGGTAGGCACAAAAGAGTTGGATGATAAAGTGCGTCGTATCCTTCGGTTGGCATTCCTGACAAGTATGGATAGAAACAAACCTTTCGGTTCATTTGGTACCGAAGAGCATGCACTTGCTGGTCGCAAGATAGCCGAAGAAGGTATCGTGTTACTGAAAAATAAAAACAATGTCTTGCCTATCGATTTGAGCAAGACAAAACGAATTGTTGTTATCGGAGAAAATGCTTTGAAAAAGATGACAGTTGGTGGCGGTAGTTCTTCGCTGAAAGTAAAATATGAATTGTCACCGCTGGATGGAATAAAGAAAAGAGCAGGTGCTCAGACGGAAATTGTATATGCACGTGGGTATGTGGGTGATGCTACCGGAAGCTACAATGGCGTTGTTACCGGACAAGATTTATCGGAGAAACGTTCGGCCGACGAATTACTGGCAGAAGCATGTACACTGGCTAAAACGGCTGATTATGTTATTTTTATCGGAGGCTTAAACAAGAGCGAGAACCAGGATAGCGAAGGAGCTGACCGCCTGAGTCTGAGCTTGCCTTACCATCAGGATAAGGTGATTGAAGAACTGGCTAAACTAAATAAAAACCTCGTAGTCGTAAATATATCAGGTAACGCGGTGGCTATGCCGTGGGTAAATAAGGTGCCGGCTATTGTTCAAGGATGGTTCCTGGGTACCGAAGCAGGTACTGCCTTGGCAGAAGTGTTGGTAGGCGATGTAAATCCTTCGGGTAAACTGCCTTTCTCTTTCCCTGTGAAACTGGAAGATAATGCAGCGCATGCCTTGGGCGAATTTCCGGGAAAGGATCATCAGGTGACGTATAACGAAGGCATCTTCGTGGGCTACCGTTGGCACGACAAACAAAACATCAAGCCTTTGTTTAGTTTTGGTCACGGATTGAGCTATACTACCTTTGAATATGGGAAAGTAAGTGCTGATAAAAAAGAAACCTCAGCCGCCGATAAGGTTACCTTTACGGTTGATGTGAAAAATACAGGTAAGCGCGAAGGTTCGGAAGTAGTTCAGTTGTACATCAGCGATTTGAAATCATCACTTCCACGTCCGCTCAAAGAATTAAAAGGATTTGAAAAAGTGTCGTTGAAGGCAGGTGAAACAAAAACAGTTTCATTTACCATAGATAGCTCAGCGCTTAGTTTCTTTGATGCCGATAAACATGCCTGGGTTGCCGAGCCCGGCGATTTCGAAGCGATTGTAGCTGCGTCGTCTACAGATATAAAGAGCAAGGTTGGATTCAAATTGAAGTGAAACGAGTGTGTTCAAAACCATTGAACGCAAATTACGCAAACTTGTCCTGGTACTGACGGATTTACACAAATAAATTTCTGGAAATAATTGTTGTTGTTTAATTAAAAATGGAGGAATAGAACCTATCTACGGTAGACAGGTTCTATTTTTTTTTATGTATTTATTCCGATTGCCGTCTCAGTTCTTGGGGATATGTAATAGTCATTAAATGCTCAAAAAGTACAGACAGGTTAGTAGGATTTTATTTAATCCAACTTATTGCATTATAAGAACCTTCCTGCAATAAATAAGATAGACATTTTGTAACAATTAGAATACTTTTCTAGTCTATCGGCAAACAAAAAAAATCTTTGGTTGTTCTTTTTAGTAAACAATAAAATATGACCACATTAGAATTACTAAAAAGTAAACTTGCAAAACCATACGATGATCTGGAATTTCTACTCAACTGCTTACGAGAAGTGTTGATAGAATCCGGTGAAACGGAACTGGCAAACGATATACCCTGGATTGTTTCCTCACCCGATTTTAGTGCCCGAAGTTTCAACGAAAAAGATCTTCAGCTTTATTCCACTTGTTTTCAATTGCTGAACATAGCTGAAGTAAACGGTGCTGTTCAGAACCGTCGTAAACGGGAAGATGAATATTCATTAGCTGCCAACAACGGTTTATGGGCAAATACTTTACATGTGTTGAAGGAAAAGGGATTTGGTGAGCAGGAAATACTCAGCTGTATTGCCAACATTCATGTGGAACCTGTACTTACTGCACATCCCACCGAAGCCAAGCGAACCGTCATGCTCGAACATTTACGCAATCTTTATTTGCTGGTTGTGAACAAGGAAAACAAAATGTACAGTAAAACGGAGCAAAAAGAGATACGCGACAATATCAAAATTGCTCTGCACCGTATCTGGCGCATTTCGGATGTGTACACCGAAAAGCCCGATGTAAGTTCGGAACTGGATAATATCATTCATTACCTGACCATGGTTTTTCCGGATGTGATTAATCATCTCGCCCGACATCTTATTCAGGCCTGGGAAGAAACGGGGTTTGATGCTACGTTGATGCAGGATGTAAACCATTTTCCAAAAGTGACCTTTGGCAATTGGGTGGGTGGTGACAGGGATGGACATCCGCTTGTTACTGCCGAAGTAACGCGTAAAACATTTCTAAAACTGAGACTGAATGCTTTTCGGGTCATCAGAACCGAGCTTCAGACTTTGCAGCGAAAGCTTAGCTTTAATGTGTACACCGACCAGTTATCTTCTCATTTTCAGGATAGATACGAAAAGCTTCATACTGAAATAAGAGAAGAAAGAGGCAGCCTGAAAATAAAATATCACAATGAAGCTTTCAAGCAGTACCTTCAGTTTATACTTGCCAAAATACCAGTTCCCGTAGTGGAAGAACAGGTTCAGGAACTGAAAGAAGAAGCCATTAGTTACAACTATCCATCCGAACTGATAGCCGATTTATATATCCTGCATCAGGGACTTATCGATTTTGGTGCTTCGGTCATTGCTTATGCCGATGTAAACGATACCATCAGAATTGTAAACTGTTTTGGGTTTCATTTGGCAAAACTGGACATTCGCCAAAACAGTCACTACCACGAGTCGGCGCTGGCGCAACTTATGCAGGTAGCACAATTAGATGGCGAAGGATTCTTAAACTCTGATATGTCCCAACGAATAGCGTTTATCAATAAAGAGTTGAGTTCGGGCAGACCATTTAGCCATCCAAGCATGGTGCTGGGCAATGAAGCAAAAGAAGTGGTAGAGTCGTACAGAGTTGTCAGAGAACATATCAAAACCTATGGTCAGGAAGCATTAGGCTCATTAATTGTGAGCATGACCCGCAATGTTTCCGATCTGCTTATTGTTTACTTGCTGGAGCGCGAAGCCGGTTTAATGCAAAATACACCCAATGGTCTTGCGTCAACACTTCCCGTGGTACCGCTTTTCGAAACCATCGAAGATTTACAGCAAAGTCATCTGATTTTAGATGAATTTCTTTCCCATCCCGTAACAATAAACAGCCTAAAATTACAACAGGAAAATAATTCGACCACCGAACCCGTTCAACAGGTAATGATTGGATATAGCGACAGCAATAAGGATGGAGGAATACTAGCCAGTCAGTGGTATTTGTACGAAGCTCAGTCGAAACTAACAGAGGTAGGACGAAAACATCAGGTAAAAATACGTTTCTTTCACGGTAAAGGAGGTTCGATAAGTCGTGGAGCGGGACCTACACACTGGTTCCTCAAAGCTTTACCGCCCGGTTCGATAAGTGGAGATATCCGGTTGACAGAACAAGGTGAAACGATTGAACGCAAGTATGCCAATAAAAATAACGCCGTTTATAATCTGGAACTACTCACTGCCGGCACGCTGGGAGCTACCATTCTTCAGAAAGATAAAGAAAACGAAGAACATGAAATGGCTGCAGAATTGGAATATTTGGCAAATAAGAGCAAAGTGGTGTATAAAGAAATTACACAGAAACCGGGATTTATAGAATTCTACGAAAAAACAACACCCATAGATGCCATCGAGCAAAGTAAAATTGGCAGCCGCCCTTCACGCAGAACGGGAACGCGCACCCTTTCCGATTTAAGAGCCATTCCGTGGGTTTTCAGTTGGAGTCAGTGCCGGTTTAATATCACAAGTTGGTATGGCGTGGGCACCACCCTCGAAGCCATGCAAAAACAAGACCCGGATAAATTTGAACGATTAAAGACGGCTGTAAAGACCGATCCTTTTATCAGGTATGTTTTCACGAATATTGATTCGAGCCTTGCTTCATCCGACGAAGTTATATTTAGAAAATATGCGCAACTAGCCGAAGGTGTACCACACAATGCAGAGTTTGTAACCCGTATGACTGATGAGCTATCGCGTACCCGACGTATGATTGACATTATTTTGGGAATTCCCATTTCCGTTAGGCGCGAAAACCACTATTATTCTACTTTGCTGAGGGCTGAGGCTATGGAACCAATACACGACCATCAAATAGACTTACTGAAGAAATGGCGTGCGTACTCTGTAGAAGGAAATTCGGCAGAAGCAGATCGGGTACTGTTTGAGTTATTGCATTGTGTAAATGCCATTGCCGGTGCCATTGGATTTACCGGATAAGGCACTATTATTAAGTAGTATCGCTGATTTCGCAGATAAGAGAACTTGTGTTAATGTCTTACTCATATAAAAAAACTAAGGGCAATAAACGGATTTTGTTTATTGCCCTTAGTTTTTGCTTACTCAGCCGTAATTTCCAGCACCACACTGGTGCGCTGTAGACTAAGGTCAGGGTTATATCCGTTCTTTACTAAAAAGTCGCCGCTAAACACGGTCGAAGTGTTCAGGGAAGAGCTTGTGCCGGGGTAGAGGTTTATTTCTTTGATACGGTAATTCTTCGTTGCGTCAAGTCCTGTCAACCGAATGGGCGTAGGGGTGTAGGTAGCGTCAAACCGATTGGTGACCACATAATTAAACATCACTGCTTTTGTTTTGGCATCGTTTACAAACATCGACGAAGCGTATGCATTTTCGTAAGGAGAAGCCAGGCGATACAAGTCGCCACGCCAAACCAGTTCTTTCAGCGAATCATACACTTTCAGTGCTTGCTGACTGAATTTCAAATCGTTTTCCGACAAATGGCTTACCACAATATCATACCCCATCTTGCCCATCATGGCTACATCGGTGCGGTACTTTAGTCCCACTTTGCTCCAGTCGGTAATGTGGTTACACGAAGCAATCACCGGATAGAAATAGCTATAGTTCCATTGAATATAAACTCGTTCCAACGGGTCGGTATTGTCCGATGGCCAGTATTCGGTAAAGTACTTCAGGGCTTCATAATCCACGCGTCCACCACCACCTGAGCAGAGCATCATAGGCACTTTGGGGTACGCCGCCCGCACCCGATCGAGCACTTTATACAGTCCCCGCACATAGTCCACATACAGTTGCGATTGCTTCTGTTTTGTTTTTTGCAGATAAGCCGATTGTGCATTGTAAATTACCGAATTACAATCCCATTTGATAAACGACAATTCAGGATTTTTACCCAATAGATTGTCCATTACACCAAATACATAGTCCTGCACCTGCGGGTTAGTAAGATCCAATACCAACTGATTACGGAAATAATGCTCCGGACGTTCGGTCTGGCGAATCACCCAGTCGGGATGCTTTTCGTATAGCTCCGATTTGGGGTTTACCATTTCGGGCTCTACCCAAATGCCAAACTTCACACCTGCCTTACCCGCTTCCTTTACCAGATAGCTCACACCATCGGGCAATTTCTTCGCGTTTGGCTCCCAGTCGCCCAGCCCGGCTTTATCATCATTGCGCGGATATTTATTGGCAAACCATCCATCGTCCAACAGGAACAAATCCACACCCAGTTTCTTGCCATCGGCAAAGAGTTTCACCAATTTTTCCTGATCGAAATTAAAATAGGTAGCCTCCCAGTTGTTGAGCAAAGTCAGACGGGTGCCGTTGCCATCGTACAAGCGGTAGTCGCGCGCCCAGCGGTGCAGTTGTCGGGAAGCTTCGCCCGTTCCTTTGTCCGAAAAAGTATAGATAAACGAGGGCGTTTTGAACTCCTTGCCCGAAGCCAGCGGATATTCCGACTGAAAAGGGTTGATACCCGGAATAACCCGCAACTGATGATAAGCATCCACTTCGAAATCCATTTTAAAATTACCCGACCAGGCCAACGTTCCCAGCATTACCTTGCCTTCGGTTTCGGTGGCAGGTTTGTCGAACGCCAGAACAAAAACCGGATGTTCGTACAGGTTGGCACGTGTGCCCAGTTTGGAATCGATGGTTTTAATGCCGTGCGTCAACAGCGTTTGCTCAGGTTTCATCTCCTGCGCCCAGGCACCGTGGAAATGCGTAAGGTAATAATTCTTAGCCGTAAAGGTGAGATTGGCCGAAGCGTATTTTCCCATGGTCAGCGTTCCCTTTTCGTTGTTGCGAATCACGCTCCATTGTTCCACTACATCTTCTTTTGCGTAGATTTTAAAGTACAGCGTCACCTCGGTTTTATATACAGGGTCGGACAACAGAACCGAAACTGTTTTTACATTCGCGTCGGTGGCTTCGGTGGTATGCGAAACGTATCGCAACTCGGTGGACACGTTGCCGTCGGCATGCGTGATGCTGAGTGCCGGCTCCACCAGGTTCCATGTTCCGGCAGGTGTGTAGGCATGATTAAAGAAACCGGTATCCGAATCGTGATAATTGGTCTGTGCGCTCACCTGCCCGTAATCGGCCGAATGGTTTAGCTTCGTTCCGAAATAAGTCATCAACAATCGCCCATCTTTATCGGTTTGCAGCAAGAGCGCATTGTGTGCGGTTTCCACTGGGATAAACACCGGGGCGGCTGCCGAAAGGCTCAGCACAGCCAGTAACCATACCGACAAAGTGAGTAGCAGTCGGGAGTGTGAGTGAGATCTAAGGTTCATATTGTTCTGTTTATGGTATATACTTTTGAGTTACAAAGATAGGTAAACGATCATCATTATTCAGATACTTTTTTAGCACTTTTTGGTCATGGAGGAGTATGTTTTGAACCTTGGGGCGCTTGTTTTGAACATCGGGGCGTTAATAATGAACATCAGGGCGTTAAAAGTATACATCGGGGAGCACGTATTGTTAATTGGGGTGTTAAAAGTATAAATTGGGGCGTTAAAAATATAAACCGGGGAGCTTACAACGTTAATCGGGGAGCAAATATCAAACATCGGGGAGGCTAAAATATAAATCGGGGTCGATGTTGCAAATTTAGGGGAGTCGCTTCCGCAAAGTGGAGTTCAGAAAGTAGGGATCAGAATAGTAATAACAGAAGTTAGGAAAATGAAAATGTAAATTGGAATTGAAAAATGTTGTTGGCAGTATGCCGTTTCAAAATATATTACCGCCAGAGGAAATCCGTGGTTCGTAAGACAGGAGTTAGTATTGTAATTAGCAGCTTATTCTGCCACATATAGCAATAAACAACTATTTTAAAAATTAATTAAAAGATACGTTGTTAATGCGATAAATTGTTTCTACCTTTGGGGCTGAATTTTAATTAAAAAAGAGAATAAAAATATCGCCTAAAGTGGAAATATGCGAACTAATAGTTCGCATACACAGCTAAATAAGGAATATGTGCAATTAGAGTTCGTATATATGCAAGTTAGGCGGCATTAAAAAAAATTAAAAATACAGATATGAGAAAACTGAATTTCCTGATTATTTTCCTAACTCTGAGTTTGACTATCTATTCTCAAGACTTGGAATACGCAAAAGCAATTGTTCAAAAACTGGCTTCTCCTGAATTAAAAGGAAGAGGCTACACCGAAAGTGGAAATATACTTGCAGCTGAATATATTTCGAGCGAATATAAAAGAATTGGTTTAATTCCTTTTGGAAAATCATATTATCAAAAATTCAATATTCCCATTAATACTTTTCCTAACGATGTTCTGGTTAAAATTAACGGAGAGGTTTTAAACCCAGGAGTTGACTTTCTTATTGAATCTTCCTCTCCAAGCATAAAAGGAAAGATTAATGTCGTGAAAACTGACAGAAATGGAATCGACACAAAAGAAAAGTTTATTGATTTAATCAGAAAAGCTGGAGAAAACTTTATTTTGATTGACAATACAACAAAATCGACAGAGAACAAAGAATTGAATAAAACAATTGATGACTATATTTCTTTCCTCAAATATAGTCCTCAGATTCCCTGTAAAGGAGTTATTATTTACACCAAAGAAAAACTTACATGGGAAAATTCAACAACATTGAACATTAGACCTATTATTATAATTAACAAAGAGATTGAATTGAATAATTTCAACTCAGTTGAACTAAAAATTGACAATAAATTTATTGACAAATATGAAACTCAGAATATTGTTGGCTATATAAAAGGAAGTGTAAAACCAGACTCATTTATTGTTGTAACAGCACATTATGACCACTTGGGAAAAATGGGAAAAGAAACATATTTTCCCGGTGCTAATGATAATGCGAGCGGAATTGCAATGACTTTAAACCTAGCAAACTATTATTCCAAAAACCAACCCAAATACTCAATGGTATTTATTTGTTTGTCTGCGGAAGAAATTGGTCTTTATGGAGCAAAAGAGTTTACAGAAAATCCATTAATAAAATTAGAAAAAATTAAGTTTCTCGTTAACTTTGACTTAGCAGGAACAGGAGAAGAAGGAATTAGAGTTGTAAATGGTAGCGTTTTTAAAGACAAATTTGATTTGCTGACTAAAATAAACACAGAAAACAAACTCTTGCCGAAAGTTGATATACGTGGAGCTGCCTGCAATAGCGACCACTGTCTATTTTACCAAAAAGGTGTTCCATGTTTTTATATTTATACACAAGGTGGAATTAAGGCATATCATGATGTTTATGACAAATATGAGACGCTCCCACTGACAGAATTTGTTGACTATAACACATTGATGATTAAATTCTTTGACAATTTATAAAGGGAATTAACGACCGCCTAACACACGCCTGTTCATTGGCTGACTGACGTGCAATTTGGAGGTGTTGCTCCTGCCTGCCGCAGGCAAGCCCGCATTCACTTTGTCCGTCAACCGACGGACAGCGAACGCTCCCTCCGTCAGTAGACGGACAAATGCCCATGGCCTCGTTCGTTAGCAGCAATTTTAGAAAAAAAAAGAACGAAGTAAATATGATGAATTCACCGTTGAGCATAAACGAATTTAGAGAAAGATTAGAGTTGAACACTAAAATTGGAGACCCGAAAATAAAAGGTTCACCATTAGCTATCTTTACGATATTCGGACAGAATAAAAAAAACATTTTATGGTGAATTCGACAAAAGAACTTTTCGCTTGACTCGAAATGAGTTTATTCCAAAGACTCCATTTTTAATTGAGGGTTTATATAAATCTAAAAAGAAATTTGAGACAGAAATTGACATTAAAATTAAACCAATTGGATTTAGTTATTCTTGGTTGCTTTATTTTCCAACAATAGGAATCTTGTTGTTTAACTATATTTTATTGACTAAAGGTCATGACTTGGAAACTTCAGTTTTTATTATCGGAAATCTATTTTTGTTGCCAATGTTTATACCTAGTTTGACATTTAAACGAAAAAAGAAAAAACTAGCAAATGAATTTTACCGATTATTCGAAATTACGGAAGAACAAGCAATTTGAAAGAAAAAACTACTGCTAACACACGCTTTGTTCATTGGCTGGCTGATCCCGATAAGTCGGGACAAGTTGTACATTCCGGCGGTTTTGCTCCTGCCTGCCGCAGGCTAGCCCGCATTCACTTTGAGTGTAAACATGCTAAGCAGATGAATACATACACTCAGATACATCCTTTTATAAGATAGAAGTGGTTCATACAGAGCAGTGAATGTCCCCTTTCCGATGCATAGAGATACCTTTAATGAGCTAATCTCTAAATGAAAGTAGGAGACTGGAAATGTTGTGTCGACTATTTCTTTTTTGCCAGTTTCTCCGCCTCCATCTGTGCTCTCGATTTACTTTGCGTAACAATATATACGCCCGCAAAAACAAGTATGCCCGACAGTGCTTTTTCGTATCCGAAAACATCCATGCCAATGGCCACTGCAAGCAGCGATGCTACCACCGGCTGAACATAATTGTACATGCTCAATGTGGTGGGGCGAAGCACTTTTTGTCCGATAGGAATAAGCAAATAACCCAGAAAAGTGGCAAAAATAACCATATAGCCTATGCGCCAGAAAGTATTGGCGGTCAGTAGCGAGAAATCGGTTTGCATCAATGGCTTGTAGCAAAAAGGCGCACTAACGATGGTGGAAAACAAAAACATCCATTTCATAAGAGTGACAGGCGAATATCTCGTTATCAGATCTTTGAAAACAGTTAGGTAGATAGCGAATGAAAAAGCCGCTGAAAAAACAATTAGATCGCCCCAGAAATCTCCATTTCCGGTGTGCTGCATCTGACTGCTAAAGACCAACAACAAAGCACCCGAGGCTCCCACCACTACTCCTACAGCTTTCATCAAAGTGATAGGCTCTTTGATAATGATGGCTGCCAGTATCATGGTCAGAATGGGTAACATGGTCACAACAATAGACGCATCGATGGGTGAAGTCATGGATAAGCCCACAAAAAAAGGCAGCTGGTTCAATGTAAGTGCAAAGAATGATGCAAGAAATAACAGAAAAATGTCTTTTGCCGGCACATGCTCCTTTTTAGTAAACAGCGAAACCATCCAAAATAGCAACATCCCACCCGCTAATCTGAAGAAAGTAAGTGTAAACGGACTCAGTATTTCGGGCATCAATGCTCTGGAAATGGGGTTGTTGATCCCAAAAATAATATTTGCCGAGAATAGGGCTACATGCCCTGTAAGTTTTTTATTTTCCATATTTATGAATAAGTTTGCAAAGGTACTAATTTAGGGATAAGAACAAAGACAGAAAGAACAAAGACAGAAAGAACAAAGAACAAAGACGTAAAGAGTAAAGATATCAGGGTGGGCAATCAACTATATTTGATATTATTCGGGCAATAATAATTACCAATCTGTACAAATAACAAAATTTCACAACGAATAAGCATTTGATTATTTGCTTATTCCGAGAATAGTGCTTAGTTTTGTAGTTCAACCAATAATTATTTCAGATGAAACGCAATCCTAAAGAAGAACGATCACTTTTCCCCGAAGAGTGTTTGTTGCGCGAAATAGCCCGGCAACCGCGATTGTCAATCGGACTTCCCAAAGAAAATGCACTTGTTGAAACCCGTTTGGCATTAACCCCCGAGGGTGTTGCCATTGTTACGGAAGAGGGTCACAGCGTGTATGTACAGCGTGGTGCAGGTGAACCAATGTCTTATTCCGACTTGCAATACAGCGAGGCGGGTGCTTATCTGGTAGACGATGCGGCTACAGTATTTGGAGCCGACATGGTTTTGAAAATTGCACCCCCTACGCTTGAAGAACTCAACCTGATGCACGATAGATCTACATTGTTTTCGATGCTGCAACTCAGCAATTTGTCGGCCGAGTGCATACGATTGATGATGAAGAAGAAGATGAATGCCATTGCTTATGAGTTGATTCAGGACGAACAAAAAGCGTTTCCGGTGGTAAATTCCATTGCGGAAATCGAAGGAAATACGGCTATTGCTGTTGCGGCCGAACTAATGAGCAACGAGCGCGGGGGCAAAGGCCTCTTGCTGGGTGGTGTAGCAGGAATCACACCTACCGAAGTATTGATTCTGGGTGCAGGTATTACCGGTTCGGTGGCTGCGCGTACAGCACTGGCTTTGGGTGCTCAGGTAAAAGTATTTGATCATGACATTAGTAAGTTGCGCAAAATACAGCATTACCTTGGGCAGCAGGTTTTCACGTCGGTTATTCATCCTACCGTACTGATCCGGTCGTTGGCTACTGCCGATGCCGTTATCGGTAATCTTCGATATATCAATGGTTCGGAGCGTTTTATGGTGTCGGAAGAATTAGTAAAAACAATGAAGCCCGGTGCCATTATCATCGATATGAGTGTGGATCAGGGCGGTTGCTTCGAAACATCCGAATGCCGCACCCTTCAACATCCGGTATTCGAAAAGCACGGTGTTATTCATTACTGTGTGCCCAATATTTCTGCCCGGGTGGCGCGTACTTCGTCGATGGCACTCAGCAATATTTTTGCACCCATGCTTCTCAAAGTTGCCTGTTCGGGTAGCGTGAATTCTGCCATTACCGAAAGTGTAGGATTTCGTCATGGTGCATTTATTTATAGCGGTGTTTTGGTCAACCGTCTTATTGGAAATTATTACAATATTCCTTCAAATGATATTGGTTTATTGATTGCCGGTTATTATTAATGCTTTTTTGAACCAACAGCATCTTTTTATCACTAGTTTTGAACCGAATAATTAGTTCACTGTTCTATAATAAAACACCTGTTTCTTGACTTCAAAAATGAGTTTTCAACTTGCTCGAAGCTGTTTCATCTAAGGTTTTAAAAAGCAATAAGATAATCGGAAACGCTCAGTATCATTTATTGGTATCTTTTTTGTAAGCAAAAGTCACACAAACAGACTCTTGTGCTGAGCCTGTCGAAGCAGGTAACATGTAACCATTTACTCGTAACTATATACATTGCGTGCTGAATGGATTTTTATATCTTTGCAAGCCAATTTTGAAGCTAAAAGAGCAGAAAAGTATTTTTTAAAATTTGTTGTTAATAGTCAAGCCTTAACCGTCACTATTAGCTATTCACTCTCAACTTAAGTTATTTATGTCGCAGATACCAGAACAAGAAATACTATCCGATGATGATCAGATTCAACAGGAATTTGATGCACTGCTTGATGATTACAGCAAAACCAATCACCGACAGAAAGTTGAACTTGTAACCCGAGCTTTCAACTTTGCTAAAGCCGCGCACAAAGGTATCAAGCGACGGTCGGGCGAACCTTATATCATGCACCCGTTGGCAGTTGCCCGCATTGTGGTAAAGGAAATTGGTTTGGGCTCTACGTCCATCTGTTCTGCTTTGCTTCATGATGTGGTGGAAGATACCGATTATACGGTAGAAGATATTAGTAATCTTTTTGGTCCGAAGATTGCCCAAATTGTGGATGGACTGACAAAAATTTCGGGTGGCGTATTTGCCGAAAGAGCTTCGGAACAAGCCGAGAATTTTCGCAAGCTCCTTCTCACTATGTCGGAAGACATACGTGTTATTCTGATTAAAATTGCCGACCGACTTCACAATATGCGTACCCTGGGTTCCATGCCCTCTGCCAAGCAATATAAAATTGCCGGCGAAACGCAATATATTTACGCCCCACTTGCTCACCGTTTAGGTCTTTTCCGCATTAAAACCGAACTCGAGAACCTGAGTTTTAAATTCGAACACCCCGATACCTATCACGATATTGAAGCCCGATTAGCCGGTGACGAAGATGCCCGTAATCTTTTCTACAAAGAGTTTTCGCAGCCCATCTACGAGAAGCTAACCGAAATGGGCTATGAGTTTACCCTACGTGCCCGCATAAAATCTATTTATTCTATTTCCCGAAAAATGGCCTCGCGCAATATACCTTTCGAAGAGGTGTATGATATTCTGGCTTTGCGTATCGTGTTTAAACCGCGCGCCGGAATGAATGAAAAGGATCAGTGTTGGATGCTTTACTCGGCGCTAACGGCACTATACAAACCTCACCCCGAGCGCATTCGCGACTGGGTAAGTACGCCAAAAGCCAATGGTTACGAGGCTCTGCACGTTACTGTAATGGGACAGGGCGGTAAATGGGTGGAAGTGCAAATTCGTAGCGAGCGCATGAACGACATAGCCGAAAAGGGGCTTGCAGCCCACTGGAAGTACAAATCGGGCGTTGCCGATGAATCGGAACTTGATAAATGGCTAAAGACCATCAAAGAATTGCTGGACAATCCGGAGCCCAATGCGCTCGATTTTATGGATACCTTCAAATTGAATCTTTTTGCCTCCGAAATATTTGTTTTTACGCCCAAAGGCGAAATCCGAACCATTGCTCAGGGCGCTACAGCACTCGATTTTGCATTCTTACTCCACTCCGATTTGGGGAATCACTGCATTGGAGCGAAGGTTAACCATAAGCTTGTTCCGTTAAGCTATTCGTTAAGTAGTGGCGATCAGGTGGAGATTCTGACGACCCGAAAACAAACGCCGCAGCCCGAGTGGCTCGATTTTGTGACTACTGCCAGAGCAAAAGCAAAACTGCGTGCGCTGTTTAAAAAAGAAGAAAAATCGCAAATTGCAGAGGGTCAGAAACGAATAGAAGCTGTTCTGAAATCGCTCCACCTTGAAGCCGAGAACGAAAACATTGTTCGTATTCTTAATCACTACAGCATTACTCAGCGAAATGAACTGTACCTGCAGGTTGGAAAAGGAATTCTGAATCTGGAGGATTTGAGTAAAATTGTGTTTAAACAAAAAGCACAGAATGTTTTTGCCAAATACCTCAAATTACCTTTTGGAGGTTCGTCTGAAGCGGTGAAGCACGAAACGGTGCCGATAGATAGCAAGATAGACCGTAAGAAAGCCTATAAACTTACCGAAGAAAACGCCGGAAAGACTTATAAACTGGCTGAATGTTGCCATCCTATCCCGGGCGATGATGTGCTGGGGTATGTCGACGATTCTGAGTCGGTGATTATTCATAAACGTCAATGCCCGGTAGCCGATAAACTGAAAACAAGTTATGGCGAACGTATTATCTCTGCCGATTGGGCAACGCATAAAGTGCTCTCATTCGTAGAAGTGCTCGAAATAAGAGGCATTGATAAAAAAGGTGTACTTATTCAAATTCTCAAAGTAATTACCGAAGCGTATGCAGTAAATATTCAGAAAATGAATATCGAAACCGAAGCAGGTATATTTGTGGGACGTTTCTTCATTTATGTACACGACACCGAGGATATTAATAATCTCTGTCGGGATATTATGAAGATAAAAGAAGTCAATTCGGTACAAAGGGTACAGGAATAACAGGCCGAAGGAGGCGTATAAAATGGAATTCTATTCTGGTCGTCACTTCCGGTAAAACGGTGCAAAGAAGCATTCACATCGGAGACAATAGAGAACTGAGATGACAATTGTCCGTAGAATACTAATTGCTACACAAATAGCATGTTGAGAGCCTGTTTTAATGGATAAATGATCTGTCGAAGTGTCTTTTACTGTTGTTCAGCTAATAATTTGTAATCCGGCACTCTGAAATATAGTTTTTTAATGTTTCGGCTATTTCGGTAGTCGCAAATAATGTGTAAATTTGCATGCAATAATTTTCATAGTAGGACACAAGCTTAAATAGCATTACAATAGCATGTTAAGCAATGTATTCCCTCTGAAAATCGAAACATAAAACAAAAACACTATGTCATTTATTGCTGAAAGAGTTCAAATTGAAGGTTTGACGTTTGACGATGTACTTCTGGTTCCCGCCTATTCCGATGTCCTGCCCCGCGACGTAAATCTTACTACCCGCTTTTCACGCCGTATTGAGTTGAAAATTCCAATTGCTTCAGCTGCAATGGACACTGTAACCGAATGCAAAATGGCTATTGCCATTGCTCGCGAAGGTGGTATAGGTGTGATTCATAAAAATATGACTATTGCCGAACAGGCCAAACAGGTAGAGATAGTGAAACGTGCCGAAAACGGTATGATTTCGAATCCTGTAACCATTCGTAAAGGTGCTACTGTTGGCGATGCGTTGGCGTTGATGGGCGAATATAAAATTGGTGGAATTCCTGTGGTTGACGAAAATGGTTGCCTGGTTGGCATTGTTACCAATCGCGATTTACGCTTCCAACGCGACATGACCAAAGAAGTAGATGATGTGATGACAAAAGAAAATCTGATTACCACATCCCGCTCTACTAATCTGGAAGCCGCTGCCGATATACTGCAACAATATAAAATTGAAAAACTACCGGTTGTTGATAACGACAATAAACTGGTTGGTTTGCTGACATATAAAGATATTACCAAAGCAAAAGATAAACCTCGTGCATGTAAAGATGCTCAGGGTCGGTTGCGGGTGGCTGCCGGAGTCGGGGTTACAGCCGATGTGTTCGACAGAGTAGATGCATTGGTAGCTGCCGGTGTGGATGCCATAGTTATTGATACAGCTCATGGTCATTCCAAAGGTGTTATCGAAACATTGAGAAAGGCAAAAGCGCGTTATTCGCAAATTGATATTATCGTGGGAAATATTGCTACCGGCGAAGCAGCGTTAGCCTTGGCCGAAGCTGGAGCCGATGCGGTGAAAGTAGGTATCGGTCCCGGTTCAATATGTACTACCCGTGTAATTGCCGGTGTGGGTGTACCTCAATTATCAGCTATTCACGAAGTGTCGAAAGCATTGCGGGGAACAGGTATACCGGTTATTGCCGATGGAGGCATTCGCTATTCGGGCGATATAGTAAAAGCATTGGCAGCAGGTGCAACTACCGTTATGGCAGGATCGCTTTTTGCAGGTGTGGAGGAATCGCCGGGCGAAACAATTATTTTCAACGGTCGTAAATTTAAATCGTACCGCGGCATGGGTTCGCTCGAAGCAATGGAAAAAGGATCGAAAGATCGTTATTTTCAGGACAACGAGGATGACATGAAGAAAATGGTGCCCGAAGGAATTGCTGCCCGTGTAGCTTTCAAAGGTTCATTGTTCGAAGTGGTCTATCAAATGATTGGTGGCTTACGTGCCGGTATGGGTTACTGCGGTTCGCACACCATCGACGAATTGCACGAGGCTAAATTTACACGCATCACCAATGCAGGTGTGGCCGAAAGTCACCCGCACGACGTAACTGTTACAAGCGAAGCGCCTAATTATAGCCGTGGCGAATAGCTGTAAATTATCGATGAATAATTAATAGTGGATAGTTATAAATTGTTTTGGATGTAGAGTCTGATGGAAAGAAAATGTCACGAAACATTATTTGTAAATAATACACACAACAATAGCACATTAAATACGTTTACAGTTAGTTGTAGCCGTCAACGTTAATTGCCGGTTGTTGACTATTCAGTCGAATTATCATATTAAATAATTATGAAACCATTTGTAATTTCTTTAGTTGTCGTTCTAGCATTTTCGGGCTGTTTGTTTGCACAGGGATATGATCCGGTGTTGATGACGATTAACAACAAGCCGGTGCTGAAGTCCGAGTTTGAATATATTTATAATAAAAACAACACGAACAATTCGTTAGATAAAAAAACGCTTGACGAATACGTAGACTTATTTGTAAATTTCAAATTGAAAGTAGAGGAGGCCAAATCGAAAGGGATAGATACCACCCACGCTTTTATCTCCGAGTTGTCGGGTTACCGTTCTCAACTGACGCGACCCTATTTAACCGATCAGAATGTGGAAGAGGCTGTTTTGTTGGAAGCTTACAACCACCTGAAAGAAGAAGTAGATGTGAGTCATATTCTGATACAGATTCCCCAAAATGCTGCTCCGGTGGATACTTTAAAAGCTTGGAACAGCATTCAGTCAATTTTGAAGCGCATTCAGAATGAAGATTTTGCGAAGGTTGCCAAAGAAGTTTCGGAAGATCCTACAGCTGCCAAAAACTCAGGTCGTATAGGATTTGTCTCAGCTTTTCGCACAGTGTATCCTTTCGAGTCGGCAGCTTACAACACGCCTGTGGGTTCTGTTTCAAAGGTTGTTCGATCAACGATTGGTTATCATATTATCAAAGTACACGCTCGCCGTAATTCTATGGGTGAGGTGACTGTTGCGCACATTATGTTGTCGGCACCAAAAGGCGATGCGGCGAAAATTAAAGCGGCTAAATTTACGGCTGATTCGCTCTATAAGCGTGTGTTGGCAGGAGATGATTTCGGAACATTGGCCAAAAAATACTCACAAGATAAAAGTTCATCGGCGCGCGATGGTGAGTTGCCGGCTTTCACTACCGGTAGGATGGTGCCCGAGTTTGAGGCTGCTGCTTTTGCTCTGAAAAATATTGGCGACATAAGTGTACCTGTTCAAACTAATTACGGTTGGCATATTATCAAATTGCTGAACAAGAAAGGGGTTGATTCATTCGAAAGCATGAAGGAAGACCTTGTACGTAAAGTAAACCGTGACGAGCGCGCTAGCTTTGGGCAGCAAGCATTGTTGCGGAGATTACGTGTGGACTATGATTGCAACATAAATGCAGCCGCTGTGCAGGACATTATCAAATTGGGCGGCAAGGCCGATGTAAACGATTCGCTGTTTAAAGCTGAAGTTGCAAAACTGAATAAACCGCTGTTTAGTTTCGCGGATAAAAAGTATTCGCAAGCCGATTTTGCAAAGTATCTAAACAGTAACCCTGAGTCGCAAATTAGTACCGCATCCGAACTGATTAACCAGAAACTTGATGCCTATATTGATGCCGAATTATTAGCGTATGAAGACTCACAACTGGAAAAAGAGCACCCCGAGTTTCGATATTTGATGAACGAATATCACGATGGTATTCTTCTGTTCGAGATCAGCAACAATCAGGTTTGGGAAAAGGCGTCGAAAGATACCGAAGGATTGAAGAAATACTTCAATGCGCACAAGTCGGATTATACTTGGAAAGAGCCTCATTACAAAGGTTATATCATATCGTGTAAAAACAATGCCACCTTCAAAATGGCAAAATCGCTGGTGCGTAAATCGGATAAAGATTCGGTAGACAACTACCTTCGCAGTCGATTGAATGATAGTATCCAATACGTGAAGGTTGAAAAAGGCCTTTTTGTGAAAGGCGAAAATAAGGTGATTGATAAAGAAGTTTTCAAGTCGAAGGAGAACTTAGCTCCTTCTAACGAGTATCCTTTTGTGTTTATTACCGGAAAAATGCTCAAAAAGACTCCCGAAAATTATACCGATGTACGCGGTTTAGTGACTGCCGATTATCAAGAATACTTAGAAAAAGAGTGGATTAAGACTCTTCGTGCCAAATATAAGGTTATAGTTGACCAAAATATTTTGAAAACGGTTAAGAAAAACTAATAATTTCTCAAACGCAAAAATAAAAGTCCTACCTTTGGATTTTATTTTTGCGTTTTTTATTTCAACCAACAAGCCGGATTAAATACTGTAGATGATTAAGACTTTTTTCTTGCCAATTCTTTCTGTTGTAATGGTTTTATTTTCCTCGTGTGGCTCCAAGGTTGCAGATGAAAATAAATCGCCCTTGCTTGAGGTGGAGGGTAAATTTTTGTACTACGAGGACATTCAGCAAATCATTCCTCCAAACGTGAATAAGGTGGACAGTGCCCAGATAGCCAAAAGTTATATTCGTAAGTGGGTAACCGATGTGCTTTTGTACGAAAATGCGAAGCGAAACATTAGCAATAAAAGCGAAATTGATGAATTGGTAGAGAGTTATCGTAAATCGCTGACCATTCATCAGTATCAGCAAAAAATGATAGAGCAACGCCTTCCGAAAGAGCCATCTGACGAAGAGCTGCAGGCTTTCTATAAAAAATACAGCAGTCAACTACTACTGAAAGAAAATGTGATTAAAGGACTGCTGCTGGTTGTTCCGGCCAAAGCACCACAAATAGCCAATGTACGAAGTTGGGTGCAGTCGGCCAATGTGAAGGCACTCGGAAATATAGAAAAATACAGTATTCAGAATGCAATAAGCTATGATTATTTTGGCGACAGGTGGGTGCCTTTTTCTGAGGTATTGAAAAAAATGCCTATCAAAGTGGAAAACCCTTCCAGCTATATTTCGTCCAATCGTTTTGTAGAAGTGTCGGATAGCACCCACCGTTATTTTTTGCGGATTATCGGGTCGAGAAGTACGGGGAGTGTAGAGCCTTTTGAAATGTCGAGAGATCGGATTGGCAATATATTACTGAATAAGATGAAAGGAGAATTTATCACGAAGTTCGAAAACGAATTGTATGATGATGCCATTAAAGATGAGAACGTCACTTTTTTCAAAAAGAAATAGAGTCGCTTTTTATGCGACTAACCACAAATAAGAACTAAAACAGATAGAAATATAAAACATACACGCATAACGTCAACTTGTAAATATGAAAAAAACAATTTTCGCACTTTTTTTACTTTTAAGCATTGCCCCTTTTAAAATGCTGGCCCAGAAGAATATTATCGATGAAGTGGTATGGGTAGTTGGTGATGAATCCATTCTAAAATCGGAAGTAGAAGAGCAAAGGCTACGTGCAGAATATGAAAAAACTCCTCTGGAAGGCGATCCGTATTGTGTTATACCGGAGCAAATGGCTATTCAGAAACTTTTTTTACATCAGGCCGCTATTGATAGTATTACGGTAAATGAATCCTCAGTCAACAATCAGGTGGAAAGTCAATTGAACTACTATGTATCGCAAATCGGCTCGAAAGAAAAGGTGGAAGAGTATTTTCGCAAACCCACTTCGGAATTGCGCGAAGACTTACGTGATATGATTCGCAACCAACAATTGATTCAACAAATGCGGTCGAAACTGGTGGAGAAAATCAAATCGACACCGGCTGATATCCGTCGTTTTTTCAACAAAATACCAGCCGATAGTATCCCAACCGTACCTGCTCAGGTTGAATTACAAATTGTAAGCTTCGAACCACCGGTTCCCATCGAAGAGTCGACCCGTATTAAAGATCGTTTGCGCGATTTTACTGAACGTGTAACTTCGGGTACAACCGATTTCTCTGTTTTAGCACGTATTTATTCCGAAGACACCGAAAGTGCAAAACGGGGTGGTGAACTTGGGTTTATGGGACGTGGGCAATTGGTTCCCGAATTTGCAACCGTTGCCTTCAACTTATTGGATCCTAAAAAAGTATCGCGTATTGTTCAAAGTGAGTTTGGATACCACATTATTCAACTGATTGAAAAGCGTGGCGATAAAATCAATTGTCGTCATATCCTGTTGAAACCCCGTGTTTCTATCGAGGAAAAAACCAAAGCTATTCACAACCTCGATTCTATTTCAGGCCTTATTCGCGATGGTAAAATTACCTTTGAACAAGCTGTAATGGCTTACTCGCAAGATAAAAACACAGCGTTGAATGCCGGTTTGATGCTTAACGACAAAACAGGAACTTCAAAATTTGAATATCAGGATTTGAATCCGGAAATTGCCAAAATTGTTTACGATAAAAAGGTGGGCGAAATTTCGGCTCCATTCTCAATGATAAGCCCAACTACCAATAAAGAAGTGGTGGCCGTTGTGAAGATAAAATCGAAAGTGGAAAATCACAAAGCCAACCTTACCGACGATTATCAGATGCTGAGGGCTATGTATGAAGATAAGGAGAGACAAGAGTTTATTACCAACTGGATTGTGAAAAAACAAAAAGAAACCTATATTAGTATCGATCCGGCTTGGGTGAATTGTAAATTCCAGTATCCGGGTTGGATTAAGTAATAGCCGTATTATAAAATTCTATTCTTCTGTTTTTTTGATTAAATAGAATCATTCTTTAAATCAAGTACAGGCATATAAATTTACAACTTCGACCCCGTTACTTTGAGTAACGGGGTCGATAAATATAGAATATATTTTGAGAACTCCGATTTTTAAACGCATTTTATCCACCAGGCACAGCTTGCTGTATGTATTTCTGTGCTTGTTTTTTGTAGTACTTCATGCTCAAATTCGGCCCCGCCAATTGCGTAAAGAAGTGTTGCAGAGCCAAATGCCGGTAAAAGCTGCTCAGAAAGGGAAAAAGGGCAAAGCCCGACCCGCTGCAAAACCCGCCCAGGATGCAAAGATGCTTGCGCCCATTGCCAATCCGCTAAAAGATCGTAATGCCGATTTGGTTTATCTGGAAAACTCCGAGACCCTGTCGTACGATAAAATATTGCGTCCTGATGTGCAGATGCTAAATGGTTCGGTGAAATTTCGCCACGGCAATACAGTGATGTATTGCGATAGTGCTTATTTCTACGAAGGTGCCAACTCGCTCGATGCTTTTGGAAACGTGCGCATTGTGCAGGGCGATACCCTTTTTGTATATGGAGATATATTATATTACGACGGAAATATAAAGTTAGCACGTATGCGTCGTAATGTAAAGATGGTAAACCGCAGAACCACACTCACCACCGACAGTTTAAACTACGACCGTGCCGCCAATCTGGCTTATTATTACACCGGCGGTAGAATAGTGGATGATGTAAATACGCTTACTTCTATCTGGGGACAATATTCACCAAGCACAAACGAAGCATTGTTTAAAAACAAAGTAAACCTGGTGAACAAAAACTTCACGATGGAGTCCGACACGCTAAAATACAATACCAAAACAAGTGTTGCCAATATCGTGGGTCCTACGCATATTCTGTACAACAAGGAAACGGACATTTTTACCAACAGGGGTTGGTACAATACCTCCACGGAGCGGATGATGCTGCTCGACCGATCGTTGGTGAAACAGAAAGATGGGAAATCGATGGTGGGCGATACCATTTTCTATGATAAAAAACTAAAGTTTGCTGAAGGCTTCAAGTGGGTGGTGCTCAACGACACGGTACAAAAAGCCACCTTGGTGGGGAATTATGTAAACTATAACGAAATTCTGAAGAAAGGGATGGCTACAGATTCCGCCATGTTGGTGGACTGGTCGAGCAAGGACACCATGTATGTGCATGCCGATACGCTCTATACCTCCAAAGATTCAATTTACGACGCTGCCCGGGGTATCAACAACGTTCGCATCTTTCGCTTCGATGTGCAGGGCTTGTGCGACTCGCTCACCTATTCGGCCCGCGACTCGGTGCTAAACATGTACGGCGAGCCGGTGCTTTGGAAAGATAACAATCAGCTTTCGGGCGAATTTATACAGGCTTTCACCAAAAACCAAAAGGTGGTGAAGGTGGACATTAAAAAGTCGGCCATGGCCGTTCAGCAACAAGACTCCATTTATTTCAATCAGCTTTCGGGGAAAGAGATAATAGCGCACCTCGACAGCGGACAACTGAAACGTGTGAACGTAAACGGAAATGCCGAAACAATTTATTACCCTGTTGATGACAAGGACTCCACCATCGTGGGAATAAATAAAACCCAGAGTAGTTTTGTGGTAATGTACCTGAAGGATAAAAAGGTGGATCGTATCGTGATGACCTCTGCTTCTAACGGCAATATGTACCCCTTGGGCCAACTCAGCGGTGCTGATCTATTGCTCAAAAACTACAAATGGCTCGACGAACAACGCCCCAAAAAGAAGGAAGATGTGCTGATCACATTCCCCAAAAAAGGTGCGCAAGCTGACGCCGGAAAAGATGCGAAGAAGAAAACGAAAGAGCTGAAAGAGTCTACGGAAGAGAAAAAGGAGACTCCGCCTGCCACTGATACAAAAAAGAAGAACAAAAAGAAACCGAAGAAATAATCGGGCAATGATAACTACAAGAAAGAGTGCACTGCAAAGTGGCACTCTTTTTTCTTTTTAAGGTGTATCATTGGGAGAAGTGGCTTTACTATGAATATCAGATCGGGAAAAACCACCCTCCAATGCTACATGAAAGAAAGTAAGTGCGCCATAACTTAATTACACGACGATAAGACTTAATTTTTGTATATAAAAACAAGAATTCATATGCGTTCTGACAGTTGTCAAATGCGTTCTGACAAAGTTCAAGTGCTCTCTGACAACTTTCAAAGCCTTCTGACTCTAAAATTTTATGAGTTTGCACTGTTTCCTTAACGTCCGGAAAGAAAGCTGCTGCTCTCTGACTAAAAGCATGTGCTCTCTGAAAGAAATCAACTGCTTTATGACTTGTAGCAACTACGTTCTGACTAAGTGCAACTGTGTCCTGACAAAGTGCAAATGCGTCCTGACAAAGTGTGGGTGTACTGTCCTCAGTTCTGCGTAAGTTAGCGGCATTGAGTTCGGCGAAGCGTCTTCTTTGCATGCATAATTCCTTGTATTTGATTAAAATATAGTAATATCTCTCGAAACAAACAACTATATTTGCAACTTATTTTAGTTGTGCAAACAGTCACGGTACGCTATGCCAACCATCGGGAGCAACATTATTTACGCTACGGAGAACAGGGATTTGAATTAAATCAACATTTTATTCAATATAAAATCTTTCATCCAAGTATAAATAATCTTTCGCCATCAAATTTTGTCAATCCAAGCCCTCGCCCTGCATTCAGGTTTATAGATAATTTTAAAAGATAAAAATATGAATAGTAAAACGGAAGTTATTCTAATGTGGTCTGTAGGAATAGGCCTTACAATCATTATCATTATTGGAGTTTTGATAGGTCAGAAGCAAGGTGATAAACGGGAGCTTGAAGTGTCAGCATTGTTGGAAAACAGTAGTTTTGCAATAGGTACGATAACAGGGAATACATATACTCGAGTTCAATCTAGTAATTTACTAATGTCTTTTTATTTTTCAATATGGGTTCACGGTGATATTATTCATGTATCTCAAGGTCTCACTGAAACAGAGGTACTGACACCTGTTATTGCAAAACATCATTTTAAAGCAAATAAGTTTTTTAAAGAAGGAGAGAAATACTTAGTGCTTGTTGATGATAAGAGTCCGGATAAATCAGTTATGTGTTTGGATAAACCGATACTTGAGAGTCAGGATTTCGGAGAGTATGTAAAAGAGTTTCAGAAAATGAGAAGGAATAAATAACTCTTAGCGGCGATGCTTATTCCCTTGTCTTCGCGGATACATATCATTACTAACTTGCACAAGAGTGCGGGCTGGTCGGTGGGAACCAACGGTCAGCGTAGCTAATTGCAATCCCACCTCTTTGTATTCTTCGGACTTGCCTGCATCATTCAGCAAAGAACAAAACAGCTACATCCGAATAGATGAGGGTGACTAATAAGTTGAGCGCATGCTAGTAAAAAAAGAACCTGCCAACAATGCGTTGACAGGTTCCCGGTTTTGTGCGTAAATAAGAAAAGTGTTATTTTATTTGTTTCGAAACCAGATTGTCGAAAGAAAATTTACCGCTACCTCCAATAACTGTTGCCAAGGCTAATCCAATTATCAGGATAAAATACTCCACACCTTCGCCTTTTTGCATGCCAAACCAGTTCATAAAGAAACCGTTTTGGAGGTGTCCGCCAAGTACCATAGCACCCGACATAGTGAGAAGAATAGAGGCAGCCATAAAGCGTGTTCCCAAGCCAATAATAACACCGATACTACCTACAAACTCGGCCAGAATTACCAATGTGCCAATAATAAACGGCATTCCCATCGACTGAAAAAATCCTACTGTGCCGGTAAATCCATATCCGCCAAACATGCCCAATGCTTTTTGCATACCATGAGGTAAAAGTACAAAACCTAGTGCAAGACGAACGATTAATAATGACCACGATTGTTGGTCGGTTGCTAAAAACTTTTTAATTGTATTCATACTGTTTCTTTTTATAAAAGTCTGAGCAAAAACGCTGAGACTTTGGTTGAGTTATTTATTTTTATTTATTCTTTACTGATAACTGTTTATGGAACTTGCGACATCCCGATTTATCGGGACTGATAACTGTTCACTGATAACTGATTAGTGCATTGCTACTTCCATAATCAGCAATTGCGCTTCGCTGTTGGCGGTTATTTCAATTTCGGAAGTTTCGCTTACTCCAAATCCATCTCTTTTACTTAGTTTCTGCCCCGCCACGGTAACTTCGCCTTCCAGCACAAAGAAATACACTCCTGTGTCTTCACCTTTCAGTTTGTAGCTCCCTGTCCATCCTTCGGATAATTCTCCCAGGTGGAACCAGGCTTGTTGGTGAATCCACACGCCCTGATCGTCGGGGCTGGGTGAAAGAATCTGATAGAGTTCATCTTCTTTTGCTATATCGGTAATGGATATCTGATCGTAACGAGGCGTCACATTTCTTTTGTTGGGGATAACCCAAATCTGAAGAAACTGTGTTTCCATGTCGGTGTTGCGGTTGTATTCGCTGTGGAAAATTCCTGTTCCGGCACTCATTACCTGAATCTCCCCTTTACGGATAACAGCCACATTGCCCATGCTGTCTTTGTGTTCCAAATCGCCAAAAAGAGGGATAGACACAATTTCCATATTGTCGTGCGGATGTTGGCCAAAACCTTTACCTGCAGCCACACGGTCGTCGTTCAATACACGTAGTGCACCGAAATGAACCCGTTGAGGATCGTAATAATCGGCAAAACTAAAGGTGTGATGAGAATCTAACCAACCATGGTTGGCATGTCCTCTTGTTTCTGCTTTGTGAAGTATTGTTTTCATTTTTTGTCGTTTTAAGACCCCTAACCCCTAAAGGGGAAAACTGTGTTCTCACCCTGCTAACAGGTTCGGGATTCGTTTATTTGATACGACAAAGGTACGGCAGCAAAGTGCGCGGGGAAGTAATGAAATCGGGTGTATGATTGCAAAAATCAGGTATGGCGTGCTAAAACACGAAATTCGGAGGGTGTTTGACCGGTAAACTTCTTGAAAAAGTTGTTGAAATGAGCAGACTCATCGAAGCCAAGGGCGTACGATAGTTCCTTGTTGCTGATATTGCTAAAGAGCAATGACCGCTTTGCTTCGATAATCAACTTGCTCTGAATATGATCTTTGGCCGACTTTCCGGTAAGGTTCTTTACCGTCTTGTTGAGATAATCGCTCGTAACGGCCAGCTCATCGGCGTAATCGGCTACCATGTGCGCATTGGCATAGCGTTTATTGAGCTGCTGTTTAAAGGTACGGAGAATGTGATTTCCCGTTTCGACCAACTGCGGATTATCATTTTTGTGCAGCGAACAATGATTGTTGCTTTGGATCAGAAAAATTTTAACCAACGAACCTACCGCTTCCAGGGTATAGTTTTGAAGCGATTGTGCAAAATGCGCCATCTGTTCTACCAGACTTATGTAAACGGGCATATTACTCTCGGAGATAGGCAGCGGCGGTGATTGTCCGTAATCGTTGAAGAGGAAAATATCGCTGATCATCTTGTCGGGGATGGAATTGCTAACTAAAAATTCCTCGGTAAAGGTAATCACCCATCCTTTTGGCTCCGCGCTGAACGAAATCTGGTGCATCTGCCCCGGCTGAATAAAATAGATGGTGGCATCTTCCATCGCGTATTCCATAAAATCTACTACGTGCATACCTTCACCTTTTTCGATAAAGATAATGGTATAGTAGTCGTGCCGATGCGGACTATCGGGTTTGCCTTCCGATTTGCGGTAGACATCTTCCAGTCGCTTCAGCTCAAAGCTGGAGTTGGTGCTTGAGTGCTCGGCGAAGGAGTAGGTCTTTATATCTTTATGGATTAGATTCATGATGACAAAATTACTTGATGAATTGACGCTGTTTCATTTATACCGGCACATTGCACTAACAAAAAAAGAACAGGAATATAAAAATGGAGAGCACGCAAGGTCCCTCCATTTCTATAAGTAGTGATAAACCGATTATTTCTTTAGCAATCTCACTTCGTAGATTCCTCCGGCAACTGATCCTTTTTCGGCACTAAATTTCACGATCAAAACTCCATTACTTTGTTTTACCACTGTTTCGGGTATGGCGTAATCTACCGAATAAAAGTCCGTACCTTCGCTTCCGCTCAATGTAACATCTGCAATTGGTTGATTGTTTACCTGAATATTGAATTTACGTCCTTTGTCTTTGCTGCAATACGTAACCCGCAAACTTGCTGCCATTTTATTGGTATCCTTCATTTTATAGCTAAACCAACCGGTGGCATCACGCCAGTGTTTATCCATGTTCACACCCGTGTTTGAATTTTCGCTATCGATAAAATGATCCGATTCCGGTTGTTGTTCTCCGGGCGTAATCATATCGAGTGTGGCTGCAGCCAGTTGTTGACGACTTGCTTCATCTGAGGCTGATTTCTTCTGCATCTCACTTATTTTTTCAGGAGTTTCTATCGGCCAATAAATAACGTAACGCGAATCATGTAGCCTGAAGAATGGAATTAATTCCAGCTTTTTATACTTGTCCTGATAGATTAAGTCGCCGGCAGTAAATGTCATTGCTTTGCCCGATACAGCTTTAATATGGGCAGCCACCTCTTTTTTGTCGGCTACAAACATCGGCATTTCGTTTATTGGAAACTGAGGACCGGCAGCCACGTGTCCACCACGACTTTCGTCGGCAAACAATCCTTTCATTTCGGCAGTATCCGTTTTTGCAGCCAATACTATAGGTCCGTGAAGTACTGCTACATAATTCGATTTGTCGGGAAGTTCCTCCACCGTTGTTCGCATAGGTAATTGTACAACTACCTTATCGCCATCTTTCCATTTGCGATTAATGGCAATGTATGAGCCCGGCAAAGCAGTAACTGCCACCGCTTTGTTGTTGATGGTTACTTTCAGCTCATTTGCGGCCACCCAGGCAGGATAACGCACATTAAGTGTGAATGTAGATGCTTTTGGGGTGCTTACCCGGAGTGTTACGTTCTCTTCGTCGGGGAAAAGGGTGGTTTGTGTAATCACCACGTTTTGAGCTTTCCAGTTCAGGCGTGAAGGAATAAACAGGTTGACAAATAAGTTCGACTTATTGTAAGTGTAAATCAACTCATTGTATTTTCCGTGGTTCTCCATGCCTGAGCCTACACAGCACCAGAAACCGGTTTGCGGTTGCGAGTACACCCGGTAATGGCCGGGACGCATAGGTGTGAAATAAACAAATCCGCCTTTATCAGGATGTTGAGTGGAAAGGATATGGTTGTACAAGCCACGCTCATAGTACTCGATATATTTTTCATTGCCATCGAATTGAAAAAGCATTTTCGATAGTTTCAGCATATTATATGTGTTGCAGGTTTCGGGTCCCTGTTCGCCGGTTATCATCGATGAGAAATCATTGATGGGGTGAAAATGTTCACGAACACTGTTTCCTCCAATGGCGCAACTTCTGAAATTGACAACATTATCCCAGAAAAAACTTGCTGCCCGACCATAAGCACTATCATTGTTCAGCTGAGCGATACGTTCAAAACCAATTACTTTTGGAATTTGCGTGTTGGCGTGCATTCCGTTCAGTTTATCCACCTGATGTTCCAATGGTTCGAGGATGGCTTGATGCGAAAAACGATATGCAAGTTGCATGTACTTTTTATCACCCGTAATAGCGGCTACATCGGCAAATGATTCGTTGAGGCCACCGTGTTCCGATCTCAACATGTTCTGAACCTGTTTGTCATCGAGGTTCTTGGTGAGGTTCAGCATCCAGTCCGAAAATTTCACAAGCATCTTTTTTGCTTTTTCGCTTTTCGCATAAACGAATGCATCGTGCAGCCCCGAATAGGTTTTGTGGATATTATAAAGAGGCACCCAGGTTTTGTTGAGGTCAAAACCTCCGGCAGCAATTTTCCCTGCCGCAACATCCGCCCAAAGTTTTTTACTTCCGGGAACTCCACCAATATAACCATCGCCATTGGCATTCTGACATTTTTCCCATGTATCGAGCATGTAGTTCAATTTCTCGAGTATCTTCCGATCTCCGGTAGAAGCGTACATCAACGACAAAGCCGAAACATAGTGTCCACCGATATGTCCATCAAGTCCGGTATTTTCCCAGTTGGGATAATTCTCGGCCTTGGGTGTAAGTCCCGCTTCGCGCAAAAACGGAGCTAGCAAACGATCGGGATCTAATGCCAGAATATATTTCATATCAACGGTTTGTGCATCCTTAAAGATGCCGGGCAGTAATTGGACATCCTGCGATGGGAACGTTGAATACTTCGCTTTTTGTTGCGCATTCAGGCACAATGTAATGAGCACTATTGGAAGAATAATCAGTTTCTTCATTGATGGAGATTGTAAGGGTTAATATTGGTGTAATAGTTGAGTTAAATGCCGGTGTATCTTTAAACCCTCAAAGATAGGAAAAATTGCAATAATAAAAAAGGAAATGAAGTGCAAAACGGTGAACGACAATGAAAAAACCAGCTATCTTTTAGGCTGTAGAACAAAATAATCGCTGGAATGGTATATCCCCTTTATGCTAATATGAAGGAGTAGAAATGTAATATTATATTCTTACCATTAGTTCTGGCCGGCGGAGCTACGAGAAGGAGATGGTAAGGCTGCATTTTACGGACAAAAGCAGGTGCCCATTTTTCGTTACTATCGCAAATGATTGGTTGCCTCTTAAATAACTTATGCAGATAAAAGCCAAAACACTTTGCAATATCATATAACTTTACGTAATTTGCATAATATAATATCACACCTCCTAAGCATATCGAAAAATGATTCTTAAACTCCGACACTGTCTTCTGATATCGGTACTCACCGGTTATGCGCTGGCTGCTGCACAGGAATTCACACCTATTGTCAGACAATTTACAAAAAATGATTACAATGCATCCAACCAAAACTGGTCGGTAGAGCAGGACAAGGATGGCGTGATGTATTTTGGAAATAACCAGGGTGTGATGGAATTCGACGGATCGCTGTGGCAAACGCACCAGATACCGGGGAATAAAATTATTCGCTCACTACATATCAGCAAGGAGAATAGAATTTATGTAGGGTCGTTCGAGGAGTTCGGCTACCTGGAGAGAAATGCCACCGGACAGATGCTGTATCATTCCATCTCGGCAAAACTGAAAAACTACAAAATGCAGAATGACGAAATATGGAGCATACTGAATTACAACGGAACAATTATATTTCAATCATTTACTTCCTATTTCACGTACAAAAACGGTGAGGTAAAAGGATTTCGCTGCCCGTATACTTTCTTGTTTTTCAACATTTACAACAACAAGATTTACACCCACACCGATCAGTACGGTTTCAGCACACTGGATATTAACTCCAATACCTTTAAGGCAGTACCCAATACCCTACTGAACAGCCCTGTAACTTCGGTTCTTCCTTTCGATGCTTCGCACGCGCTGCTGGTAACCAATACCAATGGTTTATTTCTTTTTGATGGTACCACCATCACCCGTTTTGTTACGACAGCCGACGAAGAACTTAAAAAAGCGCAAATCAACCGTGCAGTTATCTCGCCCAATGGCACTATAGTGTTGGGTACTATACTCAATGGTGTGACGGGCATCAACAAACAAGGTCAGAAACTGTGGACACTCAACCGCTCGAATGTGCTCCAAAACAACACTGTGCTGGGTATGCGTTGCGACAGGGACAATAACCTATGGCTGGCGCTGGACAAAGGTATTGCACTGTTGCACCTCAACTCATCTATACGCTATATCCACGCCTTTAGCCCGGCAATAGGCGCTATCTATTCACTCAGCTACGACAACCCGAATTTGTACATTGCCACCAATCAGGGGCTCTACAAGGCCGAACTGAGTGCCGATAAAAAGAATGTGAGCAATTTGCAACTGGAGTCGAAAATTAAAGGACAGGTATGGTCGGTAAATCAGTTCGACAAACAGCAAATCTGCGGAAACAATCAGGAAACCTTCGATGTATCGGCCAAAGGCAGCAACATTATCTCGCCGGTAAAAGGGGGCATCTGTATAAAGCAGGGAGTGATTCATGGCAAAGAAGTACTGGTACAAGGTACATACACCAGCCTTTGCATCTACGAGAAAGTAAACGGCGCGTGGGTATTCAGTCATGCGGTTGAGAACTTTCTCAACCCTATCCGCTATATCGAAATAGATTATACCGGCACTATTTGGGCCAGCCATTTGCATCAGGCGCTCTATGCCATTCAGTTGAGTCCTAATCTGCGAAGAGTAGAACATATCAGCACTTTCACCTCACTGGACGGAAAGCACAGCTTACCTATCAATGTTTTTTCGATTAATAACCGCGTGGTTTTTACCGACAATACTGCCTTTTATACCTATGATGATATCCGCAAAAAGATTATTCCGTACGACGAGCTAAACAAAAGCCTCGGCTATTTTTCGCATGCTCACCGGGTGTGTCATTACAAAGGCGATATGTACTGGTTTATCCGCAACGGCGAATCGGCATTGGTGCAAGTAAAGGCGGGTGCCATCAAACTATTGGATGTGGTGCAATATTCTTTGTTTCTGAATCAGGCAGTGGACGACTTTGAGAATATCATCCCTATTTCGGACGAGGAATGCATGTTCACTCTCGACAACGGATTGGCCTTATACCATAGGGATAACTTCAGGAACAAAACAGTTCCTACTGCTTTGAGGTTGAAAAGCATTCAGACCTCCGACGCCGAGTTGAAAGAAAAGGTATTCCTGCCACTCAGTGCGGAGCAGATCCCCGCAACGCCTTTTCATCGGAATAATATGTTGTTTACCGTTTACTATCCGCAGTACAGCGAGTTGAACAATATCAACTTCCGTTATAAACTGATTGGGCTGGATAAGGTATGGAGCGAAACTACCGCCTCTTCGCAAAAAGCCTACCGCTACCTGCCCCATGGCGAATATACCCTCAACGTGGAAGTGCTGACCAAAAGCGGTGTGCGATTATCGGAGGTGAGTTACAACTTCGAGGTGAATCCACCGTTCTACCTAAGCGTGGCAGCTAAAATTTTCTACCTATTTCTAATCATTCTGCTTGGGGTTGGTATCTATTTATATGTGCACCGCTTGTTTCAAATTAAAAAGGAAAAGATAAAACAAGAGCACGAAGAAATCCGCCGCAAGGAAATAGAAAAACGCGAGCAACAAATTATAGCCCTGCAAAACGAGAAACTGGAATCGGAACTGACCGTAAAAAGCAAGGAGCTGGCCGAATCGACCATGACCATTATCAAGAAAAATGAAATTCTGGTTACCATAAAAGAAGAAGTCATCAACCAAAAAAACATCCTTGGCACGCAATATCCGAATAAGTACTACGATAAGTTGATTCGACTGCTCGACGAAAATTTATCATCGGAGGCCGACTGGGCTATCTTCCAGACCAACTTCGACCGTATACATGAGAATTTCTTCCGCAACCTGCATATTAAATTCCCCGAGCTGACCTCAAACGACCTGCGCTTCTGTGCTTTTCTTCGCCTCAACCTGTCGAGCAAAGACATAGCCCACCTGATGAACATCTCCCTTAAAGGAGTAGAAGTGGGCAGGTACCGCATCCGCAAGAAAATAGGTATTCCTTCTACTAAAAGCCTCACGGAGTTTATGATTGAGTTTAAGTAAGAATACTACCACTAAGCAGTCAAACGCAATAGTCACTAAACGAAACAGCATTCACAGCAAACAGTACGAGAAATAGGCAATGGAGCAAAACAATCAATGTTGAAGCCTAAAAGGATGCATCAGTCGTAGGAAAGAAAGAGATGATTTGCCGGTTAAATGGCACAAAAGTTTCGAAAATACAAGCTGCCTGTTTGCAGAATAGAACAATATAAAGGATGAAAAGCAGTGTTGAAAAGGAACAATCTACCGCTAGCCTAAATTCTCCCGTTGGAAAAACTCCACCCACCGTCAAATAAATTAAAATTGATGAAGCGAAAGGAGTTAATGCAAAATAAAGTATTTATCTTTGGGGAATTAAGCTCCCATACTATCCATTCAACTTTTTAAACTAGAATTTTTACAGATGAACTTCAGTCAAACATTGCAGCGACTAGGTGCTGCACTATCTATCTTCCTTGTATTTGTTGCAAGTGCAGCAATCGTTCCCGAAAAAAATGCAAGTGATATAGGCACTCGCTATTCCCTTGCCGATGTTCAAAAAATATATGCAGAAGCAAAAGCATTGCAGTTAATGGCCGATGGGAGCATTGCAGTAACAGACAAAACCGAAAGGAAGATTGGTTATCTGCTGTCTTCTGCCGATTTTAATGTAAAGCACACGGGATATGGCGGCGAAGTACCTGTACTTATAGCTTTCAATGAGTCGAAGATAATTACCGGTGTATATTTGCTGAAAAACAATGAAGAAGACGATTTTATAGGTCAGGTGACAGGTGCTAAGCTGCTGGACAGATGGAACTCCAAACCGCTGAAAGCATTCGTAGTACATCAGGAGGTGGATGCGGTAAGTGGGGCTACTTTTAGCAGCAATGCCATTATCAACACGGTGCGACATACCATAGCCGCTTACCTCAAAACGGCGGCTCCAAATATTGTGGGAAAAACAACTGAAGCTAAAACCGCAACATCAACAACTTTTGTTCCTGCTCCGCTAACTGCCGAGGTAAAAGAAAAGAAATCGGTGGGGCCACGTCCTTATATTATGCCTAAACCGGCATTGGTCATTGGGTCGTACAGCCGCACGGGCGAGCCGGATATTATGGCAGCAGCGTGGGCAGGCATTGCCAATTCCAACCCTTTGTGCATAGCTGTATCTATTCAGCAGTCACGAAAAACCTATGAGAACATAAAAGCCACCGGATATTTCACCGTCAATGTACCTTCTGCTCAATATGCAGCTCAAATGGACTATGTGGGTGTTGTTTCCGGTCATCTGGAAAATAAATTTAAATCGCTGGGACTTACACCTGTGAAAGGACAGTATGTGAATGCGCCTTATATCGGCGAATTTCCTATTGTAATCGAATGTCAGGTTATTGACACACTATATCTGGGTTCACACACCCAGTTTATTGGAAAAGTACTCGACACAAAAGTTGATGTAGATTTGTTGGATGCTAATAATCGTGTAAATTCAGTGAAGATGGAGCCGGTTATTTTTGATGATAATGGATATTTTACTTACGGCAGATACTTGGGAAAACCGTTCGATATGTATAAAACGCTTAAGAGTAATGCAACAACTACCAATAAAACAAATTCGGAGCAAAACAGCACTTTGGAAACCATTTTCAAGCGCAAAAGTGTACGTCGCTATACAAACCGGGCTGTAAGCAAAGAGCAGCTTACTTTACTCGTTAAAGCCGGCATGGCTGCTCCATCGGCAGTAGATAAACGCCCATGGGTGTTTGTTGCAATTACCGACAGAACAATGTTGGATAAACTTGCCGATGTGCTACCTCATGCTAAAATGCTGAAACAGTCAACAGCAGCCATCGTAGTTTGTGGCGATATGAATAGAGCCTTAGAGGGAGAAGCAAGATCGTATTGGATACAAGACTGCTCTGCAGCCACCGAAAACATTCTTCTGGCAGCCGAAAGTATAGGTCTTGGTGCCGTGTGGACGGGAGTTCACCCAAGCAAAGACAGGGAAAAAGCCGTAGCCGATGCACTCGGTTTACCTAACAACATACTTACTCTGAATGTGATTGCCATTGGTTATCCGCTAGGCAACGAACAGCCGAAAGATAAATGGAACGAGCAGCTGCTACATTGGGACAAGTGGTGATTGAAATCCTTAACCCCGGTTGAGCGTAGATTGACTCTTGAGTTTTTTGTACTTCTGCTGGGGATGAGAGTCTGAATTTTGATCATTTATTTGTACTTATACCGTTTTTGGACAGTCGGGTCTATTCAATAAACCCCCTGTCCTCGCGGATATATAACTATTACTTACTTGCACAAAGGTGCGGGTTGGTCGGTGGGATTTGCAATCCCACCTCTTTGTATTCTTAGGATTTGTAATCCGTTCTTGTATTGTAAAAAATAATTATATTTGTGGTTGTAAAATAGGAAGTAAAATGGATATACAGCATCGCATAACAGGAGACGTATTTTTTGTAACTGATACGGTTGTTGATTGGGTAGATATATTTTCTCGTCCTATTTATAGACATATCATTCTTGATTCGTTGCAATATTGTCAGAAAGAAAAAGGTCTGATTATTTATGCATGGGTGCTAATGACAAACCATATGCACATGATTGTAGGGAGTAACGGAGAGGATAAAGTCTCGGATATAATGCGGGATTTTAAGAAGTTCACAAGCAAGGAAATTCTTAGGACACTACTTGTAGAAAGTACCGAGAGTCGTAGAGAATGGATGTTGAATCGGTTTGAATATTCAGGTAAAAATGACAAGAAGATAAAAAACTATCGTTTCTGGCAAGAAGGAAATGATTCGCAAGCTATCTATTTCAATGATTATTTTGACCAAAAGCTGAATTATCTACATGCAAATCCAGTGAGAGCCGAAATCGTAAATCGTCCGGAAGATTATCGGTATAGTTCAGCTATTGATTATGCAGGTGGAAAAGGATTACTTGATATAATGATTGTTTGAACAAAAGAACGGATTGAAAATCCTAAGAATACAAAAAGTTGGGATTGCAAATCCCAACAACCAGCCCGCACCATTCTGCAAAGAATAAGATAGGTATATCCGGAGGGACGGGGGCTCACCTTGTCGGTATGGTTACTGGCTGTGCTGAGCCTTTCGGCAGCCGCCCCGGTGCTTATCTTTGTCCTCGAGGATATATAATCATTACTTACTTGCACAATTCTGCAAAGAATAAGATAGATATATCCGGAGAGACAGATAAACGGTACTAAAACATTGGTAAAAGGACTGGAGTATGATGCCTACGGACGGATATACAAAGAAACCTTTCCTTCCGGCTATTATACCGTGAATAATTACGACAGCTACGGTAACCTCAACGAAGTGACGGATAAGTACAGCCGATCGATATGGAAAGCTACCGAAGCCAATGCACGTGGACAAATAACCAGACTAAGCAAAGGGATAAAAGAAACCGTGTATGGTTACGACGAAGCAAAAGGGCAACTGACCTCCATGGTAGCAGTGGGCGTGGTAAACTACAGCTATGGCTACGATGCCAAAAACAACCTGGAATACAGGGGTGATAATTTGCTGGGGCATAAAGAACACTTTAGCTACGACAGTCATAACCGGCTTACCAACTGGGACATTATGAATAGTGGCAACGCCGTGCTGAAAGCCAACAGCATAAGCTATGATGGTGTAGGCAATATAGCTGCTAAAAGCGATTTGGATCCATCCTTCACCGCATCGTTCAATTATGCACAAACAGTTCGACCACATGCGTTGACCTCAGTTTCGCCCCGGCCGGCGGCTATATCGGCCGACGAACTGGCAGTAACGTATACCGATTTTCGGAAAATGAAAACACTGAGCGAAAACGGAAAGAACTATAGCATTAGCTATGGGGTGGACGACCAACGCCGCATGTCGGTGCAGACGCAGGGCGCAGCGTCTCTGACCAGATATTACGTGGGCAATTATGAAGAAGAAACCGATAACCTTGGAAATGTAAAGAAAATCCATTACCTTAGCGGCGGCGCAATGATGGTGAACCTGAACGGTGTAGAAACACTGTATTACGGGTATGCCGACAATCAGGGATCGCTGATAGCTTTGACGGATGTAAGCGGCAATGTGGTAGAGAAATACGCTTTTGACCCGTGGGGAGCAAGGAGAAATCCGAACGACTGGACTCAGAAAGATACGCGAAACTCATTTATTACCAACCGTGGTTATACCGGACATGAGCATCTGGATGCTTTTGGCATTATCAATATGAACGGACGAGTTTACGATCCGCTTACGGCTATGTTCTTTAGTCCCGATCCGTTTATACAATCCGCAGGCGACTGGAAGAATTACAACCGGTACTCATATTGTATGAATAACCCAACAAAGTACACCGACCCCAGTGGATATCAACAATGCTACGTTGAAATGCCTTCGTTTGTTTCTATAGACTGGGGCTTCAGTGGTGGAAGTAGTGGAGGAGGAAGAAATGCAGATGTCAAATATTGGTTCGATCATCAGGGTCCTATTTCCTATAACGATAAAAGTGGCAAGTTCGAATATGTAAGTAGTGGAGCAGAAGCAAGTTGGGATGAAGCTATGAGAAATCAAAAAATAGATGTTCCGGCGACATTAGCTTTAGGATTTCAAATAGCAAAACAACAAGGCTGGGCTGGCGATTATAATGATTTTACATCTCTTTACGACCAACGAACGGCAAATAATAGTTATAATGGAGCCTTTACGCTGCATACTTTTGAGTCATTTTATGTAATTGGTGGTGCAGGTTCAAAACAAACCGGCAGTATTAGTTTGATATTAGAGAAAGGACTTGGAGGAGGTGGATACCAATTAGCTGATAAATTTGGACAGTTGATGAATGCTGGAGGAGTTGTATACGGAAGTGCAGAAATGGGCTTGCAGGCTTTTCGACAGGGAAATGGAGCACAAATTATTGGGAGGGCAATTGGATTTGGAACGCAGCAAACAGCTAAAGCCTTAAGTGGCACATTAGGTGTCGTTAGTAAAGTAGGTAAAGGATTGGGTGTTGCGGGATATGCGCTATCAGCAGCCTCAATTGGACTCAAGTATGCGACTGGGCAAAGTGTGTCAACTGCTGAAAATGTTGGATTTGGAATATCATCAGGCATTGTTGGTGCTGGTTGGCTTTTAGCGGGTACAGTGGGTGCTCCAGTTGTGGCTGGAGCAGCTTTAATATATGGTGCTGGGGAATTAGGTTCTTACTTATTTACTGGAAATACATTAGAAGAAAATATTTTTGGAAAATGAAAAATACTTTTGAGTTTTTATACTATTGTTTGTACAGAATGTTCGCTCTGATAAAACGAGTCGGAGAGAAAGATGAAAATTTGGCGTCTTCTTTTTTTTCTATTCTTTTATCAACGAAAACTATTTTATTACTTTTCCTTTTACGATACACGGAGGTTAAAAATATTTTTTTATTACACCCTTATGATCGTATCTTTAAGGTATCTATTGTAATGATTTTTGTTGTGTGGTATTTTATTTGTAGGTATTATTTCTTACGAAAAGAAAACTATAAGAGAATAGTGGATTTTTACGAAAAGAAGTATAGTGGGAAGAATAGAAAATTGGCACTAATTGGGATAATTTATTCTATTTGTACATTTCTTTTATTCATACTCCCTTCTTTACTTCAGTAAGGTAATGTATCAAACGTGGCTATAGTCAATTATCTTTTTAATCTTCAACAGCGAAAATAGAAATTAATCGGAGAATGGTGGGTGTATGCTCACCATTTTCTAAATTACCTTAGCGGCGGCGCAATGATGGTGAACCTGAACGGTGTAGAGACACTGTATTACAGGTATGCCGACAATCAGGGATCGCTGATAGCTTTGACGGATGTAAGCGGGAATGTGGTAGAGAAATACGCTTTTGATCCATGGGGAGCAAGAAGAAATCCGAACGACTGGACACAGAAAGATACGCGAACTAGTTTCATGACCAACCGTGGCTACACCGGACACGAGCATTTGGATGCGTTCAGTATCATCAATATGAATGGTAGGGTATATGATCCGCTTACGGCTATGTTCTTTAGTCCCGATCCGTTTATACAATCCGCAGGTGACTGGAAGAATTATAATCGGTACTCGTATTGTATGAATAACCCAACAAAGTACACCGACCCCAGTGGATATCAACAATGCTACGTTGAAATGCCTTCGTTTGTTTCTATAGACTGGGGCTTCAGTGGTGGAAGTAGTGGAGGAGGACGTAACCAACAATTTAAAAATTGGTTCGATCACCAAGGTCCTATTTCATACAATTATGATAATGGTAGGTATGAATATGTAAGTAGTGGAGCAGAAGCAGGGGCAAACGAAGCCATGAACTATTTGTTTAGGGGAACTACACATACAACAGTGACTGGACAGGCAGCTAGTTATGCATATCAAAATCTAGGACGTGCTGATGCAGTTACTAATGGGCAATTAGCCAATATAGGAAATAATATTAAGAGGTATGCAGCTGAGATCGTAAATAGAACCAACGCACTTGCATTGATGATAACCTCGTCAAAAGCACTAACAGCAATATCAGAAATGGCACTTGAGGACGTTTTTAATTCAACAGTCTCTTTCATAAGTACTAAAGCAAATGTATATTTATTCTTTTTGACATTACAGGGCGATAGTGAGCACCCTGGATATGCTAAAGATTTTCACGAGGAAAGAGGAACTCCACATAGTTATAGCTCTGATCCTGTAATAAAAGGATACGAAAATGATAAATATATTCAATCTGGAGGTATGCCTCCAAAAGGATCGTTAATCCCAATTGCAGGGGTTATTATTTATGAAATATATAACAATTGGCCAAAACCCAATTTACCAAGACCAATAAATTCGGTTCAGCCAATTTACCAACAACAACCAATAAGATACGATCAGTATTTTCTGAATTTAAAATAGAATAGCATATATAAACAATCATTTATGCCAGATTGTCATGGCAAAAAATTATTATACCTACAAATGAAGAAACTTATAATTTTCAGAAACATTAACGCTGGTGTTATTTTAATCACGTTTATAATAAGACATTTTTTTTTGACTGATTTAACTCGTAGTTGGATTTCCTCTTATTACTCGTATATTTTATTAATATGTTTGATATGTATTATTGTACTTGAAATGAGAATCCGGTATTTAAAAAAAAAGAAGTAATTATGAAAAGGTTCCTTTTAAAGCATTCCTTCAATATCGTTTATTATTTATTTGTCACCAGTTTCTTGCTTGTCGTTTTTGTCAGAGATTCATTAGATAATGAATTATTAGTTCTAACCATCAATTATACCTTCTGGTATAGTTTTGGTTTGGCTTCTGGAGTATTCTTATCGAGTATTATAAACAAAAAATACAGTGGATCAGGTAGTCGTCCTAAGCAATAACGGGTAATGTATAAGATTTGGCGTTGCTTAAACAAATACCTGTAAACCAATAAAGATTTATATAATTATAATGGAAAATGGTGGGTAAATGCTCACCATTTTCTAAATTACCTTAGCGGCGGCGCAATGATGGTGAGCCTGAACGGTGTAGAGACACTGTATTATGGTTATGCCGACAATCAGGGATCGCTGATAGCACTGACGGATGTAAGTGGGAATGTGGTAGAGAAATATGCTTTTGATCCATGGGGAGCGCGCCGAAATTCAGACGACTGGACACAGAAAGATACGCGAACCCCTAGTTCAGCGTAGGTTGGTGGCGTTGAGTTCGGCGAAGCGTCTTTCGCCCTGCGTAGCGTAGTTCTGCTCTTTTTGTTCGGCCATGCGTCTTTCGCTTGGTCGTGTGGGAAGGAAAGCTCCTGTTTTCCATATTGAAACAAGAAAAAAGATACAAGAAATTGTGTCTTTTTTTGTTTGAGACCACAGCTATGTATTACGACAAATACGGACGAGTAGTACAAACCTTTGTCTTCACTGATATATAACCATTACTAGCTAGCACAAAAGTGCGGGCTGGTTGGTATCCGTCCTTGTTAATCAACAACACTTCAATTTATATAAGTTATAGTTTATCTTTGACTAAAAATATGTATTTTTGTCATGAACTTATGCAAATACAATTCATGGTCAAGCAGTTTCGACTTATTCTTTTTGTAAGTATATGTATATGTATGTACAACTGTTCGGTTATGCCGGACAGGTTGAAGACTGCCGAACAACTTATTGAAACGAATCCCGATTCGGCATTACACATTCTTCGGAAGTCAACCCCTACTGCATTAAGTTCCGACGCGCACCGTGCTTTATATGGATTGCTGCTTTTCAAAACATTAAACAAAAAATTACTGCCGCTCAAACCCGATTCCGTTATCAACTTTTCATTAAACTACTACGAGGAACATCATGACAATGACCGGCTGGCCGATTGTTATCTGTACAAAGGAAGAACCTACATGTACGCCTTTCAGTTTGAAAAGGCCATGGATTATTATTTAAAGGCCATGGATATAGCTCAGGCGAATAAAGATTACCTGCTACTGGGAAGAATAAATTCGGACATAGCCAATATATATACTTCGCAACGGGATTACAGTTTGGCGCGTAAGAAGTTCAAACTGGCATATGAGTACTTTACCCGGTTGAAATTACAAGACAAAGCATTCAATCTATTGTTGGATATCGGTAGAACCTACCATAACGCAAAAGAGTACCGTAAAGCACAACGCCATTATAGCACACTTTATTCGCAAGCCATCGACTCGATGCAGCAGGGTGCTTTACTGCAGGAAATTGCCATCAATTATTATTCATCCCTTAAATACGACTCGGCATTGTTCTATTTCCGCAAAATAATATCGTACCCTTATATTCTAAACAATCGCGCCATTCGATATTATTATTTATCGGATCTTTTTTTTGATTTACGTCAACTGGATTCTGCCTATTATTACGCAAAAAATTCGTTTAACTACAATCCGGACATTCGCACCCAACGTGAATGTTATCGTATCCTTGCGAATGTGGGCTATCTGAGAAATGACACAAAAGAAGTATTGATGGAAATGGAGGGTTATGTCAAATTAGGAGATTCAATCCGAAAAATTGATGCACAGACCAAGGGAAGTGTTATAGAAAAAATACATTCTACAACTAAGGATGCAGACAATACAAGAAAGCAACGTTTCTATCTATTTGGACTACTTCTATTGATTATTACTACCGGGCTTACAGTATTCTGTTACGTAAAAAAACGTATCACGAAAGAAAAAAGGAGAATGGAAACAAACCACTTAGAACAAAAAATAGGATTAAAGAAAGAAATTGTAAATAAACGTCGGGTTACATTGCTCCAACAGATGGAGGAGATGAAAGCGGAACAAGCACATGAATACAAAAAAGCTACTCCATCTGTAAAAGAAGAAATGCATCGCCAACTCTATAATCAGCTTATACATATAAATAACAAAGAGAATTTTGAGAGAGAAATGAATCTCATACTCAACAATATGGTCAGCAAATTAAGGGGTAGGTATCCGGCACTTACCGAAAAAGAAATAACCTGGTGCTGCCTCCATACGCTCAATATCCCCACTATAGACATTCTGCTCCTGCTCAATTACAAGGTGGATAGCCTTAATAAAATGAAGCAGCGATTGGCACAAAAAACCCAAATTAAGGGTGTCCCCGAAATCAATTGCTTCCTCAATACTATCCTATCCGAACTTGATTAATTGAGTAGCTTCTTTTTCTCCTAACTCCGGATTTAGTTCAGATCAATGTCACAAAAATGACCTTTTTGGGGACGTTTTTACACTCCCCAAATGTGCGTCCTATAAATTGTCCTAAAAAACAACATAAACAATTGATTTTCAAACTAGGTGAAATTAGTTGTGTCCTATTGTTTTTCGGCTAAAAATACACCTACCCACCAAAACTATCATAACTTAGCAGTGCAAATTAATCAAAATTAAACGGTTTATTAAAGCTCAAAGTTATGAAGAAATTAAACTCAACAGTCTGTTATCTCTCACTTTTGTTATTGGGCTTGTTTACTCCTCAGTCATTAATGACAAGTGTTGCTCAGGACATCCTTGTTCATAAAGATGACGCTACTCCACCTCAACCGGGAAGAAATTATGCTCCTTCAGCTTTCGTAACCACAACAGGTGTTTCTATCGATGATTCGGTACTTACGGTCGACTTTGGCTATCCAACAGGAACAGTAACCGTTGTTGTTTACGACAAGTCAAATCAAATTGTGTGTATGGAAACGGTTGACACACTCACAACACCAACATTTTCGGCACCCACCGATACCTGGGATGGAGGAAGTTACACCATCGCCATTACCTGTGCCGACACAACATTACGCGGAGATTTTGATTTGTAACAAGCGAATCATAATAGAAGACACTAAAAGTATTACCGCGGAAACCGAAAAGCGTTACGAGTAGGTTGATTTTAAATACATAAAGACATGGCATTACCAAAAATCAGTGTTTCGGCTATCGCTGAAACAAAAGCAGTTCATGATACAATAAATGGTATCAAAGATTATCAAAGCAAAAATTGGGGTATCGGTTTAAATGGAGATACTTTTCAACCTGACGGATTTTTGAGCTTCTTCACACAACGTGGCTTAGCATTCAGCTTTTATGTTGTGAATAATGGAGTATCTATTGGCACATCTGCAGCCTACGGGGCAAACATTGATGTGTTACAGCATTATCTCAGCTCTTTTCAAACCAATGAAAAAGCTCAATGCCAAAGTGTTCTCAGCGATTTACAGTCGTATAAAGAAAAGTTCTGGGCAATAGGTTTGAATGGTGATACTTTTCAACCTGATGGTTTCAATCAATTCTTTGCAGAACGAGGACTGCCGTTCTTTCCATTTCTAAGGAATAAAGGTGTAAGCATAGGCGAGCAATCTGCCTACGATAAGAACATCTCGGCACTGCAAAGTTACATAAGTGCATTCTAATCAAGCTGTTTTAACCATAACGGCAATTCACATATAGAAAATTTTAATCGAGAGCGGAATCCGAAAAGCCTTACGAGTAGGAAAACAATTAAATTAAAGATACAATGGGAACAAATTTACTAGGTGGTTGGAGTGCGTACAGCACCACAATTTCAAGCGAAGCAAAAAAAGCATTTGATGAAGCATTTAAAGGATTTGTAGGGGTAGGTTACAAACCACTGGCGGTGTCGCAGCAAGTGGTTTCGGGCATGAATTATCGTTTCTTCTGTAATGCTAAAGGAGTATATCCGGGCGCAGTAGATTATGCTGCATTGGTGGAAATATACGACCCATTACAACATCCTGCACATATTACCTCCATTAAAAAAGTTGACTAAAGAAAAGTGTTTGTTTTCCGAAGAGAATAGGTTGTTTTTGATTCAATCTATTCTCTTTTTTATTTATTCATTCACTATAAAATGGAATAATCTGTTATAATTTAAAGAAGCTAGTTGGATAGAAATTGGTTTTATCGACCGAAGAGCATCAAAGTAGCTTCCTATTTGAACAAAAAGAAAATTTCTCAGTACTTCAAAACACTATTATAACAGAATATTAGCCAAATAGAATCATTTTTTTTCAAAAAAAGGAATTACACATATAACTGTTTATCTGATAATTAAAACCCTATTTTAGTACTATGTAGTGCTAAAATAGGGTTTCCTTTTTTAGTTTTTTTTTGCAGTAGTGTTCTTATAGGGTCGAAATGTTTGGATTAGGAAAATTTCCACTGTTACTTTGCAGCGTTAACCTTTTATAAGAAATCACGTTGTCATGAAAGCTAAATTCAAACTATTGTCGGGATCACTCCCTCCAACAAGCTCGCAGAACTTCCACTCAGAAGAAAACAGTTCTTCTGTTGCTACATATACGACGGCTCACGCACGCACACTCTCCAAAACGGCTGTCGAAGAATCAAGGTTAGAATTATCGTTGTTGTTTAGTTGTTGCCTTACCAAGAGGATCAAACCGATTCTCCCAATTCGATTGGGAGAATCGGCCTCGTGGGTTGTAGTCAGGTCTGAAAAAGGGATGAGCGCAGCAGCTACCACCGTAGTTTACTTTACAGTTTTAAGTTAGTCACTATTTACAAAACCGGCCGACTTAACCTCACAAAGTCTGCCGCCAAAAACAGAATGATATGAAAAAAAGAATATTCCTTTTTAGCCTGCTGGCTTTAATCATTGCAGGTAATGCTGCGGCACAGAAACAGAATTTCGTTGTACCCGAAGTGATGACCGCAACAGCCTATCCGGGACATACGGAATTGAACTGGAAAAACCGCACCGCATTTATCTACGAAGTATATCGCTCCACGGATGCCGGTAAGACTTTTACAAAACGTGCAGAAACGAGTGCCGACAGTTACATGGATTTCTTTGGAAAACCTTTGCTAAAAGCACAAAGCTATATCTACAGAGTGATACCCAAAGGTCTATCGCCATTGAGCAAAGATGCTGCTAAGTTTCAAACCAAAGTGCTGGTGCCGATAGTGACCGACGATGCATTGCTGGACATGACACAACGCTACACTACCCGCTACTTCTTCGATTTTGCCCAACCTGTATACGGGCTGGCTCGCGAACGCAGCAACGATGTGAACGGCGACATTATTACCACCGGAGGAACAGGCTTTGGCATTATGGCTTTGGTGGCAGGTGCCGAACGCAAGTACATCAGCAGGGACGATGCCTACAAAACCATCGAAAAGATAGTGGCTTTTCTTGAAAAAACCGAACGGTTTCACGGAGCATGGGCACATTGGTACGATGCTGCAACCGGTAAGTCGTTTAGCTTTAGCGAGTACGACGATGGTGGCGACTTAGTGGAAACCGCATTTCTGACGCAGGGATTACTTACTGCCCGCGAATATTTCCGCAACGGAAATGGCGATGAACAACAACTGGTAAAACGCATCACCCAACTTTGGGAAACAATAGAATGGAGCTGGTACACCCAGGGAACCGATGCACTTTACTGGCATTGGTCTAAAAATTACGGTTGGAAAATGAACCATCGCATCACCGGTTTCGACGAAACAATGATTACCTATGTTTTGGCAGCTTCATCTCCTACCTATCCAATTGAACGTTCTGTGTATGAGAACTGTTATACTAATTCGAACTATTATTTGAACGGAAAAAGTTATTACGGGATAAAACTGGATTTGGGAATGGAGTATGGCGGACCGCTATTCTTTACACATTATTCATTTTTAGGGCTAAATCCGAATGGCCTGTCAGATAAATACACGAATTATTTCGAGCGTAACCGCGCGCATGCCCTTATTCACAGAGCGTATGCCATAGATAACCCAAAGAAACATGCAGGCTATGCAGCCAATTGTTGGGGGTTTACTTCTTCAGACGATCCGATTGTGGGATACACATCGCACCAGCCTGGCACAAACGATGAAAATGGAACTATTTCGCCTACGGCGGCTATATCGTCCATTGTTTATACTCCCGATGCTTCTATAGCAGCTCTACGTTATTTTTATTTGGAAAAAGGTCAAAAACTATTTGGTAAATATGGTTTCTACGATGCATTCAACTTAAGTCAGGTTGAAGGACAGCAAGTAGTACACAGTTATTTAGCCATCGACCAGGGACCAATAGCCGTAATGATTGAGAACTACCGAAGTGGACTGCTTTGGAAATTATTTATGAGTAACCCGGAAATTCATACCGGATTGACAAAATTGGGTTTTACACTATCAACTAAATAAATTTGCTAACCATTTAAATTAAAAAAATCATGAGAAAAAGAAGCATTTTACTCCTACTGGTTGCCCTTATCAGTGCTGGTTCTCTTTTTGCGCAGAACATCCGCGTACAGGGAGTGATTACCGATAAGAAAACAGGAGAAACATTAATCGGGACAACCGTTACTCAGAAAGGCACTTCGAACGGAACAATAACCAGTGTTACCGGCGAATTTACGATTTCAGTACCGCAAAATTCTGTTTTAGTGGTGTCGTACATTGGATACCTTCCTCAGGAAGTCAAAGTAGTCGACGGTTCGAAGTTAAGCATCCAATTGGATCAAGATAACAAAACATTGGATGAAGTAGTGGTAGTGGGCTACGGTACCGCCAACAAACGGGACCTTACCGGCTCCATCGTAAAAATATCATCCAAAGATTTGACAGGTAAACCCAACACCAACCCGGTAGCATCGCTTCAGGGTAAAGTTACAGGGCTGAGCGTGGTGAACAGTGGTCAACCCGGTTCTGAACCCGATATCCGTATTCGTGGTACAGTAAGTAGAAACCAAACAAAACCGCTTTATATTGTTGATGGTATTTTCAATGACAATATCAGTTTTGTGAATCCTTCCGATATCGAATCGATGGAAGTGTTGAAAGACCCTTCTTCATTGGCGATCTTTGGTGTTAGAGGGGCAAATGGTGTTATCATTGTAAGCACCAAAAAAGGGGTGGAAGGAAAAGTAAGCGTAAGCGTGAACACATCGCTTGGAGTGAAAAATATTGTTGGCACTCCAAAAATGACCGACCGCACAGGGTTTATGACTTTGTACGACGAACAAAGAGCAAATCAGGGATCGGTAGCTTATCCTAGCTACGGTTTATTTGCAGGAAACAGCAACTGGGTGGATCTTATCTCTCAGAAAAATGCGTTGATTAACTCGAACAGTATCAGCATATCCAGTGGAACCGACAAAAATAAATTGTATGTTGGTTTTGGTTATATGGACGAACAGGGTTTAATTAAAAATGAAACCTACAATAAGTTTACCTTTTCAGTAAACGATGAACTGAAAATCAGTAAAAGTTTGAAAATCGGTATCAACGTAAACGGTTCGAAAGCAAACATGCCACAGTTGCATGATTTTATTTCGGCCATAAACGCTACTCCTATTGTTGAACCATTCAACACAACTAATGGTGTATACAATAAATTACCTGATGCAATTGGTGGTCCTCAAATCGGAAATCCGTTGATGTTCGTAGAAGGCAATAAGAATACTCAATTGAACAAAGAATACCGTTTTATCGCGAATGGATTTTTGGAATATACTTTCCTGAAAGATTTCACTTTCAAGGTGAATTATTATGCCGATTTAGGATTTAACGACGGAACGACTTATACTCCAAAATACCGTGTGTACAATGCCGAATCGGATGCTGTAGTAGATTGGAATACCAAATCGATGGTTCAACAATACAAAAACAACTATTCGAAAATTCAACAAGATTATTTATTGACCTATAAAAAACAATTTGGAGATCATGGAATAACCTTATTGGGTGGTTTTACCACTTATTTCGAAAACTATAGCCAAACGAAAGGACAAGTTTCGCAATATGCAGGTGGTGACCCTATACCATACGATAAAAGATGGTGGTACCTGGATGTATATCCTTATGGTGATCCTTCATCGCGTATAATACTTACAGATGCAAATAGTCCTTCAGAATGGGATCGTTCAACCGTATCTACATTATTCAGAGCTTTGTACAACTACAAAGGCAAATACAATCTGAACGCTTCTTTCCGTAGAGATGGTTCTTCTGAAATTTCGCCAAGTCACCGCTACCAAAACTTCTGGGCAGTGGGTGGAGCCTGGTATCTTACTCAGGAAGGGTTTATGCAAGACCAAAAGCTGTTTGACAACATTAAGTTGAAAGCATCGGTTGGACAATTGGGGAATCAATACACCGGAGTACATTATCCTTATTATCCTAATTATGTAGCAGGATCATCGGCCGTATTCGGTTCCAATATTGTACCTGCTTATGAGTTGGCGTACAAAAACAATCCTAACTTAAAGTGGGAAACTGTAAATGCGTATGAAGGTGGTGTGGAAATGGATCTTCTGCATAACAGATTGCACTTTGAAGCAAATTATTACGACAAAAGAACCAAAGACCTGTTGACCATGGTAAATGATGGAGCTAATAATTTCTACATGAATGCCGGTTCTATTAAAAGTTCAGGATTAGAATTTTTGGCAACCTGGAATCAATCGGTAAATAAAGATCTGAGCTACTCCATAAGTGGTAATCTTACCACTATGAATAACAAGGTTTTGAGTGTTTGGAAAGATGGCTACAAATATTATGATGGTAACTCTGTAACTGAAGCCGGCAATCCACTTGGCTATTTTTATGGCTATCAGGTAGAAGGTGTATACCAATCGTATGCCGATAAATTGGCCAGTCCCGTAAATACGCTGGGCGATTACGGACCGGGCGATTTGAAGTTCAAGGATATGAATGATGATAATAAAATCAATTCGGACGACCGTACTAAAATCGGCAATCCAACACCTGATTTCACCTATGGTTTCTCCGGTACGTTAAACTATAAAGGATTCGATATGGTGGTAGACTTCCAGGGAGTGTATGGAAACGAAGTATGGCGCAACTGGGGTAATGGAGCTTCTTTTGCCGTATTCAACTACCGCGATGCCCGATTGGGAAGATGGACGGGTGCCGGCACTTCGAACTGGGAACCTAAGGTAGGTAATGATGCCATAAACAATTTGCCTTCGAGCTATATGATTGAAGATGGCAGCTATATCCGACTTCGTAATGTTCAATTAGGATATAACTTTAACCGCAAATCACTGTCGAAATTAGGTATCAGCTCATTGCGCTTTTATGTAAGTGGTCAAAATCTTGTAACATGGAAACATAACTCAGGATTTACACCTGAAGCAGGTGGTAGTGCAACACAATTTGGTGTTGATAATGGAGGTTATCCCGTTCCAGCAGTTACAACTGCCGGTTTAAATATTACATTTTAATTGAATCTAATACATATTATTGTCATGAAAAAAAATATATTATTCATATTCATTTTACCCCTGATTTTAATGGCGGTAAGTTGCACTGATTTTCTGGATCGTAAACCTTTGGGTACAGCCACAGAAGGAGATATAACCGTTGGTGGTGTCGAGGGTAAGGTTTTTGGACTCTATGGTACGCTTCGCGACGACGGAGTGACCGGATTGCCAATGGTATTTATGCACGTAATGCGAAGCGATGATGCCATAAAAGGAAGTACTGTTACCGATGGTGCAGCCTACGAGCAAATGGCTGATTTTTTCAAGTATGATAAATCGGATGGTTGGTTGTTACTCGACTACTGGAATGCACATTACAAAATGATTTATGCCTGTAATGACATCCTGCACGATATTGACTCACTAAAGTTAACTACCGATGGAGATGTAATTAATCAGGCCGAAGTCAAATTCTTCAGAGCGTATGCTTATTTCGATTTAGTAAGAACATTTGGACAAGTACCTAAAATTGATTTTAAAATCTACAATGTAGGTGATGCCAATATCGAAAAATCGAGTACTGCAGCTATCTATGCATTGATTGATGAAGATTTGACCTATGCTTCTGCTAATTTGCCTGTAACATGGATTAGTTCCTTTACCGGCCGTGTAACAAAAGGTACTGCCAACACTTTGTGGGCAAAGGCTAAATTATATCGTCAGGACTGGGCAGGCGCTCTGGCTAAATGCGAAGAAGTAAAAGGATCGGGGCAATATAATTTATTGGCATCGTACGACAACTTCTTTAAAGAAGATGGTGAAAATTCAAGCGAATCGATCTTAGAAGTTCAAATGTACGTCAATGCAAATGGAACAGTAAGCTACAACAATAACTGTAACGGTGCACAAGGTGTGCGCGGAAGCGGCGATTGGGATTTAGGTTGGGGTTGGAATGTTCCAAGTCAGGCATTGGTAGATTCGTACGAAGCCGGTGACCCACGTAAAACAAGCACCATTCTTAGCTCTGGAGGTCCTGATGGTTACGGTCTCACTGTACCAGCTGCATTGGGATCTATTCAACCTTACTGGAACAGAAAAGTCTATTCCAATCCGGTTAGAAGATCAGCTACAGGAATTAAATATGCCAACTGGTTGAACATTCGTTTGCTACGCTATGCCGATGTACTTCTGATGGCTGCCGAAGCTGCCAACGAAGTTGGTGGTGCAGCCAATACCACCAAAGCATTGGGTTATTTGGAAATGGTAAGAGGTCGCGCCAGAGGAACAGCAAGTGTTTTGCCTCAGGTAACCACCACCGTTCAAGCCGATTTACGCACCGCAATTAAAAAAGAAAGAAGAGCTGAATTCGGTATGGAATACGAACGTTTCTTTGATCTGGTACGCTGGGGAGATGCAGTGAATGTACTTGGTGCAGCCGGATATACCGACAAATGCAAATACTATCCGATCCCTCAAAGTATCATCGACAAAGCTCAGGGTAAACTGACTCAAAATGCCGACTGGAAATAATTGCTAACAAATAAAAATATACAAATATGAAAAAGATATTTATAAAGATAATGGCTATATCTGTTGCACTTATTTTGTTCAACAGTTGTCAAGATATGAATCATCCGGCTTATAGCGATTATAAAAAGGATTCGAACCCGGTGGGTGGTCCTTTGAAATTCTATGTAGCCTTTGATGGTACCACCGATAATCCGTTGATGAATGCAGTAGATAGTATTCGCGCCAACTTTGCAACTGCGAATGCTGCTACGGCAATCGATGGGATTAGTGGAAAAGGGATACAAGGCGCCGTTGGCAAATTTGTAACCTATGCCAAACCGAATGATTTTGCAGGCACTATGGGTAGTTTTACCGTATCATTCTGGGAAAAACACGATGGACAGACCAAAAACAACGCACTTACTAACGGTCCTGAATATCCGTTCAGTTTCGTGGCAGTTGCCGATTATCACTGGTCAAGTAGCAATTTCATGCTTATGCTCGAAGGTTCGAATACAGCTTGTGCAGTGAAAATGGTAGTGGCCGATGGACTTAGTGCCGATGGCAAAGCGAGTGCAGCCGACACCTGGTTGACATGGGAAGGAGCCGGAGCTGTTGCGGGGTTGCTGGACAATCAATGGCACCACTGCGCATTTGTGTACGACCAAAGTACCTCTACACTTACTTTCTACAAGGATGGCGTATCTCTCGGAACAAGAACATGGGGAACTCACGGAGCCATTAAACTGGTTGATGCGAAAATAGCTTCGGTGAGAATCGGTTGTGGACCACAAGGAGCTGCAAGTGATGTTTCCGACAATTGGTTAGCTTCTACCTGGAAAGGTGGTTTGGATCAGTTCAGGTTCTACGGGACAGCTTTAACCGCGGCCGAAGTAAGTGCATTGTTCACAAACAAATTGTAATCCATCTATTACATAAACTTCAAACAAAGGGAGAGCATTCCTCTTCCTTTGTTTATTTTCGAACATCATCGATCCTACTGATTTTTTATTTTTATATCAAAAACTATGAAAGCCTTTTTTACAAGTATTTTGCTTTGTTTGTCGCTCACCATCTTTGCTCAGTCAAAAATAGTGAAGGGGCAAATAACCGAATACAATATTTCCACAGAAAAAACATATCAAATTACCGGAACGGTCTCGGATGAACAGGGGCAGCCCCTCAGTCTGGTGAGAGTAATGATAAAAGATGGCGTTGGATCCGCAACTACCAACACGAAGGGGGAATACTCTATCACTGTTGGCTCGAACGATAAGGCACTGGTATTTTATTATCCCGGTATGAAAATTACCGAATTAGCTTTTACACTGAAGAACCTGACCGTAAATTGTAGGTTGACAAAAGATCTTGTCGATCATTCACTTATAAAACATACATCGCAGAAAACAAAATGGTTTGACCCCAAAAACGACCAACAAAAAAGCTACTGCAACCCATTAAATATCGACTACAACTTTGAACCGTATAATAAGGAAAATAAAATTTCTTGCCGATCAACAGCCGATCCGCTGATTGTGCCTTACAAAGGGGAATATTATCTTTTTTGTACCAATCAGAATGGATTTTATGTATCGAAAGATTTATCGAAATGGAAATTCGTTTTCAGTGGTTTTCAGCGGAAACCTACCGACGATGATCAATGTGCTCCGGCCGTTGAAGTGATAGGTGATACCATCGTAATGCTGGGCTCCACTTACAAAGATTTACCGGTTTGGTACAGTACGAACCCCAAGGAAGGTCGTTGGAAACGACTTGCCGAAACAGCTATCCTACCGCATTGGGATCCGGATTTATTTTTGAATGATGATGGACGGCTGTATCTCTATTACGGCTCGAGCAATGAATTTCCGATTAAAGTAGCAGAATATGATCGATCTACTTTTCGTCCGAAAAGTGTTGTGCATGATTTGTTCGGACTAAAACCCGAAGTGCATGGCTGGGAACGATTTGGGATGAATAACGACGATTCCGTTTCGCTGAAACCATTTATAGAAGGTGCGTACATGACAAAGCATGATAACAAATATTACCTTCAATACGGTGCTCCGGGTACAGAATTCAAGGTGTATGCCGATGGTGTTTACGTTGCAGATCAGCCTTTCGGTCCATTTGTTTATCAACAACACAATCCGTTTTCGTATAAACCGGGCGGATTTGTTTTGGGAGCCGGACACGGCGGAACGTTTAAAGATAATTACAGCAATTACTGGCACGTAGCCACTTGCATGTTGTCGTTACGCGAAACTTTCGAGAGAAGAATCGGACTTTATCCTGCCGGATTCGACATGGATGGCGTGATGTTTGCTAATACTGCTTTTGGCGATTATCCGACCAGCATTCCTCAAGCTACCGAAAATCATCAGAAAGGAAATTTCACCGGTTGGATGTTACTGTCGCTCAACAAGAAAACCAGTGCATCGTCTTCCGACAGTATTTATACCCCCGAAAATGCTTCCGACGAAAATATGCGGACCTATTGGGCTGCAAAATCGGGACAAGCAGGCGAATGGTTTGAAATGGATTTAGGAGTTGTAGATCAGGTGAACGCTATTCAGGTAAATTACTATGAGCACAAAGCCAACCAATTTGGGAAGGCAATGGATGTGTATCATCAGTATAAAATTTATGGATCGACCGACGGAACCAACTGGGAACTGATAGTTGATAAAAGCGATAATGACCAAGACGTACCACACGATTATGTAGAACTACTTCAGCCTGCAAATGTGCGGTATTTGAAAATTGAGAACATACACACAGCCAGTGGCAACTTTGCACTTATGGATCTTCGTGTTTTTGGAAAGGCTGCGGGAGTAATTCCCGAAACCGTTCAAAAGCTCACTGTTAACCGCGACAAAAAAGACAGTCGCAACGCCATAATATCATGGAAAGCACAACCGAATGTCTACGGATACAATGTCTATTTTGGGACTGCCGCCGACAAACAGTACAACTGCATTACAGTATACAACAATAATTCATACAATTTCAGAGGATTAGATAAAGGGACAGCTTATTATTTCTCTATCGAAGCATTGAGCGAAACAGGAGTTTCCCAAAAATCAAAAACAGTTTTTGTAAAATAAAAAAATAGAAATCTTTAAGGTAGAAAAATCAATTCATCACTTGCTCCTATCAGTTAGGCAACGAAGTGTTTTTCAGAAATTAAATTTAGTTACATTTAAAACATAGCCCCGTGAAAACAAAAATATTTTTAGTAGCCATTTGTTGCTTATTACTTACCAATACTGAGGCACAAAAAAGCAATAAAAAAGCGAAATTAAAAGCCATAGTCGAAGAAATAAAACCCGCTTTGCCGGCAAGCAAGGCGCTTTATTTCAAAGTCGACCCCAAAATGGATCAGTTCATCAGCGACTTAATGTCTAAAATGACCATCGATGAAAAAATCGGTCAGCTCAACCTGCCGTCGTCGGGCGATTTCGTTACCGGCGAAGCGAAAAGTTCCGATATCGGCAAAAAGATTGAAGAAGGAAAAGTGGGCGGATTGTTCAATATCAAGGGAGTTGAAAAAATTCGTGATGTACAGAAAGTAGCTGTCGAAAAAAGCCGTTTAAAAATACCCATGATTTTTGGAATGGATGTGATTCACGGTTATGAAACCAATTTCCCCATTCCGCTGGGATTGGCCTCGTCGTGGGATATGTCTCTGATAGAACAATCGGCACGAATAGCCGCACAAGAAGCCACAGCCGATGGTATCTGCTGGACGTTTTCGCCCATGGTGGACGTTTCACGCGATCCACGTTGGGGACGGGTAGCCGAAGGTTCGGGAGAAGATGTATACCTGGGATCGCAAATAGCCAAAGCTATGGTGCAAGGCTATCAGGGCAATAGCTTGTCGGACAAAAACACGATGATGTCCTGCGTAAAACATTATGCATTGTATGGAGCATCCGAAGCCGGACGCGATTACAACACTGTTGACATGAGTAAACTGCGGATGTACAACGACTATCTACCTACCTATAAAGCAGCTGTTGATGCCGGTGCCGGAAGTGTGATGGCTTCTTTCAACGAAGTGGATGGAATACCTGCTACTGCCAATCGATGGTTACAAACCGATGTTCTTAGGAATCAATGGGGATTTGGGGGATTTGTGGTGACCGATTTTACGGGCATTAATGAGATGGTGAAACATGGAATTGGCGACCTGCAACATGTATCGGCTTTGGCTTTACATGCCGGAATAGATATGGATATGGTGGGCGAAGGATTTCTTACTACCCTGAAAAAATCATTAGACGAAGGAAAGGTTACGCAAGCCGAAATAGACCTAGCCGTTCGCCGTATTCTGGAAGCTAAATACCGGTTGGGATTATTCGAAGACCCATATAAATATTGTGATGTGAGTCGTGCCAAAACGGAAATCTACAATCAGCAAAACAGAGCCATTGCCCGTTCCATTTCAAGTCAGTCGATGGTATTGATGAAAAATGCCAATGATGTGTTGCCACTTAAAAAAACAGGTACAATAGCAGTAATTGGTCCGTTGGGCAGCAATCCCGAAAACATGCCGGGCACCTGGAGCGTTGCTGCCAAGCATTCGCAAGCCATTAGTTTATTGAACGGACTAAAAGAAACCGTGGGCGACAAAGTAAAATTTGTGTATGCAAAAGGGAGTAACTTCGAATACAGTGCAGAACAGGAAGCACGTTCGGCTATGTTTGGTAAAAACAGCTATCGCGACGACAGACCGGTAGATCAGATTTTAAAAGAAGCCATTGAAGTCGCTAAGAAAGCAGATGTGATTATTGCTGCCCTGGGCGAAGCCTCCGAAATGAGTGGTGAGTGCAGCTCCAGATCAGACATCAGCATCCCTCAGGCACAAAAAGATTTATTGGTAGAACTGAAAAAACTTGGAAAACCCATCGTATTGGTTCTATTTACCGGACGACCATTAGTTTTGAATCAGGAAAAAGAAATAGCCGATGCCATTCTGAATGTGTGGTTTCCGGGTAGCGAAGCAGGTTATGCCATTTCGGATATATTGTTCGGGAAAGTCAATCCTTCGGGTAAATTGCCCATGTCGTTTCCGCGCAGCGTAGGGCAGATTCCATTGTACTACAACTACAAATCGACCGGACGACCTGAAAACGAAGAAGATAAATTTGAGAAATTCAGATCGGTCTATTTGGATGTTCCCAATTCACCCCTTTATCCTTTTGGATACGGTTTAAGCTATACAAGCTTTAATTACAGCGATGTAAGTTTGAGTTCGTCTAAATTACAAGGCAACGAAACACTTAAAGCCAGCGTGACCCTTACCAATACCGGAAAATATGACGGAGCCGAAATCGTTCAGTTGTACATTCGCGATTTGGTTGGCAGCATAACCCGTCCGATAAAAGAACTGAAAGGTTTTCAAAAAGTGATGTTGAAAGTTGGAGAGAGCAAAACAGTTACATTCGACATTACAACTGAAGATTTGAAATTCTATAACAATGAACTGAAGTCCGACTGGGAAAGTGGTGACTTTGAAATTAAAATCGGAGGAAATTCGAAGGACTTAAAAACAACGACTATCAACTGGACTAAATAATCAGTAATTTATGGCATCCCGATTTGGGGTGCCATAAATTAGCTACTATCATGAAAAAAGTTATTCTCTATCTATCTTTTGGACTATTCATCCTTGCTTCGTGCAAAGTGGATGAGCCCATTGTAAAAAATCCGACTACCCGCAGTATTCGTATCTCTTCTGCCTATATCAACGAATATATTTGGGCAGACAACTCGGTGCTTTACAATGTGAGTTTAGCCACTAAGCCGGTGGTAAAGATCGTTTTTGATGACTCAATAAATATTTCAAAGTTCATTTCCTCAAAAGTCACTTTTACCGGTGAGATAGGAAGTAACTTTACTGCCGCCAAAGGAGAGAATAACAAAACCCTGTTGCTAACATCCACCGTCGTGCCAAAGGGTTTGACAGAATATACACTAACAGTTGATACGGGGAATTATCTGGGTGGAAAAATCAGCACTCGTTTCTCGTCAAGATTTGTTACGGCAGTGGATCCTACTCCCAAATTTCCTACCATCTCCGACGATAGCTTGCTGACGCTTGTTCAGAAAAAAACATTCGATTATTTCTGGAGTTATGCTCACCCCACATCCGGTCTTGCACGCGAACGTTTTGGATCGGGCGAAACAGTTACTTCGGGTGGTTCAGGCTTTGGCATTATGACTATTCCCGTAGCCATCGAACGGGGTTTCATCACTCGAGCACAGGGATACGAACGCATGAACAAAATTGTGAACTTTCTCAACGCTTCTTCTACCGATAAGTTTCACGGTGCATTTCCACACTGGATCAATGGAACAACAGGTAAAGTGATTCCATTCAGCACCAAAGATGACGGTGCCGATTTGGTGGAAACAGCCTTTTTGATGCAGGGATTACTCACTGTGCAGTCGTATTTCAAAAATGGAACGACAGCCGAGAAAGCTATGTGCAATACTATTCAAGCACTGTGGGAAAATGTGGATTGGACCTGGTTTCAACAAAACGGACAGCAGAAGCTTTATTGGCATTGGTCGCCAAATTATGGTTGGGATATGAACATGCCTATCAGTGGCTGGAATGAAGGATTGATTGTTTACGTGCTGGCTGCCTCTTCTCCTACTCACGCCATTACCAAATCGGTTTACGATAGTGGTTTTGCACGCAACGGAGCTATGAAAAATGGCAACACTTTTTATGGAGTCACACTTCCACTTGGCGAAGACAATGGTGGTCCAATGTTCTTTGCGCATTATTCGTTTCTGGGTCTGAACCCAACTCATTTATCGGATGCATATGCCAATTACCTGACGCAAAATACTGCTCACGCAAAAATAAATTATAATTATTGTGTAGCCAATCCGAAAGGGCAATATGGCTACAGCTCTAATTGCTGGGGACTCACGGCCAGCGATATTCAGAACGGTTATACCGCTTCATCGCCCAATAACGATGTTGGGGTTATTGCTCCTACAGCAGCTTTGTCTTCGTTTCCTTATACGCCTACCGAAAGCAGGCAGGCATTGCATTTTTTCTATTACACGCTGGGCGATAAACTATGGGGTGATTATGGTTTTAAGGATGCGTTTAATATAAACACGCGCTGGTTTGCCGATTCATATCTAGCCATCGACCAGGGACCTATAGTGATAATGATTGAAAATTACCGCACCGGGTTGCTTTGGAACTTATTTATGCAGAATCCAAATGTGCAGGCCGGATTGAGCAAGCTGGGATTCACGTACTAGAACTGTCCTTGTTTGTATCTCTTCACCACTTTTTCGAGCGTGGAGTCGACAGTGAGTGAGTCGTATTTCATTTTCAGGTCTTCCTTAAACAGTAATCCTACTCCATACCAAAAAGTAGCGGGCAACGTTCCTTTATAGGTCTTAATAAGATCATAGGCGCTCTGGTTGGTTTCGCGCGCAATCAACTTGAGCAGTAGTTTTCCCTGTGAGGTCGACATTTTACGAATGTCTTTTTCAAACTGCTGAAATAATTCTTTCTCGGTTTTTTTTATCAGTTGCTTTCTTTCCTGCTTATCGGTAATGGTGGCCAGTTTTGCATTCATGTTGTCCACCAACGATTTGGTTTGCACTACATAGGGATAAATTTTCTTCAAATTATAGATAGTTCTGTAATTTGATCGGTAAAACTTCATTTCCTCTTCGTAGGTATGATAATCTTTTGCTCTGTTTTCAAGTTTTGCTTTCTCTCTTTCCTGCTCAGCCAGCAAACTGTCTTTTTTCATCGATTTTTGCAACTCTTCGGCCATTTTCTGTATTTCGGCCATCATCTGACTGTCTTTATTTACCGGTTCCACCTTTTCTGTTACATCAGCTGTATTTTGCTGAATTTCCTTCAGCATTTCTGTCAGCACCACCGACTTGCTGAGATGCAGTTTTGGCATAGCTACAGCGGTTTTCAGCATCTTTTCCATTGCATCCGGCACCGGTGGGGTTTGGTCTAGGGCATCATTCTGAAAATCAACTTCTACCTGCTGAGGCTCATCTATTTCCGGCTCATCTGAGAACAAGCTCCATTCAAGATTAAGATTCAGCAGAACGAAAAGCAATGCGTAGAATGCTAATGAAATAGTTATTGCAATTATGTTGGGATAGTATCGTCTGGGAATATTCATTGTACAGTTACTTGCTTTTTGTATCTGTTGCGGTATAAGTATTTTTCGATGAGAGTGCAAAGGTATGCAATTATTTCAACTTTTACCGATAGAGAATTTTAAAAATAGGCAAGCTTTTTATCTTCCTACACGATTTTATTCAGTAGTTACATGGCTTATTTTCTGACAATTATTTGGGAACAATAGGCAGGGTAATCCTAATAATGGTCATTTTTATTCCAAATCTTTGAAAACTCACCAAAATAGTATTAAAAAATCATAAAAAACGAGGTTTGTGTTCATAACTTTCTTCAAAATAAAAGATAAGCACAAAAATAATTACGTAAATTTGGAGGAAATTTTTTTAAAATTTCACTTGTTAACATCTTTATTCATCTTCAATAATCTATAGTATTTATGAAACAAATGAAACGGACGGTAATGCTTCTCATCGGAGCCTTGCTAACGTCGGCCAACTTGTTTGCAAGCGAAGCCGACATCGCTATCCCTGACTTACATGCAGGGGAATTTCACATTTTTGGGCAAGCTATCTCCTCATGGGATTTTTTGTTTTACGGAGCACTGGTTATCTGTGTTACGCTTAGTATTAGTTTGTGGCTTTTTTCTCAGGTAAAAAAGCTGAGAGCGCACGATTCTATGTTAAGAGTGTCAGAAATTATTTTTCAAACCTGTCGCACGTATTTATTGCAGCAAGGTAAGTTTCTTTTAATGCTTTTTGCTTTTGTTGCTGTCATCATGTCCTATTATTTCCTCGCCCTTCAGGGAAAATCCGTTGGCACATTATTATATGTATTGTTTTATTCCATTTTGGGTATGGGTGGCTCTTATCTGGTGGCCTGGTATGGCATCCGCATCAATACCTATGCAAACTCCCGCACAGCTTTCGCTTCTCTTCACGGAAAACCATGGAATGTAGTTGATATACCCCTACGCGCCGGTATGAGCGTGGGTCTTTTCCTTATTTCGTTGGAGTTGGTAATGATGGTTATCATCCTGTTATTCGTCCCCCGCGAAATAGTAGGTATTTGTTTTCTCGGATTTGCCATTGGCGAATCGCTGGGTGCAAGTGTTCTTCGCATTGCCGGTGGTATCTTTACTAAAATTGCCGATATTGGTTCGGATTTAATGAAAATTGTTTTCAATGTAAAAGAAGATGATCCCCGCAATCCGGGTGTTATTGCCGACTGCACCGGCGACAATGCAGGCGATAGTGTTGGGCCGACTGCCGACGGTTTTGAGACTTACGGCGTAACCGGTGTTGCGTTGATTACATTTATTACTTTGGCAGTGCCATTTGCATATCCTGATAAACCTGAACTGATTGGCGAAATACAGGCCAAACTGATTGTGTGGATTTTCGGAATGCGCTTTCTGATGGATTTAATGTCGGGTGTTTCGTACTTCGTAAATCAAGCCATTTCAAAACGCAAGTACAAAGGACTCAAAATGTTTGATTTCGAAGAACCATTGATGCGACTCATCTGGATTGCAGCAATCCTCAGTATCTCCACATCCTTCTTTATGAGCTATTTGCTGGTTGGCGATTTAGCACAGATAACCGGCAATGCTGCTGATGCAACACTATGGTGGAAGCTGGCCGGAATTATCAGCTGTGGCACCTTAGCCGCAGTATTGATTCCCGAATTTACAAAATTGTTTACCAGCTCCAAATCAGCTCACGTAAACGAAATAGTAACCGCTTCGCGCGAAGGTGGTCCATCCTTGAATATCCTTTCGGGTATCGTTTCGGGTAATTTTGGAGCATTCTGGACAGGTATATTAATTGTAGGTTTAATGACCGGTGCTTACTTTATCAGTCAACTTGGGCTTACTTCCATTCTTGGTCCTCACGCTTCTATTTTTGCTTTTGGGTTAGTAGCTTTCGGATTCCTGTGCATGGGACCGGTAACAATTGCCGTTGACAGCTACGGACCGGTAACTGATAATGCTCAGTCTATCTTTGAATTATCCCAGATAGAGCAAATTCCAAATATCAAAGAAGAAATTGAAAAAGATTTCGGATTTACTCCCGATTTTGAGCTAGGGAAACATTACCTCGAGGCAAATGACTCGGCGGGGAATACTTTTAAAGCCACTGCCAAGCCGGTATTGATTGGAACAGCTGTGGTGGGTGCTACGACCATGATCTTCTCTATCATCTTATTGCTCGAAAGCAAAGGACTATTAAGTGTATCCTTAACCTCGGCACCTATCTTGTTAGGGCTGATATGTGGTGGAGCTGTAGTGTTCTGGTTTAGCGGAGCATCCATGCAAGCTGTTACTACCGGAGCTTATCGAGCTGTTGAATTTATTAAAAGCACCTTCGATTTAAATAAAAAAGAAGCCAACATCGAAGATTCGAAAGAAGTGGTGAAAATATGTACCCAATACGCCCAAACCGGGATGTGGAACATCTTCATTGCGTTGATTTGCTTTACGCTCGGTTTTGCATTTTTCGACAGCAATTTCTTTGTAGCCTATCTTATTTCAATTGCCACTTTTGGTTTGTTTCAGGCTATTTATATGGCTGATGCCGGTGGATCGTGGGATAATGCTAAAAAAGTTATTGAAGTAGACCTGAAGGAGAAAGGCACTCCTTTGCACGAAGCCGCCGTAATTGGCGATACGGTGGGTGATCCGTTCAAAGATACTTCATCCGTATCGCTAAATCCTATTATTAAGTTCTCAACATTATTTGGATTGCTGGCAACCGAAATAGCCTTGAAAATGAGGCTAGATGCTACTGCAAGCAATAGTTTTGATTATAGCGGTATTATTGGTGCAGTATTTCTGTTTGTCGCCTTAATATTCGTTTGGCGTTCATTCTACAAAATGAGAATTCCACTTCGCAAGGAAGTAAAACAAGCATAGTCATTCTAACAATTAGTAAAAAACGTGGGTGCAAACTCACGTTTTTTTATTCTACAGAGCTTTTAAGATGCCTATAAGTAGAAGTCAGAATATATTGTTGAATTTCTATTTATTTTGATTTGATTATGCAATATTATAGCTTTCCTGCTCCTTAACTCAAAAACTGGCATTCTAAAAAAACAAGTTCACGTTAAATAACTACAATAAGAACTGTATTCGTTTCTAAAATACTAATTTTGCGGTGCAATTAGATAAACGCAGAATAATTTCGTTTTTTAGTACCACTCAATTACACTCTAAGATAAATGAATCTACTTAGCATTTTACTTCAGGCAGCACCAGAAGCGGTGGCCGACACCACCAATGTAGTGATGACTAATCAGACCTACTTCAATCTGTTACTGAAAGGAGGTTTGATATTGATACCACTTGGTTTTCTTTTTGTATTAGCCAATTACCTAATGATTGAACGTTGGATATCCATTAAAATAATGGGTAAAATTGATACCAAATGGTTTAACGAAACAACAAAGTTGGTTTCGGAAGGAAAAATAGAAAAAGCCATTCAACTTTGTAACGAGAAACCAACCATTTACTCCAACGTAATTGCTGCCGGACTGGCTGAAGCCGAAAACGAAGATCAGGAAATACAGGATGCTCTTCAGGGCGAAGCTCGCCAACAAATTTCTGAATTGGAAAAAGGGATGAACTACCTGGGAATTACAGCTTCCATTGCGCCCATGTTTGGTTTTTTGGGAACCATTTTTGGTGTTATTAAAATTTTCTACAACATATCCATTAGTAACGATTTGAACATAGCCAACATATCCGATGGGCTCTATCAAAAAATGATTTCATCGGGTGCCGGGCTTTTTGTTGGGATTGTGGCATACGCCGGCTATTATATATTGAATGGTCGGATTGATAAAGTGGTGTTGCGCATGGACAAGGCGTCGAACGATTTGCTGAAAGAAATCCGGAAATACAAACGAAGAAAATTAATGAATAATTAAGAATGCCTAATTCACAATTGTGAGATTATTATAAAACAAATGACATGAAAATAGAACGCCGAAAATCGAGAGCGGCCGAGGTGTATACTGCCTCGCTGAACGACATTATGTTTTTCTTGTTGCTTTTTTTCCTGATTATTTCCACTATGGTAACACCGGCTACCATTCGCGTGTTATTGCCAAAATCGAAAACTACCGACGATGCGGTGATAAAAAAACAAATCAATTTAGCCATCACTGCCGATCATAAATACTTTTTGGATAAAACGGAAATCTCTTTTAGCGAAATAGAGCCTCGACTTACGAAAATCATGGCTTCCAAAAGCAAAAACGAAGAAGCACTGGTGTTGCTTCAGGCCGATAAATCGCTCAACCTTCAGGAAGTGATAGATGTGATTGATATTGGCAATAAGTTGGATGTAAAAGTGGTGTTGTTTACCAAGAAAAGCGAAAAGTAAAATACAATATGGTCGGGCAAGGCACCGAATTGTAATTTTCAGTAAAATAAACTATCTTTGCAGTCGCTTTTTGCGGACTAACTGCAAAAACGTGTGCTTGAATACCACGTAAAAAACAAGAAAAATGAAAAAACAAGTTTCCGTCGCCTTTATGGTGTGTGGGCTACTGTTCACGGTATGCCTTATTGTATCCAACATTGTTGAGCAAAAATTGATTTCCATTGGAGGAGTCGAAGCCACTGCCGGCCTGCTCATTTTCCCCGTATCGTATATAATTAATGATTTGATAGCCGAAGTTTGGGGCTATCGCAAAGTGCGCCTTATCATTTGGAATGGTTTCCTGATGAACTTCTTGGCTGTACTTGTTTTCCGGCTAAGCATTTGGGCGCCGGGGTCGGTTCATTTTACCCATCAGGATGCTTTTGAACTCGTTTTGGGTAATACGCAACGAATAGTTATTGCAAGTTTTATAGCCTTCCTTTTCGGGGCATTTCTAAATGCCTACGTTATGAGCAAGATGAAAATAATGCAACGCGGTCGTGGGTTCTCTATCCGTGCTGTAGTGTCAACCATCATTGGCGAAGGTGCAGATTCGTTAGTATTTTTCACTCTCGCATTTTCGGGGGTGATTCCTATACAAGCGTTGATAATGCTTATTCTTACCCAAACAGCCATGAAAACGGGATATGAGATTATCGCGTTACCACTTACAAACTTTCTGGTAAAATGGGTGAAAAAACATGAAGAGACCGATGTGTACGACAGCGGAATTTCATACAATCCACTTAATATAAAAGATATTTAATAATACACTATTATTCAAGGCACAATAACCCCCGATCAATAAGGCGAAAGCTTAATTGATCGGGGTTTTTTTATTGTATCGCAACCTCAGTTCGTGATAGGGAAGAGGTTTAAAAGCAGTGTGATATAGAAGCTCTGAATATTGCTTTCCCCCAAGATACTTCCAATTAAGGTAGAATGGGATTACTTATCTCAATTATTTATAGAGTTTTAAAATTCTTAGCCTAAACACAGGCTGATACTTATTTTGATACTGTCTTTAATTTACAATGACTGGAGAACTCGTTGAAAAGCATGATTTTGTATCAAAAGTCATGCTTTTGTCATTAAAACATGTTTAATAACATATTTTAAAGGCGTTTCAGTGTCTTTTGAGTGTAGGAAAAGTATTATGGGGTGTGTAGAAAAAGTATTATAGTTTCCGGCATATGGATATATTTAACGGTAATATGGAAAAATGGCGTAATATGACGAATTGTAGGTGTAGAAAAAGTATTGCTTAACGCTAAAAAAATATAGCTTTTATTATTGAAGATACTTTATTTTTGCACAGTCGGAATTCATCATTCCGTTCAATTATCAACCTATTTAATATTAAATTTAATTCCATGAAAAGAAAAATCAATTTACTATTGGTATTGCTCCTCTTTGGAGTAGGCTTAGTTTCTGCTCAGCAGAATCTTTCTGTTTCGGGAGTTGTTACTGATGCAAGCGATGGTAGCCCACTAGTTGGTGTTACTGTTATTGCCAAAGGAGCAACTAATGGAACTGTGACGGACATAAACGGGAAGTACACCCTAAAAGCAGTCCAAGGTTCAACCATTGTTTTTACGTACATTGGTATGGAGAAACAACAAGTTATTGCTAAAGGGAGTGTTGTCAACGTTGCATTGCAGGCTGACTCACACGTTTTGAATGAGGTCGTAGCCGTTGGTTATGGAACAATGAAGAAAAGCGACCTTTCGGGTGCTTCGGTAACTGTTGGCGAAGAGAAGCTCAAGGGTTCAATTATTACCAATATGGATCAGGCTTTGCAGGGTCGTGTTACCGGTGTTACTGCTGTACAAACGTCGGGTGCTCCGGGTTCCTCGGTTTCTATCCGTGTTCGTGGACAAAGTACGATTAATTCAGGTGCTGAACCACTTTATGTTATCGATGGTATTCCAATTCAGATTACCGGTAAATCGGGTGCTGATTACGGTTTAGGCGATGCGTTGGGGAATGGTACAGTTTCAACGATCTCTCCACTTTCTACCATCAATCCTTCCGACATCGTTTCTATGGAAATTCTGAAAGATGCATCTGCTACCGCTATTTACGGTTCTCAAGGATCAAATGGTGTTGTGCTTATCACTACCAAACGTGGTAAAGCCGGTGAAGCTAAATTTTCGTACGATGGTATGTACGCTATTCAACGTCAGGCAAAACGTCTGGATGTAATGAATTTAAAACAATTCGCAGAATATAGCAATGATATGGCTTCCGAAACTGCCGGACGCGATCAACGCGTGGAGTTCCGCGATCCTAGTTTGCTTGGTAATGGTACCAACTGGCAAGATGCCGTATTCCAAATAGCTCCTATGCAAAGTCATACTATCAGCGCTCAAGGTGGTACTGAAAAGGTAAAATACTTTGTGTCGGGTTCCTACTTAGGTCAGGAAGGTACAGTGAAAGGTACTGATTTCAAACGTTTTTCATTTCGCTCTAATTTAGATGCACAGTTGAAAAAATGGTTGAAAATGGGTGTGAATATGACCTATTCAAATACAGATGAGCGTTTAGGCCTTGTTGATAGTGATGAAGGTATTTTAAATATTGCTCTAACATCGACTCCGGATGTGCCTATCTATGATATGAACGGTAACTTTACCAGTGTTAGTCGCGAAGGTGTTGCATCGCGTGTGAATCCGATAGCAAAATCATTGGACGAAGATAATCTGCTTAATCGTTCGTCGTTGAATGGGAATGTATTTTTCGATGCAACAATTATGAAAGCGTTGACATTTCATACAGAATACGCGATGGAAAAAGGTAGCTCAACTGCCGAACGCTTTTTACCCACAGCTACTTATGGTAGTTGGTCTCGCTCAATTAATAGCGATTCATGGCAAACCAATCAAAACTTATTTTGGCAAGTTAAAAATTATTTGACATATGCTAAAGATTTCGGTTCGCATAAAATTACGGCCATGTTGGGTCAGGAAATGTCTGAGTCCAGCTGGAAGTTTCAGAGTATTTCGAACACTAACTTACCGGATAATACAATACATAATCCTAATCTAGGAGTAGGTATTCCTAAAATCAATGCAGGAATGGGAAGTAGCACTATGGCTTCGCTTTTTGCTCGTGGTACTTATAATTATGCCGATAAGTATTATGCTACCTACACTTTCCGTCGTGATGGATCCTCTAAATTTGGTCCGAATAATCGTTGGGCTACATTCCATTCGGGTGCTGCTTCATGGCGTTTTAGCAACGAATCGTTTATGGAAGAGTTGAAATCGGTAATTAGTAACGGTAAGTTGCGTATCGGCTGGGGACAGACTGGTAATCAATTTATTGGCGATTACTTGTGGGGCGCAAAAATCTCAAAAATGTCAACCGGTTTAGGAGTAGCCTATCGACCAACCAATATTGCGAATCCATATCTGCAATGGGAAACACAAGAGCAAACCAACTTGGGATTAGACCTCGGATTGCTGAACAATAGAATTGAACTAACTGTAGATGCTTACAGAAAAGTATCAAAAAACATGTTGATGCCTATTGATTTACCATCGTATATGGGATCAAAAGGGAATAGTTCAAGTGCATTAGCAGCGCCTTGGGGAAATATAGGATCACTTGAAAACAAGGGATTGGAAATTTCTTTGACCACACATAATATCAAAACGAAAGACTTTCAATGGGATACAGAAACCCAAATCTCATTTAACAAGAATAAATTATTGGATTTGACCGGAACATCTGCTACTTCTATTGAAGGTTACGGACAATGGACGGATGTGGTATCGCATACCGAAGTGGGTCAATCGCTTTATAATTTCTACGGTTACAAAGTGGTGGGTATATATCAGGATAAAGCTGATATTGAAAATTATACTAACAGCCTTGGCAATAAAGTAACACCTAAGAGTCCGGCTACATCAACTAAACCATGGAGCCGCACCAATACCACTTATGTGGGCGACCTTAAATACGAAGATGTGAATCTTGATGGAAAAATAGATGAAAATGACCGAACCAATCTAGGTTCTCCTATGCCAATTTTCACTTTTGGGTTTAACAATACTTTCCACTACAAGAACTTTGATTTGAATATATTTATTAACGGTTCGTATGGTAACAAAGTGTTGAATTATTCGGCTATTAATCTTTCAAGCATGAAATCATTGTGGAGTAATCAACTGGCAACGGTTGCTGACCGTGCCCGTTTGTCGCAAATTAATGCTGCTCAGGTTTATCCATATATGAATTCAACGGGTGTTATTGTATCAAATTGGTTTGATGATATTGACAACGTAAAAGTTGCTAATCAGGGAACAACTGTTCCACGTGCTATTCAAAATGATCCAAACGGAAACACCGATATGTCGAGCCGTTATATTGAAGACGGATCCTATTTGCGTCTAAAAAACATATCGTTGGGATATAATTTTGATAAAAAATTATTGAAACCTCTGCATTTGGAATCGTTGCGTATCTATGCAAATATTCAGAATCTATACACTTTAACCAAGTATACAGGCTTCGATCCTGAAGTTGGTGTAAGTACAACTAGTAGTGGTGTATATGGCTTAGATAATGGACGTTACCCTTCTCCTCAAGTATATACATTTGGATTAAATCTATCATTCTAAATTATTGAAAGGAAATAATATGAAAATACTTAATATAAAGAGTTTGGCGATTGCCTCCATTTTTGTTGTCGGAATGAGTTCATGTACCGACTTCTTAAATCGCCCGGCCGAAGATACATATACCACTGATGGTTTTTACCAGACAGATGCGCAATGTTTCCAAGGTGTTAATGCTCTCTACAATTCGCCTTGGTATGATTATCAACGTGGATTTGTCAAGATTGGCGATGTGCTTTCGGGCAATGTATATATGGGTAGTGATAATGCTTATCAATCATTTGTGCTGAAATCGAGTGATGCGGATTTGAAAAATGCTTCTGCATCCTTGTGGTCGGTAAATGCTTATTGCAATACGATTATCGAAAATGTGAATATGAAGTCGGGATCTGCAGTAACGCAAACCACTAAAAACACTGTAATCGGTGAAACGCTAACATGGAAAGCTATGGCGTACTTCTACCTGGTTCGTTGTTTTGGTGCTGTGCCTATTATTCACAACAACAGTGCTATTATTTCGGCAGGACAATCGAACAGTGTATACAAAAACAAAGTTGAGGATGTATATACTTATATTGTAAAAGATTTGGAAAAAGCTATTGAACTTCTTCCTGTCAGTAATGTGGCCGGTCGTATTGACAGATACAGTGCATATGGTTTGTTAGCAAAAGTCTATTTGACGAAAGCCGGTTACGGACAAACAGGAACACGTAATGCCGATGATTTGGCAAAAGCTGCCCTGTATGCCGGGAAAGTAATAAACGAAAGCGGTCGTACGCTAATGCCTGTTTATTCAGATATTTTCCGTTTGAAAAATAATGGAACACAGTCGTTTGTGGGTGAAGATTTAATCTCATGGCAATGGACCATTGGTAGTCAGTGGACTTGTCAGAATACCTTCCAATCTGACCTTGGATTAGCAGGGTTCTCTGAATTTGCTGATTCCTGGGGTACATGGGTAGGTTTGACCATCGATCTTGAAGATGCATTTGGTGAAGACGCATCCAGTCTGACTCGCAACAATACCGACGCACGTCGCAAAGCCACCATGATGATGCAGGGCGATCACTACGATTATTTCTGGGCTGACAAAGGCGGTTTTGATTATGATTGGACAAAAACAACATCCAGCGATGGTAAGCTGACCGTAACCTATGGTGTCGGAACGGGTTCCAATTGTGTGAAACATATTGTAGGTGATAATGGCGACCATTTAGCAGGTTCCGGAATTGGGATGGATCGTATGGCTACAGCATTGAGTACTCACTTGCTTCGTTTATCTGATGTTTATCTGGTTTATGCCGAAGCAGTATTGGGTAATGGAGCATCTACTTCCGATGCAGCAGCATTGAAAGCATTTAATGCAGTACGCGGTCGCAGCGTAAGCAGTTATACTCCTAAAACTTCGATTACATTCGATGATATTTTCAAAGAACGTCGTTTGGAATTGGCTTGCGAAGGCGATTTTTGGTTTGATTTTGTACGTTTAAGCTATTACAAACCTGCTGAAGCAAAAGCACGTTTGGCTGCTCAAAACCGTGGTTATTGGACTGGTTTGGAAGATTATTATAAAGGAAAAATAGCCAAATCTGCCGTAACCAAAACAGTGGTGAATATCAGCGAAGGCAATGTGTTTTTCTCTATTCCATTCCCTGATACCGATCAGACAGCGAATCCAAATTTATCAAAGGATCCGGTTTCATTTGACTTTAGCACGATTAGTTTCTAAAAAATATAATTAGAATGAATATGAAAAATATATATAAATCAACAATAAAGATGGTTACGTCGCTTGTTGTACTGGCCACATTGGTAGCCATGCCATCGTGTAACGACAATCCTGATGAATATCAGGCAGCTTCAGGTATCCCTGCGATATCTTATGTGCGCCTACCCGATGCTCTGCGCAGCGATTCATTGGTTTCACACGCATTTATGGGAACAACAGTTGCGATTGTGGGTGAGAATCTGAGAACTATAAAAGAAGTTTGGTTTAACGATCAACAGGCTGTGTTGAATACGAGTTTAATTACTCCCACAGCATTGATTGTACAAGTGCCAAACACTATCCCTGAAAATGTATCCGGGAAAATTTACATGGTAACAATTGCTAATGATACCGTTAAGTATGATTTTGGTGTAGATGTTCCTTCTCCTCTGTTAAGTACCATGGACTGCGAGTATGTGGCCGATGGCGGTTCGGCCGTTATTAATGGTAACTTTTTCTTACCGGTGGATGGAAGTACTGTTCCAGAAGTTTATTTTACTCCCAATATCAAAGCGGAAGTAATCTCAGCTACCATCAATAAAATAACAGTGAAAGTTCCTGCCGGTGCCGGTGTTGGTCCTGTTTCGGTAAAAAGCCGCTACGGAACTACCCGTTCTAAGGCGTTTTATTTCAGAGATAATCGTGGAATAATACTGGACTGGGATAATACAAATGCTTCTGGTGGATGGCGTTCGGGAGTGATTGCCAATTCAAATCCTGCCGGTATTAGTGGCAACTATGTTCGTTTTTCAGGTAGTATTGACGACACAAAAGGAGCCGGTTCAACATGGAACGAGGATGCATTCTCGTTCAATCTATGGGGAACATCTAACAGTCGTCCACAAGGCGATTTGTTCAGCATTGCTCCTGCAAAAGCAGTTCTGAAATTTGAAGTAAATGTAGATAAAGCATGGTCTTCAGGTGCATTGCAAATGATTTTTACTCCTTGGGGAACTTCAGGAACTAACGGTTATATTGCCGATGGTGTAACTCCACGGGGACTTTGGAATCCATGGGCTACTGCCGATAAAGGTACATATAAAACCAATGGTTGGATAACAGTATCCGTTCCGTTAACTGAATTCAAATATGACCAAACAGGTAAAGTGCTAAAAATGGCTGATCCAGGAAATTATGGAGGGTTGACATTCTTTGTTTTCAACGGGGGTATCGTTGGTACTGCTGCTTGTACTCCGGATATTTGTATAGATAACATTCGTGTTGTTCCTGCTGAATAATCATAAACAAACCTTGTCCGCTCCCTTTAAAAGGGAGTGGACAATAAAAATCAATACTATTATGCGACATAAAAAAATTATTTTTCTATATGTAAGTCTTGTCACTTGCGTGTTGCTCAGTGGTTTATTTCTGAATTCCTGTAAGCAGGATGAAGTAGTAAGTACTCCTACATTGAGTGTTTTTGGTCCTTCACCGGCTTTGCGGGGTGGAGTTATAAAGTTCATTGGAACAAATCTGGATAAAGTTACTTCCATTATGTTACCAAATAATATTGAAGTAAAAGACATAACAAAGACCAGTGCAACAGAGATTTCCATCACTATCCCACAAGAAACAAAACCGGGATTGGTTGTTCTGAAATCGGCTAGTGGCGATATTACCACAAAAACTCCGTTGACATTTTCTGAGCCTATCTCTATTGATACCTATACCACTACTGCTGTAAAAGCTGGAGATGTATTCACTATTGGTGGTGATTATCTTAATTTGGTAGCTCAGGTAATATTTAGCGATGGCGCAGTTGTTGATAGCTCAAAATTCATCAGCAAATCGCGCAAAGAACTGAAAGTATATGTGCCTAAAGCTGCTAAAACAGGTAAAGTTGCCGTATCGAATGGTGCTATCATTCCGGTGTTGGTGTATACAGTCGGTAATGCTACACTCACTGACCCTACAACGCTGACTTCTATATCTCCTGTTCCTGTTAAGCCGGGTGAAGACCTGACCATTGCCGGAACGTATCTAAATTTGGTAAAACAAGTGATTTTGCCGGATGGAAATAAAATTGATAGTGCTGCAATTACTGTAAATGCTGCTAAAACTGCGATTACGGTGAAGGTGCCTTTAACTGCTAAGGAAGGTGTTGTGAAAATGCTAACTTATTCGGGTCTTGAAATTACAAGTACTGCTGTGATGAAGTTGGTAGGTCCTGCCATCACTACTGCTACACCTTTGTTGGTGAAAAACGGTGCATCGCTTACTATTACAGGTACTAACCTTGATTTGGTAACAACTGCAGCTTTTGGAGCTGTTGAAGGAGCAATTACGGCTCAATCGGCAACAAGTATTACTGTAACTGTACCAATGACTGCTGTTGATGGTGCTGTAGTGCTGAATACCAATTCCGGCCTAACGGCAACTTCTGCTGCCTTGACCCTGGTGAAACCTGCATTTACAAGCATCACCCCACTGGCATTAACTGCCGGTGATAAAGTGACCATTGCCGGAACCGACCTTGATTTGGTTCGTAAAGTGATTTTCTTAGGTGGTTCTGTGGCGGTAACTCCAGCCAATGGCGTGACTTCGTTGGAGGTGACTGTGCCAACAACCTGTGCCGGTAACGGTGTTGTAACTTTAGAAACAGTTAATGGTACTAAAGTAGCGTCAACAGATCAACTGGCGATTAAAGCAGCTACTACGCCTGCCATTATTAGCATAACACCAACTGTCAGCGATGGTGGTTTAATGACTATTACCGGAAAGAATTTGAATTATGTTGAATCAATTTATTTTGAAGATAATGTAAAAGCTATACTTTATGGAGTACGCACAGAAACGTCAATTACTGTGTATATACCAAAAGAGGCTAAACATGGTCAAACCACATTCACGATGAATTCTTTTGTTGGAGAAAAAATTGTGTCTGATAAATTTACTTATGGCCCTGATCCGGTACAAGATCCAGCTCTTATGATTTTTGATTTTGATAGTGGACTTACGGCTAATGGAGGTACATGGAACGGTGTTGGTGGACTAGGTAATCCCGCTGATGCATTGTCAGGTTCATATTATGAAATTAAAGCCTCAAATTGGGGTACCGGTTACTGGTGGTTTGCTGAAAACTACATGACTCATCCATCGGTGCCAAAAGCAGGTTATGTATTGAAAGCTGATATTCGTTTACGCAAAGATATAGCTGCTGCAAGTGCTGAGGTTCGTATAATGATTGCAGGTAAAGTCGTAAATATTCTTCCATACCTTAAGGTTGGTGATGTTTGGACAACAGGTGGAGAGTGGAAAACTATTACAATTCCAGTAAGTGCATGGACTGATCTTGCTGATCCAACTCCAACAAAAGGAGGAGAATGGGGAATTGCTACATGGGTAAATGCATCTGACTTTACAGGTTTCTGTATTGATAATATTCGTTACGAGAAAGTTTCGAATGCAGCAAATGCTCCAAAATTCAAATTAATAGGAATGTAAAATTAGCAATGAATTAGTTTCTTTTTGAAAGGGAGTTAGTACCCCATGCTAACTCCCTTTTTTTACATTCAGTACCGAAAACATTTTTGTTTAGTTGTCTTATCGTTTTTTTTCTTAGAATTTCAAAAAGTTCGCCTCCTCTTTCCCAATATATTAATATATTTGCGTTTATGTTCAACAGAATATTGGTTTTTATTTTCTCTTTTCTAGTTCTTTTGGTCTCAATTTCATCCTGCAAATCGGATGGAAATGCTGACACTACTGCTCCTTTGCTTATATCGAGCAATCCTGCTGATGGAGCTACGGCTGTTGATCCGAAAGCAACTATCTCCTTTAATTATAACGACAACATCGTATTGTCGCCTTCTGCTCCCATTCTCTTAAATGGTGTGGCTGTTACCGGTGCAGTTAGTGCTCAAACGCTCACCATCAGTGCAACTCTACAATCCGGCACCACTTATACATTAATCATTCCCGCAAATGCGGTAAGCGATGTGTCGGGAAATTATGCTAAAGAAATTAAAATTACATTCACCACCACGGGTAATCCGGTGGACGGTGTCTTTGAGGCAGAGAAAGCCGCCATCAGTGGAGATGCAGCAATAGCTACAGCTCTTGCCGGTTACTCGGGTACCGGTTATGTAAACACAAACACCGGAAGTGTGACCTTCACGGTTCAGGCTGCTACGGCCGGATATTACGACTTAAACTTCCGATATTCAACATCAGGAAATAAAAAAGTGAATGACTTGTATCTGGATGGTGTGAAATTGTCTTCGTTGACTTTCGAAGCGGTAAATGCATGGACAATACTTTCGGCCGGTAAAGTAAAACTTTCAGTCGGACAGCATACAATAGCCATAGTCAAAAACTGGGGATATGTGCAGTTGGATTATATGACAGCCGCTTACAATGCCGCTGGAATTGGTGCGTTTAACATTGCGTCTTCGCTTGTTACGCCAGGAGCGAGTACTCAAGCGATGAATTTGTACAATTATCTGAAAAATAATTTTGGAACGAATATTATATCCGGTACAATGGCCAACCACAGTACCAATATTACCGAAGCTACCTGGGTGTACAACAATACGGGTAAATGGCCCGCACTTACCGGATTCGATCTTATTGACCACACGAATCCAAACCAGAGTTGGGTGAAATATTCAGCACCTTTTACCTTAGGACAAGAATGGTGGAATAATAATGGAATTGTAGCTATGACCTGGCACTGGCGCGATCCGTTGACCAAATCCGGAAGTTTTTATGTGCCTTCTGCAGCCACTTCGCCCGATACCGGAACTACTTTTGATATCACTAAAGTTTCTGATCCTACTTCGGCCGAATATAAAGCCATGATCGTCGATATTGATGTTATTGCGGGATATCTGAAACAGTTCAAAGATGCAGGTATTCCTGTAATATGGCGACCATTACACGAAGCGGCAGGTGGTTGGTTCTGGTGGGGAGCAAAAGGGGCTGAGCCTTGCAAAGCATTGTGGAAACTAATGTTCGATCGTTTGGTGAATGTGCATGGACTCAATAACCTGATTTGGGTATGGACAACCGATGCCAGTGCCGATGCGGTGAATTGGTATCCGGGCGATGCGTATGTGGATGTGTTGGGCATGGATATTTACCCGGGTGCCAATCAGCATGGTTCTCAATATATTTCCTTTCTGAAGGTGAAAGAACTATTCGGTGGTAAAAAACTGATCACATTGAGCGAATGTGGTTCGACTCCCGATCCTGCTTTGATGAAAGAATATGGCGATACATGGTCGTGGTTTATGCCATGGAATGGTGATTATACCGAATCCGATTCGCATAACGGAGTTACCTGGTGGAAGAAATTCTTCAGCTACGACTATGTGATTACGAGGGATAAGATGCCAAATTTGAAATAGGGAGACCGGAATTCCGATTCCGGTAATTAAAAATTTATGTTTTGGAAATCGTTGAATAAAAATGAAAAAATGAAAGACACAAAACTCATAGCCGTAATCCTCTTCTGTTTTCTGGCTCTTCAGCTTCATGCACAGGTGACGTTTAATCGTGGTGTTAATCTCACAGGTTGGTTTCAAACGTCAAGCACCAATCAGATTCAGTTTACAAAATATACAAAGAAGGACTTCCAAAACATAAAAAGCCTGGGCTGCGATGTAGTGCGTTTGCCCATTAATCTATTTTCGATGACCAATGGTAGCCCCGATTACACGGTTGACCCTTTGTTTTTTGATTTTTTGGATGAAGCTGCTAACTGGGCGGAGGAATTGCAGATGTATTTGATTATCGACAATCACACTTCGGATGATTTGGCGAGCAAAAATCCGAATTTGGAAACGGTGCTTTCCAAAGTATGGGTTCAAATGGCCGAACATTACAAGAACCGATCTACCTATATTTTGTACGAAATATTGAATGAACCAAACGGGACATTGACAACAGCGGCGTGGGGAAAGATGCAACAAACGGCCATCACAGCTATTCGGGGCATTGACACAAAACATACTATCGTTGTAGGTGGTGCAGGTTTTAATAGCTATACCGAACTGGCTTCGATACCGGTATATACCGATGCAAATCTGATTTACACTTTCCATTTCTACGACCCTTTTGTGTTTACACATCAAGGTGCAACATGGGTTACACCATCGATGGCGCCATTGGCTAATGTGCCGTTTCCATACAATGCCACAACTATGCCTGCTACTCCTGGTAGTTTGGTTGGAAGCTGGGTGGGTAGTTCCTTAACTAGTTATACAACGGATGGCACTTTGGCTAAGGTTAAATCGCTTATTGATATTGCGGCAGCATTTAAAACAACTAGAAACGTGAAGGTCTATTGTGGCGAATTTGGTGTTTATATTCCCAATAGCCCCAATGCAGACAGAACTTATTGGTATGGTGAAGTCCGTAAATACCTCGAAGCAAAAGGAATTCCCTGGACAACATGGGATTATCAGGGTAGTTTTGGCTTGTTTACCAAAGGTTCGGCCGAGTTGTTTGATTATGATTTAAATACCCCATTGCTAACAGCACTTGGATTTACAGTTCCTGTACAGCAAACATTTACACTCAGTCCCGATGTTGTTGGTTTCCCTGTTTATACGGATTATATCGCCGAAAAATTGGTTGAATCGAGCAGCGCCGGTGGAGCAGCCATCAACTTTTATTCGAAGGATAAACCCAATAACGGTAAATACTGCCTGGCCTGGAGTGGTGCGGCACAATATGGAACCGTGGGGTTTAATTTTTCGCCGGATAAGGACTTATCCACATTGAAAGCACAAAATTACGCGCTTAGTTTTTTGGTGAGGGGTAATTCGCCCGGTGCAAAATTCGACTTGCGCTTCACCGATACCAAAACTACCGTCGCCACTGATCATCCTTGGCGGATGAAATTCACCATGGACGAAACCATTGCTCCGTGGGATGGAAAATGGCACAAAGTGTATCTCCCGCTCTCTCTCTTTTCAGAAGGTGGTTCGTGGGATAATATCTGGTACAATGCCAGCGGACTGTTCGACTGGAAAGCTATTGACCGTTTCGACCTTGTGGCAGAGCAGGGTTCGTTAGTTGGAAAAGCTTTTTGGTTAGATAATATTCAGTTAACCAATATGGATACCGCAAAAATTTACGAAGCATCTACCTATACTGCCGTGAAACCGGTTTATTCAAACACATCTCCGGTTAGTGTATTTCCTAGTCTCATTCATAACGAAACAACAATACACTATGTATTAAAGGGAAATGAAGATGTTGATATAAGTTTATACACGTTGTCGGGACAAAAAGTAGAAGAGATAATTCGTGGCAAGCAGTCTCCGGGTGCTTACACGCATACATGGATAAGAAATAACCGTATTCAGCAAGGGGTTTATATTTGTAGGGTTAAAATATCGAATGAAGTATTTCCCTTTAAATTAATTTTGATCTGATAAGTACTACTGTTGTGCTCTGTTCTTTAAAAGTCGTTTTTTTATTATAAGCATTCTACGGAGTAAAACACGTGGCACAGTATTTAATTTATAATTCGGTGTTGGAATTGAAGATGTTGATATTTGTTTAAGCAAAAACAATGTTCTAAGAGTCGAAATAGTATTATCTATGGCTAAATAAATATGGTTTTACGTGGAATGAATGTTTTATTTTTGTGTATCCGAATTTTCGGTTTTGAATGTGGTGATTATGCCTTTTAATGTCCACTTAATTGATTTATTATTTACAACTAATACAATGAAAAAACTACTTTTACCAATGATTTTGTGCTTTGCATTAAATGCATCTGCGCAATGGGCATTTCGCTTGCCGGCAATTATCAGCAATCACGCTGTTTTTCAGCAATCGACCGATGTGAAGTTGTGGGGCTGGGCTCAAAGCGGGAGCACCGTAAAAATATCTTGTAGTTGGAATCCAACGGACACAGTGAGGGCTGAACCCCGCAAAGACTGGACGTGGGATGCTATTGTGAAAACCCCGAAAGCAGGTGGTCCTTATACTATAACATTTATCAGTAGCTCACAAAAAGTGGTTATTGAAGATATCCTTATTGGCGAAGTGTGGTTGTGCTCCGGACAATCAAACATGGAATATGCATTTAACTGGGAATCAAAGCCCATCGACGTTGGTGATGAAGTGGCTAACTCGGCCAATAAGCAGTTGCGCTTCTTCCAACTTTCGCATACTTACAGCATTTACCCCAAAGATAATTCGGATGGTGAATGGAAAATCAGTTCTCCCGAAACTACTCCATCTATGAGTGTTGCCGGTTATTTCTTTGGAAAAACAATCAATGAAAAAACGAAAGCTCCGGTGGGACTTATTGCGTCGTATTGGGGCGGGACAAATGTACAGTCATGGATACCAACCGAAGTTTTTGCAATAAAACCGGAACTAAAAACACTGGCTGAAGATACCAAGGCAGTTAATTGGGCACCTGTTGCACCATCCGTAATTTACAATTCAATGTTACAACCGTTGGTGAACTATAAAATTGCAGGAGCTATCTGGTATCAGGGGGAAGGCAATACAGGCGAACCACAAAACTACGGAAAACTATTTGAAGGATTAATAACCGGTTGGCGCAAGGCATTCAATAACGACTTCCCCTTCTATTTTGTACAAATTGCCCCATGGAGCGGGTACTGGAAAAACAGTGCGGCTTACCTGCGCGAGCAACAAGAGTCCGTACTTCACTTGCCTAAAACAGGGATGATATCGGTGGGCGATTTAGTAGACAACATTAATGATATTCACCCCAGAATAAAGAAAGAGGTGGGAAGTCGACTGGTGAATCTGGCACTGAAAGAACACTATGGTTTTCAGGATGTAAATCCATACCATCCTCATTATAAAAATTTCAGCATTAAAAAAGATAAAATCAACATTCGGTTTACAACGAGTGCTAAGTTGATTTGCAAAGCCAAAACTCCGGCTGGTTTTCAATTGGCAGGAGCTGATCAGCAATTTTATCCGGCTGTAGCTAAAATCGAAAAGGACGGTTCTATAACCGTAAGTTGCAAAGAAGTAAAAATCCCCGTTGCAGTTCGTTACTGCTTTACAAACGATGCTATGCCCGACTTGTTTGATGTCAATGATTTACCATTAATTCCGTTCAGAACAGATAGTTGGTAATTTTTTTAGTCGGAAAGAAAATGATGAAGAAGCGATTAAGTTTAATGTTGATCTGTCTGGTATGCAGTTTTTGGATGTGTGCAGCCAATTGCAATACTCATAATCAGGCTCGAAAGAATTTTTCGGTGATTGATCCGAAGGCGACCCAGGAAACCAAAGCGCTTTTTCTAAATTTACAGAGAATACAGGAACGTCATATCCTGGTGGGTCATCATGATGCAACTTTGTATGGTCATACCTGGGCGGGTGATGATAACCGGTCGGACATAAAAGATGTTTGTGGTTCGCACCCGGCTTTGATAGGTTTTGATTTTGCTATTGCTACGAATCAGCCGTCGGAGAGCACAAAGAAAAGATTGGAGACAACGCTAAAACGGACTGTCGAAGCTTATGACCGCGGTGGGGTAGTTACTTTTTGCTGGCACGCTAATAACCCGTATAACGGACAAACGGCCTGGGTAGATACTACCAAAGCTATCGAAAATACGGTGAAAGAACTGCTTCCCGGCGGGAAAGCGCACGAGGCTTACAAGATTAATTTAAAGCAAATAGCCGATATGGCTAAATTGGCAAAAGGCTCTGATGGGAAATTGATTCCGATTATTTTCAGGCCTTTTCATGAAATGGAGGGTGGATGGTTTTGGTGGGGAAGACCCTATCGTACGCCAAAGGAATTTAAAGAGTTGTGGCGGTTCACGGTAGAATATTTGAGAGATTATCTTGGTGTACATAACTTTATATATGCCTATTCCACCGATTGTAAGTTTAAAACCTCTGAGGAATATCTGATTGATTATCCGGGAGACAAATATGTAGATGTGCTGGGGATGGATGATTACTGGGATTTTCGTCCCGATGGTGCAAATAGTCCAACATTGGCAGCAGAGAAAGTGAAGATTATTTCCGATTTGGCCCAAGTAAAGGGGAAACTGGCCGCCATGACCGAGACCGGCTTGGAATCTATCCCGGATAGTGCATGGTTCACAACGAAATTGCTCCCCGTTCTTCGCTACAAAGGAGCAAAATTGGCATATGTGATGCTTTGGAGGAACGATACGCAGATGAAACAACATTTCTACGCACCATTTCCCGGGCAAATCTCAGTACCGGATTTTTTGAAATTTTACAAAGATGAATACACTTTGTTTGAAGAAGATTTGAAAGGTATATATAAATAAGGATTTTTTTAGCAACAGGATAAATACACGATGAAACAATTTTCAAAGATTTTGATACTGAGCATCATGACATTGGTGGCAATAAATAGTTCTGCTAAAGTTGCACAAGGTTTTGCAAAAGTAGAAAACAATCACTTTGTGGTGAATGAAAAGCCTTACTATTTTGTAGGAACCAACTTCTGGTTTGGAGCTATTTTGGGTTCAAAAGGGCAAGGTGGTGATAAGGCACGTTTGATCAAGGAGTTGGATTTTATGAAAGAAAACGGGTTGGTGAACTTGCGCGTACTTATTGGCTCTGATGGAAGCAATGGTATTCCATCGAAAGTAGAACCAACGTTGCAGATAAAAGCGGGTGTTTACAATGATACTATTTTTGATGGATTGGATTTTTTATTGTCTGAATTGGGCAAGCGCGATATGAAAGCGGTGCTGTTTTTTACCAACTCATGGGAATGGTCGGGCGGATATAGCCAGTACCTTAACTGGGCAGGCAAAGGAAAGAATCCGGTGCCATCGGTAGATGGTTGGCCGGCTTATATGGATTTTGTGAAACAATATGCCGGTTGCGATGAATGTCGTCAAATGTTGAAAAACCACATCAAGCACGTTATCTCGCGCACCAACCGTTATACGAAGAAAAAATACACGCAGGATCCTGCTATTTTCTCATGGCAAATTGGTAACGAGCCACGCGCCTTTTCGGATGCCAACAAACCACTTTTTGCAGCATGGCTGAAAGATATTTCCGCTTACATTAAGTCATTGGATAAAAATCACATGGTTTCTATCGGCTCCGAAGGACAGTGGGGTTGTGAGATGGATATGGGGTTGTTTGAGCAAATTCATGCCGATAAAAATGTCGATTACCTGACTATGCACATCTGGCCTAAAAACTGGAGTTGGTTGGATGTGAAAGATATGCCGGGAACTTTACAAAATAGTATTAATAAAACACAAGAGTATATGGCCAATCATATGGCTGTAGCCCGTAAACTTTCAAAACCGATTGTGCTGGAAGAATTTGGTTTCCCACGCGATCACCATCAATATAATTTGCAAGATTCAACAACCTTGCGCGATGCCTATTATTCGTCTGTTTTTGAAACAATTGTAAAGGCTTCGGAAAATAATGATGTGCTGGCCGGTTGTAATTTCTGGGCATGGGGTGGTTTCGGTCGTCCTAATCCAAAACATGTGTATTGGGTAAAAGGTGACGACTACCTGGGCGATCCTGCACAGGAAGAACAAGGTTTGAACGCTGTTTTCAATACAGATGCTACTGTGAAACTGGTGAAAAAATATGTGCTGAAAATGCAAAATATTCCGACGTTGGTGGATATGAACGCTACGCCAAAAACACAGGCATTGTTTCACAACATGTTCAATAATTTGGGTAAAGGCATTATGTTGTGCCATCAGGATGATCCGGCTTACGGACACGGTTGGTATGGCAAAGCAGGTGGCTCCGATGTAAAAGCCGTAACAGGTGATTATCCGGCCATGGTGGGCTGGGAGCTAGGTCATTTGGAAATCGGTGCAGCGTATAATCTCGATTCAATTTATTTTACCGACATGAAACGCATGATGCGCGAAGTGTACGAACGTGGTGGTATCAACACCATCAGCTGGCATGGTGATAATATCGTAACCGGCAACACTGCCTGGGATTGTGCTCAAAATACAGTAGTAAGCAGTGTGCTGCCCGGTGGAAACAATCATGCCAAATTTCTGACATGGCTGGATCGGTTGGCCGTTTTCTTTCACGATTTGAAGGATTCGAAAGGCGAAGCGTTCCCGGTTATTTTCCGCATGTATCACGAGCATACCGGTAGTTGGTTTTGGTGGGGAGCCAAACAATGTACACCCGACGAATACAACCAATTATATCGCATGACCGTAAGCTATTTGCGCGATGTTAAAGGAGTTCATAACATATTGTACGCTTTTTCGCCAGCAGGCATAACTACCGAAACCGAATTTCTAAGCCGTTATCCGGGTGATGAATGGGTGGATGTGGTAGGTTTCGATAATTATTGTGGGTCTGATGTTTCCTCTATCGATAAATATAAAAAGGAAGTAACGGCAGGATTGCAGGTAGTAACTGATTATGCTCACCGCACCAATAAAATTCCCGTTTTGGCAGAAACAGGTATGGAGTCTATCCCGGTAGCGGATTATTTTACAAACATTCTGTTGCCAACTATTGAGCCTTTCAACATTAGTTACGTGTTGCTTTGGAGAAATGCGTTTGATAAACCGAACCATTTTTATGCGCCCTATCCCGGACACACGTCGGCAGATGATTTTAAAAAATTCACCGGAAGCAAGAGGATGGTGATGAGTAACACTATGCCGACCATTTATGCACCGGTAAAATCTCAGAAAAGTGTAGTCCGGAACTAGGCAAACCTGCTATCGAAGCAGGACAAGGTAGTTCGGGACTAGGAAAACCTGCTATTGAAGTAGGATAAGGTGGTTCGGAACCAGGGAAATCATATTTCGGGATTAAAAATAATGGGTTGCAACGAATAAATATCTGTAGAAATGATAAAAAAGAATATCTCTTTAGCGCTAATTCTATTTCTTGGGGTGATGTCTGTTTTTTCGCAAAACGAAAAGACAAGCTTTTCTACACAAGGGCGGGAGAGGCTGTTGATGGACTTCGGCTGGCGTTTTGCGCTGGGTCATGCCACCGATTATACTAAAGATTTTACAACAGGAACAAGCTATTTCACCTATTTTGCCAAGACTGGATACGGTGATGGAGCTGCGGCGGCGCAATTCAAAGACAGCACCTGGCGTGAAGTGGATTTACCGCACGATTGGGCTGTTGAGCTTCCTTTTTCGGGCGATGCAAGTCATAGTCACGGATATAAAACCATTGGTTACAAATACCCCGAAACATCGGTGGGATGGTATCGCAAGAAATTCACGGTACCTGCATCTGATCTTGGACGTAAAATAAGTATTCAGTTTGACGGTGTGCACCGTAATGCAACGGTTTGGATCAATGGTTTCTACGTGGGTAATGAGCCAAGCGGCTATGCTACTTCGGTGTACGACATTACCGATTATCTGAATTATGGAGGTGAAAATACAGTTGCTGTTCGGGTGGATGCGAGCATTGAAGAAGGCTGGTATTACGAAGGTGCTGGTATATATCGTCATGTGTGGTTGAACAAAACCGACCGCCTGCACGTAGCTCAATTCGGTACATTTGTAACAACAGAACTGAATGGCAACAATGCCGAACTTACCGTGCGTACCAAAGTTCAGAATCAACATGATAAACCGTCTGTCTTTACCATCGAACAATGCCTGATGGATGCGAACAATCAACAAGTTCTTTCTGGAAAACTCGAAAATGTAAGTTTGAATGGAAATGTGGACAATACGTATTTCCAAAAAATAAAGGTGGAAAAGCCAACCCTTTGGTCGCTCGAAAATCCGTATTTATATAAACTGAAAACCAACATTTTTGCTGATGGTAAAATTGTGGACAGTTATACGACCAATGTAGGCATTCGCACCGTGCGTTTCGACCCGAATTTGGGATTTTTTCTGAATGGCAAAAGTGTAAAGATTGTTGGCACTAATATGCATCAGGATCATGCCGGGGTGGGAACAGCCATACCGGATGCTTTGCAGGAATTCAGAATAAAAAAACTTAAAGAGATGGGCAACAACGGCATTCGTACTTCGCACAATCCGGCCACACCGGAAATGTTGGATGCCTGTGACCGTCTTGGCATGCTTGTTCTCGACGAAAACCGTCTGATGGGCATCAATCAGGAGCATTTTGATTTGATGGAACGCTTCATGGTGCGCGACCGTAATCATCCTTCGGTGGTTCTTTGGTCGGTTGGAAATGAAGAGTGGTCCATCGAAAGCAACGAAAAAGGAGCACGCATCACTAAAACCATGCAGGAGTTCGCGCAGAAAATTGATTCGTCGCGGGCATTTACCGTTGCCATTTCAGGCGGTTGGGAAAATGGAAGTGGTAAAACAGCTCAGGTAATGGGTTACAATTATATTGTTCAGGGAAATATTGATGAGCATCACAAGAATTTTCCATGGCAAAGCGGTATTGGTACCGAGGAAAGTAACACGATAGGAACACGTGGCGTTTATGTCGACGATAAAGCTAATGGTCGTATGGCTGCCAGCAATCGCATGCCGGAGAATGTGGGTACTGAGTCGGGTTGGAAATTCTATGCCGCTCGTCCGTTTTTATCGGGTCTGTTTTTCTGGACAGGATTTGATTACCGAGGCGAAGCGAATCCATTAGTGTGGCCGGCTGTAAACTCGCAATTTGGCATTGTCGACCTGTGTGGTTTTCCCAAAGATATTTTCTACTACCTGAAATCGTGGTGGGGAAACCAACCGGTGATGCACATCATGCCGCACTGGAACTGGAAAGGCAGTGAAGGAAAGAACATAAAAGTAACTATTTACAGCAATGCCGAAGAAGTAGAATTGGTACTGAACAAAAAATCATTGGGCAAGAAAACGATGGAGAAAAACGGACATCTCGAGTGGGATGTGACGTATCAACCCGGAACGCTTGTTGCCAAAGGATTTGTAAACGGAAAACAAACCGTATCGGAACAAGTTGAAACTACCGGTGTACCGGCTAAGGTAGCACTGTTGGCTGACCGCACGCAACTGAATGCCGATGGAGAAGATGTTGCGGTTATCACTGTTCAGCTAAACGATTTGAAAAACCGTTGGGTGCCAACAGCCAACAAGGAAATTGTCTTCACCTTAAGCGGTCAGGGCAAAATCATAGGTGTTGGAAATGGTGATCCTGCTTCACACGCTCCCGAGCAATTTGTGTCAACGGCTTCGAACCCTACGCCTGAATGGAAACGGGAGACCTTCAACGGACTGGCTCAGATTATAGTGAAAACAACAAAACAAGCCGGCGAGATAACTCTGACAGCAAGTTCGGAAGGAGTAACACCAGCTACATTAAAGCTGACTACAACTACTTTGGTGCTAAGACCAACTACAGAAATAATCAAAAAATAAATATAAAAGAGCATGAATGACTTTATCAAGGCTTTGAATAATCTCAAAGTGAACCACGAAAAATTATTAAGTAGAAAAAACGATAAATTACCATTTGGAAATGGGATTTACGACCGTTATACATATCCGGTGTTGACAAACGAGCACGCACCCATCGAATGGCGTTACGATTTCAACCCTGAAACAAATCCTTATTTGATGGAACGTATCGGGGTAAACGCAACTCTTAATGCGGGTGCTATGAAATGGAAGGGTAAATATATTTTGGTGGTACGCGTGGAGGGTAATGATCGTAAATCGTTTTTTGCCATTGCCGAGAGCGAAAATGGGGTGGACAATTTCCGCTTCTGGGACGAGCCTGTAACATTGCCAGAAACTGACGAACCGGATACCAATGTGTATGATATGCGTTTAACCGCGCACGAGGATGGTTGGATTTACGGTGTTTTTTGTAGCGAGCGCAAAGATCCTAATGCACCGGCAGGCGATTTATCAGCTGCAGTGGCTGCTGCAGGTATTGTACGTACCAAAGATTTATTGACCTGGGAGCGTCTTCCCGATTTGAAAACAAAAAGCCAACAACGTAACGTGGTGCTTCACCCTGAGTTTGTAAATGGTAAATACGCATTGTATACCCGTCCGCAGGATGGATTTATCGATACTGGTAGCGGCGGTGGAATCGGTTGGGGATTGGTGGATGATATGACCAATGCGGAAGTGAAAGATGAGAAAATCATTAATCACCGTTACTACCATACTGTCAAAGAATTGAAAAACGGTGAAGGTCCACATCCTATCAAAACAGAGAAAGGTTGGTTGCATTTGGCACATGGTGTGCGCAACTGTGCTGCCGGACTACGTTACGTGTTGTATCTTTACCTCACCGATTTGCAAGACCCCACAAAACTGATTGCAGAACCTGCAGGATTCTTTATGGCTCCTCAAGGCGAAGAACGCATTGGTGATGTATCGAACGTTTTGTTTAGCAATGGTTGGATTGCTGATGCTGATGGAAAAGTATTTATTTACTATGCTTCGTCTGATACCCGCATGCATGTTGCTACTTCTACCATCGATCGCTTATTGGATTATTGTATCAATACTCCTGCCGATGGTTATCGTTCATTTAAATCGGTAGAAACAATAAAAGAAATGGTTGCAAAAAATAAAGCATTAGCAAATCAAAAAGCTGTATCGGCAAAGAACTAAACAGTGTATTCAAATCTCTTAAATCTAATTGAATCAAAAATGAAGAATACCCGTTTTTTTCTATTGTTAGGATGTGTTTTGCTGGCTTCGACAGTTATGCAGGCACAAAAATTTCAGGGATTGGCACTCACACCTCCAATGGGTTGGAATAGTTGGAACAAATTTGCTTGCAATGTAAGCGAAGAGTTAATCCGCGAAACAGCTGATGCCATGGTGGCTACCGGCATGAAAGATGCCGGATACGAATATATCGTTATTGACGATTGCTGGCAGGTAAGTCGCGATAGCCTGGGTTTTATCGTTGCCGACCCGAAACGTTTTCCATCAGGAATAAAAGCATTGGCCGATTACGTACATGCTAAAGGATTGAAATTTGGTATTTATTCATGTGCCGGAAACAAAACCTGTGGCGGTCGACCAGCCGGACGCGGACACGAATATCAGGATGCTTTGTCGTATGCTAAGTGGGGTGTTGATTATTTAAAATACGACTGGTGTGATACTGAAAACCTAAATGCAATAGGTGCTTATACCACCATGCGCGATGCGTTATTTGCTGCAGGACGTCCCATCGTTTTCAGTTTGTGCGAATGGGGTAACAACAAACCGGAGCTTTGGGCAAAAGAAGTAGGCCACCTCTGGAGAACAACCGGCGATATTTACAATTGCTTTGATTGTGTTCAAAATAATGGAACATGGAAAGCTTTTGGTGTGACGCAAATTGTGGATAAACAGGATGGACTGAGAAAAAATGCAGGACCGGGACATTGGAACGATCCTGATATGCTTGAGGTGGGCAATGGAATGCCGTTGAACGAATCGCGAGCTCATTTTTCGCTCTGGTGTATGTTAGCTGCTCCACTTATTGCAGGTAACGATTTGCGTTCAATGAATGCCGAAACTTTAATGGTACTTTCTAACAAAGAAGTTATTGCCATTGATCAGGACTCAATGGGAATCCAGGGATTCAAACATACAGCTAAAGACAGTGTGGAAACCTGGCTTAAACCACTCAAAAATGGTGAATGGGCTGTGTGCCTGCTGAATCGCAGCAATACGCCAAGAGTTGTAGCGCTCGATTGGAAAACATTCTCTGTGACCGACTCATTGTCGAACTGCACACTCAATACTACAGCCGGGGAAGTGTACAAATTACGCGACCTGTGGTTGAAGAAAAATGTGGGTGATACGCGCAAACCTTTGAAAGCAACTATTCCTCCCAAAGACGTACTTTGTCTGAAATTATTCAAATAAATAGTAGAATGTATCTAAAACAGTACCGTTTTAGATACATTCTATCCATTTTGATTGGATGAAAATGGATATTTTTGTCGACTTGTAATTGAATGGATTTAAATTAACCTTAGATTTTATAAATTTCACACACAAATAAACAATATGGATGTTCAGAAAATTAGTTTAAAAGAAAAAATCGGTTACGGTTTTGGTGATGCCGCATCTTCCATGTTCTGGAAGATTTTTGGGATGTATTCTTTGTTTTTTTATACCGATGTTTTCGGAATTACGGCAGCTGCGGCCGGAACAATGTTTTTGGTAGCCCGCTTATGGGATTCTTTTTTCGACGTCTTTGTGGGAATTATCAGCGACCGAACCAAAAGCCGCTATGGTAAATATCGTCCGTTCCTCCTTTGGTTTGCTATTCCATTTGCAATAATGGGAGCTGTTACATTTTTTGCTCCCGATTTTAGTGAATCCGGAAAATTAGTTTACGCCTACATAACGTATTCATTGATGATGATTGTGTACTCGCTGATTAATGTACCCTACGCTTCCTTACTCGGCGCCATTTCTGCCGATCCGAAAGAAAGGAACTCGCTCTCTTCTTACCGCATGTCATTTGCATTTATAGGTAGTTTTGTAACATTTATGTTGTTGCAACCAATGATTGACTTTTTTTCTAAAACATTTGATTCCGAAAGTGTTGCTCAGGCATCTCAGGCAGTAGGAGCAGGTATGAGTACCTCAACAGTTGGCTGGGTGATGGGTGTCGGATCTATCGGTATGATATGCATTATCTTATTTTTGTTGTGCTTTAGTTGGACAAAAGAGCGTGTAGTGCAGATTGAAAGCGAAGAAAATGTGACTATCAAGCAGGATTTAAAGAATTTGTTCCACAATGCTCCTTGGTGGATTTTGGTGGCAACCGGCTTGGCTGCACTCCTTTTCAACGCGGTGCGTGATAGTGTTGCCATCTACTTTTTCAGAGATTATGTAAAAGTAGATTATAGAATGACAGGAACCGGTTGGGATATGACTACGATTTATTTTCTTGTTGGTCAGGCTGCTAACTTAATAGGAGTAATGGTGGCTCCATCTATATCGGCGAAGTACGGAAAGAAAAAAACCTATATGATTGCCATTTTATTTGCAGGAATTCTAAGCACAGGTTTTTATTTTATTCCGAATGATATTACCTGGATTCTAGCTTTCCAATTCATTATTTCCCTGTTTGCCGGTTATGTGTTGCCATTGTTATGGTCGATGTTTGCAGATATTGTGGATCATCAGGAATTGATTACCGGACGTCGTGCCACAGGTTTGATTTTCTCCTCTTCTTCTATGTCTCAAAAATTAGGTTGGGCCTTAGGCTCAGCAATGAGTGGATGGATTTTGGCCGTGTTTAAATATGCTCCGGATGCAGTACAACAGAGCCCGGAAACTCTTTTTGGTGAGCATATTATGATTAGCTTGATGCCGGCTGTATGTTGTGTGTTGGCTTTTGTAGGGATGTTGTTTTATCCGCTTTCCGATAAAAAGGTAAAGGAAATATCGGAGCAACTTGAAGTAAAAAGAGCGAAAGCGAAGGCTTAATGAATATTAACTACCCCTGTTCTCCGTCGATTGACGGAGTGGGGGTTCTTTTAAATAGAAAATGAAATACGGACATTTCGATGACAGCAGACGTGAATACGTCATTACCAATCCTCGCACACCTTGGCCTTGGATTAATTACCTCGGCAATGAGGACTTTTTTAGTTTAGTTTCCAATACCGGTGGTGGATATTCTTTTTACAAAGATGCCAAATTCCGCCGTCTTACCCGCTATCGTTACAATAATGTACCGATGGACAGTGGTGGTAAGTATTTCTACATCAACGATGGAGAATCGGTGTGGAGTCCGGGCTGGAAACCTTGCAAAACAGAACTAGATAGCTACGAGTGTCGTCACGGGATGAATTACACCACCATCAAAGGGGTAAAAAATGGGGTAGAAGCTGAGGCTTTGTATTTTGTACCGTTGAAAACATGGGCCGAAGTGCAGAAACTGACTTTGCGGAATACCACCAACGAAGTAAAAACGCTGAAAATTTTCTCTTTCGTGGAATGGTGTTTGTGGAATGCAGCCACCGATATGGAAAACTTCCAACGCAACTTCTCAACCGGTGAAGTGGAAATTGAAGATTCGGTGATTTATCACAAAACAGAATACAAGGAACGTCGCGACCATTTTGCATACTACTCGGTAAATGAGCCGATGCAGGGCTTTGATACCGACCGCGAAACTTTCTTTGGTTTGTACAATGGTTTTGACGAACCGCAAACTGTACTCGAAGGGGCGCCACGCAACTCCGAAGCACACGGTTGGTCGCCTATCGCTTCGCACTATGTAGAAGTGGTATTGCAACCCGTCGAATCGAAAGAGTTGGTGTACGTGTTGGGCTACGTGGAAAATGCTCCCGAAGAGAAATGGGAAAGTAAAAACATTATCAATAAAACTAAAGCTAAAGCCACTATTGCCCGTTTCGATACGGCTGCCAAGGTGGATGCTGCACTTGCAGAACTGAACGCTTATTGGGATAATTTATTGAACGTATTTACCATCAAAACCGGAGAAGAAAAACTGGATCGCATGGTGAACATTTGGAATCAATACCAATGTATGATTACCTTCTGTTTTTCACGTTCAGCTTCGTTTTTCGAAAGCGGCATCGGACGTGGAATGGGATTCCGTGATTCCAATCAGGATCTCGTGGGCTTTGTGCACCAGATTCCGGAACGTGCACGCGAACGTATCATCGACATTGCTTCCACGCAATTCCCCGACGGCGGTTGCTATCACCAATATCAACCCTTGACCAAAAAAGGAAACAACGAAATCGGACAAGGTTTCAACGACGATCCAATGTGGTTGATTCTTGGAACAACAGCTTATATCAAAGAATCGGGCGATTTTACCATCTTGGATGAACCTGTTCCGTTTGATAATGAAGCTGGCTCTGAAGTGTCACTTTTTCATCACTTGACTGTATCATTCGATCACGTGGTGAATAACCTCGGACCTCACGGTTTGCCATTGAGCGGTCGTGCCGATTGGAACGACTGTTTGAACCTGAACTGTTTCTCCAACGATCCGAACGAAAGCTTCCAGACTACCGAAAATAAATCGGAAGGTTCGCAAGCACAAAGTTTGATGATTGCAGGACTGTTTGTGGTGTATGGTCGCGATTATGTGGAATTATGTAAAGTACTCGGAAAAACTGAAGAAGCAGACCGCGCTCAACAACATATCGATACAATGGTAGCAGCCATAAAATTGAACGGTTGGGATGGCGACTGGTTTATACGTGCTTACGATTATTTTGGAAACAAAATAGGTTCGAAAGACAACGAAGAATCGAAGATCTTTATCGAATCGAATGGTTGGTGTACTATGGCCGGTATCGGTTTGGAAGAAGGCATGGTGGCCAAAGCACTGGACTCGGTAAAAGAACGTCTGGACTGCGAACACGGTATTGTGCTCAATAATCCACCGTTTACGAAATACTATATCGAATACGGCGAAATTTCCAGCTATCCTCCTGGATACAAGGAAAACGCGGGTATTTTCTGCCACAACAATCCATGGATTATGATTGGCGAAACCGTTCAGGGACGGGGTGACAGAGCATGGGAATATTTCCGCAAAATTTGTCCTTCGTACACCGAAGAAATCAGCGATTTACACAAGGTAGAACCTTACGTATATGCCCAAATGATTGCAGGTAAAGATGCTTTCAAGCCGGGTGAAGCGAAGAACTCCTGGTTAACAGGAACGGCAGCCTGGAACTATTACGCCATTACACAATACATTTTGGGAATTCAACCCACTTACAATGGCCTAAGAATAGAACCTTGTATTGCACCCGAATGGAAGGGTTTTGCAGTAACCCGTAAATTCCGTGGAGCAACTTACCTGATTGAAGTCAAAAATCCGAATGGGTCGATGAAAGGTGTTGCCTCACTAACTGTTGATGGTAAGACCATTGAAGGGAATACTATTCCATTAATGCCTGTAGGTGGAACCTATAAGGTAGAAGTGGTAATGTAACAAGCCCCCTAAATCCCCGAAGGGGGACTTTGTAGCTTAAATAAGAATTAGAATTTTAAAAAAGGAACTAACCAAGTTTTCCCCCTTGGGGGGAATAAAAGGGGGCTGTATGAAATACGAACTACTTCAACTCAAACAAGAACTCAAAGAAGAGTTGACGCACAATATCCTTCCTTTTTGGATGGATAAAATGGTGGATGATAAAAACGGAGGTTTCTACGGTCAGATGACAGGCAGAAATCAACTTGTACCTGATGCTCCGAAGGGAGGTATCCTTAATGCAAGAATACTTTGGACTTTCTCCTCAGCTGCTTTGACTCTTAAGAATCCCCTTTATACCGAGTATGCCAAACGTGCCAAAGAGTATGTATTCGAACATTTCTTTGATGCCGAAAATGGAGGAACCTACTGGATGTTGAAGGCGGATGGAACGCCGACCGATACCAAAAAGCAAATCTACAGTCAGGCGTTCTTTATTTACGCTTTGGTGGAATATTACCGTGTTACCAACGATAAAACTTGTTTGGATAAGGCCATTGAGCTTTTCAATCTTATCGAGAAACATAGTTTTGATGCGAAATTAAACGGCTATTTCGAAGCGTATAGCAAGGAATGGGTACTGTTGGAAGATTTGCGTTTGAGCGAAAAGGATGCCAATGAGAAGAAAACGATGAATACGCATTTGCATATTCTGGAAGCCTACACCAATCTATACCGTGTGTGGGATAGTGTGCTGTTGGGAAAACAACTTCGAAATCTGATAGAACTCTTTCTGGATAAAATCATCAATCCGCAGACACATCATCTCGATTTGTTTTTTGATGAAAACTGGAATTGTAAGTCGACTTTGTTTTCTTATGGTCACGATATTGAAGCCGCGTGGTTGATTGATGAGGCTGCGGTTGTACTTGGTGATGCCGAGCTATTGAAACGAGTGCGTAAGGTTATTGGTAAGGTTGCTGACGCAGCTGCTGAAGGTGTTCAACCAACTGGTGCTATCGTAAATGAAAAAAACTCGGCAACCGGACACGTTGATACCAATTGCGATTGGTGGCCTCAAGCCGAAGCCATGGTTGGTTTCTTCAATGCGTACGAATTATCGAAAGACGAGGCTTACGCCAGAAAAACACTTGCCGGCTGGGAGTTTGTAAAAACAAATATTGTGGATACCGAAAACGGAGAATGGCATTGGTCGGTTTCGTCAACCGGAAAGGTGGATAATAACAATGACAAAGCCGGGTTCTGGAAATGTCCGTACCACAACGGTAGGATGTGTTTAGAACTATTCACCCGTATTCACGACTAGTGCCCGGGTAGTCACCGGAATTTCCGGTATAAAAAACCTATATAAATCTAATACATTATGGCAATTACAAAAAAGATCTGTATGATTTTTCTTGTCTTGGTGCAGGTAGCATTTGGCTACTCGCAAACTAAAACAAAGAAAAGCATAGTTCCCAAGAACTCACCGGTGGCCTTAAATGGTAAACTTCAAGTGGTGGGTACACAATTATCGAATGCTAAAGGCAATGCGCTCGTACTTCGGGGTGCAAGTCTTGGTTGGCATAACCTTTGGCCGCGTTTCTACAACGAGGGTGCAGTAAGCTGGCTTGCTTCCGACTGGAAATGCAATGTTATCCGCGCTTCGATGGGTGTGGGACTGGACGATAGCTATCTGGAAAACCCACAATATGCTCTTAAATGCATGACAGCAGTTATCGATGCCGCCATCAAAAACGGTATCTATGTGCTTATCGATTTCCATAGTCATAAACTGCATACTGCCGAAGCCAAGACATTCTTCACCGGTATGGCAACTAAGTACAAAAACAGCCCGAACGTCATTTACGAAATTTGGAACGAACCCGATTATTATTCGTGGAAAGTGGTGAAACAATATTCTGAGGAAGTTATTTCTACCATTCGTGCTATTGACCCTACTAATATAATTCTTGTCGGTTCTCCGCATTGGGATCAGGACATTGATTCGGTTGCAGGCGATCCTATTGTTGGACATAAAAATATTATGTATACCATGCACTTTTATGCCGGAACTCACAAGAAATGGTTGCGCGACCGTACAGATGCTGCAATAGCCAGAGGTATTCCCATCTTTGTTTCGGAATGTGCCGGTATGGATGCCACGGGCGATGGACCTGTAGATGAAGCAGAATGGAAATTGTATCTTGATTGGATGGATGCAACCAAGCTGAGTTGGTGTGTTTGGTCGGTTTCTGATAAGAATGAAACCTGTTCCATGTTATTGCCCCGCGCCTCATCTACCGGAAAGTGGGATGATGGACTTTTGAAAAGCTGGGGTAAAATATCGCGCACTTCTATACGCGAGAGAAATAAATAAGATATAGAGAAGCCATCAGGATATGCAAATATAGCTATTTTGATGGCTTTTTGCACCTTTTATAGTTAATACGTGATGTTTATTCAATGATAATTTGTACACTTGCAAGATGAAAAAATTATGATTACTATGCAAACCTCAAACGTATTCAGAGAAGTTACACCGCTTTCGGAGGAAGACTGCTTTGTGATTATCAATCGCGTAAAGTCCGAATTCTCTTATCCTGTGCACGTTCATCCTGAATATGAACTTAATTTTATAGAAAATGGCAAGGGTGCCCGCCGCATTGTGGGCGACTCTATCGAAGAAATTGATGATCTGGAACTATGTCTCATAGGAAACGAAACGCTTGAGCATGCCTGGATGAATTATCATTGCGAGTCGAATGAGATTCATGAAATTACCATCCAATTCCACAAAGATTTGTTTTTGGGTAGCTTGTTGAATAAAAAGCAATTCAACTCGATAGCCGTAATGCTCGAAAATGCCAAAAAGGGTGTTTCTTTTTCGCGTGAAACGATTGAAAAGGTGAAAGAAAGGTTGGATTTTTTGAACAAGAATCACAGTGGGTTTTATTCGGTACTGGATTTGTTGACCATTTTATACGAACTGTCGCTCGACCGGCATTCCCGCATTCTTTGTAGTAGTACTTTTAATAAGCAGGATGACTCCTCGGAAAGTCGTAGAATTCAGAAGGTCATCAACTTTTTGAACAATAATTATCAAAAGGAAATTCGCTTGATAGATGTAGCCAATCACGTCAATATGTCGGAAGTATCGTTTAGTAGGTTTATGAAAAGACGAACCGGCAAGAACTATATCGAGTATCTCAACGATCTCCGCTTGGGCATTGCCTCGCGCTATCTGGTCGATTCGAGCAAAACTATTTCCGAAATCAGTTACGACTGCGGATTTAATAATTTGTCTAATTTCAATCGCATTTTTAAAAAACGAAAAGGCTATACACCTAAAGAGTTTCGCGAAAATTACTCTAAAATGCGAATCCTTATTTAATCAAATCGGCAGAAGCAAGTACACCCCACTATCGAATCTAATTTCTGTAGTGGGTTTCTTTTAGGGTATTATAGATAAATTTCAATTGTAGTTGTGATTCTTCGGAATATTCATTTTGAAGGTTATTTCAACGTTTTTTGCTAATAGTTTGTATTTATTCAATCATTCTTTGTAATATTGCAATAAATATTGACCCTAATCTTATGCAAATATCAACTCTTTTTCGAGAAGTTACTCCTCTTTCGGACGAAGACTGTTTTGCCATTAATTGTCGAACCAAAGATGAGTTTAATTACCCCATTCATTTTCATCCTGAATATGAAATAAATTTCATAGAAAACGCGAAGGGAGCCCAACGAGTAGTTGGCGATTCTGCAGAAGTCATTGATGATCTGGAACTTTGTCTTATTGGTAATGAAAGTCTGGAGCATGTTTGGTTAAATAATAATTGTAAATTCAAAGAAATATTTGAGATCACCATTCATTTTCACAAGGACTTATTCTTAGGGAGCTTCTTGAATAAAAATCAGTTCCAAAGTGTAGCAGATATGCTTGAAAAAGCAAAGAAAGGGATGGTTTTTTCCCGTGAAGCGATAGAAAATGTAAAGGAAAAGCTGAAATCATTATGCACAAAGCAAAGTGGTTTCTTTTCTGTTTTAGACCTGCTTGCTATTTTGTACGAGCTATCTATTGATCAAAATTCCCGCATTCTTTGCAATAATACTTTCAACAAAAAAGATGATTCGTCGGAAAGTGTCAGGGTTCAAAAGGTAATCAAGTACCTTCATGAAAATTACCAGAACGAGATTCGTTTGATAGATGTGGCTAATCATGTGAATATGACGGAGGTGTCGTTTAGCCGCTTTATGAAAAAACGTACCGGAAAAAATTATGTCGAATACCTCAACGACCTGCGACTGGGAGTTGCGTCGCGCTATCTGGTGGATTCGAGCAAAACCATTTCCGAAATCAGTTACGATTGCGGATTCAATAACTTATCCAATTTTAATCGGATCTTCAAAAAACGAAAAGGGTATACGCCCAAGGAGTTTCGCGATAATTATTCTAAAATGCGAATTCTGATTTGATCGGATACTATAATACTCACGCACCCGCTATTGAACAATGCCTCGGTAGCGGGTTTGTTTTATTCCTTTAATTCTCAACTTATTATTATCTCCGGTAATTTCATTGTCATACGCTTTTAATAGGTTCGAAACTTGTATGTCCTACTTTTGTTTGTAAATGTAATTTGCTGTTGAAACTATTTTCATAGAAACACTTTTGCAATTCCATTTGTGTTTGTTGTAGATTTAAAATATATAGTGATGAATAGATTAGAACTGGTAAGAAATGAAATAGATGTGATTCTGTTGAATCAAACGAATGTAGAGCAACGGCCTCTTGGCTATATTCATTTGTATGGAGTATCCCAAAACTGTGCAATTTTGGCATTGAAACGTGGGCTAAATGTAGAGTTGAGTGCTATTATAGGGATTCTTCATGACTTTCATACATACAAGTTTGGTTATGTAAAAGAGCATGCAGCATTAGGTGCTGCGGAAGTAGAGAATATACTCAGGGATTTGGAGGTGTTTAGCGAGAAAGAAATAGAAATTATAAAATCGGCAATAAGCAACCATAGCGATAAGGAAAACAAACATGATAAATACAGTGAACTGATAAAAGATGCCGACGTGCTACAAAATTCAATTTACAGTTCGGTTTTCGAAATTAAGCACAAGAAGCGATTGAAAAAAGTGTTCAAAAATTTAGGAATAAAAGTAAAACTGAAAAACGGAATACTTGCAAAGAAAAATTTTGAATACCTGGCTAAAGAGAGTTGAATTTTGTTATATAACGAGCTTAATTCATTGTAATATAGTCGTTAAAAAAGCCGTCCAAAAATTTATCTTTGGGCGGCTTTTTAATTACTTCTCTATTATTACTTCTACCGTATCGTCAACCGGCGTATCCTCTGTAGCCATATCGTTGATTTTGTTCTTCTTTTTCGATCTCCATTTTGCATAAAGCAAGTGTACTATACCATCAATCAATCCAATTTTAGGCACGATAAAGCTTTTAGCACCAACGCTTTTAGCCACGTCAAGGTATATGTCGGCTGCGTGGGTAATCACATCTGCTCTGTCCGGTTTGAGTTTGTATATTTCAATCAACTCATCCACGCTGTGCTGTTTTAGAGTTTCGTTTAAAGTTTCGAGCACAGTAACCGACAATTTCCGATCTTTTCGAAGTTTGGCTAATGCATTTAATTTTATAATATTACCTCCCGAACCAATGATGTCAGTTATAACATATTGTTCTTTCAGTTCGGCCAAATCGGTATGCATTTTGTCATACTCATCACTCTTTACTTTATTATTAAGCAGCCGAACAGTTCCGATATTGTATGAATTGGATTCCATTAGTTCCCCGTTGGCTATTAAACTTATTTCGGTGCTACCACCACCAACATCTACAAATATATAGTTTTGATTTTCATTCAGGTTATAATAGAAGTGACTTTCATATATGATTAAAGCCTCTTCGTGACCATCAATTACTTCAATTTTCAGATCAGTTTCGTTCTTGATTTCCTTTACAATTTCTTTGGCATTTTTAGCTTCACGCATGGCAGCAGTTGCACAAACCCTATAGTCGGTTACATCATATACTTTCAATAAGTGCTTAAATGCTTTCATTAATCTGACAAGCTGTTTTGCCTTCTTATCGTCTATTTTGCCCGACATAAAAGATTCTTGCCCTAAACGCAGTGGGACACGAATCATCAGTTCTTTACTGAAGGTCTCTGTTATATCTTCGGGTGATATACTCATGATTAAAAGGCGGACGGCATTTGATCCGATGTCTATTGCTGCAAATTTAATACTGTTCATAGTCTTTGTTTTTTGATGAATTTATGAGAATTATGAGTTAGTTGATCGATTTTTGTTGACTCCTTTTGTAGGATTTGTATAATTCCTGCTGAGAAATGAATGGTTTGTCGTCAGGAATGGATTGCAATACATTTTTTCCTGAGCCATCCACGATACGGGCTTTCAAATTATCTTTTAATCCGTATTCAATTACTTTTTTGAGCTGATGTTTTAAATCGGCATCGTAAACAGGAGCGTATACTTCAATTCTATTGTCCAGATTTCGCCCCATCCAGTCGGCTGAGCCAATGTAGTATTTTTCATCCCCACCATTGGCAAAAATCATGATGCGCGAATGTTCCAGGTAACGATCGATGATGCCGTAAGCTTGTATATTCTCGCTGAGTTTCGGAACTCCCGTTACCAAAGAACAATTACCACGAACCAGAAGTTTAATGGTAACACCTGCATTCGAAGCATCGTATAACTTCTCGATGATTTTTTCGTCAACAATATGATTTATCTTGCAGAAAATATAAGCAGGCAATCCTTTTTTTGCGTTTTCGATTTCTTTTTTTATGAGACTGAGAATTCTCTTTCGCATAAAGATGGGAGAAACAATCAGCTCGTTGAAAACCGGATTTAAATAGGGATGCTCGATGTAATCAAAAACAGTTTCTACCTCATCCACAATCGTTTTTTTTGCGGTCATTAGTGTAAAATCAGTATATACAGTGGCTGTACCTTCGTGAAAGTTACCGGTGCTAATGCAAGCTATATTGCCACTACGCGCGGTAATTAAGGTCAACTTCGAATGTACTTTTAAACCATCCACACCAAAAATAACTTTGATGCCGGCAGCTTGCATTTTCTTTGCCCAGTTTATATTCGACGATTCGTCAAATCGGGCTAGAAGTTCAACCACGGCTGTTACTTTTTTCCCATTCATAGCAGCACATATAAGCGCTTTTATTACTTTGGAATTTTTTGCCAGACGGTAAATGCTTATTTTTATTGCTTTTACTTCGGGGCTGATAGCTGCTTCGCGAAGTAATTGAATATAATTATCAAAGCTATGATAAGGATAATGTAAATATTGGTCTTTAGACCGGATGAGTGAAATAATGCTTATCGCATTTTCGAATGAAGAAATAGGAATAGGTGGTTGAGGGGCGAACTTTAAATCAGGCCTGCCCACTTTGGGAAACGACATAAAGTCTTTCAGGTTATGATACCTGGCTCCGCCAATATGTGCATCCTTTCTTTCTATCCGTAGTAGTTTCTCAATAAATTTCAATAAATCTTTCGGAATCTCCCGGTCGTAAACGAAACGAACCGGTTCACCACTCTTCCGGCTTTTAACGCCTTTAGAAACTTTTTCGAGTACCCCCTGGTAGGCCGAATTATCGAATTCCATCTCCGCATCGCGCGTAAATTTTATATTATAGGCTTCGTAGCTGTCGTAATTGAGCGAGGCAAAAATTCGGGGCAAACAAAATCGAATTACATCGTCGAGAAACATGATACAGGTTTTATCGTCCTCTTTGGGCAGGATAAGAAAGCGCGTAAATTCGGAAGTAGGAATTTCAATAAGAGCAAATTCTTTTCTTTTTTTCTTTTTCTCACCATCCAGATCCGTGATTTTTACTGCCAGATAAATGCTTTTGTCATTTAGTTCCGGCTCGTCTTCCATGCGTGAAACTAAAATAGGGAAAAGCGAATTCATCAATACCTCTTTGTAAAATGTATCAACAAATTCTATTTGTTCTGCATTCAAATTGTGCTCATTTCTGAAATGGATATTTTCTTTTTCTAGTTCGTCTATTAAAATATAAAATATGCTCTCAAATTCTTTCGAATACTTTTCGTTGAGTTTCAGGATGGTGTGAAGAATTGATTTTGAGTCAGACTTAGCTATGCGCACTCTTTCTTCAATCTCAATCATCCTGCGTAGGGTGGCTACTCTCACCTGAAAAAACTCATCGAGATTGTTGGAATATATGGCAAGAAATGTTAGCCTTTCCAGTAATGGAATGGATTCATTAGCAGCCTCATCTAATATTCTTTTGTTGAAATACATCCAACTAATGTCCCTATTGACAGTATTTTTTTCTTTGATTTTCTTTGTCATGTTTGAAGCTTAGTGCTATGTTCTTTGTGTGTAGTGTATTAAGGACAAATCTACGGATTCGGGGTTACGAAATAATTTCAACCATGTTACATCTGTGTTAAGAATAACGCAAATTCATTTTAAAAAGTATAAGGCTGTTATCTGATACTATATTTAACGTTGAATATGCTATAAAGTTCTGTGGCTTTTGCATTTAAAATATTTTTTGTCATATTATTTTCACTCCGCTGTTCTATCCTTGCAATATTGTGGCTGTTACTTTGTATCAAAAATAAGTAGCATATGTATACACAAAAATTTTATCCAACCATTGTTATTTCTGATGTTCATTTGGGCACAGAACATTCCAAGACTACTGAACTAACAGATTTTTTGCGCACAGTAAATTGTAATACGCTTATTATGAACGGCGATATTATTGACGGATGGCACCTGCAAAAGGGTGGCAAAGGAAAATGGAAAAAAGAGCATACCGATTTCTTTAAGGTCGTCATGAAAATGATGGAGAATCATAATACACAAATTATCTATGTTCGCGGTAATCACGACGATTTCATCGATCATTTAGCACCGCTTTCTTTTGGGAATCTCTCCATTGTAAACGAATATGTACACCAGAAAAATGGCAAAAGTTATTATGTGGTGCATGGAGACGTATTCGATAATATCACTTCTAAAATGGTTTGGCTAGCCAAGTTGGGCGATATTGGTTACACCTTTTTGTTGTGGGTGAACCGCATTTACAATATCTACCGCGCTAAGAAAGGCCTTGGTTATTTTTCGCTTTCGCAAAGCATTAAGCAAAAAGTGAAATCGGCCGTTTCCTATATTTCCGATTACGAAAAAGAACTGGTGGCGTTAGCCCGTGCCCGTCATGCCGACGGAATTATCTGCGGTCACATTCACCAACCGGCCAACACGCACATTGATGGTATCCATTACCTCAACTCGGGCGACTGGGTAGAAACCATGTCGGCACTATTGGAACATGAAGATGGTAGCTGGGAAGTATATATGCACCGCGATGGAGCCATACAACCGAATGTTAGAGAGATTCAATCGAACGTATTTAGCATCCCTCAAACCTCACAGGAAGGTATGAAAGTGGCTTTTTCGCATTACTTTTAATCAGTTATCAGTATACAGTTATCAGTAATCAGGCATCAGTAAATAGTTACCGGTATTTTAATAACAATTAATAACGCCGAACTTGCCTGCGGCAGGCAGGGGCAAATATCGCGAAGCTAATAACGCAGTAGGCAAAATATCGCCGCAGGCATAATAACAGATAATGTTGACCATTTGTCATTAATAATTTACAATTATGAAATACTTATTCGTAGTACAAGGCGAGGGTAGGGGGCATTTTACACAAGCTTTAAGTTTGAAGAGCATGCTCGAACGTAACGGTCACGAAGTAGTGGCGGTAATGGTTGGTAGTAGTGCCAAACGTACGTTGCCCGATTTCTTTACACAAAAAATAAACAGCGAAGTGGTACGATTTCAAAGTCCCAATTTCCTGCCAACACCCAAAGGAAAGCAGTCGCCACTTTTGATTAGCATATTGTATAACCTATTGTTGGTACCCGTATACCTGCAAAGTTTATATACTATCCACAAAACCATCAGAGCAACTAAGCCCGATGTGGTCATTAATTTTTATGAACTGTTGTGCGGTGTAACCTATGGACTCTTTAATCCTAAACCGCCCATGATTAACGTGGCACATCAATATTATTTCCTTACCCCCGATTTTAAATATACGGGTGAGAATGAAAAACAGTTCAAACTCTTGAATTTCTATTCGCGACTAACGGCTTTAAATGCCTATAAGATGTTGGCACTTTCGTTTCGTATCGACAAGTATTCGTCATTTGGTAACATTATCATTGTGCCCCCGCTTTTGCGAAGAGAAGTGCTTCAAAAAGAAACGTCGGATGGCGATTATATTCATGGTTATATGCTCAACAGTGGTTTTGCTAAAGAGCTGGCCGAGTGGAGCAGTATTAATCCCAAACAATCGTTGCATTTCTTTTGGGATAAGAAAAAGGTTGATGCAACTGTACATCTGACGCCTAGCTTAACGATGCATAAGCTGAGCGATACCTTGTTTTTGAAATATATGGCGGGTTGTAAGGCTTATGCAACTACCGGAGGTTTTGAGTCGGTGTGTGAAGCCATGTATATGCAAAAGCCGGTGTTGATGGTGCCTACGCATATAGAACAGGAATGTAATGTGATGGATGCATTACGTTCGGGAGCAGGAGTTACCGACGAGGAATTTGATTTGGATATTTTGCTCGATTGTATTCCAAGCTATAAACGAACGAACGAATTCAGGTATTGGACACATACAGCTGAGTCCCTGTTTATGTACGAGCTCACCAGATTTGAAACGGAAGAAACATCGATATTTGCACCAAGTATTTAAGTTCTACCTCAATTATGAATCGGAGCTGTCTTAATTTATAAGACAGCTTTATTTTTCTAACAACTTCGCTTAAAATTGGTTATAAGCGATTCAACATTCAATTTTTAAAACGAAACTATTACTTTTATTGTTTAAATGGGAAAACAGACGTACAACAAAAAGAATTTTTTACTTCCGGATAGCCATAGAAGCATGTCCTGTTATCATGCAAAAGTGATGGAAGATGGAATAATGAAACTCACTATTCATGACTGCAAGAGGTCAATACAATTTCAGAATAATTTAAACAACACAGAGGAAATCAGGGAGGCAATCGATAAGCTGAATAATTTGGCAAAAGGAGTGATTAATTTGAGAAAACACATTGAAGAAAGGTATGAAAAGGAATTAAAATGAATTCAATTTTAGAAAAATATAAGTCGCTCGTTGAAAAGTACCAATCCATTGAAAATGAATTGTCGGAAATAGACATTCATGAGAAACGGGTAATTCTCAGAAAAACGTTTCCTATTTTGTCTGCGTATAAGATGAATGCATCTGCAATTAAAAACGGAGAGAAGGCTTTCAAATTATTCGGGAAACTGCGAGATGTGCAGGTTCAAATATTAAAATTAGAAGACTTGCAACTCAATGCAGGACTATCCGATTACTTATCAATGCTTAAGGAAAAGGAGTTGCAACTAAAAGTGAAGGCTCAGCGGTTTACCAAAAAGAAAAAAGTGATATTTCCTAAATTGAATAAAAAACGCAAAGCCGAGAATGCGAAAGTACTCAATAAAGCCAACAAATTGCTTGACAAACTGGAACTTAAAATCTATTCCGGATTTATTGACGATCCTGCTAATATCCATAAGTTACGCATTAAATTTAAGAAATTTCGCTATCAGGTAGAAATGCTTTCGTATATCGAGAAAGTAGAACCCCGCAGCCTTCATAAACTAAAATCTTATCAGGATCAACTTGGGGAGATAAATGATTATGAAGTTTTGATAAATGGAATTGAAAAGTATTATTCCAATAAAGAATGGGAAGAAGATCCGGTTATTGCTGTATTTGAACAAGAACAAAACACTTTGTACGAAACATTTATATTCAATATTGAAACTTTTGTCAGAGATTGCAGAGTTACCGTTCAGTTGAACCAAATATGGGTGTAATGACATTGTGGTTTGTGAATCTCACTTTTCTATTTTTTTTGTTGGTATAGGGGTTATTTGTAATAACTATGTTACAATAAACAAACATAAATGAAATCCTGCTGTAACTGTAAGTTCCTACTTTTGTTCCAAAATTAAAAAAGGTTGGAATGAATAGGTATTTATTGATTGTTGGTTTGTTTTTGTATTCGGTATGTTCATTTGCTGGTGTTATACAAGGTGTCGTTAAAGACTCAAAAACCGGTGAAACTCTGGTGGGTGCAACCATCTATGCGAAAGGACAAGCGCAGAAGGGAACAACGAGTGGGCTGGATGGAACGTTTATCCTTCGGGATTTACCCAATAGTTCGGTTGTTATCGAGTGCCATTATTTAGGTTGTGCTACCTTCGAAAAAGAAATACTTCTCTCCACTTCCAATAAACTAACCATATACTTAAGCCCTTCAGATATTGAGTTAAAGGGAGTCGAAGTGTTTGCTTCCAGTCTGTCTTCCGATCAAGGGGTTCGCAATCTGGAAAAAATATCGCCCAATGTTATCAATGTGGTGAGTGCTCGAAGTATCGAATTGTCGCCCGATTTGACTGTTGCAGCTGTTTTAGGTCGTGTTTCGGGTGTTGTGATGGAGAGAAACAGTTCCGGCGAAGGTCAATATGCTATTCTCCGTGGAATGGACAAACGATATAATATTACGCTGGTAAATGGAGTAAAAATATCAAGTCCCGATAACAAGCAACGCTTTGTTCCACTGGATATTTTCCCAAGCGAATTGCTTGACAGGTTGGAAGTAACTAAAACGCGATCGTCCGAGATGGAAGGTGATGCAACCGGTGGTGCAGTGAATCTGGTAATGAAAGACGCACCCAATCAACTGTCGATAAGAGCAAATGCATCCATAGGTTATAATGCGATGTTTTTCGATCGTAAGTTTACGTCATTCAGCCGTGATAAAGTTCTGCCAACAGCTCCCTACGAAGCGTTTGGAAATACTTATTCGGCTACTATGGCCGACTTTGGTAATTCTACCAATAGCGTTTCCCAGCAAACACCTTTTCCTAATGGCACTGCCGGACTTTCGTATGGCAATCGTTTTTTTAATAAACGATTGGGAGTCATTGTTGCCGGCAACTATCAAAGCATAAATAAAGGTTGTAACAGCACTTTTTTTGAGGATGAAATGCTTCAAACCGAAAGTGCGGTGCGACTCACATCAATGAAAGAACGTGCCTTTTCCGAACAACAGATTCAGTACGGAATTCATTCTAAGCTCGATTATCAATTCAACAAACGAAATAAGTTGGAGTTCTATAATGCTTATATCGACATGACTAATGATCAGGTTCGTCAATCCAATTCCACCAACTTTAAATTGAATTATGAGCCGGATAAAGGCAATGGTGATTTTTCGTACCAAACCCGGTTACGCCAAACAAAACAGCAAATTCTTACTTCTACACTGCAGGGACAGCATTTGATGTTTGATAAATTAGATGTAAAATGGTCGGCAGTATATTCGGATGCCCGCCAGCAACGACCTGATCAGACAACTATTAATCTGGATAACCTGCGCATGAATTATGTAGATGATGTTTATACCGATGCAGATGGTTCTACCCGTAGGTGGGAGCATAATTCAGATAGAGATTATTCGGGGGTACTTCATTTAAAATATGAATCCTTGTTTCCATTTGGTAAAGTTACCTGGCAAGCCGGTGGTTTATACAGAGACAAAAAACGCGATAATTTCTACGTGAGTTATACGCTTAGGCCACTTGGTGGCATTCAACGTCAGGGAATTGATTTCAACACACTGGATGAGATAGATTGGACACTTTATACACCGAGAGGAAGTGTAGGACCATTGAACTATAAAGCTACCGAAAAGATATCGGCTGGATATCTACAGGCTAAAGTTGAAAAGGATAGACTTGAAGTGATTGGTGGATTACGGGTAGAAAACACTAATCAGGGATACTTTATGTATTTTCCCAATGCCGGCGAAAGTCCGGAAGGTGGTCAGGTATATACCGATTTTTTGCCCAATGTTCATATCAATTTCAAATACAATCCCAATACCAATTGTCGTCTAAGCTATTTCCGTTCGGTAAACAGACCCGGATTCTTCGAGATAGTACCTTATCAGATGAATTACGAAGAATATGAAGAATATGGTAACAAGAACCTGAAACGGGCAGTAATTGAGAATTTTGATGCGCGCTGGGAGCTATTTCCTAAACCTTCGGAGCAGTTGATGGTAGGTGTGTTTTACAAAAACATCAAGTCGCCTATTGAGTATGCTTACTATTCGGTTAATCAACGTCAGTTTGGTTATGGCCCGGTAAATCTAGGCGATGCTAAGAATTTCGGACTGGAGGTGGACTTTATAAAGTACATTCGTCAATTTGGAGTAAAAGCAAATTACACCTATACGCATTCGGCCATAACTACTTCGAAAGTGTATTATGGGAAAGATGAAAATGGCAATACCAAGAAATACCTGGCTGATCAAACGCGTCCATTAGTGGGACAAGCGGCACACGTTGCCAATCTTTCATTACTTTACAAAAGCACTAAATACGGATGGGATGCGCAAGTAGCTGCTGCTTATACCGGCGATAAAATTGTTACGGCATCTCATTTTCTTGATTCCGACTATTGGCAAAAAGGCTCGGTGCAAATGGATGTATCGGTCGAAAAGAAAGTAAGTAAGGCGGTGTCACTTTTTCTCAAAGCTAATAATTTATTGAATACTCCTCGTATTGAATATATTAAATCTACCAATACTTATAATAGCTCGTTCCCGTTGCATGCTTCCAATGATAAGAATACGCTCATTCGAAAAGATTACTTCAGCCAAAACTTTTTGGTTGGCTTCCGATACAAGTTATAATTTGATAAATACAATTCAACACTTTCAAACAAACAAACCCAATGAAATCAAAAAAATTACAACATTTATTGCTTACCGCTGTACTTACACTGGTAGCATTTACATCTTGCGACAAGAAAGACGATGTCGCATCAGGAAAAGTCTATCCGGCCGGCTCTATTGTGTGGAAAGCTGACACAGTGGTAACGCTTAAGAAGCACTATATTGTGCCCGAAGGAACTTCTTTGTATATTGAAGAAGGTGTTCAGATTATCATGGCCGATACCCTTGTTCGACCTGAATTCATTGTGTTGGGAAATCTTTATTGCTATGGTACAGCGGCAAAACCGATTCGCTTTTCTGTAGAAGAAAAATACCGTACCGAAGCAAAACGTTTTGCACGCTACTGGGGTGGTATTATTTGTGGTTATAAATCAAAAGAAGTTTTGTTGAAAAATACCATTATCGAGTATGGTGGTGCACAAACTACCGAAGAATCTGAATCGTTCAAACATCAGTTGTTTAAAACAGTAACCGGCGAAGGCGTACCGGGATTTCACTTCTGTAACACAGCGGGATCAGTCGTGATTGATAATTGTACTTTTCATAACAATGCCGAAGATCAGATTTATATTACAGGAGGAAAATCTATTGTAACGAATAACAAATTTATTGCCTCCGGATTTGATGGTGGAGAAGCCATTAATTACAAATCAGGTTGTTTGGCCGATGTGGCTTACAATCTTATTTATGATGCTAACTCCAATGGTTTTAAACTGTCTAATAACGGAGCTCTCGATCCTCAGGCACATATCGTAGTGTATAATAACACGATTGTAAACAGTGGTTGGAGACGTCCAAAAGTAAAGGGTGGATCCATCTGGTTGGAGTTGAACATATATGCCGAGTTGTACAATAATTTGATTGCCGATTGTCGTTGGGCTTGTAAACGCGATGCTGCTAATCCCGAAGATGCACGTACTGTAATTACACCGAATTACTATTTTGCGTCGACAGTAACAGGTGCAACCCAATACCTTGCTGATGCGGCTAAAGGACAATTGCTTGGAGCAAATGATATCGTAAGTGCTTCGGCCGGCGATAAAAATCCTAATTTTACCAGCTATACAGTTCAAGCCAATGTGGACATCAATGCCGGAAGTACTAAAAGTGGAAATGTACCGCAAGTATATAACACAGCATGGGATTTTCATTTAAAAACAGGTTCTCCTGCATTAACCGGTGGTAAAACAAGCTTTAATCGTCATTTTGCAACCACAAGCATTACTGTCGATAAAATCACCTATACTTCACCTGCACCTTCGGCTTATTTTGGAGCTTTTGGGTTGAAGAATTAAAGTAGAAATCATTTCGTAAATAAAAAATAAAAGCAATAAGGAGACTCTAAAACTTCTTATTGCTTTTTGTCCATACTATAAATAAGTACATATATGAATAAAAGAAAAATATCTCAAAGGCTACTCCTAGCAATTGTGCTGTTTATAAATATCAGTGCAAGTTTATTTGCTCAGGCTACGGTAGCTAAAAAACCGGTAGTAGTTGATTACTCCGGCTATAACTTTATTATTGCCAACGATTTGGGGCGGAATGGTTATTTCGACCAAAAGCAAATAGCCGCTACCATGGGACTAATGGCCGAAAAAGCAGATATAGAATTTGTGGCAGCTGCAGGCGATATTCATCACTTCAATGGAGTAGCCAGTGTTATGGATCCGCTGTGGATGACGAATTATGAACTTATTTATTCACACCCGTCTTTGATGCTCGACTGGTATCCTATCTGTGGAAATCACGAGTACAGGGGAAATACACAAGCGGTACTCGATTATTCTAAGGTAAGTCGTCGGTGGGTTATGCCTTCGCGTTATTATACCATGGTAAAAAAGGTGGATAAAAACACTTCTATCCGACTGGTTTTTATTGATACTACACCTATGATTGATAAATATCGCAACGATAGCGTGAATTATCCCGATGCTTATAAACAAGACTATAAAGCACAGTTACATTTTATCGACAGTGTGTTGGCTGTATCAACAGAGAAATGGAAAATTGTGATTGGACATCATCCGGTGTATGCGCATACTAAAAAGGAAGATAGCGAAAGAAGCGATATTCAGGCTCGCTTAGACCCACTGCTGAGAAAATACAAGGTGGACTTTTATGTTTGTGGGCATATCCATAACTTTCAACATATCAAGCAAACGGATTCGCCGGTCAACTATTTTGTGAACAGCTCCGCTTCGGGTGCCCGTCCGGTGCAAGCCATAGCGGGAACACAGTTCAGTAGCGATAAATCCGGCTTTGCCATTTGTTCCACCACCGATAATGCCTTCACGCTATCGTTTATAGATGCTACCGGAAAGGCCATCTATTCTTATTCTAAAACAAAATAGCAGGTAATTACTTATTCTAAAAGCTTCACTCCTTTTCGTTTTCAAAAACGATAGGAGTGAAGCTTTTCATTTTTTTCAAGGTGAAAACTGATAGGTAAACAAGAAGTTTTTGTTAATATACTGAACGTCCACCAACCTAAACAAAGAAGGAGAATATTATTTTTTACGCTGAAATAAACGATTCAGAAACCCTTTTATACCGGTTTCTTTATAGGGATCACAATTTAATTCCTCATAAACAGAGTCGCGAATTGCGAAAGGTGTAAGGAATTGTTTTCTCCAACCGGCATTATTCTCGATAGCACGAAGTACATTACCGGCTATGGGCAGTGCCAATGCAGAACCCGAGCCGTTTCCGCTATAAAAATGGATTTCGGGTGTAGTTCCACCTACCCAGGTTCCTACTACCAAATCGGGTGTATAAGCAACAAACCATGCATTTGTATAATCTTGTGCCGTACCGGTTTTACCGGCCAGATCGGATCGGATACCATACTGGTTTCTGATGCGTGTTCCTGTTCCCTCATTGATCACTTTTTGTAAAATGGCAGTAATCATTTCGGCGGTTTCTTCATTGAATACTTTTTCTGTTCGGGCAGCCTTTCTTTCGTACAGAACAGTTCCTTTGGCATCGGTAATTTTATTAATCATTACCGGTTCCGTCATTTCACCCTTATTGGCAAAAGCACCGTAGGCCCGAACAACTTCGTAGAGCGACAAATCAAGCGTTCCCAGAGCAATGGATGGCGAGTCATCGTTTATAGTCGGAAAATGGAGTCTGTCGCATGTATTGATCAGTTTATCGTGCCCTGTTTGAAAGTACAAATCGAGGGTCGGCAGGTTCATGGAATTGGCCAAGGCATACCAAAGCGCCACTGTGCTGTCTTTCGTAAATTTATGATCGAAATTCTGTGGTTCCCAGTTGTCGTATTCCGGATATACTTTCTGAACATTTTTAAGGTAGGTAGAAGGAGTAAAATCATTCTCCAGCGCAGTAGCATATAAAAACGGTTTAAAAGTAGAAGCGATCTGACGGTGAGACATCACCATATCAAAAGGAAGTCTTTTGAAATCATTGCCACCAATCCAGGTAATCACCGCTCCATTCTTTGGGTTGGTAATGAGCACCGAGGCATTCAGCAGTCTGTGGTAATACCACAAACTGTCTGTTTTATTCATCTTTTTTGTAACAACGCCTTTCCAGTCGAAAACTTCGATACCTTTTTCCTCTGAATTATCTTCGCCGTTAAGCTTAAGTTGTTTACGATACCATTGCTTTTTTATATTACGATTTTGAAGTTCTTTATCCAGCAACTTTTGCATACCGTACAAATGCTTGTGTATCCCTTCGATGCTTAGTTGCTGAATATGCATATTCAGGGTAGTGTATATTTTGAGCCCATCTTTTTTCAGGTCATATTCCCCGCCACCTTTCCGTTGAATATCTTCCAGAATTTTCTCCGTTTTTTTCTTTACCTGATATACAAAATAGCCTGCCGGAGCTTCTACATTCATGTTTTCATACTTCAGGCGCAATGGTAATTTCCGCAAGCTATCCGATGCTGCTTTTGACAGATACTTTTGTTTTTCCATCAAGCTCAGCACCATGTTTCTGCGTTCGAGCGAGTTCCGTGGATTCAGACGGGGATTAAAATAGGTGTTTGCTTTCAACAACCCTACCAGAACCGCCGATTCTTCTATTTTTAGCTTGCGGGCTGGTTTATTGAAATAGCGGTGCGCGGCAGCTTCCACCCCGAACACATCTTCGCCAAAAGGCACGGAATTAAGATAAAGCAATAGAACCTCATCTTTGTTGTACACTTCTTCAATGCGAGCGGCAATAATTATTTCCTTTATCTTGTTCACCGGCATGCTCAGTATTCCATATTTTGGGCGACCATATAAGTTCTTGACCAACTGTTGTGTCAGCGTACTTCCGCCACCGCCGGTTTTCTCGCCCCAAAGAATGCTTTTAAAGAAAACACGGAAATAACTCAGAAGATCGTAGCCACTGTGGGTAAAAAAGCGTTTGTCTTCTGTGGCAATCAGCGCGTTTTTAAGGTGCTCGGGAATCTCAGAATTAGATATATTGGTACGGTTCTCGGCAAAAAACCTCCCGATGATAACGCTGTCGCTCGAAATCACCAGCGAAGCCTCTTCATTATTGATGGCTTTCAGTGCCTTGTTACCGGGTAATGCACCAAATGTCCCCGAATACACTAAAAAGAATAGCAACACGCATAAAAGCAGTATTGATGACAAGAAAACCAAACCGTATTTCAGTATTTTTTTGAAAAGCACTATTTTCGAAAACTTCATATTTCAAATTCTTTAAATGATCTGTATCTACCGAAAACAATGTTCTACTTCAATAGTTTCGTGTCTTCTTCGGCTCAATATGTAAATATCTACGCAAACTCTTCTTTTTTGTAAATATGCAACTAAAACATTCTACATACAACAAGGCTATCGTATTAAAAAATTTGACAATCCAACTCTTTCTTAAAGAATATAAGTTGTGCTGCAATATTTTTAAATTGATCCGATTCTAATTCTTTTGCCGGTTTTGTTCCATGCATGAAAATAACCTTTTTCGCCTTCACTTCTTTTTGTAAGAGATCCAGGGAAGTAGCGTCCCAGTCAAAAAAACTAAGATGTGCAATATCGATAGAACAATCAATATTTTTTAAAGCCTTTCCGTTTATTTTGAGACAGCCATCACCTTGGTGAAAAACATTCTTCGTGCCAGCTATCTTGAGATAATTAGAGCCTTGGCGATAAACATTCTTTTTCTCAAAATGAATAATGTAGCCAAAGTTCTCTGTTTTTTCATAATCGGTGTAATCCGAATAACGTAATCCTTCAAGGCTACGGTTTGCCCCATGTTGCATTCGTATAGTTGTAACTGGAATGCCATTTATTTGCATCTTCTTCGATTCGGAAATGGCTAAACCGGGGCTGATGATTTGTGACTTTATTTTAGCGAATCCTGCACAGGAATCTTTCATTTGCATGTAGACTTGTGGAGGACAAATCATTTTTGCTTTGCGATTCTTTAGTAGAAAATTTTCTGTCAGTTTAGCGTTAAAGTGGTCTCCATGTATATGAGTAATCAATAATAAATCGATATTATCAAAAGGGCTATTCCCTTTCACAATATTTTCTTTCACTTCATCCGACGGCAAATAAAAAAAAGTTCCAAACTGAGTTCCAAAAGGGTCAATGAGCACTTTAGAATTACCCGATTCGTACATAAATCCGCAATTACCCAGGTAGCTTATTTTTAATTCCTTTTTCTGAGTAGTAAATCCACTCAAAGCGATAACCAGAATTAAAAGATACAGTTTATTCAGCTTTTTCATGATGCATTTTTTTATTATTCTCTCAAATCAATAAACGGAATTCGGCATGTCATTCGTATTACTTGCTTGTTTTTCTTCACATCTTCCTCCCTGTCTATTGAATGTGTCCGGTTCCAGTCACTGGTGGATTATGCTTTGCTAAACTTGAAATAAAAAAAAGTCCTTTATCTTGCAAATGTAGTAAGATTCTTCTTTAATTACTAAAATAGAAGGTGTTTAAATAAAAAGAAACAGCTATTCTACAATCTTATTTCCACAGTAGCGGAGTAACTAAAAGGAATGTGCTTTTTCTGGCTGTTAATGAATAAGATATGGTTATCTTATGGCATCTCTTCTCAACTATTATGCTTTGAAAAGGGGAAAAGCATCGGATCTGTATTCTTTTTATTATTTAAAAAAAAGCACTCGCTTGTGCAACGTTTTTTCTTTGGCGTTCATCTAGGGAATAGAATCTATTTTAAATGAGGCCTCAAAAAAAATAGAATAACAAATTATTCAATAATGAATTTTATAAAAAAAAGAAAGATGAACAAAATTAAATTGTTATTCAGTGTATTATTTCTATCAGTTATATTTGTTTCTTGTAAAAAAGATGAGGCAACAAATTCTGTAATTTTCGCAAGTTCTAAAGTAGAGCTTGCCGTAGGTAAATCAGACTCTGTTAAGGTTACTGTAGGTTTAACTCCATTTACATTGTTGGCTGCCGATAATACTATTGCTACTGCTAAAGTGTCTAGCAAATTAAACAACTATATCGTTGTTACAGGTGTAAAGGAGGGAACAACTTTAATTACCGTTACAGATAAAGATAAAAAGACAGGTAAATTAAGTGTTACAGTGAAAAAAGTGGCATTGGTTTTTACTCCCATAAAAGCAGAGCTTGCTGTCGGCAAAACCGGAACAGTGAAAATTGCGGGCGGAAGTACTCCTTATACTATTCTGGTAGGAGATAATACCATTGCAACTGCAACTGTAGACAAAGAAACAATCACAGTCACCGGAGTAAAAGCGGGAACTACCTTAATTACCGTTACCGACAAAGATAAGGTGACTGCTAAATTCGATGTTGTAATTAAATAGTCATGTTTCATATACATAGACCATAATTATATAAATCACTTACCGAACAAGCATTTCAGAACTGAGTGCTTGTTCGGTTTTTTTTGATGAGTTTATATGCGAATGGAAAACCGGGGTGTTCAATATCTCATTTGTCGTTTATTAAATAGTACGATACACGTCGTCGAAAGGTACTCTCATTCGGTCTCCCCATACTCCGCGTTCTTCTCTTATTCCGCAGGAAACAACCATATTTATTTCGGCACCCAAGGGTAAATTCAAGATACGTTTCACTTTTCTACTATCAAAACCTTCCATCGGACAGGTGTCATAGCTTTCGTTGGCCATTGCTAGCATAAAGGTTTGAGCCGCCAAAGCACAGGTTTTATGTACGACTACTCTCACGTCGTTTTCGGATACCTGATAGGGAGTGGCTCTGAACAACCCAACAATGTTTACAAGAGCTTTACGAACCATCCCAAGAATACCCAAACAGCGTGAATATAAAAATGGAATTACTTTGCCATAGTACAATTGCCATCTTTTTATTCTTTTCTCTTGTTTCTCTTCGGGACTATTCTTCAGAATGTTTTGAGTTTCCAGTTCAATCATCTTGCTTGCTCTTTTTTTATAGAAATCCTGTCGTGTTACAAAAACAACCATTTGTTGAGCTGTAGTTGCCGACTCCTGATGTAGACAAGCAACGGAGAGTTCTTTTAAAGTTTCCGGACTGGTGATGTGATAAAACTCCCACAGTTGCATGTTGGAACTGTTGGGAGCTAAGGTAGCAAGTTCGATACAGTGTTTTACTTTTTCCGAATCGATGGGAAGATTCTTGTAGTGTCTTACAGAACGTCTGTGATGTAGTATTTCTTCGAATGTCATTTTTAATCGTGTATTTTATACTTTGGTTTTAATAAAACGGATATTTGCCCGGGAAATTGGCTGTATGCATTTATTTTAATGATAAAATGGAAATTAAATCATCTACCCCACATCATCGTTAGTTTAAAGTGCGATTACAGTATGCTTGCCCTCTTCTTCTCCAGGCTTGTTTTATTGTTCACATATTTCTTTCAACTTGACGAGTGCCAATGGGTAGCTTTGGTTCATATAATCTATAAAATCATCCGGAGTTTCTACCTCAACACTAAGCACAGACATGCCATTGATTTCATCAAAAGTATAGTTTTCAAATCCACAAGCCCACTTTTCAACTTCCGGGCCTTCGGTTATTTCCTTATCACCTTTTAAAAGGCCGTAATGTCGAATTGAAACAAATCGGTTGAGAATGTTTTCTGCTATCTCCGAAACCATACCTCCCTTTTCTCCATTCTCATCCACTCCGATAAAGTGAATTTTGTCGCCCTTATTCCAACTTCCTTCATAAGTAGATGTCGGGTTAAATAACGAAGTCCATTGTTCATATGTAGATATATTGCTAATGCCAAGCATAACATCATATACCTTATCTACAGGGGCATTGATTTTTATGTCGAATTGTAATTTTTTCATACACATCTGATTTTTAATTGATTTTTCTTATTGTTCTTCCTCTTAGTATATTACAACGCTTCAATGTGATTAGTTCATTTTAATCCAAAATCAATTGCAATTCCTATCAATGCAGCAATAATAAATAGGGTCACGTTCAGCGTAGTTTCCATGCTACATCGTGCTTAAATAAAAGCTCCGGCTTTTAATAGTTTCAATATGCAAGGTAGAGCTCTGTTCGACGGAGCTTAAATAATATTTCCACAGATGTTTGGCATAGCGTCCCGCTATGTCAAAGTTAGAAGGAAAGCTCTTGCTTTCCATATTCCATTTTTTTGATATGCAAGGCAAGAGCCTTGCTTCTAGCACGACGAAGTCAGAGACTTCGCCGAACTTAAGCTAGAACTTGTCCGTCCATTGACGGAAAGAAAGCTCCTGCTTTCTATACTATATTTCAATAAGGAAAGCAGGAGCTTTCCTTCTAACACGACAAAGCGAAGACGCTTTTCCGAACAAAAGGTGCCGAACTACGCTATGCTGAACGGAGGCTCAATTGAGGACAAGTTTTTTATTTTTTATTTTTCAGTAGCCAGTGATAGACATTTTGTTGCCCAATAGTTACAATATAAGCTTGAACAAACTCCCAACCATTATTTCCCATATAATTTAATGCATCTACCATGGAATTAAATGATTTTACTTTTCCTGTTTGTTCATCTTTCATTCTTGTATCTTGAAAAAATTTTGTTTCTTCACCGTAGTCGACTGAAACAGTGACCTTTGTGCTTAAGAATTTTTGCGTGCCAACAAGTTCACAGTAAACGAATTTACTTGTTGTAGAGTCAGAAGGTGTTTGTGCACTAATATTGAACATAAAACTCATAGACACAATCATTACGGCTAATAAAATAATTTTTTTCATATCTGATATTAATTTTTGTTCCTACTCGTATGGTTTTTCAGTTTCACCCCGTTTTTCAAATGGTTTCTGGTCTCCATCTTAAAGTTATTCGTATTTTACAGTTCCTTGTATTTCTATTTATTTAGTTGTCGTTAAGCTATCAACTTTTGCAGACAATATTTCAATTTGCTTATTTTTATTTTTAATAGTCTCGTCCTTTTCTTTTGATTCGTACGAAACATAAACACCAGCAGCAGCTATAATAAGTATAATAATGGCATTTATGGTAATCATTACAATTTTTGCAGTACTTATGAATTTAGCTTTTATAGTTCTTATTCTTTCTGATTTATATCCTCCACGTTCTAAGAAGCGTAAACCATGATAATTTATTCGACAGTAATATGGCGGATTAACTTTGTCTATTGTTTGAAATTCAGCATATTTGAAATCAATATATTTATCAAGATGTAATTTCTCTACTGTCAAAGTCAAATCTTTTTCTGAATACATTTTTTTTAAATCTCTGTAAATATCATGAGAATATGTAAATTCATCCTTTTCAGAGATATAGTTTAAAAAATAGTCTAGATTTTTAATGTAGTCCATATATATATATCAAAGTTTCTATTTCGATAGAGCTTCCCGGATCTTTATCATAAGTTCCGAACTAAACCCTGAAGCTGAAAGATTAGAATTTTCTCCATTTAAAGCGTCTCCTAAATTAATAATCATTTTTCCACCTTCTTTTTCCATTTCTAAATGAAGATGTTTCAGATTTTTCTCAATTTTCATCCGTAGCATTTCAACTATACCATTTTGAATTGCATCAGAAAAAGCATTGTTTAAGTCATCATATTCCTTTCCATTATGACTTATTGTGATTTTTATCATATTATTCGTTTTAATTGATTACATTTTTTTACTCTTACACCTAACAATCACATATCACTAGGTTACTCATCTATAGAAATGATGCCACTTATCTATTCACCCCACAAATCTACAAATAATAATTAACCTAATCTTCTATTCTCTGTATTATTTTTTAGAAAACAAAAAAAGCAGAGCTGTACGCAAGTACAGCTCTGCGATTGAAAGGATTTACCCTACAATAATAGAGTTTACCGTACCGCTCCACGGGCCATGTTCACCTCGGGTATTTACCCAGCGCAGCCAGTAGTAGGCCATGGTGTTGGCTTGCTTGCCTTCGTAGGTGGCGGTGTAGGCATTGGTAGTTGATACGCCCAGATAGCTCAATTCAGAGGCGTCTTTTGGTGCATCACCGCCCAATTTTACCCACACTTCGCAACCATGCACACCGGCGGGTTTTGCCTTACTCTGTGGAGTGGCATTGTCGCTCAGGTGCAGGGTGTGCTGCAAGCGTACCGAAAAATCTACCGTGCCCAGTGGGCTGGTAGTCGGTACAGGTGTAGCCGTGCGTGTTCCCGACTTCACCGTTAAACCCATGCGGGTGCGGTCGCTGTCGGTCACCAGGCTGTTGCTTGCCAAAAACTCAGTTACGAAACTACGAATCTCTTTTTTGTAGTCATCGAGCGCATCGTTTTTAGCCTGCACATCGGCAGCCGTACGGTTTTGTTTGTTACTTGTCTTTGAAAACGCAGTTTTCCAAAGACTTTGCTTTGAACCTAGTCTCTGTTCTTCTTCAGAGCTGATTCCCCAGATAGGCATAAACTGCCGGATGTTGTCCACCAAGTTGTCTTGCCACAAATCAAATTCCGGATCTTTGGTTGGAATGTAATCTGCCATAGCGTTACTTCTTTTTAAATTAAACTTTATTTTGACTAACTCACAGAGACTGGTACTATATTGGCAATAATGCCCCTTGGTGTGATTGCATAATTATATGTATAGTAACTTTCTTTCTAAAGAATAAATGATAGTTGCTTAAGCAGAACATTTTTTCCCCACGGGAAGAACGTCTTTTGCTTTGGTCAGAAACTTCCCCGCTTGAGAGAGAAAGAATTCTTCCTAAGCAAGAATCTCTCTTGCCCGGGAACTATCTTTCTTGCCTTGGCAGGAAACGGTATGGCTTAGAAATTATTCATCCTTGCTTAAGCAAAAAACGATGTGCCTAAAGAAAGAATGAAGCTTACTTGAACGACAATCCGTTTTCCCGAAGTGAGAGAATTTCTTGCTTAAGCAGGAAAGAGTCTCGTCGAAGCAAGAAAGATTCTTGCCTGAATGGCGAACTTTCTTGCCTTGGAAATATTCTTCCTGTCCCCGAAAAGAAAGTTCCTACTCTGGGCTGGAAAGTTTCCTTCCCGGAGTTGAAAGTCTCCACTTCGGGAGCAAAATATCCTCTCCCAAATGAGATGAATGTGTGTTCTGACAGAAGCAACTCTTTATCGTCGGACAAAGCCTTGTTTTCTTTCGTGAAAAAATAAAAGTGAGGGTGGTGTGATGGTGATTGCAGAAAAAATGGGCACGGAAGTGCTATATTAAAATGATAACAAATGCTAATTAAAGCTTTGTTAGTAAAGTATGTACGGTTAGATGTGCCTGCGATAGGGCAGGAGGTATAAGTTAAGTTCATAGGTTAATGGTAAATAGTTATACATGAATGAACAAACAGTTAAGTGTGACAAATTTGTGAAAATAGTTTGAGAAAAACAAGCGTTTGTATAAAATATTTTTATGTTATAAAGCATATTATTTACGTTGTTATTCAATGCTGATAAAAGCATTTGAATGTGGAATGAAGAAGTGCCAAAACGGAGGCACCTTTCTAATCATTAGAGCAAATTCCGGTACTGGAAAAAGCGGCTGTATCAAAAGCACGCAAAACTTGTCCGTCCACTGACGGATAACGCAAACAACACAAATTTTCGCAAATAAGATTTGTAAAGTAGAATGTTGTTTGTTAATTCCAATGTGGTAGGGTTGCGTTAATTTGCGCATTTTGCGTTGTTTGCGTTCTAAAAGACTTTTGAGACAGCCTCACTCCATGATGTAGTACCCGCGAAGCTCGCACCGGTGTAAGTTAACCTGAGTTCGATACAAGGTATGCATATAGTATATCGAGAATAAGGTTAGTGTGCCTGCTGAAATATATGCTATTAAGGTTGGAAAACAAGGAGTAAGGGCTAAAACAGGACGAAAAATCTTATTTTAAACTAAGCATTAGAACAGTAATGCTATAATGCTTAGATCGAACTTACGTTGTGCTACACAGTTAGTTGCGAACATAAAAAAAGCCACAGGGGCGAACCTTGCAGCTTTTTATTGCGAACGTTTTCTGACGTTTATTTCTCTTTGTGTTTGCGCTCCACGGGTAGTATGCCTCCCGCCATTTCGCCGATGATGTTGACCAGTTCGGAGCCGCTCGGGATCACTATTTTGGCATTGTTGGAAAGCGATGTTTCCATGGCTTCGAGCTTCCTTAATAGCTGTGCATTGCCTACAAAATATTTGTCGGCAGCTTCATTTACCAGCCGTATGGCTTCTGCTTCGCCCTCGGCGTGTAGAATTTTAGATTGTTTGTAGCCTTCGGCTTCTTTAATCTTGGCTCGTTTTATTCCATCTGCCACCGTTTCGGCAGCAGTGGCCGAATCGATAGCGGCTATTTTTTCGTTCTCGGCTTTTACCACCTTGTTCATGGTTTCCTGAACGTCTTTTGGCGGGTCAATTTCTTTCAGCTCGGTTCGCACAATCTGAATCCCCCAACTTTGCGTTTCGAGATGCAGTGTGTTGTACAATTCGGCATTGATTTTACCACGTTCGCTATTGGCCGATTTGAGCGTTAGCGTGCCGATAATGTTACGCAGGGTAGTGCGTGCCAGGTTCACAATCTGCCATTTGTAATTGTTTACGTTATAAATAGCGCCTTTTACACTGTCTTCTTCGGCTATAACCCTGAAGTAAACCTGCGCATCAACGCTTGCATTCAGATTGTCGTTGGTGATAATCTCCTGCGGATCGGCGTTCACCATTTGTTCGGTGACATTCACAACATAAATCTTATCAATAACAGGGATAATCCAGTGAAACCCCGGTTTGGCAAATTTGTTGTATTTACCAAGCCTTTCAATCAATCCTCGTTCGGTTGGACGTACAATTTTTATCCCAATCAAAAAAACGAAGAACATAAAAATAATTACATACCATAAAATCATGTTAGTGCCCTTTCTTTCGTTAAATGAATAATTAGAAGATTCTCTGATTCATAAAAATAATACCGTAAAGTTACAGTATTATTTTGAGATGTAACTATATAATCGTTTATAAATAAAATGTTTATTGCTTGTGAACCCGACGAAGTAAAACCTTTTGTTATCGTTTTATTTTGAAGTAAGTTCTATATAATTATGATTTGCTTTATCCCATGCACTCTTATGTTATAGATATAGTGGGTTTCGCGATTTCCGAATCGCGATCAAATAGTAATTCACGCGATCTGGAAATCGCGAAACCCCACTTAAATGGAATATTTCTATTTTTTAGGATCCTTTTTGTATAACCTTTTTTAAAATATAATTGTACTTTTGCTTGTGAAAAATAGACAAGTAAAGATCCCCCGCCATGATTGTATTAGATAAAAGTAAGTACCCTCAAGTTAGAACAGCACTCAACGAAGTAGGAATAAATAATCTCTTTGCCCGAGCAGTGGTGGAGGGGCATGTGAACGGAACGATACAGGTTGACAATGCCGAAAATCCTACCAGCTTTTATGTACGGCATCCTTACGGCATGTCCTTGCTTTTTGGTGCAACTACCAATCAGGTGTTTAATTCATGGCTGTTTGCTCATGCACTAAATCTTTTCCGCACCCGCGATCGATTCGAATGGCTTCAGGCCTATCCCGAAAAATGGAATGAACAGATAGCTACTCAGTGGGAGGAATATCTTATTAAGGCGGAAGAAAATACGGAGGGAATCAACACTTTGGTGGAAATAAATACGCGTGTCAATTTCAAGTTCAACAAAGAAAAGTATCTCGATTTCAGAAGTCGACTCTCGCCCCGCAATTTTGATGTTGTACGAACCGATACGCGCATGTTTGAGCAGATGAAAGGGAGTGTTATCCCGGGTCGCTTTTGGGATAGTGCGGATGATTTTAGTAACCGGGCAGTGGCTTTTAGTGTTTTGGACGGTGATGTGGTGGCTTGTACGGCTTTCTCGGCTTTTGTAATCGGGGAGCAATTGGAAATAGGGATAGAAACTGCTGACAATTATCGCGGGAAAGGATATGCCGTTGGAACCTGTTGTGCCTTGATTGATTACTGCCTGGAAAACGGTTACGAACCGATTTGGGGTTGTAGATTGGAAAATACGCCTTCGTATCTGCTGGCTCAGAAACTTGGTTTCGAGCCGACCATCTATTGGCCGTTTTATAGGTTGAATGATTAAAAGAAACCATCTTCAAAAAATCAAATTTTTATGAAAACATATAACTGGGGTATTATCGGTACCGGCTTTATTGCACAAAAAATGGCAGCGGCTTTGCTTTTGGTTCCACAATCAAAACTGTATGCGGTTGCTTCGAGAAATAGTTCTACTGCCGCCAACTTTGCAGCTACTCATAACTGTAAAGCGTATGGCAGTTACGAGGAGCTGGCGAATGACCCGGATATTGATATTGTCTACATTGCCACGCCGCACAACTATCATTGCGAAAATACCTTGATGTGCATCAGTAAGGGCAAACATGTGTTGTGCGAAAAACCTTTTGCGGTGAATGGGAGGGAAGTGCGCCTGATGATAGATGCTGCGCGCGAAAAAGGTGTTTTTCTGATGGAAGCATTGTGGACCCGCTTTAATCCACGGGTGATACATGCAAAAAGTAGTATTGAATCGGGTCGGCTTGGCAAGATAAAACTGCTAACCGGAAACCTGGGCGATCTGAAACCATTTGACCCTGAGAATCGCTTTTTTAGTAAACAGCTCATTGGCGGTTCGTTGCTCGACATGGGGATTTATCCTTTGTTCATGGCTTTGTTTATGTTGGGAAAACCTAAAACGATAAAAGCCGCTGCCGGCATCGGGGCAACAGGTGTTGATACTAACTGTAGTATCACACTGGGTTATGAGGATGATGCAATGGCTATCCTGCACTCTTCACTGGTGGCTGCAACCGATGGAGTTTGCGTTATTCATTGCGAAAAGGGGAAGATAGAGTTTGGTCCTTCTATCTATGCGCCGGAGAAAGTTACGTTGGTGCCTTTGGAAGGAAATCCTGAAGATATAACGTTGGAGCTCACCGGCAATTATTACCAGTACGAAGCCATAGAGGTGATTCGATGTATTGAAGCCGGCGAAACCAGCAGCCCAATGTGGAGTTGGGACGATAGTATCGTGTTGATTGATAGTATGGACGAAATCAGGCGGCAGATTGGCTTGACGTACGAAGGGCATGATATTGGTTAGTCTCGTCAACCAACATTTCATTAATGAATCCTAACTGCTACCCTCTTTCAGAACCTTTCCTTTCTTCAATTGTTTTAGTTTTCACTTGAATAAACTAACCGGGACAGCACTCGACTGTCCATAAAATAGTGAAAAATGAAATACAATGAATTAGGAAAAACAGGCGTATTGGTTTCGGAACTTTGTCTGGGTACCATGACATTTGGGGGTAAAGGCTATTGGGAAGCCATTGGAAAATTACCGCTCGAAGAGGTGAATCAGATTATGAAAGCCTCCCTGGATAGTGGCATTAATTTTATTGATACTGCCAATGGTTATTCCGAAGGCTTGTCGGAAACCTTACTGGGCGAATCGTTGAAAAAACTGGGAGTCAATCGGCAGGAGGTGGTTATTGCTACCAAGGTTCGGTTGCGCATGGGACCCGGTGCAAACCAAATCGGCCTCTCGCGACTTCATATTGCCGATTCGGTGAATGATAGTCTGAAAAGGATGCAGCTCGAGCATATCGACTTACTTTATATTCATGGTGTCGATCCCATCACTCCACTGGAAGAAACCATGCGTGGGTTGGAAGATGTGGTCCGCTCGGGTAAAGTGCGGTACATTGGTATCAGCAATCATCCGGCATGGATGGTGATGAAAGCAAATGCCTATGCCGAAAAAATGGGGTGGACTAAATTTGTGGCTTCGCAGAATTACTACACCATTGCCGGGCGCGATATTGAACGGGAATTAGTACCTATGGCTTTGAGCGAAGGTATTGGCATAATGCCCTGGAGTCCGTTGGCCGGAGGTTTTCTTTCGGGTAAATATACGCGGGAGATTGCACAAGCTGGCAATAGCCGTCGTGATACCTTCGACTTTCCGCCTATCAACAAAGAGAAAGCCTATGATATTATTGATGTTATGATTGAAATTGCGGCTCGCCATAAGGTGTCGGTAGCTGCGGTTGCGCTGAACTGGGTAATAAAACAACCGGGAGTGACCAGTACCATTATCGGCGCTAAAAACCTGCAACAGCTGGATGATAATATTGCTGCTGTGAAGTTGGAGCTAAGCTCAGAGGACCTCAATCAATTGAATGAAATTAGTGCACTGACGCCCGAATATCCGGGGTGGATGGTAAACCGTCAGCAACAGGCACGTTGGCCGGAATCGAAATAGCCCTTAGTCTCGAAACCGTTAAATACAAACGTTGCACTGCTGTAAGATAGGCTGAAATATAGTATAGAAAAAACATCAATAACAATTGTCAGATACTTATGAAAAGGATAAAATTCATTTTACTATTCACTCTTTTCTTGTCGGGAGTAATGTTTACATCGGCACAAACTCCAAATCCGAATTATGATGCTGCACTTGCTGCAACCTTGAATGCTGATGATTCAGGAATGAAAATGTATGTGCTTGTAATCCTGAAAACTGGTAGCAATCATGTTGTGGATAAAGCAAAAAGAGATTCTTTATTTGCCGGACATTTTGCGAACATCAACCGTTTGGTTGGGCTCAAAAAGCTGGTTGTAGCTGGGCCTTTGAAAAAGAATGAGCAAACCTATCGTGGAATATTTATTTTAGATGTGAGTACTTTCGAAGAAGCTAAGGCATGCTTGGATGCCGATCCTACGATAAAAGAAAAAGTATTTGATGTCGAATTATTTCAATGGTATGGTTCTGCGGCTTTGCCCGAATATCTTCCCGCAGCCGATAAAATATGGAAGACTAAGCCCTGATCCAAAAGGCAGAATAAGTTTTTAGAAACGCAATTGCTCATTACCCGGCAGTTGCGTTTTTCGCATATTACAAATAAAAATCGTACTTTTGTATGTTGTAACAATACGTACAGCTAAAAATAACTTTTCATAGATAATTGCTCACAGAAATTTCAACGAATGGCTAAGAATAAAAAACCGCATCCAATTTTCGAAAATGTAACTATTACCGACATTGCCGCCGAGGGCAAAGCTATCGCCCGCATTAATGATATGATTGTTTTTGTGCCTTTTGTGGTGCCGGGCGATGTGGTCGACTTACAGGTTACCCGTAAGAAAAGCAGCTTTATGGAAGCGCGCCCTATTCATTTTCATAGCTATGCCGAGCAACGTTGCGAAGCGGTGTGCGAACACTACGGAATTTGTGGCGGTTGTAAATGGCAAATTCTGCCTTATTCGGAGCAAATACGTTTCAAACAAAAGCAAGTAGTCGACAATCTGACTCGTATCGGAAAAATTGAACTTCCCGAAATTACCTCCATTATAGGTTCTTCAAAAACGGAGTTTTACCGCAATAAGCTGGAATTTACGTTCTCGAACAAACGTTGGAGAACAAACGAAGAAATTGCCGAAGGAAAAGTGTTTGAAACAATGAATGCCGTGGGCTTTCATATCCCGGGACAGTTTGACAAAGTATTGGACATCAATAAATGTTGGTTGCAGACCGAAGATTCAAACGAAATTCGCAACGAAGTTCGTCGTTATGCTTTGGAACACGATCTTACGTTTTTCGATTTGCGCAATCAGGAAGGATTCCTTCGTACGTTGATGATTCGTACCACTTCTACCGGCGAGTTAATGGTGATAGTGATTCTTTTTTATGAAGATAAAGAAGCGCAAGAGGCATTATTACAACATATTGCCGATACATTTCCACAAATAACGTCGTTGCTTTACGTCATCAACTCTAAGGCTAACGATACAATTACCGATCAGGAAGTACATGTTTTCAAAGGAAATGAATGCATTTACGAAGAAATGGAAGGTTTGAAATTTAAAATCGGCCCGAAATCGTTTTATCAAACCAATTCGGAACAGGCCTACGTGCTGTACAAAGTAACCCGTGACTTTGCTCAGCTTACGGGCGAAGAACTGGTCTACGATCTTTATACCGGAACCGGCACTATTGCCAACTTTGTATCTCATCAGGCTAAACAAGTGGTTGGGATTGAATATGTTCCCGAAGCTATTGCCGATGCTAAAGTAAATTCGAAACTCAATAATATAAACAATACCCTGTTTTATGCCGGCGACATGAAAGATATTCTAAATGCCGCCTTTATCGAAGAACATGGTAAACCGGATGTGATTATTACCGATCCTCCACGTGCCGGAATGCATGATGATGTAATTAATGCTATCCTTTTTGCCGATCCGAAACGTATCGTGTATGTGAGCTGTAACCCGGCTACGCAGGCACGCGATCTGAATTTGCTGGATGCGAGCTATAAAGTGGCGGCGGTGCAACCGGTCGATATGTTTCCCCATACGCATCATGTGGAGAACGTAGTTTTATTAGAAAAAAGAAATTAATCCCTTTGGGCAGGCTTCGACCTGTCCTTTTTGTATGATATACCGACTTATTATAGTAAAATTATATAATAATCGACCGGATAGAATCAAATTGCAAAGTAACTGTTGTATTTTGCATGCTGTTTTAATAATAAATTTAATACTTAAGAAATAGAATGTCAGTTGTAATTCGTGAAGTAGCCTCAAAAAAAGAATTAAAAGAGTTTATATGGTTTGGTATAGACCTGTATAAGGATTGTGAGTTTGCTGCTCCGCCATTGATGATGGATGATTTGCTGAATTTAAGTAAGGGTAAAAATCCTGCCCTGGACTTTTGTGAAGCCACTTATTTTATGGCGTTTAAAGAGGGTAAAATTGCCGGAAGAATTGCATGTATTCTCAATCCTATATCCAACGAGACCTGGAATCAAAAACATGCCCGTTTTGGGTGGGTGGACTTTATTGATGATGCAGAAGTGACTAAGGCACTGTTTGATGTAGCTACCGCCTGGGCAAAGGAAAAAGGAATGACAGCTATTCATGGACCACTTGGTTTTACCGATTTCGATCATGAAGGAACGCTGATTGAAGGATTCGATAAATTGGGAACCCTGGCTGCTATCTATAATTATCCATATTATGCTAAGCATATCGAAGCCAACGGTTTTGTAAAAGATATGGATTGGAAAGAGTATCAGATTACCATTCCTGACGAATTTCCCGAGAAATATTTCCGGATTGCAGATATTGTAAAGAAAAAATTCAATCTTACCGCTCTGCAATTTAAATCGCGCAAGGAAGTAGTAAACAACTATGCTGCTAAGATTTTTGATTTGCTGAATCTTACTTATTCGCATTTGTATGGTTTCACAAAACTGAATGAGAAACAAAAGCATTTTTATATTAGTTTGTATTTCAGCTTTTTTCGTACCGATACAATTAGTATTATTGTGGATGGAAAAGATGATGTAGTGGCATTGGGTATTGCCATGCCCAGCTTTACAAAAGCATTGCAGAAAGCAAAAGGTCGACTTCTTCCTTTTGGATGGTATTATATGCTCAAAGCATTGAAGAAGAATGATATGGTGGACTTGTATTTAATGGCAGTTCATCCTGATTATCAAAACAAAGGAGTTAATTCTATCATGTTTGCTGAATTGATGCCACGTTTTGCAAAAAATGGTTATAAATTTGCAGAGAGTAACCCTGAACTGGAGTTGAACACTCAAATGTCGGCGCAGTGGGGTAGCTTCGAGCACGTAAATCATAAACGAAGAAGAGTTTATATCAAACAACTATAAATTAATTGATTCAAAACTTACAAATTGTGCTAACAAAATAGGGTTGGTATTTGTTCTACAAGCTATTGATCAGTTGATTCCGGCTCATTTTGTTCTAGTATGTATCGTTAAATAGCTGAACTATATCAGTTCCATTATTATGACGCGTAAATTTGATTTTTTAGTAATCGGTAGTGGCATTGCAGGCATTAGTTTTGCCCTGAAAGCCGCACAGTATGGCAAAGTAGCTTTGCTATGTAAAACTACGCTGGGAGAATCCAACACTTCGTATGCTCAGGGCGGTATAGCGTCTGTTACTTATGCCCCCGACAGTTTCGAGAAGCATATCGAGGATACGCTTATTTCGGGTGATGGTCATTGTAATTTGGCTGCGGTTAAGAAGGTTGTTTACGAAGCTCCTTCACAAATTCAGGAGTTGCTCAACTGGGGCGTGGACTTTGATAAGGATGAGAACGGTCTTTTCGACCTTCATCGTGAGGGTGGACACTCGGAGCACCGCATACTTCATCACAAAGATAACTCGGGTTTTGAGATTCAGGAAAGCCTTATACGCCAGGTAAAAGCGCATTCCGAAATTGAAGTGTTCGAGCATTATTTTGCTATCGAAATTCTGACTCAACACCATTGCGGACAAATAGTTACTCACCATACACCTAATATTGAATGTTATGGTGCTTATGTGCTGGATCAGCGAACCAATAATATTCATACTTTTTTAGGCAAAATCACATTGCTGGCCACAGGTGGTATTGGAAGTGTTTACTCCACCACCACTAATCCCGAAATTGCTACCGGCGACGGAATAGCCATGGTACACCGTGCGCGCGGGGTGATTAAAGACATGGAATTCGTACAATTTCATCCTACGGCATTGTTTCACCCGGGCGAACGTCCTACCTACTTAATTACCGAAGCTATTCGTGGATATGGTGCGGTGTTGCGCACACAGGATGGTAAGGAATTTATGCAGAAATACGATGAGCGTGGCTCTTTGGCGCCCCGCGATATTGTGGCACGCGCCATCGATAATGAAATGAAAATGCGAGGGCATGATTATGTGTATCTGGATGTTACACGAATGAATGCTGAAGAAACAAAAACTCACTTCCCCAATATTTACAAAAAATGTTTGGAGCTGGGTATTGACATCACCAAGGATTTTATCCCGGTTTCGCCCACGCAGCATTACTTGTGTGGTGGAATAGTGGTCGATCTGAACGGTAAATCATCTATCAATCAATTGTATGCCGCCGGCGAATGCTCATGTACAGGTTTACATGGAGCTAACCGCTTAGCATCTAACTCCTTGATAGAGGCAATTGTGTATGCCGATGCAGCTTTGAAAGATGCATTGCAGCAACTCAATTCAATTAGTTTCAACGACTGTATTCCTGCCTGGAACGACGAGGGTACATCACTTCCCGAAGAAATGGTACTTATTACCCAAAGCTTTAGAGAGGTGGAGCAGATAATGAGTACCTATGTCGGAATTGTCCGCTCTAATTTACGATTGAAACGTGCGATGAAGCGATTGGAAATTTTGTACCGTGAGACTGAACATTTGTTCGAAAAATCAGTTGTGTCGCGCGAAATATGCGAATTGAGGAATGTTATAAGTGTTGCTTATTTGATTATTAAACAAGCTATTATGCGCAAAGAGAGTCGCGGATTACATTATACTGTCGATTATCCCGAACGAATGAAAAGTGAGCAATAAAATCTACATTTTGGTAGAATTAAATTGATTTAAAACGAATTCAATGAAGAAAACAATTACTCTTTTAGTTTTGCTTATTTCAGTTGTGACGCTTTTTGCTCAAAGTGCTGCGAAGGGAGATTTGCATGCTGCAACTCCATTTGTTGTTGTAAGGCTGGATGGGTCGCAAAACGGCTGGCCTAAGGGTGATAATGACGCAGCTACGGCTCCCACTGTAATTGTTACGGGTAATGAGAGTGTTAGTTTTAGCGCTACAACCAGTGGTATTTTTATAACGATTATCGATGGTACTAATAAAATTAAATTGTTCGCACTTACCGGTCAGTTATTGTTTAACGGTGATTTAACGCAAGGGCGCTTCTTTATACCTACAAAGCAAGGTATTTATTTCTTAAGAATAAATAATAAGAGTTTTAAGGTGATCTGTAAATAGTGAGTGCAACTTTTAGGGCAAATGAAATTTTATCAACTAAATATAGAAATATGATCAAACACATTGTTTTTTTTGGATTGGCTGAAAGTGCAGAAGGTAAAACGAAGTTGGAAAATGCACAAATTATCAAGACTGAGTTAGAAAATTTGAAAAATCTTATTCCGGAAATCAAAAGTATAGAAGTGGGTATCAATTCACCAAATGCCCCCAAAACGAATTTCGATATTGCATTGTATTCGGAGTTCGATAGTTTCGAAACCCTTGATATTTATCAGGAACATCCTGAACATAAACGTGTGGCAGCTTATATTGGCAAAGTAAGAACCGAGCGTGCGGCTGTTGACTATGTTGTGTAAACAGAAACGCAAATGACAAACAAAAAAACCTCGTAGGCAATGTGCCTACGAGGTTTTTTGTGCTTTTTTTGTGCTGAGTAACTGACCCTACATAAACAGTCCGTTGAAATACATCCACACGATATAACGGACAAACTTACCCACCAGCATCGAAATGGCCACTACCCACCAACGGCAACGAAAAAAGCCGGATGCTACGGCAATAATGTCGCCAATGCCCGGAAGGAATGAAAAGAAAGCAATCCAATCGCCATGTTTGTGTATCTGTGTGCTGAATTTCTCAATTTTTTCACGTTTGATGCGGAAGTATTTTTCTATCCATTCAATTTTGCCTAATCGGCCGAGATAGTAGCAGGTCATACCACCTAACCAATTACCCATTGTTGCAACAATAACACAACTCCAGGCATTGAAGCCTCCAAATACCATGGCCGAGAAAACTAATTCGGAACTAAAGGGAACCACAGTAGCTGCAAGAAATGAGGCGATAAATAAGCCAAACAGGCCTAATTCAGTAAGTCCGGGCATCTTAGTTTATCAGGTATTTTGAAACGATAAAAATGATATTCAAAGCTATAAAAACAAGAAATAGAATACCATAAAAGTTATTCTGTTTCAGGGTAAATGGGTGAGCAGCTAAAAACGCAAATGTGAGGGCGATAAATGGTAAAAAAGAGGGGGCGTGCTGTTCAAAAATGATGCTTAGAATGCTTACAGCAAAAAGGATGAGCACCAGAAAGCTAAGCTTGCTGCGGGTGTGAATAGCATCGCGACTGTAACTTGAGAACATTCCCACCAGACAAATTATCATTATTATTGCCATCAACGAAGCATAGATAAGATTGGGCAGGGCATAGGTTGATACATCAAATTGAGAAACAGTATTATGTTTTACAAAATCGAAAATTTGTGTTGTTGGATTCAGGTAATAGGCTATGGATAAATAAAGTATCCACGGCGTAATAGTTCCAAAAATCGAGGATAAAAATGTACGTATTGAGAAGCTCTGCATCATCATAAAACCAATCCAACAAACCGGAATTAAGAAGATAAGCGGGTTAATAATAATACTGCTCACGCTCACGAGAAAACTTCCCATAAGTGCTTGCTCCACCGCTTTTTCATTTCGGTACATGCTAAAGATGGAGAATAAGGCAATGATAAATAACGACAGAGCCAGATGCGAACCATTGGCAATATGTGCTTCGTTCCAGGTGGCTAGCAGCAATAAAAAAATAAAAACAGGCAGAAAGGTTCTGGTGCGGATAAAGGAGAATTTATTATTCAGTTGTGTAATTAAGTATGCATTCAGAAAAGCGAACGAAAAACTAAGCAGATTGGAGAGTAATGTGTTCGGAATCAATATGGATTGAAGATAACCTACAGCTATACTTTTTACAGGCGACACGGTTGCAAGCCGGGCTCCCAGATAGGCAGACATCCACAATAAGAAACACGAAACGACCAACAGTGCTGCCAATGGTATGCTTGGGGTAATAAGTTGCTTTAGTTTTATTTTCATAAATAGTGAAATCTTTTTATCAGTCGTATAACAACAGACAAGTGTCTGCATATTTATTTTGCAGTCACTTGTCTGTTGGTTGGTTTTATTTCAATCCTCGTTTTTTCAGCAACGCATCCGGTTTCGGATTGGCACCCCTGAATTTGCGATAAAGTTTCATTGGGTCTTCAGAATCACCACGTTCCAATACATTTTTGCGTAATGAGGTCGCTAGTTTTGGATTGTATATGTCGCCCGATTGTTTAAATGCATCAAATGCATCCGCATCGAGTACTGCAGCCCATGTGTAACTATAATATCCTGCCGAATAACCACCACCGCTAAATATGTGGTTGAAATAGGTGCTGCGGTAGCGAGGTATAATTTGTGGAATCAAACCGATACGTTTCATCGATGCATCTTCAAAAGCAGTTACATCAAAATCAGCCGTATCTTTTATGGTATGGTAGTCCATGTCCAGCAACGAAGCTGCAAGTAATTCAGTGTTGATAAAGCCTTGATTAAAAGTGCCTGCCAGTTGAATCTTAGCCATTAGTTCCTTTGGCATTACTTCGCCGGTTTTATAATGACGTGCGTACGTTTTCATAATCTGTGGTTCCCAGCACCAGTTTTCCATTATCTGTGATGGAAATTCAACAAAGTCGCGCGACACGTTTGTTCCCGATTGAGTAGGATAGGAGCATTGAGTCAATAAACCATGAAGGGCGTGGCCAAATTCATGGAAAAGAGTTTCCACCTCGTCCATGTTCAATAGTGAAGGAGCGCTGGCTGTTGGTTTTGTAAAGTTTCCTACATTGCAAATGATGGGGCGGTGGTTGATACCCTCTTTTTTATATTGATCGGTAATGTTATTCATCCATGCTCCGCCGCGTTTTCCTGCACGGGGGAAGTAGTCGGTGTAAAGAATGCCAATAAGTGCGTTAGTGGCGTCGGTAACTTCGAACACTTCCACATCAGGATGATAGACAGGCATATTGCTCAACTTCTTGAATTTTAAGCCAAAAAGCTTTGATGCCAAATCAAAAACTCCCTGGCGGACATTTTCCAGTTTAAAATAAGGTTTCAATAGTTCTTCGTCCAAATCGTACTTTTCTTTGCGCAATTTTTCGGAATAATACCACCAGTCCCAAGCTTCAATCTTTTCGCCTTTTCCTTCTTTATCCATCATCTTTTGTAACTCGATGGCTTCTTCCTTGGCCTTACTTACTGCCGGTTCCCATACCGATTGCAAGAAGTTATACACGTTTTTGGGTGTTTTTGCCATGGTGTCGTCCAAAATAAAATCGGCCGAAGTTGCAAAACCTAATAGTTGTGCACGTTGTGTGCGCAGTTTCATTATCTTGTTGATAATGGATTTGTTATCTTTGCTGTTATTGTTGTCGCCACGTTTGCTGTAGGCAGTCAATAGATCTTTGCGAAGCTCACGGTTTTCGCTGTATTGAAGCACGGGTATAAAGCTTGCCTTTTGTGTGGTGAAAAGCCATTTGCCTTCTTGTTTATCTGCTTTAGCAGCTTCGGCAGCAGCTTGACGCACGCTTTGTGGAAGACCGGCTAAGTCAGATTCTTTATCCACTACTTTTTTATACGAATTGGTTTCGTCGAGTACATTTTGACCGAAAGCCAACTCTGCTAATCCGAGTTCCTTGTTGATGGCGCGTAACTTCTCCTTCTGAGCCGGATTTAGAGCTGCTCCACTACGAATAAAGTTTCGGTGGTATCTTTCCAGTAAACGAATCTGTTCTGCCGTTAAACCCAGTTTTGCGCGGTTGTCATATAGTTTTTTTATGCGGGCAAATATTTTTTCATTCAGATAGATATTGTCGTTATGCTCCGATAATACAGGTGAAATGTCATTGGCAATAACCGCCATTTGCTCATTTGTTTCGGCCGAATAAAGATTGAAAAATACCGATGATACCTTTTTAAGTAAGTCGCCGCTAAAATCCAATGCCTGAATGGTGTTGGCAAAAGTAGGGGCTTTTTTACTGTTGGCAATGGCGTCTATTTCGGCTTGTTGTTGTTTAATGCCTGCGGTGAAACCAGGCATGTAGTGCTCGTTTTTGATTTGGTCGAAGGGTGGAGCACCATATTTGTTTTTGTACGTTTCAAAAAACGGGTTGTTGGCTTCTGCTGATCCCATAAGGAAAAATCCAATCATAAGGGTTAATACTGTTTTCTTCATTTTTTTGCTAATGGTTTTATCACAGTTTTTTTTTGCTAAACAAGGAAAAAACTGTGAGTTGTATTTTTATTAAATGCTTTATTTGTATTGCAAAGGTACAAATATTTTGAATTAAAATACAATAAATTGCACAAAAACCCACTAATCACAAGGAGTTTAGAGCGAGGATAAAATATCCAAAGCGGCAACTTTATCTTTGTTTAGTTGCTCTGTCAATTCATTCAGTCCATTGAATTTTTTTTCGTCGCGAATCTTCCGGATAAATTCAACTTCAATTTCCTGATTGTAAATGTCATGGTCGAAATCGAATATATTTACCTCCAGACTGGTTTTGAAGTCATTACTGAGTGTAGGCCGGGTACCAATATTCATCATGCCATTATATGTACCATTATTCCAATGCAACCGAACTGCATAAACACCCAACGGTGGAATCATTTTCTCAGCATTCTCCGGAACCAGATTGGCTGTTGGGAAACCGATTTTTCGACCAATCTTAAATCCGTTGACGACTTTGCCTTTTACCGAGTAATTGTAACTTAACAACGAGTTTACAGAATGAAAATTGCCTCTTTGAATTTCCAACCGGATTTCCGACGAACAAATATGTTCGAACTCGGCAGTTGCATAGCGTTTGGCTTGTATCACTTCCATGCCCATGCTTTCACCATATTGCTTGTATTCGGTAAAGCCTTCCAACCGATCGTGCCCAAAGCGATGATCGTGCCCCACAAATAAGGTGCTGACTTTAAATTGGTCTTTTAAAATCGACTTTAAAAAATCATGTGCCGACAGAGCTGCCATTTCTTCTGTAAATTCAAGTACTATACAAGTATCGATACCCGTTGTAGCAAGTTGCGCTATTTTCTCCTCGAGGGTATTGAGCAATTCGGGATGAAAACCGGCACTCAGAATGCTGCGGGGATGTTTTGCAAAAGTAATCACCACACTTTGAAGGTTCTGCACTTTAGCCGAAGCAATCACCTGGTCAATCAAAAATCGATGACCAACGTGTACTCCATCAAAGATGCCCACAGTTGCCACACAGGGCAGTAGGTTGGCGGTATTAGTATGATATATTACATTCATAAATCTATTTTCGCGAGTAAGAAGTACAATCTATAAATGCTCGTTGATATTTGTTAGAAGGAAGCTCAAATCTTCTTTTGGGTCTACGAAATATGTCTGCATACCTAATTTCTTAGCCTGCTCAATGTTTTTTGGTCCATCGTCCAACAGTAAACATCTGTTAGCCGCTACTTGTTCCTGGTTAAGTATAGCTTCGAAAATTTCAGCATCCGGTTTCGCCATTTTCATATCGTACGATCGGTAGCATTTGTCGAAATATTCATCGATGCTCCTGTTTTTGTAACTAAAAAAAGTTTGTTCGGCATATGGAAAATGAATGGCATTCGTGTTGCTAAGCATAATTACGCGATATTTTTTTCGCAGTTCGTACACGATATCCAGTTTTTCGGACGGAATTCTTACTAAAAAGGCATTCCATGCATCATCAATTTCTTTGTCGGTAATGGTGTTGGTGGTCATTTTTCGGATTTCAGACCTAAATTCATCGGCACTGATTTTTCCTTTTTCCAATTGCATAAAGAATCCCGATTGTCCAAAATTACTCAGGTATTTCTCCACGTTTTCAACTCCTAATTTCTTGAAATTGAGAATTGATTGGTTCATGTCAAGGTCAATAAGTACGCCACCAAAATCGAAAATAAGAGTAGATATATTGCTGAAATGTTTCATTTGTGATCAAAAAAGTGTTGGATAATTTTTGCGGTTTCGTAAATTTTACTACTTTTGCATTCGCTTTGCAAAGATACTAAAATTTTCGCAAATGTGGGGCCTATAGCTCAGTTGGTTAGTAGCACCTGACTCATAATCAGGGGGTCACTGGTTCAAGCCCAGTTGGGCCCACTCCTTGATAATCAAGCACTTACACCGTTGTGTGTAGGTGCTTTTTTGTTGCTTGCGAAATCGAGGTGAAATCACAATCCTTAAATTGCGACTTTTCAAAACTTTCTCTTTCAGATGAATTAATTTGCGTTTTTGCTTTGTCGGTGGGTGAAAATATCAAAACTACGGACTTCAACGCGCCAGTCTTGCCTTATCTCCTTCAATTCACTTTTACTGCTCTCTAAGGACGTTTGAACTGTTGCGGTGAAAATGTACAACTAAGCCAATAAAAAGCCTCACGCGTCTTGCAAACCGCTGAATCCTGCTAGATACGGGCGAAGCAAGTCATGTCCTGTCCTATAAAATCAAGTCCTGTCCTGTCATATCATGTCACACAACAACCGCACTATAAAAAGAAATGCCTATCCAACTAATGTAAGATAGGCAAGACTTAGTCAAACTATTGAATTAAGTATTATTGCGGCAATATATAATCTTTATTTGTAAGACGGTACACCCCCCTATGTAATGCCGGCGTTACACACCCGCACTGGGTACTCATGGAATTTTTCTTATTTCAAATTTTTTATATTTTTTTTGAAACTTCCGTATAGCCTAAATTCCCATATTTGTAAACTTCTAATTCTAATTAATAAAATTAAATTATATCCCATTTTACACCAAAATAAATTAAATGGGTTAATAATTATTTTTCGGATAATTCAATTTATTAACCTAACTTGTAACTATCTAATATATACTTATATACTTCATTAACTGGGTTAATAACTATGAATATATAGTATTTTACAAAAGGATTCGCATAGTGGGCATAGTTACCCAGATTTAGGGTAACTACCGAAATTGAGCTTAGCCTATTGGAAAAAGGGGTCGTTTTTTCTGTTAAATAAGTATATGGTATTGATAATTAATATGTTATATTTTTGTTAGCGTCGGTTAACATACTATAACATATTGAGCGGTTAGCCACACTGTCTTGCCTATTTTTAGATAAATTGGAAAAAGTTTGATAGCGGTCATTTTTTTCTCAAATTTGACATTGACCTAGTTGGCGGCTTAGAAACACTTAGAACCTCACCCGAATCCTATGAATTAATCAAAGTTAAAAATCATCTGATTTGCACATTGAAGTTTTTAGCGATGTGATAAGATTTTCCATTGTTTCAACTTCTGATATGTAGAAATCCTTTCTGTCTGGACTTTTAATTCCTTTTATTCTTGAATTGACAGTTTCAAGGTTTGTATTATGTGCTTTTAACTCTTTTCTTTTTAAACTTACCGTGTTTATGCTTTCAAGAGAATCTTTAGTGTGAATTAAACTAGGTAACAGCTTCTCATCTTCTAAATACATTTTCAATCTGTAATTTGCATCATTCCCCCGAACAACATCGCTTGTCACTTCTCCTAAAAAAGACATTGTACATTCAGTGTCAATCGTAATGTCATCGACAGTATACCTGTACTTATTGTCTTTACATTCAATTGTGAATGTGTAATTTATTGTTTCTGAATTTCCAACAGAAATATCTCCTTTCCCAAGTGGAACAGTATAAGGCACTTTACTTTTAGCTTTAAAAATCAATTTGCCATTTACAGCATCTTCAAATTGTATAACACTTTTATAATCTCCAAAAGATTTAGCTATCCATTTCTGAGCGTTTGAATATAAAACAGTTTTATTTAAGTTGCACAGAACCACTTCTTCATACTTTACTTGATTGTTTTCATCTACAGGGAACTTTTTGCTTTGAGCATCGACTCTTATAAATGTAGCTAATACGATTAATAGAAATAATGTTTTTTTCATAATGATTTGTTTAATAATTAGTATTCGGTATTATTTCCTACAATCAATCATTACTGTGCCAGCTTGGCAGATAAATACGTCATTGACTCGAACATCATTTTTATAATGCTCTTCTAAATCTTTCCTTAATTTTTCATATTCATCATTCGTTACAACCTTTTGAATTTTGACATTAACTAATCTTCCAATTGGAGTTATTGTATAAATCCCATCGCTTGTTGTTTTAGTATGTTCTGCACCTCCAAGAATACCATAACTTTCATAAGTAGATACTAAGGATTCTACAAGCACATCAGTTTCTTTGAAAAGTTCTTTTTTGCTTGGTGAACATCCAATAGTAAAAATAAAAATCGCAAAATAGATAAGTGTCTTTTTCATTGCATTGTAATTTAAGATTAGAGATATGTTTATTTGTGTATTAAATTATCGTATGAAGGAAAATCTTCACCTAATCTAGTGAATTTTTTAATGTACTTCTCTTTCAATTTAGGATAATGCAAATCAAACACTTCTTTTGTTGGTCTGCCTTTTAAATAGTGCATTAATGGGTCATTCCAAACATCTCTTAATAATTTGATTTTTGCTTCGACTTTATAACCATTCGCAATTAAAAAATCAATACTATCATTTTCTTTCCATGACTTTTCTTTCAAGTCTTTAATGTCGCTTGCTATTTGAAAAAACTTAACAATCATTGCAATTGAAATTATAAAATAAACAATCGCAATACAAAATATTAGTTCTTGACTCATCGTGTTTAAAATTAAGTTATTATTTGTGGCTTATAATTATATGATTGTAATTTAGATTGCCGAAAATTGGATCATTGTGTATTATGTTTTTCGGAGCCTTGTCTATTTTTCTCTATAATATCCAGTAACATATTTTGATTGCGAGCCTTTCAAAGAGAAATTGTCCGAGCTTACGATAAGGAGACTGTAGTAATTGTAAAGCTTTTTATCAGAAGTACCACCTTTAAGATATATGAATAATTCACTTGCATCTTGCGAAACATAGAAATAGCAATTTACTCCAGGCTCATTTGTTTTCCCAAAGCCTTTGTAAACACATTCACCATGTGCAGTTAATGCAACAACCTTTCCATTCAAATAATCATCTTCGTAAATATCTAAGGGTGATGTATAAACTTTTAAAAATTCGATGGATGAATTATAGTCAAATTCTACTTTACTACTAAATTTTCCAGTCATCATTGCAAGAGCCTTTTTTTGAGGTTCAGAGTATGGACTGATATAATTATCGTCTTTAGAACAGCTCGAAAGTGTTAACATTAAAATCGCAAATAGCATTACTTTTTTCATTTTCATTTATTTTTAGGGGTTTATAATTTTACCGTAATGTAATGCTATTACAGTAACAACCCACCTAAAAACAAAATGCGTGGGTCATCACATAATCAGTGTAAGTGGTACGGCCAGTACCAAACAACCCTAATAAGTTATGCCCACGCAAAACGTGAGCGTTAAACTTATCATTCGAGGGTTGTATAAAAATTGGCCGTTTCCTTACACTCAAACAATAGCAAAACGCTATATAATATTTTGAAAATCAATAATTCGCATTATTGAATTGCAAAGATATAATTTTATTTTTAATAGATGGTCTATTTACTAAAAAATGTTTCTATATTTACGCCCGATAGAATAATTTACTAACTTTAAAAATTGATATTATGAGTAACAAAATTATTAGAGTAAAAATTGTTGATATTGAAGACCACATTAAAAGTGGAGTGAAAGTTGTAGAAGATGAAATTAATAAAGAAATCCAAGAACTAGAAAGGCTTAAGGATGTAATTTCAATTAGTTTGATTTTAGGACTTTCTGAAGAAAAAACAGAATATGCAGTGAGTGTCACAAAAGCGGCTATGATTACGTATGAAGTGAAATAGAGTCCTAGCCCAAAACACAACAAATCCACCTACATCTTCACAGACTGGGGGGATTTTTGATTAAATTAACACACTATATTTCTTATTCAAATTCCTTTAACTTCTCGGTATTCACTTCTAGCAATCCGTTTTCACCAGTTTTTAAGTATCTCTCGATTACCAACCCTGTATTTATTCTTATAGCTACTTCATTTAAGAAGTCGTACATTGCAAGCTGATTTTCAGTATAATCATTCAAACCAGTCTTGCCTTTTATCTCTTTATTATTTCCCATTGTATTTATTGTTTGACTTTTATATAAATTCTTTTTTCTTGAACTCTAATATTTTGAGGTAGTGGGTTTGTAGTCCCCACTTCTATTTTTATTCTATCTCTCATTATGCAATGATTTTAACGGAAGTAATTGTAATTGCCCCAGCCGCATAATAACTGCCAATCTTAATAACCGCTGTCATTGCTGATGGAATAACAAGGTCGATATATGTCCCCGTAATTCCGTAAGCATCTAAATAAAACGTTGGGTCGCTAGTTTCTCCATTCCAAACAATTATTTCCGCACCGGCTAAATCGGTTTCTCCTCCAGTTCCAGTAGCTCTGATATGATATGTTCCCGCTTCTGTAAATACTACGTTTACACTTGCGCTTTCATATCCAGTTTCAATAACCTCTGGGGCTGTAGTTTCGTAAATAATCGTTTCTGACGCTATTGTTTCAAAGCTAATTACATTACCATAAGAAGTGCCGATTGCGTTTGTTGCATAGGCTCGGACATAATATGTAGTAAGTGCAGAACCCGTAGAAAATACAGAGTTAAATGCTCCAACTGTACTTTGTGCGCCTAAGCCAATTTCTGTTGCATTGGCAAGAGTGGGGGTAGTGTCTGTTGCGCTGTAAACGAAACCATGAGCAGTGATAGCCGATAAGCCGTTACTTGTTGTAGCCCCGTTAAAAGTAGCCCCTACTGCTGTAATAGTTGTTACTGCATCTGTGGTCAATGTTGGAGATGTTGGCTCTGGTGATGGGGTAAGCGTTGTAAACGATACTGGGCTAGATACAGACGTTCCATTTAGGTTTGTAGAGAATGCGCGAACATAATATGTGACAGCCCCAACCAACCCACTTAATGAAGCCGTATAAGCCCCCTCGAATGGTTTAGCCCCTAAATTGATAATGTGATCTGACGCATCGGGCGTGGTATGCGTAGCACTCCAGTAAAATCCGTGCTGTGTTACTGCTGTATTACCGCAACTTGTAACGTTACCACCAAGCAAAGCAGATGTTTCAGTAACTGAACTAGCAACAGAAGCCGTTACTACTGAAGCCGTAAATTCTTCATTTGTAGGGGGCGTGAAGTTGGTAACATAATCAGCATTAAACCAGAGTAATGTCTGAAAATTTGTATGTTCGATGGATATAATATCTCCCTCAATTTTACCATCGTATATTGTTGCAAATATTTTATCCGTCACAAGTCTTATTTGTGCATTTGGAGATACCTTATCCATTCTAAGAGAGTATTTAGAAACAAGTACGCCACTGTTCATAAATGATTTATTAAGCTCTATTCGGCAGTTTGTATCAACTGTGCGCGCTGTTCTCCACACAGGGGAATCAGAAGAACCGTAATTAGTCATTTTCTCAATATATATCTTATCCGGGTATCTTGGATTATTAATTTTCATAGTTATTAATTTAATCCAGTCTTGCCCTGATTGACAAGACTGGAATGTTTATATTATTTGTTAACGAAATCACAAACGAATTTATCTGTATCTGCGCTGTAAACGCCATTAAGGCTTTTGGTAATATAGGCTTCTCTGATTGGGTCAAGAGGTCTGCCAACGTTAAGGAAATTAGTATATGCCTTAATGTATTCTAACATTACCTCCACGTCATCTGAGATTTCCATTCTACATGATTTCTCAATAAATGCGTCCAGTTCGTCCTTATCATACGCGAATGTACGTTTAGTGCCCTCAATATGTTTTAGGCTTACCACGTCATTGAAACGAGCCGTGAATGAGTGTATGGTTGAGTAATTACACATATTGTATATTCTATTAAACGGTTTTCGCTCGTCATCAATTTTTGAGTCTGGAACGTAAGTATCTCCGTAAACTGCATTCATATAGCCGTTAAATTTATTGTCGAAAACGAAACGTTTAAATCCGTTTTGGTCTTTCAGAATGTCTTCCATTTCCTCCTTAGTTGGGGTCATACGATTTTCAGTTAAATACTTTTCCATTGACGATATTTCTTTTTCGCAACGTGCTGCTTCTGCTCTTAGTGATTTTTCTTTGTAAGAATTGTAATATTTCATCTTGTGTTAATTTTGTAGTCCACCCATCTGTGGATTGCTTTTTAAAGAGGGGCAAGACTGGGGTTGCTATTTTGTTAATTTATTTGCCTAGTTTTGCATTAATCTCTGCAAGCATCTGCTCTACTGATTTCTTAGGAGCTTTATCAATTCCTAGTTCGGCTGCGTAGTTATTTACCGATTTTTGAATACTGGCTCGTCTACGGGCTACTTCTTTTTCTGGAACTTCTACAAGTTCGCCTTTTATCATTTCTGTGACCATCTTTTTATCTTTTTATTTGTTAGTTACCTAATTTTGCACTAAGTTCCGCAAGCAGAGTGTGGGTTGATTTTGTGATTACTGGAACGGTTTTAAGCCTTTCATTTGTTTTCTCAATAGCTTTATCTACCATTTTTGCAGCCTTAGCTTGTCTTGCTGCGATTTCTTCTTTTGTGAGTTCAGTCCACTCACCATTGTCATTTAAACCAATCATTTTTTCTATTTTTATTTATTGTTACTAATTTAGTGCTGCGGTTCTTCTCATTTAGTTCTGCTCTATTGTAAGAGATATATAAGTGAACCACACCCACCTTTTTAAATTCTACCACAAGTAAATTGGTTTATTTAACCATGTTTTTACTTTACAAATCAATTTGCTCACGTTTTGAGCGTTTTTTCTTCCTTTTAGCATCTGATTTCTTTTTATTAATGCGTTTCTTTTTTTGAATTTCCTTTTCTCCTATCGATTCCGTGTCGGCAATGTAGTTTATCACTACCACTTTTGTAATCCCAAATCTTGTCTTTCTAGTTTCGATACTCATAAGTTCTTTATCTTAATACATGTGCAAGTCTGTCTAAACTGTTTTGAATGCTCGCGTACTTAGCGTAAATGTCTTGGACTAATTCTTGTTGGCTCATTGTGCTAGAGCCTCCTTTCTCTTCTTTTCTGCTGCGTATAAGTGACAATCTTCAATACATCTAGCGGGAGTGTAGAACTTAACGTCGTCTACTTCCTTGCTCTCCACCTCTTTTTTCATATTCTTAATATTGGCGATTTTCTCGTAAGCTGCCAGTTTTACTTTGTCATCTTTGGATCGTGAAGCTATCCTTGTGAATTTCCTAATCAGTGCCGCTTTGTCAAGTTCATCATCGCCGCTGTCGAACTCCTCTAAGTTCTCTACTGCTTCATCTTCATCATCCTCGAACCATTCTGCCAGTGCGGTCTTTTTCTTTGAAGAGAGGGTTAATAAACTTGCATCATTGGCTTTACTATCGAATAGTAATCTGAATGCATCTGCTGCTCTAAATTTTCCCGATTTGACTAAGACTACAAATGCTTGGTCTTCCTTCGAGATTTCATTTTTCTTTTTGCTCATAATCTGCTTTTAAATAGATTCGTACATTATCTTTAAATTCTCCATCATAGGGTGTGCGTTCCCAAAATACAGGTGTCTTGCCCATTTCTTTTCTTCCAAAATATCGTAACAATTTCAATTCTTGTGCTTCTGTTAATCCTTTGAAAAAGTAGAGATAATCACCGCTTAATCCAAAATTATCGTGTCCGTTACCTACTTCAAATTTCATTATGCCGCTATTTTAGATTTGGTTACTCTCTTTTTCCTTAACTCTGGGTGTGCGTGAGGTTTTGAAGCTTTTCTGTCAACGTGGCTTTCTGCTACTCTATCATTTGAACTAAAGTCAGCGCGAGGGGCGTATTTACTACACTTTGCGGCAAAATTGATGATTTCTTGTCCACAGTAGAAGCCTTGTGGTGTAATGCTAATGTCTCCCGATACTGTTAGTTCTGCAATCTCTTGTGCGTTCCAACCAGTAAGCCATCTGACGTCTCCGATACTATCTAAAGGGTAGACAGATAAAAGTCCGAATTTGGCTGTCCTAAGAGCTGTATTAAGGTCAGTACCTTTAAGTAATAATGCACCAGTGATATTCATAATTGCATCATCGTCATTTACTCCTGCTGCAAATGCTGCTTTAGCCATTTTGTTAGCTAATACTGCGTCTGATACTTCAAAGGGAATGGCAAGACCTACTGGCATGTTTTCAAGGATTGCTTGTACTAATAATGCGTCTTTTTCTGATTGAGTTAAATTTACTAAGTTTGTCATTGTTGTAGGTGTTAGGTGTTAATTTATTAGTGATTGATTGTGTTATTTGTAATTTTTAAGGAAAAAATGTAATAATGAACGGTCGCTCATCGACTCTGTGATTTTGCGTTAATTTGATAACATTGTTCCATTGTTCCAAAACTGTTCCACGTTGAAAAGCTCGTAGACTGGCTCTGGTAAAGGATTTGCAGCGTTGTTCCAAAATTCCACTTTTTTTCAACAAGTTTGTAACACGCACCCAGTATATACCTTATTATTTCTTTAAAAAAAATGGAACAAATGGAATATAGGGCTAAAAGCGGCTACAGTAAAGGATTTTGGTGTTCCAAAACCACGCTTGATTTTTGGAATATTTTTGGAATTTACGGAACGTCGTTTTTTTCGTCTAAAAAGAAATTAAATGGTCGGCTCTGTTTTTCTACTCCGTGATAATTTATGTATCTGCGTTTTACTGGTTTTGGCAATTTTAATTCCTCAACTAAAACATTAGTAATTTCCGAGATTGAATACTTTCGGTTAAAAATCTCAACAAAATCACTTGCGGTTGCTCCCATTGTCTTAACTTCGTCGTCTTCCATTTTATTTTGAACATAAATTAGAATATCTTTAGCTAATTTTGATTTTGAATGTTCAATGCAATTTTCTAACGCGTCTGTTTTTAGTTGCTCTTGACTAAACCATTGTCTGCTTTGTGATACTGGAACCGACATTGTGCGCCGTTTTATCCAATATAAGAAAGCCGGAATTTCTTTTTCAATATCACTAAGGAAATTAGGGTTAAACTCTTTTAACTTGGGTACTTTAATTATCCAAAACCTAATATCAGACTTTTCAATGTGTGCGAAATCCTTTTCTCTATTGCTGCAAAGGGTAAATTTTCCAAAGAAAGGCATCAATTTATGTTCAGAGTGCATTTTTCTTAATAAAATAGTCTTTGCAGTACTATCTTGCTTTATACGCTGCTTAATAAAGTTCTCGTCAATTGAACTTTCATCTATTCCGATAACCAATTTCGAAGCGTACACCGCGTTGAATGGTTGTATGTACTCTGACATTTTAGAGATTACTGCATTTGATCCAAACAACACCTTGTCAAAATCAAGTAAGCTAGTCTTACCTGTCCCCTGAAGCTCTGAAACCAATACCAGTATAGGCTGTATCTGTGTTGGCTGCTGTAGAAGCAATTGGTAGCGGTCGTAGCCTATATCAACTTGGTGTTGGAATATGTGCTTAAACATCTTTTCAATTGTCGGGAAATTGCCGTTGCATTCCTTGTGTTGTAATGGGTTCGAGAGATTGTAGAAGTTATTTACTCGTAATCTATAGTTTTCAAAGTCATGCTCCACTGTGAAGCCGTAGTACTGTTCTATAGATTTGATATTTACTCCATCATCTTTAATCTCACGTTTATCCCTTTTAATTAACTCTCCGTTTACCATTTGGTAATAAACGTCCCCGATACGAGCAAAAGTTGTAATGTCTGTTGATAAGTGTGACATAGGTTAAATATTTGTGTGTTAAATAAACGTTAACTTGTAGGAATATCCAATAAAAGTATTATCTTTGTATCGTGGTAAAAATATGCTATTCCTATAAATGTAAATAAAAGTTAATTCTTTAAGGCTTCTTCTATTTCTGAGTCGTACCCGAATAGCTTGCAGCCAGTGTAATAAACAGGGATGCGTTTTTCATTTATCATTCTTTGAGCCGTTCCAGTTGATATGTGGAGATATTTTGCAATCCCTCTTACTCCCTCGACTCTCTTCTTTTCAACTCTTTGCTCTGTCTCCGGTGGTTTGATAAGAGCTAATTTTTCTGCTACTTTCTCTGAAATTAACTCGACCAAATAATTTAGTATTGAGTCGAAATTGGCATTTTGTGGTACTGGCGCTGTCTGTGTCATGGTTTTGAGTTTTTTTTGTGTCGTAATTAGCCCTGTCTTGCCACAATTCCCAATCTTTCTCTAACTAGTGCGACATCGAATACGATGGTCTTTCCTGACTGCATGTAAGTTCCCTCTAGCTTGTCTTTTTTGATGGTGTGTGCGGTAGGGTGGCTGCACTTTAGTAATTCTGCCAAGCCTTGCAATCCGTAGACGTACTTTGTTTGGTCTTTTTCTGTTTGTTCTTTCATAAATTATACATCTTTTATGTTTCTTTTACAAAGGTACGAAAAAAAATCGACTCTCGCAAGTTTTTTCGTAAAAAACCGTAATAAATCGTAAAAAATAGCCAAAACTGTGCTAGTGTATCATAAAAAATGCCAAACTCATAAAGTTTGGCACGATTTTATTGAAAAGATTTTTGTCTTCTTGCACTACTCCAATAACATCTTATTAAACGTCATTCGTTTTTCTGGTGGAAATAAGGAAATGTATCCGCCAGTAACGTTTTTTACTGTATGTCCCATTGCCTGAGAAATATATTTTTCAGAAACTCCCGCATGGGTTAGATTCGTGGCGTATGAATGTCGGGCGTATGTCATAGTTATGTTAACGGGTAGTTTTAGTAATTTGCAAACAACCTCTAGCCTGTCTGCAATATTAGAATTTTTCTGTGAGATTATCTTTTTGATTTTGGTTTCGTTAGTCTCGCCATCTAAAATGGACGGAAAGATTAAAGCTCCTTCTTTTGGTTTCGTTCCATACTTATTTAAAATCTTTTTCAGTTCGGGGATAAGTGGTATTACAACCTCAATGTCTTCATCGGTGGTGGCCGCTGTCTTCTTTCGGATAAATTGCAGTTCGGTTTCTTTACTTTGAAAATAATGCTTGTTGTATCTTAGTAAAGCCATATCGGCAAGGTTTAATCCATTGCCAAGGTAGCTAAACATCCAATAGTTGATTGCTTCAAATTTGGCATCTTTTGTTTGTGTGTTCCATTTGCTTGGTGCTTTGAAGTTCATTATTTGTTTGATAGTTGCAATGTTGATAAAGTCATTGCTTCTACTTCTTCCTTTCTGGATTGTTATTTTGTTCTCTTTTTTCATTCCGAATGGATATTGAGATTGTTTTAAATATCCCTTTCTTATACATTCGTTTATTGCTACCCTACAAGCTCTCATGTACATTCCAGAAGTGGTGTTGCTTACGTTCATTTTCTCTCCCCACTTTTCAATCAGTTCTACACCTATACGATTAAATGAAATATTGCTCCCGATGTATTTTGTAAATGAATTGTAGGCATCGTTATAAGAGTTGGCAGTTCCGATTCTCTTTTCTGATCGTCTACTTTCGATAATATTAAGCCATACATCGCTAAAATTAGTTTCGCTTCGTCCTGTCAAAACAGCTTTTAGATTCTCCATTGTAAAGTCATCCTTATTTAATAGAATGGTTGCTGCATCTTTTACTTTATTGAATACAATAATTTGCTGCTCCTTGTCATTGTATAGAGAGCCTAGTTTTTGAATGCCCCGCCCTGTTGCTTTGACTAAGTCTTGCCATTGGCTTAGAGTGCATTTGTATCCAGTGCGATGATAGTAGGTTGTGCGGTTGCAATTGACGCGAACAGCAACAGGCAATAACTCTTCTTTGCGTCTGGTGTCGAGGGTTAACGATAGGTAAACATTTTCAAGCTTTACCGATTCAATTGAGATGATTTTTTCTGCTGTTGCTTTACTGTCTTTCATGGTGCTTATTATTATGTTGCGAAATCACTGCGAAATCACGATTTTAGAACAGCACAAAACTACATAAAACAATTTATATGTGCAAGTAATTGAAAATAAAACTTTTGAATAAATTATTGATACCAAATAAAACTTAAAAAATACCAGATAAAACAGTTCTGTCTGACTCATAATCAGGGGGTCACTGGTTCAAGCCCAGTTGGGCCCACCCTTGAAAAGTCAAAAGGCTTCACAGAAATGTGAAGCCTTTTATTTTTAATATGGTTGGTTGTTATATCATTTTCAGCACTAAATTGAATAAATTCTACATTGGAGCAACTCAGGAAGATGTTTCTTTGAGAGATATTTACATTGATCCCTTATTCAGAGCGCGACTTGAAGTTGCACTCTGAATATTTTTACTCCACCTACTTTTTACATTGATCCATTTTTTTTTGAGGGGGAAGCAGAGCCATTCGGCTCTGCTTTTTCTTTAGTTATTCGTACCCATGCACCGACTAAGGTTGTTTGTATTTAACCTGAAGTAATGTCTAAGGAAGATGTAATATAGTGTTGCTACTTAATAAAAACAATGTGTAACATGATACACAGTACTTTAGGATGTAAATGCATTTGACTGCTTTGTTCGGAAAGTATCAAATAGAAATTGTGCTGCCAATTGTAAACCTACAATATGATTTGATTATTTATCAGTTTGTGAATACAATTCATGAACCTAATTTGTAAATCAACCATTGTGCAAACCTTATTCACTGGCATAAAAAACTATCGAGAGTATCCTGATTTGAAGAAGAAACTTCTGCTGAAATGCTACAGAAGAAATGCCATGTCGAGGAGGGAGAGGGAGATTTAATTACATCATCATTTTTACAAAAAACAATAAATAATTGGAATACGGGGATGTGTGTTTTTCATTCAAAGGATTAACTTTTCCATACAATTCATTGACGTTTAATTGTTATATCTTCAATTGTTCATGATTTTTTTTATAGTTATTTTAAACCATTTCAGTCTTTTCGAAACATGTAAAATGAACAATATAAATAAGATTATTGTCAGTTTGTCGTGTATTTCCAGAAACACCTTCCGAGTTATTTCGTCATTTCCAGTTAAATCAACCATCCAGGGTATATAGCCAGTAATTGCTACTAAGATAAAAACCGTTGATAATAAAAATACTTGTGTATTTTTTTGAATAAGATTTTTCTTTATAATTGTTTTAAACCAACTCCAATGTTGGATAAAATGAAAAACCATAAATACAGTCAGTGATAAAATTGAAATCTTATGAATATTCGTCCACCCTGAATAATTGAAGTGTAACACCGTTTTGTTGAAATCAATAACTCCATGCTGTCCTATGTGATAACTTAATTGTATAAGAAAGCCAGAATAAACAACAATAAAGCCTGTAATGAGCAATGCAATATTAATTATGAGTCGGGAATAAGGATTCTTCATTTGAGATTTATTTAGTTGTTAGCTGAAACCTTTGATATTGCATTAAATTTACAAGTATTCACACATTTCGAACAACCTGTACATTTGTCACTATTGTTGATAAGTGCATGTTTATGCCAAGGCAAATTCACACGTCCAAATACATTGTTTGAGCATGCTTCGATACATTTCCAACACGCCTCACATTTTCCGGTATCAAGCAGAATATATTTAGTCTTTGCTTGTCTACGGTTATTTCTTCTTGTTTCCATAGTTTTTTTGCGAAGATACGGCTGTAAGAATGATTGGGACGATAACAAAAGATAAGAAATGAAACCTATCTTTTATTTCTTATTCTACTCAATGAAACCGGTGTTATACCTAAAAATGAGGCTATATAATGTTGCGGAATGCGCTTAATTATTTCAGGTTTATTTTTAATCAAATCGTCGTAACGCTCTTTTGGAGTGTCTGTTATTCTGGAAAGAAAAAGCTGTGCGTAGTTCCTAAATCGTTGAAAAATAAAGCTCTGAAACCTAGCTTTAAATTCGGGATAGATAGTGAAAAGTTTTTCAAAGTCATCTTTTCTAACCGAAATAATTATTGAAGGTTCAATACTTTCAATGGAAAACAAACTTGGTTCACCATTCATAAAACTATCAATTGAGGCTACCGGTTGCCCTTCCATGAAAAATTGAAATGTAATATCTTTCCCGTCTTTATTAAACCACTCGCGCAAACAACCCTTCTTGACAAAATGTACATAATTGGCGATTTCACCGGCATTTAGTAATACGGCCTTTGATTCTATTTTTCTTTCTATAAAAATATCACCAAATTTGTCCCAGTTTCCTTTATCTTCTTTTACTTTTTCAATTATTTTGTTAATCATACTACAGTTTGAATTTAAGATATTATGGATGCAAATATAACTACTTCTCGGATATTATCCCAGCCAAAGTAAGATTGTTGTGCATGTAACTGCAACCAATAAAAATATTTTTGGATAGTCGATATCGGTAAAAACTAAGAAAGAATGCCTGATTTTGAACTATCAGACACTCTTTTTGACCTTAAACTAAACTATATTTAAACAACAAGAAACCACTCTATATAAGCCTACAAGTGCAATAACCAAACTATGCTATAAAAATTAGATTTAATACGTGTGTTTAATTTGTAAATTTCTCCAAATAAGGCTTAGTTATTTGCATACAGTAATCCCAAATTATTTTTTCATTTTTTTTGGTATAGAATTTTTCACTCGGGTTCGTTATTTTCTTATCAGAAAAATATTTTCCTGTAACGTTTTCAACGTCTTTTGAAGTTGCTAAATAAATGGCTGTTTCTGCTCCTTGTTTGGGTTTTCTTGAAAATGGCCTTGATAATTTGAGTAGAAAATCAATTAAAAAACCTTTTTTTGCATTTTGCCCAAACGCTGTTTTAACCATACCTGGATGTAGCGAATTAACAGTTATATGGGCTAGCCCTTTTTCTTTCAATTCGGTAGCCAAATGCTGTGTTACCCAAATCAGGTATAATTTAGATTGTCCATAGGCAGTTCCAAATGTATAGTTGTTTTCCAACTGTATATCATTCAAGTTAAGTATTCCGCTCAAAGAGTGTGCTGATGAAGAAACGTTGATAATCCGTGCAGCAGGACTTTTTACTAAAACCTCCAATAATAATTGGCTAAGAAGAAACGGCGCAAATAAGTTGAGTGCAAATGTTTTCTCATTACCATCTATTGTTGTTTCTCTCTCTGTGCCAAACATTGCTCCTGCATTATTTATTAACACGTCCAGTCGTTCATATTTTTTCTTGAGTTCGTTTGCCATTCGTTTTATATCAGCTAGTGAGAAGAAATCCGCATACACATAATCTATTTTTTGATTACCAGTTTCTGACTTAATCTCTTTGCATGCTGTCTCTGCTAACTCTTTAGTTGGGCCATGTACGATAACGGTATTCCCTTGCTTTGCCAAGGTTTTTGCAGTTTCTTTTCCTATACCACCTGAACTTCCTGTGATAAATATTATTTTACGTTCCATATTGCTATTGTTTATTGTCAGTATTATCTAACCGTTTATTTCAATTAATCACCGATTTGTTATTGCTTTAATGTTATTCTCATCATCTTACTGTTGAAATTTGTCGCAAACCTTGGATTCAAGCGGTAGAGTAGATCTAAAAAGCTTGCATCTTTTCCAACGGTTACCCTGAACTTATTCCTCTCCATACTTCTGATAATAATTTTCGCTGCTTTTGTCGGAGAAAGTGTTAGTAAATCCTGGATAAACGCAACATTGGTTTTGAGGCTGTCAACGCCGGAATTTGCAGTTATATTTGTTGCAATTGCCCCGGGATGAACTACTGTAACCTTTACGCTTGTGTTTTTAAGTTCAACATAAAGTCCTTCAGTAAGGATTTTTATAGCTGCTTTGGCAGCGCCATAAATAGTTTGTCCGGGAAAAGAAATAAACCCACCCATACTTGAAATATTCACGATATGTGCTTCGGGGCGTTTCAGCAAAAGTGGAAGGAATGCTTTCGTCATATTCAGCGTACCATAAAAATTCACATTCACTATCCTATTTATCTGTTCAATTGGCATGTCGTTAATAGGAATGAATTTCTGAATGATACCTGCATTATTAATTAATCCGTCAACCGAGCCAAAGTGTTTAATAATTTCTTCAGGCAATGCATCCACTTTTGCTTTATCTGTAATATCTAAAACGTATCCCTGAAAGCGGTCATCACCTACTCTTGCAATCTTTTGGGTTTCGGCAAGGGCTTCCTGATTAAGATCAACTCCAGCAACATTTGCCTGCTTGCTCAACAACAGCAAACAAAGTTCTCTTCCAATACCGTTTCCTGCTCCGGTTACTACTAATACTTTATTTTGGGCTTTCATATATTTATAATTGTATTTTATCAATTAACCAGTTCAACTATTATATTATTTTCCTTTACACTAATGAAATAGTCTCCTGATTCCAGAACCCTTTTCCCTGTTTCGTCCACGTAACTAAAATCCCTATCGAGATCTACTTCAAATCGAAATATTTTTGTCTCACCGGCTTTAATAACTTGTTTTTCAAAAAACTTCAACTCTTTTATTGGTCGGGTTATCGAACACACAGGGTCGGAAATAAACCAGTGAACAGTTTCTGCACCATCCCGGATTCCTGTATTTGTAACTGGTATTTCTACCACAAGTTTATCTCCATGTTTAATTTTTAGCTGAGAAGCTTTAAGTTCGCCATACTTAAAGGTAGTATAGCTTAACCCATATGTAAATTCATACCGTGGATTATTTGGTATATCCTGATATCCTCCCTTATTTTTACGAGCACTTTGCCGCATATTGTAATAAATTGGAATTTGCTCTGCCGAATAGGGAAATGTCATAGCTAATTTACCTGAAGGATTAATTCTCCCTGATAGTATTCCTGCCACAGGTCTTCCCCCATTCACTCCTGGTTGCCAAATTTCAACAATAGCATCACTTGCGGGTTCAATGCGGTTTAGTTCCAGAGGTCGACCATTAGAAAGAATCAATACGATTGGTTTTCCAAGCTTTTTCAATTCGAGTAGCAAATTCTCCTGTATCTGAGGCAATGATAAAGTTCTGGAACCATTCTCACCACTCCAGGTCTTTTTTTCACCTAAACAAACTAGAATCGCGTCGGCTCCTTGTGCTACTTTTGTTGCTTCTGCAAACTTAGAAGTATCATTACCATCAAAATCACAACCCTCAGCATACAGGAGTTTCATGTTTTTAAATTCCGACTCCAACCCTTCATAAATGCTGACAACATCTTCAGCTTTGCCATGAGCTGACCATGAACCCAACAAATGTTCCTTGTTTTTAGCCATTGGCCCAATTACTGCTAACCGCGATTTCGTAGACAAAGGCAGTGTATTCTTTTCATTTTTAAGAAGTACGATTGACTCTTCAACCAATTTTTCGACTGTTTTCAAGTTTTCCGGCAGCAAATAACGTTTATCTTCTGCTTTTACCGGGATGTATGGATTATCAAAAAGGCCTAATCTGAATTTCACCCGCAAAACACGCCCAACAGCATCGTTAATTTTTTCGATTGGGATTGCACCTTCATTCACCAGTTCTGCTAAAGACTGCAGATAATATCTGTCATTCATATCCATCTCAACTCCTGCCTGAAATGCCTTTAAAGTTGCTTCTTTCTTTGACCCGGCTACTCCCTGACGAATAAGTTGCTTGACAGCATCCCAATCGGAAACCACGAACCCATCATGTTTCCATTTATCTTTCAAAACCTCTGTTAATGTATAATGGTTTGATGAAGCAGGAACACCGCTTATGTCATTGAATGCACTCATAAGAGTGGCTGCACCGGCTTTAACTCCAGCTTCAAAAGGAGGTAAATAGGTATTCCATAGAGTTTGTTTAGATATCTCTGAATACGTGTAATCACGTCCACCCTCGGAGGCTCCATAACCTACATAATGTTTCAGACATGCTGCTATATTCTTTGTGTTTGATAAATCAGTGCCTTGATATCCCTGAACGGAAGCTACTGCAAAAACCGCATTGGTATAAGGGTCTTCTCCATATCCTTCAGCAACACGTCCCCAGCGTGGGTCACGTGCTACGTCTATCATTGGAGAAAAGGTCCAGTCAACACCTGAAATTCGGGCTTCTTGTGCTGCTACTGAACATGATCGCTTAACTAATTCAGGATTCCACGAACATGCCTGCCCTAGTGAAATAGGATAAATAGTCCGAAAACCGTGAATAACATCATAACCAAACAAAATTGGAATACCAAGCCTTGATTCTTCCATTGCATGACGTTGAACACTATTTCGAAATACGGGGTCATATCCAAAATAGATAAGAGAGCCTATTTCAGCAGGCACCTTTTTAACTGCCTCCCCTACATTATTAGGATTATCATTATTACCAACCAGAACTTGATTGAGTTGATACACTTTCTCTTCCAACGTCATTCTTGACACTAAGTCATTTATCCGTTTTTCAACAGGGGCATTGGCATCCTTATAGAGCGGTTTTTCTTTTTTGGCTTGTGCAAAAGAGCTATTCATTATGCCTAAAAGTAATAAACAGCTAATTATAGTTAACCTTTTCATTTTCATGTAACTGTATTTGTTGTAAATTATTTATTTTTATGACTAAAAAGCCAGCTAAAAACACCTGGCTCTTTAAAAGTGTTATCCCAAGAGTTGTGATATACGCCCGGATATTCAGTGTATTTGATTTCACGTTTTCCATCGTTCAGCAGTTTGAATGCATCGCGTGCATAATTTACGGGAACAACCTGATCGATTGCACCGTGGAACAGCCACAATGGAGTTTTTTTGTTGTGTGCTGTAAACCAATCAATATCTACTGCACCACACATGATAAAAGCCGCCGCAAAGGTTTTTGGCATGCGTATCAACAATTCGTATGTTCCCATGCCACCCATTGATAGTCCGCCAACATAAACCTGTTTCTTATTTATCTTGCCGGAGTTAATCCACTCTTTGGTCAAGGCCATCAATAATTTCATAGATGTATTAGCTGCGCTGTCCTTGTAAAAGGTGAATTTAAACTTCATTGGACTACCTTTTGGTAAGACCTCTCGTTTTGCGTTTACCCAGTATCCAATTTCAGGACACTGCGGTGCAATAACTATGGCTGGATAATCGCTTTGTAAATTATCAACTAACCACTGACCACCATTTTTGAGCTGTTTTTCATTATCTGTACCACGTTCACCCGCACCATGCAAAAATATAACCAGCGGGTATTTTTTGTTCGGATTATAATCCTTAGGGAACATTATACGATAGGGTAATGATTGAGAATTTACCGTATAAACCCGTTTCTCAAATACTGACATGACTTGAGCCGATAACGGCAAAGTAATAAGCATCAACAGAAATAAAATTGTTTGTTTCATGACGAATTACTTAATAGTTATTATTTTAGTCCCTTTGGTAATTCCCGATTCGTTAAACGTATCGATGCTAAAATAATAGGTAATACCTTTGTTCAAGCCTGTAAGTTTTACAGAGTCACTATCATATACCATAAAAGACGTGTAAAGTTTATTTGCATCAATACCATAGTTAACTACATAGCCGGTGCCCGATTTATCTTTTGTCCATTTTACAATCGCTTTGCGAGAGTCAGCATTGCGGTTAACTTCAAATTGAGTTACTCCCTGGGGTTTCTTCCCTTTTTTTAATCCAAATATTCTAAGGTCGTAAATAGAGAACTTTCCTTCAGGAACCTGCACATTCTCAATTTTTATATATTTCGCTTTCAACGGTTTGTCAAGCTCTATATATTCATGGCAAGCATCTTTTGTATTGTTGCTTTTATCAATTATGACTTTCCAAGTTTTCTGGTCGTTAGAAGCTAATACTTTGTAACAATAAGGCAACACCTTACTTTCCGGTCTAAGCTTAGCTTCATTATCTGCAAAATTCAATTGAATGGCATTTATGGTTACATTATTATCCAGTTCTATGCTCAGCCATTCACCTTCGTCGCCGGTTTTTGCCGACCACCAGGTCTGAATATTTTCATCAGTTGCATTTACAACAGGAAACTTTTCCAATGAAGATGACGCGGCAAGTTTTTTATTATAGGATAAGAGCATCCAGCCTTTGAAAAGATCTTCTTTTTCAAAATCTATTTTGCGGGTTGGCATTTTGGTGGGATAATCTCCAAATGCAGTGTATGTATGCAGTACTCCATCCTTGTCGAAAGCTGCCGGAAACAATCCCAAACGCCTCTCGTAAGGGTTGCGCACAGAAACAGACAAACTTGTTATGTGCCAATAATTACCGTACTTATCCTGAAATGTTGCGCTGTGACCTGATCCTGAAATGAAACCTCCCGGTTTGTAAGAAAAAGGGCTGTAGGCTTCAAATTTGAATGGACCAAGGGGCGAATCAGACTTGTATACGCCATCGCCATAAATTTTAAGTTGTGTTGCAGGAGCCGCATATTGAAGATAGTACTGATTGTTGTACTTTGTCATCCATGCTCCTTCGCAAAATCCTTTCCTTTCTTTACTTCCATCTATCCAAATCTCCCAACCATGTTCCTGCATATTAGGATCAAAAAGAGAAACACGATCTGTCATAGGTTGCAAGTTTGCATCGAGTTGCACCCCATACATCGGCATGAAATTGGAAATCCCCCAATAAAGGTAAACTTTACCATCATCATCTTTAAAAAAACATGGATCCCAAACTGCAATGGAAAGTTTTTGCTTCATTGGTTTCCATTGATCTTCGAAAGGGTTGGTAGTATAATAAATATTATTTTTCTCCAATGAAGAACCAATATAGAATACTGTATCACCTTTAATAAGCACATCAGGAGCATATTCGTCAATAATAGGCATACTCTTGATGGCAATATATTTCCAGTTCAACATATTATCCGAATACCAATAACCTCCTGAATGTGAGGCAAACAAAAAGTAGGTACCTTTATATAAGTGTACCACAGGATCGGCAGCTTCTCTGAAAAACATATCGTTTCCTATAGGTTCGGATCTAAAATTAAAATGATAATTCAAATCCATCGGATTGCAAAATGTCTTTTTTTCGGTCTGTGTTTTTGAACCGATTTCACCTGCCAGCACTATTACTCCACTTAGAATAAATAAGCAGATTAGAATTATTGATTTTTTCATATGCGTTCTTTTAAACTTAAAGTGTGGTTGTTTCTTGTGATATTATATTAATCGAAGCTGACTTTAAGCAAGCAGCACTAGCTTTAAGAGTAATCTTGCCAGCAGCACCATTAGGCTTTACAATAACCAATCCTCTTCCCTGATATACCTTCTTCTGGTTTTGCTGAAAGCTCGACATGTCACTTACATTACCATTCCCTACGCCTGCAATGGTAGCATTACCTGTAAGTTGATAAGTAACTTGCAAATCATCAATATTAGGTACTACATTCCCTTTTGCATCAATAATCTCCACATTTACATAAGATAAATCATTTAAATCTGCATTTATGGTCGTACGGTCAGCTACCAGGCGGATTCCCACAGGTATTCCAGTTGTTGTCAAGACGGTTTCACATGTTTTCTTTCCATTATCAAAACCTTTAGCAACAAGAGTCCCCGGATGATAATCTACATCAAAAGCAGCTGTTACAGACCCTTCAGGAACGGTTTGTTCAGCAATCACTTTTCCATTTAATTCCAATTTCACTACTTTGCTTCTGGTGTAAACATGCACTTGCATCTTTTTACCTTCTTGTCCGGGCCAATTCCACGATTTTAATTCTTCAGGAAATCCCCATGTTGCAATTGATTCTACTTTGCCTGACGGTATCGGATAATGTACGAGTATTTCGATAGGGCTAATTCGCCAGACTACATCCTGATAAAAGGATGCTTGCTTTTTATTACCAATCAAATCAAAATCACCAGATCCTGAGTTGTAGATAGGCCATTCATCTTTAAAAAACTGACCCATGCCCATTAATCCCGTTAATTCGGGTCTGCCTTCAACTTTCAGTCTTGACTTACCAAGTCCTGCTTCGCCGATATAATCAAAAGCTGTCCACTTAAAGCTACCTATCATCCAAGGGCTTTGTTCAGATTTTTCCCAATTTTCTAATGTAAAAAGGGGTAATGATTCCGTCACTACATAAGTTTTGTTAGGATTTTTGGCATGTTGAGCATCGAAGAAATGTACTGTGGCGCTGTCACGTAAGAATTGCTTGGAATTACTTTCAAGAAAGTAATTATAGCCATCAACATCCAGATTTTCTAAATGTGGCTTATACGTTTCCAAAGATGCTTTTGTATAGGGTGGTAAGTAAACCATTGCTTCAGTGACAGGTCGGGTAGAATCCAATTTACGCACTTCATCAGCCAGTTTTTTCCCAATCTCCACACCTAGCAAATCGGGAGCTTCGTAAATTTCATTCCCGATACTCCACATGATTACTGAGGGGTGATTTCTGTCTCTAAAAATCATGGCCGCTAAATCTTTTTGCCACCATTGATTAAAATAAAGACTATAATCGTCCGGATTTTTAGGTCTTACCCATGTATCAAATGCTTCGTCCATAACCAACATACCCAAGCGGTCACAAGCATCTAACAATGCCTCAGATGGAGGATTGTGGCTTGTGCGTATTGCATTATAGCCATTTTTCTTTAGTATCTCTATTTTTCGCTCTTCGGCTCTGTCGATTGCAACAGCACCCAATGGCCCATTGTCATGGTGGATACATCCACCTTTCATTATAATTGCTTTACCATTCAACAAAAATCCTTTAGTTCCATCAAATTTTAGACTTCTGATACCAAACACTGTTTCTACACGGTCAATGGTTTCTGTACCATTTTTGATTTCGGTAACAGCTTTATAGAGTTGTGGTGATTCTAATGACCATAAAGCCGGGTTAGAAAGTGTTATGGTTTGATCATCTTTAATTGATTTACCTGTTACTAATTGCAGTTCTTTTTGGGTAGTACCAACAGCTTTGCCACTTGGATCGTGAATGGTAGTTACCAAATTGATAGTACTATTGGATTTTTGTTCATTGTTTATGGTAGAATTTATTTTTACCGTTGCACTTTTTTGTGATACTTCCGGAGTAGTAACATAAACTCCCCATGTATCCACATGAACCGGGTTAGTTACTGTCAACCATACGTGGCGATAGATACCGGAACCGGCATACCAACGAGAATTTTTTCCTTCGTTTCGCACGTTGACAGCAATTACGTTTTCCTGACCAACAGGTTTTAGATAAGGAGTCAAGTCATAATAAAAAGGAGTATATCCATAAGGATGATTTCCTAAGAGTTTCCCATTCAGCCAAACAACTGCATTTTGATACACTCCATCAAAATGAATAGAGACGCATTTGTTTATATGAGCTTGTTCAGTTGCAAACTTCTTCCGATACCAGCCGATGCCACCGACAGTCCAACCTGTAGCCGCTCTTCCTATGCTGCTCTTCGAGAAGGGACCTACAACTTTATCCTGAGTTTGGTTGGGCAAATCCTCAATACTCCAATCATGCGGCAAGTTGATTTTTCTCCATTTTGAATCATCAAAACCTGACAACTCAGCATCTGAAACACTATCTTTTGTAAATTGCCACCCTTTATCAAAAAGCGAAGTACGTAGAATAGAGGTGTTTTTTGCCATTGAAGACAAAACTGAAATGAATGCAATTAAAATAATGATAAAAACTCTTTTCAAGAAAATTGCAATATTTGCAATACTATCTAATTGATTCTGCATTGTTGTGTTTTTCATAAAATAATTATTAAATATCTTTTTTATACCTTTTTACGTTGGATTATTAAATTGTTCTACAGTAATTTAAATACAATCACTTATTCTGAGTTTCGATAACTTTTATTGTTTTGGTAATCCCATTCTCATTGAAAGCTTCAATTGTAAAATAATACTTCAGTAAACTGTTCAGGCTATGGATTGTTATAGAATCGGAGCCTAATACCTGATAGTTTAGGTATAACTTATCAGGTGCTGTGCCATAACGGATATTGTATCCGATTGCATTGGCACTTTTTTGCCACTTGAGTGTAACATTACGTGCATCAGCTGTATCGCGAATAGCTGTGAATGAGGACACCGGCTGAGCTACTTTTCCGTTGCCTTTACCAAAGATCCGTAAACCGGATAGGGCAAATTTTCCATCAGGCACATGATAATTAGTCAACCTGATATAACGGGCAGATACCGGATTTTGTAATTCAATATAATCGTGTGGCGCGTCAGTTTTGCTAGTTCTCTTATCGGAGAGAATCTTCCATGATTTCTTGTCGCTGGAGTATTCAAGCAAATATTGATAATATATCGAGTCCGTGCGTCCTAAAATAGTTGTTGCTTCATCAAAATAGTTTATCTGAACAGCATTTACCTTTGATTGTTTTTGCAAATCAACCAATATCCATTCACCTTTATTACCTGTTTCGGCACTCCAATATTTACGAATTTCTTCATTTGTAACGTTTTCCTTTTGATGGTCGGCTAATGTGGAAGATACTTCAACAGGTTTTTTATACGACAATAACATTCCGGAAAGTTGATAATCTTCTGGGCCTTTCATGCGTTTTTGTGGTACTGCATGCGGAAAATCGCCAAAAATTGTGGAGGTATAAAAGGTTCCGTCTTTATCGAAAAAAGCAGGAAACAGACCTAATCGTCTTTCAAAATGATCCTTGACAGAAATTGTCATGGTTCCCATGTGCCAGTAGTTGCCCCATTTATCCTGAAATGTGGTACTGTGCCCAGCTCCACAAATAAAACCTTCGGGTTTGTATGAGAAAGGGTTGTTATCAGCTACTTTGAATGGACCTAAGGGAGAATCTCCAACATATAATCCATCCGCATAACTTTTGTATTCAGTTCCGGGAACTGCATATTGTAAATAATACTTATCGTTATGCTTCGTCATCCAGGCACCTTCAACCCAAGGTTTTCGCCTTCCGGTATAATCGTTATAATCGCTTGGACGCTCCCAGCCATAGTCTTTGGTATTACTAATTACCAGTTCAGCTTGAGAGCCAATGGGTTCAAATGTTTCTTTATTTAATTCTAGCCCATAGATGGGCTTGATGTTAGAAAGACCATGATACAAGTACAGACGTCCATTATCATCTAAAAATAAGCATGGATCATTGGGAGTAAACGGAAAATTTTCTTTGACTATTTGCCATTTTCCTGTTAACGGATCAGTTGATTTATAGATTCGTCTATCAAGCGCCATGAAATATACAGCATCATTCATGACTACAGCAGCAGGAGCATAGTCTTCGAGAGGCAGGTCGGTTGTAGTGACAAATGACCAACTAATTAAATTATTGGAGACCCAGTAGCCTCCTGATTTAGATGCAAACAGGAAATATTTACCTTTAAATAAAACCACTACAGGATCGGCTGCCTCACGACGAGAAGGACTATTTAATTGAAACCTGTAATTGAGATTTAAAGGATTACAACTGGTTGTTTGTTTATGTATCTTTTGAGCATTGACTTGCAATGAACAAAGTGTAAAGAAGACGAATATTGCCCTTAATAGTGGATTTTTCATAAAGTAGATTTTCTAAGGATAACCGTAATTGTCAATTCATTTGATTTCTGCGAAAAAAGGAGGGCGCGTTAACTATTAGCTAAATAAAGGAGGTCGCTGAAAATTGATTAAAAAAAAGGAGTAAAAATATAAATTTGGAACTGAATAGTAGGGTGGCTTATGTGCCACCCTACTATTTTTTATTTTGCATCAGTTTTTGCTTCAACTTTTCTCACTCCTGTACAATCAAACATGTCCATCAATGATCCGGTTACATTATTATCATCTTTCTTTTCTAAAAAAAGATAACAATCGTAACCACTCGCAGTGTAATAGCCTGTTACAGATCCGTCTTTCTCTTCGACTTTAGAAAATACGTCTTTAGGTTTACCTTCATTCAACATAAATCCAGTTAACTTACCATCTGTTCGTTCAAAAACGACATCCATTTTTGCCTCACCTTGAGGCAGACCTGTTATTGTAACAGTCCATTTACCTACAAAATAATCAGCAGGTGCCTGAGCTTTTGCTCCAACAGAAAATACCAAGCTGCAAACAATAGCAGCAATAAAAACACTTAATTTTTTCATGACGTTTAATTTTTAGAATTTTTGATTTTTGTAGTTTAAAAAATGATTTTGGAATTTTAAGAACCTAACTCTCAAAGTTCTTTTTTATGAAGAACTTTGATGAGTCAGGTATTTCACAACTAATTTTATACCTTTTATTAGTTTATAGTTTGAGATTTACAGTAAATTCTATTGTACGTGGACGAATACAAGATGCATTAATTGTCTTTCCTATGTAAGATGGTTCTGTTGCAGCTGTAATTTGATCAGCTCCTTGCATAGATCCACTAATACCAGTCTGGTTTAAGAAATTGACAACCTGTAATTTCATATCGCAGTTACGACTCATACGATACTCAACGCCTGCAAAGTTTTCCCACCAAGGTTTGTAGTAAATAGAATTGGGAAGATTACCATATTGTTTTCCAAAGTAACGCATGTTTGCAAATAGTCTAAAATTTCCTAATTTATAGCTAGGATCTATTTCTATTAACACTTTCGATAATGCAGGAACTACTTTGTTATTATATGAATATGTTTGTCCATATGCACTTACACTATAGTTTTTGTATTGTGGGTTTTGTAAAGTCAACAATAAGTGTAAGTTGAAATTTTTAAACGGACTTGTCATAATGTCAGTGGTCCAACCCAGTGTTTGAATATCATAAAAAAGTGGATACACGTGAGTCTTTGAAGCTGCATTTGCTGGGTCAAATACGTCTAAGGCAGTAACGGCATTGATTTTTGAACTACGCGTCACTTTTGATACAATACTAAATTTATCACCATGATTGTAGTAAACTCCGGCACCTAAAAATATCACTTTGATTTGATTAGACTTAGCATCGGTAGTTTGTGATAGTTGATTTCCGTTCTCATCGCGTGCCGGTTGTCCATATGCATCTACAAATGGATTTCCGTTAGCATCTTTACCACTTGCAGGATAATCATAGTATCTATTGAGGTAATCGTTATAGGTAACGTCGCCCAGGAAGCCAAAATCGTGTGTTAATTTGGCAACAAAACTTCCAACAAGCACATGATTCCATTTATTTTTGAAGTCAACTGTCATTAAGGGTTTATCGTTTATAAACGAATTAGCATATGGATTATGAAGTTCCTGATCATCTTCTTTTTCTATACGAGCTCCAACTGATAAATCAAAGATTTTACCAACTGAAAAATCATCCGAAAAATACAAGGCTGCTTTATTCGTTTTAATTTTAGTCATGTCACCAGCAACACCTAATACTCCATTCACATCAGTGATTTTCATAAAAAATGGATAAGCTGGGTTAGGGCTTACATTTCTTGACCAATCTACCAATTGTGGATTAGGTGTTACTGTTTGATAATACACAGAGTAGTCAGATTTTTGTAAACCTGTAGCATAGTACTGTTCTGTTAATCCAAGTCGTAAATTATGTTGATCTATTTTTTTTGTAAGTTCGATACGAGTGAGTGATTGATCAATTTTGGTTGGTTCAACCATTTGATTAGCTACCATTTGAACATCGCCGGAATAAGCTGCTCCTGATTCATGCAGATTGAACTGATTGGTTGAATTAGCTGAAGTCACCCCCAATGTCAGTGGAAATTGGATAAGAAACGGAGACTTCGAATGCATATACATTGATGAATATTTCAATCTAAAACCATTTCCAAATTTATGATCACCATACAAATAGAGAGCATCAGATATGTTTCTATTATATTTGTCATCACCAAGATTCATTTTTACTGATTGACCGGTATTGGCATCTGCATAGCCAACGTCTCCATTCCCGACTGTATAACTATCTTGTCCCAATTTAAATCCGGGATATGGCGAAAAACTACCTTTCCCATTGTAAATAAGCGGATAGTAATTATTAATATCCGATATTTCTTCCCAATGTTTATACAAAAGTTTTACAGATCCATTTTTATATCTTTTAGAGATACCAGCCTTGAACATTTCAGCTCTTTCGTCGGAGTACCTGCTATACATTCGGTTCATACCATTCCTACTTGCATAAGTTTCATGAATACCGAGTACGTAACCCCAGCCTTTTTTACCAATAGGACCGGAAATGTTACCACTATAGGTCAAATTCCCCCAGCTATTAGTATATGCCGAAAAGAATCCTTTAAACTTTGATCCCGCTTCGCGGTCGTTACTCGTCACGCTAAAGCCTACTTTACCAAAAGTCAGCGCACCTTCAGCAAGCGAAAGCAATCCGATTCCACCAATACTAGCATCATACTTCCATACTGAAGTGACAATTTGAGGATAAAATTGAAAAATCACCGGCACGTCATTTTCTAAAATCTGAATATCGCCTCCGGGAGGAATTCCAATATTGATTTGTCGTGGTGTAGTAGCCGAAGATGCATTCTGCATTAAGTTTTGGTCTTTTTCTACTTTTTTGTTTGTACTAATCGAGTCGTTAGTAGCCGTGATAGATTCAGACTTGCTCTTTTTTCTTGACTGTGCATAAGACTGATTTGGTAATACTGCTCCGAGAGCAATTAACATACCTAGCCCAATAGGAATAAATGTTTTTCTCATAATGATTAAATTTAATTGTGTTTTGTTCATTGCGCAATTACATTGCTTTATATTGCGCTATATTTGCGCTATAAAAGTATGGAACATTTTTTTAATGGCAATGAAAAATTATCATAAATATTTGAATACAATGCATTATTTATGATTGTATAAATAGTGTATTGTGATAAATTAAACACAATTGACTGATATAGAGGCGCTAGGTTGAAATATAGATAATTTGCTCCAAATCGAATATTTATCAAAAAATGTGTGGTTGCTTCAATAAACGTTACAAATTTGAGAGTATATTAATAAAAAAAACTACAATTTCTGATTTCAAATAAAGATGCAAATCATAAAATATGAAACTTTGTGTATTTTTACTACTATAAAAATCAATTTTTCCATCTACTCAAAAAAATCATCTTGCACAAAATGGGACATTGGAAGTTTGAATTACGAAAATAAAAAGCCCAATTCTGTATTTGCAGAATTGGGCTTATATAATTGAAAGGAGTAATAGGAAATAATCTTAGATTGATATATTTTAACTGCTTGGAAGTTTGAATTTAATTAGGAGCTATTGTTATTCTATCATTTAGCGCATTTTGATAATTGTCTTTGTGGAACTTGTATAAAAAAGGAGAACGATGTTGACCTATACTTCGTTTTTCATCCAATTTCTCAATAATCTCCAGAGAGAGTAATTTATTTGGGAAATGACGTCTATCGAATTTTTTTTCTAATATCGTTTCATATAATGCTTGAATTTCCGGCAAAGTAAATTTCTCCGGTAATAACTCGAAACCGATAGGCTCATGGAATATTTGATTTCTAAGAGTTCCAAGTGCTGTAGTAACTATCTCATTATGATCCATAAGTAAATCATCCGGAATTTCATTTATATTTACCCATTTATAATCCTCAACAAAATAGTCTTGTTTTATTTTTGCTTTTGCGCAGTCAATTAAAGCATAGAAACCTATTGAAAGTGTACGTTGCCTCAACCAACTATTAGCTGGTAAATAATTCGTTGGATCAATGGGATACTGCATGCTACGATAAAAACTATCACCGAAAATATGAAATTGTTTCAGAAAAATATTATCGATAGAGGTTCTTTCTTTTAGAATTCGAGTTGCAGCAGCTGTTAACATTTCCTCTCTTTTGACATATCCACTTGGAATTCCCCAACCAATTCCTAATAATTTTGTTAGCAACACTTTCAGCTGTTTGTTTTCATATCCGAAAATAACGCATTCAATTGAGAAATGTGGCAAATAAACTTTATCACCATTCGTAATAAACTCTTGTAATTCATTAAACGTATCCATAAAAACAATTTTCTATAATTATACCATATACCTGCAAAGATAAGAATTGATATGGAAAGAATATCCAGTTTCAAATAGGGTTTTAATAATTATTATACATAAAGCGCAATAATGGCACATTGCAGTAGACAATATGAATTATTGAGAAATCCAACTTAGTTACACTTCGACAAGAACTAATCCATTTGGCAAAAATACTGTTGTGTTATTCTTTTAATTACATATTGAAGTGTCGTACCTATGCACCGACTAAGGTTGTGCTATTACAATAAGGTTGTTTTTTAGAGGTTGAACGAGCGGAATGTAGAATAAATCCAGGTTCAAAAACCGGACAAGAGTAAAATATCCTAAAAAGTTGAACTTTCAATACATGATGTGAAAACATACAAATATATCTTAACGAGATTGGCAGAAAACAGCCTCATTTGTACATTAGTCTGCACATAATTAGCTATTTACATAAATATAGTTATTTGCAATAAACAGAATAAAAACTATTTTATGTATCAAATGTACACGATGATGCAACAATTTTTACAGTTATTGTTGGTTATTGACTCTATTTTTGCAACGTGGTTTTCCCCTTATTGCTATCCGAAAATCGGAACTCTGATATATTGGGAAGGAAAAACTTCAACGCTAAAGAATATACTAAGAATGAAATTTATCATTTCACCAATAAATTAAATTGTTATGAGGAATTATTACTTAATTTTGTTATATCTATATTGATATAACCGAGTTCATAATTATTGTGTAACTGTTGCACATTATTTTTAAATCAAGTTATATAGTTAATTTTAAATCAAAAAAATCATGAATGAAAAAAGCAAATTTCAATGCGACACGCTAAGAAAATTGAAGATGTTGGTTCTGTTTTGCACAGTAAGTTTTGCATTAATGGCTCAAACGAAATCAATTTCAGGAGTTGTAAAGTCATCAGAAGATGGCGAGAGTTTAATTGGTGTAACTGTAATGGTGAAAGGGACTTCTACCGGCACTATTACCAATATAGATGGTAAGTATAGCATCACTGTACCAAATTCAGACGCTGTGTTGGTATTCTCTATGATTGGAATGAAAAAAGAGGAAATGAAAGTTGGTGCTAACACCGCTTTAAATGTAACTCTATCTCCCGACTCTAAGGTGATGCAAGAAGTTATTGTAACAGGTTACTCAACTCAAAAGAAAGCCGATTTAACAGGTGCTGTAACTGTTGTTGATGTAAATGACCTTAAAAAGGTAAACAATGCCAACGCTATGCAGTCTCTACAAGGTAAAGTAGCAGGTATGGTAATTACCACCGATGGTTCTCCTAGTGGTTCTGGCACTACTGTACGTTTAAGAGGTATTGGTACACTTGGAAATAATGACCCATTGTATATTATCGATGGAGTACCTACTAAAGAAGGAATGAATCAGTTGAATCCTAATGACATTGAATCTATTCAGGTACTGAAGGATGCATCGTCTTCCACAATTTATGGTTCAAGAGCTGCAAATGGCGTTATCATTATTACTACTAAAAAAGGTAAAGATGGAGTTTTACAGATTTCGGCCAATGCACGTACAAGCTATTCTTTTTATAGTTCAAAACTTGATGTTCTAAATGCCCAACAATATGGACAAGCATTTTGGCAAGGTAAAGTGAATGATGGTTTAGATCCAAACGCTAACTCCATTTCATATCAATTTGACTGGGCTAAAGATGCTAATGGAGTTCCGGTGTTGAATAAAGTTATTCTACCTGATTATTTGAATGCTGACAAAACCTTAAAAACTGCTGATACAGATTGGTTCAAAGCCGTATCGCAAGTTGGTGTTTCAAGAAATTATGATGTGACTTTGTCAAACGGTTCGGAAAAAGGACATTCATTAGTATCCGTCGACTATACTAAAAACGATGGTATTATCAAGACAACAAATTTTGAACGTGTAACTGCTCGTATCAATACAGATTACAAATTATTGCATGGAAAATTGGTTGTTGGTGAGAATTTATCTCTAAGCAGATCATCGGAAGTGGCAAATAATGTACTGGATCCTGCACTACAAGCTCTACCAATTATCCCTATTCACACTGTAGATGGAATTGGCTGGGGTGGTCCTGTAGGTGGTATGAACGACCGTCAAAACCCGGTTAGACTTCTTGAAGACAATAAACAAAACAATGTTGTTAATTTGCGGATATTTGGAAATCTTTTTGCTGATGCAGAATTGATGAAACACTTACATTTTAAAACAAATTTAGGTCTAGATTACACTGGTACAAATTATAGAAACTTACAATATACTTATAAATCGGGTTATTTAAGTAATGCTACAAATACTGTTACCAATTCTCAACGTATATCTACAAACTGGGTGTGGAGTAATACCTTAAACTATCAATTTACTAAAGGGAAACATGCATTTGATGCTTTAGTTGGAACTGAGTTGGTATATCATGGTGATGAGTGGTTTTATGCTACAGGGGAAAACTTTGAATTACAAACACCAGATTATATGTACTTGAGTGCCGGTACCGGCCAAAAAGGAAATGGTGGTTTAGGAGCAGTAAATACCCTCTCTTCTTATTTCGGAAAAGTAAACTACGTATTTGATGAAAAATATCTGGCATCTGCTACATTGCGTTATGATGGTTCTTCTCAATTTGGTAAAAATAATCAATACGCTACATTCCCTGCCTTTTCGTTGGGATGGAGAATTAGTCAGGAGGATTTTATTAAAGATAAGGTACCTGCTATCTCAAACCTTAAGTTAAGACTTGGTTGGGGTCAAACAGGTAATCAGGAAATTGCCAATAATGCCACTCAAACACTTTACAACACAACCTATAATAGCACTTCAGATGTAACATGGAATACACCTAATAGTACTGCATACTCATTATCAGGTGCTAAATCTGGAACTCTACCTTCAGGTTACCTCAAAATTCAATCAGGAAATGATAATTTGAAATGGGAAACAACCACTCAAACAAATATCGGACTTGACTTTGGTTTTTTTGACGAAAAACTATACGGATCATTAGACTACTTTATTAAAGACACTAAAGATATTCTTGTTCAACCTGCTTATATAGCAGTAGTTGGAGATGGAGGTAGTCAATGGTTGAATGGAGCTAGTATGAATAACGTTGGTTTTGAAATGCTACTTGGCTATAGAGGCAAAATTGGATCCGATTTCAAGTTTGATATTACAGGTAATATTGGAACATATAAAAACAAGATTACTCAACTTCCCGATGCAGTTGTAAACACTTATGGTGGAAATGGATTAGGAGATAATATCCTGGGTCATGCAATCGGTACCAGATATGGTTACATTGCTGATGGTTTATTCACAACTCAAGAAGAAGTAGCTAATTCACCAGTACAAAATGGAAAAGGATTAGGTCGACTTAGATTTAAAGATATAAATGGCGATGGAGTTATTGATACTAAAGACCAAACCTGGGTTCAAATTCCGCATCCTGATTTCACATACGGTTTAAACTTTAGTTTCGATTACAAAGGATTTGACTTAAATGTCTTCTTCCAGGGTGTTGGTAGAATTGACGTTGAAAATGTTGTAAAATATAGCACTGATTTCTGGTCGGTTCGCGAAAACAATTCCAACAAAGGAACTCGCTTGTTAGGGGCTTGGTCACCAACCAATACGTCTTCGACTATTCCTGCAATAACAAGTGCCGATGCCAATGCTGAAGGTAGATTCTCAACCTATTTTATTGAAAATGGTGCCTATCTCAAGTTAAGAAACTTGCAATTAGGTTATACTATTCCGAAGAATATTACAGAGAAATTCAAAGTTAGTAATATACATATGTATGTTAGCGGACAGAACCTTTTGACAATCAAAAGTAAATCGTTTACCGGAATTGATCCTGAAAGTCCATCTTACGGATATCCAATCCCAACAACACTTACTGCTGGGTTGAACGTTTCATTCTAATATTATTCATAGACAATAAAAAAAAATACAATGAAAAAAATAATATTTTTATTCGCTATAGCTACGCTGTTTTCATGTAGCGATTTTTTGGATGTAACTCCAAAAGGTGTACTGAGTGACACTCAGATATCTAGCCCAGAGAAAGTCGATAATACTGTAAATGCTGCTTATGCAAGCCTTGGTAATGATCATTATATTACGCCATTTAGTCTTTGGCCTTATGGAAATGTTCGTTCGGGAGATGCTTACAAAGGTGGACGTGACGAAGGTGATATTCAGGCATTCTACTTTATGGAGACATTCAAGAATGTAAAATCTGACTTTGGGGAAATGGATGCATTATGGTTTCAGTATTATGTAGGTATTTCGCGTGCAAATTCGGCTTTAAAAACATTGAATACACTTACAGAAGCTGACTTCCCTAAATTAAAAATCAGACAAGCAGAATGTCGTTTCATTCGTGCACATTATTACTTTCAATTGAAAGAACTTTGGAAATATGTTCCTTTTATTGACGAAACAATTGCGATTGCCGATTATCCAAGCATCTCGAATAGAGCATTGACAAATGATCAAATGTGGGACAAAATTGCTGATGATTTCAAATTTGGAGTAGACAATTTACCTGCTATTCAAACTGAAATTGGAAGAGCAAATAAAGCTGCTGCAACAGCCTATTTGGCTAAAACAAGATTGTTTCAGGCCTATGAGCAAGATGATAGAAACAATGTAACTAGCATTAATGCAACTAAGCTTCAACAAGTGGTTGATCTTATCAATACTATCCCTGCCACTTATGGATTAGTAGCTGATTATGCAGACCTATTTACACCAGGAGCAACTGAAAATGGGAATGAATCGCTATTCGCTGTACAATTTTCGAATAAGGGAGACGGTACAACTTATGGTCGTTTAAACTTTGGAGATGTTTTGGGTACACCAATGGGAATCGGCTGTTGTGATTTTCATAAACCAAGTAAAAACCTAGCCAATGCATTCAAAACTGATCCTACTACCGGATTACCGATGTTTGACACATACGATGCTGCGCCTCTTGATTTAAGTGCCGATAAAGTAGATCCACGTTTGAATCATACAATTGCTATTCCTGGTCACCCATGGAAATATGATCCAACTACTATTTATCAAGAAAGCTGGAATCGTACCCCTGATGTTTACGGTGTTTATGCTTCATTAAAAGAAAATGTTTGTAAAAGTTGCTATACACAAGTTGGTCCATTTTATGGTAATACAAAAAACAGAATCATTCTTCGTTTTGCAGATGTATTGCTTATGAAAGCAGAAGCGTTAATTGAGTTAGGTGGTGGAGCAAATCTTGAAACTGCACGTCAAATAATTAATCAAATACGTACCAGAGCTGGAAATAGTACAGCTCATCTAAAAATGGCTGATAATTCATTCGAATCGCAGTTTAATGTGGGCACTTATGGCCTTGCCGGTTGGGATCAAAGTTTTGCCCGTAAGGCTTTACGTTGGGAACGCAGACTTGAATTGGCTATGGAAGGTAATCGTTTCTTTGACCTAGTAAGATGGGGCATTGCTGATACCTATATGAATGGATACTTTGCAACAGAAAAATCTAAAATTACTTATTTGAAAAATGGATTATTTACAAAAAATCGTGATGAATATTTGCCAATTCCAGATAATCAAATGAGATTTAGCAAGGGCGTCTACATTCAAAATGCCGGATATTAATTCCATTAATCATTAAAAAATAAAAATATGAAAAAGCATATTAAATTATATTTATTGCTACTTGTGCTGCCATTTATTGCAGCAAGTTGTTATGATCGGAATAACTTCGACATTTCAGCACCTAATTTGCCGGCTGTAAACAATTTGCAATATACACTTATCGGTGATAGCGTAAAGTTAACATGGACATTGCCTCAGGGACATGATAGCCTGAGTGCTTCTATCGCGTCTAGTGATGCAACAGTTTCAGTTTCTGGAAATCCAACTTCTTATACCTTTGGATTGGTTGAAGTGCTTAAAGAATACAGCTTTACAGTGAAAATTAAAGACACAAAAGGAAATTTGTCTTTAGGTCAAACAGTTCGATTTACTCGTCCGGGTGCTAAAATAACTAAATTTGCAGTTGACACAATAAATGGGAAGGTTGACAACTTGAAGAGAGAAATCACACTTTATCTTCCTGTTGGAACAAACGTCAAAACATTGAAACCGACAGCTGAATTTACCACTGGTGCAACACTAAGTCCTGCTTCAGGAACAACAGTTGATTTTACTAACCCGGTAACGTACACAATCGTAAAAGACAATTTGACATTTACATATACCGTAACTGCAATTGTGGCTGAAGCACCGCTTGATTATGTAGTTGTGTATAATGGTGAAAATGTTGCTCCTATTTGGGGTAATCTTGCTGCAGACGTGATTAATGATGCTGTAAACCCATTAACGACTGGAATTAATAAAACTCTTAAATGCTGTTCAATTAATCGTGACAATGTATCTGGAGATCATGGTGGTCAACCTTGGTCAGGTGGTGCATTATGGGGTGCGAATAAAGTAAATTTAGATCCTGCTATCTACAATAAATTCACAGTGATGGTATTGAAAGAAACTGCTGGTGATGTTCAACTTGAAATCCAGAGGGATGGCGAGAATGACAAAGACTGGCTGCGTGCCAATTATTCCGGGGCTCATCTCGGCGAATGGCAGGAGTTAACTTTTATGATTCCGGCAGGTCGTACAGCTGTTATCAACAATATCTTGATTGAACCAGGTATTGACGGTGTTGATCATGCTCAAACTATTTATTGGGATGAACTAAGGATATATAAGAAATAAATAAACATTAAAGGAAGTGCGTTATGTATTTTATTGCATAACGTGCTTTCCTTTAAAAATTTCAAAACTTTATCTTCAATTTAATTTGTAGATTGTTCTAAAGCTAGTATTCTGAATATTAGAATTGGTCGAGTTTAATGTCATGTTAATAACATAGTTAGTCCATACCAATCTAATATTGATAAAATGTACAAAAATGCTGTTGATAATTTAAAAACAAGATAATTTGATTTAAGGTTGGTTGTTAATTGGTTGTTTTATCTTCCGGGGATTTTGTCCCCGGAAGATTTTTTCTTATCAAGCAATCAACGATTCTTTCTTATTGTCAATGGTTTAAATTAATGTTCGGAAGAAATAGCAAGGAGCGCTTTTTACTTTTATTGATAATGATACTCCAACGAAGTTTGCGAATATAAATCATCTTTGAATCAAACGCACATGATAATGTATCAAAATTGATACTGAAAGTAAATCTATGTGTCTATTTTTGTATCAGTATAATCTCATTCGTATTGAAGGAGGAAAATTACTTCCACAAATCACTGATTTTAATCTAAGTGGATTAAATAAAAGTTTAATGAGATAATGTAAATTGCAACTATAAAAATTCCTTTATTCCTATCTATTTATGAAACAATCAATTTATATACTATTTGCACTGGTTTTTTTTGTTAGTTGTAAAAAAAATGGAAATGATGCCGTAAGTGAATCATCACTTAATTATCCAAAAATCCATTATTCATCAACGAACCACAATGTTGGTGCGCCTGTATCATTATTATTTCAAAATGGTATATATTCATTGTTTTATAAAGAATTTAAGTCGGATAAAAAAGTAGTTTGTCCAACTTATCTTACCACAAGCAAAGATCTGATTCATTGGCAAACAGCTCAGCCGGTAGCTTTTTTCAAAAACGATTTGAATATTCTAAACAGAACAGTAGTTCTCAATTCACAAAAATCCGATCCACAAAAGACTCTTGCAGCTCTATTAGTCGTTGATCCTGATAAAAACGAAGAAAATAGTAATTGTTATTTCAAATTATCCTACAGTGATATTCAAGGTATAATATGGACAGAGAGTGAAGATAAAATTGAATTTCCGCTTAAAGTTAAGAACGATTTCAATCCTTCAGTTATTTGGGTTGAAAATCATAAGAAATGGATTATGTCTATAGTTGACGACCAAGTTGTAAAGATATTCTCCTCACTTGATTTAAAGAAGTGGAAATTTGAAAGCTCAATAGATAAAGAGCTACAGTATACGGCCAATATTTGGCTAAAAGCAACTCTTTTTCCTCTAAATAATGGTGATAATTGGGTGATGTTAGTTGATCAGGAATTTGTAAATCCTCGTGATGGTTCTTCTATCCAATATTTTATTGGAACTTTCGATGGAAAGAGCTTTTCTGCTCCAGTTTCATCAAAATCACATTGGCTTGATTATGGCAAAGATAATATTTACAATGTAGTATGCGCGGGTTTGCCTGCCAATGCTAATCCAACAGTTATTGGCTGGAAAAATAATATCGATTATACTATGATTGGTAGCATGAAACCTTTTTGGGGGAGTTTTACTATTCCAAGAACTTTAATGTTAGATGAATACTCCGGAGAAAAAGTATTGGCCTCTCAACTTGTCAAATCTTTAAGTATAATTGAGTCTAAGAGCATATCATTACAGGACTTAGATGTAACAGAGAACCTGGATATTTCAAAGAGAATAACAATTCCATTAACTCCGTCAGTAATAACAATAAAATTCAAAACTTCGGAAAAAACCCGTTTGACATTCCCTGCCAGATATGGAATACAGTTTGAAAATGACAAATTCGAAAAACTAATTGTTGGGTACGATGCATTTAAAGAGTGGTATTTTGTTGATAGAATGAACTTTGTGAATGTAAATGAAAACTCACAATTTAAGGGAATGGATGTTATGCCATCATATAATTCATATTCGGTTATGACCATAAAAATGATTGTAGATGATTCGTCAATAGAACTTTTTACAACGAATGGAAAACAAGTAATGTCTGAGAATTTCACGACAGGTTCCAAATTCAATAAAATATCATTATTTGCCGAAAATGGAATAATTAAAGTCAATGAGTTGACCATACAAAGCCTGAAAAGTATTTGGAATAAGAAAGAATAACATTGCTTTACAAAAAATACCTTGGTGAAAATACAACATAATAAACTCTCAATTAAGACAAATATAAATAGGGTTTAATTTGGAAGTAATAGTTTCCTTAAATGAAATGTAGTATGAAAAAAAATGAAAGTGACTCAAAAAAAAATAAATCAAAAAAAACAAGGAATATTGGAAAATCCTGGTTGTTTATTTTTATATTATCATTGACAATAAGCTCTTTGCATGCCCAGTATACAGAAACATACCGGCCTCAGTATCACTTTTCTCCAAAAACAGGTTGGATTGGTGATCCGGATGGACTGGTGCGTTACAACAATAAATACCATCTTTTTTGGTGGGGACATGCCACATCCAGTGATTTGGTTTACTGGACCGAAAAAAGCTGGCCTATGCTAGGCGACAACACTGCATTCGATTATTATTCCGGAAGTGTGGTGGTTGATGCAAATAACTCTGCAGGCTTTAAAACAGGTACATATGCACCAATGGTTGCTCTCTTTACAAATCACAACAAAGTGACAAGTCTCGATGCACCTGCAATATCATCAAGCAATGATTATCTCACTGATTATACGAATTTTTATCTTTATAATAGTGGATCACCGATTATGGCAACTGCCAATGGATTCAGAGATCCGAGCGTATTCTGGGATGCGGCTAATAATCAATGGGTAATGGCCATTGCAGCCAATGCCACTAATAAAACAATTCAGTTCTATAGCTCCACGAATCTGAAAACATGGAAAGCGTTAAACTCATTCGGACCTTTAGGTTCAAAAGAAAATTGGTGGGAATGTCCGGATTTAATTCAACTACCGGTTGATGGAGACCCCAGCAATAAAAAATGGGTGTTGCTTTGCAGTTCAAGTACCAAAGTTCAGTATTTCTTGGGGACTTTTGATGGACTTTCGGGATTTACTGTAGATCCTACTTGTGACTCGTATTTAAGAAAAGGTACAGGTATTCAGGGTGTATTATTTGCTAATTTTGAAACAACCGGTTATACCGGTTGGACAGCAACAGGAACAGCTTTTGGGTCGGGTCCTGCAAGTGGAAATCTGGGGGTACAACAAGGTGTAAATGGCTATTTAGGAAATAAGTTGGTAAATTCATTTAATTATGGAGATGGTCCAACAGGGACATTGACATCAGATACATTTACAATCAATATGAATTGTATCAACTTCCTGATTGGGGGTGGAAAAACACCGGGAGCTACATGTATAAACCTTATTGTTGATGGTTCTGTAGTCCAATCGACAACGGGAAGAAATAATGAAGTATTGAAGTGGGCAGGTTGGAATGTTTCTTCCTGGATAGGAAAAACGGCTCAGATTCAGATTGTGGATAACAGCACCGGAAGCTGGGGACACATCAATGTTGATCATATTGTATTTGCTGACGCACTGTGGAATAATAATATTGAGCATGCTCTTATTGCAGATTACGGAAGTGATTTTTATGCTGCCAGAACATATCGTGATTATGACAATGTTGAAAACCGAACAGTATGGATGGGTTGGCTGGGTAACTGGGATTATGCCAATTTAACGCCAACCAGTTGGGGACGTGGTCAAGAATCATTGCCCCGCGAATTGTCTTTGAAAACTTTTGCGGATGGAATCCGGTTGGTACAACAGCCCATTCCGGCATTGAAAAAGCTCAGAAATGACAGTGTTATTGTTACAAATAAATCTGTTCAGAATACACAAACCCTTACAGAGTTTACTCCTGCTTATAATTACTACGAAATAGATGCAGTATTTGATGTGTCGGCAGGAGCCAATTTCGGATTAAACCTTTGTGTTAGCGGTACTAATAAAGTGGTATTAGGCTATGACGCCACCAGTTCTAATTTATACCTCGACAGAACAAAATCGGGTAATGTGGCATTTAGTTCGGCTTTTCCCAATGTGGTTACGGCTCCACTTTTGCCTGATAATGGACAGATTAAATTGCATATCTATATTGATCAATCATCTATTGAAGTCTTTGCTAACGATGGAGTTCGGGTTATGAGTTCATTGATTTATCCGGATGCATCAAGTAAATTAATACAGCTTTTCTCAACTAACGGAGCAACTATTGTACAAAGTCTGAAAGCTTATAATCTGAAATCGATATGGAAAACTTCACCTACTGCAGTTAAACCAGTCTATGATACGGGGAATAAGGAAATAAGCCTATATCCAAACCCGGTAAAGAACGGACAGGCAATAGCAATAAACTTTTTAAATGAGGCTTTTACGGGGAAAAATTTAAAACTGAAGTTATTTACGTTACAAGGGAAATTAGTGTCTGAAGAGAACTACACAGCTGCAGGTAGTTCTATTTCTCACATTAGCAATGGCTTAGCTGCAGGTGTTTACATTGTTACAGCTCAGTCTGAAGGTTATACGAAAGTTTCGAAACTTGTTGTTCAATAAATATGCTGAATAAAAATCTAATTCAGGCATTTAAAGGTATAATTGTATCAAAAATACACGATAATGAAACAAACGTGACAGTAGAATTGCATATTTGATTCTATTTTTGCAACGTAAATAGTTAACCCAATGTTTTGAAAAAATGAAAAAATCAATCTTCTCTATTTTAATTGCACTATTATTGATAAATAGTAGTTGCATATCTCAAAAAAAGTCAGCAGGTGAGAATATATCTGTCGATTACCAAATACAATCATCCTATCTGCTTATTCCTGTCGAAGAGAAAGCGCCCGAAGTAAAGATAAAGGTAAGCGCTCCGAACTCAACTACGTCTGTACCTTATGATGTACATTTGGCTCTAAATCAAATAGATTATTGGGTGCCTGTTGATGTAAAAAAGTGGAAAGGTCAAAAAGTAACCATTACTTATTTAGATGTAAAGGCGTCCACTTTAGGTGTTAATGAAGCAAAACAGTCGGATAGGTTTGATTTTAAATATGACGAAACTTACCGTCCTCAATTTCATTTCAGTCCGGAACACGGTTGGATGAACGACCCCAACGGAATGGTGTATCTCGATGGCGAATATCATCTTTTTTATCAGTATAACCCTTACGGATGTATGTGGGGAAATATGCACTGGGGACATGCAGTTAGTACCGATCTCACTTCATGGACTTATTTGCCAACAGTACTTGCCCCTGATAGTTTGGGAGCCATTTTCTCGGGGAGTGCAGTGATTGATGTAAATAATACAGCCGGTTTTGGAAAAAATGCCATGGTGGCTATTTACACCAGTGCTGGAAAGGTTCAGGCTCAATCCATTGCCTATAGCACCGATAAAGGCCGCACATTCACTAAATATACTAAAAACCCGGTTTTGCCCAATCCCGGAATCACCGATTTTCGTGACCCGAAAGTGTCATGGAATGAAGCAGCCAACCAATGGGTTATGGCTTTAGCCACCAAGCAAACTGTGACTTTTTTTGGTTCGCCAAACCTGAAGGATTGGACTAAACTGAGTGAGTTTGGTGAAGGGATAGGCTCTCACGCTGCGGTTTGGGAATGTCCCGATCTTTTCCCTATGACTTACGACGGGAAAACAAAATGGGTACTGATTGTGAGCTTAAATCCAGGGGGTCCTAATGGTGGTTCGGCAACTCAATATTTTATCGGAAATTTCGATGGTAAAACATTTAAACCGGATGCACTTCCTTATCCGCTTTGGTTGGATTATGGTCGCGATAATTATGCGGGAGTAACTTTCAACAATATTCCAAAAGCGGATGGTCGCCGGATTTTTATGGGTTGGATGAGTAACTGGGACTATGCTAATCAGGTGCCAACCTTAAATTTTAGAAGTGCTAACACATCTCCTCGCGAATTAGCCATTGTACATAATGGGCAACACCTTATTGTGAGCAGCAATCCGGTAAAGGAAATGAATAGTCTGAAGGATAGAATTTCAGAGATGCCCGATTTACAGGTAGACAAAGAAGCAACAATAACCGAATTGCTAAAAGATAATGATGGCAGTTACGAGATTGAAATGTCAATACAACCCGTAAATGCAGAAGAGTTTGGCTTTAGTTTGAATAATGCTAAGAATGAAGTATTGAAATTTAATTTCGATAATTCAACAGGCTTCTTTAGCATTGACAGAAAGAAGAGTGGAATGACTGACTTTAATGACCGATTTGCTTTGGGAATGAATGCTCCACTTGGAAAAAAAGGTGTTTATAAAATCCGGTTGCTTGTAGACAAAGCCTCTGCCGAATTATTTATCAACGATGGAGAGATTACGATGACAACGCTGTTTTTCCCTTCAGAATGGATGAATCAACTAAAGTTCTATTGTAAGACAGGGAAATTGAAAGTCGAAAATATCAAAATCAATAATATCAAATAAATCAATACAATGTCAAATAACAAGTATTTATATTGGACAACCTTTGTTGCCATTAACGGAGGATTACTTTTCGGGCTTAACATGGCCGGAATTTCAGGAGCAGTGGATATGATCAAAGGTCAGTTTTCTCTTACCGACAGCGGATTGGGAACGGTAGCTGCATTGCTGACTTTCGGATGTCTTATCGGTGCCTTATTTACCGGTAATTTTACCGAAAAATACGGACGGAAAAAAGTTATGATAACCACTGCCGTGTTGTATATCATTTCTGCATTGGGCTGTGCGCTTGCCGAATCGTCTACCATGCTGATTGTCTTCCGCGTATTATCCGGTTTGGCTGTAGGCGGAACGTCGGTAGTAGCTCCTATGTATATTTCAGAGATAGCACCCGCCAAAAACCGCGGACGATTGGTTTCATTTAATCAGTTTGCCATTACCATTGGTATCGTTTTAGCGTATATTTTTGATTACCTTTTAATTGGGCTGGGAGAGAATGCATGGCGTTACATGTTGGTAGTACCTGCAGTTTTCGGAGTGTTGTATCTGATATTCTTGTTGGCAAAATTTCCAGAAAGCCCACGCTGGTTATTGGCTCACGGACAAAAAGAGGAAGCCATTAAAGTGCTGAACAGTATTGGAGGCAGTGCATTGGTTGCCGAAGAACTTCCCGAAATGGAGCGCACCTTACTTGCTGAACAGAAAAAGGATAAGATGTCTTTTGGCGAATTGTTTAAAGGTAAAACCGGAAAAATTGTTTTGATTGGCACGATCATAGCAGCTTTGCAACAAATAACCGGAATCAATGCAGTTATCATGTTTGCACCGGACATTTTTCAGGCAGCCGGTTCGGTTAAAAGTGATTCGATAATGCAAGCCATGATTGTGGGTATGGTAAATTTCCTCATGACTATAGTAGCCTTGTGGTTGGTTGATAAAAAGGGACGAAAAACGTTACTCTTGTGGGGTGCGGTGGGAATGATTATTTCATTGGCTTATCTTAGTTATGAGTTTACAAAACCTGTTCAAAACGGATTTGGTGTGATGGCCGCCCTATTGGTATATATCTCATTCTTTGCAGCGTCGTTTGCTCCGGTTATGTGGGTTATTATTTCTGAAATTTACCCCAATCGCATCAAAGGAGTAGCAATGTCCTTTTCCACCGCTGTTAGCTGGCTGTGTACTTTCCTCACCGTTTATTTTGCACCGATTATCCACGGAGCTTTAGGATTGCAATACCTTTTTGGCATTTTTGGAGTATTCAGTATCATTGCATTTGTGTTTGTAAAATTCTGGATTCCGGAAACAAAAGGAAAATCATTGGAACAAATTGAAAAAGAATTAGGACTCTACTAATTAATAATTTACAATTCATAATTCATAATTCATAATTGAATATTAATATCATGGAAAACATCATTGTAGGCATTGGAGAAATATTATGGGACGTATTTCCCAGCGGAAAGGTATTGGGTGGCGCACCTGCAAATTTTGCATATCACGTTTCGCAATTCGGATTTGAAGGATATGCTGTAAGTGCCATCGGCAACGACGAATTGGGAGCAGAAATTATCAGTTGTTTGAGCAATAAAAAGCTAAACTATCTTATTGAGAAAACGCCTTTTGCAACAGGAACCGTTCAGGTAACCTTGTCGGGCAACGGAATTCCTCAGTACGAAATCTGCGAAAATGTGGCTTGGGACAATATCCCTTTTACCCCCGAAATGGAAGCATTGGCACGTAAAACACAAACCGTTTGCTTTGGTTCGCTGGCGCAGCGAAACACAGTATCAAGAACTACCATTAATCGCTTCCTGGATTGTGTGCCCGAAACGGCACTTAAAATATTTGACATCAATCTGCGTCAACAGTTTTATACCCTGGAATTGATTGAACATGCACTGGATCGATGTAATATTCTGAAGATAAACGATGAAGAAGTGTTAATTGTTGGCAAACTATTCGGTTGGGAATCGAAAAGTGAGTTGGAAGTGTGTAATCAACTACTTCATAGCTGCGACCTGAAAATGGTGGTGCTTACTAAAGGATCTGAAGGTAGTTACGTGGTAACGCAAACTGAAACTTCGTTCAAGTTGACCCCATTGATTGAAGTAGCCGACACGGTTGGTGCGGGTGATTCGTTTACTGCCGCTTTTGTTGCATCTTTATTAAGTGGGCAGAGCATTTCTAACGCTCACCAAATAGCGGTTGATGCGGCGGCCTACATTTGTACGCAAAAAGGAGCAATGCCTGCGTTACCGGTTTCGCTCCTGGAGAGAGTGAAAAAGCTGGCGTAAAAAATTTTGTTCAAGCTAAACCGGTCGGGCTTGTATGTTCGACCGGTTTGCTTTTGTTTTAAAGTTGGTGATGATAAAATTAAATTTTATCCAATAAAATTACTACATTTGAATTCGAATTGAGTGTTGACCTTTCACTTAAATTCATCAGCACAATGAAACTGAATCACACACTATTTCTTTTTACGGTACTTTTCATCCTTTTAGCTTGTAACCCCGGCAAATCCAATCAGACAAAAGTGATTGGTGTTTCGCAATGTAGCGATGATGCCTGGCGTCGAACAATGAACAGCGAGATGAAGCGCGAAGCATCGTTTAATCCCGGAGTAGAAGTTAAAATCAAAACTGCATACGATAGTAATCAACAGCAAATTCGCGATATCGAAAGCTTTATTGCCGATAGAGTTGATTTAATTATTGTCTCTCCGAATGAGGCTATTCCTCTTACACCCGTTATCGAAAAAGCTTTGCAGGAAGGGATTCCTGTTGTGTTGGTCGACCGTAAAATCAATTCGGGGAAATACACAGCATTTGTTGGAGCCGATAATTTTCAGATAGGAAAGGAAGTTGGTGTTTATATTGCCAATCTGCTCAATGGCGTCGGAAATATTGCTGAAATAAGAGGATTGAAAGGTTCCACTCCCGATTTCGAAAGGCACAGAGGTTTCATGGATGTGGTAGGGAAATATCCGGGTATTCACGTTGTTTATCAGGCCGATGGTGGCTGGCTAAGAAAACAGGCTAAACTGGAAATGAGTACTGCATTGCAAAAATCAATCCCTATCGACCTTGTTTTTGCTCACAACGATGAAATGGGCACAGGTGCTCAAGAGGCAACAGCAGTATTTAGCGGTATAAAGAAACCAACGATAGTCGGTATTGATGCACTTCCGGGTACAGATGGCGGAATCCAAAAGGTATTAAATGGAGTACTCGATGCTACTTTTATTTATCCCACGGGCGGTGAAAAAGCTATTCAGACTGCCGTAAGAATTTTAAACAAAGAACCGTTCGATCGCGATAATATTCTCTACACGGCTGTGGTGGATAAAACAAATGCACGTGTACTAAAACTTCAAACCGATCAAATCATTCAGCATCAAAACCGAATAGGACAACTGAATGTGGTGTTAAACCAAAATCTGGCAAAATACAGTACCCAACGTATGCTGTTAGTCAGTTCTCTAATGGTACTATTCCTCATTCTTATATTGTTATTCCTGATAATACGGGCATATAGCAGTAAAAATAAATCCAACAAAATTCTCGAATCGCAGAACATTGCTATCAGCAAACAAAAAGAAGAACTATCCGAACAGCGCGATCAATTGATAGTGCTTTCTAAAAATCTGGAAGAAGCAACTCAGGCTAAGTTGGTGTTTTTTACGAATATATCGCATGAGTTTCGCACACCACTGACTTTAATCCTTGGCCCGTTGGATAGTTTGGAAAGTAATGAAAAACTTACTCTTGCCGGACAAAAACTGGTGCAACTCATGCGTAAAAATGTGCATGTATTGCTTAAACTCATCAACCAGATTATCGATTTTCGTAAATACGAAAACGGAAAAATGCAAATGTATTTTACGCTCACAGATTTGAAAAGCTATATTTCAGAAATTTGCGATTCATTTATTGAGTTTGGAAAAAAGAAACACATTCATTTCACGTTTTCGGCTTCCGATGATGATTTTACCTTGTGGTTCGATTCGGATAAAATGGAAAAAATCTGCTACAATCTTCTTTCCAATGCATTTAAATTTAGCAGTGAAAACGGGCGAATAGATGTTCGTCTCGATAAAGTGATACTCAACGATGAGGAGGTAGCACAGCTCACGGTAAAAGACAATGGCGTTGGGATTTCGGAGCATCACGTACAAAATATTTTTGAGCGCTTTTACAAAGTCGACAGCAGAGCAACAGGCTCCGGCATTGGCTTACACCTCACAAAAGTACTTGTGGAGTTACACAATGGTACAATAACTGTGGAAAGTGCCGAGGGAAAAGGGACTCGATTCAGTGTGCTTATTCCTTTCAGGCAGCGGGAGATTCCGATTGTAGAGCAGTATCCAACGCTTAACTCCAATGCCGACAGAGAAGAAGATATGTTGATTCTGGAGTCGGAAGAGGAAGCTCCCGAATTGGAACATTTACAAACAGGCAAGCCTTTGGTGTTGATTGTTGAAGACAATGTGGATGTAAGGGTTTATGTAAAAAGTCTTCTAATGGATAGTTTCGAAGTCATCGAAGCACCAAACGGTCAAATCGGACTTTTCAAGGCCATGAAATTTGTTCCTGAGCTTATCATCAGCGATGTGTCGATGGACGTAATGGATGGCTTTGAGCTCTGTAAACAAATCAAAGAAAATTTGTCTACCAGTCATATTCCGGTCATTTTACTTACTGCTTTCGCCCAGGACGAACAACGAGCCATGGGCTTCGAGAGTGGAGCGGATGCCTATATCCCCAAACCGTTCAATGAAAGTTTGTTGAGAATTCGTGTCCGTAAACTCATCGAGAATAGGGAAAAAGTAAAAGGCTATTTCCAGAAAAATCTCACCTTTGGTGAACGCAAAGAAAATGTTGCGGAGATCGACAAAACCTTTATCAATAAATTCCGAAAGATAATAGAAGAAAAGCTTATTGATAGTGATTTGAACGTTGATGAAATAGGTAAGAGTCTGGGATTGTCGCGCGTGCAATTGTATCGTAAAATCAAGTCCCTGACCAATTATGCGCCCAACGAACTGGTAAGGATAATCCGCTTGAAGGCAGCTGAACAATTGATACTCAAAACCGAAAAATCCATCTCCGAAATAGCATACGAAACAGGATTTTCATCACCCTCGTATTTTACCAAGTGCTTTAAGGAATATTTCAACGAGAGTCCGACGGAGTATGTAAAAAGAATTAAGTAGCAGTAATTGTTTTTTTTATGTGCGGGGAAAACAGGGGAGTTGTATTAATGAAAAAACCTCAATTGATTGAAAATCAATTGAGGTTTTACTTTGAAAGTACCCAGAGCCGTGTCTGAAATATGTAATTTCACGAAACTACGGGATAACAAAACATTACACTAAATTCAATATAATACATTGATATACAACTATAATGCATAGTTTGAAATTAAACTTGATTAAAAATAATTACAGAAAAATACATATTTACGGGACGAAAATAGTATATTTGTCCCGTAAATAAAACAATCTATATTATGAATATCAAGACTTTTGTTAAGAGGGGTAAAAAGGAATTTACGGATGTATGTTTTCGAGTTCGTGACACCACAGTCGATTTGCATTATAAAAGTGACATTGTAATTAACCCAAGCGACTGGGATGAGAAAAATCAATGTATCAAAAAACCATCGGGCAATATTTTGGATGCTCAGAAAAAACGACTCATCAAATTGACAGACGAGGTTGACAATCGGAAGAAGTTAATTAGGGACTTATTCTTAGCCCACCCGAATCCTGAATCCCTTACATCTGTTTGGTTAGTAGATGCAATTGATAAAACATTGCACCCTGAAAAGTATAAGGAAGAGGAAGCTCACCAACAAACCATCTTTGAAGCCTTTGATGAATTTCTGGATAAAAGGTCTTTAAGTGATATTCGCAAGAAAAATTTTAAGGTTATAAGAAGAGCATTGCAACGATTTGAGTTATTTAAGTCGTTAACAGCACCTTTTACTCTTACATTTGACAGTTTAACACTTGATGTGCTTATTGAACTGGAAGACTATCTATTTAACGAACACACAATCTGTGAGGAGCATAAAGCTATTTATGAAGCCATATCAGAGAGTAGAAAGCCAGTAGCTAAAGGGCAAAATACTATAAATGATATTTATACAAAAATTCGTACTTTTATGATATGGGCAAATACTCCAGACCCTACCACAAAAATAGCTAAAACAGCAAACAATGCTTTTGGTCGGAACGGGTACAAAATTAACGAATGTGTCTATGGAACTCCGTACTACATTACAATTGAAGAACGGAATAAGTTATACAACCATGATTTTTCAGACAATAAGGAACTTGCAATTCAACGTGATATTTTTGTATTTCAATGCCTGATTGGTTGTCGAGTTGGTGACTTGTATAATATGACTAAAGCGAATGTAATCAATGGGGCGGTTGAATATGTGGCAAGAAAGACAAATGATAAAAAGAAAATTACGGTTCGTGTGCCACTTATCCAAATGGCAAAGGATATTCTCAACAAATACCCCGATTGCGAAACGCTTTTACCGTTTACAATTGAGCAGTATTATAACGTGGCAATAAAAGAAATGTTTCAGCTTGCAGGATTAACAAGAATTGTTACGGTTATTAATCCTAAAACGGGTTTAGCCGAGCAACGACCGATTAACGAAGTGGCTTCATCACACCTTGCAAGACGTTGTTTTATCGGGAACTTATACAAACAAGTTAAAGACCCGAATCTGGTCGGTGTTTTGTCGGGGCATAAAGAAGGTAGCAAGGCATTTTCCCGTTATCGTGAATTGAGTGAAGAAATGAAAATAGATACTGTTAAACTGCTAGAATAACAACTACAAATAACCGTCCGTACTTTGGGCGGTTATTCTACATTAAGTGTGCTATAGATTTGAGATCAGATTCATGTCCTCAGATATAAGTGAAATTGCATTATCAAATCCTCCGTCTGTCAACATTCGCTTAGCGGCTCCTAAATGTTTTAGCATTTTTTCTTTTTCCAACTCATCTTTAATGTCGCTAAATTTAAACATTTTATATAAAGCCTGATAATAGGTATTACTTTTTTGCTCAACGCCATCCCACCTTTTTGTAGTCACTGCACAAAGTAAACGCTGTAAAACTGCACCCTTTCCCCAAGAAAACTTAAATATTCCAGATGACGTTTTTTCGTCAGGAACTACTCCTAGCGATACCAATATATAGTACAAGTAGTAAGCTACAATAATCAAATTCTCATTTACACTGATTTGGTTGTTGATTAATTTTATTATTTCATTTTCAGAAATAGTATTTTTGCTGTTATTTGCTTTTGCTTCAATGAACTTACAACATACTTCATCAACTATTGCGAGATTTTCTTCTGTATTAAGATCTTCCCCCATTTTATTATGAACCATTGCGGTTATGACATCGCTAATAAGTTCATCATCTCTCTCTGGGAAAAATGGAAGACTTGTTTGAAAATCTAGTTCCTTCTTGTACCACTTGTATATATTTAGAATGTTCTGCTGTTCATTGAGATCATAATCAGAAAATTCTGTTTTGGTCATAAGGTTAGGTTTGCTTTCTTGTATTCTGACTACTTCTGGTATTTTTACAGAAGTAAATTCTTTATCGCCAACCATTTGAATATCCTCTAAGTTTTTGACATTATCAAGAAAGACAATCGTTTTGCCTAAATTTTCAAATTGATAGTCAAAAGTGTAATCTGTGTTAAAAAACTCTCCAAAAAAGTACGGAAACACGCAGTTGTCATACCTATTTACCTTCTCTAATAGCCATTTAATTGCAGAAGTCCAGTCGTAAACCTTTAGGGTTCTGCTGTGAATGTCAGGTATTGTGTTAAGTTCTGAAGCAATAAAGTTTAGCAAACTGTCATTTGTATTTTGATACCCCAAGCAATAAAGAAAATTTAATTCACTTTCTTCGGGGGTATTTATATCTTTTCTTGGAGGGAAGTACATTTTTTTGAATTTTATTTAAACTGTTTATAATTAAGAATATACAAAATAGTTGAAAAATCTACACTCAAAACTAATCAGAGTTGAAACAATTCAATGGTAAAAGTATGAAAGTTGAATTGATTTAGCAAATAAAACTTCTAGGTTGAATAGAATTAAACGCTCGTTGATTCACGTATATTGTTGAATAGCAGTAATTTTACATCGTTCTAAAATGAGTTGCGCAACATTTTTTTATGACGAGCTAAAAAGAGGTTAAACATAAATACAAAAGGTGATGAATATAGATGAGATACTAAGAAGTGGTACAAATGTATCAATTACAATTTCGGCCAACGACCTGTTAGAGGTCATTAATTACACTGTGACTGTAACTCGTAGAGAAATGGAACAACTTGTCAACGATGACAAAATGGAGGCTTATTTGACAGCTGATGAGGTCTCAGAGATGATTGGCGTAACTAAAGTTACTTTATGGAGATGGTCTAAGCGAGGTTATCTAATGCCCACTGAAGTTGGAGGTAAAAGAAGATACTGTAAAAGTGAGATCACAGCTAAGTTTCTTAATCAAAATAGTGCAAAATGAGCAAAGTATATAAAAATAACAAAACGAATGGTCAAGAGCCAGCGCAAAAAGTCAAAATATCTGATTTGAAATTCAATGTTATAACTCCAGTTAATCTGAGTTGTATTCTTGAACCTGTAGAACTTGTAATATTTATTGCATTACTACACCAATGCAATGTGTCTAATAAACCAATATCGCTTTCAATGATAGCAGGCTTTACTGGATTGACTAAATCAAGAGTGTCTGGAAATATTAAGAGCTTAGTGAAACTTGGGTTAATTGCCATTGGACGGGAGACAAAACTTGGAACTTATTATTATATTGAAGTAGAAGAAATAGTGATTTTTTTGAAAGATTTCAATGAAATAAAAGACCCTGTGATTCGGCTTCAAGTTGGAGACTTAATTAGAGCGTTTTCTGGCTTAGAAACTAAAAATAAAAGCGCAATAAAACTATTCGCTGGATACAAGGAAACTGGGGTTTTCTGTTTTGATGAATCTCTTAGTGTTAATAATGATAATGTTTTCAATCAATCAATAAAAGTCCTAAATGAATTTATCAAGCTTGAAGCCAATAACATTTGGCTAACTAGTCAAATTCAATACTATATAGCAAAACGTCTATGTGATCGGGCTGTGGAAATTGGTGAAAAAATAAACAAAAGTGTTGAACTCAACGAACAAACAAACGAGTACTATGGAAAATAGAGATAAATACGGTTATGATATTACTCAGCTAAAAGCTGAATATCAAAAATATTTGGAAGACCCCTATAAACGTGGTTTGGAGTCTGGACTAGCTGAATTCGATTCAATTGTTCGATTGTCGCCAAGTAGTTTCGCAATTTGGACTGCTAGTGCTGGAGCTGGAAAAACAACATTTATCAACTATTATAGCTATATAATGGCAAAGAAATATAATTGGAAAACGCTGTTCATTAGTTTTGAAACACCCATATACAGCCACATAAAGGATATTATTCAAATGGATAAGGGTAAGAGTTGTGAAGAACAAACTATCGAAGATTTTGATTCTATTGAATCGCTATCAGACAACTTCATCTTTGCTCAAACTGATTCTATTTCAGACATAGATCAAATAAGTCGTTGTATAAAATATTATGTAGAAAATCATAATATTAACTCAGTCGTTTTAGACCCGTTCAATTACATCAATATTGACGGAAATATGGATACAAATAATATTGGTAAAGCATTAAGACGGCTGGCTAAAATTCCCAAAAGGTATAAAATCCTGTTGAATTTAGTTGCTCACCAGAGAAAATTACAAAAGGATGAGCCGAGCGGTGAGAATATTCTGGGTTCGGTACATTTTAAAAACATGGCTGACTTTATTATTGTTATGAAACGTGATCTTGAAAATAATTCTGTATTAATTACAGCTGATAAAGTTCGAGATAATGTAGATAAAGGAATGATGGGTGAAACCATTGAATTGTACATGGATACTAAAAACAAACACTTCTCTTCAACCAGACCACAAAAGGTTGATAATTCAACAGATTTATTGACGAGAAGTTTATTAAAAGATCATTTAGCTAATAGGAATAAAGATACAGAATGGAAACAAAGAGCATAACTGAAATATTGAATATAAAATTCAAGTTTTACAAAAACGTATTAGTAACTGACGGTATTGTAATGACCCTGTCGGATATAATCCAAAAGCCTCATGAATTAAACGCAATAAAAGCGTTTCGTAAACGAGTAATAGGAATGAGCTATTCTGAAAAGCAGCAATTAAAAGATGATATGCGACCTGATTTACCTTGTTTTACACCAACAGGATTGTTCGGAGCAAATAAATCTATTTCTAGCCTCGTAGCCTATTCAAATATCATTTCAGTTGACATAGACCCAACGAATGATAAGGGTGACGGAAACTCAAAGGAAACAATGGAGAAGGTGCCTGAAATACTCAGGTGCAATCCCTATGTTTTTTACTACAATAAATCTTTGTCGAATAGTGGCTATTATGCACTTATTCTGGTTGATGGTACAATAGAAGACTACTATCCGCATTACCAAGCCTTGTTGGAAGATTTTAAAGTGCTGGGCGTTGAACTGGATAAAAATGCGGTTAAGATAACCCAACCAAGATTCTTGACTTTGCCAGAAGAGGGTTTTATGAAAGATAGTTGCGAGGTCTATACAAAGAAAAGTGTTCTGGAAGTAAAAAGATCGGAAACTACAACAAACATAAAAAGAGATAATGTCAACAATGCGATTATTGATGTCAACTCATTAAGTAAGCTTGAAAAAATTATATGTATTGTTGAAAATGAGAAACTCAATATAGTTGTTGACCATAAAGCAAATTTTGAAATTCGATGTGTAATTAAAAATATAGCTGGTTCTGGCGATGAGGGTTTTAAATTATATAGACGTGTTATGAACTTTAGACCTGATTATGCAGACAATGCAGTTATTGAAAAATGGAATGCAGATGAAAGATATGGTAACTTTAGCATTGGTACAGCTTATTATCACCTTGCTGAAGCAAGACGAAAAAAGGTATTTCAAACACTGAATAGAAAATTATTGAGAAAATAAAATCATTTATGGATTATTCTGGGTTATCAGAATCTTATTCAACCGTATGATTATGGTAACAGACAATTATCTAAAACCAGATTAAGTAGTTCAATCTCGATAACAAGAGTGTTATTGAAACTTAGTTGAGTTGTAATTGTCTCGATACCAATATATAAATATATAAAATATATTTATAAAATATAGAAATACAACTTCAACAGCTTTTTAAACAAAAGCATGTCTCGTTGTAATTGGTTAATGCGTTCTTTTTTTTTACTTCCAATGTAAGTGTCCCTGGGTAATGAGTTTAAGTCAGAGTCTGCTATTCAATTTTTCACATTTCAAAGTTGCTCAAAATGAGTATCGGTACACTGGGATTTTTTTTTAGTAATTCTTTGTAAATCACTTAACGATTATTTGTGAGTTCTAACATTATTTACTTCCTTTGTTCGTGAATTTTAAAGTGAATATATGCGAACAACTTGCTCACTTATATGATTTAGTTCGCATGCACGGATGTTAGCGGTCAGGCTAAAAAAAATAACAACGTAAGTATAAAATTGAAACGACATATAAAAAACATTACAAAATGCCCAAATTCATAGAACAAATAATTATTGGATTAGCTGGATTTCTTTTGACAGTTTTCCTTCCTAAGCACTTTGTGACTTTAATTAGGGAGTTGATAAAGTTTATTTTTGTTTCACTTATAAAGTATTGGTATTTAACCGTATCTATTTCTGGACTAATCGCTTTCGTTAATTTCAAAACTAATTATTTATTTCTTGGTCATTTTACATCGTACAAATTTATTTTGATTGTGATTTTTTCGGTGATAATTATTGTTTCAATTATTGCATTACTGAGAGAATTATTAAAGATTTATAGCCCAATAAATATTGCAATATATGGTTGTTTCAGTGTCAAAGAAAATGAATATCTAACAATTGATATTGACTCTGAAAGTTTAAATGAAAAAATTGAGAGTGTCACAGACGAAATCACTTCTTCATTTTATAGTTATAGGAATAAATTCATAAAAACAAACAATATTATCCTTCCGAAATTTATTTCGATTTTCTTAGGCAATAGTGGACTCAATAAGTTTCTTAGGAAAAGAGTTACAAAAGCTAAACACTTAGCAACGTTGCATTTTATTCGAGATGTGAATAAGCAGAATATATTGGCTATAATAAATTATGATAAAGCTAATCTTAGTAATCTTGATCCTATCTCGAACGCAGAAAGGTTAATAAACAATCTTTCGTCAGATAACGATCTAAACTGCTCTAAAATAATCGAATTGACTGTAAAAGTTTATTTACTTTTATTTGGACAGTCTTTGACGGACTTAATGCTTGATGCAAAAAAATATAAAGACATTCGTTACATTTTAGATGACACAGAAAAACTAATAACTAGCATTAGAACAGATGCTGAAAATCTTTCAATTTCGCACAAATCTTCTGTAGATAACTTCCTTAACTTTTGGACTAGCTATGTAGAAAGATATAAAGCTATCCTATTATTAGAGCAAAAGCAATTTTCAGGTGCAGTTCAACATATTATAAAATCGACAATTTTAAATCCCTATTTTCCATACGACAATTACATTTCCTTAAAGTATGATTTTACGAAAAAATACGGAATTGCTTTGACCCCAGCTGTCAATAAAACAAGTAAAGAACTTGAAATACAAATTGATGACAAGGCAAATGACAATGTAAAAGATGAATTATTAAAACAAGTTCAATATGCTGAGACGTCATTCAACTATGAAATAATTAAAAATATTCTGCAAAATGACAATTCGGACCAAATTGTAGAATTATTATTAAGTGAGTTTGAGAAACTTGACAAAAATAATCCCTTCATATTACTGACTATTAGTGAGGTTGTTAAGTACATGAAGAAAGGAACACAGAAGTTCAATGAAATCTATGTTGAGAGATTTGACGAAAGTATTGAACTTCTTAGAGAAATTCTAAAACTTGACAGTGATTTTCCTTTAGTTAATACAAAATTAGGGTTGATGATAACATTCAAGGGTATGCACTTAGGAAATGAACAACTTATTGAAGAAGGAATTAAAGAATATGCAAAGGGAATGCATTTTATGTCTGAACTTGGATTTGAAACGAACGAAAAAAGCCCGAACCGCTAACACACGTCGTCGTTATGTGCAAGTGAAAAAAAACAGATAAATGATAGGGATAAGATTTGTGGGTATACGTTGAGTTAAAAAAGTCTCTGCATTTATGACGAAAACGAATTATTGTATTAAAGGTTTATTGGTTTTTCCTGAGTATAGAAATTTAGTAATTGGGGAGCAGCTTCTTGAGTATATAAAAGACTATTCAGAGGTTTAGAGAGCAAATATAATGCAATAGCACGAGAAAAACGTAAATAAAAACTTCCTTGGTTTATTTTTCCAATAGTACACATAAATCTTATAAAAACACCATATCTAAGCAATGGACAAGAAAATTGAACAGATTTTAAATAATAATTTTGTAGCTTTCTTTCAAGAGGGTCTCACTTTTAAAAATGTAGACGAATTAGAAAAGGTGATTAATCGAATAATTCAAAATGAAGAAGTCTCAGATATTGATATTCATCAAGCAATGTTAGATTATGCGAGAATATATGAGTTGTTCCGTCCTGATAGGATAAGAAACGAAGATTATTATTGGGGCACAAGTAATTTGAATGATATATTTTCAATATTATACAGACATTTGGGTGTACATCAATCAATTGTATTCTCAAAATTCGGGTATTCTAGTCCATTTAAATATACTGGTAGACAAAGAATAAATTGCAATGATTTTTATCGTTTATCTGATATTAAAAGAATTAGTCAGTGTATAAAAAAAACTATTGGACAAAAAGCCACAGAACTATACACAATTCTAGATGATAGTATCAGTGATTACCATACGCAATTATATATAAAAAAATATGTCAAGCTATTGTTAAACTCAGAGTCAGTCAATATCAAATTTCCTAACAATTCATCAAGAACAATAAAGGTAAACGAACAAATCATTCTTATAGAAAGTGAGAGGACTTTTAGAGACGAGATCTTAAAAATAAATTCTCTTTTTCTTCCTTGCATATAAAGCCTATAAATAAGATCAAATTCATTTTAGATAGAGAGGATAAGTATAAATCACCTGATTTTATGAGTATATTTAACAAACAAAGAAAAAGATATTTAGCTCAAATTGAAAAGTTGGAACTAGATCATCAGAAAGCATTAACCAATATTGAAGAGTTGAAAAATCAATTAAATTCTTCAAAATTTAAAAAGCTTGAACAAGATTATCAGAACGCTTTATCTGTTTACAAAGAACTTAAAAAGGAAATTGATATTTTGCAAGGGAAATTAGACTTTTCCGATTTTGGATTTGATGACCCATTATTTCTATTTGAAAGATCAGAGGATTATAAAACAAAACAAAATGAAATAAACTGGCAACTTTTTCGATTGCATTCCACAAATAAAGCTACAGAATTTTGCGAACCAAACGTAAATAAATGTATAAAAGATAGTTGGATAAAAAGTGGGTCAACTGATTTAAATAGAACATTGATTGTATTTTCATTTAACATTGAGTGTATCTCATTGTTAAAAGACATTAGATGGAATAATTTTGAGGCTATAATAAAAAAATTCCATAGAATTTATAAATACATGAATCAGTTAGGCAAAAACTATTGCACTCAAATAACTAAAGAATACTTTGATTTGCAGGAGCAAGTACTTCATCTTGAATTTGAATATCAAAATAAGGTTTATCAAGAAAAGGAAGAAGCACGAATGATTAAAGAAGAAAGACGTGAAGAAGAAAAAGCTCTTCGGGAAATTGAAAGAGAACGAAAAAAAGCAGAACAGGAGGAAATCTATTATTCAAAAGCTCTTATTAAGGTAAAGAAAGAAATAGAGAATGCAACTGGAACCAAATATGATTTACTCTTGGAGAAAATAAATTATTTAGAAACCGAATTATTAGAAGCAAAAGAAAACAAAGAGAGAGCAATATCTATGGCACAACAGACACGTAGAGGGTATGTTTATGTCATTTCAAATATAGGATCTTTTGGTCATAATATATTTAAAATTGGTATGACAAGAAGATTAGATCCAACTGATAGAGTAAGAGAACTTAGTAATGCATCTGTACCGTTCGGATATGATATTCATGCTATGATATATTCAGAAGATGCTCCTATGCTTGAAACAAAGCTTCACAACGCTTTTGAAGATAAAAAAGTCAACGCCATTAATGGTCGGAAAGAGTTCTTTAAAGTACAATTAGATAACATCGAAAAAGTAGTAAGAGAAAGCGGTATTGTAGTTGATTTTATAAAATTGCCTGAAGCTAGAGACTACAGGGAAAGTCTATCAATTCAAAATAAAGCCACTAATACAAATTTAAATTATATTTTAGAACATAAAGCAATTGTTAAATATCCAAAGTCCATATTCAATTTTCAAGTTATTGACTCCGTCGATCTCGAATGATATTAGAAAAAGTCGGTAAATCAACACAATAGAACAAAACACCAAGCACATAATATTCGCCTATGTATTTGGCAGGCTTATAATCGCTTAGCTGGTTATTTGCCCGCGGTTATCTTGTCTCAGTGCGACAGGATTGTCGCCCGCATTCACTTTGTCGTTTCACGACAGCGAACGCTCCCGCAAACCGCAGGTGCGCATAGTCTCAGTCGTAAGGGGGAGTAAGGCTAAAAAAATAAAATATAGACTAAAATGGGAACACAAGAACAAGATAATTACTTAAATGCAACTCTGTACGAGAACTTTTTAGAAAGAGCATTTCAACACGATAGACGAATTAGAAGAGGACATTTACAAGAATTAAGAAACTTGATGAATGCCGAAAATGGAATTTCTTCAACTTATCTTGGAAGTCAGGAAAAACAACTAAAAGAAGTCAAACAAAGACTTTTAAAAGCTATTGAAATTTTCATATCTATTCAACCTGAAAACGAAGAATTGTTTAAATTAATAGATTTGGTTAATTGCTCCTGTAACTCAACGGATATTATCATAATAGTTGAAAAGGGTCTGGACTGTACGAAATAGTCTCTGGATTAAAAACATGACTTTGGTTTCATTTTATGCTTGATTTTGAATAATTTAGTATGTAAGTTCTCTTCATATTGCGACTGCTAAAATAGTTTATTAAGGTTATCCAAATTATGTTTTTTAGTATGATTCTGATAATATACAGTTATCTAAAATTAAATTAAGTCGTTTGATCTCGATAACAAGAGTGTTATTCAAACTTAGTTAAGGTGTATTTGTCTTGATACCAATATATAAATATATAAAATATATTTATAAAAGATAGAAATACAACTTCAACAGCTTTTTGAACAAAAGCCTGTTTCGTTGTTGAGAATAATACGTCTTTTTTTGATATTATATACAGTTATTGTCAATAACGCTTATCTTAAAAGAACTTCTTTTATAATGTATTTCAAATTAAGTCATTATATTCAATCTGACTTGAAAGTTTTTATAATAATAGTAGATCTGGAAGCATATCAATAAAAATACCAAAGAACTTTATTTAAGAATGATTGAATAATTCGGATTGTAAGGTCTGAAAACTTACTATTTTCCCAGTGTTTCAGAAATTGACAAACGATTCATTTCTCTATCCGTTATCACATATCACTTTTATCTGATTGACAATACATTAGCCGTTTTTATAAATGCGCCTTATTGAACGTTAAATTTTGAGGTGAAAAACAGTCAAAAATGCACCTATTTTCCACCATTCTTGTAGTCAATTTTGCTCTGCTTGTTATTTCCAACCATATAACACACTTGCTGAAAAATTACAGGTTAATTCTGTAGATTTCAAAATTTATTTGAAAATTTTTTTAAGGGTCGGTCAATTTATAATCAGCCAGAGTTTTTTCTAAAAACGAAAGGTCAGATTCTGGAAGATTTGGTTTTTTAAAATTTAAAAATTTTCGGACTCATCCGTCAGCCCCAAAACAACCACCCCCACCAGCCCTTCCAAGATGGGGGACTCCCATCAGGTAGTCCTACCCCTTACCAACCGAAACACAATTGCCAAACTTTAATATCAAATAAATAATTGCCAACAACAATGCTGGCAAACTAAATTTGTGTCATTTTAAAAATGTATCAATATAATCTTTGAAAAGTTGTTTTGATACTCTATTGAATGTGTCAGTCTAACTTAAAAGATTAAATTGATATTACTCTAAAAGAATTTTGGAATTTAATGCTGAAAATCATATTACAAGCTATTTATATTTAAATTACAGTAATATGAAAAATAATGAGACTGATTTCATTGAAAGAAAAGAACAAATTGTGAAAAATATCTTGGATCTATTCAGTAGGTATGAATTAGAAGAAGACACAAAACTTATTGCAGTATGTGAACACAATACACTCACTGATGAAAAAATGAGATTGCTTTATGAAAATCAAAAGATTCTTATTTTAGAAAATGGTTTTCAATATCTTTCAACTCGTGATAAACTAATAGTGATTGCAGCAAGCATTAAAGTTCATCACCAAATAACAGGAGGACTTATTCCAGTGTACGGAGAAATTTTACATTACGAGCTAGTTAACAAAAGCAAATATAAAAACAATATACCTTTTGGCATTGATGGGAAACTTAGACAAGAAAGTATCCACGAAATATAAACCTTATCGTTTTAATCAATTATTGATATATGTATTGTTTTGAAAAATAAAGCCCCAAATCCAATCATGGAAATGGGGCTTTAAACATAGTAATTTGGTTAGTTTGTTTTTGAGTATTCAGCTCTCACTGATTCATTATAATTCACTACCATTTCCACCCGATAATCAATAACCTCAATCAACTGGTCAAAGTATAAGTCAGTGATTGTTTCAATCACATCATTTCCATATGTAAGAATCTCCACATTGAATAAGTCAAGACCCTCATTATATAATACAGCTACTTTACCTTTGTGTTTAAACCCGTTTACATTGAATCTAAGACCATTTTCTAATGCAACTGGGCTGTTGAACCCCCATGAGAATATCACAGGCATATTGGTTTTAAGAATGCTGATAATATATTTTGCCATTTCCATAATCGTTTTTTTTAATGGTTTATTTAAGATGCAATCTCAGCTACTTTTCTAAGAGTATTCACACTTGTTCCTGTGATTTTTGCTACATTTCGTAAACTAATCCCTTTTCTTAGGAGTTTCAACTCTTCATTGTATTCAGCTTTCATTTGTTCGGCTGATTTTTTAAAGCCTTCTTTGCGCCCAACCTTGCCACCATTATTTCGAAAATTTGAATATCCACTTTCCATACGTTGCTTAATAGTGGTTCTTTCCATACGGGCTACTTCTAAAAGAATTGTACAGAGAAATTGAGCCATTGGATTTATGCTCCCTTTTTCGTCAAGCGTTTCTATATTGTAGTTTTTTACAAAGAGGCAGATTTTTTCATCATTTAGGAGTTCAATCACCTTCAATGCTTCAAGTGTATTTCTTCCCAGGCGACTTATTTCAAGAACTAGAACTTTATCAACCTGATTTGATTTTACATACTCAATCATTTCCAAAATCTCTGGACGATCTTCATTTTTCTTAGCTCCTGAAATTTTGTTTGCAAATACTCTTACAATCTCCATATCATGTGTTGAGGCATATTCGGTCAATTCATTCACTTGTCTGTCAAAATCTTGAATTTGTGTAGAAACACGGGCGAGAATTACGGCTTTTTTCATATTGTCATTCATGTGTCAGTTAAATCTTGTTGCAGTTACAATACTTAATGCTAAGATCTGTAACATGATATATTGATTTAGTGGTGATATTATTTAAAATTTGCTGGCTTATTCCAACCGTTAAGTTCGTACATTAATTCAAGTGCTTGCAACCGTCCGAATTTACATGAACTAAATCCTTCTACTTTTTCATTTGTATTTACATTCCATACGCCCCAGCCAGAACCGCTGCATCCTACTTCGTATTGTTTTGGTTTAAATGTTGTATTCATGCCGTTTTTTTGTTTTTGATTACCTTACAAAGGTATGACATATATTCAATATATGACATATTTATGCGTTAATAAATATTAAATAAGTGACATATAATTAATATGTGCAATATGTTTAATATATTTGCATAAAAAAGACATGAAGAAAATTGAACGGACAGTTATTCATTTAGAGATCGCAGATGAACATTACTATTTTGGAAGTTTGGCGGCAATTTACACCAAATATGATCCTGAAGAAATTGGAATAGGATATGGTAGCTTGCGTAACTATGGACTATCAGATCTAAAACCATATAAAAATTCAAAGTGTATTATAAGAAAAGGAGTGTTGAAAACAATTGAAAAAGGAGTTGTTAGTAAAGTTGCTTTCAAATAGAGTGAAAATATGTTAGATACTGATGAAAAAAAATACTGGCATGATGTTTTTGGAGTTACATACAGTATAGATAAAAGTGTTTTGTTAAAAGCTGTTTGTGGTTTGCAAGATTATGAGGTTATTTCAGAATGTACCACGATTGCGAACTCGGCTTTTTCGGGTTTTGATGTTTCAGAAATAAAATTGCCGAATAGTGTCACTTTTATAGGTGCAGATGCCTTCTCTGGGTGTCGGTTGTTAAGATGTATCAAGCTTCCAAGCGGCTTAAGATCTATTGAAGATAGAACGTTTAAAGATTGTCGTTTGTTAACGTCTGTTGATATTCCAGCTACTGTTGGGAGGATTGGTGAAAGAGCTTTTTATAGGTGTGCTTCACTTGAATCTATTTCAATTCCTGAGTCTGTTAATATATTTGGAGGTGCATTTATTAATGGCTGCCTACAATTGGATAAGATATATTTTAATCAAGAGCTGGTCGAGATTGGAAGTGTTTTTCTATTTATTAAAAACAGTATTCTTATTAGCTCAATAATTAAACGAGCCTATGAAATAGTAGAGATTCCTAACAATGTTGAGATTATTGGAAATGGAGCTTTCTCTGGTGATAAAAATATTGGTAAAGTGATTTTGCATAATAATGTCTATAGATTGGAAGATTGGTCTTTTTATGGTTGTAGCAGAATATCTCAAACTATAATACTGCCTGATTCTATAACTTATATAGGTAAGGGAGCCTTTATGGGGTGTGGAGGGCTAGAAAAAATCAATATGCCTAAAAATATAGAAATTATTAACGAAGGTGTATTTTCCAATTGCTGGGTGTTAGAGGATGTGCATTTATCAAATAAAGTTGTTGATATTGAGAAAAAGGCTTTCTATAAATGTTCTAGCTTAAGAAAGATCAACTTGCCAGAATCACTTGAGATTATAGGTGAAGAATCTTTTGTGCAGTGTATACTACTAGAGGAGGTTACTATTCCAAACACTCTAAAAAGTATTGTAAATGGTGCGTTCTTTGGGTGTAAAAACTTAAAAGCAATTTTTATTAAGTCGGATAACATCAACTTCAAGTATTCAGAAACCCGTCTACCTGCATCTGTGCTTAAGATGGAAAGTATATTTTACAATGAGAACATTAGGATAATCTGATTAATAGATAAGAAAAGTATTAGCTGAATTATTTCTATTCTAAGATCAAAAAAAAGAATTGCGGGACAATAGCGGGACGAATACTATATAAAAACCCTAACTGATTGAAAATCAATTAGGGTTTTACTTTGAAAGTACCCAGAGCCGGGATCGAACCGGCATGGAAGTGAATCCACTGGTGTTTGAGACCAGCGCGTCTACCAATTCCGCCATCTGGGCGATTGCGGTGCAAAAGTACGCCTTTTTTTGGAATTTACAAACTATTATTCAATTAAAAACCGACATTTTTGAAATTAAAATAAGCCGGTAAAAACTGTAGTTTGCAAATTGCTTATAAACAATCTTTTAATTGTAGAAGGGCGATTTTACTACTGAAAGATTTATTTAATCTTTCTCCCGAATTTAGTTGTTTTGATTCCTTTGGGTTACAAAATCGTTGCGTTTACCGGCAAAAATATCGTAGCGGCAGTACCAACAATCCAGTGCCCCATTGAGTAAACGGATACGTTCGGTAGGTTTTAGTCCGATTTTGTCCAGACATTCGTCGTGCGAACTGATAACCCAAACGGTGTTCCCGGTGAATTTGTGCTTCATAGTAGTCCCTAACGCGGCGTATAAGCCATAAATATCGTCGGAGGTGATACGCTCGCCATACGGAGGGTTGGTTACCACCATGCAGTTTGGAGCGGGTGCTTCGAGCTTTTGAATCGGCATTACGTCCAATTGGATATATTTGCTCAGCCCGGTGCTTTTTACATTTTGTTCGGCAATTTTAATGGCGCGTGGCGAATTATCCGATCCGTAAATTTTAAAATCGAACGGACGCTCGTAGCTGTCGTCGTTATAAAGTGTATCGAAAAGTTCTTCTTCAAAATCGCTCCATTTTTCGAAGGCAAATGATGAACGATAAATGCCCGGTGGGATGTTTAGCGCTATCAGGGCTGCTTCGATAAGCAGTGTTCCCGAACCGCACATTGGATCAAGGAAATTCGATTGTCCGTTCCAACCCGCCATCAACAGCATACCGGCAGCCAGTGCTTCGTTTAGTGGAGCTTCGGTTTGAGCCACACGGTAGCCACGTTTGTGAAGCGATTCGCCTGAACTATCGAGGGATAGTGTACATTTTTTATCGGCGATATGGATATTGATCATTAACTGCGGACCGTCAAGGCGTACGGATGGGCGACGATCGTATTTTTCCATAAACCAATCGGCAATGGCATCTTTTACACGGTAAGCAACAAATTTCGAGTGGCGAAACTCTTCCGAGAAAACAGTTGAGTCGATTGCAAACGTGCTGTCAACCGACATGTAGTCGCTCCAGTTCACCTTCTTCACTTCTTCGTATACTTCGTCGGGATTTGAAGCATCGAAAGTCAGAATGGGCTTTAAGACACGTGATGCTGTCCGCAGGCACAAATTTGCTTTATACATTAAGGCTTTATCGCCGGTAAAACTTACTGCTCTTCGCTGAAGTTGCACATTGTTGGCACCGATATTTACTAATTCGGTAGCCAGTACTTCTTCTAATCCGCGAAAAGTTTTCGCTAACATTTCAAATTCCATATTTTTTCTTCTATCTACGGTTACCTGTTTGTGGTTACCTGTCTTTGTTTATTATGTGTGCAACAATCACTTGTCTCCAAACGACTTGTCTATCTTTTTTTGTGCTAGTTTAGCTCCTGCCGGAACATCGGTGTCTATCCAAAGGTTACCGCCAATAACAGCGCCATCACCCACTTTAATGGTACCCAAAATGGTGGAGTTGGAGTAGATAATCACATTGTCGCCAATGCGTGGGTGGCGGCTAATGCCTTTGATGGGATTGCCATCTGCGTCTAATGGGAAACTCTTAGCTCCCAGTGTAACTCCCTGGTACATTTTTACGTTTGTGCCGATAATGGCCGTTTCGCCAATCACTACACCTGTACCATGGTCGATGGTAAAGTAACTTCCAATGGTGGCGCCCGGATGAATGTCGATTCCGGTTTCGGAATGCGCCATTTCGGTAATGATACGCGGGATCAAAGGCACATCGAGTTGAAGTAAAGCATGTGCAATACGATAGTTACTAATAGCCCGAATGCTTGGATAACAGAATATTACTTCTCCAAAACTCTTTGCAGCCGGGTCGCCATTGTATGCTGCGATAACGTCAGTATGTAGTTTTTCTCTAATATCGGGTAGTTGGGTTACAAATGCAGTGGCAATGTCCTTCGATTTATTATCGATTTCATTGCAGGCGGTCGATTCGTCGGAGCTGGAGTTAAAGCACATGCCTGCCTTGATTTGCTGGGAGAGCAAAAGATGCAGGCGGTCGATGTTAACGCCTATATGGTAAAGCATGGTGTTGTTATTCACCCCCGCATCGCCAAAGTAGCCAGGGAAAAGAATGGATCGGGACAGTTGTACAATTTCCTTGAGTACATCAATTGATGGCATTGGGTCATTTTTACCTTGTTTATGGCAAACGTCCTTGTAGCCTTCGCTTTGTGAAAGCTTTTTGATTGTATTTAGTAATTCGTTGTTCATAATTAAAATAATATTAGCTTTTAATAAAGCACAATGCTTTTAAGGCATTCTGAATTCGTTGCTGCCCGATTCCGGTTATGATCGAATATGGTTTTTTTAATTGTTCAATTTCTTTTTTGTACCAATTTAAAAAGAACTCTCTATCATTGCCATGCTCTCTTACCGGATCAGGGATCCAGGGAAGATCGGGGGCGCAAAGCAAGTAATAATCAAAAAATCCGATGGCTAATTGTTCGTTCAAAAAATCGGGAACCCTACCGAATTTATATTCAAACCAAACTTTGGTGATAATCAACTCTGTATCGAAAAATACGTATCCGTTTTTTTCTGAGGAATTGGTCATGTATTTCTTTTCCTGTTCAATCTGCTTTTTTGCAATGGCGCACACATCATTGTAAGTGTAAGTGCCCGAAAGGTTTTCGACATATTCTCGTGCATATTCAGGAATCCAGTCGGTATTGAAATGTTCAGCAAGACTTTTTGCCAATGAAGATTTTCCTGTCGATTCAGGGCCAAGAATGGCTACTTTTATCATTCGTATGTAAAGAGTTTGTGCTGAAATGAGTGGTAACCGGTAATTATTAGTATAAAAAAATATTTCAACAGTTCAACAAATAACCTTATCTTTGAAGCCAAAAAAATATGCGCAAATTTACGACAATTATTCTGCTTTGCAGTACATTTTCATTATTTACTACGCAAGTTTCGGCACAAAATGCAGATATAGACCTATTAAGGAGCATAAACGGTTCAAGTTCGCCTGTTCTAAGGCACTATTCTACCTTTATTTCAAGCACTACCACAGCAGTTGCTTTGTCTACTCCTGTGGTGATGGGTGTGGTGGCGTTGATTGAAAAAGATGATAATTTATTGAAGAATGCCATTTATGTGGGCGCAGCAATTGGTGTTGATGGGGTGATGACCTATTCGCTCAAAAAAGTAGTCAATCGCAATCGTCCGTATATTACATATCCTGATATCCATCCTGCTGCATTTGAAACATCCTATTCATTCCCATCCGGACATACATCGCTCGCTTTTGCGACTGTAACTGCTTTGAGTTTAAAATATCCTAAATGGTATGTTATAGCCCCGGGGTATTTTTGGGCTTGTTCGGTGGGTTATTCACGCCTCAATCTGGGCGTTCATTATCCTTCTGATGTGCTGGGGGGAGCACTTCTGGGAGCCGGAAGTGCCTTTGTTACCTATAAAGTGAACGAATGGTTTTGGAAAAAGCGCGAGAACAAGAAACTAATCGGGTTGCAAACTTACTTGTAAGTTGAAATCATATTTTTGACCCTGCTCAGCTCCTATGGGGTGAGTCACTTTAATTGGATGCAGTACGACTCACACCTATAATTCGGGTTGGAAGAGCCGACTCGGTTAAGTTTTGATTGTATTTGTTCGTATCCCAACCCAACACATCTCCTGCATTGCCTGCATTCCACATATTGTTCAGTACACCGTTTTTGTTTGTAAAGTTAACCTCGTTGTCGGAAATCGTGTTAGCATAGGTGTCTATAGGATACTGTCTGTAGGCCGAAAGTCCCACATTGCTGAACGGTAGTTTTTTAGAGTAGATTTTATTGTTTTTGATGGTGATGTGATGTCCGCTTGCAATGGTAATGCCGTACTGTCCGGGATTGATAAGGATGTTGTCCTGCACAAGTATGTATGAACCACCCATATCGCCAGTCATAATGCCACCGCCCGAACCCGAAGGCCCTCCGCCGCGTATCCAGTTGCCCATCACTTGAATGGGATCCTGTGCAGTGCCATTGCACATATACAGGCTTATTTCGTCTTCGGGGTGACTTTGTCCGAGAATATTTTCGCCGGTGTTGTAGTTGATGCAGTTGCCCGATCCATTTACATTCCCAAATTGAACCATTTGTCCACGCGGCATGGGTCCCAAAACGTTTTTCACGCTGTTGTATGTTACTTTGATGCCGCTACCTACATCGGCTACCACGCCACTCTCTACTGAGTCCATGGTGCAGTTGGTAACGGTGATGTTGGTGCAGTTGTATAAGAATACGCCTTCACCCTTTGAGGGTCCGAGTTTGCAATTTCTTATGGTGATGTTAGAGCAATTGGCTAGTTTGATGCAGTGTCCGCCCGGATTATTTATTTCCAAATTGCTGATTACCTTATCACTGACGTTATTCCACGCTATTGGTGCTGAGGGTTGATAGGAGTTAGGCGATACCTGCACTTGGCTTTGAACAGGTACTGTAAGCTCTGTCATATCCGCATTTTGACAAGATGCAGAGCCTAAAGTGATGAATATGAATAGGATTGTGTGTAGGATGTTTTTTAGCATATTTTGTAATTATTACAATTTTACTACACAAAGATACATATTGTTGCATATTTATCAGTGGTTCAATGCTTTGTAGCGTTTTGTGTAATACATGTAGCATTTATTGTTATATCGCCTCTTTTTGTTAATTCAATAGTCATTCCCTTTATTTGCATGCTTAAATCGGTTGCAACCGTACTCAGTTGTTTGCTAGGCATTTAAGACAGCGTCTAGCGGAGTCAATGCGCTGTTTTAGATCCGGTAGGAAACATAACTGCAATATTCTAACTATATTATTATAAGTGATTATTCTGGAAATTGATTTTTTTTATAAAATTGCTGTTTGTCAGAAACTTAATGCTAAAAAATGCACAATTAATTTAATATTAATTAATATATATTATGTTTTTAAATATAGATGTTTAACTAAGATTACTGAACATTTTGGAGTATATGCTTGAAGAACTGGACTAAATACTACAAGTAATTCTCCACTTTGCTGCAGAAATCCATTAGAATCACAGGTTCTTGTCAACCAAACTCTTGTATTTCTCTGCTCACAATGAAATTACAGGGAGGTTATACTATATTAAATATGGGAGTTGATAATTATGGTTGGGATGCTGGTTCGTAACTGTGAAAATAAGTAGTGTTGGGTGCAACATATTATACTAAATCTGCATCAATGTATTAATAAAGGCCGGAAATGTATGTCCTAATCAATTTGGCACAAGTTATAATTATCAAACAAACACTATTATGAAAGAAAAACTATGCATTCTCACCCTTCTATTCATGGGAGTACTACTCGGTTCGTGTGAAAACGATGATTTCAATTATCAGAGCAATTTTGAAAAGAGTTACAAAGTGTGGTTGAGCTTTAAAAGCACCTCCGGAAATTCATATAGTTATAAGGTAACACAAGCTTCGGTGTTTGGTCCTGCATCGGAAACCACCATTACGGTTAACGATGGGAAGGTTACAGAGCGTCATTTTAAATATACTTCAACGGTGGGAATGATTAATGTGCCGTCTGATGTTCTGGAATGGGCTGAAAATGAGAACGGAATAGGTTTACATACATATGGAGCTGCTGCTTTGACCTTGGATCAGATATATGACAAGGCTCGAAGTGAATGGCTGATAAAAAGAGAAAATGCCAAAGTCTATCTGGAAACAAATAACAATGGTTTAATTTCGTCCTGCGGCTATCAGGAAGATGGGTGTATGGACGATTGCTTTATAGGTATTCATATCAGTGATATAAAACCATTGTAACTATTTTCATCTTCTTGTTTCGGAAGAGCGCAGACTGACGATGCTGTTTTAATTTCATTTCCTAACAATCTTTACAAAGTACCTGATTGTTTTACTACCAAGGCGTGGCTTTATGTCACGCCTTGGTAGTAAAATGAAAATTCCCTGTATAATTATTAGAAAAATAAGCCAGATTCATCCTCTACTGACATTCATCCTATCAAAAATATGACTGTATTTACCGTTGATAAAGAATTTTGTTGCCTGATTAAGAAAAACTGATTAATTATGCAGAATGTTATTGGTTATTTGTTGCAATTTGTTACTTTTGTGGAGATTCTGTTGTCATTATATGTTATGTAGTGAGCTGCGCTTTACAGTCTGTTAGCCTGGATATTTTTTTTGCCAGTTTTTTTTCTGAAAACAATCACACCTTTAAAATAAAATGTTATGGAGATTTTCTTTATTTTCTTACAGGCCGCTTTAATATCATTTTTTATTGCCGGAATAATTTGGGTTATTAATCTGATTTTATCACTACGAAAAACTAAACACTAAAAATTGCAGAAAGTATGAATTTTACAGATTTTTTTCAGCAATTTCAAGGGATTGCTACATTGTTCGCTTCGGATATTACAGTTTCAATAACCCGCATCTTTCTAATTATTCTGGGCATTATGCTTATGTATCTGGGTAAAAAAGGAGTTTTGGAAGCGCTTCTTATGATACCAATGGGTTTAGGGATGGCTACCATTAATGCATCGTTGATGTTTTTACCTCCCGGCATTCCCGGTGGATTTCTTGAAAATGGAGCTATGCAGGGAACTTTGTTTCTTGATTCGATGATAACAGATACAGATCAGTTATTTGCCTTACTTCAGATTGACTTCCTGCAACCGATATATGTTTTTACTTTCAGTAACGGACTTATTGCCTGTCTCGTTTTTATGGGCATAGGGTCTTTGCTTGATATTGGGTTTCTCTTGCAGCGTCCTTTTACAAGTATGTTGCTTGCCTTGTGTGCTGAATTGGGAACTTTTGTTACTGTTCCCATTGCTCAGGCTATGGGTTTAACTGCTCAAGAAGCTGCATCCATAGCCATGGTAGGTGGAGCCGATGGACCAATGGTTCTGTTTACGTCTCTATCATTAGCAAAACACTTGTTTGTGCCCATCACGGTGGTAGCCTATTTATATTTAGGATTAACATACGGTGGGTATCCTTATCTGATTCGGCTTTTAATTCCTAAGAAACTCAGAGCCATCAAGATTGACAAATCAAATGAAAAACAAAAGAAGGCAATTTCGGCATCCACCAAACTTGCTGCTGCTGCCATCTTGTGTGTAGTGCTTTGTTTGCTTTTCCCGGTAGCTTCGCCATTGTTCTTCTCATTATTTTTGGGAATAGCCGTAAAAGAAGCAAAACTTACACATATTCATGAATTTATTAGTGGTCCATTGCTATACGGATCTACTTTTTTCCTCGGTCTTACCTTAGGCGTTCTTTGCGAAGCACATTTATTACTCGATCCACGCATTCTCAAATTATTAGTATTGGGAATCCTGGCTTTATTGTTTTCGGGTATCGGTGGTATTGGTGGAGGATATATAATGTATTTTATCAAGAAGGGGAATTTCAATCCTACTATTGGCATAGCAGGTGTGAGTTGCGTACCCTCTACAGCCAAGGTTGCACAGAAGGAAGTTACTAAGGCCAATCCTAACAGTCTGATTTTGCCCGAAGCACTGGGTGCAAATATATGTGGAGTTATTACATCGGCTATTATCGCCGGTCTGTATATAAACTTTTTTAGCTAGTATTTTGACTGTTAGGTAAGTTTTCTGAGTAGAGCGCTTGCCTGGCTGTTGAAATAAATTAAACAGATACTTACAAAGAAATAGTCCAATGCCGACCCTGCCTGAAATAGGTAGTTTGTCTCATTGGACTATTTCTTTGTAAGTATCGGCTTCAATAAGCATTTATATGCCGGACTGCATTAAATGTACAGTTGATATAAAATCCACTTTTAATTGTTTGTAAGCTGTTTGCTTATTCGAACTCACGTGTTTTTAATAAAATATACAACTATTCCAAAGCCACATGGATATAGGGTTTATCTTATTCTGAGTCGTTGGCCGGGTTTCAATTTTGTTTTCAGTTTAATGCGATTCATCTTGCATAAGGCCTTAGTACTGGTACCATTGCGTGCTGCAATTTGACCTAGATTATCTCCTTTACGAACAGTGTAATACCGAAGGATTTGAACTTGTTTTGATTCCCGTTGATAGTAGAAGGATTGCTTTTTGGTAAGCAAATAGGATGTGGAATTGACACGTCCGGTATTGAAATCGATAATGTTAGCCGGATTGATGGCGTTGCCAATATAACGTGTTTCGAAATGAAGATGCGGGCCTGTTGAATGTCCTGTGTTGCCACCCAGAGCGATTATTTCACCGGCTTTAACGCGCTGATTGTGGGCTACTAAAACGACCGATAAGTGACCATAAACAGTTTCTAAGCCATTGTCATGTCGTATAACGACGTAATTGCCATAGCCACGGGCTTCGTAATCAATAATTCTTACTTTCCCTGAGAATGCTGCGACAACGGTGTCGCCCACGTTGAGGCGCAAATCGATTCCGTAATGGTAACGGTAGCGTCGTGGTCCAAAGGCCGACGTTACTGCTCCGGGAACAGGAACTACAAAGTGAGAGCAATCTATTCTGACCGAATCCGGTAAGCTGTCAACCGGAATTTTATACGGGTTTAGCCTTTCTCTAGTCCAAATATTGTTATAAATATCTTCCGCAGGGTGGTTTTCCATCAAGTCGTCCGAACGGTCGTTCAGCATTTCCTGATAGATATTTACTGTATCTTTTTTTGTAATCAATGAGAACATGTTGCGTTGAGAAAATCCCGCAAATGTGGTTAGAAAAAAGAATGTTATAAGAAGATATTTTTTTAGAGAAATAGGCATAGAATCTTTTAATTAAAGCATAATTGTGCCCCGATAGCTATCGGGGCACAATGAATCGTTTGTAAATCAATTGTTTACTTGTGAATTTTTAAAAAAGTGAGAGTGCACTCTAAAATGGGTTCAGCAACTAGAACTCATCGTTGGCATAAAATACATTCTTGTTAAGTTTTTCGAATTCAAAAACTTCAGCAGCACTGAAAAAGCGAGCAATCTCTACTTTCCCATTTTCAACCGAATCCGAAGTGTGAAGAATATTCTCTTGCACACTAACACTATAATCGCCACGAATGGTCCCGGGAGCTGCTTCGCGACCATTGGTAGCGCCAGCCATAACGTGGGCAATATGTACTGCATCAACACCCGTCCAGCAACAAACAATTACCGGAGTCATCATCATAGACTCAACAATGCGTTGGTAATAAGGTCTTTTGACTAAGTGAGCGTAGTGATCCATTAAAACTTCTTCGTTCAGTTGAACCATTTTCATACCGCTTAGTTGTAAGCCTCTGCGCTCAAAACGTTGAATAACTTCACCAATTAACCCTCTACGAATAGCACAGGGTTTGATAATAACGAGTGTTCTTTCCATTTAAAATAGTGGTTAATTTATAGTATAATTAGATTTTCTTCCCCAAAAATAGGGATTTGAAAGTTTAAATCAAAGAAAATTCAATTTTATTAACTAATAGACCCCCAATTTAATGTATTTGTCTTCAATTTGCGCAATTGGTTTACCAATATTCGATTTTCAGGTTTCTCCAGTTGAGGATCGTTCTCCAGAATTTCGATGGCAGCATTTCGGGCTATTTCCAACATTTTCCCATCCTGTGCCAAGTTGGCAATTTTTAGTTCAAAGGGTAACCCACTTTGTTGCGTGCCTTCCAAATCGCCCGGTCCGCGAATTTGTAAATCGGCTTCAGAAATTTCGAAGCCATCGTTGGTGCGTACCATTATTTCCATCCGTTTTCGGGTGTCGCTGGCCAGTTTATAGCCTGTTAGCAAAATACAGAACGACTGTTCGGCACCACGTCCAACCCTGCCGCGCAGCTGGTGCAATTGCGACAAACCAAAACGCTGAGCACTCTCAATCACCATCACCGAAGCATTGGGCACGTTTACACCTACCTCAATCACGGTTGTTGCGACCATTATTTGCGTTTCGCCGGTCACGAACTTTTGCATTTGGTAGTCTTTTTCTTTTGGCTTTAGTTTGCCGTGCACCATGCTGATGCTGTAGTTTGGAAAAACTTCACGCATATACTCATACCCCTCTTCCAGATTCCGCAAATCAATTTTTTCCGATTCCTGAATAAGCGGATACACAATATAAACCTGTCGGCCGGCTTCTATTTGTTTGGCAATAAAACTATTGATTGATGGTCGTTTGTTGTCGTAATAGTGATAGGTCTGGATGGGTTTACGTCCCGGTGGCAACTCGTCGATGACCGATACGCTCAAGTCGCCGTACAAGGTCATAGCTAACGTTCGCGGAATAGGCGTAGCCGTCATTACCAGAATATGCGGTGGTTGCACGTTCTTTTTCCAGAGTTTTGAGCGTTGCTCAACCCCAAAACGATGCTGTTCGTCGATAACCACGAGTCCGAGGTTTTTGAATTGCACCACATCTTCAATTAATGCATGTGTCCCAATGAGAATGTTCAACTCGCCGCTTCGCAACTTTTCGTGTAAAATCACGCGGTCTTTGGGGCGGGTAGAGCCCGTGAGCAAAGCCACGTTTACGCCAATGTCACCCAAAAATTCATTCAGACTGGCAAAATGTTGGGTAGCCAAAATTTCGGTTGGTGCCATGATGCAGGCCTGAAAGTTATTGTCAACTGCCATAAGCATCACCATCAGTGCTACCAGTGTTTTTCCACTTCCCACATCGCCTTGCAGCAATCGGTTCATTTGCCGACCCGAAGCTACATCGATGCGAATTTCACGTAACACACGCTTTTGCGCTCCGGTAAGTTCGAAAGGCAGATAGGTATTGAAAAAGGTATTGAAATAATGCCCAATGGTACCAAAAACGAAACCTTTCGATTGTAGGTCACGCCAGTTTTTAAGTCGGAGAATACTTAACTGAATGTAAAACAGTTCCTCGAACTTTAAACGTTGACGGGCTTTGTTGAGTGCATCGGCATTTTTCGGAAAATGAACATTGACCAATGATTCGGTCAGGTTCATTAGCGCAAATTTTTGCAAAATATAGGCGGGAAGTGTTTCTGGAATTCCTGTTTTGATACTTTGAACCAATGGAAAAATGATTTTCTGAATGGTTTTAGAGTTCAGAAAACTGCTTTTCATTTTCTCAGAAGTGTTGTAAAATGGCACCAAACCCATTTGCTCGGGCGGTGGCATTTTCGACGCTATTTCAATTTCGGGATGTACGATATTGAATCGGCCGTTGAAAGGAGATGGTTTCCCGAAAATAACATAGTCTACTTTTGTGTGGTATTTTTCCATGGCATATTTCACGCCTTTAAACCACACCAGTTCAATGGTATTTTTGCCATCGGAAAAAACTGCTGTCAGGCGTTGATTGTGCCCTTCGCCCACTTTCTCGAACCGTATAATTTGTCCTTTTACCTGAATAAAAGGCATTTCCTCATTTATCTCGTGTAAATAATAAAACCGACTTCTGTCCACATATTTGTATGGATAGTACCGCAGCAAATCCTCGACACTGTGTATGCCAAGTTCTTTGTTGAACAAATCTGCCTTTTTGGGGCCTACCCCGGGCAAAAATTTTATGTCTTGATACGATAAATCCATATATAATTATCCTGAAATATATTTCCCAAAAGGAATCTTTCGCAACACAAAAATAATAGCAAACGAACAAATCCCTGTTGCCAAAACGATGATGGGCAATGAAATGAGTGGATGCGCCATGGTCCAAAATATATTGTTGCGAAAGAAAATGCCAATTACGATAATGTGAACCAGATAGATACCGTAACTATAATTGCTGATGGTTTGCTGTAACCACGCAATAAATCGGTTCCCCACATGAAGATCTTTTGCCCAAACGAATACGGCAATTGATTGAATTACTGTGTTTAGCGTCAGGTAACTGTAGATGCTCAAATCCAGTCGGTGCGCATTTTTACTGGCAAAATAAGTATAAATAGCCGAACTAGCAATGCTTAAGATGAAAATGGCTGCCGCAAACAACCGCGTTTTACTCCATGTGAAGCGAATTTGCATTAAATAATACCCCAGCACTAAATAACCCGTGTACAGAAAATATCCCAACAGTTTATATCCAAAAAAATCCGACCAACGATAAAAATTGATAGGAATAGGGCGAAGTGCAATGAACAGAACTATCCATGCGAAAAGTAAAGTCAAGAGCCACGAGTTGCTTAATTTGCGAACCGCCTTACCCAAAAAAGGGACGAATAAATAGATGAACAGAATCATGTATACGTACCAAAAATGCTTCGAAATTCCTTCGCTCAGAAACAAATCTTTAGCCCAGCCGATAAGGGCTGAAAACTCTTTGGGTTGTTGCCAGGGTTGGAGCACCGCCCATCGAAAAACCCAGTAACACAACATCCAAAACAGCAATGGCACGAGCACGCGCATAAACCTTTTTTTATAGAAATCGCCAAGTTGATATTCTTTGCCCAGCAGGGTAGCTCCACTCAACATTAAAAATATCGGAACGGCAAACCGCACCGCACTATCCACGCAGTTACCTATCCACCAAAAATCCATGCTGCGGCCGTAGGTCATGTTTACGACCGGAGTTGAATTGTGAATAATAATGACCCCCACTGTAGCTAATGCCCGTAGCGTGTCCAGCCATTCAATATTTTTGACTGCGTTTTTCAATAGTTATCGTGTTAGTTCCAATAGTCGTTCGGCGACAATCAGATCAAATTCAGTAGTAATTTTTATGTTTTCTCTGTTTCCAGCCACCAGATGCACGGTAGCTCCCATGGCTTCAACCACCGAAGCATCGTCGGTAAAAAGAACAGAAAATTCCTGTTCGTAAGCTTTTTTGAGCAGCTCTGCATCAAAAACCTGGGGTGTTTGCACCATTTTATAAGCAGTCCGATCCACCGACTTGCTGCCATTTGCATCCACGAAGCGAATACTCTCAATCGAATCCATTGTGGGGATAGCTGCTCCGAATTTTTCAGCAGCCTCAAAGCAACGGGAAATCGTTTCTTTACTCACCAACGGGCGTACCCCGTCGTGAATAGCTACTAATGCCGGCACTTTTACTGCATCTAATCCGTTTTTTACCGACTGAAACCGGGTTTGTCCTCCCGCTATTATTTGGTGTGGAATATTCAAGGCATGTTTTTTGCAGAGCGTTTCCCAGAATTCAAATTGCGCAGCGGGTAAAACCAAAATTAATTGCAATGAAGCATCAAAATTCATGAATGCTTCAAGCGTATGCATTAAAATGGGCTTCCCCTGAATTTCGAGAAATTGCTTTGGAATGTCGGCGTTCATCCGCTCGCCTTTCCCTCCGGCAACAATTATAGCTGTTTTAGTCATTGATATTACTGTTTTAGAATGAAAATAGGTGTAAATTAGTTAACTATTTATACATTCAGGCTTGTGATTTTTGTTCTGATTCTTTATTTAAAAACCAGAACAAAGATAAACATTAAATTATCATCAGTCACAACTATAAACCACAAAACGATGTCGAAATAGAACTATTTTGAACTATTTGTCTGAAAACCCACAACATTTATATAACTTTGCACCCGAATTTAGTCGAAAAAAAATAATGAAAAAAACTGCTTTACCTTTAATTATCACCCTTTTACTTTTTGTTGGCATTTTGTCGGCTCAACAAAATGGAGAATCGAAACAACAAAACATCTTTGAGTCGTTGGCTACGCCCGATTCAATTTCGAAAGCCACAGTAAAATTACATCAGGATAAACGAATTGAGAATCTTGTAGTTGGACGTAAAAACATAACCGTGACCGGATCGGGTTCGCACGAAACAAGAACGGTAAGTGGTTTCCGCGTACAGGTATTCTCGAGCAATACACAACGTACAGCTAAAAACGAAGCATTTAGAAAAGAGAGTCAGATAAAAGAAGAATTTCCTGATCTAGCGGTGTATGTAAATTACTCATCGCCCTTTTGGAAAGTGAGAGTAGGCGATTTTCGCACGCAGGCTCAGGCTCAGGCGTGCAGAGCTGAATTGATAGCTGCTTTCCCCGGTATCAGAAGTGAAACCTACATAGTAAAAGAACAAGTAAATATCTCCGTTTCAAAATAAATATCTATGGATTTTAATAGCAATCAACCTGTTCCTTTTGATTCGGAAAAAACGGAAAAAATAGCAGAACATTATCAGCAAATTATACAACTTTTAGGCGAAGATGCAAACCGTGAAGGCTTGCTGAAAACGCCCGAACGAGTTTCGAAAGCAATGCAATTTTTGATGCAGGGCTACGAACAAAATCCCGAAGACATTATTCGTTCTGCCATGTTTACCGAGGATTACAGGCAGATGGTTATTGTAAAGGACATTGATTTTTATTCGATGTGCGAACACCACATGCTTCCGTTTTTTGGCAAAGCGCATATCGCGTATATTCCCAATAAAAAAATCACCGGATTGAGTAAAATTGCAAGAATTGTAGAAGTGTACGCCCGCCGTATGCAGGTGCAGGAACGCATGACCACTCAAATAAAGGAGTGTATCCAAAAAACCCTGAACCCGATGGGAGTGATTGTGGTTATTGAGGCGCAGCATCTTTGCATGCAAATGCGCGGTGTGCAAAAACAACATTCTATTACCACCACTTCGGATTTTACCGGTGTTTTCGAGCAAGCCAAAACCCGCGAAGAGTTTTTGAATTTGATCAATAGAAAGTAAAGAAATTCTACTTCAATCTCATTTCAACCAATTCGTCGGCTAACCGAACACAATCAAGGCAAGGAAACTTGCCTTTTTTTATTTCCAGACAACCGGTATCTTTCGTAACAGCAAGAAATTCTTCCCGAATGCCTGATTTATTTGCCTGACGAAGCAATCGCTCAGCTGCGAACAATGCACCACACACTCCGCCTTCAGCTCGTCCACCGCCCCACGCACGATATTCCTCAATCTCAGTTTCGCTGATTTGAAATTCGTTTTGAAAACCTTTCAGAACAGCTTGCGCGCAGTTCAGGTTTTGAGGTAATACATGAAAATAATTCTCGGAGCTAATTCTGTTTTCTTGTTTGTTCATTCTACTTTAAATATATCAATTGATTACCATGATTTTGGTAATGGTACTTTTTGTTCCGTCGGTATTTACACAGATGGCAAGGTAAATGCCAGTGCTTACTTTTCGTCCGTGTGCATCTTTTCCGTCCCAGGTAGCCAGACTGCCATTCGATACTGTTTCACAAACCAGATTTCCATTGATGTCGGTGATTTTGACCTGCGTATTTTCCACCAGGCCGGTGATGGTAATGACACCTTTGTAGTCCTCGCGAACCGGGTTGGGATAGGCGTACACATCTTCAAAAATTGCTCCGCCCTCGGCAGCATCGCTTTGGTACGACACAAGTCCCTGCGCTGTGCCAAAAAACACTTCGCCTGTTACCTGATTGATGGCAATGGAAAGTATATCGTTAGAAAGCAATGGACTGTTTGCGGTTGTGAAATGTTGAATGGTTTCCTCTCCGTTTTCCGACATCAGATACACGCCAGAAGTTTCAGTTCCAAACCATTTTCGGTTGGCACCATCTATCGCGATTGCTTTTATTTTTTCGGTTACAAGCAAGTAGTCAGCGTTGTTAGTTCCATCGTTGCGGGGAATTTTTACACGCGAGCAATTCAAGCCCCCATCAAAAACTCTTGTCGTATTTTGAAATCGCAATGGTCCGGCTTCAGTTCCGAGCCAAATCACTCCGTTTTTATCCTGAGCGATTGCATAATTTGTGTTGTGCGATATGAATACACCGTCTGTGTCAGGGTCGGGAAAGATGGTGTATACTACTGATTTATCATCGTTCTGATCTTGTATGGTGCCGTTGTCATCGAAAACCAGAATTTCACCTCCACGAACCGAGATGCTCCATTTCTGACTAGGTTTTTGATTGTTGATAAGCAACTTTCCGTAGGTTTCTTTCAATGCGTTTGGGTACGTGAGTTGAGTCCAACTGCCATTGGCAAGTAAGACTTTTACGCTTGCTGCCACTGCCGAATTGTTTAGAAAAAGATTACCGTTTTGATCAAAAACTGCCCCATCGAGGCGGGTGTAGATCCATGGATTTTCAGGAACTGTTGGGTGACCTTGAAGTGTACTATTTGTATGGTTATACCATTTGTAAAATGTGTTGTTTCTAAATTCATACAACCCTGTGCCGTAGGATGTGGCGAAAAAGTGCTTGTCGTCGGTGGGGTCAACGGCTATGTTCATGAAATCAGCCACCGAGCTGTTTGTAGAATTTAGTATGGTGTATGAATAAATATTTGTCCAGTTACCGTCTTCGTACATCATTACGTCACCCTGTCTGCCATACGCTATAGCCCAACGACCACCGGGGACGACGAATAATTTCTTTTTGGCGAATATCATTTCCCATGGTATGTTCACGGCAGGTCCCTGAGGTTTAAATTGCTCCACTTCAGAGCTTCCTGGTTTATATGAAATCACTCCATTTTGGGCGGCTGCAAACCAGAAAATGTTGTTGGTTTTGTCGAATTCACCGGCGGTTATTGTTCCATTGTAATTGACCAACGTAGAATTTAGTTGCGCATCTATGCTGTAAGTTCCGTTGTTGGTGTGGAGAAACATTCTATCGCCCGAAACGCTTAGGCTTGTTATCGAAAGCTCGTTGCGATAAGAAGTCCACGTATTATCACTTTCCTGTTTGTAAAGTTTTCCTCCCCTTAACAGAAATAAACTGCCTGCGAAAGAATGAATGGATTGCAAATCGCCGGAGCCCGGGAGAGCATTTACTGTTGTCCAGAATTCGTAATTTACCAGATTGGGTTGGTTGACGTCAGCTTTAAAAATGGTGGTTGAAGTCAATGCATAAATGCTTTCGTTGTGAATGGTGGTGTTGATAACCTTCACTTCTGTGGCATTTGGACCAATGTAGTAGGTGTCGGCAACCTCTTTTTTTGCTCCGTTCAGAACAACGATACCAAAGTTGCACGATAAGTAAATTTTGTCCTGATAAAACTGTATATTATTTACATCTTTGCTGGCGACCATTTGTTTGTTATACAAGTCGGGGATGTTGGTAATACCGTTTGCAGCTAAAACATCTATATTGCCATTGGCATAAATAACGAATAATTGGTCGTTTTTTTTGTCAAAGCCTATCTTCGATATATTGGTTCCGTTTAATCCGGTTGTTTTGCTGTAGAATTCCAACGAGCCATCTTGTTTATCTACCGAAAATAGTGCCCCGTCGCTTACGGCATAAATTTTATTGTCGGATTGAGCAATCTGATTTACACTGTTATATGCAAAATGTGTACGCCATTTGCCCATTGCCACCTGACTAACCACGGTGCACGCAAAAATGGAAAGAAAAACTCCAATGGTAATTAATCTTTTTGGCATAAGGTTTCTGATTGTTCGAAGTAGATTTTTATTGAAATGACTATGCGTTCAATACATCAAAATGCGTTCGTTTTACACCGCTACAGTTTTGCTTTGTTGCAGGTAGTCGGTGAGTTTCCCAACGGCAAGCGCCCTATGGCTAATGGTGTTTTTTTCTTCGGCACTTAATTGGGCAAAGCTTACCAGATAGCCATCGGGAACAAATATCGGGTCGTAACCAAAACCGCTTTCGCCCCGTTGTTGTGATGCTATGTTGCCGTCTATTCTGCCTTCAAAATAGCGCGTTTCTCCGTTTTGGATTAACGCAATTACGGTACGGAAACAGGCCTTGCGATTTTTGTTGTCGCCCAATAAGCGCAGCACTTTGCACATGTTTTGGGTAGCGCAGTTTTCTTCGCCGGCATATCGGGCCGAGTAAACACCCGGCTCACCACCCAAGGCATCGATTTCGAGTCCGGTGTCGTCGGCAAAACAGTCTAATCCAAATTTCTCGAAAATATATTGTGCTTTTAATAACGCATTGCCATCCAGTGTATCGGCTGTTTCGGGGATGTCGTCATAGCAGTTGAGTTCGGATAAACTAATAATGGTAAATGTCGGCTCAAGTATGGCTTTGACCTCTTTAAGCTTGTGTGCGTTGTTGGTAGCAAAAACTAATTTTTTCATAGTCTCAATTTTTTATGGTGCGCTGTCTGCAAAGGTAATGATTTTTAAACATAAAACTGAGATTATCCGAGGATTTTAGACCTCTTGATTTGTCGGTGCATTGCCATATAAACAGCAGATCATTCTTTTAAAAAGGATAAATACTGCCGCATGAATGAGAAAAAAGAAAGCTCAATAACTACTATTTAAGTTACTGAGCCTTTTTGTATTTTTAAAATGTACGGATACTATTTCGATAATAGTTTGACGTTTTGTGTTTTTGTTACTCTTCCTCCACTTACATCGGAGGCCTTTCTGTCCCAATTAAATGATTCGATAAGTACTGTTACTTCGCGATCGTTATAGCTGCCATTGTTGGCGGCATCAATATCCGAAGCATTCAGTTTAAACGTCATGTCGTTTGGCGGAAGTGTAAGAAACTGAAATTTATAGGTTCCCAGCGCATCTGAAAATCCTTTAAATACGGTATCTATCTTGATAGAGCTTATTCCAGCACTCGTAATGGGATAGGATTTTGTGAGTACTAGTTTGATCCCATTTATAGGTAGTGAGCTGACACTATCGGTAACAGTTCCACTAATAACAAACATAGTATTCGAAGTACCAATTTCGTTGTTGGTGTTACAACTTATAAAAATAACCGAAGCGACAATCAAGGTAAATACCTTGCTTAGATGGAGTAGAATTTTCTTTTTCATATTTCTTTCTGTTGGTTGCTGGTTTAAAGGGGTGTGATGAACTGAGTTTTGAAATCTGGTTATTTGTAGCAATTTGTGCTACAAAGATAATGATAATTTATTGATTAACTAAACAGTACCCATTTATTTTTAATTTCTTAGTGCAGACATGCTAATGTGAAAGTATTTCTAATTCAATAACGAAACATTTTCTTTATTTTTGCAAACAATATTCGTAAATAAATGACCGGATGAAGAAATACTTTATTTATATATTCACCATTCTGAGCGGCTTCGCTACTGCTCAAACAACAAACGACCAGAAGTATTTGTTGACAAGTGCCGGCAATACGTTGGGATATTCGCTGTTGGATTTTAATGATCCTTACCTTTCGCCGCTGACTTATAGTGGTGGTGGAGTAGGGTACGATTTTCAGAGTCAGCGATTTTTATCCATCGAAAATACACGCTTTTCAAAATATCAAAAACTTAGTTTACTTGCAGGAAAAGGCTATAACCCACCACATACAGCCTCCATGTCCTTTTTCGGCGTAAATTATGGGTGGGGAATGCGATGTCATTTGAAACCTATGAACAAACTTCGTGTACAGTTGGGTGGCTTGTGGGATCTTGATTTTATGTTTAAATACCTTGCGCGTAATGTAAATAATCCTGTAAACGTCGATTTGGGAACTAACTTCAACGTGTCCGGTTCGGCAAGTTATGATATCTTGTTGTTTCGAAAAGAGATGAAAGTAAAGCTTGATTTGAAAAGTCCGGTTCTTGGTTGTATGTTTGTGCCTTACAGCGGTGCGTCTTATTACGAAATGTTTGGTTTGGGTAATCTCGATAATGTTTTTCATTTCAGTTCGTTGCACAACAAGCGTGGACTGGATGCTAACCTGCTGCTCGAAATACCCTTGCGGCGTTCGCTTTGGCGGGTGGGGCTCGGCTACGAAACAATGAAGTGGTCGGCCAACGATTTGGTGTTTAAACGCAATAATCTGAGCATTAAAGTAGCTTCCGTATTTGATTTTGCTACTTTTGCCGGACGAAAGAAACGGGCACCAAATAATTTTATCAGCCCGAATGAATGAGCATTTCATAATTCATAATTAAAGATTTTGTTTGATGAAAAAATATAGTCCGATTATATTGTTTGTGCTTGCTTTGCTCCCTTCGTGTATGAATGAGCCGATAGTGGAGCCAAACACCAATAGGGGTAACTTTGAGTCCTTGTGGCGGATTATTGATACAAAATACTGCTATCTCGATTATAAAAATATCAATTGGGATTCTATTCATACGGCCTATAAAGCCAAAGTAAATGAAAATGCCGATGCGTTGACATTTTTCGATTTAATGGCTACCATGTTGAACGAACTGAAAGATGGGCATGTGAATTTATACTCTAATTTTGATCGAAGTCGTTACTGGAAATGGTATACCGACTATCCTTCTAATTTCAATGCTGACCTTATTCGTTCGGCCAGGTATCTGGGCGATAATTACAAAATAGCCAATGGGTTGAGCTATCAAAAGGTTGATAATGGACGAGTGGGATATATTTACCTGGGAAGCTTTTCGTATGGATTTAATGACGCGAATCTTGTTGCAGCAATGACTTATTTTAAAAATTGTAAGGGAATGATTATCGATGTACGCGATAATAGTGGCGGTTCATTGGACTATTCCAAACAATTGGCGTCTTGTTTTTTTAAAGAGGAAAAAGTAACTGGTTATATAAAACACAAAATTGGCAATGGACATACCGATTTTTCGAAGGAGTTGGAGGTGAAAACTCCTGCGAATAAAAGTATTCAATATCAACGACCGGTGGTAGTGTTAACCAATAGGATGTCGTATAGTGCTACTAATGATTTTGTGAACCGAATGAAACAGGCACCCAATGTACTGATTGTTGGTGATAAAACCGGTGGAGGTGGCGGCTTGCCACTTTCGAGTGAGATACCCAACGGATGGATGGTTCGATTTTCGTCCTCACCCATGTACGACTCGGCTATGCAGGAAATAGAATGGGGTATTGCTCCCGATGTTTGGGTGAGTTTGTCCTCATTGGATCAGGCAAATGGAATCGATACAATAATTGAAAGAGCCATCAAATTGATAAAATAGAGGCAAGAGCTAAGGAGTAAGAAGCAAGTAATTTGTAAATTTATTCTTACTCCTTACCTCTTACTCCTTACCTCTGAATAGAAATGAAGAAACTAAAGATAACGGAAATGAATCGACTCACTGTCGAGGAGTTCAAAGAAGAAAAGAAAACACCACTCATCGTGGTATTGGATAATGTACGTAGTTTACATAATGTAGGTTCGGTGTTTCGCACTGCCGATGCGTTTTTGGTTGAAGCGGTTTACCTTTGCGGTATTACCTGCACACCCCCTCATGCCGAAATTCATAAAACGGCGTTGGGGGCTGAAAACACAGTGACCTGGAAGCATTATCAGGATACGCATCAGGCTGTTGCCGACCTAAAAGCGCAGGGCTATACGGTGTTTGCCATCGAGCAAGCGGCAGGAAGTACCTTGTTGCCCGACCTGCAACTGGATAAATCGAAAAAATATGCCGTCATCTTGGGCAACGAGGTAAAAGGCGTGCAACAAACGGTGGTGGACGCTTGCGATGGCTGTATCGAAATTCCACAGTTTGGTACCAAGCACTCGCTCAATGTGAGTGTGACGGGTGGAATTATTATTTGGGAATTCCTGAAGGCAATTCAAAATTCATAGTGCACAATTATAATTAAGAGGATATGACAAACGATTGGCGAGATAAGCTAAACAATTTAAAAACAGATTTGCCACAAGTGGAGGAAACTCAGGAAGTGGTACTTGCTGCTAAACCTGCCAAGAAACGTCAGGTAGAACCTTTGCGCGTGGAGTTGGATAAACGAAACGGTAAACCTGCCACATTGGTTACCGATTTTAAAGGCAAGGATGACGAACTGAAAGACCTTGCAAAATTGCTCAAGGTAAAATGTGGTGCCGGTGGCTCGTCGCGCGACGGAGAGATATTGGTGCAGGGCGATTTTCGGGTGAAAATTGCAGAAATATTACTCGAAATGGGCTTTAAGGTGAAGAAAATCAATTTTAAATAGCCTGTTGAGTTGTTTTTTCTATACAATTTGTAGAATGATGAAAACAATAGTCGGGAAGCGTCTACAAATTGTAGAAGTCGAAAACTACTGTCGGGAAACATCTACAATTTGTAGAAGGATGAAAACAACTGTCGAGAACCATCTACAATTTGTACAGAGTTGAAAACATCTGTCGGGGAGCATCTACAATTTGTAGAAGGTTGCTTGCTAAATTTACAGGGAATTTGTACTAATTCAAAACGATATATGTATATTTGCATCAGAAAAAATGAACAGATAAGTTGATACAGAAATATGATACATACGGTAAAAATAGACGACAAAACACGTAATGGCAAAAAAATTCTAAATGAATTACGTCATTATCGTTCGGGTGTGGAGTTCGAAAACCCTGCTGTAACGGGAGTTGTACTCGAAGGCTACTTGACATCTGAGGAATTTAGAGTTGAGTCAATGAAGGATTTGGAAGAAGTTTGTCGAAAACATGGTCTTTTATAGTCATATTGCAAGGCAGGATTTGAAAAGTATTTTTGATGGATTGCTCACATGGTCGAAACATCAATTAGAATATAATCATGTCGTTTTGTACCATAATACCATTGTAGATGTATGTGATACTTTAGATAAAAAAGCCATTCATTTCAATGCGCGATACATCATCCATAAGCGATATGGAGAAAAGGTGCACACTTACAAGCGCAACAAACAAACGGTGTGGTATATTATCTATAATCTTGACCAGCACAACAACGTATACATTCAACGAATTTTATCCAATCATACCACAATAGCCGAACCGAAATAGTATCGGCTATTTTTATTAAAAAAACCGGATGTTTTCATTATGAATTATGCATTGTAAATTATGAATTAATCTCCCATGCTGAATATCTATCGCGCCTCTGCCGGTTCGGGCAAAACATACCGGCTTACGCAAGACTATATCCACTTGCTGTTCGATCCACAAAAGGAGCGGGCGCATCGTCGCATCCTGGCCGTTACGTTTACCAATAAGGCTACGGATGAGATGAAATCGCGTATCCTCAAGGAATTGCACGCATTGGCACAAGGTGTTGCGTCCGATTATCGGGTCGATTTGATGGAGAAATTTCGTATGGACGAACATACGGTGAACGAAAGGGCAAAACATATTCTCACCAATATTCTACACGATTATTCATCGTTTTCTATTAGTACTATCGATCGTTTTTTTCAACAGGTCATTCGCTCCTTTGCCCGCGATATTGGTGTGCACGGTGGTTATAATCTGGAGTTGGATAGCTCATCTACGCTCGAACAATCTGTTGATAATTTATTCCTCGATTTATCCAAAGCTGAGAACCGGCAATTGTTGAATTGGCTTACCGAATTTGCCGAAGAGCGCATTGAGCAGTCCGAAAACTGGAACATGCGTGGTAATATTATGGAGCTGGGCAGAGAGGTTTTTAAAGAAAGCTATCAGCACAAAGCGGAAGATACCAATAAGAAGTTGCACGAAAGGGAATTTCTGACCAACTATCGCAAGAGTTTAAGGAAGATTAAAACCGATTTCGAAGCCAAGGTAAAACTCGTTGCTTCGGAAGGGATGCGGATAATGGCCCGCAATGGACTGACACACGAGGATTTTGCCTATAAAACCACCAATACATTAGAAAAAATAGTCAATGGTAAATTCGAAATTAGCAATCGGTTTATTGGCTTTGCTACTGATGTGAGTAATTGTTATACTAAGTCTAAACCGCAAGATATCAAGTCTGCTATTGAATCGGCTTATCAAAATGGACTTCAGAAATGTTTTGCCGATATTGTGGAGCTACTTCAAGTGGAAATTATCACCTACAATTCGGCCATCTTGGTGTTGAAGCATATCAATACGCTTGGGATTCTATCCGATTTGGCGGTGCAGATTAAAAAACTTACCGATGAGCAAAATACCATGCTTATTTCGGATACCAACCTGCTCCTCAATAAAATTATCGATAATAGCGATGCGCCTTTTGTGTACGAGAAAACGGGCATTCATGTCGACAATTACATGATTGATGAGTTTCAGGATACGTCTACTTTGCAATGGAAAAACTTTCAACCGCTGCTGGATAATAGTTTGTCGGCAGGTAAGTTCAACCTTGTGGTGGGCGATGTGAAGCAAAGTATTTACCGTTGGCGAAATTCCGACTGGAAACTCCTCGACGAAAAGATACTGACCGATTTTCGCCCGGAGCAAATTCACGAAGAAAATCTAGAAACCAACTGGCGAAGCGATAAAAATATCATAGATTTCAACAATTCGTTTTTCTATCGTGCTGCGCAATTGTTGCAAAGCAAGCTCAATGAAAACCTGCAAGCCGTGTTGACTGTTTACCCGTCGTTGGAAACGTTGATGCATAAAATAGAGCACGCTTATGCCAATATTCATCAGCAAATTTCACCCAAAGCAGCCACCGGTCGTGTACAGGTGAGCTTTATTCCGCGTGACGAAAACGAAGACGGTTGGAAAGCCGAGAGTCTCGAACGCTTGCCGGCTATTTTGGAAAAACTGCAAGCGCAAGGCTATCGCGCTGCCGATATTTGTATTCTAGTGCGTAAAAATGACGAAGAGCAACAAGTGATTCATAAATTGCTGAACTACAAAACCACTGCCGATGCTAAACCCGATTATTGCTACGACATAATGGGTAACGAAGGTTTGCTCATTGGCGCTGCGGCTTCTGTGCGTTTTGTGTTGGGTGTGTTGCAATTATTTGTCAACCCCACAGACTCTATTCAGCAAACCATTGTGAACTACGAATACGCTCGTGGTCGACAACATAAATCGGAAAATGAAGCTTTGAATGCTTGTTTTTCGACAATCCCAAAAGATGAAAATGTTTTTTCGCCACTGTTTTCAACCGCCGAAAATAATCAGTTATACGCTTTGCAGCACAGCTCGCTCTACGATATGGTGGAGCAGATTATATCGCTTTTCGGAGTAGGAGCGTGGCATAACGAGGCGGTGTTTGTTCAGGCGTTTCAGGATGTGGTTTTCCGTTTTTCGAATAATAAAACAGCGGATTTGAACAGTTTTCTGACCTGGTGGAAAAAGCACGGCGAGAAACAATGTATTTCTACGCCCGACAACCAAAACGCGATGCGCATTATGACGGTGCATAAGTCGAAAGGGTTGGATTTTAAAGTAGTGGTAATGCCGTTTTGCGATTGGGATATTGACAGTCGAATGCGCAATATCCTTTGGTGCGAACCTACCGTGGCTCCGTTCAACGAATTGCCATTGTTGCCGATTGAATATGGGTCAAAGCTCGGAAATTCTATTTTTGCTGAGAGCTATTTCGATGAACAAATGCATCAATATATCGATAGTTTGAATGTGGCGTACGTGGCCTTTACCCGTGCTAAAAACGAATTGATTTGTCTGTCGCCCGCTCCGAAAAAAGAAGTGGAGGGCTTGGATAAGATTAATTCATTGTCGACGCTGCTCACCACTTGTTTTCAGGTCGCCACGCCCGGACTGGATGCTCAGTTTATTCCGCTTACCAATTCGTTTGACGAGCAGGAAAAACGGTTCGAATTAGGTGAACCGACGCAGGCTGTTTACAGCGACAAACCAAGTACAGATATCAACGAGAAGGTGAATAATTATCCTTCGGTGAGTAGCTCCGATCGTTTGCGCATTCGCCACCAAAGTCTGGATTACCTGTTGGAAAACCAACAACTGACGGATAGTCGGCTGAATTATGGACTTATCATGCACGATATTCTGAAACAGATTACGCATAAGTCCGATCAACAGAACGCTATTGCCGATCTGGTGCGCAGTGGTCGTATCAGTGAGGCTGAAAGCAAAACTGTGGAAGAGGAACTACAGCATTTCTGGAGCATGCCCGAAACCGAGAACTGGTTTTCGCCCGATACCCGTGTGCTCAACGAAACCACTATTCTTATTCCAACCGGTGAACAATATCGCCCCGACCGTGTGGTGATTCGGGGCAACGAAGCCACCATTGTTGATTATAAATTTGGCGATAAAGAAAGCAAAACCTACCTGCAACAAGTAAAACAGTACATGGACCTGATTGCCGAGATGGGGTATAGTACCAGCGGATTTGTGTGTTATGTGAGTTTGAAAAAGGTTGTGCAGGTTTAAAATTCCATGTTCATGCAATTTAAACTCTCGCACAGCACTTCGATATAGCCAAGCTTAATCTCTTTTATTTTGCTTTTCAGTATTATATTAGCTAAATGCACCTTCCAGGTATTTACGCGTCAATTCCTGTTTCGGATTATTGAAAACTTCGTCGGCAGGACCGGCTTCAATTACTTCGCCCAGATACATAAAAATAACATGGTCGGCAATGCGCAAAGCCTGACGAAGGGTGTGCGTAACCAAAATAATGGTATAATCCTGTTTCAGTTTCACGAAAAGTTCCTCGATATGTTTGCTCGAAATGGGGTCGAGAGCCGAAGTTGCTTCATCGGCCAAAATAAACTCCGGTTCTACTGCCAGTCCACGAGCCAGGCACAAACGTTGCTGCTGACCGATGGACAGTTTAGAAGCAGGAGCATGTAAGCGGTTTTTCACCTCTTCCCAAAGTCCCACAGCTTTCAACTGTTCTTCCACAATCTCGTTTAGTTTTTTGCGATTGCGCTCACCATGCATTTTACAACCAAAAGCGATGTTGTCGTAAATCGACATGGGTAGGGGGCAGGGGCGCTGCGAAAGCAATCCCATTTTCTTACGGATATCGGTTATCTCTGTTTTTTTGTCGAAAATATCAGTATCGTCAACCAAAATACTTCCCTCATATTTTATACCTTCCGTATCATCAATCAACCGATTGAATGTTTTCAGCAAAGTAGATTTACCGCAACCCGAAGGTCCGATAATACAGGTTATCTTCTTATCTGGAATTTCAATATTAACATTTTTGAGAATATGTGCCTTATGAATGTAGATGTTCAGGTCACTAACTTTTAAATATGACTTTTTAATTCTGAGACCTTCCTTGTCCTTTTCAAGTTTCTCTTTTGCACTTTTGTCTAAATCATTATTCAAAAAGGAATAATCTTCAGCCCAACTGGCTCGCGTGGGGTTTCGGTATAGGAATTTCATTATATTTTGTGTTTTGAAAAATGGTTCGTAATTAGTCGTCCGAGAATGCTTATAACAAGCACAATAAATATCAAAATAAGTGCGGCGGAGTAAGCTCTGTCCTGCACATCGGCATTGGGACTACTCAGCTGGAAAAAAACCGATAAGGGTAAGGTTGCAGCAGGCTGACCAAGCGAAGTAGGAATGCTATCGGTAAAGCCGGCAGTAAACATTACTCCCGCGGCATCCCCAATGGCACGACCCACCGACAGCAAGGTAGCTGTGGCAATACCCGGAGCTATCTGTCGGAGCACTACCTTTATAGTTTCCAGTTTGGTAGCACCCAGGGCATACGTGGAGTCCAGCAAATCTTTAGGTAATTGCTGTGCCACCTCATCCATAGACCGGATAAAAATAGGAATCACCAACAAAGTGATTACTAAAATACCACCACCCAACGAGGTATGCATACCCAGATAAATCATAATGGTAAATGCAAATGCACCATAAACGATAGACGGAATGCCAAACAATACGTCAAAAGCCAACCGGGCAACATAAGCCAGTTTTGAATCTTTTTTCAGATACACATTGAGGTAAAATACTACCGGAATGCTGATAAGTAAACCCAGAAAGGTAGATCCAAGCACAATGTACAACGAGCCGATAATGGCATTCAGTATTCCACCGCCACCACCGTTGTAGTATCCACCGGCCGGAATCTGACTGATCATTTCCCAGTTTAAAGCCGGAAAACCACGACGGAATATGGTGTAAATGATATTGACCACAAAGGCAAATACTGCCAATGACGCAACAACCATAAGCCCTTTGGCTATTTTTTCTTCTATAAATTTTAGTCTCATTTTTTACTCACTGTGTTCGTGTTATTTGTTCACTTCGCTCACGATATTATGCACTTCGTACGATATTTGGCTTCGCCGTTCTTACCTTCGGTGTTATTATGCACTTCGTGCGATATTTGCTCACTACGTTCGCGATATTTGGCTTCGCCGTTATTTTCGAAACTGTTAATAGCGCGAAGCTAATATCGCCGAAGGCATAATATCGTGCGAAGCACAAATATCAACGCAGCTAATTTTATTTAAACTTCCTTTCTATTCTGTAAATCACTGCTCTCGACGAGGCATTGAAAATAAACACCACGATGAAGAGTAAAAAAGCAGCTAGCATTAATGCCGATTCGTACAAAGGCACCGAAAGCATCTCGCCGTAATTATTTGCGATTAAAGCCGGTAGCGGATAGCAGGAATCGAACAGCGAGTGTGGTACCATGGGTAAATTTCCGCAGACCATCAACACAGCTATCGTTTCGCCAAAAGCACGTGATACCGCCAGAATAACTGCAGCTAAAATTCCGGGAAAGGTCTTCCGCAAAATCACAAACTTACTGGTTTGCCATTTGGTAGCTCCCAATGATAGCGCTGCATCCCTGAATTCACGCGGAACAGCCGAGAAAATTTCGACAAACAAGCTTATCAGCAAAGGCAAAATCATGACTCCCAAAACAATTCCTCCCGCCAAAACAGTGTATCCGGTAGAATATTCCACAAAGTTCGGAGCCAGTTTTTCTGAAATCCAGGGTACTATAAACAAAGTACCCCAAACTCCATACACCACCGACGGAATTCCTGCCAAAATATCAAGAGCCGTGAAAACCCATTTTTTTAGGTAGCTTTTCGAAAACTCAGTCAAAAACAGAGCCGACAACAAAGCAATGGGAAGAGCCAGTACAATGGCGATAAGTGTTATAGCAATTGTTCCGGCAATAAAAGGCAGAAATCCAAACTGACCGCTTCCCGGACGCCATTCCGAAGAAGAAATAAGTTGCCAGAAACTGTTCTGATCAAAAATTGGAACTGATTTTAGATAGAGTCCCAAGCCGATAAGTACCACCAACAACACTGAAAAAACGGTGATGCTGAACATGACCCCTCCGGCTATTTTATTTTTGAGAATTCTATATGATGAATTTGATGACATACTATTCAATGATCAATGATCAATGGTTAATTATAAACTCATTAATAATTTATAATTAACTATTTATCATTAGTTTATTTCAATTTTGCAATTCCTTTGCTCAGTTTGTCTTTTGGCAAACTGATATATCCGTTTGGTACATTGTACTTCTGACCTTCGGTAAGAATGAATTTCAGAAAAGCCACAACTACCGGATTGGTAGGTTTGCCGTTTGAAACCAGGTATAAATCGCGTGCCGGTGGTGACGGGTATTTACCCTGAGCAATGGCCGAAATCAATTGAGTAGAAGTGCCGTAAAAATTTTCGGCGGCATCTATTTTTCCGTTATTATTCACATCGATAGGCAATACCAAAATTCCCGGGTTAGGACGTTTTGTTTTTAAATCGTAGGCATAAGCAATATTGTTGTATCCGAATCCAACGGGGTCTTTTTGAATAGCCGAAGCTACTCCGGGATCGCCAAAAACGCCTGTCCCCAATAGCTCTTCCTGCTTTTTTCCTCCTAAATATTTCGCCCAGGTTTCGCCCGCACCGCAAGCATCAGAGCGGTTATACAGGTGAATAGGAATATTAGAATTTATTCCAAGTACATTTCCCCATGTTTTATATTCGCCCGTTACATAAACTTTCGTTGCTGCGGCCTGAGTAATCCCTTTAGCCAGTAATTCTTTGATTTTAGGGTTCTTTGCATTGATAGTAGGAACCACTGCATCTTTTGCTACGGCTATAGCCCATGCTCCTTTTTTCAATTCTTCGGGGTGAATTTCACGCGAAACCATTCCTAAATCAACCACTTTGGCCAATGCATCTGTAATACCCTTTCCTGCTCCACCACCCGACACATCAATTTTTACCTGAGGATGTAGTTTTTTAAACTCTTCGGCCCATTTTACAGCTAACGGATAAAGTGCAAATGCACCCGATAACGAAATTTGACCTTTTAATTCATTCTTTTGTGCCTGCACCGGATTGGATAATCCAAACAGAACAGCAAGTACCAATACTAATGTTACATTTTTTTTCATATCTGTATTTTGTTACAATCGTGTTTATAATTAGAAGCTAAGAAGTAATTGGGCAACCAGATAATCGGTATCCACTTTGGATGAATCTTTATTGTCCTTGCGGGTATAGTTTGCTTGTAGTCTTGTTTTAGGAGTTATCCAATAGTTTAAGCCCACTACATAATTTGTAATCTGAGAGCTACTTGTCGTTTTATCGTTTTGGTAGAAATCATATTTCAGCACGGGTTGCAGTTTATCTGTTATGTAATAGGCTGTCGAAATATAATAGCCCTTGGCATCTTTCAGGTTTGCTTGTACTGTGCCAATTTCTCCTGCAACATATTCTGCTCGAACCAATAGCTTGCCATCATCATACTTTGCTCCGAAACTGCTGCGATTTCTATCGTATTTGGCAGTTTCCACACCATATTGTCCTTTATATAAAGATACATCCAGGCTCAATGATTTCAGCGGATTGACTATTAATATCCCATATACATCTTTGGTTTTATTATTGTCAGTAGTGTTTATATTATTTCCGTTTAATAATCCTACCTTATACGCAATGAGGTTGAATCCTTTTTTATGAAAAAAACTACCGTTTATAGCCAGGCCAATATCCCGCCCATTGTTGTTGTAATCTGTAACCAGTTTAGATATTACCTGCGAATTATCAGCAGTTTCTAAATTAGAGGGCGAATATGGATTTTCCAACGTGTAGGCAGTTTTAAACTGTCCTGCTTGCAAACCTATATATTTGCTTGGTTTCCACTCCACATAAGCATCCAGTATTTTGGGACTCGTTGCAAAATCCAATTGCACCCGGTAGCTTAATTCTTTGGTAGCATTACCCCTAAAATCTAAATAAACCCGGCGAACATCAAAGCCATTTTTCCCACTGTTATAGTTAGCTGCTTCGGTAGAATACTGGTAACGCAGATTCACTAACCCACTTATTTTTGGCAATACACTTATTGCTTTTTCTACGAGTTTAAGGCGTTCAGCTTCAGATAGTTTATTTTCCGAAAGGCCATCCTGAGCTGAAATTATTTGAGAAAGGCTGAAAAATAAAACAGAAATAATGATTGTATTTTTTGAGTTCATAATTGTATAATTTAATCGAATGTTTGTTCATAATTGTCTGATTTTAAAATTTTATTTTTATGTTCAACAACAGCGACACATTCGATTACTCAGTTCTAAATACTTTAAACCTGTTTCTTTCAATTTTCCCCGGAAAAATAATCCGGTGAAGAGTTTCTGATCATTCTTACCTTTCTTCATATTTTGATGTTTTAATTAAATGATTCCTTCCAACTTTATGCTCCCCGATTCGTATCGAAATTTGCAAATAGCGTTTATCTTGTCATTTAAAATTTGATAGGGCAAAAATAGGCGATACTATCTGCCTGCACCATACCGTGGTGGGGGTATTTTTGTACCATGCTTATGGTAGCACACACTACTATACTACTCCATATTTCTCTTCGTAGTTTGGCATTTTGTTCAGCAGTCAACAACACGCCATCACGTAATGTGGCTATAGTGAAACACATAACGATTCGGTAAAATTTTGTATGTGAAATAAATCACTAACTATCAATTTTGGTTCAACTATTCAATTTAATTATGAAACAAAATCACTTACTTTGCGCTGATAACCGCTGAACGAAAATAATGTTTTAATATGCAACACATCAGAAAAATAGCAAATTCAGCTACACTTGATTTCTATACTGCTAACACGAGTTCAACTATTTCATTGCCATTTATTGAAGGTGGAATAGCTGCCGGATTTCCAAGCCCTGCGCAAGATTATATTGATTTGAATATTGATTTGAATAAAGAATTAATCAGTAACCCTTCCAGCACCTTTTATGCACGTGTGAAAGGAACTTCTATGCAGGATGCAGGCATTATGGATGGAGATATTCTGGTTATTGATAAAAGTCTTGAACCAAAAGATGGTGATACAGCAGTTTGCTTTATTGATGGGGAGTTTACGCTTAAGTACATAAAATTTGAAACTGATGTGATTTATTTAGTTCCGGCAAATCCTAAATTTGAACCGATAAAAGTGACTGAAGATAATAATTTTTGTATTTGGGGCATTGTAACTTATTCAATAAAAAGTCACAAAAGAAATTAGAATAAAAAATGGTTGGCTTAATTGATTGCAATAACTTTTACGCTTCGTGTGAGCGTGTCTTTCAACCCTCACTAAACGGCAAAGCCATCGTTGTTTTATCGAACAACGACGGTTGTGTTATTGCACGATCTGTCGAAGCAAAACTGCTTGGCATTCCCATGGGCGAACCGGCCTTTAAGCTAAAGGAATTAATCGAAAGTAATCAAGTTGCGGTCTTCTCTTCGAACTACGTGCTGTATGGCGATATGTCGCACCGGGTAATGACTACAATAGGCGCTTTTGTGCCTGAAATGGAAGTTTACTCCATAGACGAAGCCTTTTTGTTTTTCGATGGTTTTGAAAACATAAATTTGAATGACCTTGGAGGCAATTTGGTGCGAACGGTCATTCGAAACACAGGCTTACCTGTTAGCCTTGGAATTGCTCCTACAAAAACGCTTGCTAAAGTGGCGAATAAGTTTGCCAAGAAGTACAAGAATTATAAGGGGGTATGTGTGATTGACAATGAAGAAAAGCGTGAGAAGGCGCTAAAACTTACAAAAATTGGCGATGTTTGGGGAATTGGAAGGCAGTACTCAAAGAAACTTGAATACTATAGCGTCAATACAGCGTGGGACTTCACTCAACGGAGCAAAGCGTGGGTTCGACAACAAATGGGTGTTGTAGGAGAAAGAACGTGGCTTGAATTGCGTGGAGTTTCGTGCATCGAAACAGAATCGCCCAAGTCAAAGAAAACAATATGTACTTCGCGGAGCTTTGGCGAAAAATTGACGACTATCGAACCGGTATCAGAGGCAGTTGCGAACTTTGCTGCAGCTTGTGCCGAAAAATTAAGGGCTGAGAAATCTACCGCAGCTATGGTTAATGTATTCATTCATACCAATCCTTTTGCACCGAATCAGCCACAGTATTACAATCAAATCACTTTGAAATTGCCGGTTTCCAGTAATGATAGCACAGAGTTGATAGAGTGTGCTATCCGAGGGCTAAAAGCAATATTTAAAGAGGGCTACAAATACAAAAAGGCAGGCGTAATAGTCAGTGAAATAACGCCCGAACGTCCGTTGCAAGCTGATTTGTTTGATACTCGTGACAGATCAAAATACAAAAAGGCAATGCTCGCAATGGATAAGTTGAATGCTTCTTATGGACGGCAGAAGGTAAAGATAGCAGCACAAGGGTTTGATAGGAAATGGAAATTGAAGAATGAAAAACTTTCGCCCTGCTACAGCACTAATCTGAAAGATATATTTGTAGTGAAGGCAGATTAGATGGTTACATCTAAGCCTATTCTATCGTGTAAATAGTGTCATTACCTTGCAAATACATGAATATAGTTGTTATTGAAAAAATAAAAGATGCTATCTGAAGAAATAAATATGTAGTTGTGTGAATGTAATATTATATTTAGAGAATCTAATATTGTATTTTTTGAAATATATATCTTATTTCATGAAAATGATATGACATTGAAAAGAATAAATATATCAAAAGAAGAAACAAAAATTGTAATTAGAGAATAAAATACACTACTTAACTGCCATTCTGTTTTTGGGATAATGAATAAAAAAATGCAGCCGGTTAGTTTTACCTAACTGACTGCATTTCCTTATTTATAACTCTTTTTCCGATTTATTTAGTTCTTTGGCAACTTCTTTACTGCGGTGCTGAGTAAAAAATCAACATTTTTTGACACCGCCAGGGCTGTATATGTTGCGCCGGTACGCGCATCTACCAAAACAGTTTTCGCATCTTTCAGGGTTTTTCCCACCCATGCGTCAAAGAAACCCTTTTGCTCTAGCTTATCCACAAATCTCTGCGTCTCCCAGTTCGACAGTAGAGCCACTTTTTTGATGGTCTTACTCCTGTCTATCAGAATCATTACCGGAGTCAAATTGTTATACCCCTTTACATCCTGACAAAACGAGGCACTAGACATAGCAAATCCTATCGTTTTATTTTTGTCATTAAGCACTCTGTACCAGTAGTCATTCACCTTTTCCACCTTTACGGCATCGGGATACACGCTCTGAACCACTTCCTTGTTCGACACTTCGTGCAAAACCGGATTCTTTTCTTTTCTTTGTCCTGCTCTTTCTTGTGCAAATGCAATATTTGTCACCAGCATGAATGCTAAAAACACTCTTTTATACATAAAAACACTCCTATTTAAACGTGAATTTCTAATACTTATTTTGTTTGACTATGGAAGTGCGATAGGGTTTAATAACCAGATCAACTTTTTTCGTTTATTTTTTACACTCGCCTGCTACAGTCTAATAAAAATGATCAAACACTACTTCTTTGAGGATGGAAAACGCCTTAGCTTTCAATCATTATTGGGTACTCAACTTCTATGCCAGAGTTGTATTTACGTTGTCCTTTTCTTTGTATATAAAACACAAACAGCTATTTATCTTATTTGGGGTCGAGGATTGAGTATCTCTATTGCTTCTTTATCTGTCATGGAGTAATGAAAGAATTTTTGAAAATACTCTTTTGTAATCTTTACCATATCAAATGGATACATATCAGGATGCATTAAGTGTGCCAACCAAATGTACCCGATGATTCGATTTACTCCCGGCGGACGATCAATCCAACCGAATGGTTTCCAAGGCACTTGATAAACCTTATGATTTTTTACAGCTGATAGATTTTTCCATATTGGGTTTGTTGTAATGGCCTTGTATGAATACATATCGTCGAAGTTACCTGACCATACTAAGATTATTTCAGGATTCCATACATATACCTGTTCCAACGAAACATCGGTCATTCCTTTGCCGGAGAGCACTTCTACTTGTGCCACATTTACTACGCCTACAGAATCAAGCAATAAGCTATGAACGGAACCTGTTGGGTCGGTTTTCAATCCATCAATTCCTTCAGCATAATATACGCGCTGTTTTTTATCATCCGTTATTTTAGTAGCCTTTATTGGAATTGAATCAATGTAGTGCTGTACAAATTCCGATAACTCTTTTGCTTTTGCGGGTTTCCCTAACAGTTGTCCTACAAAGGTGAAAGCCTCTTTGTAGCGATTTATCTTCATATCAATGAAAACAACTGGTATATGTACCCTCTCTTGCAGCTGATTGGCTTTATCAACATTTTCCTTTGTAATAAATTGTGAACTGAATATGACATCAGGATGCAATCTTACTATTTCTTCGTCAGACCCTCCTTCAATAACATAAGGCTTATTTTTATAAAAGCAGGGTTTTAGATACTTCTTCTCTGTATCGTTGTATTTGAATACAGCGTTAACTGTAATAGCAGTGTCAAACGCATATACCAATGTGGCAGAATGCCGATCAATAAAAATGGAGCTGATTTTTTCGGGTATTTTCACCTTTCGACCAGCCATATCGGTAATCACTCTTTTTGCTGAATGCTCTTTGTTTGTGCTTGACTGACAAGCATAAAAGCCGACAAGCAATATGGAGAATAGTATTGGATAGTTTATATTTTTCATTTTGCGTGCTTTTTTAGTGGAGAATTAAAGAAATAGAAGAATACCTATTCCAAACAATCAGTTTATTCTGATAAGTTACAAACTGATTGTTTTTTTTGGATTACAACTTATATTTCAGTGTAAATAAGAGCGTTCTTCCTTCTTCTGGATAACCTTCAACCACACAATAGTTTTTATCAAATAGATTATTCACTGCAGCTTCTACAGATAACCCTTTGTAAACTGCAGTATGTATTTTAGTATTTAATAAGAAATATTCCCCGGCGGTATATTTTCCATCGCTGGTACTTATACGTTTGGAATTATACTCTCCATTCATCTGTAGATATGCGTCTTTTTTTGCCAAATTGTATTGCAAGAATCCGAATACTTTATGCTTTGGTACATCCGTAAATTTTACACTAGGCTTAGATGTATTTTCACGGTCAATATAACTGTAAGTCACACCAGAAGTTAGCTCTTTGGTTGGTGCCCAGCCGGCTTGTAACTCAAAACCTTTGAAAGTTGCATTTCCTACATTCTGCATTTGATATTTACCCGGTTCTACATTATCTACTTGTTGGATGGCATTCTTCAAGCGATTATAGAAAACAGCTCCTTCCACCTGGAGTTTATTCGATAAAGTAGCAGCATAGTTCAATTCAAAATTCCAACCCGACTCAGCTGTCAAATCCGGATTTGGAATTGCTTTCCCCATTTTATATGAATAACGGTCTTTTAATGTTGGGAAACGGGTTTTGTGCGATGCTGATAGCGTGAGCTGCTGATTGGAGGTTATATTGTAAATCCCTCCCAACTGATAATTTATGGCGTTGCCGGTATTTGAAGGAAAATCAGCAATCGAGTCTTTGGTCGAAAAGTAATTTTGTGCTTCAATGCTAGCTCGTCTGTTATAGCTAAATCCGGCAATGGCGTTGATTTTGTCGTTAATTTTATATGTATCTTCAGCACCGATTGATAAAGTATTGTCAGCAAAGGTTCTTATCTTTTCTCCTGTATTATGTTCTCTATGCACATCATATTTTTCGTGAAATGCAAACTTGAGAGTGTTTGATTGGATTGCCTCTGTTGAGAGTTCTAATGATCCACCTGTAGTATAATCATCGTATTCACTATTAAATGAAGATCCTTTTTTTTGTGAAGTATAAGTGGAATCATCAAAAGCGCTTAACGAATTGTAGTACTTATCATAAAATGCATTTGTTTTCAAATACGTTTTTGGTGTCAAAACAGTTTTAGAAATAAAATAAATACTTGATTTATTCCATTCGGGATATTCCCAATACCTGTAACCTTGCGTGGGATTGATACCGCAATAGGTTGGTACACCTTTATTAGCCCTTTGTATTGTATAGTTTAGCGAATACTCATCTGTTGCATTGGGTGTATAACCAACTTTTGCACTGGCTTTAAAATCCCGCGACTCGGAGTGATCTCTTTTACCACCATTCTCACCTTTTACTGCTGTAAAATCATCTGAGAGAGACATGAATTTTTTATCAAGGATGGAGAAGCTGCCCAATGCATAAAAGAGCTTTTGTTTAGTTCCAATATTCAATGCAGTATGATAACCATTAAATCCGGCACTACTCAATTTCATACCTGCTTCAATGTCAGCTTCTAATGCTTTATTCGGCTTGCGAGAAATTAGGTTTACAGCACCACCCAAGGTATTTGAACCATACAGAATAGACGTAAATCCTTTAGATATAGATATTTTTGAAAGGTCGTAGGTTGTGAACCTTGTCAAATCTATATAACCATCGAAGGGCACATAAATGGGAACACCATCAGCAAAAATAGGAACCTGACGTAAATCAAAACCTCTGAGATAAACCATTGCTTCATTGCGACCTCCAACATTGGTAATATTCACACCTGGGAGTAATTTCAAAGCAGAAGCTAAATCTTCACGATTAAATTGCTGCATTTGCGCCGCACCTATTTGTTGAAATTTACTGCTTTGTCTCAACCCCGAAACCGCAACTTCACCTAATGTATATACCTTAGAAATTGAATCTGTTTTGTTGATTTTTGTTTGAGAAAACAATTGACAAACACAGATGGAAAATATAACTAATACTATTTTTGTTTTCATATTTATTCTATTTTTGAGTTACGTTTAATTAGCACATTTGGAGTATTTTACGATTGACCTTTTCCTCTTGCGTTTTAGGTTCAATGTTGTTTTCAACACAGCTGCCTACAAAAAATATGAAAGGTGAAACCATTTCACGTTTTTCCATTTTCTGTTGAATATTGGCAAGAGTGCCTGTTACACAATCTTCATCGCTCAGCGACAACATGGATGCGGCCACCACCGGCATGTCTGTACCAACTCCTTCTTCCTGAAATACCTGAAAAATATCGTTTAAATTATCGTATGCCATATACAAAATGGCAGTTGTTTTATGTTTGAGCATCATCTGAGCAACATCTCTGATTTGAGCGTAATTGTCTCTGATTTCATAAGCAATAATGTTAATCACTCCATTGCTTTCGTACTTCTCAGTAATTGGGATGGCGAATAAACTTGCTCCAGCCGTTCCTGCACTTATACCGGGTACAATTTCGAACGGAACACCTTGTTTCTTTAGTTTTCTGGCTTCAATACCTCCACCGTTAAACATCATGGCATCTCCGGCTTTGAGCCTCACCACTTTGAGTCCCTGATTATAATACTGGATCATAAGTGCTACCATATCAGTTTTTTCTGTCAGCTCAGGGTCATGACTGTTTAGGAAAATAACATTCGCGTTTTTTGAAACCTTTTCAAGAACATGGACAGCAGGCAGACAATCATAGAGTAATACATCCGCTTCTTCAATTTTCATTTTAGCTCGTACAGTTAGCAAATCTGGGTCGCCGGGACCAGCACCTACTATAGACACTGGATAATAATTCATTTTTTCTTTACACATACTTTTTTATTTTTCTTTGTGAATACTAGTCGTTTCATGTCGTTATACATAAAATAGATAACGGTTTCTCAAAAAATAGAGGATAATTATCCTCTCATATTTATGCTCTACAGCGAGTGTTATCCATGAAATAGATATCGCTTTTGAAACCAATTATTTTACATAGTTTAATTTAGACTTGATTGACGCAATGCAACTTCAATGCCAAACTAAATATTTGAAAGCAACTGTCTGTACATGAGATACATGCATGACGTGTAATTAGGAGAGGTGAATTTCGAACTCCTACATTTTGGTGGTGAAAATCGGATCATTCTTACAAAAATGTAAATGTTAGCAATACTCTAGTTGCAAAAAATGGCTACCTAAACAAATTCTTAACAGGTTTTTTTATAAATCCAAATAGTAAAAAACATAAGTTGCATTTGATTCATTAGAGATGATAAGTATCATTACATTGCCGACATTAGTGTATATTTTAAGCATAAAATCATACCATTTTGTATGATTTATATATGATCCTTTTCGTCTACAGTGGATTGTTGAGTAGTTTCAATATTTTTATATATTGCTAATTATCTGCAATATACCTTGTTTATTTGATGAATAAAGCCAAATTGAAATTATTAATGGCACGGTTAATGAGTTAGGAGTATACGGTTAGAAATGTATGCCAGAGTTATTCTCTATGGAAAAAAGGAAATAACGGTTACTCTATAAAGATTTCAATAGGAAAATCACTTCTTTTTTTTGCAACTCGTTATCTTTTAGGAATATAACGAATGGAATTAGGAGTGATTATTTGAATATTTAAATGGTGAATTTTAAACGTATATATGGCTGATTTATATATTTTTAGTTATGGAAAGCTGTATTCGTCGCATTCTGTAAAATGGAACCATTTCCATTTTTTAGAATCGTTATCTATCGTAGGCATACGCACCGAATTAAAAGCAGAGTTTTATTGATAAGCTATCATAGCTATATTATCTACAAAAAAATACATTATGAAACCTCAATAAATTAACGAATCCGATGTTATGGAAGAAATTATTATTAAACCTATTGGAGTAATTCATACGCCACACACTGACGTGAAAAATATGCCAATCCAACCTGTAGCAGCAGAAGGTATAAAAGGTTATATCGAACTTTTACCGGAATATGCAGCAGGATTGAAAGATATAGAGGGTTTTTCTCACCTGACGCTTTTATATCATTTTCACAAAATAAAAGGGTTTGAACTGGCTGTAGTTCCTTTTATGGATACTGAGGTACGGGGAATTTTTTCCTGCAAAGCACCTAAAAGACCCAATGCAATTGGTTTATCAACAGTGAAGCTTATTAGCATCGAAGGAAATATCCTCCATGTCGAACAAGTGGATATGCTGGACGGAACTCCGCTAATTGACATTAAGCCATTTTATCCCCGGTACGATAATCGCGAGAATGTAGTGATTGGTTGGTTGGAGAAAAACAAAAACCTCCCGATAGAGAAACTACGCTCCGATGAACGGTTTAAATAAATGATAAAAGAGTAACCTAAATTATTTATATTGGCACATTCGCTGTGTTTTTACTTAAAAGGTGAAGGGATTTGGAATGCTACAATTTTATAAAAAAGCAATGTCTATACGAATGAATCAAAATATACGTCGAACGCATTCTAAAGAAACATTAATACTCATATTATTGATGTTGCTGCTGTTAATCATCGCTTTAATATCTTGTACTATTGGACGATACCAGCTATCTTCCGGAGATATTCTCCACTTTGTTTTTACTGGTCAGGCCGTTGATCAAAACATGTCGACTTTGTTATTAAACATTCGTTTTCCACGTATTTTTGGTGCTGTTTTAGTGGGTGGAGCCCTATCTATTTCGGGTGCCGCTTATCAAGGGATATTTCGTAATCCAATGGTGAGTCCGGATATTTTGGGAGTCAGTTCGGGAGCAGGATTTGGAGCCTCATTAGCAATTACACTTTCTTTATCAATGGTTGGTGTTCAGATTATGGCTTTTACACTCGGATTGCTGGCTGTGTTTCTTGTATTGTTGGTGAGCAGGATAATTGGAAAGAATCGTGACAAAATACTGATGTTAGTTTTATCCGGAATGGTAACAGGTGCTATATTTAACGCCTTAATTTCACTTATGAAGTATGTTGCTGATACAGATTCCAAATTGCCGGACATTACCTTTTGGCTTATGGGAAGTTTGTCGGGTATTACTATGGAAGAAATTGAAGTTGTATTGCCGATGGTAATAATCGGCATTATTCCTTTGTTGTTACTTAGTTGGAAGCTCAATGTTCTTTCGTTTGGCGATGAAGAAGCCAAAACGCTAGGTGTCAATACGAGAGTTTTACGATTGACTATTATTTGTTGTGCATCGTTAATTACGGCTTCTGTGGTTTGTGTTGCAGGACTAATTGGTTGGGTAGGATTAATTATACCTCATTTTGCTCGTTTCTTGGTTGGCCCGAATCATAAGTTTCTGCTTCCATGCTCTTTTTTATCCGGAAGTATTTTTATGCTTTTGGTAGACGGTGTTGCTCGTTCTGCGACTTCACTCGAAATTCCACTCGGCATTCTTATTTCGTTGATTGGAGCACCCTTATTCCTTGTATTTCTATCTAAATCAACTAAAAAATCGTGGTGAAAATGATGACACTTGAAATTAAAAATGGCGTTTTCGGCTATCCCAATAAATCGATTCTCACGGACATTAATTTTGAATTAAACACAGGTGAAATTGTTTGTGTGCTCGGGAAAAATGGCGCCGGCAAAACCACTCTATTTAAGTCGATGCTAGGTGTTCTCAAGCCACTTTCAGGATCTGTTCTGCTCAATGGAAAGGTTATTGAACATTGGAATAGACCACAATTTGCACGATTGGTTGGTTATATCCCTCAAGCACGTTCACTTCCTTTTCCATTCACGGTGATGGATGTAGTTCTTTTTGGACGTACAGCACATATGTCAGCGTTTGGTTCGCCGGGTAAAAAAGATTATATAATTGCAGAAGAATGTTTGGATATGCTAAATATCACCTATTTGAAAAACAGAACGTTTACTCATTTGAGTGGAGGTGAACAGCAAATGGTAATTGTAGCACGGGCTCTGGCACAGCAGCCATCTTTCCTGATTATGGATGAACCCACATCCAGTCTTGATTTTGGAAATCAAATAAAAATAATCCGACAGGTAAATGCGTTGAAAAATAATTCGTTAGGAATTATTATGGCAACCCATTCGCCCGACCATGCTTTTATGTGCGATGCCAAAGTAGCTATTGTTCACGAAGGAAGAATTTGGAAAGCGGGACATTCTAACGATATCGTTTCGGAAGAAATTTTAAAGGAAATTTATGGCGTTGAAGTAAAAGTGCGGTCATTGGGGAATAAGCCCGAATGCAACAGGTTGGTTTGTATCCCGACAGTATGAGTTGACAAGAACTTGCTTCAGTCTATAATACGTCAATATTCATCCTATTTTGCACGACAGAAAACGAAAACACCCTATTAATCAACAGATTAATAGGGTGTTTTGCGGTACGGACGGGACTCGAACCCGCGACCTCCGCCGTGACAGGGCGGCATTCTAACCAACTGAACTACCGAACCAGGTTGTAATGTCTGCATTGTTTTCTAATGCGGTGCAAAGATAGGGAATTTATTCTATTTGTGCAAACAAAAAATATCACAATATGGAATTGGGTTCATATAATATTTTAAAACGATACATGTCTGAATAACTTTTTTACTTGAAAACGGTATAATAAATTTATTATAACCTACTTACATAGTTTACAAAAAAAGCAATAAAATTAATCATTTAATAGAGTTGCTTCGAAAACTGAAAATGAATTTCTGATAAGGTGAAAATCTTTCTACGATTTAATTTTTGTTGCAGAAGTTTTCATCTTTGTTACTTCACAAAGCCTGTGGGTGATACCCAATTTTATCTCTAGAACGCTATTCGGTTAAAATAGAAAGCGAATAATTCAAATTGATGAATTATTCGCTTCACTTTTTGATCCGATAAACAGGATTGTTTATAAATCGTTTTAGATTTGTACCACTAAATATTTAGATACACTCCAGAATTTTGCAGGATTGGTAATCTCGATAGTAACGGTCTTATCGTCAGCAATCACCAGACTATAACTGCTTTGTGGGTGCAACGAAAGGATTTTTATTTTTTTGCTATTGGTAGGTATCGACGAGATGTTTCTTAAGTCGACCTGTGTAAAGGCTGAATTATCGAAATCAGTATTCAATACTTTTGTACTTTTGAAAAGTCCACCGGCTGAAATAACCTTTGCTTCTTTCAATTTTTTGGAATTAGCAATACAGTACCAAACTGTGTTTAGGTTGTTGTCCTGGGTTTTCAAAGTAGATTTTTGTTGTTCAATAGCGCTCTGTTGTTCGGCTATGCTTTTAGTCTGAACATCCACGGTAGAGGTAAGCTCAGTGATTTTGATGTTTTTCTGATCGAGTTCTGTCTGTAAAGCTTGAATTTGAACAGCTTTAGTATCCATCTCGGCTTGTAAACGTTTGATTGTTTCGGCCAACATAACATTTGCTCTTCCTTTTCTAGAAGATAAACGGCGTAGTTCTTCAATTTTCGCTTTATTTTGTTCGATGTTTTCTTTTATAGCAGTCATTTGAGCCGCTATCAATTCTCTTTTGTTGGTAGTTTTACCTTCCGCACCTTTCAGATTTACCTTCATCTCACTGGCACTATGATTAATTGCAGAGAACCCGGTTTCAATATCGTTCAGAAGAACTAATGTCTGATTATAATTGGAATCTAATGCCTGCTTTTCAAGTTGCAGTGAGTCACGTTCGGCAATGGCAGCTTTGTATTTACCAGAGTTTTCAACGCACGATACCGACATAAATGCGAGCGCTGTAATAATTGCAAAAAATTTAATTGTCTTCATTTTTTTTTGAGTTTAATGGTTTTTGATTTACATTAGTCAGTACAATGGACTGCTTAATGTGTTGAATATAGATGTAATAGTATTTTTAAGCTGTGAAATAGTGTGGAGCTTCCAGAACTATCCCGGGTAATTGTGTTTTTTTTGATTGTTGAATAATGATGTATGCAAAATTGCGCAACTTTTGGAGATTAATTGTTACATAACTTCTGTTATATATTATATAATTCACATATTTACAACATAGTGAATTGCTAATATTTGATAGTGATAACGGATAAGTTGTCATTGCTATGCCTTCAGAATAAGCAAGAAATGGCAATTTTCAAGACTCGACTTTTATTTCTTTGTTATGGATAACGGATAAATGTGCGGTGTAGTATCTGCAAGTTTGTATAAATGCATTTTATTTAATTATATGAAAATTGATATATGAAAATAAAGTTTCTGTTCATTGTTTTTGTAAGTTTGTACTGTAAATGAAATAAGGGGTATATGCATCTATTCATAAGATGACTTCAAGTCATCCTCTAAATGTAGAGATAAATATAAAGACTTGAAATTCTCCGATGAGAAAAGACTGTAAAACTATCTGAAAGTTTCGGGTGTTATGGTAGTAAGTGTATTATTCATCTGATTATTTCAATTTAGACATCAAAATATAAATTATAAATGAGACTTAAAAAAATAACCAAAGGGCTATTCATCATCATAATAACAGGTATAGTTTTACTAACCTATTCTTTTCTGGAAACAAAATGGATAAAAATAACTCATGTAAGTATTGAATCGCGGGATATACCGCGTGCGTTTGATGGGAAACGGATTGTGTTTGTGTCGGACATTCATCATGGTGCTGCGATGTCGATAGAACGGGTGAAGAAAATGGTGGAGCGCGTTAATAACTTACAACCGGATATTATTATACTTGGTGGCGACTATATTTCTCTGGATGAGCAATATATCGAACCTGTATTCGCAGAATTAAGCAAATTGAAAAGCAAGCATGGCGTTTTTGGAGTAATGGGAAACCACGACTATTTTGTAAATGGTGATTTGTCGAGAAAAATGATGGTGTTGAACGGCATCAAACAATGTGATAATGAGTCGTATTGGGTAAAGATAAACAAGGATAGTATTAAAATAGGAGGGGTGGATGATCCGGGTGGTTCTACCCCGACAATAGACAGTACTGTGTACGATGTGAAGAAGAAAGATTTTTGTATTTTGATCTCCCACCGACCCGAATACATAAAGGAACTGAAAACGGATTTAATTGATTTGACGCTTTCGGGGCATACGCATGGTGGTCAGGTAACATTGTTTGGTTTATGGGCACCTGTTCTTCCTTCTGATAATTCATCGTGGGCAAGTCTTTCTCTCACAAAAGAGAGTCAGAAATATAGCTATGGACTTACGCAGCCCCAACCGAATATGCAATCGTATATTACTTCCGGTATTGGCACCCGATCGCCACATTTTCGCTTCTTTCGCCGGCCTGAGATTGCGGTATTGGAATTGAAGAGAAAATAGATTTTGGTTACTACTCATTAGATGACTTTAAGTTATCTGATGAGTGAACGCACACAGAATCTACAGAATAAACTGATTTTCACAGACAATAAAAATGAGAGTTTCTTTTAAAGAGTAGTTTTGAGAAAAAACTACTTAAGTCGTATCACCTCACTTGATGACTTAAAATTATCAGATGAATAAAGAAACTACCTACTACTTGTACTGAGCGTAGTCGAAGTATCAACTCTCTAGAACGGATACCCAATGGCAATATTCAGCACCAGGTTTTCACTTCTCCACGCACCGCTCCCAAAGTTTATTTGATTGATGACCCATCTGTTATTCACCAACCAAGGCTTACGCAAAGGCATAGCCAGGTCGAAACGTAATACAAAAAACGAAACATCAAAGCGCAACCCGAAACCTGCCCCTACAGCCATCTCTTTCATGAAACTACCCGCCGTAAAAGGAGTTCCGATAGCCGAAGTGTTTGATTTCTGTAGCCATATATTCCCGGCATCAACAAACAAAGCACCCTTTATAAACTTATAAATACCAAAACGGTACTCGGCATTAGCTTCCAGTTTTATATCACCACCGACTTGCAGAAATACATTGGTGGCTGAGTCATTATGATACGTTCCCGGCCCAACCGAATTTATTTGAAATGCCCGGATACTGTTGGGACCCCCGCTGAAGAACTGCTTGTTGTAAGGCAAAACAGATGAATTTCCGTAAGCATCTGCCACGCCTGCATAAATCCGAAATGCTAACTTGTCTTTTTTATTGAAATTATAGTAAGCACGGCCATCGATGCTAAGTTTTGCATATTGCGAATAGACCGAACCAAGTATCTTTAACGGATCGTTGGCTGTTGGCTTATTACCGGCGATTAGTTCTGCCAATGAAAATAGATTGCCTGCTGTCTCGGCAGTGAAGTGGAGATAATACTGCACCTTTTTGTCTTTTAATACCTGCTCATTATAGGTAAACGAATAATTAGCACCTACAATAAATTGTTCCTCATAGCTCTTTTGCAAAAAAGGATTGGAATCGAGTAAGTCTTGAAACACATCCGATTTATTCCCTATGGTAGTATAACTTATGTTCAGTGGCATTAATTCATGTTCTGTTCTGAAACCGGCTTTCCACTTAAAACCATACATAAACTGGATGGTATTCATATTAAAATAGTTTACGCGTTTCAAAAAATTATAAGATAGTAACAGACTGGTTTTGGGAATGTAAATACTATTGGATGGTTTGACATGAAAGGGTACCAGGAATTTTGGAAACGTCAATTCTATCTGTGGATTTATGGCATACGAAAATGCATTTTTATTTGCACCACTTATTTGCGCTTCGAACGAACCTGCAAGCGACAGGTTTAATAATTCAGCCCCTTTGAAGGTGTTTCGGTTCAATAAGCTCAGGTTCATCCGCGGGCCGGTGTAGTTGTTGGATTTGGTAACCACATCCAGTTCGGCACGAAAAGTATGCTCGGTCATGGGTGTCATCAAAATGGTAGCATCCAGGTATCCGGCAGCAGCAGTATCACTCTCGGCAAAGAGCACCTGTACAAATTTAAAATTGCCCATGGACATCAACCTGTTGAGGGTAATAGTATGATTTTCGCGTGAGTACAGTTCGCTTTTACGCAAATAGACCGATCGCAAAATAACTTTCGGATGGATTTTCATATCTGCGTCCTTCCCTTTAAAAACAGCCTTTTGAACCACTATCGTGTCTTTGAGACTATCGGTGGGATGATTTCTTAACGAGTAGTTCTGATCAATATACACATTATTGATATGATACGCTGTTTTGGCATTTGCAGGGATACTGTCTTTCAGACTCAGCGTAAATGAAATAGTATGATTCACGGCTGATGTATCCGCCTTGAAAACCAAATAATCGGGATTGAAATAGAAATAGCCTCTGTTTTTCAATAGTTCATCTATCCTGATTCGTTCTTCTTTTAATTTCACAAGATTATACTCGTCATCTACATTTATGAGTGAATTCTCTTTATCCGAAACTACTATTTTCCGTAAGCTATCATCAGCAATAGCATAAACAAACTCTTTGATTTTAAAGGGTTGATGAACGTGAGTAGTGTAGACAATACTGGCAGTATGTTTCTTCTCAACGATTTTAGAATCGGTATAGCTATTAAAGATACCAATATTAAATAGCTTGGCATCAATAATTGCCGCTGTGGCACTTGGGTTTACAGCACTTATCAGCACCGGAGCTTCTCCGTTATTTTTCAACCATTTTCTAAATTTACTTTTAGGGTTTGGTCCGGCAGCTTTGTACAACAATAATTGAGGGCGCATCCCAAAATAGCTACTGTTTGGCTTTGGACGCATGGCTCCTTGTGTTGCCGTTTTTATACTTTTGCTATTGACCTTCTCTGTTGAAACTATTTTTAGTTGTGCGCCGGTGTATAGCTTTTCATTTTTATTTAAAATGCTTAGACCACTGCAGGCTGTTAGGACAAGGCAAAAGAGCAGGAAGAGAAAAGACCCCCAAACGCCTAACGTACGAAAAGAAACTGAGCTCCTTTTACCTCTTATGTTGTTCTTCGAATTCATTTTGTTCTTTTATATTTGGTAATCAGCATTAATGCACTTCTCCTTCAGTGCCTATCCGACTTTTGGTGGACTCCAATGGTTTTACTTCTTTCGTTGCCTTTCTGGTGGTTGCTCTGACTCTCTTTTTAGGAGCCGTAAAAAACTCTTTCCACTTGTCGAAATCGCGCACATACAACACGCCTGCACCCGTCTCAACAATCTGACCTTCAATGGCACCATCGTACAGATTGTGTCTGAAACCTTTCAAACGGTAACGACCATCCTTAGTCAATTTATATTCTACCGTCACATCACTGGTAATTTCGCTGGCCGAATTTTGCTTGGCCTTTTCGCCTTCTACATCTATGGTTCCACCCAGTTGCACGCTCAATCGCTGATTGAAAAGCTGTTGTTTTAACCCAATTTCTACCTGCGTTCTTCCCTGAGCTTGCCCTGATTGAAAATCGTTATAAGATTGAACATCAAAGTTTAAAGACATGCCTGGAACTATTTTTGAACTCAACTGATTTAATTGCGCCGATAAGAAGTTGCTAATGGTCGACCGAAGTAGGGTAGACGTTCCACCCGATTCGGTTTGCAAAGGGTTTTCCTGCACGAACCTACCCAATACCAATAAAGCAAACACCTGTTTATTCAACAAGGATGGGTCGTCGTTGAGCATGGTTAGCTTTTGATTTACTGCTCCTCCCAAGATGCCTTTATCTTCGGGTGCCAGCTGAATTTCAAATGTAATCTCGGGTTTCAAAATTGCTCCACGTAATTTCAACAATACAATAAATGGGTACAATTGTTTGTATCCTCCCTGTTCAACATCGCTTAAGCTCGCCATCTGATCGGCTACCAGATCGAAAGGTGCTGCCCGGACGGTATAGCTGGCGTTCAGGCTAATATCAGCATCCAAGGGGTCACCGTTCCAGATAATGGTACTGCCGGGAATAATGACGAACTTACGTTTAATAACCGATTCGATGGAAATAAGATAACTTCCTTCGTTTAGATGGTAAGCTCCGGTCAGACTCATTTTACCACTTTTGTCCATGGTGAAACTTAAAGCTGCATCACCCCTCACCACCAACGAATCGGACGATGCAGGATCCATTAACAACCGAAGTGTCGCTTCTTTATCCACTTCTACAACGGAAGAAAGTGCGAAGCCCGTAAAGCCGGACTTCTTAATCACCTTCTTGTCGGTTTTGTATAATATCGAATTGGCATTTTGAACTTCATTAAATTCAACCACATCTTCACCTTTGTCCGTAGTAACCTTATCTTCGGGCACTGCGAAAGTAAAATTAGAGCCTTTTTTCATTTTCAGTTTCGCATCGATAACCGGCAATGACATTGGCCCTTTAATATCTATCCGACTATCGATAACCATGCGTCCGTAAAATTCCTTGTTATCGTTCACGGTGGTATTAAACAACAGAAAGTTTCTTGAATTAATGTTCATGTCAAAAATATAGTCCGTGAAGCCTTTCATTTGAATTTTTCCGTCGATAACAGCTTTGTGCTGATTGATATCCAATAAGGTAAAGGCATTGAAATAAAGACCATCCTTTTTCAACTGAATGGTTTCATGTTTCAATTCGTAGCGATTGTTGAAGTAGGTCGGATTCATAAATGCATTGTTGAACGTAAGTTCTCCGGTCACGTCAGGCAAAGTAGTATTTCCGGATACCAGAAAGTTTCCACTTACAGTTCCCGCTGCCTGCGTTATCTGACCCATCGAAAAAGCTTCAACGGTTTTCATTGACAGCGACTGAATATCCGCTTTTATATTGAGTGAGTTGTCACCACCATTGGGAATGAAATATCCGTTTGCCGTCAAATTATTGTCGGTGCCCGACAGTTTCGCCGTGATATCAAATCGTTGCGTTGTGGGATTATCGCCTTTCACAGCCAGATTTCCAATAGGCACATTCCGAACCATCAAGTTGCTAATGTCAGCATTGGCAATGATACCATAGGAGTTGTTGACTCTTTTCAACAGTACATTTCCATCTACATTTCCTTTCACCAGGCTGCTGTCTTTTTCAACAATGCGGGATAAATCCTCCAACTTGAAGTTTTTGATGCCAATGTTCAAGTCATCGTTATATGTATCGTGAACCGAAGCTATGTTCAACTGACTCTGCCCGTTGTTCATAAACAGGTGGTGAATCATAAAGCCCTGTTTGCCAAAAGCAATATAATTATCGGGAGCAATAGCCCAATGTTGATCCATGATATAGAAATTAGCCGGATCGAGTGCCAGTCTGTAGTTGGCCTTATCTTTGGTTATTTGCGATTGAATAACTAACTTTTTGATTTTTTTATCATCAATAGAAGACAAATTGGCCAGTATCTTATTATTCGCTATTTTTCCGTCGAACAAAAAGTTGGCAAAGTTGATTTGACTGTTGCCAATAGTTGTACTTGACACCTTATAATTTAATGCCGTTGAATCAGAGATTACATCCACTGCCAGCCCATCAATTTCAGTTGATCCATACACAATTCTATTCATGTAGGCATTCAGCTTCAGTTCACTCTTCCTGCTATCAAAACTTCCGGTAATCATTCCGGGCTCAAACTCTTTGAGTTGCGGCAACAGCACTTCCGACAAAATAGGATGGTTGCGAAGTTGGATTTCGAAAGTGAAATTTGAAGGTGAAATATTCTTTTTTGTTGCCGGAGCATCAGCAAATGGAAAATAATTATTCAGGAACTGACTCATGGCTGCCGGAAGTGAAGCCGGAGAAATACTTCCGTTGTATTTCAAGCCGATAAGCGCACTTTCAAAATTGAATTCACTTTTATTTGTTTCATTAATCGACGCTACAAACACAGAGTCGAGGGCGTATTTTTTGCCGTTTTGTATCAACACAAGACTACTTATTCCGGCTTTACCATTTAGTTTGTTCACAGTACCACCTCTTAAATCGGCAGTAGCAGCCAATCCTATTCGCAGATCTTTTTCAGTGAAGTTCAGTTTTTGAAGGTCGGCGCCTTTCAGGTTTAAATGGAATTTATATTGTTCCTTTTCCGGAGTTATGTTTACCAATCCATCGAAATCCAGTACTGCATTCTTATCGTTCAGGTTTACTTTCCCGCTAAATTCCCGACCGCTTACATTCCCGTCCACCAATAAGTTATGATACAAATACTTATTGAAATAAATTTCTGTCGCATTTGCTTTTACGTTCGCTTTCATCGTTTCGGGCTTAAGTCCGGTGCCATTTACCTGCGCGGTTAATGATACGGGACCATACATGTTCTTATCGTTGAGCAGACTTCCCACATCAAAATTATTAATGGTAATGTTGCCGTTGAAATTCTCGTTCGGATCGATGGTGCCCACCATATTGGCGGCACCAAAGCTACTCTTTACATCCAAGGTGGTTGCAAAAGCAGTCATTTTTCCTTTGAAATTGGCAAGTAAGCTTATGTCGTCGGGCAAGCTTATGTTTTTGGGTAGTGACGAGCCGGCTATCATGTTCAAATCCTGTTTGCCCGAAACCACTTTCATGTTTGGAAAATTGTACGAAGCTGTTTTTGCGTTCGGTAATCCTACGATACTAAAATCGCTTTGCAACACCGTTTTCTTACCCGTTCTGATAACAATCTTCGATCCTTTCAAATTCTTTATCGGGCCGTTTATCTGCCCTGAAAGAGAGGTGATGTTTGTTTTATTTTTAAAGAAATTCTGCTTAATCAGTTGAGGGTTGAAATAGAGAATATCTGCATTTTTGAAGCTGGCGTTCTTCAGGTTGACGTGCAATACCAGGTTGGGTAATGATTCCGACAAGGTTTGTAAGGACTTAAACCGCAGGTTCACATCTCCGTCAATCGACGAATTGGTGGTTTTTACTTTCAGTTTTTTGGCGGTTATGGAATAGTGATCCATGTTGAAATCGGTCGAAAACTTAGTGATGATAAAGTCGTTCTTATCAATGGCATTGAACTTCAAAAGAATGGCTTTGGTATTGGCCGAAGTGTAACGGATATCCTTTGCTTCCAGATTGAAATATTTGAAGTAAACGTGATTAGGATCAAATGACTTTTTAAGTACGGGAGTGTTTGCCACATTATAGCCGAAGGAGTTGTCTGTAAGTTCAACTCCTTTTACATTCACATCCCAGTCATTTGCAACTACAACGGCAGGTTCAGCATTTTTAGGTTTTGTTTTTGAGCTTGAATTTACGCTGCTGTATTTTACATCGCTTTTCGTCAAATGAATTTTATCCAGTGTCACCAACTGTTTTCGTAAATCTACAGAACCATCGTTTAATTCAAACTCCTGAATACCAGCAAAAACAGATTGGTGTTGAACGGAATCCTCGTAGGTGATGGTGGAATTGTTGATTCGAATTTTATGAGCTGAAATTAATGGCAGAACAGTTCCTGAACTCTGTGTCTTTACTTTTTGTGATACTTTCATTATCACCTTTGCCTTTATACCGTCCACCAACAAATTATCGATGCCATAAACGGCATTTTTCAGGTCGAGTTTATCTACCTTCAATTCCAGATTTTTGAGAAATGCATTCACATCTGTTCCCCCAAACTCGTCATCGTAACGAAGTTGGATATTTTTCAGGCTCACATTATCTATTGAGAATGTCCACTTGGAAGGTGTTTTGGTTGTGTCCTTTTTGGTAGAATCCGCAAAAGCGGTTATCAGAAAATTGTAATTAAACAGCGAATCAGTTTTGGTGCTGTACAAGTTTAGCTTCACATTTTCCAAGCTAACATTATTGATATTTATTCTGCTGACGAATAAATCTTTGATGGCTATATTGATGTCAGCCGCCCCGGCATATATCATGGTGTCCTTTTTTTGATCTTCCAGAAAAAGGCCTTCCAGCACTACCGTTTTGGGGAAAGAGATACTGACGCTTTCAATTTCAACGCGCGTATGCGTTTTGTTACTCACAAAGGTAGTTGCATAATTTACAATCCGGGTTTGAACAAAGGGGATTTGAATGATGGCGGCTATGAGGAGGAAGATAAGCACGAAGATGACAACCACCCACAAGATTGCTTTCAGTATTTTCTTTATGATAGGAAGCGCTTTATTCATTGAAAATTAAATTGTTCATTGGCAGATCGCAACAATCGCCGGTATGTTTTATGCGAAGGATAAGTTGATCATTTTGAAATTGGCTATGACCACTTAGCTTTCCTTAAATTGATTCGTTATTCATAAATTCCCAGCCTGTTTTTGAGCATTGTCAGTTCGTCTTGCAAAGCATTAACGCGCTCTAATAAATGACTGATGGTTTCAATACCTTCGAGATTGATATCCAGTTCGTAATAGAAGCGAACAAATTTCTCCAACTGAAGAAGTTGCTTGGAATCAATGAACCATGCATTTTCAATCATAGTAATTTCAATCAGTCCGTTTTGTTGTAACGAATCGACAAATGAAATTTCAATTTCGTGTTTAGCACAAAATTCGTCCAGGGCTATCAAACTTTCTATTTGCATTTTTTTTCGTCTATGGTCAAAGGTCTATTGTCTATGGTCTTGATTGTTAATGCCTATCTTTGTTCTTTAATCTTTGCTCTTTCGTCTTTAATCTTTTGTCTTTCTTAGTTCTTCGAACAAAGCCTTTTGTTTTTCAGTCAGGTTTGTCGGGATCTTAATGTTGAACGTTAGCTGTAAATCGCCAAATTGTCCTTCGCTTTTGTAAACAGGAAATCCCTTGCCTTTCAAATTTACTTTCGTTCCATTTTGTGTTTCGGGTTTTATTTTCAATTTTACTTTTCCATCCAGCGTGTCGATGGTAATTTCTCCACCCAGCACAGCCGTGTACATATCTACATCCACCGTTTGAAACAAATTATGTCCTAAGCGTTTTATCTTGGAATGGTTGCCAATGACGAATGAAATATACAAATCACCGTTGGGAGCACCATTAATTCCCGGACCACCATGGCCTGAGATTTTAATCGTCTGCCCGTTTTCCACGCCTGCAGGAATGGTGATACGGATGGTTTTACCATTTACCGTTAGCGTTTGTTTATGAGTGCTGTAGGCATCTATCAGTTCCAGGCGCATCTCGGTAGTGTAATCTTCGCCGCGGTACTTTACCTGTCGGCCTCTGTTGCTACCTCCACCTCCAAACATTGATTCAAAAAAATCGGAAAAATCACTTCCACGCTGTCCGCCGGAGAAACCACCACCATACGAACCTGCCGATTGAGCTTGTGATTGCTGTTGTTTTTGCTTTTCAAACTCTTCAGCATGTTGCCAGTCTTTACCGTATTGATCGTACTTCTTCCGTTTTTCAGGATCGCTCAGTACTTCGTTGGCTTCATTTATTTGCTGAAAATTAGTCTTTGCATCGGCATTGTTCGGATTTAAATCGGGGTGATATTTACGAGCCAACTTTCTGTAGGCATTCCTGACATCTTTTGCCGATGCCGATTTATCCAATCCTAATACCTTATAGTAATCTATGAAATTCATAATTATACAATTAATTAAGACAAACAGAAAAATTGTTTGCGGTCAAATAAAACAAAGGAATACGTGTAACCGCAAAGGTACTAATAGTTTAATATAAATACAGTGCACTAAGATAAAACCAGAGAATGTCAGAAGTTTTAAACTTTGTGTCACTAGGTGTCCTTAGTGACTTAGTGTTGTGTTTTTGTTAATTATCCCTGATAGTTTGTATCAAACTGATGCCCGAAATGAAGAATACAAGTCCGAGTATAGTAAAAATAACAACTTCTTTGATGGCGTGTGTGCCACCTGACAAATTTACAAATAAAATCGCAGCATAAATCAGGCCGCCAATTCCGAGCACAGTTAGTAATGCTCCAAAAATTCTCTTGATATTCATATTGTTTGGTTTAATAAAAATCAGTTTGAATGGAAATATCCCACGGTACAAAGATGATATATATCAGAGGGTTTTGTGTTACATAATTTCACAACAAACTTACATAATTCACACTTGCTTTTGGATGCACTTCGGGAACGTTGACTGCCTATCTATTTAAACAACCTTTATTTCTTATTGTTTATTGTAATGGCTTTTAATTCAATACCTATTTCATCTACATGTTGATTCATTGTAGCCTTAAACAATTCCCACTTTAGTTTTTCGTCTTTGTTGTATTCGTCCAGCAATATGGATAAACCGTTGTTTTGCTTTTCCAGTTCGGTTATTTTCTTACTCCAATCTCCGCTGTTATTGCTACTTTTCTTTATCTCAATAATTCTGTTTTGATTGATTTGAATTCTTGTTGATATTTCCTGTTTAAATTCGGTTCGTTCGTCAATAATTTCTTTTTTTACCACCGACTTGGGTTTGGAAATTTCAAAAGTCATGGCTTCATTCACCACAGCACTATCGTTTGTCTGTTTTTTTTCCTGCTTCACACGATTGAAGGCGGCATCGTTTCTCTGTTCGCGCGAAGTGCATGAAACAACCATCGCCATCAGGAATAGGGCAGCAACTTTTGTAAGTATTTTCTTTTTTAAATGCATATGTTTATATTTATGTGACTAGTAAGCCGGTTGTTCTTGTAACTATTTACAAAAACTGTATTGTAGTTACTTCTGCTGTGTGGCATTCGTAGCGTGAGGATCGGGAGTCCATTGTTCCATGGTAAATATCTCTTTGTACGATTTTGGTTCAATACCCAGACTGCCCGAATAGGGGTGATCCAGCATAATGATGATAAAGAAGATCATGCCAATAAAGACACCCATTAATCCATTGAGGGTGATGTGCATGATGGAATGTTCGATATCCATGAGCATGGCACAGAGCAAGGTAATCAACGCTCCGAAAAGAATGGGCAACCACAAAGGTCCGGGGATCTCGGTTTCCATAGAGCTAATCCTAAGTTGGCGATAAGCGGCCAGCTGATTTAAATGACTAAACATCTCGGCAACCAATTGTACCTGAAAAGGATTTTTCGGGTTGAGATTTTCCATTTTATTAAAAACACGATTTAAGGACACAGTCGTTTTGCGACTGGTATTGAGGTGCTCCATTTTTGGAAATTCATCGTCAATGACATTATACACAAAATCGAGGTACACGATCATAAGTTGTTTGGATTCCAATGTGTCAGGATAATATTTTATGTCGCGGTACATGCCCATGGCCGAGCTACCCTCTTTTACCACATTGCCCCGCGTATCGTTCAGTTGCCCCCACACCATAAACACCACAAAACTAAGAAACATAGAATAGAAACTGGCGATGGCCAGAAACAAAAAGCCTGTAACTTCATTGTGCGAGCGTAAAATTCTGACGTTGATGTTTCTGCGAAAGAAATAGGTTCCCAATCCCGCCACTACACCTCCAAATAAGAGTAGCAACAGAAAAAGTAAAAAAGGCGGTATCTGCAACATATAGTAAGTAATGGCCATTTGTTTCTCTGATTTTCCGGTGAAAATAAAATAATAATCTGTGTCACAAAGGTAGTGGCGGAGGTGTCAAATCGTGTTACAGAATAATGGGCGGGATTTACATGATTCACATGTTTATCGGGGAGTAGACAGTTTCCTGATTTCTATGTATTTTCGCAGCAGCTTACACACAAAAAATGCTCTTTGGCATTTCCATAAGCCAAATCAGATGAAAATGAATTGAAGAATAGAACCTGCCTGCGGTAGGCAGGTTCTATTCTTTAGAATAAATACGACAATCTATTCTGACCACTACTAAGCTCAGTTAAGAACTAATCTTTTTTGTAGGTATAATGTAAAGTGGGATAGATGTTTTCTTTAGTACTTCTTCAGTAGCACTTCCCAAAAGAATATTTTCCAACCACTTACGGCTGTGCGATCCCATAACGATAATGTTAGCATTCAGGTCTTTTGCTGTTTTCAATATTGTTTCAGCAACATCTCCTTCTTTGATAACGATTTTTATGGACTCATCGCCGAGATGATTTTTGGCCTTGTTGAGAAACGCTCCGGTTGATTTATGTAAGTCATTCAAAATCTCCACATGGAACGTGTGCATATAACTATATCCCGAGTAATAGACCATTTGTTCGGAGATTACATGCAGCAATATTGTTTCGGCATTCATAGCGTTTGCCATCAAATAGCCTTCATCGGCGACTTTAAGCGATGTTTCATCGTAGTCCAATGCAATCAAAACTTTCTTTGTTTTCATGACCATTGAGTGTTTAAGATTTGATAATATGTTTCAGGCCGCAACTATGTATATATGAAACAATTCTCAGCCAATTATTGCCGTGAAAATTAAAAAAAGATGTCACATTTAACGTGAATTATTTCATTTACCAATACCTCCCGGATTGGAAAAATCCAGATTGAATACTACACGTACCCTGTCCTTAATAGATCCGGTTACCGATTGGATATTTGAACTAACCAGCAATGGAAAATGAATCTCGAAGAAATGCCATAAACCCACCTTTATACCTGCTTCTGCAAAAAAAGGAGAGCGATGATTTGCGTCGAGTCCATGGTCGTTAAGCAATAGATTGACAAATGGTTTGACTCCTAATTTACTTGCCCTACCGGGTAGGCTGCTTGACAAAGAAAGTGACACCAACCATTTACTATACCCAAGTTTCTCATTAATTGGCGATACCAGCCCACCTTCCGAAATCGTCATTTGTCGCGAGAAAAAAGTGGTTGGATAAACTGCAAAACGGTCGGGATACATCCCTTCGAAGAGGTATTGTTCACGTCCGCTTCTGCCACTAGGTGCAAGTGCGTAAAAGGTATTAGAAGCTGTATTTTTCAACATAGCACCGGCGAATAATCGCAGTTCCAATCCATTGTTTCTGCCATTGTAGCTCTGCAGATAATTGAAATCGACTGCAGCTTTTTGAAATGAACTGCCCGACTCTAATGAAACCAATAAATTGTAAGGATTGACCCAACTTGTTTTCTGCAAATTATAACCCAACTGAACATATCCATTCATACTTGCTTTTTCCTTGTTTTCTATCTGATAAAGATCGGAAGCCAAAATATAACGTCCGTATATCTTTTGGCGCATGGGGTTAGTTGGCTGCTTGGTTCTGAAATGAATATCCAAACCGGCCATCACTTTTCGGTAGTTCTGATTGCCGGGAGCACCAAACTGTGTTCCTTCAAGGGTTATCTTTGCCAGACGAATAAAATTATTATAAGGCGTTATGTTGTATGAAATTTTCCCAAAACCGACTATATCCGAAGTGTTGAAGGTATAAAAAGGCATCACAAAATACTGAAGCCGTTTGGGAATAACAAACCCGTTGTGCAATGCCACCCCCAGCATAAAACCATTTTCGCGGTTCCAGTTGGCAGCGGGCAGATACATGAGTGAATGTTTCTCCGTATCTTCAATACTGAGTAAAAGCTGAGGTTGTATAGGATCAGCTTTGGGGAAAAGACCGGATGTATGAATATTGTTATTGAGCCTATATAGTTCAGGCATAACATGCCCGGGGTCAATTTTCAATTCAGTAAAATGACCTTGTGGAATGTCTATCCATTTCTGTTCTATAAAACCATCTTCCCATTTTTCAAAATGTACCGAATCATCCACCAATCCGGCAATAACTAAGGGCGAAGCCAGTTCACCTACATTTTCAATAAGTACCCGCTGGTTTTCGTAGCGAACCATTTTATAATCGAGTCGCTTGGTAGTGCGCAATACATCATCAAAAAACCAACTCAGATTTTTATTCGTGCGCGACTGAAAGGCTTGTCGAAGATCATCAGGTTGTGGGTGCTTGAATTTCCAATTCCCATAATAATCATGCATTATCGCATCGAATAAGGTGTCACCCAGATAGGCTCGCAGGTAATTGAAAGCGATGGCTGACTTATTGTACAGCATCAGGCTGTAATTCATATTGTCAAAATCGATAGAGCTTATATCTATGGGCTGCTCCAGATTATTGCGCGCAGACACCAACCACTCCAGCTCCATCATCCTTTGTTCGGGAATCTTGTCGATATGAAAGAATTTTGCCTGCTTTTGCTTACTCAGATAATTCTCCCATAGTTTTTTGTCGGGATACCTTTTGGCCAGATAGCGCACTTCATAAGCCGTTGTAATTCCCTCGTCCATAAACGGAAACCTCCGTTCGTTAGAACCCAGTGCTGCATAAAACCAGTTGTGACAGGCTTCGTGCGCTATAACTTTGTCCAACGAGTATGCATCTTTGGTGAGTCCAATAACCGTAATACCCGGATATTCCATTCCCAGACCGGCATTGAGAGCACTTTGCACAGCGGTAAAACTGTTGTAGGGATAATCGCCTATCCATTCCGAAAAATCGGCAATAGCATGATTAATATACGGTATTGCTTTTTTCCAAAGTGCGGATTGTTGATTGGTGAACATCAACCAGGTGGTTACTTCTTTGCCCGATGTAGGGAGCAGCACTTTTCCTTTCAATACATGAAAGCGTTTGTCGGCAAACCATGCAAAGTCATGAATGTTAGAGCCGGTGTAGTGCAGCGTTTTGGTTTGTGAGGAGGAGATGGGAAAGCTCACTGTTCCTTTCTTTGGATTGTTCATCCAACTGGTGTCGGCAGCAAGTTTGTTGAGTCGTACCAGTTCTTGTTTTGTTTGCAAATCTCCGGTTGCACCCACGGTGTAATTCTCGGGTAGCGTGATGCGAACATCAAAGCTTCCAAATTCCGAATAAAACTCGCCCTGATCGAGATAGGGCATTTGATGCCAACCGGTTTTGTCGTAAACAGCCGGTTTGGGGTACCATTGCGATACCTGATACGATTCGCCAATATGCCCCAGACGAGAAGTCACTCCTTTGGGAATATTGACATGAAAAGGCGTAGAGATAATAATAGACTGACCGGGGTAAAGCGGTTTGTTCAATATGATTTTGCAAATGTCCGGTTGGTCGGGGAGGAGATCCCAACTCACTTTTTGGTTATCAACTTTGAAGTTTAACGAGTCCACGGATCCTCGCAGTTGTGGGTCGTCGAACAAGCGCTGCTTGCCTTTTTTTTCGAAAAGTTGTTTTGCCAGGTCGGTTGTATTGTTCGAATAGGCGTTAGGCCACAGATGAAAATACAGAAACAGCAGTGTGTCCGGTGAATTATTGAAATATTCCACCTTTTCGAAAGCCGACAACTCATGACGGTTATCATTGAGTGTAACGTCGATGCTGTAGTTTACTTTTTGCTGAAAGTACTGTTGCGAAAAAACCTTCGGAAGCATTCCAACTATCATCAAAAAAACGAATAATGTCTGTATCCGTTTTCCGGTATTGAAATGTAGGCATGTGTTTTTCACGGGTATGGTTTGGTTAGTTTGAATAGGGTCTGCTGAGAAACTCAAATGTTTTATTAGTTCGGTGCTCTGCACCTTTTGTAATCTATTAAATCAACTATTTCTACCAATGGTTTGCTGCTCTGCAGCTAATTTTAAGGTGCAGAGCACCGTACTATTTGTAGAAATAATTTTCCACCAAAAACAAAGGTGCAGAGCACCGAACCTTTGACGCAAGCTATTTTATCTTTTTCACTGTTTTCTCTTGCGCTCATCACCCTAAACAGTGTCGCAACAGTCTTATTGTTAATGCAATAATTGTTTTTCAGCAGATACTAAGTAGTAAAAATCAATTGCTATTGCATTATAAACATTAAATCAACAACACATAGTAAAAACGTTGGATATCTATTGAATTGAAGATTAGTCTAATCGTTTAACAAGCATCAAACAATCAGTACACATAGTAAAAACACCTATCGGTATTTTTGAAAGACAAGCTATCCTTCTATGTGTAAACACTAGAAGTGTTTCTATATAAACTTCAAAAAAAGACTATGTGGTACTATGTGAAAAATGGTACATCCCGAGCATCGGGGCTATGATAACTATGTGTTGAAAATCTGATATTGTTTCAACTCAACTGCTTTTATCTAAAAATAGAGCTCTGCATAAACACAGAACTCTATTTTTTTATGTGAAATAACCTTATTGATTATAGAATCAACAAGATAATGATAATAACAAGGAGTGTACTACCACCAATGTAAATGTAACTACCATCTTTACGCATGGTTTCTTTAATTTCTTTCAATTCGGATTTCAATTCCTTTTTTTCAGTTGATGAAAGTTCCGATTTGTCCATTTCACGAATTTCTTCTACGCGTGCTCTGTAGTTGCTTACTTCTTCCTCTGTCAATTTAGTAGTCGCTTCAGTAGTTTTACTGGCCGAAGTTTTAGCTGCAAAAGCCGGTGCTGCACTCAACGAAAATATCGCTAATAGTGCAATAAAAATAGTTTTTTTCATTTTCGAATATTTTAAATTAGATGTTCATTAATCGTTGTAAAAGTAGTTGGGCGTGCTACCGAAGTTGTTACATAATTTCAGAAATGAATTACATAATTCACAGATAGCTGTTGCCGGATGATAGCCGATAAGTCGAAGCTTATTTAATCTCTGTCGTAACCACGCTTGTCTGATCGGTGTCCACGATGATTGTCATCACCCACAATTATTACTGCTTTGGTTTTATGACGGTGGTTGTCATGTTTTTGAAACCAACCTCTATGTCTTCCATTATTGGTATGGCTTGTTACTGTGCATGATGTCATACCTCCCAACAATAGGGCAAAAAACAAAACCGTTAACATACTTCTTAGCTTTTTCATCATATTTGTTTTTAAGTTGTGATATGGAACGTGTAAAATTATTTTTCAGACTTGCCAGTGAATGCCTGTATTATACCCGTTTCATATCATTTATACTGTTTACAAAGATCGGTCAATTGCGCAGCTGATGTGTTACATAATTAGCGGAATAAGTTACATGATTCACAGTTCAGGTAAATAGAATGGTGTAACGTCATTACTGAGTATTAACAGCCCTTACTCTGTCTACAATTTGTAATCCGGATAATCGGTATAGCCTTTTTCGCCGGCAGTGTAAAACAAATCGGTTTTCAATGATTTAGATAGCGGCCAGTCGTTTTTCAATCGATTCACTAAATCCGGGTTATTGATAAACGGACGCCCAAATGCAATCAAATCGGCTCTTCCATTTTCAATATCCGATGCTGCCCGCTCTTTATCATATCCTCCCGAAAGAATAAGTGTGTTTTTAAACCGAGAACGAATAATACCTTTTATTTCGGACGGCACTTCGGGAGCACCCATGGATGAATGATCAACCAAATGTAAATAAGCGATACCCAACTTATTCAACTCTTCGGCCAGATAAGTGTACGTTTCATTTATTTCAGGATAGGCAGGCATATCGCCGGCCACTCCATAAGGAGATAGACGAACCCCTGTTTTCTCTTTGCCAATGCTGTCGGCAACTGCGCTCACCACTTCAATTACAAATCGACATCGATTTTCAATACTTCCACCATACTTGTCGGTTCTGACATTGCTTATGGGCGAAAGGAACTGTTCCAACAAATATCCATTGGCAGCATGTAGTTCCACCCCATCAAAACCGGTTCCGACAGCATGTACAGCCGACGCAATATATTCAGTCAGGGTAAGTAATATATCTTCGTCATTCATTTGCTTTGGAATGGGGAAATCCTGCATTTGCTCGGAGTCTGTCCACATCTGTCCGGCCGCTTTTACTGCCGAAGGTGCAATGATTTGTGCACCTTCGGGTAAGTTAAGTGCATGGCTTATTCTTCCCGTGTGCATAAGTTGTATAAAAATCTTTCCGCCGGCTTTATGTACAGCCGTTGTGGTTAGCTTCCAACCGTCTACCTGTTGCTTACTAAAACAACCGGGGATGCGCGAATAACCTAATCCATTGGGTGAAGGTGCAGTGCCTTCGGTAATAATTAATCCGGCACTTGCACGCTGACAGTAGTATTCTGCCATCAATGCGTTGGGCACATTATCAATAGCACGACTACGTGTCATAGGTGACATTACTATTCGATTCTTTACTTCTAAATCTCCCAGCTTAGTAGGTTCAAACAATTCATAATTTTCCATAACTAATTTATTTATAATGACGTAATTGCATGCCGTATTTGGGATACAAGTATGCGAATTTCAACGAAACAAATGTAAGAATGGATCCGACTTTATTTGTTGCAAAATTTTCGGGAATAGTTATATGATTCACACCTTGGGAGGAGGATGAAGGGTGGTTATAATACAAAAACCTGAATACGAATATCTGCCGATGGACGGATATTCGTATTCAGGTTTTTATATTATTTCCCGGAGGGAATATATAAGTAATAAGTATTATTTATTGATATGTTTGTTAAGTTGATTTTAGTTTATTCAATCTCAACACAAGAGACCTCTATCCCTAACCCTTTCTCCCAAGGAGAAAGGGGACACAGCATCTCAGTTAAGAGACTCTGCCGTTAATTCTCACTCAGCAAAGTCCCTCTCCTCGGGAGAGGGATTTAGGGAGAGGTCGAAATTAAGAAATATATCAATGAATTATTTACGGCATTTATATATAGAAAATAAAACAACCTCAATCAATTCCCCGTAGGCTTCGGCGTGAGCTCAGTCGAACGGGGATAAATATGTATATTAAAGCCTGCCTGCCGCAGGTAGGTCCTACGGACTATTTTTCAACTCCTGATTAGTACTAACAATAAGATGTTAATCTGGATGCGCTTGATTTAATTGACTAACGCATATCTACCAGTTATTTTAATATCTAACCAGTGATAACAGGCAATTCTGTTCACCCGCTATAACTACTCCTTCCATGTGTACATGGTTAAGGGTTTTATTATCATAGCCAAGTGCTATCTCACACGACACTTTACTTTTTTCAGTATATACTTTTTTGAAAAAATCATTAAACACATCTCTCGATTGTTCCGAAACATATAACTTGAAGTTACTGTTTACCAAACTAAAACGTCTGTCACCCAACATTTCGGCACCCGTAAAGTTTAATTCCAAAATGGTACCATCGGCAGCCAACGTAAAATAGCCCATTGGTGCCAGATCGTACAACACGGTGTATTTTTTTAATGCCGACTCCGCAATCTCATTTGATTCGCGTAACTCCTCGTTCTGCATTTCCAGTTCTATCTGCTGCACTTGTAATTCGTGCAGCAGTTTTTTTATATCCAGCTCGGCTTCGGTCAGACCTTCATCCTGTTGTTTTACCTTCAGTTGTTCTTCTGCTCTGATTCGAAGCAATTCGGCATCAGTCGAATTATTTTGTATATCATTGTTCATAACGCTTTTGTGTTTTTTGCAATTAAGATTACTCCCGATGGAACGTTTGTACCATTGAACAGTACATTTACATTCCATTCCAGTTCAGCAGAAACAGCTTTTGCTGCTATGACCGACATTTTGTAACTGCCATCTTCGCCGTCATTGAGTATTTTAGATAAGTCCTTTTCAATCGTTTCTTGTTGTTCGCAGGGAACAAAAAGTTGGAAAAAACTTTTATCCAGCACATCTCCGCCCTTTTTTCCAAAAAAGGTTTCGGCGGCTTTATTGAACTCTACCACTTTCCATTGGTTCGATAATTTGACAATAATATCAGTAGATAAGTTCAACAATAAATTATGCATTTGTCGTTTTTCGTTCAGCTCTACTTCCAACTTTTTGTGATCGGAAATATTAAAGAACGTAATCACCAATCCATCTATTCTATCGTCGAAAGTGCGGTAAGGCATAATACGTGTAGAGAACCAACGACCATCGGAAGTGGTAATCTGTTTTTGAATAAAAGCCAATGTGCGCAATACTTCCAGTGCATCGGTTGCCAGTTCGGGATACATTAAATCCGATACCTGATCGGTAAATGGTCTTCCAATGTCACTTTTAATAAGTTTGAAAATCTTAGTTGCCTGATTGGTATATCGTCGGATATTTAAATCTTTATCCAGAAACAGGGTGGCAATATCGGTGCTGTTCAGCAAGTTTTTCATATCATTGTTCACCCGCGAGAAATCATCCACTTTCGATAGTAGTTCGGCATTTACTGTTTGCAGTTCTTCGTTCAGACTTTGCATTTCTTCTTTCGAAGTAGTGAGCTCTTCGTTTGTTGATTGCAGTTCCTCATTGGTCGATTGCAGTTCTTCGTTGGTCGATTTCAATTCTTCCTGCGAAGTTTGCATTTCTTCCAGCGTGGTTTGCATCTCTTCACGGGCATGTTGCAATTCTTTTTCCAGTTCCAGTTGTCGAGCCGAGTTCGAACTTTTATCTCCTTTTTTCCCTGATGCAGGCACTCCTTCAACCCGGGCAATATCTTTAAAGATAATCATCACCATACCTGCCAATGCCTCCGGTTTTTCTATACATTGGATAGTAACATCGAGGTACTGAGTACCTCCGTTGGTGCCTACTTTGATATTTCGCAGTTGCACCAATTCCTTTTTCGTTAGTGCCTGACGAAATGCTGCCGGGAAATCATTGCGTAATCCATCACGCAGCATGGCAAATATGTTCATATTGGCCTTACCAACTGCCGGTTCGAGATATTTTCCGGTACGACCACTTATATAAATAATATCACCCTGATTGTTTACTAACACACCGGGAGGCGAAAACTGTTGTAGCAACAACTGATCGGCCAGTGTTTGTATGTTTGGCGGTGGTTTAATGGGGGTTTGCTGTTCTATATAGGTTTGTTTTGTTCGTGAAAAGGAAGATGGAAAATCAAACAAATCGGGAGTTCGATTGCTAATGGTTCGTTGATAGATTTTTAATTTACTATCAATAGCGGTAAAAAAATGGCTTTGCGCTCCAAGTGTTTCGGCACTTCCAAGCACCATAAATCCTTCGCGGTTTAGGCTGTAGTAAAACAATCCAAGAATCTTCTTTTGCAATTCGCTATCCATGTAAATAAGCAAATTACGACAAGTGAGAATGTCTATTTTGGTAAACGGCGGATGTAAAATGATGTTATGCTTGGCAAACACCACCATTTCACGAATCTCATTATTGACACGATAACCCTCTTCGGTTGGGGTAAAGAAACGCGTTAAACGTTTTGGCGAAACATTGGCTTTAATATCACCGGGGAATAATCCTTTTCGAGCCGTTTCGATGGCTTCATTATCCAAATCGGTGGCAAATATCTGCATAGAGATACCACCATGCGGATTTATCTTTTCGAGCAGCTCTTTAAATACAATAGCCAACGAATATGCTTCTTCGCCGGTAGAACAACCCGGCACCCATGCTCTTAATAGCGCACCTTCCTGTTGGTTGACAATCAATTGAGGTATCACCACTTTCTCCAATTTTTCCCAAACAGTGGGGTCGCGAAAGAAATTAGTTACACCTATCAATAATTCTTTGAAAAGGATGTCTACCTCTTTTGGATTTGTTTGTAAAAATGTGACATAAGCTCCTATTCTATCAATTTTATGCACGCTCATTCGTCTTTCTATTCGACGATAGACCGTATTTTTTTTATACAACGAAAAATCATTACCTGTTTGCGTGCGTAAAAGAATAATTATTTTGTCGAGAGCACTTTGATCTTTAAATTCAGTCTCCATCCCGGATGTTGTTTCTGGTATATATTTTAGAAATGTAAGTAGTTTCACTGGCAATTCACTTGCCGGAGCCGTTATGTCAGCCGATACAGCATCGATGGCATTACGGGGCATGCTGTCGTATTTTGCTTCAGCAGGATCCTGTACTAACACAACGCCATTCATTTCTTTTATCTTCCTTACACCCGCGCTACCGTCCGAACCCATTCCCGAAAGGATGACACCTATTGCATTTTCGTGCTGATCCTCGGCCAGTGAAAACAGGAAGTAATCGATGGGTAGCCTTAGTCCCCGGGTTTCCAATGGTTCGAATAAATAAAGTACGCCATTTAAAATAGACATACTCTTATTGGGCGGAATGACATACACATAGTTTGGTTGCACGGTCATACGATCTTCTACCTGCACTACTTCCATATTGGAAATGCGTCGAAGCAATTCGGGCAGCATCCCTTTTTGTGTCGGATCCAGATGTTGAATAACGATGTAGGCCATGCCGCTATCTTTTGGCACGTTGCAGAGGAATTGTTCAAACGCTTCTAAGCCACCCGCCGAAGCACCAATACACACGATGGGGAATTGGCTGGAATAAGCATCAGAAGCTTTTGCTTTTGAAACACCTTTCGATTTTGTATTTTGGGGTTTCACCGGAGTAGGATTTATAGGTTGAGGATAAATTATTGAATGTATGAGTGTTTTACATAAAAGTTTTACAAATGTAACTAAAATTAAATGAGTAGTGCGTAAATATTTTACTTATTAGCGGTATATCTCTGCAAGAGTTTTCATTTTGTCAGTATTATCTGAGTTTCATTCCTTCTATTTCGTTTCTGCACGTACTATTTTTACTATTTGCGATGCAATATCTTCGGGCGAAAGGATATAATCGATACAACCACTGGCTATTGCGCTCTCGGGCATATCGGGTTGAGTTGCGGTATGAGGCTTTTGAGCAATGGTTACACCACCTACTTCTTGTATGCTACACATGGCATCTGCACCATCGCCATCATAACCCGAAACAATGACCGCAATAAGTTTTCCATCGCAGTTTTGGGCCAGCGAAAGCATAAATACTGTAATCACATCCGGCCAGCCATGAGGTTTGGATATCGGTTTCAGTCGAAACTCGCCATCAAGCACGTGCAAGTCACGTTTTTCGGGAATAATAAATACATGATTGGGCTCAAGATCCAATTTCTCGGTAATCAACTCAACAGGCATTTTGGTGTATCGCGGCAAGATTTCGTGAAGCATGGTGGGCACTGTTCGCAGGTGATTGACAATCACAAAAGCCACTCCCATATCGGCCGGGAGATGTGTCAATAATCGAATATAGGCATCCAATCCGCCGGCAGAACCACCAATACAAACCACCGGAAAATTTTTTTTTTGTTGTTCTGTTTTCATAATCGTCTATTTTATCAATTGAAGTAAGGCGGGTAAAATAGTTGTACTGTTACCCTTTGATATCAATGGCATGTAAATGATACATATAGCTATTTTATAAACCTGTTTTAGCCACTTTAGATTTGTTTGGTCTTATTTCGTTAGTAGCCGGAGCTGCAAAAGAAACCAACACCAACATGCCCGGCACAAAGAGAGTACGGGCAGACCACTTACGCTTTTTTATCGGCAGGTTGGCGCGGTTTATATCTTAATAGTACTATTTTTTTAATAATCCGTCGTTGAGTGATGCCTAAGCCGAAGTCCAACCTTATTACATTGCCGTAAATCCTGTTTGTTTAATGTAATAATATGAGCTTATATCAAGCTTATGTACCTTGTAGCGCCGGTTTACCTGTCTAAACATCTATCTTCCTCATCAGTAATGACCTTTTCCTTACTATTAATAGAGCATTACTAACTATTAATAAAACATTCATAACAAGTAATGCTGTATTACTAACCATTAATAAAGCATTCATAACAAGTAATAGAGCATTCATAACCATTAATAAGGCATTACTGACAAGTAATAGAGCATTAATGATCATGAATAAGACATTACTAACCATTAATGAAGCATTAATGACAAGTAATGAAGCATTAATGACCATTAATAAGCCTGTATGCTACACCTTCTTGGGCTTCACAGGTGCTTTCACCTGTGCAATTTCATTTGGTGCTACTCTACCCGAAAACATATTGGCATAAGCATGGGTGAACTCGGCGCCATAGAGCACTATGGCCGACGAATAGGTTACCCAAAGCATAATAAGAATAATGGAACCGGCAGCACCGTATCCGATACCGGGATTCACGCGACTAAAATAGATACCCAGTGCATATTTTCCTAAACCAAACAGCAAAGCCGTAACAAATGACCCTATCCATACATGCTTCCATTTGATGTTGGCATCGGGCAATATCTTAAACATAATGGCAAAAAGCGCCGATAGAATCAAAAATGACAATAAGGTGTTTAGCCCCTGTAGTAATAATAAAAACGAATCGGAAAAATGACCGCTCAACCACGCTCCAAACCCGGCAATCAATGCCGAAACCAATAAAGATATGATAAGCAAAAAGGCAATGGAGATGATGAGTCCGAATGAAAATAAACGGATGCGTATCACTTGCCAGATACCCGATTTGGTAGTATCCACTTTTACTTCCCAAATAGAATTCAGCGCATTCTGAAACTCTGCAAACACACCTGTAGCTCCTATCAGAATAGTAATGATACCCACCACGGTAGCCAGTAAGGAATTGCGCATTCTACTGGCTTGAACGATAATGTCCTGAATCTGATTAGCAGTTTCCACTCCCATGGTAGCCGTAAACTCTGCCGCCACCTGATGATTCACCGCCTCACGACCAAAGAAGTAACCCGCCAGTGAGAGGATAGCCACCAATAATCCAGGCAAAGAGAAAATGGCATAATAGGCAATGATACCACTCTCGCGAAGCGGATCCTTGGCATACCATTTAATAAAAGCATTTTTCAGAACGGTGAATATCTTTTGAATATGAGTTCTCATCTGTAGAAAGTAAGTATAAAAAATAGGCAATAGTCAGGACACCACAACCGGAGTCTCACTATCATTTCACTCAAGCATGAATGCACCTGACTATTACTTTACAAATTTAGGAGGATTCGGTTCTGCAATTGTTACATAAATTTCGGTAAAAGTTACATAATTCACATGTTCCACTTTTGATTAGTGGGGGTGCGACTCAAAGTCGCGCTCCCACTAAAGACCCCATTCACCTAAGCACACGGATTAAACGGAATGTACAAAAAGATGCAATACACATAAACCATAATTCATTAAGAATATGTATTACGAATGGAAAATACTTTTCACCTTTGGGGATTAAATGATCTTTTGGACATTACTATTTTTCGTATACTCAATTGTATAAAAATGCAATGTATTGGGGTGTAATAGATAAAAAAAACGCAACCATCAAGTAGTATGATGATTGCGTTTTTTTTTCGTTTAGCGTAGATTGTTACTGTCCGAATCACGATTGTATCAGATAAAAGGATGTATCTGATTTCATTCTTTTTTATCTGATGTATCAGCTGAATGTAAGTTCAGACAATTGCCCACCTGTTTCAGTTTTCGCTTTTAATTTTTCTAAAATAATCGGAAATTAAAAGTAGCAATTTATTTGTAATGGTACTCTCATCATCGTCAGGCGACAAAACAATATGAGTATTACAATATATTATGCATTTATCTAAGTCCTCAGCTTTTAGTTTACTTATTTCTTCAATTAACTGGCGATTGATTTCCCAGTATATATTTTCAGAGAAAAAGACATTGTTCGACTTGAGTTTTGCAAATCTGCGCTTGAATTTTTCTTCTCTACTGAAATAAGTGAAGGGGTGCGACATGTCAGACAGCGTATTCAAAGCCTTTGAGATTTTAGTTTTCTTTTTTTCGGCAACTACCTGTACCGAACGAAGCTGATAAGTAAGTGGTTGCATAAGCACATTACACTTTGACGAATCAGTAAGCAAATCATGAACGCTCAACAAACGAGGACTATAACCTATTGCAGTGATCATAATAGTATCCTCGCGCAAACAGCTGAATTCGAACTTTCCATCAAACTCAACTACAGTTATCCTATTTTTCGACAACTTGATTGTTGCATTAGGAACAGAATTTTTAGTCATTCCATTCAACACAAAACCCCTGATTTTTATGAGTTGTTGAGCAGAGATATGATCTACTAAAACAATTTGTCCAATTAGAAATAAAATGCATGTAAAAGTGACAGCCCAACGACTACTTACTGAATTCATATATACTTTTGATGTTTATTTATGTATATAAAGTAAAATGACTATCGGCTTTTGCAGCAACAGAAAATTCTTAACTTTGCAAGTGAAAAAACATGAATTTACTCCCGTCCTACCGGATTTACTCATTAAATGGACAAAGCCTCACACCCGCTGCCGCACGATTGCATCGTGTGGCAAATCTAAATTCCAATATCTTTCCCCCCACGCGATACAATCGTGCGGGAGCTGTGGTGTGGTTCGTAGTTTCTTTTTGTCGTTTTTTAATTCAAACCTAACCGAGCTTCTTCTCTAACTCTATAATCCTCTCTTTCATCTTTAGAGATTATTTCTAATATAGGTAAAATCTTATTTTTAGTATCTATTCTACGCGCTAAGCTTCTCAGAGAGATGATTATTGCTTTTCTTGAAGAAATGCTTTGTTCTATTTTAAGTCTTGCCAATAATGGATCAATAGCTTCTTCGAGGATAAGTGTATAGCTAAAAACACCAGCCGCCTCTCTACGAACTTCAGTTTTTGAATCATTTAATGCTTCGAAAATTACATTAATTTCTTTCTTGATTAATTTAGGATTTGATTTAATATTTTTCGCAAAGGCATAAATTGCATTTTTTCTTAATTTTGATGTTTTACAGTGTTTGATAATTTCTCTTAATGTATCAAGTACTTTTGTGTCTAGGATGTCAAAAGAGAATTGATAGATTGCAGCACCCTTAATTAAATCGGATGTTTTATTTGAATTGATAATTTTAATCAAAATAGGAGTGACTTTCTTACCTTCAATTTTACCTAATGCATGGATTGATTGTTCGACAATTTTCTCTTGTTTGTCCTGTAGCAATTCAATACAGATAAACGATAATTTTTCTTTCCGAATTAAGTCTATCCAGACATTATCAAAATACCAATAAACACTAAAGCTACTTTTGATGAGGAATGTCCACTCTTCATTATTTAGATTAAGCTGATTTATATTGGGAAGTAGAATTTCTAGTCTGTCTTTACTTGCTAGTACTTCATGCTGTTTCCATTCTCTAAATGCTTTTCGAAAGATGTCAATTGTTGTTTTTGATCTTTTCGCTTCTGGACCAAGCATATCAAAAAATTTTCTAGATAAGAAATCATGTACTAATTCATAACCAATAACTTTATCACTCTCAATTACTGCATGAACTATCTTCTTTTTTATCAAATGTTCGATTACATGTTGTACATTTATAGACGCTATATTAAGATATCTACTAATATCTTCAACGCTCAAGAATGTTCTTAATCCTTCTGAACCAGTCAGTAAGTCTAAAATGTTTTGAGCAGAGATTTTCTCTTCATCTGTCAAGTCCTTTAACATAGAATCGCTTAAATAATCTGCAATTATCGTTTCCGCTGTGTCACCGCCTTTGTAAAGACTTTGTCCGAACTCCGTTATTTTTTTCGGTGATGGATTTTGTTTTTTATATTCTTCAAATAATTCAGTACAAACTATTTGTAAATATGGAGGATAAATTAATCCATCTCCTATGATTTTCAATTCGGAAATAAGCTGAAGAATGAAATTATTCTCAATTTTAATTCCTAATTTAACAAGAGGTTGAACTATTGCATCAAAGGCTTTTTTTTCATCTAATCTTTTAATTCGGTATTGATGAATCCAAGCATCTTCAAGGTTATATAAATGTGCCCAATCCCATAATTCGCCAATATAATCTTCTCTTAACGATAACAAAAAGTATAATTTGCCCTTAATTGTAGTTGATAGTAATGCTTCGGAAATTCCTTTTGATAGCCGTTCTTGTTCTGTTTCAGTCGCTCGTGTAAAGAGTTCTTCAAATTGGTCAATTATAATAATGAGATTTAAATCCTCTTTTTCAATAATTGATTTGAGTTTTATTATTAAATGAGGAAAAGTATCTGTATAAGCCAATTCATCAACAAGAAGATTGGATATTTTTTTCTCTTTTAATATTTTAAGTAGCTCTTCTTTAATTCTTTTAATAGGTTCATCGAAACATCTAACAGATATTGTCACAAAACCTTCTCTTTTAAAGTTTGGAATTAAACCTGCATTAACTAATGAAGTTTTACCAGTTCCTGATTCTCCAAAAAGACCAATGATATTATATTTGTTGATTTTATTTATGAGTTCTTCTATTTCAATAGTTCTACCAAAGAAGTAGTTTTGGTCTCTTTCAGTAAATGATTGAAGTTCCTTATATAGTGTTTTGTTTTCCCAATTTAGTTTTGTTCCTCTTATGGGTTTATTTATTGCAACTTCTCTGTTTGCTTTTTGTACCTCAATTTCCCAATTCTTTTTTGCTTCCTTGATTTGGTCGCCACTGATTTTATTTGTTAGTGCAATACCATTTCTATGAGCTAAATCATGGTGGTTAGGGCAAAGGACTGCTAGATTAGAATAACTGTTATCTTTAGTTATTGAGTATTCTGTTATGTGATGAATTATGTAGGCAGCACTTTTTGTCCCTTTACATAAACAACAAACAAAATTGTTATTTTCTAACAACTTACATATGACAGCTTCATCTATTGGTTGTCTTATTAAGCAATTCTTTACAAAATCAATCTGAGTCTTAGCAATATTGTATTTTCCAAATAGATTTTTCTTTGATGTCTGTTTAAAAGTTGATGAAGAAATACCAATTAGTTCATAGTCGTGAGCCCAGTTACTTGGAACACCATATTGTATGTAAGTATCTTTTATTGACATTGTTTCTACCGTTAATTAATCTTGTAATCATCTGTTTTTCTTTTTTATGCAATGTTGCCTAACGACCGAGACTATGGGTATTTGGCGGTATCCGTTGCACGGAATGTTCCATTTGCGAGAGCATTCGCTGTCGTGTAACGACAAAGTGAATGCGGGAGCAAAACCTCCGGAATTCACATCAGCCAGCCAATGAACAAAAGTGTGTGTTAGCAGTGGTATTAGTTTCTTTTTAATATTAATTTTAAAACTTTCTCTCTAGGAATAGAAATGTTCGTTTTCTCCTTTTTGTTATACAAGAATATGTATCCTTTTGTTTGACCAATATAAGTTGTGATTGAATCTGATTTTAAAATTTCGTTTTCTAAGTAGATTTCAGTACCTAAAAATACATTTTTTAATTTAACTTCTTTTGCATCTTCAATAGTCAAAAAAGTCATAATACTTGTTACCATGTAAAGCAAATAAAAAATATTAATATAGGTCACAGGAATTGTATAACTATATTGTTTCCAATATGTAATACGTAATTCTCTAACTAAAAAAAACAAAATACTTATTCCTGGGAACATTACAAAATAGATAATCATTTCCCATTGCCAGTGTCCCCAAATGAGAAAAATAGAAATTAATATAATATTTAGAATTACTAAAAAAGTATTTCCTTTTATATCAAGTTTTAGTCTGCTCCAGAAACTTGTCTCTAATTGATTTTCGAAGATTTCACTATTTACGTTTCCAATAGTTTTGCCCAAAAAACTAATAAACAAAAGACAAGGTACAATAATTATGAAAATTAATAATATAAGTGAATCAGTGAAAGATAATAGAACTTCCGAAAAGTCAAGATATTCTACAATTCTTATATCAAAACATTTATAGTAAATTACCAATTTAAGAATTCCTAACACAGCAATGTATCCTGGAAGGAACTTCAAGATTCTCTTTAATATATTTTTATCAAATAAATCTATCATAGTCTTGTTTTTTAGTATGCCGCCTAACAACCGAGGCTATGGCCATTTGTTCGTCAGCCGCCAACTGCGCTTAGGCGTGTGTAATCTGTAGTTATTTTTTAAGTTCAATCTGTTCTTTTTTTCTTATTTTCCCAATAAAATCCTCAGAATACTTCATTCTAAGCTCCTCGGCGACACCAGTTATTTCGGGGAAAATAACGCTATATGTAATTCCCATTTTTGTAAGTTCTTTAAGCATACTTAATTTACTGTTACCATCAATAATTATTTTGCCAAGCTTTACTTTATTTGAACCATTATTTCTTTTCTCCTCAATTATATTTTCTAAGGAACTGGAGTTTCTTCCATGGATTGTAAAAGTTGCTTTTTGTGCAATACTTCTTGGTGAATTTCGAGTTGGCATTACACAAATAGGCCATTCTGCTTCAACTTGTCTTGATATTTCGTAGTTCGTAATTGAAAAATTATCATCCAAAAGAATTGGTTCATCAATAAAATATGATCTCAAAATCGTATGAGAAAAAGATGGTACAAATTGTTCTCCAATTGTTGCTTGATTTAAAGTAATTGGGTCTAACATCCATATTATTCCATCTTCTTGATTTTGATAATCATTTATACAAAAAAATAAAGCAACTAAATAACTCTCTGTCCAATCTAAAATTCTAGTAGGTAAGCCATAATGCTGCATTAGAAAAAGCCATTCAAAGTTATTTCTAGGATAGCTATTTTTATGATATTGAGTTGTTTGATTCTTAAAATCTCTCAGCAACTCTCTTTCATAAAAATTTAGATTATGATTTCTATATAATTGTGGTTTTAGTTGCCAATTATGGCTTGATTGTCCTCTAAACCATGGTGTATAGGTACTATTTCCTGCTTTCCAACTATGTATAAGAATCTCATTTATTTTTCCAATCAGACTTTCAACAGATTTAATGGATTCGTCGTTCATATATTCTTTTAATTTGGACTCAGTTTTTTATTTGATTTTTATGTCTCACTAGCTTTTTCTATAATTACACATAACCCCAATATCTGCGAACTTAATGTTCGTATATTCCTTTAGTTGGCAGGATATGCGAAATAGAGTTGCGCATAGTTCTATTTTATAAGTACTTGTTTTTGCCTAACTTATTTTTTCGCACTCCAAAAGTACAAACTATAATTAACTTACACACCAATAGTTATGTTTATTTAGGGATTTAAATTAATAATGATTATTTATCTTAGATTTTAGTACGTTTAGAAGCTATAGGGATATATAGTTCTGTTTCTGTAGTAGATAGATGTTTCGTACAGGCATACAGCTGTTGCTACAATCTACAAGGATAGGATGTGCTAGTACCAGGGTGATATAAAATAGTGCTATTTCAGCGCTACATAGTGTAATTTTAAAACGGTTTAGTGCTTTTTCAAGTCTACGTAGTGGCTGGAAGAAATGAATAGTGGCTTGAAGAAATGAAAAACCGGGGTTTATTCAGTAAACAGTCTCAGAGAAAAGAAATCGAAAAGAAAAGGCTTCTTAGCACTAAAACGAACACGCATAATGGGTCTGAACAAAAGAAATAGAGGATTGTTAGGTGCTTATATGTAAAAACGTCGTTGCATTTCACTCGCTTATGAAACGAGCTTTTATCTAAGCCATGAAATTTAAAATAAAGTGAGTTCGATATAAGCAAACAACTTATAATCAATTAAAATTGGATTTTGGAATCCTGAAGGGATTCAATGTGAATAACCGCGGGTGTAACCCGTGGTTCTTGTAGAAAATAATTAGAACCCCGAATGGGGTTCAATATCAAATATTTATATATTGAACCCCATTCGGGGTTCGCATTCAGGTTCTGTCTTTTCCACGGGTTTCACCCGCGGTTATTCACATTCAAGTCCTTCGGACTTGTAAAAGAGTGAGATTCAAAAGAATCTTATTTCGAATTCACATTAAAATAAATTCGTAGTGAAAATAGTATTAGCGTTATTAGGTTTAATCAGTCTGGGACTGGGAATCATAGGAGCTTTTCTGCCCTTGCTTCCCACCGTTCCTTTTGTGCTGCTTTCTGCTTATCTATTTGCCAAAAGCTCCGACAGATTACATAACTGGTTAATAAACCATAGAATATTCGGACAGATGATTCGGGATTTTAGTGAAGAAAGAGGCATTTCTATTTGGGGAAAAGTTACTGCCATCGGCATGATGTGGATTTCCAATATTATAAGTATTTGCTTTATAGTCGATGATAAACTCTGGATGCAAATTTTGCTGACGCTTATTTCTATCGGGGTTACGATACAGATTTTACGGTATAAAACAAAGAAAGAGCAGTGAGGCACACAAACCATAATTTATTAAGAATATGTATTGTGAATGAAAAATAGTTTTTACCTTTGGGGATTAAATAATTAAAAGGCTGCAACTGTAACTTCCTCGTCCAAGTCTATTGAAAATTTGTAGTTAGCCTATAACCACCCCAAACCCCTGAAGGGGCTTAAGAGTGGTTTTCGAGAATATATACCTTTAATAGAACTGGGTAGTAGGAGACGGTACTAACTACAAGTCCCCTTCAGGGGATTTAGGGGTGGTAGTAGGAGACGGCACTAACTTCAAGTCTCCGTCAGCTGACGGAGATTTAGGGGTGGACTTAGATATACATTTAATCAAACCTATTGATAAGCAAAAGTAATCATCAAAACATGAAAATCGTCAAAACAAAAATTCCGGAAAGCTCACTACTCTATCCGGATCGGAACCACTATCACTATATTGATAGTTATGAGGGTGCTGTAAAGGATAAGAATAATATGATAGGTATTGATGATGTAGCAAAAGCATTTTTAAAACCCGGATCAAAGTGGGTGGGTACGCTTATGACCTTACGAAATAAAATTGTATCATTGTTTGGACTAAAAACTCCCAATAATAAGATGGATGCAGATCGTCCTGCCAACTTTAAATTTGAGGTGGGAGAACGTGTTGGCATATTCAGGATTTTTAGCAGAACTACGAATGAACTTGTAATGGGAGAGGATGATAAACATCTGAACTTTAGGGTGTCCTTGCTTTTAGAAACGCCGGAAAATGACAGCTCAACAAAAACCATAACAGTTACAACATTAGTGATTTATAATAACCGGTTTGGTCGACTTTACTTTTTCCCGGTGAAGCCGTTTCATAAACTGATCGTTAGGAGTGGGCTAAAAATAAGTTTACACGAATTGGAAATGAATGCTCAAAAAGGATAACAAAAACGACCGCTTAATACTCCGTTTTAATGACGAAGAATCAGGGGCGGTAGTTTATTAATAATATATTTGCTTATTGTTTATTCCAATGCAAATTTGATTAATTCTGCGTTGAACTTCTTTGTTTCTTCCAGGAACAGACTATGACCGCTTTTCTCAAAAGCTACAAGTTCGGCATTCGGGATGAGTTTCAGGGTCTGTTCGGCCAAATCGAAAGAACATATTTTGTCTTTCTTTCCGTGCATGATCAGGGTTGGAATTTCTATTTTTTGCAAGTCGCGTCGCAAATCGGTATCGCGCAAAGCCATTAAACATTTACCCGTAGCATAGGATGATGCGCTTAGATTGATAGCCGTCAACCAATTGCCGATTCCTTCGTTTAAAGTGGTTTCGGTGGCCGAGAATATCTTTGCAAAATTGGACAACAGTTTTGGTCTGTCGGTGTTATTCAATGCGATTAAATCGTCAACATCGCTTTTTGGGATGTTGTACGGAAAGTCTTCGCGTTGCGTCCAACTTGGTGTGGCAGCTCCTGCCAATACCAACTTCACCACCCGCATAGAACCATACAACGAAACATAACTAACGGCAATGGCTCCTCCCATCGAAAAACCGCAGAGTGTAGCATCTTTTATGTCCAGATGGTCTAACACCCGTTTGATGTCCAATGCATGAGTATCGTAATTGTACGCACCGTAGGGTTTATCCGATTTGCCGAAACCACGCAGGGTGATACCGATAACACGAAAACCCGCGTTTATCAAATCATTGTATTGGTATTCGTACATCTCGTCGCTCAACGGCCAACCGGGTATAAGCACTATGGCCTGACCTTCGCCGGCATCGGTAACATGAAGTCGCACATTTGGCTCCACTTCTATATATTCAGCTCTTGCTGCTTTAGGTTCAATATCTTTTTTTATCTTATCCATGATTTCTAATTTATAAATTGTTACTATTTCCTGCCGGATACACGTATAGTTGTCCGAATCGTCAAAAATTCATCTGACAATAATATCAATAAAAAGGAAATTAATAATTTACCGCTAATACTATCCTCCGGTTATTTATCGGGTTCAGAGCCTGCGTTTCTTTTGTGCTCTTTAGCCGTAGCCAGTTGAACCTCTTTTTCTTTCCTTTTTCTACTTTTTGTAATCGTACCGTTGAGTTTAGAGATAATCTTAGTGCTGACTCTTTTACCTTCCAGCAAAAAACTATACATGTCTTCACCCAGCGACGAACCGTTTTTGCCTGAATTACTCATAATGTAGTTATTACTTATTGATTAAATCGATTATACCTTTTTATCGGGTTGCTCCGAAATATATTTACTGAGCATCGTATTCAGCGAATCATAATATGATTTCAGATTTCTGAGCGTGACTTCCACGTTTGTTTCGTCCGTTGCGGCCATGGGCATTTCTTCCAAAAACCGTGTCAACTGCGGATAGTGATCTTTTATCCTGGTGGTGATTTCAATAATCTTCAGGTTCAAATCAGTCTCCATGTCATCGTGCGCCTTGCTATTTGCCGGCTTATCTGTTGAATTTTCCATTACTGTACTACTTGAATTGAATCCTTAATATCAAATAATTGGCAAGCTTCCGCATAGGGCATGTTTAATAATGCGCTTTGAGTTGGGTATTTTGTTGCTGCCGACTTTAAGGCTGCCGAGGTGCCCGGTATAACCACAAATCTGAATTTATGTGTAGTAAGCGGTTGATTTATCATATCGCTGGTAAACTCTATATTTCCGTACTCGTGAATCAGATAACTCCAGTTTCCACCCACGGCAAAAGCGGGTAATGGTCTGATAGCCGTTGAACTGTACACATCACCGGCCAACCATATATACGCCAAAACGACTCCATTCTCAACATTATTCTGAGTAAGATCGGGGGCAGATGCACTAAAGAACCAATCGCCGGCATTTCCTGACCAGTTAGTTGGAGTAAACCATTCGGAGTAGTACACTGCAGCATTTTCGCCATTCGTTCCCGGCGCTCCATCTTTTCCACATCCTGTGAAAGTGAGTAATGCAAATGCTATCAATAAATAGGTTGTTTTCATTTTTGTGTTCATAATAGATTGAATTATTTGTTAGTGTTATTTTGTTGTTTTAGAAATAAGAGTAACCACTAAGGTACAAATGGAACATCCCGAGAATCGGGAGGGCACTTAGGATCACTAAAGTTTCAGACAAATACAGGAAACTAAGATAAAAACGGGTTAGAAATAAATATTTAGGTTTCATCTTCGTGCTCTTTCTGCTATAGCTACAAAGACTATCATAAACTTAAACCTGGTCTTACTCTGTGTTCTTAGTGCCTTAGTGGTAAAATCTTAAATTGTCAATAGAGCAATGACCGACTTCATTTTGTCTCTTAACTGCTCCACGAAAGAAGTGATTACTTCAGAGGGGATCGTTCGCTGGTCTTTATACACCGAAGCAAAAAATGTTTTCAGTTGTTTGTTGAAGTCAGCCGAATTCTCCAGATTACTTAAATGCCCGGCGTGCTTGATAACATGCAGAATAGACTGTTTGATATTTTCGTGCATATAGGTGGCGGTAACCGGTGGTGTAATTGTATCCTCTTCACCTACCATTATAAGTACCGGTACCTGAATGTGGGGTAACAGGGTGCATGTTTCTTTCCGAACGCACAAGGCAAGTAATGTTTTGCTGAGTGATTGGATAGAGGTAGCGAGTATCATTTCCTTTACCGCTGCTATTTCCGCCACTTTTGTTGTCTGCGATTGAGGAGCAAAAAGGATTTTTACACTGTTGTCGGCATAATTCAGGAGCCCGTTTTTTTCAATACTTTCGACGGTTTTCATACGTTTTTCTATTGTTTCCGGCGTATCGGGGAAGCAACTGGTATCACATAAAACAAGTGACTCGAAACGGTGCGGATAGTTCTCGATGGCATTTAAAGCGATATATCCGCCCATTGATAATCCGCAAAGCGATGCCTTGTCAATTTTCAGTGCGTCCATAAAGTAAATCAGATCATGCGCAAAATTCTCAATACTGAATGTGGTTTCATCTGTCGATTCCGATTCACCATGCCCACGAACATCATAAGCTATGACACGGTACTGTTCTTTCAGCGCTTTCAGTTGTTTTTTCCACATGGATTTATTTAGTGGAAAACCATGAATAAATATGAGAACAGGAGCATCATCGGGTCCATCATCCGTGTAACAAACCATTAGATTATTTAAAAATAAGTTTATATTTTTTCCGAAGTAACGCATAGGAATAGAGTTTTTTTATGTTTTATTAAAGGAGAAATACCTGATTCTATTTGAAATATCGGTTCGAATATTCAGTAAAAACAAGCAAGGCAAAATTATATACCATAGGCATCCTAAATGTTATACAATACTTGGATATACTTACATGATTCACACATCCGCTCCTCATAACTCGCATTTGAATATAGGCAGATGTCATTTATCCGAAATGAAACAGTGGGAAAGAAGCTTTTAGATGCGAAGTTCAAATTTTATTTATGACCTTCTGTTCTTAGCTTCACCCTCCCATTGTTTCATTAGAATAGTATGCACAAATAAGCAAAATTTAATCTTCTTCTCTTTTTTTTGTTGGCACAATAAACATAGGGATAGTGGTGTGTTTCAATACATCGGCGGTAACGCTTCCAAGCAGGATATGCTCCAACCACTTGCGACTGTGCGACCCCATCACGATGACGTCGATGTCCATTTCTTTGATGGTATCTAAAATACAAGTGGCAAAATCACCCTCGCGTACCACGGTTTGAATATATTCATCCTTCAAATGTCGTTTTGTTTTTTCTAGAAATTGCTCTGAAGCATCTTTCAGTTCAGTAACGGTATCTAATTGCATGGGACCTAAATTGAGATAGGTTAACGAATAAGCTACCAAATCAACCACTACGTGGATAAGGATTACTTCGGCATGCATAGAGTTTGCAAAAGTGAACCCCACTTCAGCTACCCTTTTCGCCGTTGGGTCATAATCCAGTGCAATCAGAACTTTTTTTATTTTAGTTGTTTCCATAGTTATGTGTTTTTTAATTCGTTCATTTAAAATTATCCAAATATTCATTCTACTAATTTACCTATCCCCTGAGCATTATCTTCTAACGAAATAAAAGTGTTGCTACTGTCATTCTTTCGTGTAGGCGCAATGAGAATTGGTATTTTTGATTGTTGCAATACCTTGTTGGTAACCCTTCCCAGTACTATTTCTTCCAACCAACGGGTTCTGTTCGACCCCATCACAATAAGGTCAATAGCCATCTCTTTTGCTGCGTCCAATATCGATATAGCAAAATCACCTTCTTTTACCAATGTCTTTACAAGATCCTCACTAAGCTTATGTTTTGAGTTTTTTAGAAAGTGTTCTGCTGCCAGTGCCAACTCCTCCACGGTTTCTAATTTCAGCGACCCCATTTTTTTATAAATCAATGAATAGTCTACCACCCGAACTTTTACGTGCAAGAGCACCACTTCCGCTCCTAAGGATTTGGCCATGGCAAATCCAACCTCAGCCACTTTTTCGGAGGTAGGATGGAAATCCATTGCGATCAGTATCTTTTGGACCTTATTTTTTTTCATTGTTGTCAAGTTTGAATGATGAATCGACTTATGTGTCACTCTATTTTCAATACCTTATTTTCTTCTTTAATCCTTACAGATAACATAATTGCATTCAGCATCGTAAAAACAATAGCCGTATAATACAAATGAAATACCAACGGAATAACAGCTATTTCGGCAATTACAATCAGGTAGTTCGGATGTTTGATGTAGTTGTACACTCCCTTTTTTATCAACGGCAATCCTGAGACATGATAAATCTTGGTGTTCCAAAATTTACCCAACGAAGCAATAACCCCGGCTTTAAAAGCCAACAGCAATAAATAGAGGACAAGAAAGAACAGACTGAAATGCGCTGTTGATGTTGTCAGATATTCAACAAGTAACGAGACGATAAACAAGACATGAAGTGCTACAATGTATGGATAATGTTTCTGACCATATTCGATGGCGCCATTCTGCAATAACCATTTTTCATTCCTTCGCGAAAGGATTAATTCTCCTATTCTCAGCAGGATAATAAATGATATGAAAAGGATAAAAGCCATCGTATCAGTTGTTCATTTGAAGTAAAACCATTTCACACGAGAATCCGGGACCCATAGATACCATTAAGCCGTAACCGTTTTCGAAGTCCTGCTTAAAGAACCGTTCCAATACATACAAAACGGTTGCACTTGACATATTACCATTATCGTTCATCACCTCGCGGGTGTTTAATAGAAAATCGCCTTCCACTCCCAAGGCTTCTTCATAAGCCGCCAGGACTTTCTTGCCGCCGGGATGGAAAATGAAATTTTTAATATCAGACAGCTTCAAACCATGTTTATCCAAAAAGGAAGTAAGATCATTTCGTACATTCTTTGAGATAATGGTTGGAATATCCGACGAGAACAATACTTTAAATCCGGTGTCCATAAACTGCCAACCCATAACGTCCAACGAATCGTAATACAATTTACTTTCATTCGCCAGAAATGTGATTGCCTTATTGGTTTTAGGTGCATGATTATCGCCCGTAATAATACAGGCAGCCACTCCATCGGCAAATAAACTGGAGCCAATGAAATTACTCTTGCTGAAATCGTTTCGCAGAAAAGTCAACGAACATAATTCCACTGCAACAAGCAAAACCACCGCATCGGGATTGGCTTTTGCCAACGTGCAGGCTTTTGAATAACCCGAAACACCTCCGCCACAGCCTAAGCCGAATATTGCCATTCGATTAATGGTTTGGCTTAGTCTCATTTTATTAATGATCAGCGCATCTAAACTGGGCGTGGAAAGTCCGGTAGTGGAAATAAAAATAATATCCGTGATGTCTTCCTTCCGAATATGTGCCGAAGAAATACATTCCTCTGTTGCTTTTACCGAATACTCCAGCGAAATACGGATATATTCTGCATTTTGTTCTTCAAAAGTATGCAGGTCGGCGTAGTACTCGAGCGGTTTACAGAAATTACGGGTAATTATTTCGGTATTATCAAAGGCGCTCAGCATCCGTTCCACTTGCGGGTACGAAGGTGCAAATAAGCTATTGGCATATTGTTTCACTTCCTGCTGATCAGTTTTAAAAGGAAAATCAATGGTAGATATGGCAGCTAATGTTGGCATAAATTGGTGTTTTAAATAATTCTTCTCTGTCGAAATAGCTGCAAAAAGACAAAGTCTTCAGGCAGCTATTCCGATAACAAAGACTACGCTTTAGACAGCAGCTCCTGTGGTTTGATTAACAAGGTAATTCTCCAACCCCATTTGTTCAATCTGTGCACGTTGCATTTCTGCCCAGTCTACATGCGCTTCTTCCATGATGAGTATTTTAGAAAGCAAATCCACTGTACCCTGGTCATTTACTTCGCGACCTAAATTTATGGCAGCATTGTATTTCTTCACAGCGTCAAGTTCATCGCCATTATCGTTTTTAATCATTTCCAACACCGTTTTCCCAATCTTCATAGGGTTGAGTATAGAAACAGTTGGAGCACCATCCAAAAAAATGATACGTTCAATAAGCCACTCGGCATGGAACATTTCGTCCATTGCCTGTTTTCTGATGGCCTGATGAAGCTTGGTGTAACCCCAGCTAGCACACATTTCCGAATGAACCATGTATTGATTTATTGCAGTTAATTCATCTGCCAACAGCGAATTTAATACCGTAATTAATTTTTCATTCCCTTTCATAATCGTATTTTTTTTAATAAATAATTCTTATTACTAAATCTGAAAAGCAAAGTTAGGGTCAGTCTCACAGAAAATGTTACATAATTATGTCGTAAAGTTGTATTATTCACACATTTATAACAGTCTTACGGTTTGGTGTTCACTGCTTAGTAACGCACCTTCAATACAATATCTCCCAGTGTTTTCAGCTCTTCCTGAGTGGTAAACATGGCTCTTCCTTTCTTGGAAATTACTTCCCAGGCAATGTCGCTAGTGATGTCGTCAATCACACCGGGCAAGGTAACATCAGTCACCAAATCCAACGAGAACTCATCAGTAACCCTCACGGCTTGATGAAAATTGTCGTTTACAATCAGTAAATCTCCTCTGCCATCTTTTGCGGCACGGTAAATCTCCGATAGTTCGGTAATAACAAGTCCTTTCCCAACCGCTTCCTGCATTTCCTGTATAGCTTCCGCACGTCCAAGTGCTTGCTGAGCACTCACTATTTTCCATGCATCTTTGGCTACCGAGGTATTTCCTTTGTTATCCTGCGACAGATTTGTCCACCCAAGATAAACAGAAGGCTTATCGGCCATTTTCAAAAAACGATTGTAATTATCACTGGTAGAAATCACCACACATTTCATCTCCGTTTTATTATTCACTCTCACCACCGCTTTGTCTATCTTATTGAAAAACTCGCGGGTTTGACTCTCTGTCTGTTTCGCATCACTGACGGTTTCGGTATCGGCCAGTTCATTTACATCATTCGTAAATGGAAAATCATCATTGTTTATCTCGCCCACAATTGCATCATTCACTGCCATCAGCAAGCGAACATTGGATTGAGTAAGCATCAACATCATATATTCTTCAGTCCGGTTAAACATTTTTACTAAAGGCTTCACTGCAAAACTCTCCGACACATGCACTGCATCAACGGTAGGCCATGCAGAACGTACAATTTCATCCGTTGCATTCGACAGAAAAATGTGTAAGCTCTCTAAGTTGTAGTTCACATCAATCTGCGATTCAACGCGATTGATTTTCCCGATTAATTCAATTACCGGATGTTGACCAAACTCTTTTATCACACGCTCTTTAGCTTCTTCCAACAGCGTTTTAAGCACAATAATATCTTTCTGATTATCCGGGTAATTCTTGTTTGTATTCATCGAAATAGTAACACAAGGACAATTTTTCTCTGTTGCCAGTTTTTCTAATTTTTCTCTTTTCATCTTCTGATTTGGTTGTATAAGTAATTGATCTATATATGCAGTCTGACCTCTCCAAAATTATCTCCCTTTGGTTGCTGACCGTTGGTTATTTATTGATATGCTACTTGAAACTATTTTAGGACAAGACACTCGTAACTATCTACCTATTCAAGATATTCGCCACGTCGTGCTGATAAGTTGCATGAAGCGCGATGATACAATGCCTCCTGGGCTTCCCCAACATTTGCTTCTTCGCCATGCCATATTCCTAAGGCAGGTTGCTGAATGGCACGGCCAAACGAGAATGACAATTCCCATGGCAATTTAGACTTATACCGTGCATTCATAGCATTCAACCGGGCAGAGGCTAACTCTGAAGTTTGTCCACCCGATAAAAAGGCTATTCCGGGAACAGCTGCAGGAACTACCCGCATCAGGCATTTTACGGTTGCATCCGCTACTTCCTCCACTGTTTTTTGTTGTAGGCAATCCAAGCCCGGCACAATCATATTTGGTTTTAAAATCATCCCTTCCAGCAGTACGCCCTGTGTATACAGTTGTTCGAAAACAACGTGCAATACTTGTTCGGTAACACGGAAACAGCGTTCCAACGAATGATCGCCATCCATCAATACTTCGGGCTCCACAATCGGAACCAATCCTGCCTCCTGACACAAAGCGGCATAGCGTGCCAATGCCTGTGCATTTGCTTTGATACATGCCCATGTTGGGATACCTTTGCCAATGGTAATCACAGCCCGCCACTTGGCAAAGCGGAGTCCCATTTTAGCATATTCCTCTAGTCTGTCGCGCAGGTTATCCAGTCCTTCGGTAATCTTTTCGCCCGGGTGTCCGGCCATATCCACTGTACCGGCATCTACTTTTATTCCGGGAATAATTCCTTTGTTGGTAAGTGTTTTGATAAATGAAGTTCCATCTTTAAGATGCTGACGAATGGTTTCGTCGAAAAGAATGACTCCACTGATGCTCTCGTTGAGCCCTTCGGTAGTCACTATCATTTCACGATAATCGCATCGCGATTCAGCCGTTTCGGGAATTCCCAGTTTTGCAAATCGTTTGTTGCAGGTTGGATAACTTTCATCCATTGCCAGCAGACCTTTGTTGTCGGCAACCATCGCTCTAGCGGTGTCTATCAGTTTTTGTACATCCATTTTGAGTTGTATTTTTTCGAATGATTATTCTATGTGTTTTCGGGTAGGAACAATGTACAGCGGAATGGTGGTACTTTTCAATACATCCTGCGCTTCACTTCCTAGAATGATGTTTTCCAACCACTTCCTACTGTGCGAACCCATAACAATCAGATCCACATTCATTTCTTTGGCGGTTTTTAATATCGTGTCGGCGACTTCGCCTTCTTTCAACACCGTTTTGATGGATTCACTCCCCAACTTTGCTTTCGCTTTGTTGAGGAAATGCTGAGTCGCCACTTTTAAATCACCCATAACATCTACCTGCAATTCGCGCATATAGGTGTACGACGAATAATAAACCGGTTGCTCGGAGATAACATGCAGCAATATCGTTTCGGCATTCATGGTCTGTGCCATCGAGAAACCTACTTCGGCCACCTTAATGGATGTTTCGTCGTAATCCATTGCAATCAGCACCTTATCAATTTTGTTTGTTTTCATAATCGTAACGTATTTAAATGTCGATGAATGCCCGGTTTGTCCGGGGAAAAGACAATACGCCTTTCTTCAAAAGAAACGCGTACTGTCAGGAAGCAAAGTTCTATTTTTCGAGCCTGCCATGTGTTACAAAATTGTAGAAGAAAGTTGTATGATTCACACATTACATTTGGAGAGAGGAGAGCTGTAATCCACCCCTAACCTCCGCCAGTAGTCGGGACAAGCTCTGAAGGGACTTGAAGTTAGTTGTAGGCGACAAAAGTGGTAGTACGATTTGAAATCGTGCTACCACATTCTTTTTTATAAACCCTTCCCCCGCCAATGGCGGGTACTTTCTCCCGATACATCGGGATGTTCCACTTCCAAAAGGGAAGAGTATCCGTACCCGTAAATCAACTCATTTTAATAAAATGATATGTAGTATTTCAGGTTTGTACTACGATTGAATAGTTACAAAATTTCGGACTTTGGAAATGTCCCCTCTCTTGCTCCCTCACTATCCACTACAAGCCACTTTGAAAATTAAAAATGATATCTTGAAAATGATACAGTCGTAGACTTGTGCCGGTCGAAGTTTTTCTATTTCTTTATAAAAAAAACACCTTGCGTGTAATTTTTTCAACATTTCTGCGACTAAGGTTGAAAACAAGAGTAATTTGCAGAACGTTTTTCGGTAAAATTGAAAGGATCCTGTACCAAAAACCTGAAAATACTCCAATAATTAGAATTTCATGGAAGAACAAAAGAAACAATTTGTAAAGCTGATAGAGCAGAACAAAGCTTTGATTTATAAGTTTTGCTACATGTATGCCAATGAAACGGAAACTCCGGACGATCTGTTTCAGGAAGTGGTTATCAACTTATGGAAAGGCTATCCTGACTTCAGGGGCGAAAGTAAAATTCAGACATGGATGTATCGTATTTCGTTGAATACCTGTATCACTTTTTTGCGAAAGTCGGGTAAGAGACCAAAAACGCAAGCGCTGACTGATGAACAGCTGGAATACACCGAGAGTGGCGATATGACTGCGATCAGAGAGTTGTACATCCTTATCAATAAACTGAATGCCTTTGAAAAAGCGATTATTCTGCTTTACCTCGAAGACCGGTCGTACGACGAGATTGCTCATATAGTGGGGATTACCAAAAGCAATGTGGGAGTTCGCATTAGTCGAATCAAGGAAAAATTATCTCAGATGACAAACAATTAAAAAAACAACTAGTATGGAAATAGATGAAATAAAATCAATCTGGAGCGATATGAATGCCAGACTTGAAAAAAACGAATCACTGAACAAAAAAATACTGAATGAGATTATGGACAACAGACATCAAACAGCTAAAGAAAAGCTAATGAAATACGAAGTGAGATACTTGATTTTAAGCGCCGTATTTTCACTGATTACTCCGTTATATTATTATGCCGGCATCTTTTCGCTAGTCGGATCTATTATGTTCTCCGGACTATTTGTTCTGGCAGCACTTTGGCAGGTATATAAAATAGTGTTATTACGAGAAATGAAAATGGATGTGGTTTCAACCACAGAATTGCTTCAGAAATCATTAAAATTCAAAATCATCACACGATTGCGAACCATTGTCGGCCTGGCATTAATGATTCCGTTTTTTGTAGTATTCTTTATGATTAGCCCCCAGTTAATAAAGCCGGAAATTCTAATCGGAATGGGTGTTGGATTGGTTGTAGGATTGATTATCGGTCTGACAGATTATTTCAGAAATCAAAAAGACATTGACAAGCTGATCAACTGCTATAAAGACATACATGAACTTAAATACTAAGTAGAATAACTCTATAAGGAGATATATTGCAGAGAATATCCATAGTGGGAGTGTGACTTTAAGTCGTACTCCCTCTTTTTTAGGTAAATTATTCCCCTCCGGACCCGTAAATCAACTTATTTTAATGAAATGATATGTCGTATTTCATGATTGTATGCTGAAATGCTACCAAAGTTTGAACCCTCCCACCATAAATTTGGACAAAAAACAGCATTATCTCTAAAATATGTTGTAAAACATGTTTTAGAGAGGTTTTATTTGATAATTTTGTTTGGGCTGAAAATGTGCAGTCAAATATCTATATATCAACACATTGACGAGATGTCCAAACAGGGCTTATAGTTAATCTTTTACTTCAACATAAATCTTTAACACAAAACATGCGATTTTTATGTTGTAAAACATATAATTTTGCATCGTCAATCAAAGATAAATTGATATGACAAATCTAATACAAAGAAAGCCCAGTTAAAAAATCACATGGGAATTCTTTGTTTTTTTATTAATAGGCATAAGGTATTAAATTTAAAAAGTTTGGTTATGAAAAAGATTTTAGTTCTAATTGCGGTTTGTATCGGATATTCGGTATCAACCTTTGCATTTAATCCCAGTGATTACAAGAGCTTTTACAAGTTGAACAACAAAGCAACCTTCACAGGCTTGGTTGGATATATAGATGCTGACCAAGAGCAAGCTGCTTTCTTACAACGTGTATTTAAAGTTACGGAAGAAGAATTGTCAAATGCGGCAAAAAAAGAAAATATTGCTGCTGCTGAGAATGTAGTTAATTACAATTTGCGAAATGCAAAATGTATTCTATCGGAAGAACAATACAAAAAGTATTTAGTTTTTGTAAATGTTTATTTGAATAACGACAATAATTTCGCTATGTTCTCAGAGAACAAATAAGTAAGGTAAAAAGAAAAAGGTATATTTAAAAGTTAAGGTTATGAAAAAGATTTTAGTTGCTGTTTTAGTTTTAGTTGCCAGCACAACTAGTGTATTTGCTGTTGATACAAACAAATACGAAGTGTTTAACAAGATGAATAACGCAAGTACTTTCAATGGCTTGGTACGTTATTTAGAGGCTGATTACGATCAAGCCGAACAATTGGAGTTAGTATTCACAATGACAGAAAAGAAAATGAAATCTGCATTGAAAGGTGATGACGAAGTTGCTGCAGAGAAAGCAATGTATTTCAACTTAGGAAATGTAAAATCGGTATTAAGCGAAGAACAATACAAAAAGTACCTTGTACTTATCAATGTATCTGTTTATAACAACAATAACGATACATTTATTGCAGGTTTATAAATCTGACCTGAATACATTGTATTTAAATATAAAAGAGGGTGTTACATGTTTTGTAACACCCTCTTTTTTTGTGTCATTTTCCCTTGTTAGCCCTTTTTTCTCGTTCATTTCCCCGAATTCGTCTGAGAATATTGGCACTTAACCCGAACTGAGGTTAATAAGATATATTCGTAGCGGTAAGATTCTAATAGTTGTTGCTTATTTATAGACTCGGCTTGTAGGAGGCGATACTAACTTCAAATCCTTCGATCCACGTATTAGGCTTAGTCTTACAACAAAAAAAAGAATGCAATGGGCGACAGTGTCGGTTATTGCATTCTTTATCTATAAAGGCTCTTCACTAGTCTTTATTTTCATCGAGATTATCGTGATCATCGCCTCCCAGGCTATAATAGTTGTTTTCTTCGTCTTCGCTGCCAATGCTTTCCTGCGCATCGTCCAGTTCGGAGCCCGGCACATCGAGGTCGTCGCCCGACATGTGATTTTCGAAATCGTTGACATTGAATTCATCAAATCCATCGCCTCGCTCTATATTCTTTTTCAACTCAATTTCTTCGGGATTTATTTCCGACTCTTCCTTGCACTGGCTATAAATATCTTCGCTGGCAGGATAGGTAGGATAACCGGGAAGCAGCTCTTGCTCTTCGATACTTTCAATTTTCACAATAAGGTATTTCTTTTCTACTATTTCTTTCATAATATTGGGGGTTGTTTAGGTGCTTCATATTCAATAATTGATTTCTTTTCGTAATATTCTTTTTCGGTGATCTCACCATTTGCAAATCGTTTTTTCAGAATATCGAGTGGAGTATCTTTTTTTCGTCGCTGACCGGGAATGTCGTAAGGAGTGGCAAAAATCCAAATGAGCATAATTATCCATACTGCCCACCAAATGAAAGCCATTCCTCCAAAATGATTGTTGTAAAACATTGAGTTGTGATGTTAGATGTGAATACTAATTGTTTTTTCTGTTGCTCTTAGCAAGTGCTGGCGAGTGAGTCAAAGGTCTGACTTTCTGCGGCAAGATAATTACATAATTACGTCAAAATGTTGCAACATTCACATATTGCTTTTGCAATTGAGGAGGATTGATAAAAAACTAAGTATATCTTTTTAAAATATTGAATTGCACACAGTGTGTCTTCTACTGACCTCGTCCGATGAACCGAAAAACAAGTGAAGTTGGCGTTTGAAACTGTCCTGTTTGAGCGACGAAGGAGCGAGTTTGGACGGTTTCAGCCAACTGAGCGCAAGTTTTTCGAGTGAAGCGGGCGCAGTCTTGACTTTTTTGCTTACTTTTTGTGTTAAGACAAAAAGTAAGTCAGGGTTTGGGGCGGAAGCCCCTACTAAACAACATAACATTTTCTAAATGCCCTACGCATTATAGTATTATATATCTTTACAAATACCTAAGCGTTACCAAAAGTGAAGACGGTGTTAAAAAGAGAATAGAACCTGTCTTCCTCAGTCAGGTTCTATTCTTCTATTCAATCAACATTTTTCTCCCGCATCTCGTCAAAAAACGGGGTGCATTTGTCTTCCACACATTTGGCGGCATAGAGGTAAAGGGCGGCACTCCATGTTTGCCAGTCTTGCCCCATCGGTTTCCCATCCTGTGCTTTTATCCATTCATTAAATCCGAAATCAACATTACTGGTTCGCGATGTTTTTACAAAAAAAGTAAGTATGTCCAGTTTTTCCTGCGCCAGTTTAAACTTTTTAGCGGCTACCAATGCGGCAATATATATTCCACTGATAAATGGCCAAATACCACCGTTGTGATAATCGCCGGGATTATTGTATAAAGCATACCGTTCGTTCCAGTCGGGGTCCTGTGGTTGTACGTACGGAAAGAAGTTGGGTGGCAACCCTACTACCAAATCTCCATTTTCGCGCATAGCAGCACATTCATCTTCTATCCATTTTATCATGTCGTTGGCACGCGACGGTGATGCAATGCCGGATAAAATAGCAAGACTATTCCCCAGCAAATCGAAACGTTCGCTACTGAGTATTTTGTACGACCAAAGGGCATAATAGGGCTTGTGTTTTACCACCAATCCTTCGTGAACATGATGATGACCTGTTCCGGCAATTATGGTGAATTTACTCATCTCACTGCGAACCGCTTCGGCTCTTTCGTCCAACCCAAACAGTCGGAGGTAACTATACACTATGGTATTTACAAACAATCCGTAACCAAGTACCCATTGTTCATCGCGCCAGTCGCTGGTAGGTTGTTGTGCCACCAGATACCGATCGGACGGACTTTGATATTCCATCCAGGAGAGCGCTTTTTCTACAGCTTCGTGCAAAAACTCTGACTCACCGCTTACCTTACGGAAAATACCAACACCCAGTAGAAACAAAGGGGTGGTATCACTTGCACCACGATCATCTTTGTCGTGTACCAATGACGGAATATGTCCGTGTTCAGTTTGGTTCTTTGCCAATGTCTGCAATACTTTACGAATACTATCCAACAACACTTTATTGCCGGATACTGCAATTCCAAAGATAGAAAACATTAAATCGCGCGTGTACGGTTCGGGATAACCCCAACCGGCCGTACGTGGAAGTCCCATATAAGGACCATGTGCATTATGCAGCAACACTTCCAGTGCCGCCTTTTTTGCATCTTCAATTTCTTGTAAACTTGTTGATTTCATTTTATAATGTGATGATATGGTAATGTGATGATGTGTGAATGCAATAATATTGAAATTGCGAAACCAACAGATGACCATCAAATTATCATCAATTAATTACTTCTTCTCTGCCATATCAAAAGCGATGGCAATAGCTTGTTTCTGTGCTTTATCGTTAGATGCGGGGGTGGAGGTTCCTATCGTTCCCGTCTTGTGATAACTGTGCATTATCTCTTTGATATTGGCAGAAATCACCTTTTTCGACTTTCCTTTTTTTAGTGGCATAATATGATGATTTAGAGACCCCCAACCCCCAAATGGGGCTCAAAGAATTTCTCAGAGAGTGTCTTAGAACCCCCATTGGGGGCAGGGGGTTTAATTATTTTATTCCCAGTTTATCGCTCATTATCTGTATAAACTTTTGAGCTACTACGCGGTAGTCGAAATTGGCCACAACGCGTTCGCGTCCGGCTTTTCCCAATATATCACGTAGCTCGCTATCGTTCATAAGGAGTTCCATATAGTTGGCAATATCCGGTACATCGGCACGGTAATCGACAATGCGCGGCGTATCAAACACTACTTTATGTCCTTCTTCATATCCTGCTGCGGCACCAAGGGTTACTTCATTCACCACTATTTTACGGGCAACTCCTGCCAACAGGGCTGTTTCGCCATGCACCAATGTGTCTAACATACCCATGGCATTGATACTCAAAACAGGTTTCCCACAGGCTCCGGCTTCCACCTGCGGCATTCCGAATCCTTCTAACCGTGATGGAGCAGCGTAAATGTCACAAGCTCCAATGAGATAAGGCATAAAGCTGCGCGAAATGGTATTGACTGCATAAATCACTTTTTTGTCGATGCCTAAGCTCTCAGCTAACTCCTCGTCAGATGCATCCTGAATGCTGGTGCGCTGCTGTGGCCAAACTTTGCACACATATTTCCATTTGGGAACTTTTTTATCAATTTGAGCAAGTGCCCGCATCACTTCCCGACCACCTTTCGAAGCAGCATCACCACCAACGGTCAAAATCATCAATTCATCAGGTTTTATGCCCAACGCTTCACGCACGGCTAGCACTTTGGGGTCGGATTTACTGACGGGCTCGAAGCTATCCGTATCGCAACCAACGGGTAAAACCACAATGTTATCGCCTTTAATTCCGTCGCGCACATACATTTCTTTCACCCAATTGGAAGTTACCAATATGAGTGGAAGTTTATTTAGCACATCCTGATAGTTGGCAATATATCCGTCGGAAACCAACCATGGAACAGCCAGGGCACCAAACTTCTGCGGATTGAGGATGATATGTGGAGCGTATCCCCAGTATCCGATTCCAACTACCACATCGGGTTTAAACCAACGATAATACCACTCTTTTTCCTGATCCGATTGCCAGTGTGCTGCATGAACATCAACACCCAGTTCGAGCAATCCTTTGTAAAGTAAATCACCCTGTGTAGCAAGTCCGCCCGGGGTGGGAGGGTATTCAAATAAGATAAGTACTTTCATTATATGTTTATATGAAAAAATGTCGTCAAATTAAGAATTATAGGAATAAGAGTAAACGCTAAGGTACTGATGGAACATCCCGAGTATCGGGAGGCACAACCCCGATAGCTATCGGGGCACTAAGAGTTTTTATGCAATGCATTACACTAAGTATTTGGAAAGATGTAATGCTCTATGGTTAAAATAAATAGAAGAATAGAATCTGCCTGCAGTAGGCAGGTTCTATTCTTTCTGATAAATACGACATTATATTCTGACCACTACTAAAGATAAAATCACAAGCGTTCTTTATGTTACTTGCAACAAAGACTATCAGAAGCTTTAAACTGTGTGTAGCTCTGTGCACTTAGTGCCTTAGTGGTAAGTATTATAGATTCAATCCTTTGTAGCAAGCTATTTTGAGCCTGTTTTAGAAGATACATTGGCTTTCCAATTACTTTTTTCGAACGTGAGTCCTCCGTTTCTGAAATAACCTGTTCTCAGTCTTTTGATATTTGGTATTGAGAATATCTTTAGTTCGGAACTAAAAAAACCTCCTATCGTTTTTATAATTGCTCCCAAACTAATATTATAGAAAAAAGCCGGCATCAAAAACATGTTTTTATACCATTTTTGGGGATTAAATACGTGGGCTATACTTTTATAATATAATTGTTTGAACGATTCAATATTGATGGGTTTGAATATCCTCAGTTCATTGTCGGGTGTGAAATAGCGTAGCTTCTTTCTACTTTTTAGCCAATGCATCCTTCCTGTATTCCGACGGGAGTAGATGTTTAAATTCCAAAAGTTCTTTTGAAACAAAACCGAATAATTCTTTTTAGTCAGCAAGTTGAAAATGGTTGATTTGGAAACAGCGATCTTGTTTTCAAATATGCTTTTTGTTCTGAACCCATTTGTTGGTTCTTTAAACTGCCAAAAGGCTTCTGCCAAGGGCGTTGTTTCGGCTTCCCAACTGTGTTTCCCGAAAGCATATGTTTCGGTCATGATGCTGTATTTCTGTTGCCAGATAGATTCCGACAATACTTCATAGCGTGTAGCCGATTCCATTGCTTTGGGGAAGTAAGTTGCATTTCCATCTTCGTAGGCAAAAGTCCATACTTCCCTGGTCGAAATCTGTTTCGTTTCCCAAAGTTGAAAAACAGCTCTGTTTACTTCCTCATGACGGATATGTCGGGTGTATTCTCCCGAAGCGTTGTGAGTAATAATAATGTCGTAATCAACTGCAGGAAGTAACTCAAGTATGGTACTCTCTATCTCATCCGATTCGAGAATGTGTTGTTCCGGCCCATCGTCCAAATCACCCATTATCCCTTCAGCGCCCAGTTGCTTGATGCAGATGTAGAACTTTGGTGCCCTATCTACATCGCGCGAACGCGACAGACATACCACGAAGCAATCCCATTCAGGATGACTGAGTATCGTTCCACCCGCCCACAATGTCTCATCGTCGGGGTGTGCCACAATGATGGCTACTGATTTTCTGCTGTCATTTTTCATTTTTATATTTTTCTATTGTGAGCCTTGCCATAAGGTAACTTACGGTCGACTCAGCACCTTGATTCAAATTTACATGCGTTTCTTCCAGTCCATCATAACAGCCACCCGTACACGGATTATAGATAATCTGTTGCAAGCGGTTATTGCCCAGGAACCAGTTGAAAGCTACTTCCATTTTTTGATGATAATTTTCGTCCATAAACACATCGTAGAACTTACTTAAGGTCATGATGGTGTAAGCCACATCAATGGGCTGCTCGCCAAAATGACCTGCCTCCTGACCTTTCTGCAACCAACCTTTGTTGGAAATAACTTCTATCCCATTTTTATTGAAGATAAGGGTCAACAGAAAATTAAACGACGTGCGGGCTATGTCTTTATATAGGTTTTCGCCGGTCATTAACCATGCATACAGCATGGCTTCAGGTAGAATACTGTTGGCATAGGTCATATAGCCTTCGTACCATTCCCATATAATGTTCGACTCTTTTTTGTACAGTTCGAGCAAGCGGTTGGCAAATATTTTTACCATGTCTAAGTGATCTGTTGCTTTTTTCCCTTTATGAAAATAGAATATTCCTTTCATGCCAAAAGCCATTGCACGTGGAGATTTCACCAATAGCATGCATGGCAAAGCATTTTCGAAAACGGATATTGCTTCTTTGATTATTGATTTTGGCAAGATATCCTTTAATGAAACCACGTATCCCAATGACCAAAGAGCTCTTCCGTTTGAATCATCTAAATTGACTTCCTGATTTTGATCCGTGAAATTGCGTTCCTTGTCAACATAATTCAGGAAATCACCATTCGGCTGCTGGCAGAATTTTATAAAATCGAGGTACTTCCGAATCTCATTTATCCGCTCTTTATCGCCCGACAGCTTAAAGCTCATACAGGTTGCCACCAATGCCCGCGCATTATCGTCGAGCGTATAGCCCGATTTGATATTAGGTTGATTGATTTTCGAAAACTGGATGATACCTACATCCGTTGTCATTGCTTGTATATGATTCAGGTTTATGACAGGTAGATTATAGTGTAGTTCTATTTTATTTCCAGTCATATACTGGAATAATTTAGCATGCGCCACTGCCGAGTTTTCCCAGGCGGTAGATACAATTTTCTGTAGCGTATTGTTTATAATACTTTTACGCAAAGGGTAATCGCCGAGCAATTTGATAGCTGCTTCGGCCAGTTGTTTTGAATTCCGGAAATCGAATATGATGCCGGTATCTTTTGTCAATACTTCCTTGGCATGAGGTATAGGTGTGGAAATAATAGGGCAACCACAACTCATAGCGTATGCAAAGGTGCCACTCACGGCCTGATTGGGATCGTTGGTAGTGAAAAGATAAATATCGGTAAGTTGTAAATAGTCAAGTAATTCGGGTAATGCCAGGTATTTATTTATAAACTTCACATTGTCTTTTATGCCTAGCTCTTTTACTTTTTGTTCAAGACTTTTCCGATATACTTCGCCATCATTCTTCACTACTTCGGGGTGTGTTTTTCCCATCACCAGAAACATTACTTCAGGGCATTTTTCTATTATGGCAGGCAAAGCATCCAATGTTGTTTCAACGCTTTTCCCGGCACTAAGAAGTCCAAAGGTAGTAAGTACTTTTTTGCCGGTCAGTCCGTATTTCTCTTTTAGAAACTTTTCGCTTAAGTGAGGCACAAGGTGTGTTCCGTGAGCAATAATGGTTATCTTTTGACTAGAAATACCATAATCACTCATCAGTATTTCAGCCGAAGTCTTTGTCATTACAACAATAGACTTACATGCTGCCACTATATTCTTCACTTCCAGTTTTAATTGAGCATCAGGATCTGGAAGTACGGTGTGAAACACCACTACTACCGGTTTTGTAAGTCCGTACAGCATTTGCAAAAATGCATTTTCCTGACGCTTGTAGAACCCAAATTCATGCTGAATTAAAACAAGCTGAATATGCTCGTCGTCATTCAACTTTTCGGTCAAATCGTGATAGGCTCCGATATGTGATGTATCCAGCGTATATTTCACTTCTGCGGGATACACGTAATTCATAGCTCCATCTTCCAATGCACACACATTGATGGACAGTGAATTGCTGAACTTATTATTTAATGCGCTAATCAAATCCTGCGAATAAGTGGCTATGCCGCACTCGCGGGGAGGGTAGGAGGTTATAAATACAACCTCAGCCTGACTCTGTATATGATTTACCTTGACATGATGTCTGTTCTTGCGTATAGTATTTGGTGATAGGGATGTGCTGCTATGTGAGAATATAGCTTCCTGACTAATAAGCCTGTCGAGCATTCCCGGGAAGTTTTCATTTTTCATTTTTTTTTCATTTTAGAGGGTGATTTTGACTTGTGCAGCTTCGTAATATCAACTGCCTTAACAATCGTAGGTTCACTGGTCGAATTCATCAATAACTCATCGATCAACGCCTTCAATTTCAACGACGCACAGGCAATATGCGAATCGGCTGCACCATAATAGATAAATAAAGTATCGCCAAACAAAGCGGTTCCGGTAGGGAAACAAACATTATCCACCTCACCGAATAATTCCCATTCATGTTCGGGTCTAAATAACACTTCCGGCAATCGTGCCAGTTCTTTTGTAGGATCATTCAGATCCAGTAATGCGGCGCTGGCAGAATAAATAATTCGATTCTCCGTGGTTTCCACTCCGTGGTAGATCAGTAACCAGCCGTGTTCTGTTTCGATAGGTGGACAACCACCTCCAATATAACTCGATTCGTGATTGTAGAGAGGATCCATCACAATATGATCCTTAAAATTTAGGAAATAATCTCTCCAGAACTTCTCCGTCAAATCTTCAATATTATTGATGGATACAAGTTGAATTCCCGGCCTGATACGGTGTAGAAATACAAGTTTACCATTAATTCTTCGTGGGAAGAAAATCACATTTTTATCCCACAATAACATTTTTGTTTCCGCATCTGCTTCCTGATAATAGAACTTATGGTTTTGGCAGTAGTTCTCGTGCACAGCAGCGCCCGATTGAAGCAGAGACACAAATTCCGGATACGAAATAGTTGGAACTACCAGACCATGTTTCGTAAAATGAATCAAATCTTTCGATGTGGCCAGGGCGCCACGGGCATTTGTTCCATCATATCCGGTATACGACATGTAATAAGTATCTTCGATTTTTACAATACGTGGATCTTCAACCCCATGAGATTCATAATCAAATTCAGGAACCATTAGCGGTTTAGTCCACCGCTCGGCGATGTTCAGCGGTCCATCCAACCGGCAATATCCGATGGTGGATTGATTCCATAATTGAACTGCCCGGTAATAAATATGAACACTATCACCTTCACGAATAATAGCCGGATTCAAAACGCCTTCATTGTCAAACTCCAAACCGGATTTAGTCAGCAACAAACCTTCTTTCTTTACGTCAATCATCAGTGAGTATATTAAAAGTGAATATCAATTTATTTTACTAAGACAATAGCGAACAGTCGCTATATTTCATTCTATTTTTTCGAAACACTATCTGAAGCGGCTATCCCACTTTCGGGTTTTACCACTTCTTTTCGAAGCTTGGACTTTCTAGGTCTTCTCAAAGGCGGCATGGTGTCACCCAACAAAAAGCCCCAGGGTTTTAGTGATTCAATATGGTCGAAAATAAGTTTCAGGATGGCCAACAACGGAATGGAAAGAAACATGCCCGGGATTCCCCACAGCATATTGCCTACAAGCACCACGATGATCGAAAAAAGGGCATTTATCTTTACTTTCGAAGCCACTATCTTGGGCACTACATAATTATTATCAAAGAGCTGAATAATGTAGTACAGAATTAAAACATATACTGCCGACCAGGCTGATTCTTTGGTGGCTAATGCTACCATCATGGGCAATGCCACTGCTACTAATCCACCTATATATGGAACCATATTCAGGAATGCAGCAATAATGCCGAGCAAAATAGCATAGTCAATTCCCAGAATAAGTAATGCACTTGCATCCAGAGTAGCAATAATGGCAGCCTCAATAATTAATCCGACCAAATAGCGTTGTACTACTGTTTTGGTTTGCGATACTATTTCCGTTACCTCCGTTTGATGATTGTCGGCAAACAGTCGACGTATAAACTCCATTAATAAAGGTTGGTAGTATAGAATTACAAAAATATACACCGGGATAATAAATAAAACAGCCACTGCACCTCCTACCGACATCAGAGTCTGACCGACTGCCGCACCATTGAAGTTGATGAGTTCGCCCTGCGTTTTATTGATCCACTCGTGTATATGTTGCGGTTGCACATCTAAATAAGTAGCCGCCTGACTGATGGTATTGTTGAGCAACAGCGTAAACTTTTCGACAACTGTTGGCCACGAATCGGCAAACAGGCTTGCTTGCGAAACAATGAAAGCACCACAAGCAAAAATGATAATAATACTAAGTAAAAGTGTTATGCTTATAGCCAGTAATCTGTTTACTTTCATTCTCACAAATATACTGACCACCGGACTTAGTAAAATGGCAATGATAAATGCAAAAACGATAGGAATGAGAATGCTTTGAGCCACATACAGTATGGCTATTAAAGCACATAAGCCCATAAAAAATAGGCTTGATTTAATGTAAAATGGCAATGTGTAGTCTTTGTTTGTCATTATTAGAAACTGAAAAACTATAAGATAGTTTAATTCTCCGATAGTGTTATGAACTTATATTTTACTGATAGTTTGCATAATATTAGATTAACGTTTATTTTAAAACAGTTTCTTATACAATGTTTTCTTTCTTCTTATGAAAAATCAGATCCATTAGAAAATTCCCAACAGATTTGAACATTTCGGGATGCTGAGCCACAATATTGGTAACTCCAAACTGCACAACCGATCCCAGCAGTTTTTTTACTATGCTGTTCGAACCGCCCACTGCTACCAGTTTCGATAGGTATCCGGTGGCAAGACCCATGGCTGAGCCAATAATGTTATCAATCAGATAAGGTGATCTCGCAATTTCATTCAGTGCATTCTTTAAAAGGTTTATGGGCGTAAAACCTTCAATAGTAACTAAGAACTGATCTTTCAGAACTTCTCCCTGAATGGTATGTTGTAATTCCAATTGCTGAATAGCAAGTTTCAGTTCGGCTGCGGAGTTTATTGTTTTCATGTTTTTTTTATTTGTCTATGGTCAAAAGTCTATTGACTATGGTCTATAGTTTTAGTCCTTCATCTTTGTTCTTTGTTCTGTTGTCTGTTGTCTGTCGTCTGTCGTCTGTTGTATCTTAAGATCATAACTTCTGATCAGGAAATCGTAGAATATACGTTTCAACCATTTGCGCAAAAAGAGATGCATTACCAAAGCAATAAATGCGTAAGCACCTGCCAGCACGAAGAATCCAAAATAGATGCGACCCAACAATTCACCCACCCAAAATGCCAGTCCGAGATTGGCAAACAGCAGGAAGGATACAATGATAAAAGCCACAATGGTGTGTGGGAAAAATGACGACAGCTTATCCGACGTTTTATCGAGGACTTTAAGTTTCACAAGTTCAAAACTTGTTTTACCATATGTCGCGGTATTTTCGAGTAGTGTTTCTATATTGTTTAAATTATTTTCCATAAAATATGATTGTTGGCAAGTCCTTATTTTTGAATAAAGAGATTTGAAAAACGATTATAAAAAATAAAGTCTGGTCCGGGAGTCAAAACGGCAACATCATCTCGCCTGAAAATTTAGACCCGAAGCAGACTTTATTTTTAGTTCCAATAGAACTATTTTACTTTTGAAGCTTTCACTTCTTTTTCTACATCTTCGACACTGTTCATTGCATCTTCAGCGAAATCAACAACATCTTCTTTTACTTTGTCGAATTTTTGAGTGATATTATCAACGAAATCATTGAATTTATCTTTCAAATCATCTACTTGTCTTTCGCCTTTGCGTACAATCGTTCTGCGGGTCACTGTACCTTTGGCAGGTGCAAACAAAACTCCTAACAATGCACCGGTGGCTGCGCCGGCCAATACGCCTAATACTACTTTTCCTGTACTCATAATGTTGTTGTATTTAAATTAAACTTCTATTTGTTTTGAATAATACAAATGTAGGGCAAACTCAGGTCGTATAAGTTACAATATTCTGTCTATGAGTTGTATAATTCACACATTAATAATATCCTTGCGTACTATAAAAAAGGAAAACCCTCTCAATAGCACGGGTGGGTGCTATCGAGAGGGCAAACCTCACTGTAAACAAAACAACGGTTTATAAGCGAATACCTACTGTGGCTTGTGCCCAAACATTTTTGTAACGTGGAGTGGTTGATGTTCCATCGCCATTGTTGTTGAATAAATCCCAACCTACTCTTGCACCTACCACAAAACTACTAATGTTGATATCTAATCCTGTAACTAAACACAAAGTGTTCTTACGGATGTTATCGTTGTCGAAATCATCAATGGTAGTAATATCTGTAATCGGACTAGAGAACACATCTTTTTGTTTCATCAAAAATGAGTATTGTGGCCCTACAAGGATAGTCACCATTTCACTTGGTTTCACGGCAAGAAAAATAGGCACATCGATATAACTGCTGGTACGGGTTAAACTTACATCGTTACCCAAAATACTGCTTGTGGCTTTAAATCCTTTTTGTGAGAACAGTAACTCCGGTTGAATACCAAAATAAGTACCAATGGGGATGCTTACAAAAGCACCGGCAGCAAAACCAATTTTACCATCTGCAGTGTACTCCTTATTTTGGGAGTCGTACATGTTCGAATAATTGGCACCTGCTTTTACTCCAAAGTGAAGTAGATCGCTCGAAGATTGAGCATACATGCTGCTTCCACCCATGATAGAAACAATTAACGCAAACATAATTTTTTTCATTTGATTTGTTTTTTAGTTTATAATAATAAGAAAAATTATTCTTTTTAAAATTTAATACGCGATATTTCAACACCCTTTGGGTACGATATATCAGCGCGGTCCTCGGCAGTGATAAAAACCTCCGTAAATTTAAAGGGAACCAGGGTTTTTATTTCAGCCTTTTTTGCATTATCGGAGTTTAATTGTCCGATGTTCCGGACTTTGTTTGACTCCAATATAATCCACGCTACATACATTTTCTTTGGTGGAGTTAACCTTTCGGCTGCCGCCAGGTTCTTTGCTGTAATTGTAAGTTTAGTATTTCCATTGTTATCCTGTTGAGTGCGCATTTCTATATTAGCAGCCGGACTTACAGAAGAAACCGGAAATTTCGATACATTAGCACATGATGACAGTGCTAGGATAATTACTAAACAGATTCCTGTTTTTAGATTTTTTATTAGATTATTCATCTCTAAGCTATTTTTCATTCTCAATTAGTATACCTTTAAGTTCATTTTCCAAATCGTACATGTCCTCATTATATTCTGTTTTAAACGAGTCCCATTGTTCCTGACTTTCATCGTAATAGTTGTCGAGTCGGATCACTAAATCATTATTCCGAAGTTCGAGTTCCGCTATTTTCTTGTCATCTTTGATTTTTTGTTTCTCATTCTCCGCTGCAATTTTGGCTTTGAACAGTACAATCTCTTCATTATTCAGTCGAATTTGCTTTTCCGAATGTTTTTTGAATTGGTCAATAGAATCTTTTAATGTTGTTTTTGAATTCTGATCAATATAAATTACAGTGTCGGGCATTTCTTCTGCACGGGCTTTTTCTCTTTTAGTTGTCGACGATTGGCAAGCTGTCAATATCACTCCTGTCACCACCATTGTTGTGATCAGGTAATACATCATCCTTTTCATTTTGGTTTGTTTCTTTCATCTATTCACCCTACAAAGGTCGTACTATTTAGTACGTCAAAACTTACACAATACAGCAAATAACTTGCAATATTCACATGTTTGAGTAATTAGAATGCCAACCCGGCTAAAACAAAAACACCCACCGAAAATTGCTGTCAGACAATAGTTGGTGGGTGAAGTTATACTGGTTTAAATTAAAGGGCAGGCAACGTTGCTTTTAGTTTTTCGATACGTTTTGCTGCTTTTTCAGCTCGTTTCTCTTTCAAGTTCTTTTCGGGCGCAGTTTTGTCCGAATGACTTTTTCCTTCTTTTTCTTTCGACATAATATTAATTATTAATTGTAAATTATAAATTATCAATCATTGATCATTGATCATTAACTATTAATGTATAGCTATACCGATGGTAGAAACCCCGGTAGATAAATCTAAGAATGCTCCTATATGACTATTGAAGTGGTATTCCGTACCAATATGAAAATCCAGAAACAATGGACTGGCTTCGTTATAATACGTTCTGTCGCCATTGTAGTTGGCATCCCAAGTGGTGGTTCTAAGTGCAAAGCCCAAAGAGCCTGCGCCATAGAAATCCCAGTCGCTACCGGCATGTAATAACTTGTCAAGATAGAGGGTACCTTTCACTCCCAGCGGAATAACTGTTTCGCGATAATTATTGTCGCGAAACGAATACAAGGTGGCAAAGGGTGCTAACGTGAAGTTTTGAGCTACGTCAAATTCATAATTGGCACTAAATACCGGTAAGGTATGTCCAATGTAACCGTAGTAACCCGAATATCCTCCAATACCTAATCCTAAGTTCAAGGTATGACCATATCCTTCGGAATAGGTGCGATGGCGGGTTTGTGCCGAAAGACTAGAGACTGAAAGGACTAATGCCAATGAGATGGCTAAGAATGTTTTTGTTTTCATATTGCTATTTATTTATCCTGATTATTAATGTTCAAATTATTTTCTTCCGTGTTTATCGTTATTACCACGATTCCCTTTTTCATTTCTTTTGTTATCGTTTTTGTAGCCCTGATTTCTATCGTTTCTAGGCGAATTGTGTTGATAGCCCTGGTTGGAGTTGTGATTCCTATTGGCCGGACGAACGCCGATATTGCGTTGTTCATGACCACGGTACCCTCTGGCATATTTCATTTTATGAGTTCTGAAATATGAATAGGGACGGTTGCCGCGATAATCGGTCATCACTACTTTGTAGCCATTGTACAAATCGTAGTTTCTATATCTGGCCGGTAAGCTGGTTCTATGTACCCATGTTCTACCATTGAAATAAATAAATCGGGATGCTTGTACATCATAATAAGATTCTACATCGGGAAGGTAATAATATCGTACTTGGGAATGACCTGCAGGACCCCACTGAGGAGGTGTTCCAAGATGGACGTTTATTGAGACCTGACCTTGCACTGATCCGGCAAGTAACAAGAATAATCCAAATGCGAGTAACTTAAATGTTTTCATTTTGATTGTTTTAATTATGAATTAATTTTCACTTCACAAAGGTGAGGGTTTATAAGAAAAAATGCGTTACACAATTTTTGTGAAGAGTTGTAAGATTCACACATTTATTGTGAAAATGCAACAGTTTTATGTTTGGTTATATGCTTATAAATAGCTAGTTATGGCTATTCCTATCTGTCGAGGATACCTGCGGAATACTCGCACAAGACAGAATCACCCTGCTGCGATGCCGAAACGACATGGCAGCAGGGTGAAGCAAGATTAGGCGAAGTTTACATGAAACTTATCGTCCCCTGATAACTCTGAACAGAATGGATACTATTGCAATGACCAACAGGATATGTATGATACCCCCGGCGCTATATGCAAAGAAGCCAATGGCCCAAAATATAACAAGAATTAATGCTATTAAATAAAGTAGATTGCTCATACGATTGTGGTTTTTAAATGTTTTGTTTGTTATGTTAGTGATATTTAATTTACCGGAACGGATAAATAGAAATTAATAATGCCGTTGCTGGCATTGGGTATGGTGTACGACTGATCTAAAAGCGTTCTTTTTCGTCCTACTTTGGTGAGTCCGTAATTGTAACGAACACCCATAGTCATTGAATGAGCTTCGACTCCTACACCCAGCACAAGCCCGGCATCGACGCGATTGTAATTACTCATAGTGATGTTCTTTTCGAGGTCGAGAAGATGAACGTTAGCCATATTGGTTACTTTTCCGGCCAATAGATAAGATACATAGGGTCCAAACTGAAGGTTTATGTGATCCGACACTCTCAGCAAGCCAAGCACCGGCAGCTCCATATAAGTAAGATTGAAATTCGCAGTGCCGTCCACCAAAAGACTATTGTAAGTTACTGATGCCCCTTTTGTAGTGACATATAATTCGGGCTGTACAGACAAAAGACTCATGGTAGGTATTTTGGCAAAAACCCCGAGGTTAAAACCAAAAATCATATCGGCCGTTGACGCATCGTTGGTGTAAAGATTTGAAATATTGATACCACCAATAAAACCGTACTTAGCAGGCACTTTTTCCTGAGCCTGACATGGGATTACACTTGTAATCAGAATCAGAAGCATTGCTCTTAGAATTAGCTTTTTCATGCGTTTGGTTTTAAACAGGTTGTATTTCGGCAGAAGGAGGATAGAAAGTTAACATTTCAGTTGTCTGTTTACCCCCGACGCTCTTTATTTCGACTTTGAGTTTACGATCTTAGTTATCGAGCGTCCTAAATCGTCCATGTCGCGATTGAAATCTTGTTTGAATTTAGTCCAGTCGCTATGGGTTCTTTCGTAATCGCTTACGCGGGTCTTCAGGTTTTTGTTTTTGATTTCGATGGAATCAATCCTTCTGGCGTAAACTTCGTCAAGTGCACTACCCGACTTGTTCATTTTTAGTTTTAATGCGGCAATAGCTACCTCATTGTTTTTGATTTTTAATTCCGACTCCAGTTTAAACGTTTTGAGTTCCTCTTCGGTAGCCGCTTTTTGTTCAACGATAGCGGCATTTACTTTTACTTTGTCTAAATTGGCCTGAGCCGACTCAACTTTTGCTTGTGCGGCCTCTTTTTTTTGATTGTCAGACAAACAAGCGGTGAGTAAACTTCCCGCCAGGCAGATAACTGCCAGCGAGACAGGTAGGGTTATCTTTTTCATTTTATATTTTTTTTAATAGTTGAATGTCCGCCTCCTGTTGTAGGAAGCCAATGCCTTTAGAGTGAAGATATGATTTTGTGTAATTCCTCTTTTGTTTTGCCAAGTTTTATTTGTAACCGGCCTAACATTTCTTCTTTTTTGCCTTCGGAAAACATTAAATCATTATCTGTTAATGCAGCAAATTTTTGTTTTAGTTTGCCCTTTTGTTCTTCCCAGGTTCCTTTTAGTTCAGTAGTGTTCATTATAGTTTTGTATTTGTAGTGAAAGTAGTATCACTTCACAAAGGTGGTACATTTTCATTAAGTTTGTCTTACATAATTTAGGGAAAGAGTTACATTATTCACACCTTGAGAAGAAGCGGTAAGAAAGTAAGAAAAGATTAGCACTAAGGCACTGAGAGCACTAAGTATCAAAAAGATAAAATCAGCTTTTATTGTTTTTAAACAAAGAACACAAAAGATAAAATTTATATTTTCTTAGTGATGCTTAGTGTTCTCAGTGACTTAGTGGTAATGAATATTGCATAAAAAAAAGACAGAGACCTCCTCTAAAGATCTCTGTCTAACCAAAAAATGTAAACAAATAGAGAGAAAAATTATTTCTTAGCTACAATATCAATTACCACAGTACGGTTGTAATAACGTTCTTCGGGGAATTTATTTTCAAACGGTGATTTGGCAACATCTTCGCCATATCCGTTTACTTCAAAGCTCACGTCCGAGCGTCCTGCTTTTCTTAAACTGTTTTGCATAATACCCTTCACATCATTTGCACGATCCAGCGACAATTGTTGATTATGCACTTCGCTACCTGTGATATCGGCATGTCCGTGAATAATAACTGTTCCGTTCATTGGAATTTTAGGAACCACTACATCGTTGATATATTTTTCGTACATCTTGATGGTTTTCGATCTGTTGAATTCGTAGATAACGCTGAAACGCATTGCTTCGTCGGTTGTAGATGGTGCCCAACGTACCAGGTGAGCAGTAGTTTCTTTTCTCAAAACTTTACCACTTTTAGTTTGACCAACTAAGGTTACTTTATAGTCACCTTCGGGACGGGTTCCTAATACTGTGTTGCCCGGAATGCTGATTTTATCTTTAGTATACGGACCAAAGTTTTGTACAGCACCTTGTTCGTCTTTAAATTCTACCGACCATGAAGTATAAGCCTGAGTTCCACCATCGGCATTTATAAATACATAACTATCCGGAGGAGCTACTTGTCCCGAAACGATTTCAACCGGACGCATAGCATTTTTGCCGCTATAGAATTCAGTGAGTAGTTCGGGTGAATTACTTTCGATGGTTACGCGGCGATCGCCTTCTTGCAAAAGCACTAAATCCACAGTACCACCTACCTGCACGGATGCAATCAATGGTTTGGTACGACCTTCGGTAACAATTCTGCCCGGGGCAATTCCAAATACATTTACCAGATATGCTTTTGTTGATTCCGCCATTTCACGACCTTCTTTAGGACCTTGTTCAGATGAACCAATCATTCTGATAGTAGAATTAGGACTCTTTACCATACGATCGCCAATAATATTCAATACATTGTAATAAACAATCATCTGACGGCTTGAACGACCCGAGAAATTCTCGGGAGTAGTAAGTTCCACCTGATCTTGTCTGAAATCTTTTACCTGATCTTTCTGAAGCAATACATATCGTTTTGGTATTTCTGTCGATCCCAAATCGAAATACACGTAGTTGCCAAGTGGGAATACTTCCCTTACATTGGATACTGCTACAGTGTTCTTGGCAGGGTCAACATAGAATTTTACTTCCGGCTCCACCACCACAGGAGCAGCAAAAGCGTCTTCTTTTACTTTCGATTCAATTTTGCGACCGCTACCCAGTTTTAGTGCAGCACCAACTCGTATTGTTGTCAGGTTCCATGTTTCAATGCTACGTGGATCTTGTCCGAAGTAAGGTTGAAAAGAAACAAATGGCGACAGCACAAATTGAGTGCGATGGTTTTGCGATGAAAGTGGGATGTCATATCCGGCACCTACCTGCATAGAGATAAGATTGTTGTTGACGTCGCTGAAATCGCCTTCCACTGCGGGTAAAAGAGCTTGATTAGGGATAGCCGGATTCAATCCAACCTGATAGGTATATGATTTCGACATATTAAATGCAAAACGAGGGCCTGCATACATGTAGAAATTAGATTTGAACGGAGCAAAACGAAGGCTCGGCTCAATGGTAATGTATCCAAGATCGGTTTTTAAATCGGCCGGACAGTTGCAAGGTGTTTTTACCTGATCGAATTTACCACCGCGGTTGTCATAACCTGCCTGAAGCATAATACCCCAGCGGGAAGAGCCCGGACGATATTCGATAAGTGGTGCAACAAAAAGACCTACACCGCTACCATCCTGAAATCGGGTTGGAACAATCACACCTGCATCCAACTGCTGGGTAGAACCACGGTGAAAATTTACATTAGCACCGGCAGCAACTCCAAAAAACCATGCAGGTTTAGCGTATTGAACCGAATCTTGCGTTTGGGCAGCAACTGTTTGAACTCCCATCATAGCAAAAGCAATCAGTGCAACATTTTTTATGCTCTTGGCATAAGGGAACCGCGCCAGATGCGATTCCTTATTATACATATTGTTTGTTTTCATATATTTCTTTATTGTAATTCGTTTACTTGTATATTGGTCAACCGGGTTATCAATTGACTTGCTTACGGGTATACATTACGGTTTGTTGATTGTATTTGTACTGGTCATAACTACAGCTCCATTGCGGGCCAGCATGCGGCCTGTCATTACTGCGTACGAGTCCATGGTGATAGATTGTAAAGCCAGGATACTACCATTAAAAGTGGTATACGTTCCTATGGTTGCGGAACTACCGGTTTGCCAAAATACGTTCTTCGCTTGTGCACCACCTGTTAGTTTAATATTACCACCGGTGGTAGTTGTAAGCGTTGAAGCTACCTGAAAAATCCAATAAGCATTAGGGTCACCTTGCGCATCCAGTGTCAAATCGCTTCCATCAACCGATAGGGTAGAGGTAGACTTATAGATACCCGGAGCAAGTGTTTTACCACCCTGATTACCGGCCACTGTTTGTGGTGGCATAGCAATACATGATTCGGCAAAAAGATAAGCAACCACCAGGTCTAATTTAGCCTGATTAAGCATGGCTGCAGTAGCGGCTCCATCATCGGCGGCATAGATATTTCCATTTACAATAGTTGCAGGAGGAAAGCCGGTTACAGATGAACGGGCACCCGGATAGATACCTACATCCATATTGTTGACCACGCTGGCACCGGCATTGTTGCTAACGCCTACGCCCGAAATAATCGCGAATCGAGCTACAGATCTAAGGTTTACAAACGAAGGGGCAGAAGCGATCAACGGAACACTGAATGTCCACACATAGTCGCTGGCTAAGGCTTTGTTCGAAGCGCTTTTAGCACCTGTAGTAATGGTAGCGGTGTAGGTTGTACCTGCTATTAAATTACTATTTGGAGTAAAAGTGGCAATGTTGCCCAAATAGCTTACATTACCCAATACATTGGTAGCTCCGGCCTTAACCGTAAACGTAGCATTGGAAATGGTAAGCGGGTTCATCGTTACACTGAAAGTAGCAGCTATGGCTTTATCAACAGCCACGTTAGCATCCAGATTCGCCGGGTCGGTAAAGATAACCGCCGGTGTAAAGTCTCCTGTAGAGAATGTCCACGAATAATCGCTAGCCAATGCTGCGCCTGTACCGGTTTTAGCTCCAGTAGTAATAGTGGCAACATAGGTGGTGTTAGGTAGAAAATCGGTGGTTGGATTAAAGCTAGCAGTTGTTCCCGAATAGTTCAACGTACCCACAATATTCGTTGTGCCTACTCTTACAGTGAATGTAGCAGCAGTGATAGTTGTAGGATCCATAGCTTTGCTAAAGCTTACCGAAACTGTTTTGTTCAACGGAACATTGGCTGTCAGGTTTACCGGATTGGTCGACAATACTGTTGGAGCAACTTCTCCGGTAGTAAATGTCCAGGTAGTGTCTTTCGCAATTGAGCTACCATCCAAATTTTTAGCTGCCATTGTAATTTGAGCGGTATACACAGTGGTAGGACTAAGACCAAGAGTTGGTGTAAACGATACACTGTTTCCTGTTCCCGAAACTAATCCTAAAACAGGCGTTGTACCATTTTTAAGTGTAAAGGTTGTGCCGGTAATAGTAGCCTGATCCATAGGCACACTAAAGGTGGCGGTGATGGTTTGGTTTAATACTACATTGGTAGCTAGGTTTAGTGGGCTGGTTGCAATCACCACCGGTAAAATAGTAGTACCGGTACTAAACACCCACACATAGTCGGCTTGTAAGGTATTTCCCATTACATCTTTTACTGCAGTAGTTACTCTGGCTGTAAAAGTGGTGTTGTCGGCAAATTTACTGGAAGCCGTAAAGGTAGCAGTAGAATCTGCATCCGAATAAGTAACTGTTCCTGCTACGGCTGCCGAAGTTCCTGTCACCGTAAATGACGTTTCGTTGATGGTTTCAGGATTCATTTTTTTATTGAACTTGGCAGTAACAATAGTTGTTCGTATTGCCAGTTCTGCAGCACTCACAGCCTTACGTCCTACAAGAGTTGCACCACTTGCCGGTGTAACCGATACCACAGCAGGGCAAGGTCCGCCGTCGATGGCAACATAATCGTCACTCTTACAGCCTGCAAACAATACAACCGCCAGGATGGCAAGGGTTGAAAGTAGCTTTATCTTTTTCATACATTTGAATTTATTTGTGAATTCATTTTCACATGGCAAAGGTGATACATTTAAAGAATGATAATGTTACACAATATTTGGTAAGACTTACAATATTCACACGTGGGGAAAAAGAGGACGTAGCGTGCTGTAGTAAGTAGTGGAAAGTAAGTAGTGATTAGTGGGGAGTTAGTGGTTGGTAGTTAGTAATTGGTAGAAGAATGGTATTCGTATAACTACCCCAAATCCGTCAGCCGACGGAGATTTAGGGGTGGTTGAAGGAATGAAAAAGAGCGTTATCCTTCTTATTGAAAGATAACGCTCTTTTCTTATTTTCACGGATCGTTTTATCCCTGCAAATAAGTAATATTTAATGATTAAACTACTATAGCAACAGTTACAATAACTGCTATTGTCAATACTACATTTAAAATGGTTCTGATTTTACTGTATCTTGGAATAAGGGTGTTTATACCCCACAGAAGAACCACTACCAGGCAAACAAACGAGAAAATAAGAGATTGTGACATAATGATTTATTTAAAAATAATTTAGACCTGAATACTCATCAAATTGCTGAATATTCCAAATACTCTGAGAAGCCATACGATAAGAAGAATCACAACTACAATGTTTAAGATATTTCTAATCTTACGATCCATCGGAATGTAGGTATTGGCACCCCATAGGATGACACCCACTAAGATAATGACGAGTAATACGGTTAATAGTGGCATAATTTTATATTTAAAGGGTGAAGAGTAAGATAGTTTAGTATGGTATTAGGATTTGCTTTTTTATATCAATTGCCGTCCCACTTATGGGGACGGACGAATTGATAAGCTGTATCTGTAATTTTACTTCGTCAATTGAAATTCAACGCGACGGTTTAATTCACGACCTTCGGAAGTATTATTAGGGGCAATCGGATCTTTTTCTCCGTAACCAACTATAGTAACACTTGATGAAGGAACGTTTTTACCCAACAAATAACGTTTTACGGCATTGGCTCTTCTTTCCGATAAACCTTGATTGAATTCGTTTGTTCCAACATAATCGGTATAACCGGCTACATTCAATCGTACAGTTGAATTATCATTTTTCAAAGTGGCGGCAATTTGATCCAACGCTCTGTATGAACCTTGAGTCAATTGATCCGATCCAAATTCAAACTCGATATTTTCGTACGTTGGAAGATTAGCTTCATCTTGGTACGCCGAAAGAGAATCGACCTGACTGTTTAGCTTGTTGATTTTGTTATTCAATGCAGCATTTTCGGCTTCAATCGCTTTCAGACGATCCATTGTTTCAACGGTATTGTCTTTTACAATTTTGTTGATAATAACAGGAGCTGGTTTTGGATAATACTCACACATGCTAATGTTGCGTGCATGTTGTTTTTGTCCGTTAGCACCAAGTTTAAAGCGCAGACCAATGGTTGCTGTCAACGCATCACTATTGCCTTTAGTCATTTGGTAACCACCCAGGTTGGTTCTGTCGTAATAACGGTATTGAACTTCGCCACCCAACGCAACTGATTTGCTAATGTTGTATTCAAGGTTCAATCCTAATTTCCCCATTACGGTTTCAGGCACGCCATCACCGGCGTCGCGCGAATCAACAATCACGTTGTTGGCCGCATCCATTAGTTTGAACTGATAAAATCCAACACCCACACCGGCGTCGCCGTAGATATTCATTTTACTCCAGAATTTGGTTCTGTTAGGCACCAACAGGTTCATTAAATTAATAGAAGCATATACCACAGCATCATGAGTACGTCCTTCCATTGTTCCTATTTGATTGGCATTAAGTTGGTAAGTATGTCCGTAAGGATTATACATATATTCCACTCCTAATCCTACCAACGGATTAATGCTGTACTCGATGGCAGCACCACCTACCCAGTGAAACTGATCGCTACGTGACATAGAACCCGGAGCCACGCGGAAATAATTTCCACCACCCTTTAAACCAATCGACCAGTGCGATACCGGAACAAAATCGCAAGCAGTAGATGCTTTCAAAATACTTGAATCAGACATTACTGTCACAGCTTCCTGAGTAGACACAGTTGTTGTAGTAGTAACTTCCTGAGCAGTGGCAGATCCAACTGCAGCAGCAACAAGCATAATGCTTAATAATTTTCTTTTCATTGTTTTGTTTTAATTTAATAAGATTGTTTTTATAAATAAGAATAAGTTTATAAATACATTTCAGTTGTATTGTTTTGGTTACAGAATGTATTTTTTGATCGTGACAAAGGTAGGGAAGGGGTCTGTTAGCAGAGTTACACAACTTTTTATATTTATTGCATTATTCACACATAGTGCTTCAGTCAGCAGTTATCAGTAAACAGTAATCAATGAGCGGTAATAGGCAAGGAGTATGCTGTAGTCACTAAGTATTTTTCACCAATGGGCAATAATACCCCTGTTCGCTGCAAGTTGGCGGCGTTGAGTTCGGCGAAGTATCCAGACTTCGCCGTGCTAGTACTTGTCCGTCCACCGACTTAAGCAAGGCTCTTGCCTTGCAAATCAAAAATAGAATATGGAAAGCAAGAGCTTTTCTTCAAGCTTTGACAGTTCATTTGTAGAACAGTACGCAAGTGCTGCACTACTTTTTTCGTTTTCTAAAAAATAATAGGAAGAATGGAAGTTTAGGTTAATTGTTTTTTGTATGTTTGTGGGATGAAAAAAGAAACAAGAACCAATGCACCAGCCATAAAGCGAAAATATGCGCAATTGAACAGCGCATATCCCAATAGAATAGCGCATATATAGGTGTTATGGGCAACAGCAAAAAACGTTGGTGGATAATTTCGCACCAATTTGAGAAGTTACATTTGACTGATAAATATGAATATAATAGAACAACACTTTCTTGACTTAAAACGCATCGACAAACTCTCGTTGCTGATAAATTCTCGTTGGATAGGAAAAGCTTATCCAGAAAATACGAATCTAAATATTCGATTAAATTGTAAGTTTGAACAAATCGACAACAAAATAATCGGATTTATGGATGTTGACGACGAAGGAGAAATTTTAATAATTAAATTGGAAGGAGGAATTGTTCAATTGCCATTTCTAATTTTTGACTATTTTAGCACAAATCCGCTGATAACAAATTACGGTCGGATAATGTACGAGATAAATGATAATTGGACTGAATTAAACGGACGAGTTGTTGGATTCAGCGGTGAGAGAAGTTTACTAGTAATTGCTAAACACGAATTGACAATTGAAATATAACTAGCCCGCACTGTCGCGAATCTGTGATCCGTGACAAACAAAATAGAAAGAAACACAAGTCACAGACCTTGGCTAGCGGGGGCATTTTAGAAAAAAATAACAGAAGAAATCTTGCATCTTGTGTTAAATTGAACAGACCAATTAATACGAAACGAAAAGATTAAAATTCAACTTTATACGATTACGAAAAGGATAAAATGAGACTTGACAATAATAGAAAACCCAAGAACAAAAGATATAAACATATTCTAATATCTATTTTTATTCTTTTAACCTCGACAATATACTTCTTCGCTGCTTATTTAGGATACAAGCACCAAAATATAAATTTATCAGATTTCTCAAATCATATTGGAATTGTTGAAAATACTGGTGAAACTTATCGAATTGGAAGTAAAGGTAGAAGGTCTTTAGTCTTCTTTGTTGACTTAAGCGGTTTAAATCAAAGACTTGGTATTTATAGAATGTGCGAAAATTATGAAGACTTACATAAGAGCATTAAATATGGAGACGAAATCAGTATCTTTTATGAGTCGCATAAATCTAAAGAAAATGTAAATATTGATATTATTCAAATTGAGGAAAAAGGTAGAATCATTTATTCCAAAGAAGAATATGAAAAAAAAGAGAGTGCTTTAATTTGGATTGGATTAATAGCTGGATTTCTTTCAGTTATTTATTCTTGGATTTACTTTAGAAAAAATGTAAGATAAAATCGAATAAAAATGATAACAATTGAGGAAATAAAAAGAGACTTTTCATTTATCGAAGCTTTAACTGGTAATTCTGAATGATACATGAATTCTGAAACTTTTGAAGGTTCCCCCGCTGTCGCGAATCTGTGACCCGTGACAAACAAAATAGAAAGAAACACAGGTCACAGACCTGGGCTAGCGGGGGAGACTCAAAACTATCCACATTTTATAGATTTGTAGAAAGCGTACAAAAAAGACATTACAAAAACATGGAAAAGATTATTGAACTCAACAAATTCAACATTGAAAAGGAACACATTTGTTGTGCTTTTTCGGATAAGAAATGCAAAGAAAGCTACGACCTAAAAAAGGAATGGCTGAAAAGAGAATTTGATAACGGATATGTTTTTCGAAGAATTGATGCGCGGGCGAAAGTCTTTATCGAATACGGACCGGCCGAAAATGGTTGGGCGCCCATTGACGCAGCAAATTATTTGCTGATAAACTGCTTCTGGGTCTCGGGGCAATACAAAGGACAAGGGTACGCAAAAGAATTATTGCGCCTTGCACTCGACGATGCAAAAGCACAAGGAAAAGACGGATTGGTTACCATAGTAGGAACTAATAAGTTTCATTTCATGAGTGATACCAAATGGCTTCTGCGACAAGGATTTGAAACCTGCGAGAAAACTACTTCAGGATTCAGTTTGTTAGTAAGGAAGATAGATTCGAATGCAGGCAATCCTACATTTAAAGCAACTGCAATTAATGGAGAATGTCCGGACAAAAGTGGTTTAGTAGTTTATTATTCGAACCGTTGCCCGTTTTCTGAATTTCATGTTCGTACATCGTTGACAGAGACGGCTAATAAAAGAAATCTACCGTTGAAAATTATCAAACTTGAAACAATGGAACAAGCTCAATCAGCTCCATCGCCGGCAACAATTTTCAGTTTGTTTTATAACGGAAAATTTATAACCACCGACTTAAGTGTTTGCATGGATACCCGGTTTGATAAGGTTCTGGAAAAAGAACTGAAATAACACCGAAGGTGCGACTAGCTACTACCTATCGGTATTCATTTATCGAAGAAAAACGACCATGTGGCTTCTGATTCAGACAAATGATATAACACCCATCAAAATACAAAAACACAATGAAAAGAATACTCTTCCTCTTGCTGACCTTCGTCAGTTTAAGTGCAGGTGCACAAACCGACTTGCAAACCCGCATAAAAACGATTGTTGATGAAGGCAAGCGACTGTATCGATCGGAAATGGCTTCGTGGTACGGTACCGATTTATTTCTGGTCAACTATAAAAGCAGAACAAATGTGGGCGGCTATTTTTCGTTTACCACCAAAGAGGACGTTTCTAAATGCATCTTCTTTTCGAAAGCCGAGAAGCCAAAGGTTATTGGCACTATCTCTTTCGACAAAACCTTTAATCCGGAACTGGCAAAGATTGATTTGAACGAAAGAGAGTTCACAGTCATGGAAAATGATCTGTATGTTCTTCGAAAAGTTGCTTTGACGACAATTAATACCGACACTTTATTTAAAAGATACAGCAATACGGACTTAAATCTGATACCGCTGGTGTACAACAACGAAAAAAAGGTATATGTACTTACGGGACCAAAACAAGGTGGAGCGGTGATTTTAGGAAATGACTATTTGATGACCTTCGACAGCAATAACCAACTGATAGCTAGAAAGCCGCTACACAAAAATATCATTCCGGTACCTTATGCCGGAAAACAAAGCGATGGAACAGAAATTGTTTCAACCCTTCACTCGCACCTACCGGAAACCGGCGATCTTATAACGTCCACTGATATATGTACTCTTATGCTGTACGAGAAATTTGCAAAGTGGAAATCGCATAAAGTGGTATCTCAAAAATACCTGAGTACCTGGGACTGTGCTAAAGATGAACTAACAGTAGTTGAGATGGACGCAGTAGAGAAAATGGTGAAGGAGAAATAAAAACCGGAACCGATAAAGAAAAAATAATACCTTGTACTGTTGCCAAAAAAGAGGCAAAAACTCTTCCGATAACTTCAGGTCACCAGTGGAGTGAGGTGAAATGGCCTTTTTATTTATTTTAATTTTCATTTATTGTGATTATTTTAGAAAAAATGACTGCGGTCTAATTTATTGTAGTATATTTGACCGAATTTTATTTCTGTTTGTCAGCGTTTTAGAGTTTTGATAAGGACTTTTGTAGAATGCCTGTTTTGTAAATTTATCTATCGAAGTTTTTCATTTGCCTTAACCGGATTATTCAAAATCTACTTTGGGCTTTTGGTAGCTAATTGTAGCTATAATGTGTGTATGTTGAACCTGTAAATTACCACAAACTCAAATAAAATGAAAACACAATTACTCACCGATCGTTCAGACCTACGCCAGAGGGCTGAAGAAATATCGCATGAACAGGAACTTAAACTCAGTTTAGACGCTACAAAATCAGATTTCTTAGCCATCAACCACGAATTACTGGTTCATCAGATTGAACTGGAAATGCAAAACGAGGAATTGGTAAATGCGAATGAGAAAATAGAACAACTATCAGAGAAATATATTGATTTATATAATCTGGCTCCTACGAGTTATTTCACACTTACAAAAGTAGGCGAAATTGTAGAGTGTAACCTTGCTGCTTCCAATTTGCTGCGTAAGTCACAAACTCGTTTGGTAGGTAGCCAATTAGGATTCTTTGTAACAGATGTGAGCAAACCGGTCTTCAATCAATTTATTGAGGATGTGTTGGTCAGAAAAAAAACAGAAACCTGTGTTATCAGTTTAAATATCTATAGCGACATAAATACGCATGTTCTGCTTACAGGGCATACCACCAAAGATGATATGCATTGCCTTATTGCAGTGATCGACATTAGTGAGCTTGTAGCAGATGAGAAGAAAATAAAACAATTAGAATACTTCAATGGTATATTTGTAGACCGAGAACTAAAAATGGTTGAACTCAAGAAAGAGATTAACCAACTACTCGAAAAAGCAGGTCTTGAGAAAAAATATTGAATAACTCCTCCGATGACTTCAATTCATTGCAGGAATGAGATTACTCTCCCAAAGCCCTTAATTATGAGTTCGATATATTCAAATACCTAAGAATCAATAGTGATTAATATTTGAATCCTGAAAGGATTCAAATTTAATAGCCATCCTATTCGGGGTTCGCATTCAGCTTCTGTCTTTTCCACCCCGATACATCGGGGCGGCTATTGGCTACGCCGATTTCCAATTTACATTCAAGTCCGTTCGACTGAGACTTCGGACTTAAAAGATAAAGTTGTTGAGATATGATGAGCTTATATCGAACTCCCGTTAAATAAGGTTGCGATTACACCTTCACCCCTTACTATTTGCAACCCTGACAAATCAGCACTTTTCCTGTCGAATCGGCAGAGAAGGTGCTGATTCAGGGTCAAACGGTGCGTGATCGCAGCTATTCAGTGCGATATCGAGGTCAAACGGTGCGTCATCGCAGCTCATTGGTTAAACATCGGCGTGAATTGGTGCGTGAGCGCAGCAAAACGGTGCGTCATCGCAGCAAATCAGTGTGTGAACGCAGTGAATTGCTGCGACATCGAGGTCAAACGGTGCGTTCACGCACCAAATTGATGCGTGAGCGCACTGAAACGGTGCGATAGCAGTGCTATCGGGTGTGGATAGATTTACTCGTAAACCGCTGTCAGGGTTTTAAAATCAGTTATTCTTAGTGGGGCTTTTTGTATCCTTTTGATGGACTACTAAGGTTTGACCTTATTTCTCTCAATATTTCACCTTAGAGAATAAGTAACACGTTTTAAAACCTTATTCCCTTATTTTTAAATAATATAGCGACTACAGATGTTGAGTTTTATATCGAACTAACGTTAATTAACCCAATACCCTACAAACCAAAAGCGCATTGCCCATCAACCGATGAACAATGCGCTTATTGTTATAATGAAATGAAGATGTATTTTCTGTCATTGAATCTCGCAACAGCCCGCTTTGGCGGAACTATCTACTCTCATTATTTTTTTCAATTCGGATAATTAACGGTGTTCATTTGCAAGGTTACTGCAGTTTGTGCCAACAAACGTCCGTTGATGCTAGCTCCGGTTTGCAAGTTGATACCTGTTTTCCCTAGCACATTTCCTTCGAAATGGCTGGTGGTGCCAAATGTAGCTGCACCTGCAATTTGCCAGAATATATTTTTAGCTTGCGCTCCTCCGGCTAATGTAACTCTTACGGCTGAGCTCATTTTTAGTGTCCCCGATATTTGGAATATCCAGATGTCATTCGGACCACCTTTAATGGTTATGTTGGTAGGAATAACTACCGCACTTGTAAATTTATAAAGTCCCGGAGTTAAGGTTTTTCCTCCGATATTACCGGCACCCAGGTTTAAAAAGTCAGGATTAGGACGACCTGCAGCGTCAACATACGCAGTTTGCATATCGCTTACAGCTGTGGTCAATCTACTCGCATTGGTGATTCTGCAAGGTAGTGGTCCTGCTGCATCAACGGTATAAATAGCTCCTGCCACTTCGGCACAGGTAAGTTTAATAGCAGCACCTGTGATAGGACTTGTTCCTATATCTCCTGTAACGGAAGATTTATAAACATCGGTGATTCCTGTTTTGGATAGGATGCTGAAATTGCCGGACATACCAAGATTTACGGTTTTAAGTGCACTTACTTTTGAAGCGTCTAATGATTCGACTGCTACTGCTTTTTGGGGAACTAAGCTGGCGCTGGCATCCATTTCACTTGTGCAACTACTCATAACTGCAAGAAACATTAGTGCTGTAACCGGGATTAAACTTTTAAATTTCATTTTTAGATCTTTATGTGGTGACTTAATTATCACGAACCAAAGATAGGGGTAGCTAAATGCTTAAAAGTTACACAACTATTTCTATGTCTTACATAAATCACACTTCGTTAGTTGATAGTTGACAGTTGATAGTTGATAGTTGTCCGGGTACAACGTTTTTTTCTTAAAGTAATGGGAGAACTAAGGTCAGAAAAGTCTTATTAACCCAATACCCTACAAACCAAAAGCGCATTGCCCATCAACCGATGAACAATGCGCTTTTTGAATAGTAGAAAGTAATTAATAATTAATAATTGACAATTAATAATTATCCTACATCCTATCCATATACCAGCTGAGTTCTTTTTGCATTTTTTTGAAACGGAATATCGAGGTAATGATTTTTTGCAGACGCATAAAAGCTGTTTCGCTTTTTACCACATAATCGAAGGCCTGATGGTGCATGCACTCAATGGCCACATCAATTTTATCCTGCGACGATAACATCACCACAGGTATATTGGGATTGGAGGCTTTTATTTTATCCAGCGTTTCGAGACCGTTCATAGCTGTTTTATCAATGCTGTCCAGATAATAATCCAGCACAATGATATCCGGGCAGTGGGAGAGGTTCTCGATGCAAAGTTCGCCGGAGCTATAGGTTTCGATACTGAAATCGGCACGTTCTAAAAAATCAATTTCTAATGATTTTAAATAGAACGCATCATCGTCCACCAAAAACAGTTTAATTTTCTCGTTATTCATCATTTCTTATCTTTAATCTTTATAAATTCTTCTTCTAACTCCCTGCAAGCTTGTGTGCAAATATTGCCAAGCTGTAAAACCATTTCACTTATGCCTTCGGCTTGCTCCTGAGTGGTGGCGTAATCCTGTACTTTCCGGGCCATATTCTCAAAATCGCTGCTAATACCCATAATGGCAAACGAAGGAATCATTTTATGTACGGCGGAATGCAAACCGTGCCAGTCTTTTTCGGCCAGACTCTTTTTCATAGCACTAATCAGTGGCGGCGTTTGTTCCAGGTAAAGCGTAATCATTTCCATCATCAATTCCGGATTTGATTTGGTGCGCCGATTCAGATATTCCAAATCGATACAACGTTTTATTATAGCCGCCTCAACAGCCACTTCAACAGTCACTTCGGCTGCAGCAGTCTCTAGTATGGCCTGCTTCTTTACCACACTCATTATCTTAGTGTACAATAATCGCTCATCCACCGGTTTAGCTATATAGTCATTCATGCCTACATACCTGCATTTTTCTAAATCAACGGTTGTCACATCTGCTGTCAAGGCAATAATCGGAACAGACAACTTCAGTACATTACGGATATAATCTGTAGCCTCGAAGCCATTCATCACCGGCATTTGTAAGTCCATTAAAATAACATCGTAGTTTTTTTCTTGCAATTTATCAACGGCAATTTGTCCATTATCGGCAATGTCACGTTCAAATCCAAAGTCGTCCAACAATGTTTTCATCAACAATTGATTAAGTGGAATATCTTCTACTACCAATACACTGATACTTTTGTTGTCTATCTGAAGCTCTTCGGCTACCACTTCCATTTCGGGCACGATATCCGTTTTCAGGAAACTCAGTATAAAACTAAAGGTTGACCCTGTGCCTACCTGACTGGCTACCTGAATACTTCCTCCCTGAGGTTCTACCAGTTGCTTCACTATGGCAAGTCCTAAACCGGTACCGCCATATATTCTGGAAGTGCCACTGGATGCTTGCTGGAAGTTCTCGAATATCTTTTCTATTTTATCGTCGGGGATGCCTATCCCTGTATCTTTTACCGAAAACTGAATACTTACTTCTTCTTCATCCTCGGTTAGTAAACTTACACTCACGGTAATATTACCTTTGGAAGTAAATTTCACCGCATTGCTCAATAGGTTGAGGATAATCTGGTGCAAACGAACCGGATCGCCTACCAGCACATCAGGTATGGCATCATCGTATTGTTTTATCAATGTAAGGTTCTTCTCCTGAATCTTGGTCTCGAACAAATGCAGCATGGCCGATATGGATACCGCCATTTTGAACGGTGTTTGTTCGAAAACCATTTTACCTGCATCTACTTTTGCCAAATCCAGAATGTCGTTGATAAGTACAATGAGTGCATCGCCACTCAACTTGATAGCAGTAAGGTATTCTTTTTGTTTGGCCGACATTTCTGTTTTTAGCAGCACTTTGGTGAAGCCGATAATGGCATTCATCGGTGTGCGTATTTCATGACTCATGTTCGACAAAAACTGTTGCTTTGCTTTTACTGCATTTTCGGCCGTAAGCGTTGCATTTTCGGCTTTGCCTTTTGCTATCTCGGCAATCTCGGTTGCCATTTCGGCAAACACGATGGCTTCGTTAAGTTGCGTTTCTATTCTTTTCCGTTCGGTAATATCGCGTGCCACTACTACCACGCCCTGCACATTTCCTCTGTCATCTTTGTACACCGAGCCATTGAATAACACATCCGTGAGTTTTCCATCACGTATGGTCAGGGGAAAATCGGTAACAAATCCATTGGCAAAAACATCCTGATAGACTTCTTTTGCTTTCAGTGGTTCGGTGAAATACTCAAAAAAATCGGTATCAATAAGTTTTTCGCGACTCACACCGGTAATTCGTACCGATGCATTATTCATATCGGTAATTTTGCCCTGCAGATTGATGGTAAATAATGGGTCGAGACTGGCTTCGATAAGACTCCTTGCATATTCCGAAGCTAATTTTTGAGCCGTCACATCGCGGGCAACGATGACAACCCCCACTACATTTCCTGTATCATCTTTGTATACCGAGCCGTTGAAAAGCACATCGGTGAGTTTTCCTAGTTTGTGTTTAATGGTGAGTGGTGAATCGGCCACAGATCCCATCGCAAATACTTCCTGATACACTTCTCGCGCTTTTTGCGATTCGGTGAAATACTCGAAGAAATCAGTACCCGTCAATTCGTCGCGTGTAAATCCGGTAACATTTACCGTGGCTTCGTTCATATCGGTTATTTTGCCATCAATATTAATGGTCACCAATGGATCGAGGCTGGCTTCGATAAGGCTAAGCGAGTATTGCGAAGCTAATTTTAAGGAATAACTGAAAGCTTCCAGTTCTTTGTTTGCGGCGGCACGTCTCTCTTTTTCTTCAGTTTGAAAAAGCAACTCTTTATCGGCAATAATTAATTCTGCGGCACGTTTCTCTTTTTCTTCGGTCTGAAATACCAGTTCAATATCAGCAATTTTTAATTCGGCGGCGCGTTTTTTCTTTTCACCGGTCTGAAAAAGCAATTCTTTATCTGCAATAATTAATTCTGCTGCACGCTTTTCTTTTTCTTCGGTCTGAAATACCAGTTCTTTATCGGCAATGATTAGCTCCTCAGCGCGTTTTTTCTTCTCTTCTGTTTGATATAAAAGTTCTTTGTCAGCAATGATTAATTCAGCAGCACGTTTTTCTTTTTCTTCTGTCTGAAAGATGAGTTCTTTGTCTGCAATTTTCAATTCTGCAGCCCGTTTCTTTTTCTCTTCAGTTTGATAGACAAGTTCCTTATCTGCAATGATTAACTCAGCCGCCCGTTTTTCTTTTTCCTTATTCTGAAAAAGCAATTCTTTGTTTGCCAAAATTAATTCGGCAGCACGTTTCTCTTTCTCATCATTCTGAAAGGCTAGTTCTTTGTTGGCAATGCTCAACTCCTGCGCTCGCTTTTCTTTTTCATCGTTCTGGAAAGCCAGCTCTTTGTTGGCAACAATCAATTCGGCAGCACGTTTCTCCTTCTCATCATTCTGAAAAGCTAATTCTTTATTCGCCACGCTTAACTCATGCGCGCGTTTTTCTTTCTCATCGTTTTGAAAGGCCAATTCCTTGTTAGCATCACGCAATTCTACTGCTAATTTTTGATCTTCTATATCGCGTGCCACCAACACTGCTCCGAGCACATTCCCATTGGCATCTTTATAGACCGAACCATTGAACAGAACATCGGTGTGTTTGTGATTTACATGACGAAATGTAAGTGGGCATCCTTTTACCGAACCCTTTTCAAACACTTGCCTGTAAATCTCCTTTGCCTTTTCAGGCTCTGTAAAATAGTCGTAAAAATTAGTACCGATCAGTTTCTCGCGATCCACGCCGGTAATATTCACCTTCGCCTGATTAATGTCCGTGATTACTCCATCATTGTTGATGGTAACCAAGGGATCAAGGCTAGCCTCAATCAAGCTGCTGGCATATTGTGATTCATGTGTTTTTGTTCTTTCCATTTTTACTTACTTTCTTACCTCTTACTCCTTACCTCTTACTTCTTGCCTCTTACCTCTGATCTCAAATGTCTTCAATCTGATTCCTGCGTTTTACCTTCAGCTGTTTAAAGTGGGAAGGTGAAAGTCCGGTTACTTTTTTAAACTGATTGGAAAGATGCGCCACACTGCTATAGTTCATCTTCCACGCTATTTCGGTGATATTCAATTCATCATAGATAATTAATTCCTTAATTCGCTCTATTTTATGAGAAATAATAAAATGCTCGATGGTTGTTCCCTGCACTTCGGAGAATAAATTGGCTAGGTAGGTATAATCGTGATTCAATTTTTGACTCAGAAAGTCTGAGAAATTTATTTTTATCATCTCATCGGAATGATGCACCATTTCTATCACTGCATTTTTTATTTTTTCAATCAACACAGCGCGTTTATCGTCCATCAATTCAAGTCCCGAATCGAATAGCGATGATTTTAATTGCGCACGCTGATCTGCTGATATAGACTCCATGATCTCTACTTCTCCCAAATCGACCACTATGAAGTGAAGACCGAGTTTTTTCAACTCCTCTTTGACAGCCATTTTACAGCGATTGCTCACCATATTCTTGATGTATAGTTTCAAAATATGTATAATTAGTGGATTTGGTCAAAGATACGCATGTTTCCTACTGTAAGCATTACAAAATATTGGAAATAAGTTACACAATTCACACATTTACGTTTAAAAGGCATTGATTTTCAGAATAATTCAATTTACACTACTAATAATTAGGAGTACTCTTATACTTTCGCTTTTCATCCCGAAGAATCCAGTAAATAACCAAACTCATTGTTGCGGCAAAGAAACACCAAACAGAAGTGAGATATTGTGTAAAAAACACAATGGTTACTAAACACGAAACAAACATTAGAATACCCAGGACATAGGTTCGTTTGATGGTAGAAATAAATAACGGCGCAATAGATGTGACCAGATAAATGCCAAAAACCACCAAATGGACAGATTTAGGAAAATTATCTACGTATTCGATGTGATAACCCATTATTTCGGGTTTCACGCTGAGTGCCAACAGACATACTGTAAAATACAGGGAGACTGATATTCCCATTGCCAGCATCACCCACAAAATTTTTCGTTTTTTCTTGTTCTTCTCCATCCAAAGCACTGCCAGCGGAACCATTGCCGGCCAAAAGACTTCCGCCATGACTAAGAAAACGTAAGTAGCCGGTTTCTGAAGAGCGGCAAATTCGGGATGTTGTAACGACAACCATAGAAACCCTTCGGCTATTTGTTGCAAGCCGAAAAACAAAGGAATACTTGCAAATATAATTTGCGATGGTTTGTGCACTCTCCTGATAGTGGCAATGCCAATGCCCGCAATTATTAATCCTCCCGCAAAACTGGCTTCTGTTGAAAAACACATATTTATTCTCTTGTTTTAGTATTGGATTTAACCTGACTTTTTGAGCCACCAAAGATGCAACTCCATTCGCCGGAAGAGTTACACAATAAATTGAAAAAGTTACATAATTCACACCTTTTTCAATTCCCAATTAATATGTGAATTATGCAACTTATATTAAAAGTTGTGTAACAATTGAAGGGCAAAAGTCCGATATATTTGCAGCAACAAATTTATTGGAGAAAATGATTCCCACCACAAACAATAAACTATGAAACCCAAAAAGTCTGCAATAGATCTAAAAGGATATGCACTCCGTCAGTCGATGTTACTGAGTGAGAAAACGCTGGCAAAAAGAGCAAAGACCAATAACTTTATAACGGATATTGCCAATGTATGCTTGTTTTTGGTGCGCGTGATAAAAGAAACATTCACTCCTAACCATGAAATACGGGAGTTTTTCAATCAATGTTTTCAGATAGGGAATAAATCCTTAGCGCTTGTCACTGTAACCGGAACCATTATGGGTTTAGTGTTGACCATTCAGTCGCGTCCGGTGTTGGCAAACTTTGGAGCGGAGTCTATGTTGCCAGGCATGGTGGCTGTTTCGCTTATCAGGGAAATGGGACCGGTGATAACCGGATTAATCTGTGCAGGTAAAATTGCATCGGGAATGGGCGCTGAACTGGGGTCGATGAAAGTGACCGAGCAAATTGAAGCCATGGAGGTATCCTCTACCAACCCAATGAAGTTTTTGGTGGTAACACGTGTGTGGGCAGCAACTTTAATGATACCGCTTCTCATTCTGTATGCCGATGGACTTGGAATTTTGGGAAGTTGGGTGGGTGCCAATTTAAAAGGTGAAGTGTCGTTTACCCTGTTTTTCTCACAAGCTTTCAGCCATATATCCTTTGTTGATTTATTACCGGCAGTGGTGAAATCATTCTTCTTTGGTGGGGTTATCGGGCTGGTAGGCTGTTACAAAGGGTATAATGCGGGACGTGGTACCGAGAGTGTAGGAATTGCGGCCAATTCGGCCGTGGTAATTGCATCGTTACTGGTGCTTATTGTCGATTTAATTGCCGTGCAAATTACGGATATGATTTAGAACAGTTATTAGTGAACAGTAATCAGTGAATATATCGAATAAAATGACATTTGACTGATAATTAAAGAAATACGATTGACCACTAAGACACATAGGTCACAAAGCTAAAAACACAAGTGTTTTTATTCTTCTAAATCAATGATTCTCTAATCGACTGGCAAATAAAACATTTATGTTTTATTCTTTGTGTTCTTTCAATTATTGGCAACAGAGAATATTAGACAAATTATACTTTGTGTAGCTCTGTGTCCTTAGTGACTTAGTGGTAAATCTTAAAATAGATGTAAGTAAAGGGTCATCATTGGAAAACCAAACAGGTCACAGAATCTCCGTTTTAATGCAATTTTAATACAAATACAACATGAAGGATATAACTATTGAAAAGGATGATACAAAGAAATCGGGAACCCGAAATCCGATCATCACCATAGAAAATCTTCAATTATCATTTGGGAAACAAGCGGTATTGAAAAACGTGAACCTGCAACTGTTTGAAGGCGAGAACCTCGTAGTGTTAGGCAAGTCCGGCTCAGGGAAATCGGTTTTGATAAAATGTATTTCAGGCTTACTCAATGCCGATGGCGGAACGATTACCGTATTCGGGGAGAATGTAAGTACGATGAAAAGGTCGGAGCTGAACGAACTACGCAAGAAAATCGGGTTCCTTTTCCAGAGTGGTGCTTTGTACGACTCTATGACCGTGAAACAAAACCTGGAATTTCCCTTGCAGAGAATAAAACGCAATCTCACTAAAAATGAATGTGACGAAAAGATCAACGAGGTTTTGGAAAATGTGGGCTTAACAGAGTCGCTGAATAAAATGCCATCGCAACTCTCAGGCGGAATGCGGAAACGTATCAGCCTGGCACGTACCATAGTGGTGGATCCGCGCATCATGCTTTACGACGAACCAACTACCGGACTCGATCCGGTTACTTCCAACGAAATAAGCTTATTGATCGACAGCATTCAGCGAATATACAAAACCTCGTCCATCATTATTACGCACGACATTGAATGTGCACGCGCTACAGCCAATCGCATTGTAATGCTTTCCGAAGGTGAAATATACATGGAAGGTACGCTGGAGGAATTCGAGAAATCGAAAGATCCATTGATTAAAGCATTCTTTCAATCAGCGGTAAGTGTTAAGCAGTAAGTAGTTATCAGTAAACAAGAATATAATTATTAAACAATATGGAAACACATTCAGACAAATTTAAAATCAGGCTTGGGCTTTTTGTTGCTGGCGGAATAACCCTTTTCGTCATTGCAATATTTTTTATCGGAAAACAAAAGAATCTTTTCGATGATGTTTTTAAGGTTTCGGCCAATTTCAACAATGTAAGCGGATTGCAAATAGGAAACAATGTTCGTTTTGCCGGTATTACAGTGGGAACGGTGGATAATATCCGCATTGTGAATGACTCTACAGTAAAAGTCGATATGTTGGTAAAGAAAGATGTCTGGAAATTCATAAAATCGGACTGCGAAGTGGGCATTGGCTCCGAAGGTATTATCGGTGATAAGTTGCTGAAAATATCGCAGGGAAGTAATGCGGCTCCATTGGCGAAAGAAGGACAAACACTGCGATCGTCAGAACCGGTGGAAACTGACGCAATTATGGCTAGTCTAAAAGTAACATCGGATAATGTGGAGATTATCACACAACAAATGGCGGAAGTGATGGTAAAGATAAACAAAGGCGACGGAACACTTGGTCGATTGATACAAGACAAAACTATTGCAGAAAACCTGAATCAAACCATCGTCAACCTAAAGAAGAGCTCCAAAGGTTTGGATGAAAATATGACCGCTGCGAAGCATAATTTCCTGTTTAAAGGCTACTTCAACAGAAAGGCCAAAAAGGCAGCTGACAAGAAGAAGGAGGCTATAGAAGAGAAAGAAAAAGCTGCAAAGGAAAGGAATAAGTAATTTAAAGTGAATTCGATATAAGCAAATGCCTATGAGTCAATAGAAATTAATATCAGAATCCTGAAAGGATTCAATGTGAATAACCGCGGGTGTAAACCCGTGGAATAAGTATAAGGTAATTAGAACCCCGAATGGGGTTCAATATATAAATATGTGTTATTGAACCCCATTCGGGGTTCTCAGTCATATTCTCTTTTGTCCACCGGTTTCACCGATGGCTATTCACATTCAAGTCCTTCGGACTTAAAAGATAAAGTTCTTGAGATATGATGAGCTTATATCGAATTCACGTTAACTTAGCACAGTTGCAAACAACAACGCGGGTGTCCAAAATAATTGGACACCCGCGTTGTTGTTTTGTGTATTATTGTTTCTTTCTTGCCTGCAGTAAAATGAAACCACCAATGGTCATTACTGCCAATCCGATAAAGGGTGACCAGTTTAAATAATGTGGTTCTTCACGTGTAATTTCGACTGTTCCGAGGTCTAGTACTTTGCGGCTGGTGAAATAAGAAATAGTAGTGAATATGGTTAAGGCTAAGCCTATAATCATAATGACAAATCCTGTTACTTTCATTTTTTTTTATTTTATTGAGAGTGAGTTTAATACTGCAACCACTAAGACACTAAGTGCATTAAGGATTACCAACTATTTGATGTAATGTGAGCTAGATATAAGCATTAGTCCCTTAGTACCTAAAAATCAATAGAGAGCAGATTATGAATTGATTTATTTCAGGTATTTTTAAGCTTTGTGCAACTTTGTGCCTTTAGTGTCTTAGTGGTAATTCTTTCGTGTGGCTGTTATATATTGAAGGCCAGTTTTATTCCTTGAATCAGCATATTGGCTCCCAATACACCGATGATAAGTCCCATAATTTTACCCACAATAATGAATTTTTTATCGCCCACAAACCGCACGATGTAACTGCTGTAGATAAATGCATAAAAGGTAAGTATAGTGATGACGCCGAAAATAAACACAGTAATGACAAGGTTGAGAGGATTTGCTTTTACCACAAAATTCATGGCCGTAACAATGGTTCCCGGTCCTGCCAGAATAGGGATGGCAAGGGGCGAGATGGCTATTCCATCATCAAAGTTCGATTCGTTATCCACATGCACACTCGTTTTTTTTGAATGAAGCATGTCGAAGCCGATAAAGAAGATAAGCACGCCCCCAAATACTTTAAAGGCGGGAATGGTTAAACCGAAAATCTGGAAAATATACTGACCGATCAATATAAAGGCCAGTACAATAAGGAAGGCTACAATGGTTGAAGTTTTGGCTATCTCTTTTTTCTTCTTCTCATTTTGTCCCTCGGTAAGTTTTACAAAAATAGGGATATTGGCAATGGGATTCATAATGGCAAAAAAGGCCATAAAGACGGTAAGTGTGTAACTCCAGAGATCTTCCATACGCAAGTTTTATTTATAATATTCCAATACAAAATTGTGAATTTGAGTCTCCGACATTTTATTGGTGTCTATGCACTCTATCTTCACTTTATTTAAATGCTTATTGTCCTCTAAAAGTTTAAATAATTCGAATTTTGTTTCGGTAGGTCCAAAAATGACCACTTCCTGATAGTGGCTCACAATATCACCTATTTCTTTATAATAGGAAGATTTACGTTTGTGCTTAACGTGGCTTTCTTGCTGCTCAAAGAGTCCTTCCTTTCCATCTGTTTCTTTCGGTTTAAATACGATATTCCTCGATACAATCATATGATTGTATAACTCCATCAATAAAGCATTTGTATCATTCACCAGAATGGCCAATTGTTTATTTTTCTTCATCTTGCATTTCTCGTTAGTTGATTCTACTCTCAATTTTTGAATACTATTTATCATGGCTATAGGGTTGGGGTTGTATGTATCTTTAAAGTCAGAATACTGAAGTACTCCGACTTTAAATCTGTATTGTTTCCCCGTTTAGAGTGATACTACGTTATATCCGCTCAGGATTATCTTTTGTTTGTTTCCTGATCCGGTGATTTGGCTTGTTCTTCCTTTACCCTTTGATTCACCGATTTTTCTTCTTTTGCCGGTTTGTTGTCATTGCTATGTCTTACATTCTGCTGTTTCTCCTGCTGAGATCGGGTTACTTCTTTCGCTGGTCGTGCAGTGTTTTGCACATCCCGTCTGTCCTCATTCACAGTCCGGGGGATGTTCCGTTGACCGTTATTGTTCTGCTCATTCCGTCTTTCAGGTTGTTGAATTATCGGTTTGCTTTGCACTTCCTGAATCGGTTTGCCCGGTTGTTGGGTTTGCCTGTTTCTGTCGTGGTTGGCCGGCTGATTGATATTTCGGTTCTGGCGGTTGTTATATTGTTGATTCATATTTCGTTGTTGATTCGGCTGATTATTCTGTATATCCGCTTTGTTCGGTTGTCGTATCGACTTGTTTCGATCAACTGGTTTCGTTTTGTCAGGTTCATTGTTTTTAATGTTCCTGTTTTGCTGTACCGGCGAAGTCACGTTGTTCTTATTCGCAGGTCTGGAGTTGTTCTGCGAACTATTGTTATTGACAGATTGAGTTGGCTGTCTGTTTCCCTGATTCCGTTTTACATCGTTCGGGCTGGCTACGCGTGTTGGCGAGGTTTTACGTCCGGCCTTATCTTTTCCAATGCGAGGTCGATAGATTTCCAATTGTCCGTTGCGAAGGTTTTGTCCCGGCTTATTGTATTCACGTATGGCAACCGGCTTGATTGTTCTGCCCGTAGCTCGTTGTACCGATTCTCTACTTGGACCCGAAACATAAGTTGTATTTCTTGTTCTGTCAACATAAGTTCTTTTTATTATTGTTGAATTTCTAACCATTCTATCTCGTTCGGATCGACCCACATAATACCGATTCATATCCGATCGTTCAAAATCTCTATCACGTACAAATAGCCAGTGATCATTATTTCCATAGTACGATCGACCAAAGCTAATGCTCAGACTTATTCCCGGTTCCATAGGCGACCAACCGTAATATCCGTTGTACTGACGCCAGTTGACCCATGCAGGTCCCCATTCGTTGTCGGGCACCCAAAACCAACCGAATGAATTATCAAAACTCCAACGACCATAGTGGAAAGTTGCCCATCCCCAATCGTAGTCGGAAGCCCAGGTCCAACCATATTCAGTCAATATCCAATGCCCGTCGGTTGAGTAGGGAACAAAGTCTGGCTCGGCATTCGGAATCCAAACGTAGCCATAGTCTCTGTAATCGATCCATTGCCCGTAAGGACTTAGTTCATCGTAAAATACCTGTAAACTGATGGTTGATTCTTGCGCTTCCACCTGACGGGGTAAAACAACGCAGGATGTTGCCATCAAAAGCAGAAGGGTAAGGATTTTCAAGTTGGGTTTCATATCGTTCGATTTATCGTTGAATAATTCTAATGCTCAAAGGTAGAGGATTACACTTACCAAAGTGTTACACAATTTTCAGTATGAGTTACATAATTCCAAGATTAATATTTAATTATTAATTATAAATTATAAATTGTCAATTATTAATTGGATATACCCCACAAAAAAAAGTCACTCCTATCAGATAAGAGTGACTCTTAATTTTACCATTGACAATTTATAATTAATAATTAGCGATTATTGCGCCAGCAATTTATACAACTCATTCAAGTCGGGCGAAAGGATAACCTCTGTTCTACGATTGGCGGCACGACCTTCAAGAGTACTGTTTTCTTTAATCGGTTTAAATTCGCCTCTACCCGTTGCGCTAATGCGTTTTGGATCAAAACCGTTTCCATTGGTCATTATGCGTACAATAGATGTTGCTCTGGCAGTACTTAAATCCCAGTTGTCGGTAAATTGTTTTGTTTTGATGGGCACATTATCGGTGTGACCTTCAATCACTACCGAAATATCTTTGGTGCTGTTCAACACCTGGGCAAGTGTTTTAAGTGCGGCTACACCTTTTGGATCCACCACATCGCTACCCGATTTAAACAATAGTTTTTCCTGAAGCGAAACATATACATTTCCGTCTTTGATGTTCACCGACAATTCATCAGCTTTGTATTTCAGCAATGCGTCGGAGATGGAGTTTTTCAGTTTACTCATCACATCCTTTTGTGCCTGAATCATATTTTGCAGGTTACTCATTCGTTTTGCCTGATCGGCAATAGTCATTTTCGATGCGGCTGCCAGTGCTTTTAAATCGCTGTTGGCCGATGCATTTTGGTTTTGCAAAGCAGCTTTTTCCGCACTAAGTGTTTTTACCTGCGTGTTGCAATCGTTCAGTTGACCGTGAGTAGTGGTACTGTCTTGTTGTAGTTGACTTACCCATGCACGTGAAGCTACCAGTTTTTTACCCGGACCGCACGACGTAAATACGACGCTAAACATCAGCACTGAAAGTACGAGAATGTTTGTTGTTTTTTTCATTTTTTTAGTTGTTATGTGAGTAATCGTTTAAAGCACAAAGGTGCACATGTTTTGCGCGCTGGCAGTTACATAACTTTGACGATAGTTTATATAATTCACACATTGTCGGGCTAGGGTAAGCGGGAATAATTAATGCTGATGTATTGAGAGAAGGGATAGCCGAAGAATCATTCCACACCGCGGAGTTTATGCTTAAATATGAACTAAAATGAATAGCATATGTTTTGGGGTACACCCTACGACTCTTTTCCAACTCACGAGGCCGGCACAAAAAAAACAGGAGCTGAAAAATACATTCAGTTCCTGTTTCATTTAAAGATAAGTCCGGTACCATTACCTTAGCTGTTTACAATACCACCTTTGGCATCAATGTTAATGCTTTTGGTTTCTCCGGTTTTTGTATTTTTAAAGGTAACCAGATAATACATGATTTCATTGGCTTCATTTTTCATGGCATAGGCTACTTCTTCAGTATCCCAACCTTGCGTTTTGAAATTTGTACCGAGGTCTTTTACCGGCTGTGGTAAATCTGACGATTTCATTTCAGCTTTTGCCAACTTAGCTGTAGTGGTGGTACTAACCGTTTTTATTGTCGAATCTTTCGCAACGGTAACTTCTGTTTTAGCAGGTTCAACTTTTGTTGAGGTACTAACAGTAGTCGTTGTCGAATCTTTTGCAACTTTTACAACCCCTTGGGCGAAAGTTGAAGCAACAGTTGTCATTAAAAGACTCGCTGCAATAAACATTACTTTTCTCATAACTTATTTGTTTTTTAAATGAATAATAATTACCCGACAAAGATCTATAACTTTCAGTACTGACTTGTTACATAACTATTCGGATTACTTGTAATATTCACACATTTAGCTCAATAACTACCCTATAAAAATAAATAAACATTAATTTTTTGTGAAAGCTTGTTGATTTTTTGCACATTGGAGCTGTTTTTTTTGTTGAAGTAAGGTCAACGCGATGAGCCCGTCCGTTTGATGCATGTATGTTTGCATTTTCAGACCCCAACCCCCAAAATGTGGGCTTAAATCACTGCGTTTGTTAATATCTAAAGTGTTGCTACAGTTTAAATGGATTAACATTGTTCAAAATCCCTGTTTGTGGGTGGGAGTCAAAAATATATTTAGGAAATGAATCAACACTAAACACAATTCACTACGTATGAAAAATAAAGGTTTTCACCCCTCGTTCCTGCAACTCATCTATCTCATCCTTTTTATATTCCTTTTTGTTCTGATTATCAGCACTCCCGAATTTATTATCGGATCGGTGCGTATATCCGAAGAGTTGATTGTGCAGGAGGAAGCAATGAAAGGGCTGGTGCTTGGTATCTTGTTTATGGTAAGTATTCTGATACTCAACCTGTACAAGCTCGAAGTAGCCAAACACAAAGATCAGATAGAGAAGATAAATACCGACAAGCAGAAAGTGGAGGAAAGGCTTCAGATTTCCGATCAATACATAGGGACGATAAATGTGCAGTTAAAGGAGATAAAAAATGTTTTTTTCAGCATCGACAATTACCCGCAAACCAAAGCCGATTTTAAACGCACCTTTACCTTCTTTGGCGAAAAGGTGTTGAACATTGTAAATTCTAACTGGGTACTGATCCGGATTGTAAACAGCGGCACACAACGAACGATTAGCGAACATTACAAAGCGCGCAGCAGATCGATCAACAAATACCCACAGATAAGCAATAAACTGATGATTGACGCACAAGCTATCGACTCGCATACCTCTATCATTTCCAATCCCAAGGATATAGATATACTTGTGTTTTGCGTATTGCCGCTCGAAACCATAAGCAGTGATGAACAAATTTTTCTTCAGGCTATTATTGATGAAATTACCAAGATGTATATTATTTTCAACTCCTCCTATTTTAAAAACAATGCCGGAGCCAATATATAAGTAATTGATAAAATATTAGGACAATATGAGTTCAAGATAAAAATCGAATTTGAATCACAGTTAAATAGTTGGACAACAATTAGAACAGTTGCACAAATTGATTTTGGGGTCGGTGCGCTGCACCTTTGTAACTTTCATTAATGATAACACTACAAATAGTACGGTGCTCTGCACCTAAGTTGGAGTTGGAGGTGCAGAGCACCGTACTATTTGTAGTATTCAAGCCTACCCATACCCAAAAGGTGCAGCGCACCGAACCATTCAATCTATTTCAACAGATCAATAACCCCTTACCTTTTTTCGGTAGCTTACCGGGGCAACACCTGTTATTCTTTTAAATGTTTTTGAGAAATGAGACCTGTCATAGTAACCACATTTTGAAGCAATATCATCAATCTCCAGGTCCGAATAATGCAAAAAAATGATGGCCGCATCGATCCGTTTTTTTTGTATATATTGCTGCACGGAGCAATGTAACGAATCCCGAAATAACCTCGCAAACGAATTGGTGGCCAGATTTACAATCGAGCTCAGATAACTATTGGTGAGCTCATTCGATATATTTGCCTCAATATATTTTATTACTTTCAAAATACGATTGTCAATTGTATTTGTTTCCCAAACTGCGGCAGATAAATTCTGCAACGCATATAATATTAATCCTGTAATCTTAATATTAGAACGAAAATCTATTGAATTCTGATTTTTGAGTCTGTCTTGTTCAATTGATTTTATTTCCTGTTCCCAATAGTCGGACAACTCTATCTTGTAGATGTCACATTTTATTTTGTTGAATAAATAATCCAGATGAAAGTGAACAAAGAACTGGTCTGTTAAACCTGTTTTTCTATATTGCTCTATTTGTTCTTCGCTTGCAATTTTTACGCCTTTTATGCTTTCATTTTTCAGATTTTTTACATTTATGTGCGATGAGAATGCAGTATAAGGTGGTATCAGAACCAACATATCGCGAGCTAATTCTACTTCGTGACCTTTAAAACTCACAAAGGAACCACCCAACCGGCTATGATAAATTCGCCAAAATGGTAAGGATAAGTTTTCACACTCCCATTCGGATAACATCCAGTAACGACTGCAATGAATTTCAATCTTTATATCAGCAATCTCTTGCTTTACTTCCCAGGGGTCGTATTTCTGTTGTTCGGGTAAATTATGCATTTTGTTTATTTTATACACATATTGGTTATAATTTTACAACCTTTTGAGCTGATTCACAATTATCTTTGCTACTTGTAATAAATAATTTACACAAAAATAACCATTTAAATCAGACAAGACGAATGATTCTTATTAAAAAATCACTTTCAACATCTTTTTTGTTGTGCTATTTTGCGCTAAGTAGCTTGAGCTTAAATGCTCAAAATCAAGATTTGCCAATAGCTAATGGTAAATTTTCGCCAACTGATGCTTCACTGAGTACGTACAAATACCCTCAGTGGTTTCGCGATGCAAAATTTGGAATATGGGCGCATTGGGGACCGCAAGCCGTTCCACGTCAGGGCGATTGGTATGCCCGCAAACTCTATCTTCAAAACCCAAAGAACAGCTGGGAAAAAGGGGATTACGATTACCATGTAAAGAATTACGGGCACCCTTCTGTTTTCGGATATAAAGATATTATTCCACTGTGGAAGGCTGAACGTTGGCATCCGGAAGAGTTGATGAAATTATACAAAAAAGCCGGTGCAAAATATTTTGTCAGTATGGCTACACACCATGATAATTTTTTTCTATGGAATTCGAAGTTGCATAGATGGAATTCGGTGAACATGGGACCCAAAAAAGATGTAGTCGGCTTGTGGCAGCAAGCGGCAAAAAACCAGGGTTTATATTTTGGTTTGTCAGAACATTTAGCCGCCAGCTACACCTGGTATCAACCGGCTCATAGTGCCGACTCCATTGGTGACAAAGCAGGTGTTCCTTACGATGCCAACAATCCTGACTATCAGGATTTATATCATGCAAAGGCTGCTCCGGACGATAATGGATGGATGACAAAAAATCCGGTTTGGCAAAGACAATGGTTCGACAGAATCAGAGAAGTGGTGGACATGTATAAGCCCGACTTGCTTTACTCAGACTGCGGTTTACCATTTAGTAACGAAGTAGGCAGAAGCTTAATAGCACATTTCTACAACAACAATATGAATGCGAATAACGGAGAGTTAACAGCTGTATACAATTGCAAAGAACCTTCGAATAATCGTTTCGTGCAGGATGTGGAAAGGGGTGTAATGGATTCGATTAGCAAGTTCCCGTGGCAAACAGATACTTCAATTGGCGATTGGTATTACAAAACCGGACAAAAGTATAGCACTTCGACTGAGGTAATTCAAATGCTCATAGACATTGTAAGTAAAAATGGGAATTTATTATTAAATGTAGTACAGACACCCGAAGGCGATTTAGAACCAGATGTGCTGACTATTTTAGATGGAATTGGAAGTTGGATAAAGATCAATGGCGAAGGGATTTATGCTTCGCGTCCGTGGAAAATTTATGGCGAAGGACCTTCTACTACAGAGCAACAAGAAAAAGGACACTTTGGAGGTTTAAAAGACACCCGCGCCTACAAGGAAGGTGATGTTCGGTATACGACTAAAGATGGTGATGTTTACGCATTTTATATGGTGAATCCAACCACAAAAATACGGTTGAAAGCGCTGGGTTTAAATACAGCGAACGGAAATCAAAAAATTTCATCAGTAAGTATCTTAGGAAGTAAGGAAAAGCTTCGTTGGGTACAAAAGGCTGATGGATTGACAATTGAGACACCAACATCATTCCCAACTGTTGATGTACTTACATTTAAAATTACATTTAAAAAATAATCAGTCCAAATGAAATTAAACGAAATTGGTAAAACAGGCATCAAAATTCCACCCATTATTTTTGGAACAAGTGCGCTTGGAAACTTATACACAGCACTGTCTGATGAGACAAAACTGGAAATTGTACAACAAGCTTTTGAGCATGTACCTGCTCCGGTAGTATTCGATAGTGCCGGAAAATACGGTGCCGGACTGGCACTCGAAAAGCTCGGGGAATGTCTCGAGAAACTGAATATCGCACCCGAGAATGTGATTATCAGTAACAAATTGGGTTGGAAACGCACTCCATTACTTACTCCGGAACCTACTTTCGAACAGGGAGTGTGGATGGATTTGAAAAACGATGCCGTTCAGGATATCAGTTACGAAGGGATTTTAAACTGTTACGAACAGGGAAATGAACTGCTCGGAGGAAAATATTTTCCTCAATTAGCATCTGTTCACGATCCGGATGAGTATTTAAATGCCGCTACATCGTCTAAAGACAGAGACAGTCGCTTTGCCAATATCGTTGAAGCTTACAAAGCATTGGCGGATTTGAAGAAATCGGGCAAAGTAAAAGCCATTGGCGTGGGTGCTAAAAACTGGAAAATCATTGAAGAAATATCGAAAGAGGTGGAGTTAGACTGGGCGATGTTTGCCAATAGCATGACGATTATGCATCACCCGAAAGACCTACTCGATTTTATGCAATCGCTTCACAGCAAAAACATAAGCATCGTGAACTCAGCTGTTTTTCATGCAGGCTTTTTGATTGGTGGTCAGTTTTTCGATTATCGCCTCATTCAGCCCGATACCGAAGAAAACAAAGCTATTTTCAAATGGCGCGAAAATTTCTTTACTTTGTGCACGAAACACAATATTTCGCCGGCAGTAGCTTGTGTCAGTTTTGCCACTACGGCGCCGGGCGTTGTAAGCATTGCTTTAAATACTTCAAAACCATCGCACATCAAGAGCAATGTGGCTTCGGTGGTGACTAAAGTTCCTGCAGAGTTTTGGGCGGAAATGAAAGCAAGCGGTTTGATTGCAACCGATTATCCTTTTTTGTAACTTTAAAAAAAATCTACTATATTTATGAAACACAAACTAACCACGAAGGAATATTTAGTTCCTTTTATTCTTATTTCATCTTTGTTCTTTTTATGGGGAAGTGCACACGGTATGCTCGATGTACTGAATGCCCATTTTCAAACAGTTTTAAATATCTCTAAAGCCGAATCGGGGTTAATCCAATTTTCGGTGTATATGGCCTATTTTTCTATGGCGCTTCCCGCAGGTTATTTTATGCGTCGCTTCGGCTACAAAAAGGGAATCATTATGGGATTGTTGCTTTTCTCTGCAGGTGCTTTCCTCATTGTTCCGGCTTCTATGAGTGCATCATTTCCTTTATTCCTGATTGGCTTGTTTATTCTGGGATGCGGTTTAGCAACACTCGAAACAGCAGCCAATCCGTATACTACAAAATTGGGTGATAAAGAATCGGCCGCACGACGAATCAATTTTTCGCAGTCGTTCAACGGTTTAGCATGGATTTTTGGACCTATCTTCGCCACTTTCTTTATTCTTGGAGGAGAAGAAGGCAATACTTCAGCAGGGTTGGATTCCATGATTGCACCTTATGCCGGTATTGGTATCATAGTGCTGATTATTGCCATTATCTACATGTTTGTGGAATTGCCTGAAATTACCGAAGAGGATGTTGATACAGCGCACGGCGTGAGCGGCACGGGTGAGCTGGCTCCTGCCAAATCATTGTTCAAAACCAAGCATCTTGTTTTGGGTGTTATTGCTCAGTTTTGCTACGTAGCTGCGCAAACGGGCGTATTTAGCTTTTTCGTCAACTTCCTTACGGCTGATGAATTAGGTCTTGGCATAACCAAAACCACTGCGGGCTATTTGTTAGGCTTAGGCGGTATGTCTTTATTTTTTGTCGGACGTTTGTCGGGCAGTTGGTTAATGAGCTATTATTCACCTGCAAAACTATTGGCCATCTATTCGTTGATGTGCGTATTGTTACTTCCTGTTGTGAGTGGAGGATTCGGAATGGTATCGGTAGTAGCCTTGTTCCTGACTTTCTTTTTCATGTCCATCATGTTCCCTACGATATTTGCATTGGCCATTAAAGACCTTGGCCCTCAAACCAAAAAAGGTTCTTCCTTCTTAATCATGTCGATTGTGGGTGGAGCCGTTTTCCCAATGTTTATGGGTTGGATAGCCGATATCTCTTCCATGTCAGTTGGGTTCCTTGTGCCAATACCGTTGTTTGCCTTTATTTTATATTATGCCCTTAAAGGACATAAAGTGAGTAAAGCGATATAATATCGTATTTTTTATAAAGAATAGAACCTGCCTGCAGTCGGCAGGTTTCATTCTTTTTAATTTGATTAGACGCTTATAAGTTTAATTCTTTGAATTTATAATGCCTTTGATTATGACTAATGATACATAATATCTTATTTTTAGATTCCTGAAGGGAATCAATGTGAATAACCGCCGGTGAAGCCGGCGGATGAGAATCACATAAACTGTTGGAGCCCTGAAAGGGTTCAATACTAACACATTATAGTATGGTTCAATCCGTCAGCCGACGGACTGGTATTGTGGGTTGTTCATCACATCCCCCAGTTTCGCAAGCTTCACTGGGGGTTATTCACATTTAGCCACTCCGTGGCATTGAACATGTTTTTAATACGACATTGCTTAGTCGTTTTACACTTATAATTCAAGATTACAAATATGGAATACAGCGAAAAAACAAATTATACCTCTTTCAAGCGCTATTGCAAAACGCTCGAGTTACGCGATGATGCCGACCTGATTGCTGCCTATAAACTGGCACATGCCAAAGGAAACACCTGGCCGGAGATTAACTGGGGAATGCAGGAAGTTGGCATTCTGGACATGGAGATCTATATCTACGGAACAAAACTGTTTATGATTATGGATACCGTGCCTGATTTTAATCACGACGAAGCCATGAAAGTACTTGCCACTAAACCCCGCCAAAGTGAGTGGGAAAAGCACATGGCACGCTTTCAGAACACTTCCGAGAATGCTACTGCCGATGAAAAATGGCAACTTATGGAACGAATTTATAAACTTGATTAGAAATGAAAATAGACAGTCATCAACACTACTGGCACTTCAATACGGCAGACTATGGGTGGATGGGCGAAAACATGTCGGTCATCAAACGTGACTTTTTACCAACCGACCTGCTTCCTGAACTTAAAAGCATCGACTTTGATGGTTCGGTGGCAGTACAAGCCCGTCAGTCGCTCGAAGAAACCAACTGGTTGCTGCAACTTGCCGATGAGCATCCGCACATTAAAGGCGTGGTGGGCTGGCTCGATTTGCAATCGGAACAAGCCGAAACGCAAATTGCCGCTTTTGCCAAACACCCGAAAGCTGTCGGTGTGCGTCATGTTATCCACGACGAAGAAGATATTGATTTTATGCTCAGACCTGCGTTTATTCGTGGCGTACAACTGCTCGAAAAATACGATCTGGCGTATGACATTCTGATTTTTCCAACGCATTTGGCCAATACCATTCAGTTTGTAAAACAATTTTCGGACAAGCAGACTTTTGTAATCGATCATATTGCCAAGCCTTTGATCAAAGACGGCATTGTTTCACCCTGGAAAGAAGACATTGCTGCGTTGGGCAAGCTTCCGAATGTGTATTGCAAACTATCGGGTATGGTCACCGAAGCCGACTGGAATACATGGAAGCCTGAAAACATACGACCTTACCTGGACGTTATTATGGAGGCTTTTGGTCCCGAACGGATACTCATTGGTTCCGACTGGCCGGTATGTTTGGTAGCAGGGAAATATAGCGAAGTAATGCAGGTGGTTATCGACTATATTTCAACCTTTACTGAAAAAGAACAAGCCCTGATGTTGGGCGAAAATGCTGCAAAAGCGTATAAGATAAAATAGTTATTCGCTTCGCGTTATTCATAGTTAGTTGTCTCCGCCGTTATTAGTAGTTAGTAGCCCTTCGGGCGTTATTAATTGTTGAAGCTAAAAAATAACGTGCGAAGCACAAATATCGCGAAGCAAATATCGCGAAGCATAATATCGCGAAGCATAATATCGCGAAGCATAATAACGTGCGAAGCACAAATATCACGAAGTAAATAACAAAAGAAAATATGAAAGCTGTACAAATAACCGAACCCGGCAAAGTGTCGTTGGTTCAACTCGAAAAACCGGGCATTAGTGCCGACGAAGTATTAGTAAAAATACATTATGTAGGATACTGCGGTTCCGATTTAAATACCTTTCTGGGCAAAAACCCCATGGTAAAGCTACCCGTTATTCCGGGTCACGAAATTGGTGCTTCTATCGAAGCCGTTGGCGGGAATGTGCCGGAGCACCTTCAACCGGGAATGGCATGTACCGTTAATCCATACACTGCTTGTGGCAAATGCCCATCGTGCAGAAACGGTCGCCCTAACGCCTGTCAGTTCAACCAAACCTTTGGGGTGCAACGTCACGGTGCCATGAGCGAATACGTAAGTGTGCCCTGGACAAAAGTGTTGGCAGATACGGCCATCACTCCCCGCGACTTTGCGTTGGTAGAACCTATGAGCGTAGGTTTTCACGCCGTTTCGCGCGGACAGGTAACCGACCTGGACATCGTAATGGTTATTGGTTGTGGAATGATAGGCGTAGGTGCTATTGTACGGGCAGCGTTGCGCGGAGCAAAAGTGATAGCAGTAGATATGGACGACACCAAACTGGCGCTGGCCAAACGTCTTGGCGCAGCACATACCATCAATTCCAAAACGGAGAATTTAAGCGAGAAACTAAAAGAATATACCAACGGATATGGTCCTGATGTAGTTGTTGAAGCCGTGGGAGCACCACAAACCTACATTACCGCCATCAACGAAGTAGCATTTACCGGAAGAGTGGTTTGTATCGGCTATGCCAAAACAGAGATTGCTTTCGAAACCAAATACTTCGTGCAAAAGGAGCTTGACATACGCGGCTCACGCAATGCCATGCCCGAAGATTTCCGTGCCGTAATGGAATATATGAAACGTGGCACCTGTCCGGTAGAAGAATTCATCAGTGCCATCTACACTCCCGAAGAAGCACAGCAAGCACTGGAGTTCTGGGCGAAAGATCCCGCCAAAGTGTTCCGAATTTTTATCAAATTTGCGGAGTAATTCGACAATAACGTTTTTCAAGCCGGAATCAGTTTTTAGATACGCTCTTAGCCTCCGTTAGTTGGCGGATGTTGGGGTCATAAAATAGTATTCACATCATAAGAAAGGAATCAGATTTTAAACAATCCGGTTCCTTTTTTTATTTCCTGTGGTTTATGCTAGCAGAACGTTCGAAAGCCCTAGCAGAGCATTCGAAAGGCATAGCAGAGCATTCGAAAGGCATAGCAGAGCCTTCGAAAGACCTAGCAGAGCCTTCGAAAGGCATAGCAGAGCATTCGAAAGACCTAGCAGAGTCATCGAAAGGCCTAGCAGAACGTTCGAAAGCCCTAGCAGAGCGTTCGAAAGACATAGCAGAGCATTCGAAAGCCCTAGCAGAGCATTCGAAAGGCATAGCAGAGCCATCGAAAGACCTAGCAGAGCCATCGAAAGACCTAGCAGAGCGTTCGAAAGGCATAGCAGAGCCATCGAAAGCCCTAGTAAAGCCATCGAAAGCCCTAGTATAGCCATCGAAAGCCCTAGTGTAGCCATCGAAAGGTCTAGTGTAGCCATCGAAAGGTCTAGTGTAGCTTTCGAAAGGCATAGTAAAGCCATCGAAAGGTCTAGTATAGCCATCGAAAGCTGTCTTGTCTTGGGTCTATTCGGGTCTATTCAATAAACTGTGTCAGAAAAGGCAAAATCATTATATTGTCCTAAATTAGCTTGACAGATTTATAACTAATTTCTTTTTATCTGTTGCATATAAAATATCATTCCTGTTTAAGTACACAAAGCTCATCCCTAGTCCTGAATTTGTGGCCTGCAATAGATTCTATTCCTGATTTCCCATACACTATTTTTTCTTGTTCCTATTTTAAAATACGGTTCGCAATCAGATTCCTGATTCGTTTTACAGCTATATTTTTAATTACTTTTTTAACGGATTTTTTTTATGAGGAAGAATAGTGTGAAAATTTTGGGGTTCAGTCAACTTGTACATTCTTCTAACCTACGTGATTTAAAATACAGATGTTCTTCCCTTCTTAAGGGAAGTACCCGAAGGGGGAAGGGTTATATTTGTTATAAACACAACATACCAGAGTGCCACGAAGAGGAAAAAGAATGTGGAACAAATTATTTTAAGGCATATATGAAAATATTTAACCTATTGTAGGTTTGTTATAAATAGTTTATGTAACTTTGGACTTTATTTTTTTTAAAAGAAAAAAGATGGAAAAGGAAACCTTCCTTTAAGCCGGGCGACAGAAATACAGATTTATGATAGACATTAAAGATTTAGAGAAAACATTGTGGAGTGCTGCTGACAAAATGCGCAGCAATATGGATGCGGCGGAGTATAAACACGTGGTGCTGGGGTTGATATTTCTGAAATATATTTCGGATGCTTTCAATGAACTGCACGATGCATTGCTCGAAGGTAAAGGCGAGCACGAAGGTGCTAATGCCGAAGATGCTGACGAATACCTGGCACAGAATGTTTTCTTTGTTCCCGAAACAGCCCGCTGGAAGTTCTTACAGGATAAAGCCAAACAACCCGAGATAGGCAAACTCATCGACGAGGCCATGGATGCCATTGAACGCATCAACCCTAACCTGAAAGGCGTGTTACCCAAAATATACGCCGACCCCGATCTGAACAAACAACGCCTAGGCGAACTGATCGACCTGATAGGAACGATAGGTTTTAATCAGGAAGGACACGAAGCCAAAGATTTGCTGGGACGCGTGTATGAATATTTCCTCGGACAGTTTGCTGATGCCGAAGGCAAGAGCGGCGGACAATTTTATACCCCTGCCAGCATAGTAAAACTATTGGTAGGTATGCTCGAACCCTACACAGGGCGGGTCTATGATGGTTGCTGCGGAAGTGGTGGGATGTTTGTACAAAGCGAAAAGTTTGTAAAAGAACATCAGGGAAATATCAAAGACCTATCGATTTACGGACAGGAAAGTAACCCAACGACACTGCGACTGGCCAAGATGAACCTCGCCATACGGGGTATTGATGCCCGTATAGAATTGGGCGATACCTTTCTGCACGACAAGCACAAAGACCTGAAGGCTGATTATATCATGGCAAATCCCCCCTTTAATATCAGCGACTGGAGCGGCGAACAACTGCGCGACGATGCCCGATGGAAATACGGGTTGCCACCCGTGGGTAATGCCAACTACGCCTGGCTGCAACATTTTATCTCCAAGCTTAGCAACAACGGAACAGCCGGAATAGTACTTGCCAACGGAAGCATGAACAGCAACTCGGGCGGCGAAGGCGAGATACGCAAAAACATGATAGAAGCCGGACTGGTGGATTGTATGGTGGCATTACCTGCCCAACTGTTTTACAATACCATGATACCAGCGTGTTTGTGGTTTCTTTCAAAAGACCGTACCAACCACAATTTTAGGAATCGTAGTAATGAGATTCTGTTTATCGATGCCCGTAAGCTGGGTACGATGGTAAACCGACGAAATAAAGAACTGACGGACGATGATTTGGCATTGATAGAAAATACCTATCATGCATGGCGGTCTGGAAATAATACAACACCGGATAATGGTGGTGATACGCAGCCTGACAATGGTAGAGGCGCACGGCCGTGCGCCTCTACAACGGGAATGCAATATACCGATATAGCCGGATTCTGCAAAGCAGCCACTATTGACGAAGTGCGCCAAAACAATTATGTATTGATGCCCGGACGCTATGTAGGCACCGAGGAAGAAGAAATAGACCTGATTCCATTCGAAGATAAAATGAAACCGCTCATCGATAAACTGGCGGAACAATTTGCACAAGGCGAAAAATTACAACAAACCATTCGTAAGAACTTAAAAGGCATTGGATATGAGTTCTAAGGAGTGGAAATACATTGCTGCATCGACATTTTGCTATAAAATTGCCGATGGTACTCACGATAGTCCCAAAAGGCAAGAAAAAGGAAAAAAATTAATCACATCAAAACATATTAAAGAAAGAGTTATTGATTTCGATAGTGCATATCATATAACCATTGAGGATTATACAAAAATAAATCTAAGAAGTAAGGTAGACCAATGGGATGTTTTAATTAGCATGATTGGTGAATATTGTGGATATTGCTATGTTGAAAGAAATAAGATAATTGATTATGCAGTAAAAAATGTTGGGATATTTAAAACTGGTAGTAAATTAAAAGCTGAATGGTTATATTACTATTTAAATTCAGGTGAAGGAAGATCAATCTTATCGAGCCTAAGAAGTGGAACCTCTCAACCATATATATCATTAGGAGCTCTTAGGAATCTACCAATTATGATTCCAGCAGAAGAAAGCACGATGAGCGGCATCGTCAATATTCTTTCTTCCTTAGATGATAAAATAGAACTAAACCGCCAAACCAACCAAACACTGGAAGGGATAGCACAAACGCTGTTTCAGGAAATGTGCCTACCGAAAGGGGAAGAATTGCCGGAGGGGTGGAGAGTTGGGAAGTTGGGAGAAATAATGGAATCGAAAGGAGGTACAACACCTAGTACGAAAAATGAAGAATTTTGGAATGGTGAGTATAACTGGGTTACTCCAAAAGATTTGTCGAACAAGATTTTCCCAGTATTACTTTCGTCTGAAAGAACAATTACTGAAAAAGGATTAAAGCAAATTAGCTCAGGTTTATTACCGAAAGGAACACTTTTAATGTCGTCAAGAGCGCCAATAGGTTATTTTGCAATATCTCAAATTCCGGTAGCAATTAATCAGGGATTTATTGCAATTAATGGGAAAAGTGTATCTAACTTATTTCTGTTGTATTATTTAAGAAGCAATATAGAAACAATAAAAGGAATGGCAAATGGATCTACCTTTCTTGAAATCAGTAAAAGTGTATTTCGTGGGATTGAAATTGTGATTCCACCTAATTCTGTTCTTGAAAAGTTCGATTTTCAAGTAAAACCTATTTTCGAACAAATCGTTTCCAACGAACAAGAAACCCAAACCCTGATTGCTTTGCGTAATAGTTTATTGCCGAAGTTAATGACGGGGGAGATAGAAATATAAAAATAAGTATTATTTTTACATCAATTATTTATAAAAGACGCAGATATGGAAATTAGTTTAAGACTGAAAACTGGCAAAGAGATCAGATTAAAAGCAATATATTCTATAGATAATCCTGAAGAATCAAATATTTATCGGTTAGTTTCTCCTACTGGTGAAGTCTATATGAAACTTGAACTCAAAGATGCCGGGTTTGAAATAATCGAAAAGGATTTAGACATTGAAGAAGACGAATCGGACCTCAAAGAAAAGTTAGAAGAATTATTAGTCATAATGAATCCTCAACAGTCTTCAATTGGTACAGAAGATAATGAGATGGATAATGATGAAGATGATAATTCCGCAAATCCGTATGATCCTGAAACAATACGAGTAGATACTAAATCTTTCTCTTTAAGGCAAGTATACGACATGATTAAAATTAGTGATATTGACTTATCACCTGATTTTCAGCGCAACTTAGTTTGGGATAATCTAAGAAAATCCAGATTAATTGAATCTATATTACTGCGTATTCCACTACCGATGTTTTATTTTGCTCAGGATGAAGAAGGACGTATTTCAGTTGTTGATGGATTACAACGGTTAAGTACAATTCGTGATTTCATGGATAATAAGTTTGCATTAAATGGTCTTGAATATCTACAAGCTAAATGTGGCGGAAAATACTTTAATCTTGAGGATAAGACAAAATCAATTGATGCAAAATATTTTAGGTGGTTTAACATGACGCAAATTACAGTAAATGTAATAGACCCATCCTCACCTTTTAAATTGAAATATGATATCTTCCGACGTATTAATACAGGAGGTCAGCCATTAAATGCGCAAGAAATAAGGAATTGTTTAGCGACCAACAAATTAAGATCGGTGTTACGACAGATGTCGCAACTTGATAGTTTTAAAGAGGCAACAGGTTGGAGTGTAAAGGATGTTCGTATGGAGGCTCAAGAGTTAGCCTTAAGATTTATTATGTTTCATAGGAAATATAGTACAGATAAAACATTAAACAATTATTCAGGAAATATTGAATATGAACTAAACACTCTTACCGAAACTCTCAATAAAGACAAAAATTACGATTTTGCAAATTATGTTTCTTTATTTAATACTGCAATGGTAAATGCACACCATTTATTTGGAAATTATAGTTTTAGAAAATGTTCTGTAGAACATCTTCAACCGGGCGCAAGAAGACAATTGATCAACAAAGCTTTATTTGTTAGCTGGGCAGTATTACTTAGTCAGTTTAATGAATTTGATGTAGCAATAAGCAATGATAAAGATTCTTTTGCGTTTCCTTTAGCTCAAAGAATCAGTGAAGACTTTGACTTATTAATGTATCTTACTTATAGTACAAATTCAAAGGCAAATATACAGGCATCTTTCAATGCCGCAAATGAAATAATTAATAATCATTTAAAAATTTGAGAAATGAGTGATTTAAGAATAATCAACTTTAAATGTTTTGAAGATATTAGCATACCTGTTAATCAACTTACAGTATTGGCTGGAGCAAATGGATATGGCAAAAGTACTGCTATTCAATCCATATTGTTTTTGAGACATACAATTGAAAGTGATTTTAAATTGCATGAGAACTTTTATATGACGGGGAATGCTGAAACTAACACTGAAGTTTCTTTGAACTCGGGATATCTTTTATCTTTAGGTAACAGTGCACATATCATAAACAGAAATTCAAATTCTAACGATATTGGGATTGGGATCTTTACGCTATATAATGAAATAAAAGCTGAATATGAGGCCAATAATCTTGAATCAGATCTTTATTTAAAAGTGAAATCTATAAAAGCCGATGAAAGAAGAGAACCAATTGTAAAAAAAGAATTTTATTACTTGAATGCGGAAAGAATTGGACCTAGATTTAGTCAAAATCTACAATACTTTGATTTTCCTAATGCAGGATTTCAAGGTGAATATGTAGCTCAATTGATTTCAGAAAGAAGTGGTTATTTGCCAGTTGACAAGGAACGATTATTTAAAGATACAGCTAATCCTGGATTAGAATTTCAAGTCAATGAATGGCTAAACTTTATCATGCCAGGTGTAAGAATATCGGCAAAAAGAAGTAATGAAACATTTACGGCTCAAATCCAGATTGAAAACACTTACACAAAAGGTGAACCAATAACAGCAACTAATATTGGGTTTGGAATAAGTTATGTTTTACCAATAATAGCTACAGGTTTAATTGCAAAAAAAGATAGCTATTTTATTGTTGAAAATCCTGAAGCACATCTTCATCCTGCTGCACAAACGAACATTGGATTTTTTTTAGGAATGGTTGCAAATAATGGAGTTAAAGTGGTTGTAGAAACACATAGCGATCATGTTATAAATGGGATTCAAATAGCAGTTGCAAGCAAAGTGATTAAATCAGACAAAGTAACAATAAACTTTTTCTCAGAATCTCGAAGTAAAAGTCAACCCAATGTAAAAAGTATAAACTTAAAAGAGAATGGGGAGCTAACAGAATGGCCTAAAGGTTTCTTCGATCAGACCCAAATAGATTATGCTCAACTTATTAATTTAAGAAGAGGATGAGAAATTATTATTTATTAGAATCGGCTTTAAGAGTTGGATCAGTAGCAGAACTGGAAAGAGGTCTCATTAATTTGAATTCTATAATTTTAAATAGAGACCAAGAGCATGATAATTTTATTCGAAACTCATCTATTTGGGAATGTGACACAACTCAAGGGCTAGTTTATGAAATGTTTAGTGGGATAGTTAATGATGAGTTGAAAAGAGTTATTCCAGATCTTTTTAGATCATTCACAGAACAAGATTCTATTTACATTAATCATAACCAAATGGATAATGATTATCCAAATGATTGTAATGGGTTTACGGGATTTGATTTTTCATTGTCCATTATTCCACCAGATAGACAGGTTGTAGATATACCTACTTACAACATATTTAAACAACGATGCTTAGAATCAAAAGCATTTGTTTCAATACAAAGTTTCTGGGATAATAGAAATGAGCTTTTCCCCTCTTTGATTTTATTAGATAGAGTCTGGAATCAAATTAGACATTTGTCTCTTGCTGATCCTAGATTTAAATTGATTCATGCAAAATTGAAAAGACTTAATGAGTTTACTCAAAGCTGGGAAACAGGTAGTTTTGATATTGTTGGCCTTGGCTTAGACAATTCACCAGATACTCCAAAAAGAATTAAAGAAACACTTGCATTGAGAACTTTTAATTGTGGTCTAAATGGAGATAAAGTTTTTAGTTTACATATTAAATGGGATTTTGGTGCTCAGCCATTTAGACTTTACTATTATCCAAATGAGCCCACTAAAAAAGTTTATGTTGGATATATTGGAGGTAAAGCTGAAATAGGATTTTAATGAAACACATCACCGAATCCGAAATAGAACAAATAGCATTAGATATTCTGAACGAAGAGTTAGGATACACGGTGTTGTATGGTCCCGATCTGGCAGATGGTACGCACAAGGAGCGGGAGTTTGGAGATGTGGTGTTGAATAAACGGCTACGCCATGCCATAGACAAGCTAAACCCGGATATTCCGGCAGAGGCGCGCGAAGAGGCTTTTAAAAAAGTGTTGCGTACCACGTCGGTGAATGCGTTGGATAATAACGAGCACTTCCACCGTATGCTTACCGAGGGCATTGATGTAAAGTTCGGAACGGGTGATGGCAAATCAAAAACGGATAAAGTATGGTTGTTGGATTACAGCCGTCCACAGAACAATGAGTTTCTGGCGGTAAACCAGTTGACCATTGTAGAGAATCACGTCAACAAACGCCCCGATATTGTTTTGTTCGTCAACGGCTTGCCATTGGTAGTGATAGAACTGAAAAATGCAGTAGATGAGAACGCGGGTGTACCCGATGCATACAACCAACTGCAAACCTACAAACAAGTGATCCCGTCGCTCTTTACCTACAATGCGTTTATGATAGCCAGCGATGGTTGGTTTGCCAAAGCGGGTACGCTAAGCTCGGACTATAACCGCTTTATGGAGTGGAAAACAGCAGACGGCATCACCATAATAGATACCGAAACACAACCCGAAATGGAACCCATGATGCTGGGGCTGCTGAATAAAAGCACGCTGCTGGATGTATTGCGTCATTTCATCGTGTACGAAAAGACCAAAGAGAAAACCATCAAGAAAATGGCGGCCTATCACCAGTACTATGCGGTGAACAAAGCCATTGAAAATACGGTAAGAGCTTCGGCAGTAAACAATCTACTAAGCGCACCGCCCGAACAATTTGGTTTAGCCAATGCCAAGCATCAGGCAAAAGGCGACAAACGCGCGGGGGTGGTATGGCATACGCAAGGCAGCGGCAAGAGCCTGAGCATGGTGTTTTACACCGGAAAGTTGGTGTTGTCCGACGAAATGAATAACCCTACCATTGTGGTACTCACCGACCGCAACGACTTAGATCAACAACTCTTCGAAACCTTCGGCAGTTGCGAACAACTGATACGGCAGAAACCCAAACAAGCCGAAAGCAGGGATGACCTGAAAGAAAAACTATCGGTAGCTTCTGGTGGCGTGGTGTTTACCACCATACAGAAGTTTATGCCCGAAACGGCGGTAGAAACCTATCCTAAATTATCGGACCGACGAAACATCGTAGTAATGGCAGATGAAGCACATCGCAGCCAGTACGATTTTATCGACGGATATGCCAAACACATGCGGGATGCATTGCCCAATGCTACCTTTATCGGTTTTACGGGTACGCCCATCGAAAAAGAAGATCGCAACACCCAAGCAGTGTTCGGCGATTATATCGATGTATATGATATTCAGCAAGCCGTGGAAGATGGTGCTACCGTGCGCATCTACTACGAAAGTCGGTTGGCAAAGATAGCCTTGAGCGAAGCCGACCAAAAGCTGATGGATGAGCGTGTGGAAGAAGTGACCGAGGATGACGAACTCACCGACAAACAAAAACGCTTTGCCCGCTGGGCGAGTAAAGAAGCCATAGTCGGTAGCGAACAACGACTAAAACAAGTGGCGCTCGACCTGGTAACGCACTTCGAAAACCGCACCTCGGCGGTGGAAGGCAAAGGAATGATTGTAGGCATGAGTAGGCGAAACTGCGTAAGTTTGCACCGGGAAATTATCAAGCTTCGCCCCCACTGGTACCATGCCGACGACGATAAAGGAACGATAAAAGTCATCATGACCGGTTCGGCCAGTGATCCGCTGGACTGGCAGGAACATATCCGCAATAAATCCAAGCGAAAAGCCATTGGCGATCGGTTGAAGGATCCGAAAGATCCCTTGCAACTGGTCATCGTGCGCGATATGTGGCTCACGGGATTTGATGCACCTTGCCTGCATACGCTTTATATCGACAAACCCATGAACGGACATAACCTGATGCAAGCCATTGCACGGGTAAACCGGGTGTTTGGAGATAAGGAAGGCGGACTGGTGGTAGATTATATCGGCATAGCACAGGATTTGAAAAATGCACTGGCTATCTATACCGAAAGCAGCGGCAAGGGACAACTCACCTTCGACCAGGCGGATGCGGTAGCCAAGATGCTGGATTTCTACGATATCGTAGTGGACATGTTCGGAAGCTTCGACTATAAACGCTACTTCAGCTTACCACCCAAAGAAAGACTCAACTTTATACTGGATGCGTCCAACTATATACTGGGGCTGAAAGATGAGAACGGTCGTAACGGCAAGCAACGCTTCAAAGACCATGTCACCAAGCTGCAAAAAGCATTCGGAATATCGGTTCCACACCCAAAAGCCTTTGAGATTCGTGATGATCTGGCATTCTTTCAGGCTATCAAAGCCCGCTTTGCTAAGTTCGACGAAACAAAAAAGAAACGGACTGCCGAGGAAATAGAAACGGCTATCCGTCAAATCATCAACGATGCCATTATTTCTACCGAAGTGGTGGATATATTTGATGCTGCCGGCATAGCCAAGCCCAGCATTGAAATTCTGACCGATGAATTTCTGGCACAGATAAAAGGATTACCCCGCAAGAACCTGGCGTTGGAATTACTGAAACGCCTGTTGAACGATGAGATAAAGAAACGTTCGGGTATCAACATTATACAAGGTAAGAAGTTTTCGGAGATGCTTGCCGATGCAGTAAAACGTTACCAAAACGGGTTAATAGAAGCTGCACAGATTATTGATGAATTGATAAAACTGGCGCAGGAAATAAAAGAAGCCGACAAGCGTGGCGAAAAACTAAACCTGCGACAAGATGAGTTAGCTTTCTATGATGCGTTGGCCGACAACCCGAATGCAGAAACGATACTGGGTGATGATATTATGAAACACATAGCCCACGAACTGGTGGAAAGCGTGCGCCGCAATACCTCCATCGACTGGCAATTGAAAGAAAGCGTACAAGCAAAACTACGGGTAATGGTGAAACGTATTCTGCGGAAATACAAATACCCGCCTGATGATCCGAAAACAGGAGAATATACAGTTTCTGTTACCAAAGTGCTTGAACAAGCAGAGCAATTGGCCGATTATTGGACAAGAGAAGAATAGTTTTACTCATTCATCAAGTAGGATAAAATCATTTATAAAAAAAAGCAAATAGATATGAATGGAGAATATAAAGAACAATTACCTATTGGGTTTGGCAATTTGATTGTAACTAAAAATGACTATTATATTCAAATAGAATTACCGGGTCCAGATAAAAGATACGCGAAAGAGATTTTGACAATTTACAAGCACAATATGGACAATTATATTGAAGCCTATAAATCAAATTGGAAAAAGTACCTTGAACTAAAAGAAATGAAGTCCATTTTAGGTGATGAATTTTCAACAAAGGGCGAACTCGATATGACTATAAATATTGGTGATTGTTTTGAAGGTGTATGTATAAATGCTTATCATAAGAGTATTAATTCGGAAACTGAAATCAACAATATGATTGGCTCAATACAATGGGCGAAGGAAAAAGGTCCCAAGATCATGGATATTTTAAACGAGCATTGAGGAGCTCAAAAAAATATGTTTATCGTTGAATCATTCAGATTAAGCATAAATTAGTACTTAGTTCATCCTCATGCTGGCGTGGGTCTATGACCCGGGATAAACAAAGCGAGACGTTGCGTAATGCTGTTGTTTTATTTTTGTTCGGCAGCTTTTTTCCATGCTCTATAGCCAACTGCTGCCATGATGGTGTAGATAACAAACAGGATGGCTGTTGGGTACAGGCCTTTGTAGAAGTACAGGCCGGCGCAGAGTGCATCGGCAACAATCCATACAATCCAGTTCTCGATGAGCTTGCGGGCCAGCATCCACGTCCCCACTATGCTGAGCGCACCCACTACCGAGTCGGCCTTGGGAATGGGGGAGTCGGTGTATCTGCTCAATACCAGATAGTAAATAATGTAAATCAATGCTGTGGCGATGCATAGCTGTACAAACAACCGTTTTGTGAGTTGGGTGGCCGGCATTTCTTTGCCTGCTAGGTCGTCGCCATGTTTCCAGTTTATCCAGCCGTAGATGCTTATTACCACATAGTAAAACTGAAGACTCATGTCGGCGTAAAACTTCGTCTGGAAAAATATCACGATATAGAACAAAGACGAAATGATTCCGAAAAACCACAAACTGAGTTTTTGCTTAATGGACAGGTACAAGTAGATGAGGCTTAATATGGCGCCAACAATTTCTATCCAATTGGTTTTAATGTATTCCAGTATCATTTTTCGGTGTATAAAAAAATCCCCTAAAAGAAGCTTTCGGATTCTTTTAGGGGATGAGCTATGATTGTTTATTTTAAAATTTTCTCAAACGCCCCGGGAGTTTCAAGTATCTCTATGGCTTTTAGCAGCGATTCGTTATCGGCATCCATAATTTGATAATATTCATTTGTTTCCCACAAACTACTGGCTATTAATGCTTTTAATTGTAGTTTAATCAAAGGTTTCGATTTATCAAATTCCTTTTTCTCTACATTTTCTTTGTCAATAGTCTCTTTGTCCTCCTTGATGGGTGCAACCTGAGTTGTTGTGCTGTCTTTCGGCAGTTTGGTTGTGCTGGCTTTTTCTTTTTCTTTATCGGCTGCGGTGATTAATGCATTCAGAAATGCGTCGTCCGGTTCGAATTCCTTTTTGAATTTCTCAAATGTTGGATATTTCTTTTTTAGTTCGGCGCGATTTTTATCGACATACTGCACGCAAACTTTATTGATAATGCCCAGTGAAACCAGTTTCCGATGAAAGTCGGTGTATCTGGTAGTGTCCAACGGAACGAAAATGTCGGGCATAATGCCACCACCGCCATAAACGGTGCGTTTTAAACTAAGTGTTTGGTAGTGCAGGGAGTCGGGGAAATGAATGCTGTCGGCATGCAACAGTTCGCCTTTGTTGTAGCGGTTAATCAAATCCAGTTCGTATTTATCCTTTCCCTCTTTGTACGGTTTCTGTATGCAACGTCCGGTAGGCGTGTAGTAGCGTGCTGTGGTAAGTCGCATTACCGAACCATCGATAAGTGGAAACTGGCGTTGAACCAGCCCTTTGCCGAAGGAACGGCGACCTACGATTAATGCTCTGTCCCAGTCTTGCAGTGCTCCTGACACGATTTCGCTGGCCGATGCTGAGTATTCGTCAATCAACACAATCAGTTTTCCGGTTTCGAAATTTCCGGCATTGGTAGAAACGGCAGTGCTTTTCGGTTGGTTAAGCCCTTCGGTATAAACAATGAGGCGGTCTTTCCCCATAAACTCGTCGGCCAGTTGAATGGCAGCGTTCAAATAACCACCTCCATTGCCCTGTAAGCTTAGAATAAGACTTTTCATGCCTTTTTCCTGAAGCTTGGCGAATGCTTTTTTGAACTCTTCTACCGTTGTGCTTCCAAAGCTGCTGATTTTTATATAGCCAATATCTTTACCAATCATGTAAGTGGCATCCACGCTATACAATGGAATTTTATCGCGGATAATCTTAAAGAGCAATAATTGAGATTTCCCGGCACGAAGGATTCGTACGGATACTTCCGATCCTTTAGGACCACGAAGGCTTTTCAGAATTTCAGAATTGGGAGTTTTTACACCCGCAATTAATTTGTCGCCAATGTAAATGATACGGTCGCCAGGTAAAATACCTACTTTGGCGGCAGGGCAACCCGCCACTGTTTGAGAAACCAAAAGTGTGTCGTTAAACATCTGAAACTGAATGCCGACACCTTCGAAACTGCCTTCGAGTGGCTCGTTTACTCTCTCCACTTCTTCTTTTGGAATGTAGGATGAGTGCGGATCCAGGTCTTTTAAGATGGCCGTTAAGGTCGATTCCACTATTTTTTTATCGTCGATGCTGTCCACATATAGGTTCGAGATGGCAGTCAGTGCATTTGACAATTTGCGTTGTTGCATTGATGAAATACCTTGCGCAAAGAGGATCGTTGTGAATATGCTAAAGGTGAAGAGAATGGAAAATTTTTTCATGATTCAGTGTCAGTGTTACAATTTTGCTAACTTTCTAGCGTTTTAAGACCGTTTTTTTAGAAACGGACTGCAAAGATACATTTTTTTGTAGTCTCAGTTTGTGCTGTTTATATATAATAAATAGAAATAATGTTGAATTTAACGTTTAGATTTTTATTCAGCGCTGAGACATTTTATTTAATAGATGCATCCCTGCACTTAAATCTTTCATTTTGCAGGCTTTAGCGTTGGCGATATGTTGGTATATTTCGCTAATATTCAATTCGCTTTCGTCTGTTTCTACAAATAGTGCTTCGATAGGAGTGAGCTGCACGCTGGCTGCATTAAAATGTTCGCCGTACGACAAAGCACAGCCTGCTTTAAGCGCTTGTGCTGCCAGTTCGGGTTTTCCTCTAAAGCCGTGGATGATCCACAGTTGTGTGGGATTCCATTTCTTTTTTAAAGCAAAAAGCTCGTTGAAATAACCCACACAGTGAATAATAAGCGGTTTGCTTGATTTTTCGGATATTGTTATCTGTTTCTCGAAAATACTTAGCTGCTCTTCATAACCGGCGCTCGAATGCTTGTCTAATCCGCATTCGCCCACAGCAATAAACCGGTTGTCTTTTGCCCACATCTCCAATTTTGACAGCTCCTCTTCCGAAAATGTGTCGACATGCCACGGATGAATCCCGACAGAGCAAAATGCTTGCTTGTTGGACGCGAAGAAGTCCTCAGCTTCGCCGAAAGTTAGATTTCTAACGGATATATGGGAAGCTGTCGAATGGTTAGAGTGTGTGTGAATGTCTACAAGCACGATGATTTTTATTGGAAAATGGATTACAAAAGTAATAAAATCTAATTGTATTTAGATTTTTTGATGCTGTGCAATTATATACTTATCAATGACATGTGCGTTGTGAAGAGTTTGAACATAAATAATGTTATTTGATAAGTTAAATACTTATTCGCAAATAGGAATGGTTGTAGACTGCTTTAGATAGGAAGTGAAAAAACACATAGAGCACATAGGCACATAAAATAGTACATTGTCGAACTGTCCTCCTCAATCAGAAAAAGGACACATAGTTATAAAACTACGTTTTATAATACAAAAATAGCTGGATTACTGCTTTTGTCTACTCCCTCAATACTTCAAATCTATGTGTCTGCCAAAGGCAGATTTTTATAATTTTATCCAAAGAAACTCTATGTGCCTATGTGGTTTGAAATTTTCTGTTTGTACTTAGCACTCTATTCGGTAATTCAAATATGCTACTACATTATGTTCTGACCATTAATTAGTTGCGAATAATCTCCGTTTTTTCATCTAAAACTTGTATCTTTGCGCTCCCATTTTGGAATAAATAATCAAAACGAAAAATAATAAAATGAATACAACAGAATTATTCAGCACTTTACCTTACAAAGTAGCGGATATGTCGCAAGCTGATTTTGGACGAAAAGAAATTGAATTGGCCGAAAAAGAGATGCCGGGTTTGATGGCATTACGCAAAAAATATGGAGTTGAAAAACCATTGAAAGGTGCTCGTATTATGGGCTCGCTTCACATGACTATCCAAACAGCAGTGCTTATCGAAACCTTGGTTGAGCTTGGTGCTGAAGTACGCTGGTGTAGTTGTAATATTTATTCTACGCAAGACCATGCTGCTGCTGCAATTGCTGCTGCCGGTGTTCCTGTTTATGCATGGAAAGGCGAAACATTAGAAGAATATTGGTGGTGTACGTTGCAAGCTCTTACTTTCGAAGGTCATAAAGGCCCGAACGTAATTGTTGACGATGGTGGTGACGCTACTATGATGATTCACGTGGGTGTGGCTGCTGAGAAAGATGCTGTAGCATTGGACAAAAAAGCCGATGGTGATGATGAGCGTTTGTTGTACGCTATCTTGAAAGATGTTTTAAAAGAAGATAATGGTATCTGGACACGTATGATTCCTGAGCTTCGTGGTGTGTCAGAAGAAACCACTACCGGTGTTCACCGTTTGTACCAAATGTTGGAAGAGGGTTCATTGTTGTTCCCTGCCTTCAATGTGAATGACTCGGTAACCAAATCGAAATTCGATAACCTTTACGGCTGTCGTGAATCATTGGCCGACGGTATCAAGCGTGCTACCGACATTATGTTGGCCGGCAAAGTGGTGGTAGTTTGTGGTTATGGCGACGTAGGAAAAGGATGTGCCCGCTCGATGGTGGCTTACGGTGCCCGCGTTATTGTAACCGAAATTGACCCGATTTGTGCATTGCAGGCTTCGATGGAAGGTTTCCAGGTAACTACTATTGAAGAGGCATTGGCCGAAGGAAATATTTACGTAACCACCACCGGAAACAAAGATATCATCCGCATTGAGCATATTGCCAAAATGAAAGATGCAGCTATCATTTGTAATATCGGTCACTTCGACAATGAAATTCAAGTGGAGAAATTGAAACAATATCCGGGCATTGAGCTGGTAAATATCAAACCTCAGGTTGACAAATATATTTTCCCTGATGGAAAATGTGTATTGTTGTTGGCCGATGGTCGTTTGGTAAACCTTGGTTGTGCTACCGGTCACCCTTCGTTTGTAATGAGTAATTCATTTACCAATCAAACATTGGCGCAAATTGAATTATTTACCAAAGATTATCCTGTAGATGTGTATCGCTTACCAAAACATTTGGATGAAGAGGTGGCACGCTTGCACTTAGAGCAATTGGGAGTGAAACTTACCGTTCTTACTCCGGAACAAGCTGCTTATATTGGCGTTGATGCCAATGGGCCATACAAACCGGAGCATTACAGATACTAAACCGTTATTTATAACAGGTTTCGGAATAACTATAAAAGCCGCATTCATTGATTTGAATGCGGCTTTTATGTTCGGTATTAAGTGAGTAAGAAGCCTATTTGTGTTGGTTAGACTTCGTACTGCGGCAGGGCGATAGCTTCCGTTTTTCAACTCTCATTTTCAGCTCCATATAGTCTGCTCCGAAATGCCGGTTGCATGAACGATGAACGGATATAAATCGGTCTAAAGTTTAACACCGATATTCCACAATAGCAAGGCTAAGTATTTGAAAAGCGAATGTTTTATAGTACTTTTGCAGAAAATTTACAATTTGCCGTACTATTTTCAAAAATGATCGGCTTTGCTTTTTTTCATACAAAGAAAAATTCAGAGCAATGATCAGTTAGAAAAAGAAAACACATAACTCTACCCATGAACACAATTCAAATTCTAGACAAAAAATTTGCGCTCTCGATACCCGAAGTGGAAATTCAGGCAGCTGTTCGCAAGGTGGCTGAAGCCATCAATCACGATATTGCCAATACAAATCCACTTTTCATTTGTGTTCTTAATGGAGCATTTATGTTTGCCGGCGATTTGATGAAATCAATCAACTTTCCCTGCGAGATTACTTTCGTAAAACTTTCGTCGTACGAGGGTTTTACCACTACCGGCAATGTAAAAGAAGTTATCGGGCTGAGCGAAAGTGTGGTAGGTCGTAATGTAGTGGTGGTAGAAGATATTGTGGATACGGGCATCACCATGGAACGCATTCTTAGTTCCCTTAAAACAAAAGGTGCGAATGAGATTCGCGTGGCTACTTTTCTGCAAAAACCGGATGCGTTGCAACGTGATATCACGATCGACTATGTGGCGATGAGAATTCCTAACGATTTTATTGTAGGATATGGTTTGGACTACGACGGTTACGGCCGCAATTTGAAAGATATTTACACGGTAGTGGAGGAGTAGGCAGTTGAGATTTCTGTAGTATAAAAAAAGCCCTCTTTGAAATAAATTGAACAATTCACACCTCGAAGCTAATTCCATAGGTATTATTCTGCTTCGTTAAACTTAATATTAAATATAAAAAAGAATGTTGAACATTATTATTTGTGGTGCTCCAGGATGTGGAAAAGGCACACAAAGCGATTTGATTGTTGAGAAGTATGCGTTAAAACACCTTTCAACCGGCGATTTACTCCGTAAAGAAATTGGAGAGAAAACTCAATTGGGCCTCGAAGCCGAAAAATTTATTTCGTTAGGTAATCTGGTTCCCGACCAAATGATTATCGACATGATTACGAATGCAGTGAATGCATTACCTGCTAATTGCAACGGGATTATTCTTGACGGATTTCCACGCACGGTGGCTCAAGCCGAAGCATTGGAAGCTTTATTGAATAGCATCAACAAGCCAACTACCGTTTTGCTCGACCTGAGAGTTGACGACGAAGAACTCATTACTCGTTTGTTGAAACGCGGTGAAACTTCAGGACGTAGCGACGATAACCTGGAAACAATTAAAAAACGTCTGGAAGTGTACGAAAAAAGCACTGCTCCGGTAAGCGATTACTACAAAAATCTAAACAAATATGCCGCTATCGAAGGCATGGGATCTGTCGAAGACATCTTTGTCCGCATAGCATCAGCCATCGATTCGACAAAATAAAATCCGACTAAATATACCTATTTTCAACAAATTACACTGGGAACTCTTCTCAGTGTAGTTTGTTATCCCTATAAATTGAGTACTTTTGTACCCTCATTCTAGCATCAAGAGGCATTGGTCTTGATTATTTATTCTTCATTCAAATACAAAAATGGCAAGTTCTAACTTTGTTGATTACGTAAAAATATATTGTCGTTCGGGCAAAGGTGGACCGGGTTCAAAGCATTTATACCGGGATAAACTAACCCAAAAGGGTGGTCCCGACGGTGGTGATGGTGGACGTGGTGGTCATATCATCCTCCGTGGAAGTAAGAACCACTGGACGCTTATTCACCTGAAATATGCCCGACATATTCATGCTGAAGATGGCGATGGCGGTAGCCGCAGTCGTAGTTTTGGTAAAGAAGGTGAAGATAAAGTGATTGAAGTGCCTTGTGGAACTGTAGTTTATGATGCCGAAACCGGTGAATACCTTTGCGACATCAAAGACGATGGACAAGAGGTAATCATTTTTCCGGGTGGACGTGGTGGACGTGGTAACTGGCACTTTCGTACCGCTACCAATCAAACACCGCGCTTTGCACAACCGGGCGAGATGGGAATTGAAAAAACCATTATCCTGCAATTAAAAGTGCTTGCTGATGTTGGTTTGGTAGGTTTCCCTAATGCCGGTAAATCCACTTTGTTATCAGTTGTTTCGGCTGCAAAACCTGAGATTGCCAATTATCCCTTTACTACTCTTGTTCCAAACCTGGGTATCGTATCTTATCGCGATACGCGTTCGTTCGTAATGGCTGATATTCCGGGAATTATCGAAGGAGCTTCAGAAGGTCGTGGGTTGGGATTGCGCTTTTTACGTCATATTGAACGAAATTCTATTTTGTTGTTTATGATTCCTGCCGATTGTGATGATATTCAGAAAGAGCACGATATTTTGCTAAACGAATTACAACAATACAATCCGGAACTTGTAGACAAACAACGCATACTTGCCATTACCAAATGCGATTTGCTTGATGATGAGTTGATGGAAGAGATTAAGACTTTAGTGCCGAAAGATATTCAAACCGTATTTATTTCGTCGTTGACAGGACTGGGTATTATGGAATTAAAAGACCTTATCTGGACCGAGATCAACAAAGAATCCAACAAAGTTGTGGAGATCACTCACCAGCCAATGCACATTGCTTACAAGGAAGTGGAGGAAGAAGAGGAAGAGGAGGAAGATGAAGACGAAGATGATGACTTGAGCCAATACAAAGGAATTGGATGGGATGAACTTTAGTCAGTTATCAGTTATCAGTTAAGTAGTGGTCAGGATACAATGTTCTGGTCTTTTACTTCACTCAATTATAATATATCTTCACTAATACTTATCAACCATAAGTTGTGATTAGTTATAAGATTTTTGAAAAATACAATGAGATTGCCCATTTTTGTACCACCCGGCAAGGCGGTACAAGCGTGGGCAATTACGCATCATTCAATTTGAGCCCGTTCTCTGGCGACGACATGCATGCTGTAAACCAAAATAAGAGTAAGCTTGGCGAATGGTTGGGCATTGATGCCGATAAAATCATACTGCCGTTTCAAACACATGGAACGGAGGTTCGAGAAATCAGCGACCGCTTTTTTGAGCTTGTCGACGAAGAAAAAAGGGACTACCTGAACGGTGTGGATGCAATTTTTACCCGCATACCAAAAGTATGCATTGGTATCAGCACAGCCGACTGTGTTCCTATTTTGTTTTATGACCCCACGAAACAGGTAATAGCTGCGGCTCATGCCGGCTGGCGGGGTACTTGTGGCAGAATAGCAGATAAAACAATAAATGCATTGGTTGAAGCTTATCATTGTCAACCAAGCGATATTTTGGTGACGATTGGACCTTCCATTTCGGCGAAAGTATATGAAGTGGGACAAGATGTGGTGGATAACTTCGAAAATGCCGGATTTGATAATTCCGAAATAGTGGAAATAAGAAATACATCTATTTACCTCGATTTATGGAAAGCCAACGAGCAGTCGCTTCTCAAAGCGGGGATAGCTGCAGAAAATATTGAAGTGGCCGGTATCTGTACGTTTACGGAGCATGAACGTTTTTTCTCGGCTCGTCGACTGGGCATCAAATCGGGTCGGTTATTGAGTGGAATCATGTTGAAATAAAATGAATATTGAAATTTCAAATAGCATCAAAGAGGCTTGTCCGCACTTAGCGTTGGCAATCATTACCTGCGAAGTAACGAACCCGGAGACTTCGGCAGCGTTATGGAGCGAACTGGAGGACGAAATTCAACGGTTTCGCGAAACATACGCTTTAGAAGATATCAACAAGCGGCCAAGCATTGCTGCTACCCGTAGTATTTACAAATCATTGGGAAAAGATCCAAACCGCTATCGTCCATCGTCCGAAGCCTTGTGTCGCCGCATTATTCGGGGCATTCCGATTTATAAAGTCAGCACCCTGGTTGATGTTATCAATCTGGTTTCCATTCGCAGTGGATTTTCCATTGGCGGTTTTGATGCTGATCTAATTCAGGGAGATATAAAGTTAGATGCCGGAACTGCTAACGATGATTTTGAAGCCATTGGCCGAGGCAAATTAAATGTGGAAGGACTACCACTCTACAAAGACCGGGTAGGCGGTATCGGCACGCCAACAAGCGATAACGAGCGTACCAAGCTCTCGGTGGATACAACACAGTTGTTGGTTGTGATAAATGGATACAGCGGCGAGAATGGGCTTATGGAAGCTGCAAACCACTGCATTCAATTGTTGGAAAAATATGCTGCGCTGGGGAAATGCGAAGTGAATATCCTCAAATAATCTTCTGGCTTACTCGCAACTCAAGCCAAATCTGATTTTGAGATAAAAAGACTCGACGCCAAATGTTTTTGTTTCGGTAACGAGAGAAAATCATTCGATGTTGAAAGAAAAAGACTCGACGCCGAAACAAAAAGACTCAAATTCGAATCTTTTTGTTTCGAATTTGAGATAAAAAGACTCGCTGTCGAATGATTTTGTTTCGGCTTCGAGTGTAAAAGATTCGGCGTTGAATGAAAAAGATTCAAATTCGAGTTTTTTTTATTTAATCCCCCAAATCAGTCATAATTTTTTCCAGATCCTCATCCAGTTGATGCAGTTGTTTTTTGCAAAACTCCATCAACACAGCGGCACGTTTCACTTTTTCGGAAATCAGATCCATATTTATTTCTGAATTATTTTCCAATTCAGCCAAAATAGTTTCAAGCTCGGCAACTGCTTCGGTATATGTAAGTTTTGTTTTAGACATTGTAAATTGTGTGTTTTTTTAGTTTGTTCTATTTGAAGAACTCATAATCTCTTTCTACTTTGGCAATTCGGGTTTTAAATGACTTGTACAAAATGTCACGACCGGCTTTTTGGGCAATTACATGTTCTACATTTTCTTTCCATGCCTTTATCGACTCTAAGTCTTTCCAGTACGAAACGGTAATTCCTATTTCATCGCGTGCCGATTCACATCCCAAATAACCTTCCTGTTGTGCGGCTAATTCAAGCATTCGGTTGGCCATTTCAGCATATCCGTTTTCGCCTTCCGTTCGATAAGAGGTAAATATCACCGCATAATAGGGTGTCTGTGGAGTTTTTGCAATCATTGCTCTAGATTTCTTATAGTTTCTACTCGTCAGAGAAATGCACCAGCACATGTCGGTAGGAGGTAAATATCTTCGACTTGGATACATAGCCCACATAGCATTTGTTATCGTCCACAACAGGTAAATTCCACGCTCCGGTATCTTCAAAAATCTCCATTACTTTTTCCATCGATAAATTCTGATTCAGCGTGGCCGGTGGCGAAATCATCAGTTTCTGAACGGTGAATCGGTTGTATAAGTCGGGGCGGAACATGATATTGCGGACCTCATCCAGCAATACTACGCCTACCAACTTATTGGTGTCGGGATTTACCACCGGAAAGATATTCCGTTTTGATAACGAAATAACCTTCACCAGTTCTCCTAAGGTCATTTTGGGCGCTAGTTGTGTGAGATCGGTCTCAATCACATTTTCCATTTTCAATAAGGTAAGTACTGCTCTGTCTTTGTGGTGAGTCAGCAATTCGCCCTTTTGAGCCAACCGCATGGCATACAAACTGTGTGGTTCAAACAGGATAATGGTGAGATATGACACTGTGGATACAATCATCAGGGTCATAAACAGATTATACCCTCCCGTCAGTTCGGCAATGAGAAAAATACCGGTAAGCGGTGCGTGCATTACACCGGACATAAGCCCCGACATGCCCGCTAGAGCAAAATTACCTTCGGGTATTGCCACTCCAAAGGTATTGAAAAGTCGTGCTACCACGAAGCCTGTCAGACAGCCGATAAAAAGCGAGGGTGCAAATATACCACCCACACCACCGGCACTCGTGGTGGCGGTTGCTGCTAATATTTTGAAGATAATTATTAAAACCAAATAGGTAACCAATACCCATGGGCTATCACCTAAACCCAGAAAGAAGCTTCGGTCGAGAGCAGATGCAGAATGCCCGTTTAGCAAAGCCACTATCGTTTCGTATCCTTCGCCGTAAAGAGGGGGGAAGATAAAAATAAGAATGCTGAGCGTTATACCCCCAACGGCTATTTTTGAATAGGGTTTCTTTATAGCACGGAAAAACCGTTCGAGGCGGTTCATACCCCGGGTAAAATAGAGCGAAACAAGTCCGCAGACAATTCCCAGTAAAATCAAATAGGGTATGCGTTCAATAGCAAACGATTCGTAGGTGTTGAACTCGAACATAGCCGCACTGCCCGAAAAGAAATACGCTAGCGAAGTGGCGGTGACCGAGGAAATTAAAAGTGGAACAATCGCCGTCAGCGTCATGTCGAGCATGAGCACCTCGAGTGTGAAAACCAGTCCGGCTATCGGAGCCTTGAAAATGCCACCAATGGCGCCTGCAGCACCACATCCTACCAGCAACATAAGGGTTTTTTGATCCATCTTGAAGAATTTCCCTAGATTAGACCCAATGGCAGAACCGGTGAGTACAATAGGTGCTTCGGCTCCAACCGATCCACCAAAACCAATGGTGATAGAGCTTCCTACAAGTGATGTCCAGGTGTTGTGAAGTTTCAGGATACTTTTACGCTGCGAGATGGCGTAGAGAATCCGTGTAACACCATGACTAATATCATCTTTTACAATTTTCCGGACAAATAAAGAGGTGATCAGAATACCAATGGCGGGGAATACTAAATACCAGTAATTTACATCGTTGCGGCTGAAATTTTCGGTAAGTAAACGCTGGATGAGATGGATAATTGATTTGAGCAAAAAAGCCGCGACAGCAGTGAAAATACCCACTATAAAGCTCAGTATTATTATAAATTGGCGCTGTTCAATATGTTTCTCGCGCCACGAAAGTAATCTGATATACCAACTTCTATTTTCCATATCTATAAAAAAACTATATACGAAGATACGCAAAAGATTTTGATTGTAGTGTCATCTTTTAAAGTTTGTCAGATCCCCTTACCTCTCAGGATGGTTTCGAAAGTATAGATCAGAATCTTGATGTCGTTGAATATAGACATATTTTCAAGGTAAATAATGTCGTAATTCAGTCGTTCTATCATTTTATCAATCGTATCGGTATATCCTATTTTTATAGGGCCCCATGACGTCAAGCCCGGACGTATTTTATACAGCAGGCAGTAATAGGGTGCTTCGGCGATGATCTGATTGATGTAAAATTTTCGCTCCGGGCGCGGTCCCACCAGGCTCATGTCGCCTTTGAGTATATTCCAGAACTGCGGTATCTCATCTATTCTGTATTTTCTGAAAAGCTTTCCAACTTCTGTAATTCGCTCATCCTCTTCACTGCTCAGTTGCGGAACTTTGCCTTCGGAATCAATCTGCATTGTTCTTAGCTTAATAATATTGAAAGGTCGTCCAAACCTGCCGATGCGCTCTTGCCTGTAAAAAACAGGGCCTTTGGAATCTCTTTTGATGCGAACCATAAAGTAAAGCAGAAAAGGGGATGATAGCAGAAGTGCCAGTATCGAAATGATAATGTCGAGAAACCGTTTTACGCATGCCTGCCAGTCGGACAACGATAACTGGGTGATGCTTACCAGTGGGATAGTTCCCATGTGCGATATCTTCGCGCTACCGGTCAAGATTTCATACAGTCGTGGTGTAAATTGAATGTCGATATCGAATTGATACAGCAGGTTGATGATGTTGAACAATTGCTTTTCGTCTGCCTTCTCGTCCAGCGACACAATTGCTTCCTGAATGTTGTATTTTTTGATGATGTTTGCTATTTGCGACATGTCACCAAGTACTTTTTCCGATGAGTCGATTTGCTGTTTGTTGGTAGATATAAACCCGGTAAAGGTGTTGTAGTGAGCATGCTCGGTTATGTCGTCGGCAATTTTGCGAGCTAAATCGTTTGTTCCGATGACCAGGGTGTTTATTGTCCATATTTTTGTGGCGAAGTAGCGATTTACCTGCGAAAATACAAGTGAACGAAAGAAAAAAGTAAACCCAAAAAGCAAACCGAATAAGACCAACATGGAGGAATAAAAATATTCATAGGATACAATGCCATGGGGTAGCATAAGTCCAAGGAACACCGAGTTGGAGATGAATAAAGCCGAAACAAAGGTGTTTGTAAAAACATTTATCCGGGAGTTCTTTGTCGGATTTCGGTAAAAGCCGGTGAGATAATGGATAAATGAACAGTAAAATGGAAAAAGTAATATGCTGGTAAGATAATCGAAGGTAGGAATAACGATACTCAGGTTCTCGAAAACAGGAATGTTGTTTATTGCTTTGCGAAAAACAACAAACAACACCCATACGATGAGAGATGCGAATATATCAAAGCTAAAATACTTCAGCGAAAGATTACTTTTGTCCATTTTGAATATTATTCTCTTATCATTTGAAAAAGACCGCCTTTCCCAAGTTTGATGATAGAAGATGGTTTTGGTTTCGAGCGTTCGTCTTGTCGGTAATTAACCACATAGTCTACCGCCGACTTAATCTCCTCGCTTATTTCGCTAAAGTTTGCCGGTGTTTTTTCACCGCTTACGTTGGCTGAGGTAGAAACGATTGGTTTGCGAAATTGTGTACACAGGTTTCGCGAAAATGGCTCGCTCGTTACTCTGATGCCTACCGATTTATCTTCAGCAATCAGATTTTTTGCCAGATTTCTGGCGCCGGGGTAAATAATTGTCAGCGGCTTTTCGGTAAACTCAATCAAGTCCCACGCCAACTCAGGCACTTCTTCAATGTACGACTGGATTTTTGCGCCATTATCCACCAATACCAACATCGCCTTGGCATCAGCACGTTTTTTTATTTCGAAAATGCGTTTCACAGCATCCTCGTTAGTCGCATCGCATCCAAGTCCCCAAACGGTATCGGTTGGATAAAGAATTACACCTCCGTTGCGAAGCACTTCCAATGATTTTTTTATTTCTTCTTGCATAAATTCTCTAAAACATTATTATAATCAAGAATTTTCGTTTTTATTAAACTGAATAAAAACGAAAATTATCCTTTATTTTTACTTCCCGCAAAGTTAGCGAAATTTCCTGTTTAAACTGCTTCTTTGCAGCTTGCAAGCCATTTTGTTTTAGTTGAAATATCGAAAAGGCTATTTTGTGAGTTCGAAAACTTTTCTTTACCTTTACATCACTGAAACACTAAATTGCACCGAATAGTTGATGTTTATATTGAGGTCTGAATTACAGCAATTTGTTTCTTTGAGGTCGCACTGCCTCTCCCGAAGTAGAAAAAATATAACATAATGATAAACACCTGGATTTACAGAACACTTACCAAACAACAAATTGAGATACAAAAAAAACTAGCCAATGAATTAAGTATAAGTCCCATACTTGCACAGTTATTAGTACAACGCGACATTTTTACATTTGAGGATGCGCGTAGTTTTTTTCGTCCCGATTTGTCCGACTTACACGACCCGTTTTTAATGGCCGATATGCAAAATGCAGTTGATAGACTGACTATTGCAATGCAAAAAAACGAGAAAATTCTCGTCTATGGCGATTATGATGTAGATGGAACAACTTCGGTTTCATTGGTTTATAAATTTCTCAAACGCTTTTATTCCAATATCGAATTTTATATTCCCGATCGTTACACCGAAGGCTATGGCATTTCTGTGCAGGGAATTGACTTTGCTGCAGCCAATGATTTTAAGCTGATTATTGCGCTCGATTGCGGTATTAAAGCCATCGAGAAAGTGAAATATGCGTCGGAAAAGGGCGTTGATTTTATTATTTGCGACCACCATACCCCCGATGCTACTTTGCCACCGGCAGTGGCAGTGCTTGACCCGAAAAGAGATGATTGCAATTATCCGTACAAACATCTGTCGGGCTGCGGCGTTGGCTTTAAATTAATGCAGGCCTTTGCCATAACCAACAATATTGATTTTGTTGAGCTAACTCCTTTGCTCGATTTACTTGCTTTGAGCATTGCATCCGATATTGTTCCTATTACCGGTGAAAATCGAATTCTTGCTTTTTTCGGACTGAAACAAATCAACTCGAATCCGAGCGTTGGGCTCAAGGGTATTTTGGATGTTTGCGGCTTGGGCGACAGGGAAATCACCATTAGTGATATTGTATTCAAAATCGGTCCGCGTATCAATGCTTCGGGCCGAATGAAGCAAGCATCGGAAGTGGTAGAATTGCTCGTTTCGGGCGATCATACTTTTGCGAAGGAAAAGAGTGATACAATTAATGATTACAACAACGACAGAAAAGATTTAGATAAATATATCACCGATGAAGCGATTGCACTAATAGGTTCTGACGACCGCTATAAAGCCCGTAAATCGATAGTGGTGCACAAAGCCGACTGGCATAAGGGTGTGATTGGAATTGTGGCTTCGCGGCTCACAGAGGAGTTCTATAAGCCTACCATCGTGTTGGCCAATTCCAATGGATTAGCATCCGGTTCGGCTCGCTCTGTTCCGGGATTTGATATTTACAAAGCGATTGATTCTTGTCGCGATTTGCTCGAAACCTTTGGTGGACACATGTACGCCGCAGGTTTGTCGATGAAAGAAGAGAATATCCTTTTATTTACCGAGCGTTTTGAGAAATATGTGTCGGAGAATATCCTTGAAAATCAGACGTATCCGCAAATCGACATTGATGCTGTATTGCAGTTTAATGATATAACGCCTAAGTTTTTCAGGGTGTTGAAGCAGTTTGCTCCCTTTGGCCCGGGCAATATGAAACCGATATTTGCATCAAAGAAAGTGCTTGACTTTGGTACCAGCCGTTTGGTAGGGAAGGAGCAGGAGCATTTGAAACTGGAGCTTATTGATACCAGCTCGGAAAATGTAATGAATGGCATCGCTTTCAGAATGCACGAATACAATGCTCACCTCAAAGCACTGAATCCATTGGATATTTGTTATACACTGGAGGAGAATAATTTTAATGGAAATACCACTATTCAGTTAATGATTAGAGATATAAAAATAGATCAGGTCTAATCGGCTGTGCAATTTCAACGAAAAAAAGAAAGCGCCTCAAAACATTGTTTTGAGGCGCTTCGCATATAATTATATCTGTTCGATTATCTGTTTACTTTAAAACAATCGTTACCGTTTTTGATAAAATCAGCAATTTGTTTGGCAGCAGCAATACCTGCATTGATATTCGCTTCCGAAGTTTGAGCACCCATTTTTTTAGGGGTGGTGAAATAACGATCAGCAAATTTTTCTTTCATTTCAGCATCGTTGCCCGGTACAATATCGGTAACGTACTTGAACGTTGGATTAGCAGTCATAAACTCTACCAATTCGGCTTCATGAATCACCTCTTTGCGGGCTGTGTTTACCACAACTCCACCTTTAGGCATTTTGCCAAGCAAAGCAGCGTTAATTGATTGTTTTGTTTCTGCAGTGGCAGGGATATGAACCGATACGATGTCGCAGGTTGCATATAACTCCTCAACCGAGCACAATGGTTGTACGCCATCCGCTTTGATATCTTCTGCACGGCAATAGGCATCGAATGCGAACAATTCCATTCCAAAACCTTTAGCGATACGGGCTACATTACGACCTACGTTGCCGTAAGCATGAATACCCAGCTTTTTGCCTTTAAGTTCGGTTCCTGAAGTTCCGTTGTAGAAGTTCCGAACGGTAAAAATAAGCAATCCCATTACCAATTCGGCAACTGCATTTGCATTTTGTCCCGGTGTGTTCATAACGCAAACTCCTGCGGCTGTAGCAGCATCTAAGTCCACATTATCGTAACCTGCACCTGCACGTACTACTATTTTTAATTGTTTAGCTGCGGCGATTACTTCCGCATCGATGATGTCGCTGCGAATAATTATAGCATCAGCATCCACAACTGCATCCAACAATTGTTGTTTTTCGGTATATTTTTCAAGCAAAGCTAATTCAAAACCAGCCGCTTCAACTTCCTTGCGGATTCCGTCAACAGCCACTTTGGCAAACGGTTTGTCGGTAGCAATAAGTACTTTCATATTTTTGGGGTCTAAAATCAAAAGGTCAAAGGTCGAAAGTCTTATGACCTTTGACCTTTGTCCTTCGACAGTTATTTTTGAAGTTTTTCGAATTCAGTCATGCAGTCAACCAAAGCTTGTACGCTTTCAATTGGCATTGCATTGTAAATAGAAGCACGGAAACCACCTACTGAACGGTGTCCTTTGATTCCGTCCATACCGGCAGCTACTGCAAATTTCAAGAAATCAGCTTCCAATGCCTGATATTCAGGCTTCATAACAAAACATACATTCATGCGTGAACGGTCTTCTTTTGCAGCTGTTCCAACAAAAATGCGGCTATTATCAATGGCATTGTAAAGTAATTCTGCTTTGGCAATGTTTTTCTTTTCCATTTCTACTAATCCACCGTTAGCTTTCAACAAACGCAAGGTTTGTAATGCGCTGTAGATAGGTAAAACCGGAGGAGTATTAAACATAGAGCCATCGGCAATATGCGTTTTATAATTAAGCATGGTAGGAATATAGCGAGATACTTTACCAAGCAATTCGTCTTTTACGATTACAAAAGTCAAACCTGCAGGAGCAAGGTTCTTTTGTGCACCACCGTAAATCAACGCGTATTTTGATACATCCATTGGACGAGAGAAAATATCAGATGACATATCAGCAATTAATGGCACCGGAGAATCGATATCTTTCAATAATTCGGTTCCGTAGATGGTGTTATTCGTTGTGATGTGGAAATAGTCAGCATCAGTAGGGATTACAAAATCTTTAGGGATGAATGTGTAATTTGCCTCTTTTGAAGAAGCTACTTCCACAACTTCGCCAAATCCTTTTGCTTCTTTCATTGCTTTAGCTGCCCAAACACCTGTGTTCAGGTAAGCTGCTTTCTTTTCAAAAAAGTTGAAAGGTACCATACAAAATTGCAAGCTAGCTCCACCGCCTAAGAAAAGTACAGAATAACCTTCAGGAATGTTTAGAAGTTCTTTGAAAAGTGCTACCGCTTCGTCCATAACCGCTTCAAATCCCTTCGAACGGTGACTGATTTCCAAAACAGAAAGTCCGGTACCATTAAAGTCTAAAACACCCTCGGCTGTTTTTTCAATTACTTCACGAGGTAAAATTGATGGTCCTGCACTAAAATTATGCTTTTTCATACTATATTCTTTTATATTGTTTGATAGTTTTATCTTTTTTGAATTGAAGCGCAAAAGTACTATTTTTTTCGCTTTAAACCACCAAAAAATGCGTTTTTATTACTTTTCAATTCGAAAAGTTTATAGTCATACACTACGGAATGTAAAAATGTATTTTTATACAAAACATTGTGCGCAGTTTATTTGAGAGTGTGCATAAAAACGGAGTGATTTAACGACATGTGCTTGGGTTTATTGTTTCCATAGAATATAGTTTATTCGCACAGCTAAAAAATATAACCCAGACTTATTTTGTTTTCTTCTACATGGTGCTCCACGGTGGGGTAATATTTATAATGGCTAAGACGATAATTGTAACTCGTTTCGGTACTAATCAAAAAATGTTTTTTTATGATATAATTAAAGCCCAAACGTACCACTGTAAGGCTGGCATTGCCAATATCGCCCTGTGAGTTCGAATTTATGACGGTCGGATCGGCTGTTTGATTGCCAACCCACGAATAGATACGATAATCTTCCGACACAAAATACAGGTGTGCTTTGGATCCAAACCGAAGGTCGCAACTAAATTTGGTACTAAAACCGCTACCCATGTTGTAATCTCGCTTATCGAATTGGTAATGATCGGTCTGACTGCCCCCGAGCAGGATGGCGCTCAGGTGTAAAGAAGCATACAAGCCGACATGCTTGGCGAGATTTCGTTTGTATAATATCCCCGGGCCAACCGATGCCGCTTCGGATATTTTGTAGGGTTTAATGGAGACTTTATCGATAACGGCATTTGATTCGTAATAATTGAAATGTTGAAAAATGCCGAAGATAAAGCGATTTCTCAACCATTTGGTAGGTAAGTCGACTGAGTAAAGTAAGCCCAGCGCATTGACTCTGCTAATGACCGGCTGTGACGATAGAAAATTGCCGCCTACTTTGAACATGAAAAAATCGTAGGGTTTTTCATTTTCTTCGCTGAACGAATCTCCGTAGTATAGGCCTGCATCAACACAGCCTGAGTTGATCATTTCATTCGTGTGTTTAAGATTGCCGGCAATAATGCGATGACCCATGCTAAGATAAAAAACCACGGGTGGTGTAGGGATGCTGTTGCCGCGGATATTCCGCACGCGTTTGGAGTCGCCGGATAAAATGCGGTTTATGCCTCGTATGGGAGAGACAAGGGTGAGCAGAAGTTCCCGACCAAAGCGTTCGAAGCCAACGGCTCTGTCGTTAATCAGCAAATCGGAGATGCGAAAAGTCATTTCTCCCAAACAGGTGCCCCCTATGGTAGTAGCCATAAAATCGTTGATGGCAGGAGGTTCGTTTTCCATTGCAATTTCCCACATCAGGCTTCCACTTGCTGCAAAAGGAATTGATTGCCAAAAGTTCATGCCATTGGAACGGGCTGCGTTGAAGTACAGTCCGCCATGATAGGGATGGGCAAACAGATTGGTGGCAAACATATCGTTGTCCCAAACAAATCCGGTTTTTAAATTATTCCGGACTGAATTCAGGCTGATTTTAGCGAATTCACCTTTTGTGACGTACCGATCAAAAGCCCATACCCCGACATTGGTCGAAAAAATGGAAGTTGCGGCCTTGAAGGGATGCTTGGGTAGCGCATGCAAGCTGTCTGTGCTATGCTTCGCCAATACCGAATCGTTTTTAATGCTAATCTGCGACTGTACATAAACGATATTGCACGTTAATAACAGTACCAAAAATAAGCCTCTATAATGTATTGTATTCCGCATATTATAATTTCATTTAAAGAAATTTTATATCGAAAGACATTCTGTTTACTTCCGTCAGTTTACTTTATTTCCCGGTAATTATCCTTTTTACTTCGTTCAGTTTATTCAAGGCATCGATAGGGGTGAGGTTGTTTACATCCAGGTTTTTTATTTCATCGCGTATCTGTTCCAGCACAGGATCATCAAGTTTGAAGAAACTAAGCTGGAAACCCTCGCGGTTGTCTGCAATTTCGCCAATGGGTTTGGAAATTCCCGATTGTCGGTTGTCTGTTTCGAGTTGTTTGAGTATTTGTTCCGAACGTTTCACAATGCTTTGTGGCATTCCCGCCATTTTAGCCACATGAATACCGAAACTGTGCTCACTTCCTCCACGTACCAGTTTACGAAGAAAAATCACTTTTTTATCCACTTCTTTTACCGATACATTGTAGTTTTTTATGCGCGGAAACGATTTCTCCATTTCGTTCAACTCATGATAGTGAGTGGCAAAAAGGGTCTTGGCTTTGCAGGTAGGGTGTTCGTGGATATATTCCACGATAGCCCAGGCAATGGAAATGCCATCATAAGTACTCGTGCCACGGCCTAATTCATCAAAAAGAACCAAACTGCGGTTCGAAAGATTATTCATGATGCTCGCAGCTTCATTCATTTCCACCATAAAGGTCGATTCGCCCTGCGAGATATTATCGCTGGCACCTACACGGGTGAAAATTTTGTCGACCACGCCAATTGTTGCACTTTCTACCGGGACAAAACAACCGATTTGAGCCATAAGAGTAATAAGAGCTGTTTGGCGAAGAAGTGCAGACTTACCAGACATGTTAGGACCGGTAATAATGATAATCTGTTGCGATTCGTTATCCAGATACACATCGTTGGCAATATAACTTTCTCCAATGGGGAGCTGTTTTTCGATAACGGGATGGCGACCTTGTTTTATTTCCAGCACGTTGGTATCAGTCACTTCGGGGCGTACGTATTTGTTTTCTGCCGAGACTTTGGTAAATGAAAGCAGACAGTCGAGCTGCGCGATGAGATTGGAATTAAGCTGTATGGCAGTGATATAATCAACTAGACTCAATACCAGTTCATTGAACAGACGTGTTTCTATCGACAGAATTTTTTCCTCGGCTCCGAGAATCTTTTCTTCGTAAATTTTTAATTCTTCCGTGATATAGCGCTCGGCATTTACCAACGTTTGTTTGCGAATCCATGTTTCGGGCACTTTGTCTTTGTGCATATTGCGCACTTCGATATAATAACCGAACACATTGTTGAAGCTGATCTTTAAGCTTGGAATGCCAGTGGCAGCACTTTCGCGTTCTTGTATTTTTTGAAGAAAATCCTTTCCTGAAAAAGCCAGTTCGCGCAGTTCGTCCAAATCGGCATCAACGCCCGCCTTGATAACACTTCCACGATGAATAAAATTAGGAGGATCGTTATTTATCTCAGCATCTATCTTTTTTGAAATGACGGCACAGGCATTTAGCTGGTCGGCAATTTTACGCAACGTCTCATTGTCAGACTGAGAACCGGCCTGTTTGATAGGCTCAATGGCTTGAAGTGCTATTTTAAGTTGCACTACTTCACGCGGATTGATACGACCAACGGCTACTTTGGAGATGATACGTTCCAAATCGCCAATCAGATTTACATTTTGTTCGAGTAGTAATTTCAGATCGGGATTTTTGAAGAAATGCTCCACCACACTCAAGCGTTCATTGATAGGTTTGACATCTTTCAATGGAAAAGCCACCCACCGTTTCAGCATGCGGGCTCCCATTGGGCTGATGGTTTTGTCAATTACATCCAACAACGTGCGGCCGCCTTCGTTAATTGTTCCGTACAACTCCAGGTTACGAACGGTAAATCTATCCAACCAAACATAGCGTTCTTCTTCAATACGAGAAAGTTGTGTGATATGCCCGGTTTGTTGGTGATGCGTTAAGTCGAGATAGTGAAGAATAGCACCGGCTGCTACAACAGCATTGGGCAAATTATCGACCCCAAATCCTTTCAGATTTTTAGTCTCAAAATGTTTCAACAATCGTTCGTTGGCGGAGTCGGGTGTGAAAGCCCAGTCTTCGAGTGCGTAGGTAAAGAATTTCGTTCCAAAGTTAGCTTCAAAATCCTTCCGTTTAGAGCGGTCGAAAAGAACCTCTTTGGGTCCGAAACTATTCAGTAGCTTGTCAATGTATTCGGCGGTTCCTTCGGCAACCAGAAATTCGCCGGTGGAAATATCTAAAAATGACACACCAACACGATTTTTATTCAGATAAACGCTGGCAAGGAAATTATTTTCTTTGTGGTTGAGGGTGGTGTCGCTGTACGAAACCCCGGGAGTCACCAACTCGGTTACGCCACGTTTTACAATTTTCTTTGTAAGCTTAGGGTCTTCAAGTTGGTCGCAAATGGCCACGCGTAAACCTGCGCGCACCAGTTTTGGCAAGTAAGTATCGAGTGCATGGTGTGGGAAGCCGGCCAGTTCGATCGTTTTTCCGGATCCGTTTGCACGTTTAGTGAGTGTAATTCCAAGTACCTGCGAAGCTTTGATGGCATCGGCAGAGAAGGTTTCGTAAAAATCACCGCAACGAAAAAGCAGAATCGCATCCGGATGCATCGCTTTAATTTCGTTGAACTGCTTCATCATCGGTGTTTCCACTATTTCATTTGCCATAATATATAAAGAATCCCTAACCGCTAAAAGGGCAATTAGGTTAGTTTTGTATCGTAAATTTTAAAAATGTAATTCTCTTTTGATCACCTCCGAAAACAAGACAGTATTTCAAAAAAATGCACACCATTCTTGTTCTGCTTTCGGGGTTTATAGGTTTATTTAAACAAACTGTCAATTGCTTCGGTCATATGCGACCATGTGAATTTTTGTTTTTCTATTTTGATGTTTTCAATCATTATTTCTGCTCTGTTGTTGGTGTAAAAGTCAACAAGAGCGTCTGCAATATTTTTTGGCTCTACTTCTACCACGTACCCTACTTTTTTATCGGGAACGGTGGCGGCTAATCCTCCAACATTTGTTACCAGCATCGGTTTTTCGAAATGATACGCAATTTGGCTTACACCACTTTGAGTGGCGCTACGATAGGGTTGAGCAATTAAATCGGCCACGCTGAAATAGTTGCGAACCTCACTGTCGGGAATAAATCCGGTGCGTAATTCAACCAATCCTTCCAGTTTCAGATCAATGATTTGTTCCAGATAGGGTTGTGGATTTTCATAAAATTCACCGGCCACAATTAATCTAACAGGAAACGCGCGTAATCGTTCATCGGCAAACGCTTCAATTAATAAATCCAGCCCTTTGTAGTAACGAATAAAACCAAAAAAGAGGATATATGGTTTTTGCTCGTACAGTCCCAACTTCATGGCTGCTTCTTTTTTTGTCAGACTCTCGCCGTAGTGGTCGTAGATAGGGTGGGGCGAAACAGCTTTGGGTTTGTTTTTTTTATCAAAACTGTTGATGTCGGCAACTACCGAGTCGGCCATGGCCACAAAGCCATCCATAGCAGATACAAAATACTTCGGAAATAGTTTGTCTAAAATGGTAGGTTCGTGAGGAATCATATTGTGAATAAGCCCAATCATTTTCGTTTTTGGTGAGCGGGCGTAGCGAGCGATAGTACCAAAACATGGAGCCATGAACGCCATCCAGTAACAGAAAATAACTTTGTCAGGCGCTTTTGCCTTGATTTGCAATCCTACTTTACGCCAGTTGAGAGGGCTCACAGAATTAATAGCCCGCGTAATCTTCAAGTCCTTTGGGGTTAGTTCCTGAGAATATTGCGTATTCCCGGGAAATAAGAACGCAGGATATTGCAGTTTAAACGTCAGAATTTCCACCTCATGTCCTTGCTTTACATATTCGCGAGCCAAGCGTTCGTTATAAGCCGCCAATCCACCACGATATGGGAAAGCAGTACCAACAATTATAATTTTCATACTATAAATATTTTTGGATTACTATTAACAATACGCTAAAGAGACACAAATTTTCAAATTACATTCGGTTTTACTCGTAATTTAAGCCTCAAAACAATAAAACTCGTACGAATTTCATATTGTTTGCAAAAGTACAAAATAATTTTTGGGGGTTGCCGTATAAATCGACTATTTTTTTGAAGTAAAAGTAAAAAACAGAGCCGGCAATGTTCTTAAAAAATAATTATAGAGTAGGTTGTTCCTTCATTATTAGTGCTACAAACTGCAAAAGAAAGTCACAAAAAACGGTACGGAGAGATCCATGACAAGACCGTGGTAAATGGAAAGGATGCTGTAGTCCTTTCCCGAATTTCGTACGATGACAGGGAACGTGGTATCCATAGTGGTAGCACCTCCTGCCGAAATAGGCGAAAGTTTACCAAAGTACTTCACCATCCACGGCGCTAAAAGTAAGGTTATTACTTCGCGGAAAATATTGGATAGCAAAGCAATGGTGCCCAGCTCAACGCCTTTGTATTGGGTAATCAGAATGCTCGAAAGTGAATAATATCCGAAGCCTGCCCCAACCGATAAACAATCCGTCATGCTGCGGTTTTTCAGAAAAAAGCTCACTGCCACAACGCCCAGAAATGTTCCGGCTACAGTCATTAGTGGCAGGAAGATGAATCGGGGATTCAAGCTGCGAAATTGTCTTAAAGAATTCGGGTCGTTGCCAATGCTGATGCCTACCGCAAACATGAGGGCGCAAAGCACATAGAAACTGAAATTCAGGTGCAGTATTTCGGCAGGTAACCAACGGAAGATGCCCAGCAGCAAGCCTGTGGCAAAAAACGAAAGTATAATCAGGCTCCCTTTCATGCTTTAACTGTTTTATTACGAACGGCCAACCATAATATCCATGCAAAAACAACACTACCCAATGTTGCGCCACCGGCCAACAGAAACGCTTCGAAACCTAGTTTCCCAAATTGACGCACAATGGTTTCGTTGGCACCCACTTCCAACCCGAGTAAAAACAATAACAACCAAATGAGTGTTGTAATTACCCAATGAATGAAACGGATTTTTTTATTTCGCAGCAGATAGCCAATGGCAATTCCTGCAAACATAAATGATAGTACTGTGAACATGATTTTATGGGAGAATACGGATAAAAATTCATTTTTTGAGGCTACAAAGATAATCTTTCGGTTTCAAAAAACAGTATTTGTCGATTTTTGATTGATTTACTGATTTATTGATACTAACAGAATAAAAATGTGCAAAAAAAGACGTAATTTTGCACCTCGAAACAGCAATGTATTAGTTATCGTATAAAAATAATAAAATTCAGAATAATATGAGCAAAAAAGCATTACTTATGATTCTAGATGGCTGGGGAATTGGAAAGCCAACTCACTCAAATGTCATCTATAGCACACCAACTCCTTACATTGATTCGTTGGTTGCAAATTATCCTAATTCACAATTGTTGGCTGCAGGCGAAGATGTAGGACTTCCTGATGGTCAGATGGGTAACTCTGAGGTAGGTCACTTAAATATTGGTGCCGGTCGTGTGGTGTATCAGGATTTGGTAAAAATCAATATTGCTTGTCGTGATAACAGCATTCTTCAAAATCCTGAAATTATCAGTGCATATTCGTATGCCCGCGATAATAAAAAGAAAATTCACTTCTTAGGGTTGGTCTCTGATGGTGGTGTCCACAGTTCGTTGGATCATTTGTTCAAATTGCTTGATATAGCTAAAGAATACGGTATTTTCGATGCATTCGTTCATTGTTTTATGGACGGTCGTGATACCGATCCTCGTAGCGGAAAAGGGTTTATCGAACAACTGGTAGCGCATACTGCAGCAACAGATACAAAAATAGCTTCTATCGTGGGTCGTTATTATGCAATGGATCGTGACAAACGTTGGGACCGTGTAAAGAAATCGTACGATTTGTTGGTGAATGGCGTTGGCGAAACAGCTACCGACCTGGTTGCTGCCATGCAAGCGTCTTACGATGCAGGTGTAACCGATGAATTTGTAAATCCAATCGTAGCCGTTGATGCTGCAGGCAAACCATTGGCAACCATCGAAGCGGGTGATGTGGTTATTTTCTTCAACTACCGTAACGACCGTGCAAAAGAACTAACAGTTGTTCTGACGCAAACAGAAATGCCGGAAGAAGGAATGCATACCATTCCATTGGAATATTACTGTATGACTCCTTACGACTCGAGCTACAAAGGATTGCACATTTTGTTTGATAAAGACAATGTACAAAATACCTTGGGTGAATATGTTTCTTCATTAGGATTGAAACAATTGCGTATTGCCGAAACAGAAAAATTTGCTCACGTAACTTTCTTCTTCTCTGGTGGTCGCGAAAGTGAATTCGACGGTGAAGAACGTATCCTGGTAGCTTCTCCAAAAGTAGCAACTTACGATCTTCAACCGGAAATGAGTGCTCCTGAAGTCGCCGATAAATTAGTGGCTGCATTGAATACAAAGAAATTTGATTTCGTGGCTCTTAATTTTGCCAACGGCGATATGGTGGGACACACCGGTATTTATGAAGCCATTCAAAAAGCGGTTACTACAGTTGATAATTGTGTGAAACAAGTGGTGGAAGCTGCAAAAGCAAACGACTACGAAGTAATTATCATTGCCGACCACGGTAATGCCGACTTTGCAGAAAATGCCGACGGTTCGCCAAATACTGCACACTCATTGAATCCGGTTCCATTTATTTATGTGACCGAAAACAAAAATGCAAAAGTAGAAAACGGTATTTTAGCAGACGTTGCTCCTTCTATTTGTCAGATTTTAGGCATTCCACAACCTAAAGAAATGACGGGAAAAGGACTTATTAATGCATAATTATTAATGCATAATGCATAATTAAAACGCTGTGGAAATTTTCTACAGCGTTTTTTGTATTTGAACATCATTGCAGATACAAAATTTAGGCTAAATGTGCTAATAATCTGCACAAAACACCAAATTATGGATTATGAATTATGAATTACAAATTGAATATAGTTATCTTTGCACCTCAAAATAATGAAGAATGAAACTAAGAAATGAACTTGAACATCGCATTTTAGTCCTGGACGGAGCGATGGGAACAATGATACAACGTTATAAACTTGCCGAAGCGGATTACCGTGGTGAGCGATTTGCGCAATGGAATAGCCTTGTGAAAGGAAATAACGATTTGTTGGTGCTGACTCAGCCCGACATTATAAAAGCAATCCATTCGGAGTACCTGGAGGCTGGAGCCGATATTATTGAAACTAATACTTTCAACGCTCAAACCATTTCGATGGACGACTACGGCATGGGATCGCTGGTGCGCGAAATAAATCTGGCAGGTGCGCGATTGGCTCGTCAGGCTGCGGATGAATTTACGGCAAAGAATCCGGCTAAACCGCGCTTTGTGGCCGGTGCTGTTGGGCCTACCAACAAAACCGCCTCTATGTCGCCCGACGTAAATAACCCTGCTTTTCGTGCGGTTAGTTTCGACGATTTGGTGGTGGCATACAAAGAACAAATTCTGGCATTGATTGAAGGTGGCGTTGACGCACTTTTGATTGAGACTATTTTCGATACATTGAATGCGAAAGCGGCTATTTTTGCTGCCGAAGAAGCCATGGCCGAGTTGGACAAACGAGTGGAGATTATGCTCTCAGCGACCGTTGCCGATAAGAGCGGACGTACGCTTTCGGGTCAAACCATTCGTGCCTTTCTGGCTTCTATCGGTCATGCTAATTTGCTGTCGATAGGACTGAATTGTTCGTTTGGCGCACACGATTTAAAACCCTACCTGCAAGAAATTTGCGCTCATTCATCATGGTTTGTAAGTGCATATCCCAATGCAGGTTTGCCCAATCAGTTTGGCGAGTACGATGAGTCGCCTGAAATGATGGCAGCACAGGTAAAAGAGTATTTTGATGAAAAACTGGTAAATATTATTGGTGGATGTTGTGGTACTTCACCGGCTCATATTGCTGCTTATGGTGAATTAATTGAAGGTGCAGAAGTTAGAAAAATAAAAGTACAAAGCAACAGCTTGATATTATCAGGGTTGGAGCACCTGGAAATCACCTCACCCCTAACATTTGACCTCTCCCCTAACCCCTCTCCCGAGGAGAGGGGGACAAGACCCGGGTACTACACAACCGATGCTGAAAACTGGAAATTCTTACAGCCTATCGCCAAAGAATTACGTCATAATCAAACTGATGCTGAAGATAAACTTTGGCAGGCACTTAGACGGAATAGCACCGGTTATAAAATTAAACGTCAACATGTAGTTGATGGTTATATTGCAGATTTTATTTGTATTGAGAAACGAGTTATAATTGAGATTGATGGAGGAGTTCATTTATCAACAGAACAAAAAAGCAAGGATGTCGAACGTTCAAGAGTTCTAAATACTCAGGGCTGGGAAGTTATTCGCTTCACAAACGAAGAGGTGTTGGATAAAGTCTCGATAGTAGTGGAAAAAATAAAAAATATACTAGAGAGCAAACCAACTCCACCGCGAAATTCTACTACAACCAACGTTCCCCTCTCCTCGGGAGAGGGGTTAGGGGAGAGGTCAGACTTAGAACAGCAGGCAGTGAGGTCCTTATTCGTCAACATTGGTGAACGTTGTAACGTGGCAGGATCTCGTAAATTTCTTCGTTTGATAAATGAAAAGAAATACGAAGAAGCGTTGGGGATAGCACGTAAACAAGTAGAGGATGGCGCTCAGATTATTGACATCAATATGGATGATGCCATGTTGGAGTCGAAAGAGGAGATGGTTACTTTTCTACATTATGTGGCTTCCGAACCGGAAATTACGCGTGTGCCCATCATGATCGACTCTTCTAAGTGGGAAGTTATCGAGGCCGGACTGAAATGTTTGCAAGGCAAGTGTGTTGTCAACTCTATCAGTTTAAAAGAGGGTGAGGATGATTTCCTTGCTAAAGCACGCAAGATTCGTGCTTATGGCGCTGCTGCTGTGGTGATGGCTTTTGATGAAAAAGGGCAGGCCGATAGTTTCGAACGCAAGACGGAGATATGTACCCGGGCTTATCATTTATTAGTCGATAAAGTTGGTTTTCCACCCCAAGACATTATTTTCGACCCTAATATTCTTGCCATTGCAACCGGTATCGAGGAGCATAATAATTATGGAGTAGACTTTTTAAACGCTACCCGTTGGATTAAGAATAACTTACCTTACGCCAAGATAAGTGGCGGTGTCAGTAATCTGTCCTTCTCGTTTAGAGGAAATGATACCGTTCGTGAAGCTATTCACAGCGTATTCTTGTATTATGCCATCAAAGAAGGCATGGATATGGGTATCGTGAATGCAGGTATGTTACAGATTTATCAGGACATTGAACCGGAACTGTTGGAGCATGTGGAAGATGTGGTACTCAACCGCCGACCGGATGCTACTGAGCGTATGATTGTTCTAGCCGAGAAAATAAAAAATCAGGCTACAGGAGTGAAAGAAGAAGTAGCGGATGAATGGCGTTCACGCCCTTTGCAAGGCCGACTGGAATATGCATTGATAAAAGGTATCAGCGAGTTTTTGGAAGAAGATTTGGCCGAAGCCTTGAAAGTGTACGACTCTGCTATTGAGATTATCGAGAAACCGCTGATGGGTGGAATGAATATCGTAGGTGATTTATTTGGCGACGGAAAAATGTTCTTACCTCAGGTGGTAAAAACAGCACGCACCATGAAAAAGGCCGTGGCTATTCTGCAACCCGTTATTGAAGCAGAGAAAGTGCCCGGACAAAGTTCATCGGCAGGCAAATTTCTAATTGCTACCGTGAAAGGCGATGTGCACGATATTGGTAAAAACATTGTGGCCGTGGTATTGGCCTGTAATAACTTCGAAGTGATTGACCTGGGAGTGATGACGCCAACCGAAACCATTATACGCCGAGCGATAGAAGAAAAGGTTGACATTGTAGGCCTGAGTGGTTTGATTACCCCTTCGCTGGAAGAAATGACCATAGTGGCTGCCGAAATGGAGAAAGCCGGACTGAAAATACCGATCCTGATTGGTGGCGCAACGACATCAAAGATACATACAGCTGTGAAAATCGCCCCCAACTACAGTGGAGCCGTAATTCACGTAAAAGATGCATCCGTCAATACGCATGTGGTGGCGCAGTTGATGAGTGCCAAAAATCAAGTGGAGTACAAGGCCGGAATTGCCGCAGAATACGAAGTGTTGCGTCATAAACAAACCAAAAAGCCCGATTTGATCTCGCTGGAAAATGCGAAGAAAATGAAACCGAACTTATTCTGATAAGCTGTTCGGATAAAACAATATAAGGCTGAGTGCACTAGATGCATTCAGCCTTTTTTGTGATACAGCAGCTCTTTAGTTATACTTAACGAGCAATTAGATTTTCTTCCCGACTGCCTTTGTCGAATAAACCTGTTTACACAAGTTACCGGGCAGTAGTCTAACTGTGCTATGCAGGGATGACAAGACACCATGCAGTAACGATATTGCACCATGCAGCAACGACACCGCACCATGAAGTTTGTAAAAATAAAACCGCAGTTTGCCTGAAGAGCAACTGCGGTTTTAGCGTTTTTAGAAGTATAGTATAACTCCGAGCGATATTAAAGTGCTTGGGTATCGGGCGACTTACTAGTTGCTTTTGCTATTTTGACTATGTATTTAAATGTCAGTTTTGTCAGCGATTTGTATTCCGGGCTTTTTATCCCATAGACGGAGCGAACATAAGTTTTTACGTCAACCGACAGATCAATCATGCCTGTAATCGGAGTATACAGAATTTCGTTTCGTTTGGCTCGTGCATGCCCAAAGTTGATAGTGGCAGCAATGGCACGGTCGTTTTTAGCTTTCAGATCGTTCCAAAAGGCACGCAGGCTAGCTGTTTTAAGCTCCGGTTCGTTAGGTGCATACTCGGATACCGATTCGAAATAGCTAATCAGTTCGTCGAAGTTTGCCAGCTGATTGTCGAAGCTCATTTGCGAAGTTGAAATCTCCTTTTCCAACTTTCCATCAGTAGTCAGCGCCATCGGGTCCACTGCTTTTTTTGTTTTGGCTCTACGTCCATGAATTTTACGCGCAATGGTTTTAGCATTGTCGTCCACACGGTAAATGGTGGCAGTAGATTTCATGGCATCCATGCAGCGGGTTACCAGCGATCCTACCGGTTCGAAAGCGTCTGCACGTGCAGCCGAAGCATTTTTATACTCTGCTTTCGTCACGTTCATGGCGCTCATTGCCAGTTTGGCATCGACTCCAATTTGCTGTACCATTGGAATCTGAATCTCTTTTCGGGATGGATTATAAGCCGCCCCGAAGCTTAGTACTGTTGTGGTTAGTTGCTCCCAGTTAGCAACGTTTTTACTATGACCACTTTCTGAAATTTTACTCATACACACATTGTTTTAAAAGTTATTATTGTTTTTAATTAAGTCCACAATATAAAACTACAAAACAGTGCTTTCTCTTGTATGTGATTTGAAATCGTTAATGCAAATATATAACTTTATTTTTTATGTGAAATAGCCTTGTTCTAGCTTCCGGTTGAAACCTCAAATCGTCCCCTTTCGCGAAATCCGATAAATAAAGGATTTGAGCTCAATAAGCACACAAAATCACAAACTCTTAAAAAAATATAAATGTTACATTGGGGTGGGAGAGGGGATGTTTTAATGCGAAAATAGTCATCAAAACCAAGATGAAGTGGTTGGGGTTATCCACTTTTTTTGTTTTCTAAAAAATAATACCAAAAAATGGATATTAGGTTAATTATTATTTGTATGTTTGTGGAGGAAAATAAACAACATCTTTCATAAAGTGGAAATAGGAGCAAGTCACTTGCAGATATCCAGCTATATGGAGATGTATGTGCAACTTAGTTACACAGATATTGGTGTTAGGTGCAAGCCGAAAAAAAGAAACTACCTTACTAAAAGATTGAAATGAAGCACAAAACTCTTTTGTTATTATTCCTACTTTCGACAACAATTATGTTGTTTGGACAAGACTCTACAATGATTAAAGAGACTTGTGAGATGATTCAGGGCTTAAAAAACAAAGATGACATAGACTCTCAATCGAAAATCTTTTCAAAACAAATGCAAACTTTCTTCTTGTCTTCTTCAACTTTTAGCGAAAGAGAAAGCACTAAGCAAGCAGTTTTTAGATTTGGTTATAAATTTATTAGAGAGTTGAATCGAAATTGTCAAGAATGTATAATACCCATTACAATTTCAAAAACTTATCTAACTGACATTGAAAGTAAGTTTAATAAAAACGAAGTTGACTCATTAGAACAAATATTGAGGACTGTAAGTCGAGGAAAAAACATTTATATTCAAATAATTACCATTGATGATTATTATCCATATAACTCGATAGAAGACTTTGCGAAAAAGTATAGAGCTGTTTGGGTTGAAAATACGACTTTTAAAAATGGAACAATTCTCATTGCTGTAAGTTTCACAAAAAGACAGATTAGAATTTCGACTAGTGAAAGTGCAATGAATTTACTGACAGATGAAGAGTGCACAGAAACTAACGACATTATGACACCATATTTTAAACAAGGAAAATATTTTGAGGGTTTAATTGAAGGAGTGAAAAATATACGAAGGAAAATATAACGAAAGCAAAGCCTGGCCACTAACACACTATGGGCACAGACTGGCTGACCCCAATAATTCGGGACAAACTGTGCATTCCGGCAGGTTTTGCTCCTGCCTGCCGCAGGCAAGCCATCGAATGCTCCCGCAAACCGCCATTGCCAATTGTCTCGTCGTTAGGGGAAGGGTCAAAATAAAGAAAAACACCCATTAGAGTATGAAAATAGCTTACATTATCAATATTGGATTTCTTGTAGCGGGTGGACTTGTCTGCTTTCTGACAAGTTGTGGAGACCAAAAACCTCGTAACAATCCAAAACCGATTAAACAAGACACAACAAAACAGAAAACGATAGAAACAAAAGAAAATGCTTTCGATGGATTGAGAAATATGGCATTTTCTGCAACACCGGAACAGCTCAAATTATCATTGCCGACAGACAAAGCTATTGTTTACGGAATTATAATGGATTGGGGAATGGATGGTGCGACTGCGACAGTTGTTTCATATCAGACAGGAGATGCAAGTTTGTATTTAAGCTCAGGTGGCGGAGTTATTGGAGGCGGACAACACGAAAATGTAAGTAGTGCTGCAAAACATTTTGTGAGTTTAGGACAAAGTTTTCTCGACAAGGCTACAAAGACAAAAAAAACGACTTTGCCTGAAACTGACATAATAAAATTCTACCTTTTGACAAACAAGGGAATTTTCGTTGGTCAAGAACAGATGAAGAATTTCGAAAATAGAAGTTCGACTTGGCTTTCTCTCTTTGAAGAAGCTAATCTTTTATTGACAGAACTTCGAAAAATAGCTGAAAAATAGAAAATAGGGAATAAGAAATATGAAGACAAAATTTAAAATCAAAGGATTCTTACCATTATTGTTGAGTATACTATTCACGACTATAACTATATTTTTTGCGATTGATCTGTTTACAAATTCAATCGAACAAGATAAAATATTTGTAAGGTTAATCCTTCTTGTTTTCTTACTATTCACTATGACTTGGCTAATACTAGGTGAAGTGAAAAATAAATTTATCAAAGTGGAATTTAGTGACGACAAAATTTCTGTGGCGAAAATGGGTGGTTTGTTGCCAACAAAGGAATTTATACCGACAGAAATTGATGGATGGAAGTATTCGATATTAACTTCAAATGGAGGTAATGATGAATATTTATATTTGTACTTAGACGGAAAAAAATTATAAAAGTCTCAGAGTTTTATCATGAAAATTATGATGAGATTAAGCAATATGTAAAGAAGAGATACAAAAACTTAGGGTTTGAGAGGTTTAGTTATTTGGACGAACTTAAAGAAATGTTTGAATAAAAAAGAAAACAACTGCTGTTGAAACGCTATGTGTCATTTGCTGACTGATCCCGATAATTCTGGACAAGCTGTGCATTCCGGCAGTTTTGCTCCTGCCTGCCGCAGGCAAGCCCGCATTCACTTTGTCCGTCAGCTGACGGACAAATACCTATAACCTCTGTCGTTAGGGGCTAGTTTAGAGAAAAGAAAGAAATACATGAATAGAGTGATTTTAGGATTTATCATACTACTTTTTTTGAGTTGTGGACACTCGAAAAAAGATATAATTGCAGTTGAGTTCAGAGCTCTTGAAAACTGTGACAAAAATGGAATTCCTAATGACTCATTAGCAAAATATTATCCAATCGAATTATACCTAGATACAATTTTCGGATTTTTCAACGGATATGACATAATTCCATTTTCTGAAATAGGTAAAAGAAGATATGCACATAATTTCGACATTGACATAAGAACTTTGAAAGACACGTTCGAAATTGATTTGAAAAAGACCTCTACACAAAGAATGTATTCATACATGTATTATAAAATGAATGAACCTATTTTGTATAGCCATTATTTAAAGAAAGACGTCTACCGATTGACCTCAATAAGATCAGGTTATCATACTCCATTAGTAGTAACAATTGAGAAATGTAGAGATAGCATTGTGTTAATTGTAAAAGAGCTAAATCGGCGTGTAGACTTTCCTTTTATCAAGAATCCTGGACCAATAGTATTTGTTGAACCTATTGACACAAAGAAAGCAGACAAAAATGAAAAACTTCGTTGCAAGGCAATACAAAAAACTTTAGAAGACTCGATTGCAAAAGTTTACAGAAATTGCAACTATCATTTAGTTATGAATAAGCGAGTGAGAATTTCGAGAGCTGTTTGGGATTCTTTGGAAATTTTGGTGGACTCAGCTAAATTTTGGAAATCGAAACCTGAATTTGATCTAAGCCAAGCCGAAGCAGATGATTCACGAATGATATTTGAAGGACATTCTGAAAATGGATACCAAATAAGGATTTCACCAAGTCTACATTTATATAATGGGCGGTACTTAAAGGCAGGTAGAGACAATTATGATTCGAAAAGCAGTTACACGAAGATTTTCAGATTTATTGCTAGACAAACAAGTTTGAAAGACGAAGATATATATTGAATTAAAAACCAGCCCCTAACACACGCTATGGGCACAGGCTGGCTGACGTGCATTTAGCAGGTTTTGCTCCCGCATTCACTTTGTCCGTCAGCCGACGGACAAATGCCCATAGCCCGGTCGTTATGTGGCAGTTATAAAAAAGAAAAGAAGACAGGAATGACAAATCGAATTTTACGAGATATTAGATTCTACGAAAGCAATTCACATAATGTTGAAGGACATTATCCTGGAGAACTTGGGAATTATTTTAAGCCGACAACTGACACAAAATATATTGGACAAAGAATCGCGAGAAAATTAAATGAACTAAGTTTCATTTCGGGAACTTTCGACCACATTTATATCAACCTTACAACTGCTCTCGATAAAAATGAAATTCTGATTTCCAAAAGGTTTATAGACAAAAGAATTCAATATGTTGATTATGGGTTAGAGCCTAGCGAATTCAATTCTTTGAATGAATCAGAAAGAGACAAATTTACGACTGAATTAGTTTTTAAAACTTTGAAGCGGCTTTATGAAACAGAGATTTCTTGCTTACAGTTGATTGACGAGGCAAAACAGATAATTGATAAATTCTGCGACAAAATTGTTATTGAATACAAGAATAAAAAAACAAAAGATTATAAAGTATATATTGGTTACCAGATACGACCTGAGCGAAATTCCGATTTGTCGAGAATGATTTTGCATTATATCGACAAGAATACTGACTTCAATTGTGACGTTGACTTGTATCACTATGGGGATATTTATTCCATGGTCGACACAATTAAAATTATTGACAATCAAATTATTTTGCTACCGAAAAAATCATTTGAAGCTGAAATTGTAGCAAAACATTACGATAAACCGTTTGTGTTTGATATAAAATAATGAAAAGGAGATAACTAGCCCATAACACACGCTCTTATGTTCATTGGTTGGCTGACCCCGATAATTTGGGGCAAGCTATATCGCATTTAGTTGAAACTGCCTTTTAGCTCCCTTCTTTCGCCACGAAATAAATAGTATATTTGCAATAGATAAACAGATTAAGGTATATGGACGCAAGTGATGCTATCTCCTATTTTAAGGATATAAGCGCTTTTCTGAAAGCGTTGAAAACGGTTGCGCCACAGTCCAATCTTTTTCATATCCATCGCCACGAAGATGCTCCCGAAACACATTCGGAGGAAACGCAGCTGTTTCGTACCAATACTTTTTCGGTGTCGTTGCTCACTGATGGCGAAGCGACCTACAAAATAGGCATGCGGGAATACAGTATGAAGCCGGGCTCTTTCTATTTTATGTCGCCACAGCAGTTGCGGTACTATAAAAAGATCAAACCCTGGAAAGGCTATGTGTTTGTGTTTTCGGAAGAATTTATCCGCTTATTTTCCGGCAGTTCTATTTACACGGAATATCCATTCTTCAAACTGGATGCTAATGTGCAGCTTCAACTGAACAAGGAGCAACTGGCAGATTTGATTCCGTTACTGGAAGAGATGCATGCTCATTATACCGGCGCCGAAACCGACAAGTTGAAATACATTTTCCATTATATGTCGTTGGTTTTGCTCAATGCCCGTAAATGGTATGCCGAACAACATGCTGCGGTACCGGAAACCGATAAGCCGGCTACACTGTCGAAACTATTCGACGACCTGCTGGAAAAGCATTTCTTCGAAATAGCTTCGCAACATGCCGACAAGTTGCTAAGCGTGTCCGACTTTGCCGCTCAACTAAACGTAAGTGCCAACTACCTGAGCGATACGGTAAAAAAAGAGACCGGCAAAACACCTACCCAAATTATAAAAGAGCGCACCATTCTTGAAGCAAAATCCTTGCTTCGCAATACCCGACTCACTGTTTCGGAAGTAGCCTACTTTTTGCTTTTTGACGATCCATCCTATTTCGCCAAGTACTTTAAAGCAGCCACAGGGGTATCTCCGTCCGATTTCAAAGACCAAAAATAAACCTTTCAGTAAATTTTACCCGAATAGCAGTAAATAGTGCCGGACCCGCAAGGTTCGTGCACTGTACCTTTGTATCATTAATTCAAACTAAAAATGATATGGAACTACTTTTTAAATACTATGGGCTCGACTGGTTGTCGATACTATTAAGCATTATTGCTGTGATTAAACTTGGAAATCGTGTGAAATGGGGCTTTATTGCCTTCCTTGCTGCCAACATCCTCTGGATACTTATTGGAGTTACGTTACTAAAAAGTTATGCTATCGCTGTTGGAAATACTGTGTTTTTGATAACCAACCTCAGAGGCTATTTTAAATGGAGTACTCCGAACGAAGCAAAAGAAAAATCTGTTTTATAAAAATTCAACAACGAACATTTTAAATAATAAAGATATGAGCACAAGTAATTTATTTTCGCCCCTGACTATTCGTAGTCTGACACTTAAAAACAGAATCGCATTATCTCCCATGCAACAATATTGCGCCGTAGATGGCAAACCCACCAATTGGCATATGGTACATCTGGGCAGTCGCGCTATAGGCGGTGCCGGATTAATCATTACCGAATGTACGGCTGTTTCGCCCGAAGGAATGAACACACTCGCTGATGTAGGGTTGTGGAATGCCGAACAGGTAGAAGCGTGGAAACCCATCGTGCAGTTTGTACAGGAACAAGGTTCGGCTATTGCCGTACAGCTTTGGCATTCGGGCGGGAAGGGGAGTCATACGCACCCCAACGAAGGTTTTAAACCGTTGACCGTAGAAAATGGTGGTTGGATAACAAAGAGCTCCTCAGCAACTGTGATGAGCGGTGTTGTTCCGGAAGAATTATCAGTTGAAGAGATTCAACAGATTAAGACTGACTTTGTAGAAGCCGCTAAACGGGCGGTAGAAGCCGGCTTCGACACCATAGAATTGCATGCCGGTCATGGTTATTTGTTTCATCAGTTCTATTCGGCGGTTATCAATCACAGAACCGATGAATACGGTGGCAATTTCGAAAACAGAATCCGGTTCTTGATCGAAACTGTTCAGGCAGTGCGGGAAGTGATCCCTGAAACAATGCCTTTGCTTGTCCGAATTTCGGCTGTCGACTATCTGGATACACCGGAAGCGTGGACCATGGAAGACAGTCTGAAACTGTCCGGTATACTTGCTGAAAACGGGGTGGATTTTATTACGGCTTCGGGTGGTGGATTTGCGCATGTCGATAAATCGTTGGTTCACCCCGGCTACCAACTTCCGTTTGCAACTGCCATCAAAGGGCAAACAGGTATCCTGACCGGAACTGTAGGAATGATAACCAATGCGGAACAGGCCAACCAAATTATTGTCGATGGGGAAGCAGATGTAGTCGTTGTAGCCCGGGAGTATTTGCGCAATCCACATTTTGCTATAAATGCCGCACACGAATTGAATCTGGAAACTGACATCCCCTGGCAATACAAAAGGGGCTATTAAACCCAATTGAACCTGTATCAAGAAATTCTCATTCAGCGCAGCAGTATTCCAATGCTCCATTCGTTTTAGTGAGAGATACTATTTGACATTGTGTTTTAAGAAAATAAAATACAATTCAATAATGTGGGAACTCCTGTTATTGTATTCAAAACGGCTTATTTCGAGCCTTTTCTGCAGCCTTCAATCGACGCTGAATAGATTTTTAGGGGCGATAGTATCCTTCTAATGTAGGCTTTTTCTAAAGTAGGTTTAAAATAAATGACTTATATGCAAATTTTCGTTGCGTATTGTGAAGGGGTATGCCTTATAAAAAAGACGGTATTCTTTGGATGTTGCAGAAATGTAACACGCGGATAAATTTCTGTTACTAATTCACGCTGTGATGTAACGAGTGTGTAACAAAATGGTATGTGGGCATCGTGCTGATATTTTAATAAATAGTATGTTTGTAGTGACGAGGAAACCAATGTTTAACAACTAAATTTTTATTTTGTATGAAAACGTAATAAACGTTAAGCAATTATTAGTCAAACGTATTATAAACAATTTATTAAATGATCAAATCATGAAAATCACGAAAACTATTAGGCTGATTTGCCTATTATTCTTTCTAGTTCCGATGGCTGCATTTGCACAGTCGGTTTCCGTAAAAGGAATTGTAAATGACGCAAAGGGAGAGCCCCTCATCGGTGTTAATGTAATAGAGGTTGGATCCAGTGTTGGAACCATAACTGACATTAATGGATCTTTCACATTGAAAGTATCTCCAACAGCTAAATTGAAAGTTTCCTATTTAGGATACCAAACTGCCATGGTAGAAGTAGGTGGAAAAACGAATCTGAATGTAGTACTACAGGATGACAACAAATTATTAGAAGAAGTAGTAGTAGTTGGTTATGGAACGCAACGAAAAGAAGCGGTGACCGGTTCTGTGGTATCAATGAAAGGAGACATTATGCGCGAAGTGCCATCTGCAAATTTATCGCAAGCTTTACAAGGACGTATAGCTGGGGTGGAAATGTCACAAACTTCTTCTAAACCGGGTGCCGAAATGCAAATTCGTATTCGCGGTACGCGTTCGCTTACTGCCAGTAACGACCCACTGGTTGTACTTGATGGTATACCTTTTGCAGGAAATATTAGTGATATTAACCCAAGTGAAATCAAGAGTATAGACATTTTGAAAGATGCCTCGGCAACTGCTATTTATGGATCGCGTGGTGCTAACGGTGTACTCTTAGTAACAACTAATAGAGGACAAAGCGGTCAGCAAGCCAAAGTAACCTATAATGGCTACTATGGTGTAAGCCAGGTTTTTTCTAAAATAGATATGATGAATGGCGATGAGTTTGCAGCAATGAGGGCTTATGCTAATATGGCTGCTTACAAAACGAACACAGCCGATGAAGTTGCAGGAACAAACACCGATTGGCAAGACTTGTTTTATAAAACAGGTGCTGTTCAAAATCACGATGTAGGTGTTTCAGGCGGAACAGAACACGGTGCTTATACTTTTGGACTGGGCTATTACAAAAATCAAGGTATAGTACCTTTGGAAGGATATCGTCGTCTTTCGTTGCGCGGTAGCCTTGATCAGGAAATTGGTAAGCTTTTCCGTGTCGGTTTCACAACAAATAGTAACTATAATATAACCGAATCAGCTAGTTCGGGAGGTTTATATCAGGTATTATCGAGTGATCCACTTCTTAATCCTTATAATACTGATGGCTCTTGGAAAAGAACCGTAGATATGCCGGCAGATAAAGGTAATTGGGTATATACCAGAGATATTGTGGAAGCAAATAAAGACCGTATGCTTAGTCAAACTAAGGGCTTCGGGTCTTATAATACGGCTTATGGCGAGGTGAAAATTCCAGGTGTTGAAGGTTTGAAATATCGTGTTAATCTAGGATTGAACTTTCGTACATCAACCGGAGGTAGCTATACTGGACAAGGAATAAATAGCGCTTCAGAAACTAATCCTTCGTCGGCTTCCGTTAGTAATTCTCTGACTACCAACTGGGCAATTGAGAATTTGGTTAACTATGACCGCACCTTTGCCGAAAAACATCAAATAAATGCTGTAGCAATGTATTCGGCCGAAGAAACTATGTATAATCGTTCACGGATGACTGCAAAAGGTGTTGCCGAGAATTTTCAATGGTATAATTTGGGTATGACTGATGGCGAAAGATCTATTCTTCCTGGAGATCAAGCATATGAAAAGAGCGGCTTGCAGTCATATATGGGGCGTGTAATGTATTCGTACGATAGTCGTTATATGATTTCGGCTACTGTTCGTTCCGATGGTTCTTCAAGATTGGCGCCGGGACATAAATGGCATACTTATCCAGCTATATCTGCAGGTTGGAATGTAAAGAAAGAGAAATTTATGGAGAATGTAAATTGGCTTGACAATCTAAAGTTGAGAGTAGGTTATGGAGAAACCTCCAATCAGGCTGTTGCTCCTTATGCTACGCTGGGTGGATTGAGTACCCGACCTTATAACTTCGGAGATGCGAGTGCTAATTTTACAACAGGTACTTATGTTAGTACGCTGCCAAACCCAACATTGGGATGGGAGTTTTCTAAAACATGGAACTATGGTCTTGATTTCAGCTTACTAAAGAACCGTCTGTCCGGTACATTAGAATACTATGTAACCAACACCGAAGATCTTTTGTTGAGTGTAGCTCTTCCTCAAACATCGGGTGTCGGAAGTTACATGGCAAATGTAGGAGCAACTCAAAACAAGGGTTTTGAATTTTCGCTCAACGGAACTATATTGGACAACCTTAATGGTTGGACTTGGACTGCTGGCGTCAACTTCTACACGAACAAAAATAAAATTGTAGCTCTTGCTTCAAGGAATCTTAGAGACGAAGGTAACGCGTGGTTTGTAGGTTACTCCAGTAATGTAATTTATGCAGCCAAAAAAATTGGATTATGGCAAGAAGGTGATCCCTATATGGATATTCTTGAACCGGGCGGTAATGTGGGTATGATTAAGGTAGAATATCTCGGCGATTATTACAAAGAAGGGGACGTTATACCGACAGGCAGAAAAGTAGGAGACCCTGTAAGAGCGATGGATGGAGGTGGTAAAGACCGCCAAATTATTGAAGTTGATCCCGATTTTCAAGGTGGTTTCAATACCACTGTAGGATACAAAGGATTCGATCTTACTGTGATTGGTGCTTTTAAGAGCGGAGGTACGTTAGTTAGTTCGCTTTACTCTGGTAACGGCTACCTGAATATGTTGTCTGGTCGTAGAGGACAAGTTGATGTTGATTATTGGACACCGGAAAATACAGGTGCTACTTACCCAAAACCAGGAGGAATTATGAGCGGGGATAATCCGAAATACGCTAATACATTGGCTCTCTTTGATGCTTCGTATTTGAAAGTGCGTACCATTACCTTAGGGTATAATTTTAATAAAGGATTAGTTAAAAGTCTTGGCGTCCAAAATTTGCGGGTTTATGCCACTGTTCAAAATCCATTTGTATTGTTTGCGCCTTACACCAACGAAACAGGTATGGATCCCGAAACTAACTCCTACGGCGATGAAAATATGGCTTCAGGAGGTTTAGTCAGCAGACGTATCCTGACAGTTGGAACCAACTCTCCATCTACCCGTAACTACTTGTTAGGTGTTAGTTTGACTTTTTGATAACTTATAAATTAATATAATGATGAAAAAGATAAATATTAAAGTTATGATGGGAGCAGCGTTTATGTTGTTTCTGTCCGCATGTAGCAGTATCTTGGAAGAACAGCCACGCGCTACTTATGAACCAGGTTTTTTTACAACAAAGGAAGGCGTTCAGAGCGGGTTGACCTCTATGTATGCTCACTTGCGTTACATTTATGGACAAGGATATTACTATAACATTACCCTTACCGGTACTGATGAATACACTTGGGCAAATAGCGCCGATGGAAACTTTAAAGATGCTGATATGACCAGTGGTGGAACTATGACACCATCAACTTCTCGAGCCGATGTGGTTTGGAATAATGCATTCCCAAACATCAACACCGCAAGTGGTGTAATCGAAAATGCAGAAGCTGTAGGTTTGGTTCCGTCCTTAATTGCCGAAGCAAGATTCTTCCGTGCATTCGATTATTTTCAGTTAGTTCAAACCTTCGGTGGAGTTCCGCTTGATTTGGGTGGAGGCATTCTCAAATTTAATAAATCTACAATAAGAACATCAGTGCGTAATACGGTGCCTGAAGTTTATACGATTGGTATATTTCCGGACTTGAAACAAGCTATCACCGACTTGCCTGATGCACCTCGTATTGTAGGAGCTGCTACAAAAACGGTTGCTCGTCTTTATTTGGCTAAGGCTTATCTGACTTATGCATGGTGGTTACAAAATCCTAACAATGTTCCAACCTATCCGGCTTCACCTCGTACAGATCCCGATGGACATGATGCAAAATGGTATTTTCAACAAGCTTATGATATATCTATTGAAGCAATTGTCAATCCAGGAACTTTTGGCTTACAATCAACTTATTACAAAGTTCACTTAGCACAAAATGACCGCAACAACGAAATCTTGTTGTTTGCTGACCATACCAATGCAAGCGAACAATATAATGGTGGAATTAGTTTCTCGTACGGAAACGGTGAAGCCCCGGATAATTTTGCATGTTGGATGGTTACGCCACAAATGGAGAATTTAAGAAGTGCAAAAAAAGCAGATGGAACAGATGTTACAGGTTCTGTATTGCGTGAAGCTATACAATGGGGTGGTCGTCCCTGGACACGTATGGCTCCCACACAAGGTGTTTTTACAAAAACTTTTGCTGACAAAACCAATGATTCGCGTTTTGACGGTACTTTTACATCTGTTTATCGCAGCAACTGGAATAAACAAGCAAGTACTGCATCAATTACTACTATGTATAATGCCAACAAGTTACCGGTAGGTGTTGGTGATGCCATACTGTCTTTCTTACCGGATGAAACATTGGCTGGTTCTATTAACTATACAACTGGTAAAAGCAACATTGGTGCTGGTGAAATTCCGGGAAGAGCTGATTATGTTATTTCTCCACGGGGTATAAATCGACAATATTTTCCTGGTCTTTGGAAAATTGGAACCTATCGTACAGATAACGGCACAGGACTAGGAACTCCTAATGGTAGTACTTGTCGTCCATTTGATATCGCCAAATTCTCAGAACTATTCTTCGTAGCTGCTGAAGCCGCTGTAATGGGTGCCAATACTAAGGCTGTAACAGGAACCTATGCTAATGATGGAACTGCAAGAGGATTAGTGAATGTAATACGTGCAAGAGCAGGTAAATGGAGCTATAGCAATGCTGAAAATAAAGTGAAAGTAGAAGACCACAGTGCTGAAATGATTGCAGCAACTCCGGCTACGATAGATGTCAATTATATCTTGGCTGAACGTTCTCGCGAGTTTTTTGGCGAAGGCTATCGTTGGTTCGACTTGGTTCGCACTCAAAAATGGGAAGAAATTGCCGGTACGTACGAAATTGCTGATACTGGTACTCATACTCCCAAGACATTTACCCGTGTTATCAACAAAGCGGTTCATTACCTGCGTCCAATTCCTCAAGCGCAAATTGATAGGTTGGATATGACTACTGAAGAAAAAGCAGCTTATCAGAATCCCGGATATTAATTATAGATAAAAAGTAACAATAATATGGCTGGTTGGGAATCAAATAATAGAGAGTCCCAATCAGCCATACTCATTACATCAGGGAGTGTAAATAAAGGCTGAATGTCGTCAATATTTAATATAAATTCGGTTGCGAAAATATTGAATTTAATCATCTGTTGATATTAAATATTTTTTGTAATTTTAGGCGCCTTTAAAAAACAAATGCAGAAGTTAGACTTTCGACCGTTGAAACCAATTCTTTTTACGGTTGAAAGTTTTTGATTTCAATAGAAATGGATTTATAGTGAGCTGGTTGACCGGCAACCGGCGTTGTGCTTGTTCCTCGCCCGACCGTTTGTAAAAGGAATGATTGTCTTGCCGTTAATGAGGAACTTTATAGGATTAAAAAATCAAATATATTACCCATGAGAAAATTTATAGTGTTGAGCAGCTTTTTGTTCATCGTATCCATGTTGTCTTTTTCACAAAAACAACAGGCACAATTACCTTATCAAAAAACGGAGTTGAGTTTTGAACAACGTACGGAGGATTTACTTTCGCGTCTCACCTTACAGGAAAAAGTGGATTTGATGCGATACGATTCGCCGGCCATTCCGCGGATGGGAATTCCTGCATATAACTGGTGGAATGAGTGCTTGCATGGCGTTGCACGATCAGGTCTGGCCACCGTTTTTCCTCAGGCTATTGGTATGGCTGCCATGTGGGACGGAAACGAAATGTCATCTATTGCTAATGCTATCTCCGACGAAGCGCGTGCAAAATATCATGACTATATATCCCGCGATAAACGTGGAATTTATCAGGGGCTGACGTATTGGACACCTAATATCAATATATTTCGCGATCCACGTTGGGGTAGGGGAATGGAGACTTATGGCGAAGATCCTTATCTGACAGGTGAATTGGCTGTGCCTTTTGTAAAAGGGTTGCAGGGAGATGATCCGAAGTATTTTAAACTGGTTGCCACAGCTAAACACTTTGCAGTACATAGTGGTCCCGAATCTACACGTCACTCGGCCGACATTTGGCCAACCGATCGCGATATGGCCGAAACCTATACTCCGCATTTCAAAAAAGTAGTAAAGGACGCTCAGGTTTATTCTGTTATGTGCGCGTATCAGCGACTTAAAGGTGCACCCTGTTGTGGTAATAAGTTTTTAGAAAGTATGCTGCGCGATAAATGGGGATTTAAAGGCTATATTGTTTCCGATTGCTGGGCAGTAGTCGATTTTTTTGATAAAAAAGCTCACCACGTGGTAAATACACGCGAAGAGGCTGCTGCGATGGCCGTAAAAGCAGGCACGGATTTAAACTGTGGTAGTAGTTATCCGGCTTTGGTAAAAGCCGTTAAGAAAGGATTGATTACCGAAGCTGAACTAAACGTGTCGGTGCGACGTGTGATTATGGCACGCATGAAATTAGGGATGTTTGATCCGGATGAAAATGTAAAATTTGCTCAAATCCCCTTTTCGGTGGTGGATAGCAAGGAGCATCAGGAATTGGCACTGGATGCCGCACGTAAATCGTTAGTGTTGCTCAAAAATGCCAATAATCTATTGCCCCTAAGTAAAAATCTGAAAAAAGTAGCTGTTATCGGACCTAATGCCGACGACCTGGAAGTTTTACTTGCCAATTACAACGGTTATCCTTCCAGTCCGAAAACACCACTCGCCGGAATCCGCGAAAAACTACCCAATTCGGAAGTCGTTTTTGCCCAAGGGTGCGAGCTCGCTGCAAAATTACCATATTTTCAGGCTGTTCCGTCCAATGTTCTGTATACCGATGAAAGTATGACGCAACATGGATTGAAAGCCAATTATTTCGATAATCCAAATTGGAAGGGAAAGCCAAAACACAGCCGTGTGGATGCAAATGTAGATTTTATATGGCGCACGACAGCTCCTTTTGCTGATATGAAATACGATGCATTTTCTGCAAACTGGAGTGGTGTGTTGGTACCCACCATCAGTGGAGAATATGCTCTTGGCGCCGAAGGTCTTTCCGGATTTAATTTATATATCGACGGTAAACTGGTGACCAAATGGAAAGATGTTCATCACCCACGCAAAATGTACGAATTGTTCAATCTGGTTGCCGGCAAAAAATATAAAATTAGACTTGAATATCTTCAACACAATACCGATTACTCGATCATGCGTTTGTTGTGGAGTATGCCGAAACCCAACCTGAAGCAAGAAGCTGTGGAGCTGGCAAAATCTTCGGATGCAGTTATTTTGTGTATGGGTTTGAGTCCGCTGTTGGAAGGTGAGGAGATGAAAGTGAAGGTTGATGGTTTCTCGGGTGGCGACCGCCTGGACATTCAACTGCCGGCTACGCAAAGCGAATTGATTAAAGAGATATACAAACTGGGTAAGCCTACCGTGTTGGTATTGCTCAATGGTAGTGCCCTGGCTTTCAACTGGGAAGCGGAATATGTTCCGGCCATTCTCGAAGCGTGGTATCCGGGTCAGGCCGGCGGAACTGCTATTGCCGATGTGCTTTTTGGTGATTACAATCCTTCGGGTCGTTTGCCTCTGACATTTTATAAATCAATCGATCAAATTCCTGCTTTCGACGATTATAATATGACGGGGAAAACCTATCGCTACTTTAAAAAGGATCCATTGTACGAATTTGGTTACGGATTAAGTTATTCAACCTTCGAATATGAAACGATACAGGCACCTGCCGAAATTAAAGCCGGAGAAACGCTTGAATTGACTGTTAATGTAAAGAATACAAGCAATGTGGATGGTGATGAAATTGTTCAACTTTATGTTTCATTGCCCGATTCGAAATTCCCTGTTCCTATTCGTTCTTTGCAAGGCTTCAATCGCATTCATTTAAAAGCAGGTGAAACCAAACCGGTGCGCTTTAGTATTACTCCGGATAAGATGGCTGCTTTCGATGATAATAGCGTAGCTCAGGTGCGTGCCGGTAGAGTGCTGGTGTCGGTAGGTGGAAAACAACCCGATAATGCGTCTATCGAAAATAAGAAAGTAGCTAGCAAAACGATTCAGGTTACCGGCGATACCTTTAATGTACCGGAATAAAATAATCCTTTCGAAGTGCAAAAGGTGGCTTGCTTTTTGTGCTTCGATGCGTTATTTGAATGTCATAAACGTTTTTTTGTTTAAAAGAAATTTGTCCAATTGCCCAATAATGAAAACAATATATTCAATATTCTTCTTTTTTATTCTGATTTCGGGTTCGCTTTCTGCAGAGAATGGAAGTAAACTATGGTTAAGGTATCAGCCTGCGACAACAATAGAAAGTTCGCTTGTGCAGTTTTCATCGGTTGTATGTCTCGAAAAAGGAAACCTTCTTCGTTCGGCAACGAATGAATTGAAGATGGCGTATTCGGAGATGACCGGAAAAGAAATGCCTGTTTCAGTTGTCCCACAATCAAACTCATTGTTGCTCGGAACTCTTCAGAATAAATACATTCGCAGTCTTAATATCGGAAAAGAACTTGCGCAGCTCGGGTCGGAAGGATTTGTAATTCGGAGGGTAAAGTTGAATGCTGACTCTTGTACTGTTATTGCTTCGGCTGGTGAGCAGGGTGTTTTGTACGGCGTTTTTCATTTGCTCCGAATGTTACAAACAAATTCTTGTTCCTTCAACGTGAAGGAACATCCTTCTTACAAAGTGCGTATTCTGAATCATTGGGACAATCTGGATGGGAGTGTTGAACGTGGTTATGCAGGTCACTCCATTTGGAAATGGGATGAGCTTCCGGCAACGATTTCGCCCCGCTACGCAGAATATGCACGTGCCAATGCGTCTATTGGAATCAATGCTACGGTATTGAACAATGTAAATGCTTCGCCTGAGATGCTTTCTACTGAGAATTTGTTGAAGGTGAAAGCCATTGCTGCCGTGTTGCGATCGTATAATATCCGGGCATATTTGTCCATTAATTTTTCATCGCCAAAAGAACTGGGCGGTTTGTCTACTTCCGATCCGTTGAATGCTGATGTTCGTAAATGGTGGAAAAATAAAGCAGCAGAGGTTTATAAACTAATCCCCGATTTCGGAGGATTTCTTGTAAAAGCGAATTCCGAAGGTTTGCCCGGTCCGATGGATTACGGACGTACACATGTGGATGGTGCCAATATGCTTGCAGACGCATTGAAACCCTTTGGTGGAATAGTGATGTGGCGTGCATTTGTGTATGAGCCGGGCGATGATAGGGTAAAGTTGGCTTACAACGAATTTCATAAGTTCGATGGGCAGTTTCGCGACAATGTGATTATTCAGGTAAAGAACGGTCCGGTTGATTTTCAGCCACGCGAGCCTTTTAGTCCTTTGTTTGGTGCTATGAAAAAAACGGCTTTAATGCCCGAACTGCAGATTACACAGGAATATCTTGGACATAGCAATCATTTGGTTTTCCTGTCCTCCATGTGGAAAGAATTTTTAGATGCCGATACACATGCAGCCGGTGATGGGACTACCATTTCGAAGCTAACTACCGGGGAGGTTTATCCCCAAAAAATAACTGCTTTTGCCGGTGTTGCCAATATTGGGAATGATGACAACTGGTGTGGTCACCATTTTGCGCAAGCCAACTGGTACGCGTTCGGAAGGCTGGCGTGGAATAACCAACTTTCGAGCGAGCAAATTGCTGATGAGTGGATTAAAATGACGTTTAATAGACAACTGACGGCGGACAGCGGACAACAGGAAATAAAAATGTCTCAACAAGTATCCAGGGATAGTTGTCTGTTGGCAGTTAAGAAAATGATGCTATCTTCGCACCAAACTGCAGTGGACTATATGATGCCACTCGGGTTGCACCATATCTTTGCGTGGACTCACCACTATGGTCCTGAGCCATGGTGCGATATCCCGGGCGCTCGACCCGACTGGTTGCCAAAATATTACCACAAGGCTGATTCTATCGGACTTGGTTTTGACAGGACTACCAATGGAAGCAATGCTGTAAGTCAGTATGCTTCGCCCTTAAAAGAGCAATTCAACGATATGAACCAATGCCCTGATAAATATCTGCTTTGGTTCCAACATGTGCCGTGGAACTTCCGCATGAAAAGTGGGAAAACGCTGTGGAATGAGTTGTGTTATACTTACGACAAGGGTGTTCAATCGGTACGCGAATATCAGAAAATTTGGGATAAGGCAGAACCTTTTGTCGATGCCCAACGGTTTGCGGAAGTGCAGTCGAAATTACGTATTCAGGCTCGTGATGCTGTTTGGTGGAAAGATGCCTGTTTGCTCTATTTCCAAACTTTTTCAAAGCAACCAATTCCGTATGACATTGAGCGACCTGTGCACGATTTGGATAGTTTGAAAGCGATAAAACTGGATATGAAACATCATAATTAATATGCCAATTTGTCAATGTGCTAATTATTTGACTGTTGTCTTGGCTCTTGACTCTTGGTTCTTTTGTCTTTAAAAATATGGAAAAAACGTGGCGTTGGTTTGGGCGTAAAGATAATATTACGCTGGATATGCTCCGACAAATCGGAGTAGAAGGAATTGTGACTGCATTGCATGATGTACCAAGCGGTGAAGTGTGGACACTTGAAGCAATCACCGAATTGAAAGCTTATATAGAAAGTTACGGCCTTCGTTGGTCGGTGGTGGAGAGTTTACCGGTTTCGGAGAGTATAAAATATGGTGGAGCCAACAGAGAACAATTGCTCGAAAATTATAAAATCAGTTTGGCTAATTTGGGAAAAGCCGGTATCAAAACGGTTGTGTATAATTTTATGCCGGTGATCGACTGGATTCGTACCGACCTGAATTATAAACTTGCCGATGGAACTTCTACGCTCTATTTTGATAAAATCCGTTTTGCTTATTTCGATTGCTATATCCTGAATAGGGAAGGAGCTGCTGCTGATTACTCAACGGATGAGATGAAGCAGGTAAATGCATTGAATAAAACAATTTCGGAGGAAGAAAAAGCAGAACTAATCAATACCATTATTGTAAAAACACAGGGTTTTGTAAATGATAGTTTTAAAGGAAATGTTCTAAAACCCGTGGAGCTGTTCAATCAATTGCTGGAACTTTACAAAGGCATTGATAAAAATCAATTGCGTGCTAACCTGAAATATTTTTTGGAAAGTGTAATCCCTACGGCCGAACAGTATGGTGTGAATCTTTGTGTTCATCCGGACGATCCTCCCTATCCGGTGTTGGGATTGCCACGTATTGTGGGTAATGTCGATGATATTGAATGGATACTGAATGCCGATAAGAGCCCTAACAATGGCTTCACCTTCTGTGCCGGTTCACTCAGCTCGGGTTTACACAACGATGTTCCTGCTATGGCGCAGAAATTTGCAAAGCGCACGCATTTTGTTCACTTGCGAAGCACAGAAGTGGCTGATAATGGTAACTTTATGGAAGCATCGCACCTCGAAGGTCGTGGTCATTTGGTAGAACTGGTTCGCATTTTCGAAAGCGAAAATCCGGGCTTACCCATGCGAGTAGATCACGGAAAATTAATGCTGACGGATGGAGATACCAAGCACAATCCCGGCTATTCGTTTCTCGGACGCATGTTTGCCCTGGCTCAGGTGTCGGGCATAATGGCAGCGGTAGACAGTAAAAAATGAAAAAATATAGGAATGCAGAGATGTAGGGCTTAGAAAATAGTAAATGATAAAATAGTAAATTTGATTATGAACGATTTATTTAGTATTAAAGGAAAGGTAGCCATTATCACCGGAGCATGTGGTGTGCTGGGTGGTAGCGTGGCACAAAGTTTTGTTGCATCAGGAGCCAAAGTAGTGGCCATTGGTACCAAACAGGAAAAACTGGATGCCAAAGTAAAGGAATTATCCGAATTGGGTGGCGATGTGATTGGTTTTGTAGGCAATGTTCTCGATATCGCAAGTCTGGAAAAAATAGCGGCGGATGTGGTTACCAAATGGGGGCGCATAGATATTTTACTGAACATAGCCGGTGGTAATATCCCCGGAGCTACACTGATGCCCGATCAGAGTTTTTTCGAAATGGAGATTTCGAAGTGGGATGCTGTAACCAATTTGAATATGAATGGAACGGTATATCCGAGTTATGTTTTCGGAAAAGTGATGGCCGAACAAAAAACAGGAAGTATTATTAATATATCTTCGATGGCAGCTATGCAGTCGATGACACGTGTGCCGGGATATTCGGCAGCAAAAGCGGCAGTTGGCAATTTCACGCAATGGATGGCGATGGAAATGGCGATGAAGTATGGCGATGGTATACGTGTAAATGCTATTGCTCCGGGCTTTTTTATTGGAGAGCAAAATCGTGCAGTGCTCATTAATCCCGATGGTTCGTTGACCGATCGCAGTCTTAAGGTAATTGCTAATACACCCATGAGACGTTTTGGAGACATAAACGAATTGAACGGAGCAGTTCAATTTTTATGTTCTTCGGCGGCCAGCTTTATCACCGGTGTAGTGTTGCCCATTGATGGAGGTTTTAGCTCGTTTAGCGGAGTGTAAATTTTCAACCGTATTTGCAGAATAACAGTCAATAAATCAGTATTAAAGTGCGTCTATTGTCTACATTTAAAGAATGCGGATAATAGATGCATTTTTCGTGAGAAAACCAGCGTTAAATTCAATCTGAATACTTGATTTTCAGTAGAAAGAAAAATATTTTGCATGATGGTATTGTTCATCAAAATATTATGTCTATCTTTGCAACCCATTTTGGAGAAAAACCAACAGGATATAAATAAACTATTTAAGTTATCAAAAACAAAGTAAAATGCCTACAATTCAACAATTAGTTAGAAAAGGAAGAGCAGAACTCATTGACAAAAGCAAATCGCCAGCGTTGGATTCTTGTCCACAACGTCGAGGAGTTTGTGTTCGTGTTTACACTACTACCCCTAAAAAACCGAACTCGGCTATGCGTAAAGTTGCCCGTGTACGTTTAACTAACCAAAAAGAAGTGAATGCTTACATTCCTGGTGAAGGACACAATTTGCAAGAGCACTCTATCGTAATGGTACGTGGTGGTCGTGTAAAAGATCTTCCAGGGGTTCGTTATCACGTGGTTCGTGGAACACTAGATACATCCGGTGTTGCTGGTCGTACTCAACGTCGTTCTAAATACGGAACAAAACGTCCAAAACCAGGACAAGCAGTGGCCGCAAAAGGTGCACCAGCTAAAGGTAAAAAGAAATAACAAGAATTGACGGATAAGCGTTTTAATTCGCTGTCCCAATTGCAGTTCTAAAAAACAACAAAATCAAGTTTAACACTTGTTTGAGTTTTCAGGAAGCAGATGAAAGTTGAGTAAATGATTCAGAGGAATCGTTGAAGTAAGACTAAAGCAACTAAAAAAACAAAAACGGAAATTTTCAAGAAAAATGAGAAAATCGAAACCAAAAAAGAGGATCGTATTACCTGATCCGGTTTTCAATGAGTCGATGGTTACAAAGTTTGTAAACCACTTGATGTATGATGGTAAAAAATCTACCGCATTTGACATTTTCTATTCATCGCTCGAAACTGTTAAAAACAAGCTTCCGAACGAAGAAAAATCCCCTCTCGAAGTTTGGAAAAAAGCCCTCGAAAATATTACTCCATTAGTGGAAGTAAAATCTCGTCGTGTTGGTGGTGCTACATTCCAAGTCCCTACTGAAATCCGTGCAGACCGCAAGGAATCAATTTCAATGAAAAATCTTATATTGTACTCACGCAAACGCGGAGGTCGCTCGATGGCTGATAAATTAGCTGCCGAAATCGTTGATGCATTCAATAACCAGGGTGGTGCTTTCAAACGTAAAGAAGACATGCACCGTATGGCTGAAGCCAACCGCGCATTTGCTCACTTTAGATTTTAATTGAAATAAAACATTTAAAAGTAAAATCATAGTTATCAAATGGCTAAAGGAGATTTAATTTATAACAGAAACATCGGTATCATGGCGCATATCGACGCCGGAAAGACAACTACTTCTGAGCGTATTTTGTTCTACACAGGTTTGACACACAAAATCGGTGAAGTTCATGATGGTGCTGCTACTATGGACTGGATGGAACAAGAGCAAGAACGTGGTATTACTATCACTTCTGCTGCTACAACTACATCGTGGGATTATTTAGGTGAAAAATATAAAATTAACCTTATTGACACTCCGGGACACGTTGACTTTACCGTCGAGGTAGAGCGTTCATTGCGTATTTTGGATGGTGCTGTTGCTACTTTCTGTGCTGTTGGTGGTGTTGAGCCTCAATCAGAAACAGTGTGGCGTCAGGCTGACAAATACAATGTACCTCGTATCGGTTTTGTAAACAAAATGGACCGCTCTGGTGCCGACTTCTTTGAAGTTGTTCGCCAGGTGAGAACTGTTTTGGGTGCTAAACCATGTCCTATTCAAATTCCAATCGGAGCTGAAGAAAAATTCAAAGGCGTTATCGATTTAGTGAAGATGAAAGCAATTCTTTGGCATGATGAAACCATGGGTGCTCAATATGACGTGGAAGAAATTCCTGCCGACTTATTGGAAGAAGCTCAAGAGTGGAGAGATAAAATGCTCGAAACGATTGCTGAATATGATGATGTATTGATGGAGAAATTCTTTGATGATCCTTCAACAATTACTGTTGATGAAATTCAAGCAGCTATCCGTAAAGCTACACTTTCAATGGAAATTAATCCAATGATTTGTGGTTCGGCTTTCAAAAATAAAGGTGTACAAACTATGCTTGACGCAGTTTGTGCTTACCTTCCAAGTCCAATGGATACTCCCGAAACAATCGGATTTGATCCACGTGACCCTGAAAAACAAGTAGTACGTCACCCTGATGCTTCTGAACCATTGTGTGCATTGGCATTTAAGATTGCTACCGACCCTTATGTTGGTCGTTTGTGTTTCTTCAGAGTTTACTCAGGAAAACTGGAAGCAGGTTCTTATATTTTCAATACTCGTACTGGAAAGAAAGAACGTATTTCTCGTATCTTCCAAATGCACTCTAACAAACAAAACGCTGTAGAATTAATTTCTGCCGGTGATATTGGTGCTGGAGTTGGATTTAAAGATATTCGTACAGGTGATACTTTGTGCGACGAGAACAATCAGGTAACATTGGAATCTATGGACTTCCCTGCACCGGTTATCGGTATTTCTATTGAGCCTAAAACTCAAAAGGACTTAGATAAATTAGGTTTAGGATTGTCTAAATTAGCTGAAGAAGATCCAACATTTACAGTTCATACTCAAGAACAATCTGGTCAGACTATTATTAGTGGTATGGGTGAACTTCACCTTGAAATCATTATCGATCGTTTGAAACGTGAGTTCAAAGTAGAATGTAACCAAGGTCGTCCTCAGGTTAATTACAAAGAAGCCATTACTCAAGAAGTTCAATTACGTGAAACTTACAAGAAACAATCGGGTGGACGTGGTAAATTCGCGGACATGATTGTAAAAGTAGGACCAATGGATAAAGACTTCGAAGGTGGTCCATTACAATTCGTTGATCAGGTTAAGGGTGGTAATATTCCTAAAGAATTTATTCCTTCTATTCAAAAAGGATTTGCTAACGCTATGAAAAATGGTGTTTTGGCAGGTTTCCCATTGGATAACTTGAAAGTGACTGTACTTGATGGTTCATTCCACGCGGTTGACTCGGATCAATTATCTTTCGAAATTTGTGCTTCTCTAGCTTATAAATCAGCTTGCGCTAAAGCTAAACCTGTTCTTTTGGAACCAATCATGAAAATGGAAGTGGTAACACCGGAAGAAAACATGGGTGATGTTATTGGTGACTTAAACAAACGTCGTGGACAAGTTGAAGGTATGGAATCAAGCCGCTCAGGAGCTCGTGTTGTAAAAGCAAAAGTGCCTTTATCTGAAACATTCGGATATGTTACTGCTTTACGTACTATCTCTTCGGGTCGTGCAACTTCTTCAATGGAATTCGATCACTACGCTGAAGTAACCAACTCTATTGCGAAAGTAGTAGTAGCTGAAGCTAAGGGTAAAGTAGAATTACTATAAAATTTGACAACGGACAACGGTCGATTTTCGACTGTTGTCTGTTGACTTATAATAGCCGGATAGTGAATGACTCTTATTCGGTAATACATCAAAACAAATAAATATAAAAACGACAATGAGTCAAAAAATCAGAATCAAACTGAAATCTTACGATCACAACTTGGTTGACAAATCAGCTGAGAAAATCGTAAAAACAGTGAAAGCTACAGGAGCTGTGGTAAGCGGACCAATTCCATTGCCAACTCACACACGTATTTTTACAGTGAACAGTGCAACTTTCGTAAACAAAAAGTCGCGCGAGCAATTTAAACTTTGTTCTTACAAACGTCTAATTGACATTTATAGCTCAACCAGCAAAACTGTTGATGCTCTTATGAAATTAGAATTGCCAAGTGGGGTAGAAGTAGAAATTAAAGTATAATACACCCTAGCGATAGGGAAACAATAATTAATAAACAATGATCGATCCCCCATATTGGGGTTAAGGGTCTTAAACAACAATTGAAATGCCAGGATTATTAGGAAAAAAAATCGGAATGACATCCGTTTTCAGTGCCGATGGTAAAAATGTACCATGTACTGTTATTGAAGCAGGTCCTTGTGTTGTTACTCAAATCAAAACTGTAGGAACCGATGGTTACGAAGCTGTTCAGGTAGGTTTTCAGGCTAAGACTGAAAAACATACTAACAAAGCTGAGGCCGGAATTTTCAAAGCAGCAGGAGTAGCTCCTCAAAGACACTTGGTTGAGTTCAAAGGATTCGAAAGTGAATTCAAATTAGGTGATGCAATCACCGTTGAAATGTTTGAAGAAGATACGTTTGTTGACGTAGTCGGAACTTCAAAAGGTAAAGGATTCCAAGGTGTTGTAAAACGCCACGGTTTCGCTGGGGTAGGACAAGCTACACACGGTCAACATAACCGTTTGAGAGCGCCGGGTTCATTAGGAGCTTCATCGTATCCTTCTCGCGTATTCAAAGGAATGCGTATGGCTGGTCGTATGGGTGGTGACAAAGTTACCATGCAAAATCTACAAGTATTAAAAGTAATTCCGGAACACAATTTGATTTTGATCAAAGGTTCAGTTCCAGGAGCGAAAGGTTCAATCGTAATCATCAATAAATAACCATGGAACTTAGTATATTAAACATCAAAGGAGAAGACACAGGAAGAAAAGTATCGTTAAGCGATGCCATCTTCGGTATTGAGCCAAATGACCATGCTATTTATTTAGATGTGAAACAATATTTGGCTAATCAACGTCAGGGAACTCACTCGTCAAAAGGCCGTAGCCAATTGTCTGGTAGTACACGTAAATTAGGAAAACAAAAAGGTAGCGGTGGCGCTCGTCCGGGTGATATTAAATCGGGTGTTCGTGTCGGCGGTGGTCGTATGTTCGGTCCTACTCCACGTGATTATCATTTCAAATTGAACAAAAAAGTAAAACAACTTGCACGTAAATCTGCTTTATCATATAAAGCGATTAACAACCAAATATTTGTTGTTGAGAACTTGAATTTCGAAACTCCAAAAACGAAAGAATTTGTAGCATTGACAAAAAGTTTGCAAGTGGCTGATAAAAAGCCACTAATAATTTTATCGTCTGCAAATAAAAACGTATATTTGTCGGCTCGTAATTTAAATACGGCTAAAGTTGTAACTGTCTCAGAATTAAGTACTTATATAGTTCTTAATGCTAAGACTCTTGTGTTAACTGAGGATTCAGTTGCAGCAGTAGAACAAATTTTTAAAGCATAAGGAGGCACAGAATATGGGAATTATCGTAAAACCGATCGTTACAGAAAAAATGACAAAGCTTAGCGACAAATTAAATCGTTACGCTTTCAGAGTGCAAAAAGACGCGAACAAGATTGAAATCAAGCAAGCGGTTGAAGCAATGTACAATGTAACTATTGAAGATGTAAATACCTTAATTGTAGCACCTAAGCAAAAAAGCCGTTCTACAAAAGCTGGTATCATTAAAGGAAGTACTTCCGCTTATAAAAAAGCGATTGTTACAGTGAAACAAGGTGAACAAATTGATTTTTATAGTAATATTTAAACAGACAAATGGCTGTACGTAAACTAAGACCCACAACACCGGGGCAGAGACACAAAGTTATTGGTACATTCGATACAATTACTACGAATGCACCAGAGAAATCTCTTGTGAGAGGCGGATCAAAATCCGGAGGTCGTAACCACGATGGTAAAATGACCATGCGCTACTTAGGTGGCGGTCACAAGAAGAAATATAGAGTAATTGATTTCAAACGCAGCAAGGATGGTGTTCCTGCAACAGTAAAAGAAATCGAATACGATCCGAATCGTTCGGCACGTATCGCATTGCTTTTCTATGCTGATGGTGAAAAAACTTACATACTTGCGCCAAATGGATTGCAGGTAGGTCAACAAGTTCTTTCAGGAGCTGAAGCTTCACCAGAAGTTGGAAACGCATTGCCTTTGCAAAACATTCCATTAGGTACAATAATTCATAATATTGAATTACGTCCTGGACAAGGTGCCGCGATGGTACGTTCAGCTGGAACATTTGCTCAACTCACTTCACGTGAGGAAAAGTATGCCATTGTAAAATTGCCTTCAGGTGAGGTTCGTAAGATTCTTTCTACTTGTAAAGCCACAATTGGTAGTGTTGGTAATTCTGACCACGCGTTAGAAAGATCAGGTAAAGCAGGTCGCTCACGCTGGCTTGGACGTCGTCCGAGAGTTAGAGGTGTTGCCATGAACCCAGTCGATCACCCAATGGGTGGTGGTGAAGGTCGCGCATCAGGTGGACACCCACGTTCTCGTAAAGGTTTATTAGCTAAGGGATACAAAACACGTGCACCTAAAAAGCAATCAAGCCAATATATTATTGAAAGAAAGAAAAAATAATCGAAAAAATTAAGTAAATAATATGAGCCGTTCATTAAAAAAAGGACCATACATCAACTTGAAGCTAGAGAAGAAAGTTTTAACCATGAATGAAGCCGGTAAAAAAACCGTTATCAAAACATGGGCTCGTGCTTCAATGTTATCACCTGATTTTGTTGGTCACACAATTGCAGTTCACAATGGTAATAAGTTTATTCCCGTATATGTAACCGAAAATATGGTAGGACACAAGTTAGGTGAATTTTCACCTACTCGTAACTTCCGCGGTCACGGTGGTAAGAAAAAATAATCCATTGAAATAAAAATTAGAAAAAAATAAAAATTCTGTAACAATGGGTGCAAGAAAAAAAATATCAGCAGACGAAAGAAAAGAGGCTCAAAAAACTCTTTACTTTGCTAAGCTAAATGGCGTACCAACTTCACCACGTAAAATGCGCCTTGTGGCTGACATGATTCGTGGAATGGAGGTAAATAAAGCCTTAAGTGTTCTGAAGTTTTCTTCTAAAGAAGCTTCTGGAAGATTAGAAAAATTGCTTAAATCAGCTATCGCTAACTGGGAAACCAAAACTGAGCAAAAAGCTGACAACGCAAACTTATACATAAGTTCAATTTGTGTCGATTCAGCAACTATGATGAAACGTCTTCGCACAGCCCCACAAGGTCGTGGATACCGTATTCGCAAACGTTCGAATCACGTAACATTGTATGTAGATTCAAAAATTACTAACGATAACCAAATTTAATGCTCGATGGGACAAAAAATTAATCCAATAAGTAACCGTTTAGGTATTATACGTGGATGGGATTCTAACTGGTATGGTGGCAACAATTATGGTGACACTTTGGTAGAAGACCACAAAATAAGAAAATATCTTAATGCCCGTCTTGCAAAAGCTAGTTTGTCGCGTATCATTATTGAACGTACTCTTAAGCTAGTTACTATCACTATTTGTACAGCTCGTCCCGGTATCATTATCGGAAAAGGTGGACAAGAAGTTGATAAATTAAAAGAAGAGTTAAAGAAAATTACAGACAAAGAAATTCAGTTGAACATTTTCGAAGTAAAACGTCCTGAACTTGATGCTGTAATTGTTGCTAACAACATTGCTCGTCAGGTTGAAGGCAAAATTGCTTACCGTCGTGCAACGAAAATGGCTATCCAGTCAACAATGCGCATGGGAGCTGAAGGAATCAAAGTAATGTGTTCAGGTCGTCTGAATGGTGCCGAGATGGCACGTTCGGAAATGTATAAAGAAGGAAGAACTCCTCTTCATACCTTCAGAGCTGATATTGATTATGCTCACGCTGAGGCATTGACTAAAGTAGGTTTAATTGGTATCAAAGTATGGATTTGTCGTGGTGAAATCTACGGTAAAAAAGACTTAGCTCCTAACTTTACAGCTACTAAAGAAACTTCACGCGGTGAACGTGGCGGTAATGATCGTGGTGATCGTTATAGCGATCGTTCGAAAAACGACCGTGGAGCTGGCAAAGGTGGCTTCAAAAAGAAAAAATAATTAAACTGTTATTAATGAATTTGTAAGTAAATATTATGTTACAACCAAAAAAGACAAAGTTCAGGAGACAGCAAAAGGGGCGCATGAAAGGAAATGCCCAAAGAGGTAATCAGTTAGCGTTCGGTTCATTCGGAATTAAATCCCTTGAATCAAAATGGTTAACTGGTCGTCAAATTGAAGCCGCCCGTATTGCCGTAACCCGTTATATGCAAAGACAAGGACAAATTTGGATTCGTGTGTTTCCAGATAAACCTATTACCAAGAAACCTGCAGAGGTACGTATGGGTAAGGGTAAAGGTGCTCCGGAAGGATTTGTTGCTCCTATTACCCCGGGACGTATGCTATTCGAAGTAGAAGGTGTATCCTTCGAAATTGCTAAAGAAGCATTGCGTTTAGCTGCTCAAAAACTACCCGTAACTACTAAGTTTGTAGTTAGACGAGATTATGATTTCACCTCTTTAAATGCGTAAGGAAAATGAAAACAAGAGAAATTAAAGAATTAAATACAAAAGAGATTCAAGAACGTATGGCTGCTCAAGAAGAGCAATTGAGTCGTTTAAAAATGAATCACGCCATTTCTCCGCTTGACAATCCAATGCAAATTAAAGTGGTTCGTAGAACTGTTGCACGTCTTGCTACTGAGTTACGTCAGAGAGAAATTAATAATTAAAATCATGACCCTGATGGAATCAAGAAATTTAAGAAAAGAAAGAACGGGTGTCGTTTTCAGTAATAAAATGGATAAAACCATTACTGTTGCTGTAAAATGGAAAGAAAAACACCCTATTTACGGAAAATTCGTAAATAAGACTAAGAAATATCACGCTCATGATGAGAAAAACGATTGCAACATTGGTGACACTGTACGCATCATGGAAACTCGTCCTTTGAGTAAACTAAAAAGATGGAGATTAACTGAAATTATCGAAAGAGTTAAGTAATTATGATACAACAAGAATCAAGACTCATAGTAGCCGATAACAGTGGAGCAAAAACAGTTCTTTGTATTCGTGTATTAGGAGGAACAAGCAAACGTTACGCTACACTCGGCGATATTATCGTTGTGGCAGTAAAAAGTGTTATTCCTTCTGGAGACATTAAAAAGGGCGTTGTCTCTAAGGCAGTTATCGTTCGTACAAAAAAAGAAGTTCGTCGTGCAGATGGCTCTTATATACGTTTCGATGATAACGCTTGCGTATTGTTAAATACCGCTGGCGAAATCCGTGGAAGCCGTATCTTCGGCCCTGTAGCTCGTGAATTGCGTGCTACTAATATGAAAATCATATCACTTGCACCTGAAGTGCTTTAATCTTCGAAAAACAAAATAGTGATGAGTAAATTACACATAAAAAAAGGTGATACCGTTTACGTAAATACTGGTGTTGACAAAGGCAAAACCGGTCGCGTGCTAGAAATTCTTGTGAAAGACAAACGCGCTATTGTAGAAGGTGTTAATTTGGTCTCAAAGAGCACCAAACCGAATGCGAAAAGTCCTCAAGGAGGTATAATCAAGAAAGAAGCAACTATTCATATCTCTAATTTAAACCCAGTTGAAAACGGGAAACCCGTTCGTGTTGGTCGTAAATTAAATGCAGAAGGTAAATTGGTGCGTGTTTCTTTAAAATCAGGAGAGGAAATCTAAAATGAACACAGCAAGTTTAAAACAAGATTATAGAGAACGTATCGTTCCTATCTTAATGAAAGAATTTGGTTACAGCTCAGTTATGCAATCTCCTAAATTGGAGAAAATTGTTCTTAACCAAGGTCTGGGAATAGCAGTAGCAGATAAAAAAATTATCGAAGTTGCTATCAACGAAATGACTACAATTACAGGTCAAAAAGCAGTAGCAACTATTTCTAAAAACGATATTTCTAACTTCAAATTGCGTAAAAAAATGCCTATCGGTGTTCGTGTAACGTTACGTGGAGATAAAATGTATGAGTTTCTTGAAAGATTGGTACGTGTTGCTTTGCCACGTATGCGTGACTTCAAGGGGATTGCTAATAAATTGGACGGAAGAGGTAACTATACATTAGGTATCCAAGAACAAATTATTTTCCCTGAAATCAATATCGATGGTCTTACTCGTTTGTTGGGTATGAACATTACTTTTGTAACAACTGCTAAAACTGATGAAGAAGGTTTCGCATTGTTGAAAGAATTTGGATTACCATTCAAAAAAAACTAATTTAGACATACAATGGCAAAAGAATCAATGAAAGCCCGCGAGGTGAAAAGAGCCAAAATGGTTGCTAAATACGCTGAAAAAAGAGCAAAATATATCGCAGAAGGCAACTATGAAGCCCTTCAATCGATCCCTAAAAATGCTTCTCCAGTACGTCTTCACAACCGTTGCAAACTTACTGGTCGTCCAAAAGGATATATTCGTCAGTTTGGTATCTCGCGTATTCAATTTCGTGAAATGGCATCTAACGGTTTAATCCCGGGTGTTAGAAAAGCAAGCTGGTAATTGTAAAAGACAAGGCTTGCCTTGTCTGCACAATATCAAAAATGAAATCAAGTTAAATATTGTCCCGAAAGCCGGGATCAATTTAAAAACAATTATATGACAGATCCAATAGCAGATTATCTTACCCGATTGCGGAACGCCATTAAAGCAAACCACCGAGTGGTTGAAGTTCCAGCATCGAATTTGAAAAAAGAAATGACCCGGATATTGCACGAGAAAGGCTATATCCTCAACTACAAATTTGTAGAAGAAGGTCCACAAGGCACTATTAAAATTGCTTTGAAGTACGATCAAGTTAACAAAGTTAGCTCGATTAAAAAAATGATCAGAGTTTCTACTCCCGGTCTTCGTCAATATGTTGGCTACAAAGATATGCCACGTGTATTGAATGGATTGGGTATTGCAATTCTTTCTACTTCTAAAGGTGTTATGACCAACAAAGAAGCACTCGGTTTAAAATTGGGTGGTGAAGTTATTTGTTACATTTATTAATAGGAGGAAAGAAATATGTCAAGAATAGGAAAATTACCCATAAGCGTACCTGCCGGTGTTACAATCACGGTACAGGATGCGTTGGTTACCGTAAAAGGTCCAAAAGGAGTTTTGTCTCAACAAATCGATCCTAATGTAGTAGTAACAATTGAGGATGGCATTTGTCACGTAACTCGTCAAAACGATGAGAAACAAAGCCGTTCTTTTCATGGTTTGTATCGTTCATTGATCCAAAACATGGTTGTAGGTGTTTCAGAAGGTTACAAAAAGACCTTGGAATTAGTTGGTGTTGGTTATCGTGTATCGAACCAAGGTCAGGTATTAGAATTCGCTTTAGGTTATACTCACAATATCTTTTTGAGTTTACCTGATGTTATCAAAATTGAAACAAAAAGCGAACGTAACCAAAACCCTGTACTCATTTTGGAATGTTGCGACAAACAATTGATTGGTCAAGTTTGCGCAAAAATTCGTTCATTCCGTAAGCCTGAGCCATACAAAGGAAAAGGTGTTAAATTCGCGGGTGAAATACTTCGCCGCAAAGCAGGTAAATCTGCTGGTAAATAATTTACGTAAACTTGTGAAATTATGACTAGAAAATTCGATAGAAGAATAAGAATAAAAGCACATATCCGACACAAAGTGTCTGGAACTGCACAAAGACCACGATTGACCGTATTCAGAAGCAATACTCAAATTTACGCTCAACTTGTTGACGACGTTAATGGAGTAACATTGGCTGCTGCATCTTCTTTAGGTCTTAAAGAAAAAGTAACTAAATCAGAACAAGCTGCCATTGTAGGCAAAAAGGTAGCTCAAGTTGCTCAAGAAGCCGGAATTACAGCTGTGATTTTTGACCGTAACGGTTATTTATATCACGGTAGAGTTAAACAATTAGCTGAAGCTGCTCGCGAAGGTGGTCTTAAATTTTAATCAAGTATGGCAACAAATATGAATAAAGTTAAATCGACCAACGATTTAGAATTGAAAGACAGATTAGTAGCTATTAATCGTGTTACTAAAGTTACCAAAGGTGGACGTACATTCAGTTTCTCTGCAATTGTTGTAGTTGGAAACGAAGATGGTATCGTAGGTTGGGGACTAGGTAAAGCCGGTGAGGTAACTGCTGCAATTGCAAAAGGAACTGAAGCTGCAAAGAAAAACTTGATTAAAGTACCTGTTCAAAACGGTACTATCCCTCACGCTCAATTGTCGAAATTTGGTGGAGCTCAGGTTTTCATTAGCCCTGCATCACATGGTACAGGAGTAAAAGCGGGTGGTGCGATGCGTGCGGTACTCGAAAGTGTTGGTATTACCGATGTATTGGCCAAATCTAAAGGTTCATCGAATCCTCACAACTTAGTAAAAGCTACTATTGTAGCTTTGGGTGAACTTCGTGATGCTCATACAGTAGCTCAAAACAGAGGTGTTTCACTTGATACAGTGTTTAACGGATAAAACGTAAAATTATGGCAACAATAAAAATTAAACAAGTAAAAAGTAAAATCAAATGTCCTAAAGTTCAGAAATTGACTTTGGAAGCATTAGGTTTGAAAAAAATGAATGCCGTAGTTGAACACGAAGCAACTCCTCAAATTTTGGGAATGGTTGCACGAGTGCATCACTTGGTTGAAGTTATCAAATAGTATTATTCTTTGAATCTTTAAAAAATAAGATATGAATTTAAGTAATTTAACCCCTGCAGTTGGTTCTGTAAAAACTAGAAAAAGAATTGGTCGTGGTACCGGATCTGGATTAGGTGGAACCTCTACAAAAGGGCACAAAGGACAGAAGTCACGTTCTGGATACTCGAAAAAGGTTGGTTTTGAAGGTGGTCAAATGCCTATTCAACGTCGTTTGCCGAAATTCGGTTTTAAAAATGTAAACCGTGTTGAATACAAAGCTATCAACATCGATACACTTCAAACATTAGCTCAAACTAATAACTTAACTAAAATAAGCGTAAGCGATTTGAGAGAAGCAGGTTTTGTTTCAAGAACTGCTTTGGTAAAAATCTTAGGTAAGGGAGTTTTGACTGTGAAAATTGAAGTTGAAGCTAATGGGTTCTCTAAATCTGCTGAAGAAGCAATTGTAGCCGCAGGTGGAACCATAGTAAAATTGTAAGAACATGAAACTAATAGAGACAATAAAAAATATCTGGAAGATTGAAGACCTTCGTAATAGACTTCTCACAACTTTCTTGTTAGTATTGATTTATCGTTTTGGTTCTTATATTGTACTTCCGGGTATTGACCCTAATGCTTTGACAGCATTAAAATCGCAAACAAGCGGTGGTCTTCTCGCTTTATTAGACATGTTTTCGGGTGGTGCTTTTGCAAATGCTTCGGTATTTGCATTAGGTATCATGCCATACATTTCTGCATCTATCGTTATCCAGTTATTGACTATTGCGGTGCCTTATTTCCAAAAAATGCAACGCGAAGGTGAAAGTGGACGTCGTAAGATGAATCAATATACCCGTTACCTGACCGTAATTATTTTATTGTTGCAAGGTCCTTCGTATTTAATAAACCTTAGCGTTCAGTTGGCTCAAGCGGGCTCGGCTATACCTAGTGGATTTATGTTTACACTGACCTCTACATTAATTCTTTGCGGTGGTAGCATGTTTGTAATGTGGCTCGGTGAGCGTATTACTGATAAAGGTATTGGTAACGGTATATCATTTATTATCTTGGTGGGTATTATTTCACGCTTTCCGGGTGCTATTATCAAAGAGTTTGCTTCACGTTTAGGTGATGCAGGTGGTGGTTTGGTAATGTTCCTTGGAGAACTGATCGTGCTTCTGTTGGTAATTGCTGCTTCGATAATGCTTGTGCAAGGAACTCGTAAGATTCCGGTACAATATGCAAAACGCGTAGTTGGTAATAAACAATATGGTGGTGTTCGTCAGTATATTCCATTAAAAATAAATGCAGCAGGTGTTATGCCTATCATTTTTGCGCAAGCAATTATGTTTATACCTGCAACATTAGCCGGTTTCGCTCATTCTGATGCAATGACAGGATTTGTAAGTGCATTTATGAATACGACCGGTGTTTGGTATAACTTAGTATTTGGTTTCTTAATCGTGATATTTACGTATTTCTATACAGCTATTACAATTAATCCAACTCAAATGGCTGAAGAAATGAAACGTAATAATGGTTTCATTCCTGGTATCAAACCCGGTAAACGTACCGCTGAGTATCTTGATTTAATTATGTCTCGTATCACTTTGCCTGGTTCTATATTCCTTGCATTTATTGCTATTATGCCTGCTTTTGCAAGTGTAGTTGGAATTAATCAGTCATTTGCTGCATTCTTTGGTGGAACTTCATTGTTGATTTTGGTTGGGGTAGTACTTGACACACTTCAACAAATCGAAAGCCACTTATTAATGCGACATTACGATGGTTTGCTTAAATCAGGTAGAATAAAAGGACGCACAGGTGGTGCCGCTGCATATTAAAACAATATCTGAATGATTTTTTTAAAATCGGACGAAGAAATAGAATTGCTTCGTATCAGTAATCAAATTGTGGCTAAAACGTTAGCTGAAATGGCAAAAATAATTACGCCGGGCATTAGCACAGCGCAATTGGATAAAATTGCCGAAGAATATATTAGGGATAATGGCGCCGTACCGGGTTTTCTCGGTTACGGTGGCTTCCCGAAATCTATTTGTACCTCAGTAAACGATCAGGTAGTTCACGGTATACCTTCCGACAAAATTATTTTGGAAGACGGTGATATTATTTCTGTAGATTGTGGTGCATATATTAATGGTTTTCATGGCGACTCAGCATATACTTTTTGTGTAGGCGATGTGAAGCCGGAGATTGTTGATTTATTGCGTACAACTAAAGAATCTTTATACAAAGGTATAGAGCAAGCACAAGAAGGTCGCCGCTTAGGTGATTTAGGAAATGCAATTCAAAGTTATTGTGAAGAACGCGGTTATTCTGTTGTTCGTGAAATGATAGGACATGGTGTTGGACGCAAATTGCACGAAGCACCCGAAGTTCCTAATTATGGACGAAAAGGAAACGGAATAATGCTGAAATCAGGAATGACCATAGCTATTGAGCCTATGATTAATATGGGAGCGAGAAACTTAGTGTTTGAAAAGGATGGTTGGACTACCCGAACGATTGATCGGAAACCTTCTGCCCACTTTGAACATTCAATTGCAATACGACGTGGAAAAGCCGATATACTTTCGAGTTTTGAATATATAGAACAAATTTTAGGGAATAAAGCAATTTAATATATGGCCAAACAAACTGCAATAGAACAAGATGGAAAGATAATCGAAGCATTATCAAACGCCATGTTTCGCGTCGAGTTGGAAAACGGTCACGTAATTACAGCTCATATCTCTGGCAAAATGCGTATGCATTATATAAAAATTTTGACCGGTGATAAAGTGAAAGTTGAAATGTCGCCTTATGATTTGTCAAAAGGAAGAATCTCTTTTAGATATAAATAAAATTAAATATTTCCCCATGAAAGTAAGAGCATCTGTAAAAAAACGCACCGACGATTGTAAAATCGTGCGGAGAAAAGGGCGTTTGTATGTTATCAACAAAAAAAATCCTAAGTTTAAACAACGTCAAGGATAATTATTTATTTTTTGAAAAAATAAGTTTATGGCTATAAGAATTGTCGGAGTAGATTTACCTCAAAACAAAAGAGGAGAAGTTGGATTGACTTATATCTACGGAATAGGTCGCAATAGTGCAAAAAAGATTTTAGAAACTGCCGGTGTTGACATCAACATCAAAGTGAAAGATTGGACAGACGACCAAGCATCTAAGATCCGCGAGATCATTGGGATAGGATACAAAGTGGAAGGTGACCTTCGCTCTGAAGTACAAACCAACATCAAGCGATTGATGGACATTGGTTGTTACCGTGGAGTTCGCCACCGTATTGGCCTACCATTGAGAGGACAAAGTACGAAAAATAATGCTCGTACTCGTAAAGGTAAAAAGAAAACAGTTGCTAACAAGAAAAAAGCAACTAAATAAGGTTATTAACTGTTTGCGAATTTTAGAAAAAGCAAAATAATATTCAATTAATATGGCAAAGAAAACAGTTGCAGCCAAAAAGAGAGTCGTTAAAGTAGACGGTGTAGGTCAATTGCACGTACATTCATCATTTAATAACATTATTGTTACACTTGCAAATGGTAGCGGTCAAGTAATATCTTGGTCATCTGCCGGTAAGATGGGATTCCGTGGCTCAAAGAAAAACACTCCTTACGCAGCTCAAATGGCAGCACAGGATTGCTCAAAAGTTGCATTAGATTTAGGTTTGAAGAAAGTGAAAGCCTATGTAAAAGGACCAGGTAACGGTCGTGAATCAGCAATTCGTACTATTCACGGTGCAGGTATCGAAGTAACAGAAATTGTTGATGTTACCCCACTTCCACACAATGGTTGTCGTCCTCCTAAAAGGAGAAGAGTGTAATTCGTAATCGAGTTTCCTCGGCAGTCGAATAGGTGAAATATAAAAAATAGATTGCATTTAAACCTCTCTGCAGTCGCGGCTGTAATAAGTTTCGACCAATTTGTGCACGTGGAACACATAATCAATTTTAAACAAAAAATAAAACAATGGCAAGATATATTGGACCAAAGTCAAGAATAGCTCGTAAATTTGGTGAAGCTATTTTCGGACCAGATAAAGTGTTAGCTAAAAAGAACTACCCTCCTGGACAACATGGTCAAGGTCGTCGTAAAAAAACGTCGGAGTACGGTATTCAATTACGCGAAAAACAAAAAGCAAAGTATACTTACGGTGTGTTGGAGAAACAATTCCGTAACATGTACGAAAAAGCTCAACGTACTAAAGGTGTAACCGGTGAAGTATTATTACAATTACTGGAATCACGTTTGGATAACTTAGTGTTTCGTTTAGGATTTGCTCCTACTCGTTCAGGTGCTCGCCAATTGGTTAGTCACAAACACATTACAGTTGATGGCAAAGTAGTAAACATTGCTTCTTGTCATATCAAACCTGGTCAGGTGATTGCAGTTCGTGAAAAAAACAAATCAATGGAAGTTATCAATGCTTCTTTGGAAGGTTTTAACCACAGCAAATACCCTTGGATTGAATGGAATGCTTCTTTAATGGGCGGAACTTATTTACATGTTCCAGAACGTGAAGATATTCCTGAAAATATCAAAGAACAGTTAATCGTTGAGTTGTACTCTAAATAATAAGTGAATCCATGGCTATATTAGCATTTCAAAAGCCCGAAAAGGTTATCATGATGGAAGCCGACGCATTTCATGGCAAATTTGAATTTCGTCCGCTAGAACCCGGTTACGGTATTACAGTAGGTAATGCTTTGCGCCGTATCCTATTGTCTTCACTAGAAGGTTTCGCTATTACTTCCATCAAAATAGAAGGAATCGATCATGAGTATTCAACTATTCCGGGAGTAATCGATGATGTTACAAACATCATTTTAAATTTGAAACAAGTGCGTTTCAAACAAATAGTTGAAGATATCGAAAACGAGAAAGTGACTATTACAGTTTCTGGAGTAAATTCTTTTAAGGCTGGTGATATTGGAAAATATTTTACCGGTTTTGAAGTGCTTAACCCACAATTAGTAATTTGCGAACTTGATCCTTCTGCCAGTTTCCAAATTGACATTACGGTGAATAAAGGACGTGGTTACGCTCCGTCGGAAGAAAACAAACCAGCTAACGCTGAGATTGGTGTTATTCCGATTGATGCTATCTTTACGCCAATACGTAACGTAAAGTATTCGATTGAAAATTACCGTGTGGAACAAGTTACCGATTACGAGAAATTAGTAATTGAAATTAGTACCGATGGTTCTATTCATCCGAAAGATGCCTTGAAAGAAGCTGCTAAAATTCTAATTCACCACTTTATGTTATTCTCTGACGAGAAAATCTCGTTGGAAGTAACCGAAGGTGAAGGTAGTGATGAGTTTGACGAAGAAATCTTGCATATGCGTCAATTGCTTAAAACAAAATTGACTGATCTCGAACTATCTGTTCGTGCTCTCAACTGTTTGAAAGCTGCTGATGTGGATACTTTAGGTCAATTGGCCGGATATCACCGTCATGATTTATTGAAGTTCCGTAACTTCGGTAAAAAATCTCTCACCGAGTTAGATGAAAAATTAGAAAGCTTGAATCTGTCATTTGGAATGGATATCGCTAAATATAAATTAGAAAAAGAGTAAAGAGATGAGACATAATAAAAAATTTAACCACTTAGGCCGTAAAACGGCTCACAGAAAGGCGATGTTGTCCAATATGGCTTCTTCTCTTATTCAACATAAGAGAATTGCTACTACTTTGGCTAAAGCTAAAGCCTTGCAAGTTTATGTAGAACCATTGTTGACGAAATCAAAAGAAGATACAACACACTCACGTCGTACAGTATTTAGTCACTTGCAAAATAAAGAAATGGTAACTGAACTATTTCAAAATGTTGCAGTGAAAATTGCTAACCGTCCGGGAGGTTATACTCGTATTTTACGTACAGGTTTCCGTTTAGGTGATAACGCAGAAATGTGTATCATCGAATTGGTTGACTACAACGAAAATATGTTGAAAGAAAAGGCTGTTAAGAAAGCTGCGCGTACGCGTCGTTCTACAGCTGCTAAGAAAGAAACTGCTGCTCCGGTAGCAGCTGAAGCTTCGGTTGCTGCACCAGTTGCAACTGAAGAAACTCCAGCAGCTGAGTAATTCAAAATCAAAACTTTCTGAATTGAAAAGGGAAAGGCTTAGGCTTTTCCCTTTTTTTGTTCTTTTTTGAAGTGTTTCGTCCTTAGAATAGCACATTTTTAGTGATTTTGTGCATTAATTGTATAATAATTGCACATTTATGAAATAAATGTGTAATTTTGCAGTTCAAAATTTCATGCAATTTAACGCATGCTTTCTTTGAGATATTGATTCATATATAAAAACTAAAAAAACAATTTATGACGAAGAGACTTTTGATTATTGCATTTCTTTCTTTGACCGTTGGTTCAACATTCGCCGGTGGTTTATTGACTAATACAAATCAGAGTGTACATTTTTTACGTAATCCGGCACGTGACGCTTCTACCGAAATTGATGCCGTTTATACCAACCCCGCAGGTTTGATTTTCTTATCCGATGGTTTTCATCTTGCACTTACTAACCAAAGCGTTTTCCAAACGCGTACTATTACTTCTACTTTTGCCCCATTTGCTGCATATAACGATGGTAATGCAACCAAAGTGTATAAAGGTGAAGCATCAGCACCGATAGTTCCCAGCTTTCAGTTTGCTTATAAAAAAGATAGATATGCTATTTCTGCATCATTCGCTGTGACCGGTGGTGGAGGTAAAGCGGTGTTTAATCATGGATTGCCTTCATTCGAAGCGCCTATATCGATGTTACCTTTTTCGCTTACATCTAAAGGTGTTAACACTACAAGCTATTCTGTTGACAGCTATATGGAGGGAAAGCAGTTTATCTTTGGACTTCAATTGAACGGTTCTTATAAGTTCAATGATGCATTGTCTGGTGCATTGGGAATGCGTTTAAATATTGTAAACAATGCGTATGTTGGACACTTGAAGAATATAATGATTAATCCAAATCAACCTGCTTTTGGAGCTTTATACAATGGTTCATCATTGGTTTCAGCACCAAAATTCTTCACTGATGCAGCGACCGTCTTAAGTGGATGGTCTACAGGTGCAACAAGTTATGTGGCAGGTTTACAGCAAATTGTTTCAGGTGGTGGTGGTACAGTATTGCTCGCAAATGGTACTGCCGCAGGTTTGAATACAACTCAAATTGCTCAGATTCAGGGATTGTTAGGAGCTGCTGGTTTAACTCCTGCGCAAATAGGTGCTATTAATATTCAAACAGCACAGGGTACATTAGCCGCAGCTGCTCCGGTTTTTGCCGGAAAAGCCACAGCTATGACAACAAGTGCAGCATCCACTGCTGATAAGCAGTTGGATTGTACACAAACTGGTTGGGGAGTAACACCTATTTTAAGTTTAAACTATCATGTGAGCGGTTTGAACCTTGCAGCAAAATATGAATTTAAAAGTGCGTTGAACGTACAGAATAATACTGTTGTGGATAATACCGGTTTATATGCCGATGGTGTGAATACGCCTCACGATATCCCTGCATTACTGACGATAGGAGGAGAGTATCAATTGTGTGAAAAATTGAAAGTATCTGGAGGTTATCACCATTTTTTCGATTCTGATGCTAAAATGGCGAATAATAAGCAACAATATATCAATGGTGGAGTGAACGAGTATTTGTTTGGTACCGAGTACAGCATTAATGAAGTGTTGATGGTTAGTGCCGGTGGACAAATAACCCGTACAGGCGCTAAGGATGCTTACCAAAGCGATATGAGTTTTAGCTTGAACTCCTATTCTCTCGGTTTTGGTGGTGCTGTGAAAATCACTCCGGATTTGAGACTGAATATTGCGTATTTCTTTACCAACTATTCTGACTGGACGAAAGCATCTGCTAACTACAACGGAACAACTTTAGCCGGAACAGATGTATTTAGCCGTACGAACAAAGTTTTTGGTATTGGAGTGGATTATAAATTCTAACGAGAGTTTGCTCTTGTAACTAAAAAAGGGAAAAGCTGGTGCTTTTCCCTTTTTTAGTTTAATATTTATTTTCCACCACTGGGCTGCTGGTAAATGACTTCCTTTAATTTGCAATTGCAATTGCATTTTCCGGTCTCCAACAATCCACTTCGTTGCAGTAGATCGTATTCTATTTTGAAATTCTCGGTGAATATACCTTTGTCAAGGTTTTCTTCAATTTGTTGCTGTGTCCACCATTTTGTCAATTCAATAAAGGTTGGATTTGGATTTATCTCTGTAAGCTGGCAACTGACAAACAGAAAGGCGTATTGGTGCTCTTTAGGGGTTTCGCTTATATAGTTGGACAGATACATGTATTTTACTCCTTTAAGTGCATACCGCTCCTCTGTAGTGCGATCAATGCATTGTTCTATTGTTTCTCCTACACGCACATGATTAGAAATGGCTGTATCCCAAAAGCCGGGGAATATTAAATCTTCAGCCGAGCGTTTTTGCATAAAAATCATACCTTTGTCTACCAAAATTACCCGCACAATCGGGTGCATGTATTTTTTCTCGTCGGAGAGGCTTGTCAGATGTTGTATACTACCAATGATTTTGCCCTGTTCACTGACTATCGGCCACCATTCTTCACTAACCAGCTTTGAACGGATAATATACACACGTACCACTTCAAAAACAGAGAGCGTTAGAATGATCCCAATAAAGATAGCCTGTAAAACCTGAAAGTAAACTGAATAATTTGCAGGGGCAAGTACACGAAGCATTAAATTTGAAGAAATATAAACCAGAAGTACAAAGAACATTGCCCAAAAAGCCCGGTACAATTCATTGAAATTATTCGACATGGGAATCAGGCGTGGTACTATTTGCAAAATCAGGCGTTGTATCTGTTTGCGGAAAAGTAGAAACAGTATGACAAAGGCAAGTACAACGAGTTTATCTTCTACACCCTGAAAAAGCATTGGTAGTGGCAACAAGGAGGCAAGACTGGCAAAAATACCAATCCCCATAAACATAAACGTGAATACGAGGTTCCAAATGAAAATTTGATTGTATCGGAAGTAAATGTAAATTACTATGCTAAAAGCAACCGGAAATGCTACTTTCCATGCTATATCCATGCCCCAAAGTTCGTCGACTACCAAAAATAAGAGTAGTGGTAAGAAATGGAGCACGGGGTTAAAAAAAGATTCTTTTATTTGTTTTTTTAGTTTTATCATATCAGTCAGCTAGTGTCATCGAAATACTAACAACGGTAACCAATTATAGTTTGTTTTGGAATAAAAAAAGAACCAAAGTGTAGTTTTTGCATGTTTCTCTGTGTAAAAAGGGTAGTCTCTTTTACACAGAAAAACCACAAAGAAGAGCATTCCTTGTGGATTTTCATATTCGATAAGCACCTCTATGATTTAGCTAAACGCCATCATTCGGCTTACGTATTTTCCAATAATGTCAAATTCGATGTTCACTACTGTGCCTACTTCAATTTGGTGGAAATTGGTATGTTCGTAGGTGTATGGAATAATGGCTACCTGAAAGCTATTGTCGGTAGGGTTGCACACGGTAAGGCTGACACCATTAACCGTAGCCGAACCTTTGTCGACGGTCATGTATCCACGTTTGGCCATCACACTGTCAAATGCATATTCGAAAGTAAAGTACCAACTGCCATCGGCTTCTTTTACTTCGGTGCAGACCGCTGTTTGGTCAACATGTCCCTGAACGATATGGCCGTCCAGACGACCGTTCATAAGCATGCTGCGTTCAAGATTTACCTTGCTGCCCGGTACGAGAAGTCCAAGGTTGGTGCAGTCCAGCGTTTCTTTGATGGCGGTAACAGTGTAAGTGTCGTCTTTTATCGAAACAACGGTAAGGCAAACGCCATTATGGGCTACACTTTGGTCAATTTTTAATTCGTTGGTGAACGAACATGCCATGGTTATATGCAAATTTTCCTGTTCTTTGTTTAGTGCAACTACGGTGGCTGCTTCTTCAATTATTCCTGAAAACATATTATTTATATTTACAATTTGATGATTTACAATTTACTGCTGATTGCGAACTAAAGATGAATTGATTCTTCAGAATACTATTTCATTCCTTATCTCGATACACTTTTTACACCTTTTACCAGTTTGATTTTTTTTACGATATCTTCCAGTTCCTTGGTGTCACTCACCATAATGGTAAGGTTGCCCTGAAACAGTCCTGCGCTTGAATCGATGGAGATGGAGCGCAAAGAGATGTTTTTTTCTTTGGATATCAGCGACGTTACATTCGTTACAATACCAATATCGTCGTGCCCTACAATGTGCAAGGTGATGGGGTACTGCGATCCGATGGATTTGCCGGACCACCGTGCATTGACGATACGATACCCTAAACGAGCAATCATTTGAGGCGCATTCGGACAGTCGGTACGATGGATTTTGATACCTCCCGATACAGATACAAAGCCAAATACATCATCACCATAAATAGGATGGCAGCAATTGGCCAGTTTGAAGTCGATACCTTTCAAATTTTCTCCGATAACGAGTACATCTTCTTTGCTTGATGTTTCTACATTCGTATCTTTCGAAAACGAATCCGCTTTTCGCGATTCGGGTTGTTCCGGTAAGGTTTGTTTGTCCAAATCCAGATAGGCATCCCGCACTATGTGCATGTCCAATTTTTCGTGGGCTATTTCCTGATAGAAGTCACTAACCGTTTTGAATCCTTTTTTCTTGGCCAGACGAGAAAGTTTTCCATCGTCGAGCTCTATTTTCCAGTTCTTGAAGCGGCGTACGATGGTTTCACGACCCATTTCTGCATCTTTAAACTCTACATCTTTAAGCGCCTGACGAATCTTCGTTTTTGCTCTCGAGGTGGTAACCACTTTCAACCATGCAGGGTTCGGCTTTTGCGTGGGCGAAGTCAATACTTTTACCTGATCGCCGTTGTTGAGCACATATTTGATGGGCATGTTTTTGCCATTAACCTGTGCTCCCACACATTTCGAACCTAAGGCGGTGTGAATGGAAAAAGCAAAGTCGAGCGCAGTGGCACCTTTGGGCAGCTTGTGTAAATCGCCGTTTGGGGTGAAAACAAAGACTTCTTTATCGTACAAATTCAACTTGAATTCATCCATGAAGTCTACCGCGTTCAATTCGGGGTTTTCGAGTATCTCCCGAATGTTTTTCAACCATTCGTCCATGCCCGATTCACTTTTGATACCTTTGTATTTCCAGTGTGCAGCAAGTCCTTTTTCGGCCACCTCGTCCATACGCACGCTTCGAATCTGAACTTCCACCCATCTACCTTCGGGTCCCAACACGGTAGTGTGGAGACTTTCATATCCATTTGTTTTAGGGATAGAAAGCCAGTCGCGTAAGCGTTTGGGGTTGGGTTGGTACATATCGGCTACGATGGAGTAAGCCTGCCAACATGCAGCTTTTTCCTTTTCGAAAGGTACATCGAAAATGATGCGGATGGCAAAAAGGTCGTATATGTTTTCGAAAGGTGTATTCTGTTTTTTTATTTTATTATAAATGGAATTGATAGACTTTGTACGTCCTTTTATCTCAAACGTAAATCCCAACGCTTCAATTTTCTGTTTCAACGGAGTGATAAACTCTGATATAAATTGATCGCGCGAGCTTTTTGTTTCATTTATTTTGGTGGCAATTTCACGATAAATATCTCTGTTGGTATATTTCAACGAAAGATCTTCTAGCTCTGTTTTGATGGCATACAATCCCATACGGTGGGCGAGTGGTGCATACAAAAATGAACTTTCGCGGGCGGTATTCTGCCGGTCTTCTTCCGATGCTGTATCCAGCTCGCGCATGGTTTGCAGATGTTCGGCGATGATGATAAGAATAACGCGAATATCTTGTGCGAAAGTAAGGAATAGCTTTCTGAAATTTTCGGTTTCGAGCGACGAATTGCGGGCATATAATTCCTGTACCCGTATCATTCCCTGCATGATGGATGAGATCTGGGTGTTGAATGTTTTTTCAATTTCTTCAACCGACAGCAACTTTTTCTCTACCATTTCGTGAAGAAGGATGCTCAACACGGCGGCCTTTCCGAGTCCGATTTCTGATAATAAGATTTCTGTAATCTTTATCTTTGTAGAAATATGTTTTTCAATGTTTTGCTCTTTCGGCGAAACCTGATTGGAAAATTTGATGAAAATATTTTTTAATTCCTTCCTCTCATCGTAGGCGAAAAGGTTGGAGTGCGCGCTCACTATCTTGCGATACAGAGTAGCTATGGTATGTGTTTGAGTCGTTTTCATAAGGAATGGGCGGTTGGTGAGTGCAATAAATATTAATATATAGCACTGAATAAAAACATCTTAGCCAAGTTGAACTCATTGATACAGAAATGAGCCAATTGTAGTGCAAATATACGACACAAAATTCAAGAACATACCAAATTAGATTAGAAAAAGTCAGTTTGACGGTGATATGCACCGAATTGCATAAAAACGCAAAATAAGACGATAAAAAATGCATAGAAAATTGATGAGTGGATTTTTCTTTCTAAATTTGCAAACCGTAAAGGTTTTTTGAATTGAATTTTACAAATTTGTTACTTTAATATGGAAAAAGTTTCCTCAACAAGGGATTATAATCAATATAGCTTATCCATTCGATTTAGTTCGGATGGATTTTCTTTATCGGTGCACGATGAATTAAACAAGTTACTTTCCATAAAAAAAGTATCGGCCTTCCTATACTCCCTTTCGGAGGAAGAAATTATACATTTGCTGATGCATGAGCCTGAACTTCAGGTGAACTGCAAGAATATACGATTGGTTTGCGAGTTGGATACATACGCTTTTGTGCCCGCTTCAATTTTTAAACCGGAGCAGGCAGAGTTGTTTTTATTTTATCAGGATAAAAAAGACAAACCCGAAATGACACTTTACAATGAACTGGCCGACTGGGACATGGTAAATGTTTTTTCAATTCCGTTGGCTTTGCATGCTGCACTCACACATATGTACCCCGATGTGGTTTTGGAGCATCATTTGAGTAATTTTTTTACGGATAAGATTAATCCAAACAATAACAACTGCCTTCAGATTTGGGTGCGGTCTAAAATGATGGATGTGGTGGTAATGACCGATGCCAAACCTGTTCTGATAAACAGTTTTACCTATCGCAGTACCGAAGATTTTGTGTATTTTACGCTTCATGTATTTGAGCAACTGTCGCTCAGCACCGAAAAATACGATGTGAGACTGCACGGAATGCATAAACTGAATGATTTGCAGATGAATGTTCAGAAATACGTGAAAACGGTGGTGTATTGCTAATTGTTAGTTGACAGTTAGAACCAACAAATTTTTAAATTGAATTACGATGAGAATTATTAGTGGAAAATATAAGGGACGTAGAATTAGTGCGCCAAGTAATATCACAGCACGTCCTACAACCGATTTTGCCAAAGAGGGTTTGTTTAATTTGTTGAACAACCGGATAGATTTTGAAGGGATTGATGTGCTTGATTTATTTGCAGGAACGGGTGGGATAGGAGTGGAGTTTGTATCGCGCGACTGCAAGAGTGTTATCAGTATTGAGCAAAATGAACGTCACTGTGCTTTTATTCGCAAGGTATGTGCTGAATTGAAGATTGATAACCTGTCGTTGATGAGAACGGATGTTTTCAAGTTCATAAACAGTTGTCACACGCAGTTCGATATGATTTTTGCCGATCCTCCTTACGAGTTGGATAAACTGGCAGAGATTCCGAATCTTATTTTTGCGCAGAACATGCTTAAACCCGATGGACTTTTCGTGCTGGAACATTCGTCTAAGAATAGTTTTGAGCTTCACCCTAACTTTAGCGACCACCGCAGCTATGGAAGCGTAAACTTTACTTTTTTTGAAATGAAATAGATTAATCAGTCATCAGTCAACAGTCAACAGTTTCTAGTTTGTGTATCTCTCTCTGGTATAAATAAGGGTAAGAATAAATGAGTGGATTATTTAAAAGCGACGCGTTCACGGCGGTTCGGAATAGCAATTTTAGATATTTTTTAGGGTATAGGTTTTTTATGACAATGGCCACATTGATGCAATCGGTAATTGTAAGTTGGCACATGTATTATCTCACTCACAATGTACTTTGGTTAGGGCTTATCGGATTGGTGGAAGTGATTCCGCAGATTTCCATTTCGCTTTTTGCCGGGCATTATATCGATTTGTGGAATCGGAAAAAGATAGTCAGAAACTCCACAATAATTCTATTAATAGGGTCTTCTATCTTGGCCATTTACAGTCTCGAATCCTTTCACTCCTTCGAACGGTTGGGAATTTGGCCTATCTTCATCACTATTTTCCTTACCGGACTTTCAAGAGGTATACTAATGCCGGCACATACAGCTTTGTTGGGGCAGTTGGTAGATAAAAAGGATTATGCTAATGCAGCCACCTGGAGCAGTGCCAACTGGCAGATTGGGGCTGTAATGGGACCGGCGCTGGGCGGTTTGATTTATGGTTTCTCTACGATTACCGTTGCGTATAGTTCCATTATATTTATCTACTTCATTTCGTTGTACATGATTAGTCGTGTGCAAATAAAACACATCGTAAACAAGGCGCTTACGGCCGATGAGGATATTTTCAGCAGGATACGGGAAGGTATTCGCTTTGTTCTCCAATCGCCCGAGTTACTGGGCGCTTTTTCGCTCGATATGTTTGCGGTGTTGTTTGGAGGGGCGGTGGCTTTGTTGCCTGTTTTTGCTTCCGACGTTTTACATGTTGGTCCTGAAGGACTCGGATTCTTGCGGGCCTGTCCTGCAATCGGAGCTATCATGATGTCGTTTTACCTGATGTTTTATCCACCGGTTCATAATAGCGGACGCACATTGTTGCTCGCTGTTTCGGCTTTCGGATTGTGCATGATTGGTTTCGCATTTTCGCACTGGTTTTGGTTGTCGGCACTACTGTTGTTGTTGAGTGGGTTGTTCGACAACGTAAGCGTGGTTATTCGTGGCACTATCCTACAACTTTATACCCCCGAGCATATGCGCGGACGTGTGGCGTCGGTCAATAGCATTTTTATCGGTTCGTCCAACGAATTGGGTGCTTTCGAATCGGGAGTTACTGCCAAGCTGATGGGACTTGTTCCTTCAGTGGCATTTGGTGGTATTATGACTTTGATTGTTGTGGGCACAACGGCTAAGATAAATCCGGTACTGCGCAGGTTGTCGTTGAAGTAATGTGGCTAGGAACGGGTAATGGATAAATGTAAAACTCTTTGATAAATCCTCTACTACTTAATCAGACTGTGTTGACAAGAATTTGGATAAGAAAATGTTCTAAATAATAAATATTATTGATCTGTTTCCGAGTCTCGACCTTTCCCTAAATCCCTCTCCCAAGGAGAGGGACTTTACTGAGTGAAAGCTAATAGCTATGCCTCTAAATATGAGATGCTGTGTCCCCTTTCTCCTTTGGAGAAAGGGTTAGGGATAGAGGTCAAAATAAGCAAAGATGATTCATATATGCAAATTTGATAAATATATCAATAATAGTTATCACTTACTCATATTTGGAGAATGTATTGTTTTTCCTTATTTCTTTATCTCGTACCAACCACTTTCCTTCATCCAAGCATCCAGAATAGGCATCCATAGCGCTGTAGAGCCGGGACTGGTGGTGAGGTTGATGGCATGTCCGCCGTGAGGAAAAATATGAAGCGACGCATCCACTCCTTTTTCACGCAGGGCGGTGTAGAAGAAAATACTGTTGAGAGACGGAACACCTTTGTCGTCATTGGCATGAAAGAGTATGGCAGGTGGAGTTTGTTCCGTTACATGCAACTGAGTCGAGTACTGGTTGATCAATTCTGCGCTTGCATCTTTCCCTAATAAATTCTCGCGAGAGCCTTTGTGCGCGTACGGATCGGACAGCGTGATGACCGGCGAAAGCAATATCATAAAATCGGGGCGAAAAGAGTAATTGCTCAGCGAATCCTTTACTGCCGAAACATCATTGCTGTAAACACCCAGCGACGAGGCTAAATGTCCACCCGCAGAAGTCCCGAAAACGCCAACTTTGGAAGTAGAATAACCATATTTAGATGCCAGCATTCGCATCATTCTTAATGCCCGTTGTCCATCTTGCAATGGTCCAATCTCACGCTGCAGCAAATCCGGACTTACCGGTAGGCGGTATTTCAATACAAAGGCCGTTCCGCCAATGCTGTTGATGTATTTTGCTATCTGAGAACCACTCACTACATGCGCCAACCGAACATAACCACCACCGGGAATAATCAACACAGCAAAACCACGATTTTCCTCCTTCGAAGGTGTGTACACTTCAATATTCGGATTGGCTACCACAAATTGCCGTTCGTTGGCAATGCTGTCAGTCATGTGCAGCCCTTTGCTGTTGGGTAGTTTCCCTGGCTCCCACAGTGGAATGACTTGTTGTGCAGAGCTTGCCAATGAGCAAAAGATGATAACCGAAAGAAGCAGTTTTTTCATGATGATATTGAATGTTGGTGTCAAGACTTCAAAAGTAATTTGTTTCTGAGAAGTTGATGGCCATTAATTGATATTTTTAGTGTAATTATTGGCGGAAATGATTGAAACAGGAATTCCATGTCGCACCCTGCCATTGGCGGAGGTTGGACATGGAATTTTCTACAGAGTTTTATTCAGACCTTATTTTTTCTCCTGCAGATGCACCACCATTTGAGGGGCTGGAGTGCTCAGCTTGTTATCCTTTAGTAGTTTGTACACCTTTTCGTTCATCTGAAAGTGCACATCCCAATAATCGGAATTGTTTACCCATGCTCTGACAACCAAACTCGCGGAGCTATCGCTCAATTCGGAAAAACCCATGAAATACGCAGGCTCATTCAGTATGCGGCTGTCTTCAGCAATAAAGGTAGTGATGGATTTTTTGAAATCATCGATATTATCTTTGTAGGCAATGCTAAACTTCCAGTCAACTCTTCGTAGTGGTTCGGCCGAAAAGTTAGTAAGTGAAGCGGTAGAAAGCGGTCCGTTAGGAATAACGATAAGCTTTTTATCGACAGTGTTTAAGTGCGTGGTAAAAATGCTAATCTCCTTTACAGTACCCGAAAAGCCTTGTGCCTCGATAAAATCGCCTACTTTAAACGGTTTAAACACCAATACGATAACTCCTCCGGCGAAATTCTGCAAGGTCCCCGATAAAGCCATACCTACCGCCAAACCTGCTGCACCCAAAATAGCAATAAAGGAAGTCATTTGGATGCCTACCATTCCCATTACGGTGATGAATAACAGAACTTTCAACAGTACATTGGTGAGGCTCATCATAAACGAAACCAGCGATTGATCCAATTTTGCTTTTTGTAAGGATTTGCCGGCCATCTTTGTGGCAAGCTTAATAACCCATAAACCCACTATGAGTACGATGATGGCGCCGATTAATTTCGGGCCGTAATCAAAACCTAGATTTACTACTTTGTCGATGTAATTTTGTGCTACTGAAATTTGGTCGTTCATTTTTGAAATGTGTGCAATAAATTTTCCTACTCGTCAGGCTTTTCAGTTCCGCCCCTGTTTTTTAGTGGTTTTGGTCTCCACATATTGTTTTACTTTCTTTTGGCTGTTACGGTTTACATAAACTGTGCCAAGAAGCTAATTCTCTTTACGAAATTAGAATTGAACCCACAATCAAGGCAACTATCACAATAATCATTAGAATAAATGAAGTGACAGCTTTGGGATTTCCAAAATTTACATTCCAGCCTACGCCGGGACTTGCTTTCGGAACAAGGAAATTAGGATCATTCTTGTTTACATAAATGCCACCATTCAAATAGATAAGTTTATCACTAATATAATCAATCCAGTTCTTTTTCATAATGATTTTGTTTTAGTTGACATTTACATCTTTTATCTTGTCACGGTTCACAGAACCGCGCCAGCGTGAGGGTGGGTTTTAGTCAGATTGGTGAATCCATTTATATTTGTCATTCTCGTTTGTTATTACTCCTCCACCAACTTCATCTTCTTCTACAAAAATTGATGTATTCTTCAACTTTGTAATTGTGTCACCTAAAATATCTCCAGTTTTGTTGTCAAAAATGATTTCAAATGTTGTTGAGTCTTTTAAAACGCCCCAAAAGTCAACCCAATTGAAATTAGTCAAATGTGCGAATTTTTCTCCAAAGCCTAATTTCGTTTGTTTATGAGACTTTCCGTCAGTTATAATTATTCCAGAATTCTTTTGTTTTTTGAATTCAGCCTTGTCTACAACTCCGTCTCCATTAAAGTCTTCATGTATAATCTCGTCTAGATTGTAAATCCTGTAATTTTTATATTCAGAATTCAGGCTTTCTTCTCGGAATTTCTTAAGCTTATTGATAGAATCAGTTTCTATGTTTGAAATTGTATAATTAGAATCTTGTTTGACGACGTTTTCGGATAGAAATGCTTTCTTTTGGTTTTGTTGTCCGCAACCCAAAAACAACAAAATAGTCGATAAAATTAGAAATTGTTTCTTCATGTTCAAGTTGTTTTTTTTTCTTTTTTTCTAGAATAACTATTCCTCCTCCCAGTATATAGAAATGTGCAAATGTGGATAGTTCAAGCTTTACGAAGTGTAGCTTGGACCAGTTTTCAACTGATTTAAAACCAACATTACAAACGTTCTAGGTTTTAGTACAATGCTTGCCCGACTACCGGCGGATTACGCTGCGCCTAAATTTGCGCTATTCACCGAGTGCAAAACAACGAACTTGGACGAATAGAGTAAAACCACTGGAATGCACGTCAGCCAGCCAATGAACAAGCGTGTATTAGCAGCATGCCGTTTCGTTTCTAGTGTTGTTAGTAATAAGTGCTATAAGAGTTAAAATCTGATTCATTACCTATATTTTTCTTGAGAAATTTCAAGATTTCTTTTTTCGTCTTAAAGTCATGCAATATATTAGCATGCCATAATCCTGTTACTTGTTGATTCTTGTGTTTGATGATAAGAATATGTTCTGATTCTCCTATTCCTCCAGAAAAGTATGCAATTAACGTGATATTGTCTCCCAAACCAAGATAAACAAGTTGTCTCGCAGGTAATTCTTCAACAACATCGTCAGTCACTTGCCATTTTTCGCCATAATCGGCAATTGAAAAGTTGTCAGCTGTCATACGATTTAAAGTTTTCCTTATGAAGTTTGGAATTTCATTCGCTTTTTTCTTTTCTTTCAGATTTTTTTTTTCAAGTTCAGCTATTAATACCGGTAGTTTCTCATCTGAAAGTAATAATGATTTATCAATAATAGGTTCGTGAAAATAATTTGGATATTTTCTTTTTAATACAATAGAGTCTTTTTGACTTGATTGACTTGACTTATTCGTACAAGCACAAAAAATCGTCAAGATAAGTCCAATAATTAATTTTATTCTAATTGAATCATTCATAAATCTTGTCTTATTTTTTTTACGGCTGCTGCCAACACCTATTCACCCCCAGTTCACTCCCGTTATTCCTTGTTTTATCCGGATATACCCGGTAAACAGGACATATATTGCCTTTATGGGTAGTGTCAGTTATTTTTACACTGCACAAACATACAAAATGTTATGAATGTTACCAATATTTTTTCTAACTATTTGTAAATAAAAAGACCGCCTTTGGTGTTGATACCAAAGGCGGCTTTCGGAGATGTTCTTTTTGGGTTGTTTTATTACTTGTTCAGGTTGGCTATTCCTCCGTTGAGGTGGATTACTCGTCCGATGAGGTATATTATTCCTCCGTTGAGGTGGATTACTCGTCCGATGAGGTATATTATTCCTCCATTGAGGTAGATTACTTCTCCGATGAGGTCTATTATTCCTCCGTTGAGGTTCAACAACCATACCGTGGGGTTCCTCTACTCAAAATTGGGGTCTTCTAACCCCAAGGATGGGGTTCTTGATAGGTCGGTTGGGGTTGTATAACCTCAATGTAGGGTTGATGAACCGTATTTTAGGGTTGTATAACCTCAACGGATGGTTAATGAACCCCATCGATGCTATTTTACTCCCTTTTGCAGGTGTAAAGAACCCCGCGTTCGGTGTCGAGATCCGCTCTCCCGGTTTATTTAGAGTGCCTCTTGAAGTCGCACCCCGAATAGGCACGCAACCTCATTAAAAATAAATCATTATTGTCGGTGAAAATCCGTTTATTCGGTGTATTCCGTGTGCTGCTTATCGTAACAGCAGCTGTTCGGTGGGATTGAAAAACGCAAACTCATCCTATGACTTCAAGTCATAGGATGAGTTTGAATACTACAAAATGGTTCAATATGCTGTACCTGAAACTAATGGGTACATTACTTCCTGCTTACTGATAACTGTTTACTGATAACTGATTTTACGCTTGATAAACGAATGCATTGATATTCATCCCTGCACCTACCGAGGCGAAAACCACTTTGTCACCTTTGTTTATTTGGTGTTCGGGCATTTCACCTTTCATGATCAAATCCAGCAAAGTAGGCAATGTAGCTACAGAAGTATTTCCCAGCGTGCCCACCGTCATTGGCATTACACCTTCAGGCGATTCTTTGATGTCATAAAGGGCATACAATCTTTTCAGGATGGCATCGTCCATTTTGCCGTTCGCCTGGTGTATAAGCACTTTAGTTATTTCGGTAATGTCGGTATTACTTTTCTCCAAACAGGCCTTAATAGCTTGCGGAACGGTTTCCAACGCGTATTGGTACAGGCGGCGACCATTCATTTTGAGGAACAAATCATCTCCTTTTTCGAAATCGGGGTTGTACGATTTACCCATTAACAGCAATCCTGCATGATGTAAGGTGTCGGAGCGTGTTTTGTGAGCAAGGATACCGATAGGTTTTGTACTTTCTTTGGCTTCCAATACCACAGCACCTGCACCGTCGGCATATAACATACAATCACGGTCGTGCGGATCGCTGATTCTCGACAATACCTCTGCACCAATCACCAAAATCTTGCTGGCATCGCCCGATTTGATAAAATAATCGGCCTGAATAACGGCTTGTAACCAACCCGGACAACCAAAGGTCAAGTCGTAAGCTACAGTTTCGGGGTTGACGATACCCAGTTTTTGTTTTACTTTCGAAGCCAGACTCGGAACGTGATCCGCAGCTCTGTTATCTGCTCGTGTATCGCCAAAGTTATTGGCTACAATGATGTAATCCAGTGTTTCTTTATCAATATTCGCAGATTTAATGGCTCCCTCGGCAGCTAAATGCGCCAGGTCGGAAGTTTTCATTTCATCGGCAACATATCTACGTTCGGCAATTGTGGTAATTTCAAAAAACTTATCCGTTATCTCTTTCGTTGGTTTTTCAATCTTTTTTCCACTTTCCTCAAAGAATTCATACTTCTCAAAATCGGCATTGGTAACCTGTTTTGATGGAATGTAACTTCCTGTTCCTGTAATCACACTGTAGATCTTATTGCTCATGTCTAAATATATTTTTCTAGTTATAATATGCAAATTCAACGCCGTCTCAGCTTGAATTGAACGGCAAAGTTAAATATTAAATTCTAAGTACTCGAATAAAATGAGCTAAAAAGTTCAAAAACCTTGACAAAAAAGGAAATTGGGGATTGAAAAATCAAATAATGTCGCGTTATTTAGCTGTATACCGATGAGGTTGGGTAAATCCAAACAAGAAAATTTAAACCACATAGGCACATAGATTCGGTTTATTTGGGATATACATAAAAACCAAAATGGAGCTTATTACCAATATAATAAAACGAAGTTTTATTTCTATGTGTTCTTTTCCCGGTTATGTAAAACACTTCAATAATGAAATTTTGTATGTGTCTATGTGATCTATGTGGTTCATTATCTCCTTTTAAACCACATAGGTTCGATTTATTGAAGATGCAGATAAAACATAAATCTAAGTGCTGAAAAATCTATTGATACTATTTGTCTTTTCTTCAAATCATCATAAAGCAGCAATGCACTCTTAAACCCCCATTTGGGGGTAGGGGGTGATTATCTTTTTTCCAAATCATCATAAAGTGTTTGCAGCAATGCTTCGGCTTTCTTTTTGTTCTCATCTTTGTTGCCGCTATTTAGAAAAACTGCTTTTCCTTCGTAGTCGTAAATATACTGATTTTGAGGAGTTACCATCCCAAATCCATTCTTAAACGTAAAGTACCCAAAGTGTGGCGATGCCGGATTCAATAGGTTTTTGCTAAACTTAAACTCATCGTGCGGCAACTGAAGTTGCGATAGTAATGTAGCCGAAATATCTATTTGCGAACCGTAAGTGTCAATCCTTTGGGCTGCTTTCACGGCGCCACCCACTATTAAAAGCGGAATTTTGTATCGTTCTACCGATCGCTGGTCTAAAGTTTGCGGATAATGTGCAGCATGATCGGGAACCAATACCACGATGGTGTTTTTCCACCATTTTGTCTTTTTAAAACGTTCGATAAAAACGCCTAAACAGCTGTCGGTATACGCCACAGAATTCAGATATGGATTTTCCAACTTATGAAACGGCACATCAAACGGTTCGTGACTGCTCAGTGTTTGAAAGATTTTTAGAAACGGTTCTTTCTGATGCTTATCCAGATCAGTCGCTAATCTATTGAAAACAATATGGTCGGGCACACCCCATTTCCCGCTCTGATCCCCCGGAGGAAAACTTTGGTCCGAAACAATATTTACTATTCCCGCCCCCACAAGGTACGACCGCATATTCGTAAAATCGGCATCACCGCCATAATAATATTGCAAATCGTATCCCCCTCTTTTCAGAGATTTTGGGATAGAAGGCAAGGACTGCGCCTTTCGGGCATATTTCATTATCGAAGTATTGGGCTGACCGGGATAGCCACTAAAAATAGATACCAATCCCCTATCGGTTCGGAAACTGTTCGCGTAAAAGTTAGTAAACAAAATGCCCTCTTCTGCCAGTTTATTCATTCGTACAGCCACATTCGGCAATCCACCCAGAGCTTCCATGTCCTTCGACATAAAACTCTCCAGCACTATAAAAATTACATTGGGATGCTTTACAGTAAACAGCTGCGGAATGCTATCCGACGCCGGTTGATCAACAACAGTTGCAAAAACCGATTTGGCTTCTTCGGCTTTCATAAAACGGTATTGCTTGTCGAAGCCATTCTCAAAACTAAGTGCTTCGAAAAAGCTAAACAATGGATTTATAGCAGCATGATTCAGTTCTTTACGGTCGCTGAAATATACTTTTCCCACGTTCATCGTCGAAACACTTACACCTCCACGTATCGGCAAAAAAAGTAGGGCAGTAGAAAACAATAAGGCCAACGCAATATATAGTTTTTGTTTCTGAAGGACGGGCGCTACATTTTTATTGGCCAGAAATCGTTGAAAAATATAATACAGCAGTCTGGCAATGAGTAGAATAAAAAGGAATCCCAGAATGTTCGTAGTCCAGTTGGCACTGGCCAGGGCATCTTTAGGCGATTTGAGATAAAATAGCGGAGTAGAATCCAACCGAAACCCCCAGTAACGGTACAAAACCAAATCCACCACAAAATCGATGGAGATAAGCAACGAAACTAATATGTAATAGAAACCAACGATGGGCTTCATAATACGGGGCTTTACCCAAAGCGAGATGATAAGAAACAAACCCGGAAGTACAGCCAGGTATCCGGCCATAGAGGCATCTAACTGAAAACCGTGATACACCACCGAGAGAAAGTCCACCAACCCAGCTTCACGATAAATATCGTGATAAAACAACATGAACAGTGGTTTTTCTATTACAAATATGAGAATGAATAAAAGGTAGGTTTTGAGAAACAGGAGGAGATATTTTTTCATCATCACGTTTTAAATTGAAAATCGATATTGCAATCGTATTATTTTTTTATTAAAGTGCAAAATTACTCTTTTCAATCAAACATTTCGGTATTTTTTAAATAAGCTTTTGTTAATGAGTTCGGAAGATGGTAGGAATGGAACATAAAACGTTGGATCTGTTTAATAGAAGTAGTTGGAAAGAAAAAATGCCATATTCTCATTGTCTGTCGCCGCTATGCGGCTTTAATCGCAACTTATAACTCCTATTTACTACCTAACTTTCGGTGCTATGCACCTACCTTAGCCGCATAACTGAATTTATTTTTTGTCAAAAGTCTCTTTAATGCACTCTTAAACCTCCGTCAGCTGACGGATTGGGGGTCATGACTATTTCATATCTATCCCCTAACATGAATATCAATGATACCAGAACTCATCCTTTTGGCCTAACTGTCTGGTGGACGATGAGCGGGAAAAAATACGGCATTCAAGCATAATTTCGTGCGTGGTATTGAAAGTGTAACCGGTATTAAAGCTTTGGTTGTAAGCATATCCCACCCTAAAATCATTAAATAGATTTATCCCGAACAGAAATGTCATTTGCTTGGAAGAACGATACGTCATCCCCAGATCGAAAAGCTCGCGTGGACCGGAACTTAAACCGGTGGCATGCTTAAACCGTATATTTGCACTTCCCTCCAATACCGTTAGGTTATTTCTGTTCACCATTTGCACACCCACATTGTAATTAAATAGTTCAAGATTATTCTGTTTGTACATGGCATAAGCATAGCGGTGGTTCGAAGCCAGAAACAAATCCTCGGGTTTCATGATTGCAAATAAGTGAGTAGACGAAGCTCCAAAAATAAAATGTGGCGACTGAATTTCAATCCCTATATTCGCGTCGGGTCGAATGATCCGATCCACTTCATAATTAATGGATGGATCATTAATCTCTACCGGTTCGAACTGTGTACCGTCAAAATTACGCGAAAAAACGCCGGCCGACAAGCCCATCGATAGCGACCATTCTTTGCTGTTTTCTATTTTGAAGGCATAGGTAAGCATGGGGTTAATTACCTGCGAAACACCTATTTTATCGCTGACAAGTGAAATTCCAAAAGCAGAGTTGGTGCTTTGAAAAAACTGTGAAGCTTGGATGTTAATCACCAACGGACCACCACTCACTCCATTCCACTGGCTACGCACACTTGTGAACAGATATAAATAATTGGGGCGCGCTATAGCCGCGGGGTTGTAACTAGCCCTATTAAATGAATGGGTAATCATGCTGATATCCGACTGAGCAATAATAAAATTACTACTCAATAAATACAGCAGAATAAATAGAGTGAACTGTTTTAGCTTCATTTTGGTATTATCTTATCAAGGTAACAAATCCTTTTTTTGTATGCAATTGATTATTTATGTCGGTATAATTGGCAGTGTAAAAATAGGAGTCGTTATCCATATTTCTTCCGTTATAGGTTCCATCCCAACCGGAATTTCCTTTGTATAAAACCAGTCCATTCCTATCGAAAACGAATAACTCCAGCCCCTCGAGCAAAAGATCATTTACCCCATCACCATTGGGTGTAAAGACATTCGGGAAAAAGGGAACAATTTCAATCTGCTGTGAACTAAAGTCTTCACAACCGGCTATTGACTTTGCACGGAGGCTAATGGTATATTTCCCAATCTGACTTAAGTCGGTATATGTATGCGAAACCGGCGAGACTGATTCGGTATACACCTCATTGTCGCCAAAGTTCCAGTAATATCGTGTGCCCTCCTCTTGCGGAATGGTACATGTCAACTGATTGTGTCGGCGATCGAGCGTTGCAGTCGATAAGGTAAAATCCACTTTTGGGAGTTTGTTTTCAATAATGTTTATGTCAATCGTCTTCTCGCATCCCCGCGGATTGGTTCCTGTAACCCGGTATATTCCGGGAGTCTTTACCGTAATCCTGTCGGTGGTTTTGTTGGTTGGGCTCCACTGATACTTTACAGCGCCCGAAGCAATCACAGTGAGACTATCAGATTCGCAATAAGAGCTCCCATCACTGACAGCAAACTCCCAATCCGGTTCTTCGTTTATTGTTTTGTATTTTTTTTCTGTAACGCAATTATTACTTGAATAGCCCAGCATCCAGTAGGTGCCGGCTTTGGATACGCTTAATGAATCGGCAGTAGATAAAACTTCCGCATCTTTCCCCCAGCTGTAATGATGCGCTCCATAGGCTTTCAATATTGCCGGATGGTTATCACAAAAGGTGCTGTCGCCGGTGATACCCACAAATGGAGGATTAAAAGTCTCAACCTGTTTACTCACTGAATCAAAACAGGTAGAGGGCGGGTTTTTTACTACCAGACTCACCGTATGCATTCCCGATGTTGAATACACGTGAGTAGGACTGGGAAGATTGGATTGTGTTCCATCGCCAAAATCCCATTTGTATTCCAGATATCCATTCAGAGGAGCATGCAGATTCGAAAATTTTATTGAATTGGTATGCACGTTACAATCAACCAAATCATATTTAAAATCGGCATTAGGCTCATATTTTATAATTTTGGAGGTTAGTGATACCGGGCAGCCGGTAGCTGAAACCATATCGCAAGCATAAGTTGCTCCTTCTTCGGGATTTGCCAACGCTAATTCTTGTTTATCTCCCACCACCGCTCCTTTACCATCCTTCCAACTATAGGTTTCAAAACCGGTAGGTGCAGTAAGTGTTGCAGCTACATCATTCGAGCAAAATTTTACGGATATATAAAGTGGCTGGCATTCAGCAACAAGATAAGCATATCCAAAATGACCTGCCCGTCTGCAATTGGCAGTCATAAACTCGATGGTTATTTTTTGCCCGATATATTTCGAGAGATCAACTCCCACCGCTGTCCAGTCGCGCCAAAACAACGTTTGAGTTCCGAAACTACCGGTATAAGAGCCTTGTTGCCAACCACCAATTCTGGCATCGGAGGCAAAAACATCATAATTGGCGCAATCGGGAATAATGTTTCCCGACTGATCGAGTATGGTAACTTTAAACCGCGGTTCATCGATTACTTCGTGACTTGCATCATGCGGATCGAGCAAAACAACGGCGAAATGGTATACCAGAAATGCATTTTCTTTAGAGACATCTAAGGCGTATGTCAAACTCTGTCGCAATCCTCCGTTCCCAAGATAAGTAGAGCCTAATCGAGCAGAAGTGGCATACCCGGTTGGAATCACTTTTAGCTTCGTTCCTCCTACCACCGGATCATATCCGGTCGATGTGATTACGGTTTGCCTGTTCGCTTTTGTTCCAAATACTTTCGGTGTGGTTGGTATCGGAGTCCCCGGTTGTCCTTCGCTCCAGGTGTATCCTTCCCAATTAGTAAAATCGCCTAATTCAAAACCCAGATTCTGACAATAAGGATCTTTACCATAGGCCTTTGGTAGAGCTATCAGTAAGAAAAAGAAACAAAAAAATATCCTTATTATTATTTTCATGATTGAATCAATAGCAGACCCCTTGTAGGAATTCCATTATATAGTCGATACTATTTCCGCGAGCTTTAGAATTAAGTGAGGCAAAGATAGTTATTTGTAATTTATTATTGCGCCTTAAGTAAATATAGTAAATTTCGGGAAGACTTATTTCTGATTTTCATCCAGATGATTAGCGTAACAAGGTCACCGATCCTTTCTTTGTTTGTTGCTGATTATTTTTGTCGATATAACTTGCCGTATAAAAATAAGTGTCGCTATCCATGTCTTTACCATTATATTTTCCGTCCCAACCGGTATTCCCACTGTAAAGTAGCATTCCATTTCTGTCATAAATCAATATTTTGATGCCTTCCATCAACAAATCATTTATACCATCTCCATTGGGTGTAAACACGTTGGGGAAGAATGGCACAATTTCTAACGACTTAACGGTCTCTGTGAAACAACCCACTGCATTAGTCGCTTTAAGTGTAACTTTATATTCCAAATCAGCATTTAATACGCCACTGTATCGGTGCTGAATAATTGTACCTGTTTCGAAACTTCCATCTCCCATCTCCCAGTTGTATTCAACATTGGGTTTCGGCCCTACCACGAAACATTTGAGTATGCTGCGCCTCGCATCAACCGAAGGGTTTAACATGATAAAGTTAGATTCGGGAAGTGCCACCTCATCAATGTTTACACTAACAGACTGTTCACAGCCTATGGGACTTAAACCGGCCACTGTGTACAGACCGGGTTTCTTTACATAAATCGAACTCGTTGTCTCTCCGGTACTCCATTGGTAAGTTATTGCTCCCGAAGCTGTTAATTGGATGCTGTCACCATAACAAAAAGCTGTTGGCCCATCTACAGTCAGTTGCCATTGGGGTTCTTCCCGTACCGATAATGGTATTTGAGCAACACAGCCGGAACTCGAATACCCTATCAGCCAAATATCTTCCGGAGTATCTACCACCAGAGAATCGGCTATAGAAATAATCGCTCCATCTTTAAACCATTCGTACCTGTACGCTCCGTATGCTTTTAATGTCGTCTTTTTATTTGCACAGTAAAAACGGCTTCCGGTTGTTCCCACTAAATCGGATGAAAACGAATCAATCTCTTTTTGCAACATATCAACGCAGGAAGAGGGTGGGTTACTTACCTGTAAACTTACCTTGTGTACCCCGGAGGTGGTGTAAGTATGTATCGGGTTCTTATCGGTAGAAGTAGTTCCGTCGCCAAAATCCCAAAGATAGCTGAGCGTACCTTTAGTTGTTGTAGATAAATCAGTAAACTGAACGCTGTTTGTATTACACCCAACCAGCGAACTAGTGAAATTAGCTTTAGGTACATATCGTTCGGTTTTAGCCTTCAACGCAACAGTACAGCCTGTTTCAGATGTCATATTACATGTAAATTCCTTACCCTCAGTCGGATTGGATATTGATAAATTTTGATTTGTACCTACAATAATCCCTGAGTCATCAATCCATGAGTATTTAAAACCTGCCGGAGCAGTGAGTGTAGCATTCAAGTCAGCTTCGCAATAGTTGATGATAATATTTAATGGATGACATTCTGCTACAAAATAAGCATAACCATAGTGCGCTCCCCGGGTACAATCTCCGGCCATAAATTCAATAGAAATGGTTTTCCCGATATAAGCTGAAAGGTCTGCGCCCACAGCAGTCCAATCACGCCAAAAAATAGGATTGGCCGTACCTCCGAATGGATAATAGGTTTGAAAATTATTGATTTTTGCATCAGAAGCATATACATCGTAATTGGAACAATTTTTAATTGTATCGCCTTTATCATCAAATAAAGTAACTTTAAAACGAGGCTCCTCAAATTTAGCATGCTTCGCTTTTGGTTCTTCTGTTTTTGGATCTTCCAGCACAACTGCAAATTTATATACCAGAAGTGCATTGCTTTGGTCTACTTTAAGCTTGTAAGACAAACTTTCCATTAATCCCCCCTTAATTACCACTCCATTTTTTACTTCTCCACCTAATTTGGCCGAATATTTTGAACCAGAAGGTATAATCTTGAGTTTTCTACCTGTATTTGGGTCATAAGCATTCGTATCTGTCATTATGCTATGACGCCCATTGACAATGTTAGATATCTTAGGGCTGGTTAAATTGATATTCGCCGAATCGGTTCTCAGAACCCAGGTATATCCGGTCCAATTTGTAAAATTCCCCTGTTCAAATCCAATGTTCTGGCAAAAAAGATTGCTACTGTACGTAAACATTACAGCAAAGAAGAAAAAGAAATAATATAGAAAAAAAGACTTCTTTCTTTTCATAATTTAATCAATAGTCTGGCTATAGAGTCGAAATGGTGTAATCTCGGAAGTTAGGAAATAAATGAAACACTCAGCAATTAAAAGCAAAGATAGTTATTTGTAATTTATTTAAACAAGTCTCATGTTAAACTTGTAGCATCAACTGCTACATTATTCAATCTAAATAACTAAAACAGTAATTATTTCCCACTATACAACGATTAACAACAACTTCTATATACTAGAATGATTTCTCACAATAAAAAAAACGGGGAACGATCCTTTCGAATTGTTCCCCGCCTTATTCCCCATACTAAATTACTATTCAGCCGGACTCATTACCACTTCTATAACATTGCCTTGCGATACAAGGTTTTTCAACGTTGCCTGAACGGTAGTAGGGGTTAATGCTTCAACCGATGCTTTGTAATCATCTACCATGTTTATTTTATCCTGATAGTAACGCTCTACTGCTGCTTTCCACCAACCGTTTTCAGCCACATCCTCGGTATATTTTTTCAACATGTTTTCTTTTACTTTTTGCAAATCATCTACACGGGGGCCATTGGCTACAATTTCGGTAACTTCGGCATGAATTATACCCATCAGTTTGGATTGTTTTGCAGGATCAGTATCGAATTGCATCATTAGGGTTGCTTCTTGTACCGGTATGTTATTAATACTTCCACGAACACCGACGCCGTATGATCCTCCTTCTTTTTCACGGATACTCTCCAGATAACGAATATTCAAAATGTTGCCAATAGCAGTCATCAACGTGCGATTAGTCAGGTTGTAAGGCATTGCAGCTGTGTAGACAATTAAGTTCGAAGCCTTTTTTACTTTCATCTCTTTGGTGAAATAATTATTGACTTTACCCTTTGGTCTGCGAATATTGTTGTCGGTGTATTTTTCAATACCGGCCTTTGTTTTCAAACCTCCTAAATAAGTACAAATTGTATTTTTTACCGCTTCATTTGCCGGATCAATATTTCCGGTAAATATAAATGTGAAATCAGAAGGCATTGCAAAACGCTCTTTGAAAATGGCCAATGCTTTGTCCTGATTTACCAAATCCATTGTTTTTAGATCCACGATTATGGTACGTGGACTATGACTTGTTACAGTTTTGTTGATTGAGTCGGAAAAAGCCTTCCGTGGGTCGGTAGCGCTATTGGCCAAACTAGCCCGATAACCGTTCATCATGGCAGCAAAAGCATTATCATCTTTACGAGGAGCTGTGAAGTTAAGATATACCAATTGCATCATGGTTTCAAAATCAGAAACAGACGAATTACCTGTGAATCCTTCTTTGTAACCATCAATCCATGGACTTACCGAAGCTATCTTCCCGGTTAGAATCTTACCTAGGTCGATAGACGAATAGTCGCCCAGTCCGTTGTTGCTGACAATTCCACCTGCTAATACGCCCGAAGGAAGATCAGCTACATTTACTTTCGACAAACCTCCATCGCTATATGCTGAAAGTAAAATCTCATCTTTCTTAAAAGTCGTTGGTTTGAAAATCACTTTCACACCATTGCTTAGAGTCCATTCGGTTGTTCCCAAAGATTTATTTTGTCCAACTTTTGCAACTTTACCGGCTTTCGGTACTATGTTGATCAACGGTTTATTCAGATTTTCTTCTACTTTAGCAGTCAACTCAGCCTTTTTGGCAGCAGCTATTGCATTAAGAATGGCCTCTTTACCTGGTATTTTTACAGCCTCCTTGTCGGGTGCAGCAATGGATACAATCAGATTACTATCTGTTACATACGATTTTGCAAGTTGATTTACCATTTCCAGTTTTAATTGAGGCACCATGGCTTTTGTAGTATTGTACTCCCACTCAATCCCTGGAATCACTTCCTGAACTAAGAAATTCCGCACGTATTCTCTAACTAAATTATTGTTTATCTGATTATCACGCTCGTTATACGCTTTTTCCATTGTTTTGAGGAAATCGGTTTTTGCACGTTCCAATTCAGAGTTGGTAAATCCAAAACGTTTAATTTTTTCACCTTCAAGCAATAATGCATTTAAGCCTTCCAACTCTTTTCCTTCTTTAGGCAAAGCCAACAGTTGAAAAGCATCTTTCGATTTCACAAGCTCGCCATAGTAAGCATATGCTTCTACAAATGGTGCATCAGCCTGTTGTGTAATCTCTTCGAAGCGATAACCGATCATTTTTGAAATCAAGGTATTGGCAACTCCAAAAAAGTAACCATTCATCGATAATTTTACATCTGTTGGTAAAACATCGTGCTTGTATTCCAGCTCTATTTGAGTCATACGTGCTTCTTTGTCTTTTACAATCGACACAATTGGTTCGGCGTTGTCAAGTATTGGATAAACAGGGCGTTCGCCGGCATTTTCTTTCTTCGGTATATCCGCAAAAAGAGCTTTAATCTTCGCTTCTACTTTGTCTACATCCACATCTCCTACGATCAATATTGCCTGTAAATCCGGACGATACCATTTTTTATAATAGTCGCGAATGGTTTGATGCGTGAAATTATTGATAATAGCAGTATCCCCAATTACATCACGCTTAGCATATTGCGAACCCGGATATTTCAATTTGCTCGACTCTTTCCACATACGTCTTTCCGGACCTGCACCCTGACGCCATTCTTCACGTATCACACCCCGCTCATCATCTATTTCTTTTCCATCCAACGTGATAAAGCTTGACCAGTCGTGAAGTACCAACAAGGCACTATCAATAATCCCGTCGCGGGTTGTGGGTACATCCGATAAGTTGTAAACTGTTTCATCCTGAGCTGTATATGCGTTAATATTGCTTCCAAACTTCACACCTATCGATTCGAAATAGTTGATAATTCCTTTTCCCGGATAATTTTTCGTTCCATTAAAAGCCATGTGCTCAAGGAAGTGAGCCAGCCCGTTTTGGTTGTCCATTTCTAAAATTGCACCCACATTTTGGGCTATGTAAAACTCAGCCCGATCTTTAGGCTTCTGATTGGCACGTATATAATACGTCAATCCGTTATCTAACTTCCCCCAACGCACCTTCGTGTCTACGGGTATCGGTTGTGCTGAAGCGTTTGCTGCCAAAACGAGCAGTAAACAAATAGAAATCAATCTACAAAAATTCTTTTTCATATTAAAACAGTTAGCGAGAATTAGTTTTTCGGACACGCCGATTTTTATTTAGTAAAAATGAATTACAAAGGAAAGTAAAATTATTGAGTTAACAAAAAAATTATTGTTTTTTTGCATTCATGTATAATTCACTGATTAGTTCTATGTATTTTTGCACTAAATAAATTAAAACCAATATGGCAGAAGAATTGTTTATCGAAAAAGAGGTATCTAAAAAGGAAAAGTATGAAGCACTACTACCACAATTAAAAGCTTTGGTGGATGGAGAGCCTGATTTAATTGCCAATTTAGCCAACCTATCGGCAGCGCTGCATGAGGTTTTTGCATGGTGGTGGGTCGGGTTTTATTGGGTAAAAGCGGATGAGTTGGTATTGGGACCTTTTCAGGGACCAATTGCATGTACGCGCATTCGCTTTGGTAAAGGAGTGTGTGGTACGGCGTGGAAAGAGCAAAAAAGCCTGTTAGTGCCCGACGTGAATGCTTTTGCAGGGCATATTGCTTGCAGCAGTAGCTCTGTGTCCGAAATAGTGGTGCCGATCGTCGATGTTCATCAAACCGTTGTTGGCGTATTGGATGTGGACAGTGAGAAATACGATACTCTTGACGAAACAGATGTGCATTATCTGGAATTGATTTGTGAACTGATAAGCACTAAGCTATAAAATACCGAAAGCCCGGAATCTATAACCCCGGGCTTTCGCATTCTTTCTATTATTTAGCAAAATCAGCTTATAGCATGAATATTTTCATCATTATCAATATTCTTTGCCCCACCCGAATATAAATTTTCAATTCTATTCGCATAACGCTCCTCTACTTTGGCACGCATAATCTTCATCGTGCTGTTCACTAATCCATTTTGTTCGGTAAATGGCTCTCCTATAACGGCAACAGCAGCCGGCAACCACCGTTCCGGAAACATACCCTCGTATTTCCCGCCCTTGCGATATTCATTTATTTCCCGTTGTAGTTTATTTAAAGCTAATTGCTTTGCTTCACGTGTTTCCCAAGCGAGATGGGGCTTCTTGCGATGAACATAGCGTTTCAGAGCCTCTTTATTGGCAACGATTAGTGCCGTAGTGTATGGATTTTGATTGTTGTAAAGCACTACCTGATCAATAAAATGAGAATTATCCGACAAGGATTCTTCAATACCCTCCGGACTGTATTTTTCACCATCGCTCGATATCAGTAAACTTTTAAAACGGCCTACAACATACAAAAAACCATCATTATCCATATACCCCATATCACCGGTGTGCAACCAACCGTCAACAACAGTTTCGGCAGTCGCTTTATCATTTTTGTAATAACCCAGCATTACATTCTCACCTTTAATTACAATCTCACCTTTCTCGTAATTGGGCAACTCCTTCCCGTCTAAATCGCATATTTTTAATTCCATCGGTTTCACCAGATAACCGGACGAACCTAATTTATGATTTGCCAACCCATTGGACGAAATAATCGGTGTTGCTTCGCTTAGTCCGTAACCTTGAAACATAGGAATACCGATGGCATAATAAAAACGCTGTAAGTCAATGTCAAGCAATGCGCCACCACCAATAAAGAAATCGAGCTGCCCTCCAAAACCTTCTCTGATCTTAGCGAAAATTATCTTGTCGAACAATGCTAACAATGGCTTTTTAAGAATTTGGAACCCTTCCCCTTTATTAAACCCTTCCTTGTTGTACGAATATGACATTTTCAAAGCCGTATTAAACAGCCAATTTACAACAGCCCCTTGCGAACGAATGCTACTTTCAATATTTTTCTTGAAACTTTTAGCCAATGCGGGAACGCTAAGCAACAAATTCGGCTTTAATTCTTTAATGTTTAGCGGTATGTTTTTCAATGTTTCCATACCTGTTTTACCACTTTGTACAGTTCCCACACTGGCTCCCGAAGCCATAAAACTATAAAAGCCTGCCACATGTGCAAAACAGTGATCCAGAGGTAGAATAAGCAGCGTGCGGTAAGTGGTTGGTATGGTCATCAGTGTGAGCGCTTGCTCCACATTTGCAGTGTAGTTCCGGTGACTAAGCAATATACCTTTGGGATCGGCGGTGGTACCGGACGTATAACTGATATTGGCAATATCATCGGGTTGTATTGCTTTTGAGCGCTCTTCAACAATAGTAGGGTGGGATAGAAGGTGTTTTTTTCCCGTTGCAATCAATTCAGTAAGGCTTATTTCTTTGTCCTCATATTCTAGCTGGTCATCAAAAACAATTACTTTTTTTATTTGTGGCAATGCACCAACAATAAGACGAATTTTTTTCAATTGACCCGCTGATACCAATACATATTGCGTCTCGGAATGAATGAGTCGAAATATCAAGTCATTACTTTCTTCCAATTTTATGGATAGTGGTACATTCACCGCACCTGTATGCAATATACCCAACTCGCCAATAATCCATGCATTTCTACCTTCCGACAGAAGTGCTACTTTATCGCCAACCTCCACTCCAAGTTCAATTAAGCCTGCAGCCAGTAAATGCGTTTGATGTTTTACCTCAGAATAAGTAGTGGCCTGAAATTCAGCGTTTGTTTTTTCCCATAAAAATGGGTTGTCTGCGTACTTCTCTACGCTTTGGTTCAGTAAATCAATAATTGTGGGTTTCATTGGATCGATTTTTATTTGTAGAAACTAATGTATAATCAGTTTCATGGATCATTGTATTTAATTGTAATCTTGGTTAATACAATATAATTGCAGAATAAATGGTTTGTATTATAACTACAAACGCAACAAAACCCATTTTGTTGGGATATTGTTGCGTTCTATAAGTTTAATAAATCAATATCAGTTGCTAAAGAAGAAATCGCATCGTCTGTTTGGACGATATTTCACGCGTGGCTCGATAATTTTTCCTTTTCCATTCGCAATAATTCTGTCGGGAGATATTTTCCACATTTTCACCAATTCTGCTTTCACTCTGTCAGATCTGCGTTGGCTCAGTTGATTATTGTAAGGACTATTTCCTAAATAGTCGCAATAGCCTCTTACTTCTACTATTAATGAAGGATCGGCATGCATTTTAAAGGCAATTTTACTTATATCTTCCAATGCGTCATCATCCAGATCGGTACGGTCGAAGGCAAAGTAGACGGTTGGAACATTATCAAAACTGATTGAATTGCTTCCGTAATCAGCAGGTAAATAATTATCTGCTACTGTGTTTGTCCCCTTTTTGTTTTTACCAGGGCTTGTGCTGGAATTGCTTGAGGCTTCTCCCGTTCCGCTAGGTCCTCTGTCACCTTTCTCCCCTTTTTCGCCTCTTGGACCTCTGTCACCTTTATCTCCTTTGATAGTTTTAATTCCACCTACACTTGTAGTGCCACTAAAATTGTAAGGACTGGTTCCATTGTTTCCAACATTAGTCCTGTCTGTAGTATTAGCATTATCTTCGTTGGAATTATTCAATTGGTCATTTTGGCCGGGATTTCTGTTCACATCTTGCGAAGCATACGAAATAGGCAATGCTTTACCCCAAAAATCAACAGGAGTATTGGCCGGTGTGTTCGAATCTTTGTCACGGTGATCAGGGACTCCATCCGCGTCACTATCCGGACCATCATTCGACAAGAACAACGAAAGTGAGTCCAATCTGCGGTCATGAGCATCTACTCTCTTCTCTAATTTTTTTAATGATTTATCTAAACCGTTCACTTTGTCCATGGCTTGTTTAGCAAGGTCCATAGCTTTATTTGGTTCAAATTCATCCATTGTAATATTTCTCAAGTGTTTTTTGCGTCCACCTGCATTAATTTTATAACGCATAGCCAACGAAACGATACCGATGTAATCGTTTGTAACACCTTTAAAGTTCAAGTAAGGAACACCTTCCAGATTATCATTGGTAAATGCGCGGTAATGCCCCTTAACTCCAAAAGCAAACTGCTGACTGAAATTGTATTCCAGTAACAATGTAATGGGCATAGCGCTGGTTATAACCGGCTTAATCAAAGCAACCTGAGGTGAGTTTACGGGATCGGGATACTTAAAGTTGGAATTGAAAATCGCGAAACCCATTCCAATGGTTCCGTTTACTGTGAATTTGGATTTGCTTTGCGGAAATATCATCTTCGTAAAGTTGATAGTGGCACTTAAATCCGTATTATTCAGATCGGTTTTGAAGTAAGCTATTTGATTGGTACCAGTAAACGGTAGATGGTAATAATCTACGCTAAGACCCCAGATAGGAGTTAGGGCATATTCAAGCGTACCTCCGTATGTAATATCTTGTAATGATTTTGGAATAAATCCTGAAGAGGTGGGAGCTAAATCACCGAAGAAAAATTGATTAACCCCGTATTCTACTGAAACAGACCATTTCGAGAACTTCCTACTAGCTGCGTAGCTGGTAGAAGCAACTGAAATTGCGAGGATTAATACTACTATTTTATTTTTCATACGGCTAAAGTTATAACTTTGAAAGTAGATATTCACCTAAATTCATTCTAATAAAGCCCAAAGTTAAGAATATATTTTAGTAGTGCGTTTTTAAGAACTAATAAATATATTACATTTTATTACACATACATGTAATTTTATGTGTAAGTGGCTGCAATTCATGTTTTTATTCGTATTGCCCGAGAATAAAAGAACTTGCATTAAAAAATGATAATAAATAGAAAATTAGCTGGTTAAACTGAATTTAACTATAATATATCTTAAACTTTAGGAATAAAGGGATTTGTGAATGTTGTAGTAATTAATGCTACAAAAAACTAGCCAGGTAACTACAAAACTCATACCAAAAACAACATGAATCCAATTTGATATGCAACAAAAATGCTATCTTGCTCTCGAATTATTCAACTTAATCTGATAATAAACCTATGCTTGCTCAATTTATTTATTGAAGAAGAAATCACATCGCCTGTTTCCTGGATAAACTGAAGGAGGATCCATCACTATTCCTTTGCCTGTGGATGTAACGCGGGATAGAGGAATTCCCCATTCTTTCACCAGCAGAGTTTTTACATTATCAGCTCGTAGCTGACTTAAACGAGCGTTGTAAGCTTGACTTCCGGCAACATCGCAAAAGCCTCTAATCTCTACTGTCATCGTTTTGTCCGATTTTAGTCGGGCAGCAACTTTCGCTATTACCAATCGTGATTTTGAATCAATATCTGCTTTTGCTGTTTCAAAATATACCGGTGGAACAACATCATAGACAATAACCTTGTTTGTAAGCGCATCCTTTACAACGATAGGAACAACCTTTAATGTAGTTGGTGCTTTATTCACTATAGGTGCAACAGGCTCAGTTTTCACTTTCACTTCGGGCACAATTACCTTTACTTCGGGCACTACCTTCTTCGCTTCCGGTACTCTTATGGCTCTGCCACAGCAATCTACAGATGTGTTTTTAGGTGTGCGCAACTCCATATCTCTGCTATCAGGAATGCCATCGCCATCTGTATCCATTTTATCCATTGCCAAAGCCAGCAAAAGCGAGTCTAACTTACGGCTTTGATTGTTAAATTTCTTCTCGAGATTATTATAAGTGGTATCCGGACTGTAGGTGCTCTTATTGATATTTCTTAAATGTACCTTATTTAAAGCATTCAGTTTATATCTAACATTTAAAGTGAAACCTCCTAAGTAATCATTGGTCACCCCTTTGTAGTTAAGGTATGGCACCCCTTCCAGGTTATCGCCTGCAAATGAGCGATAATGGCTTCTAAAGCCTAAAGCAACCGACTTAGAAACATTATATTCAAATAATAATGAAATAGGAATGGTGCTAACCATTATTGGATGAGGTGTTTTCTCCAGTATGGGTGAGTTGGGATCGGGGTACTTATACTTGCAGGTGTATACCGCAAATCCAACACCCAAAGTGGCATTTACAGCAAATTTTGAATTCGTTTTTGGAAAAATCCACTTTGTTATATTCACCGTGCCAATAATATCGGTATTTACGAGTTTCGTTTTAAAACTGGCAAATTCATTTTTACCCGAGAAAGGTAAATTGTATAAATCAACACCCAGCCCCCAAATTGGTGTAAAAGCATACTCGGCAGTTGCGCCAAAGTTCAGTTCGCTGATGGATGAAGGAATCACTCCACCAAAAACCGGATGCATATCTCCAAAAAAATAAGTGCTTACATACTCAGCAGTAAATGACCAACGCGAGAAATTATTAGATTGACCGACAGAATAGAAAATTGAAAAAAATGAAATAGATAAGAACGTTACTAAAATTCGCTTCATATTGCAAGATAAACATATGTTCATGTATGAACGACAGGAACAATTAATTGTAAGTAAAGTGATATTCAAGCGCAAGATATATATACATTTTATTTATTGTTCGAATAAAAATTCAAAAAAACGTTACAATGTATTACTTTTTTGTAAATATTACAAATATATTGTTGATTTAATGGGACTTATGCTGTTTCAGAAAATAGTATAATAAAATAAAAAAACAGCGTTTGTTAATGAACAAAGCGCTGTTTAATACTTAGTTAGCATGCTATTGTTAAGCGAAATAGCTGTGCAAATATGTAAATATCGAAAAAATAATTACTTCGCCATTGCTACTTTCTGAGTAGCTTCCATAGTGGTATTACGGAAATTTACACGCTCAACTACATTCTCGGCCAACGAACGAAAAGCCATAGACATGATGCTATCATCGCTAACGGCAACCGGTCTACCGGCATCACCACACTCGCGGATACTTTGAACCAATGGAATTTGCCCCAAAAGTGGAACTTCTAATTCATCGGCTAAACGCTTGCCTCCGTCTTTCCCAAAAATGTAATATTTATTTTCAGGAAGTTCGGCTGGCGTAAACCAGGCCATATTCTCTACAATTCCCAGTACAGGTACATTTACCTTTTCGCCGGTGAACATATTTATACCTTTTCGGGCATCGGCAAGCGCCACTTCTTGTGGTGTAGTTACTACTATTGCCCCGGTGATACCCATAGTTTGTACCAGGGTAAGATGTATATCACCGGTTCCCGGTGGTAAATCCATTACAAAGTAGTCCAAGTCTCCCCACTGCGTATCAGTTATTAGCTGTTTTAGGGCGTTGCTTGCCACCGTACCTCTCCAGACTAGGGCTTGAGCCGGATCAACAAAGAAACCGATAGAAACCATTTTTACACCATATTTTTCAATAGGCATAATCATATGTTTACCGTCAATTTCTTTCATTTCGGGATGAGCAGACTCTACTCCAAACATTTTTGGCAATGATGGTCCAAGAATATCGGCATCGAGTAATCCAACTTTATAGCCAAGTGCGGCGAGTGAAATTGCCAGATTTGATGATACGGTAGATTTACCGACTCCACCTTTGCCCGAGGAAACGGCAATAATATTTTTTACATTTGGTAAAATTGAGGCCGGTTTAGGCGCAGGTGCTTCCTTAAAAACAATTTCGATATTTCCCTTAATATCTATTTCCTCACCCGCATATGTATGGATAGCTTGCTCAGCAGCCTTTACTACCGATTTTGCAAAAGGATCGTTGGGTTTTTCGAAATAAATAGAAAAAGTAACTTTATTACCCTCAATTACGAGATTATCTTGCACCATTCCCGACGAAACAATGTCCTTTCCGGTGCCCGGATAACGAACATGCACTAAGGCCTCGAGAATTGATTGACGATTTAATGACATATATTTTTTATTTTGTATTTAATAAAATGAACCGAAACCTTGATGAGAATGAATAGATATGGCTTTACATAATTCAAAATATCGATTCTTTTGTCCGGAGTAACACTAAACAACAAAACTACTCTAAATGTTGTCGCTTGCTTCTGCCAAAACTGCGGTAGCTGTCCGGCTCAATTTCTTCTTCAGGCTCAACAAAATTAGCTCTTGGTTCTAAATTGAACTGTATGTATTTAATTGTCAGTCCTCTGTCGAGCCATTGTTGTTCGTAGTAGGTTTTGATGGAAAGGATAGGATCCTGCAAATCGGAAGCATATAAATCGTTATTTGAGAAAACAACCGGATAATGATTTGCCTTTACCATTTCGCAAGTATAGGTAAACATAAAATTGCTATCGGTTTTCAAATGAATGAGCCCATTCGGTTTTACAAACTGCTGATACGATTTCATAAAATTAGTAGCAGTAAGCCGCTTAGTCACTTTTTTCATTTGCGGATCGGGGAAAGTAAGCCAGATTTCACTCACTTCGTTTTCAGCAAAGAAATGATGAATCATCTCAATATTAGTGCGCAAAAAAGCCACATTTTTCATACCTTTCTCGAACGATTCTTTAGCTCCTGTCCAGAGCCTTGCGCCTTTTATATCAACGCCTACAAAATTTTTGTCGGGATAAAGCTGACTTAAACCTACGGTATATTCGCCCTTACCACATCCCAATTCCAATACTATCGGATGATCATTTTTAAAAAAAAGTTCATTCCATTTGCCCTTCATCTCAAATCCGGCACCTTCGCGTAATGCATGTGAAGTAACCTGAAAAACATGAGGAAACTCCTCCATATCGGCAAATTTCGATAATTTATTTTTACCCACCTTTATATATTCAATTAAAATTTAAATTGCTGTTGTTTTTATCAGCAAGGAATAATTATGTGCCCTTATACTTAGCACTTACTTTATAATTTTCTCGATACGAATGCCTATGTCATTGATTCCCGGCAATAGATCATCTCGCATTCCCTGCACAATTTTGTATTTGTAAGTGCCCGCTGTTTTAAACCGAACATTTTGTTGATACAAAACAGGCATTTCGTACACTGAACCGACACCGGAGCCTAACCATTTACCACGGTTATCAGCCAAGTAGCACTCGATTGAGTCGGTAGACTGAATGGAGTCGGGAGTTAATTTATGCAGGAATAACCACATGTTCTGATAAGGATATTCGCCTCTGTTCCGGATGTTTACGTATACATTGTAACTGGCCAACGTATCTATAATCGGCACTTCGAAAGTATAAGCGCTGTCTTTGCTCCAGCCCGCAGGATTTACAGCATTGTACTGAAAATACACGTCGTTCTTATGACACGAAACACAACAAAGCGAAATAACTATCGCCAACAAAAAATTAGTTTTCATTCTTCTTTGCATCAATATCTGTTTTCTTTACCGGTTTTTGAAATCTTGGAGCACCACCCTTATTTTCGGTACTTTTCTTTTTGTTTTCAGGCGGATTGGCTTTTGCCTCCTGGGCTTGTACTTGTGGTTTCGGTTTCGCTAACTGAGGACGGTTATCAGGACGCTCATTTGGTTTAGCATTGTTCGGTTTGTCGTTTGGTCGATTATTCGGACGTTTGTTTTTACCGTTTGGACGTTTTTTGTTGGTGTCAAAACGGGTTAAGCTATCCTGACCAACGCCGCTCTCGTATTCAACCGGCATAACTTTTTCTTCCTCGATATGATCATCCAGCAATTCAGGCTTTTGACCTTTCTTATTCATTGCAATTATCTCCTTGGCGCGTTGAGCTGTAATGGTCACCACATTCGCTCCAAAATTTGGAGATGTAGAGTAGGAGATAAGCCCTTTGAAAACATCCGTTTTAAAATAATAAAAGGTATTGTCTAGTGTTTCAAGTTGAATTTCTTTCGATGGATAGATTTTCAGGGCGTCGGAATAAGTATCTAATTCGAAATTCATACAGCATTTAAGCTTAGCACATTGACCGGCCAGCTTCTGTGGATTGAGTGATATGTCCTGAACACGCGCAGCACTGGTAGATACCGAGTTAAAGGTAGTCATCCAGCCCGAGCAACATAATTCGCGACCACATGGACCAATACCACCGATACGACCCGCTTCCTGACGAGCACCAATCTGCTTCATTTCTATCCGAACACGGAATGACTCTGCAAAAACCTTAATCAACTGACGGAAGTCAACACGCTCATCGGCAATATAATAGAAAATGGCTTTGTTGCCATCGCCCTGATATTCAACATCCCCAATTTTCATGTTTAACTTCAGATTCTCAGCAATTTGTCTTGCTCTAATCATGGTTGCCTGTTCTTTGCCCTTAGCTTCCTGAAATTTCTCCAAATCGGTTTCCTTTGCTTTTCGATACACACGGCGCACTTCCATTTTTTCGGGATGCACGTTGTATTTTTTCATTTGCAGGGTTACCAATCTTCCTACCAGAGTTACTTCACCAATATCGTGCCCCGGTGACGACTCAACGGCTACAATATCGCCTTTTTCGAGTGGAAGCTTAGTATTGTTCAGAAAATAGCCCTTACGGGTATTTTTAAATTGTACTTCTATAAAGTCAGTATCTTTTTGCGTTTCAGGCAAATCGCACATCCAATCGAAAGTGCTGAGTTTTTGAGTGGAATTTTTATTACACCCTTTTTTGTTCATGCTGCATCCGCCGCTATTTGAATTACATCCCATATTATTATAGTTATTTATCACCTCTTGGTGAGTTGTTTTGTTCGCAACAATACTTCGTTGTATTCCGCTCCACAAAATTCAATTACCTGTAACAGGCATTATATATAAATTGCAGCTCGCTGCATTAAATTATTCGATATTTAGTTGTATCAATATGAAAGATATTGCTTTGATACCTGCTTACACTATCTTTTCAACAACATAATCACTTTTAATGTCAAATCAAAAAAAACCATTTTGGCATTCACATTTTGATCGATATGTCGTTCGGCCAATGCAAATTCACTCATTAAATCCTCTACATTTCGCTCGTTAATAAAAACCGAGAACCGTTGCGAAAAATCTGACTCAAATGAGGTTAAATAATTCAGCGTTGGTTGTTGTATGTTTCGTATAAAATTCTCGCGCGTCATTCGCTGCGCATATACCAGAAAATTTCGTTGTCGTTCACGCCCTACAGCAGCTGCAGCCATATCGTCGGCCCACTTGCGGAGGGTCTTTAGCGATGCATGGTCTTTTTTATTGCCCACCTGCCATGCCAGTCGCATTATCATTACAAATCGCTCAAAATTTTGTTTATTTTCATCACCTTCGTTCAGCACAGCTAAAGCACTCAGATAGCTTCCATTACCGATGTTGGCAGCATAAACAGCAGCGTCTCGCTCAATGTCCAAATCATCGTTTTTAAGTAGTGCCTGCACAATTTCGGCTTCTTTAAGTCGGGGAATATGAATGTGCTGTGTACGAGAAAGTATGGTGGTGATAATTTGATCCGGCTCGTTCGAAACCATTAGAAAAACGGTTTTTTCGGGTGGTTCTTCTAATATTTTAAGCAATTTATTGGCACAGGTAGAGTGCATTTTTTCGGGCAGCCAGATAATCATTATTTTGTATTCCGACTCATAAGTTTTCAAACTTAGTTTTCGAAGAATCTCTTCGCTTTCATTCGAATAAATCAAACCCTGTTTGGCATCACCCGAAATACCGGCATACCATTCATTCACTCCAAAATAGGGGCTTTGCAGCACCATGGAACGAAACTCTGCAATAAAATCATCGCATACTACCGACGATTTTCCGGTAGGTTTAATCACCGGAAAAACGAAATGCAAGTCAGGGTGCGCCATTTTTTTGTACTTCACACAGGAAGGACAGGTACCACACGAATCGGTTGCAGTTTTGTTCTCGCAACAAATATATTGGGCATATGCAATGGCTAGTGCTAATTTTCCTACACCTGATGGTCCACGCAATAGTTGCGCATGCGGAATTCGTTGTTCGACTACCGTGCGCACCAGACGTGCTTTAATGTCTTGTTGACCAATAATTTCGGAAAATAGCATGGGAGAAAATTACAGTTTTATTGCAGATTATGATAAAGTGCAAATATACAAAAAAAGAAAGGATTATGAAAAATGGGATTAAATGAGTAAAAAAAACAGTGGAAATCTTTTATATAAGCCTGTATTTTTGCCGAAATTGAAAAGAAATTGCGTTATTTCTCAAGAGAGATGCAACGTTTTTCCTCCTCCTTTCATCATACACATACAATCCCACACAACGCAGACTTGTGATGTGTGGAATATACTATTCAACTAAATTAAATATGTAAGGTTATGAAAAAGCTTTTAACTGGAATTATAGTATTATTCCTAATTATTTCGTGTAATAACGATGACGTAAACTCTAATGACAAAAACTGGCAGGCTATTGCCACAGTAGAAAATCCAACATTGGCAACTGAATTCAATTTCCGCCTGGACAATGGTGACTTGATGCACACAAACACAACCGCGTTGTTGAATTATAAACCTAAAGATGGTCAGCGCATTATTGCAAATTATAGCATAATTGAGCCCACTTTACCTGCTAGCAGCACTATCAAAAGCAATGTAAGATTGAATGATGCGTATGAAATTCTTACAAAAGGAATTTTTAAAATTAAGCCGGCGCAACAAGATAGTATTGGCAATAATGAGATTGAAATCAAAAGCATTTGGGTGGGCAGCGACTATTTGAATGTGGAATTTGTTTATCTTGGATACAACAAAAATCATTATATCAATCTGGTTTCGGATGATGCTAAAACCTATACGGACAATAAGGTTCACTTAGAGTTTAGACACAATGCCAACAGCGATTATCCTTCAAGTTCTAAATGGGGTATGGCTTCTTTCGATTTGCGATCACTTAAAGTAAATCACAATCCAAATGATTCGGTAAAAATGGTTATTCATACGAAGGAGTATGGAACTACAACCGATAAAACTTATCCTTTGACTTATAAATTTGGAGTTCCAACTGCAGCGCAGTCTGCCAAAATAATCTCTTTACCTTTTAATGCCGACAATAAGATTCAGTAAGTTTCGTATTTTGATTTTGCAAAAGTCCATTCTTGAACACAAGAATGGATTTTTGTGTTTTAAATGGGTACACTTCAAGCACAATTAATATAAACAGAAAATATATATCGTTGGCGGTGGCTTTTTTCTATCTTTGCAATTCATTTTTTATCAAAACAATTCGCACTAATCATTTCAGAAAATGAAAACTCTTCAACCAATTGCCTTGTGGAACTATTTCCACGAAATAACTCAAATTCCACGTCCATCAAAAAAAGAAGAACGCATTATCGGTTATTTAAAATCATTCGGAGAAAAAAATAATCTCAGCACAAAAACAGATACCGCAGGTAATGTGCTGATTTGCAAACCGGCAACCGCAGGATATGAAAACATGAAGACGATTATTTTGCAAGCTCATATCGACATGGTGTGTGAAAAAAACAGTGATGTAGATTTCAATTTCGAAACGGATGCTATCCAAACTTATATTGAAGAAGATTGGGTTAAAGCACATGGCACTACGCTTGGTGCCGACAATGGTATTGGTATGTCGATGATGCTGACAGTGCTGGCTTCCGATAATCTGCAGCACCCGGCACTGGAATGCTTGTTCACCGTGGACGAAGAAACCGGTTTGACAGGTGCTTTTGCGTTGGATAAGAATTTCCTGAGTGGCGAAGTTCTTATTAATTTAGATTCGGAAGATGATGGAGAGATATTTGTGGGCTGTGCCGGTGGAATTGACACTACTGCAACACTTTCATACCAATCAGAAAAGACGCCGGATAATTATTTTGCATTCAATGTTTCGGTAAAAGGACTTAAAGGCGGACATTCGGGCGATGATATTAATAAAGGACTGGGTAATGCCAATAAAATTCTCAACCGATTCTTGTGGACTATCAATCAGCAAATGGACTTGCGCTTGTGTAGTTTTGATGGTGGAAATTTAAGAAATGCAATTGCTCGTGAAGCGGTAGCGTTGGCATGTGTGCCTTACTCCGAAAAAGAAAGAGTGCGAATTCTTTTTAATCATTTCAGCATAGATCTTGAAAACGAAATGGGCAGTATTGAACCGAAAATGCGACTGGATTTGGAATCGGAGTCGCTCCCGGCAACTGTTATTGATAAAAAGACATCCGATATATTATTTAATGCTTTATACGCTTGTTCGCACGGTGTTATAGCCATGAGTGCCGACATGCCCGGTTTGGTTGAAACATCTACTAATTTGGCTTCGGTAAAGATGAAGGATAACCAAACCATCCTTATCACCACCAGTCAACGCAGCTCAGTTGAATCATCAAAATACGATATTGCGAATCAGGTTGAAGCAGTATTTGCACTTTCGGGTGCTACCGTTACACATGGAGATGGTTATCCGGGCTGGAAGCCAAATCTGAATTCTGCAATTTTGAACGTAGCAAAAGAAAGCTATGTAAAACTCTTTAAATCAGAACCCAAAATACGAGCTATCCATGCAGGGCTGGAATGTGGCTTGTTTCTCGAAAAATATCCAATGCTTGACATGATTTCTATCGGGCCACAAATGTACGGTGTTCATTCGCCCGACGAACGCCTGAGTATAACATCTACACAAAATTGCTGGAAGTGGTTGGTTGATATTTTATCTGCTATTGATTAGTCTGTTTAGTGTCGGAGACTGTCAGTACTTTGATCATTTTATACAATGGATAAAAGATTTTTTTTTATTTTAGTTGCGTATTAAAAATAAAAGATATATTTTTGTACCGAAAAACGTTTTTAGTCGAAAAACTTAATTTATGCTTACCAAAGAGGAAATAATAAGAGAAGAGGTAATAACTGCTGCCCAACGATTATTCCAACGTTATGGTTTTGCCAAAACAACGATGGAGGACATTGCTAAAGCTATGGGGCGCGGTAAAAGTACCTTGTACTATTATTACAAAAGCAAGGATGATATTTTCAAAGACGTAATCATACATGAAACGAATGAAGTATTGACTGCAGTTTTAGAGGTTTGTGAGCAGAATGGAACTGCTCAGGAGAAACTTTATAGATATATATCAACTTTATTGAATAAAATACGTACTACAGTAAGTCTTTATGAGGTAATGAAAAAAGAGTTTATGGAAGAAGGTAGTGCATGCATGCATCAACCAAGTCTCCATGAAGCTCTTCTCAGATTTGATGAAAAACAAAAGACTCTTTTGAAAAGTATTTTATTCCTCGGAGTTCAAAACAAAGAATTTAGCGAACGTATTGGTAATGATCTAGACCTTGTAGCGGAAGTTATATATGTCAGTTTAGGAGGGTTTGTTCTAAACTTTACTCTTTTGCCGGATAAAAAACTACTTTATCTAAATGAGGATAATCTGAAGGAGGAAAAAATGAGAGCAATTATCAATATTTTGGTGTACGGTCTTAAGAACTAATGCATTGCAAACTGCTTTAGTTTTTTTTATCGCTAATTTTAGACTAAAAAACAAAAAACGTTTTTGAAAATAATCGTATCAATAATTAAATATATAACCAAACAGTGAAATAGGGGATAAACTAAAAGCTCCATATTCTATATAAATTCTAATAAGTAAAATAACTAAAAATAACGGATTACGAAAAAACAAACAAGTTATGAAAAAGACAATTTTATTTACATTGACAGTATTGTCACTTGTGGGGTGTAATAATAAACCCAAAGTTGAAAGTCCTACTAGTCCGCAAGTGGTTTTAGCTGAGGTTGTTAAAGTGAATGGAGCGACAGATTTGCACTATAGTGGTAGTATTGAGGCATTTCAAACAATACCTCTCGCATTTCAATCCACAGGAACTGTGCTTACAGTTTTGGTAAACGCCGGCGATGTGGTTCGTAAAGGACAATTGCTTGCTACAGTGGATAAAGCAGATGCACTAAGTATGTATGAAGTAGCTAATGCGAAATACAAGCAGGCTAAAGATGCATATAATAGGCTCAAAGAAGTGCATGACAACGGAAGTTTGTCCGAAATTAAATGGGTGGAGATGGAATCCAACTTGGAGCAGGCAAAGTCATCGGTAGCAATGGCCAAGAATAATCTTAATAAATGTGCTTTATATTCTCCCGATAACGGCATTATCGGCAGTCGCAATATAGAACCGGGTATGTCAGCCTTAGGAAACCCGATTTCGCCACTTGAATTAGTAAAAATAGAATCGGTTTATGTAAAGATTTCGGTGCCAGAAAATGAAATTGGGAAAATACAAAAAGGGCAGAAGGCTACTTTCAAAGTTTCAGCTCTTGAGAACAAGGTTTTCGAAGGTGTGATTACTAGTGTGGGAGTGGTGGCTGACCAGATTTCACGCACTTATGAAGTGAAGATGCTGGTAAAAAATCCAGGATTATTATTGAAGCCGGGCATGGTATGCGATGTAAATCTTGGCATAACAACAAACAAAGAAGTAGTGGTAGTTCCGTACCAAGCAGTAGATCAGGATAAAGATAACAATAGTTTTGTATACGTTGTAGATCCGGCTCAAAAAACGGCTCAGAAAAGAATTATACACACAGAAAATTACCTGAACAGCAGCCTGGAAGTTGTTGATGGACTGGCTGTTGGCGAAAAGGTAGTATGTGAAGGGAAACAAAAATTGTCGGACAACTGTAAAGTTACACTTTGATTATGAAACAGAAGAAGATTGGTTATATAGGTTGGGCAATGCGTTATCACAACATTGTCCTGATATTGGTTGGCTTATTTGTTATGTTCGGGGTGTATGCTCTATTAAATATGCCTCGGAATGAATTTCCAAATTTCACTATTCGGCAAGGATTAGTAGTCGGAATTTACCCTGGGGCCAACTCTGCTGAAGTAGAAACTCAATTGACGAAGGAGGTTGAAAATTACGTATTTGGATTTAAAGAGGTAAAAAAATCCAAAACCTATTCTCAGTCCAAAGAAGGGATGATGATTTTGTATGTCGAACTAAATGACAATGTAAAAGATGCAGATGCTTTTTGGTCGAAACTGAAACATGGACTCGCTGAACTCAAGTCGACCTTGCCAAGCGGTGTAATGGCTTTAATCGGTAATAATGATTTTGGGGACACATCCGCTTTGTTGATAACCCTATCGTCGGATACAAAGAGCTACAAAGACATGGAAAATGAACTTGAGAAACTCAAGGCAGAATGTCGTAAAATTAGTTCGGTTTCCAAAATTAAGGATTATGGCGTTCAAAAAGAAAAAATATATGTCAACGTTCAGCCCGAAAAGCTGAATGAATACAATGTGAAATCAATATCGCTCCTGGCTGCTTACCAGACAAATGGAATGGTTTCATCAGCCGGTAAGCTCAAAAATGGAGAAAATGATTTATACGTTCATTTCCCGAATAATTTTAATTCGGAGAAAGATTTATCGGATCAAATTGTATACTCAGACCCTAACGGTGGAGTTGTTCGCTTAAAAGACATTGCTAAAATTGAACGTCGGAATGAAGATCCTGATAGTTACATCTGTCAAAATGGAAAGAAAACCATTTTGCTATCGCTTGAAATGCAGCAAGGCAACAACATTGTTCAGTTTGGTAAAGATGTTGATAAGGCGTTGGAAGTATTCAAAAAACAATGTCCGAAAGATATTCAGGTAAACGTAATATCTAACTTACCAAAATATGTAGATGATTCCGTTACAAACTTTATGCATGAGTTTATAATTGCGATTATTTCCGTGTTGCTTGTCGTTATGTTGTTGTTGCCTAAAAAAGTTGCAACAATAGCCGGAGTTACGGTGCCAATTGCTGTGCTCATTACGCTTGGCGTATTGTATTTTGTCGGCATTGAACTAAATACCGTTTCGTTAGCAGCGCTAATTATCGTGCTGGGAATGATTGTGGACAATGCCATTGTTGTGATAGATAATTATGTTGAGAAGAAGGATCAAGGCATGTCATCATGGCACGCAGCCATAAAAAGTGCACGCGAATTGGTAACGCCAATTATTAGTGCTACCCTTGCAATTTGCGCCGCATATATTCCTCTTGGACTAATGTTGCCGGGGACTTCGGGCGACTTTGTACACGATCTGCCAATAGTAATCTGTGTAGCTCTGGGTGTATCCGTAATTGTTGCTTTGCTTGTTGTTCCATTTCTCAATTTCTTCTTTATTAAAAAAGGATTAAAATCTGCAGAAAAAAAAGATGATAAGAAAAGTATGCTGGACAGATTGCAAATTTTCTTTGATGCAACATTAGAAAAAGCTTTTAGATATCCCAAAATCACTATCGGGTTAGGTATCGGCTCCATTTTTCTAGCCATAATTATATTCAAATCGATTGATCAACAGTTATTTCCAAATGTAGAACGTAATCAGTTTGCAGTAGAAGTTTATTTGCCAACCGGAGCATCGTTGGAAAGTACATCAAAGGTTATGAATACCTTGGAAATGGCACTGAAAAAAGATGACCGAATTAGCACTGTTACCAGTTTTGTTGGAACCAGCTCCCCCCGTTTCCACAGCGTGTATGCACCCAACATGGCAAGTACAAACTATGGTCAGCTATTAGTGAACACAACATCGAATGAGGCCACCGAAAAAGTGTGTGAAGAATTTGACAAGAAATTTGCAAGCACTTTTCCAAATGCCCACATTAAATGGAAAATTCTTTCGATGCAAAGCACTAAAGCACCTATTGAGATTCGCATCGTAGGTGACTCAATTAAAGATTTACGCAATGTAGAGGCAATGATCGACTCTATCATTAAACCGGAGAAAAGCATAACCTGGGTGCGTACAGACTGGGATCAGAAACAACAAAATGTACGTGTGGAGATGGATAAAGATAAGGCGACTCGTATGGGTTATTCTAAATCAGCTGTTGCCACATCGCTTATGATTGGCATTGATGGAATTCCGCTTACTACTATTTGGGAAGACGATTATCCCGTGCAAGTTCGTTTGTCTCAGGATAATGGAAAGAAGAAGGATGTAGCCTATCTTGGAAATCAAACTGTCACTTCGCCCATGAGCTTTTCTTCTATTCCGCTACGTTCGTTTGCTACATTCACACCGGAATGGACAGAAGGAACTATTGTTCACCGCAATGGGACAAGGACATTGACTGTGCAAATAGATGTAAATTCGAAGGTTATGGCATCAAGTGTATTAGCCAAAATCAGACCGGGTATCGACAAACTAACATTGCCGGAAGGTGTTTCAATTAATTATGGCGGCGAAGCTGAGGGGTCGGTAGAAACATTTGTACCCATGGCTGAAGCGTTATTAATAAGCATTGTCGTAATTTTCTTTATCCTCTTGTTTCAATTCAAAAAAGTGAAACTTGCTTCGCTTGTTTTGGCTACTATGTTATTGGGTTTGCCAGGAGCTGCTATTGGGTTATATGTTACCGGCTATCCATTCGGCCTTACTGCTTTTATGGGCATTACCAGTCTGTGTGGGATCGTTGTTCGTAACGGAATTATCCTGATAGATTATCTTCAGGAATTAAGAACTTTACACGGAATGAATGTGAGAGAAGCCGCTCTGGCAGCCGGAAAGCGACGTATGCGTCCAATATTCCTTACTTCGGCTGCAGCAGCTGTAGGTGTTATTCCGATGATTGCAAGCGGCTCAACACTTTGGGGACCATTAGGATCGGTCATCTGCTTTGGTTTAATTATTTCAATGGTACTTACATTGTTCATTCTTCCAGTTTTATACACAATCATTTATAGTGATAAAAAAACGGGCAAAATTGTAAAGAAGCATATCCCGTATGTCAATCTCAATAAAAATATTCCAATAGTCATTTTGTTTTTTATAATAATACCCATTGCCGGGCAAGCTCAGGATCGAACCCTATCAATAGATTCGTGTAAAATTCTAGCATTAAAGAATAACAAAACAATTAAAAATGCAGATTTAGATGTAAAAAGTGCGCTGGAGACAAAGAAGAGTGCCTTTACCAACTATTTTCCAAAAGTAAGTGCTTCAGCTTTGTCTATGCACTCGGCAGATTATCTGATTAAAGGTACAATACCATCTATGAACTTGCCGGTATACGATGGTAATCTGGCAAACTTAGCAACTGCAAGTCAGTATGCTTATATACCTGAAACTCCTATAAAAGCACTGGATTATATCAATATGGCCAGTGTCTCGGTTACACAGCCGATTTTTGCCGGTGGACGTATTGTGAATGGCAATAAGTTGGCAAAAATTGGACAGAATGTTAGTGTGGAGAAACAGATGATGAGCACTACCGAAGTTCTTGTTAAAACGGAAGAATTATATTGGAGCATAATTGCGCTTCAAGGGAAGCTTAAAACATTAAATAGTTATGATAAATTACTAAATCAGTTGCTCTCAGATGTAACCGTCTCACTTAAAGCCGGTCTAATTTACAGAAGCGATTTGCTTAAAGTTCAATTAAAAATGAATGAGTTAGCAGTAAACAAAATGAAATTAAAGAATGGTATCGATTTGTCTAAAAGAGCTTTGTGTCAGCATGTTGGTCTCGCTTATGATAGTGCTTTAGTGCTGGTTCAACCCTTGACTCCGGATAAAATGTCACTCCAAAGCACCGATACGAGTAGCGATATTGCAAAGAACAGACATGAATATAAATTGCTAAGCAATGCTGTAGAAGCAGAAAAATTGCAAAAGAAAATGGTTTTAGGAGAATATCTTCCTCAAGTTGCACTTGGCGGAGTGGGGTTTGTAAATGATGTGATGAATACGAAAAGTTCCAATGCATTGGCTTATATTTCTGTTTCTGTGCCTATTTCCGACTGGTGGGGAGGGTCGCACAAACTGAAAGAGTCGCAATTCAAAATTGAACAGGCAAAAAACAGACTTGCTGAGACAAGCGAACAGTTGTCGCTGCAGGTTGAACAAACAAAAAATGCTTATACCGAGGAGTATCAACAAATTGGCATTGCCCAAAAATCCATTGATCAGGCTCGCGAAAATCTGAAAGTGACAAATGATAATTATAAAGCGGGGGTGTCAGGCATGTCTGATTTGCTCGAAGCACAGTCGATGTGTCAAAATGCTGAAGACAACTTAATTGAAGCGCAATGTAATTATCAAATAAAAAAAGTAAAGTATTTGGAGTCGATAAACGTCTACAAATAACAGACACTGTTTTTTCAGAGTCCGAAAGGAGGGCGTTTTTTTTGCTTTTATTCCTCTATCTTTCGATGTGTTGGCAAGGAAATGTAATCAATGGCTCGATAACCATTTTGGGCATTTAAATATTTAAAAATGTCGTTTTGAGGTGTAAGTTTACTTAAGTGCGAATTTTGTAGCATACTTTTGTAGTTCAAATGCATTCAAAAATTAGTTAATTAATGTTATATGCGTATTTTTCTAAACTGTATGAAAATAAATATTTTTTCTTTTTAGAATATAAAATCCTTATGTAACAAAAGTAGCAAACCATTATTTTTTCATACTCTACCTTTGTACAGTCAAAAAAAAGTACAATTGTGGTTCAAAATTCTAACGCTGACTTTCATATTTTCTGTTAGGGTTTTTCGCAAAGTGAGTACTACTTTTGAGGGTAACTGAAAATGTTTTTACAAATTGGTTTTTACATGAAATAAATATGTCTTACATGGATTAGCACCATCTATAGCTCAAGAAAGTAAGTTTTTTCTATTATTCCGGGTCAAATATTCCGAATAGTATATCAGGCAGACTATCAGTTGGTAGGAGTTAGTATTTTAGAAATTATATTGCACATTTAAATTCTAAAATATTGATTTCTACTGACTCCAAAATCAAGTTTTCAGGAATTGTCTCAATTGAAATGAACCACTGTTTTTTCAAAATGAATATACAATTTGCGTAAGTTTGGTTGCAAAAATAAATAGCGAATTGATAGCACAATTTGCCCCTAATAAGTGTTCAATGACATAATAAATCAATTCGGGTCATTAAAAGCGGATATGTTTGATTTTTTGATTAATTTTGCCGATTGTTTGTTTATAAATATATTTTCTTAATTCTTTGACATTCTCGGCATATATTTTTTAGTCGGGGTTATTGAAAATTAAGTATAAAGTATGTAATTTCTAACCTCAGAAAGATAGTGTCTTTTTGATAAAAAATGTTTCTAATCGTGTATGTGGCGATGTCAAATACATAGACTGAATTTTAAATTGATGAAAATAAAAATTTTATTACTAGCCTCATTTGTGAGTTTTATGCCTTTCTTTGGTTTTTCTCAAACCGAGAAACCTGTAGCATTCAAAGGGATAATAATTGATGCGCAAACCAACGAACCCATTCCTTCGGCCTCTGTTGTCTTGATTGGCAAAGGGCAGGTAACAAAAACAAACTTGCTTGGGCAATTTACATTATTTGCCAATGCAAGTACTGAAATAAAAAAACAAATTAAAGTGTCATGTGTCGGTTATAAAACTGAAACTTTGTTTCTTTTGAGCGATAAAAGCGAACAACAAATTAAGCTTACAGCTCAGTCGCAGACACTTGGCGAGGTAACGGTAAAAAAACAGAAGTATCGTAATAAAAATAATCCTGCGGTTGATCTTATTGAGAAAGTTATAGCCAATAAGAGCAAAAACAAAAAGGAGTCATTGGATTATTACGAGAACGAAGAGTACGAAAAAATTCAATTCGCATTTAATGAAATTACTCCGAAGTTCAAACAAAAGAAGATATTCAAGCATTTCCAATTTATGTTCGAACCCGGTGATTCGATAGATAACGGGGGTGAGATTTTACCCATCTATATGAAAGAGGTGCTGTCAAACCACTACTATAGAAAGTCGCCTAAAGATGACAAGGAGGTCATCAAATCCCAAAAAATGGTGACTTTCCAAGGACTTGACAACAAGGGGCTTGACGATAATATCAAGTACATGTATCAGGACATAAATATATATGACAATAATATCACCTTACTTACTAACCAGTTTCTAAGCCCTATTGCCCCTTCGGCGCCGTCTTTCTACAGGTATTATATTACCGACACCATTCAATCGGGGTCAGAGAAATTTATAAAATTATTTTTTGGATCGAGAAATAAGCAAGATCTGCTTTTTCAGGGCTTTCTGTACATTACAATGGATGGAAACTATTCCATCTCGGGTGTAGAACTATCGGTAAACAAGAATATCAACCTGAACTTTGTGAAAGACGTTAAAATCAATCAACAGTTTGAAAAAGTAGAAAATCAGGGTTGGTTGCTCAAGTCCGACCAAACAATTATCAATTTTGGGATTACCAAAAAAGGGCAGAGCTTGCTCGGAAAAAGAACCGTTTCGTATAAGGATTATAAATTTACGCCACCTTCGAACGATTCTATTTTCAAAGGGCTGGATGTGGTTACACTCGACGGTGCAAATCAGCGAAGTGAAGAGTATTGGGATGCTAATAGGCATCAAGAACTTACGAAGTCGGAAGAAGGTACCTATGCTATTGTTGACAGCATACAAAAAGTGCCTTCGTTCAGAAGAACCATGGACATTGCCCAAATTGTATTTTTTGGCTATAAAGTGATGGGGAAATATGAAATCGGACCGGTAAATACTTTTTATAGCTACAATCCGATTGAAGGGATCAGAGCTCGCTTTGGAGGTAGAACTACTCCTGAGTTTAGCAAAAAATTAAATTTTGAAACGTATGTGGGATATGGTTTTGGCGATCATAATTTGAAATATTTTTTGAGTAGTACATGGTCATTAGCTCCTACATCCATTTACGAGTTTCCTGTAAAATCGATCAAGGCCAGCTATCAAAAAGATACAAAATTCCCTGGACAGGATTTACAGTTTATAACGGAGGATAATGTGTTGTTGTCGATAAAACGTGGAGTTAATGATAAATTGTTCTACAACAGAACATTCAAATTGGAACATTTGAATGAATTTGAGAACCATTTTTCATACACTTTAGGATACCAATTCACTAAAACCACTCCGGGTGGCAATCTGTACTTTAATACTACCGATTACTCTACACATACAAACGATGTGGGGCTGATCAACGTTTCTGAAACCTCATTAAAACTCAGATATGCTCCCAACGAGAAATTTTACCAGAGTAAATCGTTTAGAATTCCTGTTTATAGTAAGTTCCCTATTTTCGAATTGCAAATTACCAATGGGTCTAAGTTCCTGAAAAATGACTATAACTACACCAATGTACGTTTCTCGTTTTCGAAGCGATTTTACTCTTCTATCTTAGGTTACTCTGATGTTGTTTTGGAATCAGGAAAAATATTCGGGAAAGTGCCTTATCCTTTGCTGAATATTCACCGGGCTAATCAGACCTATTCGTACCAGATATTATCGTATAACTTAATGAACTTTTTGGAGTTTGTGAGCGATCAATATGTGTCATTGAATATTGACCACTGTTTCAATGGGTTTTTCCTTAATAAGATTCCAATTATCAGACGTTTAGAGTTGAGGGAGTATGCCACCTTCAAGATTTTGGAAGGGAGTGTTTCGAATACGAATGATCCAAATAGAAATACAGATTTATTCAAATTTCCGGTTTATGCCGATGGAAGAACAGCAACTTATGGTCTTGGAAAAACTCCGTATATTGAAGGTAGCGTTGGGGTAGGTAATATCTTTAAAATTTTCAGGGTTGACCTTGTAAAACGTTTTACGTATCTCAATAATCCGAACATATCAACGATAGGTCTAAGAATGCGATTTAGATTTGATTTTTAAAAAAAAATGATGTCTGAGTGGAATTAATCTTTGGTAAATAAGGTATTCCTGTATTTAAAAAAGAGGACAGAAAGAAAGTATTAAACTTTTTAGTTGCATTTTTATAAAATTATTGTACCTTAGATGAAAAATACGCATGCAAAAAAACTGAAAATGACGCTAAAGGAAATATTTAAGCACGCACCATAATTAAAATAGTAAATTTATTAATTTGATTTTTCACTTTAGATGGTGCTGAAATCAACTCTAATTTAAGTTCCGTTTGAACCCGAGACACTGAAAAACACATCACCAATTATACAAATATTCAACATGAAATCAGAGAATACGCATTCTTTTAGTGACGTTTTAAAATCGATTACACAAGATAGAGGACGTACCAACATCCTAAGAAAATATGAACAAAATGCGCTTGCTTATCTAGTTCAACGAGTTCCCTCCTTCATCAGTTCCGACATGCTTACTGCCATCGGATTTTGTGGAAGCATAATTACATTTTTAAGTTTTGTATTAGCCTCTTTCTTTGGCTCAACCTATCTTTTATTGGGGGTACTTGGGTATTTTGTAAGTTGGCTCGGCGATTCGCTTGATGGACGTTTAGCTTACTACAGAAACAAACAACGCAAATGGTATGGGTTTGCACTTGACCTCACAGCCGACTGGATTGGGGTTGCCTTAATGGGCTTCGGATTTGTAATTTATATCGAAAATTCATGGGAAATTCTCGGGTTTAGTTTCGTGGTTTTATACGGTTGGGAAATACTTACTACTCTGATAAGATACAAAGTAACAAATAAATACTCTATCGATTCAGGATTATTAGGACCTACAGAAGTGCGCATCGTGATATCATTTATGCTGATACTTGAAGTGCTTGTAAAAGACTCGTTCATATACACTGCATCTATTGCTTGTGTAATATTGCTGATTAGTAATATTGTTGATTTTTACAAATTACTAAAAATGGCTGATGCACAGGACAAAGAAGAAAAAGAATTGAAGAAACATGAATAAATTTGTTGAAAGAGCACTTATTTTTTCGAAAGCTCAAGTGTCTGCATTTATTGGCGGTATATGTGATTACATGATTATGGTCTTCATTACTGAAGTCTTTCATGTTCATTATATGATATCTATTGCCATTGGGGGAGTTATTGGGGCTGTTGTAAATTTCAGCCTAAATAAAGGCTGGACCTTTCGGTCGAAAGATGTGCCTTACAAAAACTCCATCTATAAACAACTCCTTAAATTTGTACTGGTAGTGCTAAACAGCATTTTGCTGAAGTCGTCCGGAACTTATTTAATTACCACTTTCTTAAGGCTGGATTACAAAATCAGCCGTATTTTTGTCGATTTAGTGGTTTCATTGGCTTTTAATTACACCCTTCAAAAGCATTGGGTTTTCAAAAAGGTAAGTAAAAGTCCAACTGCATAAACTTACTTCCAGCATCTAAAAATAAATATCCGTTTAAACTGTATGATTTTTTTAGCTCCGAATAGTGTTCATGTATCACCTGAACACTATTCGGAGTACTACAGGTTCATCAGAAAAGTATAAATTCCGGGGTCGACATCGCACAATTCAATACCTACAGTGTAGCTGCATCGCTTTAATTTATGTATCTTTGTAACTACGAGATTAGAATTGTAGTCACCGGTGTGCCTGTCAACGACAGAATCTTGACATTTGTTTCGTATTCAATCCACTGAAGTGAAAATGAAAAAACCAAATAAGCGTAAAATAATCAATGACCCGGTATTCGGATTTATCAATATCCCGAATGACTTGTTATACGACATTATTCAGCACCCTTATTTTCAACGGTTGGGTCGCATCAAACAGCTGGGATTGACATCGACCGTTTATCCGGGGGCTCAACACACCCGCTTGCAACATTCATTGGGGGCGATGCATCTAATGGGTGAAGCTATAGCGCAATTGCGTCAGGTAGGTCATGACATTAGCTCTTTAGAGGATGAAGGTGCAAGAGCATCCATTTTACTCCACGACATAGGTCATGGTCCGTTTTCGCATGCCTTGGAAAACAGCCTTGTGAGTGGGGTAAGCCACGAGGAAATTTCGCTTTGGATGATGGAGAAAATCAATGCGGAGTTGGGCGGGAAATTAGACATCGCTTTATCCATATTTACCAATAATTATCACAAGAAATATCTGCACCAGTTAGTTTCAAGCCAACTGGATATGGACAGGCTTGACTATTTAAGTCGCGATAGTTTCTTCTCAGGTGTGAGCGAAGGAATAATAGGAGCGGCACGGATCATTAAAATGTTAAATATCCATAACGATCAACTCGTTGTGGAAGCCAAAGGAATCTACTCTATTGAGAAATTTTTGGTGGCGCGCCGCCTGATGTATTGGCAGGTCTATTTGCACAAAACATCTGTTGCTGCCGAAAAAATGTTGCTGAATATATTGAAACGTGCCAAAGAGTTAGCAAGTGGAAAAGTGGAGCTTTTTGCATCGCCGGCATTACATTATTTCCTTTATAATGAGGTGAATAAACAAAACTTCATGCATTCAGGTGCAGCGCTCGAAAATTTTGCAATGCTTGATGATTCGGATATAATTTGCGCCATTAAAGTTTGGTCTGCTCATTCCGATATAGTTTTGTCCACATTGTGCAAAGCTTTTACTGACAGGCAATTGTTTAAAGTGGAAATTGTCCCCGAACCCATTTCGGACGAGAAACGACAGGGGCAGCTGGAACTATATGTCAACCATTTTGGTGTAAGTATAACTGACGCAGCATACTTTTTAGGAGAAGAAATCGTTAGTACTGACACCTATACTCCGCAAGATGATAATATAAATATACTTTACAAGGATGGAACAATCAAAGATATTGCAGAGGCATCGGATATGCTGAACATTACAGTTCTGACTAAAAAAGTAGAAAAACATTATTTTTGTTATCTCAAGATTTAAGATTTTATAAATATATTTATGTAATAATAATTGTATTTATTGCCCGTATAGTGCCGATTTATGATAATACACCTTAGACTTTTAAGGTTTATAGGAAAAAGTTTATTACTTTTGCAACCAAATTTTTTAATATGGAGTTTACGGCTCAACAAATTGCTGATTTTTTAGGTGGAGAGGTTCAAGGTAATCCACAGGTAAAGGTGAATACCTTTTCGAAAATTGAAGAGGGGAAACCCGGGACTTTGAGTTTTTTATCGAACCCAAAATACAGTCATTTTATATACGACACGCAAGCGAGTATTGTACTGGTAAATAAAGATTTTGTGCCGGAAAGAGAGCTTGATACAACACTTATACGTGTTGATGACGCTTATAAATCTCTTGCTGTATTGCTGTCGTTGGTTGAACAAGCCAAGCCAAAGAAAGTTGGAATTTCACCTTTGGCCTATGTGTCGCCTTCGGCTACTATTGGCGAAAATGTGTATATTGCACCCTTTGTGTATATTGGCGAAAATGTAGTGATTGGTAACAACACGCTGCTTCATGCACATTGTAGTGTTGAAGACGGTGTACAAATAGCCGACAATGTTAGCTTATTTGCAGGAGTAAAGGTTTACAATGACTGTGTCATTGGTAAAAACTGTATTCTGCATTCGGGTGTAGTCATTGGCTCGGATGGATTTGGATTTGCTCCAACCGAAGATGGTTCTTACAAAAAGATTCCTCAAATGGGGAATGTGATTTTGGAGGACGATGTAGAGATTGGCGCCAATACCGTGGTCGACAGAGCAACACTTGGTAGCACCATCATTCGTAAGGGTGTTAAGCTGGACAATTTAGTACAGATTGCGCACAATGTGGAAGTGGGGTCAAATACTGTTGTGGCGTCGCAGACGGGTGTTTCCGGTTCAACTAAGATAGGCAAACAATGTATTTTAGCCGGTCAGGTTGGGCTTGCAGGGCATCTAACGATAGCCGACAACACAACTTTTGGAGCAAAAACAGGTGTGGCCGGATCGGTGAAAAAACCAAATCAAGTGTTACAAGGTTATCCGGCAATACCGGTGATGACATTCCAGCGATCATCTGTGGTTTTCAAGAATCTGCCGGATTTACAAAAAACAGTTTCGGAATTGCAAAAACAAATAAAAGACTTAGAAAACAAGATAAATAGTATCTCTTTATAATATATGTCAAAACAGAACACTATCAAGCAAGCCTTTACAGTTTCAAGCAAAGGCTTACATTCCGGTTTGGAAATTACGCTTACATTCGTACCGGCTCCCGAAAACCATGGAATAAAAATTAAACGTGTAGATTTAGCCGATCAACCGGTTATGGACGCAGTGGCCGAATATGTTACTGAAACCACCCGAGGAACCGTTTTGAAAAAAGGTGAAATGCACGTTAGCACAGTTGAACATGCAATGTCGGCTTTGTACGCTTTTGGTATTGACAACTGTTTGTTGGAAGTTGATGCACCGGAATTTCCAATTCTGGACGGCAGTGCGAAGTTCTTTGTTGAAAACATCTTACGTGTTGGGATCGAAGAACAAAAAGCAGAAAAAGATTATTATATTGTTCGCAAGAAAATAGAATACAGCATCCCCGAAACGGGAGCTAAAATAACGATTTTACCCGATGACACCTTTAGCCTGGATGTTCATATTGGTTTCAAATCATCAGTATTAGGCAATCAGTTTGCCACTTTGGCATCGCTCGATGAATTTGCCACAGAGATTTCTAATGCCCGTACATTTGTATTTGTACGTGAAATAGAGCCCTTACTTCAAATGAATTTGATTAAAGGTGGCGATTTGAAAAATGCGATTGTTATCTACGACGTATTGAAATCGCAGGAGGATTTAGATAAACTGGCCGATTTGATGGAGCAACCTCACCACGATGCAAGCTTGCTTGGTTACTTAAGTGGAGAATTGCATTTCGACAATGAACCTGCCCGTCATAAATTGATGGATGTGATTGGTGATTTGGCATTGATTGGCAAACCGATTCGTGGAAAAGTAATTGCAACCTATCCGGGTCATAAAATCAATACCGATGTAGCTAAAATTATCCGCAAAGAACTAAAAAAACAAGAGATACAAGCTCCGGTTTACGACGATACCATTGCACCGATAATGGATGTAAATGCCATCAAAAAATTATTGCCACACCGCTGGCCATTTTTAATGGTGGATAAAATCATTGCCATTCGCGAAAAAGTAATCGTTGGAGTGAAAAATGTAACTGCAAATGAAACATTTTTCATGGGTCACTTTCCTGATGAGCCTGTAATGCCGGGCGTGCTGATTGTTGAAGCCATGGCGCAAACCGGTGGACTATTGGTATTAAACTCAGTAGAAAATCCTGAAACATATTCTACCTATTTTTTAAAGATAGACAGCGTAAAGTTCCGTCAAAAGGTAGTGCCAGGCGATACATTGATCTTCCATTTGGAAATGATTGATGAAATTCGCCGTGGATGTGCACTAATGAAAGGACACGCATTTGTAGGTGGGAAAATTGTTTGTGAAGCTGAGTTTATGGCTCAGATTGTAAAAAACAAATAAACTATCCCACAAGATAACTGATTGGCCAACAACCTCACACCTATTTAAAGTAATAAAACTGAAAAAGCAATATAATGAAACAACCTTTAGCTTACGTTCATCCCGATGCAAAAATTTCTCCTACAGTGGTGATTGAACCATTTGTAACTATTGATAAGAATGTTGTAATTGGCGACGGTACCCGTATTGGTTCAAATGTGACCATTTTAGAAGGAGTACGTATTGGAAAAAACTGTACCATTTTTCCAGGTGCAGTAATTGGAGCCGTGCCACAAGATTTGAAATTTAAGGGCGAGGATACATTGGTAGTCATTGGCGACAACACCACTATTCGTGAGTACGTTACCATTAACCGTGGAACAGCAGCAAAGGGCAAAACAGTAGTTGGTGACAACTGTCTGATTATGGCGTACTGCCACATTGCCCACGACTGTATTGTAGGTAACAATATAATTATGGGAAATGCTACTCAGTTGGCCGGTGAAGTAGTCATTGCTGACTATGCCATCTTAAGTGCAGCCATTCTTGTTCACCAGTTCTCACATATCGGTTCACACGTTATGATTCAGGGTGGTTCAAAAATAAACAAAGACGTTCCACCATTTGTAACTGCCGGTCGCGATCCTATCTCTTATGCAGGGATCAATTCTATCGGTTTACGTCGTAGAGGATTTACCAACGAACAAATACGTGATATACAGGATGTATATCGTTATCTATATCAGTCAGGAATGAATACTTCACACGCAGTGGAACGTATTCAGGCCGAATTACCTGCAACAAAAGAACGTGATGAAATTTTACTATTTGTGAAAAATTCACCTCGTGGAATTATTAAAGGATACTTTGATTAATTAAGAAGCAAGGAGTAAGATGTAAGAGGCAAGCACGTTCCTATTACGTACTTGCCTCTTGGCTCTTACCTCTTCACGTTTCATACTTCTTACCTCTTTACTCTTTATAAAAAATGAATACAGAAAATATTGACGAAGCAGCTCCAAAGAAAAGCCTGAATTTTATCGAAGCTTTTGTGGAACAAGACTTGAAAGATGGTAAAAATGGCGGTCGCATACAAACGCGCTTCCCGCCGGAGCCAAACGGCTATTTACACATCGGACATGCCAAAGCTATTTGTTTAGACTTTGGCATTGCCGACAATTACGGTGGCATTTGTAACCTTCGTTTCGATGACACCAATCCGGTGAAAGAAGATGTTGAATATGTTGATTCCATTCAGGAAGATATTCAATGGCTCGGTTACCAGTGGAAGAACATCTATTATGCTTCGGATTATTTTCAACAGCTTTGGGATCTGACGATTGAATTCATTAAACAAGGTAAAGCCTATGTTGATGAACAATCGGCCGAAACGATAGCCAAGCAAAAAGGAACACCTACGGTTCCCGGAACGGAGAGTCCGTACCGCAACCGTCCGGTAGAAGAAAGTCTGGCATTATTCCAAAAAATGAATACCGGCGAAGTACCTGAAGGTGCTATGATTTTACGAGCCAAAATAGATATGGCTTCGTCGAACATGCATTTCCGCGACCCGATTATGTATCGCGTTATTAATTCGCATCCGCATCATCGTACCGGCACAACATGGAAAGCATATCCGATGTATGACTATGCACATGGTCAATCGGATTATTTCGAAGGGGTTACACACTCGCTTTGTACGCTCGAATTTGAAGTTCACCGCCCGTTATACGACTGGTTTATCGATCAGTTTAAAGACTCTGATTACCGTCCGCGTCAAATTGAATTCAACCGTTTGAACCTGACTTACACCGTTATGAGCAAACGCAAGATGCTTCAACTGGTACAGGAAGGTTTAGTAAGCGGCTGGGACGATCCTCGTATGCCAACTATTTGCGGCTTACGTCGTCGTGGTTATTCTCCGGAATCCATTCATAACTTTATTAACAAGATCGGTTACACCAAATTCGAAGCTCAAAATGATATTGGCCTGATGGAACATGCAGTACGCGAGAGCCTGAACAAAACGGCTCACCGTATGAATGCAGTGATTGACCCGGTAAAGCTAATCATTACCAACTATCCTGAAGGGCAAGTGGAAATGATGGAAACTATAAATAATCCTGAAGATGAATCGGCAGGCAGCCGCGAACTGGCTTTCTCACGTGAATTGTACATCGAACGTGATGACTTTATGGAAGAAGCTCCAAAGAAATACTTCCGCTTAACGCCGGGACAAGAAGTGCGCTTGAAGAGTGCTTACTTTGTAAAATGTACCGGCTGCAAGAAAGATGCTGATGGACGTGTAGAAGAAATCTATTGCGAATATGACCCGATGACCAAGAGCGGTATGCCAGACGCTAATCGTAAAGTAAAAGGAACACTTCATTGGGTATCGGCAGCGCATAGCTTAACAGCTGAGGTGCGTTTGTACGACCGTTTGTTTAGTGTAGAAAATCCTTCGGCTGACGAACGTGATTTTCGCGATCTGTTGAATCCTGATTCGTTGAAAGTGCTTACTAACTGTCAGGTGGAAGCATCGCTTAAGAATGCCAAACCATTGGATCAATTCCAGTTCCAACGTATTGGGTATTTTAATGTAGACCCGGATTCTACTCCCGACAAATTGGTATTCAACCGTACTGCTTCATTGAAAGACAGTTGGGCGAAAGAACAAGGAAAATAATTCCGATAAGAATATACTTTTTTAGAAGACCGTTGCATTTTGATGCAGCGGTCTTTTTTTTTGCTGTCACAACTTTGTCACTATAACTACACAGAAGCATAACGATTTCGGAATATGCTTGTAACAATCCCCCTTTACTTTTGCATTATAATTTTTGAAAGAAAAAAACCAAATTATAAAACAAAAGAAAAAAGATGAAAAAGATTTTTTTGAATTCAGTTGTTGCTTTAGCTGGCACAGCATTTCTATTTAGCTCATGCGATAGTAAAGACACAGAAATTGTAAAAGTTCCTACGTCAAAAGAAGTTATTATCAAAGCCGACATTACGGGTACCCGTAGTTTAGTAAAAGACTCTACTTATGTACTTCAGGGACAAATCAATGTTTCGGGTACAATAAACATTGCTGCCGGAACAGTTATTAAAGGCGATAAAGTAACCAAAGGATGTTTAATCATTGTTCCCGGAGGTAAAATAAATGCAGTAGGTACTGCTAGCAGCCCAATCGTATTTACTTCGGCTTTGGCTCCGGGATTACGTTCTGCCGGCGACTGGGGTGGTTTGGTAATTGTAGGAAAAGCTCCGGTAAATCAAACAACAGCTGTTGTGGAAGGATTAAGCCGCGAAGTAGCTTATGGAACTTCTGCTTTTGCAACTCGCGATGTTGCCGATAATTCAGGAACATTGAAATATGTGCGTATCGAATTTGCCGGTATATCATTACAACCCGACAAAGAAATCAATGGTTTGACCATGTGTGCAGTAGGTTCGGGTACAACTATTGATCACGTACAAGTATCGTATTGTGGTGATGACTCTTTCGAATGGTTTGGCGGTAATGTAAACGCTAAATATCTGATTGCTTACTTAGGATTGGATGATGAGTTTGACACAGACTATGGTTACCAGGGTAGAGTGCAATTTGCATTGGGTGTACGCAATCCACGTGTAGGTGACGTTTCAACGTCTAACGGCTTTGAATCGGACAATGATGGTACAGGAACTACCGCGGCACCACAAACTGCACCGGTATTCTCGAACGTAACATTGATAGGCCCATGGAAAACCAAAGATGATAAAAACGTAAGTGCTCTGTTTGGAGCAGGAATGCATATCCGTCGTAACAGTTCACTTTCTGCTTTCAACTCAGTATTTGCAGGTTGGAACACAGGATTATTGCTTGATGCAACATCTACTTATGCAAATGCCACTGCCGGAACATTGGCTATTCAAAACTGTGCTTTAGTATCTTCGAAAGTAACAGCAGTTAATGGAGCCGGAATTACTGCACAAGTTGCTACTGATTTCTTCAACACTGCAGGATTCAATAATCAGATTATAGATACCAACGCTACTGCTAAGATTTTAAACTCATTCTACGATGCCAGCAAAACAGGAACAGCTGCTAACCCAACTTCTTTCTTGCCGGAAGCGGGTTCTCCACTTATTGCAGCAGGAGCCGGTGCATTTACACATACAAAATTAGCTGATGCGTTTTTCGACAAAACAGCGACCTACATGGGTGCTTTCGGAACTACCGACTGGACAAAAGAAGCATGGGTAAACTTTGACCCACAAAACACAGTTTATTAATTTCTTTCAATGATTTGAATTTAGTCAGGATGGAGAGAAGTTGCGGTGACGTAACTTCTCTTTTTTTACCTGAGCGAAATTTTGTAATACATATTAAATTATTAAGCACGTACAACTTGCAATTTAAACTTATTACTCTGTTATAATGTGGTTTACACATCGATAGCATATTGAATAGGGGAGGCGTAGAGCTTTGCTGATGAGGAGGATGTATATTCATTGGAAATAAGTACTATTTTTGTGAATAGCTTAAGTTGTCACTTAAAATAATCAACATTATGAGAAAAATAATCATCGCATTATTCGTTTTATTGGGTGTTCAGTTTTCATTATTGGCGCAAAACGGAAAGATCATCCAAAGTGACGGTCTGTTTTTTACAGATAATACCCAAACAAAGTTGTATACCGGAGAATATAAAGAGTATTTCCCCGATGGATCTATCAAAGTAGAGATATACATAAAAAACGGAAAGCCGGAAGGAGCTTACATTGTTTATTTTCCCAATGGAAAGCCAAATGAGGTGCGGGCATACCTGAATGGGGAGTTTCATGGGGTGTGGCGGACGTATAACGAGGCCGGAATGCTGGTTGCGCAAGCTGAGTATCGCAACAATAAAAAACACGGTACGTGGCATGTCTGGGACGATTCGGGCATTATGCGTTACGAGATGGAATATGCCAACGGAAAAAAAACAGGCACATGGTATATGTGGGATGAAAAAGGGAAACTGATTTCGGAGAAAAAATATGAGTGATATTGATTGAAACATAATCTTCACGAGATTGTATATTCTTTGTAATCAATCTGTAATAGTTTTAGTATTACTTTGCACTGTAATTAAAAGGCAAAAGTAAACTAACAAAATATACAGTTATGAAAAAGGTATTGTTCCTATCAGTTATCGCATTGTTGTTCATCTCAATGAATGTATCGGCATCCAAAAGCCCGGCTCCGGCACCAAAGGTTGAAGTGCAAAACCAGACTACAGTTTTGAAAGGACTGATTTCTGACAACCTGACTAACGAAACACTTGCCGGTGCGGTAGTTACTGCAAACGGTCAGAAAGTATACAGTGACTTGGATGGTAATTTCTCAATCAATAATTTGTGCGAAGGTAAATGCCAACTAAAGATCAGCCTTATATCCTACGAAGATCAGGTGCTTGAGGTAGATTTGCAAAGCGCAAAAACTCTTGAGATTAAGCTTCAACAAAGATAAACGTTACCACATCGTTTCAAATTTTTCCACAAAATCATACTAAGTAAGAGAGGCAAGTCCGTATGGATTTGCCTCTCTTATTTATTTCTATTGATAACAAGAAAAAAATGTGAATCATCACTGATTTGTAATAATCATCACATAATTCTGTAATACGAATATCGTTACTTTGATGAATATTTATTATTTATCAATTAATCTGCTGTTTGTGAATCCAATCTCCTTAAAACAGACAAGTTACGAATTATCAATTTCTAACAGTCAAATAGTTATGAGTCCTTATCGAATTTTAGTAGTAGACGATGAAGAAGATCTGTGTGAGATTCTTCAATTCAATTTAGAAATAGAAGGTTACCTTGTAGATGTAGCCTACTCGGCCGAAGAAGCATTAAAAAAGGATTTATCGATATACAACCTCCTGTTGTTGGATGTGATGATGGGTGAAATTTCGGGATTCAGAATGGCACGCGCCGTACGCGAGGATGCCAGAACCGAACATATCCCTATCGTTTTTCTAACCGCTAAGGATAGCGAAAACGACCGGCTGACCGGTTTTAGTCTGGGAGCCGATGATTATATCAACAAACCCTTTTCTATCCGCGAAGTAATTGCGCGTATAAAAGCAGTCATTCGCAGGGCGGAGTCGTCCAAAGAAAAAGAGGTGGAAAGCCTTAGTTACGAAACGCTGGAAATGCAGCTCAACAATAAGAAAGTGTTGGTCGACAATAACGAAGTGGCATTTACCCGCAAAGAATACGAGATCTTGAAATTGTTTTTAGAGAACAAGAACCGTTTGTTTACACGTGATGAGATTCTTGTACGTATATGGTCCAATGAAGTGATAGTGCTGGACCGAACGATAGATGTAAACATCACCCGCCTGCGTAAGAAAATTGGGCGGTACGAAAAGAATATCGTTACCCGACTTGGTTATGGCTATTGTTTCGAAGATAAATAAGAGACAAAACTGACCCAAAAAGGAGGATAAACAAGTGTTTATTCTCCTTTTTGGCATTTAAACCCTACCCACGGCAGAGCTAACTGTACATTTGAAAATTGATACTGGGACTAATAGTTTCAAATATCACTGTCAATTACATTCAGTAACCTTATTGTCATACGCTTTTATCCCTTTTGAAACAGGTATGTCTTATTTTTGTGGCGTATAAAAAAGATAAGAAGATAAATGAAAAATCGACTATTATTTCGCAGTATTACTTTAGTCTGCACGCTGTTTCTGTCATTAGCCTTGCAGGCTCAGGTTTCAATTCAGGGACACGTTACCGATAAACGGACGAACGAACCACTCACAGGAGCAGCCATCATGGTAGAAGGCACCAGCAAAGGCACTACCGCCGACATCGACGGAAATTATAAAATCTCGGGACTGGCACCGGGAAAGTATAGCCTGACGGTAAGCTATGTATCGTACAATAAACAACGTGTAGCCAACGTAACTGTGGCAGGTGCTGCAACTACCATTCAGGATATTGCGATGGAAGAAGCCGGACTGGCTCTTAATGCAGTACAAGTGGTGGCGCAACGCCGAACCGACACGGAGTTATCTATGCTAAAAAGTGTACGTACTTCATTACAGGTGGTGAGTGGCATTTCGTCTCAACAAATAGGCAAAACACTTGACCGCGATGCCTCCGAGGTTGTAAAGCGTGTGCCGGGCGTAACAATTCAGGACAATCGTTTTATTGTGGTGCGCGGACTCAACCAACGGTACAATAATGTATGGCTCAACAATGCTGCCACACCCAGTAGCGAAACGGATGTAAAAGCCTTCTCGTTCGATGCCATTCCGAGCAGTATGATTGATAATCTATTGATATATAAGAGCGGTTCGCCCGAACTGCCTGCCGAAGCAACAGGTGGTTTCATAAAAATATCGACCAAGAACATTCCAGATGAGAATTTCTTAACTATGGAGTACGGTATTGGTTACAACGATCAGACTACATTCAAAGACAGCTATCATTTGCCCTCCAAACCGCTTGACTTTCTCGGTCTGGGAAGTGGTGCACGTTCTGTTCCCGGAAACTTTCCGGCTAATTTAAACACACTAACTGCCGCTCAAAGCGATGCAGCTGCCTTGCAATTGAAATCCAACTGGGTGGCTCAACCGTCTATGGCACTGCCCAATCAGAAACTCGCTATTGCCTTTGGAAAAAAATGGGCATTGAACAATGGTGCTAAGTTAGGTACTATTACTTCGCTGAACTACAGCAACAATTACAGCACCCGCTCCAACATGGACAACAACACCTATGAGCGGTACGACGCAACTACTGAAACACCGACTTACCTTTATAAAGACAAAGTGAATGTATACAGCAACGATTTCAAGGTAGGATTGATGCACAACTGGGCGTATCAAACCAAAGGGGGTACATTGTATGAATTTAAAAACATCTTTAATCAGATAGGAGGCGACAAAACCGCCAATACAGAAGGGTTGAACACTTATCGTCAAGGTAACTTCAGGTATTTCACTAATCAGTATTCCAGTCGCACTACCTATTCGGGTCAACTGAGTGGGAAACATGCTTTGTCCGATAAAATTGAGTCTAAACTGGACTGGAACATGGGCTTTGCTTATGCCAACCGCATAGAGCCGGATCGCCAAAACCGGAGCATGAAACAAAACGCCGCCGGTAATTATGAGTATATGTTGCCAATAGTGGCAAGTATTAATGAATTGGGCAGACTTTATCTGAGCAACAACGAGAATGTAAGCACTGCCGCTCTCAATTACGAACAAAAACTATCCATTCTCAATGTAAAATCAACCCTTAAGGCCGGTGGTTATGCCGAATATAAAACGCGTAATTATGCTGAGCGGAGCCTTTCTTACCGTAAACTCGACTCCGGATTTTTGAGTGACGATGAAATAAATGCTTTGCCATTCGAATCGCTCTTTACCGAACAATACATGGGACAGAATAAAGTGATTGCCATTGTGGAGCAAACCGATGTAGCTAATAAATACAATGCAAGTAATTTACTGTCGGCAGGTTATGTTTCGCTTAACTTACCCCTTGGAGCATTCAATATCTATGGTGGACTGCGGGGAGAATACAATCGCCTGACCCTGGATGGCTACCGTGATGCGAATACGCCTGTGGCTATAGATGTTCCAACCTTCAATTTGTTTCCGTCAGTAAATATTTCGTACAACCTTACTCCTAAGAGTTTACTGCGCTTTGCCTATGCAAGCACTATCAATCGTCCTGAATTTCGGGAGGTGTCGCCACTGAGCTATTATGATTTTACAGAAAAATACTCGGTGAAAGGAAATCCTGCGCTGAAAGATGCAATGATACAAAACCTCGACCTACGTTTCGAACACTACCCTACGCCTAACGAAACATTCTCGCTAGCGGCTTTCTACAAGCACTTTACTAATCCGATTGAAATGGTGAGTGTGGGTGCAGGATCCGATTTCTCGTTCGAAAATGCAGTAGGAGCTACCAACTACGGTTTGGAGTTGGAAGTGAAAAAATCGTTGGAAACAATGATTGGGCTGCGTAACTTTAGTGTAAGCCTCAACGCCTCGTATATCTTCAGCGAAGTGCAGTTTGCCAACTCAATGTCGGAACGCAGTCGTCCACTTCAGGGTCAGTCGCCCTTTGTAGTGAATACCTCACTTTTTTATCAAAATGATAAACTTGGACTTTCCTCGTCGCTGATGTACAATGTGATGGGTAAACGTATTCTGGTAGCTGCCGAGCTTAATCAGGGTGAGGTAGTACAACCCGACATCTACGAAATGTCCCGCCACGTGCTCGACTTTTCACTCAATAAAAAAGTAGGAAAACATATGGAACTCAAACTAGGTATTAAAGATATGTTGGCACAAAACTATGTAACCCAACAAACCTACGAATACAAAAAAGAGGGTGTGTCTAAATCGGCTACGCTCAATAACAAAACCTACAACCTTGGACGCACATGGACCGTAGGTGCAAGTTGGAAGTTTTAAGCCATAGTGAAACAAAGATAAGTCTTTAGAGGGTAGAAAAATATTCTAAATTCTAAAATTAAACAGGAGCTAAATCACTTGGATTTAGCTCCTGTTTGAAACTTTTATTTTAGAACTTCTTTGGCAGCTAATACGATAAACAAGAAGTCAGTTGTGCCGCCGCCCAACACATACTCTGTTTGTTGCCAGAAATAAGGCCATTCTTTCAATTCGGGAAAATCGGGACGAATAATGCCTGTGCCGGAAACCGAACCTCCCGGAATAAATGAACGATCGGCTCTATTGACGCCATAGGCCTGCAACACCGAACGCGATCCTACTCCCGAAACAAAAGAAGAAGTGTTCTCGCCCGGATGATTTCCAAGTACAAAATTCAATGCGTTGAGTAAATAGTTGGAATTGTATATTTCAGGAAAACCTTTCAAAAGAAAATACTGATTCACTGCAAAATTCTGAATATTCCAACCATCACCCCAAATATATGGATGATAAGGCACCCCAAACGGATTTTCACTTTGAATTTTATCAACCTCAGCTTTATAGTTTTTAGCAGCGGTCACTACTATAGCGCTAAGTTTTTTATCGTTTATTTTGGTGAGAACCCGCCCTAAATAGCCAACGAGTTCACTCTTTTTTAACACCTCAGCAGTTGTATATTTCAGGATGTCCTGTTTGTATTTCGAATCGCTGGTAGTCAGATACAATTCCACTGCTGCTCCAATTTTATTGGCAGATAATTGTTGAGTACTACTTCCCGCAATGCGGTCGTACAATGCTATGGCAGTGGACAGAGATTGAGTAGATAAGGTGTCGTTAAATCCTTTTAATGCCCGGGCAGCAGTTGCCAATGCCCCTGCTACTTCCAATTCGCGTCGGGGATTCTCCTCGGTAAATACCAACCTGTCATCCAATTTACCCGACTCAGTGGCTGTAACTTCAACATCCTTCAACGCCGGATTGTATTTCCGTCCATCGGTTATGGTAGCCGCATCTCCTAAATGAACATACTGACGAATGTTATTTTCGATAATACCACGGTACAAACGCCCCATGCTTTGATAACCCGCCAGAATAGAGATGACACCATGTTCAACTTGTTGGAGTAGGTCGTTTTTACCATCCGGACGATGGATTTCAACAATAAGATTCTTTTGATCAATGGTTGTCTGATCCCAATCGGGGTGAAATAACTCATAGGCTTGCGACAGTCCCCAAACGGTTCCTGCCTGTGATTCAACTCGCAAGTCGTAATCACCTGCATCGTGCCATCCTCCGCGATTTAAACCGGGCACCTGTTCGTACGGTTTAAATTTAGTAAGCGTAGAAGGACCTTGTGCATAACCATCAAAATGAATGGTATCAACCGGTGCCATCAGTGCATCGTCCATGTGGCACAGGCCATGCCATACACGGTAACCTTCGTTGATGCGCATATGACACATTTGTACCGGAAGAAAGTATTCGAGGGTAGGTTGCCACACATTTCGGTCGTAAATAGTACTGGCTATTCGAAAAGGTTCGGTAATGTTTCCGGCATAACGAATCTGATACATGCCGGGAGTTGTAATATCCGAAAAATCGAAACGGTAATAATTGAACCGTAGAAACTTTCCCCATTTCTGAGGCTCGGCAGTACGAATTTCCTTCAAACCGCCATTTTCGGAGATACGATACAAACTTACGTTGGCTACTGTTTGGGTATTTTTATCCACTTCAATAGTAGCTATTTTTTGTTGATTGGGATGATAACCTATCTGGCTAACATGCACTACCGGTTTCGTTTGGAAATTCTTCAACACATTACAATCAACCACCCATTCAATGGCTCCTTTTGTTTTGCCGGGTGTTACCAGTGAGCGAACAACGAACCAACCGTTGTTGTGATAAAAACGTCCATCGAGCAATTGCAAAGGCTGTCCTTTACTTTCAATCACCATGGATTGTTCTGCAACTTCAGGCGCAATGCTGAGTTTCTGCCCAATAGCCTGAGGGAAAGCCTGCCAGGCTCCATCAATATCTTTTTCCATAGCACCATTGGCTTGCGTGGGAAAGATTCCCGACTGCTCATCGAGGTACCAGCTTTTTCCAAACAAAATAGCGGGAAACAGTTCAAAATTAAACCCTACTTTCTTTTCCCAATCCGCAGGTAGTGCTTTGTCTAGATCAACTAAAATTCGGAATTTATTGCCATCTGCAACTACTCGCACCTGATAAGTAAAGTTCAAATCAGGATACTCTATCGGGTTGAAGCCTTTGCGGTGTAAGTTTGAGTCGGGATAGGCACAGCTTACGCCGATTTCATTTTTCAAGGTGTCAACCGTTCGTTTTCCCACTTTGGGAATCGGTTGCCATTGTCCGGGCGTAGGTTCCAACCGCAAATCGCCGTTGGTAGCTACGCGAACTCCATTCTGAATAATTCCCACTCCGCCCTGATGACCTTCAGGATAGATGTCTAAAAAAACCATTACATTCAAACCCGGTTTTTCAAAATATCCGGTTTCATTTATTTGGAGCGATTGAGCCGATACCTTCGTTGGCATAAAAAGGATGGCAATAAGAAAAGTGAAGAGTGTGATGTTGGATTTCATAATAGTAGACTGTCTTTAATAAGTGTTGGAGCATTGTAAGCTTAAGTAGGTGTGAATGAAGATACAACTCCACCTATTCTTACAAGAAAAATCTCAGGATTCAAAGATACGAATTTTATCTGTTCAGAGATGTATTTATCTTTTTTTGTCTGAATGACAGTTACATTTAAGCCCAAAATATGTCTTTTCAGTTGAAGTCTTCCCCGATTCAGAATCATTTTAGGCTACTCCATTATCTTCTCGAAACATACGCTGTTCTCCACATTTTCGTACTGACCGTAGTTGGGAATTACTGCGTATCCGTTTTTGTGATAAAGTCGTATCGCTTCAGGTTGTTTTTTACCCGTTTCCAATACACATTTGGTATAATTCAGCTCAGCAGCCCATGCCTCCAGAGCCATTAGTACTTCCGAAGCAATTCCTTCCCCGCGGTGGTGGGGTTGTACATACATTCGTTTTACCTCCACCGCATCGGTTGAGTATTCCTTTATGGCACCGCAACCTACGGCCTTATTGTTTACGTACGCCACCACCACATGTTTAATATGATCTATCTTATTAAACTGCGCATAAAACGTATGCTCTTCTCCATCACGTTTTTGTAAGTCGGCATCCAATTTCCGCACCAGTCGACGAAAATCTTCATTGTCCGAATCCGTTTTGATACACTTTATCATTCTTCCAAATCAGGTTTATTTTTTTACCATATCGCTTAATGCATCCCGTTTCACATTCAGTTGATGCTCCACTATTAAATCATAATCGCAGGTTACATCTTTTATTTTACTTACCACTACCAGCAGCTCCAACGTAAAAATAAAGGTAAAGAGCAGCAGATAAAAAAGGAAGGCCAAAGGTTCCGACTTCACCAAAACAATCATAGCTTTCAGCTCCTCCAAAAAGCCGGCATGAGCCTCTAACTCCTTTCGCACCGTATCTTCCACATTAATCTTTTGGTTGTATAAATCGTCCAATCGGCTTCGGCATTTATCAATGGTTGCCGAATTGGATTTTATCTGGTCGATTCGGGTATTTGCCACATGTTGCGTAGAAACGATCGTTTTCGTATTAGTCGTTTTCGATCCATCGGCGTTTGTAACCGGGTTTTTCTCCGTGGTCACATTGGTCACAGCTATAGTGGGTCGTTTGGCAACTTCATCGTTCAGCTTCGAGTTTATCAAATCCAGCGAATCGATAATCAGGTTAAGTTTGGTGATCTCAAGCTGCATGGTTATTTGTCTTTTCGCTGATATCTGATTCACCTTATCCGCTCTGATATCTACCAATACCTTCTCAACATCATTCTTAAAAATAATCTGATCCAGAATCGTTGAACCGATCAAGGCCATCAAAATGGCAAGCATAACCCTGAACCACGAGATCCATTTATTCTTTCCAACAGTAAGAATAACCTGCCGCTCTATCTGAATAACGATAATCATAAAGATAACCGCCGTGATGGCACAGCCCCACCAATGCTCTACCGACAAATAGCGCTGAGCAAAAGTATAACCCGTTGCACCCCATATAAACAGCAAAATCAATATCGAGGATGCATATTTCTTCAAAGCCTTGTAACTTGCTTCGGTACAGTTTTTAAGTATATTGGGGTTCCAACCTACTATAAAACATTTGAATCTAATCCACCAGTTCATAGCTTATCGTTTTATGTTTAAGGTTTCCAGCGACAAAGCGGCAAAGCCTCTCAAAAAGCCTCTTTCGTACGACAACAACATACCAATCATGTAGTCCTCTCCTTTTTCCAGGTCTTCCTCCATCTTGGTGATTTCTTTGAAATGATTGTCGAGCATATCTTTCCTGTTTTTCAACAAATCAACAATATCTATCAATCCTGCCTGTGAACGTGATTTGATATGAAAATCCGTTCTGTTCAGGCTATCAATATAGTTTTGCTTCACCTGTTTAAACAGCACCTTCAGATTACTAATGATAAGCTTTTTATTCATATCCCGATACGAAATATCCGGATTACTCAAAGCATCCTCATATCCCCGGCTCTCGAAATCAATTTGAAGATATTTGTATATCTCATCTATTGGCATAGCTACCGACAGTCCGCTGTCTGAAGCATTCGGGTCGGAATTATCAATAAAGTCCTGTTCCTTTATTTCCGGAAGTACTTGCTCTTCTACTTTCGGTTGAGGGTCGATATTTTGTTCCGAAAAGCTCTTTCTTTTAAATACATCAAATAGTCCCATCTTATTCAATTTTTAGTTTTAGATATTCATTGTTGGTACTTCAAACTTAGCATGCCCGCGCCTGTGACAACTTTCGCAAAGTGTGATCAGGTACTTATCGTCGTACTCCCACGGGTCCCAGTATCTGTTTAGCTTCGTGGAGAAATGATATTTTTTGTGATGAACGCTCAAACCGCTCGTACTATTGCACAACACGCATTTAAAATGATCTCTTTCAAGAATCTGTTTCCGTTTCCACTGCCATTTGGGGTCAAACAGCTTCCCTTTGTACGAGCCGTGGTTTGCATGTTGCATCATTGTAGTTTTCATTTTAGGATATTCAGTCGGTGGTTAGGGATCGTTTACAGTCGTTGTCTGGTCATTAGACGCAGTTATGCAGAATTGGTTACAAAGGTTGGAACTGATACGATGACTTTAAGTCAGCGTATCAGTAAGTTTCTTACTTCACCCTGCCACCACACACCCATGTTTTGCGGTAATACGCTTCATCCAGATTGCTGACAATTACCCCCTTCGAAGTGGAGCTATGCACAAATTTGTTGTCCTTCAGGTAAAGACCCACATGGTTGACATTGGATTTGCCTCCGGTACTAAAGAAAACCAGGTCGCCTTCTTTTAGTTTGTTGCGGTTTATTCGTTTACAGTTTTTAGTCAACATAGCAGCCGAATTGCGCTCGATGGTTTTACGGTAAACGGATTTATAAAGGGAGTACACCAGAAAAGAGCAGTCGGTGCCGTTGCGCGACATACCGCCGTCCACATGCCGAACGTGCAACCAGCTAGCCGCTTCTTTGTAAAGGGCAATATTATCATCCCGGTCGGGCTTTAATCCTAAGGCTTCATAGACTTCGTTGGTGTGTCGCTTTTCAACACGTCGTGCCGTGCTGCAACTGAAAAGCAGGAACACAAGCCCCCAAAGAAATACCGTTCGAAACGAAACCAACTTTTGTACAGAAATTCTCATATTTATCCGGCTGATTTGTATTTTTTTCGTATTCAATTCATCAATCTTAAACTCTTAGAACAAAAAACTTCGCACTATATTGCGTTTTATTTTGCTTTTTGTGATGGTTTAGAGAATTGCGCCAGTGGGGAGTCATCAGATCTTTAGCAGCAATTAAAATACACAACTACTTTTTTCGTTTTTTTTGAATAGGAGATACTCCTTCCATCTTCTTCTCCCACCAAGTAACGAAATCCTATAGCTGTTTGGTCTGATTTTATGTCAAGCCAAACCTCTTTGTCAGAATAGTCCTTGTCAAATTTCTCATCTTCTTTAATCGCTGGTGCAATAAAGTTTTTCTCGTCAAAGAAGTTTGCTATCCTATTCTTCATATATTTCTCTCTGTCTTTCATTGAATTAAGGTCACCAATAAATCCGTAATCCATTAAACGATATGAAGGAAATTCTTCTTTTAGTATTTCAATTCCGTCGTGACTTGTGATTTTAAAAACTACTTTCCCATCTGAAATCGATTTGCCCTTTATACAAATATAAAATTCATCTTTTTTGTCCTGTTGAGAAAACTCATGCATGACTTTTTTCTCGATTATCAATGAGTCAGTTTGCTTTGTTTTCTGAAATTCTACTTTTTCTATCGTTGTTTCTTTCTTAGTCTGACTAATTATAGTCGATTGAGATGCTTTTCCTGTTGAGTTTCCACTACATGAAGCACATGAAATAATTAACACAATCCAAAATAGTTTTTTCATAGCTCTTTTTTTATTATGATTTCGGTCAACCGCGGCTAATCATCCTCCAAGTCTATAAAAATGTGCAAATGTGGATAGTCCAAGTTACGCTTCGCTAAACTTGAACTATGTAACGACTGCAAAACAACAAACTTGGACGAAAAAGGGGACTTTTATTTTAGTCAAATGCAATTTCGTAATTCAACATGCGTTTACAAAATACAATGTCAGTTTCCAGTTCTCATCAAGTTTCTCAAATCCTAATTGATAAATTACTCCGACTTCCTTTAATTCAAATTCAAAGAATACTTTATCTTCACTTGTATAAACCGTATTGTTCCATTCTTCTATGGGTTCTGTTTCACTACCTTTACTAAAGAATTTTATAAAATCCCAGTCAATGAACTCCCAGTCTTTGTAGCTCAAGTAAGTAATTTCTTCGCAATCTCCAATTACTCCAATTAGCTCATTAAAATTTATATTTTCTTTTTGATATACACTGTCAACCACAAACTTTTTATAAAATCCTAGAAAGTTTTCAGGCAATCGAGTTAAGTCATTATGTCTTTTTAGCCCATTTTTAAACCATTCAGTTTTTTTTTCTAGTTCATAGTATTCATTTTCATATATTTCTTTGGTCTTTTTAGATTTATCGGTTTGCACAGTTTCTCTTCTTTGGGTTGAATTTACCGTTTTACTGTCAGTCCGGTTGGAACAAGAAATTAGTACGAAGCCTACAATTATAATTAAAATTTTTGCGTTCATTTCTCGTTTCTTTTATTCAGTTGTTTTAAAGTCAAATAGATACCTGCCGAAAATGAAATAGTTGCAGTTCCCCATATTATCCAGTCTTCAGTCATATGAGGTCTAAACATTAAGCGTCCATGATTTCCAAACCAATACAAGAAAATGGAAAGTCCACTCAATATAAAAAGTCCAACAGTAACTATTATTCGTCTCATTTTCTTTTTTTTTACACTTGCGAATAACACCAATATGTCCGCACTTTTATTGCCCATATATCTCCATACAGCAGGATATGCGCAACTAAGCGGCTCGTATCTCCACTTTAGGATAAGTGTCTGTTATTTTTTCGCCCCACAAACATACAAAACATTATGAATGTTACCAATCTTTTTTATAACTATTTGTAAATAAAAGACCGCCTTTGGTGTTGATACCAAGGGTGGCTTTCGGAGATGTCTTTTTGGGATTGTTTTATTACTTGTTTAGGTTGGCTATTCCTCCGTTGTGGTGGATTACTCGTCCGATAAGGTATATTATTCCTCCGTTGAGGTATATTATTCCTCCATTGAGGTTGATTACTTCTCCGTTGAGGTTCAACAACCATACCGTGAGGTTCCTCTATCCTAAATTGGGGTCTTCTAACCCCAATGATGGGGTTCTTGATAGGTCGGTTGGGTTGATGAACCGTATTTTAGGGTTGTATCACCTCAACGGAGGTATGCAAAACCTCAACGGAGGATTGATGAACCCCATCGAAGCTATTTTACTCCCTTTTGCAGGTGTAAAGAACCCTTCGCTCGGCATGGAAATCCGCTCTCCCGGTTTATTCGGAGTGCGACTTGAAGTCGCGCCCCGAATAGACTCCAACGCCGTTGTAAAACAAATCATCTTTGTCAGTGCAAATCCGTGTATTCCGTGTGCTTATTGTAACTTTTTTGAATATTTACATAGAGAAAATACCGAACATTAAAATAATTATTATATTTGCAGGGTCATAGTTTAAGTTTTTTAGATCTATAATTGAATATAACCAAAACAGACCGGTTCGCGAGAATCGGTCTGTTTGCTTTTATTATTCTATAGTTCTGCGTCAGTTTACTTCCATCTTCCCGATTTACCTTTTGCTGTTGAGCGTCCAAAGGTTAGGATATAGATAGAAACCATCGGTAAGAATAGATCGAATATTGGTAGGGTAAAGATATACTTCCGTCCGCCGAAATGCTTTGAGCTAGAGTTGATAATGCAGAGCTGAATGATATAGCGGGTCAGGAATACTACCCCGGCAGTTATCATCGTGATGAGGTTGCCGAGAATCAGTGTTGCTATAAATGCAGCATAGAATATTCCGCGCGTAACGGGCTCCAATGCCAACCGAAAACGACTTGCCTTGCTGTAAAATGTAGACACAGACAGGTGACGTTCTTTTTGAATAAACCAGTCTTTGTAGTTTCTGTTGGGTTCCGACCAGGTAATGCTGTCGGGTGCTATTTCCACGCGCGTATTGGTATCGGTGCTGGCTTTGTTTACAATCAGATCATCATCGCCCGAGCGCAAGTGCAAGGTAGACGCAAAACCGCGTTGTGCAAAGAATGTAGCTTTGCGGTACGCCAGATTACGACCCACACCCATATAAGGTTTGCCTACCAGCGCCATTCCCATATATTGCATGGCCACCAAAAGCGTGTCGTACGTAATTAGTTTGTTGATAAAACCCTTCTTTTTGAAGTAGGCACCGTAACCGAGCACAAACTCCGTTTCGGGTGTAAAGTTACGCGCCATGCTTGCTATCCATGTTTTGTCTTCGGGCATGCAATCGGCATCTGTAAAGAGCAACCAATCGTTTTTCGCCGCTTTGATACCCAAGGTCAGTCCAAGCTTCTTGGTGCTGATAATGTTGGCACCCACGGGTACAAAGGTGGTGCGTAGGTTCGAATATTCCTTACACAGGTCTTTGAGCAATTCATCCGTTGCGTCGGTAGAGCCGTCGTTGATAACAATCACCTCGAAGTCGGGATACTCCTGCGAAAGCACCAACGGGAGAAACTGACGCAAATTGTCAGACTCGTCCTTAGCACAAATAATGACCGAAACAGGCGGTTGTTCGTCGGTAAAATCAACGCTGTCATTTTTGATTCTTGTTCGCTGGCGCAATATGCCGTTCAAAAATCGAAAATAATAAAACACCTGATGGATGAAAGCCAACAGCAGTACGCCGAAAACAATCAATTCTGCCAGGGAAAATTCAAAACTGTAAAGTTCTACCATATATTAATTATCAAGCTCTAAGCCATGGAAAGAAAATTGGAGAATGAGGCTGTCTCAAAAAAAGAAAGAACGCAAATTACGCAAATAAACGCGAATTTAAATAAGATATAAATTATTATTGTTCAAAACATACAAGCGGGTAGCAAAATATGATTTGTGAAAATTTGCGTAATTTGCGTTCAAAAGTAGGTTATTTCAATTGATCAGAAGTATAACCTTTTGGCAATTTGCGAAGGTTATATTGCGAAGCCATAATTTCGCCATAAGCACCTGCCGAACGGATAGCAATGATGTCGCCGCGTTTGGTTTGGTTCAGGTTGAACTCTTTGGCAAAGGTATCCGACGATTCGCAGATAGGCCCTACAATATCGTAAGGCTCTATGGCTGCATCTGAACTTAAGTTTTCGATAAGGTGATATGCCTGGTACAAAGCCGGACGGATCAAATCGGTGAAACCGGCATCAAGAATGGCGAATTTCTTCGAAGTACCTTCTTTTATGTACAATACTTTAGAGATAAGACTGCCGCATTGTGCTACCACTGCACGTCCTAATTCGAAGTGTAGGGTTTGGTTGGGACGAAGCACCAAATGATCGCGGAAGATTTTGAAATAAGCTTCGAAATCAGGAATAGGGAAATGATTCGGGTGTTCGTAGTTAATACCCAATCCACCACCTACATTGATATGCTGAAGTGAAATGTTGCGGGCAACAAAATAGTCCTGAATTTCATTCACACGCACACACAAGCCCTGAAAAGAAGTCATGTCGGTGATTTGAGATCCAATGTGGAAATGAATACCAATCAATTGTACGTTAGCAAGCGTTGGGAAAAGATCCACCACTTTGTCCAACTCCGACATATTGATACCAAACTTGTTTTCGCTTAGTCCGGTAGTGATATAATGGTGCGTATTGGCACTTACATTTGGGTTGATACGCAACGCCACTTTGGCTACTTTGCCTTTGGCAGCTGCCAGTTCGTTGATCACTTCCAATTCGGGGATAGACTCCACGTTGAAACAGAAAATATCATTGTCCAGTCCTAAGTTGATTTCCCAGTCGGCTTTACCCACACCGGCAAAAACTACTTTCGAAGGTGCGATACCTGCTTTGATAGCTGCTTCTACTTCGCCACCGCTTACGCAGTCGGCTCCTAAGCCTGCCTCTTTAATTACGGCCAATACACTTTCGTTTACATTTGCTTTCATGGCATAATGCACGTGAAAGTCCGATTTTTTCGATTGCAGATTTACCTCATCAAGGGTGGTGCGCAATACGTCTAAATCATAATAATAAAAAGGAGTTTGAATATCCTGAAATTTATCTGTTGGGTAGTTTGCTTTAATCATGTTGTTTTTGATATATAATAAGAACCGATGCCAGTGTTTACTAGCATCGGTTTCTCAAGTTATTTTTTTAGTTGAATAACGATTCGCTCAATGCATTCAATGCTCGTTTCTTGTCAGTAGCATTTATCAGGAAGGAGATATTGTAGTTACTTCCACCGTACGAAACCATTCTGACAGGAATATCTTTCAATGCGTTCACCACTCTAGCCTGGAAACCTACGTTTTCGTAAGGCATATCGCCTACTACGCAAATAATCACCATGTCCTTGTCAACAGTAACGGTACCAAATTTCTTCAGGTCGTTTACAATCTCGTCCAGACGTTTGGCATTGTCGATAGAAACCGAAACACCTACTTCGGAAGTAGTCACCATATCGATAGATGTTTGATAGGATTCAAATATTTCGAATACCTTGCGCAAAAATCCGTGTGCTAACAGCATACGTCCCGATTTGATTTTGATAGCAGTGATACCATCTTTTGCTGCCACAGCTTCAATCTTACCTCTGTTTATCTGAGTAGAAATGAGTGTTCCGGCTGCTTTAGGTTCCATGGTGTTCAGCAATCGAACAGGGATGTTATTCAATTTTGCAGGAAGAATACAAGTTGGGTGAAGGATTTTTGCTCCAAAATAAGCCAACTCGGCAGCTTCTTCGAAATGCAACACCGGAACCGGTTTTGTGCCTTCCACAATACGAGGATCGTTATTGTGCATACCGTCAATATCCGTCCATATCTGAATTTCATCGGCAAGTACCGCTGCACCAACAAGCGAAGCAGAGTAATCGCTACCACCACGTTGCAGGTTATCTATTTCGCCATAGATATTACGGCAAATAAATCCTTGTGTAATATAAATTGTTTTATCGGGTTGCGCTTCAAGTTGAAGAGCCAAATTCTCAGCGATATAATTGGTGTCCGGTTCTGCGTTTTTATCAATACGCATATAGTCCAACGCAGGAAGCAACGCGCTGTTTTCGCCTTTTTCCTTCAAGTACAATTGAAAAATGGTGGTCGATAACAATTCGCCTTCGGCCAAAATTGCTTTTTCTTCGAACAAGGTGAATACCGCTTTCGAAAACGAACGAAGATACTCGAAGTGTGATTTCAACACCTGTTTACCTTCTGCTTTGTATTCGGCTGTGCTGTATAACTCATCAATTACATCGAAATACTTTTGTTCCAATGCATTAATACGTTCCAACGCACCTGCCCTGTTGTTTTTATATAGGTAATCCGAGATTTCAACCAAGCTGTTGGTAGTTCCGGACATCGCAGATAAAACCACAATTTTTTGTTCGCCATCACAAATCAATTTTGCAACATCTTTCATGCGAGCGGCTGAACCTACGGATGTTCCACCGAATTTTAATACTTTCATTTCTTAGGTGTTATATTGTAATTAAACTATATATAATTGAGCACAAAAGTAATATTATTTTCTCAATAATTTCCATCCGCTATTTCGATAATTTGTTTTACATTTGCAAATAAATGCGCTTACACATGATAAAAAGAATAGTTTTTGTATTCTTATCAATTTTCTGCTTCTCGGTCTACGCTTATAGCATAGATGCGTGGATTCGGATTAACCAACTGGGTTACTTGCCGAATGCACCCAAGAAAGCTGTATTCATGAGCGAAAGTGCACAAAGCGTCACTCAGTTTTCCATTTACGACGCACTGACAAATAAAGAGTTAGCTACACTGCCTACTATCACTAAGTGGGGGCGGTTTCAATCTTTCAAAAGCACTTACATTCTCGATTTTTCTTCTTTCAAACTTCAGGGAGCCTTTTACATCAAGGCGGGATTGATCTATTCGCCTACAATTTACATAAATAATAATATTTATTTGGGTAGTGCCGATTTCTTGCTGAATTACATGCGCGAGCAGCGGTGTGGGTACAATCCGACCCTTAAAGTAAGCTGCCATCAGGGCGAAAGCTACGAAATATCTGAAGAAGTAAAACAGGCGGAGCCTGTCAGCCAGCCTGCCACCGGTATCCGATTATCCCGAAGGACGACGACCGTGTCATCTCAGGAACCTTCCATTAGGCAGGTAGATGTACGAGGTGGATGGCACAATGCTTCCGATTATTTGCAATATGGTTCTACCTCGGCTACTGCCGTATATCAACTGTTGTTTGCCTACCAAATGAACCCAACCGCCTTTGCCGATAAGCACGATGCAGAAGGTAATCCGACGAAAAACGGCATCCCTGATATTCTGGATGAGGCCAAATGGGGCCTGAACTGGCTGCTGAAAATGTATCCTCAAAAGGATGTGCTGTATCACCAGATATCCGACGATAGGGATCGATTGTCTTTCCAATTATCGGCTAAGGATATGGATAAAAACGACAAACTAAATACGGCTCGTCCGGTATTCCGCGCCACCGGTAAGCCGCAGGGCTTGTTCAATATCAAAAACAGAAGTACTGGTATTGCCTCCATTGCAGGGAAATATTCATCTGCTTTCGGGTTAGGGGCGGAACTGCTGCGAAAACAGTTTCCTGCTTTTGCCGATAGCCTGAATGCCAAAGCCGTTGAGGTGTATCAATTTGGGAGAAAGCATCCCGGCGTAACTCAATCGGTGCCGGGCGTTATGGCAAACTTTATCGAAGAAGATAACTGGGCTGATGATATGGAACTGGCCGCAACACAACTTTACCGACTGAGTTATGATGGTGAATACCTGAAACAGGCAGCCGATTATGGACGAATGGAACCCATCACTCCCTGGATGTGCTCCGATACGGCCCGCAATTTTCAATGGTATCCCTTTGTCAATATCGGACACTATATGTTGGCAAATGTAGAAAATCCACGCTACCAACAGGAATACTTACAAAACATGCTCAACGGCATTCAGCGGGTGAAAGTGCGAGCCGACGAAAATCCGTTCAATATGGGTGTACCCATGATCTGGGGCTCGAACAATATGGTGGCAGCCTTTGCTACGCAATGTAAATTGTACCGCACCATCACCAACGATACCAGCTTTGTAAACATGGAAACTTCGCTTGTTGATTGGCTGTTTGGTTGCAATCCATGGGGGACAAGCATGGTGATAGGGTTGCCCAAAACAGGCGATACGCCGGGAAGTCCGTATGCTTACACCTGGCGCAACACCACTAAAACACTTGCTGGCGGAGTAGTTGATGGGCCGGTGAGTAAAGATGCCTACATTAATTTGCCGGGCATGAATTTGCAGAATGCGGATGGGTATTTGCGCTTTCAAACCGATTGGGCGGTGTACCACGATGATCCTGCCGATTATTCTACCAACGAGCCGACCATCGATGGCACGGCTGCGCTCACCTATTTGTTGGGTAGCAAGCAACTGGAGGGAACTCCCGGCAAAACAGCCGACAATAACGAATACAAATACGGCGGAATAATACGTGCCGACTCCACCAAAAAGCAGATTAGCCTTGTTTTTACAGGAAATGAATTTGCCGAAGGCTATGAAACCATTAGTTCCGTGCTGAAAAAACTAAACATAAGAGCTTCGTTCTTTTTTACCGGAGATTTTTATCGCAATAAGAATTTTGCAGAAGTGATAAAAGGGTTGGTAGCCGATAATCAATACGTAGGAGCGCATTCTGACAAAAATCTGCTTTATTGCTCGTTCCAAAACCGCGACTCGTTAATGGTGAACAAAGAAGAGTTTCTGAATGATTTGAGGGCGAACTATGCCGAGATGCAGAAATTTGGAATTGATAAAAATCAGACGCCTTTTTTTCTGCCGTCCTACGAATGGTACAACGACAGCATTAGCTCCTGGTGCAAAGAAGTGGGCATTACGCTGGTGAATGGAACCCCGGGAACGTATACTACCGGTGATTACACTACACCCGACATGCGCGACAAGTACTTTTCGAGCAACGAGATTTACAAACGCATTTTGAAAGTGGAATCAACAAAAGGATTGAATGGATATATTCTGCAATTTAATATAGGTACCGATAAACGCAGACAAGATAAGTTTTATAAACAATTGTACTCGCTGTTGATCGACTTGTCGAGATTGGGATACGACTTTGTGGATTTGTATAAAGCAACAGACACAATAGCCCGAAATGAGATAGTGCTGACGGATAAAAAACAAAAAAGGAAGAACTAATTAGCTCTTCCTTTTTATGGGCTTTTAAATAAGGGTGGGAGACGGGGCTCGAACCCGCGACTTTCGGAACCACAAACCGACGCTCTAACCAACTGAGCTACAACCACCGTGTTTAGCGAGTGCAAAGATAATACAGCAATTGATTATGTGCAACTATTTATTTGAAAAAAATGAAGCAAATATTGCAAGGGCTTAACTACCAACGAATAAAAATGAAAAGAAAATGAAGTATTGCCTTATAACACCCGTATTAGAAGCCGAAATTGCCGAGATAAGACGCAAAATCATGCTTTCGATGAATGGAATTACGTCCGAAAAGATGACTCAAAGCGGCGTGGTTTACAAAAAAAACTACGGTGTAGCCATTCCCCGCATAAAAGAAATTGCCTCGTTTTACAGCCCTAATTCCGAATTGGCACAACGGCTTTGGATAATTGGCATTCGCGAAACAATGATCATAGCAACTTTGTTACAACCCGTGAATCGGTTTACGCCCGAAATGGCCAACGAATGGGTAGATGCTATTCAGCAAGTAGAAATGGTGGAACAAACCTGCATGAACCTGTTCTCTAAATTGCCATTTGCCAATGAACTTTGTTTACAATGGGTGGACTCGGGTAACTTATGGAAACAAATTACAGGGTTTGTACTGGCTGCAAGAGTTTACGATCGATTGACAAAGGACGAAGCACTCCGGTTGATTGAGAAAATAATGAAACTGTCTACCACAACAGAGTTTCATTTGTATAAAGCATTGAGTCTTTGTCTGTGCAGGCTGGCCCGAAAAGACAAGGAAACAGCAACTTACATTTCGAAAGAAATAGAAAGCATTTCGGATACAAATAGTATTGGTCAACAATATATTTCTTCCGAAGTGAAACAAGAATTGTTATATTTAGATATTCTATAGTCATAAATTGCATAAAACGTTGTACTTTTGTTGGTCACATTTTTGAAGAATGAAAGAAGAAGAATCATACCCACAGATACGAGGGATATTCACCGAATATCTGAAAGCACACAAGCATCGTAAAACTCCTGAGCGGTACGCTATTCTGGAGCAAATATACGATTATAACGGTCACTTTAACGCTGATATTTTATTCTCGATAATGCAGGGCAAATACCGTGTAAGTCTTGCCACTATTTACAATACACTGGAACTATTGATAGATTCCAAGTTGATCATCAAGCATCAACTGGGGGGGCAGTTTGCGCAATATGAAAAAGCTTTTGGAAATGCCACTCATCACCATTTAGTGTGCACGCAGTGTGGAAAAGTGAAAGAGTTTTCGGACAAACAAATCCGTACAGCTATTCAGACACGTGAATTTGCTCATTTTGAAATGTCGCATTATTCATTGTATTTATTTGGAACGTGCGCCAAATGCAAAGAAACTCCTGTGGTGGAGAAATAAAAAAGTAAAAAATAAACTCATATAAATATATTATTTTGGAATCGATGAAAGTAGATGTATTGTTAGGTCTCCAATGGGGTGACGAAGGTAAAGGAAAAGTGGTAGACGTACTTACCCCGAATTATGATCTTATCACACGTTTTCAGGGTGGCCCCAATGCAGGACACACCCTTGAGTTTGAAGGAAAAAAGTTCGTGCTTCGTTCTATTCCTTCAGGAATTTTTCAAGGTGATAAAGTAAACATTATTGGTAATGGTGTAGTTCTTGACCCTGCCTTGTTCAAGGCTGAAGTTGATGCTTTGGAAGCTTCGGGACATCCACTTACCGAACGCCTGAAAATCTCGAAGAAAGCGCACCTTATTCTTCCTACACACCGCTTGTTGGATGCTGCATACGAATCGGCGAAGGGCAATTCTAAGATTGGTACTACCGGAAAAGGTATCGGCCCGACATATACCGACAAAGTAAGCCGTAATGGCGTGCGTGTTGGCGATATTCTTCATAACTTCGAAGAAAAATATACTGTAGCTGTTGCCCGTCATAAAGAATTATTGGCACAATATGATTTTGAGTATGATTTGCCGGAATTAGAAAAAGCATGGTTTGAAGGTATCGAGTGCATCAAAAAATTCGATTTAATTGATAGCGAACATTATGTAAACGGTGCTTTGAAATCTGACAAGAGAGTATTGGCCGAAGGTGCACAAGGCACTATGCTCGACATTGATTTCGGGTCGTATCCATTTGTTACTTCTTCGAACACCATTTGTGCCGGAGCTTGTACCGGACTTGGCATTGCTCCGGGTAATATCGGACAGGTATTTGGTATTTTTAAAGCATATTGCACCCGTGTAGGTAGCGGTCCGTTTCCTACCGAATTGTTTGATGCAACCGGTGACGATATGCGTAAGATTGGTTTCGAGTTCGGCTCGGTTACCGGTCGTCCACGCCGTTGCGGATGGGTGGATTTGGTAGCTTTGAAATATGCCGTTATGATTAATGGTGTTACGCAGCTTATCATGATGAAAAGCGATGTGATGGACGGTTTTGAAACCATCAAAGCTTGCGTGGCTTATAAAATCGACGGAAAAGAAGTGGAGCAATTCCCTTACGACTTAAACGATGGAGCCGAACCGGTGTATGTAGAATTACCGGGTTGGAAAACCGATATGACAAAAATGCAGAACGAGGACGAATTCCCGGAAGAGTTTAATGCCTACATCAGCTTTTTGGAAGAAGAACTGGAAGTGCCTATCAAAATTGTATCGGTAGGACCGGATCGTGATCAAACCATTATTCGTTACGAAGAGTAGGATTTGAATGCTGAAGGGTAAATTATAAATGATCAATTGTAAATTATTAAAATAAATATTGACATTTACTAATAACTGTTTACTCGTAACTGACAAAATGTCTTCTGGCAAGAATTTTGATGCTCAAATTACACAAACAATTTAAAATTAGAAATTATGTTTATTGGGTATATTATTTTTGGAGTTGTAGCTTTGGTAAGCTGGCTTATTCAACGCAGCCTGAAATCTAAATTCGAACGCTACTCGAAAATTCCTATTCCACGTGGAATGACAGGAAAAGATGTAGCGCAGAAAATGTTACGTGACAATGGTATTTATGATGTAACGGTGACGTCGACCAACGGACATCTTACCGACCATTATAATCCGACGAATAAAACGGTAAATCTGAGCGAAAATGTATACGGTTCAAACAGCGTAGCTGCCGCCGCCATTGCCGCTCACGAGTGCGGGCACGCGGTGCAACATGCCACTGCCTACGCGCCGTTACAGTTACGTTCAAAGTTGGTGCCGGTGGTTAACTTTGCGTCTAACTGGATGCAATGGGTATTATTGGCGGGTATTTTGATGGTTCAGAGTTTCCCTCAGCTATTATTGGCCGGGATCGTTTTATTTGCCATTACCACCCTGTTCAGCTTCGTCACCTTACCCGTGGAAATTGACGCCAGCCGACGCGCATTGGTTTGGTTGAACGGTGCAGGGATAACCGGTTACGACACACACGATCAGGCTAAGGATGCCCTGAAAACAGCTGCATACACCTATGTTGTTGCTGCTCTTGGCTCGTTGGCTACTTTGGTATATTACATTATGATTTTTACCAGCGGAAACCGGAGATAACGTTCACTATATATTTTTAATATGAGAATGAGGAGATAAGAAATTATTTCCTCATTTTTATTTTATTTACCCTATCAGGCTCTGACAGGCTTTTCATAATACGAATAATTTGCTACCTTTGCAGGCGCAAAAAAGGCTCCGTAGTTCAGCTGTATAGAATATCAGATTCCGGTTCTGAAGGTCATGGGTTAGAATCCCATCGGGGTCACTTATTAAAAACGCAATTGTCAACGATTTGGCAATTGCGTTTTTTTGTTATTCACATAGTGGTAGTGCGACTTCAAGTCGTACCCCACTAACATCCATCATTCTTTCTCGGCAATAATGAGCGTCGACGGAATGTTGGTAAGCCAGTCGCTCTTGGTTTCGATAAGGTATTTCCAGCTCTCTACACTTATCAGCATTAAGTCTTGTTGTTTGATAAAATCAGCATTAATCCCTCCTTCATTCAGCAAACTTACATGATTCGGTGCTATTTGCTCAATGGCACGAATTGATTCTTTCAGTGCGGAGTTTTTATTGATGTGATTGTTTACATCTATAAATGATATTTGTGAACCGGAGAAGTTGATCAGCTTCTGTGCAAAACCAATTAGAAATGCATCGTTGGGACTGATAACCGGAATACAAATCTCATCGGTTTTTGTAAATCCTTTGTCAATCAATACGCCCACGGTGACTTTGCTTTTAGAAATGATTGCACGGGTTCTTTCATCGAAAGGGGAGTTCTCAAAAAGGCTTTCTTTACCCGTTACCTGACTCAGCAATCGGTCGGGATTGATAATTCGGGTGGTAAAACCAAGGATTTTACCCAGCAAACTACCTTCAAAGATAGACTGTCCGATGCCTATCAGCAACAAATCATATTCTCCTTTGTTGGCCACTTCTGCAATATCCGATTCAATATCGTTGGTCACTTTAAATAGGGTAGTGATTTTGTGATTTAAAGTCTTCGACTCTTCTAATATCGGAGCAAAACTTTCATTTTCATATTCGTCTAAGTTGTAATAGTGCGACTTTGCACTTGGAAACAAATGCATTGCTGTAATAGCCGAGCTGCCGTTAGTGTTCTTTATCAAACAATTGGCCAACCGAACCAAAGGCTTGCTATTATCCGGATTGCCGAACGATACAAGTATCTTAAATTTATTAATCTTACTTATTTCATTGATTTTATCTTCTGCTTTCGATTTGAAAAGTCGGTTGATCAAATCTAATGTCGGCCCTGTCATGAAGGTAGTTACCAAAGCCATTATCACCATCATGGCAAATACTTTAGGCGTTAATATGCCCAGATCGTACCCGATATTCAACACCACCAGTTCCATCAACCCACGCGTATTCATCAACGCCCCAATCGTCAGACTGTCTTTCCAACTTTGACCAACAAATTTTGCGGCCAGGGCGCTGCCTATAAATTTTCCTGTTATGGCAACTAAAATAATTAAGCCGGTAATTTTCCATAGATAAACATCGTTCAGCAGCCCAATTTCAGTTCGAAGACCTGTAAAAACGAAAAATAAGGGAAGTAAAAGCACCAGAGCAATATCCTCTACTTTTTCAATAAATATATTTCTGAACTTTTGGTTAGCCGGCATAATTGCTCCGGCCATAAAAGCCCCAAACAGCGCGTGAATTCCAATTATCTCGGTAGCCCACGCCGACAAAATAAGCGTTACAAAAAATATAGCCACAATGGATTTACTCATATTCACACCCGATGAATACAATTCGCCAACACGTTTCAGAAACGGTCGAACAATCTTTATCATCAGCAATACATACGCAAGTGCCAGCAAAATAGTGTAGAGCGAACTGATAAACGAACCCGCTTTGGCAATGGCAATGACGGCGGCAAGAATGCTCCAGCCCGTAATATCATCGGCTGCGGCACAGGTAATAACTATCGTTCCCAATCGCGTTTTATGAATTCCCCTCTCCTGAACAATGCGTGCCAAAACGGGGAAAGCGGTTATACTCATAGCTATCCCAACAAACAGCCCGAAGGAAGTAAACGACACTCCGGCAGGAGCAAACGACTGATAAATAAAGTACGCCAATCCCATTCCCAGAGAGAAAGGCACGATAATACTGGCATGACTTATCACCACAGCATCGTGCGCTTTGTTTTTCAGCACATTCATGTCAATCTCCATTCCTACGATAAACATAAATAGAATCAGCCCTATCTGACTCAAGAACTGGAGATTCCCCAATGATGCAACAGGAAACAGAAAATTTGAAAATTCGGGTAAATACATTCCTACTAATGATGGTCCCAACACAATACCGGCTAGAATCTCACCGATAACGCTTGGTTGCCCTATCTTTTTACATATCCACCCGAACAAACGCGCCACCAATATGATGGTTACAATCTGTGCCAACAGGATAGCCAACGGATGTCCGATATTCTGCAATAACGAATTTAGAAATACCATCCAATGCGTTTTTCCGGTACTGGGTAGAATTATTTTAGAGGCTACTTCTTGTTTTGAACCCATAAAATCAATCCAATACATCAAGGCCGAAAAACTTCCGATAATCAGCACATAGAAAAATACGTTTCTAAATCTTTTAAACATAAATGTAGGGGTTTTAGGGTAAAACAAAAACCAGAAAATGGAGTATTCCCCACCGACAGGGTCTTAACAAGAGACAAAGATATTATCAAAAAGTAACAAAACAAATAGCTCCGGAGCAAATCGGGTCTATTCTGCAGCAAGGCTGAAAAAAACTGTAACAAATCAGATTTTTACTTTCTCGAGGAAGGCATTGCGGTATACTTCGCTTAGATAAAACATCAGGGGTTTGTTTTGTTCATTCAGAAGATTGGACGTAATTTGGTCGAAAGAGAAATGCAGCACACTATCAATAGCGATTATTTCTTGCTTATTGATACGGCAAAACATTGTTGGCGGGAGTATACTTTGTAGTTTTTCGAAAGAGATATTTTTCAGCAGAATCGTTGAACCATCTTTAAGGAGCACATCTTTATCCCGGCTATCGATAGCAGATGCTTTCAGGTAAAAAATACGGTCAAAGTAAATGAGCGATTTTCCCTGATTGGTATTCATATAAACAAATTTTTTGCTGTGTTTGGTATTGGCTATCTGTTTGATGGCTTTTTGAACAGCTTTTTGAAGTCGCTCCAGTTCAATAGGCTTACGCACAAAATCCACAGCGTCCAGGTCGAAAGCTTCGGCGGCATATTCCTTGTGAGCAGTAGTAAAAATCACCGGTTTCCCCTTGAGCAGATGAGCTACTTCAATACCATTTATTTGAGGCATTTCAATGTCCAGGATACAAAGATCAAAATCAAGGTGAGCTGTCTCGGCAAGAAACAAATCGGGGCGGTTGAAAGCTTTTACCACTTCCAACTCCGGAATTTGTTCGCAGAGCATTTTCAGATACGTTAGCCCCGGCAATTCATCATCGAGCAGCAAGCACTTTAATTTTGTATTCAAAGAGGTCTATATTTAAATGAGCTACAAATACATGGTCTTCGGTATAGTAGTCGAGTTTGAAACTATCTTCGTAAATTATTTTCAACCGCTGTTCAAGGGTTTTGAGTCCGATGCCTCCTTTAGCTTTCTTCATGGGCGGTTTTGCCGAAATTTTGTTGGCAACCGTAAGTCCAAAATGATTATCCTTAAACTCCAGCGTGATGGCTATAAATGCATCCGGGCTCTGAATATCGGCATGTTTAAATGCATTTTCAATCAGATCGATGGAGATAAGTGGCGCCAAGAGCTTTTGTTCATACAACGGTTCCGCTTCATTTATCCGCGTTTTCACCTTCAGGTCAAACAGCGGACTCACCTTGATTTTATTAATCTCTATCAGGTTTAAGGCAAAGTCTATTTCCTCTTTAGGAGTAACAAATTTCTTGCGACTTTCGTACAAAATATAGTCCAGCACATTGGCCAGTTTATCTACAGCAAAGTAGGTTTGATAAGCATGCGACTGAATGGAGTTCAATATATTCTTAAACAGATGCGGGTTTAGTTTCGCTTCCAACGCTTCGAGCTGCAAAGGCTGCACCCTACTGTTCAGTTCCCTAAACCGGACATCCAACTCCTGCTGCCGCGCTTCGGACGTGCGAAGTCGCATAAACAGATAGACAGCCAACCCTGCAACGGCCAACAGTATAAGTATAGCTATAAGTAGTAAAATGGATAGCATGATCTATTCGAAGGTGAATGATTATTTATGTTTCAAAATTAGTCATTTTCATTAGATAGACAAAATCTTGCAAAATTTAGTTAAGTGTTGGCTTTAATTGAAGTGAAGCCACCGCCAAGTGGGAGGGCGACTTTAATTTTCCTATTGGTAGCATGACTTCAAGTCGTACTAACACTACTCCAACAGTGAACGAACATACTTCCTCAAGAATAATTCAAGCATTACGTTGTGAATAAATAACTATTCTGTATATTTGTGGAACTTAAATAGACGCTTCATATTCCTCACTTAAAAACAGGGCAATGAGTATCAATTCAGATTTCAAAAAGACGAATAGTTCGGGTGCTTCCATAACCATGCAGCATTACATTTTTGCTTTTGTTCAGGACGTTATTAATCAGCCCGACAATTTAAAAAGAAGTGAGCAATGGCTAAAAGAGTATTGCGAAAAGGAGAATGTGAATTATTTCGAATTGAACCGACAGCTGAGTTCATTCTTTGAATTGCTCGAAGCGTATCGTAAAACAAACACCTTAGTTCTATACCGTTTCCTTCAGCTTCAGGCACAAGCTTGTTTTATTGATGAAGAACGATTTGCGTTATTGAGAATTCAACCAGCCAACTATGAATTTCCACGTATAACTGCAGATATGGGGACTAGCTGTTCTGATAAAAATACAATCACGTCGTCGCACAACGGTGGTCTCGTTGGCGGTCATCTCATCGGCTTATAAAATCCAAATGCAACAGCCTGCCATCCCAGCTTTTCACGTTTTATGGACGAAGCCCGTTACGACAGGTGGTAAGCACTTTAGCATGAATAATGCCGAAATACTCACCATGGTGGTTTCGGCATTGATGTGGCAAAAGCACAACGGCAGCATCAAATTGTATACGGATAAGGCCGGATATGCATTTATCCGAAGCAGGAAGTTGTCGGCACTCTGGGACGGAGGCATCGATACCGAACTGCTCGAAAACAACAACTATCCCATCGACCCCGAAATATTCTGGGCAGCAGGCAAGCTGATAGCCCTGGAAGCACAGGCCTGTCCGTGCGTAATGCTCGACACCGATCTTATCGTCACACTGCCTATTCAGCATTTACTGAAACCCACTACCATCACCGCACTGCATTCCGAAGCGTTACAACCCGAAGTGTATCTGCCTCCTTCCTTATTGAAAAAACCATCAGGGTTCAGCTTCCCTGATGATTACAATTGGAATACTTTACCTTCGAACACGGCTTTTTTATATATCAGAGATAAATCATTTAAAAGCTTCTATCTGAATGAATCGAAACGGTTTATGTTTCGGAATATGGAAAAACCCACCGAAATGGTTTCGCAAATGGTTTTTGCGGAACAACGATTACTGTCGATATGCGCTGACCGTCAACATCTATCAATCAATTATCTTTTATCCGATCCATTCTCATTGTCGAACAGCAGTGTTATTCATCTTTGGGGATTTAAACATCTATTGCGACAAAACGAAAATGTGCGGGCTATTTACTCAAAGCAACTCATCGAAAAGTTTGGAGAAGTGCTCTCGGCATATCCATTATTCATTCCTTATGATGAGAAATATATGTAGTGTAAACGAAAGATAATCAATGAACTAAAAGCGTTGATTTGAAAAAGTGTTGAGGGCAAATAAACTTTTTCGAACCTGAGACTGTTTAAAGATTACAACAAAAAACAAAAACACATATTTGGGGATTGCCATAATCCTTTTTTAGTAGTTAGGTAATTTAAAAGCAGGCCGGTTCGTGAGAATCGGCCTGCTTGCTTTTCGGAGCCTTCTGTCGTTGTTTTATTTTCTACTCACCAACCCGCATTTAAATGTATATTCTTCTAATTTGAAAGCATTACCAACGAAAAATGCATAAAAGTATCATCAATGGATAAAAAAATATGCACTTCTGTAATCGTTATGGCCTATTTTTGAGAACTATAATGCTTGGTTCTAATCTTCGCCTGATAGGTGAGGAATCGCTATAAAGCAAGATGTGTATTACTCAACAAAATTAAAATTTTGCGTGATTTTTTTAATTGGTTGAATAGTTGAGAAAAACAGGCCGGTTCGGGAGAATCGGCCTGTTTGTTTTTGGGTTAGCAACTGAGCATGGTCTGTTATTACTTGTTTTTTCTCATCATCCATTTATGTCGCAAATAATGGTCTAACCCGATAAGAATTAACGAGAGCGCGGCAATATAGATGCTGAATCCGGAAATAGATTTAGACTCCGCTGAGAACTCCATTTTCGGGAATCGGGGAAGTTGAATGCTTAAATCGAATGAAAAATAGGTGTAGAACACATAAACCGCCATGCCTATCAATGCCAATGAAACTCCCGAAACAAGGCACAGACTAAGAATATACGCCCGTTTTTTCTTTCGTTCTACGGCGCGATACACTTCTGCCATCATGCGCGAATTGAAATCGGCAGAAAGTCGGGGGCTTTCGGTCGATTGTAATGCTTTTATTATTGCTTTATCGTTGTTCATCTTCATTTCGTCATTAAAACATATAATTTCTTTCTCACTCTGTAAAGTTTCACCTTTACATTCTCATTCGTGAGGTCTAACACCTTTGCTAGTTCCGCCACCGATTTGTCTTCGGTGTAAAATAGCGTTATCAGCGTTTTTTCTTCTACATTTAGTTTGGTTATGGCTTCCTCCAGCTTTTGTAATCTTATTTCATTTTCATCCTGATCGAAAAAAGTTTCTATTGCCTCGTCGGGAACGCTTTCCATCATTGCTTCATCCACCATAGGGAACTCCATTTTTCGCTTTCGGGTGGCTGAAATGGCGGTGTTATACGCTATCCGAAACAGCCAGGTGGAGAAACTGCAATCGCCGTTAAATGTATCCAGCTTTTTGAATGCTTTCAGAAAACTATCCTGCGTCAGTTCCTCGGCATCTTCATTTGTCAGTACTATACGAACAATCAAGGAGTAGATAGAGTTGCTGTACGAGTTGACGAAATACGAATATAAATTCGTTTCGCCGGCAAGTATGCGCTCTATGTAGTTTAACTCGTCCTGATTATTCATATATTGTATAAGACGCACATGTTCCGTTTTGGTTACACTTTTTTAAAGAAGAAGTAAAAAATGAGGGGAGATGTGTAACCATTTACAAGTTGCTGCGTCAAAACAGTACAAAGAACGAAATTATTTATTTAAAAACAAAAAATTATGATGGACTTTATTTCTATTCCATTGGTTGTTGGAATTATAACCCTTGGTATTTACAAATTGTTTGACTTGTTCGTACGCAAAAAAGAGCGTCTGGCTATTATTGAAAAGATTGGAGATAAGTTTGATTCTTCGATGATTGAGAACAAGTTTTCATTTCCAATGAAATTTGAAGTTGGAGGATTTGGTACACTTAAAGCAGGTTGTTTACTTCTTGGTGTAGGACTGGGATTACTTGTAGGATTCTTTATTTGTCAGGCTTATGTTTATGGGTCTATCCCTAAAATAGATGTAAGCCACGATGCTTATGAGATTTCAGGTGTAATTTATGGTGCATCAACCTTATTATTTGGTGGTTTAGGTTTATTGATTGCCTTTCTTATCGAAATGAAATATCGAAATGATAAAAAAGCAGAATGAAACTCTTATTAAAAAAACAAATAGCCCGAAAGCAGTAAAGCTTTCGGGCTATTTGTTTTTCAACTATTCGGAGCGCGACTTGAAGTCGCACTCCGAATAAATACACTCCGAATAAGAAGGTTTTATTTTATCTGAATGCTGACACTGCTTTTTACATCTGCCGCAGAGGCTGCATTGCGCAATACAAATTCTCCCGGTTCAACTGTCCACGACATGGTTTTTTCGTTGTAGAAAGCCATATCTTTTACTTTCACTTCCAATGACACGGTTTGGGTTTCGCCCGCTTTGAGGAATACTTTTTGGAATGCTTTCAACTCCTTAGCCGGACGCATTACCGACGCTTTGGGTTGCGATGCATATACCTGAACAGCTTCGGCACCATCCACCTTACCGGTATTTTTCAACGTGAAGGATATTTTGATGGTTTCATCGGCTTTGTAAGCCGGTTTGTCAGTCGCTATTTTACCATATTCAAAGCTTGTATACGACAGTCCGTAACCGAAGGCAAACTGTGGAGCTATCTTTTTGGTATCGAACCAGCGGTAACCGACCAGAATATCTTCTTTGTAATATTGATTGATGCTATCGCCCGGATATGAAAGTCGACCAAATGAATGAGCTGCATTGTCTTCCAGTTTTTTAGGGAAAGAGAACGGCAATTTGCCCGATGGATTTACGGCTCCGCTAAGTACATTGGCAATGGCGTTTCCGCCTTCGGAACCCAGGTACCAACTTTGTACAATGGCAGGTACTGCTTTCTCCCATGGCATAGCCACGGCATTTCCGCTAATAAGGATTACCGCCACATTTTTATTTACTTTCAGAATGGCTTCAATCAATTTGTCCTGTTCGAAAGGCAAGTTGTACGTTTTGCGATCTCCACCTTCAGCATCCTGAAAATGATTTTTGTTTAATCCGCCAACAAAGTAAACTACGTCTGCATTTTTAGCTGTCTCAACTGCTGCCTTAAACAACGAATCTGTATTCAATTTCGAAGGCTCTTCACGGTCGTACAACGAAGGACCGGAGGCATAACCCTGTGCATATACCACGTGGTCTTTACCGTATTTAGCTATCAAACCTTGGAGTGGAGAAACTTCGTATTTCACTTTCAGAGTAGAAGAACCACCGCCTTCGGTTACGCTGCGGGTTGCATTTTCTCCAACCACTACGATTCTCTGATATTTACCTACAGGAGCAGGAAAAAACTGTTTGTCGTTTTTCAACAATACAATACCTTCTTCGGCTACCTTGCGGGCAGTTTCGCTGTGGTCGGCACATACAAAACGGCCATAAGGGCGATTCGGAGTCATAGCGGTGCGGAAAATTAAACGCAACACACGACGGGCTTTGTCATCAACAACTGAAACAGGTGCTTCTCCTTTTTTCAGCATATCCAAAAATGGACGAGCCAGAAAATAATCTTCGTATCCAAAGGTTGCTTTAGAGCTTAGTCCGTTTGTGTAACTTCCCATTTCAATGTCAAGCCCATTCAATGCAGCTTGTTTAGTGTCGTGTGCACCGCCCCAGTCGGTAACCACCGCTCCATCAAATTTCCAGTCGGTTTTCAGAATTTTATTCAACAAAAGATCGTTATGACAGCAATGTTGTCCGCGCAATTGATTGTACGAACCCATGATAGACCACACTTGTCCTTCTTCCACAGCCGCTTTAAAAGCAGGCAAATAGATTTCATACAGGGCGCGATCGCTCAGGTTGACGTTGATATGTCCGCGCCATTCTTCCTGATTGTTCAGTGCATAATGTTTTACGCATGCCGCCACTCCGCTTTGTTGCACTCCTTTGATATAAGGTACCACCATAATGGACGCCAGGTAAGGATCTTCGCCCATATATTCGAAGTTACGACCATTCATGGGTGTGCGATAGATATTCACTCCGGGTCCCAGCAGAATATCTTTTCTGCGGTAGCGCGCTTCCTCACCAATAGCAACACCATAGGCAAGTGAAAGCGACGGGTTAAAGGTAGCCGCCAAACAAGTCAGAGCCGGGTAGGCGGTACAGGAATCGTTAGTAAAACCGGCATTTCCCCACGAATCCCATTGTATTTCTTCGCGCACACCGTGCGGACCGTCGCTCATCCATATTTCCGGAATGCCCAGACGTGGCACACCGTGTGAGCTAAACTTGGATTGTGCATGGCACAAGGCCACTTTTTCTTCTAATGTCATAAGTGAAAGAGCACTTTCTACTCTTTGTTCGATGGACATTCTGTCGTCAAGGTAAACCGGCTTTTTGCTCTGAGCATTTACCTGAAGTCCCGCTCCTACCAATAAACAAAGCAGGGCTGTTTTGAATCTTTTCATTGTTTTTCTATGTAATTATTTGATTATTTCTTATTAATTCTTAAGCGACTGTAAATTTGCTATTGTTTCAGGTGCATATTGATGAACCGCTTCAACTTTCTTACAAGAACTCATTTCAGTACAGTCGCCACAGGTTTCGAATGCTTTTTCCTTCACACAATTCCTTATCTCGCAGATATCACAATAACCAAAATGGACACCAGTCGTGCGACAACCATTGCAATTTATCATTTCAGCGGTAATGATTGCCTTGTTCATGGCAGACCATTCTTCGGCAGTTTTTCTTCGCAAATCATTATCATTCGTATCAGTTGCAATTTTTGCATTGCAGGTGGCACATTCTAAGCCACAACATGAAATTAATTTTTCCATTTTGTTTATTTAATAGATTCCTGTTTCTATAACTCAGGGCTAAATTATCATATAGTGGTGTAAAACTGGTTTACAATATTACCATTTTAGTGTCATTTTCCGACCCTTGGGCAGTGTTATCGTTTTTTGTTTATTCCCACAAACCAAAGTTATTTTTCCACCTGTTTTGGATGAAATGGTTACTGTCTTTGGTATTTTGTTTGCCCAATTCATCGATACTACAAAACCACCACGCGCACAGATGCCACTCACCGAACCTTCGCTCCAGGCATCCGACAAAGCCGGCAACAGTGTAATTCGCTTGTCGGTGGACTGCACCAACATTTCGGCTACTGCTGCCGCACCACCAAAGTTTCCATCAATCTGGAACGGCGGATGCGCATCGAACAGGTTTGGATATGTTCCACCACCGCGGTGTTTACTGTCTTTTACACCATCCGGGTCAACATATCTCAATAATTCGCGATACATTTTATAGGCACGATTCCCGTCGCCGAGACGCGCCCATAGATTGATGCGCCAGCCTTTCGACCAACCTGTTGTTTCGTCGCCTTTAATTTCGAGGGCTTTGCGACAAGCGTTGGCTAACTCGGGGGTAGTGGCAGGGGTGATATGATCGCCAGGGAATAATCCGAACAAGTGTGATTGATGACGATGCTGTGGATCCTGATCGTCCCAGTCGTAATACCATTCTTGCAAATTTCCTTTTTTGCCAATTTTATAGGGGTGCAAGCGAGCCAATGTACTTTCGGCTTTTGCACGAAATTCCGCATCGACATTCAACAGCTTGGATGCTTCGATGATCTGCATCAAACAAGCACGAATCATGGCCAAATCGGCTGTTCCGCCATAAAAAGTTGCACCCTGGTATCCTGAAGGCGAAATAAATTTATTTTCGGGCGAAGTAGACGGCGAGGTAATCAGTTTGCCCTCTTTATCTTCGACCAACCATTCGATGCAAAACTCAGCTGCACCGCGCATAATGCTATAAGCTTCGTTTTTTAGATAGTTTTTGTCTTGTGTAAACAAGAAATGTTCCCAAAGATGCGTACTTAACCACGCACCGCCCATGTTCCAGCACGCCCATACCGGATCGTCGTGACCAAAGTTACCCACAGGGTTACTCATGGCCCAGATGTCGCTGTTGTGGCATGCCACCCAACCGTTAGCGCCATAAAATGTTTTGGCAGTAACTTTGCCGGTCTCCGATACATTTTTGATAAAGCTCAGCAGCGGAAGATGCATTTCCGAAAGGTTGGTGTTTTCGGCCAGCCAGTAATTTTCCTCGGCATTGATATTGGTAGTATAGTTACTGCTCCATGGCGGACGCAGGTATGGGTTCCAAATTCCCTGCAGGTTAGCCGGAACACCAAGTGTACGCGAACTGCTAATCAATAAATAACGTCCGTATTGGAAGTATAATATCTCCAGAGTTTTGTCTTCTTTGCCTTCGGCATAGCGTCTCAGACGCTCGTCGGTAGGCAGACTCGGTGCTGTGCTTGCTCCCAGGTTTAAACTTACACGATTGAAGAATTTTTGATAATCCTGCAGGTGAGCATTCTTTAGTTGAAAGAATTGTTTTGGCAATGCTTTCTCCATTTGGTCGTTGGCAATTTCGGCATCGTTCAACCCTTCGGTGGCCGGATTTTTATTAAATCCATTAAAACTGGTGGCAACAGAAACAAAAACAATTGCTTCTGTTCCATTTCTCAATACCAGCGTGCTATCCGTCACTTTCACAGCTCCATCTGTGCTTTGTATTTGCATCAAAGAAGAAAAGCGGGTACCTCTTGTTTCATCAAAAATAACAGTATTGTCTACATAGTTAGGTTTAGCCACTACAGGAGCATAGCCTTTTGCAGTTAGCATCTTACCTACTGCATACATCTTGTTTTTCAGCAAACTTTCAAACTTTACATCAAAATTCAATGATCCCTTTTTGCTGCTGGTAAGTCTGATTACCATTATCTTGTCGGGGTTGGATATAAAATACTCGCGGGTATATTTCACGCCGTTGATTTCGTAAGACACTTTCGAAATGGCATTTGAGATGTTTAATTCGCGGTAATATTTTGTGGGTGTTCCACTGTTTTTAAAGTTCAAAAACAGGGTGCCCAGTGGTGCATAGGAGTTTGAATAGGTTCCCTGAAGTTTACGGTTCAGCTGATCGGCCAGCTTATAATCTTCATTTTTAAGAGCTTCTCTGATGGCCGGCAAGTTTTTATACCCTTCGGGAAGCATGTTGGCATTCACCGGTTCGCCCGCCCAGAGTGTGGCGTCGTTCAAATAGATTTGGTCGGAGTTGACACCTCCAAAAACAGATGCTCCCATTTTACCATTTCCAAGCACCAAACTTTCCTCAAAATACTGAGCCGGTTTATTGTACCATAAAATCTGATTGGATTGTGCCTGCAAATAGCTTCCCAGCAAGAGGAAGAAGCAAATGACGGTTAAAGTTGTTTTTTTCATTGAATAAAATTTATCTGGTTTTCCGAATAATGTTCTTATTGTTTCTAAAATTACTTCAAAAATGTATCAATAGATTGTTGAAGTGGAGTGTTCAGTTTTGCGTCCGAAGGCATTACATCCAATAGAAATTCCTCATTTTCTAAATTCAGAAGTGCTCCCAGCTTATTGAAAGCGACCTGTTCCTGTTCGAATATCCGCAATTCGGTATCTCCATCCGAATGCATCGACACAAAATTAAGTTTCTTCAACTTTGCTTCCGGCTTGTCGAACAACAGCCAAAAGAAAAGCTTAGACTTGTCTGTTTCGTTCGGCAGCAATCTTTTTATCTCAATGAGCGAAAGCAAGTCCGATTCGAAGTAATAAAGTATTTTGAAATTTGTCATTTTTTCTATAGTTATTCTTGTTCTAATCCCTTCGTGGCGCTACATCGAGTCGCACTCCAAATAATAACCGATTACCACTAATAAGCTGCCTCGTTGCGCTACATAAAGTTACTAATGCGATGCATCCAATGCCTCATGCGGTACATGAAGTTGCTCGTGCGGTACTGCAAATGCCTTATGCGGTATACAAATTGTCAAATGCGCTACATAAAAGTTGCTCGCGCGGCACATTCTTTTAACAGCGCGGTGCATCCAATGCCTCATACGGTACATCCATTTGCAAATACGCTGCTTCCAATGGCTTCCACGGTGCTTCCAGTTGCTTCCACGGTACGTCCAATTGCTTCCACGGTGCTTCCAGTGGCAAATACGGTACATCCAATGGCAAATACGAGGCTTCCACAGCCAATATGTCTCCATTCGGAGTGCGACTTAAAGCCGCACTCCGAATAAAGGCAGGATTACATCCCAAAAGTATTATTTTATTTGATATTTCACTCCAGCAATAATCCCTTTTTCCACTTGATAGGTAGCACCTTTTTTGCTCAGTTGCACTTCCACCAATTTATTGTCCAAAGGTAAGCAAATTAGTCCTTTTGCAAAAGACTGATTGCCATAAACTTTTAGGTCAATGGTCGACCAATCAATCTTATCCGTCGACTGTGCAAGCTTGGCGTGTGGAATGACAGCACCATCGCGAACGAGGATGATACAAGGGATTTCTCCTGCCTCGATATCGTTCCAACCACGGTCGTAGGTTTTACCGCTTTGATAGTCGATCCATCTACCACCCGGCAAATATACCTGACGGCCTTTGGTATTTTCCATCAATGGAGCCACATAAATATCAGAGCCAAAAAGATAGGCATCATCCACTGTCCATGCACCGGGATCGTTAGGGAATTCCACAAAAAGTGCGCGTACCATTGGCAACCCTTTTTCGGTACATTCTTTAGCTTGCGCGTACACGTAAGGCATGAGTTTGTACTTCATTTCGGCAGCACCACGGAAGGCTTTCATGAAACCTGCATCGTACAACCATGGCTCTTTGGGAGGTGCTCCATGTGCACGACTGTGCGACGTAAGGAAACCGAACGGTAACCAGCGACGGTACAATGCTTCGGGCGAAGATTGAACGAAGCCGCCAATATCGTGACTCCAAAATGAGAATCCGCTCAAGCCAAAGGACAAACCACCACGCAATTCCGATTCCATGGCAATGTCTTTGTTGGCAGCATCACCGCCCCAATGCAAGGGATAACGTTGACTGCCGGCCCACGCGCTGCGCGCCCAGATAATGTTTTCGTTGTTGGTAGCTTTGGTAATATCTGCCACTGCTTTGTTGTAGCGCAATGGGTAGAGATTATGTTCGTACCAGCCACCACGCCCCGAAGCGTAAACGCCTTCCAGCGGAGCTGCCTCGCCAAAGTCGACCTTGATAGCTCCAACGCCCATTTTGAGCAATCCGGCCAGCTTGTCCTGGTACCATTTCACGGTGTTGGTATTCGAGAAATCAAGCACGGCATCCTCGTAGGACATTTCACCTTTCGTATTCTTTACATGCAGATTTTTATCAATAATTTCCGGAAAAAATTTATTTTTTGGTGTGAAATATGTCAGCTGCCACAACGAAATATGGAAACCATCCTTTTTCAAATCGTTGATCATCTTCTGAGGATCGGAGAAGCGGGAAGGTGCAAATTTGTAATCGCACTGCCAATCGGTTTCGAACCAACCGGTATCGAAGTGAATCACATCCGAAGGGATTTTATTTTCACGCAATTTAGCCGCCACCTCATAGCCTTCTTTTTGTGCAAAATAGGTAATGCGGCTCATCCATGTTCCGAACGACCAAAGCGGAGGCATTTGTGCTTTTCCGGTAATCTCGGTATATTCATTTAAAATATCTTTTGGCTCTCCCACAAAAACAAATAAATCCAAAGTTTCGTCGCCCATAAACAGTTTATTGGCACCCACATAGGTGTTCCCAAAATCGCAGGTAACAGGTGCAGAAGTATGCATAAACATACCGTAACCACGACTGCTCATAAAAAATGGAATGGGTTTGTACATCGCATCCGTTTCAGGACCTTGTGGATCGGTAACGAACAGGTTTACCTTTTGTCCGCGTTTATCCAGCTTGGTGAATGACTCACCGCAACCAAAAATCTTTTCGTTGGGAGACAATGAAAATACCGGATTTATCTCGCGACTGTTATCTACACCTTTTTTGATAAAATTGAAAGGCAATATTTTTACCTGCGACGAATCGTTATCATTCCAGCGCCATGTGTCGGTCAGGCGGTTGCCTCTGGCATCCATCAGCACAATGCGGAACGGATTTTCTTCTATCAGCAATTTTCCAAACGCACTGGTATAGGCATGTCCGGTTTTCGTTTTAGCATATTTCCACGAACTGTCCTTGCCCGGCTCTTTCACCAACATAGGCGAGTCGAAAGGCTTTGGTTCCACGGGGGTTGTCAGCATACGAATGCGCAAGGTACGGGGAGTAATAAAATCGACCGTGAAGCCCAGTTCGGGGTTTTGCTGATAGGCGTCGCCAGGGAAATCGAGCATTTTCAAATCCTGCGGTAAAATAGTGGTAGCATTGAAGGCCTGACGGGTGTAAAGCGACGAGCGTTTCCAACTAATCTTTCCTTTGGCAGTAGCCGGATCGAAACTGGCCAACTTATCGGCAAAGAAAAAGGTGTTGTGAAAATCCTTAAAGTCGAGGCTCATATCCACGGGGTCGCCGAGGAGTCGTGTCTGTGGCTGCGCCATAAGTGGCTGCAAACAACTGCAAGCCAGCAAAAGGAAAGCGGAAATAATTTGTTTTTTCATGGAATTATATGTTTTTTTTGTTATTGTTGAGAAGATAAGTAAGTGACAATTATTATTAATATATTTGTTAAATCTGTATCTATGAATCATTTTTGCTAATTTTGACCTCTATCCCTAACCCTTTCTCCCAAGGAGAAAGGGGACACAGCATCTCAAATTTAGAGACTCTGCTATTAATTTTCACTCAGCAAAGTCCCTCTCCTCGGGAGAGGGATTTAGGGAGAGGTTGAAATCAAAAAACATATCATAATATTTATTATTATTATTATTATTCTACATTCATCAGCATTGTTTGCTTTATATCTGCCGATGAACTTCCAATCATCAACTTAAGCTTCCCATTTTCAGTCACAAAAGCATGCTTTTCGACGTTCCAGTATGCTACATCCGATGCTTTTAATGGAATTTGAATTGTTTCGGTTTTGCCGGCGGCGATAAATACACGCTTGAACCCTTTGAGTTGTTTGAGTGGTCGCTCCACTTTGGAGTCAGGATAAGAAACATAAAGTTGAACCACTTCATCGCCATCGCGACTGCCGGTATTTCGTACATTTACCGATACAAGCACTGAATCGGTAAGCGTAGGCTTTGATGTTTTTATACCCGAATACTCAAACGTTGTGTAACTCAACCCGAACCCAAACGGATAGAGTGCTTTGCCTTTAAAATATTGATAGGTTCTGCCATTTCGAATATCGTAGTCCATCATTGGTGGCAGGTCGGTAATGCTTTTTACCCAGGTCTGATTGGTACGCCCCGCAGGATTGACAAGGCCAAAAACTACATCCGCCAAGCCATTTCCCAACTCCTGACTGTTGTTGGTCAGGTGTACAATAGCCGGCACATTTTCTTGCGACCAATTGATAGCAAACGGGAAATTGCTCATCAATACCATCACTGTTTTGGGATTAGCCTGTATTACGACCTTTACCAAATCTTCCTGTTCCAATGTTATAGCTTTACGGTCGACAGCTTCGCGCCCATCGCTCGGTACCGGCGAAACCATCCAACGGGCATCGGTTCCGTAAGGGTGATTCCCTACGCAAACAATTGCCACATCAGCTTTTCGGGCAGCCTGCGTTGCTTTGTCCATTTGGTTGGAAGGAGCATAAAATACCTCTACGTCTTTCCCAACCGCATTTTTTATACCTTGCAAAATACTTACCGCATAGGGTGGTGTGCCACTGTACCAATCGAGCAGTACCTCATTGGCACGCGGCCCGATAACAGCTATGGACTTTAGTTTCGATTTGTTTAATGGCAATAGCTGATTTGAATTTTTCAGCAACACCACCGCTTTGGCAGTTACCTCACGCACAAAAGCCTTCACCTCCGGTTTATTCCAGGGCGAAACAGTATCGGTTACGCCAATACCGGCATACGGCACCATTGATTGATCAGCATCCAACAATCCAAGTTTCAATGCCACCTGAAAATTTCCACGGATGGCATCGTCAATGTTTTTTTCGGTTAGCAAGCCTTTTTTCAAAGCCTCGTATATGTAGGGTCTGAAATTATCAAGAAACTGACCTACCGAAGCTTTCACCACGGCTGCTGCACCTTCAGTCATTGTTGGAAAAGCTTTGTGCGCATTTACCAGCAACGAAAGCGCACCACCATCAGTACAAATAATGCCGTTGTTGCCCCATTCATTGCGGGTAATGGTTTTGAGAATCGGATGAATAGTCATTGGCACGCCATTCCATGCGTTGTACGAAGCCATAAATGCCCGTGAGCCCCCTTCGGTAATGCCTTTATAAAATGGGAAAGAATAATACTCGCGGAAAAGGCGCTCGTCGAAGTCAGATGAAGTGGAATCGCGCCCATCTTCATTGCTGTTGGCCAGAAAATGCTTCATGAGCGAGGCCGACTTCCAGTATTTCGGATTGTTGCCCTGTAAGCCTTTCACAAAAGCCACGGTGAGTCGCGAAACCAAAAATGCATCTTCACCGTAACTCTCTTCGGTGCGTCCCCAGCGGGGATCACGAGCTAAATCGGCATTGGGAGCCCGCATCACCAATCCTCCCTTTTGCAGGTTGGCGTTCTGAGTGTAAAAACGAATCTCATTTGCTTCAATGTCGGCAACTTTTTGAATCAATTCAGTATCCCAGGTTTCGCCTAATCCGTAAGCCTGTGGGAAAGTAGTGGTAGGGTAAGTTTTAATCACAGCTCTTTCCGAACCACCCCAATTTCCGGGTCCACCGAGCGCCATACCGTGCAGCCCTTCGGAATGTCCGGTATTGCGAATACCCAGTCGGGGAATACCCAGATTGGTCGACAGTGCATTCACTTTTTCGTCAAGTGTCATCAACGAAAGTAAATTATCAACACGCTTACTATCGGATAAAGAAGTATTTTGAAAAAGGAAAGTTGTTTGAGCTAAAAATGTAAAAGGAAGTATAAGGAAGAACGAAAGTAGTGGAATGGATTTTTTATTCATGGCGCGCATAGATTTTTAAGTCCTGCAAATATAGTACTATTCAAAAAGAACAATACTACCTAAATGTTTCCGAAAGGGTAGGTAAATGTAATGCAACGAGATGGGTAGTGATTGATTACATGATGTGAGTTAGGAGGGAAGGATAAAAAAAAGAATTGGCTGTCTGAATCTGATTTCCGGACAGCCAATTGCATTTTACATCAATTTACAAACTTCTTTTTATACTCATTCGGACTGACCCCGTATTCGTCTTTGAAGTATTTACGGAAGTATTTTGGATCGTTGAATCCTACCTGGTACGCCACTTCGTTTACAAACATCTGACTCTTTTCCAATAAATCGGCAGCATGCTTGAGACGAATAAAACGGATAAACTCTGATGGCGTTTTGTCGGTGAGAGCCAATATCTTTTTGTAGAAATATACACGACTCATTCCCATTTCGCGACAAAGATCTTCCACCAGAAATTCGCTGCTGGCAATATTGGCTTCGACCAATGCAACTGCTTTCTTGACAAATTTCTCGTCCATCGATGTGATCTCCACATCTTCGGTGGTAATATCCACTTTTCGTTTAAATTGTTCCCGCGTTTTCTTTTGCCTTTCAATGATTCGCGATACCTTTAGCGAAAGCATTTCCATGTTAAAGGGTTTGGCAATATAATCTTCGGCGCCGGCTTCCAGTCCGCGGTATTTATTTTCCTCGCCAGCTTTTGCAGTAAGCAGGATAATAGGGATGTGCGACACGCGAATATCTTTCTTCAGCAGTCTGCAAAGTTCCAATCCATCCATTTTGGGCATCATCACGTCACAGATAATAATGTCGGGCATCTTTTCCAAAATTGTTTTGTGAGCAACTTCCCCGTCCTCTGCTTTTAGAATCCGGTAGGTGTCGGAAAATAAGGCTGAAATATAATCTCTAAAATCCTCGTTATCGTCCACTACCAACATTAGCGGCAACTTATTTTTAGCTTCGATAGAAACAGCTTCCTCTTCCGGAGTTAGAACTTCCTCCGGTAAAATATCCTCCACCTTGTTCTTCGATATCAACTCTTCGTGAACAACCTGAACTGCCGGGATTAGAACCGAGAAGATGGAGCCTTTGCCAAGCACACTCTCCACACCAATGTCGCCCGAGTGCAGTTTTACATACTCGCTCACCATGTGTAACCCAACACCCGTGCCGGTCTGGTTACCATTCTCCGCATTTTCCACTCTGTAAAAACGTTCAAAAATGCGCTCCAAATCTTTTGCCGGAATACCGATACCGGTATCCGATACGGTCATTTTAAACAGTTTTTTATCATCGTTCAACTGTTGTATCAAACTCAGAGTTACATCTATCTTTCCATCATTAGGGGTGAACTTAAAGGCGTTAGAAAGTAGGTTGGACACAATCTTTCGCAACTTTTCAGGATCAAACTCCATTCGAAGTTCAGAGATAGACGTTGAAAAGGAGAACTTTATGAGTTTGCTGTCGGCCAGTTCGGTAAAAGAGTAGCAAATGTCTTTTACAAAGCCAACCACATCGCCCACCGATTTATTCAAAGTGTCTTTTTGTACATCCAGTTTTCGGAAATCGAGCAATTGATTTACTAATTCCAGTAAGCCATTGGCGTTGCGATGAATAATGGAAAGCATCGTTTGGTGTTCGTCCGATTTTAATTCGCGCAGCAACTTCTCCACAGGCCCGATTATAAGCGTCAGTGGGGTGCGAAACTCATGACTGATATTGGTAAAGAAACGGAATTTCATCTCATCCATTTCATGCACCTGTTTTGCCTTGCTAATGCGTTGAGCATTCTCAAATTCCTCCTGCTGTTTTCGGAAATTGTAATCGAGTACATACCACAATAAGGTTAAACCAAGTATCAAATAAATAGTTACAGCCCACCACGATAGCCAATAAGGTGGTCGGATAACGATTTCCATCTCCAATGGTTTCGTGCTCCAAACATTATCATTATTGCTGGCATATACAATTAAGCGATAGGTTCCCTGATTCAGATTTGAATAGCTTGCCGCTCCAATTCCATTTTTTGTTTCTGTCCACTCTTCATCCAATCCCACCAGCTTATACCGGTATCTGTTCTTTTCGGGATGAATATAACTCATCGCAGAAAATTTCACAACAAAATTCTTTTCGTCGTAATTCAGTTCAATTTTCTTTCTTAATGAAATAGACTTATGTAGAATAATTCTATTTTTATACTTTACATCGGGCGATATAACATCATTACTGATCAGAAGCTCTGTAAATCGTGGTTGAGGCACCAAACGATTAAACCGGATATTCTTTGGATTAAACACCGTGTAGCCTTTAGTGCATCCCAGATAAATATTTCCTTCTTTGTTTTTGTAAATTGCATTTTGATTAAAAATTGAACTTAGCAACCCATCATTTTCGTCGAACGATGCAACAGAGTATCTTATTTGATTTGTTTCGGGGTTTCTTTTGCAATAGATACAAGCCAATCCGTTACGCGTTCCGGCCCAGATATTCCCGTTATTATCCTCGATCAACGAAACCACCTGATCGCTGGGCAAACCATTGACTTTATTTATATAGGTTATAGACTTATTGACAGGATTATATACATTTATTCCATTGTCGGTGGCAATCCACAGCTGATTTCGGTTATCTACAATAGTATTATAAATAATCAAATCGGAAAGTTTATTGAGTTGAGCACGTGTTTTAAATACCGGAGTAAACGTATTGGAGCGGGCGTTTAAGATATAAATGCCAATAGGCGTGCTCAAGTATATTAAGTTCGAATCTTTCGTGTAAATGGATAGTATTGAACCGGAGGCAGTTGCAGCTTTCGGATCGACAGTAAGGTGACTGAACTTCTGACGGGTGGGATCAAGCTTATTCACTCCGCCACCGAGCGTACCCATCCATATATTTTGCTGGGCATCTTCCACCATTCCATAAATACTTTTATTAGATAGGGAATTAGGATTATTTACCTCGGGCATATAATTGATAAATCTTTCGCCCACCATCTGATTCAACCCGCCTAAATAAGTTCCAAACCACATTATGCCTTTTTTGTCTTGTAGTATTGAAACGATGATGTCGGATGATATGCTCCCGGGATCCTCTTTTCTATTTCTATAGAGTTTGAAATCCTGACTCACTTTATCATATTTCAACAACCCACCTCCATTGGTACCTATCCAGAGATTACCCGCTCTGTCTTCGTAAAATTTATTGCAATCTTTTGTCTCCGACTCAGGATTATGATAAAAATACAGTGGCGACTTTTCAAATTTAAACATTCCCTGGTGGTAATAAGCAGCACCGTTTTTATAAGTGCCTACCCACATTATTCCAGTGTCGTCACAATATAAACTTATGGGGGAGTTTTGACTGAGTGAACTTGGGTTTGCCGGATCATTGAGTAATATGGTGACTTGTGAAGACTTTTTATCGTAAATATTCAATCCACCATGGTCGGCAGCCATCCATATTTTTCCACTTTGATCCTGGTTAACGTCACGCACAAAGTTAGAGGCTATATATCGATCGTTTGGCCCCCGAAAATCTCTTTTGTCGTTGCCAAAGTAAACCCAGCGCGACTTCTGCAAATCATATTGCAGAGCACCTTTGTCTGCTAATCCGGGATAAATCCATGGGCAACCATTGGCATCAATAAATAAACTTTTATTCAATGATGCACCTTGAGAATTTTCCAATACATAGGTGTTTCTGAAATCCACGCGATTGGCTTTCTCACTAAAACGCTCCAATAGTCCGTTTTGAAAAAGTGCCCAGAAATGTCCTTTGTCAAATTTTATAGCCGCAATTGTTCCTTTTGACAAGGTATTACCATCGGTCGTCTGAACAAAATGTCTTAATTTTTTGGTGGTGACGTTGTATTTATAAATGCCCACAGTGGGGTTGTAAAAAAAATAATTTTTTTGCTGATCGATTTCTACTATGCTTGGTATGAATTTAATCCCTATTGTCGAAAGGAATGGTAACAAAGAGTGAATAAACTTTTCCTTTTTTATGTCGTATACAACATAACCACCGGTGCCACTATTTGTCCACAAATTTCCATTTATCCACAAATTACCGGTTACATCTTCCTGAATTCGGGAAATAGAATTGAAAGGTAGGCTTGTCGTGTCATTTTTAATCGATTTGTACACTTTTATATTATAACCATCATACCTGTTTAACCCATAGTTGGAGCCAAACCAAACAAACCCCCTGCTATCTTTAAAAGTACAGGTTATCTGATTGTTCGACAAGCCCCGCGAATTGTCAAGCCGTGTAAAATTATAAGTCTCTGCACATACACAAAAACTCAGCAGCAAAACAAGAAGTGAAAGGGATTTTCTCATATCGTTCATTCATCGATTTATAAAGTACAAATGTATGAAAATATTATCTGCTATTGGATGATATTGACATTCGTTATCAATTTGCACCTATTTAGTTTACATTATAGCCCTGCTTGTTATCAAATGTATATACCTATGAAAACATTCTTCCCTAGTTTAGCAGCTGCAGCGTCGTATATTTGTGAACCTTAAATGCGGAATTTTCTCATCCCAAAATATACTATTAGAATTATGATTAGGTACAAATTAATTGTGTTGTTATGTTTTCTCGTTTCGTTAACGGCTTTTTGCGGTACTACCTACCGAAAAACGGTTGATGGAATTCAAATTTCGTTAAATCAAAAATCAACCGGAGCCACAAAAACGATACGACTCCAGGTAATCACCGACAAAATCATTCGAGTAACAGCTACTCCTGCCTCACAACTTCCTCCCACTGCCAGTTTGATTACCACCTACGCCACCACACAACAAAAAGGCTGGACGGCAACCCAAAGCGACGACTATGTAATTTTAAAAACAGCCTCCATCAAAGCAATTGTTTCTACCAAAACAGGTGAAATAAAATTTACAGATCTAAACGGAAAAACCATTCTGCAGGAACAAAAAAACGGAGGAAAAACATTCAGTCCTATCACTGTTGAAGGTACAAAGGGTTACACGTTTCGTCAGGTTTTCGAATCGCCGGCCGACGAAGCTTTCTACGGTTTAGGGCAGCATCAATCCGACGAATTTAATTACAAAGGTAAAAACGAAGAATTATTTCAATATAACACCAAAGTTTCAATCCCATTTGTCGTATCCAACAAAAACTACGGAATCCTTTGGGACAACTACTCCATGAGTCGTTTTGGCGATCCTCGACCCTACACAAATTTAGATCAATTCAAACTTTTTGATAAAGCCGGAAAAGAAGGTGGCCTTACTGCCACGTATATGACCGACAAAAATACCAAAACCGTTTCGGTTGAAAGAACTGAGTCGACAGTGGATTATGAAAATATCCAAACAATAAAAAACTTCCCAAAAGATTTTTCATTTATCAACGCAGCGGTAACCTGGGAAGGTAAAATTCAGCCCAAAGAGAGCGGAATCTTCCGTTTTATACTTTACTATGCAGGTTACACCAAAGTTTTTATCGACGATAGTCTGGTAGTGTCCGAACGTTGGCGTACAGCATGGAATCCCAATAGCTACAAGTTTTCCGCAAATCTTGATTCCAAAAAACAACATAAACTGCGTATCGAATGGTTGCCAGATGGCAACATCTCGTATATCGGCCTCAAAGCATTGAGTCCGGTGACAGAAAAAGAACAAGCTAAATTGTCCTTCTGGTCGGAAATGGGGCAACAGATGGATTACTATTTTATACGTGGAAATAATGCCGACGATGTAATAAGCGGCTACCGTAAGATTACCGGTAAAGCATCCATTATGCCTAAATGGGCCATGGGTTTCTGGCAAAGTCGTGAACGTTACAAAACACAAGACGAAATTGTAGGTGCGCTGAAAGAATTCCGTCAACGTCAGATTCCGATTGACAATATCGTTCTCGACTGGAATTACTGGCCGGAAACCGAATGGGGAAGTCATGAGTTTGACAAAGCCCGTTTCCCCGATCCTAAAGGAATGGTGGATTCTATCCACGCGTTGAATGCCCGCATCATGATTTCCGTATGGCCTAAGTTCTACCACAATACCGGTCACTTCAAAGAATTTGACAGCAAAGGTTGGATGTACCAACAGGCCATCAAAGATAGTATCAAAGACTGGGTAGGTCCGGGCTATGTAGGGTCATTCTACGATGCCTATTCGGCTGATGCGCGCAAACTTTTCTGGAAACAAATGAAAGAGCATCTTTATTCATTAGGAATGGATGCATGGTGGATGGATGCCAGCGAACCCAATGTGCGCGACTGCACCGACATGCCTTATCGCAAAGCCCTTTGTGGACCGACTGCTTTAGGTACTTCAACTGAATATTTCAATGCCTATGCTTTGATGAATGCCGAAGCCATTTATGATGGACAACGCAGCACCGATAATAATAAACGCGTGTTCTTGCTTACCCGCTCAGGTTTTGCAGGATTGCAACGCTACTCAACCGCAACATGGAGTGGTGATATTGCTACCCGTTGGGAAGATATGAAATCACAGATTTCGGCCGGTCTGAACTTCTCTATGAGTGGTGTACCCTACTGGACAATGGATAATGGTGGTTTCTGCGTGGAAAAAAGGTACGAAAACGCACCCGAAGGTTCGATAGACCGTGATGAATGGCGCGAATTAAATGTACGCTGGCATCAGTTTGGCGCCTTTGTGCCTTTGTTCCGTACCCACGGACAATTCCCATTCCGCGAATTGTGGAACATTGCCCCCGAAACGCACCCTGCATACAAAACCATGCTGTATTATACGCAATTACGCTATCGCTTGATGCCATACATTTATTCACTGGCAGGAAAATGTTACTTCGACGATTTTACCATGATGCGTGGATTGATGATGGACTTTGGAGTTGACAAAAATGTGTTGAACATCTCCGACCAGTATATGTTTGGAACAAATCTTATGATTTGCCCAATTAGTACCTTTAAAGAACGTACACGCGAGGTTTATTTCCCTCAGGGCAGCGGTTGGTATAATTTGTACACCGGATCCTTTGTTGCGGGAGGCAACAAACAAATGGTAGATGCACCTTACGAGCGTATGCCTATATTTGTAAAAGCAGGAAGTATCTTGCCAATGGGCGAGCTTATTCAAAATACCAATCAGGCACAAACCGATCTGACATTGTACGTTTATGCCGGAAAAAATGGTACGTTTACGTTGTATGAAGATGAAAATGTGAACTATAATTACGAAAAAGGAGCTTTCTCTACTATCGATTTCACCTACAACGATTTAAACAAAACACTTAGTGTGAGCAACAGAAAAGGAGATTTCAACGGTATGGTGAAAGATCGTACCTTTAAAGTAGTGCTTATTGAGCCGGGAAAACCAATGGGAATTGATGGAGATAATTCAAAAAGTGTAAGATTATTACATTATAATGGCTTGAAAATGATAACAAGTTTATAGAAAAAGTTCAAACAGTAAACAGAAATTTAGCCGGTATCCAACTAAAACATTTATTAAAAAAGAAACTTTATGCAAAAATGTTACTAAATGCTATATTTTGTCATAAAATTATAAAGCGATGTAACGAACAGACAACAATATGATATTTTTTAGTAGTATATTTACCAATTATAATCGTATGTTTGTGCCGATTATTCAATGAATATAAATAAGTTACACCTGAGTCAATTTAAACAGTCGATAAAATGTATTATTTCGATGAAAATACGGGAGGTTTATAAAAATATGTAGCATTTATGTTTTTATTGTTTTCATAAATCATATTTTCAATGTTTTCCAGACGTGGGAAGTCAAAATATACACAAAAGAACATGTATTCATTTTGTGATTGAACAATGTTTCTGTACAAACTAATTAGTAAGTTTTCATGATTCTTGACGAGGTAAAGCAAGTTATTGGCAACAGTAGATTTAGAACCGATTATCAAAGAAAAAATTAAATGATTCATAGTTGTTTCTCATGCTTAATTATGGTATCACTTATGTTTTATTTAATTTCAAACAACAACAAATAAACAACAACCATTTTCTAACTTTAAATTAATGTACATTATGAATGAAAAATCACGTGATTCAATGAGTTCGAAAAGCATTAAATTGCTTTATGAACAAGTATCTAATCCTCACAGAAATGCCATATAGTTAACGGGCATAATCGGAATTATTAATTCCAGACAACAATTAATCTTAAATAATAAATTTAATTTCATGAAAAGAAAAATCAATTTTTTATTGGCATTGCTTCTATTTGGAGTAAGCCTTGTTTCTGCTCAGCAGAATCTTTCTGTTTCGGGAGTTGTTACTGATTCAGGTGATGGAAGTCCACTCGTTGGAGTTTCAGTCCTTGTAAAAGGTACGTCAACAGGAACAATTACAGACATGAACGGTAAGTACACTTTGAAATCCGCTCAAGGTTCAACACTTGTTTTCTCTTACATTGGTATGGAGACACAACAAGTAGCAGTTAAATCAAATATCATCAACGTAAAATTGACCTCAGATTCAAAAATGCTTAATGAGGTAGTAGCTGTCGGCTACGGTAGTTCAAGGAAAAAAGACATTTCAGGATCTGTTGCTTCGGTTAACAGAGAAGAAATGATGAGAAAAAGTCCTACGAACATTCTTGAAGGTTTAAAAGGTGCAGCTGCGGGTGTAATGGTAACATCACAAGATGGTGCTCCTGAAGCAAATGCAACCGTTCGTATTCGTGGTGTTGCAACTATTAATGGTAGTGCAAGTCCTCTATATGTAGTAGATGGTGTACAGGTAGGAACAAATGCCAATTTTCTTGCTCCTAGTGATATCGAAAGCATAGAAATATTGAAAGATGCTTCAGCTACTGCTATCTATGGTTCTCTCGGTGCAAATGGTGTTATCATGATTACAACTAAACATGGTAAGTCCGGTACTACTCGCATTACGTTTTCTGCAGACTACGGTATTCAAACACTGGCTTCAACACTGAAAGTGGGTAATGCAGATCAGTTTGCAGCAAATTTACGTACAGGCCGTGCAAACGATAACGCAAATTTAATCAATGATATTTTCTCTACTAATTATGATGGAAAAAGGAAAAGCATTGACTGGCAAAAAGAAATGACTGCCCCATCACTTAAGCAACAATATAACCTTTCTGCATCGGGTGGTACCGATAAAACTCAATCGAACTTCTCATTGAGCTATTTAAACAACGATGGTATTGTTATCAATACAAATTACAATCGTTTGACAGCTCGTGCTAATGTGGTAACTAAAGTTGCAGATTTTATCGAGATTGGTGGTGATATCAATTATGTTCACTCTGAACATCACGGAAGTAACGCGACTTTTGGTAATAATGGTAACCTTTCTTCGCTTCGTGACTTCGCTTTCATGTGCCCCACTATGGATTATATAACAGCTCCTGTAAATGGTGTTTATGTGAGCCCTAATGTTAGAAATGCAAACGGTACTTATGGTACTTCTATGCAAACTACAACAGGATACGATGGAGGTACAAGCGATAATATGTATGCTGTACAGATGGAAAACAATGGATTAAATAAAGATAATCAGGTGTTTACCAGTGCTTATCTTAATGTTAAGCTACTAAAAGGGTTGACTTTCAAAACAGTTGCCTCTTATAATCTTTACGCAGGTGACTTTCAAAACTTCTGGGGTAACAAACAACGTTATGAAGCAGATGGTGTAACGAAAGTAGCCTTGCTTAATTACGATGCCCGTGAACAGTTGACTATCAGTAATTCTCAAAGTATTACTAAAGCAATTGAAAGCTACTTAACTTACAACTGGAAAAACGACGTTCATAACCTAACTTTAATGGCAGGTAATTCTGTTAGCAAAAGTGCAGGAAGTTGGAGTTCTGCTAATGCTATAGATTTCCCGGGCTCTAATATCCGTGATATCGGTTTATCTAACGATCCAACTACAAGAACAGGTGGTGGAGCTTATAACATGGAATCTCGTACTATATCTTACTTTGGTCGTGCTATGTACAGTATGATGGATCGTTATATTTTGACAGCTACTATACGTCGTGATGGTTCTTCAAACTTCGCTTCTGCCAACAGATTTGGTACTTTCCCATCTGCTGCTGCTGCATGGCGCATTTCAGAAGAAAGTTTCATGAAAGAAATTCCTACTATTAGCAATTTGAAACTTCGTTTAGGTTGGGGACAAACTGGTAATGCAGGAAATATGGCAGGTAAAGCTGTTTCAGCATTAACTTCAAATACTATTGCTTATTATTATTATAGTCAAAATGGCGTTTCAGGTTTAGGTTCAACAGCTCAAACAGCCAATGGATATGTAAATACATTGGTAGATACCAACTTGAAATGGGAAACGAATGAACAAACCAATATTGGTATTGACTTAGGTCTTTTCAATAACAGTTTGAATATTACAGCAGATTATTTCACTCGTACATCTAAAGATTTATTGTTAGATCAGTCTATACGTCCATCGGCAGGTTATTCAAGTGTATATACTAACTATGGTTCGATACAAAATAAAGGTATTGAATTAAGCATAAACTACAAAAAACAAATTAATAAAGATTGGAACATCGGCGCAACATTGACTGGCTCAAGTTTGAAAAACAAGGTTATAAAAATGGGAGCTGACTTGTTAAGTGAAAACTCATCATGGGCTAATGGAAGTCCTGACGGTTCCAATCAGGCTGCAGTAGCAGCTTCTTCAGGTGTACACTGGAATGGACACTCTATCTGTCGCGAAGGTTATGCTGTAGGTTCATTCTATGGTTACGTAGTAGAAGGTGTATTCCAATCTCAAGCCGAAGTGGATGCGGCTAATGCTGCATCAAAAGCTGCCGGTCACACTGCTCCATACCAATTGGATAAAACTTCTGCCGGTGACTTTAAGTACAAAGACATTAACAAAGATGGCTTTATCGATCAAACTGATATGACTATCTTAGGCAATGGTTTTCCAAAAGTAAATTACGGTTTGACATTAAACGCTTCGTACAAAAATTGGGATTTCTCAGTTTACGCTTATGGAGTACTTGGTCAACAAATCTACTCGTATTCAGCAATGACATTATCGACCATTTATGGAACTGATAACGGTACTATCCCGAATATTTTAAAATCTTCTTCAGCAGAAGCATGGACTCCCCAAAATCACAGCACGACTCTTTCTAAGTTGACGATTTTGGATAATAACCAAAATATGCGCGGATCTTCAGCATGGGTTAAAAATGGTGATTTCTTGAAGATCAACAATGTTCAGGTTGGCTATAGCTTCCCTAGAAACATGTTAAAGCCATTACACATTGAAAGTGCTCGTTTAAGCCTTGCTGTTCAAAACTTATTCTGCATCTCTAGTTACAACAAATATGGTGACCCAGAAGTAGGACAAGGTAGTGTACTCTTTACAGGTTTGGATACAGGTCGTTACCCTAATCCACGTGTTTATTCAGTAGGTTTGAATATTCAATTATAATTGTTCCACAAATACATATATTAATATTATGAAAAACAAATTGAAAATAATATTTGCACTTGTTAGTGGGTTATCCCTTTTTGGCATAACCTCCTGCAATGACAAGGAATTTTTAACCGTAGAGAATTATTCTATTTTGCCTGCCGATCAGATGTTTAAAACTGATGTGGATGCAAAAGCTGGTCTTGTTGGTTGCTACGATATGATGCTTCCGGTTGCTGAAACAAATGGTGACTGGGGTTTTAAACCTAACTTGTTTGTAGGTGGTCACCCTACAATGGATACTCAGGCAACTGGTTGGGATAAAAACTGGAATACTCAACACTGGGATGCAGGTACCCCGGAATTATTGAGCGGTTGGAAACATGCTTATAAGGCAATTACACGTTGTAACGACTTTCTAGCCGGTCTTGATGCAGCAACGAAAATTACTCCTGCTTTAAAAACGTCATTGGACGGACAGGCAAGAAGTGTTCGCGCTTTCTTCTATATGTGGTTGGCTAAAACGTTTGGTCGTGTACCAATGCTGGCAACCGGTGAAAATTATATCAATACACCGGCAAAAGCCCGCGCAGCTACCTACGCAGAAATGTGGGACTTTATCATTGAAGACTTGAAAGTAGCGTCTACGGAACTCGACTGGGATCCATTGGCTGGAGAGTACGGACGTTGCACCAAAGGTTTTGCTCTTTCATACCTGGGCGAAGCATATATGTGGAAAGCATACCGTGTTCCTGCTGAAGCTGCAGCAAACTACACATTAGCAGCAGCGGCTTTAAAACAAGTGGTTGAAAGTGGAAAATACGAATTAAACCCTTCTTTCACTACTTTGTGGGATGCAGGAGCAGTTTGGACAAAAGAATGTGTTTGGGAAGAAGTTCTCGATCAAGGTTCAAAATGGAATGGCTGGTCAAATTTAACAGATGCGCATAACTGGACAACTTATTTTTCAGCTTGTCCGGCAGTCGGTGGATGGGGTTCACTGTATCTTTCTTGGGAATGGTGGAGTTCTTACGAACAAGGCGATAAACGTCGTGATGCTTCTGGTGTTCAAGGTGCTGTACCGGGATTAGACCCAGCATTGAAATCTGCTACTAATTATGGTTACAATCCATATTTACAACAAAGTATTTCAGGTGATGCTAAAACAAAACACTTCAATTTTGACAATGGTGGATATGCTCCTTCTATCTGGAGTTTGAAATTATGGCGTTCATGTCGTGCAGACTGGGCTGCAATGTGGGGACCACAACAGCTTTATTACAAACGTTATACGAATGTATTGTTTGATTATGCTGAATGTTTGTTCCATTTAAATGGTGCAAGCGATGCAACAGCATGGGGCTTTATCAATCAAATTCGTAACCGTGCGTTTGGTAACTTGGAAGTTGGAAAGAAAGCAGCTTTGACTGCAACTTATCTGCCTTATTATCAACAATTGGCAACCTTCTATAAGGCTCCTGCACTTACTGAATACCCTATTCCATTTAATGAAACAGCTGTAACTGTTCCAGATGCACAGACTTATTATACTCAGGTAAAAACTGCTAAAAATTTTACTTCTCCGGTATGGTTGGTTGCCCTTGGTCAGGAACGTCGTAAGGAATTTAGTGCTGAATTTGGTCTTGCACAAGATTTGATACGCTCAGGATTTATGGAAGATCATATTATCCACAATTATCCAAAAGGTGTTGGGTATCCAAGTGATAACAAATTGCAACAAGATGTAATGGGAACTTACCGTGACTTTGATTACGTTCCTGCTAAGATGGATATGCCTATTCCAACTGAAGAGTTGTTGAAGAATAAATTGTGTGATCAAAATGAAGCTTACAAATAATGCAGAAGTTGCAATTGCTTCTTAATGCTGCAATTACAATCTCACATTATTTAAAATGAGAATTGGGAATCACAGTTGGTAATCAGAATGCTGGTTACCAACTGTACTCTTCAAAATCTAAATTAAAAAATACAGAAATCAATTCTTTTGGTTTCTGTATTTTATTATATGCATACTTAAATCAATAAAAATCCTTCCCGGATAAACCGATATTTTTCAATCTTAGATTAACTCTGACTCGGTAAAAATTCACTTTTTTGAAAGATACTATTAAATGAAAAAACGCATTTCCCTATTTACATTAATGCTTTGTATTTTGATGCTTCCTGCGTCTTGCAAAGACGCTAATTCTGATGTCAGTGTACCACTATTCACCACTTCCTCCGATTTGCTTACATTCACTAATAGTGGCGGAAGCAGCTTATTAAAGGTAACCATGAACGGTAGTAGTTGGAGTGCATCATCAGATCAATCATGGTGTGCAATCTCATCAAGCAGTTCTACAAAAACAAACACTCAAGTAACCATAATAGCAGAGGCAAATGCTGATACTAAGGTCCGTACAGCTAAATTTACGTTCGTTATGGATCAAAAAACAACTATATACGTCAATGTATCTCAAGCGGCTAAAGTTGAACTTTACCCAAGTTATAAAGATTCAATTGCTCCCGATGCCACAGGCATGATCAGTACGGCTACCGAGCTTGCAAAAAAAATTAAAGTAGGACTGAATATTGGGAATACCCTGGAAGCTACCGGTGGGGAAACAGCCTGGGGCAATCCGTTGATTACAAACGACCTGATTAAAGCAATAAAACAGAATGGTTTCAACGCCATCCGGTTGCCGGTTGCATGGAACCAAAATGCCGACCAGACCACTGCTGCAATAAATGCTACCTGGTTAAACCGAGTGAAACAAGTAGTTCAATATTGTGTTGACAACGATATGTATGTGATTGTAAACACCCACTGGGATGGCGGTTGGCTCGAAAACAACTGCACGGAAGCAAAAAAGGTGGCGAACAACGCTAAACAAAAAGCGTTTTGGGAGCAAATTGCTGTAACGCTTCGGGGTTTTGATGAGCGCGTACTTTTTGCAAGTGCTAACGAGCCGAATGTAGACGACGCAACACAAATGGGTGTTTTGCTCTCCTATCATCAAACGTTTATTAACGCAGTACGCTCCACAGGAGGGAAGAATGCGTATCGGGTGGTAGTTGTTCAGGGTCCAAGCACTGATATTGAAAAAACGAATAAATTAATGAATACCTTGCCAACCGATAAAGTAGCTAACCGCATGATGGCCGAAGTGCACTACTATACACCCTGGAATTTTTGTGGAATGTCAAAGGATGAAACCTGGGGTAATATGGCATACTATTGGGGTACAGGCAATCACTCAACCACCGACGCAGCTCATAATGCCGCTTGGGGTGAAGAAGCCACTGTAGATGCAAATTTCGCTCTGATGAAAAAGCAGTTCGTAGATAAAGGCATTCCGGTTATAATTGGTGAGTATGGCGCTTCTCGACGTGATAACCTGACCGGCGATGCATTAAAATTGCATTTGGCCTCAAGGGCATATTACTTTAAATACGTTACAAAACAAGCTATTGCCAACGGATTTTTACCATTTTTCTGGGATACCGGCGGATTAATCAATAGAAATAATTACACCGTAGCCGATCAGCAGGCATTAGATGGGCTGATACAAGGTGCAAACGGATTGTAAGCAACATTCAAATTTATTATAATCTCCGTAAGGATATAAATTATACAAGTACATTTTAGTTGGTTTTCCTTAGGTTTGTTTTTTTTAAGGTTCCCTGAATAGCCCGATTGACATTGTCATTTGGGCTATTCTCCTTTTATACCAACTGTACATATAAAATGGCTCAAAGTCATTTTTATGTCTACTGTTGTTAATGCCGATGTCTACAAACAAATAGAACAATGAGACTTTGTCGAAATTGGGCTATATTGTTTGTACAATCGGTATTATACGAATTCTATGTTATTTTTTGGGGATATTTAAACAAAAGACTCTATTTATATTCAAAAACAAAATAATAAATACGTATTCGCCCCAGTCAACAGACATTTAAGCACTATGGATATAAATTTTAATATGTATTTTTGCAGGGAATTCAATCAACAATCTACAACTGTCTAATAATAAAATTGCATGAAGTACCTCTGTCTCTTACTCTGTTTTCTCACCTTCGGATTTTCATCCGCCCAAGCGCAGAGTAAAACTGTTCCTGTGTCCAAAGCCTGGGCAGGGAACTCGGTCAATGCAGTAGTTTTTCGGAAAAACTCATTGGTTACTTACAAAAACGTTCAGTTTATAGCTTTCTACAATCAAAAAGGAAAGCTAACCCTCGGCAAACGGAAACTCAACTCTTCGAAATGGGAAATAGTAGAAACAGTTTTCAGTGGTAATATTCACGATGCGCACAACTGCATTAGCATCATGGTGGACGGAGACGGGTTTTTGCATGTTTCGTGGGATCATCATGGCAACCCGCTGAACTATGCGCATTCGGTGGCACCTCTCTCGTTACAGTTGACGGATAAATTACCTATGACCGGGTTGAATGAAACCAACGCAACTTACCCCGAATTCTACAAGATGCCCAATGGCAATCTGATTTTTTTGTATCGCGACGGACGATCGGGGAAAGGAAACCTGGTGATGAACCGCTATGATGTAAAATCAAAAGCATGGACACAATTGCACACTAATCTTATCGATGGTGAAGGTCGTCAGAATGCTTATTGGCAAGCCTGTGTGGATAAAAAAGGAACATTTAATATGTCGTGGGTATGGCGTGGCTCTCCCGATGTGGCCAGTAATCACGACATGCTTTTTGCGCGCTCCACCGATGGAGGAATCAGTTGGGAGAAATCTACGGGCGAGAAATACATGTTGCCCATCAACGAAGCTAATGCTGAATTGGCATGCAGCATTCCCCGAAACAGCGAACTTATTAATCAAACATCAATGACTACCGATGACAATGGGAATCCGTTTATCGCCTCCTACTGGCGAAGTGCCAACAGCACAGTTCCACAGTATCACATAGTCTACAATACGGGCAACAAGTGGAAAGAGCTGAATCTCGGATTCCGTACTACTCCTTTTTCGTTGAGTGGAGTTGGTACCAAACGAATTCCGATTTCCCGTCCGCAAGTGCTGGCGAGTGGTAAAGGCGATAAAGCTTCTATACGGTTGTTTTTCCGCGATAGTGAACGCAACGATAAAGTATCGGTAGCTGTTTGTAATGATATTGCTCAAAACCAATGGAAGATTTCGGACTTAACTAACTTTGCAGTTGGCTCCTGGGAACCGACTTACGACACCGAGTTATGGAAGGATAAGAAAAGTCTGCATCTGTTCGTACAAAATGTACAACAGGTAGATGGCGAAGGTGTAGCCGAAGCACAACCGGAAATGGTGAATGTATTGGAAGTGAAATAACCCTCAAATAACTGCATAAATACTAATTCAACAAATTATATCGACAAACAAGAAATCATGAAAACAACGAAACTAATTCTGTTATTGTTGGTCAGCACCTGCATAAGCTTTGCTGCCAACAAAAGCACCACGCCAAGGGTTCAGAACTTTACGCAAAGTTGGAAATTCACCCTCGCCGATAGTACTACGAATGCCTCGGCATCTACATTCGACGACAGCAAATGGCGTATGCTCAATTTGCCTCACGACTGGAGCATTGAATCCGATTTCGGCAAAGACTTTCCTGCCTCACCGGGTGGTGGTGCTTTACCCGGCGGACTGGGGTGGTACCGCAAGACCTTTACCGTACCGCTTACCGACAAAGACAAGCGTATCTATATCGACTTCGATGGTGTGTATCGCAACAGTGAGGTATGGATTAATGGTACTTCGGTGGGCAAGCGTCCTTACGGCTATTCTTCGTTTCGTTATGAACTGACACACTACATCCGTTTTGGGAGTACCAACGTTATTTCTGTAAAGGTTGACAACTCCAGGGAACCCAACTCCCGTTGGTATTCAGGTTCGGGAATCTATCGCAATGTGTGGTTGGTAACTACCAATTCTGTTCATGTTGATCAGTGGGGAACGTATGTTACTACGCCTAATATCACTGCCGACAGCGCCGAAGTAGCCATCCAAACGACCATCAAGAACGATGAATCAAAACAAAAAACCGTAAAAGTAGAACAATCGCTTTACGATGCCAATGGTAAATTGGTAAGTACTGTTTTCGGATATTTGTATGTTGGTGCAAACAGAGCGCATCAGTACCTTCAAAAGTTAGTGGTAAAGAAACCAACGCTCTGGAACATAGAGAATCCATATTTATACAAACTGGTTACTCGTACTTATTCGGTAGGTAGGTTGACAGATGAATATAGTACCAATGTGGGTATTCGCTCGTTCACTTTCGACGTGAAAAAAGGATTTATACTGAATGGAAAGCGCGTGAAGATAAACGGTGTGTGTAATCATCACGACTTAGGTGCGTTAGGCGCTGCTGTAAATACGCGTGCCATCGAACGTCAGTTGCAGATATTGAAAGAAATGGGCTGTAACGGTATTCGTACCTCGCACAATCCTCCTGCTCCCGAATTGCTCGACCTCTGCGACAAAATGGGCTTTATCGTGATGGACGAAGCCTTTGATATGTGGTTGAAAAAGAAAACGACTTACGATTACTCGAAAGATTTTGCAGAATGGCATGTGCGCGATTTGACCGACATGATTACCCGCGACCGCAATCACCCGTCTATTTTTATCTGGAGCATTGGCAATGAGGTAGCCGAACAGTGGGGTGAGGACAAATCCCTGGAAAATATGGATTTGCAACAAGCCAACGTATTGCTGAACAACCGAAAAACCAATAGTGCCGAAGAACTGGTGAACGGCACCATGGGAAAGTACGCTTTGCTTACCAAACATTTGGTAGATGTAACCAAAGTGGTGGATCCTACCCGTCCTGTATCGGCAGCTTGCAATGGAACTGATGCCAATAACCCATTGTTGAAATCGGAAGCACTGGATTTAATCGGTTTTAATTATCACGAAACCGAATATGCCGGTATCACCGAACGCTACCCTAAACAAGGATTTCTTAGTACCGAGTCGGTGTCGTCATTGCAGACACGCGGATTTTACCTGATGCCTTCGGACAGCATGAACATCTGGCCCGAACGTTGGGATAAACCTTTCTTCAATCCGCTTCAAAAATGTTCGGCCTACGACAACAGTCATGCACCATGGGGATCGACTCACGAAACTACATGGAAACTGGTGAAGAAATACGACCATATTGCCGGACAATATATCTGGACCGGATTCGATTATCTGGGCGAACCAACCCCTTACTGGTGGCCGTCGCGGAGTTCGTATTTCGGTATTGTCGACCTTGCCGGATTTCCGAAAGATGTGTATTACATGTACCAAAGCGAGTGGACAAGCAAGGATGTGTTGTATATTTTTCCGCATTGGAACTGGGAAGCCGGGAAAACGGTGGATGTGTGGGCGTATTATAATAATGCCGACGAAGTGGAATTGTATCTCAACGGACAATCGCTCGGCAAACGCAGCAAAGTAGGAGAGGACCTGCACGTGATGTGGCGCGTAGCGTATACTCCCGGCACTATCAAAGCCGTTTCGCGCAAAGCGGGTAAAGAAGTACTGACCAAAGAGATCAAAACCGTAGGGCAAACGGTAAACATACGCCTGAAAGCCGACCGCTCTACGATTACTGCCGATGGGCAGGATCTGTCATTTGTTACCGTTGAATTGCTCGACAAAGACGGCAATGCTTCTCCTGTAGCCGATCAGTTGGTGAAATTCACCGTTGAAGGCGAAGGTGCCATTGTAGGAACCGATAACGGCGACCAGAACGATCACGTATCGCTCAAGAAACCCGAACGTCATTTGTTTTTTGGTAAATGTTTAGCCATTGTACAAACCAACGGCAAAGCCGGAAGCATTACCCTGAAAGCGTCAGTAGAAGGTATGCCAACGCAACAAGTGGTGATTACAAGCAAATAGGGGAACGGATTTCCAAATCCGCTTAAACCTAAAAAGGAAAACAGACCGATTCTCCCGAACTAGTCTGTTTCCCTTTTTTTATGTCTAATTATAAACCCAAAATTTAATTTATGGTATTGCAAATATAATGACATTTTTTGTAATGACTACTATCTGAGATGCTTATTTTTAAACTGTCTGCTTTTGGACCGATTTAAAGTTACTCTCCGAATAAATAGACTCCCCTTATGCCGATTGGTGTAAGGGGAGTTTATTGTTTAAATAACTCCGTAAAAGTTTCCTGCAAACAAATTTATCACCAAACTGTTACATAAAAAACAAATAAACAAATCAGCTTATGAAAAAAGAAAGGATAATGTTTTGGACTGCAACAATATTAATTGCATTGTTCGAAGGTGTAATGCCGGCGCTAACCTGGCAAACAGAAATGGCAAAAGAAGGTATCAGACACTTAGGTTACCCCGAATATTTTGGAAATGCATTAGTTGTTTTTAAAATAGCAGGAGTGTTGGCATTGCTCATTCCACAAGTACCAAAACGAATAAAAGAATGGGCGTATGCAGGTTTTGCTTTCGACTTTATTTTTGCAACAATAAGTCATGCAGCCGTCGACGGCATTAATGGACAAGCCTTTTTCCCGTTAGTTGTATTAGCTGTTTTGGCAGTTTCGTATATTTATTACCACAAACTAAATTCAACCCCGAAACGAACCTAAGTCATTCGAATAAACCGGAGAGCAATTTCCCAGTCCGAACGGCCGCTTGAAGCGTATGTGGGGTAGGAGCACGGAATATACAGAATCTTGTGGACAATAATGATTTATCTATTAATTGAACTTTTCGCATATTCGGGGCGCTACTTCAAGTCGCACTCCGGATAAGCCGGGTGAACGGAATTTCCTTCTTTTACTCCTCCAATGACTTCAGGTCATCGGAGGAGTTTGTTTTTTTTCAACCTTCCGAATGCTCTTTGCTGCGAATCCAATAAGAAAGAGTGCTTTGCAGCAGGATAAAACTAAATACGATGCTCAAAATTTATAAATTACAAGAAATAAAGTCCAAAATTCGTTTAACGTAAAGGAGAAGAATTATCTTTGTTGTTTGGTTGTATTTACTAACACGACATGTATGGATAATAACATTGATACTGCATCTGAAATAAGAAAAGAAGCCGAGGAATTTTTGCAATCAAGATCAGCAATAGCCGATACTGATGGGGCGGAGTCGAAAAGCCTGCAACTAATTCGGGAACTTCTGGCCCATCAGACGCTGTTAGAACAACAAAACAGAGAACAAGCCCGTTCACAGGCAGCACTGAAGCAGGAATATGAATTTTATCAGGATATTATCAATAATCAGCCGGTAGGTATTTATCGTATTCATGTATTCCCGCTAAAGGAATGGCGCGAAAATGCCTGGAATAGTTCCGAACACCCTCCCTATAAAATGGAGTTGGCAAGTGATCGGTTTTGCGAAATCCTGGGAGTAACCCGACAGGAGTTTAAAGCAAATCCCTATCTTATTGTTGACTTGATATGTGCTAATGATAAAGCCGATTTTATCAAAAGAAATGAAGAAGCAAATAAAAACCTGACGCCATTCGACTGGCAAGGTCGTTTAGTGGTTCATCAGCAACTGGTGTGGGTGCGTTTGGAGTCGCGTCCACGATTGCTTGACGGCGGTGATATTCTATGGACAGGTTTGCTCTATGATATTACCGAAAGAAAAAGAACGGAAGAGGCTTTAATTGCCACCCGATTAAAACTCGATGGTATTGTAGAAGCAGTGCATGTAGGCATTGTGGATTTAAATTTAGAAACCGACGAATTAATTTTCAATCAGGCATATCCTAAAATGCTAGGATATACTTTTGATGAAATCGCAAAACGATTAAAAGAATCTGTACCGGGTGGGTGGAAAGGACTGATACACCCCGACGACTTGCAAACAACTATGGAGGCGCAGGCTCGTTATCTAAAAAGCAATATGCCTTATTCCGAATATGAATACCGGCTAAAACATAAAGATGGTCATTGGGTGTGGATGCATCAACGCGCCAGTATTACCGGTAGAACTCCCGAAGGTAAACCGCTGCTTATGTCGGGCATTCATACCGATATTTCGCAACGAAAACAATTGGAAAAAGAGTTGAATGAATTGAACGAAGAACTCGAAAAGCGCATTGCTGAACGTACCGCCGAGTTGGAGCAACTGAATGCGTCGTTGCAACTTACCGAGGACAAATTTCGTACAATTGCCGATTTTACCTACGATTGGGAATACTGGAAAAGTCCGGGACATGAAATCATTTACATGTCGCCATCAGTAGAAAGAATTACCGGTTACAAAGTTCAGGAGTTTATCGATAATCCGACATTATTAGACCAACTTATTTACAGGAACGACCTTACCACCTGGCAACAGCACAAAGAAGACCGAAGAAATCACAGAACAAACGAAAATAGCACCGAACTAAATTTCAGAATTAAAAGAAAAGACGGTCAGATACGTTGGATTGCTCATGTATGCCGAAGCATAAGCATAGATGGGAACTATCTGGGAGTGCGGGTTTCAAATCGCGACATAACCGAGAAGGTAGAAGCCGAAAATGAGCTATTGCAAGTAGCGATAAAGGTAGAAGAACGGGAGCGTAGCCGATTCTCGAGCGAGTTACACGATGGAATGGGACCGTTGCTTTCCATTATCAAGTTATATTTCCAATGGCTTTCGGAAACTACCGATGTTGAAAAGATAAAAATCATTACCCAAAAAGGAAATGAAAGTATCGAAAGCGCCATACAATCTGCCCGTGAGTTGGCGCGCGGATTAAGTTCTCAGTTATTGATTAAGTCGGGCTATGTAAATGCCCTGATGCATTTTACGGAGCTAATAAACGAAACAAAAAAGATACGCATCAATTTTAGTTTTAATACTACCGATCGGTTTAGTCGCTTTATGGAGATGGCTCTTTACCGCATTAGCACCGAGTTGATAAAAAACACCCTGACTTACGCCCATGCCGCTACTATTGAGATTACATTCAATTTTGATAAAGATAAAAATACGATTACCTTTGTATACAAAGACGATGGTATTGGGTTCGATTGGTTGGAAGTAGAGAAAACCGGTGCCGGTTTGGGGTTAATGAACATTCAGGATCGGGTACAACTGATGAAAGCCGTGCTCACCATTGATTCCAGTCCCGGAAAGGGCATGAAAGCATTTCTGGAATGTCATCTCGACGAACATCCTGATGCGAATCTGTTTAAAGAATAGGATTTGTAGTTGTTATGTTAGGTTTGTTTCGACGATAGGTATCAATTGCCGCCCCAGCAATTTATTCCGATTAATCGGAATCCTGAAAGGATTCAATTTTAATAGCCACGGGTGTAAACCCGTGGAATAAGTATAAGGTAATTAGAACCCCGAATGGGGTTCAATATATAAATATGTGTTATTGAACCCCATTCGGGGTTCTCAGTCATATTCTCTTTTGTCCACCGGTTTCACCGATGGCTATTCACATTCAAGTCCTTCGGACTTAAAAGATAAAGTTGTTGAGATACGATGAGCTTATATCGAACTCACGTTAACCTATCTTTTTGCCTTACAATAAAAACCATTGAGTTATGGAAAAAATTATACTTGTTGATGACCATGCTTTGTTTCGTGAAGGGCTGAAATTGCTTATTGAAACAGAGGGTATAGGTGTGGTGGTAGCCGAAGCTGAAAATGGAAAGGTATTTATCGACTTGTTGGCCGGGCATACTCCCGACCTAGTCATTCTGGATATTGAAATGCCCGTAATGGGAGGTTTGGAAGCAATGCGGGAAGCAAAGAAGCTTCAACCCAATATAAAAATACTAATCCTTACCATGCTTAGCGAAAGAGCAAACTACTTCGACATGGTAAGTGCCGGAGCTATGGGCTTTGTGCTAAAAACAGCCGGCAAAAAAGACCTCGAAAAAGCCATAAAAACATTGATTGGTGGTGAATGCTTTTTCTCCAACGAATTGTTACGTCAGATAATTGTAAATGTAAATACGCAACAACAGATCAAACCCAAGCTATCGACCGTAACCGATCATGGACTCACAAATAACGAGATGGAAGTACTTCGCTATCTTTGCCAGGGTCTTACCGTGTCGCAAATTGCCGAAAAGATTTTCCGCTCTGTAAAGGCCGTGGAAGCCCGCCGCTCTTTGTTGCTAAAAAAAACAAATACCCCCGATACTATTAATCTTATCTTGTTTGCCATTAAAAATGGATTAGTAGATATTTGAATCCTACGGCACTAAAAATGATTCGCTTTAATAACTCTTCTACGCCCCAACATTCTTTCTAAAGACTGTTGGGGCGTTGTTGCCATCTGCATTTCATCATTTTTCATTACCATCAATTAGGGTTTACACTAATTCTATTAGGGTTATTGCTGCGTATACCTATATGTTTTTTCAATTACCTTTGTTCCCATACTGTTCCGCAATAGGCCGACAGCTTAGAAGTACACAAATACATAGCCGCAACCCCGTATTCCGTGAGCGCACGGCAAAAGAGTTACACCAAAGGCTAACCCGCTAATTACTCCGTTCACTTGTTTGATACTCAGCTAATGAAGTATCATGTCTCTGTTCAAACAGGGCGAAGTCGGTAAACGGTTTACACCGATCGAATAGATAAAGCGTCGTAACATGGGGCGCTCGTCATATAATATCGTATCTACATCCCGGCAACGGGTTAGAAAAGTTGTAGATTTGCCTGCAGGTTAGCCTAAAGTGTAAATATGAACAACGAAGTGATAAATTTATTTTTAGAGAGTACACCTTAATTATCAAGTTTTCTGAAATGGCGGCAAAGCACCTGTTTTGCCGCCATAATTGTATTATTGAATGCAGAAATCAACTGCACAAAGCAGAAAAATAATCTGCTATCGGACATAAAAACCACAACTTATATAAACTTCTATGACAAATACTACCGAAATGCCTGTACTTATCCAACCACCAACACTATCTGTTTTAAAACTTGTGCAAAATGACGAAAGCAATGACTTTTACATTGTGGGTATAGAAGATACCGCCCTGCTGGTAGTGAGTGATCTCCACTGCAAGGTAATGCTCAAGCAGCAAGTCACCAATAATGAACTCGTTTCAATAAGCTCATTCCGAAAAGGCATATACATAGCCAAGATTATTACCGAAACCGCTATGGTGGAAAAGAAATTGGTGAAGAAATAATGCCTAACCGAACGGCCGCTACAAGCGGCCGTTCGGTTAAACACACAGGTTAAGCACACAAATACTACCTATTCTCTTCTTTGAGGGTGTCCAATAAGTGTTTTTTTGAACGCAAATTACGCAAATAGCACAAATTTTCGCAAATCTCATTTTTATAAATACAAATATATCAGCAATTTATATTTTGTGTCGATTTGCGGTTTTTGCGTAATTTGCGTTCTTTTTTCTTTTTAGACACCCTCTTTAGTTTTTCCAACCCCACCGAACGACAGCTATTGTTATAAGCACACAGAATGCACCGAATAATCGGATTTTCACAGACAATACTGATTTACCTTTTAATGGAGTTCTGCGCATATTCGGGGCGCGACTTGAAGTCGCACTCCGAATAACAGGGATAAACGAATTTCCTCACCAAACGGCTGCTACAAGCGTTTTATCAGATAAGCACACAAATACTACCTAACCGAACGGCCGCTACAAGCGGCCTGTCGGTTTAGCACACAGGTTAAGTGCACAAATACTACCTATTCTCTTCTTTGAGGGTGTCCAATAAGTGTTTTTTTGAACGCAAATTACGCAAATAGCACAAATTTTCGCAAATCTCATTTTTATAAATACAAATATATCAGCAATTTATATTTTGTGTCGATTTGCGGTTTTTGCGTAATCCGTCAGTGGACGGACAAGTTTTGCGTTCTTTTTTCTTTTTAGACCCCCTCTTTAGTTTTTCCAACCCCACCGAACTGCAGCTGTTGTTATAAGCACACGGAATGCACAGAATAAACGGATTTTCGCACTCATCCGATGACTTCAAGTCATCGGATGAGTGTGCATAAGTGTGCGTTTATCCGTTAAATATTCACTCTTTTGCCCCTCTCTTAAAAGATTTTTATGTAGTACTTTTATACCATGCTGCCGTTACGCCAATTCAATACATTACCCACCCCTCACTTCTCGTTTTTCTCAGTGTTTTTAAGTAAATAAGAGTCTTTCCCACCGAAAAGAATACTCGAAAACGGACACATCACTCCACTTAAGCAGTCGTTTTTTCACTTTCTTTTTCACCTTTTATGTAGTCTTTTTGTAGCTATATGTTAACTTGAAATTATCTTCAATCATTTGACTGTAAGTAAAGTGAAATTATTTTATATAAATTTGTTTCGTAGCTTTTATAGCTGAAAGACCTGTATTACTCCGTGATGGAGGGTTATTTCTTTCTTGATTTCTCCACTAGCTATACTTATACAGTCATTTGCACGATAGTGGTGCGTGTAATAAACCGCTTTTTATTCTTAGCAGGAGAAAACGAACGAAATCAGGTCTTTCTTTTTACAAGTGCAACAAACAAGCGCTCTTTGTTTATTGAAAAAAATATTCAGAATAAAATAATGCGAAAAAAGTAGGTAGAAAAATTTAAAAAGAGATAGGAAACAGACTATTTCCATATTACAATAACTCATTTCCAACCGTAAATAAAATTTAAAACGGCTGAAATTTTTTTTCCAAGTTACAATGATTCATTTCCAACTGAAAAATTTTATTTCCAATTGTAAATAGCTTATTGTAAACAACTAATTAATTTCTCCAACAGTAAATAACTCACTTTCATGTGTAAATGATTCACTTTTATATTACAATATTCTATTGTTAGTTATAAATAAGCCATTAGAATATAGAAATACAGGTCTTTTTAGCACTCAATTTTAGCTTTTTATAGCTTTATAAGCATTATTGTTTGAAAATAAATATCTATCTGTCAAACACTTGAATCAATTAAAATGAAAAATTATGGGAATAGTTAAAGTAAAGATAGACTTTTCGTCTAAAAACTATAGCGACTCAGAACTTAGTGTACATAGCACTAATGTTTTGAATAATATGGAAGGAAATGCAAACTTCGCTAATCCAACCCCTTCTATTCAAGAGATAAGGGAAACCATTGCGGGCTACAATGCTTCTTTGGTAAAGGCGGAAAAGGGAAGTGCCGACGACAGGATAATTAAGAACAACTGGCGAGCCAAGTTGGAAAGCCAAATGAGAGAATTAAGCCTGTATGTACAAATAATCAGCAAGGGTGATAATGTTATCATTAGCAGCAGCGGGTTAAGCGTAAATAAGAAACCGGGTGCGGTAGGTCCATTGCCAAAACCGGATAAAGTAATGATTAAAATGGGCGATAACGCCGGTAGCGTATGGATAAGCTGTAGTGCTATCCCAGCTGCGAGTTTTTATGAATTCAAATATGCCGAAATTACAGCCGATGGCACGCTGAACTGGGTTCATAAAACATCTACCAAACACAAAGTACTGATAGAAGGACTCACCAGTGGCAAGCAATACGCGTTTCGTATAGCAGCTGCAGCTTCCGATCCTTCGCGCGTATGGAGTGATCAGATTACCACTTTTGTAATTTGATTTTACAGAGAGAATAATTACCCGACAGATAGATATTTATAACCCGAAACCGCCTCAACTGCAAAGTAGAGGCGGTTTTTTTATGCCCCAACCCTGCACGAATAAAGAATGTTTTAATTTCTTTAAAAATAACCTTAATTATTTTTGGTGGCGTTAAAAAGAGTTCGTATTTTTGGTGTGTGAAAACGAGAAAGGGCGATAATAATCGGCTATAAATGCGATATATATATCAAGTTAACTAGGATATCCAGCTAAAACAAGGAATAAAGTGAGTAGACTGGGTATATATGGGTGTTAAGCGTAAGTAAAAAAAAGAAATAAATATAAAAACAAACATATGAATATCGAAAACTTTAAAGTCTACGGACTTCACGGAAAATTAAATTACGATATAAGATTTGAAAATAATTCTCTAATTCTTGTGGCCGAAAATGGCTCTGGTAAAACAACTTTGGTCAATATGTTTTATTATTTTCTATCCAGACAATGGAGAAAATTAAATGAATATCAATTCGAGAAAATAACAATTCGAATTAATTCAAAAGACTTTTCATTTGACAAGAAAAATTTCAAAGAGATATTATTGAGAGATTCAAAAATGTCCAAAAGGTTTCCATCCCGTTATTCTAGAATTGCGGAGGAAATTATAAGCAAATATAATATTATTGAATTAAGAAGAAATCCTGAAGTTATGGAGAGAATTGCAAATCAGTATGATGTGCCATTAGGTCTAATTAATGAAATAATAATGATGTATAGAGATGAGGAACATAGGATAGAAAAAGACAATCGAGTTCAACAACTAGAAGAATTACTTAATCTCGAATTCAAGAATACTCAAATTGTATACTTACCTACATATCGTAGGATTGAAAAGGACTTAAAAAACATATTTCCACACTTAGAGGAAAGTATGAAAGAATATGAATATAAAAAACGCAGAAGATCCTTAATCGCTGAAAGTCCTGACTATGTTGAATTGGTTGAATTTGGAATGGATGATGTAAAGGAAAGAGTAGAGAGAAGATGCTCGGAACTGAAAGGATACTTTTACAATAATTTAAGTGGTAAAATAACGGGGTCATATCTCGAAGATATATTAAATAAACGATATAAATCCTTTGATTCTGAAAAAATACAAAGTTTCAATGATGATGCTTTGATGTACTTATTGAAAAGATTAGATGATAGTATAATCAGTACAGAAGGTAAGAACGAACTAAAGAAATTTGTTGAGAAAGTAAGGGAGGAGGGAGCAATTGGAGATGAAGACAAAATAAATGCATATTTTGTTTGGAAACTTTTTCAGATTTACGAAGAACAACAAAATGCAGAATTAGATATAAATCGATTTGTCAACATATGCAATGATTACATAAAAGAAGGGAAACATTTTCACTATGACAACGATACATTTAAAGTTGATATTTTTTTAGATGACGAATTAAAACAAACTATTATACCAGTTGAAAAAGACATCTTAGAAAAATTAAAAGAAGAAAAAGCCATGATTGAATATAAAGATTTATCATCTGGTGAAAAACAAATAGTTTCATTATTCAGTCACTTGATTTTGAGCAAAAAAGATTATTTCATTATTATCGATGAACCCGAACTTTCTCTCTCTGTTCCGTGGCAAGAGAGACTGCTTCCAGATATTATAAATTCAGGTGGCTGTCAAGGAATTTTGGCTGTAACACATTCTCCTTTTATTTTTAAAAATGATATGAAACAGTATTCACATTCTCTAGAAGAATTTTTAATCAAATAAAGTATGGCTTTTATTGACGTACTAGAAAAAGCTGGAGATTCATTTGAAGCTTCGTATATCAAATTTCTTCATCAATACAAGTTTAGAGATAAAACTCTTCATTTCTTTTTTGAAGGACTTGATGACCAATCATTTTATGCAAATTATCTTGAAAGTACATTTCCAGATAATTATGAATTTAACTATTATGTTTGTAATGGAAAAGATAATGTATATAGTAATTACAAAAATATTAATTGGACAGTATACAATAAAAATAGAGTACTTTTTTTTACAGACAAAGACCTGGACGATATCATTGGTGTAACCAATGTCAAAGACGAGAACATATTTGAAACTCAATATTATTCAATAGAAAATTATTTGGTTACAGCAGAAGTATATGGTAGATTTTTAAGAGAAATTTGCTATATTACAGAAAGTGAAGTTATAAGTAAATTAAAAACTGAATTTATAAATCAATTAAGTTCTTATAGTGAAAAGATGACAAGTATTTCTGCTTGGGTAGTTTATTGCAGAAAAAATAACTTACCTGTAAATTTAAGTGATATTGATATTTCCAAAATATTTTCAATTTCAAAAGATTTCAAGATTAAAAGAGATATTTCAAGTGGACACAATACACCATTTGAGTATATATGCTCAGTAACAAAGACGAATTATTATGATTTGAAAGAGATTAAAGAGATTTCAACAGCTTTACAAGGGATTATACCTGCAAAAAATTTCATAAGAGGGAAATATGAATTGTGGTTTCTATACGCATTCTGCAAAAATACGATTGAAAACACAATTCCTTCTCTAAATGAAGAAATAAAGAAACATAATTCAACTAATCGAATAAAAAAGACTAAATGTAAAGTTACAATCTCATTAAAGCCAGAAAATATCATACAAATTACTGCACCTAGAGCAAGAATCTCAAAAGATATTTCAGACTTTCTGAATCATAATTTAAATAAAATAACCAACGCCTAACCCCCCGCTGGCGCGGTTCTGTGAACCGTGACAAGACAAGACAAAAGGGGAAGGGTGAATGGATTCTCCGCTTAGACTTGAACTATGCATATTGGTGTATTTTATAGACTTGGAGGAAGAAGGGACTAAGCAAATATTAGTATTTGTTGAATAGAATTCAATATATGAACCAAGCAAGAGACAAAAAGACAGGCGAGATTATAGATGCAGAGTCATTGAAACATCTTTTTGAGGATGGCTTATCAGAGTATGAATGTATAGACGAGAAATGTAGAATTAAGTTATTACCATGTTCTTTTAAACCAAGTAATAAAATAAGACCATATTTTAAATCATTAGGACTAGAAAACCATAGACAAACTTGCAAGTTTAGTGAGTATCTGAAGTTGTTAGAAAAGGCTAAAAATCGGCCTTTTACAGAATTTGAACTTGAAGATATGCCATTTCCTACTAAATTAAAAAAAGTAAAATTAAATGATGGTAATGATACCACGTTTAAAACAAATATTATTGGAAATGAAGAACCTGGAAAAGGAGGATTAAGAAGTAAAGCTTCTGGTGAGTTTATCGAAATATTAAACAAATCAAAAGTTGTTGCATCAATTTCCCCAATTGTTGATTTTTACATTAAGTGTCCATATAATAGACATATGGAGATTGAGATTGAGGATGTGAAGAAAATGTATATGTATTGGTTTAAAAGGATAGAAAAACCATTAGTTACAGGTAACTATAAAGGACAGTGTATTTTTTTTGGAAGGTTGCATACTAATAAAGAAAAAATCATAGAAACAGAAGAAACCCTAGAGATTACTTTATTTGAAAGTGAAGACTGGGAAAAAAGTGACAAGGATAAGCCAGCCAAACAAATTAATCCATTTATTATCAGTATTAACAAAGCCCTAATTTCCAAGAATAAGGTAAGTAGAATTAAGAATGAAATTGATTATGCTATAGAAGAAAAAATAGAAGCCTTTAAAAGTAAGGTAGTTGATAAGAAAAAACATGCTTTTATATTCTTTCTGGGTGAAGCTCCGACAAAGAATGAACCATATAAATTTAAAGTTATAGATGGTTATCTGGTCGCCCGCTACACTCAAATTTTTCAAACAAAGCAATAGCCGAATTAGGTTGGCGCAAGTTTGTAGCTTGTGTCTTGTTTTGAAAAAACAATCTATTCTTCTTTTCTGCTCTACCGAACAACACACCGATTACAAATCGGCGCGAGCGTGTGGTAATATGCATTCAATAAAGGACAGGTCACGACTTATCTCAGCTGTAGTGTGATTTTTATGAAAGAATTTGTGATTATGATTTCAGCTGATTAAAAAATATTTAAAGTTTATTTGACTTGCAGATGGAAGTAACAACATTGTATTCACTTTAAAAAAAACAATATGTCAAGGAAATTATTGTTGACGTTGTCATTATTTCTGATAACTATCAGCACCCTATTCGGGCAATCTAAATTTCAAAATGACTTGTACGGTTTTGGAGGGCAAGTGCCGGACGACTGGCACGTATATGGTGAACTTAAAGATGACCTTACAAACAAAAGAGCAATCATTGACTGGGGATTACCTAAGGTTTATAGTGAACTCGAAAAGACATCAATTGAAAATTCCGTTTCAATAACAGCTTATAAGAGGCCAAGTTTAAAATCAATAGATGATTTGACAAAGTTTGAGTTTGGAAGAGTTGCAAATGTTCTCGTATCAAAAGAGCTAATTGATTCGACTTCTTATATTGTTTTTACAGTAAGAAATGGATTAAAATTCAAGAGCAAGCTAACATTTGTTTTCAAAAATGAAGTTGGGTATGTATTGAACTTCACAGCAACTCCCGGGACATATGATATTAATCTTTCAAAGTTTGACAATTTCGTTAGGAGCTTACAAATCTTTAAACCAAAAGATTAGTAACTAGTCTAGGTCGGCGCAAGTTTATAACTTGTGTCTTGTTTTGAAAAAATAATCTCTTCTTCTTTTTGCTCTAAGAGCAATACACCGAGTATGAATCGGCGCGAGCGCGGGGAGAATAATCATAAAAAAATAAAAGTATGAAAAAAACAATGACAATCATTCTCGCAGCACTGTTGCTTTCAGGCTGCGGAGCATTACAAAATTCGGTTCATGTCGAAAACGATCTCGTAATGAAAACAAGAAGGGTTTTGTATGAAACCAGTTTTTATGCAAATCAACGTTACGAACCCTATTATACTCAAAACATTACGATAGTAAAAGAAACGAATAATGACAATAAAACGACCTACTCTATTTATGACGTCATCTCTCTTCCTTCCGAGAGTTTTGAAATTGACGAAAATAAACTCTATTTAATCATTGATGAGGAGATTATTCCTTTCCCAACCGTTTTCAAAAGAGAATATAATAGTCGTAATATAAGTGAGAAAAAAGAAGATGTAATGAAATCCGATTCTACAAAAATATCCGTAGTTACGGGTTATGATGTTGTCAATAAAAAAAATATTCAAATGACTCATATTCTCTCTGAAGATATTATTAGTAAAATCAGTAAGGCGAGTACCGTATATTTAAGATACTATCTGGGAGCGAGCTATATCAATACTGAAATTAAAGGTGGAAAACTGGAAAATGTAAAAAAACTGATAAGTGAGTAAATATCGTACGCTGGTGCAAGTTTGTAACTTGTGTCTTGTTTTGAAAAAACAATCAATTCTTCTTTTTTGCTCTAACGAGCAACACACCGATTACAAATCGGCGCGAGCGTGGGGCACATTATTAAAAAACAAAGCAGGACATGAAAGCATACTATCTAATTATAACGTTTTGCATTATGACTTCGCCAATTTGGGGACAATATGACGATGCACCAACTGTTACAATAAGTGGAAAAGTACGGAATTTTGATCCGAAAAATTTAGAGATATTATTTGTATTTTCAAGAGCTGGTTTCTTCCAAGAATCAGCAATACGAACAAATATGGATAAAAATGGGAATTTTAAAGCTAGCTTCAAAACATATATCCCAACTGAATTTGAAGTATGCTACAAGCTTGCTCCCATTTTTACCGCTTCTGTTTACCCAAAAGACAACATTTATATTAAAAGTTTTTCAAGCTATAAAGAGAATATGACAAACCCGATTGGTGTTGTGTTTAAAGGGAGTTCTGCGAAGTTTAATAGCGAAATCTTTTTTTTCAAAAGACTTTGTTTTAATAGTAATATCAATCCTTACAAACCACTACCAGTTCAATGGGTGCCTCTTGATAGATTTACACCAGTTGCTTATGCGAAGTATTTGAAAGACACTGTTCTTGTCAAATGCGACGATTTATTAAAGTGTTATGTTCAGAAATACAAGCCTAGTGTAGAAGCATTAGAGTGGTGTAAGTTTTATTATGAAGTTAATGAGTATTATGAACAATTAGCCCATTATCCTGGAGATTATTTTAGCAGTGAAGGATATTATAATGTAAAAGAAAGAGTTGAAAATTACATAAAGAAAAAAGACATTCCAGTTCCAGAAATATATTACAATCCTTTGACCAGCTCTCTTCCTTTAAAAAACTCAATGTTTTTAAATAGTATTGCATTAGCAGATTACATTAGGACGTTTTACAATTATATTATCAAAAAAACAGTTTGTGAGCAGAATAGTGAATACTGCAACAAATATGAATGGCGAGGGCTTAAGACTAATTGTAACTTTGATTCTTTGAAAATTGCTGGCATTAGGAAATATATAAAAGACCCATTATTAAAACAAATGTTGTTAGCCAATACTTTGGTGGATGGAATGTACTGCAAAGAAAAATTGATGAGTTTTAAGAAATATGAGTCATCTATTGTTAAACAGCAAATCAAAGAGCCATATTTGAAGAGCCATTTATATTATATGTACGAGAAAGCCAAGAAAGTAGTTGAAGAAAGGGAAAAAGAAAAAAAATAACGATGCTCTCAGTTAAGCTTAACGCACGCTGGCGCAAGTTTGTAACTTGTATTTTGTTTTGAAAAAATAATCTATTCTTCTTTTTTGCTCTAACGAGTAACACACCGATTACAAATCGGCGTGAGCGTGGGGATAAGGCTAAAACCACCCCAAACCCCTGAAGGGGCTTAAGAGTGGTTTTCGAGAAGGTTTACATTTAATCAAATGTGTTGATGAAGGCAAAGCTATTATAAATGCTACTTATTTAGGTAAAGCATCTGTAGGAGGCGGTTGTAATTACAAGTCCCCTTCAGGGGATTTAGGGGTGGATGAAGAAGAATCTGAAAAGCACCACGCACACTTGTGCAAGTTTGTAACATGTGGCTTGTTTTGAAAAAACAATCTCTTCTTCTTTTTTGCTCTAACGAGCAACACACCGATTACAAATTGGCGCGAGTGTGTGGAAATCGGTTTTCGACAGTTGGAAAAACAATGGTAAATTTAAATTGAATGACAATTAAAGAATATTTCAAACTAACACAAAAAAGCAGTTCTAGTTTAATTAAAATAATTGGGGTGATTTACACATCGATGTTTGCGTTAATTCTTATTGCTACGAATTACAACAAATCCCTAACCGATGTATTTAATAACTTTATAATTATTTTTTTAGTAGCAAATGGTTTTGCATTATTAATTTGGTCTCAAACATTTTTTGTTTCATATTTTGATGTAAAGCGGATGATAGGTTTTTATGAATCATTCCAAAGACAAAAAGTGGATATGATTTTAACGTTGCATGAAGAGAAGGGGCGCAAATCAGATCTTCTAAAATTATTTGCCATAGGTATTTATTCTAATCAGATTTTTCGTTTTGTATTGGATAAGAATTATGTTTTTATCACATTGTACCTTAATGTAAACAGCATTGAAAGATTTCCAAAAAGAGCAACTACAATTAGAAGAAAGTATACTAAGTTAAATATGGATCTAACTGGTTATGGTTTAATGAGACAAGTAAAATACAAAAACTGGAAAAGTTTTACTAGTGATGATATAATTTTACTTTTTGAAGAACTTGAAACTATTTCAATTAACGAAAATATACCAATAATTGAGTACGTGCAAGAAACTTGATACTTGAAAACTTCCAAATTGTCAGTTCAAGTTACGCTACGCTCAGACTTGAACTATGCAATGCGTAGTAATTAATAAACTTGGACAAAGTAAAGATTTGGAAGACGTAAAGAGAGAATAAATTAGGATCAACTCTATTTTAGGAGCTTAGATTATGAAGAAAATCATTTTATTTATTTTGTACCTGAGTATTCACAGCGTTGTGTCGTGTCAGATTATCAGTGGAACTATACTGGATGCTAAAACACAATGCAAAATTAGTTCTGCTTCTGTTTATTTTAATGCTACATATGTAGGAACAAGGTCTGATAATGCCGGAAACTTCAAACTTGATATTTCTAAAAATAGTATGAGACCATTAACGATTAGTGCTGTCGGGTATTATTCTGTTACTCTGGTGAATTTTCAAATAACCCGACCATTGACAGTGCTACTGACACCCAAAATATACGATCTGCATGAAGTAAGTATAAAAGCCAAATCGCTTAAAAGTAAAAGAAAGCAGAATATGAACCTGTTTCGCGAAGAATTTTTTGGAACAGGTACGAATGCACATTATTGCTCCATCCTGAACGAAAAGGATATCAGCTTTAATTATGAATCGGATGGTGATACGCTTAAAGTTTTTGCTCAAAAACCGATAATAGTTGATAATGATGCTTTGGGCTACAGGTTAACTTACTACCTGGATAAATTTGAATATTACAGAAATGCCCGGAGTACATTCTTTATGGGAAATATGATTTTTGAGGATAAAGTAGGTGCTGACAGCATTCAGAAACAACATTATGACAAAATAAGAAAACAGACCTATCTGGGATCGAAAATGCATTTTTTTAGAACCTTGTGTGGTGATACATTAAAAACGAGATTTATCATTCAGAATGGTTTTGGAGATGAACCAAAGTTTAAAAGCCTGGTTTCGTGTATCAATAATGAGTATTATCTTAACTCTCCTACAAATTTACGGGTGGACTATGATAGGGATAGAAGTTTAATTCTATTTATGAAGAAACCTGTTTATTTTGATAAAACGGGCTATTTTGATCCTTCGGGAATTAACTGGAAAGGTTCAATGGGAGATCAACGTATTGCAAATTGGTTGCCTTATGAATATGTATTTGAATAAAAGAGTTTGTTTTCTTCGTGTTAGGCAGTATTTAGGTTTGCGACTTTTGAATGCCTTTGTCTTCTGGGATATATAATAATTACTTGTTTGTACAAAAGTGCGGGCTGATTGATGGGATTTGTAATCCCTTGTTCTGCGTAGGTTGTTGGGTGTTGTTCGGCGAGTGGTTTTGCGCCTTAAAAGGACTACAAATTTTAAACTAAATGATATGAAAAGAATAATTGCGTTTTTATTGATTATTGTATCACTGACTTCTTGTTTCACGGCAAAATACGAAGACGGTAAAACACAGATTGTTGTTAATGTGGGCGATAGTGAATCAACACTTTCGAATATGGCACTAAACGATAAAGACAGCGAAGTGAGAAAGGTAGCCGTAAGCAAACTAAACCTAGAGTCGTCACTTTTAAGTGTGGTACTGAATGATGAAGACAGTGAAGTAAGAAAGCTTGCCGTAAGCAAACTAAACCTAGAGTCATCACTTTTAAGTGTGGTACTAAATGATGAAGACAGTGAAGTAAGAAAGATAGCTGTAAGCAAACTAAACCTAGAGTCATCACTTTTAAGTGTGGTACTAAATGATCAAGACAGCGAAGTAAGAAAGGTAGCTGTAAGCAAACTAAACCTAGAGTCATCACTTTTAAGTGTGGTACAAAACGATAAAGACACTGAAGTAAGAAAGCTTGCTGTAAGTAAACTAAATCTAGAATCATCACTTTTAAGTGTGGTACAAAACGATAAAGACAGTGAAGTAAGAAAGTTAGCCGCAAAGTGTTTAAAAAAGTAAGTTTAGCGAAGTGTAATCCGATTACCGGCGGATTTTCGCTACGCTAAGACTTGAACTATGCAAGATTTGAGTTGGTTCAGAAATAGAACCCGTTCTGGTGTTATTGTTGCGGCACTGGTTTTTTGTATTTCCAACATTGTAACATGGGAAAAGAAAAAATAAAATCATCTTTGTACGGGTGTGTTGAAATGTTGAACTAACCACATGAAGCTCTTTTTATTGGCTTAAAGGAATAAATAACTCTAAAAGAAGAGCACGGATGTGAATTAGGGCTGTTCTTTTGTATAAAGAGTTACTATATTTCATGTAAATCAGTTATAATCCAAAACTAGTGCTAACTTTGAGGTTGACGAGCTAAAAAACCGATTTACTACCTGCATGTTAAATACGATCTATCCAAATCATTGGGTATATGGGGCTAAATAAAGGAATAAAATGAGTGGACTGGGGATGTCAGGTATTCGTCAGTATTCAATGGAAAAAGAATACTGATGGACACAGCATCTTATCATCTAAATAAATAGATTATTATGTACATTCATGAAAGTACGAACGAAGAACTCCAGCAAGAAGTATTGGAATTACGGAAAGAAATTACAACCTTAAAAGCAACTGCCGGTAAGAACATTACAAGGTCCAATTGTCCGGAGAATATTTCGGAAGAAACAAGCCTGAGGCTGGAAAATGCATTGCAAGGTGGAAATATGGCCTGGTGGGAGATGGATGTTTTAACCGGGGGTGTTACTTTTGCCAAACGAAAGGTTGAAATGTTGGGATATTCTCCCGAAAATTTCAAACATTATAGGGATTTTACAAGTTTAGTGCATCCTGATGACTATGAGAAGATCATGTCTGCTATGAGAGGACATTTTCAGGGTGTATATGAACACTATGAAACCGAATACCGGATTAAGGCTAAGTCGGGTGAATATATATGGTTTTATGATTTTGGTTCTGTAGTAAAAAAAGATGTAAACGGAGCTCCACTCATTTGTACCGGATTTGTGTACGATATCACGGATAAAAAGAAGTCTGAGGAGAAATTGCAGAGAAGTGAGAATATGCTTCAAATGGTTATTGATAATTATCCGGGCGTGATATTCTGGAAAGACAGGCAGTGTAATTATCTGGGATGTAATCAGTCTTTTGCAAGTTCGGTGGGTTTGAAAAGTCCTGCCGAAGTAGTAGGCAAAACCGACCTTGATATGCCCTGGACTTCTACAGAAACGAATAATTACATAAAAGACGATTTAGCTGTGATGGAATGTGCTAAAGCAAAGTTGCACATTGTTGAATTGCTTCGTCAATTCGACGGTAAGGTGAACTGGTTCAATACCACTAAACTGCCGTTACGTGATTCAGGTAATCAGGTGATTGGAGTTGTAGGTGTATCCAATGATATTTCTACGCTTAAAAGAGCAGAGCAGGAATTAATAAATACGAACAAAGAACTAGCATTTCAATATGCGGAGAAAGAAAGACATGCCGCGGAATTAGTAGTGGCTAATGTAGAACTTGCCGCTCAAAACGTAGAGATAGAAGAATATTCGGCAGAGTTGGTAGCCACCAACAAAACACTTGTTTTTCTGGCAGCAAATCTTCAATTGGTACATGAAAAAGAAAGGGTAAATTTAGCTCGTGAAATTCATGATGGTCTTGCGCAATTATTAGTTGCTCTGAAAATGGATATAGGCATGTATAAGAAAAAAATATCCAAAACAAACGAAGCTATTCATACTGAAGAAGTAATAGCCGAAATGGAACAACTTTTGATCCAGGTTGATAATGCCAATAAAACGGCTCGAAGTATAATGAACGGTTTAAGACCGGAGCAACTGGAACTGCTTGGTTTTGTGGCAGCGGCAGAAGTTCATCTATCTACCTTTGAACAAACGCATCACATAAAATGTATTTTTAAAAACACTGTGTTGGATCCTATTATTGAACCCGATCAGGCTCTTGCATTGTTTCGTATACTTCAGGAGTCGCTCAATAATATTTTAAAACATGCGATGGCTACAAGGGTTACGGTTTTACTAACAACTATTGCCGATAAATTAGTAATGGAAATTCGTGACAATGGAATAGGGTTTGACGTTAATCGTAAATATAGACCGGATTCGTATGGTTTGATTGGCATGAAAGAACGGATGAAATTATTGTGTGGCAAATTGGATATTACAAGTAAAGTGGGTGAAGGAACAATAATCAGGGTTGAAATATCTTCCTTACACAAGTGTGTTGAGAATTTGAACTAAACATACCGGTATATTTTACAAATTTGAAGGGAGAAAAGTCTAATTGAGAGTTTATTTGAAATTGTTAGTTGCAACAGAAGATTGTACAATTGCCAAATGGTTGAACCCAAATGACAAGTTGATTCATTATTTATAGAAAGCATCTACTTCATCAACATCTGATACATAGGTTTCAATTTTAGTGATTTTTCCATTATAAATGGTGCAAACGCCTTTTTTCGTCCAGGTTTGTAGTTTTGTTGTTGATGGATAGTTTATGTTTAGCGTGTTTTACAAATCAGAATAAAGAAGCATAATGATACCGCTCGGTTTTCGGGCAGAAAATAAACGAATTGAATTTTGATACAACTATAAAAATAACCATTTTCGAAAAAAAACGAACTAGTATGGAAGGATTTATGATTTTCCCGATTTTAATTGTATTGTTTTATTTGACCATTATTGCTGCTGTGTTTTATCTGGTTTACACCTGGGTAACTAAATTTATTTCTTTAAAAGAAGAGCAAAATAACTTGTTGAGAGAGATAATAAAGCGAATGGAAAATAAATAAATCGACCTTGAATTTTTCTGTCGATGCTATTTACCGTCGTTCTACTTGTCAACCCCTAAAATTATTCTTCTCATGAAAAAAATCAATTTTGTTTCGGTATTTTTGTTCGTTTTTACGGTCAGTTTTGCTCAACGGCAAGAAATAAAACTTCCTCTTACTTTTCATAACCGATTAAGTATCCATTCCACAGGCTTCTCTGTTTTAAATGTGACAAAAGAGCTGTCGGACACTTCGCAAATGGCTAAGGGATGCAGTGGCCTGACAAATTTGAGAATAGGAACGATAGACATTTATCCTAAGGCTTCAATTACAGGTTGGGACAGTTCTTTTAGAAGTTCTGTTCAATATGTTTTAGGGATAGGTAAAGATGGAAGAGAGCAATTGATAATTGATAAAAATAATAATTCCGATTTCAGCGATGATTCTGTTTTAGTGGTTAGCACTTTAGAGTCAAAAACCAGCATTTCGCCCGATAAATTTAGTAAGGCGAGCGTTGAGTACGATTGGTCGGAGCAAGGTAAAAAGGTGAAGCGATCTATAGATATACATTTTGTATATCAGCCAAAAGCCAACATGTACTTTTATACTTTTGCTCATTACGCCACCGCTATGCTGAATGGAAAAAAAATAGAGATTGTTGGCAACAAAGATTTATCGTATTTGAATTATTCTGTGTTCAACGATTCCACTGCTGGCTCTGAAGGTGTTACAACAAATAAATACATCAAAAATAATGATGAGGTTTACCGGATTAATGATTTGGATATAAATGAGAATGTTCTTATTCTCGAAAAAGATAAGCGACCATTTTCGGAGATAGAATCCCCTCAAATTGGATTTCGGGCGCCTGCGTTTACCGAAACCGATTTAATAACAAAAGAGATGGTTTCGCTCGAAAAGTATAGAGGTAAATATGTTTATCTGGATATCTGGACAACATGGTGTGGTGCATGTATAGAAGAAATGCCGAACGTAAAAGAAGTGTATGATAAAGCAGATCGTTCGAAAATTGAGTTTATTGGCATTGTAGGAAAAGACACCCGCGAGAAAATAGATAAGATCATCAACAAGATAGGCATTAATTGGAAGTTAGTGGAAGCAAATTCGGAGAATATCATTTTCAATAAATACAAGGTGCGGGCTTTCCCAACTACTTTACTTATTGACCCCAATGGGATAGTTATCAAGAGTGGTCTCAGGGCCGAGGAGCTGAAGAGGTTTATTGAGAATGGATTTAGCGACGTGGTGGAGAAATAAAGTAGTTCGACTTTGGTTGGCAGGTTCTATTCTTTTGTTTATTTGATTATAGTACATTATATCGTTCCAAATACTTAAAACAATAATAACACAATATAAATAACATCACATGAATACATTTTTAAATAAATTGAAATCGAGTCTTTTGGACGCGAATTTTGCTAGCCGGATTAAAGCGGAAGAAGTTGGTAAATCGGTAAAGTATCTATTGATTTTGATGCTTATTATCGGAAGTGGAATAATGATTAAAGCAGAAATAGGCATTTACGCTGCGGCGAAAGAGGGCGTGACAAATCTTAAAACAAAATTTCCCGATTTTGAACTAAAAGATGGACATCTGACGTGTCAGGGTGCAATGCCATTTATACTCAATACCAAACCGGGAGACGACGAAAAAAATGCTCAATTTATTATCGATACAAGTGGCAAAACTACAGCCGAAATCCTGGATCGTTATAAAAGCGGACTGTTTTTCTCAGAAAGTAAAGTTGTATACAAAAAAGACGCTTTCGAAACTAAAACTTACAATCTCAGCGATATAAAAGTAAACCTCACAAAAGCCGATTTGATAAATGGGATTAATAACTGGACTATCCCTGCTCTGGTTTTTATTTTTCTGATTAGTCTCTTTTTCATCTTCGTAGCCAAACTGCTTGGCGTGTTCCTGTTGTCGATACTTGGCGTTATAATGAATAAGTTGTTGAAAGCAGAATTAGATTATCAGACCATTTTCAAAATCTGCGTTTATGCCATTGTTTTGCCGTCCATCATTAAATTCGGATTCGGAATATTGGACATCAATATCCCTTATTTCTGGATACTATACTATGGTATTGCAGCTTTCTATATTTTCAGATTCATCAAGGGTTTTAATGAGTTGAAAAACAGTGAATCAACTGAGAATTGAAACAAAGAAAGAATCAATATACAATAACAAAGACCGTCGGCAGAAATGCGACGGTCTTTGTTTATTGGTGGCGAGTATAAATTATTTCAAATGCGATCTAAGCATCCATGCCATTTTTTCGTGTGTTTCCATTAATCCGGTAATAAAATCGCTACTCCCCAAATCCTGAAATTCATCCGAGAAGCGAGTTATATTTTCGCGAAGTTGAATAATAACCGACTCGTGATCACTCAGCAGTTCCTTTATATATGCAAGGCTACTATTACCTTCGCCCGATTTTTCGTTCAAATGCGTTAGTTTCAGATAATCGCCCATAGTTCCTTCGGCGTAATGCCCAATGGCGCGAATACGTTCAGCTACCTGATCAATAATACCTTCCAACTCATCGTATTGAGCTTCAAAGAATTTATGTACAGCTGCAAAATCAGGACCTTCAACATTCCAATGTGCATTTCTGGTTTTGATGTACAATACATGCTCGTCCGACAAAAGCTTATTAAGAGTATCAGCTACCTGAACTGAATTCTCGGGTTTCATTCCAATTTGAGTTTTCATTTTTCTTCTTACTTTTTTTGGTAATCATTTTAAATTATTTGTTTTCATCTCCAGTCAAAGCAATTGCTTCTTGCCATTGTACGGAGTTGATTTAACGAGCCAAAATTAAGAATACTTGGTTCTAAATGATTACACAATTTTGAGTAAAAGTTATATGATTCACATGTTTTATTCTATTCGTTCAATGATTCTCATTTCGGTTACTATTTCAACACAACAATCAAAAAAGCGTATAGAAAAGCGAATGCAGGAATCAACTTCTCGTAACAGATTCTAAATATAAATTCAACAGTTCCGTAACTTATTCTACACACTACCGAAACAGCAAGGCAGTACCTTCGTGCAGGTTATTATTACGAGGTGAACCAATATAGTTCGACATCTATTTAGCTCACACATTTTGTTAGTTTTCTCTTAAACCTTCACGTTGGAAAAGAGGATGTTCTAAAAGATCATCCTCTTTTATTTTCCTGTTTATCATACAAAATCAATTCGTAAAAACAGATATCTATTTTCAAATTATTTACACTCATTACCTTATGAACAAAAAAATGGAACACATTTCAAAACTTACGCTCACAAATCTCAGATCCTTTGCCTTTAAATCGTTGCTAATAGCTTTCGGATGTATGGCATTTATTTCCTGTAAATCGGAATCGGTAGAAGCTTCTTCGCAGGTGGTTCAAATGGTTTATACTTCGGATTTGCACTATGGTATTTCACGTGCTTTCAGAGGGCAAACTGCTGTTGATGCCAGCCTTGTAAATCAGGAAATGGTAAAGCAAATCAACAGTTTGCCTACAGTAGCCTTTCCTGCCGATGGTGGCGTAAATGCCGGGAAAGTAATTGGGACAGTAGATTATATGATTGTTACAGGCGATATTACCAATCGTCAACAAGCTCCTTCGCCGTCGGCAACTAGCACCTGGGCACAGTTTAACACCGACTACCTCAACGGTATTACGCTTAAAAACAAAAAGAACGTACAACCTGATTTCTTACTTACCTGTGGGAATCACGAAGTATCCAATGCTATTGGTTACTATAAAACCATGACACCCACCACCGATAATGCAGGTATGGTGAATATTTATAACTACATGATTAAACCGGCTACGCCCAAAACAGCCACTACATACAGTTATGCAACCGACAAACCCAACTATTCGAAAGACATAGCCGGAGTACACATGATGTTTGTAACCATGTGGCCCGACTCGGCGAACCGTGTGTGGATGGAAAAAGACCTTGCTACCATTCCCGTAACTACTCCGGTAGTTATTTTTACGCACGACCAACCGGACTGCGAATCGAAACACTTTACCAATCCAAACGGAACGCATACCATCAATTCTACCGATAAATTTGAAAACCTGCTCGAAGAGCGGTTTAAAGATGGCGCAACTACTGCAACCTTGTCGGCCATTGAGCAAAGAGGGCTTGTTACTTTCCTAAAAGCACACGCCAATGTGAAAGCCTATTTTCATGGCAATGACAATAAAAATGAGTTTTACGCCTACAAAGGGCCGGATAGCAACATCAGTCTGAACGTGTTCCGCGTTGATTCACCCATGAAAGGATCTGTGACCGGATTGGATGCAGCCGACGGCAAAGGCGACGAAACAAAATTATCGTTTCAGGTAATAGCCATTGATCCTAACACCAAAACACTTACCGTGCGCGAATGCTTGTGGAACACAGCAGGTGCCGATTCCAAAGTTAGTTGGGGTACCAACTCTACCATTTCGTTGAAGTAAGAACGAAACTATTTTTTCAGCAGAATGCAAAGGGGATAAACAGCAGTTTATTCCCTTTCTCTTTGTATAACGCTACTAATGGAGAGAAGTGCCCTATTGCCCAGCTTCTCTTTTATCTCACTCTTCCCAGCGCCTAAAACGAAGCAATGCAGCCTTACAACGATAAGATATAGTGTAATAATTATCAGCTCTTTCGACAAATTCCGGCAAGCTACTATTATTTTAAAAATTAATTAAAAGATACGTTGTTAATGCGAGAAATAGTTTCTATCTTTGGGGCTTATTTTTAATTAAAAACATCACCCACCCGACCCTAAAGTGGAAATATGCGCAACTCGATTGTACATATCCAGCTATATGGAGATATATGTGCAATTGAGTTGCGCATATATTGGTGTTAGCAGTAATTTTAAAAAAACCATAATGGATACAATTATTACAACAGACAATATTAAAATTTTAATTTCTATTCTTTCACTCATGTTTGCTGTTTGGCAATATTCACAGAAAAGAAAAATTAAAAAATTAATCGCATTAGAAGCAATTGAATTACATAAGAATATTTCAAAAGCTTTGGGAGCAACTCAAGCGGCGAAAATTGCAATTGCAACAAAACAACCACCAAGTGCTGAGATTGGAAGAGCAGAAGGAATTTGTCAAGCTATACTTTACGAGAGCGCAAAACTTTATTGCAATCTTAAAGACACAAAATTAGATGATATTGATGATTTAATTTCAAATGGACAGTTGAATGAAATGTATAAAGATATATATTATTCCTTTTCTGACAGCAGAAGAGGAAGTCTTCGGAAAATCACAAAATGGATTTTGAAAATATTTTAAATATAAAATTAGAGATATAAATATGAAATACTTTCCTGTTTTACTATTTCTCATTATTTCCGTTGGATGCACCACGAAAAAAGAGAGTTCAAAACTCACAGACTCACTTCCGATTGACTCTTTGACTATCGAAAACAGAACTGTATATCTCGACTCAATTAATCTTTCTGAATTTGAGACAACACATTATGACGGAATTAAAGAAATTGACTCTCTTTCTGTCGACACAACGAAAATAATCGTTAAACATGACACAATCTTGATTTTTCCAAAGACAGGAAAAAAAGTTGTATTTGCAAACGACACTATTGAGGGTGAAAACATGGTGACATACAAATATCTTAAGACAATGAAATTATGTGATGTGGTTGAAATTGAAGTGACTTATTGGGAATGGTCAAGAATCTTCCTTGTTAGTCTAAATACAGGAAAACAAAGTGAACTTTGGGATTTTCCAAACTTCTCCCCAAATAAAAAATACATAATTAGTTCTTCTGGAGGCTTGGAATCAGGAGAAATGCCGAACGGAATTCAGCTCTATAAGATTGAAAACAACGATATAAAGTTGGTTTTCGAGAAAGAAATAGATAAATGGATTCCTACTGAAATTAAGTGGAAATCAGACTCGACAATTCTCATAAAAAGAGCGAAACTCGACAAGAATGATAACAGGATATACGACTATTTAAAGATGAAAATAATACAATAAACTACTGCTAATACACGCCGTATGTTCACTGGCTGACCCCGATAAGTCGGGGCAAGCTGTGCATTCATTTTGTGGGTAGTTGTCTAAAACCGGATAAATTGGTTAAAAGGCAATGACTCTGCTACATCCTTCTATCTGATATAGTCCTGATTCAGAAAGGTTACATTCAATTTTATAAGTACTAAACAACAATTAAAAACAATCCATATGAAAAATCCGACAAGTATTTCTATTTTGTGTTTGGTAGTTTTATGTGTAGTTCAGTTTTCGTCCTGCAAAAGCGATCCGGTAGATCATACCATCGGTGCATTCAATAATGGTGGCAATGAGCGGAATATGATAGTGGTGATGAGCGATCTTCATCTGGGTGCCGATTTGTCCTATGCAGAGTGCAGTAAGAACCTGGGATCGTTGGAGAAGTTGCTGAAACAGATAAAAGCCGCTCCCAACGTAAAAGAACTGGTGATTGCAGGCGATATGCTGGACGAATGGTTTGTGCCGGCTAATGTGGATACTTATCAGGGAAAGGATCAGGCCGATTTTGTGAAACGCATCGCGGTAACCAATAAAGGTGTGATAGATGTTCTTAATAGCATCATCAAAGAAAAGAAGATACGGGTTACCTATGTGCCCGGGAATCATGATTTGACCATTACGGCTGCCAATGTGGAAAGTATACTTCCCGGGATTTATCAGGCGCGGGATGATAAGCAGGGATTGGGAACTTATTCGCCCGCGGATGGAGCTAAGATAGCTATTGAACATGGACATCGCTATAATTTCTTCTGTGCTCCTGATCCTATCTCCAATCAGGATATTGCTCCGGGCACTATTCTGCCTCCAGGTTACTTTTATACCAGAATAGCTGTGCTGTATGTTATGCAAAAACCTGTAACTCCTGCCGACACACCTCCTGTGGTTACAAAAGATCCTTCGGGGACTGCCAGCCAGAGTTTATTATATACGTATTGGTATGTATGGAGCAAAGCATTAGCTTCCTACCCAATCGCCAATAAATTCGACGAGAAGATTATTGTTACCAATGTGGATGGCTTCAACGGTAATTACGCGGTAAACGATATACTGCCTTATCAAACTACCCCGGGGGGAGTGATAGATGTAAAGTTATTCAAAGGCGTTCAGGATAGCTGGACTCAACGACAAACGCTAAATCATGTAGCTATACCTATTCCTATCAGTCAGGCAATAGCAAATGCTGGCAAGGGTAGCGAATCGGAGTTTCAGGCAACGAATCAGTATTTCCTCAATCCCAATTCGGACAAAAGAATCGTTGTCTTTGGCCATACCCACGATCCGAAGATTATTGCGTCGACAAACTTAAGCGGTCAGAAATGTATCTATGCAAATTCCGGAACATGGATTGATCATAATACCGTAGCTCCTACTACCATGAGTTTTGTGGTTATTACGCCACAGAGTGCAACGGCTTCTTCGCAAACCTACGTGAAACTATATAATTTCGAAAACGAAGTAATCACAACAATGGCTCAGGACTCGATACGGTATTGAGGACTTGCCCGACTATGGGCGGACTGCTTGCTCCGAACTATCTAAGAAAAAAGAAAAACATGGTAAAACTCGCTTTACATTGGGAATATTTCAAAAGCACATTGGTTTTTTGCCTTTCGTCATCGGTTTTACTTATGTTGATGAGTAACATGGCATTAATAGACCCACCACCTTTATATGTAGTGTATATTGTTTGTTGCATGTTTGGTGGACCTTTATTATGCCTCTTAAACAAAGAGTTGTCAAGAAGAAATGAATACTATTTTTATTACAATCGGGGAATTTCAAAGTTAAGTCTTTTTATTACAACTATGTTGATATATATTTTGACAGGCAGTTTACTAATAACCATTTTACATTATGTCAAACTTACTTGAAATTGACAGTGTAGTCAAATCATACGGTTTGTATGATGTGTTGACTGATATTTATCTGAAATGTAAGACAGGTGATATTATCGGTATGTTAGGACGAAACGGAACCGGTAAATCTACACTAATGAAAATCCTTTTTGGGACTTTACAGGCTGATAGGAAATTTATTCGAATAGATGGGAAAGTTTATGATCAGCCTTATAAAGCAATAAATGAGATATGTTATCTTCCTCAAGATTCTTTTCTGCCTAAATATATGAGTGTTGAGAAGACAAGTGAACTATACTTAGGCAAACAACAGGTGGCTAATTTTCTGGAAGACTCTATATTGCAAAAACTAAATACAAGTAAAATATCGTATTTGTCAGGTGGAGAATTAAGATACCTTGAAATAAAATTATTGCTGCATACAGATTGTAAGTTCATATTATTGGATGAACCCTTCAATGGTGTTTCTCCTATCTTAGTGGGAGAGATAAAGAAGCTAATTTTGAAAACATCTGAATCTAAAGGGATAATATTGACTGACCATGACTATAGGAATGTGTTGGATGTTGCAAATCAATTTTGTCTGATTTATGATGGCGGAATAAAGAGAATACACGACAAACAAGAACTTGTACGGTGGGGATACATTTCAGAATCAAGCATAGACTGAAATATAACACAAGTTGAATAAAGAGTAATATCTAATACGGATTGAAAAAATACACAAATGAGAAAAACTTTTAAGATAACCGGAATGTCGATTTTGGGCTTGATTGGATTAATATCAGTTTACATGATTTCTACATATTGTTTGTCCAGAATAACGGTTACTGAAGAGAAAGGAAACAAACAAGAAGTGACTATCTATATAAAAACCAATGGTGTGCATACCGACCTTGTAGTGCCGATTCGTACTAATCAAATGGATTGGAGTAAAGAAGTCAGGTTCTCAAACACACTTTCTGCCGACACTACATTTACCTATTTGGCAATGGGATGGGGCGATAAAGGATTTTATCTGGAAACACCTACTTGGGCAGACCTAAAGACATCGGTTGCATTTAAAGCAGCCACCGGACTAAGTACAACAGCCATACACGCAACTTACTATCCGGCAATGAAAGAAGATTCCGATTGCGTAAAAATAAAAATTAGCCGTGAACAGTATGCACGACTGATAAAATACATTGACGATAGCTTCAGGAAAGATGCCAATGGACATGTAATAAATATAAAGACTAATGCTAATTATGGCAAAACAGATGCTTTTTACGAAGCAAAAGGAAGATATAGCCTTTTTCACACCTGCAATAGCTGGGCAAATGCCGGATTAAAAGCGTGTGGACAAAGAGCTTGCTTATGGACTGCATTTGATACGGGCATCTTTCTAAAATACAAATGAAATTGAGACTGCTGATGCGATTACAATCCTTGTTCGACATAGACTGATGAGAAGCAAGTATTCAGTCAAATATCTTAGATTGAAACAGAACTAAAAGGTATTCAAGCTACACCCATTCGCGGCGAAAAACTTGTAGATTATGATTTCATAAAGCAGATGAAAAACAAGGAAGTGATATAAATTTAAAATTAAATTCAAAAAAAATATAGCAATATGAATAAAGAAAAACGCAGCAGAACAATGATTCCGATAGCTATGATGTTTTTAGTTATCGGTTTGACATTTGATCATATGAAGTGGTTAAAATATACATTCGTTATTTTTTCTGTTCTTCTGTGTCTAATTTCAATTGGCCTGTCGATAAAAGAGAAAAAGGGAATAGAATAAGACTAAAACTACATAACTATGATATACTTACTATGGGCCTTAATAAACCTGGCACTAATTATTTATTTTTTATCAATTTGCATTAAAGCCATAAAACTTGTCCGGCAAGAATTAGGATTATTTGCAACTGTAATTTTAGTAGTTGGACTTTTATCATTTTGTGGACACAATAATGATAAAAATAAGGACGGCAATTCAAATCAAACAAAAAGCTGGACTTTTACTTCAAACGATAGTTTAAGTCAGGATATGTCTTCATTTCTTAGGGTGAAATTACAGGATAACTTAATTTCTAAATATGAGATAATGCTTGATTATGGTAAAGATAAAAACAATATAAATGTTCCAATAAGCGCTTTCCCAAGCACAAATGGTTTTACCGCAGGAACAGAATGGAAACCGATATCAATTTCGGTATACAAAACGAATGACAACACCAAATTTCAGTATTATGTTGCAGGATATGTTGAATGGAATTTACTAGGTGTGAATGTCTACACACAAAATAAAATATTTGAAGGTACTGTTTCGACTGAAAAACCGGTCGAGCGGATATAAAATAATTGAAATTAAAAACAACGTAAAATAAACACAGCTATGAGTGTCAGAAATTTTTGGACGGTTTTCCTGAAGATGTTAGGAATTTGGTTAGTGGTCGGTGGATTCACAACACTAACACAATTTTTATCTGCTTTTTCTTTTTTGGCAAATGGCAACGCGAATTGGTGGAGTGTTACCTATTTAATTGGACTTCTTCTCCTGACAATTGCTGTGTATATTTTTGTGTTATGGCTTTTTGTTTTCAAAACGTCCTGGCTTATTGATACACTAAAACTGGAACAAGGATTCGCCGAAGAAAAGATTGAGTTTAAGATTCAAACTTCGTCAGTACTTACTATTGCAACCATTGTTATCGGTGGATTAGTTTTAGTCGACAGTTTTCCGCTATTTTGCCGACAAGTATTCTACTTTATTCAACAGAAAAACCAGTTTATGGAGTATCCTTCGTTTGATTTGATTGTCTTGCATTTTGTCAAATCACTTGTCGGGTATTTGTTAATGACCAACAGTAAAGTGGTTGTTGGATTTATTGAAAAACAAGAGAAAGGGAAAGAGTAATTTTCTTGTTTTGTAAAATGGACTTGACAAGCTAATCATTACTAATATCGATAAAATAATTTGAAGTAAATTACATCAATATTTATGACCATCAATATGAAAAAAATATTTACGCTTTGCGCTGCACTGCTTATTTGCAGCCTTATTTTCGGACAAAAGCAAAAGGTGACTAAGGAGTTGCTCGGAAACCACAGTGGAAGCGAAGTATACCTTTACACACTCATAAACAAAGCCGGAAATGTACTAAAAGTGACAAATTATGGTGCTCGAATTGTGAGAATAGATGTGCCGGATAAAAATGGGACTATAGATAATGTTACTGTTGGATCCGAAAAGCTAGCATCAATAGTGAAGGGTGATGCATTTGGAGGTGCTAGCATCGGACGTTTTGCCAACAGAATTGCCAATGGAAAATTTACCCTTGACGGAAAAGAATTTACGCTACCCATCAATAATAGTCCTAATACACTGCATGGTGGTCGTAATGGATGGTTCTCCAAAGTGTGGTCATCTGAAATTGTAAACAGCAAACAAGCTGCTGTTCGGTTTGCGTATATCAGTCCTGATATGGAAGAAGGGTTTCCCGGAGAAGTATCCATATCGGTCACCTACACATGGAACGATAAAAATGAAATCGTTATTGATTATGCCGCTACCACAAACAAAAAGACAGTCGTAAATTTCACGAATCATGCCTATTTTAATCTTCAGGGTGTAGGGAAAGGTTACATTTTCGACCATATACTCACATTAAAAGCTTCGGCATATACTCCTCTGAATTCAACCAAAATACCTACGGGTGAAATACGTTCGGTGAAAGCAACGCCATTTGATTTCACTACTCCTCATCCGATTGGTTACAAAATTGGGGAGACCTATGAGAATGCTACATTCCAGGGCTACGATGATAATTATGTGCTCGACAAAAAAGAGAAAGTAAAGGCAACCGTGTATGATCCCGAAAGTGGGCGTGTAATGGAAGTGATTACCGATCAACCTGGTTTACAATTCTATTCGGGTAACAGTATGATGTGGCAGAAATCAGCAGGAACCGATTCTAAAGCCGTGAATACCCGATCGGCCTTTGCGTTGGAGACACAGCATTACCCCGATAGCCCCAATCAGGCTCTATTTCCAACTACTGTTTTAGCTCCCGGTGAAAAGTTCAAATCAAGAACCATTTATAGATTTTCTGTGAAAAAATAATACATTGTGATGCAAGATAAATTGTAGAATATGAAAAGTGTAGATGAAATGAATGAAGAAAACACCGAAGACAGCACACCAAACACATTGATTTCCTGTGGAACTTTCTGTTTCTTGGGGATTGAGTAGAGGAAGATTAATAATACATCCCATCTAAAGCCTCACTTCCATCGTTGTTGAAAACGAATAGGAGTGAGGCTTTTAAAAATACTGTGGGAGGAACAAGAATCTGACGTTTTTAGTAACCACCCGGCTCGTTTCAGAAGGCTCCGGACAAATAAATTTCGTTACAACAGCGGTCATTCAACAGATCATCATTATAAATTAAAGTATTCATGATAATTAGGATAGTATCTAAATAATATTTTTACCTTTGGAATATATTATATCAAAAAAATAGTTGTAAGTATAAAAAAATCTTCCAACTCTACTTTAAATCACAGCTAGCCGGTACTTGAGATTCCCAAACAACGGTAATAATTAGATAAATCACACTGAAAATGAAACAATACAGCTATAGAATATCGAGCGTAGAGCATTTAAATGAGTTGTTGAATTCTCAGGAAATAATATCCTCAAGCAACTCTCCATCTCAATTGGTACAGATTTATTCGGCAAAGAATGATTGCGAATGGTATCAATCTATTGGAGATGCAATACGAAAAGTTCTACCTTCGGCTGTTATTGTTGGTGCAACCTCCGTTGGCGAAATTATTGAGGGCGAAATGTGTACCGATTCGACAATTGTTCTTTTCACTTTTTTCGAAAGCTCGTCGATAGATATGTTTGCTTACGAATGTATGTCGGGAACTGAAGAAATAATCGGTAATGTACTGATTTGCAATATTGAGTCTGTAAAGACAGAAGTGAAAGGGATATTGCTGCTTTCTACTCCCATCAGCCATGACTCAGGAAAAGTATTTAATAGCATCACGGATCATGAGTTCAAGTTTCCAATTTTTGGCGGTGGTGCCGGCGATTATGCAAATCAGCGGAAAACACTCGTTTATGATGGAAGTAAATGTTACAAACAGGGTGTGATAGCTGTTGTCTTTTCGGGAAACGATTTATGCATCGAAATATTCTCAAGTCTGGGTTGGCATCCATTGAGCAAAGAAATGACCATTACCGAAGTGGGCGATACATGTGTAAAAACCATTGACAATAAACCTGCTTTTGATGTATATGAAAAGTATCTGGGGATAAAGGCCGACGAGAATTTCTATCAAAACAGTCTCGAATTTCCATTTATCATCAGTAGGAACAACCATCAGATTGCACGGACACCTTTTTTTGTGAACGAAACCGATAAATCGATTCAGTTGGTAGCTGATGTAGAAGTTGGAGAAAAATTTCGGATCGGGTATGGTGATCCGGTTGCAATTCTTGTCGAATCGGCACAACTCCAGAGCCAAATGAGTGATTTCAAACCGGAAGCCATCTTTTTATACACTTGTATCTGCCGGCGTTTTTTAATGCAGCAAGAAGTTGATCTTGAAACGCTGCCCTTCAACAAAATAGCTCCCACAGCCGGTTTTTATACCTTTGGCGAATTCTATTCTAACGGAACCTTTAATTCACTGCTCAATTCATCTATCGTTGCGGTAGGTTTTCGTGAGGGAGTTTCCAAGGATCATTCTACGCACAACAAACCTATTCTGAATGGAGAAACGCACGAAATCTCCGAGTCGGATCCGTACACAAATAAACATTCCAGAATACTATCCCGATTGTTGTATTTCATAACCGTACTAACAAAAGAACTGGATGATCAGAATCATTTGTTACAAACATTAAATGAACAGAAGAATGAATTTCTAGGAATTGCTGCACATGATTTAAGAAATCCGATAGGTGTTATTTTGGGTATTTCCAAATTGCTCGAAAAACAAACCGGCGATGAACATAAGAAATACACCGAAATTATTTCCGGCACCAGTTCTACCATGCTCCAATTGATAAATGACCTTTTGGATATTTCAAAAATTGAATCGGGGAAGTTGGACTTGAAGGTAACTGAAATTGACTACATTGCATTTGTTGAGCGAAATATTAGAATGAATGAATATTTTGCGCAGAATAAAAATATTGGTATTGTAAGCGAATTTGGGATACAAAATCAAATCCTTTCATTTGATGATGGAAAAATCGACCAGGTATTAAATAACCTGATAGGGAATGCAATAAAATATTCTAATCCCCGTACCACAATAACTGTAAAAGTATTTGTTGAGAACAATCAGATCGTTACTCAAATAATTGATAATGGACAGGGTATTCCTGAACAAGAAATAAATGATATTTTCAGACCTTTTAAAAGAACGAGCGTACGGCCTACCAGCGGTGAAAGTAGTCATGGCTTAGGACTTGCCATCGTGAAAAAGATTATTGAAGGACATAATGGCGAAGTGGGCGTTTCGAGTGTAGTGGGCACAGGTTCCAACTTTTATTTTACGCTACCAATATAAATAATCGGATAAATAATGACCGGAAAAAGTAGAGAATAACTACTTTTGTAAACAAAAGAAACAGTTCAGATTTAGCATTCCATGAAAAAAATAAGCATCCTACTCGCGGCTATCGTTTTTACTACCATTTGCTCCGAAAGTTTTTCGCAGACCAATTCCAAAACCTACGAAGTAGCCACATGGCAGGGATTCAGAACAGCAGCAGTTAGTTACACCTTCGACGATAATTGCCCCAATCAATTGCCCGTTGCCATTCCCTTGTTTAATGAGTTTGGATTTTGCACGACCATGTTTGTGCCTTCCGACTGGATAAAAGACTGGAGCGGACTACAAACCGCAGCAGATCAGGGACACGAAATAGCAAGTCATACGGTTACGCACAATAACCTTGGAACATTAACCGCTGCTCAACAGCTTATTGAGTTTAAAAACTCGCAAGAGAGCATCAACGCTCACATCAAAGTTCATTCGTGCATAACCATTGCGTATCCCTATTGCGTTCCGGGGAATGATTCGCTGTGTGCAAGCTTTTACATAGCCGCCAGACATTGTCAGGGCTATATAGAACCTAAAACACCTGCGGATTTTATGAAAATAAGCTCACTAACCACCGGGAGCGTTTCTTCTATCCAAACCGTAGCTGATTTCAACAGCAGAGTGCAAAAAGCCGATTCGCTGAATGGTTGGTGCGTGTTTCTGCTACATGGCATCGACAATGACGGTGGCTATTCAACCACTCAGTCGGCGGTTTTGAGAGCGCATCTCAGCTATGTAAAAGAGCAGGACAATACCTATTGGGTAGCAACCTTCGGCGACGTGGTGCGCTATATCAAAGAGCGGGATGCAGCTACTATTCACGAACTATCGAACAAGCCGGGCGCTATTACCCTGCAGTTAACCGACAAACTGGACAATGCAGTTTACAACTACCCGCTAACGATAAGAAAAGCGTTACCCAAGCACTGGACATCCGCCACCGTTATGCAAAATGGAAAGAAAGTGGAAGCTAAAGTGACAAAGAGAGGTGCGTTGCGATATATTACGTTTGATGTAGTACCGGATAATGGCAATATTATTCTAAAAGCAGCAAAAAGATAAGTCGGAAAGGCGCAAATTGTTCCTTTCAATGAAATCTATTGTTGAAAGGAGTTCCGCGAAAATTTAAATGTCTATTCCCGAACCGTTGATTTTGCTTTCAGACTTATATCACTCTGTTTTCGAGGATAGCTTTTTTGTCTAAATTCGAACCTATGGAAATTCCAATAACTAATCCAATTGATATTCCGATGGGTAATCCAATACTAACTTTTCCTAGTATTGTGCCAATTAAAAGCCCCAAAATAGGTCCCATCCCCATCCCAACTGCCATATACGTTTTTTTGTAATAACCTTTTGGAACAATATCATATTCTTCTTTAATATAAGACTTCAGGTTTGATATGCTGTTCAGCAATTTTCTGTCGTACACTAATTTGCTACTGTTTGTTTTTTCGGGGAGTTTTTCGATAACAGAATCTATTCTTTCAATCAAATTATCGTTTCCTTCAATTTGGTTTACTGTGATTTTTTTCATCAACCCTTTTAGGTAATGAATTTCTAAGTTCTCCTTCTCTTGTTCAGAATAGTTGTCCACAATTTTATTCAGTAAGCTTAGTCTTTCATTTGTCATAGTTTCTTTGTTTTTTTGCGTTTACATCGAATGGTCTGGTCTGTTATGAGTAGTTTTTGTGTTTTTACACTCCAAAAATACGAACTCTTTTTAACGTCACCAAGAGGAATTGAGATTATTTTTAAATAAACTAAAATATTCTTTGTATGGGCTGGATAGCTTAATGTGTAAATCGTCATTTCTATGCAGTTGAGGTGGTTATCTAAGGTAAATGTCTATTGGTTTATGTTGCTCTGAAAAGGTCGGATTATTGAATTTGCAGTTTGATTGTCCTGTTTCGACAGGAGTTGACACGATTTGTCTTTTTATGATTCAAGGCCTTTCGCAACGGGCTCGATGCGTAGTACGAAATGTGGACAAGGGAAAATAATTCAGTTGAGGTGCTTATCACTTCAAATAAAACACCTAAGTTTGCACAACTAAATAAACATTGTGGTATGGATTTTTTTGATGATATAACTGAATTTAAAACTTCTCTGGGTATTCGCAAACGCTTGCAGGAATACAGTGTGATAAAAACGTTTAAAGAGGGCGAAAATATACTGAACGAGGGTGTATTTATAAAAAGTATTCCGATTATTGCCAGTGGAAGTGTAAAGGTTATGCGCACGCATGATGATGGACGCGAAATTTTATTGTACTATATCAAAACCGGCGAAAGTTGTGTAATGTCTATTTTGGGTGGACTGCACAACGACACCAGTAAAGTAAAAGCTATTGCCGAAGAAGATACCGAAATTATATTTATCCCAAACAGTGAATTTGCTTCATTGATAAAAGATTACCCCGAGTTTTTGAGTTATATCTTCAGGTTGTACCACAAACGTTTTGAAGAGTTTCTGGATATTATCAACGATATTGCTTTCAAAAAGATTGATGAACGATTGCTGGAGCTGATACAAAAGAAAGCAACACTTTACAACGATTCTACCATAAGTATCACGCACGAACAACTGGCGAATGAATTGGGCACGGCACGGGTGGTGGTTTCCCGTTTGCTCAAACAAATTGAAGACTACGGACTGGTGCAACTGGGAAGAAATAAAATCACGGTGCTTAAAGATTTTCAAGAGTTTATCAATCAACGCTAAACAGGCATTACTTCTATCTGTCAGAAATAAAATCATTCTTATTTAGAAAATAAAAATCCTTATGTAACAAAAGTAGCAAACCAGCATTTTTTCATACTTTACCTTTGTACCCTGAATAATAAAGGAACAATTATGAAAAGAAAATTTCTAACGCTAACTTTGGTACTTACGGTTTATGTTTCGGGATTTGCACAAAAAGAGTCACGCTTTTTAGGTTTGAGCGAGGCTGTATCAACTGCACTGAAAGAGAATAAACAAGCTAAGGTATCCCAATTGGAACAACAAATAGCCGCATCGGACTACAAAAAGTCTGATGCGTTTTTTTTACCCCGGCTAAGTGCTTCGTACACGGCTATGTCTACAAACAATCCGTTGAATGTTTTCGGGTTTAAGCTGCAGCAACAATCGGTAACAGCAGCAGATTTTGATCCGACCTTACTCAACAACCCTCCCGCACAAAACGATTTCAGTGCAAAGATTGACTTAGCGATACCGCTGGTGAATGTTGATCAACTCTATATGCGAAAGGCGCTATCGGCACAGAAAGAAGCTGCGCAATATGGAGTAACAAGAACAAAAGAGTACATCACCTTCGAAGTAAGAAAAGCATATCTTCAACTTCAACTGGCTTATCAGCAAAAGAAATTATTGGAAGAAGCTTTCATTACAGCCCAATCGGTCTACAGTTCTACCGAGCGGTTTTTCGAGCAAGGGCTCATTCGGAAACCGGATGTGTTGAATGCCAAGATGCATTTGAGTGGAGTGGAAACGAAGTTGGAAAAGGCAAAAAGTAATATCTCAAATGCTTCGGATTATATCAGTATGCTAATGGGACAGTCTACCGGAACAGATTATCAGGTGGAAGAGCCTTCCTTGTCGGCTACATCTGATAAAGCATTACCGACAGAACGTGCCGACTTTAAAGCAATGGAAAAGGCGGTGCAAGCCTCAGATATGATGATGAAATCAGCGCGTATGTCATTGCTCCCCCGGTTAAATGCATTTGGAAACTACCAGTTGAACGATTCGAAAGTAATGGGCTTTAACTCAAAAAGCTATTTGGTTGGTGCTCAATTATCATGGAATATCTTTAATGGTACCCAAACAAAACGTACCATCCAGTCGCAAAAACTGACGAGTGACAAACTAAAAGAACAGTATAGCAGTCAGGTGTTGCAGGCACAAATGGAATGGAATCAGACAAAACGTGATATGAATGATCTCAGTTTCGAACTTCGCCAGGAGTCGGACATTGTGCAGCAGGCCTCCGAGGCTTTACGCATCATTAAAGACCGTTACGAACAGGGACTCGAAAAAACAACCGATTTGCTGGTGGCACAAACTCAACTGTCAGAGCAACAACTGAATTATGCAGCCACCATTTATAAACAGAACCTTACCGCTGCCTATCTCGACTTTATCACTTCAACAAATATTTAGTTACGAGTTACAAGTTACAAGTTACGAGGTACGGTTGTATGAATATTGATTTGAAAAAACACACCTTCATACCTTCATAATTACTTAGCTATCAAAATAAAATAAACAAAACATTATACTTTATGAAACAATTCAGAAATACAGCTATTTTGCTTCTATCGGTTTCGGTGGGGGCTTTATTATCCGCTTGTTCGTCTTCTAAAAAAGAAGAAACTAAAACAGAAGCCACCGTGGAGGTCGTAGTGGGAACTCCGTCATTCAACAATAATACAGGCGTGCAAGCCAGTGGCCAGATTGAAGCAGGGCAAACGGCTATGATCAGTACCAGGGCCATGGGTTACATTACTTCTGTAAAAGTAAAACCCGGCGATCAGGTAAAACAAGGACAACTTCTCGCTACCATTTCCAATGATGATTTGATGGCAAAAAGAGCGCAGGTTCAGGCGTCTGTTTCGGAAGCCGAAGCGGCGTCTAAAGTGTCGGCCAAAGATTTGGAACGCTTCACTCAATTATACAATAAGCAAAGTGCCTCGGCTAAAGAACTGGAGAATGTAAATCTTCAGAATCAGTCGGTACACTTTAAGCTGGAAGCCGCTCGCCAGATGCGTAACGAGATAAACGCTATGTTGGCCTACACGCGTATCACAGCTCCTTTCTCGGGCGTAATCACGCAGAAATTCATGGAAGCCGGGAGCATGGCCAATCCCGGTATGCCTATTCTGGCATTGGAGCAGACCAAAAGTTTTCAGGCGGTTATTGCTGTTCCCGAAGCCGATGTGATGAAGGTGCAAAAGAAAGGGCAGGTGAAAATTACAGTAAAATCGACCGGAGATACTTTTATGGCTCCTATTTCTGAAATAAGCCCCTCTTCACAGTTTTCGGGCGGACAATATATCGCCAAAATTGCTATCCCCGATAAAAATGCAAAAGCCCTGAAAGCAGGTATGTATGTCAATGCATTTATTGAGGCAGATGGTAAGCAAACAGCTGAAGCATTGCTGACTATTCCTGTAGAAAGTGTGGTCAATAAAGAAGATTTAACCGGAGTATACGTGGTGGGTTCCAATCAACAGGCTTTGCTACGCTGGGTACGGTTGGGCAAAACATTGGGTGACAGGGTAGAAGTGTTGTCCGGACTGTCGCAGAATGAGTCTTTCGTGCTGAATGTACAAGGAAGAATCTACAATGGCGCAAAATTGAAAATAACTAAATAAAGAAACGAACTAAATAATAAAGAGATGAAAGATGGATTTGCAGGCAATATAGCAAGCGTTTTTATTCGATCGAAACTTTCGGTCTTGTTGATGCTGGCGTTTCTTTTACTGGGAGCTTTTAGTGTTTTTCTTATTCCCCGGGAGGAAGATCCTCAGATAGAAGCGCCTATGGCGGATATTATGGTGGCTTTTCCCGGTGCTAACCCACAGGAAGTGGAAAGTAAAGTGGCTATTCCACTTGAGAAAATTGTATCCAATGTGAAGGGAGTAGAATACGTTTATTCTACTTCAATGAATGGGCAAATGATGCTTTCAGCACAGTTTTATGTGGGTGAGGATATGGAACGCTCGCTGGTGAAACTATACACTGAGATTATGAAAAATATGGATAAGATGCCCGCGGGTGTATCTATGCCATTGGTTAAGACTCGTGCCATTGACGATGTGCCTGTAATGGCACTGACACTATGGAGTTCTCGTTATGGAGATTACTCGTTGAGGCAGATGGCCGATGCACTCTCCACCGAACTAAAAAAAGTGCCCGATGTGGCAGCTGTAAATATCATTGGTGGCCGTGGTAAGGTGGTGAAGGTAACACTCGATAAAGATAAAATGGCAGGTAATAAGTTGGATATGGCTACCGTATCCGCTTATATTGGAGGCAGTAATATGCAGTCGTCTGCCGGAAATTTGTTGCAGGGCGATAAAGCGTTTTCCGTTCAGGCGGGAGGTTTTCTGCAAACAGCAGATGACGTAGCGAATCTGGTGGTGGGTGTCAATAATAATCAACCGGTATATCTGCGTCAGATTGCCAGGGTGGAAGAGGGGCCGGAAACGCCTGCTCAATATGTAAGCTTTGGACATGGAAAAGAGGGTTTGAGTAAAGGTGAGACTGCGGGAGTTGATTACCCGGCGGTAACGATCTCTATTGCTAAAAAGAAAGGGGTAGATGCTAAGAAGTTATCCATGCTAATTCTGAAACAGCTAGATGAACAAAAAAAGGAGCTTATTCCTTCGGATGTAAATGTAACCACTACCCGCAATTACGGACAAACGGCTTCGGATAAGGTTTCCGAATTGTTGCTCCACCTATTTGTGGCTATCATAGCGGTAACTCTCTTTGTGATGCTCGCCATGGGCTGGCGTGGTGGCTTGGTGATCTTCCTTTCGGTGCCGGTTACTTTTGCGCTGACGCTCTTTGCCTATTATTTTATGGACTACACGCTTAACCGGATTACGCTCTTCGCACTGGTATTTGTCACGGGAATTGTGGTAGACGACTCCATTATCATTGCTGAAAACATGCACCGGCATTTTAAACTGAAGCGTTTGCCATTTTTGCAGGCTGCCATATATGCCATTAACGAAGTGGGAAATCCTACTATCCTGGCTACATTTACGGTAATTGCTGCCGTTCTTCCTATGGCATTTGTGTCGGGGATGATGGGGCCTTATATGAGTCCAATGCCTATTGGTGCTTCTATTGCTATGATTTTTTCATTGGTGATAGCACTTACGCTTACCCCTTATCTTGGCTACATTTTCCTTCGTTCGAAAGATAAGAAAGAAGGTGATGCTGAAAAACACGAAGAAAAAGCATTGGAACAAAGTAAAGTATACAAAATGTATAGCCGCATTGTAAGTCCTATGTTGGAATCTCGTCGTATGCGTTGGTCGTTTATGATTGGAATAACACTTCTGCTCTTTTTCTCAGTTGGTTTGTTCTTTACAAAATCTGTTCCGGTGAAGATGCTACCTTTCGATAATAAAAATGAGTTTCAGGTGGTGATTGATATGCCCGAAGGAACAACGCTCGAACGGACTGCTGCTGTTGCTAAAGAAATTGGAAGCTACATAGCCAAACAACCCAATGTGGTAAATTTCCAAACATATACAGGAACGTCAGCGCCTATCAGTTTTAATGGATTGGCTCGTCATTACGATTTACGCAGAGGTGAGAATGTGGCCGATATTCAGGTTAATCTTACCGATAAGGGAGAACGAAAACCACAGAGTCACGACATTGCCAAGGGGCTCAGACCCGGCATTCAGGCCATTGCCCATAAGTATGGTGCAAATGTTAAAGTAGTGGAAGTTCCTCCCGGACCGCCCGTTTTGTCTACCTTAGTAGCTGAAGTATACGGACCGGACTACAACAATCAGGTAAAAATTGCCAGCCAAGTGAAAGAGTTGTTTCTTCAAACTCCGGGTGTTGTGGATGTGGATTGGATGATTGAAGATGATCAGTCACAATACGCCTTTAATGTGGACAAGGAAAAGGCAATGCTTCGCGGAGTTGCTCCGGCTCAAGTGGTGGGAGCACTTCAAACGGCTTTGTCGGGACAAGTGGCAGGCATGGTGCATCAGCCGGCTTCGTCATCCCCCGTTCCGGTAAAACTACAGCTCGCCGATGCCGATAAAACGAATATCAACGATTTGCAGAGTTTGAAAATTCTCAATCAGCGCGGAGAAATGGTACCCATTGGCGACTTAGTTCAAATAACCAAAACATTTAAAGATAAAAGCATCAACCGCAAGAATCAAAAACGGGTGGTGTATGTTACCGGTGATATGGCAGGCAAACTGGAAAGTCCTGTTTATGCAATGAGTAGTATTTCTGATAAATTAAGCAGCGTGAAACTTCCTGCAGGATATGAACTGAAAGAAGAATATAAGAGTCAGCCCGAATCCGAAAAGGAATTTACATTGAAATGGGATGGCGAATGGCAAATTACCTATGAAGTGTTTCGCGACCTGGGTATTGCATTTCTTATCGCGATCATCATTATTTATATGCTCATTATTGCCTGGTTCCAAAACTTCACTGTTCCACTGGTAATGCTCACGGTGATCCCATTGTCGCTTATTGGCATTATACTTGGACACTGGATGATGGGTGTGTTTTTTAGCGCCACTTCTATGATTGGCTTTATTGCGCTGGCAGGTGTGATGGTAAGGAATTCTATTTTGCTGATTGATTTTATCGATATCCGTCTTAAAGAAGGTGTGTCGCTGAAACAGGCAATTCTTGAGTCGGGTGCAGTACGTAGTATTCCTATTTTACTTACAGCCGGAACTGTAGTGCTGGGCGCTTTTGTAATCCTTTTCGATCCTCTTTTTCAGGGATTAGCTATCTCGCTGATGGGTGGAACCATTACTGCCACATTGCTCACGCTGGTGATTGTGCCGTTACTTTATTTTAAAATGATGAGAAATAAATTTAAATAATAAAACGTATGAAACTATTAATAGTGACCTGTTTGACTGATTATGGCGATAAAGTGGTGGAAATGCTGACACAAGTAGGCATTTCGGTTTTCAGCAAAACCGAAACAACTGAGTTTAAAGAAACGCAGCACACAAATTTGATTGATAATTGGTATGGAGGAGATAATGATAACTATAATTCCATCTTTTTCTTCTCATTTACCGACCAAAACAAAGCTGAACGTATGCTCGAAGCCATCGATCTGAGAAATACCGAAAAAAATAAACTCTTTCCAATCAGAGGGTTTATCATGCCGGTAGAAAGTTACACCGCCCCTGTTGGGGAGATGTAAGGCATCTTATGGCGTAGAAATTGCTTCGGCGACACTGACATGTCTTCGACCATGTCTGTGTCGCCGAAACCTGTCAGCGTACTTGCACCTGTCAGTGTTTCTGGATGAGGAAGGTTCGTCAAAGGCAAGCAAATTGAACGATCGTTTTTGTTAGATAATAAAACTATTTAAGTGCTGTGTTGTTATTAACAATAAAGAGATTGCAATAATTAATATGATATATACAAATTCATAATTTGATTAATTCAACAAGTGATATGAAAGGAAATTTTGATGCAATAATCAATGAAAATCGTCCCGTTATTGTCGATTTTCATGCTGTGTGGTGCGGACCGTGTAAAACACAATCGCCGATACTGAAACAAGTAGCTGATGAACTTGGAGAGCGAGTAAGAGTTATAAAGATTGATGTCGACCAAAACCAAGCGATTGCCGGTAGGTATCAAATACAAAGTGTGCCCACCTTAATGATTTTTAAGAACGGTGAAATAAAACATAAGCAGGCAGGTGTGCATAGTAAAGTTCAACTAATGAGTATTCTAAATGGTTTGTAGCCTTTTGATGATTACAAATGAATATACAATATAAAGAATAATATAAACAGAGTAGAACAGCTTTAAAATAAATAAAGAAAGGCTATCAGAATTTTTCTGATAGCCTTTCTTTATTTGCAATGAGAGAATTAAAGCCGCCTTATACCGATTGTACAAACAATATAGCCCAATTTCGACAAAGTCTCATTGCTCTATTTGTTTGTAGACATCGGCATTACTGTACATATAAAATGACTTTGGGCCATTTTATATGTACAGTTGGTATTATTTCTTCAACAAAAGCCCATCAATTGCTTTCTTGAATTCATTTTTAGGCATAGCACCCTGTGCCATTTGTGGTGTGCCGGTCATTGGACAAAAAAGGATAGATGGAATGCTACGGATTCCAAATGCTGCGGCTAAATCTTGTTCTGCTTCAGTATCTATTTTGTAAATATATATCTGCCCGTCATATTCTTTGGCAAGTTCCTCCAATATTGGAGCTATTGTTTTACAAGGTCCACACCACGAAGCGTAGAAGTCAATTATGCAAGGTTTGTCACCCAGGTATTTCCATTCTGTTGGATTGGCTTCGAAATTGGCTACTTTTGATAAAAATTCCGCTTTGGTCAAATGAATAGTTCCCATTTTATTTTCTGTTTTAAGTTGTTTGTTTTCTTCTGTTTTCGGTTCATTATTTTTTTTAGCACAAGCTGTGAGCGTGCTGGCAAGCAATAGGCTTGCGAAAATTAGTTTTTTCATTTTATAATTCTATTTTAGATGGTAACTGAATTGATTTCCTTTAATAAAAAGTCCTTTTGTTTTATCCCCACAAAGCGCTTTACTTCTTTTCCGTTTTTAAAAATGATAAGTGTAGGAATGCTGCGCACGTTAAACTGCTGTGCCATAGACTGATATTGTTCAATATTAAGTTTGCCCACATACGCGTTTTCTGTTAGTTCATCAGCTACATCATTCAGTACCGGAGCCATCATTTTGCAGGGTGCGCACCATTCGGCCCAAAAATCGACCAACACTACCTTATTCTTTGTTTGCTGCTGAAAATTTTTGTCTGTCAACGTCAAAATATTTGTATGGTCTGCTACCTTCGGTAGATTTTTCATCTTGACTCGTGCGTAAGCGCTCAATAACAAAAATCCCAAAACGATGCTACCAATGATTATTATAACTGTTTGCATTTTAGTGTAAATTAGAGTTTGTTGATTGTGAATTCTTTGTAAGGATTGTGTTTGTGCTCTCGGTCTTTTACAATTAAAGTTGTTGTAGGAGCTTTCGATTTCATATTAAACATACTATCATGTCCAACACATAGACCAAATGATACATTTAGTTCCGTGTTATTTTCTGCCAAAAACTCTGCTTGTCCTGCCGGATTACAGGATAGTCCCTTCACTGTTGCATCTCCCAATAGTTCAGCGCCCGGTATTTTGCCAAACTTACAATCTACGGAATACACGTCGAACTTGTCCGACAGACGTGCTTTTAATTCCAACGCTTCTTTTTGAAGACTAATACAGTTTGCAATTCCTATTCGCTTTATGCCCGATTCTTCTGCAAAACGAATCAATTCTTCTACACGGTTTTTCCCGGGGATGCGACCTTTCTCTGCTGCGCGCATCATTTCTATATCCGCTTTTGTATAAAGATCTTTTTGATTTTCCATTTGTTTGTCACATTTTAGAATACGGGAGTCCATTTATAATTCCTTCGAAATCGTTATGGCCGCAATGGTTCCATCGGCCACCGCAGTTGTAATTTGGCGGTATTTTTTACTGATAATATCACCAATGGCAAATACATCCGGGATGCTGGTTTTCATATCTTCATCGACCACAATGTATCCCCAATCGTTCATTTCGGGCAGATGATTCCCCAGCACTGCCACATTTGATTTGAAACCAATAAATACAAAAACTCCATCTGATTCAAGTTCTTTTATTTCCTTTGTTTTCAGATTTTCGATGGTTGTAATCATTGTATTGCCGCGTTTCTCAAAACCTCGTGGCTCATGCTCGTACAACACGGTAATTTTATCATTAGCTTGAAGTTGTTCAATAGCTGCCTGGTTGGCCGTCAGTTTAGCAAACTGGTGTATTATGGTTACTTTACGGGCAAATTTGGTGATAAATAAGGCTTCTTCCACCGCTGAATTTCCTCCGCCGATAACGGTTACTTCTTTATCCACAAAGTATTTGGCATCACAGGTAGCGCAATAGGAAATTCCTTTGCCTTTGTATTCACGTTCACCCGGTGCATTCATAGTGTTCGGAGTTGTACCGGTAGCGATGATAATTTTTTTAGCACGAATTGTTTCCAACTGATCGATCACAATTTCTTTTTTCAATAAGTCTACCGACGTAATATCCACGGCCACTTTAAAGTCAATGCCCGTGTGCTTAGCTTGTTCGCTCATGTAATGTGCCAGCATATAACCCGGTTGCGGTTCGGTAAACCCCGGATAGTTGGAAACCTGGTGCGTAATACCCATATACCCTCCCGGAAGTGCAGGATCTATTAAAACGGTTTTGAGTTTTGCTTGGCCCAGATAAATTCCGGCTGTCAGACCGGCAGGGCCACCACCTAAAATCGCAACGTCATATTCCGAAATGATTGGTTTCTGATTCGCTTTAATCGCTGCAACTTCTTCGGTTGTCAGCATTTGATCCAATCGTTCTACAATTTCCGATTTTTTGATACCACCGCTGATAGTGTCCAGAATCTGTTTTCCATTTTCGAAAAATAATAGAGTGGGCGAGGAGCTCACTCCTAATTCAGTTGCCAGTTCACGATTCCCCTGACGAAATATTTTTAGAAATTTGATTTTATGGCCATACAATTCTGCCATAGCATCAAATTTTGGTGCTAATGCCTCGCAAGGTGGACATTCGGTAGAATAAAAATCAAGAATTACTTTTCCGCCATTCAAAACTTCCTGCTGAAAATATGTTGCATTAATTTCTTTCATAAGTCAATTTCTTAATCTTTTAAATAATACGCAGCTCCCAAACTCAACAACTCTTTCACCGGACGGCAATCAGGACTATTCGGATGTCCGTTTTTGTTTTTGGCAACCGAGGCGCAGCCACCACCACAAGCCAACGCCACTGAACACGATTTACATTCGGGAATAGTAGTAATATCCCTGTTCTGCCAACTTTCTATAGCGGTTTCATTCTTTGTGATTTCGGGGTAAAAAGTGCCAAGTTCATCACCTTTATTACCCACAGTGGCCGTACAGGAATAAATGGTGCCGGTGAAATCAAATGCCCACTCAGTTTTACAAGCCGGACAGGAATCAAATAAGGCCATTGGTAATTCTTCATGTTCCGAAATATATTTGGCTATAGAAAATGCGGGTTTATAGAATTCGGCAATATAGGGATGCACTTTCAATAACTCGTATAAATGTTGATAAAGCGTTGCACGGTCGAATAGTTTTTCGGGTGTACTGTTGCAGAAATGTAATTCGTAGTTACGTCCTATTTGCGTTTTGAAATAGGGCGAAGCAGTCCATCCTTTATCAATGGCAAAACGCGACAACCCGGCCAAATTTTCAATATTCTCCTTGTCAATCACCATGCGCAGGTTGATATTTATTCCCGCAGCAAGGCAGGCGTCAATGCCTTCAACAATTTTCAAAAAAGTAGGTTGTTTCCCTTTCAGGTAGCGGCGCCCATCATGCACTTCCTGTGTCCCGTCGAGTGTAACCTGTACTTCGCGAATGCTGGCAGTTTTCAGTAAATCTACATACGACGCCAAGGTAAAACCGTTTGTTACAAACGCCAAATCCAGTTTTGTATCGTTGGCTCTGGATATAAAATAAGTCAACATATTTCGTTGATTTTCGCCCGGCAACAATGGTTCACCCCCAAATACAGTAATATATTTTCGTCTACCGGCAAATTCGGTATTGATATAATTGAAAAATGCATCCACCACTTCGGTGGTTACTACTTTCTGTATCGGATTATACCCTTCCTGATAGCAATATGAGCAGGCAAAGTTGCAGGAGTAGTTCGGTACAAAAAACAACTGAGTTTCATCCGCCTCACGTTTTTCGGTAAAGTCAAGATAAGCCAGCTTAAATGCCTTCTTTTCCTTTTCTTCGTCCACCAAATAGCCACGCTGAGTAAACTCACCCTGCGGATCAAGTTTGTTCTTCAGCATTTTTACTTCGTTTGCACTGATAATGTCAGCCGACTTGCTCAACGGATTCACTATAAAAAAGTCTTCCGAGTCAGCAATGGGAGTAATTATATTGTGTTTTGATAATGACATTTATTTATCCGTTTAAAAATTTTCGAAAATAATTTTGTTGATTATTTGTCTAAAACTAATGTGCTTAAGATAACTTCAACATCTCTCGTAGAGTCACCCATTACCTCTTCTGTAATTCCACCTATTGATTTAGCCAACATGCCTGTATTCATTCGCGAAATATATGTTTTGCCATCGCTTTTCTCATAAACACTTATTCTGCATGGCATTAAAGATGAAATGATTCGTTCATCATCTCTTGATAATATTCTACTTGAATGCTTTGGATGGCACAAAGCAAAAACTTTTATGGCCAATACCTCAGTTCCGAATTTTTTCAATGTATCCTGCAGATCATGAACCGCTGATAGTTTCCATGTGTTTTTTTCTATTTCAAATGTCAGTTTCTCCACTGTTTCAGCAAAATTATATTTGCTTTCATTTTCCAAAAACATAGTTTCGTTCGTTTGCATAATTGATTGGTTTTAAGATTAAAAAATAACTTTTCCGGAGATGAACTCCGAAAAAGTTAAACTCATAGCTTAGTCATGACAACCGGCTACAATAATCGACACTTTAGCACAACATTGAGCTACCGTCGATTCGGTGCTGTTGGTTTTACAACCACAGCTTTTTTTCACTACACTTTTCATAAATAATTATTTTTAGTTGTGAATATCGGTTTAAAATTAAACCTTTTATCTTAAACCCACAAATCTCATTTAATGAGATTTTTTGAACCCTCATTTTGGGGTAGGAGTTTTATTTTCGACCGGAAATAGTAAAACTTGCAACTTCAGCTTGCCCCTTTGCATAAGGCTCCGATTCTTCAAATATCTTAATATCATTGAATCCGGCTTTCTCTAACATGGTCAGGTATTCTGCCCGTGTTACTGAGCCTGCCCAACATTCGGCCACCGCTGCGGGGTCATTCCTGTATTTCTCAGCAATTGGCTGTACAGCATAAATATCACTAACCACAAAACGCCCACCTGATTTCAGAATGCGATACACTTCACTCCACACAGCAGGTTTATCAGAAGCATGATTAATGGTGCAATTGGATATGACCAGATGGATACTATCATCTCTTAATGGCAAACTCTCAAGTTCTGCTTTTAATATCCTTGCATTCTGTACTTCAAATTTTTCAAGAGTTGCATTTGCCTTAGCTATCATTCCTTCCGAAATATCGATACCAAATACAAAGCCATTTTCTCCAACTTCTTCGGCAAGGCGAATCACATCATTTCCGCGTCCACTTCCTAAGTCCACACAAGTTTCACCGGGTTGAGGTTTAGCATGATTGATAGCGCCCCCGCACGACAAGCAACAGCTGGTTTCACTCAGACTTGTATAGCGCTCATTTATTGCTTCTGTTATCATAATAGAGATTGTTTGTAGGATTAATTTAGTTGACGCAGCAAAGATATAAGAAATAATTTGAATTACAATAGTATCACCAATAAATTATTTTAGTATCACTATATTTTTTTGTTGTATCCTTGAGGAATTGATTGTAAATAATTAATTAGATGGTGTTTAATTGAATGTAGTTGCAGAAGAATGTGCTTTTAAAGTTATAAGAAATGTGATGTTCGTCACAATCTAAAAATACAGTTGATAATTATGTGATTTTATTTAAAATAATATTTTAGCTTTGTCGCGGGTTCTTTTTGTAAAATTGGTTCAATATTACTGATTGAGTCTATATTGTACCTTAAAAATTGATACTTAAAATCAACGTGTATGGCTAAAGTTCTTATTTTAGGAGCCGGCATCTCCGGGCATACTGCCGCTTTAATAGCTAGAAGAAAATTAGGAAAGAATCATGTAGTTGAAGTGATTAGTCCTAATAGTAATTATCAATGGGTTCCTTCTAATATTTGGGTAGGAATGGGTTTAATGACGCCCGATCAGGTAAAATTTGAGTTGGCGCCGGTCTATAAAAGAGCCGGCATCGGCTATAAACAGGCCATGGCCATTTCACTGCATCCCGATGGTGACCAGACAACCGATAGAGCCTATGTGAAAATCAGGTATGTAGTTGGTGAGTTGAAAGATAAAGAAGAAAACGTTGAGTATGATTATCTGATTAATGCCACCGGCCCAAAATTGAATTTTGCTGCAACCGAAGGACTCGGTCCCGAAAAATACAGCGATTCGGTGTGTACCTATCAGCATGCCACACATGCTTGGGAAAATCTCCAAAAGTGCTTCAAGAAAATGGAAGCCGGAGAAAAGCAGAAGATCTTAATCGGAACCGGTCATCCGTTAGCAACTTGTCAGGGCGCTGCCTTCGAATATTCGCTGAATATCGCTTTCGAAATAAATAAGCGCAAATTAAATCACATGGCAGAACTGACATGGATCTCGAATGAGTATGAATTGGGTGACTTTGGGATGGGTGGTGCCTATGTGAAGCGGGGCGGTTATATTACCCCTACAAAAATATTTGCGGAGTCTATTTTTAAAGAATATAATATCAACTGGATAGTGGGTGCGGGAGTCAACAAGGTTGAAAAAGGAATTGTACATTACGAAACGCTCGACGGAGAGTTCCACAGCAAAGAATTTGATTTTGCGATGCTCATACCTAGTTTTGCCGGTGCCGGTATGAAGGCCTATAACAAACAGGATGAAGATATTACCTCGGATCTTTTTGTGCCCAATGGGATGATGAAAGTGGATGCCGACTATACACCAAAAGCCTACGAAGAATGGGATGCAGCGGATTGGCCATCGAACTATAAATCACCGTTGTACGACAATGTTTATGCTGCCGGAATTGCATTTGCGCCACCGCATCCCATGTCTAAACCCATGAAAAGTAAAAATGGAACACAAATTAACCCCACACCCCCCAGAACCGGAATGCCATCTGGTGTTATTGGGCGAATTGTAGCCGAAAATATTGTAGAAAAAATCAAAACAGGAACAAAAGAGCATAGACACATAGCTTCTATGTCCAAAATGGGAGCCGCTTGTATCGTTTCGGCAGGTTACGGTATCCGACATGGCCAGGCGGCCGTGATGACGGTTTATCCAATCGTTCCCGACTGGAAAAAATATCCAAAATGGGGACGGGATATTGATTATACTGTCGGAGAAATAGGCTTGGCCGGACATTGGATGAAATTGTTTATGCATTATATGTTTTTATACAAAGCAAAAGCGCTTCCACTCTGGTGGGTTATTCCAGAGTAAAAATATTCAATTCAACACTTTAGATAAAGAAATTATGAAAACAGAAATCGAAAAAACAATACCATATAGTGAAATGTCCTACGCAACGGAACCAACGCGTTGGACAAAATTCTGGAGAAGATCATTTATTTTTCAACTGATACGCTTTTTCGTCCTTAACCTCAAAATTATGAGAATTGTTGTCGGAGGGCACTCGTAATGGCATGCATTTTACCAATTGAATGTTCGACGCTGATATGTCTTCGATGATGTTAGGCACCGAAACGCTGTTGATGTTTTACCAAAATGTGAGTATTCTACTACAACTTCAATACCCAAAAAATCACTATTTTACTCTTTATCTGCACGAAATTCGCGAATAATATCGTATCTTTGCGCGCGAAATTTGATGTTTAAAAAAAGAAAAATGTAATTTTATGAATGTAGTTACAAAAACTATCACATTGGGTGATGGACGTACCATTTCTATCGAAACAGGTAAATTGGCTAAACAAGCCGATGGTTCTGTAATGGTTCGCATGGGTGATACCATGCTGTTGGCTACCGTTTGTTCGGCACAAGATGCTGTTCCGGGAACCGATTTTATGCCACTTTCAGTGGATTATAAAGAAAAATATGCTGCCTTTGGCCGTTATCCGGGAGGTTTCCTGAAACGTGAAGGTCGTGCATCTGATTATGAAATTTTAGTGTCTCGTCTTGTCGACCGCGCTTTACGTCCTTTGTTTCCTGATGATTTTCATGCTGAAACTTTTGTAAACGTAATGCTTGTTTCGTCTGATGGTGAAGATATGCCTGATGCATTGGCAGGTTTAGCTGCTTCGGCTGCTTTAGCTGTGTCGGATGTTCCTTTCAACGGTCCTATCTCTGAATGTCGTGTTGCTCGTATCAACGGTGCATTTGTTATCAATCCTACTTTTGCTCAATTGGCAACTGCCGATTTAGAAATCATGGTGGCTGCAACTATCGACAACATTATGATGGTTGAAGGCGAAATGAAAGAAGTAAGTGAAGAAGTTTTGTTGGAAGCTATGAAAGTGGCTCACGAAGCTATCAAAGTTCATTGCCAGGTGCAAATTGAGTTAATGGAAGCAGTTGGTAAAACTGTAAAACGTACTTATTGTCACGAAGAAAACGACGAAGACCTGAAAAAAGATATTTGGGCTAAAACCTATGATAAAGTGTATGTTGTGGCGGCTTCTTGCAACACCGACAAACACTCACGTATGGCCAATTTCAAAGCAATCAAGGAAGAATATGTTGCTGCATTGGAACCTGAAGTGGCTACAGCCAAAAAAGGTCTTATCGGTAAATATTACCACGAAGTAGAAAAAGAAGCTATGCGTCGTTCTATTTTGGATGAAGGCAAACGTTTGGATGGTCGTAAAACAACTGAAATTCGTCCTATCTGGTCGGAAGTTGATTACCTTCCGGGAGCTCACGGTTCGGCTGTGTTTACCCGTGGTGAAACTCAATCGTTGACTACTGTTACCTTAGGAACTAAAATGGATGAGAAATTAGTTGATGATGCTCTTTTCAAAGGCAAAGAACGTTTCTTGTTGCATTATAACTTCCCACCATTTTCAACAGGTGAAGCGAAAGCTTCTCGTGGTGTCGGTCGTCGCGAAGTAGGTCATGGTAACCTTGCATTACGTGCATTGAAAAACATGATCCCAGCTAACTATCCTTACGTTGTACGTGTGGTTTCTGATATTTTGGAATCGAACGGTTCTTCTTCAATGGCTACGGTTTGTGCCGGAACATTGGCGTTGATGGATGCAGGTGTACAAATTGCTAAACCGGTTTCGGGTATTGCAATGGGATTGATCTCTGAAAATAAAGGTAAAAACTTTGCTGTTCTTTCGGATATCTTGGGTGATGAAGATCACTTGGGCGATATGGACTTCAAGGTAACCGGTACTAAAGATGGTATCACTGCTACTCAAATGGATATCAAAGTAGACGGACTTTCGTACGAAATTCTTGAAACAGCTTTGAACCAGGCGAAAGCAGGTCGTATGCATATCTTAGGCAAAATCCAGGAAACATTGGCTGCGCCACGCGAAGATATGAAACCAAACGCACCTCGTATTGTGGTGATGTTTATTCCTAAAGAATCGATTGGTGCAATCATCGGACCTGGTGGAAAAATCATTCAAAACATGCAAGCTGAAACCGGTGCTACTATTACAGTAGAAGAAATCGGAGATCAAGGTCGTGTGGAAATTGCTGCTAACAACAAAGCTGCTATCGACGCTGCATTGTACAAAATTAAAGGTATTGTAGCAATTCCTGAAATTGGTGAAACTTATCCTGCAAAAGTAAAATCGGTAATGCCTTACGGTGCATTTGTTGAATTTATGCCGGGAAAAGAAGGTTTGTTGCATATCTCTGAAATCGACTGGAAACGCATTGAAACAATGGAACAAGCGGGTATCAAAGAAGGCGATATGATTGATGTGAAATTACTGGAAGTTGATCAAAAAACAGGTAAATTCAAATTGTCACGCAAAGCATTGATGCCACGTCCTCCTCGTGAAGATAAACCTCAGGCTTAATTTGAGTTGACAGTTGAAAATTAACAGTTGACAATTAAATATAAAAGCTGCAATCCGTAAGGGTTGCAGCTTTTTTTTGTTTGATGTCGGTCTATTGCTCAGCGTAGTGCTTGTCCTTTTTCATTTGGATAATAAACTTACTCCATGCTGCGGCTCTTTTGTCTTTGTTTTGAGCACGTAAGGTGGCGTCGCCCAGGTTCAACGGATATCCGTCTTCGAGATAAAACTTCCCATCCGTTTTCATATACAGCACTAAATCGTTGACGATGGCCGATACGGCATCGGTTACAACTTTAGCTGTGAATAGTGAATCGTTACCAACATAGAATTTTACTTGCCTGTAGGATTGTAATTTCTGAAGTGTTGGTGGGTTTACGAATTTCAATTCTTTAGTGGTGGCATTGTACCAAACAAAATTATTCGAAACATAGGCGGTAGAATCATTTCCGCTCAATGTACTTCTCACTTTTAAATAGAGTACCGTATCGCTTATCGTGTCGGTAGTGCTGCACGAAAACAATAAAGAGGCTGTTATTGCCAGTGCGAGATAAACAGTTGATTTCATAATTTATGCGTGATAAGTTGTAAAATATGGTGGAGTGCTCTGATGTAGAGTTGCTTTGCCCTGCAAATATATAAAATCTATTTTAAACGATTGTTATTTAAATATGAATTTAGGAAATCATTGTCTTGATAATTCTCTATAAATTCATTGATATCTCCGGTAGAATGACGTCCGATACACTTTTTCTCTTTACTTTTGTAGATAATTCTAAACCGTATTGTCATGATGAAAAAACTGAACTTTATTATATCGTTGCTGCTGTTCTCTATCCTCACTTTTGCCAAAAGTCCGTTGGATGGATTAGTGAATAACAGTCTCTTGCAAAATGCCAATATTAGCCTGTTGGTAAGAGATGTGGCCACAAACACAACCGTTTGCGAATATCATTCCAAAAATAGCGTTGTTCCGGCGTCCACTATGAAGTTGGTGACTACAGCCACCGCTTTGGAATTGCTTGGAGCGGATTTTCGGTTTCAAACCAGATTGGAGGTTGATGGAAGAATTACTGCCGACGGTGTGCTGAATGGTAACTTGTATATTCGTGGTGGCGGCGATCCTACATTGGGCTCTGAAAAATTAGGCGATACCACTTTTCTTGTCAAATGGGTAGAAGCGATAAAAAATCGTGGAATTAGAAAGATAAACGGCCGGGTAATAGCCGATGCTGGTTTGTTCGACGATGAGGGTGTGAATCCGAAGTGGACATGGGAAGATATGGGCAATTATTATGCAGCGGGCATTTACGGCATTTCCTATCTCGATAATACTTATCGATTGGTATTGCGTTCGGGAAGTGTGGGTAATACGCCCATAGTACTTCGCGTTGTTCCGGAAATAATTAATCTTAAAATCGATAATCGATTGGTTAGTAGTACTATTTCTTTTGATAGCGCTTATTTTTACGGTGCTCCACATTCCAGTTTTCGTAGTGTAACCGGCGAGATTCCCGCCAACCGGACGGAGTTTGTTACTAAAGGTGATATTCCGAACCCGGCACTGTTGTTGGCGCAGCATTTTTCCGATCGACTGATTGAAAATGATGTTGCGGTACGTGACTTGCCAACAGATAGTATTGATCGCGCTTCTGAACGAACAATAATTTATACACACGATTCTCCGCCATTAAGCGAAATCATTACCGAAACAAATGTACGCAGTAATAATTTGTATGCCGAATGTGTCTTTAAATATTTAGCTTTACAAAATAAAGCTGTTGCTACGAATGCCGAAGCGGTTCTGGTTATAAAAGCTTTTTGGAAATCGAAGGGATTGTCTGTCGATCAATTGTTTATGTACGATGGCTCCGGCTTATCACCTTCCGATGCTGTTTCCGCTCAGTTTTTTGTAGAGCTGTTAAGTTATATGCAAACGAGAAGCGTAAATAAAGATGTGTTCTTTCGCTCACTACCCGTTGCCGGCGAGAATGGTACGCTGAAGTCATTCCTTCTGAAAACTCCGTTACAGGGTAAAGTGCATGCTAAAAGTGGCACTATTTCACGCGTAAAGAGCTATGCGGGATATATAGATAAGAAAGGTAAACAACTTGTTTTTGCGTTATTGATAAATAATCCGAATGGTAGTTCGAAAGCGGTAACAAAGAAGATGGAAGAGTTTTTGTTGCAATTATCTGCGGGCGTTAAATAGGAATGTATTTTACAATCTGTGTCGATGGAAAATAGTTTTTTTATACAAGAAACAGCTTCTACTAATGAATTGCTGTGGAAGATGCTGCGGGGAACTCCTTTGATGGATGGTTTTGTGGTGCGGACCGACTTTCAAACGGCAGGTAAAGGACAAGTTGGAAATTCGTGGGAGTCAGAACCGGGTAAAAACTTGCTTTTCAGCATAGCCCTTTTTCCTCAGAAAATCAGACCTGACCAACAGTTTTTGATTTCGCAGTTGGTGAGTGTAGGTATTAAAAAGGCGCTGGATGAGTACGTTGACGATATTACGGTGAAATGGCCCAATGATATTTACTGGAAAGACAAAAAGCTGGCCGGAATACTTATCGAGAATTCATTGCAGGGTCGACAAATTAAGTTTGCCGTTGTGGGTATAGGGTTAAACGTGAATCAGACCGAATTTGTAAGCAATGCTCCCAATCCTGTTTCGCTGTGTCAGATTACCGGCAAGCGTATAGCAAGAAGCCCTTTGCTGAAGAAGATACGTCAAAATATAATGGACGTGTATCGAGATCTGGATGTCGAAAAGCTACAGTTGGAATATGCCGATATGTTATTCAGGAAAGATGGTTTTCATGCTTTCAAAGCAGATGGAGAATTATTTCAGGCACGGATTTTTGCCGTTCATCCCGACGGAAGGCTGGAACTTGAAACGGCCGAAGGAGAATACAGAAGTTTCTATTTCAAGGAAGTTAGTTTTGTTATTGATTAATTAAGGTTGGCTAATCATCACATCATATTATCACATCATCACATCACCACATTAATTACTCCACCTCCTCGTAGTCAACATACTCACCTTCTTTGTCGGTAAATATTTTTTGTTTGGGAGTAGGTTGATCAAAGTCTTGTTGCTGCTGATCTTGCGTTGGAGTTTTGCGTTTTCCAAAGCCGAAAATAGACCCGAAAATAGAGCGTATAAATCCCAGTACGGAAAGCAGGATAACTAATCCGAGGATTAAAACGAAAATGATTATAAAGAACAGGAAACTCAACATAGAATAATGAAATAACTCAGTTTTCTGTCAATAGACAGAAAACTGAGAGTAATTTTTAATGTATATTATAAGCTAACTCCCGTTTTATGGGAGCTGAGCGTTGTTTTTAGAATACTGCTTTGGCTACTCGTTTTACGCTTTGAGTAGCCATCATGCTGTAAAAATGAATACTTGGTACGCCATGATTTTTTAAATCAATAGCTTGCTGCGTACACCATTCAACCCCTACTTCTACTGCGTCTGCGTCTGTTTTGCAATTGCGCAACTCGGTGGCAAATGGTTCTGGAATGTCCGTATGAAAAATCTTTGGTAAAATGGTTAATTGATTTTTAAGCGTTATTGGTTTTATTCCCGGAATAATAGGAACATTTATACCAATGGCACGACATTTCTCCACAAATTCGTAATACTTTTTGTTGTCGAAAAACATTTGTGTTACCAAATATTCTGCGCCGCCGTCTACCTTTTGTTTTGCGTAGAATAAGTCCGAATCCAAATTGGGCGCTTCCTCATGTTTTTCGGGATAGCAAGCCATTCCGTATGAAAATGGAGCGATGGGCGATTTCATTTTCGATCCATCTAAAAACAATCCCTGATTCAAATTGTTTACCTGCTCCTGAAGTTCAGTGGCATTGCGATGTCCGGTAGGAGAGAAGTCACGTTCATGTTTGGCCTTGTCGCCACGCAACAATAGCAAATCAGTGATTCCCAAAAACTGAAGATCAATAAGTGCATATTCAGTTTCTTCGCGTGTAAATCCGCTGCAAATAATGTGCGGGACAACAGCAATTTTATATTTATTTTGAATGGCTGCAGCAATGGCTACCGTTCCGGGACGATGACGTTCTGCTACCTGTACAAATTGTCCGGGTGCATTTTCTTTGAATACCAACTCGCTACGGTGTGTCGTGATGTTGATGTATTTAGGGTCGAACTCGCGCAGGGTATCAATCGTTTTGTAAACTGTTTCAATACCATTCCCTTTTAATGGAGGTAATAATTCGAAGGAGAAAGCCGTTGATTTGGCACTTTTTATTTTTTCTACAACACTCATGTCTGGATGATAATTGACGGTTGACAGTTGACAATTTCAATACGTCAAATGAAAACGTTTTTTTTAATTTTTAGTTGGGTGCAAAAGTACAATTTTTTTTTCAATTTTGTGGTCATATAGCCATAGCTGAGTGGCTGTAAAACATGCCCTGGTGTGGAATTGCACTTTTTTAGTATTACAAAAGAGCTGTTTGTATGGAAATTATACCATTTCACGAATGCAGGTTTGTAATGTAATTCTCTTGTTTACTAAATCTACATTCTCCCAAAGTAGTAGCTGTGTAGTGCGGCTCTTGCATAGCTCACCGGTTGTGTTGAGCGCTAAAGCGGGATAAAAGGTACAAGCTGCAATTATTTCAAAAATGGAGAAAGAACTAAGCATGGGAGCCAGATGAACTAACAACTTGTTGATTAGTAAAACTGAATTTGTCCCAAAATCCAATAGCAATGGTTTTGTACCCGGAGTTATTTCCTGGGTCGGTAGTTCTACCGAGACGTCGATATATTGATAATCATTAGTCAGCTTTTCGCTTAGGTAGTTTGCCCCCGATTGTTTAACTGATATGATTTCTGCAGACAGAATCCCGTCGAAAAACAAAGTGTTAGCCGTTTCTACGATACCATCATCCAGACTAAAGATGCGCGTGATTACATTTTTACTATTTTGCTCCACGGCCATTCTACGAAGAATAGTCTCCGGTGAGCAAAAGCAAAGCTGGCTTCCGATACGCTTCATTATTTAAGTGTTGGCTGCGGTTTTTGTACTGTTTTTTTGATTTGTTGTAGAGGTGCCGGCTTCCCTTTTGGGTGAATAATCTTTCTCTTAGGTTCCAGTTTTTGTACCAGTTTTCGCAGGCTATCCTGATGAACGGGGTTGAACTTACGCATTAATGATATACTGTCCACAGTAGCATGTAATTTTCCTTTATAGGCCTTACTACCAAGTAATTCTCCCGAGATAGATTTTATTTTAAGCTTCCTTGTGGCCGGTAGTTTTATGGTGTAGCGCCTCAATAAACTGTCGTGATGAGCCAGTGCAAAAGCACTATCCACCTTCCCGTTTTGGTAATTTAAACGCACGGAGATGTGTTGTTTTGTACAAGAGTCCTCTGGTGCAATTCGTAGTAGAAAACGGAGAATATACACGTCGCCATATAGTAAACCCGGATCAACCACTTCAAAGTCTAATTTGGTACGGGTAGAGTCTTTTGTAAGTTCGTATTTGTTTCGTCTTCTCCACAGTTCACTTTTTACTTTTGCAAGTTCTACTGAGTCGATGAAATGGTATTTGCCCGATTTTACTTCTTTTTCTTGTAAAGTGAGATTTATAAGAACTTTTTTGTAAACGTTGTTGAATTCTTGCGGATTTTTTGTGTACCAGACCAATGACGAATCAAAGTTGGCTTTTGTGATTTCGTATTTTGCAAAAACGAAATTGTAGTATTTTGTTTTTGTACTGTCGTTCGAAAACATAATACCACGCTCAATAAGTACACCATCTAATTTATGCATATCGGTCAGCAGATTAACCATATCCTCCTGGTTTAATACGCCTTTAGGACGATTGCTACAAGCAGCAAAAATAAGAAGGATGCTAACAATAATGGTAAATTGACTGAAAAAATTAATTCGTAGGTTCCACATCTTGCTCTTTTTTAGTTTCAAGACTTTCGTTTAGTTCTTTGCGAAAGAAGATAAGAATTAAAGCCACAGCTACACTTATTGCCGAATCGGCTACATTGAATATCGGACTAAAGAAAATCGTTTGACCGGTATCACTTTTTATGAGTGGGAAATAAAGCATATCCACTACTTTGCCGTGAAAGAGGGTTTCGTAACCACCGCCGGGTGGTAAAAATGAGGCTATCGGACCCATGTATTCGCTGGCGCTGAAAAACACTCCGTAAAATACAGAGTCAATAATATTGCCGGCTGCTCCTGCCAGAACTAATGATATGGTTAGAATATATGCTGTGCGGACCTGTTTTCTTATCAGATTACGGATGTAAAAGACTAATGCAACTACGGCTACAATTCTGAAAAGTGTAAGGAATAGCTTACCAATGATTTCCAACCCAAAAGCCATTCCGTTGTTTTCGATAAAAAGGATTTTAAACCACCCGAAAACGTCTACACTTTCGCCCAGGGTAAAGTTTAATTTGACATATATTTTCGACGCTTGATCGATGAACAATACGAGAAAAATAAGAAATATGGATTTTTTTGTGATAGACATGGAAATTAATTGATAGTTGACAGTTGATAATTCAGTAAAATCTATTTATCTGAATTTTATTTTCAGTGTAATAAAACAACAAATTCGGCAACCGACAGAGTTTGCCATGTTGCCGAATTTCGTTTTATGGAATTTGATTATTTTTGATCGTTTTTTGCTTCAATGCTCAATGTTGCATGAGGAACGGCACGTAGGCGCTCTTTAGGTATCAATTTACCAGTTTCGCGACAAATACCATAGGTTTTATTTTCAATGCGAATCATTGCGGATTGTAAATGTTGAATAAACTTCATTTGACGTTGAGCAAGTCTGCCGGCTTCTTCTTTTGATAAAGTGGCCGCTCCTTCTTCCAGTACTTTGAAAGTAGGCGAAGTGTCCATGACATCATTCCCGTCTAAATTCGAAATAGCGTTACGCAATTCTTCATATTCCTTTTGAGCCTTAGCAAGCTTTTCTCTTATAAGTGCACGAAACTCTTCTAGCTCAGCATCAGTATATCTTGTTTTTTCGGTCATGATGTAATTTTATTAAACGATTAATTGAAAATTCTGTGTGTAAAAAAGGAACTTTTCGCCTATTTTTATTTCCGAGTGCGAAAATATGAAATTTGTTTCAGTTGTACAATTATTTTGGCAATTATATTTAAGTTATTTGAAAAGTAATTATAGGTAAACAAGACACTTACATGCCTGCCTTTTGCCCTTCAAATGAACTATACTTTCTGAATATTAATCTTTACTACATAATCTTCAAACTCAAGTTCCGTGGCATCAGTTAGATTATCAACTAAAACAACAGAATTTGCTAATGTTTGAGAAGCAATATAGTTAGCAAATTCTTTTACCGCTTCTGCTATTTCTTCTCTGCTTTCAATCTCCACGATGATTTTATCCACGATTTCATAACCATTCGATTTGCGGATATTCTGAATACGATTCACCAGTTCACGGGCAATTCCTTCGCGCAATAGTTCGTCGGTAACAGTAATGTCAAGCGCAACTGTAAGTTTACCTTCATTCGCTACTAACCAACCCGGCATGTCTTCAGTAATAATCTCAACATCTTCAAGTTCTAATTTTACATCGCCTGTTGGTAAAGCAAGCAGGTATTGACCTTCTCGCTCTATTTCAACAATCTCGACTTTGCCAAAAACGGTCATTGCTTGTGCAATTTCCTTCATTTGCTTGCCGTATTTTTTACCCAAAGTTTTGAAATTCGGTTTAATTTTCTTTACCAGATTGTCCATATCTGCATCGGCCGGAATGATTTCCAATTCCTTGATATTCACTTCTGCTTTTACTAAATCAGCAATATATAGCAATTGTTTGTATGATGTTTCATCTTGCGCAGGAACAACTGCTTTCGATAGCGGTTGACGCACTTTCTTGTCGGCTTTACGACGTAGTGCTAATATCAATGATGAAGTTTGCTGTGCAAGTTGCATGCATGCTTCCAAATTGCTGTCAATCAATGCTTCATTGAATGTTGGGAACTTAGCTAAGTGAACCGACTCGCTGTTGTCTTTTCCGGTTACGGCGTTTAAATCAAGGAATAAACGATCAGCAAAGAAAGGCGCGATAGGAGCCATTAAATGCGCAACAGTTTCCAGGCAGGTGTAAAGTGTTTGATATGCTGAGATTTTATCTTCATCATATTCACCACCCCAATATCGTTTGCGGTTTAAGCGTACGTACCAGTTACTAAGGTTCTCACCCACAAAATCGGAAATGGCACGGCCTGCACGGGTTGGTTCGTACGTTTCGTAGTATTCGGTAACTTCTTTTACTAAGGTATTCAGCAGTGAAATAATCCAGCGATCAATTTCAGGGCGTTTTTCCATTGGAACTTCGGCTTCAGAATAGTTGAATTTATCAACATTGGCGTAAAGCGAGAAGAACGAGTAAGTATTATAAAGTGTTCCGAAAAATTTGCGACGTACTTCATCGATGCCTTCCACATCAAATTTCAGATTGTCCCATGGTGAAGCATTGGTCATCATGTACCAACGCAATGGGTCGGAGCCAAATTTCTCAATCGTAGAAAACGGATCAACACCATTGCCCAGACGTTTCGACATTTTATTGCCGTTTTTGTCCAAAACTAACCCATTAGAAATAACGCTTTTGAAAGCCACCGAACCACGAACCATGGTGCTGATAGCGTGAAGAGTAAAGAACCAACCACGAGTTTGATCTACACCTTCCGAAATAAAGTCGGCAGGAAAATTCGTGTGATTGTCAATCAACTCTTTGTTCTCGAACGGATAATGCAACTGCGCATACGGCATAGCACCTGAATCGAACCAAACGTCGATCAGATCAAGCTCACGTTTCATGGGTTTGCAACTTGCCGAAACAAGGACAATACCATCCACGTATGGGCGGTGGAGATCTATATTTTTTACCGAGTAATTTTCGGCAGTATTTTTTCCAACTTCAAAGTTTTTGTATGGATTTTCAGTCATAAATCCGACAGCGATGGACTTTTCGATTTCTGAAATCAACTCTTCTACCGAGCCAATACAGATTTCTTCAGTGCCATCTTCGCTGCGCCAGATAGGAAGCGGCGTTCCCCAGTAACGGCTGCGACTTAAGTTCCAGTCTTGCAGGTTTTCCAACCATTTACCAAAACGACCTGTTCCGGTGGAGGCGGGTTTCCAATTGATGGTTTCATTCAACGACATCATTTCCTCGCGGCAAGCGGTTGTTTTTACAAGCCAACTGTCTAATGGATAGTATAATACCGGTTTGTCGGTGCGCCAGCAATGTGGGTAGCTGTGCGTGTGTTTCTCTATTTTGAAAGCCAAACCTTGCTGTTTCAACATCACACAAAGATCCACATCCAAGGTTGCATCATCTTCAGTCAGGCTATTGTCATAAGCATTTTTTACATACCTTCCGGCGTATTCGGCGTATAAATCAGTGTTTACATTTGAGGCGACGTAATCAACACTCAAATCTTCGATTTTAAAGAATTTACCCGTTCTGTCCACCATTGGTTGGCGGTTACCGTCTTTGTCGATCAACAACAAGGGTGGAACACCATTTTGTTTAGCCACACGATCATCGTCCGCACCAAAGGTAGGAGCAATGTGCACAATTCCGGTGCCATCTTCGGTGGTTACAAAATCGCCGGTGATAACACGGAAAGCTCCTTCTCCGGGGTTAATCCAGGGGATCAGTTGCTCGTATTCAGTGCCGGCTAGTTCAGAGCCTTTTTTGCGGTCAATAATTTCATATTCATTTTTGCCCATAACTGCAGAAAGCAGATTTTCGGCTAAAATCAAATTGCAGGCCTCTTTTGTATATGGATTTATCGTTTTTACTTTTACATAATCGATGGTGGGGCCAACGCACAGTGCTGTGTTTGAAGGCAAGGTCCATGGTGTGGTTGTCCATGCTAAAAAGAAGGTGTTATCCTCATTTTTCAACTTGAATTGAGCCACACAGGTGGTATCTTTTACATCGCGATAACAGCCGGGTTGATTCAACTCGTGAGTCGAAAGTCCTGTTCCGGCAGCTGGCGAGTAAGGCTGAATGGTGTAGCCTTTGTATAGTAAGTTCTTGTTGTACAGTTGTTTCAATAACCACCAGAGCGTCTCGATATAGCGATTGTCGTACGTGATGTACGGATCATTCATGTCTACCCAATAGCCCATTTTGGTAGTCAAATCTTCCCATTCTTTGGTGTATTTGAGCACGTCGTGGCGGCAAGCTGCGTTATAATCGTCCACACTGATGGTTTTACCAATGTCTTCTTTGGTAATTCCCAATGCTTTTTCCACACCAAGTTCCACCGGAAGTCCGTGCGTATCCCAACCGGCTTTACGCTTTACCTGAAAGCCCTGCATGGTTTTATACCGACAAAACACATCCTTAATCGTACGCCCCATAACGTGGTGAATGCCCGGAAGTCCATTAGCAGAAGGAGGTCCCTCATAAAAAACGAACGATGGTTTTCCTTCACGGGTTTCGATACTTTTATGGAAAATGTCTTTTTCGCTCCATTGCGTAAGCATTTCCTTGTTGATGTCCGATAAATTCAAATTGGAATATTCAGCAAACTTTTTCATCTTAACTGTCTTGATGTTCTGTTTTTTTATTGAGGTGCAAAATTACAAAAAATAACCGAAAGAGGAAAGTATCTCTATCAATGTATTATTTTCATTTTGAACGGCCTAATTTCTTTCATAAATATAAAATTTAGATTGCCTTAATTAAATCCAAACCAGTAAAATTAATTTAGGTTTTTTCCTTTTGTGACTTAATATGAAGTTGAAAATGTTATTCTACAACAAAGCAGAGACCTACAAAATATAATCTTGTAGGCCTCTGTTTTGTTGTTTGTGTAGTGCACAACGGTAAGTGTTTACGTCATTAGTACATTATATTAGTTCGTAAAACAATGCAATATATACGGCTTCAGTCATATTACAGACATGATATTTCTTGTATACATTTCTTTTGTAGTAGCGGAGTAAATCCACTTTAATGTCCAGCTTTTTAGCTATCTGAACTTCCCGGTGTCCTCTCGATGTAAGTCTGAGTAGTTCTATTTCAATTGGTTTTAACTCTATAGTTTCGTGCTCCACAAACTTTCTTCGTAAGGATGAATAATACAATTCATTTCCACCATTACTCTCAGTGTATAACGCAAAACGTTGATAGCCTTTCTGTACAATTGGTAAGAATGTTGCAACTTTATATTTGGGAGTGCCATCTTTCTCGAAAGCAATCGGTTTGACAATTATTTTCATTGGTTTGTATTCATCTCCCCGTTGTCTTATTTTTATGTTGTAGGTCATAAAAGCTTTCGCAAATGGCTTCTGCTTAAACGTATTGGCAAGTATTTTTTTTCCATTTTGATTAATTTCTGAGGTAATATCTATGTCCTTTGGATGGATAAGATCAAAATAAGTAAATGTCTGTTCCAAACTTTCAGGATCCGATTCAAATCCGGTCATTAAAGAGAAACGTTTGGATGCGAAAATAATACTGTCGTCCTCAAAATTGGTTAGTGTTATCGGTTGCTCATATATTTCTGAAAGAAGAGCAGTTAGGCGGATTAATTCATTTAATTCGTCTGGATTGGTATGGATCATCATGGCACAGTATTTTATGATTATATTATAAATATATTGTAACTATATTTTGCAACTAGTTGGATGCTATGTTTGGTTATATGAAACCCTGCTTTTTTGCTTTGGTTATGGCATGCGAGATAGATTTTGCATTTAAACGGATAAGTAGAGCCGATTTTAGATGTTTCATATTGTTCCCATTTATATTCGTTTGTTCTGCTATTTCAGTTTCAGTAAGCCCATCGCTTGCTAGTTGTAAAATATCGATGTCGGTCTTACTAAGTATTTCATATTTTGGCTGGTCGCCTATGTTATCGGTAATAAACACAGGGTATTCTTCTGAATTGTTGACGTCTAATAATTTAAAACAACCTGGTTTTTTGACATCCGCTTTTCTTATATCATAATATACCAGCCATGGTATTCCTTGTTCTGATGTACTCGTGTGCTTATAGGGCATTACCTTAAATTTCAACAACTGAACTGCATTGTTGGCTAAGGTGACCGGGAGGGTAAAACTAAGACAGTATGTTCTGTTGTTATTCCCTAAGATATCTGATTTAAGAATGTTATTCACTGTTTCGATAACCTGAATATTGAACGTGTCGTCATTATTAGACGAAAACATTCTTTTTATAAATTCAGGGTCTAGCGGTTTAACTCTCATCTCCCCAAATAAATCGGAAAGTTCAGGATTGTGTGAGTAAAGTGTAATGGTACGTCTAAACTGATCGACTATAAAAAAACTCATTTGCCCCCCCATTGCGCCGACTTCGAGATTGCTCATATGTAAACTATAATTTTTATAGTCGGGAAGTAAATCAAACTGTAGTGTTTCGTCGAAAAATGGATTTGTCATAGATGTTGGAATTCTTAATTTATAAATTGTGTTCACAGACGCAAATACAAACATCGTGCAATTTTTCAAATTCGATTCTCTTTTTTCTATAAGTCCTGCCTTTAAAATGTGATTCCATATCTACTTAAAGGCAAATAGAATGATCTGAGAGTAAAAATTCCAACGGAATGTTTTTCTGTTTAATGTGTCGTGTAACAAATAAGATATGTATACAAAAATACAAATATTTTATTTGGTAGATATTGCTAATATATGTTTTACAGCATTTTATGAGCCTATTTTAAGCCTGCTCTCTCACTTTTTGAAGTTGTTTTGTTTTGTTTTTTGATAGATAAAGATCCAACTAAAATTCTTTCTCTCGTTATGTGCTCAAGTGTGCATTATTTTTATTCAGCCGAGTAGTTAATCTTTATTGTTTTGCTGTAATTTAAGATTTTTGGATGGGTAAAATTGAAGTTTTCGACTCAAATTATTCTGTTTTCGTTGACTTTTATTTGTTTTTTTTAGTGCTATAAGGTTAAATATTCAAGAATAATTGTATTTACCGAAAGATTTTTATGTAGTAATTATTCCTATTCTCACCTGTACGATATGATTTTTATGTAGTAATTATTTCTTCGCTTTAATTCTCTATAACTCCCATAAATTCTACTATTGTAATGGATTCATTATGACAAACATTCCTAAAATGTATAAATTATTGAATTTTACTGCATATTTATTTATTTTTCGTTGGACTTTTATGTAGTCTTTTTTTGCGATTTAGTTAATTGATAAATATGCCATAAATTGCTGACAGTAAATGCTGTATAGTTTTTGTTTAATTTTGTTTTCACAGTTGAGACATTATATAACTTTAATATTTAAGGTTGTGTGTAGTGCTCATTCTAAATTCAGAGAAAAATATAATGCTTTACAAAAATGCTAAACGGGATACGAAATGTATTGATCTCTGTACAAGCGAATACTGTGAATTTCATTCTTTAAAGCAACAATTATTAGTGTCTCTGTTTTGCGATTGTCATTTTGTAGTAACCTTTTAAAAGTAGATGGTATGAATTTCTTTTTATTTATTCTAATCGGTTTCGTTGCCGGCTTTCTGGGCGGTAAATTAGTGAGAGGTGGAGGCTTTGGCTTGGTGATTAACTTGATGGTCGGCATAGTAGGAAGCCTGATAGGAGGGTGGCTTTTTGATGTGTTCGGCATTGGTACAGGTTCCAGTCTTATCGGGAGCTTAATTACAGCTACTGTTGGTGCAGTAGTATTCTTGTGGATTCTTTCCTTTATAAAGAAATAATTGCGAATAGTGCTGCTGCTTAGAAAGAAGACCGGATACATCTCCGGTCTTTTTAGGCAACTGAAAGTTCGATAAATTTTTCGGTATTATTGACAATGTAAATTTTTGTATAGATAGATAATTATTTCACATACATATTGCAATAATCAATAAAATAAAAATGATCAAGATTATGAAGACAATTAAATTTTTAATAGCAGTTTTTGCTTTAGTTGCATTTACAGTGAGTGCTAATGCACAAGGAAACATTCAGCTAGGGTATGTGCAGCCAACAACTGTCACAACAATGAATGGCGCTAAAACTTCCCAATCTATGGATGGTATTCAAGCCGGTTTTAATTATACCATGTCGGTACAAGAGCCTGTTTCATTGCAATTCGGTTTACTCTATTCCTATTTGTTCAAAAACAATACCGTTTTGAGTATCGATACCAAAACACAAGGACATGCTTTGGATGTACCTGTTGATATCGTAATTACTTTCCCTCTTGGTCGCGATTTGAAATTGTGCGCCTTTGGAGGGCCTGATTTTTCGTATATGATTGCTAAAAGCATTAAAGTGGGTAATTCAGACTCATACGATCTCTATAAAAATAATAGTGATGCGCAACGCTTTAATCTTCAATTGGGAGTAGGAGCAGGTTTGATGTTCCAGGATTTTGGTATCAAATTCAGATACAATTGGGGCATTATTGATTTGGATAAATCGAGTGCTACCAAAACCGTAGGCAATGGTTTTGCAATTTCGCTTACACATACTCTATAATACAGTATACTTAAGGTCTGTGAAACATTCACACCTAATGCTACATAGACTTTAAGTCACTGCCCAATAAATACAAATACTCCAATAGGAGAAAATGGCAAGTAATGCTAGTAAGATAAAAGATTGAATACAAAATAACAGATAAAATAAACGGAAAATGAGAAAGCCGAGAAGATTAGAAAGATTAGAAAATTGTCTAAATGAAAATTTTGTATTTGTAAAATTTTTATCGACGATCACGCTTATGGTGAAGAGAATGTTACTTTCCTTAGTATTGTTATGCTTTGCATATACAAGCCAAGCACAAGCATTAAAAGCTACCGGAGGTACAGGCTTGTATAAAGATAGAATATGGTGGATGAATTTTTCGGGTATAAGTTTAGCGGCGGGTGCATCAGACTCGCGTGATTTTGCGATTGGTAATGGAACGATACATATTACTATTGATCAGGTAGCATTTTCTGGAAATATAAGCGTATCACCTTATACAGATCTATCTGCAGTCAGGCTTATAGGGTATAACAGTTATTATTCAAATGCCGGTTTAGACCAATTATATAATATTGGTGGATCTGAATCAAATAATACTTTATATTATGCACTATCTAATAATTTGAATGGTGGAACTTCTAATAGCGCACCAAATAATCTTCCATTAATCGTCACATTTAGAATAAGAGCCTATGCTACTTACCCTTCCGGAGTTACAACTCCTTTATCACTAGTGTTTGGCAGCGCCGAAACAGATGATAATAGCTCTGCAGGATATGAGTATACCCAATGTACTACCAACGGTAGTACCTGGCAACTGTTAGAAAAAGCGAATCAAGATGCGGCTCAAATCCAAAAACTCTCTTTTTCAAATAATAATCTCACAGCTCGGATGATGATGGGAGGATATGGTTCTACAGGTTCAGTTCCTAACCCGGCAAATGTTGCCCTAGTGTATACTACTAAATCTGCAGCAACTGCTGCTAGTCCGTTAACAGTTAACTCTCAATTTATGAGTGGTGGCAAATCGGCAATTGCCATAGGATTCATTGTGGATCAGGATGGGGGAGATGCCGTTGCTTCTTATGACAATGCCGTTCATATCTTTCAGCCTTTGGTATCGGGTGGTAATCCTTCTCAGACAAGCGGTACTTTTGATAATTTCTTATCTTCAACCGGTGCTATGGGAGGTACTCCGGTGATAAGTGCAGGTACGTTAACTACTCCTACCGATTTATATCTTGGTTCTGTTGCTCCGGATAACGATGCCACAATATTTCATTCTGCAGCCAATAATCAAGATGAAATAACCGGTATAAACGATGAGGATGCTATATTATCGCCTGTATATATGACTTCTTGTCTTACCAATTATTCCATAGCAAATATACCTGTTCACAACAGTTTAACAGCACCAGCCACATTAATAGCATGGATTGATTTTAATGGGGATGGTGTTTTTTCAGCTTCCGAAGCATCAACTGTACAAACCATTGCAGTAGGTCAAACTGTTGCTTCGTTAAACTGGAGTGGTGTCGCCAGTGCACCATCAGGAACACGGCCTATTCGATTGCGTATCACTTCGGATGTAATGACTGCATCTGACGCTGCATCTACGGTTAACACAGGTGAAGTTGAAGATCACACAGTTATATTCTCAGATGTTACCATTCCAACCATTTCTATTTCTCCGGTTAGTATTGTGGCGAATTCAACATCGAGTTGTGGTTTATCAGTTGCAACAAATAATCCCACATTTAACGATGATTGTGGTGTAGTAAAACTAACCTGGAATATGACCGGTGCTACAACAGGTAGTTCGCTGGCAACAGGAATTAATTATCTAGGGGAACAAGTTTTTAATGTAGGGTTGACTACCGTAACCTATACCGCAAGTGATGCCGATGGCAACTCGGCAAGCTGTAACTTTACAGTTACTATAACCGATAATATAGCGCCAACTATTACTACTTGTGCTGTGGCTCGAACTGTTAGCGGTTGTTCGACGGCTGAAATAACTTCACCCGTATATTCATCAACATTAGCTACCTCAACTTATGCCGAGTTTTCATCTTTACCCAACAATGGTGTAGCAAGTGATAATTGTTTGATAACTACAGTGCAATATCAGGATGTAGCCAGTGGAACTTGTCCAACTACTGTTACCCGTACCTGGCATTTTTTTGATGCCTCCGGAAATGAGAGCACTTGCAGCCAGCTTATCACAATCCAGGATTTAGTAAAACCGACAGCTTCGAATCCTTCAGATATAGTTGTTTCAATAGTAAATGATCCAATACCGGCTCCCGATATATCTGTTGTTACTGATGAAACTGATAATTGTAGTGCTCCAACGGTTACCTGGCTAAGCGATGCAGCGCCTACTTTCTCGGGTTGTACAGAGACTACCGTGCGTACCTATAAAGTTACTGATGCTTGTGGAAATAGTATTTCTGTTGTGCAAAATATTATTCGGTCAATAACTACTGCCGCACCATTAATCAGTGCTGTGACCCAGCCAACGTGCTCAACAGTTTTAGGCAGTTTTACCATAACAAACTACGATGCTGCAAATACTTATACATTCACGCCATCTGAAGGAGTTATCAATACAGCAGGAATCGTAACTGCACCGGCAGGAACGTATACTGTGACAGCAACTTCGGGTACTTGTACTTCAGTAGCTTCGGCGAGTGTAACGATCGATGCACAGCCACTGACCCCTATTGCACCGATATTAAGTGCGGTAACCCAACCAAACTGCTCGGTAGCTACCGGCAGTTTTACGATAACCAATTACGATGCCACATTTACATATGCAGTGATTCCATCAACGGGAGTAACTCTATCAGGAAATAGTATCACTGCCCCGGCAGGTACTTATGAGGTAACAGCTACTTTAGGTGCTTGTACATCAATGGCTTCGTCGAAAGTGATAGTCTATGCACAACCTTCAACCCCTGCTGTTACTGTTGGCTCAGTGAGCTCGTTGTGTACAAATTCTACTCCTACTCAATTAACAGGAACACCTACTGGTGGGCTGTTTAATGGAACGGGTGTAAATATTGCCGGACTGTTCTCTCCTGTTGTCGCTGGAGTTGGCAATCATACTATCACTTATACCTATACGAATCAGTATGGATGTAGTGCAGTAGCAACAACTAATGTGGAGGTTATCGCTGCCCCAAGCTTATCTGTCGCCCCGACTGCACAAACAATATGTTCGGGCAGTCCGGCTGCATTATCCGTATCCGGTGATAATGGAGGAACGGTCAATTGGACTTCTAACCTCCTGGGACTAACGGGAACGGGGACTTCATTCAATACGGGTGCTCTTTTCAACAAGGGAACCTCTCCTTTGACAATTATCCTGAATGCCTCGGTAACTGCCGGAAGTTGTGCGGATAACACGAATGCCACCGTCACTGTTCTTCCTGAACCTCGCGTAACTGTTGTTCCGAGTTCAGCAGTAGTCTGCTTCTACGAAATACCTCACTTTACACTTAGCTCAGTACTTACCGGTACTACCATCAACTGGCAACTGATTAATAATGTCGATAGTAGTATTGTTAACTCAGGTTCAGGTCCAGATAACATCACACTGTTTAGTTCTCCTATTCCTGCTGGGTCATATACATTGAAAGTGACAGGCAGTAAAGATGGGTGTAACAGTGCTGCAGTGAATGTCCCACTAGTGGTAAATTAATATAGTTTCTGTGCTCTCCATGGTAAAAATATATAGCCAGAGAGATCACAAAGAAATAGCTCTACAGTCTTCGCCATCTGATGGACTGTGGATATAAATAAGAATAATTATTAGATACTTAGACTAAATTATTATGGCAGTAACCTATGTAGTGGTAGAGAAGGGAAATCCCTTGAAGCCCGAAAATCAAAAGAAATTTTATGCTCAGGCAAAAGCCTCGGGTGAAGTAACGCTTAAAAAGCTAAGTAGGGAAATTGCAAAAGGCTTAACGACAGTGAGTGACACTGATGTGCTGGCTGTACTGAACGACCTCACAAGAATGCTCTCGAAATATTTGTCAGAAGGTAGAATTGTAAGGTTTGGCGATTTCGGTGCATTTCAAATCACTCTCTCCAGCACCGGAGCAGAAACTGAAAGTAAATTTCATTCTTCACTTATTAGCAAAAGGAAAGTTAGTTTTCGTCCGGGTGTAGATATGAGGGAGAAGTTGGATACTTTGAAATTTGAAAAAATGGAATAATAAACAGGAATCCTCCATTAAAGTATACTAAGAAGAAAAATACTCTGTGACTCCGAGCCCTTTGTGGTGGAAAAGAAAATAAAACCAGATAAGCTGTATACCAGTTAATAATTTCCGTATTAAATACCTAAGATATGAGAACCTTTTACTTTAAAAATTCGAAGAGAGTTGTTGGGTTAAGAACCCTTACTCTCATTTTGTTGTTAGCTTTGCCCGTTATGGTAAAAGCGGCATTAGCTCCGTTTACACTTACAGTAACACCAACTGCCGAAACCTGTACAGGTAATGGTAAACTGACATGGACAATAACCGGACAAACGGCCGGTTCAACCATGGTGTATGCCATTTACAAATCACCGAACTATACTACGGCTATTTCCACACAGTCAACTAATACTCTAACAGGGTTAACTGCCGGAAGTTATAGGGTAATAGCCACACAAACGTTGGGTGGTGAGTCTAATTCTCAGACCAAAGATGCTACCATTCTCAATCAAAAGGTTACGTTAGTATTTAACTCAACTGTAGTGCATGAAGTTTGTGGAAACGATGCTCAAATTACCGTTAACGTCACGGTTGGTACTGGTGTGACTTATGAATTATATACAGGACCTGTTACCCGCCCACCGCAGGCCAGCAATGTATTTGCCGGGCTTACCCAGGGGGTTTACACAGTTAGGGTTAAAGATGCTTGTGGAGACATTACTGCACAAACGGCCGTCATTAATAAATACAAATCAAACTTCACCATTAGCCCACCAGCCATTCAGCAGGTTTTGGTAGATTGTAATACCATTAAAGTTTTTCATCCTATTGCTACGGTTGCCACAGGCGATGTATTATTGTTTCCGTTACAATATAAATTTACAGTACATCCACCTGATGGTAGCCCGGATGTGGTGCTTAATTATTCCTATACCTATGGGACTGGCGGAATGTACCTCCATCCTTCGAGTCTTACTGCGCCTACCGGTGGATTTCAATTTAACTTGCCTTATTGGGAAGATCAACCGTATTCGTATGATTTGGAAATTACCGATAAATGTGGGAATGTTTTTACCCGCACCAATAATTTAGTGAATATTAATCAGGAATTAAGGTTATATCAGCGCGATGCGGTTTGCTCTCAAGCATTCTTACAAGCGGAAGCGTTGACCTTTACATCACCGGTTACAATGGAACTTACAGCTTATCCAGCTTCATATACCGGACCAACAACACTCTCGGTTTCAAGTACCACTTATGCGTTTTGGGGAAGTTTTGGTTCTGCAACAAGTCCCGTTCCTTCTGGACCTTATACCGTTAAAGTGACTGATGGATGTGGAAATACAATTACGAAAACTATTAATATTAATAATACTGTAAATCCCCCAAATTTTTATACCATTCCCGGTTGTGGTGTCGGTAATGCCAGCTTTTATTGGTATGGACCAACAGCCGCAGTATATGCAACAGCAAGAATTACGGCTGCACCTGCAAGCTTTCCGTATCCTTTACCGTATGATGTAACAAGCATGATAACTGCAAATAAAAACTATGTGGTTATAGAAGATGCCCCTGCCGGAACATATACAATAGAAATAGTGGATGATTGTGGTATTGTAAGGACAAACACAAAAACAGTTGGAGGTTATAACCCTGGCGATTACAGCAATACAACGGTTACGAAACTCTGTGGCGCTTTCAATATATTTATGTCAAATACAGGCAATAATGGGGTAATGACCAGTTATTTTTTACAAAAATTAAATCCCGCAACCGGTCAGTGGGGGCATCCAAGCACAGGAGTTGCCTATGTTACTGGACAGCCCAATGTCGCTAATTCTATTTCGTTAAATAATAATTATTTGAATGGTGCTTTCCCTTATGCAGGTACTTTCAGAATTATTACCGCATATAGAACTGCAACGTTTAGTGTTCCTTCTTACGGTAATAAATGGTGTATTGATGTTAATAGGGAATTCACCATCGATTATGACCTAACATTAGATAATGTCACCGGATTTCATTGTCCCGGAGGCCTTAAAACCGATGTGGGTATATTGGCAACAGGTGGGGTTCCACCACTTACCTATAAAATTACAAAGAAAGATGGGGTTCCTTTTGTAATTGATAATGGCACCGATAATCTGTTTACTGGCCTTGCTGATGGTACCTATAATTTTCAGGTTCTTGATAATTGTGGCAATGTATTGAATCAGTTGTACGATATTACAATCCTGAGTATGCCACAAATTACACCAATAAGCTTATGCCCCGGTTCAAACGGGCAATTGGCGGTCAACGGTGTGCCGTACCTGAATTTCCAGTGGTGGAAGGAAGGGACACCTGGTACGATATTAAGTACCGCGTACAATCTTCCTTTTAATAATTTCAATCCTGCCACTGATGCTGGTACGTATTACGTGCATTTAACTTCACCATCGGGCAGTTCATGTATTGATAGGGTATTGTCGTTCACTGTATCGGCCAGCCCAAGTGCGCCAAATGCAGGAGCAGATAATACGATATCTGTTTGCCAGAGTTCGGGGGGTATTAATCTGCTTGATTACCTGAGTGCAGGTGCTGATAAATATGGTAGTTTTGCTGATGCCTCTGCAAATGCAGTTCCGGGAAATGTATGGTATCCTAATCAGCATCCGGCAGCTTCCTATACATTTACATATAGCGTGAATGGGCAATGTAGTGGAACCGATCAGTCCATAATAACTATTTCCACAACTGATACACAGGCTCCTATTATAAACTGCCCGGCAGATGTAACTGTAACGGTGAACAGTGTCGGTTGTAAAGCTACCGGAGTTGTGTTAGGCACACCTACCGTTACCGATAATTGTACGGCTACAGCTAATATTGTTGTAACAAATAATGCTCCGGCAAGCTTTCCTACAGGAAACACTTTAGTAACCTGGACGGCCACCGATGCAAGCGGTAATAGTGCCACTTGTCAGCAAACAGTTACTGTTACAGCCGATGTTGTAAGTTTGGCTTACACTTCGTCCGCTACAACGCAATGTGGTGGAGATCCCTTTACGGCAACCTTTACTCCAACGCCTTCTACTGCACAGGTAACCTGGACAAACAGTCTTGGAGAGTCAGGATCAGGAGATGTTAATCAAATATTATCCAATACTACTGTTGCGCCTATTACTGTCAGCTATACGGTGACAGCCACTTCACCATACGGTTGTGCTAATGATACCAAAACAATAAATGTAACAGTTAACCCGACTCCGGAAATTGCTTCATCCGAATGTCAACAAACAATCTGTAGTGGGGAGACAGCAGTAATAACTTTTACGACTCCTGTGCCAACAACCATAAACTGGACTGCTGATGATGGAACGAGTGGTACCGGAGATATTTCTGCAGTAAAAATCAATACCGGTTCTACATCAATTACGATTACCTATACCATAAACGGTGTTACCGCGAGTGGTTGTAATGCTCAACCCAGAACATGTCAGGTGATTGTAAATCCTGCTGTAGTAGCAAATATTACTTCACAAACCAATGCCGATTGTAAAGGAAATACAACTGGTTCAGTAACTGTTTCGGCAACTATAGGACTAGCCCCATTCCAATATAGCGTTGATGGAGGAACTTCTCAGGCACAAGGTACTTTCAGCGGCTTGAGTGTAGGTTCACATACTATAACTGTACAGGATGCTAACGGATGTATAGCTACTGTTCCGGTAACTATTGGAACTAGTTGCATTTCCATTATCAAAACCGGCACCGTTGTAGATACCAACAATGATGGCGTTAAGGGTAATGCCGGTGACCATATTAACTATACGTTTACGGTAAGTAATACCGGTTCCGTAACCTTGACCAACGTCACCGTTACCGACCCTAAAGTCACCGTTTCAGGTGGTCCTTTGTCCAGCTTGTTAGCCGGTGCAGTAGATAATAGCACCTTCACTGCTGCCTATGTGATTACCGCTGCGGATGTAACTGCCGGTAGCGTAAGCAATCAGGCTACCGCTTCAGGTAAAGACCCAAACAATAATACGGTAAGTGACCTGTCAGATGACCTAAGCAACACAGGCGATAATCCAACGATTACTCCGGTAGCAGGTGGCAGCATTTCCATTATCAAAACCGGAACAGTTGTAGATACCAACGGTGATGGCGTTAAGGGTAATGCCGGTGACCATATTAACTATACGTTTACGGTAAGT
>JAFLKK010000004.1:806937-807993 GCA_019163375.1 Paludibacter sp.
TAACCTTGACCAACGTCACCGTTACCGACCCTAAAGTCACCGTTTCAGGTGGTCCATTGGCCACCCAGGCAGCAGGAGCAGTAGATAATACTACCTTCACAGCTGACTATGTGATAACTGCTGCTGATGTAACGGCCGGCAGCGTGAGCAACCAGGCCACCGCATCGGGAGTTGATCCAAACAACAATACTGTAACAGGTAAATCTGACGACGGTATCACCACCAACGGTAGTGATAACCCAACCGTTACTCCTGTAGCTGGCGGTAGCATCGCTATTATCAAAACTGCAACGGTTGTTGATACCAATGCTGATGGCATCAAGGGTAATGCCGGTGACCATATCAACTACCACTTCGCGGTAACCAATACCGGAAGTGTTGCTTTGACAAACGTCACTGTTACCGACCCATTAGTAACGGTAGCAGGCGGCCCACTAGCCACCCTGGCAGCAGGAGCAGTAGATAATACTACTTTCACTGCTGACTATGTGATAACGGCAGCGGATGTAACGGCCGGCAGCGTGAGCAACCAGGCCACCGCTACAGGTAAAGACCCTAATGGTAATACCGTAAGTGACTTGTCAGATGGCAGCAGTAATACAGGAGACAATCCAACGATTACTCCGGTAAACGATGTTCCAGTAGCTGTAACTGATGTGGTAAGTACCAATGAAGATACTCCGCTTAACGGCAGTGTAACCGGTAACGATACTCCAAGTGGCGACGGTGGCAATGTATGGTCGAAAACAACCGATCCTACACATGGAAGTTTGGTATTCAATCCAGATGGAACATATACCTACACTCCGAATGCAAACTACAACGGACCTGATAGCTTCACGTATACTATTACTGATGCCGATGGTGATACATCAACTGCAACCGTAACGATTAATGTGGTAAGTGTAAACGATGTCCCTGTAGCAGTCAATGATGTGGTAAGTACTAACGAAGATACTCCGCTTAACGGCAGTGTAACCGGTAACGATACTCCAAGTGGCGACGGTGGCAATGTATGGTCGAAAACAACCGATCCTACACATGGAAGTTTGGTAT
>JAFLKK010000004.1:808093-840481 GCA_019163375.1 Paludibacter sp.
ACGATTAATGTGGTAAGTGTAAACGATGTCCCTGTAGCAGTCAATGATGTGGTAACTGCCATTAGAAACATACCGTCAACCGGTAGTGTGACAGCTAATGATACTCCAAGTGGTGACGGTGGCAATGTATGGTCGAAAACTACCAATCCTACACATGGAACGTTGGTATTCAATCCTGACGGAACGTATATCTATACACCAAATAAGAACTACACCGGTCCGGATAGTTTTACCTATACTATTACTGATGCCGATGGTGATACATCAACTGCAACTGTAACGATCAATGTTGTAAGTTTTGACGAAACTCCTGTAGTTCCTTTAGCTGTAAACGATGCAGTAAGTACCAACGAAAATACTCCACTTAACGACAGTGTATCGGGTAACGATACTCCAAGTGGTGACGGCGGTAATGTATGGTCGAAAACTACCGATCCTACACATGGAAGTTTGGTATTCAATCCTGATGGAACATATACCTACACTCCGAATGCAAACTTTAGCGGTACGGATAGTTTTACATATACTATCACTGATGGAGATGGAGACAAATCTACTGCAACAGTAACAATTACAGTTATAAGTGTAAACAATGTTCCTATAGCGGTCGCAGATAATGCTGTGACTAACGAACAAACTCCGGTAGCAGGTAGTGTAACAGCTAACGATACTCCAAGTGGTGACGGCGGTAATGTATGGTCGAAAACTACCGATCCTACGCATGGAAGTTTGGTATTCAATCCTGATGGAACGTATACCTACACTCCGAATGCAAACTTTAGCGGTCCGGATAGTTTTACATATACTATTACTGATGCAGATGGAGACAAATCAACAGCAACGGTTACAATAACAGTAATACCATTGCCCGAGATTATCAAATCTGCTACTACACCTGTTAGAAATAACGATGGTACCTTTAATTGGCTGTATACACTCACTGTGGTAAATGATACAAACCACCCAATTGATTCGGTTCAGGTTCAAGATGATCTAGATGAAGTATTTAAGAGCAAGGGATGTACATACAAAGTAGTTAGTGCTGTAGGAAGTGGAAATCTAATTGCAAATGGCCTGTACAATGGTTCGAATGTAATTGAAACACTGACCGGATTTAAATCAATTGCTGCTAATACTAAAGACTCAATACAAATTGAGGTAAGAGTAGATACACATGGTCAACCTGAAGTTGTTACGGTGTTAAATCAAGCTTCGTTGTCTTGTAAAGTTCAGAATTTGACATATTTGTTCACTCAGAAATCAAATGTAGTTGAAACTCCGATACCTGTTGTCGATATATTTATTCCGGATGGATTCTCTCCTAACGATGATAATATCAACGATAAATTTGAGATAACACACTCTCAAAATATTAAGATTGAGTTTGAGGTATATAACCGTTGGGGTAATTCGGTATATAGAAGTGCTGATTACAAAAATGATTGGGATGGAAGAGGAACCGGTAATTTCTTAGGACAAGAATTGCCAACGGGTACGTATTATTGTATTTACAAAGCAATAGACACCACTACCAAGAATGTTGTAAGTAAGGGCATAAAATACATAACCTTACGTCGCAATTATTGATGTTCAAAAAATGATTCTCCAATCTCACAACAGCTCGTTGTGAACTGTGTGAGATTGGATTTTTATAACCGATTATATACAGTTATATGAAATTACAAACCTATTAAATCCTAATGTAATGTTACAAAAATTTATTTTAGGCTTCAAAAATAAGCCATTCCACTATAAAGCTCAGTTGCTGATTTGTTTTTGTTTATTTGTTGCAAGCAACTCGCTCAAGGCACAACAAGAACCCATGTATTCCCAATACATGTTCAATCTATTGCACATTAACCCTGCGTATGCAGGAAATCGTACGGTCGACAATGTTACCTTAATGTATCGTAATCAGTGGCTGGGAGTCGATGGAGCACCTGTAACGGGAACACTATCCTGGGATCGACGAAAAGAAGAAAGCAATGTAGGTTACGGATTGCAAATTTACAATGATCGCCTGGGTGTCGAAAAAACCAGTGGGCTTCAGGCCTTCTATTCCTATCGAATCCCATTTGACAGATCTTTTCTTTCATTCGGATTGAGTGCAGGTGTTTTAAACTATCGAGCCGCTTTTTCACAAGTAACTACTACTCAAAATGGTGATCCATTATTTCAGGAAGATGTGTCGGCCATTCTTCCTACGGTTGGTATTGGCTTTTTATATGCCACAGAAAATTGGTATGCTGCCTTGTCTGTACCGGCTTTATTGAAAACGAAAGTAACTGCACATAACAATCAGATTACTACAGGTGCAAATAATCACTATTTTCTGACTACCGGTTATTTGTTTAAAGTTTCCCAAAGCTTTAAACTAAAACCATCCGTTATGCTAAAAGCCGTTACTGGTGCTCCTCTCGAATATGATTTCAACCTCAATGGCTGGATTCAGGATATCGTGGGAGTTGGTGTAAGTTACCGTACCGGAGATGCATTTGTTGGAATGTTTGAGTTGCAAATGACTCCTAATATTCGTATTGGCTACGCTTACGATTACCTTATCTCAAATTTAAAGAATTATAACAAGGGTACACACGAGCTCCTGTTGAGGTATGAGTTTCTCCCCGCTAAGTCTAAACGAATTTTATCACCTCGTTATTATTAATACGTATTATTGATTACTAATGTAAATGAAATTATGAATAAAAATATATGTAAACTAATCGAAATGGAACGACTGATAATTAGAAGGTTGCACGTTGTAATATTTTTGTATGTCTTATTAATGAGTTCTGGTGCGTTTCATGCTCAGGCACAATCAGATCAACAAAGCTCTACAGGATTACTCAAAAAAGCAAATATTGCATATCGCGATTTGAAATTTGCTGTAGCCGCCGATTATTATGAAACTTATTTGCAAAATATGCAAGGAAGTCAGGATACAGTTATTGCCAAATTAGCTGATTGCTATTTGCAAATGCGCGAATACGATCGTGCTTTAAGAGAATATAGAAAAATATATAATAATGGAGCAGTAGGTGAGACCCAACAGCAAAAACTCAAAATAGCCGAGTTGTTTGCCCGAAAGGGTGAATATCGGCAAGCTGCTGATTTATTGATTAAAGTCAAGGGATATAACACCAAAGCTCAAGCTTATGGGCAACCAAAAATGCTTGATGCAATGAAAAAGGATTCACTTAATTGGAATCTCAGTTTCCTGAATATAAATACACCTGAAAGAGAATTTTCTCCATGTTTAGTTGGTAATACTCTCCTTTTTAGTAGTAATAAAGCTCTCCCTACTCGAAAAGATGCTTTTGGGTGGGACGGAAAAAACTATTCTCATTTATGGAAAATACCTGTTTCAAGTATTAGTGCTGTGCCGGTCGATCAAATGAATGACAGTACGCTTACCAAGGTTCAAAAATCTCAGACAAAGGCAAGACAATTAGCCGAAGTCTATGAACAGGGTGATACCAAGCCAATGAATAGCGCCTTGGGATTATTGATCAATAAACCAACGATGAAAGGCGATCCGAATTCGATTGGTTCAATAGTGTCCGGTTTGGATAAAATAAAACTTAATGCAGGAGCCATCTCTGTGGATAAAAATAATAAGGTGTATTTTTCTTCGAATTATCCAAAAGCAGATAAAAAAGGGGTTAATCGTATCTGTTTGATGGAAGCAGAGTATTCATCAACCGGAGTTTCTAAAATAAAGCAACTTCCTTTTGGAGACCCGAATTCATACTCGGTAATGCACCCGGCTGTAAACTCCGATGGAACCTTTATGGTGTGTAGTAGCGATATGCCTAATGGGCAAGGAGGGTACGACTTATATTATACAGAGCGCGATGATAGCAGTAAACCGTGGAGTAAACTCAATCCATTGAATGAAAGCATTAATACTGTTGGAAATGAAGTTTTTCCAACAATAACTACCAATGGCTATTTGTATTTTAGCAGCGATGCAATGCCGGGTCTTGGAGGTCTCGATATATATCGTGTCTTGTTAAAAGATATTATAAATGGAAATGCTACTCCCGAACATTTGAGTTATCCCGTAAATAGTTCATCTGATGATTTTGGTTGGACACAAGACAGTACGGCTGTCAGAGGTTATTTTACTTCCGACAGGGTAAATAGTAATGACAATTTATATTCCTTTTATTTTGAAATTAAAAAAATCAAAGGGAAATTGTATGTCGAAGGCTTCGTGTTCGATAAACAAACAGCTGAACCAATTGAAACAGCCACTGTATTCATGTTGAATAAAGCAGATAATAAGGTAACAGTAGCGAAGTCTGACAAAGATGGAAAATTCAGGTTCTCAATAAGCAATCAAGGAGAAGTAGTGATAAAAGCAATTAAGAAAGGTCATTCCGATGATTGTTTGAGTATGACAACAACTGTTACAGTTCAGGATGAGGATATAATTCAAAAAACACCTCATGATTTATTACTGGACAAATATAAAATTGGGTACACCTGGAAACTGAACAATATTCATTACGATTTTGATAAATCCTTTATCAGAAAGGATGCAAGACCAATTTTGGATAGTTTGGTAGAAATTTTAAATACTTATCCAATCAATGTTGAGTTGGGTTCGCACACCGATTCCCGGGGCTCGAACGCATATAATATAGCACTGGCTCAGCGACGTGCCGATGCTGCAGTGGCTTATTTGATTAATAGTGGAATTGACAGTCAACGCATCAAAGCCAAAGGTTATGGAGAAACACAGTTGTTGAACAAATGTTCGGATGGTGTTCCTTGCAGTAAAGAAGCTCATCAAGAAAATCGCCGGACGGAAGTAAAAGTGTTGAGTTTAAATATTCCACAACCGAAATCTCCTGAGTTGGATCTTGATAAATTCAAGGCTGGAGAAGTGGTTGATAAAGATGAATTCCCCAATGGTTTCTTTGATAATTGCAAATGAGATTAACATCCTGTTTATTTTAAAGATAGTGTATGATATATCTTTGCAAAAACAGTGATAGTATTCTTATAGAATAAGGATGCTGAAGAATGAACTGCCCCCAAGAAGCAAAATAAGGAGCTTTTTGGGGGCAGTTTAGATTGGGCAGGAATATTTAACTATTTTTCTAAAAGTTTTTGTGTAGTAATTCGATCTGTATTGTAAGCCTACAAACTAAACATTATTACCAAATTGTAATGATTTCAGTTGATTCTGTTTCTATTAATTGTATAAATTGCAGAATTGTCGTGCATTTTTCTAGTTGGTCATAAATTTATATGTAGTAGTTTTTGTTCGGATTTTTGAAATTTTGCTTGTTGTAAAATCCTGCATGCTAATAGAATAGGTTTTTGTGGTAATTTTGTAGTCGTATTCTATATAATAAAATGAAAGTCATCTTTTGCGTAAATAAACAGCCAGATAACATTCGGATATAGTTTTAGATAATCATTCTACTACCGATAATGGCATGCTCTTTGTAAATGAAATTTCAATAAAAAGAAAAGTTGAGATGTTTTTTGCTTTGACTTTCCATGACTATTTATAGAAAATAAAATGTAATCTATAAAATATTATGAACGAATATGTTCAAGTGAAATAGATGTGGCTAAAATTTAAATATTGATATTATGCAACTTCATATACAGAATAATAGACTAATAGAACAAGATGTAATCCTTAATAATCAGTACTTGCTTTTAATCAGCATGGGTTTTTTTGCAAGTTTCATAAAGGATTTTATTTTTCAATATTACCAGTTGGCAGTTTTTGATTTTATTATCATGCTCAGTTGCATCTTGCATACTTTGATGCCCTATAAAGCTAAACTAAGCGATGATGGTAAACTTATTATTTATGGCGTAATATTATTATTTATGCTGTTTTTTTTGTTGCTTTTTAGACTTGAATCTACAATTCTGTTTTATATTCCCATGACTTTCTCGCTAGGCATATATTTCGACTTAAATAAAAATAAATTTGCGGTTATCTTACTTGCTCTGTTAATTGTAATATCAATAGTTCTATGCTACACCATAGATTCTCCGTCTTCAATGGGCGAATATGGTTCTGATTATAATAAATTTACTGATATTGTAAATGTTGTAAACTCTGTCCTGTTTTCATTATTTTCTATCTATATTATTGTTCAACGAAACCAATTGTTATTCTCATACCAGTTGGAATTTGATGAAAAGCTTAAGTCGAATGTAAAAACAAGTATTGAACCCAACGTTCTGAGTGAGCTTAATGAGTTGATATATAGTGATTATACTGTTTTTTATCTTCGATTTAAAGAAATGGATCCAATATTTATCCATAAAATAGAGCTATTAGCCCCCAATTTAATAGCTGAAGAAATGAAAGTGGTTATTTTGATGTATATGAATTATTCAACGAAAGAAATAGCTAAAATAACTAACTCAAGCTTCAATGCTATTCAGGCCAAAAAACACCGCATTAGAAGGAAGTTAAGTATCCCGTCTAGTGTAAATGTTATTGATTTCCTTAGAAGTTTATAGTTCTCATTTTTTATTTTCAACTTCATTTTTTTTTTTTTTTTTTTTTTTTTTTCATTTTTTTTTTTTTTTTTTTTTTTTTTCTATGCTGTCTGAAAAAGATTTATTAAAATTAACTCAACAAGAAAAAAGCTTAATATACACTTTTACAATAATATTATCTGTTTTTTCTTTATTAACTTTATGTAAAGATTTTTATTATAAATCTGTATTTTTAATCGCTCTTGACCTTGTTTGTTTTATTTCTTCACTGTATATGCTATTCATTTTACGCGTGAAGAGTAAAGTGTCACCTTTCGATTTAATTTTTGCATCAAGCATACTGCTGTCAATAGTACTGTTTCTGTATATGATCTATCTCCGGATGAATCTTGTTGTTTTATTCTTTTTCCCTAAATTGTTTGCAGTGGGATCATTCTTAAATTTCAGACAGGATTTTAAAAAACTTTTTGTTGTATTCTTGTTGGATTTTGCTTTAATTATTCTGTATTTTACTACAAATATTCATATTTCTGGAGACCTGACGGCGAATTCCGAATTTAGATATTTTTCCATGTTATTGTATATTGTTTTTTTTGTAGTCTTGATAATTTTTGGAATTTTCATTATTTACAAAAAAACAGCGTTATTATTACAATTCCAATCCTTCTATCAGCAAGCTATCGAAATTGTGGATAATAATGAGAGTAATGATAATATAGATATTGATTGTCAAAATGAACTCAAAGACCTGATAAAGAGTGATTATTATTTGTTCTACGATCAATTTCAAGTGCATTATCCGGTATTTCTCAACAAAATAGCGAAATTGTATTCAAATTTTGTCCCGGAAGAAATGAAAGTGATAGCGTTGTTATATTTAAACTATTCAACTAAAGAGATATCTACGATTACCGATTCCACACTAAGGTCTATTGAGTCAAAAAAATATAGAATCAGAAAGAAATTACATATTCCGTCAGATAAAGATATAAATATGTTTTTACATAATTTGTAAATCTTCTAACAATACCCCTCAATATTTTGCCAGCCAGGCATATTCTTTTATTCATCTTTGTTTTAAAGGAGGATGTATTTTTTTTACATCACTTTTTTATGCACATAACATGTGATCAAATTAAGGTTTCTATTATCCCACTTATAACATTTAGTTTTTCAATTAGGAAGATCATACCGTTTGGCTTATCAAGAACCAACACAAGCTGATAAGGTTGTGTTGGCGTCACATGATTCTATTACTGTATCATTTTAAAGCTAAGTTTTTCCTCTAATTTTTAAAAATAGATTTCTTGTTTTTTGATCTTTACAACAGCTATTCAACGATTTTAATTGCTTTGCAGCCTTGTTTTTAACAGAATGACTGTATGTGCATTATGTTGAATTCTTGCTATTCAAAGTATTTCTTTTGCATACTGATGGTCTTTATAGCTTCGAGATCATAAAATAGCTCTATATACGTGTAAATATTTTTTTCTTTCCAATCTTCCACCCATATAAGCATTCAAAAGACCCCAATATGAATAACCGATTTTGCAACTGTTGATAGCAATAGAAGATTCAGGCAGCAGATGATGAATAAATCAGGTTAAATATGGATGAAGGCTAAATTTGTAATTACTACTTTGATTTATGTGCCATAAATGCAATAACAGACAAGACAATTTTATTCCCGAGCTCACGTCATTCGGTAAATGTTGCTTAAGATACAACAATCAGATATTTCAATAATTGACCTGAATAGAACAAAATGGTATTTTGGAGGAATTATTTCAACTTTTTTTATCGAATAGACATACACATCTACGCACGAGTAGATGTGTATGTCTTTTTTTTGCAATATATATTGATAATTAGATACTTTTGCGTCGAAGTTAAACAAATGCGTAATGCAAATCCATAGTGTAATATGGCATAATAATTAGCACATAATTTAGATTATGGTTAGCAAATTTGAAGTGTGAGCAGTTTGGGTGTTTATTCTAGGTTTAATTTTAATAGGTGTGATTTGCATTATCCCTCGAAATTGAATTGTTTCATAGTGCTTTCTCATTTGTATTTTAATCAGAGGGATAATCATTTTAACCTAAACCTTACTTTTTTTTATTTTATGTTTACTGTAACTTAATCTATGCTGCTATGAAAAAACGCAAACTTTGTTGGACGTTGTTTACTGTTGGCCTTCTGGTTTTAATAATGCCGGGCTTCATCAACCACTTTACTGTGTTGTCGGACATTCTTTTTGATTATATGGCAGCAATGGGACTTGCACTAATTGTATCAACGCCTTTTGCAATGGTGGGGGATGTGGTGAGTAAAAAACAAAAATAAAATTGTCCGTTTTTTGAAAAGGCAAAAATCACATCGGAAAATTTGAATCTATGCATAATAATCTAATAAACCATAGTTTTCTCAAAATGACTATATCTGAGAAAGTCCTTTTTGGAAGCAGAATCAGTACGTGTATGAGAGAGGCAGCCGACATCTTTAGGACGCCTATTGTTGATCTTTCTGATCTGGATAAGATAATAAATCATATTGTAGCAAGTCTGATAACCCTCAATCACGAATCAAACGATAGTTTTCAAAGAGCACTTTTGTTTCAAGATGAGGCTCAATTGGATAAGTATTTAAGATTATTGGCACGGTATGTAGATCGTATTGCAAATGGCAATAAGTCCGTAGCTCAGAAAAGTGGTTTCTATATTGAAAATAAAACTCAGGTTTTAAATATGTACAATGTTTTCAATAGAGCCCGTATGTTTGTTCGTTAATGCCTTTTTTAGAAATTTGACAAATAGTTATTTTACTCTTTTATACGGCTTATGAACGAATATTTTAGACTTGATGACAGAGAATTTGACTTATGGCAGTCTAAATTTATTTCTTATGTAGAACATAAATGTAGAGAATGGGCAGTTTCGGTAGATAAGGTACAAGTCTTAATTATTTACCAAAGTAAATGGGGTGATATTTTTGAAAGTACGCTGCAAGATAAAGATCAGTATGATGCAGTCATAAGATTCGTAGAGAGATCTAAATATCAAAAAATGATAGAGAAATTTGTTCTTTGTTTGATAGATACTAATAAAAGTGCGAAAAGTGATTTAGATATAAAAATTGTGGAATGGATAGAGGAAGCCATAACTGAAGCGAGACTGCTTGCCGAAATTTAAGTTGGGTGCAATCAGGTTATTGCTTTTAATGGTCTAAGCTTAATATTATAGGATATTTTTATACTGTGCTCATTTATAGATGGATATATGCGCGATTCTGACTAATAATGAATTAATAGGGAAGGATTTAAATTAGGTAGTATAATGGTCTTGTAATAATCATTAGAGCGTTAGCAAGCTATATATGGTTATGATGATGTAGATGAAAGATGGAAACAGCGAATAAATTTGGTTTCATTAGAATTGTTTTTGCCATTCTATTTTTTGGATCTATAACTAGTTGTCATATGGACGAATACCGTTTTCCGAGAATACCGATAGTAATGACTTCAATACCAGTTAGTGTTACAAGTAGTTCGGCAATGTGTGGTGGTAATATAACAACAGATTTTGGTTCCAAAGTGTTGTTTCGAGGGATTTGTTGGAGCTCCACTCATACTCCCACTGTAGGCGATAGCATTTCGTCAGATAGTTTTACATTCGTTGGTTCGGGTTTGGGAGAGTATACGAGTGTTTTGTCGGGGTTGAGTTCTAAAACAACTTATCATGTTCGGGCATATGCTGTAAATGCGAATGGAGTGGGTTATGGTAAAGCTATCTCATTTACGACGGATAGTATATCTGCAAACGTAAAACAGACGAATGAATGATAGTGTGTGTTTTTGTATTAAGTTGTTTGTTTCCAATAGACTGTTTTTTACGAAAGAAATTATTTTAGAGTTAAATTTAATTATTAATAACAACAAATGAAAAGTATGAAAAAAAAATTATTTAGTATTGTGCTATTGGTTAGTGCCACAATTTACACTTCGGCTCAAGTGGCAGGAAGTCAAAATCTAAAACCATCGGATCTTTCACATTGGTCGATTGCTGTCGGTGGAGGTGTTGATTATTATCGTGTAGCTCCGTCTGGAGAGGGTCACAAGAATAACGCTAGTTGGGCTGCTCCTCGTATCTCTATCGAATACTCAGTTAATCCGTTGTTCGGTATTGGTGTTGATGGAGGATATTACGCTTATAACAGAAGCACTGCTGTTGGTAACACCATCGATTTTACGGCTTATGCTTCAGCAAATTTATTTAATTTGTTATTACCTGAGCGTACAGGTTTCTGGGGAAAAGTGAATGTTTATGGTAATTTAGGAGCTGGTTTTGGTTTGTACCATTATAAACTTGCTGCTACAGGTCAATCTAATGACCGCGATTTTACTCCAGTGGCTACATTGGGTTTAAATGCTGAATATAATTTAAGCAAATCGTGGGCACTTGGTTTCGAAAGTCAATACAGAGCTTACACTAAAGAAAATTTAGGTGGTGCTTCGACTGCTCAATTAACGAATGACGCTTTGGTTGGTACACTTAGCTTCCGCTATAAATTTGGTGCCAACTCAAAAAATCATGCTAGAAACTTAACTGCAAATGAGTATTTCCCAAAATCAACTCCAACTGTTGTTGAGAAGGTTGTGAATACACCTTTCGATAACAAAGATGAATTGAACCGAATCAAAGCCGTTGAAGATCAAAATGCTGCTTTAAAAGCAAAATTACAAAAGTTGGAAGATGACCTTAATAATTTGAATTCAAAAGAAGGTGTTGATAATTCAAGTGTGAATGCTTCTTTCCAAAATATTGAATTTGATACCAATTCGAGTAAATTGACTTCTGATTCTTATTCTACTCTGGATAAAATTGCATCTATCTTTAAAAATAACTCTAAATGGAAACAAATTAGTGTTGTTGGTAATACAGATAATGTGGGTGATGAAGGGTACAACCAAAAATTATCTGAAAGTAGAGCAAAAGTGATTAAAGATTATCTAATTTCTAAAGGTGTTTCAGCTTCGGTAATTGATGCTGCTGGACATGGTGAAAATAATCCAATAGAATCAAATGCAACCGCTGAAGGTAGAGCAAAAAACAGACGCGTAGAATTCAGTGTAAAATAAATATAATGCAAAATAGAACCTGTATTATTCATACAGGTTCTATTTTTTTTTATAAAACAGTCTTTTGCTAATGACATAAGAAGCTTATAGATGTCTGAGGTTGTTTGAAAATCGATAAGCAGTGTATTTTACCTGAGAATATATTTTAGATAGTTTGACTAATTAAATACGCTTAAAGGTAATTCCGGAAATAATCACTAAACTAAATACAATGAAAACTTTTCGTCAAAAAGCGACTCTAACTATCGGTATTGTTACTATTTTAATTGGTTCTGCCTATTCTCAAACAAGTGAAACTCTGATAGGAAAGTCAGATTCTATTTCACAGCAAATACAGACTTACAACCGGGATGCAGTTTTATATCGCTGGGATACCCCGGATTTACAACCCATAGATATAGATGTTGTCAGACAACAAAAAAGAGATAGTGAAAGCTATCTTGTTGATTTAGAATTGTTGGGTGACAAGTTGAAAAGCAATAGAAAGGAATTAAAGGTTCTTATGGATCAGGTAAATGTTGAAAACAAAAAGCTTGATAATGAGTTGAAAATGTCATCTCAAAAAAATAAATTCAATAGAGAAGATGAGAAGCTTCAAAAGGAAGAGAAGAAATTAAGAGCTAAAGAGTTGAATGCATTGAAAAAAGAGAGAAATGAATTCAAGAAGAACTCGGTAGAATTAGATTTAATTCAGAAAGATATTAGGTATAAGCAATTTAGTGAACGAGAGAATAAGATACTTGATGCGGATGATAATTGGAACAAGAGGAGGGAGGTTTTAAGAGACAAACAGCATTTACAACTGCAAGTTGATACAAAGCTAGAGGATAGAAAACAAGAGATTAAGAGGAGGATTAAAGAGTTGGATCAACAACGTGAAATTTTAGATATAAAAGAAAAACAACTTAACATTGAAAAGCAACAAATTAAGTTAGAGATAAAAAAAGCCAAAACGCTTATACATTAGTGGCGATCGTTTAATCAGAAGAATGCCTGAAACCTGAGAAACAAATGGCGGAAAAAAAATATACGAACAAGAATATAAAAAGAATTATTGGTTGGCCCATTATCTATCACAAAGGCTATAGCGGACAATACGCATACCTATAATAGTTGATGTGGTTTAGATGTGTTTATTGCAATGGGTTGAATAGCAATTGACTGTGGATGATTTAATTGTGAGCGTTGCTCTTTTTTATACTTAATATGAGATAATATAATCTTTAAACTATAAATGGAAAAACGATATTGCTTAATAGCTGGTTTGCTCATCTTCACTTTTGTAATTCATGGCTGTCGTTCCTTAAGTAATCCATCAAGGGTAGAGATGCCCGATTCAGGTTCCCGTACAGTAGTTGTTTCACCCTGGGTTCGTCAGCCAGTTGGAATGGATAAAACAAAATCAATAATTGGTTTCGGGACTGATTCAATTGTTGATGTTTACGCAGAAATAATCATTGGACGAAAGATGAATAAGCTAGCAGCTCAGGTAGCAACAATTGAAGGAGCAAGAGTGGATACAATGCGAGACGCCAGCCATCTTAAAGCACTACTAGTCACTTTTGATTCAGGAATCTTGTTTCCGATAGGTGAGAGCACATTAAATTCTAAATCTAAGACTGCGTTGGTCAATCTCGCTGAAATATTGGTTTCTAATCCGACATTGGATATTTCAATTACAGGGCACACCGATAGTCAGGGGATAATAGCTGTAAACCAGAAGCTATCCAAAGCCAGAGCCCAATCTGTAGCTGATTTTCTACAATCCCAGAGCGTGGCTGCAAGTCAGTTGAAAGAGATCATTGGGAAAGATTCTTCTGCGCCATTGAGAGATAATAATACTTCAATTGGTCGGGCGGTAAATCGTAGAGTGGAGGTGTATCTGTATGCGAGTAAACAAATGATTGAAGAAGCTCAGCAATTGGCAAAATAAATAATTCGGTCAAATTTAGTGAAATAGGATATTCGTACTTTTTATTATTGGCTTAAATTTCACAAATATTGTATGGGTCTGTTCTAGGCTCGGAGTAATGGAAAATAGTTTTATAGACCTTAGTTTTACTTATTGTAAAATGGAGATAGGACTTCAGAATAAATCGGTCAATGTTACATTAAATATTATATTTCAATCTATTCATAAAAATTAAAAAACAGAACGATGAAAAAGTTAATTGCAGAGTTTATTGGAACCATGTGGTTGGTTATAGGAGGTTGTGGAAGTGCGATTTTTGCGGCAGCTTATCCTGGTCTCGGAATTGGTTTTGCGGGTGTTTCTCTCGCGTTTGGGCTTACTGTATTGACAATGGTATACGCTATTGGTCCAATATCAGGTTGTCATTTAAATCCGGCAGTATCAGTAGGTCTTTGGGCCGGTGGTCGGTTTGATAAGAAATTACTTTTGCCATACATTCTGGCTCAGGTACTGGGTGCGTTAGTTGGAGCATTGATACTCTTTTTGATCGCTAATGGAAAATCGGGATTTGATATAGGTAATTTTGCTGCAAATGGTTATGGTCAGAATTCGCCGGGAAATTACAGTTTGTCATCGGCTTTTGTAACAGAGGTTGTGTTGACGTTTATGTTTCTTTTTGTGATTATGGGAGCAACGCATCCAAAGGCTCCTAAAGGATTTGCGGGAATAGCGATAGGCCTGGCATTGACTCTTATTCATTTGATAAGTATACCAATAACAAATACTTCTGTTAATCCAGCAAGAAGTACTAGTCAGGCATTTTTTGCCGGTGAAGGTTACATGCTACAATTGTGGCTTTTTTGGATAGCTCCTATCGTCGGTGCTATTTTGGCGGGAGTCGTTTTTAAATATATTGCATCAAATGCCGATGCTGACGAAGAATAAAGGCAATTAAATAGCATAATTCCAGCTAGGAATGTGTGTTGTTTGATAGAATAGAATAATGTCATTTTTCAATATAGTGTCATGTATAAAAATGTTACAATTGTTGATGGAGTAGAAGTGATGATGATAATGTTGGATTCGTTACCAATTTGCAGTGTTGTATTTGATGATAATGCTAAACTGATTAAGATTAACAAACCTGCGCAAAATCTACTTCGTGTTAAATCAGCGGAAGATTGTTTAGGAAATGAAGCTCAATTTTTTCCGGAAATAGAGGATTTACATGAAGTAATTAAGCTTCTCAAAAGAGGAAATGATGTTACTGAGCAGAGAATAGTTTTGAGATGTTTGGATGGCGCTTTTGCTCAGGTTGCATTTAATGCGTGCATGTTGTATGGCGAAAGCAAAGTTTTTTTATTTCAGTTCTATAAGATAATGCCGGCTACAAATTATGATTTTCAGTTTTTGACTAGTGTTGCTCATGAAGAAATAAAAAAGATATTAGATGGTCACAACTACGTGACTAACGATATATCAAATAGTCTTATTCCAAAGGTGCTGGTAAGTAACTCATTAGAAAGTAGATTGTTTGCTGATATTACGAATCAGGTATTGCAATGCAGATTTCCAAATTTGACCAATAATGAGGTAATTGTATGTGGTTTAATAGCTTCGCGATTGTCGATAGAGGAGATTGCAGAGTTGACAAATAAGGTTCCTACGAATATAAGATGTGTAATATATAGGATTCTAAGAAAACTAGAGCTTAAATCAACCAGAGCTTTATATGATAAAATGGTTGCTGAAACCGAGTGAGGGTGGAGGTGCGCGAAATAACTAATCTGCACCAGCAGTACTCATATCGAATTTTGAAGTCATAAAACACAAAAACCGCAGTTCCCATTTGGGAACTGCGGTTTTTGTGTTTTATAGCAATAGTTCATTAGAATGCTGACCAGGTTTGCGACCAGTGCGTTTTCATATTTACTCGTAAAACGCTGACAAGGGCTGAGATCGCTGTCAGGTTTTCTGAGGAGAGAGGAGGACGGAAATCTTGTGGCTCCGATATGAAATGGAAATGAAGAAATCTGACCTTTATCCATCTACTGACGTATACTTCCTCGCGATACATCGGGATGTCCCACTCTCAGAAAGAACAACTGTATTCGGAAAAGTGTGGGTTGGAGGAAATTTTTTTATTTTGAATTCTCAACTACTGCTTTGATTCAGAGATGAATTTGATTAAATGTAAATCATCTCATACTTCTCGGGTGTCCACTTTCAAGGATCCGACCGACGGGGGAGGGGTTAATAGTGGATAATTCCGACTACACACTGCCTTGAAGAGAAGAAAAATAGGATTCAGACACTGAAAATAATTTGACAAATCGGTACTTAGTTAAAAAGGATTGTGTAACTTTGAGGCTGAAAAAAGAACAAATCATTTTCATAATCAGGATATGAAAGGATGGATGTATGTATATATTACTTTGCGCTAATGGTCAATATTATACCGGCAGCACAAATGATCTTGAAAGAAGATTGGCACAGCACCAAATGGGTGAAGGTGCAAACTTCACCAGGAAACATTTACCTGTAAAGTTGGTCTATTTTGAAGAGTTCCATCTGGTGAGTGATGCTTTCTACAGAGAGAAACAAGTGCAGGGATGGAGCAGAGCAAAAAAGGAAGCGCTGATAAATGGAGACAGGAATAAATTGCATGAGTTGGCTGAGTGCAAGAATTTGTCTTCGTTTCGACTACGCTCAACGAACAACGAAGAATAAACGCTGAGCCGAACCCTGAGCGTAGTCGAAGTGTCGTTTCGGCTTCTCGACTATGCTCGAAGACCGTTTGAGATGAAGTTGTGAATAAACACCCTTCGACTACGCTCAGGGCGCGGGTATTGCGATGGTTGAGCGTAGTCGAAACCAGATATTTAAGAGAGAAAAATTGCTCCCTGAGCGTAGTCGAAGGGAGTAGTCAAAAATATAAATTAGATGCAGATTATAGAAACTCTATAAAAGAAGCAATAACAGCTGAAGAAGCATTGTTTATGTTAGCTTCATGCAGTGAATTTATCAACTATTTGAATAACAAAAAGATTTGAAACTCTAAATTATGAATCGTATTATTTTAATTGGTAACGGTTTTGATCTGGCGCATGGTTTGCCAACCAGATATGAAGATTTTATAAATGATTATTGGAATGGGTTTATAATGGCTTGTGCTAATCAAGATATTTTTAATATAAGTGGCCAATATAATAGCGATTGTATTGCTTTAGATATTCCAGAACGAGGTTTAACTTTAAGTCACTTTCTGCCTGTTGGCAATGATCCGTTGAGTATTCCAAATAAAGGATCAATTAGTTATAATCAACTAGAACAAGAACTTAACGAATTCAACGAGAGATATCGATATCCCGAATCCAGGATAAAACTTAGTATAGAGAATGATTTTTTGTTACATTTGCTTAAAACAACTTATCAAAATAAAGAATGGGTGGATGTTGAAAATGAATATTACCGATTTCTTTCTTACTACTTAAATCCTAAAGAACATGATGGATATGAATATGGCCCAGTAGATATTCTAAATAAAGACTTTGATGTTATAAAAACTGAATTAGAGAACTATCTAGATAGTGTTCTATCGAAATCAAGGATATCAGCATCTAAACCGATTAAGGATATAATATATTCTCATTTTAATTTGAAGGATTTCATTGAAAAGGGAAGAGAGATAATTGTAGAGGAAGAAGAGAAAAAAATAGATCAATATTTTGATGATAATGTAGATCCAGATAATTATAGAATTTCAAAGAAAACAATACCATGGATTGAGCAATATCGAACTCAATATGAACATGGTTATCTTGAGTTAATAGATCACTTATCAAACAAAAAGGTTGCTGATAAGTATTTTGATTTACAACCGGATAATATATTATTTTTGAATTTCAATTATACAAACCTTGAGAAACTCTACAGTAAACATAAAGGTCTTAAATCAGAAGTCATCCATATTCATGGTGAATTAAAAGCTAAAGACAATTCAATGATTTTTGGGTATGGTGATGAGCTTGAGGAGAATTATCGTGCTTTGGAGAATTTAAAAGATAATGCTTATCTGGAAAACATTAAATCAATGCAATATCTGGAATCTGACAATTACAAGAGATTACTGAGTTTTATCCAATCTAGTGAATATCAGATTATAATATTGGGGCATTCATGTGGTAATTCAGACAGAACATTATTAAATACACTTTTCGAACATAAAAACTGTGTGTCTATAAAACCCTATTATTATCGGTATAAAGACAAAACAACCGGAGAAATTAAAGATAATTACAGCGATATTGTCCGTAATATATCACGCAACTTTACTGATAAAAAAAGTATGCGTGATAAAGTGGTAAATAAGACTTTTACCGATTGGTTTTCGGAAGATTTGAAAGACAAATAAAAACTACTTTCCAATTGAATTTCAGAAGCAATTCAGGAATAAAAAGACAGCACATTCGTAAAATCAAAAAAGCGATGTACAAAAAGCTCATTATCTACTATTTTTCGGGAACCGGTAATTCACAAAAAGTAGCATTATGGTTATCACAGGTAGCTAAAGAGATGAATATCGAAACGGAATTCATCAACATAGCTCATGTGGATAGCCTCCACCATGAAGTACCTGGTTCGGACGCTTTAGTGGCCTTTATTTCTCCTGTGCACGGATTCAATTATCCGCCCGTTATGTTGCAGTTTATCCGTCGTTTCCCCAAGGGACAAAACAATGTTCTTCTGTTGAATACCCGCGCCGGAATGCTTGTCGGAAAGTGGATTACACCTGGGCTTTCGGGTATCACATTTTATCTTTCGGGACTTCTTCTTCGACTGAAAGGCTACAGCATAAAGGCTATGTATCCTGTGGATTTGCCATCGAACTGGATGTCGATACATCCGGGTTTAAACGTGCGAACAGTGGCCTATATTCACGCACGAAACAAAGAACGGGTAAGCGCTTTTGCCCGCAAGACACTTGCCGGCGGGAGCAACTTCAAAGCATTGTTCGAGATAATTCAGGATGTTTTTGTATCGCCGGTTTCGTTGGGGTATTACTTTATCGGGAGGTTTCTGTTTGCCAAAACGTTTTATGCTTCCGCCGATTGCGATAACTGCGATGTTTGCATAAAGGGCTGTCCGGTGAAAGCGATTATTAAAGTGGACGGCCGCCCCTTCTGGACGTTCCGCTGCGAGAGTTGCATGCGCTGCATGAGTAGTTGTCCTAAAAAAGCCATCGAAACGGCTCATGGATTGACAATAACGTATTCAATACTCTTCTCCTCCGTAATAATGGTATTGTTTTATACCCTTTTCTCACGTTGGTTTTTTCCAATTGAAAACGGATTTGTTCGTTGGGTTGTCGAATCGCTATTGTTCATTGCATTGTTGGGCGTTTGGTACAGAATCACCCATTATTTATTGCGGTTCAACTGGTTTGAACGCTTGACGGTTTACACATCGCTTACCAGGTACAAATTCTGGGGACCAAGATACAAAGCACCGAAAGATAAATAAGCTTTATTCAGAGTGCAATTTTAAGTCGCGCCCTGAATAAAGCAAAAAAGAAGATGCCGGCAATAAACGTCAATCGTTGCTACTAAAGCTGAGCCGGAGTTTACTTAGACTTCAGCAACTTAGTAGCCCAAGGGATGAAGAATTGAAAATTAGGAGCATCGGTATGTCCTCCATCATGTTGTCGCCAGGCTAATTCACCCTCCAACAAGCCGGAAAGTACGGGTGGCATAGTTTCTTTCATATAGTCATTGGAAACACCGATATCTTTTACACCCAACAGTTTAAAAACCGCACCTGCCGCCACCGTGGCTTTATAACTTCCATTCTGATCCAACCAACGTGCATCACCTTTGGCGGGTATACCATAACTTATAAACGTAAGGCGAGGAGCACAAAGTGCTATCAGTTCATGTGAATCAATGGTAAAATCGCAGCCTGTTTTACTTCCAAAATTAGATTCAGCCGCAGCATATTTCAAATAGTTACCTGCCATCCAATGATATTCACCACTACCAGACAGACTTTCCACCGCTTCACCAAATACTCTGCGTTGCAATGTGGCACCACCTTTGCCCGACGAACCGATTAACCCTACCGCAAAGCGGGGTTCGAATGCCAGTGTGACCAATGCTGCCTTTCCATAACGTGAAACGCCTTCTATTCCTACTTTTTTGGTATCCACCAAGGTATCAGTTTCAAGATAGTCGAGTGCACGTGCAGCACCCCACGACCAGGCTCTTAATGCACCCCAATCGTCGGGTTTGCGGGGTTGACCTTTATTTACCAACCCGATAATACCTTTTGTAAGTCCTGCTCCATTGTCGGCCTGAATACTGCTCGGATCAATGGTTACATATCCCCACCCTGCTGCCAACAACTGTTCTGTTGGAGATGAATTCCCGTCGGGTGCAGGGGCAAACCAATTAGGACCTGCCAATCGCGTAATGGGTGAATAAGCAGGGTATTTCTCAAAGATTGCCTGCATTTCAGGATTGTTCTTTATCATCATTTCTTTAAACGACGTATTGATTTTCTCCATATCATCCGGAGATGGTTGAGCCGGCGAAGGCAACTGCGGATAACCAAACATAATCAGAACCGGAACCGGCCCTTTTACATTCACAGGCAGCACCACTACCATATTGATATTTACGTCGATCAATGGATATTCGCTGTTATCGACATGTCCTATCATCAGTCGGGCAATGACGGGCGTGCGACCCACAAATTCTCTATCGGTAATTTTGGCTGTCCAGGTAACTTTGGGAGTTTTGTCGGGTATACGTCCATACATTTCCTGTTCGAAGCCTTTCAGCAATTCGGGTCTGCGTAGTTTCCACCACATACCCGGCGAAGTTACTTTTTTGCCGTTATTGAGGGTCAATACATCGGGTAGTTGCGGACACGGGTTTGCCAGTAATTCGTCGTAGTTGGCATGATTGGGGGCGTTTTCGTCACCGCTAGGTCCGGGTCGCAAGCTTTTTATGCCCAATTGCTTCATCATATTTTCATGATCTTGTTGAGCTGTAAATACAACCGGCTTTGGGTACTTACTGTTGTCTGGTTTTTCACTTTGAGCGAAAGCTGAGTTTGCGAATATCAGCATCAATAAAAAAAGGGTGATTTGCTTCATGATGATTGGATATTAAGGAGTTGTGATTATTCTTTAGTTGTAAATCTTTGAACTGAAATCCTCTTATTCAAATAATTTGAGATCCACGGCTTCGCCCATCAGTATGTATCCTGCTTCGTTAGGGTGAAGAAAATCACCGGTATGCGCAGTTGGCAAGATAGTCAGCGTATCGTTAGGGTCGCGCATCGCTTTGTCAAAATCGATAACGGCATCGAAACTGCCACTGGTACGAATCCATTCATTCACCGTATTGCGGGCAGTTTGACGATATTCGGCATCGTAAAATGATTTTTTGAAAGGCATAACGGTAGCTCCATATACCTTGATGCCCTGAGCATGTGCATCAACAATCATTTGCTTGTAAGCCGCAATCAAATCCTGAGCAATCTTATCGCCAGTAGTCTGGTCGGGAATCTGACCAATATCATTGATGCCTTCGGCAATGATAAACCAGCGGATGCCCTGTTGTTTAAGAATATCTCTGCTGAAGCGGCTAACACCTGAAGGTCCCAGGCAATTTTTAAGAACACAGTTGCCACCAATGCCCAGATTGAGAACACCGACTTGTTGTGTGCCTGCGTTTTTCAAAAGGCGTTCGGACAATATATCCGGCCAGCGGTTTTGCTTGTTGGTACCCGAACCACGTCCATCAGTAATGGAGTTCCCCAAAATAGCCACGGCGCCAGCTGATTTCGGTGCTTTCACCTCAATACCATTGATGATATACCAATGATCGGTTGGAACAGAACCGGTAAAATCGTTGACCGAAGTGCTGTTGCCTGCCAGCAGATATGAAGTAGTACGCGAGCCGGGATGACCGGTTATGTTCGGACAGGTTTCAGCAAAGTAAATGGTAACGGCCAGGTCCATTCTCGATTTTAAATCGAACGAAATGGGATCGGAGGTAATCATAGCACCCGAGTTCATGGTCACTTCTGTTTTACCACTAAACTTCAATTCTTTACTGCTTGCGGCGTCAATTGTATTGCCACCTGTTGAAACTGCAATTTTTACGGCTTTCAGCGTAACGGCACTGGTGCTGAATGCATTTGAGAACCGTATGCGGAGACTATCGCTCCCGATTGAAACGCGGACGATTTGTCGCAAGGAGTTGTTGGTCAATCCCGGTGCAGGAGGAATATTGCCGGGTTCTACGAGTTGCGGTGCAGTACTCCAGGTGCCTACCCATTTTTTTGCTGAATGGGAATTACTATTTAGTGTAGAGCATGAACTGAGCAATACAGCTAATATACATATCGCTGAAAAGAAAGATCGGATTTTTTTGAAAATAATAAGTGTGTTAGTCATAGCTTAAATTATTGATATCTTCTAAATTAACCTGTTATGGTTTAGAAAAAATTATTTTGTTTTGTCAGGGTTCCCGGCCCAAACACCCACTTAGTTTTTTAATCTAAAAAAGTCAGCCAGGAAACAAAAAGGACATTCAGTTTAAATCTATCAACCCATTGTTGACATTCAATCTATTTCTTTGTCGATGAAAGTGATTTCGAACGTATCGGTTGACGTTTCACCGTCTTAGAAGCTTGTTTTAATGCTACATTCGGTTTCCAAAAGTTACCGGTCAGCGTTGTTAAATATAAAGCTCTGGTACTCATTACAAACCAATTCAAATCGCCCAGTTTGGGGCTAAGCATTTCTGCTCCGAACGCATCTGCAATGGCCTGATTGTTACACATGGCCGATACAGCCAGTCCACCGACAAATGCACTGTTATGATTGCCATCGTTATGGTCGGTACCATCAAGGTTATATCCATCTTTAATATTGGCCGGACCGACCTTATTTGCCCAACCGGATATTTTGGTACTCCATTTTTTTGACTGTGTATTTCCATTCCATAAATAATCCAACGCCAAACGCCATGGAGCACGGCAAGCATCATAACGGAAATAGGCAACACGGTTGGAATTACCGCCGGGAGTTCCGCTTACCGACTGCCAATCGGGCACTAAACCGGTTTCGGGATGAGCTGCAGCATTTAAAATGGTATACGTATCATCTGCCAGTTTATTCCAGTCATTGTCATTGCTTACTTTTGCAAAAATACGGAAGAAAGCAGGTGTGTAGTACTGAATATCGGTTAAGTCGCATCCACCCCACATAGGTCCTTCTTTGGATTCTTTTGAATACCCCGGCGCCAGTGCTAACACTTTTCCGCACTTGGTTACTACGCTTTTTTTGATGATATTGATTATCGTTTTAGCTTCTTTCAGATAATTTCCTCCCCATTGATTATGGGCTACTATTAATGCAAAGGCAACATCAATGTCTCCATCACTGGCACTTCCGGGATCATTGATGCCATCGCAACTTACGTTCCACGCCATCATATTGTTGGCAGTAGCTGTTCGTTTCGATTTGTAAAACGCATACAATCCATCAAATGTAGCTTTATCAGCAAAATAGGCCGATAATATTGTCCCAAATCCAATAGCTTCTACACGGGTTTCATCCTGACTCTCGCCCGTAACGCGGTAGCCATTGTTGCATTTCACAAGGAACAATTCTTTCCATTTATTATACGTATTCAGTGCATCTTTGTCGGTAATGGTTGTTGGTTTAACGCCAAATTTATAATTCACGTTTTGCGGGAATGGTCTGGTTGCTTTTGCAAACCCGGTTTCAAAGATGAGTGTCATCAGGATTGCTATAAGATAAATTCGTTTTTTCATGATATGTGTGTTCTTTTTGGTTTTATATTCTGATAGGTCGGCAATAATATTATTTTGCGACTCCCGCAGTGTGAACAAAGCTGTTGTAACTTTCGGGAGCACCTAAATAACTGGGTTTTAATCCACCTGTATTTATCATAATCTTTTGTACTACCACCCCCGGATCAATCATCCAAACCTTCAGGGTATGATAGCCGGATGTTGGTATGTTGAGTGTGGTTTGGCACTTCCGCGTTTGGTTAACTACCGATTGTACCCAATCTGCATTAGAGTATTCAATTTTGTATTCATCAGGTACATTGGTAATGTATTGAGGTGCTTGATCATCAAAAGAAACCGCAATTTTAACGTCCCGTCCAGGCATATAATTTAAAAGAGGCGATGTTATCAACGTAATTTGAGCACTGTCTTTTGAGAACAGGTACACTGGGTACTCTAAACATGGAGCATCTTCTCCGATGGTTGCAGCCGGAGCATTGGCCGGTGCTGTGGCTCTCATCCCTGATAAGGTAAGTCCGTAATCTTCCACTTTCAACCATTTTCTGTCACCTTGACCTATGTTTTTAGAAAAATGTTCTGCTTCGATGGAGACATATCCTCCGCCTTCCACAAAACCTTTCAGGTTTTCCCGGGTTAGCTCTGTAGGGTTAAATGCTTTTACGGCTATGGATACTTCTTTGCCTGCACCTACGATTTTAATTATACCTTCGGCTTTGCCTTTTGGTAGTTGAGATGCAATTAAAGTTACCATGATACGCTTGTCTTTGTTCTGTATTGTCCCCTTGTTCTCGCTAAAGGTGAGCCACGGAACATTTGTGCTTATGTTGTATTCAAAAGCTGCTTTCCCTCTGTTGAAAACTTCAATATAATGTTGGCTACCTCCAAAAATATCAAACTCGGGCAATAGTGCTTTTTCGGTTGAACCCGGCCAACTCGATTCAGTTCCCTCAACCGTAACGCCCAATATGGCAGAGTCAGCAACCTGTATATCAGTTAGTTTGATGCCTGCAAGACTATTCACTTTCGGGGGCATCCAACTGGTATAGCCAAGATGCGTTTGATCCATGAAGTGATTCCATTTTCCGTTAGCATATTCCTTATTATAATAATTCATCAAGGTTGTATCCGCTTGAAACAAGGCTCTTGTTTGCACCGCCATATCGTTTGCACTTGCACGCTTTTGTTTTGCGTATAAAGCATTTTTAGCAGCGGTTACATATAACTCGTTAACCAATGAACAGGCTTTTGTTGGAAACAAAACAATCTGATAGAAAGCATCTCTTTTTTCCTTCGGCAATTTACTGTAAATGGCTTCGGCTTCGGCTGTAATTTTGGCATATTCCTCTACTACATTCTCGGCCTCACGATAATTGATTAAACTGTATGTCCCGGGCGACAATGATTCGGGTTTACGTCGTCCATTTAATTTCGTGTATTTCGAAATAATATCGGCAATCTCATTGGCGTATGTAGAACCGAATTCGCGGGTAACCCATAAACGGGTATATTCATTGATGTTCGAATTTGTCCATTTGTCAGTATCCCATGCAAGGTTTAAAAAGTACTCTGTCGGCAATTCGTATCCTTTGAAGTGGCCAACGTTTACAATCCAGATTCTGTCGGCACCGTATTGTTTAGCCAGTGACATTTGATCCCATATTTTAGCTATCGGATTGGTGTTGATCCACTCATAACTTCGTGGGCCACCGTGATAATCAAAATGATAATAAACTCCTGATCCTCCACTTCGTTTACGTTCTTCCTGGGTAGGCAGTCTGCGGATATTTCCCCAGTTGTCATCCGCCCACAAAAGGGTTATGTTGTCGGGAATTTGCATGCCTTCATTGTAATAATCCATTATTTCTTTGTACAAACACCACGATTGAGGAACTTTCGTAATATCAGGATTCATTTCTTCACCAATAATCTTTTGTTGCTTATGGACAATGTTCTCCACCATCGCGATATTCGATTTTATGTCACCGGCCATCTCCGAATCATTTGCTCCACGAAGCCCCATAGTGACCACATTTTCGTAGTTTTTGTTGCGTCGAACTCCTTCCCGCCAGAAGCTTTCCATTGTGTCAGGGTGTTTGTTATAGTTCCAATGCCCTATCGATGTATAGTAGCGTCTGTCCCACTCCTGTTGCGAACGGGTCATGGGTTCCTGATGCGATGTGCCCATAACTATCCCATATTCATCGGCCAGACGTGGGTTTTCAGCATCATCTTCATTGAAAGCATTATCCCACATGGCAGGCCATAGATAATTGGCCTTTGTCCTGAGCAATAATTCGAAAATATGAGTATAAAACTCACGTCCGTAATTTGCTACATTATTGCCGATTGGGGGATTCTGACTTGGTTTAATTAATCCGTATTTTTCTTTAATCCAACCGGTAAGGGCTGGCGCTTCGTCGTTAATAAAGATACCTCGATATTTTACGCTTGGTTGTTGCGTATAGGTGCCGGGTTTCACGTAGAGCGCGGCTTTATGATCGATAGAAACATCGGCCCAGAAATACCAGGGCGAAACACCTATCTGCTCCGATAAATCGTAAATGCCGTAGATAGTTCCACGTTTGTCGCTACCAACAATAACGAGGGCTTTATCGATACCCGGAAATGGCTTTTCGACAGTTTGGATGCTGAATGCTTCCCACTTACCAGTAATTTTACTGACGTCGAGTTTTTTCTTTTTTATCAGTTGATCAATAACCGTACTTTTACCCAACGTACCAACAATTACCACTTCTTTTTTGCGTGGCAATTTATCAATGCTTATGGTGGGTTGATGATTTGTTACTTTGCCAATATCGGATTTTAAATCTTTTAATGCCCGAATTACACCCGGAAAATCCTTAGAACTAATGCACAATGTGGTCGACGTTCCGGATGCGGATAGTGTAAAATGGTTTTTGCCACCGGTTGTTGAAATGTAGTTTGTTCCACCAATAGCGTTAGCAGTTGATGGCAGTGCTATAAGCATTGCTGTGTAAATAAAAAGAATAATCTGTCGTTTTGATAAATCGTTTATTTTTGAAATCATAAATGTAATATCTTTGTGTATCATTAATATTATTTTTGACAAATTCTATTTATTTGCCAAATTGTATTATTGGTGGATAACGCTTTGAGAGAAACAATATAAATATTTTGAAATCTATTTCCACTATCCTGTTTGGTATATCCGGGGTCGTTGAAGGTTTTGGAGATCTATGGTAGCATCCAATTGACACGTTCCTGAAATTCCGACTGAAACTCTTTACTCCACTTTGAAATTGTCAGCTTGCCGGGGCCATCGGTATAATGCTGCGTTAGGTCAATCTGTATATACTGTCCTCCCCAACTTGGTTGCGTCGGATCTTCGGGGTTGTTTATCCCTCTGTTTGCACTAACGAGGTATAAAAACGAGGGAGTATCGCCCTCAATTACTCCGGATCCGGCTATCGCTTTTGGTGGATATATGGCTCCCAAAGGTCCATGGTTGTTAATGACATTGGTTTCTGCCCAGGAAATACTTCCTGCACCAAACATGCCCTGATAAGTAGTTTTCGACTCAATAATAAAAAGGTCAGGATAGTTTTCCATGAGCCATTTATGTGTCGCATCCTGATAACCAATCAAAAAAACACGAAGCTTTGCAATAAATGCTTTTAATTCAGTTTTACTACGAGTTTTCTGTACCTTAGATATGGCTTGTGCAACTTCTCTCGGACCACCCCAAACACAAATATAGATTGGGCGAGGATCGGGTTTGTCGGCAGCAGTAATAATCGCATCCGATGCTTCACTGTCTTTCCCTGCCCCGATAATATCTGTCCAAGATTGTTTATCGTAACCCCACTTTATGTCTAAATTATGATTTGTTCCTAATCCTTCGTAGGTAACGGAACGTAAATAGTCTGCACTTGGATACTTCGGGTCATGTTTTCTCAGATTAGGAACTACAAGCTCATATTTGTCAAGGACTGCCAAGATATTTTTCTTTTCAGCAACCATGCTGAATGAACCTGCTGATGCAATTAACCCTTCAACATCAAACTCGTTGGTATAAAGTAAAAATCGCACCATTGATTGCACATCATCCGGGTCACTATTGGTTACAGGAAAAGCTGGGAAGTCTGTTGAAATTATGATTCGGAACCGTGCAAATGCCAAATTAGTTGTAGTCAGCATTATTACTACTAATAAAATATGTTTTATTTTTTTCATTTAATATTTTATTTTAAAATTGTTCACCACCGGATGATAGAATCGTCACAAAATGAAAGAATTTTCACTTTCTAATTTTGGTAAAGCGTATAGCTGTAAAAGGCTTTCCGGGAAGTTGAATTAAGCTAGTTCCGCTAAATTCACCCTCAACAGCTGTAATGGTCATATCCCACCCATTGATAATTTCTAATTTGTATTTTGAATTTTCCGGTAGTTTGACGATTTGAGCAACAGGTTGATCCATGTTGTAGTAATTCAGAAAATATTCGTCCTTATAGCCAACAGCAGAATAGGGCATCCACCACTCATAATTAATTACAGGTGTCAAGTAGCCCGGTGCACTTTCAACTATTTGCTTTAAAAATTTGATTCTTTCGTGGCTTTTCCCACGGAGAACCCCACCTTTCGACCACCACATTTCAGCATCAGATTTATATCCCCATTTAACCGGATTTTCGGTAAGATATGTTTCCCCATGCCCAACAAAACCGCCATTGGTAACACCACGCCAAAATTTGTTCACCATCTCTTCAGCCGTCAAATTTCCCCACGACCAATTAATATTTCCTTCGTAACGACATTCATCGTAAATGATTGGTTTCTTAAATCTCAGTCTCAGCTCTTTTGCCTTGTACGTATCTTCGTTTTGAATGCTGGCATGTGTCAATAAGGGATTTGTGTGATTATACATTACTGAACCGTGATGTATATTGCGAAGGTGATTGTAAGGGTCTTTTTCGGCAAACAGTTGAATATAATGATCCCAATCTTCCATTTTTTTATGTTTCATAAAATCATATTCATTCGCCATACTCCACCATACATTTTTATAGGCGGCAAAGCGGGAGATGATATAATTAATATACAAATCATCCGTTTTTCTATCCATTTTTTGGAATCCCCAACGGTCATACGGATGAAAAACAATTAAATCGGCTTCAATGCCAAGTGAATCCAATTGGGCTATTCTTTTTTCAATGTTTTGGAAATAGGCTGGGTTAAATCTTGTATAATCCCAATTGGTTAATGCCTTTCCTTCAAAAGGATATAAGATGGGTTCTTTTTTATTCCAATCGTAGTCTTTTGGAAATATACACATCCGCATTTTGTTGAAATATCCATTTGAAAGTGTTTTCAATGTCAATTCGGCGAGACTATCTCCCTGATGTACCCATGCGTAACAAGTTGTTCCAAAAGGATAATAGGCTTTATTATCAGAATAAGCAAAATTGAAAGTGTCCTTAACTATCACAGGGCCGTGATTGTTTTCTGAATTAGTGATACATTCAAACCTGGCTTTCTTGTTGTGAAGTGATTTTAAATTACTTGTAGTGATACATGACCATATACCGGTTTCTTGCGGCATAAAGCGTATTTTGTAAATTCCATTTCCGTCATAAAAGCCCGAAACAGTTTTCACGGTTTTGCCGTTTGAAAACTGAGCACTTAACTGCACATCCGTAAAAGGATTTGTTTTTGTAGTTCCTTTTAGTACAATTTCATAAATTCGCCATTTTTCAACTTTGTTTTGAGATGAAACACTCAAAAATGATAAGAGAACTGTTAGTAATAATAATCTACGCATAGTTGTAATAAATTATAAAAATTGAATTTATGAAGATTTATTTGCTCTGAATATTTATCTGCGATTCTTTTAAACCGTTCGATTTTGCTGTAACAGTAATCGTTCCTTTTTCACCCGCTTTGGACCGGACAATCACTAAACAAAGACCATTGAATGCTTCACGTTCTTTCGAAGCGAAAGACACCATATTCGTAGCATCACCGTTATCAGTGGCAACAATTTCGCCCGGACCATCAATGCTAAACTCAATCGAATTATTGGAGCGAGGCACAACGAGTCCATCTTTATCAACTATCTGCACAGTGATAAAGGTCAAATCTTTTCCGTCGGAATTGATAATCTCACGGTCGGCTGAAGCAAGCAGTTTCGTGGCAGTTCCTGTTGTCTTAACCGTATTTTCAACCCATTTCAAGCCGTTCTTATAAGCTATAACTTTCAATTCGCCAGGTTCATATCTCACACTGTCCCAACGCAAACGATATTCATACTGAGCCTTTTTCTTTTTGCCTAGCGATTTGCCGTTGAGAAACAGTTCAGCCTCATCGCCCGAAGTGAAAATATGTACAGGAGTGACTTCACCCACACGTTCTGCCCAGTTCCAGTGGGGTAGGAGATGTACCATTGGAAATTCCTGTCGCCAATGAGATTGGTACAGATAAAACCGATCTTTTTTAAATCCTGCAAGATCAATCATTCCGCAATAGGCACTGCGTGATTCGTAGTAAGGAGTTGGCTCGCCAAGATGATCCCACCCGGTCCATACAAACTCTCCGGCAACAAAAGGATGCTGATCGAGTGTGCTAAACACCTTGTCGGCCGAAGAACCAAAGTCGACAGCATGCAGTTCGTAAGAACTAACCTGATGTGTCTTAGAGTCACCTCCTCTGCCATCACGTAACGGGGCACTTATTTCTTTTGATACAGGAAAAAGATATATACCCCGGCTACTGAATGCAGACGCTGTCTCGGTACTAAGAATAACTTTATCAGGAAATTTGGCATGATAAGCATCGTATTGCGGAGCCGTGCGAATCCGATCGGTGCCGTCAAACTCAGGAGACTGGCGAATACCCTCACCTTGATAATTAAGACCAATAGCATCCAGAACTGCAGGCAAAGGCATATCCGGTTTTGCAAAGTTCATAGCAGAGATAGTCGGACGGGTAGTGTCTTCTTCTTTTACAATGTCATGGATCCGTTTAGCTACTTTAGCACCTTCTTCGCCGGTATATTGTTCGCCTACTTCGTTACCAAAACTCCACATAATGACCGATGGATAATTTCTGTCGCGACGAACAAAAGAACGTGCGTCAGGTTCTGACCACTCGGGAAAGATAAGGTGAAAATCGAGTGCCGTTTTTTTACGCTCCCACGAATCAAAAATCTCATCTATCACCAGGAATCCCATCCGGTCGGTTAACTCGAGCAATTCGGGGGCCGGTGGATTGTGCGACAAACGGATGGCATTGCATCCCATTTCGCGTAAAATTTCAAGTTGACGTTCTGCAGCGCGGGTATTAAAGGCAGCACCAAGTCCACCCAAATCGTGATGTTGATTTACACCTTTGATCTGAATATGTTCTCCGTTGACTAACAATCCTTTGTTGGGATTAAATTCTAGTGAACGAATGCCGAACCGAGTCTCGTACGTATCAATAGCTTTCCCATTTTTCATTAGGGTAGTTACGGCAATATATAGATTCGGTTGCTGCGTCGGAGTCGGGCCCCAAAGTTTCGGATTTTTAAGAACGATAGTTCCTTTTATTTTCCCATTTCCTCCGGCAGGAATCTTTGCCGTTGCCGTTTTGAAATTATCAACTGCATTTTCAGTTTTATTTCCCTTAGCATCCAGCGTGTAAATACGGGTGATAACTTCAATATCCGCATTCGTTTTTGAGTTATTGTCTACCGTAACTTCCAGTTTGATGGTAGCTGAAGTTTTTGAAATATTTTCGGTGGTTACATACGTTCCATACTGACCGACATGAACAGGATTGGTCTTTGTCAACCACACATTGCGATAGATGCCTCCACCGGGATACCAGCGAGCTGAATTATTTGGATTATCCAGACGAATCGCTAACTGATTCTTTCCACCTGGAACGAGATAAGGAGTCAGATCCAGACGCCATGAGTTGTAGCCGTATGGCCAACCGCCTACTAATTTTCCGTTTAACCAAACCATGGCATAAGACATTGCACCATCGACATCCAGAAAAATAGATTTGCCTGCATCCGAAGCCGGTATATCCAGTTTTTTACGATACCATGCAACTCCATTACTCGGTAAACGTCCCATACCTCCTCCAACCTCTGGATTTGAACCAGTCATAAAAGGTCCTTTAATAGCCCAGTCGTGAGGTAAATCTACTTTTTCCCATGAATTGTCATCAAAATCGACCTGAACAAATGGAAAATTGCCGCCCGGATTACCTTTCGGACGAACATGTTTTTTTAGAGGATTGTTGATGAAGCCATTTGCCGAAGGCAGTATCCACGGTTTAAGCACTTCTTGGGTCGCATTTACCTCTACTGCTTCTGTTGGTTTAGCATCGGCAACCTTATATTCGTTACTGCCCGAAACTTCCGGGCGCACATCGTATATAAGTTTGTCGGCTTTTGCCACAGAGTCGTACTTGTAGAAATGCCACCCTTTATTGATGGATATGCGTTGTCGGTTAACGCTACTTGTAGTGCGAGCCAATGTTTTTGCCTGCATAACAGTGTTTACTGACAAGGATAAGCAGAGTAAAAGACTAAAAAAAATAAGCCTTTTTGGTGTGGTTTTTTTCATGCCTTGATTTTTTATCCTGAATTTCTTCAGGATAATGTGTTGGAGTTATTCAAAAAAAAAAACGATATCCGTTCCATGCATAAAGGAAATAGGATATCGCTACAAATATAGTTATTTTTGAGTGCACGAATGAGAAAAAACGTTACACGTTCTTTCTCATTCGTTACATTCTCTTCATTTGTATCCTTTTTTCTGATTTTACAGTTTTGCGTTTCAAATAATCACTATCGTTCCTTATTTTACAAAACTGCGGGTAAAGCATACTTACAACCCGGTAATGCAGCTCTATCTACACTTCTTTACTCCCAGGTATTCAAAGTTGATAGTTCGCAATAGACTTTTTTGAGTTGTTCAATAAACAGACATTTATTTTTTCAGTCCATCCATTGTTTTTATTGTACCATCTTCATTATATT
>JAFLKK010000007.1:0-221712 GCA_019163375.1 Paludibacter sp.
GAATGTAGGTGAAGCCAATGGGGCTTTTGTATCCAATGCTGACTGGGTGGCAGCAGAAATGGGCAAACTTGATGTGGAAAGTGTTTTCAATACATTTCTATCATCTACCATATCACTAACTACAACAAGCTTATCGTTTACTGCACCCGTCTGAAGACCTGTTATTTTTAACGTATTAGTGTTATCAGTGTCAATTATCGTGGGTTTATTTAAAGTACCTCCCAATGAAACAACACCATCTGCAGAACTCAAACCAGCACCTACATTAGTCAACACATTTACACCAACAGGAGTTGAAATACCATTAACAGACGTAGTAATCAAACCATTACTACTAGATATTGCATTAGATAATATAATAGAGGCATGTGCCTGAACATTATTAACAGTGCTAGTAAGAGCGTTTCCAGTCATCTCCAACTTATTAATCACTGGCTGCGGAGTATTCTCACTATACACCAAAGTTCCATCAGCATCAAATCCTATTTGTCTTGCTACTGTACCTGCTAAAGGCTGGAGTTTAGCAATATCTCCATTTACTATTGAACGAATCTCGTTACCAGAACCATACAATCCATGAGACGTCACAACACCAACTGAAGATGAAATCCCATTAACAGTACTTGTAATTGTGTTACCATTCATCACGAGTTGATTGGAGACAGTTGTGCTTGTAGAAGGCTGCATAACCAAATTTCCACTAGCGTCGAAACCAAGTGTATTAGTGATGACTGTAGTCGCACCAGGAGATAGCACAGACGTCGTACCATTTACCTTGCTAACAAACGTATTTCCACTAGCAGTAAAGGAATTATCTAACAATAACGTTTTTGAACTTTGCCTTACTAGTTTACCACCGGCACCTAAAGTCGTAAAACCTAGCACTGCATCAACTGCGCCGGGTAGCGGAGTTAGAGTTGCAGTTAAACCATTTACAGCACTGCTAATTGATAACGAACCAGAATTTAAATCATTAGATTTCACAATATCATCCTCTGATGATACACCATTTACAGTGGATGTTATGGTATTATCAACTGTATAAATATCGTTACTAACAGGTACTTCCGTTTGATTCTGAATTCTCAAAACACCACCGCTATCAAATCCAAGAGTTTTAGTAATAGTACCAGATGTTGGTGTCAACGTTTTAGATATTCCATTAACAGAAGAAGTTATAGAGTTACTTCCACTAGTCAAATCAATTGCAGTTACAATTTCGGCAGTTGCCTCTTTACCATTTACTGTAGTAGTAATTGTATTTCCTAAACTTTTAGTTGAGTTTGTAATTGAGAGAAGACCTGGTTCTTGTTTTATCAATTTGCCCGAAGCATCAAAACCGAGGGTTTGATTAATTACACCAACATCTGGTGTCAAAGAATTAGAAACCCCATTTACAGTACTAATAATACTACCGGATTTTCCCTCTAAAGTATTTGAAAAAAGCTGTATGACGAGATCACCTGTGGAATTGAATCCTAAATTTTTTGATATAGTCCCTGGTTGAGGTTCCAATGTGGAAGGAACGTTATTTACAGTACTAATAATTTTATTTGAGACTCCCTTTAGAGTATTTGAGAAAGGCATAGTTACCAAATCTCCACTTGTGTTAAACCCCAGTGTTTTAGAAACAGTTCCGTCACCTGGAGCTAAGTCGGTTCTATATCCATTTACAATAGATGATAACTTTCCACTCGCTCCTTCTAAAACATTTGAAGTAATAACTTTAGCCGTGCTCGTAATATTATTAATGGTAGCAGTAATGTCATTATCGGTCACTTCAATTTTATTTGTACTTGCTGCCTCTTGTTTTACTAGGTTTCCGGAAGCATCAAAACCTATCGCATTTTTAATACTACCTAAACTGGGTATTAAATCTGTAGCAATGCCATTTACTTTACTCGTCAGCTTATTACCCGAACCTATGAGTTTGACATCATTAATTATAGAGACACTTGTTCCAAGATTACCATTCACTGTTGTATACAGAATATTACCTGAACTTGTATTTGACACACTAGTATGAAGAGCATTATAATCTTCAATCAATTTAGGGAGTTCGTCTTTATTTAAAACTCGTACCCATTTTTTACTGTCAGTACTCCAATAATAAATACCTTTAGGCTCTGTACCTGATTCATTGAAAATCATCATTCCACTCACAGGATTACCATCCAGCGTCCATGTTGTTTCATCATTGAGGGCAATTCGAGGTAAGCGTAGTCCTTTTGTGGAACTTTCTAATTCGAGTAAAGACCCTTCTTGTATAATTGTTGGATTGTCACCCACCTTATTCTGAGCACCAACAGACAACGCAAACACAACGAACAAAATTGCAAGAAACCATTTTTCTATTTTCATAACTTCAATTATTTAAACTACTACGAATGACTACAATTCATCAAAAATAACAATTAATTATTAACAAGAACACTAACAAGGACTAAAGAATCCGACAGTAACATATATATTGTCAATAATTAGACAATAGTAAATCAACGCCCAATAACCAAAATAAATGACATAGTATTTGATTCAGCAGTCTACTTCCCTGACTTTACTATACGGGAAAATGCAAAAGATAGTAAATCAGTAATTATACAAAACACAATAACAAAAATTGACAAAGCAAGAACTACAGGACCCACAACTACAACTTTAAACACTCTAAATAAAACAAGAAATTCACTTTGCGCTGCATCTGCCCTAGAAAGTTTATCTAGCGTTTCTACTTGTTTCATATGTTGTAATTATATAAATTTAAAATAGCTTTTATCTAGCTCAAGTATACAGCTTATGATTCTTTACAAAATTACAAATATTAAACTTTCTTATCCTTTTTACTGAGGGTACATTAAGGGTACTAAAACCTCATTAAACCAACACAACAAGGGTACATTATGGGTACGTAGCCTCATCTCCATTATAAATAAAAAAAAAAACGTTTATCTCAATTGAGATAAACGCCACAAACGCCTTAAGCTAGAAACTAAACTTTGAATTAGCTCCCAGTTTTTTTCAACATCTCGAAATACTCCACATTCCCGCTCATAGAAGTCTTAATTACTTCATCTTTCCAATAAGTGAAGTTTGGGCTCGTATATGTTGAAGAAGAGTCCAAAATACTGAGTAATTCTCCTGTTTGATAAATCAAAACATTTGCAATTTTTTTCTGACATATCCGAATCATGTCGTCTTCATTTTCATTACATCTATACTTCTTTGGCGAATAGCGAATAGCCTCATCACTTTCGATTATTTCATTCGCTTTCACTGGAAGTTCGAACCAAACAAGGGCACCTTCCGACAATTTAGATATAACTCCAATCTGACCGCCATGTGCTTCAACTACCAATTTGCAAAATGTCAAACCAATACCCGTTGAATCGCCATTATCTGAATTCTGTGTTCTTCCTTGAAAATATTCACCAAAAATATGATCTACGTCTTTTGCAGATATTCCGCACCCATAATCCCTTATCTCAGCTCTTACTCTATTCACATTTCTCGAAACATCAATGTCAATTTTTTCGTTGCATTTTGAAAATTTAATTGCATTGGTCAACACATTCACGAACACACGTTCAATCAAACGTTCATCCATCTCAAGTACCGTATTTGTATTTTTCACGACACACTCTATTTTTTTTTCACATAATAGATAACTAACCTGGTTTATGGCATTGTTAATAACATCTGATAGATCCACACTAACTAATTTCAACTCTAAATTACCACATTTACACTTTCTAATTGCTAAAATATCACACAACATTAATTGTATAGCTTTACTTGGCTCAACAATATCTTCTCTTCGTATCGAGTCACTTTTAGTAGCGCTAACAATTCTACTTATCGGATTCTTAATGTCATGTAAAATCATATTAAACATTTTTTCTTTATAAATCAACAATCCTCTGGCTTCCTCCTTTTGATGAACTACTTCTTTTCCTAATAAGTCAAACTTCACGACATAGTAACTCAAAGAAGAATTTAAGAAATACAAAAGAATAGTAATCCCCAAAAATATTACAATATCAATCACAATCAAAGGTTTAATCAATCGATCATTCAAGTAAAAAGAACAGAAACACATCCATATAACAGAGAGAGCTCCAACAATAAACACATGGAACTTATTTGCCAAAAGAGAGATTAATATTAGTAATACAATTAAAATTAAATGTGCATGAACATAATACAAATTAGCTGAATAAACACCCATATAAATAGAATATCCGAATTTCCCAAATACATTGAAAATCGATATATAGACAAACAATATACTTGACAGCCTGATAGGCATTAAATTAAAAATCGTCAACACGCATAAAAAAAACAAAAAGATAATCGTGAGAAAAACTGCACATTCTAAAACAAAACAATGGTCATTATTATAAATGTTTAGAAATTTCAAATACACCATAAATGCAAAAAAAAACACTACTTTGATCATTATTTGCTGAATTCTACCGCACACCTTCTCGATCTGATATATATCAAGATCAGATATACCAATAAGACGATTAATATTAAATATTGAATCAAACTTAGACATATTATCTATATTCATCAATTAAACGCATCAATAAAAAAAAACAATGAAATATGTTCTAATGCAAGGAAGAATTCTTTGCTTATATAAAACTACAGCGCTACAGTCTATCTTAAATACCATAATATAGCACAGTCATAATGCAAAATATTGATTATGTAAAAATACGCAACTAATAGATAATATCTAAATACACAAAGGGTACATATAGGGTACGGTGTGGTAATTAACTAAAGACACATCTATTCACAGTAATTATATATTATATATTATATATCTGCAATATAATCAACAAAACATAGTTTTAAATAAAATTAGTCACATTTAAATATGAATTCAATAAGTAAGTACAAAACTAATCAAATCCAATATAGACTGGCAGTGCCCTGCTTGTGGTTTGGATTATTACCTCCGCAAACGTTTGCTACATTTGTCCGCTGAGCTTTAAACACAATGAAACCAAGCGCTTTATTTTTGGAAAAGATCTGATACTGGAGTAGTACTAAGTAATGAGAATTAATTGCTGTCGCATTTTGATTTTTATAAGACATATCTATCCGTATCATAAATAGGACTGCTGTTAACTCAAAAAAAATACGACATTAAATTCAAACTATTAACCGAGAACCCTTAACTCCAATTATTATCATTATGAATCATTAGAAAATCGAACTTAGAATTTATATATAAACCTTGCTTAAATAAAATTCAATTTTACTATAAGGCTGGGTAGTAAATTTCATACATAAAACTCCTATCACTACATATTTTGAATAAATAATTGTAGACTTTGATGCGGAAGTAAACCCAATTTCTTTTTTAGTCGCTTACGAGCTGTATTAACAGAGTCAGGAGACGTATAAGTAATGGTTGATATTTCCTTATTGCTCATAGCCAACTTTATAAAAGCACACAAACGCAATTCATTTGGAGTAAAACTTCCGAATTCATTTTGGATTTTCTTTAAAAAAGCGTGATGAACAAAATCAAAATGAGATTCAAAATCATTCCAGTTTATTTGGTAAACTTTGGAATACAATTGAGATTCCATCTTTATTAAGGCCTCATCTATTTGTTGATTCTTAGACTTGAGCACCTGCTCCTTTATTATTAATAATTGCTTGAGCGTAGACAACTTCAACTCGTTTAGCTGCTGAATACTAATCAATTTCTGGGCAAGTTGATTTTCCAATTCTCTTTTTTGTTGTTGAATTTCAAAATATGCTTTAGAAAGCTTAAGCATATTTGTAACACGCGCACAAAGTTCAATTTCATCAAATGGCTTACGGAGATAATCCACCGCTCCTGAGATTAATGCATCATTGAGATGAGCGGAGTCAACCATAATTCCTGAAGTAATTATAATAGGAATGTCCTCTGTTGATTGATCTTGCTTGAGGTGGATAGTAGCCTCAATTCCGTTCATTATAGGCATTTGCCAGTCCATTATAATTAGATCTACCATTTCCGCAGTTGCGATTTCGCAAGCTGATTTTCCATTTCCAGTTGACATTATTTCATACTCTGGATTTTTAATCAAGATATGCACAACATCCCTAATCATATTTATATCATCATCAACAATCAAGATTTTAAATTTTTTCATAAAATTATATTTATATTTAAACTATAATTACTCATACATTCAGACTAACCGGTTTACATTTTCAAATTTAAACTTCAAAAAAAAAAAAATAGCACGTATCTTATAAATTTGCCGCAATTATTTCTAACAATAAAATTATAGCTGTAAGAATTTAACAATAATGAAAATAATATTACATATACCAGCCTATTATCAAACGTTTTTAACTTAACATTCTTTATAGCTAAATTATAATGTATTTTTACAAAAGGATTAATCCAAGACAACAACATTAATACTGAATATACTACCAACCACTTTCTGTTTAATAGATAAACTAAACAATATAAAATATTTTTTCCAGTGTTCAAATACTTTCTAATACAATCCTTGATTTACTGTTAGTTAATCTGCATAAAGAATTCCAATAACATTAACACAAATTACACTTTTGCGTAAATAAACTCCATATGTATGCAACTTATCATAGCACTTCAGATCGACCTAAGCTTTGATAATTATTACGCCCACAAATTTCAATTACTTGATTTTAAGACACATTCTTACTCTTTAAATAATCAGGCATAAACATTAATTCTTTAAACCGATCTAAATTCCCAGTCATCGAGCTTTTCAGCACATCCTCCTTCCAAGAAATTACAATAGGTAAACTAGATGGGGCACTATCGAAAACATTAAGAATTTTACTCGTTTCATAAACAGAAAAATTAGTAATTTTCAATTTATATTCGAATAAAACCTCTTCATCCATATTTGTATATTCCAATTTATACGGGACTAATCGAGTTGTTTCATGCTGAGTCAATCTCTCTATTGACAAGATCGGTAATTCAACCCAAAACTGCGTCTTGGATGAATTTGATTCGACACCAATAAATCCACCATGCCCCTCTACCACTAACTTACAAAATGTAAGCCCAAGACCTGTCGATCGAGTGATTCCTAAATTTTGCGATCTTATTTGAAAATATTTTTCAAATACGCGATCAATATTATCAGACTTAATTCCTTCGCCTCTATCTAGCACTACAATTCGAACTTTATTATCCTTTTGTGTTATGTTTATGTCAATAATGCCATTCTCTTTTGAAAATTTAATTGCATTTGTAAGTAAATTTTCAAATACCCGTACTAATAGCTCAACATCTACTTCTAAACTACACTTTACATAAGCTCTTTTAAAAATTGATATTTTCTTATCTTCCAACAAATATTTAATCCTACTTATTGCAATATCAATAAGCTCATCAATATCTCGAGTTAAAAATTCAAACACCATTTTTGATTCTTCCATTTTAGACACATCAAGAATATTCTCAACCTTCGTAAGCAATAATAGTGAAGATTCAACTATATCATCTTTTCTTATAACATCCTTTTGGGTAGCTGAAATAATTCGATTAATTGGATTTTTAATATCGTGCAGTATTACATTTAGCAGCCAATCCTTCATATTCATTAACTCAACCAACTCTAAATTCTGGGAATCTAAATGTTTAGTTTGTTTGGCGATTCTTAAATTGAATGTATGAATAATACTATAAGTAAAATATACTGCTAAGGATACACCAATAAAAAAAACACTATCTAAAACTATCAAACTCCATAAATACGAATCATCTAAACAAATCGTTATAAACCACAACCAAATAACAGAAACACAGCCAATATAAAGTATATTACGATAATTACTAACTAACCCTCCAATAGCTATGAATAATAGAAGTAAGAAATGTGTATGTAAAAAAAAACTTACTACAAGTGGATGTTTATGTATCAAAAAATAAATATCTTTTACAAATACATTCGCAATAGGTATATATAGGAATAAACTTCCAGTTAATCTATCAGATATCGCTGATCTAAATTTAAATATATAAACCACAATCAAAGTCGTTAGTGAAATAACACTTAAGCTCATAAGAAAAAGATAATTTGCACGAAAATATCCTTCGGCAATTACTATGTAAGCAATAATTGAGAAAAAGAATTGAAAATGGACTGCTAGTTTCCTAACCTGAATGTATATATTCATTTCGGAATTTACATAAGCGTCCTTAACATTAACCTTACTCTCAAGATATTCAATTAAATTGAATTTACTCAATATTCGTATATTCTTCATTACATTTAATTAATCAATACAGTTAACTCATTTAATGTCTATTATTCAAATTATGCCAACATAATTATTTTTCTTAGTTAGTCAATTAAGGATACTGCTTGTATATATAACATGGCACTTCAATGCGATTAACCATATATAGCATCAAACAAAACAATTACAACACATACAACTACTTTTAACTTTGTGACTGTAAATTTATTTAAATCGTTTCAATTCGAAGCCAGAACAAAGGGTACATTTGGGGTACAGGTGACAATAAAGCTACAATATGCAATTAGCCCCAAAAGCATTTCGAATCCAAATCTGCATTCAAAATAATTACGTGAAAAGTTATAGTTCAATTTCGAATGATACAATTACCTAGAAAAATCAAGATTGCAAATCAATTCGGCTTATTTTCCAAAATGAAATCGACTTACATCAACAGGATTGGTTACATTCATCGCTCCATAATTGACATAATTGTCACATTGAAAGCTTCATTACGAATGCATTAAAAACAAAGATGTAAATTATCATAACTCACAAAATTTCAAAAATATCATTTCAACATTCGAATGAAATATTCGATTCAATCAACTCCTTATCATTCAATTACTGGAACTTTAATTACATCATAAAATAACAAATAAAAAAAAAGATTAAACTAATAAACTTTAGTTCATCTTTTTATACTAGATTGACTGAAAGAATCCGTAAAAAATAATGAATATTTTTACATATTATGGCTCAATTTGATTTGTTTCTTAATTTAATAATACCTACATTTGTGTAATATTTTAGTCAAAAAAGTCACAAAGATAAACGCATTTTGAGTATAATAAAAATAAACTTATGTTATTTTAATAGCTTTTTTTTTGCACAAGGAAAATAAAAACAAGGCAATTCAGATAATCAACAAATTAAAAGAATATTACAATTTAAAGAATGATGTTGATTTCGCAGAATATTTAGGAATTCCAAGTACTACTTTGTCTAGTTGGAAATCTAGAGATAGTATTGATTATGATTTGGTATACTCAAAATGCGTTGGAATAGACGCAAATTGGATACTGACGGGCGCCGGAAACATGTTAATTAGCACGCGTGAAAATTCCCAAAATTCGTTACTAAAGATGGAAGATAATATCAAAAATAAGTATATTTTACAGCTAGAGAATGAAAATAGAAGATTACTGGTAGATAATGAAAGGAAGCAAGAGCTAATAAATCTCTTTATAAACGGCGATATAACGACATCGAAAAGAAAGAAACTTACAAAAAGAATGGTAATATAAGTATTACAAGATAAACATGATAATAAAACACCACTAAATTAATACAAAAATTGCCGAATTTAACATACTTGATAGTTTCAAAAAAAACTTTAGCGCAAGTTGTAAACACAAAACTAATACGATAAATACTGTGTAATATTCAAAATGGAGTTAAAAAAAACGGAAAATCTTATTTGTATTTCTCAATTGAATGGTCTATAAAACTTTTACAACGGATTAAGAGTAAAAAAGAATATTTACTAACTAATATTAACTGTAATTCTTTAGGACATACAAAAAAAATATTGCTAAGAATATGAATTATTATTCACACTCTTAGCAATCGCGGGGAAAGAAAACAAAATCGTTGTATCTGGATTTGGGATTGGATAGCAGGGAAGCAAACCGATAAACAAATCAGTTCGAAAAATGGCTATGTGCACAGACTTAAAAGCGACATTTTGAATACTAATTAGATGCCTATCCCACTAGGGAAATTCGAACAAGCGAAAAGCTATATCTGTTGATAAATGGGACTTGCTTTGCCAGTAAGGTGTATTTGGTATTGAATCAGAATCACACAATATATCTTCTTAGCACTAAACAACAGTTAAATACAAAAATGTCTACCAAATTGAGCCAGTCGTGGTATTTGCAAGAGAGTCAAACCAGTACCAGATTAACTAATATAATCAAAGCTATTAAGTCTGTAATTTCTCAAATTATCACTCAAAACTGTATGATTGATACTCAAAGAAGAATGTCAATAAACTTATCTAGGTATACTCAAAGTCAAGAAGATCTAGAGTTGAGCTATATTATTCTAAAGTTTCATTTTGTATAAAATAGACTCCATTGTACGCCCGAATTGTTGAACTACAACAATAGTATAATATACTTATTCAGACTTAGTGAATTTCAGAAGCGATAAAGGAGATACCAACACATATTGCACTCAGAAACATCTGTATACAACTTACATTTCATTATTCACCCTCCTTTAGCTTCTTTTGTTTTCACAGTTACATACTGGCTATGAGTATTTCAAAACATAGATTCTTGTAAAAGATAACTTTTGTCGGAACTAATCACATTGAGATTTTAGATTGCCCATAAAATTAAACAAATTCTTAATAACGGTTACTGTTTTTCGCATTACGAAATTAAAAGACCTTTATAGAACAAAACACAACAATTAACCAACTACGTTTGATTATTTCATCTACTTTATATACATTTGTTCCTGAAATAATTGTCAGTCTTAAAGAAGACAGAAGGTGGAGGAAATTCAGGCCAAAAACTTGGGACTAATTCGTAACAGTAAAACATTCATCCACACTACTATATTGATTTAGAAGGGCAATTAGGGATAGGTTCACAGACCTTCCTCTCCGCAAAAAACATTGACATTAAGTACATTATAAATACGAGGGACTAAATAAGGAACTAAAATCTTGTTTAGTCCCTTGTATATTTTAAAACAGATCGCAAAATCCCCTAAATTCCCGCTGACTTTGCTCCTTCAGAACACATTACCAACAAACTGATTTTGAGACAATAACAAAATAATAATCATACATAGAAAAAGGCACAATCGCTTGTGCCTTTTTCTATATATGAAATAACATTACAGAATTCTATCTGCTCAAGCAAATGAGATTACTCCATTGCTAAATAAACCATCATTGCAATCCTGCATTTCATATTTTCTTTAGCATTGCTGCTACAGTCATATTATTCGGCTGGCGATAAGACTACTTTGTAGGTTTTAACCACACCATTATAATCGCACTTAATCACAGCAGTACCTGTTTTCGAATCAGCCTGGGTAATTGCTATTTTTACAGCAGAATCGTTTGAAGAAGCTGTTACACTTGGTGTTACCGTAGCACTGCTCGGAACCTTGTAAGTCGTCTGATAAATATCATATCCGGCAATACCGTTGGCATTGGTGGATCTAACAGGAGTTTCAGGTACAACTATTTCTTCTCCGTTTACCTTAATGCTTACAGTAGGAGCTATCGGACGAACAATTTTGTTCTTGGCCGAGCTGAATCCCAGTCCGATTAAATCAAATAGACCGTCTTTGTCACCTCCTTCGGCTACAAGGTATACAGCATGTTTTTTGCCCAATTTGTCAACAATTGCCGACACGTCTATCGTGAATTTGGTAGTTTCCTGAACTGCATTTGCAGGTACTTCGATGACTCCGATTTTTTTACCTTTCCATGTAACATTGTCCCATGGACCATCTATCCAAACATTCACTTTAAATGCATTTTTGGTTTTTGGCGTAAGGAAAAGGTTGAAAGCAGTTTTGTTTCCAGCTTTTACACCTTCGAATGCTTTCAGCCCTTTGGTATCTTTAGCAAGACCTCCAAAACCGAAGTACTTATATCCGACAATGTCCCCGTTTTTCACAGCAGTTACCGGCATATTGTTATCCCAGATATCCCACGAATCCTGTTGACTGCCAACATTTGACAAATAGCTGGCGTATCCTGCCGAATAGTATTGATAAGGGTCCAGACCATAGATATGGAAACCTTCCGAAGTTACTTCAGCTCCTGTATATTCTTTACCTTGACTATCTTTGGCAGTCCACATATTATCTTTTGCATAAGGGTCATATGCTCGGATAACAACTTTTCCTCCTTCTGCCACCGATTTCTTATCCCATTTAATAGCAACCGGAGCTACCATTGCCTGACGGGCAAATCCGAATCCTCTTGGTGGTCGGTGATAGAACACATACCATTGGTCGTTAATCTGTTGAATGCTACCATGGGTATTGTGTCCGGCATTGGTTGTTTGAAGTTTGATTCCGTCCTCATTAAGTACAACACCACGTGAATCTACAAGTACACCGCCACTTTTCCATGGACCTAATGGTGAATCGCCATAGGCATAACGCAAAGCAGAGTTAGATCTGCTTAGTCCATATTCAGGGCCTGAGTATCCACTATAAACCCAAATATATTTATTACCAATCTTACGAATAGAAGCGGCTTCGAAGAAGGCGAAGGAGGTAGCATCCTGACCTGGAAAAACATTAGTCTGAAAACGGTTGATCGCCTGGGTTCCCGGCTTAAGCGAGTACATTGTTTTCTGATCCAACTCACCTGCCGATGAGGTTTGGAATCCCCAGTAACCATACACTCTATATCCTGTATTAAAATCTGAATCTTTCTTGTTGGTAATATAATCAACAAGTATACCCGGATCAAATCCCAAAGTACTTCCCGGTGTTGTTCTGGTTCCGTCTTGTGTAACGTTGATAGGAGTAAAAGGTCCATCAGGACGATCGCCTTTACATACCATTGCTTCCCGGCCCCGTCCACGACTGTGAGGATACAAGTAATACACCTTTTTCCCGTCTTTTCCTTTCACTTCAACAAGGTCGGGCGCATACATCACATCCCACTGTCCTTCGATTGGGTACGTGAAAATAGATCCATCATCGCGCCAGTTGGTCAAATCCTCTACTGGTGCAGACCAGGCTCTGATATCAGGGCCACAATAACTATTAAGTCTAAGATCGTGAGATCCTATGATATAGGCGCGGTATTTTCCGGGATTGTCTGGATCTTCAAAAACACGCGGCTCTCCATCAGGTAAATGCTCCCATAAGGGCAGATACGGATTACCCGCCAAACGATGAGTGAATTTGGTTGTGGACTTGATTTTCTCAGACGAGCTGGTTTGCGCTTTTGATTCATTTACAGAAAACAAAAACATCGCTGTAAGTAATGACATTACCAGCGTTTTTTTAAAACTAGAAAAGTGTCTTTTCATTCTTGATTTTTTTATGTAATACTACTTATTAATTTTTTTTACTGTAGATGTCTCTTTTATATCCGGACACCGCTAATATTTTAGAAAAAAACTCACTCTAAAATATGAATTTATATAAAAATGAGTTGGATAGCCGATATTGAAACAAATTGCTGGTATGCTTTCGAACCAGTTTTAAAAGTGAATACCCCACCATCCCGCCGGACCTCTATTTAATTCTTTAGTGAATGGTAAAAACGAGCAAAACCATATATCCTTGAATACAGGGGTTTGTGTTTTCATAAAATGGCATCAACCATTTATACTCGCCGCAAATCAAGCCAAAAAGAACACAGTTTTGAGACTCACTCGTAACCATTTATTTGAATTTTTAAAAACGGGTCACAACAAACGTCCATTTGTGACACTTTCACCTTCACTCACCAGCCAGTCATGTTTATTGGTTTAGTGTTCAAAAAACTGATATTCGTTTTCTAATGACGTAATTTTCTCGTACAGCGACGGTTAATACATTATAAGCCACTTTTATTTACTTGTAGAAAATGGTGTTGCAGGCAAATTTTCCTTGTTCTTCAGATTTGCATAGGCCGGATTATCGTCCCAGCCATATCTTACGACTGTTGGATGAGTAACTTTCCTGCTCCATACTTTAACCTTATTTGTAGAAAGTACAACTGCATTTGCCCATTCAAATTTGCCATCAGAACCGGCAATTTGAAAACCATCCAGCAAACAATTAGTAAACAGCCCACTACCCACCGATTTAAAAGTAAGCACAATACTGTTATCCACAACTTCCATTGATTCGTACAGCGGGCCTGAACTGACTAGCGAATTGTCGCAATAAGCCACACGTGCAGCTTCCATACCCAGTCTTCGTGCCACTTCTTTTTTATTTAATGGATGAATATCATTCCATTCGCCAAGGTCGGTTGTAACAGCCATACCCGTATTGGTTACTTCCAAAGTGCGTCTTTGTGCTTCACGTATATTTGCCATGCCACTTTCAACCGGTTGCTTATTCGGGATTCCTAAATTGGCTATCTGAGCAAATATAAATGGCATATCCGGTTGATTGAACTTTGTTCGCCAACTGGTAATCAAATCTTTAAAAAGACCATGATATTCATCTTGCGACATTCCGGTGTTTGATTCTCCCTGATACCAGATAGTACCTTTCAGGCGGTAGCCGATGATCGGACTTGTCAGGCTGTTGTACAATCCGGAAGGACGAGTTCCATTACCACCTCCGGAACCTTTTGCCATTGGAGGTTTAATATTAGCACCGATATGAAAACTCCACTGACCGGTCAAGTCTATTTTTTGCGAACCGACACGAAGTTCATAGCTTTTATCCTCCACAAATCCTCCTTTTCCACCGGGACAAATTACCCGCACCATCAATTTATTTTTTCCAGGTTTCAAAACCCCAACCGGAAGTTTGTAAATGCGGGGAGGATATTGGTAAGAAATTGTTCCTACAAATGTTCCGTTCAGAAAAGCAGAATCACTCTCAATAATACGCCCCAATCGAAGAACAGCGTCCGTTTTACTCACCAATGAATCGGGCACATCAAACTCTTTATAAAACCACATAGAACCCATGCGCATGTCTACGCCTTTGTCGGACCAATAGCCGGGAAGAGAAATCTGAGACCAGTCGGAAGTATTTACATCATCTTTTGACCAACGTCCTAATCCGGGGTCATTTTTAGCAAGTTCGGCATTAAAATTAAAACGAACCGGGGTTGTCTCAGCAGTTCTGGTTGCACGAATAGAATCGGCTTTCGCTTTGGCTGCATTCCATTTATCAATATAAGATTTCATAAAATCTTCACTCACCCACGACTCAATGGCAGTACCACCAATTGCATTATTGATAAGTCCGATTGGCACCTTGTATCTTTGATAAAGCTGATCGCCGAAAAAATAAGAAAGTGATGAGAAATTCAGTATATTCTCCTGAGTGGCAGGAAGCCATGTTCCTTCTTTAAAATCGTTTTGAGGAGTTTGTGAATCGGTACGAATCGTTGGTTTGAAATAACGTATATTGGTATTATTCGTTTGCTCTATTTCATTTTGGTATAAATAAAGTACTCTGTAAACCATCAATTCCATATTAGACTGACCAGAACATAACCAAACATCGCCCATCAAAATGTCTTTGACCTCTAGTTCATTCACCGTCATGGTATACGGACCACCTGCCGCAATGGACGGAAGTTCAACATTCCAGTTGCCTTGTTTATCAGCTTTGGCACGGTACATTTTTCCGAGAAATTCAACTTTTACATTTTCGCTTGGGTCAGCCCAGCCCCATATTTTTAATGGTACGTCGCGCTGCAACACCATGCCGTTACTTATCAGGCGAGGTAGTTTTATGGCGGCACTTGTATTCTTTGGAAATAGAAATAAAACTGCAATCAGAATTATTATGGACATTTTGTTAAACAACTTCATCTGTGCAATTCTGTTTTTTTGGTAATTTCACTTTCATGCGCCAGTAAATATCATGGCTTTAAAGTTCCTGTATTGATTACTATTTTTTGCTACTAAGCCCGGTTTTATTTACCGAATTTACTTTCGTGATTAAGATTCAACTTCAGCGGTTAAGAAAGTTCAAAAATAAGAAAAAATACAAGGGTTGACTTATAATTCTAGACTCTTATATTCAAAAAATAGACATATCTCAAAACATATCCCCCACCCTATGTTCTATATACACTTTTATATTAAGTACCGTATTTTTGCGACTCATACATTAACACAAAAAAAATCATTAAAACGTAGTTGTATAGCGAATAACAATTCATATCCATATGCTAATAATTTACTACTATTTTTAAAGAAGAATTCTCTTTTTTGTAGGTTTTAGGCATGACAAAATCGAGTTTCATTGATGAAATTGAAATAAAACAATTATGGAGAGGCACAAAACACAAAACTGATAAGCAATCTTTAAATATTACTTTTCAATGAATTAAAACTTATTAAATGAAGCTCAGCCGATATGAGATTATCAAACTTAGCCGCTACGCACGCCCTCTTTATAGGTGACAACCGAAAAGTCAGAGAATCTACACCTTCAGTGAGCAGCAACCGAACCCCGAAACACTATCAGGTTAAAGCAAACTGAATAAGTTTAGTGACGCTGAAATCGTCGAAAGCATGTCAGCATCAACACAAATATCCGCAAAAAAAGAAAATGCACATACAACTGTCATTCTGTCACACAAAACTCATTGGCATTTTTTTTGCCTAAAGAACAATCTGTAAAACTAATTATACACCCGATATACATCGGGATAACCAATAAATTTTAAACGAAAAATGGCAAAAGGAAACATCGGGGTTACGAGTGATAATATTTTCCCCGTTATCAAGAAATTTTTGTACAGCGATCACGAAATCTTCTTACGTGAATTAGTATCGAACGCAGTAGATGCCACTCAGAAGTTGAAAACATTAGCTGCTGTTGGCGAATACAAAGGCGAACTGGGCGACTTAACCGTACGTGTATCAGTAGACAAAGACAAAGGCACACTTACCATTTCCGACCGCGGTATTGGTATGACAGCCGAAGAAATTGAAAAGTACATCAACCAAATTGCATTCTCGGGCGCCGAAGAGTTTTTGGAAAAATACAAGAATGACGCTCAAGCCATTATCGGTCATTTCGGACTTGGTTTCTACTCATCATTTATGGTGTCGAAAGAAGTAGAAATATTTACACAATCACACAAAGAAGGCACTACCGCTCAACACTGGGCATGTGATGGAAGTCCGGTTTACGATCTGGAAGACACCATCAAAGCCGAACGCGGAACCGATATCGTATTACATATCGATGACGAAAACCTAGACTTCCTCGAAGAATCAAAAATTCAGGGCTTATTGACCAAATATTGCAAATTCCTTCCTATCGAAATTGCTTTTGGCAAGAAAAAAGAATGGAAAGATGGCAAAAATGTGGAGACAGAAGAAGACAACATCATCAACAATACCAACCCGGCCTGGACGCGCAAACCTGCCGATTTGACAGACGAAGATTACAACAACTTCTATCACGAACTGAATCCAATGGGCGAAGATCCATTGTTCCACATTCACCTTAATGTCGACTATCCGTTTAACCTCACCGGTATTCTTTATTTCCCAAAAATCAAGAATAATATCGACATGCAACGCAATAAAATTCAATTGTATTGCAACCAGGTATATGTTACCGATCACGTAGAAAACATTGTGCCCGAATACCTTACTTTATTGCACGGAGTAATCGACTCACCGGACATTCCGTTGAACGTATCGCGCAGTTACCTGCAAAGCGATGGCAACGTAAAGAAAATTTCAAGTCACATTACCAAAAAAGTAGCCGACCGTCTGAACGAAATCTTCAAAGCCGATCGTACTGCCTTCGAAGAAAAATGGGATAACCTCAAACTTTTCATCCAATACGGAATGTTGAGCGACGAGAAATTCTACGAACGTGGCGAAAAATTTGCGTTGCTTAAAAATGTCGACAGCAAATACTTCACTTTCGAAGAATACAAAACCCTGGTGGGCGAAAACCAAAAAGACAAGAATGGCGACGTTATCTACCTTTACACCAATAACACCGACGAACAATTCAGCTACATCGAACACGCCAAAGAAAAAGGCTACGATGTATTGTTAATGGACGGACAATTGGACGTGCACGTAGTAAGTCAGTTGGAACAAAAATTCGAGAAAACACGCTTCGTACGTGTGGATAGCGATGTGATTGACAAAATCATTCAAAAAGAGGATGTTGCACAAGTAGCCCTAAACAACGATCAACGTAACGCATTGGTAACTGTTTTCGAATCGCAAATTCCAGCTATCGAAAAAACCAACTTCATTGTTACTTTCGAACAATTGGCACCTAGCACCAACCCTGTTTTCGTTACACAAAACGAGTTTATGCGCCGTATGAAAGAAATGTCGGCACTGCAAGGCGGTGGTGGCATGATGAATTTCTACGGAGAAATGCCTGACAGCTATAATTTAGTGGTGAACACTGCTCATCCATTGGTAGAAAAACTGTTGAAAGACGAAGAAGACGCTTGCAACGTAAGCATCACTCCTATTGCCGCAGAACTTACCGAAGCAGAGAGCAAACGCACTCAACTAAAAGATAGCCATAAAGACAAAAAAGACGAAGAAATTCCAACTGCTGAAAAAGCTGAATTGGAAGATTTGCAAAAACAAATCGATCAACTGACCGATAACAAAAAAGCAATTCTAAAATCGTTTGCGGCCGACAACAAACAAGTTCGTCAACTTATCGACTTGGCACTTTTAGCCAACAACATGCTTAAAGGCGAGGCATTGGCTAAATTTGTAAAACGAAGCGTTGAACTTTTATAATGCATAATTAAAATTTATAATTCACAATTACTGGCGATAAGACCTTGAGTCTTATCGCCAGTTTTTTTTATGCATCGCAGACGACAGTAACATTTCATCCAATGTTATCATTTATGAATAATTATTACAATAATATGTCATATCGTAACTTATTTCGCCAAATGCATTAAACTTTGAAACAAAATCCCTATTTTTGTGCCATTCATTTACAAAAACACAAAATATCATCCCTTGGAATTAGCAAAATCTCCTTCCGAATGCAAAAGCAAAGAGGAAATCCGCGCACAAATTGACAGCATCGACAAAGAAATCATTTCACTTTTCGGATTACGATTTCAATACGTTAGCGAAATTGTAAAATACAAAACCGACATAGAAAGCGTAGTTGCGCAGGATCGCAAAGACCATGTGATTAAACAACGGGGCGAATGGGCCGAAAAACACGGGCTAGACAAAGACACCTTCGAACAAATGTATCGCTTCTTAGTCGATCACAACATCGGAAAAGAGTTGGAAATTCTTGAAAAAATCAAACAATAATAATATATAAAAAAAAGACAGTTGTCTGGTGACAGTTAACCGTCGACTAAAAAACATGTACAAACAAGACATCAAAGTAATGGACTGCACCGTACGCGACGGTGGATTAATGAATAAATGGCAATTTAGCGACGAATTCGTGAAAGGCGTGTACAATGCTTGCGTTGAGGCCGGCATCGACTACATGGAAATAGGTTACCTGAGCAGCGAAAAAGCTTTTAGTCGTGCCGAAATGGGACCGTGGAAATTCTGTCACCAAAAAGACCTGGAACGCATCGTTGGTAAAAACGAAACCAGCCTAAAACTTTCGGCTATGGCTGATATTGGGCGCATCGAACTGGACGATATACCCATGGCTGCGGATAGCGCTTTGGATATGATTCGTGTGGCTTGCTATGTTCATCAGGTAGATAAAGCCATTGCACTGGCACATCACTGCATGGACAAAGGCTACGAAACCTGCATCAACCTAATGGCAGTTTCAACGGTTGGCGAACTGGAACTCGACGAAGCATTGAAAGACATCGCTCAATCGCGGGTAAAAGTATTTTATGCCGTCGACAGCTTTGGAAGCATGTACGTAGAATCGGTTCAGCATTTGGTACGCAAGTACACTGCCGCTCTTCCCGGTAAAGAAATCGGCATCCATGCTCACAACAATATGCAACTAGCTATGTCCAACACGATTACAGCTCTAATGGAAGGATGCACCATGCTGGATGCGACCTTAATGGGACTTGGACGCGGCGCCGGAAACTGCCCGATTGAAATTCTGATTGCCTTCCTCAAAAATCCAAAATATCGCCTATTGCCATTACTACAGGTTATACAGGATTATATTCATCCAATGCAAAAAGAAATCGACTGGGGATACCACATTCCTTACCTCATTTCGGGCGCATTAAACGCACATCCCCGCAAAAGCATGGAATGGATGGATTCTGAAAAGAAAAACGATTTCGTGACATTTATGAAAGAAATGCACGACAACGAAGTATTGGAATAGATTCCAAATTTAATCTAAGAGAAGAAGAAATCACACATCAAAATCTCTGCCTCGAACAGCTTTTCGTCTAATTAGACGGAGGGCTGTTCTTTTTATTTTACCCCTTCAACAAAATTAAATTTGTAGCTTTAATCCATTAAAACAATTTTAAAACACACACGCCAACAAACCATAATTTTCTCCTATTTTATAGCTCTTAAGTCAATTATTTATCGTATATTTGTCTGTTTTTTTGGATAGAATGCTTTATATCAAAACGAAACAATAAACTATCACTAAACACCTGTATTTAAACAACTTAAAATAAAAATGAGCGAAGAAGAAAAAGCGAGAGCTACTGCAAGTGCTGATTATGGCGCAAGTAGTATTCAGGTACTGGAAGGCTTGGAAGCAGTGCGCAAACGCCCTGCGATGTACATTGGCGATATTGGAGTAAAAGGTCTACACCACTTGGTATACGAGGTGGTTGACAACTCCATCGATGAAGCCATGGCCGGACATTGTGACAACATTCAGGTCTTTATCAACGAAAATAATTCCATCACAGTTATTGATAATGGTCGTGGTATCCCTGTGGATATGCACGAGAAAGAAGGCAAATCAGCGTTAGAGGTCGTTATGACCGTGCTACACGCCGGTGGTAAGTTCGACAAAGACAGCTATAAAGTCTCGGGCGGTTTGCACGGTGTAGGTGTTTCGTGTGTGAACGCACTCTCTACCGATTTACATGTTGAAGTTTCGCGTGAAGGTAAATTATACATGCAAGAATACCAATGCGGAGCTCCTCTTTTCCCGGTAAAGGAAATCGGCACATCAACCACTAATGGTACCTCTGTAACCTTCTTGCCCGACAACAGCATTTTTATTGAATCGGTTTACAAATATGATATTTTAGCCGGTCGTTTGCGCGAACTGTCATTCCTGAATGCAGGAATCACTCTTACCTTGACTGACAAACGTCATTTGAACGAAGATGGCACTTTCCGTTCGGAAGTATTCCATTCCGACGAGGGATTAAAGGAATTTGTTGAGTATATCGACGAAGCGCGCGAACCACTTATCGAAAATGTAATTCATATTTCGACCGAGAAAAATGGTACACCTGTTGAAATCGCCATGACTTACAACACTTCGTACAACGAAAACATACATTCATACGTAAACAATATCAACACTATCGAAGGTGGAACACACCTTGCCGGTTTCCGTCGTGGGTTGACCCGTACGTTGAAAAAATATGCTGAAGACAGCAAAATGCTCGACAAGCTAAAAATCGAGATTAGTGGCGATGACTTCCGCGAGGGACTTACTGCTGTTATCTCCATTAAAGTGGCCGAACCTCAATTTGAAGGACAAACCAAAACCAAACTTGGAAACAACGAGGTAATGGGATCGGTAGATATGGCTGTAGGCGAAGCATTGGGTAACTACCTGGAAGAAAATCCAAAAGCGGCACGTATCATTGTTGAGAAAGTAATTTTAGCTGCAACCGCACGTCATGCTGCACGCAAGGCACGTGAAATGGTACAACGCAAATCGCCACTTTCGGGTGGAGGATTACCAGGAAAATTGGCCGACTGCGCTGATAAAGATCCTGAAAAATGCGAATTATTCCTTGTCGAAGGGGATTCGGCAGGTGGAACAGCTAAACAAGGTCGCAGCCGTCAATTCCAGGCTATTTTGCCACTTCGTGGTAAGATTCTAAACGTGGAAAAGGCAATGCCTCACAAAGTGCTTGAGAGCGAAGAAATCCGCAACATATACACTGCTTTAGGAGTTACCATTGGTACTGAAGAGGATAGCAAAGCATTGAACATAAAAAAACTACGTTATCACAAGGTTATTATCATGACCGATGCTGACGTGGATGGTAGTCACATTGCTACCTTGATTATGACTTTCTTCTTCCGTCACATGAAAGAATTGATTGAACAAGGATATTTATACATTGCCACTCCCCCACTCTATTTATGCAAAAAAGGGAAAAACGAAGAATACTGTTGGACCGAATTACAACGTCAAACATTTATTGAAAAATATGGAGGTTCTGAAGGCAACATCCACACTCAACGATATAAAGGTTTGGGAGAGATGAACGAAATTCAATTGTGGGATACAACAATGAATCCTGAAAATCGGACCTTGCGCCAAGTTAACATCGAAAATGCAGCTGAAGCTGATCACGTTTTCTCTATGTTGATGGGTGATGATGTAGCTCCTCGTCGTCAATTTATTGAAGACAATGCTACCTATGCTAAAATTGATGCTTAATAATTTGTTTGCAGTCGAAAAGTCCCCGAGACTGTTGACTGTTGACTGTTGACAATCAAACATGAACATTGCCGTCTTTTGCTCTTCGAGCAACCATATCGCTGACCATTACAGGCAATCGGCTTTCCAACTTGGGAAGCTGATTGCCGGAGATGGAAATGTATTGGTTTACGGCGGAGCTACCGGCGGGCTAATGGACTCAGTGGCTGAAGGTGCAAAAAGTAAAAATGGGAACATCGTTGGCATTATTCCACAAGCGGTAATTAAAATGAAACGCCAAAGTGCAATTCCTACCGAACTCATAGTGGTTGACACAATGAGTGAGCGCAAAGAACGAATGAAATCCATTTCGGATGTATTTGTAGTGCTTCCGGGCAGCTATGGTACGTTGGACGAGATGCTTGACATTATTGCTTCTGGAGTAGTTGGAGAACATAAAAAACCATTAATACTGGTGAACGAAGGCGGGTTCTATGAACTTTTTCTAAGCCAGATAAACCAAATGCGAATGGAGCACTTTATTCCAACTGAAGAAAAATACAAACCTATCATTGCAAACAGCATCTCACACTGCATGGAACTAATTAGATCTATCTAAAACTTTCCGTAGCTTACTATATTAATTATTATTTGAGAATTATCTTAATACCATTTCATTATGAATCTTTTTTGGAAAAAACTTTTTGGAAAGATAACTCCTACAGCAAAACTGGAAAGAAATGAATCTGAACTTATTACAGCTATGCATCGGTATGCGGAGGTGGAGAAGTCGGTGGAATTGACGGAATACAAGAAACTATTCCACATCGTAAAATCTGCAAAATTTCAAGAAAACAAAAAGATTCTTCAAAACAGAAAATACAAGGATACGGAAGAATATCAAATCCACAAAAAATACCTGAAATGGGAAAATTCAATCGCCGTACAGACTTACTACAAAACACTTGAGTCGGAAGAATTGAAACAATACCTTGCCTTCAAAGCAACACCTGAATTCGAAAATCTTGGCGACAAAAAGTTAGTGGCAGCATCCGACAAACTTACAAAGCTTAAACATTTTGAACATTCAAAAGCATATAAAACGTATGTGCGTTTTCATGAATCGTTCATTATCAACGAATACGAAAAATTAAAGACGAAAATAAACACGCCGGAATTCCAAAAAGCAAATGAATTTTGGGGCAATACAAAACGTTGGCACACAACACCGGAATACGTCCACGAACAACGCTTCTACGAACTGGCAAAAAATCCGGACATTGTTTTCTTCGAAAACGAGAAACCCGAACGTTTCGAAAAATATCGAAAACTTACGCTGACATTCAACGATGAGTTTGAATGGAACACGCTGGACAACTCACATTGGAACTTTGGATTTCATTATAAAAGTAACAAAATAGTTGGTAATCACTCATTTGCTAATGAGAAACAAGCCAATCACTCAGGACAAAATGTATCAGTTGAAGAAGGAATACTGAAAGTAGCCACCAAACACGAAAAAGTAGTAGCGCCTGCATGGCATACCACTAAAGGCTTTATCGAAAAAGAATTTGACTTTACATCAGACATCGTCCAAACTGCCGAAAAATTCCGACAAGCGAGTGGGATCTTTCGAGCAAAATTGCGCTGCAAAGGAAATGTGCAGCACGCGTTTTGGTTAGGGGCTGACGAAAAATTACCAAACATAAAAATTTTCCATTATAATGGCAAGTACATTACACTGGGAAATGCCAATAAAGACTTGTACGATGGTGTGAAAATTACAGGCATCAATCCTTCTGAATTCTTTATTTACACCTTGGTTTGGAATAAAAAAGAATTAATCTGGATGATAAATGACCTGGAAGTGTATCGTACTGCCAGCAACATCCCAAAAGAAGCTATGTACATGGCATTCAACTCATTTATTTCGGAACAACAGCACGGAAGTGCAGGTAGTCTGGAAGTGGACTGGGTGAGAGTTTACACGAATTAATTTGCTAATCAGCAAAAAAAACGAAATGCCTCCAACCTTTGAGAGGCATTCGTTTTTTTGCACTTGAATCTAGAAAAAAAATGCTCGAAACACATAAAGTAAACGTTCTGAATCGTTTTGATATAGGTGGTTGTAGTCGTTTTGTACTAATCGCCGGTCCTTGCGCCATCGAATCTGAAGAAATGACCATGGAAGTTGCTGCCAAATTGAAAGAAATTTGTCAGGAATTAAACATTCATCTCATTTTTAAATCATCTTTCGACAAAGCCAACCGTTCTTCGGTAAAATCACCCCGTGGATTGGGAATGAAACGCGGTCTTGAAATTCTTCAACGCGTGAAAACAGAACTGGGCCTGCCTATCGTTACCGATGTGCATGAAACATGGCAATGCGCCCCCGTGGCTGAGGTTGCCGACATGCTTCAGATTCCGGCTTTTCTGTCCCGACAAACTGATTTATTGGTTGCAGCTGCTCAAACCGGAAAAATTGTCAACGTAAAAAAAGGACAGTTTATGGCTCCATGGGATATGAAAAATGTGATTGATAAGCTGCGTGATTCAGGCAATGAGAATATTTTGCTTTGCGAACGCGGCTCAAGTTTTGGCTACAACAATCTAGTGGTGGATATGACAGGCTTGGTAGAAATGCGGAGCTATGGTTTCCCTGTCGTTTTCGATGCTACGCATGCAGTACAGAAACCGGGCGGTCAGGGAACCTCAACCGGTGGAAACCGCGAAATGGTACCATATCTTATGCGTGCTGCACTTGCTGTTGGCGTAGATGCCGTGTTTGCAGAAGTTCACCCCGATCCGGATCATGCATTCTCCGATGGACCGAATCAAATCTATCTTTCAAAAATAAAAGAGATTCTGGAACAAGCGATTGCCATTGACAATATTACCAAAGGAATTTCAGCAAAGTCAACAGTAAACAGTCAGCAGTCGACAGAAAAAGCTAAAGTGATAACCACGGAACAGAGAATGAAAAATATAAAACTTTTTCTCACAGACGTGGATGGCGTTTTGACAGATGCAGGAATGTACTATTCTGAAGCTGGTGATGAATTAAAAAAATTCAATACGCACGACGGAATGGGTTTACAACTTATCCGCGAGAAAGGCATCAAGACCGGAATCGTCACTTCCGAAAACACTAAAATGGTGGAACGTCGCTTCAATAAATTGAAATTAGATTACCTTTATCAAGGAAAACGTGAGGGCGGCAAACTGGCTTCGGTAAAAGAAATATGCGAAAAAGAAGGCATCTCACTATCAGAAGTTGCCTACATTGGAGATGACGTAAATTGCTTTGAACTGCTTTCGAACGTTGGTTTAGCTGCATGCCCTGCCAATGCTCTGACAGCCATCAAAAACATCCCCGGGATTATTCAAATGAATAAAAAAGGAGGAGAAGGCTGCGTAAGAGAATTTATTGAAATGATCATCAAATAACCGAAGGGAGAGAAAAAACATGGATTATATACAACGCAGTAAAGAAATTTTCAGTCAGGAAATTTGTGAACTCCAGAAACTGTCGGCTAAAATTGGCAACGAAATAAATGAAGCAGTAGAGCTAATTTATAATTGTAAAGGTAAATTGGTGATTATGGGCGTAGGAAAAACGGGCATCATTGGGCATAAAATTTCTTCGTCACTGGCATCTACCGGCACACAATCAATTTTTGTAAATGCCTCGGAAGCTATGCATGGCGACTTGGGAATGGTCAGCAAAAACGATATCGTCCTTCTGATCTCTAACAGCGGCAGTTCATCCGAAATCCTGAATATTATTCCTCCATTAAAAAAGATAGGCTGCACTATGATTGCCATGACAGGTAATCTTAAATCTGTATTAGCAAAGGAAGTTTCGTTAGTACTCAATGTAGGCGTAGAAAAAGAAGCCTGCCCACTTGGACTAGCGCCAACAACTTCTACTACAGCCACATTAGTTATGGGTGATGCGCTGACTATCTGCTTGATGGAACGCAGAGATTTTAAAGCCGAAAACTATGCAGTTTATCATCCGGGAGGAGCACTCGGTCGTCGTTTAATTTCGCGCGTAAAAGACGAGATGAACACAGAAATCCCGAGAGTGTCGGAAACAACCGTTTTTAAAGACATTATGTATGAAGTTAGTAACAAACGATTGGGAATGACGATTGTATACAACACAAGCAATCAAGCCGTTGGCATAATTACCGACGGTGATATTCGCCGCGCCATTCAAAAGTTCGACGACATCAAACAACTCACTGCGGCAGACTTTATGACACGCGGGTTTAAACGGATTGGAGCAAACGAACTATTGACCGATGCACTTGAGATGATGGACATCAACAAAATAACGTCGCTGACCGTTATGGATGAGACGGATCAGGTGGTTGGTATTCTTTCCATTCATAACATTATCGACTTTCGATAAAATAATAAAAACTTGAAATTCAAAAAGATATATATAGAAATAACGAATAGCTGCAATTTCGACTGCAGCTTTTGTTTTAAAACGACGCGAGCAACTAAATTCATGTCGCCCGACGAATTTCGAATCGTTGTAGAAAAAATCCGTCCATATACAAACTATATTTATCTGCATGTATTGGGTGAGCCACTCTTGCATCCGCAGCTGGATGAAATTCTCACCATTGCAGAAATGGCCAACCTAAACATCAATATCACTACCAACGGTGGATTATTGGAGAGAAAGAAAGAAATGCTTCTAACTCATTCTATCCGCCAAGTGAATATCTCTCTGCACGATGCGGAAGAGAATATTCCTTCTGAAAAATGGACAGACTACTTACAGTCGGTATTCGATTTTTCAATCACAGCTTCAGGCAAGACCTACATTTCACTAAGACTCTGGAATTCATCCAACACTGCCAGCGCAGCTTTTAATACGCTTTGTTTAGATGAAATAAGTAAGAAGTTTGACTTATCTACACAAGAAATAACAGAAAACACAAAGGGCAATGGCTTAAAACTAGCCGAACATATCTTTCTGCAAAAAGCTCCACGTTTTGAGTGGCCTGACGAAAATGGAATAAAATCGCAAACGCAGAAAAACTGTTACGCATTGCGCGACCATATTGCCATTTTAGCCGATGGTCAAATTGTTCCGTGCTGCCTTGACGCTGATGCCAACATGGAATTGGGCAATATTTTCACTGACGAACTATCAGAAATACTACAATCGGAACGAGTTCAAAACATAAAAAAAGGGTTCGAACAACGTAAAATTGTCGAACCCATCTGTGCTACCTGCGGATTTATGTTGGAATAGTTTATGACTCATTTTTCCTGCCAAAAACTGATTTTATCAAGTTCCATTTATTGAAAGCCAACCAACAGACAGACATCCATAATCCAAAGAAAAGATAATAACGAATGGTATGATTTTCTTTGGAAATGATTAAATGAAATAGAATCCACATCAAAAACCAGTATATAAAATAAAATACAATCCAAAATAAATAAACAATCTGATTTTCTCGGGCTTATCTAACATCCAACCTTTAAAGCGTGTTATCATAGCATTAATCCATCAAGTAATTGTATATAAATATCTATTGACTCTTCTATTTCCGACAACAGTACAAATTCATCAGCCGTATGTGAACGCGCAGAATCACCCGGTCCCATTTTTAAACTGGGAAAAGGCATTAGCGACTGATCGGAAAGGGTTGGCGAACCAAAAAGCATACGGTTCAACTCCCGTCCACGTTTTACTATCGGGTGTTGTAGTGGAGTAGCAGTAGAACTCAACCGGGTGGAGCGGGCATTCACTTCACAACCTACATGCTTGCGTATTTCGTCCAAAATATTTTGATTGGAATACATTTCATTACTTCTCACATCTACAACAAAAGTGCATTTGTCGGGAATAACATTGTGCTGTGTACCGGCGTTTACCTGAGTCACCGACATTTTCACAGGCCCCAACAAATCCGTCTTCTTTGGAAACTCAAAACTTTTGAACCATTCGATATCTGCCAGCGCTCTATAAATTGCATTAACACCTTCGTTACGAGCAGCATGTCCGGCTTGTCCATGAACGGTACAATCGAGTACCATCAGCCCCTTTTCAGCTACTGCCAGATTCATTTGCGTGGGCTCACCGACTATCGCAAAATCAATTTTGGGCAATTCGGTCAACAAGCTCTCTAGACCATTTTTACCGGATATCTCTTCCTCGGCCGATGCCGCAAAAATCAGATTATAAGCTTGTTGCTGCTGAGTTAGATAGAAAAAAGCCTGAAGCAAACACACCACACTTGCTCCCGCATCGTTGCTCCCCAAACCATATAATCTTCCATTCTCAATACTTGGAATAAGCGGATTACGATTCCAACCCGTAACTGGCCGAACAGTATCGATGTGAGAGTTGAGCAGAATTGTAGGTCGCGACGTATCAAATCCCGGGCTCAGGATCCATACATTATTGTCCTTGCGCGAAGCTACATAACCCTTTATCTCAATGTAACGTTCCAGAAAATCGGCAACTGTATTTTCTTCTTTGCTAAACGAAGAGATAGCGATAAGTTGCTCCAACAGAGAAACAGCATCGTTGGTTTGTTCTTGAAACTTCATAATTAGTTTATTAGTTTATTGTTCTGTAACCAGGTCTTTAATACATCTGACCAGTTATCGACTGGAATTCCTCTTTTACGCATACCAAAACCGTGACCACCTTCTTCAAAAGTATGGAGTTCGGCCGGTACATTATTTTCTTTCAATGCTTTTATCAATTGTTCACTATTAGCAATGGGAACTGTTTTATCATCTATCGCGTGAACAATAAAAGTGGGAGGAGTATTTTTAGTTACTTGCAATTCATTGGAATACATCGTAACAAGTTTGTCGGTTGGATTTTTGCCCAATAGATTATATCTCGATCCCATATGAGTAAGTTCTTTAGCCATAGTTACAACCGGATATCCTAATATCATAAACGCCGGACGCTCCACTTTTGTTCTGAAATGAGTACCAACAGTTGAAGCTAAATGACCACCGGCCGAAAAACCCATAATCCCAATTTTGTTTTTATCAATACCCCATTTCTTTGCCCCCTTATGAATGATTTTCAATGCAGCCTGTGCATCGGTTAGTGGCACTGCGGTATGTCCGTTTGGCATTCGGTAATACAACACAAAAGCATTAACCCCTAAATCATTGAACCATTTAGCAATATTCAAACCCTCATTGATGATCGATACACCGGCATAGCCTCCCCCCGGGCAAATCAACACAGTTGTTCCGGTATTCATTTCTTTTTTTGCAGGATAAAAATACATTCGTGGATTGCTGATATCAATTACAAAATCAGTACGTTGATTACTTTCTGCAACTATAATTTCATTGCTTTCTTTCGGTCCGTGTTTGTATAGTTTTATTTCTTCTTGTGCAACAACAGAGCCCGCAACTATCAAAAGCAATAGGAAGGCGTAAATAAATTTTTTCATCGTATAAATTAGGTTCCTATATGGTTATGGTAGTTCCACCAATGGTATGTATCAGATCAGCACGGGTAATCACCACTTGCTTCACACCGGCATTAATGGCCTCAAACGAGTTCTCCAATTTTGGAATCATACCTCCATTGATCACTCCTTCAGCAACATATTTCTCAAAAAGTTCAGGAGTCAGATTCGAGATGACACTTTCGTCATCATTTTCATCTGTCAACACTCCTTTTTTCTCGAAACAATACATTAACGTTACTTCAAAATGCTTCGACAAGGCTTTAGCAGCTTCACCGGCTATGGTATCCGCATTGGTATTCAATAGATTTCCTGCTTTATCGTGTGTCAATGGAGCCAGAACAGGAACCACACCTTTGCCAATTAAGTCAGCCAGGATATCGGCATTCACCTCTTTTACATCGCCTACAAAGCCATAATCCACATCCTTTACAGGACGTTTCTCTGAACGCATATAATTCAAATCGGCACCGGTAAGTCCCAACGCATTGACGCCAATAGCCTGAAGTCCGGCTACAATTTGTTTATTTACCAATCCGCCATACACCATGGTTACCACTTTCAGTGTTTCTTCATCGGTAATACGACGACCATTTACCATTTTACTTTCGATACCTAGTTGAGCTGCAATAGCCGTAGCCGAACGACCACCACCATGCACCAATACTTTGTACCCCTTTATTTTTGAGAAATCGGACAATAATTGTTTCAGACTTTGAGGTTCTTCAACTATTTTTCCTCCTACTTTTACGAGTGTAAGTTTTTCCATATTTTGCCACTGAAGCGCTAAGAGCACGAAAAATCACGAAGTAGGGAATTACAATAAATGGAATTTCTATTGTAGCTTAGTGAACTAGGTGACTTAGCGGTTATGAGAATTTAAAATTTAAGTAACGAATGAATATCAATTGCACCTTCTAAGCGCGGACGACCGTTTAAAAACCCAAGCTCTATCAAAAAACTCACGTAAATACCGTTATGGGTAAAATTCGTCAGCAACTCTAAGGCAGCATTAGCACTTCCACCAGTTGCCAACAAATCGTCGTGCAGTAACACCACATCATTTTCGTCAATAGAATCTTTATGAATTTCAAGCGAATCGGTTCCATATTCCAAATCATAATCAATTTTGAAGGTTTCAGCAGGCAATTTCCCTGGTTTACGAAGCAAAACAAAGCCTGCCCCAAGTCGGTAAGCTAAAATACTTCCTAACACAAAACCACGGCTTTCAACACCAACAACCTTAGTGATTCCTTTGTCTTTATAGTAATCATAAAGCTCATCGGCAATAAATTTTAGTACTTCAGCGTCTTTCATCGCTGTTGTGATGTCTTTGAATAAAATTCCCGGTTTCGGAAAATCAGGAACGTTGCGAATTGACGCAGCTACTTGTTCTAAATTCATTTCTATTTTTTTGTACGCAAATTACGCAAAAAACGCAAATAAAAACAGTTTTAATGCATTCATTTGCGATAATTTGTGGGATTTGCTGTTTTATGTTTTATCGTCCTATATTTTCTAATAATCTTTTGATGACTACCTGAGCAGAAATTTCACGGTTCGCCGCCTCCGGAATTACAATTGATTGTGGACTCTCAATCACTTCGTCAGTCACAATCATATTTCGACGGACCGGTAAACAATGCATGAAGTGAGCATTATTCGTCACCGCCATCTGACGACTACTAACCGTCCAATCCCTGTCTTTGCTCAAAATCTGACCATAGTTAGGATCCTGATAAGCCGACCAGTTTTTGGCATAAATAAAATCGGCACCCTCGAATCCTTTCATTTGGTCGTATTCAACACGCGCTCCACGCACAAATTCATCAGCTAATTCATACCCTTTTGGGTGAGTAATTACAAAATCAACATCTGCCTCATTCATAAAATCGGCAAAAGAATTTGGAACAGCTTGTGGCAGTGCTTTGGGATGCGGTGCCCATGTAAGTACTACTTTAGGACGAGCCGTTTTCTTATACTCCTCAATGGTAATTAAATCGGCAAAACCCTGCAAAGGATGACCTGTTGCAGCTTCCATACTGAAAACCGGCTTGCCTGAATATTGAATAAATTGATTGATAATAGTTTCTTGATAATCATACGCTTTATCCTCAAGACCTGCAAATGCACGTACACCAATCACGTCGCAATAACTTGCCATAACGGGGATAGCTTCCAAAATATGTTCCGGTTTATCGCCATCCATAATCACTCCTCGTTCAGTTTCCAGTTTCCATGCACCCGAATTAATATCGAGCACCATTGTGTTCATTCCCAAGTTCATTCCTGCTTTCTGAGTACTCAAACGAGTTCTCAAACTCGAATTGAAAAACACCATCAACAAGGTTTTATTCTCACCAATGTGTTTGTAGGCGTAACGATTTTTCTTAATCTCCAATGCCTCTTGTATTGCGTCTTGCAAATTGCCAAGGTCTTTTACATTTGTATAATTCTTCATCTCGATATTTGTATTTCACCGCAAAGATCGCCAAGTATTTATCGCAGAGGCATTTCCTCTGAAAATATTCAGCACCTTGTCGGCTAAGTATTATAAATTATTCACCAATCTCTTCAATCCATCAACCAATCTAAGAACATTGAAATTCATCAATAGTCCTAATTTACACCCCGACAACTTAAGATATGTTATTACTTGCGCAATATGAATATCATTAATTGCCTCAACAGATTTTAATTCAATTACAACCTTATCTTCGACTAATAAGTCTAATCTGTATCCTGCATCTAATCTTATTTCTTTATATATCAATGGTAAAGGCTTCTGTTTTTCAACTTTTAAACCCGATATTTTTAACTCATAATAAAGACACTCTAAATATGCACTTTCAAGTAAACCAGGACCGAGCGATTTATGTACTTGAATCGCACATCCAATAATTTTTTTCTGATAATTAATTCTCAGTCATGATTTTCCATTCTAAGTATTACTTCGCGAATTCTTAGCGTTCTCAGCGGTAAAATGTTATTTGGGTTGCATCACTACAAACGGAATCAGCATTTCTTCCAACGAAATACCACCATGTTGAAAAGTGTTTTTGTAGTAACTTGCATAATGATTATAATTGTTTGGATACGCAAAAAAGTCGTCGTTGGTTGCAAAAATATAAGCAGAACTCACATTGGGGCTTGGTAATCCGACTTTGCCGGGTTGCGTTATTTCGAAAACTTCTTTTTTATTGTACGTTAGATTTTTCCCTACTTTATATCGCAGGTTCACGTTCGTGTTCTTGTCGCCAATCACTTTTATCGGGTTAGTAACCTGAATGGTTCCATGATCGGTAGTCACTATCACCTTGTAACCTCGTTGCGCTATTTCTTTGAAAAGTTCATACGTTGGCGAATGCTTGAACCACGAAAGCGTTAACGAGCGATAGGCCTCTTCATCATTGGCTAGTTCGCGCATCATTTTTGATTCTGTACGAGCGTGCGAAAGCATATCTATAAAGTTCAACACACATACATTCAACTGATTATTATCAATGCGTGGCAATTGACCAATTAATCGTTCGCAAGAAGCTGAATCGCTTACCTTATGATAGGAAAAAGTATAATTTTTACGGAAACGTGTAAATTGTGTTTGAAGCAAATCCTTTTCATACAGGTTTTTGCCCTCTTCATCCTCTTCTTCTATCCAAAGATTTGGAAACATTTGCTGAATTTGAAGTGGTAATAGTCCGGAAAAAATAGCATTTCGTGCATATTGAGTTGCTGTAGGAAGCATGCTGCAATACAATTCTTCTTCATTAAACTGATAGATATCATTCAGCAGTTCGCGGATTACTTTCCATTGGTCGTAACGAAAATTATCCACCAAAATAAAGAACACCTTCTCCCCTTTGTCCAACAATGGAAATACTTTCGTTTTGAATAAATCAGGACTCATCAGTGGGCGCTTTTCAGGTCGCTCAAACCAATCGATATAATTCTTTTTTACATATTTTGTAAATGAATTATTGGCTTCAGCCTTTTGCATTCGGAGCATTTCATCCATGCCGTTATCAGCTTCGGTCAATTCCAATTCCCAGTAAACCAATTTCTTGTACACTTCTACCCAATCTTCATAGGTCAGCGTATCATTTATTTGCATACCAATACGCCCAAATTGCGATTGGTAGGTAGAGGCAGTATGATCGGCCACAAGTTCTTTCTTGTGAATATTCTTCTTCAATGTCAGTAAAATTTGACTTGGATTTACCGGTTTTGTAAGATAATCGGCTATTTTGCTCCCAATAGCCATATTCATTATATTTTCTTCCTCGCTCTTGGTAATCATCACCATTGGCACATTAGGATCTATATCTTTTATAAGCGCCAAAGTCTCCAAACCGCTCAGTCCGGGCATATTTTCGTCCAGGAATATAATATCAAATGTTTCTTTCTGGCACAGTTCCACCGCATCTTTTCCATTTGTTGCCGTAACGACATCATAACCCTTCTCTTCCAAAAAAAGAATATACGGACTCAATAAATCCATTTCATCATCAGCCCAAAGTATGCGATCTTTTTTCATATTCTATATATCTAAAGTCTATAGACAAAGGTCTAAAGTCCTTGTTTAATCATTATTAATCTTTATAATTTCAAAAAACAAAATACTTCTGACTTTCATCCTTCGTCATCAGATCTTTATTTCAAATAATATTCTTTCATAAATTCAAAATACACATCAAGGGTATTTTGTTGCATAAGCGTATTTAAGTTCTTTTTCGAACCGAGCAAGTTTCGGTAGTTTGCATTTTTCAAGCCTTCAAATAAAGCAGGCTCTTTCACCATTCTGAGCAGATATGATTTGGCAATATTTGCATCGTTCAAACTTCCAATAATGATTACTTGCTTTTTACCTGCAGCCTCCAAAGAAACCTTTAGATTCAGGATGCTATAGTTCTTAGCGTTATAACTATCAAAAGCGGCCTTTACTTTTTCAAAATCTACAGGTCCCGAAACAATATAAATGGCAATAAAGTGTGCGTCGTTAGCACGGTATCCATATAGATTTTTGAACAATGGCACAGGTGGTTCTTCCACTTTTGGTTGAACAACTACTGGTGTCGTCACACTTATTGGGGTATTTACTTTGTTATCCAATACTGGTTTAGTTGCCTCCGTTTGCACCTGTTCAGTTTTTGGAGCAGCTTTGTCGGCAAGCAATTTGTCAGTTGTAGCTATGGCAACCGGTTTTTGAACGATTGCTTTAGCAACTTGGTCCTGCGATTTAGCAATCACAAGAGTTGTTTCCTTTTGGGGTTGCTTCATTTCAACCGAATTATTGCTAAAAGCCAAATAATCATTCAGAGTAGAACCAGTTCTCAACAAAGCAAAATTAGCTTCCGAAATAACAATCTTTCGAATATTCAAATCGCTCAGCAACTGCACCAACAGTGGATCAGTATTCAAAGTCTTTGAATACCAGTCAGCTTCATCGTGCGATTCGAGATTGGTGACAGACAAAGCACTTTGAACCGAGTCCAGTTTATTTACCACCAGATCAAAATCTTTAATCATAAATCGGGAGAAATTGAACGATGCAATAGTATACAACAACTTATTAGAATTGGCTGTATTCGTTGAACTAACCAGCATTAATCTATGCTTCGATTTTTTATCAGCCGTAAACTTCTGCTGATTGAGATTTTCTATTTCGGTTTTTGTAATCTGTTCGCGCTTGGCAATCAGCGAACTGCCCGTTGTACCGGTTTGTGCTTGCTGACCTTGTTTCATAAGTGCCAGTATATCCTTACTCATTGAGCTCACATCACTCTGGGGATGACTGCTAACCAATTCAGTCAATGCTTTTTCAAATTTATCAGGCGTACTGCTCTTGCCAATGCTTAGTGCATTTAAGAACAAAAATTTAGGCATCAATGTTGACAAAGGGTAATTCTTTTTTATATAGTCCACATTCTGAAACACAATGTCAAACTTATTATCGTTATAGGCTTTGTACGTTCGGCTATAAATGGAGTCCTGCTCACTATACATAGCTGCCATCCGTTTTGCGTAGTCGGGTTGCGATAACATCAATGCGTACTCCGATGTTGGGAACTCTGTAATCAATTTATTTCTATACAACTGAGCTTCGGGTTGATTCTCGAGTTTCGACTGAATCATATAGTTATTATAATACGCATCAGCCACCCGTGGATCAGTCGGGAATCGTCGGGTAAACTCCTGAAATGCTTTTACAGCCAATGGAAAATCCTCGATTTTTTCTTTATAAATCAGTCCTACATTATACAATGCAGTGGCAGTTTCTGCATTCGATTTATCGATCTGTGCTTTGGTTATGGGAATTTGACTCAGGTAAAACTCAGGATTCTTTACATCAGAGTTTGTTGCACTCGTTTTCATTTTTAAGGTATCCACAGCATTTGCTCCGGCTGAAGTCGAAGTAGTTTCATCTGCAAAAAGAGAAGCTGTTTTATTGGTTCTCCGCCAGTTATCTTCCAACTTTCTTTTTCCCCATTTCTTTTGGAAGTCCGATTCGCCGGAACGAATTAAACCAATATTATAAAAATACCAATCGCCGATAGCACCACCGGGCATGTTGCCACCTATCGGAGTTAATCGTGCATAACCGCCACCCTTCTCTTCTTTTGCCTTTTTATTTTCTTTCTCTGCAGCAGCCTGCTCGTCTGCCATCAGCCTGGCAATTAATTTATCGACCACTTCTACTCGCTGGCTTTCTGGCAATGAAGAAAGCCTCTGAAGACTATCCTGTAAAGTCACAATATTAATCTGTCCTACTAATTCGCCAAGCATTTCGGCGCGTTTGGTGACACGAACATAATCATCATGCTCTTTCGTAATAATTTTCCCGGCACCTTCATAACAGGGTTGTGCTGCCACGTAATTAGTTCTATTATATTGCAGATCACCTAGTTTTATAAGCGTAATGGCTTTATCAATTCCATTGCGGGTACTCTTCTCGGCTGATAATTCGAAATTTTTAATCGTATGTATCGTATCGGAACTATTCAGATAGGTATTTCCCAACGCATAATAAATCTGATCAAGATATTCGGCATTATTTACATTCTTCGCCATTTTCCGAAGGTCCTTTTGCACTGCTACTATATCTCCCTGGGCAGTTTGAGCCCTGCTAATACGCGAATTAAAGTCCATCTCAAATGGAGGGTTCGATTTAATGACGGATGTGAATGCATCATAGGCAGCTTTATTTTCTCCATTTTTTTGATACAACTGTGCCAGCAGATAACCAAATCGCTGTTTTAAATACCTGTCATTTTCATTCGACAAGGCCAGTTTCAAGAAAGGAATCGCTTCCTTGTACTGACGCTTTTTCAGCAATAAGTCAGCATTCACCGAGGCATACAAGCCAATATTCTGACTTTTCAATTTATTTTGATCCAATTTGGAAAGAACCTCCTCTGCTTCGTACATCCAACCAGCCTCGCCATAGGCACGGGCTATCCACAACTGACATTTCGAAACCATATCATTATCAGTAGAATAGAGACGTGACACGTAAGCAAATGTTGCTGCTGAACCTATAAAATCGGCCTTATGAAACTCTGCTTGAGCCAAAAGCAGCCATGCCTCTTTCAAGGCCGGATTAAATTCCTGCTGACTGTAATAAAGTTTGTATTTCGGATCATTGGACTTTCTGTAATTCTTAACCGGCTTTATTTTTATGGAGTGGAGTTTAATAGCCTTTCTACATTTTTCGATGGTTCGATCCATGTTAGAAATAGCCGATGCGGCATTGGAATGCCTACTGATAGGATACATCACGATAATTGAAGAATAATCTTCAACATTAGCAAGTTGTATGTTTTTTAGACCCTCCTCATAACTTGTTGCGCCATTAAAATACACATTAAAACGAGTATTCATTGCCTGAGAAGTTCTCGAAGTCCAGGTATTTTTTTTTACTGAACATCCTACAAGCAACACAACAAACAACAAGGAGCCTAATCCAAATTTGATATAGTTTTTCAAAAGGTTTCGAATTGAAATAAATGAATAAGTGATATATTTTTACTGGATTCAATCCCAATCAATGCTAAGTACTTCTTCTTTTTTAATGGCAAGACAAACAATAAATTGCAGTCTCAAAATAGAAACTAAAAAAATCACTTTCTATTGTACATTAACTTACAAAAATACATAATTTCGAGCATTCAAAGTCTACTTTGAAAAAAAAATTATATTGTATTAAGCTAATAAACAATACATCAATTACAAATAGATAAATTGCATGTTTAAAAGTCAGTGGTTCGGCACTTTGCTCGGAATAAAAAGATCATTATTAACGTCAACAATCCACTCACGTAGCCTATCCAAAGTGTATTACCGGTTCCCAATGTATCAATATCAAATACATGAAAACCGTTATTCTTCAAATAATAAAAGACAATAGCCACAGCATTATTTGTAAAATGCGCCAAAACAGGTAACCACAAATTCCCACTCCAAACTAGCAAATATCCAAAGAATGCCCCCATTAAAAGGCGGGGTATAAAGCCATAAAACTGAAAATGAATGGCACTAAAAATAAATGCTGTAAGCCATATCGCGAATATTGCATGCTTTTTATTCTCCAAAATTCGTTGCAATGCACCTCTAAAAAACAACTCTTCGCCAAAAGCCGGAATAAAAGCCATCAAAAATACATTGCCAAATAACCCTTCTAAACTGTGTACATCGAGTAGTTTCATAGTCAAAAGAGCTATTTCGGCTTCCGATGCCTTCATTTGAGCCTCAATAGCAGCAAAAGCGGAAGGCAACCTTAGCTGTTGATTCCATTCACCCAACAGATTGACGAAGGGAATAACCAACACCATGGAAAGAACGACAAAAAACACACTTCCTAAACCCGGTCTTTTGTCGAGACACAGATACCCAACCGGTTTATCGCTCCACAAGTAAGCCAATACCAATGGAGGTACAATAAATATGCCAACAGCCTGAGCAAATTGGAGCCACCTCACCGAATTAATTTCGGTTGGGTTAGCACCAAAGAATACCTTCCAAACCGCTATAGCCATTACTGCAAAAAAAACAGCAGTACCCAACAACAAAAGCAGATTCGAAAAAACTCCGTTTTGCTTGTACATTCCTCTCAAACTAACCATAATAGTAAAAGTATTTATGCAAAAAAACTCCTGCTATCTATCGATAACAGAAGTTCTTTATGTGTTTTAAAAGAAATTAATCTTAAGCTCTTGGTCTAGCTTCTTTAACGACCATTGAACGACCATCGAATTCAGCGCCGTTTAGTTCTTCGATTACTTTTGCAGCAGCAGCATCGTCAGCCATTTCTACAAACGCAAATCCTTTTGATTTTCCGGTTTCGCGATCTTTGATAATTTTGCATGATTCAACTTGACCATACTCTTCAATAACCCCTTGAAGGTCATTTTCGCGAACTTTGTAACTTAGGTTACCTACGTAAATGTTCATAAAATAAAATAAAATAATTGATAAAAATGTGACTCAAGACAAGTATAGAAAACGAGGTTAAAACAAATTCTTTCTACCAAAAATAGGAGAGTTGAAATAAACGAACGAAAAATTACACTTTCTTTTCAATTGCAAAGAAAATCATTTATTTTTGAATACACAACAAAATATCTAAATATAATTGAAATTTAGTGAATTGTGTTACCTGACTGATGAATTACCTACAAATAGGCATTCTTAATCGGTCATTGAGTTATTTACAAAAACATAGTATTTCTGTCCAAAATACCTTGTAGATATCTGCCCGTAATTCGCAAATTATTGCCTTGTTTGGCCGTCGCCTTTCACAATCCATTTATAAGAACATAATTCCTCTAATCCCATTGGACCGCGTGCATGTAATTTTTGTGTACTAATACCAATCTCGGCACCCAATCCAAATTGAGCTCCATCTGTAAAAGCCGTCGAAACATTGGTATAAACGCAAGCTGCATCCACCATTTTATCGAAAAAGTCAACCTGTTTCTGATTCTCGCTCACAATACATTCACTATGCTTCGAACTATAGTTGGAAATATGGGCTACAGCATCGTAGATAGATTCAGCAGTTTTTATCGACATTTTATAATCCAAAAATTCAATTCCATAGCTTTCATCCGTAGCTTTTTGGAGTAATTCGGCGGGATATTTTCCATTCAAAAAAGTGAATGCCTTAACATCAGCATAAATGATTACATTTTTCGTTGCTAATTTTTCGCAAAGAGCAGGCAAATCAGCCAGGCGCTTCTCATTCATCACCAAACAATCCAAGGTATTACATACGCTTACACGACGTGTTTTGGAGTTAAATATAATCTCAGCTCCTTTTTCTACATCCCCATATTCGTCAAAATAGGTATGACAAATTCCGGCACCTGTTTCGATTACCGGAACACGTGAATTTTCGCGTACAAAGTCGATCAATCCTTTTCCTCCACGAGGAATAATAACATCAACCGTACCCACTGCATTCATAAGTTCTGCTGCTGCTTCGCGACCTGCAGGGAGGAGGGTTACAATATTCTTTTCCAATCCGAAGCGGTTCAAAACAGTTCTAATCACCTCAACAATAGCCAAATTCGAGTTATAAGCATCCGTTCCACCTTTCAACACACAAGCATTACCCGATTTCAAACAAAGGGCAAATACATCGAAACTAACATTGGGACGAGCTTCGTAAATAATGCCTACGACTCCAAAAGGAACACTTACTTTGGTTATTTTCATACCGTTGGGCCGAACCGTATCTAACATCACCTTGCCCAGCGGCGATGACAATGAAGCTACATTTCGAATATCTGCAGCAATACCTTCAATACGCTCCTTTGTAAGCAAAAGTCTGTCGTACATTGGATTGCTCTTTTCCATCGCCTCCAGATCTTTAGCGTTTTCAACTAAAATCATTTCGGTTTGTGCCACGGCTTCATCGGCCAATTCAAGCAACACCTGATTTATAATTTTGTCGCTCACCAGGTTCAACGAACGGGAAGCGTAAACTGCAAATTGTTTCCAGGATATATTTTGTATCATATTATTTTGAAATTCTTATTTATTCTAAACCTTACATCGTATCTATAAAAAAGGGCAGCAACTATTCCAAGTACAAATAATCACAATGCACCAATGGCTTTTGGTTTTTCTTTCCAAGCATTTCGAAGGCTTTTGAGCTATCGTACTGTACTTTTCCTACACCAAGTTTAACACCATTCTCATCTATTATTTTCACAATATCGTCTTTCTCAAAATCACCAACAATTTTCGTTGCGCCAATTGGCAAAAGACTCACCGCTTTATCTCCTGTCAACGCTTTTGCAGCATTTTCGTTCACGTGAATCTCGCCTTTGGCAAACCCCTGACTGTGCGCAATCCATTTTTTTACACTCGACACATCGCCGGTAGAAGCCACAAAACGCGTGCAAACTACCTCACTTTTCTTATCCAATAAATGCAACAGAATACCGTCCTTTTTACCGTTGGCAATAAACACATCAATGCCCTGATCGGCTATCCTACGTGCAATAGTCGTTTTGGTAAGCATACCACCTCGTCCGAAAGTTGATTTTGAACTTTGAATAAAGTCCGAAATATCTTGTCCTTTCTCTATTTGTCGTATCACTTTCGATTCCGGATCAGCCGGCGAACCATTGAAAATTCCATCGATATTACTCAGAATGATGAGCGCCTGCATATCCATCATTGAAGCAATCAATCCTGAAAGCTCGTCATTATCAGTAAACATCAGCTCCGACACAGACACTGTATCATTCTCATTTACGATTGGCAACACTTTATTTTCAAGCATAACTTTCATACAGTTACGTTGATTTAGATAATGACGGCGACTGCTGAAATTTTCTTTGGTGGTAAGTACTTGCCCAACTGTTATGCCATGTTCACGAAACAAATCCCAATAATGATTAATCAATTTTGCTTGTCCCACTGCAGAAAAAAGCTGACGTTGATCTACCACATCCATTTTTCGGTCAATGCCTAATACGCTGCGCCCGGAAGCAACAGCACCCGAAGAAATCAAAACGATTTCAACGCCTTTTTTGTGCAATTGTGCAATCTGATCTACCAGCCCCGACATGCGGGTAATGTCCAAGGTACCATCAGCACGCGTCAACACATTACTACCAATTTTAACCGCTATCTTTTTAAATTTCATTGTTGTTTTTTTTGAATCCGCCTACCACAGATAAACACAAATTTCGCACACCTAAGCGAATTTATTTTTCATTATATATCACATGCATCAATGTTGTACCAACAGCACCCAGCGTATTTTTATCTACATTTTTCATAGTATCATCAACCGTATGCCAATAGTCGGCAAAACCGCCGGTTTGAGGGTCGAGTTGAATTATATCGATACTCGGAATTCCACGAATCTGATTCACATACACGTGATCATCGGTTATCATACCTCCTTGTTGGTTTACAAAATACTGCCCAAAACCAAGACTGGCTGCTTGCGACCACACTTTATCAACTACATTGGCCGCATATTGTTCCGATACCTGCTCACGAAAAAATGTAGCCCCGACTCCGCCAACCATATCAAGCAAAATACCATATTTGGCAGTATAACCGGCGACGTGGGGATTTTTAGCCCAGTACTGCGTTCCCAGACACCATGTATCTTCCGTGTTCTGAGTGCTATAATTGGCAGGTGCACCATAATCTTCTACATCAAAAAAGATAATATCCACCCCGATAGCGGGCAAAGCTTTACCTATTTGTCGGGCTATTTCCAGTAAAACTCCAACCCCACTTGCTCCATCGTTAGCGCCCAACACCGGCTTATCATGGTTCTTCGGGTTCGGGTCATTATCGGCCCACGGACGTGAATCCCAATGCGAGAAAAGCAACACACGTGTTTCCGCTTTTGGATTATAAGAACCAATAATATTAATCGACCTCAATGTCTTTCCGTTAAACGCTTTTACATCCGCCTTTTGCTCTATTACCTGAGCACCATAGCCTTTTAGTTTTGATGATAGGTAATTAGCACAAGCTAATTGGGCATCAGTATTCGGCAGCCGTGGTCCAAAATCGACTTGATCTTGAACAAAGTGATAAGCTGAGTCTGCAGAAAAACCGGGAACTTCTACAGCATTCTCGGTTTTTTGGGCACTTTTAGTGGCTTGGTTACAGGCCGAAACCTGTATAACTATAAGTAAAATGAAGAGTATTTTTTTCATCTGAATCTAAATAAGCCACAAAGATACTGATTTTTCACTAATTGACGATAGCAAGAAGTCTAAACATTACCGTTTAAGTCAAGCAGCGCCACTGAATATTCAGGGCAACCAGGGAGTCGTTTCGATCCAATTCTTCAATAAGCTCAGCGTTTCTGCTTCGGCCTCTTTTCGCGGTGTATGCCCAGCATTCCTGATTTCTGCAAAAATAACATCGGTTGGAATTTCTTTTTTCAGCACATACAATTGTTCGATTGTACCAAACTCATCGTTCTCGCCCTGAAAAGCCAATACCGGGCAACTTATTCTATTCAAGATGGGCACTATTGTCCATTCTGAAAAGAAATCGCTCAGCCATGTTTCGTGCCACAACCTGAAAAGTTCAGCTGTTTTATCACCATGATATTTTTGCAGACTGGCAAGCAGATTATTTTCTATTGCACGTTCACGGGTAGCCAGTACAGCAACTTTACCGGAGTCCTCTATAAAGCTGTGCGGTCCTTCCAGCAATAGCCCTTTAACCCGCTTCGGGTATAATGCAGCCGCAATCAAAGCAATGGTTGCACCATCACTATGCCCATAAATCACCGCCTTTTCGATAGTACACGCATCCATTACCCGAACAAGCTCATGAGCTTCGTCATGAAGATACTGTTCTGTTCGTTCGGTTACAGCAAAATCAGACGACTTTCCGTATCCCCGTCTGTCGTACAACAAGGCATCCAGTCCGGCCATTTTCGAAACCCTTTTAGGGAAATCGCCCCACAAGCTCACACAACCCCACGAGTCGTGCAAAAATATCATCGTCGGAGAATCAACTTTAGTTGTAGAAAAACGGTGCCTTTCAACATACAATTGATACCCACCCATTTGTAAAAAAGCAGCATCCATAATTCGGCATTAAATTTGAAGTACAAATATAATGAATAAAATCATGCCGCTTTATAGTATGGACAAATACACATTAACAGTACACATATACTAAAGTATTCCTATCTTTGCAGCCTGAATAAAAACATAAGAAGATGAAAAAAATTGTGGTACTTTCCGGTGCTGGAATAAGTGCAGAAAGTGGAATAAAAACCTTTCGTGATGCGGGTGGATTATGGGAAAAACACCCGATTGATGATGTAGCAACACCTAACGGATTTCGCCGTAACCCGGCACTTGTTTTGGACTTTTACAACCAACGCCGCAAACAATTAATCGATTGCCAACCAAATTTTGCCCATATTGCACTTGCCAAATTAGAAACCAGGTTCGACGTTCAAATCATCACACAAAACGTAGATAACCTCCACGAACGAGCGGGTAGTAACTCTATATTACATTTGCATGGTGAATTAATGAAAGTGCGATCGACAGGCGATGGCGGCGAGATATTCGATGTTGACCCAAACAATCCTGAAATACACCTTAACGACAATTGTCCGAAAGGTTTTCAGCTACGACCGCACATTGTGTGGTTTGGCGAAGAAGTTCCAACGATTGAACAAGCACAGGAAATTGTAAAACAAGCAGAAATTTTTATAATCATAGGAACATCGCTACAGGTTTATCCAGCAGCAGGCTTAGTAAACTATGTAAAACCCAATGTACCCATCTATTTGATTGATCCCCAAAAAATTTCAAATATGCCGGAGAACATTACTGTCATTCAGAAAGGAGCATCCGAAGGAATGAAAATACTAGAGGAAATATTACTGGCAATGTAACCGATAACGTAGCAACGAACGCCAGAAGACATATCCTCGTTGTTTTACATTATTCGTCCGTTGGAATAATGACGAATATAAAATTCTGTTATTCAATGATTTTTATAATTTTCAACAATATTCGTTGCATCAACACAAAAAACATCCTAAAATAGTTTGCCAATCGAAAATGATTGTCTATTTTTGCAGTCCGAAAGAAAAAACAGAAACATATACATTAAATAATTAGTAATTATGATCGTAGTTCCAGTAAAAGAAGGCGAAAACATCGAAAGAGCATTAAAAAAATTCAAACGCAAATTTGAAAAAACAGGCGTTGTAAAAGAATTACGTCGTCGTCAATGCTTTGACAAACCTTCTATCGTAAAACGCGACGAAATGATGCACGCGATTTACATCGAGAAGAAAAATCTTCGCGAAGAATAGTAAAAACACGAGGGAAAACTTGTATTCCCAACTTTTTTAGCCTATCTTCGTTGCAGAATTGAACATACGATTATGGTGAACGAATTTCTGCAATATTTACAGTATGAAAAGAACTATTCTTTTCATACTGTTTTGTCATATCGTACCGACTTGTATCAGTTTTGCGACTTCCTTGCTCTCAAACCACAAGAAATCAACCCGTTAAATGTCAGCTCGCAGCAAATTCAGCAGTGGACATTATCATTAATGTCGGCTAAGATTTCGGCACGTAGTCTTTCACGCAAAATATCGACACTCAAATCTTTTTGGAAATTTCTACTCGTTCGCGGACTTGCAACACAAGACCCCACATTAAAAATTATTCTTCCAAAAACAAAAAAGCCCATTCCAGCGTTTTTTAAAGAAAAGGAGATGGACAGCGTATTAGACAACAAAATCAGTCCCAATGATTTTAAGATCACCAGAGATTTGCTTATCATATCCATTTTTTACCAAACAGGAATACGACTTGCCGAACTCATTTCGATAGAAGACAAAGATGTAAATATGACAGATGGAAATTTGCGAGTAACAGGAAAAAGAAACAAACAACGCATTATTCCAATAAGCGATGTATTATGCAAAGAAATATCTGAATACATTGAATTACGCAATAGCAAGCTTGAAATCCTAGCTGCAAATTTGTTTTTAAGAGAAAATGGGCAAAAGCTTTACCCAAAGTTGATTTACAACATGGTTCATAATACAATGTCAGGAGTAAGCAGCCTACACAAGAGAAGCCCACACGTGCTTCGACACACATTCGCCACAAGTATACTTAATGGAGGAGCAGACATTAACGCAGTAAAAGATCTACTGGGACATAGTAGTCTTGCGGCTACACAAGTATACACTCACACGAGTTTTGAGGAATTAAACAATATATATAAACATGCTCATCCGAGAGCAAAATAAAAAAGGAGGAAATTATGAAACTAAGAATTCAATCAATTAACTTTGATGCAACAGACGGATTAGAATCTTACATCAACAAGAAAACATTAAAATTAGAAAAGTTTTTTGACGAAATATTGAACATAGAAGTGTACTTGAAGGTCGTAAAACCTGAAACAGCATCAAATAAGGAAGCCGAAATTAAGGTTTCGATCCCAAATGTGGATTTCTTCGCCTCAAAAACATGCGATTCTTTCGAAGAAGCAGTTGACCTAACTATCGAAGCCTTAGAGAAACAGATACGCAAATACAAAGAAAAAGCAACGAATAAGTAATTTTTTTCTACAAATGTTTTGTAGTCCAAAAAAATATCGTACATTTGCAAGCCGTTTGAATAGCAGTATTTAAACGGCTTTTTAATCGCTAAAACCTTTATGGAATAGCACTTTGCCTCTTTAGCTCAGTTGGCCAGAGCACGTGATTTGTAATCTCGGGGTCGTTGGTTCGAATCCGACAAGAGGCTCAAAAACAATTCATAATGCAAAATTCACAATGCATAATTTCCAGGAGTGGAGCAATTATGCATTATGAATTGTGAATTGCAAATAAAAATTGGGCAGTTACCAAAGTGGCCAACTGGGGCTGACTGTAACTCAGCTGTCTTTCGACTTCGGAGGTTCGAATCCTTCACTGCCCACATTACCAGTTCACAGTTTATAGTTATCAGTTCACAGTTCGCTGTCAACTATCAATTATCTACTGTCAACAAAATTGCGAAAGTAGCTCAGTTGATAGAGCATTAGCCTTCCAAGCTGAGGGTCGCGGGTTTGAGTCCCGTCTTTCGCTCATTTTTTTGCTGTTGTAGCTCAGTGGTAGAGCACTTCCTTGGTAAGGAAGAGGTCGCGAGTTCAATTCTCATCAACAGCTCAACTTTGTAGCTTTTATAAAACATATAAATTAATAATTAAATAATCTTTGAGTTATGGCAAAAGAAAAATTTGACAGGTCAAAACCCCACGTTAACGTTGGTACTATTGGACACGTTGACCACGGTAAAACAACCTTGACCGCTGCAATTACTATGGTACTTGCAAAAAGAGGTCTTTCTGAAATGCGTTCTTTCGATTCTATCGATAATGCACCAGAAGAAAAAGAACGTGGTATTACAATCAATACTGCACACGTTGAATACCAAACCGCTAATCGTCACTACGCACACGTTGACTGTCCTGGTCACGCGGATTACGTGAAGAACATGGTAACGGGTGCTGCTCAAATGGACGGTGCTATCATTGTAGTTGCTGCAACTGATGGTCCTATGCCACAAACACGCGAACACATTCTTTTGGCTCGCCAAGTAAACGTACCTCGTTTGGTTATCTTTATGAACAAATGTGATATGGTTGACGATCCTGAAATGTTGGAATTAGTAGAAATGGAAATGCGTGAATTGCTTTCATTCTATGATTTCGATGGCGACAACACTCCAGTTATCCAAGGCTCTGCACTTGGTGGATTGAATGGTGTTCCAGAATGGGAAGATAAAATCATGGAATTGATGGATGCTGTTGATACATGGATTGAATTGCCAATGCGTGATGTTGATAAACCATTCTTGATGCCTGTTGAAGATGTATTCTCGATCACTGGTCGTGGTACAGTAGCAACCGGACGTATCGAAACTGGTAAAATCAAAACTGGTGAAGAAGTTCAAATCATTGGATTAGGACAATCAGCATTGAAATCAGTTGTAACTGGTGTTGAAATGTTCCGTAAGATTCTTGATGATGGTCAAGCTGGTGATAACGTAGGTTTATTGCTTCGTGGTATCGACAAAGAAAGTATCAAACGTGGTATGGTTATTACCCACCCGGGAAAAGTAACTCCTCATACTTCATTCAAAGCAGCTGCTTATATCTTGAAAAAAGAAGAAGGTGGTCGTCATACTCCATTCCACAACCGTTACCGTCCACAGTTCTATATCCGTACATTGGACGTTACAGGTGAAATCACTCTTCCAGAAGGAACTGAGATGGTAATGCCAGGTGACAACTTAGAATTAACTGTAACATTGATCTATCCAGTAGCTTGTAGCGTAGGTTTACGTTTTGCTATCCGTGAAGGTGGACGTACAGTAGGTTCAGGACAAATCACAGAACTTCTTGACTAATACTAATCTTTCCCAACCTCCCATGAGGTGAGTAGTAAGATTGAAAAAGTAATTTAAGAAGTTTTTTCAAAACAAAAGTCGTTTCCCGGAAACGGGGAACGACTTAATATACGGGCGTAGCTCAGTTGGTAGAGCACTGGTCTCCAAAACCAGGTGTCGGGAGTTCGAGTCTCTCTGCCCGTGCAAATTCTATTTACATATGAAGATAATTAGCTATATCAAAGAGTCTTATTCGGAACTTGTTCAAAAGGTTTCTTGGCCAACGCGTCAAGAACTGACTAACAGTGCAGTGGTGGTATTAATTGCTTCCATCATTATTGCATTGATAGTGTGGCTTATGGATACCGGTTTCGAAGCTATCATGAAATTCGTTTACGGATTACTGTCTTAATTTAATCAATGGAGGTCAACAAAGTGTCTGAGACAACAAATTTTAAATGGTACGTTATGCGTGCTATTAGTGGAAAAGAGAGCAAGGTAAAAGAGTATATTGATGCAGAAATCAAGAATTCGGACCTTGGTCAGTATGTTGCTCAGGTATTGATTCCTACTGAGAAGGTTTATCAGATTCGTAATGGCAAAAAAATTACAAAAGAACGTAGTTGCATGCCTGGATATGTATTGATAGAAGCTTATCTGATTGGTGAAATTCCTCACCGCTTACGCAACACACCAAACGTTATTGGATTTCTGGGTGAAAAAAACAATGTACCTACATCGATTCGTCCTTCGGAAGTGAATCGCATTTTGGGCAAGGTGGATGAACTACAGGAAACTGAAGAAGAAATGTTAACGCCTTTCTACGTAGGTGAAACAGTAAAAGTGATCTTTGGTCCTTTTAGTGGTTTTAGTGGTATCATTGAGGAAGTAAACACAGAGAAGAAAAAACTCAAGGTTATGGTTATGATTTTCGGACGGAAATCGCCGCTCGAATTGTCTTTCACACAAGTAGAAAAGGAGTAGTTGATTGCTGTTACAAATCGACGACACCAGTTTAACAACAAAAATTAAATTATTATGGCTAAAGAGATTGCTGGACTTATTAAATTACAGATTAAAGGAGGGGCTGCAAACCCGTCTCCCCCAGTAGGCCCTGCGTTAGGTTCTAAAGGGATCAATATTATGGAGTTTTGCAAACAATTTAATGCCAGAACCCAAGACAAACCGGGAAAAGTTCTACCGGCAGTCATCACCTATTATACTGACAAATCTTTCGACTTCGTTGTAAAGACTCCTCCAGTTGCTATTCAATTGTTAGAAATAACAAAATTGAAAAGTGGATCTGCGGAGCCTAACCGTAAGAAAGTAGCTGAAATTACTTGGGAACAAGTAGAAGCTATTGCTTCGGACAAAATGGTTGACTTGAATTGTTTTGAATTAGACGCAGCTATGAAAATGGTTGCTGGTACAGCTAGAAGTATGGGTATTACCGTAAAAGGTACTTTTCCTAATAAAAATAATTAATAAACTTCAATTAAAATGAGTAAACTGACAAAAAATCAAAGGTTAGCTTTAGAAAAAATTGAAGCAGGAAAAACCTATTCTCTAAAGGAAGCGGCAGGATTGGTAAAAGAAATTACCAACTCTAAATTCGATGCTTCTGTTGATATAGATGTACGCTTAGGTGTTGACCCACGTAAAGCCAATCAAATGGTGCGCGGCGTTGTGTCGTTGCCAAATGGAACTGGAAAAGAAGTAAAGGTTCTTGCATTATGTACTCCTGACCAAGAAGCTGCGGCTAAAGAAGCTGGTGCAGATTTCGTAGGTCTAGATGAATATATCGAAAAAATTAAAGGTGGATGGACTGATGTTGATGTAATCATCACTATGCCTGCTATCATGGGTAAATTAGGTGCTTTAGGACGTGTTTTAGGCCCACGTGGTTTAATGCCAAATCCAAAAAGTGGTACTGTTACCAACGAAGTAGGTAAAGCTGTTAAAGAAGTAAAACAAGGAAAAATCGACTTTAAAGTTGATAAATATGGTATCGTACATACTTCAGTAGGAAAAGTTTCTTTTACTCCTGAACAAATTGTAGAAAATGCCAAAGAATTTGTTTCTACTTTGATGAAACTGAAACCCACTTCCGCAAAAGGTACTTATGTAAAGAGCATTTATCTTTCAAGCACAATGAGTATGGGTATTAAGATTGAACCCAAATCAATTGAAGAATAAAATTAAAAGTTTATGAAAAAGGAAGATAAAAGCGCTATTATAAAACAACTTGAGACAACTCTTGGCGAGTATGCTCACTTCTACTTAACAGATATAGGTGGATTAGACGCCGCTAAAACTACTGATTTAAGAAGAATTTGCTACAAACAAGATATTAAACTTGTAGTTGTAAAAAACACATTGCTTCAAAAAGCGTTGGAAAATTCATCTGTTGACTATAGCGAGCTTTACGGTTCACTAACAGGCGAAACTTCATTGATGCTTTCGAATGTAGGTAATGCTCCTGCAAAAATCATTCGTGACTTTGCTAAAGCTACCAAAGCTAAGAAAGCTATTCTTAAAGCAGCGTATGTAGAAGAGAGTTTCTATATTGGTGAGAACCAACTGGAAACACTTATCACCGTGAAAACTAAAAACGAACTTATCGGAGAGGTTATTGGATTATTACAATCGCCTGCTAAGAACGTTATATCAGCACTCCAATCAGGAGGATCAACTATCCACGGCGTGTTAAAAACATTGTCGGAAAGATAATTTCATAGTAAATAAAAAAACAAAATCATAAAAAATAAGTAAAATGGCAGATTTGAAAGCTTTTGCAGAACAATTGGTTAACTTAACAGTTAAAGAAGTAAATGAGTTAGCTCAAATTTTGAAAGATGAATATGGTATCGAACCAGCTGCTGCAGCTGTTGCTGTTGCTGCAGGTCCTGCAGCTGCTGCTGAAGTAGTAGAAGAAAAAACATCATTCGACGTAGTATTGAAATCAGCTGGTGCAACAAAATTGGCTATCGTTAAATTAGTAAAAGAATTAACTGGTCTTGGCTTGAAAGAAGCAAAAGATATGGTTGATGCTGCTCCTGCTGTAATCAAAGAAGGTGCATCTAAAGACGAAGCTGAAGCCTTGAAAAAAGCTCTTGAAGAAGGCGGCGCTGAAGTTGAACTTAAATAATTAAACCTGAATATCAGGTCTTTGGTTTAGATTCCCTCTCTAAGAGGGATTCTAAACCTTTTTCTGTCTATAAAATAATTGAGTTCATTGCACCCAAATAACCTCTTTGAAAATGTCGTCATTAACCAAAGCTCAAAGAATAAATTTTGCTTCTATTAAGAATCAGTTAGACTATCCTGACTTTTTGGAAGTTCAATTAAAATCCTTTCATGACTTTTTTCAAATGGACACCGCTCCAGAAAAAAGAAAATCGGAAGGTTTGTACAAAGTTTTTTCTGAAAACTTTCCAATCACGGACACCCGAAATAATTTCATCCTCGAATTCTTAGATTACTACGTAGACCCTCCACGTTATTCGATTGATGAGTGTATCGAACGCGGCTTAACCTACAGCGTGCCGCTTAAAGCCAAATTAAAACTGTATTGTACCGATCCGGATCACGAAGATTTTGATACGGTAATTCAAGATGTTTATTTGGGACCTATCCCATATATGACGTTGAAAGGTACTTTTGTTATCAATGGTGCAGAACGTGTTATTGTATCGCAACTTCACCGTTCACCCGGTGTTTTCTTCGGTCAAAGCACCCATGCTAACGGTACAAAATTATATTCGGCTCGTATTATCCCTTTCCGTGGATCATGGATAGAATTTGCTACCGACATCAACAATGTGATGTACGCATACATCGACCGTAAGAAAAAACTTCCTGTTACTACTTTACTTCGTGCCATTGGTTTCGAAAGTGATAAAGACATCCTGGAAATTTTCAATCTTGCCGAAGAAATTAAAGTAAGCAAAACCAGTCTGAAAAAAGCTCTTGGTCAAAAATTAGCTGCACGTGTTTTGAAAACATGGGTGGAAGATTTTGTGGATGAGGACACTGGCGAGGTGGTTACTATTGAACGTAACGAAGTTATTATTGACCGTGAAACTATTTTGGAAGCCAGCCATATCGATGAAATTATCGAAGCAGGTACTCCAACCATTTTACTTCATAAAACTGATGCTAATCAAAACGATTATGCCATCATTTATAATACTCTTCAAAAAGACCCTAGTAACTCTGAGAAAGAAGCTGTGTTGTATATCTATCGTCAGTTGCGAAATGCCGTACCTGCTGATGATTCTACTGCACGCGAAGTTATCAATAACTTGTTCTTCTCCGAAAAACGTTACGATTTGGGTAATGTAGGTCGTTTCCGTATTAACCGGAAATTGAACCTGACTACCAGCATGGATACAAAAGTGCTGACAAAAGAAGATATTATTGAAATCATCAAATATCTTATTGAGTTGATTAACTCAAAAGCAGATGTGGATGATATTGACCACTTGAGTAACCGTCGCGTACGTACAGTAGGCGAACAATTATATAATCAATTCGGTGTTGGACTTTCACGTATGGCTCGTACCATTCGTGAACGTATGAACGTTCGTGATAACGAGGTCTTCACTCCTATCGATTTGATCAATGCAAAAAGTGTTTCGTCGGTTATCAATTCATTCTTTGGTACCAATGCACTTTCGCAATTTATGGATCAACAAAATCCATTGGCAGAGATTACTCACAAACGTCGTATGTCAGCCTTAGGACCTGGAGGTCTTTCGCGTGAACGTGCAGGTTTTGAGGTTCGTGACGTTCACTATACTCACTATGGCCGTTTGTGTCCTATTGAAACTCCTGAAGGTCCAAACATTGGTTTGATCTCTTCATTGTGTATTTATGCTAAAATCAACGAATTAGGATTTATTGAAACTCCTTATCGTAAGGTAACCAATTCGGTAGTTGATATTACAGATGCCGGTATTGAATATTACACTGCTGAAGAAGAAGAAAACCTAATTGTTGCACAAGGAAATGCACCATTGGACGAAAAAGGAAACTTTATACGTAATAAAGTAAAATCGCGTAAAGGTGCCGATTTCCCTGTAATCTCACCTGATGAGGTAAACTTAATGGACGTTTCTCCATCTCAAATTGCATCTATCGCAGCTGCCCTGATTCCCTTCCTGGAACATGATGATGCGAACCGTGCATTGATGGGATCGAACATGATGCGCCAGGCTGTGCCTTTATTACGTTGCGAGGCTCCTATTGTTGGAACCGGCATCGAAGGACAGTTGATTCAGGATTCACGTACACAGGTAATGGCCGAAGGCGTTGGTGTAATTGAATACGTAGATGCAAACTGTATTAAAATACTTTACGATCGTACCGAAGAAGAAGAATTTGTAAGCTTCGACAGTGCGGTTAAAGAATATAAATTACCAAAATTCCAAAAAACCAACCAAAATACTACCATCGACTTACGTCCTATCGTAAGTAAAGGTGATAAAGTAGTAAACGGTCAGATTCTTACTGAAGGTTATGCAACCCAAAACGGTGAATTAGCAATTGGTAAAAACCTGAAAGTGGCTTTCATGCCTTGGAAAGGATATAACTTCGAGGATGCTATCGTAATCAACGAACGTGTTGTGCGCGAAGACGTCTTTACTTCTATTCACGTGGTTGAGCAACTCTTGGATGTTCGCGAAACGAAACGTGGTATCGAAGAATTTACCGCAGATATACCTAACGTAAGTGAAGAAGCAACTAAGGATTTGGATGAAAACGGTATTATTCGTATCGGTGCTCGTATTGAGCCGGGCGATATTATTATTGGTAAAATTACTCCAAAAGGAGAATCGGATCCTTCACCCGAAGAAAAATTACTTCGCGCTATCTTTGGTGACAAAGCAGGTGATGTAAAAGACGCTTCGTTGAAAGCTACTCCATCATTATCGGGTGTGGTTATTGGAAAACGATTGTTCTCTAAAGCTCAAAAGAATCGTAAATCTAAACTTGCTGATAAAGCCGTTCTTCCAAAATTGGATGAAGAGTTTGAAAACCAGGCAGCTATTTTGCGCAACACATTAGTTGACAAACTAATGGCAATGATTGGTGATAGAACATCAGCAGGTGTAAAAGATTTCTTAGGAACGGATATAATTTCACGCAATAGCAAATTTACTGCAGAGCGCCTTCGCGAGATCGACTACTCTTCAGTACAACTGAGCAAATGGACAACTGATTCACACAGAAATGAATTAGTCAAGAAATTAATCATGAATTATTTGAGAAAATACAAGGAATTGGATGCTCAAATAAAACGTCAGAAATTCAACATAACTATCGGGGATGAACTTCCAAATGGTATTGTACAAATAGCTAAAGTTTATATCGCTAAAAAACGTAAGATTCGTGTTGGTGATAAAATGGCAGGTCGTCACGGTAACAAAGGTATTGTATCTCGTATTGTTCGTCAAGAAGATATGCCATTCCTTGAAGATGGAACTCCGGTAGACATTGTATTGAATCCACTTGGTGTACCTTCGCGTATGAACCTTGGACAAATATTTGAAACCGTACTGGGTTGGGCTGGAAAAGAATTAGGTTTGCGTTTTGCAACTCCTATTTTTGATGGTGCAAGTCTGGATGATTTAACTACTTGGACAGATAAAGCCGGCGTACCTGCATATGGTAAAACATATTTGTACGATGGTGGAACAGGTGAACGTTTTGACCAAACAGCAACGGTAGGTGTTATCTACATGCTGAAACTGGGTCACATGGTTGAAGACAAAATGCATGCACGTTCTATCGGACCATACTCACTTATTACTCAACAACCTCTTGGTGGTAAAGCACAATTTGGTGGTCAACGTTTCGGAGAAATGGAGGTTTGGGCACTCGAAGCATTCGGTGCTGCTCATATCTTACAAGAAATTTTGACTGTAAAATCGGATGACGTTATGGGTCGCGCTCGTACTTACGAAGCGATTGTAAAAGGTGATCCAATGCCAACACCAGGAATTCCGGAATCGCTCAACGTATTGTTGCACGAACTTCGCGGATTAGGTTTGAGCATCAGTTTGGAATAGAAAATTAATATGGTTAGTTTATATCCGCCTCAAAACCGGATATAAACTATCTCGTATAAAATCTGTCCGAATTGAATTCCAAAAATAGTAAATCTTATAACTCTTTATAAAACAGAGATATGGCTTTTAAAAATGATAATAAGGTAAAGAATAGTTTTAATAAAATTTCGATTGGTCTTGCATCACCCGAAGAGATATTAAAATTATCGAGTGGCGAGGTTCTCAAACCAGAAACCATTAATTATCGAACCTACAAACCTGAACGTGATGGTTTGTTCTGCGAGCGCATTTTTGGTCCTACAAAGGATTTTGAATGTCATTGCGGAAAATACAAACGTATTCGTTATAAAGGCATTGTCTGCGACCGTTGTGGAGTAGAAGTGACTGAGAAAAAAGTTCGTCGTGAGCGAATGGGACACATTCAATTGGTAGTTCCCGTGGCTCATATCTGGTATTTCCGTTCGTTGCCAAACAAAATTGGTTACTTGCTAGGAATGCCTACAAAAAAATTAGATTCAATTATCTACTACGAAAAATATGTTATCATTCAGGGAGGAATTCTTGAAAACGGAGAAAACATCGCACAAGGCGAATTATTAACCGAAGATGAATATTTGGATATATTAGAGGCTTTACCACGTGAAAATCAATTGTTGGAAGACACTGATCCTAATAAGTTCATCGCTAAAATGGGTGCAGATGCTATCCATGACATGTTGAGCCGTTTGGATTTGGATGTTCTATCGTACGATTTACGTCACAAAGCGAACACAGATACATCGCAACAACGTAAAACTGAAGCCTTGAAACGTCTGCAAATTGTAGAATCGTTCCGTGCCTCAAAATTGCGTAACAAACCAGAATGGATGATTGTAAAAATCGTTCCGGTTATTCCACCGGAATTGCGTCCATTGGTGCCACTTGATGGTGGTCGTTTTGCAACTTCGGATTTGAACGACTTATATCGTCGTGTGATTATCCGTAACAACCGTTTGAAACGATTAATCGAAATCAAAGCTCCTGAAGTGATCCTTCGTAACGAGAAACGTATGCTTCAAGAAGCTGTCGATTCATTGTTCGATAACTCACGTAAATCAAGCGCTGTAAAAACCGATGCAAACCGTCCATTGAAGTCACTTTCCGACTCATTGAAAGGTAAACAAGGTCGTTTCCGTCAAAACTTACTTGGTAAACGTGTGGATTACTCGGCACGTTCGGTAATTGTTGTTGGACCTGAATTAAAGATGCACGAATGCGGTATCCCAAAAGATATGGCTGCAGAATTATTCAAACCGTTTGTTATCCGTAAACTTATTGAGCGCGGAATTGTAAAAACGGTAAAATCTGCGAAAAAAATCGTTGATCGTAAAGACCCGGTGATTTGGGACATTTTAGAGTACGTGATGAAAGGACATCCCGTATTACTAAACCGTGCTCCAACACTTCACCGTTTGGGTATTCAGGCTTTCCAACCAAAAATGATTGAAGGAAAAGCTATTCAACTGCACCCATTGGCATGTACGGCTTTCAATGCCGACTTTGACGGTGACCAGATGGCTGTTCACTTACCACTTGGTAATGAGGCTATTTTGGAAGCACAAATGTTGATGTTAGGTTCACACAATATTTTGAACCCTGCTAATGGTGCTCCTATTACGGTACCATCGCAAGACATGGTTCTTGGTTTGTATTATATTACAAAACCACGTCCGGGAGCTTTGGGTGAAGGATTAATATTCTATTCTCCCGAAGAAGCAGAAATTGCACTGAATGAGAAAAAAGTAGCTTTACATGCTCCTATAAAAGTAAAGACTAAAGATTTAAATGCAGAAGGTGAATTGGTTGATACCATTATCGAAACTACAGTTGGTCGTGTCTTATTTAATAAATGTGTACCAACACAAGTTGGTTACATTAACGAACTTCTCTCTAAAAAATCATTACGTGACATTATTGGTAACGTAATTGAAATTTGTGGAGTGGCTCGTACTACTCAATTCTTGGATGATATCAAAGATTTAGGTTATTACATGGCATTCAAAGGAAGTTTGTCGTTTAACCTTGCTGATGTTATTATCCCACCGGAAAAAGAAATTCTGGTAAAAGAAGGTAATGCTGAAGTGGAAGAAATTTTGAATAACTATAACATGGGATTCATTACTTTCAACGAACGTTACAACCAAATTATTGATACCTGGACGCACGTTAACTCGAAATTGTCAAACATCTTGATGAAACAACTTTCGACAGACAACCAAGGATTCAACTCGGTTTATATGATGTTGGACTCAGGTGCTCGTGGATCTAAGGAACAAATTCGTCAGCTTTCAGGTATGCGTGGTTTGATGGCAAAACCTCAAAAATCGGGTGCAGAAGGTGGACAAATTATTGAAAACCCTATTCTTTCGAACTTTAAAGAAGGACTTTCGGTATTGGAATACTTTATTTCTACCCACGGTGCTCGTAAAGGTTTGGCGGATACGGCTTTGAAAACAGCGGATGCAGGATATTTAACTCGTCGTTTGGTGGATGTATCGCAAGATGTAATTATCAACGAAGATGACTGTGGAACATTACGTGGACTTATTGCCACTGAAATGAAAAACAACGAAGAAGTGATTTCATCACTTTACGAACGTATCCTTGGTCGTGTATCTGTTCATGATATTCAAAACCCACTTACCGGAGAACTAATCGTATCTTCGGGAGAACAAATAACTGAAGCATTAGCCAAAAAGATTCAGGATTCACCTATCGAACGTGTTGAAATTCGTTCGGTATTGACTTGCGAATCGAAAAAAGGTGTTTGTGCAAAATGTTACGGTCGTAACCTTGCAACTAACAAAATGGTTCATATCGGTGAAGCAGTAGGTGTTATTGCAGCTCAATCAATTGGTGAGCCGGGTACACAGCTTACACTTCGTACGTTCCACGTTGGGGGTATCGCTTCGAACGTTGCAGCAGAATCAAAAATTGTATTGAAATATGATGGTCGTCTTGAATTTGATGAACTTCGTACGGTAGATGCAGTTGGTGATGACAAGGCCATTTATCAGGTAGTAGTAAGCCGTCTGGCTGAAATGCGTGTAATTGACCCTAATACAGACATTGCGTTGACTACACAAAATATTCCTTACGGTTCTAAACTGTACGTTAAAGACGGTGAAGTAGCAACAAAAGGCCAAATGGTCTGCGAATGGGATCCATTTAACGCGGTAATTATTTCTGAAACTGAAGGTAAAATTGAGTTTGAAGATGTAATTGAAAACGTTACCTTTAAGGCTGAAGCCGATGAGGCAACAGGTCTGCGTGAAAAGATTATTATCGAAACTAAAGATCGTAACAAGGTTCCAAGTGCACACATTGTGTCTAAAGATGGTTCTATATTACGTACTTATAGCTTACCGGTGGGTGCCCACTTGGTACTTGACAATGGCGATAAAATCAAAATGGGTCAGATGTTGGTAAAAATACCTCGTGCCGTTGGTAAAGCAGGTGATATTACCGGTGGTCTTCCACGTGTGACTGAATTATTCGAAGCTCGTAACCCTTCAAATCCTGCTGTAGTAGCCGAAATTGATGGTGAGGTAACCTTCGGAAAAATCAAACGTGGTAACCGCGAATTGACTGTAACTTCGAAAACCGGTGAGGTTAAGAAATACATGATTCCATTATCAAGACAAATTCTTGTTCAGGAAAATGACTTTGTACGTGCAGGCATTCCACTTTCGGAAGGTGCAACTACTCCTTCGGATATCTTATTAATCAAAGGACCTACTGCGGTTCAGGATTATATTGTAAACGAAGTTCAGGATGTATACCGTCTGCAAGGTGTAAAAATCAATGATAAGCACTTTGAGGTAATTGTACGTCAAATGATGCGTAAAGTTGAGATTTTGGAACAAGGTGATACTCGTTTCTTAGAAAAACAAATTATCGGCAAAAACGATTTCATGGAAGAAAATGATCGTATTTGGGGTAAAAAAGTAATTCTGGATGCAGGTGATTCAACAACCTTGAAACCGGGTCAAATCATTACACCACGTAAATTGCGCGATGAGAACAGTATGTTGAAACGTCGTGATATGAAATTGGTAGAAACGCGTGATGCGATTGCTGCTACTTCAAATCAGATTTTACAAGGTATTACCCGTGCTGCACTTCAAACCAACAGCTTTATGTCGGCTGCTTCGTTCCAGGAAACTACAAAAGTATTGAACGATGCTGCTATTAATGGTAAAGTTGACAGACTAGAAGGTTTGAAAGAGAATGTTATTTGTGGACACTTGATTCCTGCCGGAACAGGTCAACGTGAATTCGATAAAATCGTAGTTTTTTCACGCGATGAATATGAGAAAAAAGTTGATGCCCGCAAAAGCGTTATAGAAGTTGGTGGGATTGAATCGGAAGATTAATTAATCGCCTGACATAAAGTTAATCACAACGAGCTTGTTTTCTTTTTGAAGACAAGCTCGTTGCTTTTGTACATACAGCTCTTGTTTTACTCAAAAAAACATAGTATCTTAGTACAATTTTTAGAAAACGAAGTAATAAACTCAAACTTATATTGACAATGGAAAATAATTATTGCATTATTATGGCGGGTGGCGTAGGTAGTCGCTTTTGGCCATTTAGTAGAAATGACCGCCCAAAACAATTTCTTGATTTTTTTGGAACCGGACGTTCTCTTTTGCAGATGACTTTTGATAGAATAAACCATCTGGTGCCAGCCGAAAATATTATAATTGTATCAAATGTCATATACAAAGATTTGATTCTGGAACAACTGCCCGAAATAAAAGCCGATCAGGTTTTACTGGAGCCAAACAGACGAAACACAGCACCTTGCATTGCTTATGCCGTGAATAGAATTAAATCCATTACTGATAAAGCCAATATAATTGTTGCACCATCTGATCACCTGATTTTGAAAGAAAATGATTTTCTGGAAACAATTAAGATCGGTCTAGACTTTGTTGAGAAGAACAATTCCTTATTGACTTTAGGAATTAAACCCAGTCGCCCTGAAACTGGCTATGGTTATATTCAAATAAGCGAAGGAGAAACAAATCTGAGAAAAGTAAAAACTTTTACCGAAAAACCAAATGCCGAACTGGCTCAGGTATTTTTCGAAACCGGCGAGTTTTTCTGGAATTCAGGTATTTTCTTGTGGAATTTACAAACTATCGACAAAGCATTCGATACATTACTGCCTGAAGTGGCTAGCAAATTTAAAGCGGGAACTGAATTTTTCAATACACCAAAAGAACAAGGATTTATAGATGAGATGTATCCATCGTGCCCAAACATCTCTATAGATTATGGCATTATGGAAAAAGCATCGGACGTTTATGTTCTTTGTTCAGACTTTGGTTGGACCGACCTGGGTACCTGGGGATCGCTTTATGAAATGTCGCCAAAAGACGAGAATAAAAATGTGACGCTAAAATGCGAAACCGTATTTTACGATTGCGAAGATAATATCGTTGCTTTGCCGTCAGGGAAACTGGCTGTAATTCAGGACTTAAAAGGATATATTGTAGCTGAATCGGATAATGTTTTACTCATTTGTAAACTTGAAGAAGAACAGCGCATTCGTCAGTTTGTAAACGACTCAAACGTAAAATACGAGGGCAAATTTAATTAAATAGTTGATAATTTACAGTTGACAGTTGACAGTTGTTGCTAGATGTAGTTCTATCTCCAACTGTCAACTGTCAACTTTTAATTCGTAACATGAGCGATATTATTCATCTTTTACCCGATTCGGTTGCAAATCAAATTGCTGCCGGTGAAGTGATTCAGCGTCCTGCATCGGTTCTAAAAGAATTAGTTGAAAATTCGATTGATGCAGGTGCAACCTTTATTCAGATATTGATAAAAGATGCCGGCCGAACATTAATTCAAGTGGTTGACAATGGCAAAGGTATGAGTGAAACGGATGCCAGAATGGCTTTCGAACGTCACGCCACGTCGAAAATTACTGATGCTGCCGATCTATTTTCGCTCAAAACAATGGGATTCCGTGGTGAAGCACTGGCGTCGATTGCTGCCGTGGCTCAGGTAGAGTTACGTACACGCAGAGCAGAGGATGAATTGGGTGTATTTGTTGAAATAGCCGGAACACGGGTCTTTAAACAGGAGATGGTACAATGTGATACCGGTACAGCCTTTCAGGTAAAAAATTTATTTTTCAACGTGCCGGCACGTCGGCGCTTTTTAAAAAGCGACAACGTCGAGAAAAGCCATATCCTCACAGAGTTTTATCGCATTGCTTTGGTAAACTCCAATGTAGCTTTTGCATTGTTTGATGGCGACGATGAAATGTTTCAACTTCCGGCTTCGAATAACAAAGTACGAATAGAAAATATTTTTGGGAAAAATGCTAAAAAACGCTGGCAACAGCAACTACTGACAATTGAAACATCTACCAATCTGGTGAGTATCAACGGTTATGTCGGAAAACCTGAATTTGCCCAGAAATCGGCTATTCAATATTTCTTTGTGAATGGCCGATACATGCGTCACCCCTATTTCCACAAAGCAGTTTTGTTGGCTTTCAATCAAATGATTCAGGCCAATGAAAGCCCGAATTATTTTATTTACCTGGAAGTAGATCCGCAAACCATCGATGTAAACATCCATCCTACCAAAACTGAAATAAAATTCGAAAACGAACAAGCCATCTGGTCTATTCTTTCGGCATCCATCAAAGAATCGTTGGGTAAGTTTAATATTATTCCATCCATCGATTTTGATCAGGAAGGTGCCCTGGAGATGCCCACCAGCATGTCGATAGAGAACGTACGTCCTCCGCAAACAAACTTCAATCCGAATTACAATCCATTTGGGACAAGTGCCTATAAACGCCCCGCGTTGGATTGGGAAAATCTGTACGGCAACTTTGAGAAAAAAACCGAAACAATTGAATCGATGCCCAACTGGCAGCCCGAATCTATAAAGCCGGAAATTATAAGTTCGGTACCGGAGGAAAAACAGCAAATAATGGAGATCAGTGAGCAACGAGCTGATAATTTCCAATTTAAAAACCGATATATCATCACCAGTTTAAAATCGGGCATGTTGATGATTGATCAGCACAGAGCGCATGTTCGCATACTTTTTGAACAGTATATCAACCAGATAGAAAACCGAAAAGCATTATCGCAACAAATACTTTTTCCGGAAATTCTGGAATTGAGCGCCGATGATGTGTTGATTTTTGAGCAAATGCTACCCGACCTTCAATACCTTGGTTTTGATTTTGAGCCACAAGGCAACCATTCCTTTAATGTAAAAGGAGTTCCTGAAAACGTAGGAACGGGAAGTGTCATCGACTTATTGCTGGTAATGCTAGACAAAGCAAAAACAACTGCCGAAGATCTCAGCACCACCATGCATGAATCTATTGCATTCTCATTGGCCGAATCATCTGCTTTAAAAAACGGTCAACGTCTTTCAAATGAAGAAATGAGCGACATCATCGACCGACTTTTTGCATCTGCCAACCATAATTTTACTCCTGACGGGAAGAGAATCATTACCATCTTTACACACGAAGAGATAGACAAAAGATTCTAAAAAGCATGAATCATTCAATTTTGAATTGAATTTACCGAATTTCTCTGATAAATAACTAACAAATGAAATCTCTTCTTATATTCGACCTCGATGGCACTTTGCTCGACACCATAGCCGACATGGCCGAAAGTTCAAATTATGCGCTTGCAAAATGTGGATTTCCCACACATGAAATTACCGCCTATCGCTTTTTTATTGGCAACGGCATCAACAAACTTTTTGAACGAATTTTACCTGAAGGGGAAAAGAACCAGGAAAATATTCTAAAACTGAGAAAATATTTTCTGGAACACTACGAAATTCATAATTCGGAGCTAACCGTTCCTTACGCAGGTATTCCGGAACTGCTCATAAAATTGCAATCGGCAGGAATAAAAATTGCGGTGGCTTCAAATAAGTACCATAAAGCAACAGAAAAACTTGTAAAACTCTTTTTCCCCGAAATACAGTTTATAGCCATCTTTGGTCAACGCGAAGGAATAGCCGTGAAACCAGATCCTACCATCGTTCAGGATATTTTAGCACTGGCAAAAGTGACAAAAACAGAAGAAGTTCTTTATATCGGCGACTCGGGTGTGGATATGCAAACAGCTCAGAATGCGGGCGTAGAAGCTTGTGGTGTGACCTGGGGATTTCGGCCACGTGCAGAATTAATGGAATTATCTCCAAAATATATTGTTGACAAGGCCGAAGAAATTTCAAGCATCATCCATCTATAATGGGTTTACAGGACATAAAAAAAAACCGCACGTAAAATGCGGTTTTTTTTATCAATTCTCAACCAAAAATTAATCGATTAATATCTATTCTTCTTTAGCTTGAGGAGTAATTAGTTTGTATCCTTTTCCGTGAATGTTGATAATAGCTACATTCTCATCGGCTTTCAACAGCTTACGTAATTTAGTGATATACACATCCATACTACGTGCATTGAAATAATTATCGTCTACCCAAATAGTTTTTAGAGCAAAGTTACGTTCTAAAATATTATTAGCATTAGCGGCCAACAAATTCAATAATTCAGACTCTTTTGTGGTCAGTTTTTTAGAGTCTCCGTCAAGAATAAGCATTTGTTTTTGAGCATCAAAAATAAAATTACCAAGAGCGTAGGTTACTACATCTTTCGCTTTTTTACCCTTCACGCGACGCATGATTGATTCGATACGATACAGCAACTCTTCCATGCTGAATGGTTTTGACAAATAGTCATCAGCACCCAGTTTGAATCCCTGCAAAATATCTTCTTTCATCGATTTGGCGGTAAGAAAGATAATTGGCACTTCGGTATTTAGCGAACGTACATCTGCAGCAAGTGCAAAACCGTCCTTTTTAGGCATCATTACATCAAATACACACAAGTCATATTTGTTTTTTGAGAAAGCCTTGTAACCAGCCTCACCATCAGGTTGCAAATCAGCATCATAACCTTTAGTAATTAAATATTCTCTGAGAAGCATGCCAAGATTCTCGTCATCTTCGCATAATAAGATTTTTACTTTTTCGTCGATCATAATTCGTAATTTTTTAAAGTTGGTATTGATATTATAAATTTCGTTCCTATATTTAATTCGCTCTCCACTTTTATGGAGCCTTTGTGCTCGGTAACTATCTTCTTAACGTAGGCTAGTCCTAAACCAAAGCCTTTTACGTTGTGAAGATTGCCTGTTGACACCCGATAAAATTTTTCAAAAATTCGTTTCAGGTCTTCCTTATGAATTCCAATTCCATTATCTTCAATGCTTATCAATAAGTTACCCTTATCGTTCCATGTTTCTAAGGTCAAAAGCAAAGGTTTATCGCTATATTTAAGAGCATTATCCATTAAATTAAAGATAACATTGGTAAAGTGAACTTCATCAATAAAAGCCAAATCATTGGTAGCTTTTAGATTAGAAGTTATCTTACCTCCTTTACTCGTTACTTTTAGCGAAAAATTGCCAATAATATCTCTGATAAGCGAATTGATCTGAATTTCGTTCATTTTCAACGTTGACTTTTCTCTTTCGAAAACAGCCATTTGCAACACTTTTTCCACCTGAAAGCTCAATCTCTTTGTCTCGTCGCGAATCACTTTAGAAATGTGCTTCAACGTTTCGGGTGTTTTTCCCACGCCCGGATCTTGCAGCATTTGCGACGCTAATGAAATGGTTGATATAGGTGTTTTAAATTCATGTGTCATATTATTTACAAAATCATTCTTCATCGTATTCAGCTTCTTCTGTCTGAAAATAATGATGATAGCAACAATAAATATGATAAGAATAAGCAAAACCAAAGCAACAGATGGCAACAGCAGATTCATTGAATTAAGAATAAAGTTCTGCTTTGTTGGAAACACAACCTGCAAATAAGCCGGGACATTAGACTCTTCTAACGGGAACAACTTTTGAGTGTAAACATTGTTATTGATATTCAACTCAGTTTGATGTATATCCTTGTGACATTTATATATTATCTTGCCTTGATTGTCAACTATCGAGTAAAAAAATGGAAGCTCAACACCGTTGTTAACCAACACTTTTTCTAAAATATCATTTAAATCATTAAAATCAACACGCTCGTTAATTTCCTTATTATCACTTTCTCGCATCCATCTGAATACTGCCTGATCAAGAATCGTTTTTGATCGCGAAAAGTTCTTTTGGAATTTATCCTGTAAATATCTCGATGTTTCCTCGATGGTTGCCTGACCATGACGGGTTGATAAGCGGATATTGGGACGATTAAGCTGCTCTGATGTCAAATTTGAATTCTCGGCCATACTATCAATGTCCTTTTTCAATTTCAGATTCTGAGCATCAACGTTTATATATTTATTATTTGTCCCCTGAAAGTCGCTCCCTTCAAGTGTCTGGCTTAAATAATCAAGTGCTTCATTTTCTTCAACTAAACTAACAGTCTGAAATAATGCCCGCTGAACATTATCATTGAACTGATTTTCCACCATCTCGGCATTTGTTCTTACAAAACGCGCCTGCAAAGCAATAAGCCCTACAAAAGTCACAAGCATAGTAATAATAAGTATCCAAATTGTCGTCTTCTTCATATTCGGTTACAAATTTACAAAAAAATTAAACATTCGTGCATAAAATAACATTCTTTAACCTTGTTTGTTAATCAAAAACATTGTTATGAATCAATTCAAGTTGATTATTTAGGTTTTATTTACTAATTTCTTATTCAAATTTCAGTTTCAGCTCAAAATTATGTGAATTAAGTGAATTTACAATCCAACCACACCAACAATTTTAGCATTTAAGTAAAACAAGTGCAGCTATTCCAACATTTACATATCAACTCCTTTGTCGGGCACAACTTCAACTGAGCTTTCAGGAACCACTATATCCTCTTCGTGAAATTCCTTCAAAACGAATCTTTTGTAGTACGAGATAATCAGCGTTGTCATCGGAAGAGCAATAATCATCCCTACCATACCCATCAACGAACCCCAAACGGAGAGCGAAAGCAATATAACAGCCGGGTTAAGACCTGTCACCCGACCCATAATTTTAGGAGTCAAAAACATATCTTCAAAAATCTGGACAATCCCAAAAACAACAGCAATTCCCAACAACACCGAGCCATAGCTCTGACCTGTCTCGGCCGACTGAAGCAACCCCATAATAGCACAAGGAATCAGCAGCACCACCTTTAAATAAGGCACCAAAGTGAACAACCCAATCAGCAGACCCAGAATAATGGCCAATGGCAACTTTATAATGCTAAAACCGATAACAAAAAGGACTCCAACAATTAGTGCAATGAGAGCCTGACCCCGAAAATACCTATTCATCCCCGATTCTAAATCTACAATAACCTCCGTTATCAATTTTCTGTATTTCGGAGGAACAATATGAAACAAACCTGCAGAAATTTTCTCATAATCAAGTAAAATAAAAACAAGATACAAGAAAACAACTACCACTACCGAGAAACCGAAAATAAAGTCAATAGACCCATTCACCAAACCCCACAACTGAGGAGCCAGTTTTTTCAGTCCATCCATTATATTCTGATCCTTCAATACCGATTGAAATTTCAATTGCTCCAGATAGTGCTTAATCTCGGTTTGCCATGCCACCGGTATAAACGTATTCATATCAATAGTTTGGGTATAAATAGCTATTGATTGCGACAGTTTCTGAAGCTCGAGACTTACGATAGGCGCAAGAATAAACACCAAAGCCGTTAGCGAACCAAAAAAAAGCAGAAGTGTTGCAAGAATAGACAACATCCTATTTTTAAACTTTAATTTATGCTGAAAAAAACCGACAAACGGTTGCAACAAATAAGCCAACAACCAAGCAATCAGAAATGGCAATAAAACTCCACTCAGCTTATTGATTAACAAAAACAGTAACACTACCACAAACAAGCCAATAAGCATACGAACAACCCGGTCGAGGGTAAAAGGTTTTGGATTTGTATTCATGACATATCAGTTTTATTTTCGATTTATTAGATTATTCTAAACTTTTCAATGCGGCACAGCATTAAAACAATCTCTGCAAATGGGCTCATATTCACTCATTTCGCCCAACAATACCCGCTTGTCGCTATCCACCAAACGATGTGAGACATAGGCCAATGCACCACAACGAACGCAAATAGCATGCACCTTAAACACATCCTCAGCTATCGCACAAAGTGCAGGCATGGGTCCAAATGGAACTCCTTTGAAATCCATATCCAAGCCCGCGATAATAACACGCACACCCTGATTCGCCAATTGAGTACACACATCAACCAAACCTTCGTCGAAAAATTGCGCCTCATCAATTCCCACAACATCCACATCACCCGACATAAGCAAAATACTACCCGATGATTCAACCGGAGTAGACCGAATGGCCGTGCGGTCGTGCGAAACAACTTCATCCTCAGAATAACGGGTATCAATCTTCGGTTTAAAAATCTCTACTTCTTGCTTAGCAAACTTTGCACGCTTGAGTCTACGTATCAACTCCTCTGTTTTCCCTGAAAACATAGACCCACATATTACTTCTATACTTCCGCGCCTTTGTTGGTTTGGGTGGTTTCGTTCTGAATAAATCATTGTATTTTATTGAAAATTAGCAGTTCTGTTTTCTTTTCTCTTTGGAATATTGTAACTTTACACCGAATTACGATAACAAATACCTCCGTGAGCACAATTCATCATTACAAAGGTACAATTTTCGTGAAAGAATGCCACATTCGGAATCTTTTATTACCAATAATATAAGATTTGAAATGAATCGCAGTTTAATACAAGTAGCTCTTTCTTATTCCAAGGAGCAAAGTTAAAGAAATTATAAGGATTAAAATCGTTTTTACCAAAAAGATATGAACAGAAAATTATTAGTAACACTACTTCAAAAATCGATTCAAGAGCTGGAAATGATTACCGAGGGTTTTATGGAAATGGAACACTATCCAAAAGCAATCATTCAGTTGGCGCAGCGCAAAACCGATGATATACAATCATATATTGAAATACTATCAACCGTTATGCCCGAATCGACAGACAATTCAGCCGAAAACGAGATACCCGTTATTGTTCCGAGCGAAGAAGAAACAACCACTGAAAAACCTGCAGAGCTAACTGTAATCGCCAAAACTGCCGACGAAATATCAGAAAACCCGACTAGCACAGAAACGACTGAGACAGAAGTAAACAATGAAGAGACACAGGTTTCCGAAACTGTTGAAGAAGAAACAATCGAAGAAGAAACAATCGAAGAAGAAGAAGAAGAAGAAGAAGAAGAAGAGATACTTGAGGAGGAGACAGAAGAAGATGAGGAGGAAGAAGATGAGGAGGAAATCGAAGAAGTAACGACCGAAACCGGCGAGCTGGTAGAACTTGAAGAAATCACATCTGTAGCAGAACTGGCATCCAACGAAGAAGAAGTTGAAGAGAAATTCACCAGTAATGAAACCATAACGATAGTTGAAGAGACTCAAAAATCAATGATTGGCGATAAGAATCTACTAACTTCAGTAACCCGAAATGAGCTTTTATCAAGAACTGAAAACACAATCAGCTCGGTATTGGCCAACAAGAAAATAGCAGACATAAAACAAGGAATAAATATTGGCGACCGCTTCCGTTTTCAGCGCGAACTATTTCGTGGCAACGGTGAAGACATGAACAAAACCCTGAGCTACATCAATCAACTTGCTACATTAAATGAGGCATTATCATTCCTTCGCTCCAAATACGGCTGGGCTACTGACAATGAAACCGCCGAGGATTTTTATCAAATTGTCAAAAGACGATTTTTATAACAAACAGAAACATGAGATTATACGTTGTACCTACACCGGTAGGAAATTTGGAGGACATGACCTTTCGCGCCATAAGAGTATTAAAATCGGTTGATTTGATTCTGGCTGAAGATACGCGAACAAGCGGTTTCTTGTTAAAACATTTCGAGATAAAAACTCCCATGCATTCGCATCACAAATTCAACGAACACAAAACGGTGGAAAATGTGGTTCAGCGCATAAAAAGCGGACAAACCGTAGCGCTTATTTCGGATGCCGGAACACCGGCCATTTCCGATCCCGGCTTTTTAGTTGTTCGCCAGTGCGTTGAGAATGGTATCGAAGTAGAATGTCTCCCTGGTGCAACAGCCTTTGTTCCGGCTTTAGTTGCTTCGGGCTTGCCCAACGACAGGTTCTGCTTCGAAGGCTTTTTACCTCAAAAAAAAGGACGTCAAACAAAAATCAACTTACTTGCTCACGAAAGCCGCACCATGATTTTCTACGAGTCTCCTTTCCGACTGGTAAAAACAATGACTCAACTATCCGAAGTATTCGGAGCTGAACGTAAAGCATCCGTTTCGCGTGAAATATCAAAGATTTACGAGGAGACAAAACGTGGAACCTTACAAGAATTAATACAATATTATACAGAGCATATTCCGAAAGGAGAAATTGTAATTATTGTTGCAGGTTTTGAAGAATAAACATTACCTTTGCACCCGTAACCAACTAATAATTACGAATCGACAATTATTAGTTGCATGTATATCAATTTTTATTTGCCAACGAACATTTCAATCCTTTTCTCAATGAAACCTACTATTTTTTCGCTTGTCATTTTGCTCGTTTTAATGGCATCATGCGGAAAACAATCATCCGACTATCAAGCCCTAAAAGCTCAAAACGATTCACTCCTAAACGCAAAGTTGAAACTACAGGATGAAGTAGATGGCTATTTCTCGGCCATGAATCAGATTCAGCAGAATATTGAAAAGATAAAAAACACTCAAAATTCTATATCTATTCAGCCGGTTGGTCAGGAACTGAATGACGACATGCGCAAGAAAATAAATGAGGACATGTTGTATTTGAATGAAATGCTTCAAGCCAACAAGGATGAATTAGCACGCCTGAAAGCGAAACTAAAAAGAAGCGGATTCAGATCGGCTGAGCTCGAACAAACCATTTCCCGCTTATCTAAATCGCTCGAAGAAGAATCATCGAAAGTAGCCGAATTGCAAATACAACTTTCTCAAAAAGACTCGCTAATTACCCAACTGGGCACTACGGTGAATGATCTGGGTAAAAACGTAGAAGATTTATCGACCGACGTCAAAGTAAAAGAAACTAAAATAAAAGAACAGGATGAAACGATTCACACAGCCTGGTATGTTTTTGGAACAAAAAAAGAACTGAAAGAACAAAGAATCATTACTTCCGATGGTCTTTTCAGCCCACAGAGAGTACTTCAAAGCGATTTCAACAAAAATTACTTTGTACGAATTGATGCCCGCAATACCAAATCCATTCCGCTTTACTCCATGCGTGCGAAAATTCTCACAACACACCCAAAATCTTCCTACACATTGGAAAAGGAGAATGGAAACTTTATATTATTGATTGTTGAGCCTAACCAATTTTGGAGCATCAGCAAATACCTGGTAATTGAAGTGGACTAAAAAAAATAATGCATAATGTATAATTCACAATGCATAATTAGTTGATCAAACAGTGCGTTTTCCCAGTTCGGAAAGCGCATTGTCGTTTAAATACGATGTGAGTAACAGAAAAGATATAATGTCGCATAATAAATAGAAGAACAGAACCTGCCTACCGCAGGCAGATTCTATTCCTTTTGAAAAATGCAATATTATTCAAACCACTACTTAGTTCAATAAGCATAGGTCCATTATCGCCTACTCGTTTACAAGTTAACTCGTATACTAATTTTATCATGTACAAACACATTTTTATCGATCTCGACGATACTCTTTGGGATTTTCACGCCAATGCGCAAGCTGCATTAGAAGAAATCTACGACAACCATCAGTTATACAAATACTTCGATAGCTTTGAGCATTATTTCAATATATACGCCAAGCGAAACCTTGAACTGTGGGAGCTTTATGGAAAAGGAGAAATCACGAAAGAGTTTTTGAACTTCGAACGTTTTAGCCATCCACTGGTTCAGGTGGGAGCCGGCAATATAAAAACAGCAGAACAGATTGGGCGAGAATTTTTGGAAATGCTACCCACAAAAACGCTGCTTATCCCACACGCAAAGGAATTACTGGACTACCTTTACCCCAAATATCCGCTCACCATTATTTCCAATGGATTTATAGAAGTTCAATACAAAAAACTACGAAGCTCCAACCTGGAGCACTACTTCACCCACATCGTGCTTTCGGAGGGCGCTAAGGCACTGAAACCCGACAAACGCATATACGAATACGCAATGCAACTCAACAACGCCACCGCCTCCGAATGTATCATGATAGGCGACAGCTACGAAGCTGATATCGTGGGAGCGCGAAATGCAGGAATAGATCAGGTGTGGTTCAATCCACACAGAGAGGAGAAGAAGAGAGAAGCGACATACAACCCTAAATCATTATTAGATATATTTCAAATACTTTAGGCGTTATTTAAAAAAAAAGGAACTACTCAAAAATTAGTAGTTCCTTTTTTTTAAATAGGACAAATTTACTCGCCCATGTATTCTTCATAAGATGTTGTACGATGTCCTTTCAATTGATAGGTTGTAGCTGCATCGTCTGCAAAAACAACATCCATTGTCAAACTGTCAGTCCCAATAATCTTACCATTTGTCACAGTGATTTTTATTGGATATCCTGTGATAGCATTTTTAGATCCTACTGTACTAAATGTTTTTGAAGCAACATCAACCTTCGCTTTGAACTTAAAACTCCAAAAATGACCATTTGACGAAGTTGTTGCATAATCATCAAACCATACAGAGTCTTTTCCAAAAGATGAATTATATGATTTAACTTCAAATGGACCTGCTACAGCGTCCCCATCAACATATGCTTTCAAGGTCCAATCACCTGCAATAGGATATGCCCAACTATATTCCTTTTTATAAGTCGGCTCGCATGAGAAAAATGCAAAAGCCACTATTGATACGATTGTTAATTTAAATATACGCATAGTTTTTCTCCTTAATTTAATGATGTTGGGTTATTCAAAGTTACAGCAAATTTCATAGCTGGCACATCTTCCATATTAGTATTAAGAACTATCGTTTTAGTTCCTGCATCATATGTAGAAGTTGTTCCAGGAGTAAAGACACAAGGGTAACCCCAAGCCAACTTACTAGCAGAAACTATAGAAAATGTATTATCTGCATTAAGTTTTAATACACCAGGGCCAGCATAAGTTGGACCATAAGCAGATCCGATACTATACCAACCACCTAACATTGATTCCACATAATAATTTCCACTTCCAACACCGAAAACTAAAATTGTGTATGGGCCACGGGAGCCAACAGTACCTGCATTATTACGTACGATTTTAGAGGTATAATATCCATTAAGAGGTGCTGTTGCATCATAAACACGAACTACACGAGAAGCCGTTGCGGAAAATCCATCTGCATTTAGCACCTCGTAATTAACAACATAATTACCTCCTTTCGCTACATTCACAGTTGAAGTTGCAACAATCTTACTTGTAATATCTGTTGTACCTTCTACAGCAGTGCAACCCGGGTCAACAAATGGAGTATTCATCGGCCAAAACACCTCAGCCTCTCCTTTCATCGTCATTGTGGCGTAGGTAGTCACTTTAGACACTCCCATCGAGCTTTCATCGCTACAAGCGCTTAACATGAAAACTGCCACTGAAATTATAAAAATTATCTTTCTCATAATAAATTTTTTATTTTATAAATTATTTAGCCCACCAAACTTTCTCCGTTAAAGCCACCTTAGCTGGAGTGTTAGCATTTGTCTTGCGTTCACTATCTGGAAAAAATAAACGTTGTGGTCTTTCCGTACCATTATAAATACTTGTTAATGATTTTGAAAAGAAATCAGGATATCCAGTCCTATTAAAGTCAAAGAAGGCTTCTATAGCACGTTTATTTGTTGATGCCAACCATTTTTGCTCCAAAATAGATTTAATACCTGTATAAGGGTAAGTAGTAGAACTAATAGCTGAAGCACTTAATCCCAAACTTACCAACGAAGCCTGAATAGCACTGTTATAGGTAGCCTCAGCTGCCGCAGAACTAACATATCTCTCCTGCGCTTCAGCAATTAAGAATAAAACCTCCTCCTTAGAAAAGAAATATACAGGGGCTGTACTTCCCATAATTGGAGTTGCAAAATTCTTAATTGTACCTGTTGTCGTTGGAGATTGACCTGTAGCTACTGAAGCCATAAGAGAACCTGTAGCCGATGGAGCAAAAAGTTTTTCGCGTCTTGGATCTGAATTATCAGTCAGATATTTCATAAGCGTTGAATTTGCAATTACATTTGAGGCTAAACGATCTACAAAAGTGTTATAAAACGGATTATAACCTGTTTGCTCTGCTTTAAATGCTGAGAATTTAGCATCGGTTGTCAAGAAATCGTTAGCTGTTAACAGCGCCTGAATTTGCGTTTTATACTTATTTGGATCTATTTTAGTATAACGCATATAAATTTTCAATTTCAAAGTATTTGCAAATTTTTTCCAAGTCGCCATATTACCGGCAAAAATCAAGTCAGAAGTGCCTGGATCTTGTACAGTACTAGCTGAAAAATCCTTAGACATTGCATTATCAATCCTTACCAATAGGCTATCGTAAACCACTGAACCTTTGTCATAATGTGGCTGTGGCACAGCAACTCCCTGTAAAGCTTCTGTAAATGGAATTTCGTCGTATAAATCTGCCAACACTTGAAACGTATATGCTTGCATCAAAGTTGAAATTGCATAAAACTTCCAGTTAGCTTCTGGAGCAGTATTATTACGAACATATTGGTAGTCGTAAAGTGATCCTGCGTACAAAGTAGTAAACTGACGATTAAAATCATCCTCAGCCAAATTGTATGATTCCCATTCAGCCCACTGTGTTGCTGATGGTGATTGGGCGTACTGTTGAGTCCAAAAGCTGCCAACAGCATGATAATATCCACCCAGCACATATGCAGAACCTGAGATTGCACTTGGTAATACTAATGCAGGTGTTGCCGTGGCAGGGTTATTAGGGCTCACATTTATATCAAAAAAGCTCTCGCTGCAACTACTTAGTAGTAACGCACTGGTTACCAGCGTAGCCAAATAATACTTTATTCTTTTCATATATTGGTACTTTTTATATTATAACTAATTTATTAAAAACTCAATTTAACATTGAATCCAATGCTACGAGTAGATGGGGTTGCACCATAATCACCAAAATCAGCTTCCATATCATTTCCGAACGTTGTCATCTCAGGATCAACAAACATATTCGAATCTGGAGTCCATAACAACAAGTTGTTACCAACCAATGCAATATCCGCAGAGCTAATAAACGTTTTAGCCAATAAGGATCTTGGTAGCGAATAAGACAAACTCACTTCTCTTAACTTGAAGAATGTTTTATCAACTAAGGCGTATGCACCACCTTTACCTGCATTGTAAGTTTGATTATAAAACTGATTCATTGTGTTGCTGAATCCAGCAATCGGAACAGTATTTTCCACATAAGTACCGTCACTTAGTTTTTGAACTGAATTAGGGATAATAAATGGTTGACGATCATTATAAGTCGTTTCTTGAGCGTTTCCTGTAAAATAAAGTATTTCTTTTGTACGAGAATACATCTGACCACCGTTACGGTAATCCACATTAGCGGTAAGTTTAAAGCCCTTATATGTCAAAGAAGTACCTCCTCCAATACGGAATTTATTCTGAGACGTACCGATTATCTCTTTAGAATCTTTAAATACAGGCAATCCTTTAGCATCAACAATAAAGTGTCCATTTGGATCAGTTGCCGGAACCAAGCCCTCGAACAAACCAAGTTCTCTTCCGGGACGAGCTACGAAACCAATTGAACTTGTACCTCCTAAGCTAACTTGATCAAGACCGCTAGCTAGCTCTACTAATAAGTTTTTGTTTTTAGTAAAGTTCGCATATACTTCCCATTCAAAATCTTTTGTCTTTATGGGAGTAACTTGCAAGCTTATTTCTATACCCTTATTTGTTATTTTACCTAGATTTTGGGTTTGAAGTGTGAATCCAGTAGTCGAAGGAACAGATGCTTGCCAAATAAGATCAGTAATAGTTTTGTTATAAACAGTTATGCCTAACCCTACTCTCGATTTTAAAAATTTCAAATCAAGTCCAATCTCTGAGTTTGTCGAGATTTCAGGTTGCAATTTATCATTTCCAATAAGATTTGATACAGAAAATCCATTTACAGTTGTAGTACCATTAGCCAATGGATAATCTAAAGTACGATACCCATCAGCATGACTAGTTTGAGCCATTACTGCATAAACTTGATACGGATCAGCATCCTTACCTGTTTTAGCTATACTAGCACGAAGCTTACCTAATGTCAAAATATCATTTTGCTCAAACAATTCTGAGAAAATAAAACTAGTTGCGATACTTGGATAAAAGAAAGAACGATTCGAAGCAGGCAAAGTTGATGACCAGTCATTACGTGCAGAAAGCGTTAAGAACAATACACTTTTATAGCCAAAATCCGCACTACCGTAAGCTCCAACCGATCTCCGCTTTGACAAAGTACCTACTACAGCAGGCGTAGCAGAGCTATTTGACAAGTTATAAAAATAAGGAATACTCAATCCGATTACTTCTGCTCTTTGAGTGGAAGCATCACGTTGATTAAAGTTATGACCTAAAACAGCGTTAAAAGTGAAATCATCAGAAATATTTTTATTAATTGCCAATTGGAAGTTTGTATCAAACTCCGAGCTATAATATGCAGCCTCACTAACTCTACCTACATCATCATTAGAATCTGCACGAGATACATTGGTGATTGCCCTCCAAGTCTTCAATGTACTATTTGAAACGTCAGAACCAACTATTAATTTTGCAGTTAACCATGACAATAATTTAGACTCAAGGTTTACATTTCCAAAAATACGATTTTCAAGAAATTTATTACCATGTTCGTTAAGCAGATAATATGGATTCTGAGCATAAAGTGTATAATAATTATCTACATTATTAAACTTGTTTTTGTAATCCATTTGATCAACTACACTAATATCCCGGGCATTCTGCCAAAGTCCATCAAGAACAGCTTGATCTTGACCTGTTTGAACAAATTTTGAATCTTTGCGAACGTAATTTAACGAAGCTGATGCTGTAAAAATTTTCAAAAATTTTGATGATCCACGTAATGAAATATTATTTCTTTTATATGAGTCTGCATCAGTTGGCATTATACCATCAGAATTAATGTTACCATATGACAAATAGTAGCTTTTATTTTCATCCCCATTTGAAATAGCGATTGAGTTATTTGTTGTTCTACCAGTGTCAAAAAAATCGCTAATATTAGATTTTAATGCAGAATATGGTTTGATCTGTTGTTGATTATCTACAACAAAACCCCATTTACGAATTTTCCCATCAAAACGAGGACCCCAACTACCATTTTCTTGCAAATCACCTGTTTCATCATTATTTGCGCTACGATTATACCATCCTTGACCATACTCATTTTGCATATAAGGCAAACGAAGAGGTGCATCAAAAGTTGTAGTAGATGAAATATCAACCTTGGCTTTATTATTAGATTTAGCACCATTCTTTGTTGTAATTAAAATTACCCCTGAAGAAGCACGAGAACCATACAAAGCTGTAGCGGCTCCACCTTGCAAGATAGTCATTGTTTCGATATCATCAGGATTGATATCATTAGCGCGGTTACCAAAATCAAAACCACCATTTATAGATCTGTCATTTACAACACCATTGCTTACGGGAACATTATCAACCACATATAATGGTTGATTAGAACCTCCTAAAGATGAAAAACCACGCATAACCACACGAGTTGAAGCACCTGGAGAACCAGAAGCCGAGGAAATTTCAACACCAGCAACCTTACCTTGCAGGGCATTCAGCGCACTCCTATTACCCGTTGTTGTAAGATCTGCATTTGATATTTGAGTTGTTGAATATCCCAATGCTTTTGTTGAACGCTTAATACCCAATGCAGTTACCACCACTTCATCAATCATCTTCGCATCCGACTGAAGCTTAATGGTCATACCATCTACGGCCTGGACTTCAGAAGTCACCATACCTACGTATGAAATTACTAAATTTTTTGCATCACCCTGCAAACTGATTTTAAATTCACCACCTACATTGGTAATTGTACCGGCTGAGGTACCTTTTACCTTTACAGTAGCCCCAATAATTGGCTGCCCATCCTCCGCGGAAAGAACTTTCCCCGAAATGGATTTAGATTGAGCATTAACCAAACCCACACCTACTAAAAACAAGCAGGTTAATAAGAACGTTAGTTTTCTCATAAATTTAACATTTTGTTTATTAATCTTCTTTAAATTGTATTTAAACGAATTACCTCATTCAATCACTTTGCAAAAATAGACTATAAAAATCTAAAAAACAAGTGTTTTTACTAACAAATAGAAAAATTCTGCATATTTTTTCTATCAATATGTAGGTTCAACACCCATTTTTAGGCATAAACTCGTTATTTGACAAAATAATGCAAGCGAAAATAAACACTGTAATTGATTGCATATCTGATAATTACAAAATATAAAACAAAATTTAGATACATATTTATTCAATATATAAACAAATAGCTACAAATTGAAAGTATTATTCGCAAATCACAACATTTAACATGTAAATAACCAATAATAAGGTAAAAAAAAGAGTATTTATATCAAAATATTCGCCAACCGAGAGAATTCACTTACAATTTGATTACGTTTTAAGCTGCAAACAAAACAAAAAGACAGAAAATAAATGTTAACTGCCAATTCAATTTTATAAAACCTGATCAAAAATAAGCACAAAAAAAATCCACTACAAATAATTTGTAGTGGATTCTAAAAAAAATTGTGACCGCGACAGGATTCAAACCTGTAACCCCCACATCCGTAGTGTGGTACTCTATTCAGTTGAGCTACGCAGCCATTTCTTTGCTTTTGCGAGTGCAAAGATAGTGCTTTTATTTATTCCGGCAAAGCGAAATTAGAGATTTTTGGAAGAAAATTTCGAATATATCACTGAAAAAACAAGCCAAGAAGCCTAAATAATCAGCTATCCATAAGAAAACTTGAGAGTTAGTATTCGCTAAAGAACCTATAAAATAATTACGCCAAAACGAAATCTAATTGTTTTTTATCTAAATTAGCTCGCGCAACCTTTACTGTAAGCTCGTCGCCCAGTTGGTAGCGCTTATTGTATCGTCGCCCTACCAAACAGTAGTTTTTATCGTCGAAGCTATAATAATCGTCATCCAAATCCCGAATAGGAATCATGCCTTCGCATTTATTTTCAACCAATTCCACATAGATACCCCATTCGGTAACACCGGAAATAACACCATCGAAAACCTGTCCGATTCGCTCCGACATAAATTCCACTTGTTTATACTTAATAGAAGCACGTTCGGCATTAGCGGCCAATTGCTCCATATCAGAACTGTGCTTGCAATAATCTTCCCATTCATCTGCACTCACACTCTTACCATCATTTGCATATTTTTCGAGCAAACGATGCACCATCATGTCGGGATAACGACGAATTGGCGAGGTGAAATGGGTGTAGTAATCGAAAGCTAAACCGTAGTGCCCCATATTAGAGGTAGAATAGATTGCCTTTGCCATCGAACGAATAGCGAGTGTTTCGATTAGATTCTGTTCTTTTTTTCCCTGCACCTGATCCAACAAATTATTTATCGAGCCTGAAACAGCAGCAGCTTTGCCGGTAGTTTTGAGATTATAACCAAAACGTTTGATAAATGCTGAGAAAGTAGCTAGCTTATCGGGATTGGGAACGTCGTGTATACGATACACAAAAGTCTTAGCAACTTTCCCTTTTCCGGGCTTACCAATATGTGTAGCCACCGTTTTATTGGCTAACAACATAAATTCCTCAATCATCTTGTTCGCGTCCTTTTGCTCTTTGAAAAATACTGAAACAGGCTTTCCTTTTTCATCAATTTCGAAACGCACCTCTACCCTATCAAAAGCAATAGCACCACTATCGAAACGCCCCTGACGTAAGATTTTGGCCAATCTGTCCAGCGTTATTATTTCCTCTTTATAATCTCCCTCACCGGTTTCTATCACTTTCTGGGCTTCTTCGTACGCAAATCTGCGATCGCTACAAATAACTGTTTTGGCAATTTTATAGCTTTGCACTTCAGCCTTATCGTTCAATTGAAAAATAACCGAGTAGGTTAGTTTATCTTCATTGGGACGCAACGAACAAATACCGTTCGATAAATGCTCTGGCAACATAGGAATTGTTCTATCCACCAGATAGACAGAAGTAGCACGATCCTGCGCTTCCGATTCTATAATACTATTCGGGCGAACATAGTGTGTTACATCGGCAATATGCACTCCCACTTCCCAAAGTCCGTTATCCAACTTACGCAGTGATAGCGCATCGTCAAAATCCTTCGCATCGCGCGGATCGACGGTAAAAGTGGTAATTTTACGCATATCAACACGCTTGGCCACTTCTTCGGGAGTAATGCCGGCACCAATCTTATCAGCCGCCGCCTCCACCTCAGCAGGATATTTGTATGGTAACCCAAATTCGGCAAGAATAGCATGCATCTCGGCCGTATTATCTCCTTTATCGCCAAGTATATCAATTACTTCACCAACAGGATTTTTAGCATTCGGTTCCCACGAAAGTAATTTTACAACCGCTTTCTGACCGGTTTTTCCACCTTTCAACTTTGCCTTCGGAATGAAAATATCGTTCGTCATCACACGATTATCCAGTGTCAGAAATGCGTAATTTTCGGAGACATCCAATATACCTACAAAAGTATCCTTAGCGCGCTTGGTAATTTCCACTACCTCACCTTCGGGCTGTTGCCCTCTGCGGCTGGCGTACAGAAACACTTTCACCTCATCATTCAACAAAGCATGGTTCGTTTTACGCTCCGGAATAAAAACCATTTCGCCTCCATCGTCCGGTACAAGATAGGTTTTTACGCCTTGACGCTCAATAGTTCCGGTGATGTATCCACCACGCGAATTCAGTTTGAACATTCCGCGTGAAATCTCCACCAAAAAGTCCTCTTCGAGCAGTTCGTACATAATCTGATTTACAAAAACCCGTTGCGATTCGGATTTAATATTCAGTAAAGACGAAACTTGTTTATAATTGAAGGTCTTTTCTACATTTTCATTAAAAATATTTATTATATTGCGCACTAATTCAGTTTTCCGAATTCGGGTGCTGGGAGCTGGGCGTTTCTTTTTAGACATGTTTAAACTTTTAAAAGTAGTTATTAGTCGGCTTTATGTTACGTGCAAATATACAACTTTGCAACGAAACGAAAGTTTCTTTAGACATTTAATGCTCATTTTTTTTAATTGGAGAAAATTTAGTACTTTCGCTCATGAAATATTAGAATTGAATCGCAACAATAAAACATGAAAACTAAGATCGCTTTTATCATTAATCCACACTCCGGAACAGAAAAAAAAGGGGAATTGCCTACACTCATACAACAAGAGTTGAATGCATCCGTTTTTGACTCAGAAATTGTTTTTACGCAATTCCGTGGACATGGTACATTGTTGGCAAAAGAGTTTGTGGAAAAGAAATACGATTGGGTGGTAGCCGTAGGTGGCGATGGCACGGTCAATGAAATAGCACGTTCGCTGGTTCATTCCAACACTTCGTTGGGAATTATCCCCATCGGGTCGGGCAACGGGTTGGCAAGACATTTAGGCATACCAATGAACACTAAAAAAGCCATTCAGCAATTAAACCAATCCGAGCCCATCTTCATGGATTATGGAATGGTAAACGACAAACCGTTTTTTTGCACCTGCGGAACGGGATTTGATGCTTACGTAAGCACTGAATTTGCCAAAGGTAAAAAAAGAGGCGTAATGAGCTATGTAGAGAAAATTATTACCGGATACTTTAATTATAAATCGCAAAACTACCATCTGATAGGAGATGGAATTGATTTAGATGCCAAAGCTTTTGTACTAACATTTGCTAACGCATCGCAATGGGGGAACAATGCATATATAGCCCCACAAGCCAGTGTACAGGATGGTAAAATTGACATATCAATAATGAGTAATTTCCCCATTATTGCCATTCCGACCTTAGCGCTTCAGCTCTTTGCCAAAACAATTGACAAAGATTTATTTATGACAACGCTCCGATCAGACAATCTCACATTGACACGTGAAGAGGCCGGACCTTTTCACTATGATGGAGAACCGTACGAAGAGGGTACTAAAATTGTAGTAAAAACAATTCATGATGGATTGAAAGTACTGGTTAAAAAACGATTTTAGCCCAACATTGCCACTTTTAAATTTTACAATTATGAAAAGATTAATCGCATTATCAGTCGCCATATGCTCAATAGGATTCGCATTTTCACAGTCAAATTCATTGATAGACAAATATGAGAATATTAGCGGGAAAAACTATTTAACCGACTCTATTATAACAGAAAATGAATTTGTGTTTGCAAATAAGATAAATCAATCCTGCATAGACAGTACCTCCAACACCCTCACTATTCAACTGATTAATCAGAGCAAAAACAGTAAAAGTTTAAACTACACTGGCAATATACTCCAGTTTGACTTGAATGATGATGTTGTAAAATGGGACAAACCCATCAACTACCAACAATCCAATTTCAAGCAATTTGGTAATTTGATTATTGAGAATACTGCCACCCAAAGCAATATATTAAATTTCGACAATGGCAAAGTTCAATTTGAAACCAAAAACACGCTTTATCATGTAGATCCGAAATTGAAAATTGGCATTGGGTATAAACTTAACTCCAGTGATAAAAATACGGTGGAAGCAATAAATCTAAACACCGGAGAAGTTTGCTGGAAAAGAAAGATAAGCCATGATTTTGGTTGGAACGACGTAACCTACCTGAACGACTCGGTCATTTTACTCATATCCGATGGCCTACACACCATCGACATTAAAAGCGGAAAAGGCTGGGATTACGAAGCCGTAACGGGAAGAAACAATTACTCTTCGACCATAGCAACTAATATTGTAGGTTTTGGATTAGGATTGCTTACAGGCACTTTTGTGGCCACTGCTGAACACGATGAGGTTTGCGATTTAGTATCAAACACATTGATTGATGGAGAAAACATATTTTTTGCCTCTAAAGACAAAATATCCTGCCTGAACATGAATGGAAGCACCAAATGGGAAAATGCATCAGACAGAAAATCACGAAGTAACTCTATCATTTTCATTAAAGACAGTGTCCTTTATCTGCTAAACAAAGGGACTGCATTTATGGAAGATAGAAAAATAAATTACGGAAAACCATTTTTAGCTGCTTACAACAAAAACAATGGGAATTATCTGTTCAACACCACTTTAAAAAATCAGGAGTTTGATTTTGTTGATTTTTCCATCCGCAAAGACACTATAATCCTCTTGTCGGAGAAAAACGCATCAAACTACTCTCTGAAAACAGGAAAAAGAATTGATTTTCGATTTTATGACGCTGAAAAAAACGGCAAATTTACAGGATTTGTAGGCAGTCAGATTTACATCAAAACAGACTCCACTTTTAAAAGTCTGATTGTGAACGACACAACATTAAATTATATAACAACGGATAAAAACACAGCTCTTGGGTTGGATTCACATTTGGATGTTGTTAAGCAACTTAGCTTCGACGATTTTTACATCTGCTACTTTGCGAATAACAACTTTAAATTTTTGGCCAATGGCGACGAAACAATTGTTATCGACAATGACAACAAGGTAATTGCAAATTTCAGAGCATCAAGTAATGCTTTTGTAATCGGCGACCAGTTGTTTGAGATTCTGGAAAAAAGTGTTATTCAAATTGATCTGACCGATTTATTTGCACAGACGGGAAAATAATACACAAAATCCCCAACTCTATTTATCATCCTCCAATTTATGAATAGTATCAGCTTTCGGGATAGCTATCCGTTGAGCGTGATAAATACCTGAATGACCACTAAAATAGTAGGCCACAAAACATGCTACGGCATAATAAAGAATATTGTCGCCACCAAATAATTCAACACCCATTATAGTGCAGGCTAATGGAGTATTAGTTGCTCCCGCAAAAACGGCGATAAAACCTAAGCCGGCCATCAAATCAATAGGCGCACCAAGACATACTGCAAGCGTGTTTCCAAGCGCAGCTCCAATGAAGAACAAAGGTGTAACCTCCCCACCCTTAAAGCCCATGCTAAGCGTTACAGTGGTAAAAATCAACTTCCAGGCCCAGCCAAAAGAATCAATTTCTCCTGCCTTAAAAGCATTCACTATGCTCGTACCTGAACCAGAGAAGGTGGTAACACCCAAACCCAGGTAATCAGTCGTACCCACTAAAAAAGTAAGTGCAATAACAATGCACCCACCCACAAATGGGATAAGATATTTATTTTTAAGATGTTGCTGAGATTGTTTTTTTATCTGGTGAGATAATTGAGAAAACAAGTAACTGATAATACCAAAGCAAAAACCGGCAAGGACTACCTTTATCAAAAGCAGATAATCAAAATTGAGATAAGGAACTACCGAGTTCAACTGCTCGTGAAAATTGATGTGATAATACGTATGATGAATACCGTACGCCCGACAAACAATATCAGCCATAACAGCAGCAAAAAAACAAGGCAAAAGAGCATCGTACTTTATCCGTCCTATTGCCAGAACTTCCAATGCAAAAATAGCTCCGGCCACCGGAGTCCCGAACACAGCACCGAACCCGGCAGCAATTCCGGTCATTAAAAGGGTACGGGTATCCTCAGCATTCAATCTTAGTTTTTTAGCCACAAAACTGGCCAAACTGCCACCAATCTGAATCGCAGTTCCCTCTCTGCCTGCCGAACCTCCGAAAAGATGTGTAATAACTGTTGTAATGAGTATGAACGGAGCCATACGTACCGGTATACCCCCACCCGGTTTATGAATTTCATCCATGACCAGATTATTGCCGGCAGAAGTATTTTTTCCTTTCGAATGATACGCCCATACAATGGCAATACCGGCAAATGGCAAGAAATAAAGCAACCATTCGTGCTGCCATCTGAATTTTGTAGCCAAATCCAGCAAAAATAAAAACAATGCAACCACCGAACCGGCAAACAAAGCTACCGGCAAAACCAACAAAGACCATCTTAAAGAATACTTTAAAATAGCCACCTGTTCAATCGATTGAATAATTTTTTTCATGCAGGAAATAAATTGCAAATTTAGATATTCTAAAAAAAATGAAATTGTATAGAAAACGCCCCCAGTGAATGATTGGGAGCGTTTCTATTTATTATTACAGTTATGATTTACACTACTTTATAAACATCAACGTTTTCTACGTCAAATGTTTTGATAAATGCTGCGTGACGGCGAACTTCGACCTCACCATAATTAAGATAGACTTCAGCTGATTTGCGGAATTGATCTTCCGTATCACGGGTCGCGTCGATAATCAACAAATAACTCATCACAATATGACCAGCCATTTCGACCAAACGACGTGCCTGAAAATCTAAATACTCCTGATTTTTGGCTTCTGTAACACGTGTTACTGCGTTGGCATACAAATTAGTCATAATCTGCAAGCGTTTGCGGAACGAAGTGAACTCCGGATTAATTGGTTGAGTTTCGTAATCACGAATCATCTTCAGATAATTACCTGTGGTTACGTGACGGATGGCAGCAACTACCTGCAACTGAGAAGTTCCTTCGTAAATAGTCATGATACGTGCATCACGATACAAACGCTCGCAAGCGTAATCTTTCATAAAGCCGGAACCGCCATGAACCTGTACACAGTCGTATGCATTTTGATTGGCATATTCGCTGGTAAACATTTTAAGCATTGGAGTTAAAGCATCGGCCAATCTTGAATACTCTTTGAAATCAGCTTTTTCGTCGGCATCCAATTTACGGTCGGCCTCAATAGCTTCGTATGCTTTGTAAATATCTACAAAACGAGTTGTTTCATACAGCAATGCGCGAGAAGCGTCCAATTTTGCTTTAATAACCGAAACCATTTCGTAAACGGCTGGGAATTCGATAATCGCTTTGCCGAATTGACGACGATCCTTAGCATAAGCCAATGCTTCGTTGTAAGCTGCCGATGAAAGACCAACCGACTGAGCACCAATACCCAAACGAGCACCGTTCATCAACGACATCACGTATTTGATAAGACCCATACGACGTGTTCCAACCAGCTTGGCCGGTGTATTGTTGAACACCAACTCGCAGGTTGGAGAACCTTTGATACCTAATTTATTTTCGATACGACGAACCAACACCGTATGATCATGTTTATTATCAGCAACAAAATAAGACAGACCACGTCCGTCAGAAGTTCCATCTTCCGAACGAGCCAATACTAATTTTACCTGAGCATCACCATTGGTAATAAAACGTTTTACACCGTTCAAATACCACATGCCATCATTTTCGTTGTAAGTTGCTTTCAACATTACAGCTTGTAAGTCGGAACCGGCATCCGGCTCTGTCAAGTCCATCGAACAGGTAGCACCTTCGCACACACGCGGCAAATATTCAGCTTTAATTTCTTCAGAAGCAAATTCCGAGATCGTTTCAGCACAATCCTGAAGTCCCCAAATATTGGCAAAACCGGCATCAGCGCGCGAAACCATTTCGCCCGACATAACGTAAGCTACCATTGGAAAATTAAGACCACCATATTGACGTGGCAAGGTAATACCATATACACCAGCTTGTTTCAACGCATCGTGATTTTCCTGAGTACCACGAGCATAGATCACGCGGCTATTTTCTACCTGAGGTCCATCGTGATCAACACTTTCGGCATTTGGAGCAATGATATCGCCACAAACCTCACCGATAATTTCAAGCACTTTTTCGTAGTTTTCTACAGCATCTTCAAAATCGCGTGATGCGTAATCATATTTATCTTTATCAGCAAAATTGCGCTCCTTGAGGGCAACTATTTTTTGCATCAACGGATGCGAAAGCTGAAATTTTATTGCGGGGTTGTCATTAAAAAAGTTCATGTTACTTCGAGTTCTTTTTGTAAAATTTGATCATTTTTGGCAATACTTCTTCCACTGTTCCTGTAATTACATAATCAGCAATTTGGTTGATTGGTGCTTTTGGATCGTTGTTGATAGCGATAATAATTGCACTTTCCTGCATACCGGCAATGTGTTGAATCTGACCGGAAATACCACAGGCAATATATAATTTAGGGCGAACGGTAGTTCCAGTTTGACCAATCTGACGTGCATGTTCAGAGAAACCGGCATCCACCGCAGCGCGCGAAGCACCCACTTCACCACCAAGTGTTGCAGCCAGTTCATGCAATAATTTGAAATTATCGGCACTTCCTACACCATAACCACCCGATACGATAATCGGAGCGCCTTTGATATTCAGTTTCGATTTTTCCATGTGACGTTCAATCACTTCAACCACAAAATCGGTATCAGCAACATATTTTGCCACTTCCAATTTTCGCGTTTTACCTACAAACTTGGCATCTTTGATTTCTTTTTTCATTACACCTTCGCGTACTGTAGCCATTTGCGGGCGGCAATCGGGGTTTACAATGGTAGCCACAATATTGCCACCAAAAGCCGGGCGAATTTGATAAAGCAAATTGTCATATACTTTACCTGCTTTTTTGTCTTCGTAGGTGCCGATTTCAAGCGAAGTACAGTCGGCAGTTAAACCGCTAAACAAAGCCGAAGAAACGCGGGGACCTAAATCGCGACCGATAGAGGTAGCTCCCATCAAGGCAATTTGTGGTTTTTCTTCTTTAAAAAGGTTGACCAACAAGGAAGTATGAGGTAATGATGTATAAGGGAAAAGACGTTTATCATCAGCCACATGAAGTACATCAACTCCAAATGGAAAAACCTGAGCTCCAATACCATCCAGTTTATAACCGGCAGCAACGGCCTCCAATTTACAATTCAACTGTTTGGCTAAGCTGCGCCCTTTGGTGAGCAATTCCAAGCTAACATCGCCAACAATGCCATCTTCAATTTCTAGATATACAAATATATTGTTCATGGTAATTATCCTATCGTGTGGTTAGCAATTAATTCTTTCATCAAATCTTCAATTTCAACATCAGTTGCAGTAAGGCGTTTGCTTTCTTTAGCCGTGAATACAACGTTTTCGATTTGTTTCACCTTGGTTGGCGAGCCGGTAAGACCCAGCCATTGGATATCATGTTCAATATCGCTTACACCCCATTCGGTAATATTTAAATATGGATGTGCATCGTACAAGTTGGTATAATCAGAACCAGACTCTTGTCTTTCGGAAGGAGTAGCGGCATGTTTGTACTTCAGGGTCAATTTAGCATGACGTGTGCGGCAGTTAGGAGCAGATCCGTCAACTGTTACAACCATAGGGAGGGAACCTCTGACAACTTCGACACCACGTTCCAAACGACGTTTTACCGTAATTTTATTATCAGAAAGATCAAGAATTTCTTCGGCGTATGTGATTTGTGGCAAACCCAACTTTTCGGCAACTTGTGGCCCTACCTGAGCAGTATCACCATCAATAGCCTGACGACCACACAAAATTAAATCCACTTTACCAATTTTGCGAATGGCGCAAGCCAGCGCATACGAAGTAGCCAATGTATCGGAACCGGCAAACTCACGTCCACTCAACAAGTAACCACCATCAGCTCCACGATACATACTTTCTCGAATAATTTCGGCTGCACGGGCTGGTCCCATTGTCAGAATGTGCACGGTAGCACCTTCAATTTTACTTTTCAAGCGAAGTGCTTGTTCCAACGCATTCAAATCTTCGGGGTTGTAAATAGCAGGAAGCGCAGCACGGTTCACCGTTCCGTCAGCTTTCATTGCATCTTTACCCACATTTCGCGTGTCAGGTACTTGTTTAGCAAGAACAACAATTTTAAAACTCATTTCTTATCAATTAGGGTTAATATATTTTGAATATTTTTTCAATGTGATTTCTTACAAATTTCAGATCATAACTAAAAGTAGCCCGATAAGAAAAAAAACACGCAAATGTAACAATAAAAAATTACGATACAAACCTCAACTTCACAATAAATCAAAAAATATGCACAAAAAAAACGTGAGACTTTTCACAAGGTCTCACGTCTAAATAGGTATTAGTTTTTTTAAGGTATAAAAAAGATTGTGTTGTTTAGTTAACGATGGCAAAGTAAGCAGTAAATTCGAATTTGCACAAGTCAAAAAACATGTTGTACAACCTATTTTTTGAGCTTATTGTACAGAATACAATATCAAATTATTGCGCTTTTCACTAAAAATAAAACCGATACATAACTGATTATCAGATAAAAGTCAAATGACAATAAAAAATTGAATTCCAAAAATAAAAACACAATAAAAAATTGCAAATTATTTCAAAAATAGGCGTTCCTTAACTACTATTCACAGTTGTAAAATTTCGAGCAGCAACAAATCAGAACAAGAGCTTGCTAATTTTCACAAAAAATAAGGGCTTGCAACAAATATACGAATATATTATCTTTGCACAATTATTATTAATTCTAATAACAACGATAAGATGAAGAAAAAATTAATTCTATTTAGCTTTTTAGTACCAATGGCTTTAATGGCTCAAAATGTACAAATGCATTACGACTTTGGCAAGGGACGTGAATATGTAACGACCACACTGGAAATGTTCAAACCTGATAAATGGGGAAATACGTTCTTCTTCGTTGATTATGACTACAATTTGAGCTCAAAAAAGCAAGTTGGCTTATCGTACATGGAAATTGCCCGCTGTATTTCGTTTGGCAAAACCAGCCCACTGAGTGCACACATCGAGTACAATGGTGGATTAGGAGCATTTTCAACCAACCCCGGTTATGGAGCATACACTATCAACAATGCATTTTTAGTAGGTCTGGACTACGGCTGGCACGACAAAACATTTACTAAGTTTTTAAATTTAAAACTTCTGTATAAAGACATTGTCGGAAAAACAAGCTCTTCGTTTCAGATAACAGGTGTTTGGAACCTGAATTTTTATAAAAATAAACTTACCGTATCAGGTTTTGCCGATTTTTGGAAAGAAAACAACACTAACTTTGTTGACGCAAGCAATAATCCATTGCTAATTCCAACAAATACTAAATACGTATTTATTACCGAACCTCAATTTTGGTACAACGTAACTCCGCATCTTTCATTCGGAACAGAAATTGAAATTGCAAGCAATTTTGCATCTGTGAACGGATTAAAAGTTTGTCCGACATTAGCAGCTAAATGGAATTTCTAAACAGTACAGAACTTTAGGTTAGAGATTCCGTGCGAATCCTGTACTGACAACTTTCCCTATTCAAATAACAAAAACGAGATGAGACTATTATAAGCATCATCTCGTTTTATTTTTTAAGCAACATACGTTATGGAATATCAATTAAGACCCTGCACCGAAGAACAATTGCCCGAGATATTGGACATATACAATGAAGCAATTCTGAACAGTACAGCATTATACGATTACAAAACGCGCACTATGGATACAATGGATGCGTGGTACGCTGACAAAATAAAGGGCAACTACCCCATTATCGGTGCTTTCGACGAACAAAACACATTGTTGGGATTTGCTACTTACGGCCAGTTCAGAGTGCGCCCAGCTTATAAATACACCATAGAGCATTCGGTGTATGTGCGAACCGACAAGCGTGGATATGGATTGGGCAAAACGCTTCTGAAAGAACTCATCTCAAAAGCCGTACAACAAGATTACCATGTGCTGATGGGCGTTATTGATTCATTAAACGAAACCAGCATTCACTTACATAAAAAAGCCGGCTTCACGCTTTGCGGCACGTTAAAAGAAGTCGGTTACAAGTTTGGAAAATGGTTAGATGCCGATTTTTATCAACTGACGCTAAAGACACCACTCAACCCTAATGAAAATTAATTATTTATGTGCTAAAATTGACAATTCAATCCTAAACATACTCATTTATTACTAAATTTCAAGAAAAATAATTATATAGTTTTCAAAACATAGTGATTTATAATTATTAAACACTATCTTTGTCGCTCAATAATTTATTAAAACATCAACAATGAGTAAAGGAACAGTAAAATTCTTCAATGAGTCTAAAGGATTTGGATTCATCAGCGAAGAAGGTTCAAACAAAGAACATTTCGTACACATTTCTGGATTAATTGATCAAATTCGTGAAGGTGATACCGTAGAATTTGATTTGCAAGAAGGCAAAAAAGGATTGAATGCAGTAAATGTCAAAGTAATTTAGTATATATACTAATTGGCGTTAATTAACATCGAAATAGCCTGTCAGCGTAAGTTGACGGGCTTTTTTATGCCCGTCAACCGAGACTTCCAACTATAAAGAAAGCCCCTGAGAGATTCATCTCAAGGGCTTTCCAGTTATTTACAAAAATGACTTATTGTTCTGTTCCCAACAGTCGGCCTGTTTGCGAATCGATATGCACTTTCAACTTTGGTTGAGAAAGTAAAGCTTCGGGAAAAGGGATTATATGTCCAAATTGAGGAACTGCATATTCAGCACTAAAAATATTCTTAGCACCATCCTCAATCAATAGTTGACACGATACCGGCAACACAGTGTAAATACCCGTCTTATCACCCTTATCCCTGGCACCAGCCGAAGCAGCTGCTGCATTTGTGGGCGTTATGCTTACAAAAACCGGAGCGCCACTTAAATCGTCGCTCGCCACGAGGCCTCTTAATGCCGACAAACGAAACAGCACTTGTTTACTAACTGACGCATCAGGAATAAAACTCAACGTTTGAGTTTGAACTTCGGAGCTAACCTTACCTACAAAAAGTTCCGTTAGATTTTGTTCCATCTTATTCAATCCCTCCAACATAGCTTTAAATGAGGCTCCATCAGCCGGAAGTTTTTCAACATCGGCAGTCAGCAGACCTAACCTACTTTCGCGGATGCGGTAAATTTGCTTTGCAGCACCTTCGGCCAATTTGGCTTCAGAGCCCGCCATCATGTATTCCTCACCCAACGGAAGTAGGGTTTGCACAGGAGCATCTTCGTTACGAATAGACGAAAGCTGAGGCTTATTCGGTTTTGAAGGTGGCGTAACATTTATCCCGCACAGTAAACCATCAGCACTTACCGTCATGTTATTCAACGCTGAATTTTTAGCCGGTTTTACAGCAAAAGTTCTGTTTGGATCAGCAATCGGCCGGGTTCTAACAACAATATCTTTTATTTTATACATTGTTTTCTCTTCGGTAACTACTTTATTTGTTGCCAAATAGCGCTCGGAGTAGCGATAAAACACACCCGGCTTTTGAGTCACTTTTTCGGTTTGCACTTCAATTAGAAACTCTGTTTTAGGCAATGCATACACTAAAGCCGGTTCGCCATCGGCAATGGAGAAAGACGTTTGAGCTGTTGCAAAAAGCGTTAGCATCAAGCATGTTGATAGAAAGAATAGCTTTTTCATAATTCTATTGTGAGTTACAAGTTATGGGTTACAAGAATAGGAGCCGATAGGACTCCCATTCTAAAACGTATAATAATGAACTTTATTTCTTTGCAGCAGCTTTCGCTTTTGGTTTGGCTGTCGTTTTTGCCTTAGCTGTCGATTTAGCTTTAGCCTTAGCAGGAGTCTTGGCTTTAGCTGGTGCTTTTTCTTTTTCCGGTTTAGCTGCTGCTCCTTTTCTACCGAAAGGTTTCTTTTTATTAGCAGCTTCGGGCTGAGCAGCAATAAGATCCAAACAGGCTTCAAGCGTTAGCGAAAGCGGATCGGTTCCTTTTGGTATTTTGTAATTTACTTTGTCGCGTGTAAAATAGGGGCCAAATCGACCATTGAGCACCTGAATTTCATTTTCAGCACCCAGGGTTTGAATGATACGGTTTTTTTCTACTTCACGCTTTTCTTCAATAATTTCAATCGCGCGTTCGGTGCTCACTTCCATCGGATCATCCGTTTTTGGCAAGGAATAAAAAGCGCCATCGTGACGAATATACGGACCAAAACGACCGATAGCCACCGTCATCACCTTTTCTTCGAATTCGCCCACCTGACGAGGAAGTTTAAATAAGTCGAGCGCTTGTTCATACGTAATGCTTTCGATGGACTGATCGCGGCGTAAAGACGCAAAAACAGGCTTCTCTTCTTCTTCCACCGTACCAATTTGCGCCAACGGACCGTATTTCCCTATTTTTACCGAAAGTTGGCGCCCACTTTTTGGATCTACACCCAAAATACGTTCACCCACCTGACGTTCTGAGTTTTTCATTGTATCCTCTACAATCGGGTGGAATTTTTTATAAAATTTATCGATAGATTCCGTCCATTTAATATCACCATCAGCAATATTATCGAACTCTTTTTCCACATCTGCCGTGAAATTATAGCTCAACACATCGGGAAAATATTCGGTCAAGAAGTCGGTAACAACGGTACCTATATCTGTTGGAAAAAGTTTTGATTTTTCAGCTCCGGTATTCTCGGCTTTGATTTTATCAGTAATCTTTCCTGCTTTTAATTTCAATACATTATAATCGCGTTTTGAAGCTTCACGATCGCCTTTTTCTACATACAAACGGTTTTGAATGGTAGAAATAGTTGGTGCATAGGTTGAAGGACGACCAATGCCCAACTCTTCGAGCTTGCGCACCAGACTTGCCTCAGCATATCGTGGAGGCTTTTGCGAGAAACGCTCTTGTGCTATAATTTCTATCGGCAGCAATTTCTCTCCCTGATGCATTTTTGGTAATAATGAATCGTTTTCAGTATCCGGTTCGTCATCAGTAGATTCCAGGTACACTTTTAGAAATCCGTCGAAAACGATTACTTCACCTGAAGCAACAAACTGGTGTTTCACCCCGGAGATACTTATATATATAGATGTTTTTTCGAGTTCGGCATCTGCCATTTGAGAAGCAATGGTTCTTTTCCAGATTAACTCGTACAAGCGTTTTTCCTGCGAAGTACCTTCAACGGTATGCGCATTCATATAACTTGGACGAATGGCCTCATGCGCTTCTTGTGCACCTTTACTTTTAGTGGTGAACTTACGGATATGCACGTATTTTTGACCTGCCATGCTGATAATTTCAGCTTTTGAAGTTCCTAATGCCAAATCGGAAAGATTTACCGAGTCGGTACGCATATAGGTTATTTTCCCCGCTTCGTAAAGACGTTGAGCCACTTGCATGGTTTGCGACACCGAAAAGCCGAGCTTACGCGCTGCTTCCTGCTGCAATGTGGAAGTAGTAAAAGGTGGTGCCGGTGATTTTTTAGCCGGTTTGGTAACGATGCTATCCACACTGAATTGAGCGTCTTTGCATTTTTCCAAAAACGCCATTGCCTCGGCTTTCGTGGCAAACCGTTGTTGTAACTCAGCTTTCAACTCAATGGCTTTACCTGCTACGTCGACTGAATCGAAAATAGCATTAACACGATAGGTAGCTTCGGCAGTAAATTGGTTGATCTCACGTTCACGCTCCACAATAAGTCGAACGGCAACTGACTGCACACGTCCGGCAGACAAGGATGGACGAATTTTACGCCAAAGTATGGGTGAAAGTTCAAAACCCACAATGCGGTCGAGAACACGACGAGCTTGTTGGGCATCAACTAAATTTATATCAATAGTACGTGGATTCTCAATGGCATGCAGAATGGCCTCTTTTGTGATTTCGTGAAAAACAATGCGGCGTGTATTTTCCGGTTTTAATTTCAGCTCTTCGTATAAATGCCAGGCAATGGCTTCTCCCTCGCGGTCTTCATCGGACGCGAGCCATACAACTTCAGATTCCTTGCATGCTTTTTTTAATTCGGCTACTGTTTTTTTCTTATCAGTAGAAACAGCATATTGTGGTTGGTAATTATTCTCGAAGTCAATACCTATTCCTTTTTCGGCCAAATCGCGGATATGCCCAAAACTGGACATTACATGATAGTCGCTTCCAAGGAATTTCTCTATCGTTTTAGCTTTAGCAGGAGACTCGACAATAACAAGGTTTTTAGGCATAGGAACAGATTAATTTACAATTTACAATATGTAATTTTCAAAATTGAGTGCAAAATAACAAAAACAAGTAGGTACGAGCCAAATTTTCAGCACATTATTTTTGTTTTTTATTGAATTTGGCTTAAAAACTGCCATATTGTGGACATAAGGATATATTAAATTCACTAAACATCCATTTTTCAATGAAATACAGACTGTTATAATTCATTAATAGTCAAGATAAAAAAATGACGAGATAACTTTGAGTCATCCCGTCATTTCAATTATCTATTTTTATCTTCTATGCAATCCGCATTCTTTTTGATCGGGATTTTCCCACCACCACCGTCCGGCTCGAATATCCTCACCCGGTTCAATGGCTCGTGTACAGGGTTGGCAACCGATGCTTGGAAAGCCTTTGTCGTGGAGTTTATTGTAGGGAACCTGATGCTGTTTGATATAATCCCACACCTGCTGTTCCGTGAAATTAATCAGCGGATTCAGTTTTATAAGTTGGTTACCTTCGTCCCACTCTACCATTTGTACGGCTTGACGAGTAACCGATTGGTCGCGGCGCAATCCGCAAATCCAAACATCAAGACCCGCAAATGCACGCTTCAAGGGTTCCAGTTTACGCACCTGACAACATCTTTTTCGTTGGTCTATACCATTGTAAAAGAGATTAACTCCCTCTGCCTTCACCATTTTTTCCACTTCGGTGTGATCGGGGAAAAAGACCTCGAGTTTTATGTCGTACTTCGAATTGGTACGCTCTATTAAACTGTAGGTTTCAGGGAAGAGTCGACCTGTATCTAATGTGAAAATACGTGTATCCTTATTTACCTTAGCAACCAGATCGGTCAAGACCTGATCTTCGATTCCCAGACTAGACGACAAAGCAATCTTGCCTTTGTATTTTTCCAGAAAGAAACGAAGCACTTCTTCAGGCGACTTGTCCTGAAATTGTTGGTTGAGTTGTTCTATATTCATGATACTAATTTCATTGATATTTGTCCTTCGGACGATATTACTTTCAGTGACATTAACTTCGTTTTTATTATCATATCGTCCGAAGGACAAATATCTTTAATATCAGCGAAGCTTATATCGATTTTTTAAATGGCAAACGATTCATCTTCCAAATCATGAACAATCATTCCGGCACCAACGGTTTCGAAGGTATTTTCGTCAATCAGCACCAAACTACCGGTAATGCGGTTTTCCTGATACGAATCGTACTTAAGCGGTTTCATTGCTTTAATAGTAATGTGTGCAATATCGTTTACATTTACGGTTTTATCATCCAAAATATTTTCCAGCGTATTGATGTTTACTTTATAATGTACTTCTTTGATAATGGCACGTGTTTCGTCGGTGGCATGGCGAATGATATATTTACCTCCGACATTTAATGGTCGGTGATTCAGCCAGCAAACCATAACCGAAACATTGGCACTAACGGTTGGTTTATGTTCATCCGATTTTACGATAATATCGCCACGACTAATGTCGACATTATCGGCCAAACGGATAGAAACCGATTGTGGAGTAAATGCCTCTTCGAGCGATTGATTTCCTTCGTCGATAGCCACGATTTTTGAGGCTGTCTTCGATGGCAAAACAGTTACCGCATCGCCCACTTTAAAGCTGCCCCCCGAGATACGACCGGCGTATCCGCGATAATCGTGAAATTCATCGCTGTAGGGGCGAATAACATATTGTACGGGGAAACGCGCCGGAAGTTTGGTCTCATCAACACGCACAGGCAATGTTTCGAGCAAGTGCAACAAGGTTTCGCCTTTGTACCAGGGTGTATTGGTAGAAGCATCCACCACATTGTCGCCATTCAAAGCCGAAATGGGGATAAAGATGACATTCTTCAACTTTAATATTTTGGAAATTTCTTCGTATTCCTTCTTAATCGTATTGAAAACATCTTCTGAGAAGCCAACCAAATCCATTTTATTGATGGCCACCACCACATTGGGTATTTGTAGCAACGAAGCAATGTACGAGTGACGTTTGCTTTGCTCGATAATTCCATTGCGGGCATCGATAAGAATAATGGCCACATCGGCAGTAGAAGCACCGGTAACCATGTTACGGGTATATTCAATATGTCCCGGAGTGTCGGCAATAATAAATTTACGTTTAGGCGTAGCAAAATAACGGTAAGCCACATCGATAGTAATGCCTTGCTCGCGCTCAGCACGAAGGCCATCGGTAAGCAATGCAAGGTTTACTTCATCGCCCAGACCAAGGCGCTTGCTCGCATCTTTTACGGCTTGCATCTGATCTTCGAAAATAGATTTACTATCATAGAGCAATCGGCCGATAAGTGTACTCTTGCCATCATCCACGCTCCCTGCAGTACTAAACCGCAAAAGCTCCATATCCAAATATCCTGTTGTATCTTTTGTTTGTGTTGACATAATCTTGTTTTTGTTCAATTGTGAATTGTAAATTATCAATTATGAATTGATTAGAAATATCCCGCCTTCTTTCTGTCTTCCATAGCCGCTTCGGAGCGTTTATCGTCCGATCGTCCACCCCGTTCGGTAACCCGAGAACTGGCTATTTCGTCGATAATATCCACCAATGAGTTGGCTGTTGAAAGCGTCAAACCTGTACAGGTAATATCACCGATAGTACGACAACGAACTTGTTTTACTTCCACTGTTTCGGTTGGTTTGCGCGGAATGGCATCCAAAGCTGCATAAATTACTCCGTCGCGTTCAAACACTTCACGTTCATGCGTATAATATAATGATGGAAGAGGGATGTTTTCTTGTAAAATATATTGCCATACATCCATCTCCGTCCAGTTACTGATAGGAAAAACGCGGAAGTGCTCACCCAATTGTTTTTTACCGTTAAAGATATTCCACAATTCGGGACGTTGGTTTTTAGGATCCCATTGTCCAAACTCATCGCGGTGTGAAAAGAAACGTTCCTTGGCACGGGCTTTTTCCTCGTCGCGACGAGCGCCACCCAATGCAGCATCAAATTTATGTTCTTCGAGCGTATCCAGCAGTGTAACCGTTTGCAGTTTATTGCGACTGGCCGTATATCCTTTCTCCTCGACTGCACGCCCTGTTTTAATCGACTCTTCTACCGAGCCAACTATTAAGTCTGCACCCAACAGCTCCACTAATTCATCGCGATACGTAATGGTTTCTTCGAAATTATGTCCTGTGTCAATATGCACAAATGGAAATGGAATGGCAGCCGGGTAAAAGGCTTTGTAAGCCAAATAAGCCATTACGATAGAATCTTTTCCGCCCGAAAAAAGCAAAGCCGGTTTTTCGAACTGCGCCGCCACTTCACGTAAAATGAAAATGGATTCGGACTCTAATTCTTTGAGGTGAGTTAGTTTGTAGCTCATAAATATTGTGTAATTAATTGAATCGTATAATTGTTGAATTGAATACGATGCAAAATTACGTCGCACATCAACGCAAAAGAATACCACAATAGAAGTAAATCTATACCATAAACAGGGTACGCAATCTGCTAAATTTATAATAGTTCCACTAAACATCGAAAAGTATCAGTTCACTAATGGCAAAGCAAAAACTTTCTTTTTGTCGTGAAATCGTATATTTTCCCCCACAACAGATGGCACAGTATTCAAAAATACATGATCTATCAGCAAAAAGAACTGCATTTTGATAATAACAATGTGATATGGACCTCATCGCATTTCATTTTTGCATAAAAACAGGTGTTACAAGCCACATTGCAGTAGGTTCAGAACCAAAATCTAATGAAATATATTTAGGGTATAACTCATTCATCTTTACAAGAAAAGCACCCGATATAATAAGGTGCACCTAAATATCGTTAGCACATGTATACATTTTATATAATTATCTTGAAATTAGTTTGATTATTAATTAGAATGAGTTTACCTTTACACTCCAATTTAATTGGCCATAAAATATTTAGTTTGATATGCATTTATTAGTTGTAGGCATTAATTTTAAAACAGCAGATGTTAGCATCCGGGAGAAACTTCATTTTTCTAATGAAATAAAACCGAAGGCGTTGCATCTTCTGAACACATATAAATCAATAAAAGGTAGTGTAATATTATCGACCTGTAATCGGGTGGAAATTTACACTTCGGTAAGCGATGTGGAAAAAGGAGGCAAGGAAGTTCTGGATTTTATCAGTACGTTTCATTCCATCCCAACAGACAAACTTTTGCCAATTGTGTATAAAAAGAACTGTCAGGATGCGGTGGTGCACCTCTTCAAAGTGGCATCCAGCTTAGATTCGATGGTATTGGGCGAATATCAGATTCAGGGACAAGTGAGAGATGCCTATTTCGAAGCAAAAGAGAGTGAATCCACTAACGGTTTGCTGAATAAGGTATTTCAAACAGCTATACAGATAGGCAAAAAAGTACGTTCGGAAACAAAAATAGGTGATGGATCGGTATCGGTAGCCACATTGGCCGTGGATATGGTGAAACAAATTTTTGGCGACCGTGAAAATGTCAATATTCTATTGATAGGTGCCGGGAAAATATCCAACCTCACAGCCGATTATCTTCAACAAAAATTCAAAAACTGCAATATAACGGTGGCAAACCGATCGGGAGCTACCGAACTGGCTCAACGTGTGGATGCTAAAACCATTGAGTATTCTGAACGATTTGATGGTATACTTAAAAACGACATCATTATCGCTTCTACCAGTGCGCCCAACTTTATTGTTTGTCGCCATGAAATAAACATGATGGAAGAAGCTTTACAAGGTAAAACTCGCATTTTTATCGATTTATCTATACCCCGAAACATAGATCCGGAAATCAATAACATTGACAACTGCTTCGTTTATTCGATTGATGACATTAACAAGATGATAGACTCCACCCTCGACAAAAGAACGCTTGAAGTGTCGAAAGCAGAAGAAATCATAAAGGATATTTCGGAAGATTATTTTGAATGGTATTCTAAACAGTTCATTATGCCGGCCATGGCCGAAATAAAAAAAGGATTGGTAGTCGTAAAACAAAGCACACTTGATCTGCACGAAGTATTTACAAATAAACTGGACGAAACACAAAAGGAGGATTTGAGTAAAGTGTTGGATGCCTATTCGGACAGAATTATCAAAGTCATCATGTCCAATCTGAGAAAAGCAAGCACCAGAGAAGAAATGATTTCCATTACTAAAACATTGAAAGACTCCTTTACCATAGAAACTCATGAGGATGAATAGAAAATACCTTGTCGCTACCCGCCCCAGTTTGCTGGCATATACTCAAACGCAGCAAACGGTTGAATTGCTGAAGGCACAACACCCGGATTGTGAATTTGAAATCATAAAAATATCTACTCACGGCGATGCTGTAACCGATAAACCCCTGACTGCTTTTGGCGGAACCGGGGTTTTTGTCAAAGAACTGGAGAATGCTATTCTGGAAGGCAGAGCCGATTTTGCCATACATAGTCTGAAAGATGTACCCAGTATTCAGCCCGATGGGTTAGTACTCGCTGCTTTCCCGACAAGAGAGGATCCACGCGATGTGTTGCTTATCAAAAACGGATTCAGCATTGATGAATTGAATGACAATTGCACCATTGGAACGGGTAGTCCGCGCCGCATTGTGCAGATTGCCGAACTAAAACCCGGAGCTATTTTTACCGATTTACGTGGGAATATTGATACCCGTTTAAAAAAACTCGAAGAGGGTCAATACGATGCCATAGTGCTTGCCGCTGCCGGGCTACGAAGACTGGGAAAAGAAATTGATGCAAAAGCATTTCTACCCGTCGACAGGTGCATACCTGCCATTGGACAAGGTGCGATAGCCATAGAATGCCGCAAGGATGATGAAGAAACAATAGCATTGCTTCGAACCATCAACAACAAGGATACCGAAACAGCTATTCTTGCCGAAAGAGCATTTATGAAAACCGTAGGTGGAGGCTGTAAATTTCCATTGGGAGCTTATGGCACCATCGAAAATGAAACGGTACAGTTGTCAGTTATGTTGGGCAACCATCACACGCAGCAAATCATTCGGTTTTCGGACAAGGCAAGTGTTGCAAAAGCACAGCAATTAGGAAAAAAACTAGCAGAAAAAATTATAGCAGAAGCCAATAAACTGGGAATAGAGATACTGAAGTAAAGCCGTGAAAATTGGAATTCCGATTCCTACACAAACCGATTTCGACCGAACTAAGTTCAACAACGCCATGAGCACATTAACTGGAAAAATAATCATTTCTACCCGACCGCTGACTGAAGATGACACCATCAAAAATCATCTGACAGCCAAAGGAGTTTGTGTGCTTGATTTTCCGATGATAAGAACTACCGGCGTTGAGCTAGCTGCTGAACAAAAATCGATACTTCAATCCATAAACGAGTACGAGTGGATAGTGTTTACCAGCAAGAATGGAGTAATTCATTTTTACAAGCAGTTGAATGCGTTGAATATTGATGAGAAAGTAATAGCAGGAAAAAAAATAGCCGTTATTGGTAAAAGCACAGGCGAAGAAGTGCTGAAACACAACGGAAGTACCCACCTGATATCTTCAGGCAAAACTTCGGAAGATTTATTGACCGAAATACAAAAAGAAATTAAGCCTACTGATAAAGTACTGTTGGCTCTTGGCGAACTGGCGGAAGATAAACTCGAGAAAGGGCTTAGTCCCATCTGCATTGTTCATCGTATAAATGTGTACAAAACAATAGAATTGGAATATACAGCCAATGATCTTATTAATCGGATAAGAGATGATAATTATCAGATGATACTCTTTACCAGCCCATCCGGATTTCGGAATTTCAACAAAATAATGCTTGCAAACAATATAACATCTGAAGTCAGGGCTGCATGCATCGGCAAGACCACTGAAATGGAACTATTGAAAAACAATTGTCACCCGTTGGTTGTTTCTCCGAAGTCGGATGCTGAGAGTTTTGCAAACGAAATAGAACGATTTTTACAACAACAATAAAAATAGATAACATATGTCATTTCCAGTAACAAGACTCCGTCGCCTAAGAAAGAATCCGATTCTTAGAGGCATGATTTCAGAAACGTCCATCAGTGCTGATGATTTAATCATGCCGTTATTTGTTTGCCCGGGCACAAACGTGAACAATCCTATTTCGTCCATGCCGGGCAATTCGCAATTATCCATCGACTTACTATTGGAAGAGTGCTCCAGAATACTTGCTGCGGGCGTCAAATCGGTTTTGCTTTTTGGAATCCCTGAAAGTAAAGACGAAGACGGTCATGTGGCTTGTGAACACAATGGTATTGTTCAGAAAGCCATCCGCGCCATTAAAGGGCAATTTGGGAATGACTTATTGATAGTAGCCGATGTTTGTAACTGCGAATATACAACGCACGGACATTGCGGAACGATTGTAGATGGTGATGTAGACAACGACCTTACTTTAGTAACGCTTGCCAGCCAATCATTATCGCTAGCACAAGCCGGTGCTGATGTGATTGCCCCGAGCGATATGATGGACGGACGTGTAAAGAAAATCCGTGAAATTTTGGACGAAAACGGCTTTAGCCAAACACCTATCATGGCTTATTCTGCAAAATACGCTTCGGGCTTTTACGGTCCGTTTCGTGAAGCTGCCGAATCGGCTCCAAAATTTGGCGACCGTCGCAGCTACCAAATGAATCCTGCCAACTCCGACGAAGCCATGCGCGAAATTGCTCTTGATATCGAAGAAGGAGCTGATATTGTCATGGTAAAACCGGCTATGAGTTACCTTGACATTATTTACAGAGCTAAACAAACCTTCAATATTCCTGTAGCAGCTTATAGTGTGAGTGGTGAGTTTTCGATGATAAAAGCTGCCGGAGCAAACGATTGGATTGATCAGGAACGTATCATGATGGAAGTGGTACTCTCTATAAAACGTGCCGGTGCCGACATTATCATTACTTATTTCGCTAAAGAAATTGCAGAAGTATTAAACAGAAAATAAACCCCTAGCCCCTAAAGGGGAATTATTATATCATGAGTATCGAAAATAGCAAAATAGCTTTTAAAAGCGCATGCGAAGTAATTCCGGGCGGTGTAAATTCTCCGGTAAGAGCTTTCAAAAGCGTAGGCGGACAGCCCGTTTTAATCAGCAAGGGCAAAGGTTCAAAGATTACCGACATTGACGGAAACGAATATATTGATTTTATCAGTTCGTGGGGTCCATTAATCCTCGGACACGCCTACCAACCTATCGTAGAAGCCATTCAAAGGACAGCTGAGTTGGGAACCAGCTACGGAGCTCCAACTTTGGCGGAAACTGAAATGGCAGAACTAATCGTCAACATGGTGCCTTCCATCGAAATGGTAAGAATGGTGAGTTCCGGTACTGAAGCTACCATGAGTGCCATCCGCTTGGCACGTGGTGTAACCGGAAGAAGTAAAATTCTGAAATTTGCAGGCTGCTATCACGGTCATGGCGATAGTTTTTTAATCAAAGCCGGTTCGGGGGCGCTGACGCTTGGATTGCCTGATAGTCCGGGTGTTCCCGAGAGCATTGCTAAAGATACACTGACAGCCAATTACAACGATCTACCTTCTGTAGAAAAAATGTTTGCTGAATATACAAACCAAATTGCAGCTATCATCGTTGAACCTGTGGCTGCCAATATGGGTACGGTCCTTCCACAAAAAGGCTTTTTGGAAGGACTACGAAAAATTACCGAAGACAATGGAGCTTTGTTGATTTTTGACGAAGTCATTACCGGTTTCAGGTTATCACCCGGTGGTGCACAACAATACTACGGCGTGATGCCCGACATTACAACGCTTGGTAAAATTATTGGTGGTGGTTTGCCAGTTGGGGCATACGGTGGGAAAAAATCCGTTATGCAACAGTTAGCACCCGTAGGACCAATTTATCAGGCCGGAACATTATCGGGAAATCCGTTGGCTATGGCTGCCGGACTGGAAATGCTCAAAACATTGAAAAACAATCCGTCTATCTACGAAGAACTGGAACGCAAAGCAGCTAAGTTTGAAAAAGGATTAAAAGAAAATTTACAAAAAACCGGTGTGAAAGCAGTTATCAATCGCGTTGGATCATTGTTGACTATGTTTTTTACCGACCTTGAAAAAGTTGAATCATTCGAAGATGTGATGAAATCCGATCAGGCCAAGTATGCAAGATATTTTAGTCTGGCACTTGAAGCTGGCATTTATTTAGCACCATCGCAGTTCGAAGCTGCCTTTATCTCCAACGCGCACAGCGACGAAGATATCGAAAAAACAATTGAAGCCAGTTATCAGGCAATGACAAAATTATAACCCAAAGAAAAGCAACATGTCAAACTCAATATTCATAGATACTCTCAAAGGCGTTAAACGTGAAAGACCACCGGTTTGGTTTATGCGCCAGGCAGGTCGGGTGCTCCCTTCCTATCTCGAACTACGCAAGCAACATAGTTTCCGAGAATTAATGCTAAACCCTGAGTTGGCAGCAGAAGTTACTTTATTGCCTGTAAACGATTTAGGCGTAGATGCGGCTATCCTGTTTTCCGACATTCTTATTATTCCCGAAGCATTGGGAATGGATCTGAAATTTACAGATAAAGGACCTATTTTTGATAATCCGTTGCAAGATGCCAGAAATCAACTATCATCGTTGAAAGCCGATAGTTCTAAATTGGAACATGTGTACAAAGCGCTGGACATTATCAAAAAACAAAAGCCTGAAGATGTTGCTCTGATTGGGTTTTGTGGGGCACCGTTTACCACTTTCTGCTATATGGTAGAAGGCAATAGCGCCAATCATAATTTTTCGAATGCTATCAAACTGTTCTACAACGATCCAAAATTGTCGACACAAATTCTGGAAATAATTACCGAACTTTCCATTGAATACGCCACTACGCAAACAGAACACGGCATTGATGTGTTTCAACTATTCGAAACGCATGCAGGCCTGATTCCTTCCGAAATGTATATCGAACGCATCATGCCTTTTGTAAACAGAATAACCAATGCGGTGAGAAGCAAAAATACACCTGTGATATTTTTCCCGAAAGGATTGGGTATAGGATTGGCGCATATCAACTATGATGTGGCCGATTTCGTAGGTATCGACTGGCAATATTCATTGCCGGAAGCCAGAGCACTGTGCGACAATAAAGTAGGCGTTCAGGGAAATCTGGATCCGCGCATTTTGGCTATCGACAATAAAGAAATTCTGGAAGCAGAGCTTGAAAAATATAAAACTTTTGGTCAACAAAACCATAACTGGATTTTTAATACCGGTCATGGACTTTCGCCCGACAATAAACTTGAAAACGTAAAGTTTGTTGTAGATTGGGTGAAAAAGACCAATTGGAACAGAGACTAAATAATTCCCAACATGAAAATAACTCCCGAATTTTTAAATAAATACAATAAAACAGGGCCACGATATACAAGTTATCCGCCAGCCACCAGTTTTAGCACCAAGTTTACGACTGCCGACTTTATTCCCGCAGTTATAAAGTCGAATGCGCAATACCCTGAAAGTATTTCTATCTATATTCATATTCCGTTTTGTCCGCAATTGTGCCATTTTTGTGGTTGCAACACTACTGCATTCGAAAGTGCTGCTAAAATCAGACGGTATATCAATTGTGTTCTGAAAGAGATAGATACTGTGGCACAGCATATTGATAAATCGCGCAAAGTAAGTCAGATCCACTGGGGTGGTGGTACACCCAACTCCATTAATTTTGATTATCTCGCCGAAATTACTGAAAAGATAAAATCGCTCTTCCAATTCACAGAGAACCCTGAGATAGCCATTGAGTGCAGCCCGGCTTATCTGACAATGGAAGAAATTGATCGACTAGCAGTTATTGGGTTCAATCGTGTGAGCATGGGTATACAGGATTTCAATCCTGAAGTACTGAAAGCCATCAATCGCCGTCCGCCGAAGTTTCCTATTGAACAAGTAATGGAACGCCTGCGCCAAAATAATTTCAAAGGTATTAATTTGGATCTGGTCTACGGACTGCCGTTGCAAACGCTCGAAAGCTTCAAACAAAATGTAGAAAAAGCAATCTCTCTGTCGCCAGACCGCATCGTCACCTTCTCGTACGCTCACGTGCCCTGGGTGAACCCTAACCAAAAGAAAATGGACGAAAACCATATGGCGGGGCCCGAAGAAAAGTTGCAAATGCTGCTTGCCGGATACGAAATAATGACGAGCAAAGGTTACGAAGCCATTGGTATGGATCACTTTGCGAAGCCAACCGACAATCTTGCCATTGCGAAGCACAATAAAAATCTGCACCGCAATTTTCAGGGATATTGTACCCGCGAGACAACCGGACAGGTTTACGCTTTTGGAACATCTTCTATCTCCCAACTTTGGGGAACCTACGCTCAAAATATCAAAAACCTGCACCACTACATGGATGCCATTGAAGCAACAGGATTGGCAACAGAACGTGGTTACAGCCTTACAAATGAAGAAATTATTATTCGTGAGGTGATTAATCAGGTGATGTGCAACGGCTACCTGAATTTTGAGGAAATCGCTCAACATTTGAAATGTAGTGCCGGAGAAATAATTGCAGTTACGGGCTATCACCCCTCCAAGCTAGACCCATTTATTGAAGATGGACTGGTAGAAATCATTGATAATAATATCCATGTAAGTGCCGATGGGATGTTCGTAGTTAGAAATATTGCCATGCTTTTTGATCCATTTTTAGGAAGCACCGACTCTCAATTTTCGAAAACGGTATGATGGGCATATTATTGATAAACATGGGATCGCCTCTTTCAAAGAAAGAAATGAGGCAATTCCTGTTTAATATGTTCAGCGACAAAGCTATTCTCCCCTTTCCGAAAATACCAAGAACGCTGCTGGCCTTTATGATCAGTACATTTCGTCATTCCGGTTCGTGGAAAAAATACCAGCAAATAGGAGGTTCGAAGCTGAAAGAATCGATGAAGCTCATCAACGAGCAACTTGCTTCGGAGATTGGCAAAGATTATATGGTAACATCTGCTTATTCATACAGTAAACCCGACATACAACAAGGTGTGGAATCGCTTCGTGACAAAGGAATCAAGGACATCCGGGTTATTACCATGTATCCTCACTCGGCCTATTCTACTACCGAAAGTGTAAAAACAGATCTGGCAATAATTCAGAAGAAATATCCCGAACTGAAAATGACAGAACTTGGGACTTATGGCCAGAATGAATTATTTATCAATTATTGGGTGGATACTATTCAAAAAGCCATTGATAAATACGGATATAAACATCCAACGCTCGTCTTTAGTGCTCACGCCATTCCTCAATACAATGTGGATGATGGAGATACGTATGTAGACGAAATCAAGGCTTCGGCTAAGCTGATTGCAGATAAGATGAAATTGCCCTACAGAGTAGCCTTTCAATCCAAAATTGGGAAGGTAAAATGGGTAGACCCAGACACTAAAGATTGTCTGAAAATGATGAAAGCTGAGGGAATAGATGAAATAATGCTTGTTCCGATAAGTTTTGTAAACGAGAACCTTGAAACAGCTTATGATCAAGGCATTGAAATTGCTCCCTATGGAAAAGAAGAACTTGGATTCAAACATATCTGCCGCGTAGAAATTCCGGCATCACATCCGCTATTGATAGCCACTTTCAAACAATTACTCATAGAAAAATGACACCAAACTCCAACGAAACAATGATTGATGTGGTTGTTATAGGTGCCGGACTCACCGGACTTACTACAGCTCATTACCTGAATAAATTCAACAAAAAATGTATCGTTCTTGAAAAACAAATCCAGGTAGGAGGAGTCATTCAATCGATAGAAGAAAATGGATTTTTGTATGAAAATGGTCCGAATACGGGAGTTATTGGCAATACTACCGTGGTGGAACTTTTCGAAGAACTGGCGGGGAAATGTGAGTTGGAAGTGGGTGGAGAGAATGTAAAAAAGAGATTTATTCTAAAAAACGGAAAGTGGGAACATCTACCTCAGGGACTTAAAGATGCTGTTAGTACCCCCTTATTTTCAATGAAAGATAAATTCAGAATACTGGGTGAGCCCTTTCGTCCGGCAGGAAAAAATCCTCATGAAAATTTGGCTTCATTTGTAAAAAGAAGAATGGGGAAAAGCTTTCTGAATTATGCCATCGACCCCTTTATCATTGGCGTGTATGCAGGCGATCCAAACTATTTGATTCCTAAATACGCCTTGCCCAAACTCTATGATTTGGAGCAAAAATACGGTAGTTTGATTGGTGGTTCGTTTCGGAAAGGATTTCAAAAGAAAACCGAAGAGGAAAAGAAAGTCAGCAAAAAAGTATTTTCATGCGTTGATGGGTTAGGTTCGCTGACAAAGGCGTTGCACCAATCGGTCGGTTTCGAAAATGTCATTTTAGGGGCTGACAATATAACAGTTCAGCCTGCCGAAAGCGGTTATATCATTACGTATCAAAACGCAAACGGAGAAAACTGCACCATCAAAGCCAACAAGGTGATCAGCACCATCGGCGCTCATGCATTGGCTAAGACACTGCCTTTTATTGAAAAATCAGCAATGAGCAAAATGGATTCATTGCTTTACACCAAAGTAATTGAATTTGCATTGGGTTGGAATACATGGCCGGGCATTGAACTCGACGGGTTTGGCGGATTAATTCCGTCGCTGGAAAAACGCGACATACTTGGTGTGCTATACATGTCTTCGTTATTTACAAATCGTGCTCCCGAAGGTGGAGCTTTGCTCTCTATTTTTATGGGTGGCGTCCGTCGTCAGGATCTGATTCAACTCGGCGACGCAGAAATCACTCACATAGTGGAGAAAGAATGCAAGGAATTGCTTGGTTTAAATACCTTCTCGCCTGATTTATTCAAAATTATTCGTCACAATTGGGCGATTCCGCAATACGGTGTGGAAAGTGGCGAGCGTTTTTCTACCATCGCTCAACTCGAAAAACAATATCCCGGTTTACAAATCGGTGGCAACCTGCGTAACGGCATTGGCATGGCCGACCGTATCAAACAAGCAAAGGAACTGGCGCAAAACGCACTTTAATGTTAGAGTAACTCCAGCGTTTAAGCCAGTCCGGTGCGGGAGGAAATCACTTCACCGATCACAATAATAATGGGTGTAGGATAGACGGTTTCGCTGCCGGCAAGTTCCTCAAGTGTACTCAAAAATTCAGTTTGATCGGGCAAAGACACATTATGCACCAATGCCACCGGAGTTTTCGGATTACGGCCTTCGGCAATGGCTTTGGCAGCTATCTTATGAATGGTAGAGCCCGCCATAAAGCACACCAACGTGTCGGTGTTGGGCAAATGAACATCGGAAGTATGACCGGTAATAAAGGCCACCGACTTAGCAATTCCCCGCAGCGTTAATGGTATTTGAGTGAGCGATGCAACAGCAATACCGGTTGAAATTCCGGGGATAACAGACACCTGCACACCACCTTTTTTAAGGAACTCCACTTCTTCACCTCCGTGAGCAAAGATCATAGAATCACCACCTTTCAGACGTACTACTTCATTACCTTCGAGTGCCGAATTTAAAATCAATTGATTAATTTCCTCCTGCTCATGACTGTGACAATGCTTGCGCTTGCCAACATACACTTTCTCCGCTTTATATTTACCCAAAAAATCCTGATCAATCAAGTCGTCATGAAAAATAACATCTGCTTTCGCTAGTGCTTTATCGCCTGCAATGGTCAATAAATCAGGATCGCCCGGGCCAAAACCAACCAATGTCACCTTTCCATATCCGGTCTGATTTTCTATACTTTCTTCCTTCAATAAACTCATTTTTTATCCCAGCTTTTTCAAAATATCCAAACCCTGCTCCCACTCGCCGTATCCCGACAAATTATTTATATGTCCCGCTTTGCCAATATTAATAAATTCACTACCCCAATTGTGGGCATAGTATTCAGCCCGCTCAATGCTCATCCATGGATCATTGGTACTGGCTACCAGCGTAGTGCGAAAGGGAATCCGTTGAGTTGGAGTTTCCTCTATTAAAATATCTTCAGCTCTTTCCCGAATCACATCTACATCCGGAGGAGCCACCAGCAATGCCGCTTTCACCGGCCGATTATAGCGTTTTACCCATTCAGCCACTGTGAGACAACCCAAGCTGTGCGCCACTAATACCACCGATTCGGGATCGTATCCGGCAATGGCCTTATCAATATTTTCAGCCCATTCTGCTATGTCGGGATGCTCCCAATCACGTTGCTGAATTCGGTGAAAATTCGGTTGAGTAGTTTCAATCCATGTCTGCCAGTGATCGGCACCCGAACCTTGATAGCCGGGTATTATAAAGTAGTTTGTCATATGCGTTTGAAATTAAGAGTTTAGATGTCCTCTTTGGACGATACAAAATTCCTCAAATTTCAGGGCATACACAATCGCACGCTTATGGTAAATTTATACCTTATTTAGGGTATGGAGATTAGCTTTTACAAATGAATTGTCCCGTCTTGAAACAACTTAGTAATCTGATTACGAATATCAACCGATTGCATGGCGTTTCTACCGTTCGTTCCGACTGAAACGGTAACGTGCTCTTCTTTATGAATTGCCGGTGATACAAAATCGCACAGCATGGGTGCGTCACATACGCTGGTTAGAATTCCCAGCTCTTCTGCATCTACTTTTATCTGGGCATTCAACTCATGATTACCCGTACAAACATAAACCAGAAAGAAACCTTCCAAATCACTTTTTTCGTATTCTTTTTCGATAAAAGTATAGGGCAGTTTTTTTATTTCGTCGGTAAAATCAGGTGAAATAACGGTTACATTCGTCACAAAACGAGCCATAATAGTTCCTTTGTGAGTTGCCACTTTTCCACCACCAATAAGAAGTATTTTCTTATTGGTTACATTGATGGAAATAGGCAGAAATTGTAAATCTTCTCTGGTCATTGATTAATTATGAAAATTCAAACCGGCTGTAGTAGCTTTAATATACTCTTTACGAATAACAAAATCACCAAAGTGCTCATCCGTAGTTCTATTTTTAGCAAAGTCTTCCAAAATAGGAGTAAGCGCTGCAATAATTTCGTCTTCCGAAAGCATTTCTTTGTACAGTTTATTCAATCGGTCACCGGTAAAACTGGCTCCCAGGTACAAATTGTAACGCCCCGGTGCCCTGCCTACGAAAGCTATCTCGGCTAGAAATGGTCGACCGCAACCGTTAGGACATCCCGTCATACGAATGCTGATAGGCACTTGCAGTAAATCGTTTGCGGCTAAAATCTTGTCTATTCTGTCCACAAGTGAAGGCAAATAACGTTCTGCTTCGGCAAAAGCCAGCGCACAAAGCGGTAAAGCCGCACAAGCAATCGAATTCTGACGAAGTTGCGAAAGACTGTTTCCGTCTACAATTTTGTAATCTTTGAGTATCTTTTCAACAACAGGTTTCTGTTGTTCAGTCACTTGTGCAACAACCACATTCTGATTACCGGTAAGAATAAAAGTGCCGCTATGAATTTTGGCAATTTCGCGGATAGCAGTTTTTGCCAAATATCCGTTTTTATCTACTAACTTTCCTCCTTCGACAAAAACACCGTAATGCCAAAGTCCGTCTTCGCTTTTTATCCAGCCATATTTATCGCCCAGCGTTACGAATTTATAAGCTTTCGACGGTTCTAATTTCAAACCGTGCGTACGTTCCAATTCCGAACGGAAGAAATCTAAGCCAACGCGATCAATCGTATATTTCAACCGTGCATTTTTGCGCTCGGAGCGGTTACCATGGTCGCGCTGAAAAACAAGTACAGCTTCGGCTGCCTCCACTATTTTCTCTTTCGGGAAATAACCAGCCACATCGGCTACGCGAGGATAAGTGGCATTGTTTCCAAAAGTATAAGCCATACCACCACCTACTGTAAGGTTGTAGCCAAGTAATTTTCCATTTTCAACAATGGCAATAAAGCCTAAATCGTTCGACAATACATCGGTATCATTGCGAGGGGGAATGGCCATCGCTATTTTGAATTTGCGCGGCAGGTAATGCTTTCCGTAAAGTGGTTCTTCTTCCTTTTCGCCACCTTCAATCAATTTTCCGTCCAGCCATATTTCATGATACGCATTTGTTTGTGGAGTGAGATGTGCCGAAATGCGCTTAGCATCTTCTGCCACTTCGCCATGTACCGGCGACTCGAATGGATTGGCCGAGCTCATCACGTTACGGTTTACATCACCACAAGCAGCAATAGTATCGAGCAAAGACTGATTGATTTCTTTTATCGTTGTTTTCAAGTTTCGCTTCAACACACCATGAAACTGAAATGCCTGACGAGTAGTCAACTTCAGTGTTTTATCGGCATATTTGTCTGATAGTTCATCCATAGCCAACCATTGTTGCGCTGTGGTAACTCCACCGGGTACACGCACACGGATAAGGAAGCTGTAGAGCGGTTCCAGTTTCTGACGTTTACGCTCTTCATCCAAATCACGATCCTGTTGTTGGTACGTACCATGAAATTTAATCAGAATCTGATCATCCGTGCGGATTGATCCGGTTAGAGGATCGCTCAAACTCTCTTTTATCGTACCTCGCAAGTAGTTGCTGTTTTCTTTTAGAATCTCAACCGATGAAGGTTCCTGTGAATTATTGGGTTTGTCCATTTTAAGTCTGTATTTTTTTGTTTACTTGCCTACTGATCAATACACATCCAATTGCAATCTTTTCTCTTTTTGCAAATTGTCTACATATTCCAGTGCTTTTTCTTTGCTCAACACACCGTGCTTTTCTACTATTTTCGTCAACGTATGCTGTACATCGCCTGCCATTTTTTTCATATCGCCACAGATATAAACATGTGCTCCTTCTTCGAGCCATTGAAATACTTCGGCAGCATTTTCCTGTAACTTGTCCTGAACGTACAGCTTTTTATCTCCGTCACGCGAGAAAGCCACATCCATTTTTGTCAATGCTCCCGATTTCAGGAAACCCTGCCATTCGGTTTGGTACAAAAATTCTGTTTCAAAATTACGATTCCCAAAAAACAACCAACTTTTGCCCTTATTATCGGCAAGATCCCGGTGTTGAACAAAAGCACGGTAAGGTGCAATGCCTGTTCCTGCTCCCACCATGATAATCGGTGTTTCATCATTTTCGGGCAAGCGGAATCCGGGGTTTGATTCTATGAAAACCGGTACCTTTTCATCGTCAACCGACAAATCGGATAAGAATGTTGAACAAGTTCCTTTCTTATGACGACCGGCATTATGATACTGCACTACGCCCACCGTAAGGTGTAATTCTCCCGGACAAGCCTTAGGGCTCGACGAAATAGAATAATAACGCGGTTGCAACGGACGTAGAATCTTTATCAGGTTCTCGGCAGTTACCTCTGCCGGATAGTCTTGCAACAAATCTACAATATCCCGGCCATCCAGGTATTCTTTAAATTTATCGGGGTTTTCCGACAATTCCTTCAATTTTTCATTCGGGTAGGTCTCCAGATAACGGTTCACTACATCAATGGTAATTTTCGACAGTTCCACATTCTTGTGAAGTGCTGTTTCCAACTTTTTCTCCACTTCGTTAAAGACCACAAAATCGCCGGCATTTAAACCGGTTACCGCCAACACCTCACTTACCAGTTCATCCGAATTTAGTGGATAAACACCTGCTGCATCACCCGGTTGATAGTCCAATCCCGGAGCATCTTCGGTACTTAGTTCAATATGTAGGGTCTGTCGTTTCGAGCCTTTTCCGTGTAATGATATTTTTTCGTACACGGGCGCCAAAAACGGGTTCTTCTTTGTATGTGTATCGGGTTTTGTTTCTTCTTTAGTTGTTTTGTTAGCCAATAGTCTGAATTGTGGTGCGGCACTAGCTATAACTTCGCCTCCACCAAAAGCAGGAATCGTTGTTTTCAACCATTCATCAGCCGCAGCTTCAAAGTCCACATCGCAGGCTACACGTGCCACCAACCGTTTTGCACCCAGTTTTTCTAACTGTTCATCAAAATCTTTTCCCGTTTTGCAAAAATGGAAATAAGACGAATCACCCAAACCAAGCACGGCATAATTAACGCCATCAAGTTTCGGAGCGCGCTTTCCGTAAATAAATTCATGCAGCTCTTTAGCCGAAAAAGGCGGAACACCTTCACCATGCGTAGATACGATAACCAACAGATTTTTCTCCGCCTGCAAATCGCGGGTTTTATAGTCGGCCATATTTTTCAAGGTCGCTTTAATGCCCTGCTCAGTTGCCAGTTTCAATGCTTTTTTAGCCAGTCCTTCACCGTTACCGGTACGCGAACCGTACAAAATAGTCAGCGTAGGCTGCCCACTGCCGGAACTCACCACAGCTTCAGTAGCAACTGCTGCTGTAGATTGTGATTGTACTTCACTCACACCCTGTCCCTGAGCCGATAGTCCTGCAAGGTAACCGGATATCCATGCTACCTGAGATGGGTTAAGCGTAGCTACAAAGCTAGTAAAAAGTTCCAGTTGATCACTCGATAATGATCCATTTAATTTTATACTCATCCTTTTAATTTTCAAATTAATCCCCCGTAAAACAAATTGAGAACCTTTAAGTTGTCAATCTGCATAATAATTATTCCTGTTTATATTTGATAATCTATCGGTGTTTCAACAATCTTCCCGATTTTTATCTTATTCCAAAGTCGTTCGTGAAAGTAGTATAGCGTTATCTTGGTGAGTATCTCCACTCCACTAATAGAAATAGCTGTTTTGACCTGACCGGTTATCAGAAATGAAATAACAAAAGTGTCGATGGTACCTGTCAGACGCCACGACACGGATTTAAGCAGACTTCTATAGTTTTTCTCTTTCATGCGAAGCAGAGTTTTTAGTTGTATTTTCCTGATGCAAAATTAGACCATATACGAGCCATATACCATACCCACATAGAGGTAAATCTATACCATAATCATGGTATAGATTTACATAATCAATTGTATCCCTGATTTTTACAATCAGTAAATTTATTGTACTTTGTAATTATTCTATTTTTTGGAATATTCATGCAAAGAAAAGCAAGATTCGTGAATCAGAATACGCATATCCTGCATCACTTGTCGAATAATCGCTTGTCAAAACGTATTCCGTAAAGTCAAAGAACAAATTTGATTATTCATTCTCAATGAAGTCATCATATTTAAAAAACATATCCACTACGGTTTGGCTATATTAATGATATTCTGTATGTTTTTGATAATAACAGTCATACAAACAGATATAGTAATCCGTTCGCCCGTTGCAGATAAAAAACAAGACTTGCCTGAACAAACAGACAAGTCTTGACTAAAACTACTAAAAAGAAAATGGCTAAAAATTCTCTTCAACATTTATTCTACTAACTAATACAACAACACTAGCAATTCATTTTTTATACCTCTGTTTGTTATTGACTTACTACTGCAAAATTACAACAGTTCATCCAATCTCCCTATCACCATATATAGGTAAATTCTAACACGCATATCCCCACTATAAATGATAAATAGAAGCTTAGTTCCACTTTGCTGAACACTTCCACCAATTTTGCTGTTTGAAGTGATAGTATTTAATCCTATTATCAACCACCAGAAATGGCTTATTCAATTATACTATGTACATCGCCTTTAAAGAGTTTCACTCCTATCTTGCCTACATCACATTAGCACTTCTTCTGTTTGCCATCGTCTTCAATACGTATTATTGGCTGAAGGGAAGACTGTTTTCCAAAACCAATAAATCAGTGGCCTTATGGGGACTAATAGCTGTTCACACGCAGTTTTTAGCCGGACTGATATTGTATTTTCTGTCGCCACTGGGCATAAGTAACTTCTCGGCTGATGCGATGAAAGTTTCCATTACCCGTTTGTATCTCGTAGAACATCCGCTGGTAATGCTGCTTGCTATTGTGCTGATAACCATTGGATACTCGAAAGCTAACAAAGTAATATCCGCCACCTCGAAATACAAAACGATAGTGATATTCTACTCCATTGGCTTATGTTTTATCCTCTCCCGCATCCCCTGGAGCGTTTGGGTGTAAACCGGTTCAAACAAGTAAAAAGAAAGGAAAACGATTCAATCATTTTCCTTTCTTTTTGTAAAATAAATCAGGGACTACTCTTTCGGCGAATGCTTTTGAGCATATTCCTTGGGCGACATTCCATAAAACTCATGAAATGAATTGGAAAAATGCGACAGGTTGGAAAAACCGAGTGCATAGGCTAACTCTGATATACCTATTTTTTTTGTAGAGAGCAACTCGGCGGCTTGCTTTAAGCGAATAGATCTGATAAAATCGCGAGCCGATTGATTTGTCAGTTCCTTCAGCTTACGATGCATATGCACCCTACTCATGCCTACACCGGAAGCGAGCACTTCTACATTCAAATCGGAATCGGCTATATTCTCATTTATAATCTTCATTATCTTCTCCAATAATATCTGATCAGAAGAGCGGAGCGTAATGGGTTTTATCAATAGTTTATTTTCTTCCGTATCTGAAGGCTTAACCTCCAGGCGTTCTCTATTCTCAATCAAATTTGCCACCCGTTTTTTTAGTAGGCTTACATTAAATGGTTTGGAGATGTAAGCATCGGCTCCAATATCATAACTCTCTGCTTTATCCTCGTCGGTAGCCTTAGCTGTGAGAAGGATAATGGGAATATGATTTATGTTTATATTCGATTTTAGTTTCTTACACAATGTAATACCATCCATTTCCGGCATCATCACGTCACTAATTATCAAATTGGGCTTCTCATTCAAAATAAATTCCAATGCATCTTTTCCGTTCGAACATTCATAAATTTTATATGTATCCGAAAGTTCTCCTCTGATATATTGCCGTATCTCATCTTCATCTTCCACTATCAACACCCGATAATTTGTCTTCGGTCTTACCTTGGTAGGGTCAATATTATTCACAAGCTCATCATATGTTGGTATGTTCTGCGGTGTCAGATTGATGGTAGTCGCTGTTTGCGAAGTGCTATCTGCCGCCATTTCCAGATCTGTCAAATGTTCACGACCCATAGGTAAACGGATAATAAACTCACTACCCTGACCTTCCCTTCTGTTTCGCGCCGAAAGCACACCATGTTGTAACTTTACTAAAGACTGAGCCAAATGCAGTCCAATTCCGGTTCCGAAATTCGACTTCGTCTGATCGTTATCAATCTGATAAAAACGTTCAAAAATCTTTTCAATCTTATTTTCTTCAATACCGATACCAGTATCTGAAACTATAATCTCGAAGTAATTATGCAACGGACCTTCTTCATTTTCATCTACAGCAGTACGCAGAGTTACTGCAATCTGCCCATTGTCAGGTGTAAACTTAAACGCATTCGAAAGAATATTTAGCAATACCTTATCAAAATTATTTTGATCAATCCACACATGAAGCGGAGGTTGCGGATGCTCAAACACAAAATCAATATGACGTTTATTGGCCATGTATTCAAAAGTCTGCATCAAGTCATCGATAAATCCAATCAAATCTGTCTCACTGAATTTTACAAACATCAAACCCTTATCAATCTTTCTGATATCCATCAACTGATTAATTAACCGAAGAATTCGTTGCGAGTTACGATACATCATCTGATAAACCTTTTGTATATCAGAGTCCGTATTTTCAGAAATTAATTTCTCCAATGGACTTATAATCAAGGTCATTGGAGTCCTGATTTCGTGAGATATATTAATGAAGAACTGCAACTTAGCCTCGTTAATTTGCTCAGCATGTTCACGTTTCATCATTTCTTGTTTGTGTTTCAACTGATTCAAGGTATACCGTGATACAGCCCAAACAAACAACCCAAAGAGGATGAGGTACATCAACTTCGCAAATCCCGACAAGTACCAGGGTGGAGAAATGACAATTATAATTTCCTTCTCGGGCGACATATTATCATGCACATAAGCCATAACTTTCAGTTTATAGGTGCCATAGCTTATGTTGGTGAAATTTATTCGATTAACCCCCTGTTCGGTGTTCAGCCACTGAGAATTAAGTCCTTCCATTTTATAACGATAATACACACGCTCTGAATTTCCAAAATCAAACGTAGAAAACTCCAAACTGAACATATTATCTTTATAACTCAGATTAATTGTATTTACATCAGATATAAACCGATCAATAACCTGCTTACCTCCTGATATCTGACCTTTCTTAATAGGCACATCCAGGATATATAATTCTGTTAGATAAACCTTTAATTGCTTTCGCAAATCATTTATCTGCTGAGGATAAAAACTACTCACGCCACTGATACCACCAAAGAACATCTCTCCATCCGGAGCATGAAAAACAGCCCCCTTCGAAAATTCATTCCCTTGTAAGCCATCAAAAGCGTAGTGATTCACAAATTTATTTTCGGATACGATTAGCTTTGAAATACCAAAGTGAGTACTTAACCAGATATTTCCTTTACCATCTTCCAAAATTCCACAAATAACATTGCTGGGCAATCCATCGGACATGGTATATATTCTCGATTTCTGTGTTTTTTTATCATAACATGCCAGTCCTTCGGTGGTACCTATCCATATATTACCTTTATGATCTTCGGCCATTGCATACACAATATATCCCGGCAATATATTATTCTTATTCGTAATATTCTCAATTTTATTGGTTTGCGGATTAATTTTACACACTCCTTTAAATGTTCCAATCCAAATAAATCCATCACGATCTTCTAATACACAGTTAATACCATCGTTCAGCAGTTTTCCATCATATCCCCCATCAAGTGCGTAGTGTTTTTTATAGTTGAGCGTTTTCAAATCAAAAGAATATAAACCGGCACCGTTCGTTCCTATCCACAAATTCTTTTGCCTATCCTCGGTGATACACATTATTTTGTTGCTCAGAAAATTATTTCCGATGCTTGGAGGTATCTGATTGTAGTAAGTACAAGCACCAGTTGTCTTATTGAATTTCGAAAGCCCATTCAGGTAGGAACCCAACCAAATATCTTTGTTGCTATCCTGAAACATGCACATAATCGTGCTTGAAACGGAATTGGGTGTGGTCTGCGAGTAATGCCTTACGCCTCCTCCTTTTTCTACACCATAAATCCCATCGTTATCCGTACCAACCCAAACGACATTATCATTGTCTTTCAGGATCGACATAACACAACTGGAACCAATCACATTTCTATTGAATGATTTATACCCAAGAATGGAGAATTTATTGGGGTTATTGGGAGCAAAATAAACGCCCTTTTGAAAAATACCTGTCCACAGATTCCCGGCTTTATCCTGCAAAATAGAGTGTACCTTCATCCGCGAAAAATCGAACAAGGAGGATTGCATTTCGAGGTTCTGAAGCATATTCGTTTTTTCATTGTATATCTTCATACCCATACCATCAGTTCCTACCAATAGGTGCTTTTGCTTGTCTACAAATAAACATTTAATCGGTAAGCCCTGATGCGAATCAGGATAAATAATCTGATCAAACTTATTTGCCGCTCTATTAAAGCTAAAAAGACCGGAGGTAAGTGTACCTACGAATATAGTTCCTTTGTGATCCTCACAAATAGCTGATGTAAGATTACTCCCTATTTTGCCCGGAGAAGTATATTTGGTAAGTTTCTTTGTTGTAGGGGAGTATCTGTTCAGGCCCTTATCGTCGGTCAAAATCCAAAAATCACGCCTTGAATCTTGAAATACGGCAACAAGAGAATTACTGGAGAGCAATTTTGAGAAGTTGGTGTTAATCTGATACTTCTCTTTATTTGTATTAATAATGATTAAGCCTTGCTCGGTGGTTATCCATATTTGGTGTGTATTTGTTTCAATAATGGAGGATATATGAGGCTCAATAGCAACTCCATCTTTCGTAATTTTCACCTCTTCAAAAGTATCTTCGGCTCTGTTATAAAGCATCAATCCATTGATACATCCAACCCAGAAACGACCCATTGAATCTTCAAAGAGCGTGCGAACGTAATTGTTTTTTATCGTTTTAGGATTGCCTTTAATATTTTTATAAATAGTGAATTTCACCCCATCAAACTTATTTAATCCGTCTTCTGTGGCTATCCAAATATAATTACGTTTATCCTGATAGATTGTATTTATAAGGCTATTAGACAATTCTTTGTCTGTTGAGTAGAAAGTTCCGGTTTGAGCTGCGACTTGCACATACAAAGCAGAAAGTATACAAAACGAAAAGATTTTTGTGCGCTTCATCATAATTCAATTATAGCATTTTATCAAAGGTCGATAATCTGAGAGCAAAAATACTAAAATAAAAAACAATTACAGACTATATTTTTCGTATAAAATTACAATTATCCATATATTGTAATGATTTTCAAAACAGCAGTCAAACAATGTTAAATCAAACGAATAAATATGTCGGTATTTGACTGAGCTAAACCATAGATAAAGAGCACATAAACAACTTACAAACAGAAATATAAATTGCAATTCATCAATCCAGAAACAACAAATAAACTGGGATGTGGGTATGCTAACTTTATCACACAAAATAAAGGGATATAAGCTGTCATTTAAAAGAGACAGAACAGTTTTTAAATGTTTCGGATATTTTTTGAAATGTCTCTTTTGTTCTAACAAAAAAAATCCACCGATTATTAAACCGGTGGATTTTTATATGATTCTTTTAGAGCTTATTTAAATGATCCGCCCAAAATATCGAGTAATTCATTCGTGATAGCCTGTTGACGGGATTTGTTGTAAAGCAATGATAACTCTTGCAGAATATCGTCAGCATTATCAGTGGCTATCTGCATAGCCATAGTACGCGCTGCATGCTCAGAAGCGTTAGCATCAAGAAGGGCAGTATATATTTTCAGTCGCAACACTTTCGGAATCAATTCTTCCATCAACGTTACTCTGTCCGGCTCTACAATATAATCGAGAGCTACAGCGCCTTTTGCAGGCGCAGCAAGCTGAATAGGTAAAAGCGTCTCCGAAACAAGCACCTGCGAACTCTTACTTTTGAAATGGTGATAAATCAATTCTACTTTATCAATATCTTTATTCAAAAACAATTGCATCAAATTATCGGCCAAATCAAGTGCTTCAGCGTAAGTAGGTTTGTCAGCCATCGATTCGTAATTGGCATGAGGCTCAAAACCGAGTTTATGACTGGCTTTGGCAACCTTTTTACCTACCGGAAAAACCAATATATGCTCATGACCTAACTGACGATACTGCTCAAGTGTTTGAGAAAAGCGCTTCACTACATTCGAGTTATATCCACCACAAAGACTTGAGTTAGACGCAAAAACCACAATAGCCACGCGCTTCACATCCCTAACCTCAGCAAATACAGTTGTACTTTCGGTATCTGAACTCAAAAAGCTGTTCAACAATCCATTCAATCGTTGCTCGTAAGGGAAAAAATTCTCTATCGTCTTTTGCGCCTTACGCAGTTTAGCCGAAGACACCATCTTCATAGCAGATGTGATCTTCTGAGTCGACTTAACCGACTGAATACGTGATTTTATTTCCTTTAATGAAGCCATAATTCAATTGATAATTCATAATTGATAATTCATAATTCATAATTACAAACCAGCAATCTTTACTTTAAACTGACATTTGTTCACTGCTATGCATTTACTGCCACGCGTTTTGCAACTTCGGCAGCTACTTTTTCGATAATTGCAGTTACATCGTCGTTAATAACACCTTTCTTAAGCACATCCAATACATCAGCCTGGTGAGATAATTCAAGCACCATCAGAAATTCTTTTTCAAAATCCTGTACCTTGTTAATTGGCACATTTGAAAGTAGACCATTAGTTCCGCAATACAACACAGCCACTTGTTTTTCAACAGCCATTGGCTCGTGCAATGCTTGTACCAACAAACGGGTATTTTTTTGTCCTTTATCAATGGTCATAGCAGTTACCGGATCCATATCGCCACCAAATTTGGTAAATGCTTCCAATTCGCGGAATTGAGCCTGATCCATTTTTAAGGTTCCTGCCACTTTTTTCATGGCTTTAATCTGAGCATTACCACCTACACGCGATACCGAAATACCCACGTTGATAGCCGGACGGTTACCTTGATTAAACAAATCAGTATCAAGGAAAATCTGACCATCGGTAATCGAAATTACATTGGTCGGGATATATGCTGATACGTCACCTGCCTGAGTTTCAATAATCGGCAGTGCAGTAAGCGAACCACCCCCTTTTACTTTTCCTTTCAAACTTTCCGGTAAATCGTTCATTTGCGCAGCTACCTCGGGCTGTGAAATAACACGGGCTGCACGCTCTAATAAACGTGAGTGAAGGTAGAAAATATCACCCGGATAAGCTTCACGACCTGAAGGACGACGAAGAATCAAAGATACTTCGCGATAAGCAACGGCTTGTTTCGATAAATCATCGTAAACAACCAAAGCATGACGACCGGTATCGCGGAAATATTCTCCAATGGCTGCACCGGCAAATGGTGCAAAATATTGTAAAGCAGCAGGCTCAGCAGCATTAGCAGCCACAACTACAGTATAGTCCATAGCTCCTGCTTCTTGTAATGTGTTTACGATAGAGGCTACTGTAGAACCTTTTTGTCCGATAGCAACATAAATACAATAAACAGGATCACCAGCTTCGAAATTAGATCGTTGATTGATGATTGCATCAACAGCAATACTGGTTTTACCGGTTTGACGGTCGCCAATGATCAACTCACGTTGTCCGCGCCCAATCGGAATCATTGCATCAACAGATTTCAAACCTGTTTGCAAAGGTTGATTTACCGGTTGTCTGAAAATAACACCGGGCGCCTTACGTTCCAAAGGCATTTCCAGCATTTCGCCTTCAATTTTACCTTTTCCATCCAATGGTTCACCCAGCGGATTGATAACGCGGCCAAGCATAGCTTCGCTCACCTGAATAGACGCAACACGTTTGGTTCGTTTCACCGTATCGCCTTCTTTAATCTGGCTACTTGGACCAAGTAAAACAGCACCAACGTTGTCCTCTTCCAAGTTCATCACGATGGCTTTAATACCGTTTTCGAAAACCAATAACTCATTGGCTTCAGCATTTCTAAGACCATAGATACGAACTACTCCGTCGCTGACTTGCAACACTGTTCCCACTTCGTCGAATTGGACACTGGTGTCAATTCCTTCAAGTTGCAACCTAAGCATTTCGGAAACTTCGCTTACCTTTATATTATCAGACATCTCTTTTTTAATTAATAATTAATAATTCGTAATTCATAATTAACTGACAAAAAGACAATTATAAATTATTCATTGTGCAGAATGCATTATGAATTGAATTACAACATTGTTTTATTTTTCTCAATATATTCGTTCTTAATACGTTGTAATTGGCCGTGGAGACTGGCATCCCAACGAACAAAATCAACTTCCAACTGAAAACCACCGAGTATCGACGGATTAATAACCTTTTCAATTTCAACTGTTCCACCCGTGGCAGATTGCATCATTGTCAACAATCGTTTTTCAACGCCAGATTCTACTGCCGTTGCAGTAACAAGCTTTCCTGAGTGGATATTGTTTTCTTTGCGGTATAAATCAATATACTTCAATGCTACTGCCAATAAATGAATTTCACGTTTATTTTCCAATAGCACATCAATAAATCGTTCAAACGATTTACTCACACCACCACCTGCAGCCAACAGAATAGTCTTCCGCTTTTCACTTAGTGCCAATACAGGATTATCAAGAGCAACTCTCAATTCGGGGAACTGAAAGTAACTTTGCACTATTCCTTTTGCTTCGGCATACACCTGCACCGTAGAGTTGCTTTGATTCGCAAATCCAAGTAAAGCAGTTGCGTACCGAGCCGCAATTAATCCATTATTCATGACAAATTATGATTTAGAAATGTTGATCTCGTCAAGCAAGCGATTAATCATATCCATTTGCTCACCTTTTTTCTCCAGTTTTTCACGCAACACACGTTCGGCAATGTCCACCGATAATTCGGCAACCTGACGACGAATATCACGGATAGCATCTTCTTTTTCGATAAGAATTTGCTTTCTGGCTTCATCAATCATTTTTTGTCCTTCTGATTGTGCTCTGTCTTTGGCGTCTTTGATCAACAAATCACGCGTTTGGGTAGCTTCGTTGAGGATTTGAACCTGCTCACGACGAGCATTGTCCACAATTGCTTCACCTGCCGCTTTCACCTTGTCCATTTCTATATACGCCTGTTTGGCTATAAGTAATGACTCATCGATGTAAGTTTTGCGACTTTCCACCATATTGATAATGACTGGAAAACCGAATTTGACAAGAATGAAAGCAACAATCCCGAAAGAAAGTAACATCCAAAACAAGAGACCTGTTTCAGGCAATAGTAATGACATAATTGTATAAATTTACGATTGGCAATTAAAAATTGACAACTAATTTAAGAAACAAAGACTTGGGTCTCAACATCAGACCCCGGTCTTTTTTTTAGAGAATAAAGCCACAAACTACGATAGCAAATAAAGCAGCACCTTCAACAAGGGCAGCAGCAATAATCATGGCCATACGAATGTCGCCACCAGCTTCAGGTTGACGAGCAATTCCGTCCATTGCCGATCCACCAATTCTGCCAATACCTAAACCTGCACCAATAGCAGCAAGACCTGCTCCTAAACCTGCACCTAATTTTGCTAAACCTGCACCAGCAGCTGCTTGTAATAAAATTGTTAGTAACATAACTTTTTGATTTATTTATGACCTTACATCCATCGGCTGATAGACATGAAGACCAAGTTTATAATTATTTATTTTTATATATTATTCATTTAAACATTCGCATCCAAAAAATCTCGTAAGGGATGTTAGCCGGCTCTTATTTATGTTCTTTGTTTGAATGATGTGGTTCCACTCTGGCTAAACCGATAAATACAGCCGAAAGCATTGTAAAAACGTAAGCCTGTATGTAGGCTACCAGCAATTCAACCAAATTAATAAATACACTGAATAACACTGAGACTACACTCATACTGGTATTCATTGTTACTCCCAGTTTCACAGTCACGAAAACTAAACAGGTTAATCCTAATACAATCGAGTGACCGGCCAGAATATTTGCAAAGAGACGAATCATCAATGCAAAAGGTTTTGTAAACACTCCTACCAACTCAATAGCAGGCATTATGGGAATTGGCACCTTAAGCCACAACGGAACGTCAGGCCAAAATACTTCTTTCCAATATTCTTTTGTTCCAAAAATCTGAACGATAACGAACGTACACATTGCTAATACAAAAGTGATGGCAATATTTCCTGTAACGTTAGCACCACCGGGGAAGATAGGTATCAAGCCCATCAGGTTATTGAGAAATATAAAAAAGAAGACGGTAAGCAAATAAGGAGCAAACTTTCTATAATCTTTTCCGATACAGGGTTTTATCACATCGTCATTGATGTTCATAATAAACATCTCCATAAAGCCAACAAAGCCTTTCTTCGATTCAAATACTCCCTTTTTGTACGATCGGGTGACAAACATGATGATGAGAATAAGCAATGCACTACTGAACATCAGGGAAGCTGCATTCTTAGTGATAGATATATCCAACGGACGCACCTCATTGCCGGCGGCATCTTTCTCTACTATCTTGCCTTTATACTTACCTTCGTGAGCAATCGAAAATCCTTCATGCTCGTGACCTCCGTGAAATGCCGAAGACATAAAAACATGCCAACCGGTACTTCCGTGAAGAATTACAGGTAAAGGCACAGCAATGTCAGTTTCGCCAACTTTAGTTATGTGCCACTCGTACGAATCGGCCAAATGTTCCAAAATCAACCCCTTAACATCCACTTCCTCTGCTGCTGCACCTTCTTTAGCAGGTTCGTTGGCGTATGATTTCAGCCCCATCACAGAGACAGATAAAACCAGGATAAGTACTATTTTATGTAATCTTCTCATTTACTCTGTTTAATTTTTTTCTCGGTAATATAGAACGCATAAAATTCAAGCAATAAATACAGCAGGTAATAAACCGCAAATACGAGCAAAAACAACTTCATATTTACTTTTACCAACACGTAGTATGCTAATATAAAAGCCAACACAACAGCCAGCTTAGACATTTTCAACAACATGTAGATATTTACTAACTTTCGTTGGTTCGTTTTATCTACTTTTTCCAAAACCGTAGTCAATAGCAAACCCAACGCAAGAAAAGTTGCGGGTAGGTAAGGATACCATCCCAGATTCATCTCCGGCACAAACTTTTTCAGGATAAACCATCCACCCCATCCCAATATCACCATTAGAAGGGCGAAAAGAGACTGTATTGATTTTGTTGTTGTTGGCACAATTCCTTTAGATTAATTCCAGACAAACCGTCACTACATTCTTATTTACCTCAGCAAATCCGCCGTCAACAGTTAACTCGAAATCCTGATTATTAGCTTTATAACTAATTTTTCCGGCACCTAACGAAGAAATAATCGGAGCGTGATTTTCCCAAACGGTAAAGCTACCATTCTTTCCGGGCAGGGTTACCGAAGCAACTTCACCTGAAAAATACACTTGTTCGGGAGTTATAATTTCTAATTTCATTCTCTTTGTGGGGTTGATTGGGGTTTAGCCAATTTATCTTTTTGCTTGCGCAATTAGTTTTTGTCCTTTGGCAATTGCATCGTCAATGGTTCCAACACTTAGGAATGCCATTTCCGGCATATCATCCAATTCGCCGTCCAAAATCATTTTAAAACCACGAATGGTTTCTGCAATTGGCACCATAACTCCGGGTTGTCCGGTAAATTGAGCAGCCATAAAGAAAGGTTGTGACAAGAAACGTTGTACCTTACGGGCACGTGTAACAGTTATGCGGTCTTCATCCGAAAGTTCTTCCATTCCAAGAATAGAAATAATATCCTGAAGCTCTTTATTACGTTGTAGAATTTGTTTTACACGCTCAGCCGTTTCGTAGTGATCTTTACCCACAACCAATGGATTAAGGATACGCGAGGTAGACTCCAAAGGATCAACAGCAGGAAAAATACCTAACTCGGCAATTTTACGACTTAATACCGTGGTGGCATCCAAGTGCGAGAAAGTAGTAGCCGGAGCAGGGTCAGTCAAGTCATCAGCAGGCACATAAACCGCTTGAACCGAAGTGATAGATCCGTTTTTTGTTGAAGTAATACGTTCTTGCATGGTTCCCATCTCGGTAGCCAGTGTTGGTTGGTAACCTACAGCTGATGGCATACGTCCGAGCAAAGCCGAAACTTCAGAACCTGCTTGTGTGAAACGGAAAATATTATCGATAAAGAATAGAATATCGCGTCCGCCACCATCAGCATCACGGAACGATTCTGCAACCGTCAAACCTGATAATGCTACTGAAGAACGTGCGCCAGGAGGCTCGTTCATTTGTCCGAAGACGAGTGTTGCCTGCGATTTTTCTACTTCCGAATAATCAATTTTTGATAAATCCCAATTGCCTTCTTCCATGCTTTTCTTGAACTCCTCGCCGTAACGAATTACGCCCGAGTCAATCATTTCGCGAAGCAAATCATTCCCTTCACGGGTACGTTCACCTACACCGGCAAAAACAGAGAAACCATCGTGACCTTTAGCAATATTATTGATAAGTTCCATGATAAGCACTGTTTTACCAACACCAGCACCACCAAACAAACCAATTTTACCACCTTTCGAATACGGTTCAAGCAAATCAATTACTTTAATACCCGTAGAAAGAACGCTTTCGCTTACGGTTAAGTCTTCAAATTTCGGAGGTTCGCGATGAATCGGGTATGCACCTTTCTTATCCAGTTGCTTCATTCCGTCGATCGACTCGCCAATCACATTCATAAGTCGCCCTTTTACCTGATCGCCTACCGGCATGGTAATAGGTTCGCCCATTGCAGTGGCTTTAAGTCCGCGTTGAAGTCCATCGGTAGAATCCATAGCAACCGTACGCACGGTGTTCTCACCGATATGTTGTTGTACTTCTACAATGAGTGTTTTACCCTGGCCTCTGTCGATACTCAACGCATCGTGAATAGCAGGCAACTTTGTTTCATCATTTCCTTTCAAATCAAAGAATACATCCACAACGGGTCCAATGATTTGCGAAATATGTCCAATTAACTCTGGCATAATTTTATAATGTTTTGGCAATTGATTATTAAAATTTTGAGTCGCAAAATTACAAATATATTTGAATTTAGAAACAGTAATTCTGATTAAAAAACAAAAAACGGCGAGATTTAAGAAATAATGAACAAATGCCTGATTCCCTTAATAATTTTAAAGATTTGTTCAATAGGTTAATGAATAATATCCGTATTTTTAATGAAAAAATGCATATAGATAGAAATCAAACTGTACAATTAAACCAAGCGAAAATCCCGACGTAGAAATAAGAACGAAATTGTATCTTGCATCGATGCAGCACTGCTTAATCCAGTTTCAACACTTCCAAAAATGCCTTTTGAGGCACTTCCACATTACCGATTTGTTTCATCTTTTTCTTACCCTTCTTTTGCTTTTCAAGAAGTTTACGTTTACGACTGATATCACCACCGTAACACTTAGCAGTTACGTCTTTACGAACCGCTTTAATGGTTTCGCGAGAGATGATTTTTGCACCAATAGCAGCTTGTATAGCAATATCAAACTGTTGACGGGGGATAAGTTCTTTTAGTTTTTCGCACATGCGTTTACCTAGCGGCACAGCATTGTCAACGTGAATCAGACACGAGAGCGCATCCACCGGCTCTCCGTTAAGCAGAATATCCAATCGGATCAGTTTCGAGGGACGGAAGCCATTCATATGATAATCAAAGGAAGCATACCCTTTTGAGATACTTTTCAATCGATCGTAGAAATCAAATACAATTTCACCCAACGGTAAATCGTAAATCAACTCCATACGGTTACCCGAAATATAGTTTTGTTTCACCAATTCACCACGTTTACCCAGACAAAGCGACATGATTTGACCAATATAATCGGTGCGGGTGATAATAGAAGCACGAATATAAGGCTCTTCGATGCGGTCGATAGCCATAATATCAGGCAAACCCGACGGATTATGAACTTCAATCAAATTGCCTTTGTTGGTATACACGCGATACGACACATTAGGAACGGTAGTAATAACGTTCATATCGAATTCACGATCCAACCGCTCCTGGATAATTTCCATGTGCAACATGCCCAGGAACCCACAACGAAATCCAAAGCCCAAAGCTACCGACGACTCGGCTTCAAAAGTAAGGGAGGCATCGTTTAGTTGTAATTTTTCTATTGAAGCACGTAAGTCTTCAAAATCATCTGTATCAATAGGATACACTCCGGCAAAAACCATTGGTTTTACCTCCTGGAATCCTTCAATAATTTTAGGACAAGGGCGCTTTACATGAGTTATGGTATCACCTACTTTTACCTCTTTGGAAGTTTTAATTCCCGAAATAATATAACCCACATTACCGGCACTCAGCGTTTTTGTGGGCGACATGTCCAGTTTTAAAACACCAATTTCTTCGGCGGAATACTCTTTTTCGGTATTCACGAATTTCACCAGATCACCTTTATTGATAGTACCGTTTACAATTTTGAAATACGCAATAATACCACGGAACGAATTAAAAACCGAGTCGAAAATCAAACATTGTAATGGGGCTTCAGGATCACCTTTTGGGACAGGAACTCTACTCACAATAGCTTCCAGAATCTCATTCACACCCATACCTGTTTTGCCACTTGCTCGCAGAATTTCCTCCTGCTTACAACCAAGCAATTCAATAATTTGATCCTCCACCTCTTCGGGCATGGCATTATCCATATCCATCTTATTCATGATAGGAATTATTTCCAAATCATGCTCAAGAGCCATATATAAATTAGAAATTGTTTGAGCCTGAATACCTTGCGTAGCATCTACAATAAGCAATGCACCTTCACAAGCAGCTATAGAACGTGATACTTCGTACGAAAAATCGACGTGACCCGGAGTATCAATAAGATTGAAAACATATTCTTCGCCATTGAGTTTATAACTCATTTGTATGGCGTGACTTTTAATAGTAATACCACGCTCTCGCTCCAAGTCCATGTTATCAAGCACTTGCGCTTGCATTTCTTTTCCGGCTACGGTGTTGGTATATTCTAACAAACGGTCGGCCAGCGTGCTTTTGCCGTGATCGATGTGTGCAATAATGCAGAAATTGCGGATATTATTCATTCGTAATTTACTTCAATTTTAGTTTGATGCGCAAAAATACAAAAAAAACACGAATAATGAAAGAACCACAATGAAGGAAATTACCGCCAAAAACACATGATTAACAGAGCGAAACCGACAACATTTACCCCAATTCGCCAAGAGCGGAGCAGCTAAATGGGTACAAAATTGAAATTCCCGCAGCGAAAATGACCTTCTCCTATCTACAACAAGCTGCAATGGCATACCGACACAAAAAACTAAAACTTTTTTTCAATAAAACTTCATTTGGTATTTTATTTAGAAACAACTATTTAAAGCTCGAAAAACTCCACATGCCCAATATTCGGGAACATTTTTTCTATTTTTTTCATCACAAGCCTTGCAGATTCGAAAAAAGGCCGTATATTTGCACCCGCTAAGCCGAAAGGTACCATAGCTCAGTTGGTAGAGCAAAGGACTGAAAATCCTTGTGTCCCCGGTTCGATTCCTGGTGGTACCACGCAAAGAAACGCTAATAATCTTTAATAGAGATTGTTAGCGTTTTTCTTTTTTGTTGTTTTATACAATAACGAAAATCAAAAGGCATTTAGGTGCGCTCGCTTACCAAACACAGTTAGAAAAACAATCTTGACGTCCCACCAAAACGTCCAGTTTTCGAGGTAATACATGTCGTATTCAACCCGTTTCTCCATTTTCCACAACTCATCCGTTTCACCCCTATAGCCATTTACCTGTGCCCAACCGGTGATTCCCGGCTTCACATAATGGCGCACACGATAATAATCGATCAATTCAGAATATTGATCGGTATGCTTGAGCATGTGTGGGCGCGGCCCTACCACCGACATTTGACCCATAAACACATTAAAAAACTGAGGAAATTCATCCAGATTGGATTTTCGAAGAAAACGACCTATCGCTGTCACACGACTATCACCCTTTGTCGCTTGCTTTGTATCAGCATCCTTACTCATCCGCATACTTCTGAATTTCATACATTTAAACGTACGGTTATTAATACCCGTACGTTGTTGAAGAAAAAATATTGGCCCTTTGGAACTCAATTTTATAAGCAAAAACAAAATGGGAAACAACCAACTGATCACAAATACAATCACCAACGAAGAGAATGCAATATCAAATGCCCGCTTCGCAAAACGAGCTTTCACTCCATCAAGCGGAATCTCCTGCGGATTAAAAACCACCAGTGAACCCACCGACTCCAGATTCATTTTGGGCTTAAACCAAAATTGATTTTCGGGAACAAAACGAAGCCTTACCCCTATTTTGTTACAAATTGCCAACAATTCCTTGATTTTTTTTACATCGTTATAAGCAGGAAGTGTTACAAATAGTATCTCTATCTGATGCCTCGCCACTATCTCCGCCAGACTATCAAGATGCCCCAAAACACCTTCGCTATCCTCTTTATTATCGGAAACATACCCCTTAAAATCAAAACCAAGCATCGGATCTCCTTCCATCACCTCGCGCAAAAGTAAAGCCGTATCATTTAAACCGATGATAGAAACCCTATGAACAAAATAACCCTTCGTGCGCCCATATTGCAAATAGCGATACAACAACAGATAGAAAGCTATTATCCCAAAATAGAAAAGCACCGTATATTCAACAATAAATAATTTGAAATAACCGGCAGGCAGAAACAATTGCGCAAAAACGAATGAAACGACTACAAAAACCAGCATTCGTTTGCTTATTCGCTTTACACGGCTCGAGAATACATCATGCAAATAAAGGTTCTTTGTAGAAAATACGAGGTAGGTAATAGCACCGGACATATTAGCGTGCAGAAGATATAAACTTCTATTATATATGTCTAGTTCCCAATAGAATGGTTTTACAACAACAACAATTCCAATGGCAATATTCAGAATTATCAGATCAAAAGCCAGATAAAGAAATTTCAGTTCGGTTTCGTTCGATTCCATAAGACAAGTAAATTAAATTAACTTTCAACTATGACAACAAACCTAAAAACAATCAGTATCTAATGAACAAGAACTGCTCATTTGACATTAACCAACAAACTAAAACAACAAAAGTCTTTTTACAACCGCAGCAGCACTAGATATATTTTAGCCCAAAGTGAACTCATAAAAAAAAGAGGAAAATCAACCGCAGACAGATTCCAATACTACCCAAAAATCAACTATTTAAAAGAAGAACACAGCCAATAACCCTCCGGATATTGCGATTCGATTTATAATCAAGCAGACTAATGAAATTAATATTTAGAACAATTGCATTTGACCAAGTAGCAATTATAAAACATTTTATGGGATTACAAAGATAATCAAAACTAAAAAAAAACATCGTTTTTTGAGTTAAATCTTCTGCATATCAGACATATTGCTTATCAAACCGAGCACCCATCAAACACTCAGATAAAGAACGGACACACAGTCTTAACAAAAATCCCCCAACGAATAATATTGTTATTCATTGGGGGATACAGCAAAAAGTTATTGCACCTGCCCTTTAAAAAGCATTTTTATGGGAATTTTTTCCAAACACTGTTAGAACTACAATTTTTAGATCCCACCAAAAAGTCCAACCCTCAAGATAGCTCATATCATATTCAACACGTTTTTGCATCTTCCACAACTCATCCGTCTCACCTCTGTAGCCACTCACCTGCGCCCAACCGGTAATACCCGGTTTCACATAATGACGAACCCGGTAATAATCTATCAACTCCGAATATTGATTCGTATGTTTCAACATATGCGGGCGTGGCCCAACAATAGACATTTGACCTACAAACACATTAAAGAACTGTGGAAACTCATCAAGATTGGATTTTCGAAGAAAAGCACCTAAGGGCGTCACTCTACTATCATTCTTCGTGGCCTGCTTCTCGTCAGCATCGCTGCTCATCCGCATAGTCCTGAATTTCATACAGGTAAACGTTCGGTTGTTAATACCGGTTCGCTTTTGCTTAAAGAATACCGGACCCTTCGATGTTAGCTTTATCAATACACACAACAATGGAAACAACCAACTAATGACAAAAAGTATAACCATCGACGAGAAGATAACATCAAAAGCCCGCTTGAAAAAGCGAGAGTTAATATCATCAAGTGGAATTTCCTGAGGATTAAAAACAACCAACGACCCCACCGACTCCATATTCATCCTTGGCTTAAACCAATATTGATTTTCGGGAACAAACCGTAGCCTTACTCCTATCCTATTGCACAAAGCAAGCAACTCTTTACTCTTTTTTAAATCATTATAGGCAGATAAAGTAACAAACAAAAAGTCTATTTGATGATGAGAAACAAGATGAGCAAGCTCATGCAATTCACCCAACACATTTTCATCAGCCTCCTTTTTATCCGACACATAGCCGATAAATTCGTAACCCAACATCGGATTGTTATCCAATAGTTTACGAAGAAGACCACTCATATCGTTCATACCAATAATTAGTACGCGATGGACATAAATACCCTTGGATCGACTAAACTTCAGGTAAGCATACAACGCATAGTAGAAAAACAATTTTCCGACATAAAACAAAAGCGCACATTGAAACAAAAAGAAAAGCGAGAAACCTTCCGGCAAAAAGAAATGAGCAAAAGCAAACACTACCGAAGAAAATATCAGCATCCGATTGGTGATCCGCTTTACCCTATTTGAAAAATCGTCGTGCAAGTAAAGGTTTCGGGTTGAAAACACAGAGTATGTAATTACCGCTGACATATTGAGCAATAACAGATATAAACTTTTATCGTGAGTGTTCAAATCTTTAAGTAACGAACTCATTGAGTAGACGATGGCAAAGGCAATATTTAGTATTACTAAGTCAAATGCTAAATACAGGAACCTAAGTTCTGTTTCGTTCGATTTCATAAAAAAAGGTTTTATATTGCATAAAAAAACGAGTGCTTTACAGATTTAAAGCATCGAATAAATATAAAAGCCACAGAATACTATTCTGTGGCCGGTAATTCAATGATTAATTTGCATGCGTCTTTGCAATAAATGCGGTTGAGGAAGTAGCATTTTTTCCCTCACCATAGAGGCAATAAACTTAACGTTACCAATCAGATACCTTCGCCACATTCGACGAGGCTCCTTTACCAACCGATAAGCCCACTCCAAACCACTGCTAATCATCCAGTGTGGTGCACGGGTTACAGTACCCGCATAAAAATCAAAGACCGCACCAATACAACACACGTGACCAACTTTTAGTTCGTTAAAGTGCTCGAAGGCCCATTTTTCTTGCTTGGGAGCCGTCATACCTACGAAGAGAACATCGGGTTCCACAGAATTGATAGCCTTTATCATTTCACGATTATCCTCTTCACTAAATTTAGGCTTGTAAGGAGGTGAGTAACTGTGTACCTCAACATTGGGATAATCTTTTGCTGCCTTACTGCGAATCATTTGTAAAATAGCATCTGTGCTCCCCAAAAAGAAACACTTACCTCCTTTGGCATTGACACGCTCCATTTCATACTGAAACAAGTCAGCCCCCGCTATTTTTTGCAGCTTCACACCCGTCAGCATCCGCATAGCCCACACCACACTAATGCCATCTGGCAATAGCACATCGCTGGACTGCAATGCAATTTGAAAATCTTTATCTTCTCTTAAAGTATTATAAGAATGAGCATTAATAGTACTAATTAACGCTTTTGGTTTTTTAATTGCTTGCAATGACTGATTGAAAATAGTATAGCTTTGTAACATAGTCCTAATGTTTATAGTTTCGCAACGAAACCAGTTAATAATTCTAGTTGATAAAAGTTAAATGCACGTATAAATGACGTTGAAGAGAATATTTAATTTGAAAAAAAAGAATATAGTTTAATCCATTTCATTATTTGAATAAACACTATAGCATCCTAATAATCAATAATTTTTACCATTCACATTATATGTATTATGACACATAATTCACATTCTATCTGTTATTTTGTAGTATTTTTTACATTGCTTATTGTACATATTACTATCCAAATGCATCTTCCTTTGTAATTATTACAACATTAGTCTCAAACTAAAAGTTCATGACAATTATATTTATACACAAAAGATGCACTTTGAAATATCGTCAACCAACATAAAAACACAACAAGTAGTTTATTCAATAAACAGTAGCACAACAAAATAGTTTCGACATAGTGCAATATTTAATATAAACTTAATCATGAATTTATTGGACTGAAATGCGAAATTCTGTGTTCAAGAATAAAAACACGAAAATATAAGAGACTTAATAATATGTAGTAATTTTTACTACATTAAAATAAACGTCCTCTTTCACATTTATTAGCACTTAGCCAGGCAAGCACAAATACTAAATTACCATAGTTGTAGCACTATACAAATTGCTACACAAATGTAGATTCAAAGTAAGACACCGAGGTTCTTCATTGAAACAGTGCGAATGCCTTCCACCACGCCTCTATACCCGTTGACATAAGCTCGGATAAAGCAGAAAATGACGTCCTGAATATATAGTTGGATGTTTCGATGTACAGTACCGAATGAGGAGAAAAGAAGATAATATCATACACTCGAAATATAGGAGTGAGTCGCACCTAAAGGCACAACACACCGGAACACTTCAGGAATTAATTAGAAACAGAAAATAAGAGCTATAGGTAACACATTACGTTGGGTTGGAAACAAGGAGACATTAATATCTAAATAACGTGAGTACTATGCGATACAAAGACATATCGTTGACAAAAAAAGCAATAAGATTACTTCAAATAGTAATACCTGCTACTCAGGTTGAAAACAAGAAATAAGTTCTTAAGTCTGAGGAAGAACTTTCTTTCATTATTGGTGTCCGATAATTCAATGATAACAAACTCACACTAATCACACAAAAAAACCTCCACAAAGTGGAGGTTAGCCGTAAAATGGATAAACAAGTTATACTATCTATTGACAGGGATATGTCCGAAAAAAAAATCGTCAACCATCTTTAAGTGTTTGATGCAGAATCTGCGTCATGCGCATTTCGAATTTATCCGATTTGAACTCCGAATCAAATTTTTGCCGTGCGGCTAAACCCATTTTCAATCGAAGATCCTTATCTCCAATCAGAAGTTCTAATTTTTCGGCCAAGGCCTGCCTGTCATTTTTGGGGATGAGAAAACCTGTGAAATTGTCATCAATTATATCGGGGATCCCACCCTCTAAAGTAGAGATTACCGGTAAGGAGTATTGCATAGCTTCAAGTAACACCAGTGGAAAACAATCATTTAATGTAGGATGCACAAAAATATCAACATTCGAAAAAATGTCGCCTTTGTCATTTCCAAACTTTTCGCCAACGTAATGCACACAGTCATCTAGCTTTAAATCACGCACTTTAGACTCAAACTGTTGTTTGTCGATATCACCAATACCACCAGCAAAGATACATTGAAAAGCAAGATGCTTTTGTTTTAGAATTTCACAGGCTTCGAGCAGTATATACACCCCTTTCGATTCCATTAGGTTTGACAAGAAGAACAGCCTGACAGATGTTTCATCTGCATTTAAAACCTCCATTTTCTCAACAGCCTTTATCCCATTGGGACAATAATATACATGCTCCGGATTCACATATTTCTGAATATCCGGATACAGATTAGGCGAAAGCAATATTGCTTCCGAGCCTTTAAATACCATTCGATATAATAAATTGTCGATGAATTTATTCTGATTTACACTTACCCCTTTGTTATGAAAATGATATACAATCTTAACACCAAGAAGCTTAACTAATAATGCCAACGATGCATCTTTATAAAAAGGCATACATTTACTGGTCATAGAAAAATAGCACAAATCAGGTCGGTGAAGAAGAACTGTTACAAAAACCCTCCACAGAATAGCAAAATAGCGCAATACCTTAACCAATCTCCTCTTCCCTATCTCCTCGATGGTGACTGATGTACCAAGATTTATGTATTCGCAGCTAAAAGCCTGATTTATAATCGTACTATTTTTAATCTGCAACCCCACTGTGGCTGCTCCATGAACCGGAGGTGGAAGATGCAATACAAAAAGAATTTTCATATCATCAATATTAGAAATAGATTTAATGTGTAATAATTCAGTCGTAGTCCAATAAAAAAAAGGATATAACTAACAAGCTATGTCTTGAACGCTGCGCTTGCCGAAAGGGCATTCCAACAGTCGGTATTGTTCATATAGGCTATATCGCGATTAAAAGCAATTGCTTTCAACAGTAGCTCCAGATCATGCCAAAGTCCAAACTCTTCAATTTCCCATGAATGCCCCCACAAGTGAAACACACCTCCGTTACTTTGTATTTTATTCATTAGCACTTCGGCCAACAATGGAAAATTTTTATTTCCTTTATAGAAAAAGAGTTGCTGTACAATGGGAAGTACAAAACCGGCTTTCAGGCAATGTTTCGTCAACGTTACACTGCTGTGATGAAAAGCCTGCATAGTAGTATCCATCAATTTTGTTTCAATAGCAGATGAAATATGCAATAATCTGGTGGTACGCCCAAACAAAAATCCGGCATCACTCACCAAACGTATATCCCGTTGCGAATATTTTCCACCTGGGTAACAAAATGCATCCACAGCCCGTCCCAGTCTATCCTGAAGCATCGTTTTACATTCGGCAACTTCGTACCTTGCATCTTCCTCGCTAAGTGTATTGAGGTAAATATGGTTCACGGTATGGCCTCCGATTTCGAATCTTCCGGCTATTACCTCTAACTCCGAAGGCAGCATAACAGGGTGCTCAGCATTGTTTATCGGAACGTAAAACGTACCCTTAATACTATATTTATCAAGCAATTCCGCCAATCTGAGATCTAAAGCGTGTCCATCATCCCAACTGGTAGTAATAATTAGTTGTTTTTTGTCCATGTCAGTTGCGAAATTTTATCCTTTAAGCGACTCCAAAGTGAATAATGATTATAGAACTGCCTTCTGACAGATGCCTCCATCCGGACATCTTCAGAAAATGAAAACACTGATTGGTCTGAGCTATCCAACAAGGTATCATACGTATCACATTTTTTTACCGTGTGTGTAGCCTCAGTATTAAAACCATTATACTGAACCTTTGATACTACCGGAAAAACATCCAGGTAATCATATTTATAATGGTGATAATCAAAACGAATAGCCCATGAGTCGACCCGCCCATGTACCTGCCTGTTCAACATCTGGCAAAGATCGCTACCCCCACGTGAGAATTTAAGCAGCTTAAACACATTCCAACGAAAGGATTTATAATCCTTCAATTCCCAGTCTATCAACTCCCAACGGTCTTTCCAAATAGCCCATCCCCAAGAGGCGAAGCGCAATGAAAAAGCCACATCGTATTTGTAACCGGGCGGATAGTTGAGTGTAAAAGAATACCCCGACACATTCAACACCTTCTTTTTATTTTCATAAAAATCAAGAGCTTCATTCATAAAACAGAGAAAGTTTTCCGATAAAAGCAAATCATCTTCCAACACAATCACTCTGCCAAATCGATTGACAATTTGTGTAACTCCCGAGATAATAGAATTGGCCAAGCCCTTATTTACATCACTTTCATAGATAGTGATATTGGCAAAGCCGGTGATGGTATGGATATAACGACGAACAGCATCCACGTCGGCGATACTATTACTACTTTTTGCTCCATCCGAAAATATAAACAGCTGACTTTCAGAAGCCAACATGTTTCTTTGCAACGATTCAACAGTTTGCTTCGTTTCAGAGAGTCGGGAATATACAAAAAGACAAATAGGAGCTAAAGTAGTATTGCTATCCATATTTTATTTATAAAAGTAAGATCATCTATTTTTTCATTCGTTGTCTTAAAGTTGACATACCGGCTTTAATTGGTTTAAATATACCGGCATCTTTATATTTATACATCCATTCAAAAAGAGCAACTTTAATTTTGCAGCTAAAATAATCAAATGAGTAGCTTCGATACACAGTATATGAAAACAATATGTTCTGCCTTGCCTGAAGTCTTCTTTTCAACTCATTAAATCCCCACAAAAAATGAAATTTTACTAGTTTATTGTTGATTGACGTCTGAATTAAATCGAAAATACAGACTTCACCCACATTATATTTCGAGAAATCATCATTGTACGCAATAATATGTACAAAAATCTCCTTGTTTATTATGGTTGAAATACAACCCGCCACCATCACACCATCCAATTCTAAATAAACAACACACCCATAATGACGGGAAAATTTATATAGATTTTCTGTGTATATTTTATCTATTCCAAAATTTCTACCTTTCTGTTTTACTCTGCTACGACTAAACTGAACTATTTTTTCAATAACACTTTCATCAATTTCATCAGCTATTTTTGTAACATAATTTACGCTTTCAAATTGCTTTTCCAGATTTGCTTTGCGAGCCTTTAAATGCTTACGCGTTTTAGCTCCAAGTTCAGACAAATACTCATCAACAGTTGCCGGAAGAAGTAAAATCTGATCATCCGATTTGTAAACCAAAATAGATTTTTCAAGTATATACTCAGAATACGAGGCATCAATTACAATCTGCTGAATTATCGGATACGTTTCAAAAACCTTTTTTAAACATTCTGTAAGCACTACAGAATCGAGACTAACTAAGGCATTGAAACAAACTGAAATGTTTTTTTTATTTCCAAACACTAGCAAATCGACCAGATTCCCATCATCGTAAACCAACATATAATGAATTTCGTGAGCGGGATAATGTATTTCAATATAGCGACATGTGGTTATATACGAACTGTATTTTTCCATCAGAAAGGACTCATATTCTAAAGGCAATCCTGAAAAACATTCCATCAAAATCATAATGAGCTGTAATTAAAGTGTAAAAAAAAATCGTCGTTTTATTAGTTCAATTTGCTATGTATTTTTTTTTCGATATCCTTTTACGGCATCTCTAATTGGTTTAGAATATTTAGAATTTCTGAAACGAATAAAAGTCCGAATAAATAGATTCTTAGCATTATTTAGTATATAATCAACAGAATAAGATCTGTAAACAAAGTAAGAATACAATCCATGCGGTTTCGCCCCAAATCGCATTTTATACTCATTGTCTCCCCATAAAAAATGAAAGGTTGACAGTTGACTCTCGATAGAACTTTGAATTAGAAAGAATAAGCATAATTGCCCTACATTGTATTTCGAATGATTATTATCGTGTGCAATTATATGCAAGAATATCCTCTTATTCAAAACATAAGCTATACATCCCGCAACAATTTCGCCATCAATTTCTATATAAGCTACACGACCGTAATATTGCGAAAAGGCATGAATTTTTGTATTCTCGTCGCTACTTAAACCGGGTACAATGCCCTTGTATTTCATTCGGTCAACATTCAGCTGGATAATTTTGTCGATGGTGCCATTGTCAATTTCATTCCTATTTATCAACTGGAAATTAGCATGAGGATAATCTCTCAGTAATCTCGACTTGTAGTTTTTTATATGTTTCCGTGTAGTAGAACCAAGCTGCAAATAGTAATCGTCAACCGTGGCTGGCAAATCAACAATATAATCATTTGCTTTAGAAAAAAGGAATGATTTTTTCAGACCCAAATCTTTGTACGAAGCATTAAACTTTACCCTTCGAATAGCAGGATATTTCTCAAAAAGCAATCGGGTGAATTTAGTAACAATATGATGGTCAAAATCAGCAAAAAGATTGAAGCAGGTAGTCGTATCACCTCTGTTTGCAAATATGAGCAATTCCACAAATACATCGTCCTCATAAACCAACATATGGTTAATATCACAAGTTGGGAAATAAACTTCTATATACCGACAAGTGGTTTTGTAAGAGTCATATTTTTCTAGTAGAAAAGACTCAAATTCCAACGGTAAACCGCTAACACATTCGAATGAAATCATAAGCAAGTTCTATATAAACAAGTAAAATAAACAGATTTATTGAATTAAATATGAACTTGAACGAAAACATAACAACGGTTTCTGTTCAAAATTATCATTTTTTAAGTTACAACAAACACATTATAACATTACAACAGAACAAGTATCATTAATGTTTTAAGGTTTGTAATTTATGGTTGAGAATCCTTATTTTCTGCTTATAATTTGTTGCAAAATTGCTTGCAGTTTATGCTCAAAAATGTCGATGGTAAATTCAGTCGCAAATTTCTGCCGACCGGCCTTCCCCATTTGCTGGCGCAATGTGGGGTTTTTAATCAGTTCTTCTAACTTCTCAGCCATAATCTCAGCATCACGTTGTGGCACTAAAAAGCCGGTCACGCCGTCTTCAATAATATCAGGGATACCACCCTCGAAAGTTGAAACAACAGCTATGTTTGCGGACATTGCTTCCAAAAGAACCAACGGAAAGCATTCGTTAGAGTAATAGGTAGGAAAAGCAAAAATATCCGCATCAGCCAACACAGCCTGTTTATCTTGTCCAAACTTTCGACCAAGGTATTTCACCTTATTCTCCATGCCGTGTTGTTTTACCTTTTCATCCAACAGGATTGCATTAATATCACCTTCTGCACCTACAAAATTGCACTCAAAATCAATTCCTTTCTTTTGCAAAATAACGCAGGCATCCAATAAAACAGTGACTCCTTTCGACTCAATAAGATTCGACAAAAACAGAATTTTCACAGGATTTTCGCTGCTGGTAAGCCGTGGCTTTAAATTTGGGAATGAATCTTCAATGCCATTTGGGCAAATATGCACCCTCGACAAAGGAACAAAGGTTTCAATATCTTTGTACAAATAGCTGGAAAGTAAAATAACATCTGCACCTTTAAATACAAACTGATAAAGAAATCTGAGCACCTTGTTGGTTTGTCTTTTGCTAATACCTTTGTTGTGGAGATGATACACACGTTTTATGCGAAAAACCCGCAACCAAAAAACCAACAACACATCTTTGTAAAATGACAAGCCAGTTGTAGAAAGTGCCAGGTAGCAAGCTTCTGGTTTTTTCTTTATCATTTCCACCATCAGATGAATCCAAATGCCAATAAATCGCAAAATCTTCATAAAGCTCCACTTCCCTGTATCATTAATAGAGCGGGATACGAGCAAATTAACAAAGTCGCAATCAAATGATTCGTTGATGAGTTTACTCTTCACAATAGATTGACCAACCATTGAAGATCCGTGAACCGGAGGTGGAACATGAAGAATAAATAATATTTTTTTTGTCTTATTCATTGATTTCTAAATAAAGTTTTGAATATGAGTCAACCATGGCATTCTGCGAAAACTCCTTTGACACATATGAATAGGCCTTATTTTTTAAGGCATCTAAATCAAATTCATGATTTTTTATTTTGCTAAAAATATGGAGTAATGACTCCTCACTATCTAACTGAAAATTAAGAGGCCAATCCACAGGTAAGGTTTCACTCAGACCTGGTGCAAAGGCTGCAATAACCGGCACCCTGGCAAATGAAGCTTCAATAGAAATCAACACCAAGCCCTCGAATCGTGATGGCATAATGAGAAAATCGAAAGCATACAACTTATCGGCAACACTTGGAACCGTATCGTATACAAACACATTAGAATACGCTTGCGAGATTTTCAATATCTCATTTTGATATGAGCCGCTTCCAATTAAATGAAAAACAAAGCTGTTATCGAATTTACTGTTTATGAGCCGAATACGCTGAATCAAAACATCAATTCCTTTCTGATTCTCAAATCGACCACAAAAAGCAATGTTTATTTTTTTGTCATCAATATTGAACGAATGCGCCACTTTCCTGGGAATTGCACATCCGTTATGAATAATCGACTGATGCGGTGAACTCCCTAAATTATACTTATTCCTCAAATTCTTATAAGCCTCCAAAGCTCCATCCGAAACGCCTACCACCCAATCATTTTCCAATCGTTGCTCGGTATATTTACCTAATTTATCATGTGTTGGCCACAGCATGGTGTTGTGTATCGTTCTCACTATTTTCGGAAACTTTAAATGCAGCATTGCAAAAATTCGTCTCGTATTGGAAAGCAACAAGTCGGGAAGATCGGTGTGAGAATGAATAATATCCGGCCTTTCACGCAAAATACGATAAGCCAGTATAAATGGACCTAAAAGTAAGCTTACTGATTTAGACTGCCCTCCTAAACTTATTATTCTGATTTTTTTTTGCTTTAAGTTCTTCTTTATTTCAACTGAATAAGCATCAACAGTTTGATGCAACTCTACAACAACAAATTCAAAATCCGGCAGCGATTTATTATTGCAAAACTCAGCCAGATTAAATGCAACTATTTCAGCCCCCCCTAAATGAATTGACCTTATCAACTGAAAAACCTTAACCATAATTTAACTTCCTCCATTCTTTTGAAAACGCCTTTTGACAATATAACATCAAAGAAGGCCGATTTGTTAGGTCAATCTTTTTATGACATTCGAGTAATTTCAAAAATCTGCTAAGTTCATCTTTGACAGTTTCCTCGTTCAGTGGATCAAAAACGACACCATTTCTTTGTTTAATCAGACTTGCAGCACCTGCATATTTAGAGCAAAGAACTTTGAGTCCAAAAATCAAAGCCTCATTTACTACCGCTCCAAATGTCTCAGACAAACTTGGCAATGTAAAACCACTGGCACAAAGATACCAGGCATGAAGTTCTTCCCCTTCAAAACGACCGGGCAATAATACTTTATCGTTCAGCGAATTACTTTGAACCAAAACCTCAATCGATTCTCTTTCCGGTCCATCGCCAACCAAAACAAGAACTAAATCTTCGTGTTCATGAAGCAAAGAAGATATGTTTGAAATAAATCTGGGCAACGCTTTTTCGGGGATAAAGCGCCCGACAAAGAGTAATACTTTTTTTCCGTTGAGATGATATTCCTGCTGGTATTTCTTTGCAATACTCTCCAATTTTTCCGGATTATTCCTCAGTCTGTCCGGTTCCTGTAATATTGGCGAAACAATTATTTGTTCTTTTTTTAATCCAAATGTTTGTTGATAGTATTCCGAGACCTCATTAGAAAGCACCACAAAATAATCAAGACAATTTACACTCCATTTTCTGACGATATACCTTCCTCTCGATTGTACGTTATGACAAATATCTATACTGTCGTCGACAGTAGAACCTATTCGCTGATGAATCAACCCTAAGCGTTTTAAAAGAATTAGGTATTGTGTCGTCAACGAATATTCAAACCCCAATATTATGTCCGGGTTGGTTTTTCTGATTATACGATGCATACCGAAACGAAATACCCTTCCATTGTAGGATAATCCTTTCAACAGAAACGAATATTTAAACTTTAATAGTGGAAGCAACTTACTTTGATCAAATTTGTGGTTCCAAACATTATCATAAACAAAAACAACTTCCAAATCGTACAATTTATTTAAGGCATTAAATTGATCGATTCTATAAGGCGCTAAGGCCGGATGAAATATCAATAACTTTTTCATATTTTTCTCTTCTTCTCAAATAAGAAAACATTCAAACATATAGATATGTAAATTTAAAGTTGAAAAAATATTTAATCCTTATTTATCTTGTTCCATTCACTTGTAAACACATCCCTAACATCGGCCATCAATGATGGTCTGGCGATTAAATCTATTTTCCCGACAGGTGATATAGTCGGCAGAAAATTCGACAAGCCATTGGTTGTATCGCTTGCATTTAGCGGATCAAACAATAATCCTTTACCAGTGCTTACAAGATAGGATGCCCCAGCATATTTAGAACAAAAAATGGGTAATCCAAAAATTAAAGCCTCGTTCACAACAGCACCAAAGGGCTCGTAAGTGCTTGGCAAAACAAAACCCGAGGCACATAAATACCATGCATAAAGTTCCTCACCTTCGAATCTTCCGGGGAGAAAAACCTTTTGCTCCAACTGTCTTTCAGTTATCTGCACCTGCAACTTCTGTTTTTCCTCACCCTCACCTACCAAAACTAAAACCAGATCTTTGTGCTCTAGCAATAAAGAGTGAATGGTATCTACAAAATTCGGCAACGCCTTTTCTGATATAAACCGACCTACGAATAACAAGACTTTTTTCCCAAACAAATCGTAGTCCCGAGCATATTGGTTTGCAATTTTTTCTAAATCCTCCGCCTTACTCCTCAGTCGATCTGCATCCTGCAAAATAGGAGAAATGATAATCTGACTTTCACTCAGGTGAAATGTTTTTTGATAGAATTCGGAGACTTCAGTTGAAAGTACAACTACATAATCGAGATGTTTTATTGCGTTTTTTCGAGCAAAAAGACGAGTTTTGGATTGAACATTGTTGCAAATATCAATGCTATCATCAATTGTAGTACCTATTTTCTGACGAAGTAAGCCTAAGCGCTTTAAAAGAATAAGATATTGAGTAGAGAATGAAAATTCATATCCCAATACAATATCCGGATTTATTTTCCGAATGGACCTGTACATTCCAAACCGGAAAACCCTGCCCTTAAGACGAGGACCTTTCAGTAAAAATGAAACTTTAAATATCAATTGCGAAAGCAACTTCTTTTGATCGAACTTATGATTCCATACGTTCCCAAAAATAAAAACAACCTCCAAATCAAAAAGGCGACTAATAGCATTAAATTGATCGACCCGATAGGGCGCTAAGGCCGGATGTATTATCAATAACTTTTTCTTCATTTTTCCATTATATAACTATAAAAAATAGTCTACGTAGCTTTCGATATTAATTCACAAAACCTACGAATCATATATTTTCACCAATAACACATAGATAGACATCATAATTGACTGTATGAAATCAATCTATTTCGCTCAATTATTTGGGGCAAAAGTAAACTCAGATTCTCCTTTGAATACACATCAAGAATTTGATTGTCAACAATATTACCGGGATGAATCATCAGTTCAACAACAGAATCATCCGCTATCACTTTTTTATAATTGTTTAAATCTGATATACTTCCAAAATATTCAGTCACAGTAAGTCCTTTAAAACCTAAAATAAGATTGTAAGTACTTCTATACATTTTATTTACGAATGAAGTTTTACCAATATTGTTGGTAAGTCTCAGGTATGGTATATTTTCGTTCTTTAATATATCCATAATCAATAGACCTAACCCCGGTTCTTCGTGGATATGATTGTGTGAATCGGCGTGTGAAATCTGCATTCCAAACTTTCGGCTAAGCCGAATCTGACTTGTGAGTTCTTCCTGTACAGCTATTCTCTCCGATTTAGAAAGTTGCACAATGTGTTTGAGTTTTCTATTATGAAAATATCCTTCTTGATTACAAAAACGGGGTTCATTTCTAATCTTTAAACTCAATGGAAGTCCTTCGGTGAGGTTAAGATGAATACCCACCCTATCGGTTCTGTTTATTGAAATTGCCAGATTGGCGGCATTCTCCGATTCTTCAAAGTTGGCTAGGAATGTGGTATCTGTGCAAATAGTAGAATCCATGGCTGCCATGATAGCATAGTTCACCGCTTTGCTTATCCCAAAATCATCCGCATTTATTATCAAATTGCTCATAAGCCATGACTTTCCAAAAATTCAAAACAACTTGTTTTCTGTCAATATCTTTCTTAACCGGTGCACACCGGCTTCGAACGAGAATATCGACTTATACGTATTCTTAATCGAGCTTATATCCAGATCACCCTCCTTCATTGCCTGGAGCAGTTCTTGTAAACCAACTCCAAAACTATTTTTATCGTGATAAACAAACAGGCAATTAGCCTTTCTGAACTCATCATATCCTCTTGCCGATACAGCATGGGTCAGTACCGGCAATCCGGCTTTAAGTCCATCCATCACCCGCAACTTTAATCCTCCACCAACACAAGTCGGACAAATATACACATCGGCATTGGCTATCACCACTTGCATATCTTTGGGATTTGCCATTAACTTCACCGATGGATATTTAGCACAGGCATTTATTACATTGCTGGACGGATTACGACCCGCAATAATAAGTTTACTGTCCGGCAAGCTCTTAAGCAATTCAGGATAGTATTCCTCTAAGAATGGAATGAGTGAAACCTCGGTTTGGTAGGAGCCTAAAGTTCCTGTAATGGCAAAACACAAATTATTTTTCGAAATTTTTGGTGGAATTTCAACCTCATCCGAGCGTGTAGACTGCTCGGGCATCGATTCGAAAGTACCCAGCCTAGCAATTTTGCATAGGTGTGACGAATCGTAGTGCATTTGGAGCAAATTAGTATCTTCATCAGTAAGTGTAAGGTTCAAGTCGCCACATTGTACTGCCGTGCGTTCGGCCTTTTCCATATAATGCATAAATGGCAACCTCCAGGCAATAAAGGGTTTTGTTCCCCTGTAATATTCCATCTCGTAATTGTGATGGATAATAACGGTTTTAACACCTAGCATTTTCACCTTTTCAAGCATCCCTGCCGAAGTTCTGCTATTATCAAACACCATCACATCAGGCTTGAACTCATTTATCTGCGGTACCATTACTTCGGCGTATCTATGAATATGCCCTCTATAGATATCAATTACCTTCTGAACTTTATTATGCTCGTCTTTTATTCCCTTTAATATACATTTTTTGTGGATGAAATCGGAAATCGGAATGCCCCTGTCGGGATACATCAGCATGCAAGTATCTGCAATTTCCGAAAATGCATTGATGTAAGCGCGAGAAGCAAAACTGCCTCCACTATTGTCATCCAAGTAATGATGTGTGAAAAATAAAACTCGCATAAATAATTCCTCCACTTTTAGTTCCTGCCTTCGGAAAGCTTATCATAGATCATGTTCACAATAACCAAATCCTTTTCATCAAATTTTCTGGCAAAAAGCCGATCAGAGGACATCAACTCCTGAAAGTCGTTTTTCCTGAAAATGTAGGGATTACCCCGTTTCCAGTCAATCAGTCTCATACAACCCTTATATTCATCATCAACATTATAAAGTTTATCTTTGAAGGGGGAATTATGCAGCACTGTGTGAATGAAAATCTCGTCGGGACAAACAGAGTGTTTGTATATTCTCAAACATTCCTGCTCTTTTGATAATAAATGACCTACAAAATCATGCGTAACACTAACCCAGTTTGGGCCCTTACTCAACGCAAAATCTTTATCCAGTTTTACCACATTATACCCAATCAAGTGTTGAGCGAAAGCAAAACTTCGGTCAATCAAAAAGAGAATTTTACGTAGCCACAAAATATTTAGCTTATAAAACGAAGTAGAAACATGCACTTTTGTCACTTTATATTCCACGTCTTTCTTGCTATCAGTAGAGATTCCGAGAAACTCCTTCCCTGCATTTTGCTCAAAAAAGCGATGGATATAATCCTGCGATTTTATAGGAAGATCTACGCCCGAAATAAGATGGTAGTAGGAATACTGACCATGTTCGTAGGCTCGACGGAACAATAGAAACTCGGCTTCTACGAAAGTGACATGCCCCCACTTCACATCGACTCTCGGATGTATAAAATTCAAGGATGATTTTTTTACTTGTGATAGAAAGTACTGTTCATCAAAACCATCGATCTTTTTGTCAACGTGAATAAAAATATCATTCCGCTCGTCATCCAACAACTTAATTAGCCGTTCGAGGATGTAATAGTTATTATGAGCTAAGATTAAATAAGCATGTTTCGCCCTTACCATAATCATTTTTTTTTGCGTTCAAATTTTCCAAGCCACAGATAAAATTGAAAAGAAAGCTTCCCAATATATGTACTTAACAAAGAAACATTTCTATATGTTCTATAGTAATAGCATTCACTTTCAAAACGCAACATAAATTTCTTTTTATCGACAATAAATTTTGAAATTGTTTGATTATGTTCGTGTAAAATAGTAACTGCCGGGTAATAATAAACGTCACGCCCTATCATTTTCATTCTTTCGGCCAATATCATTTCTTCCGAAAAAAGAAAGGTATTCGGATCCATCATTCCACAAGCAACAAAGTCGACCGCTTTTACAATAAAAAATGAACCCATAACCCTGTAATGAACCCCTTCCTGGGCCTGCTGAGTATAGTTTAGTTTGAATAATTTATTCTTCAAACTCTTCGGCATAAAAGGCGTGAGCCAATACATCCAAAAGTACCTTGCCCAAAATGGATAATAAGGATCAGGACTTTGTTTGCGCCCATCTACCCCAATTATATTAGGCCCGATAACTCCTATATGGGGTAATGCATCGGCCTTTTCAACCAAAGCCTCCACTGCATTCCTATCAATGAACCGAATGTCGTTATTCGAAAACAGGAAATAACCGGCTGCGAAATGTTTCAGTAAAAATTCGGCTCCCAGATTATTCCCTTTTGCAAAGCCAAGATTGTCGGGATGAGAGACGATGAAGCACCGTTGATTTTTATCTTCTATTTTTCCTATATCGTGAACCAGTTCGCCCGACAAAGCAGTTTTCAGTTTCGTATCACTTTCGTGCGTTGCCGAATTATTTACAACTACTATTATATTTTGAGTTTGAATTTTTATCAATTCCTCTTTTACATATTCAATAGTTTTGTCTTCGTTCTTATAATTTACTATTATTACTCCTAGCATATTGAATCATTTTTTTGTTTCGATCGGTATAATAAGCATGCATGTAAATAATCAGCGAAAAAAGAGTTACCCCCGGGTTTGACCAGAAGTGAAAAATAGTAGGCACAAATACTACGTGCAAACAAATGAATTTCAGATATAACGGAAAAATATTTTTCCGAATAACGCTTATTATGACACTATAAATGGCTATTAAGGGCAAGATTCCATAATCCACCCACATACCAACCATTCCTAAATCGCTGGTAAAAATCCCTTTTTCAAAATTTGACCACATCAGATTTCCCAATGGGGAATTTCCACCACTTGGATAACCATTCCCAAAAACGTAGCAAAACCAATTGGATGAATAATTCCCGAAATAGTAGTACAGTGCTTTCCACCGATTGTAATCCGACTCACCTAAATTATTTTGTGTGTTCTCTATCATCAACGTCCAAACATCGGATGTGTAAATAACACCTACAATTATGGCAATAGCTGACACGATAATAATAGTCGGTTTAGATGTTGATTTAAATTTATACATCGAATAAATAAAAACCGGAATTACACCTAAAACCATGCTTCGGTTTTGGTACAGTATAACAAATATCATCAGGAGTGCGGCTTCCAGAAAAGTATTCCACGTGAACTTCTTTATGTACTGATATATCTTGATATACGTATAAAGCACTACCAGGTGAATACCATTGACATAAAATTCCAATTTGGCAGATAAATCTTGATTATTCATTTCAAATTGATCTATCTTTTCTTTATCTAATTTTATTATATCTGTTTTAAAATGAACAAGAATCCATACCACAATGGTGCCTATCGAGATCCATTTTAACGCCTTGATAATGTCCTTTTCGGTAGGTTGCACAAAAAGGATTGCAGGTAAAAACATAAATGAGTAGATAGGCCGTTGTGCAATCAATGTGGTCAACAACGACTGTCCTCCAAAAAAATAAGCCGAGAACATGGATATAAATACTCCTGCTAAAATAAGCACCAGGGGTTTATTATAATTATAACTATTTAGCGATTTTAGCCTTTTATTTTCATTGAAAAAGTAAATTCCACTCAATATCCACATCCAGTCAAGTACAAGGACTATATCAGCTGTCAGAACATTGACCACCACCGACAAGTCCCAGAAATTAACTGCGAATATCAGACAGAAAAATATGTAGAGAGATTTATTCATAAGGTAATTATCTTTGGTTTATAGCCATTTATCTCCCAAGCAAAAATTTTAGTTTTCCGTTAAGCAATTTCACACATAACGGCAATAATAAGAACGTAACCAACGATAAAATGACTGCGTAGCCATAACCCGAAGTCTTTAATGAGAAACTATCCATTATATTTTTCACTAATAATATAATGGGCCAGTGCGCAACAAAATAAACTATCGAGTTTTCGCCAATATAATTGATCGGTTTTACGTAATTAATCCTTTTCCCTATCTGATAAATCAACAAAAGACCTGCCAAAATTGAGATGACGTAGATAAAATAGTTCCCACTTGTAACTGCATTCGTTCTGAAATCTAAGCTACTAAAACAGAAAATCTGTGCAAAACCATAAATACTCACAGCAGCCCCCAGAAGTAAAGGTCCAAATTTTTTATTCTCTATCTTATGTCTGTAAATGTTACCAGCCGATAAGAAAAAAATAGCTAGAAAAACATTAGAAAGACCTAAAGGCAAAACAACATCGTACAAATACAACACATATCCAATTACCGGAAACAAGATAATAATCCACTTGAGTTTAAACTTATTCAAGAAAAGGAAACCTGTCAACGTAAAAAACAACGATAGTAAAAACCAAAGGGGTAGATTCCCGTTACCACCGTTACCCCATCTTAGCATAGCATAGAATGGAGAAAGAAATATTCTCCAAAGTGGACGAGTAGAATCGCGAAGTTCAAAGGGCAGCGCAATTAAAAAACCAATTATCGTAAAAATAAAAAATGGTAACAGTAAACGCTTCGTTTTATCAATCAAATAAGCCTTAGTTCCATTCTTAGGGTTGGAGTAAAAATATCCTGCCTTAAAGTAAAACCATGGTAAAAAAAAGAATGTGACCTGCATGAAAAATGAAAAAACAGTATCATAATAATTTCCGGAAAACTGAAAAATATGCATTACTATAATTCGTATCAGATTTAGTCCGCTTATTAAATCGTAATATCTTAGTCTCTCTCGCTCCATAATCACTATTTATTAAAATTCTATTTCCATTTTGGCAAAAGCCCCTTGATTGTATTGTTCTTTGAAATATACATATCTTCAATGATAAAATAGAGCAAAGAAGCAACACCTGCAACTGCTAATTTAACTATCGAGTCATCAAACAAAGATATAACTCCGTAACAAATAAGAATATACGGAATTGCATATAAAAATTTGAAGAATACCATTCTATAGGGAATGCGAATGCCTATATATTTTTTTACAAAAAAACTTGCCGAAATAAGTATTGAAAGCTCTGAGCAAACCCAAACAATTGCCGATCCAACACTATGAAGATTTTTTACGAGAACTATTGCTAAAGCAACTCCTACAAAAGCTCCAATCACTGAGTTAATAAAAATCGACTTGTCTTTGTTCAAAGGCATCAAAAGTTGTATAATTAAAATTTCTTCGGTACCAATAATCAGCATTAGGGGCAAAACTATTCGCATCGGCAAAATTGATCCTTCATAACCTGGTCCGGCTATTATTCCTACAATTTCGGGAGCAAAAAACATAAAGAAAATAATCATGGGGAAACAAAAAGTATATAAAATATCGAACGATTTCCCAATCAGCCGGTTGATTTCCGTAAAATTATTTTCGGCCACTAATGCACTCATCCTCGGCAACATAACACCTGTAAAGGCCGAAAAAAAAGCGAGTAAAATACCATATAATTTAGTAGCAGTGGTATAATATCCCACCTCTTCATTGCCTCCTACGAATCCTAAATAAGCCACATTGAATGTCGAATACATGGAATTAAACAGCAAATAAATACCCAAAATCATAAAGGGCTTAATAAATGGCTTCAGGCTTATATTCTTAAATGTAAAATGAACAAATTTCCGACAATAGATCCAGTTAAATAGCGCATTAAGAACTACCGCAGCTACTGTCAACAAATAGTAGGTAACATAATCATCACTATCTCTAATAAAAACAAATACTGAAATAACATACAAGCTTTTTACAATTATACTTCGTATGGTAATGTATTTAAAATTCTCAATGCCTTTAAAAAACCACTCCACCAGAAAAAGATTGACAAAAACATTAGCAGCACCAATATAAAACATCACCCTGTATTCGGCAAACTTGGGCACGAAGGCCATTAAAACAAAAAGCACAACCAGTGCAATGATAGTTGTGACGACCGTTAGCATTAAAAGCGACGAAAATGTTTTGCTGAGCTCTACCGGATTATTTTTATTCTTTGCAACCTCTCTAATCCCGACAATCGCAATCCCCATCATGGAAAACAAGATGAAATATTGGATAATTCCACCCACCCAATTATATATTCCTACGTTATTTACACCCAAAACCCTCGAAATGTAGGGAAATGTAATGAATGGAAAAATAAAATTAGAGATCGTGAGAATACTACTATATATAAAATTAGTTTTAATTTTCATCTTTCTTTTTTATAGATAAATCATCGCACATAATCCACAATGTGGTGATCGTCAAAATCCATCCACACATCTTTTGCTTTTATTTCAATGGGGTTTCCCGCTAGCAGGATATGCGTCGGGAAATCCGAATAATCTTTGCTTAGCACCGAAGCTGCCCCAATCGTACAATAATCGGGAGTTTTTGTTCCACTTAAAATCATACATCTAGCTGTAATCCAATTACTATTACCAATAATTATTGGCGCATAGCCTTTACTTTTGAAGTTTCCATTTCGGTCTTTCAGTCGGTGGAATGAACTATCCATCACTATCACATCCCAGGCGATAAGTACTTTTTCGCCGAATTCCACATGGCAATAAGACGTAAGTTTTAATGAAGTTGTAGCTTTAAAGTTACTTCCAAATACACAATATCCTTTAGGTCCTATGGATATAGCACTGGAATTACCGATATCGCATCTGCCTCTGAAAATAACTTTTCCACCATGATTTTCCCACACTATGCCTTTATTCGGATAGAGTGATACCCCATAGTCACCCAGCTGTATCATCCCTGTCTTCAGCACATCACTCTCAATTATTACTTCACCAAGGCATTTCAGAAGTTTAGCTTTAAATAATAATATCGGCAGCTTTATGGCTTGTTTGAAGGGCAAATAATGAAAATTGAAATATAGCGTAGCTATCCAGCTCACCTTAACTATTAGTTTTAATTTATTCATACTTCAAGATACTTAGAAACCAACTATCAGTTTACTACATTTTATTTCAACAGAGTTCAACTGACATTTTACTTTTTCTTTGTTTCATTCTCATTTCCATACCCATAAGTATTGCCGTGTTTTTTGCTAAAACCATAACCGTAGCCATATTTCTGACCATAGCCCTGACGGTATATCTTTTTTGAATGATCGGCTGCATTCAACACAAAGTACAGGTTCTTCAGTTTGTTATGCTTGAATAACTCAGTAGCATCGGCAATGTTTTTCTTAGGAGTAAAATCTGCACGAACCACATATAAATTCATGTCGGCAAAACGATTCAAAGAGAAGCTATCAGACACAACGCCAATGGGAGCCGTATCAATTACAATATAATCGAACTGTTCTCTGTATTCCTCAATAAGCTTGTCCAACGTTGGTTTTGCAAGCAATTCATTCGGATTGGGAGGTATCGGACCGGAGGTAATAACCGATAAATTAGGATGAATGCCCGAAGGTCGTACCAACTTATCTTTCGACAGATGACCGGAAAGATACATCGTTATCCCGGTGTCGTTATCCAGTTGAAGATAATCGGCCAATTTAGGCTTACGTATATCCAGACCAATAACCAATACTTTTTTATCGAGTAGCGCCAAACTCATAGCCAGGTTGATGGTAACAAATGTTTTACCTTCGCCACTGACGCTGGACACCATATTAACGACTTTTTTATCGCTACTATCCATCACAAACAATAGATTGGTACGCAACAGTCGGAACAATTCAGTAAAGCTGTCGGTGTTATTCTCTTGGATAATCACGTTTCCAACCTGATCCGATCTTATGATTTCACCCAGTACCGGCACATTCGAAATTTCTTCCAACTCCTCTTTGGTCTCAATCTGATAGCGAAGCAAATCGCGAATTTTAATTCCTATAATAGGGATAATCAACCCTATGACTAAGAAAAACAACATAATCATTGGTTTCTTTGGCGAAACAGGTGCGCCGCTACTACCCACATTATCTATCAATTTAGCAATCGGTTCTACAACTGCTCCATTCAGGTATTTCTCTTCTTTCTTTTGTAGCAGAAACAGAAACAATGCTTCCTTGATACTTTGTTGGCGTTTAATTTCTGTGTATTCACGCTCCTGACGGGGAATAGCCCTGATATGAGCTGCATTCTCATTGTTTTTACTCATCAAATCGCGTAGAGCAATCTGCAAATTGTTCCTTTCATTCCGCACACTCGATTGTACCGTACTAAACAAGGATTCAATCTGATTTGTCAAATCAATCATAGCCTGATTACTACTGGAGGCAATACGCGAGAGTCTGTTTTGTTGTAATAATAATCTGTTATAATTATTGATTAATTCGTTCAACCCATCGCTTCTGATCCCTGTATTTGCCGGTAGGGGTTGGTATCTGTTTTCCTTTCTATGTATATAGCTGTCAATATCACTAACTATGGCCAGTTGAGTTTCAATATCCATCCGTTTTTGACTAAAGTCACCGGTTTGCTTAATAAACATATCGGTTTGCGATTTGATATCGGTAATTCCCTGATCTTGTTTATAATTCTCTACCTGCGACTCAACGTTACCCAGATCTTTTGTTATGGAAATAAGACGCTCATCAATAAAATTCGCCGTTTTGTTAGCCATCGCCATTTGATCCTTCAAATCTTCACGATTGTAGACTTCTATTAATTTCCGCAGGAAGTCTTTACCCATTTGCACATTGGGAGTACTAAAGCTAATATTTACCACCGAAGTAGTTTTGGAAGTCAATGCCATCTCCATCTGAGACAACAACTGACCGGCCTTACTCATTGGATTTTGAAGAACAACCCCTACAACCATATCTTCGGTTGGTTTATACTTCCCTCTCACAATATTGATTTTTCCAAACGGCAACATAACTTGATGATCCGATATAGAGGCCTTTACGAGATATTTCCGGTCATTATAGACTCCGGAAAACTCGTATTCACCATAGGGATGAATAAGAATTTCAAACGCATACGCACCTGTCATATTGTTCAGTACAGTATCGGGCATACTCACCAAAATCGGGCATTCTGCTCCATAAAGTATTTTCTCATCATAACTGGCAAAAGCAGCATTTCGGGGATTGACACCAATAAAACTAAGAAACTTAAGTGTTCCAATTTGAGTGTAGCTAGCATACATACCAAGTTCACGCACTACCTGTTGAACCAGTATAGATTTGGTCAACACTTCCAATTCATTATCTACATTGTTTTTCTGCGTGAAAAGACCCATTTCTTTAAACGCATTGATCTCTGCAGTACCCCCACCTTTTTGATCATCTTTAAGTAGAATGGCAGTATTAACTTCGTAGCTTGGCAATGCAAATTGCAGATATGTATACCCAATTGTCAAAAATATAATTAGAGATAAAACAAACCATTTCCAATAGGAAAAATAGTTGATAAAAGTTCCAAGAAAGTCTATAGGGCGTTCGAATTCTTCTTCTGAGTCAGGATACTTGTTCATAAATCACTTACTATTTGTAATTATTAATACCTTTATAAAATTATAACCATGTAAATCCTCTATTACTTTTTGAGGATGGTGAAAACTAAACTCGTTAACGTCAATAAAATAGACAAAGAGGAAATCCCGAAAGTCTCGGCAGCACCAAAATTCGAAGATTTGGATCGGGATTTATTTGGTTCAACATACACAACATCATTCTGTTCCAAATAATATGCCGGGGAATAAATGATATTTTTATCATTCAGGTTAAGCGTTATATACTGTTTAGTTCCATCGACCTTTTCGCGCAATACTTTTACATTATCGCGTCGACCATAAATGGTAAGGTCGCCAGCCAAGGCAATCCCCTCAAAAATGGTTAGTCGATCGTTTGACGTCTCAAACTTTCCGGGTCGTTGAACCTCACCCAGGACATTGACCGAATAATTGGTAAACCGAATGGTAATAATTGGTGCCTCCTTACTAAATGCCGCTGCCAACTTTTTATGCAACGTTCCTTCCAATTCGGCACGGGTGTATCCGGCAGCCTGAATTTTTCCAAATACAGGAAATTCAATATTCCCATCATTATCTACCAAATAGGTTTGTAGGGTAGGCTGAGAAAACATGCTATTCTGATTGGTAGGCTCAGCAATTTGGGGCACAACAAGATTGTACATTCGCGAGGCTTCCGGCTCCGAACTCACCACCGTTATGCTTAGCAGATCTTTGGGCTTAATACGTGCCTCGTAAACAATGTCTACGTTCTTTTGTGGTTTTACGTTTTTCTTCGTTTGAACATCAAGCTTTTGAAAATAGGCAATATCTTTGACGGGAGCACAAGAACTGATAAGAAGTATACTTATCACTATCAAAGTAGAGAAGGTTGATTTTTTGTAACACATAACGAATATTATTTTCAAATTAAAATTATATTATCTGTCAAATCGAAACGATTTGCTTTATTTCATTTTTATAGGTCGCCTCATTGTGTTTCCTCTGACAATGGCTCCGATACCAAGTCTAAACAACTTTATTGCAAATAGCTATCTGCAATAAAGTATTTGTTTCTAATAATTCATGTAACCCTCTAAACGTTAATGTAGTTTAATTTTTGACAAGTATCTTGCAATAAACATTAATCCTTTTAGAGTTAACAAGCCATAAGTCGAAAAGGTTTAGAAACACGAAGAAAATAATGACAATGAAATAATTTAGAGTAGAAACCTGAAAAGCAATTGGTTCACATCAACAGGGGATATTCGTTTGACGTCAGATAATTAAAACAAAAAGAGTTCTCAGTACGATCCCACTATGGGGAATTATACTGAGAACTCCTACGTTATTTTTATCTTCCAACCTACTTGTCGGAATTATTTCTTTGATGAGTTTTTTTCCTCAAAATAGATTGATTTATTCCGAAATATCAATCTACCGGAAAATCCATTTCTAATTCACATTAATATCATTCTCCTTTAAAATTTCATTAAATCGGGGCAATTTATCCTGTTTTTTCATTTCCTGGTAGATAGTACTCATTATCTTCTCAGCATCAGTTCGGTATGGAGACTTTTGTTTAACATACAATTTGTAGGCTTTGCAGATATTATCGAGCGCCTTTTCCTGATCGTTTAAGTAGAATGCATAAATCTGTCCTATACCATAAAAAACTTCGGGGTTAAAACTATCTAATTGAGCCAATGTTTCGTAGGCTTTGATTGCTTTTGTATATTCCTTTTTAAATTGGTAAGCGACGGCAATGTTTTGTAACGGCATTGTTCCATTCGGATCGAGCGCCAACGATTTCTCGTAAGCGTAAATTGCGCCATCATAATTATCAAGTTTTCGTTGGCAAACTCCCAAATTATCCCAGGCAAATGTAAATAGTGAATCAACTTTTACTGCCTTTTCAAAAAAGGGTAAGGCATTTTTGTAATCATCATTTTTGAGAAATTTTATACCTTTCGAATACCATTCCATAGCTTTCTGATTATTTGACAATGATTTGTCGCTTGTGATATCATTAGCAGTAAGTTTTGTTTTCAATGCTTTGCAATTATCCATCAAATACCTTTCAATTTCAAAATAATAGGATTTGTATTCAGTTGAATTTTTGTTGGTATTAATATTTATATCGATCGATTTTTTATCCTTGTTTTCCAAAGTACCTGAAAGATCGATACCCAGCAACTTTGCCCCCAGTTGATATGCACTCGTTTGAGCATCGATACACTTGCTAACCTCCTTTGCAACATCTTCATTGCTTTTTTCACTTGTACCGATGGAATCAATGCATTTACATGCATTTTCGGATAACTCTTTTAAAAATTTAGCATTTTTCTTTTTTGTATCTTGTGCTATTCCGTATACAAAAAGACAAATAAGCAGGATAAGTGTGAACGATTTTTTCATTTGTATTTATTTTAATGTGAAAGCTAACAAAATAATAACATATTTACAGCTCAAAAATAAGCGTTTAGATTAACTCTTACAACTAAATTTGTAATTATTTTTTTAAAATTTTAAATCACTTATAAATCGATACTCTTGAGAACAAAAAAACCGTTCCTACCATTTGGGTCGAAGCGGCTGCTATAGTTGTATTATTAAAAGGGAGGGACTAAAAAAACTGAGGGAGTGACATAGAGCCGCTCCCTCAGGTGTTCGAAGATATTACATTGATGTATCCCATTCGGTTTAAAAATTACGTTTATGTATCAACAATTTTCTGTTTCCACGTCTGTGCGGACATCAAAAGTCGGATCTGTACAATTATTTTCGAAAACAAATGAAAAACTTTTATAATAAATTATTTTTAGACCTACAATTACAGGAGCTTTGAAAATATTCATTTCATCACCAAACCGTTTAAGCGATTTTCGTGTATGACGTAAAATTCGTCTTTCACCGTTGCTGTCTTTTGCTGTCGGATCCCAGTTATTCATGTCAAAAATATAAGACATACTCTTGCTGTTCAAACTCTTAAGATATTCAATACTTGACTTCCTGAAGATCTTTAATTCATTTCTTGTTCCCATAATCTTTTTTATTTAATAACGAAAAAATTCTTCTAATACCTACATATTTCAACAATATAACCGCATAAATTGTTTTGTAAATTTCGGATGTTTTATCTCTTTTAGAAACAGTGCTAGTTGGAATTATATTCAGCATTAATCGTGCCATAAAAACTTTAAAAGCAGACATTTCTGTTTAAACACTCAAAAAGCAGACTCCTTTATATCAATGAACTAAAATCGAATGGCATGAAGAACGTATATCAACGTATAACAATACCAATAGTTGAAACACCAGTAGATAAATCCAAAAATGCTCCAATGTGTTTATTAAAGTAATATTTTGTTCCTACATGAAGATCTAGGAACAGCGGACTGGACTCACGATAATAGGCTCTATCGCCGTAATAGTTTACATCCCACGAAGTATTCACAAGCGCAAAACCTAGTGAGCCGGCAGTATAAAAATCCCAATCACGACCAGCCATCAATAATCTGTCGAGATAAAGCGTCCCCTTCACACCTAAAGGAATCACTGTTTCGCGATAATTTCCGTCATCATACGAAAACAAAGTTACGAAGGGCGCCAATGTAAAATTCCGGGCCACTTCAAATTCATAATTAGCATGAAGAACCGGCATCGTATGTCCAACCTCTCCATAATAACCCGAATAGCCACCAATACCTAGTCCAAGGTTTAACGTACGGCCATAATTTTCCGAATAGGAAGACCGGCGTTGAGCTGATAGGCTTGTGATAGATAATAGTAAAACCAGTGTGATAGTAAATGTTGTTGTTTTCATTTTTCTTTTTGTTAGTTGCGTATTTGTTGATAATTATCTTCTGTCGGGTTATCGTGCTTGCTATGCTTACCATTGCCACGCCCCTTGTTGTCATTTCTCTCATTTCCATTGCCCCGATGATCATCATTGCCTCTGTATTCACCTCTACGCTCATTTCTTTCATTTCTGGATGAATGATTTTCATACCGATTCATTCCACGTCGTTCTCTGTTCTGTGGGTGCTCACCGATACTGCGTTGATCATGTCCGCGGTATCCTCGGGCATACTTCATTCTGTGTTCTCTGAATTGCGAATAAGGTCGGTTCCCACGATAATCACTCATCACCACTTTGTAGCCATTGTACAAATCATAATTTCGGTAGCGTGCAGGCAAGTGATGTCTATGTACCCAGCGTCCGCCGTAGAAATAAATAAACATCGAGGATTGAACATCGTAATACGACTCAACATCAGGGAGATAATAGTAACGAGCATCGGAATATCCTTGCGGCCCCCATTGTGGGGGTGTACCAATTTGAATATTAAACGATACCTGCGCTTTAGAGCTGGTGCCAACACCAACGAAAAGCAGAATAAAAAGAACTAACTTCAGAGTTTTCATTTTTAGAAAATTTTAAATTACAAATCAATTTTTGTACAGTGTAAAGTGAGGTCATAAAATACAAGAGCGCTTCACTATTCACTTATAAGTTATAGTATTCGCACTTTTATAATAATGAACGAAGTTCTAATAAATTAAACTCTCAATTAAAAATACACTATATAGCCTTACAAACGCTACTATTTGATATTTATTAGTGAATATACGTTTCAAAATCACAAAAAATACAAACGCGAAATATCAACAATAAAATCTAAAAAAAACGGATGTCACAATAAACAAAAATCGCATATTATTAGTTAGATAATCAACAACCAATTTACACTAAACAACAACAATATGAATCTACTGGAACAATTAAAAACGCACACAAAAGTCGTAGCCGACACCGGTGACTTTGCTTCTATGATGGCCTACAAACCGATTGACGCAACCACTAATCCATCGCTTATTTACGCAGCATCAATGGATGCAAAATACAGCGACTTAATTAAAGAGGCCATTGAGTATGCCCGATCCATTTCGGCGGACAAAAAAGTACAGCTTGAAAAAGCTATGGATAAACTAGCCGTCAATTTTGGCCTTAAAATACTCGAAATTGTTCCGGGGCGCGTTTCTACAGAGGTGGATGCACGTCTCTCGTTCGACACCGATGGCACCATTGCCAAAGCACGCGAACTGATAGCGCTTTATGAAGCGAATGGCATTTCGCGCGAACGAATTCTCATCAAAACAGCCTCTACCTGGGAAGGAATTGCTGCTGCCGAAGAACTGGAGAAAGAAGGCATTCATTGCAACCTGACTCTTCTCTTCTCCATGGCGCAAGCCGTACGATGTGCCGAAGCAAAGGTTACGCTTATCTCGCCATTTGTTGGACGTATATTGGATTGGTACAAAAAAGAACGCGCCGTGGCAAGCATTCCCGCTCCCGAAGATCCGGGCGTACTATCGGTTACAGAGATATTCAATTACTACAAAAAATACAATTACAATACCATAGTGATGGGTGCCAGCTTCCGCAGCATGGGCGAAATAGTAGAGCTGGTGGGGTGTGACGCTTTGACCATTTCGCCTTCTTTACTGAAAGAGTTAGAAAGCACCGAAGGTACGCTCACCATCAAGCTAGATCCTGCTAACGCTAAATCTCTTGAAATTGCACCCGTGCCCATGGACGAAAAAATCTTCCGCTGGATGATGAACGAGGATGCCATGGCAACAGAAAAACTGGCCGAGGGTATTCGCAATTTCACCAAAGATCTGGTAAAACTGGAAACACATTTGGCAGGAATGATATAATAGACAAGGGATTTATTTTAGCAGAGAGAGGAATATCGAAAGATTTCCTCTTTTTTATTTACTCGTTCAAAAACCAAAACTTTAAACATCCGATGGCAGATTTGTAGAATAAAATAAGTAGTTTTGTATCGTATTTTTTACCCGAACCACTAGCTAACTTACCCACTCGTTTTCAGACAAGTAAGACAATATTAGCATTCTGTATTTATATTTAATGATTGACCAAGCTACCATAGACCGAATAACCGATGCCGCACAAATACAAGATGTGGTATCTGATTACGTTACACTGAAAAAACGCGGAGTAAACCTACTCGGACTCTGTCCGTTTCATGGTGAAAAGACGCCGTCGTTTATCGTGTCGCCGGGTAAAGGTATTTTCAAATGTTTTGGTTGCGGTAAAGGGGGTAATGCCGTGCACTTTATCATGGGGCACGAGCAAATATCGTACTATGAAGCGCTAAAGTTTCTGGCAAAAAAATACAATATCGAGGTTCAGGAGCGTGAGCTTAGCCCCGAAGAAATGGCGGTGCGCAACGACCGCGAAAGTATGTTTCTGGTCAACGAGTTTGCACAAAAGCATTTCAGTCACACGCTGCACCATCATATCGACGGTAAAGCTATCGGACTAAGCTATTTCCGCGAACGTGGCTTCCGCGATGACATTGTTCAAAAATTCCAACTTGGCTATAGTCTCGATCAACGCGACGCCTTTACACAAGCCGCACTAAAAGCCGGATACAATAAAGAATTTCTTGTAAAAACGGGACTGACTTTCGAGGGCGAAAACAACTACGTGGCCGACCGTTTCCGTGGTCGGGTTATGTTCCCTGTTCATTCACTTTCGGGAAAAGTAGTTGCATTCGGTGGTCGAATTCTGAAAAAGGACGATAAAACAGCCAAATATGTCAACTCTCCCGAATCGGAAATCTATCATAAAAGCAATGAGCTTTACGGTATTTATTTCGCGAAGCAAGCCATTGTAAAACAAGACCGTTGCTATCTGGTGGAAGGATATACCGATGTAATATCGATGCATCAAAGTGGCATCGAAAATGTTGTATCTTCTTCGGGAACTTCACTTACGCCGGGGCAAATACGGCTGATTCACCGTTTTACCGAAAACGTAACGGTTATTTACGACGGCGATGCGGCCGGTATCAAAGCGTCCATTCGCGGTATCGATTTATTATTGGAAGAAGGACTGAATATCAAAGTGCTTCTCCTCCCCGATGGCGATGACCCCGACTCCTTTGCCCGCAAACATAATGCATCCGATTTCATTGAGTACGTAAATAAAAACTCTTCGGATTTTATTCGTTTCAAAACCAATTTACTGTTGGCCGATGCAGGCAATGACCCTGTAAAACGGGCAGGTTTGGTATTGGACATTGTAAACAGTATTGCCATTATACCCAACAGCATTATCCGTGGTGAATACGTAAAAGAATGTAGCGCATTGCTCAACGTGGATGAAGCCATGCTTTATCACCAAATCAACACGCTGAAAAGTACGGAACAAGAAAAAAACGCCAATCGCCGACAAAACGATGGTCCCCCCATTCCCCATTTCGAAGATATGGACGATGGTGGTGGTCAAATGGCTAGTCCATCGAGATTCGAGAATGAGGAACGTACTATTTTACAAGTATTGGTAAAATATGGTGATAAATTATTCTTTTATGCCGATGCAGAAAATCAACATCCGGTTACGGTAGGCGATTATATTCTGGAAGAACTGGAGCGCGATCAGCTCCTGTTCGAAAACCGATTGCATGCCAAAATATTGGAAGAGTACAAACATAATTTTAGAAACGAAGGGTTTATAGCCGAGCGTTTCTTTCTGTATCATTCCAATGGTGAAATAAGCTTGCTGACCGCTGATTTAATCTCAGAAAAATACACCCTGAGCCGTATTCATTCGAAAGTGAAAAAAGTAGAAGAAGATACCGACCGCTTTATCGATTTAATCCCACGGGTCGTTTTTGAATTTAAAAATAGTCATATTTTGGCTATTATTAAACAAAAACTCATTGAGATGAAAAATGCGAACGACATTAAGAACCATAAATTAGTAGACGAGATAATGTACGAGATCGGTCAACTGGAAGTGGTAAAAAAACAACTCTCTAAAACACTTGGAGAGCGTATAATAATAAAAATATAGGAATGATTCTTTTCGACCAACTCATTTTCGGACCCATTCATAGTCGCCGCTTGGGACTTTCGCTCGGCGTAAATCTGCTACCCACTGATGCAAAAATATGCTCGTTCGACTGCATTTATTGCGAATGTGGCTTCAACACCACTATGCAAGACTCACCCATTCCAAGCCGTGAGCAAGTGTATCTGGCACTCGAAGCAAAACTAAAGGAGATGGTGGAAGAAGGTCAGATACCTGATGTAATCACATTTGCCGGAAATGGAGAACCTACACTTCACAAAGATTTCGAAGGCATTATTGACGACACCATAGCGTTGCGCAACAAGTTCTGCCCAACAGCCAAAGTTAGCGTGCTTTCCAATTCTACGCGCATACACAAACCGCATGTTTTTAGCGCATTGAATAAAGTAGACAACAACATCCTAAAGTTTGACTCTGCCATTGAACGTACCATGCAATTAATGGACAGACCAACCGGAAAACACATCAACGTAAGTTGGTTTATTGAACATTTAAAGAAATTCGAAGGACGTTTAATTATTCAAACCATGTTTTTACGTGGCGAAATAAACGGCGAAAGACTCGACAATACTACCGACGAGGAAGTGGAAGCTTGGCTCAATGCATTGGAGGAAATCCGCCCGCAACAAGTAATGATTTACTCGCTCGACCGCGAAGCACCAACTCAGAACCTCGAAAAAGCAACGGTTGAAGAACTAAACCTTATAGCCGCAAAAATCAGAGAGCGGGGATTTGACGTATCGGTGGCGGGATAATAAATACAATGTGGTAATGTGGTAATGTGATGAAAAAATGGAATGATTAGTTTCGACGGCATATTTCAATTACCACATCATCAAATCACCAAATCACCACATCATCACATCATGACAGTATTAATTTGTCCGTTAAACTGGGGATTGGGACACGCCACCCGCTGCGTACCTATCATCCGAAAACTCATGGCTGAAGGTCATGAGCCGGTGGTGGTTGCTGATGGCTATCCGCTGCAATTCCTGCGGCAAGAGTTCCCTACTCTCCGTTTCATTGAACTTCCGTCCTATTCGGTTTATTATGCATCGGGTTCGTCGCAGATTGGTGCTATGCTGGTCAATTCCCCCTCCATTGTACGTGGTATTATAAATGAACACTGCTGGCTCAGCAATCTACTCCAAACCGAGCATTTCGATCAGGTTATCTCCGACAACCGTTTTGGAATGTGGAACAAGCGCGTCCATTCCATTTACATCACCCACCAATTAATGATAAAAATGCCTCAGGGATTGAAATTCCTCGAGCCATTGGTGCATTTTATTCATAAAACTTTTATCAATAGGTATGATGAATGCTGGATTCCCGACACCAAAGAAAACGGTGGTCTATCCGGCGATTTAGCTCACAAATATCCTTTGCCCCGTAATGCAAGGTTTATCGGCACATTATCACGATTTCAAGGAATGGAAACTACTATTCCAACAACCAATTATGACGTAGTGGCAATAGTTTCTGGCATTGAGCCACAACGAACATTATTTGAGAAGAGTTTAATTTTTAAATATCGGAACAGAGCTGAGAAAGTCCTGATTGTAGGTGGGCAGCCGCAGCAAAAGGAAACTAAAAAGCAAACCGGAAACATAACGCTTGTATCTCACCTTCCTACTCATGAACTGGCTACAGCCCTTCTCGGAGCAACGAAAATCATTTCCCGCTCGGGTTATTCAACTATCATGGACTTAGATGCATTGAAATGTATGCAAAAAGCCGAATTCATTCCCACACCCGGGCAGACTGAGCAAGAGTATTTATTTTCAATTCATTGCTTAAAATAAAAAAAAGCGCTGAGAAATTCTAATAAAAGAAATTTCTCAGCGCATGCAATTTTAAAAAAAACTAAACAAACTCTACTTTCATACTTGGTTATTATCTTCTTCCGGAGGAGTTATTGTCGTTTGAGCGACTTCCTCTGCTGTTATTATCTGAACTTTTATTGTTGTCTGAGCTTCTGCTATTGTCCGAAGAAGTACGTGCGGGTTTAGATTCGGCACTACGGCTTGGTTGACTGGCAGCAGGAGTATTTCGAGGTGAATTATCACGTGTCACTGAAGGAGCTGTTCGGGTTTCCGTATTCGAGTTTCTTGCAGGTGCTTGATATGATTCACGACTTGGTTGTTCAACTCTGGGTGTTCTGTTTTCAGAATTTCTGGCCGGAGTTTGGTACGACTCACGACTCGGTTGATTTACCCTTGGAGCAGCGTTTTGATTATTAGAAGGTGCGCTGGGAGTACTATTTGAGTTTTGGTATGTTCCACGAGCCGGTTGATTTACTCTCGATCCATTGTTATTATTACCTTCATTCGATGGTCTTCTTACCGATTCCGAATTTTGACTACGGTTCGAATTGCTATTCCGACTTGAATTATCTGAAGGCGAATAGGTCCTATTGGTCGAATTACGATCGTAAGTATTTGATCTTGAGCCCTGATTACTATTTACTCTTGATCCATCCATGTCGTAAGTTGATCGTGTAGTTCTGCGGCCGGATTCGTTGCCCGTACGGATTTTCAAATTTTTGTCATTCGATGTTCTGCTCGACTGCATATAATACCTGTTAGTCACATTTGCGTTACGAGAACTGAAATTACGATCCGGATATCTTTTAGCATAATCATTTCTTCCAATTGAGCTGTGCATACTTTCGTAATACGAACTGCGTCGGCGATCGCTATAGTAATAGCTGTGATTACGATTAATGTGCCTATCGATATGTGACATATAAATGTTTACTTCGAAAGGGCGACGGTTGTGATAATACCTTGGATAATATCCCCAATAGTAAGGTGATGACCAACGTTGATAGGAACTACCCCAAAAGAATGAGAATATTGAAGGCGTGCTTACATACATTGGTTCGATAATATAATTGTTACCGTACAAATATGGGTCTCCAATTACCTGAACATAGGTTTTTTGGTAACGGGTACGATCAACCACAATGCTCGCCACATCTTGATATACATCTCTGTCCAAGACAGCCTGTACAACTACCAGGTGAACATTGTTTTCGGACGACTCAATAACACGTAAGTAATCTACTTCGCCATCATTGTTCAAGTCAAGATTTGAAATTTGAGCGTCATAATCGTTCAATCTCATTTCAAATTCTTCTAAGTCACGCGATTCTCCAAATATTGAAGCTACCGCTTGTAAATCGAGATTGTAGCTAATGTCGTTGCTCTGTGCCTGAACATTTATGTTTCTTTGAGGTGCATATGCAACGTTTCCTTGTGCTACACATTGTGTGGTTGTAAATAAAATCCCCACTAATAAGACTGCTGCTGTTGGTTTCATAATCGTAAGTATTAAGCGGTGAATAATTGTTTCCTGATATTGATTAAGTGCTTTCATTTATTTGTATCTATGCATAACCAATTATTGTGCCAAACTTCAATCTGCATTAAACTCTGAATATTTATTATTAATTTACAGCTATAAATCAACAATATAACAAAAATACATCTATCAATAATTACCTATTCATTTAAACTTAAAACGGATCTACAATTATAATTATGGAAAATGAATCGGACTTTACCATAACAAGCAAAGACTATTTTTTCTTATCTTTGCATCAAACACTTTCCAAAAAAAATATCGGTTAAAGTTTGGAATACTTAACGATATACTTCTAACACAATAGAGCACATAGAAATTCTTAAAAAAAAGACTTAGTTAACTTAGTAAAAGTATCAAGCGACACTTTTAAATCGCTGAAATTACCCCGTTGTCAGGGATGTTCCATATCTACCTGCTCGCGGTAAGCAGACGCTGTGTGATGAGAAACATATTAATAACATTTGTCGGATACTTAAATTAAAAAAAGACAAACACGAAAGAATGAATTCATTGGATCTATTTTTGCTTATTCCCATAACATTGGGATTTATTTTTGGTCTTTTCAAAGGTTTAATAAAGGAGCTCATTTCTTTAGTAGCCATCATTGCAGGCATTTTTGGCGCCAAACTCTTCGCTCCACTTGTTTCTGAGATACTAATAAATACCTTCGCCTTCTCGCCCGCCACTGCGCGCCCTACTGCATATATTATTCTATTTATTGCCATCGGCATTGGATTATTAATGGCAGCCAACGCCATAGACAAGATATTCGATTCACTATCCTTAGGAGGATTAAACAAACTACTGGGTGGAATTTTTGGAGCTCTGAAATATGCATTGATTGTAAGCGTATTGCTCAATGTTTTTGATGCACTGGATAGTCGATTCAGCATCGTAAAATATCAAACAAAAGAGAATTCTATAGCTTACAAACCATTAATGAAATTTGGGCCTGCTTTGTGGGAAGAAACAAAACTACAGAATAAAAAGCCAAACAACGTTGGCCAAAACTAAATTATTCAGTTGCTGTAAAAACGAAAAATCAGATAGTATCAGTAAGGTATTCTATTTTTAATGGATAAAAATATCGTCAAAAAACAAGCAAAAGCTAACACGACTGAGTCCCGACAGGGTCTGATGGGCAATTTATCAACCTTCACACTGGAATGTGGTTGCGACGAGGCTGGGCGAGGGTGCCTTGCCGGTCCGGTGGTGGCAGCAGCTGTTATTCTACCTATAGATTTTGAGTGCCCGTTGCTAAATGACTCCAAGCAACTTACCGAACAGCAACGGGAAGCCCTCAGACCGATCATTGAAAAAGAAGCGCTGGCCTGGGCTGTGGCAGAAGTGGACAACCATGAGATTGATGAAATAAATATTCTGAATGCTTCCATCCTGGCCATGCATCGTGCAGTGCAAAAACTCGCCACTCGCCCCGAATTTATAATTGTGGATGGAAACAGATTTAAACCTTTCGAAGATATACCCCATCAAACTATAGTGAAAGGCGATAGCAAATATCTTTCTATTGCAGCTGCTTCGGTACTGGCCAAAACTCATAGAGATGAACTTATGCAAACCTTACACGCTGAGTTTCCTCATTTCGATTGGGATAAAAACAAAGCTTACCCCACATTGAAACATCGTGCTTCGATACGCGAACACGGCACAACCGGCTATCACAGAATGACTTTTAATTTACTTGGTGGTGAGAAAAAGGGAGTGAAAAAGCGAAAAAAATAATCACCCCGATTTAGAATGGGTATCCAATGGCGAAATGAAATGCAAAATCATCTTTAAATGTTGGATTTACTCGCCACTGGTCTATGCGAGGTCGAACCGGGTCGAATAGTTTCACTCCCATATCCATACGGAAAATAAAAAAGGAGAAATCACAACGTAAACCCACACCGTAGGCTATTGCAATTTGTTTCATAAACGTATCAAATTTAAACGTTCCCCCTTTTTGAGTTTCATAGTTTTTTATTGTCCAGATATTTCCCGCATCTAAGAATAATGCACCCTCTAAAATTCTGAACAATTTAGCACGATACTCCATGCTCATATCCAGCTTAATATCACCTACCTGATTATAATCCCGTCGATTATTGCTTATGCGCTGATAAACACCCGGTCCTAACGTACTTTCGCTCCAGCCCCTGATGCTATTGGCACCACCGCTATAAAATCGTTTTTCGTAAGGTATCACATCCGCATTTCCATAGGGCATTCCGACCCCTACCCCAAGATGATATACAAACCGATTGTCTTTATCAAAAATCTGATGTCTGGTAATATTGTATTCTGCCTTAATATATTGTGAATATCTGATTCCGAAAAATCGATAAGAACTATCGCTGGAATTTGGGACGGTTCCCAATAAATGATTCATAGCGTACAACATATTGCCCGCTGCCTCAAAACTATAGCGCATCGACGAATAATTCTTCATTGGTCGATTAGCATTAAAGTTTGAATAGGAACCAGTGTATCCCGATCGCATAATAAAGTGATCCTGATAGTTGTATGGGTTGAAAACTGGAGGCGATGTATTCAGATACATATCCTTAAAACTCTGATAAATGGTATCAAACCGCACAAAACTCAAATCGAGAAGATCCAGGCTATGACGATATTTACCTCTTAACCAGCCATATTTCACTCCTGCACCCACACTTGTGGTTTTAAACTCATCGGGGCGAAACTGAGAGCTAAAGGCAGTAGTAAACTCAGTGCTTGCGTGAATATTTCGTTTAAATTCATAACCACCAAAAGGCAACATAAACTTCGGAAATTTAAGCCCCACCTGCGCACCCCATTCCTGTGCTAGCACCCCTTTTTGCCATTCCAGCGCCAAACGCCCTTGCACACTGAGCGATTCGGCACCTCTAAAAACATTGCGATGTGTAAAACTCAGGTTATCGGCAACACCCCAATAGCCATCGGTATAAGTTCCTTCCATTTCATTGGTAATAGAAATGGCATTGGAGGGAGTAATGATGATATAACAGTCTAATGAATTATCTGCACTTTCTTTAAAACTGATATTCACATACTTGATTGGACCCAACGTATTCAGAGCCTGATACGTTCGGGCAACGGCTTCATCACTATATAAACTTTGAGGATTGATAAAGGTGTTTTGCACCAATGCATCCAGGTTGATAATGCGCTTCTTTGGAGTAACCAACACGAAATTTCTAAATTGAACTGTATCCAATTCCTCCGTATTTGCTAAATCGGCTGTAAGATTGGCATCGGTATTGGTATAAAAAATCACCTTACGAATGGTGAATTTTTTGAAAATAATGGCATTTACCGAATCATTATTATTGCTTTTCAGATAATCTCGAAGTTGAAGCGTCAGGTTTACCTTTTTATCGGCAGTGCTATCCGCCGAATAAGTCAAATAATCTTTGCTGAAATTATAATGTCCCAACTGGCGAAACTGCGTTGCCACCCGATCGCGCTCTGCGCTTAGCACATCCGCATCAAACAACATACGCGACCGAATCAATGATTTTGATGTATCGGCAGCAATTTCGGTAAGACTTGCATTTTGAAGATTGGTAGCATAATCCTTGAGTGTAAAGGGTTTATTCCCTTTTACAGTATAATTTACAATGGCTTTTCGGCCTTTGGTTATCACACTGCTTTCAACCTTAGCATTCATATAGCCTTTGTTCTGCACATAGAGCTGCATCTGTCTGACTGAAAGCGATGTTAGTGACGAGTTGTAAATCACCGGTGGGTCACCAATTCGTTTGAAAGTTTTGTTCAATACTCTTTTCAGCCATGAAGTCGTATCGCGCGGTGCCCAGTTGTATAACCCTAGTTGCATTCTAAATGCACCGGCAACAGCTGCATTGGGAGTTTGTCGGAGGTACTCTTTCAATTGAGATGGTGAAATATCTCTGGTATCGGTTTTTACATGCACTTTGTCCAACAATAGTTCGCCTTCGGGTACAAACTTTGTTGCATTACATGCAGCCAGCAGTAAAACAAGTACAATAAAGGAACTGAAAACACTTAACTTCATACCTAAGATAAAAAAAGAATTAAAAATTTGTGCAAATATAGCCTTTTTATCGTTTTCTTTGGTAGCTTTGTAGTATAAAACTTGACAATTACAGAGTTATAAGACCAACATAAGCTTTCAACGCAAAATTCAATTGAAAATTACAGAAAAGTAAGAAAAACATAACAAATTAAATAGTCGTTACACAATTTGGCAACGATTATTGTTTTCAATATGTTACAAGATTCATTCCAAAAAAAACAGATACCGTGATTTCGAAAAGTAAAATAAAATTAATTGCCAGCCTTTCGCAAAAGAAATTCAGAGATGAAACAGGTTTATTTATAGCTGAAGGCACAAAATTAGTTACTGATTTAGCTCCCTCCTTTCAATGCTTCCTGCTGATAGCTACTCCGCCGTGGTTGTCCGAAAATATGGATATAAAAGCCGACGAAATTATAGAGGCGGACATCGACGAACTTAAAAAAATATCCAATCAGAAAAGTCCACAAGGTGTATTGGCTGTGTTCCGACAACCTACATACACCTACAATCCATTAGAGTTGAACCATAAATTATCCTTGGCGCTTGATGATGTGCAAGATCCGGGTAACCTTGGAACCATACTCCGCATTGCCGATTGGTTTGGCATCACCGATGTTTTTTGTTCGGAATACACAGCCGATGCATTCAGCCCCAAAACCGTACAAGCCACCATGGGGGCATTGGCACGCGTAAAAGTGCATACCGTCAATCTCAATGAATTTTTACAATCATGCGCCGGCAAACTGCCTATTTACGGTACATTTATGGACGGGGAGAATATTTATTCCAAAACATTGACCCAACACGGAATGATAGTGATGGGAAATGAAGGAAATGGCATTTCGCCCTCCATCGAAAAACTGGTAACCGAAAAATTACTCATCCCTAATTATCCTGCGGGGCAAGTCACTTCCGAGTCATTAAACGTAGGTGTGGCAACAGCTCTCGTATGTGGTGAATTTAGACGAAGAACATAGTACTTCAATCATTTCTAAACCATTTCAATCCGAAAACAGTTTTACACACATTGTTTTCATATTCAATCAACTTCTGAATTTTTCAATCTCATGTCCAAACAAGGAAATATAATCATTAAAGGTGCCCGTGTCCATAATCTGAAGAATATAGATGTAGAAATCCCCCGTAATAAACTGGTAGTTATCACCGGCCTTTCGGGTTCGGGTAAATCATCATTGGCTTTCGACACGCTTTATGCCGAAGGACAACGCCGCTACGTGGAAAGTCTTTCATCGTACGCTCGTCAGTTTTTGGGACGAATGAGCAAACCCGAAGTCGATTATATCAAAGGTATTCCACCGGCTATTGCCATAGAACAACGTGTAAACACACGAAATCCTCGTTCGACCGTAGGGACTTCGACCGAAATTTATGAATATATCAAGTTACTGTATGCCCGCATTGGTAAAACCTATTCACCCATTTCGGGCGAGCTGGTAAAGAAACACGAAGCGCAGGACGTAGTAGATGCTGCCATGAATTTGGAAGATGGTACTAGATTGATGATTCTCACCACAGTTACGGCTTCAGAAGACAAATCACTTGCCGAGCAACTAAAAAGTCTTGCATTGCAAGGCTTTAGTCGTGTATTGGTAAATGACGAAACATTGCAGATAGAGGATTATATCAAAACAATTACTGCAACACCGAAAGAGGAAGATGTGTATCTGCTCATCGACCGTTTGGTAGTGGAGCATACGCAAACAGCCATCAGCCGACTGAATGACTCTATCGAAACAGCTTTTTTCGAAGGAAATGGGGTTTGCATCCTCAAAGTTTTTGGAAATGAAGGAAACGAGTTGCTATATTTCTCAAAAAAATTCGAAGCCGACGGAATGCAGTTCGAGATTCCTTCGGTGCATACCTTTAGTTTCAACAGCCCCATCGGTGCTTGTCCGGTGTGCGAAGGATTTGGCCGTGTAATTGGGATTGACGAAGACCTTGTTGTTCCGAATAAAACCTTGTCGATTTATGAGGATGCGGTAGTTTGCTGGAAAGGTGAAGTTATGAGCGAATGGAAAAACCAATTGATCCGTACAGCCACTAAATTCAATTTCCCCATTCATAAACCATACTACGAACTGACTGATGCACAGCGACAACTGCTATGGACAGGCAATAAATATTTCGAAGGACTGAATGCATTTTTTAAACATCTGGAGGCTGGACAATATAAAATTCAGTATCGGGTAATGTTGGCACGGTACCGTGGCAAAACCGTTTGTCACGCTTGTGGAGGTAGCCGGTTAAAGAAGGAAGCTTCGTACATTCGCATTGCCGACAAATCTATTTCAGATTTAGTATTACTGCCTGTTAGCGAGCTAAATAACTTCTTCGAGAATATTCAATTGGACGAACAGGATGCCGCCATCTCAAAACGATTATTGGTAGAAATTACGAACCGCATTCATTTTTTGCTCGACGTTGGATTAGGTTATCTGACCATCAACCGATTGTCCAATTCGCTCTCAGGCGGTGAAAGTCAGCGTATCAATTTAGCCACGTCGCTCGGAAGCAGTCTGGTGGGATCGCTATATATTCTGGACGAACCAAGTATCGGATTGCACTCCCGCGACACGCATTTGCTTATCAAAGTGTTAAAACAGCTTCGGGATTTGGGAAACACGGTGGTAGTGGTTGAACACGATGAAGAAATTATGCGTGCCGCCGATTATCTGATTGATATCGGTCCAAAAGCCGGTCGACTGGGTGGGCAAGTGGTTTACCAGGGTGACCCGGCTATTACTGCCGAAACTGACAGCAAATCGATAGATGCTGAAATAGAAAATTCGTTCACGCTGAAATATCTATTGGGACAAGAGAAAATTGCCATCCCAACACAACGACGAAAATGGAATAATTATATCGAAGTCATTGGTGCCCGCGAAAATAACCTAAAAGGAATCAATGTAAAATTCCCACTAAACGTAATGACAGTAGTTACCGGCGTGAGTGGTTCGGGTAAATCATCACTCGTTCGCAATGTATTTTACACTGCATTGAAGAAACATTACGGTGGTGTGGCCGATCGTACCGGTCAGTTTGGAACGCTCAAAGGCAGCATGTTATTGGCCAAAGATATTGAATTTGTAGATCAAAACCCGATTGGGCGTTCCTCGCGCTCCAATCCGGTAACCTATATAAAAGCGTATGACGAGATTCGTAAGTTATTTGCCGACCAACAACTGTCGAAGCAAATGAATTATACTGCATCTCACTTCTCATTCAACACCGTTGGTGGTCGATGCGAAGAGTGTCAGGGCGAGGGAACAGTGACCGTAGAAATGCAGTTTATGGCCGATTTGGTGCTGGAGTGTGAGCACTGCCATGGCAAGCGTTTCAAGCAAGACCTATTGGAAGTACAATACAAAGGTGTAAATATCCACGATGTATTGGAAATGACGGTAAATCAGGCCATCGAATTCTTCACGGAACATACCGGTCATACCGAAAAGAAAATAGTAAAACGCATGAAACCGCTGCAAGATGTGGGCGTGGGCTATGTCAAACTCGGACAATCGTCCAGCACACTTTCGGGTGGTGAGAGTCAGCGTGTAAAACTGGCGTCATTCCTTGCCAACGAAAAACCGGAGCCAACCATCTTCGTGTTCGACGAACCGACTACCGGGCTTCATTTTCATGATATAAAAACGTTGATGAAAGCCTTCGATGCACTTATTGCCAAAGGTCATACGGTTATTATTATCGAACATAATCTGGAAGTAATAAAATGCGCCGACCACATTATTGACATTGGTCCTGAGGGAGGTAATAAAGGTGGAAATCTTGTATTTGAAGGAACTCCCGAAGAAATCTTGAAATGCAAGAATTCGTATACCGGAAAGTTTTTGAAGGATAAAATGTAAGACTAAAAATAAGAAAGGTGCGTTTCAAAATGCACATTTCTTGTTTTTTATAGTTTTCAACGAATTATAAATTCAACGCCATTCTCAGGGCTTTATAACCTGACGGACTGGTTTTAATCTGCTGTCCGTTTTTTAGCGTAAGTAATTGATTTTGCTTTTCATAAAGCTCTATGCGCGAGATCATTTCTACGTTTACAATCACCGATCGGTGCACTCGAACAAATTGATTTTCGGGCAGTTGCTCCTCAAAAGATTTCATGGTTTGTTCTTTCAGGTACTTGCCCTGTGCAGTAATAATCTGAACATAATCCCCATCAGCTTGCAGGTACAACACTTCCGGCACAAGTATAACATGTATTTTTGATCCCGATTTGACTGCTATTCGCTCCAACACTTCCGTCTGAGTTACTTTGGCTATAGCTGTTTCATCTTTCACAATCTCCTCTTGCAAGCCAAAAACAGGTTCTTCCAGCTGATGAAGTGCAATCATAAATTGCTGGCTTATTTGCACATATATCAACAAACCTATCAATCCCCTAATGGGCATGAAAGGAATAAAAACAGCTGCTGTATTGACATCAAAAAAGATGTATAGCAAACCATAACCGGAGCTTAGCCAAATGGAAATACAAAGTAAAGCCAGTGCAAAATGATTCATTAGCCGCTGATAAACCGTCAGCACCTGAAAGTTTCCGAATTTCAAAACCGTCCAAAGCAGTATTCCCAGTGCAGCAAACACTGCTGCATGGATGAGCCCATCAACCAATAATGTCAAAAAGGGCAGCGGCACAATCCATGCAAAAACAAGCGCCTGCACCAATGCATAAACCACCCAAAGCAGTCCGTATTGCAGCGTTTTTCTTGTATTTTCGAAAAATGGATATAGCATTCTTTTTTTCAGTTATCAGTGAACAGTAAGCAGTTATCAGTAAAAAAGTGAACAGTTATCAGTAAATAGCAATTTTGCGTCAAAACATATAATCGATTAGGAGACAAAGTACTTACGTCTTGCCGCTTACCGCTTACTTCTGAGAGTATAGGAGACAATGTACTTGCCTCTTACTCCTTACCTCTTGCCTCTAAAATATTAGTTTCTTATTTCCCCGCCACCAAACACACACGAACCGACAACAATGAGTTTACGAGTTGAGTCGAGCGGTTCTTTTGGCATGCGATTATCCTGAAAACCGCCGAAAACAGTATCCAGATGTGTTTCGATCAACCAGTCGGAGGGTACAAAAATGGTGATACCTCCAAAGACAGCATTTACTTCCAGATGAGTTTCACCTTCCGCCAGATTGGTTCTGCGTAAATCCAACGTAAGTCCACCAAACACAGCGTTTAATTCGCCACCTTTAAAAACAGGATCAAGTACAATATGATCACCACCACCAAAAACGCTATTTTTTGAAAACCCTTCCGGACTTTTTCTCCATTTCGAGTAGTCGTTGTTACGGTTTTTACGACAGCTTCCCTCTCTGCGGGTATGCCAATCGTTAGTCCATGCTTCCTGTCCCCATTGCGGAACAAAAAGGCGCTGAATGAGAATGACGAATCCGGCTCCAATCAATAACAATGGCCAGTAAGTATGAATAAAATTTCGATCAATTTCCGGCATTATCCTGGGAAGAATAAAGAAACCTCCCAAAAACAGAAGTACAACGCCCGACACCAATTTACGCTTAAATAAATGGATTACTCCAATAAAAATAAGGAGCATTGGCCACGAAATAATGATATGACGCATAGTTGAAGGAATAAGACCAAAATTAAGTCCCAGAAATACCACGCCAACAAGCATAAGCACAAGTCCAAAACCAATTCCTTTATTGTAACCCTGCTGATTTGAGTTTTTCATTTCATTTTCCATAAAATTTATTTTTAAAATTTACGATACAAAGATACGGGCAATCCATCCTTAAAAACAAACTAAAATCGATGAACCGAGCCAATTTTCCCGACTAAAGTGAGTATAAACCTAGCTGAACGATGTTCAACAATGCCTAAAACGTCACAAACATAGAAATTTATTCTATTTTGCTCTTATGTTTAGACACTTTTTTTTATTTTTGCAGTCTCTAAAACAACTGGATGTTTAATTTAATTTCGGATTTGGTAAAGTAAATAATCGTTGGTGCATTTGCAACTCTGATTATCCCATCGTTTCCTCAGGCATATTCTTGTCTGAGTTATTCATCATCTTTATAAAACAATAATAAAGTTGAAGCTATGTGCGCTTGTGCAAAGCTTCAACCCATAAAACTTTACCATCATGAGTAATGAAAATAAAAACATTCACGAATTTGACTTTAATTTAATCTGCGAATATTTCTCAAGTATTGAACGTCAAGGTCCCGGAAGTCCGGAATCAACCCTTAAGGCCTTGGGGTTTATTGACAACCTGAGTAACCAATCGGTAATTGCCGATTTAGGTTGTGGAACGGGCGGACAAACCATGGTACTCGCACAACATACTACTGCAAAGTTGGTTGGATTAGATTTGTTTCCCGGTTTTATTGACCGTTTCAACGAAAATGCTGCCATCTTAAATTTACAGGACAGAGTAAAAGGAATTGTGGGTTCGATGGACGAATTACCATTTCAAGCAGAAGAATTAGATCTTATTTGGTCGGAAGGAGCAATCTACAATATTGGTTTTGAGCGGGGTATCAATGAATGGCTCAAATTTCTGAAAACAGGCGGATACATTGCTGTTACAGAAGCATCGTGGTTTACCGACGAACGACCTGCCGAAATCAACGATTTTTGGAATGAGGCATATCCTGAAATAGATACTATTCCTATTAAAATGGGGCAACTACAGAAAGCGGGATACATTCCGGTAGCAGCATTTTGTCTGTCGGAATATTGCTGGACGAAAAATTTTTACGAACCTCAGGTGGAGGCTCAGAAAGTTTTCCTGCAAAAATATCCTGACAATCAGACAGCAAAAGAATTAATAACCAACTTACGCTTCGAAGAAGAAATGTATCAGCAATACAAGGACTACTACGGTTATGTATTTTACATTGGCAAGAAGCTTTAAAAAGAGAAGGATTGCTCCACAAAAGCGGGGCAATCCTTCGTTTATTTTAATTGGGAATTAATCGTTTTTTTACAAATACCTTCCCGAAATGCTTTTCAGTATTACTCTTTTTGAAAAAAGGATTACTTGATACCCAATTTCTTTAAGATATCGGCAGGAATGGCATTTTTGTGAACTAAAAGATCCATTGTTTTGTGTAACACAAACGATTCGCTGGCATACCAGATACCTTTGTATTTTGAGTCGGTTCCCCATGAGTTTTTCACCAGGTAGAATTTAGTTCCGTTTTGATCTTTTGCAGTTCCAAAAATCACCATACCATGATCGTCGGTTGTTTGATAATCATCGAACGATGCCTGACGAATTTCCTGCGTCACTTTTATCTCCGGTTGTGGTTTCTCTGTTTTATATATTTTTTCTTCTCTGTCTTTCTCCGAAATTCCTGTCCAGCGTGCCTGATCGGAACCCGGCAGATTATCCACTTTTGTTTCAGGATTCACAGCAATTCCTTTTCTGGAAAAACCTTTCTCGCTCACATCCGAAGCCCATGCCACACAATAACCTTTATCGATGGCATTGTCCAAAACACGTTGTAATTCATCCATCGGAATATTGTACGACTCATCCCAACGCCAGTTATCCGGCACTTCGATGGCAAATTTGCTGTAAAAAGGGTGATGCGTAAATGAGGTCAGCGAAACATAATCGTCGAGGTTTAAACCCAACGATTGCTGATAGCTCTGAGGAGTGTATTTTTTTCCATCCACCGTAAATTCCGTTGGGCGTTGTCCTAAGTAAGCATCCAAAACACCTTCAAATCCGGACTTCCATGCAGTCGATATTTTTTTATTGGGGTTAGAAACAATCACTTTCACATAGGCTTGAGTTAATGCATCCAACTCGGCATGACGATGTTTTTCTTCGCCATAATTGAGTCCTTTCATTGCACTTTCAGGCACTATTCCGTAATTCTTCAGCACATAAACTACATCCGTGAAAGAACCGCCACCACCGAAATTCAGGGTACCGTTCATTCGAACATATTTATCAGCTTTATCGGTGTACGAATGATGCACCACAAACATTTCGGACAAGTCCACCTCGGGTTTTCCCATGCGCAATAACTCCGCTTCGAAAAATCCCAAAGTTGAAAAACTCCAGCAAGTACCGGAGCTAGCCTGATTTTTTATGGAGGTAATCTTATTTTGTTTTACGTTGGTAAATTTAAAACTGTCCACCGAAGTGGTATCTTTTTGAGCAAAAGCGCTAACACTGAGAAATGCCAACGCAAGAATAGTAAAATACTTCTTCATTACATTAAAAAATTTACCCCCGACCGGTATATAGCCAGTCGGGGGTTGAGTTATGTTTATTATTTATTTTACAGGAATGTTTTCAAGTGTTGCCAAAAGGAAATCCCAGAATTTCACTACAGTGGCAATATTCACTTTCTCGTCAGGTGAATGTGGGTAACGAATGGTCGGACCGAAGGAAATCATATCCATTTTTGGGTAATGAGTCCCCAAAATTCCGCATTCCAATCCCGCGTGAATAATCATCACTTTAGGGGTTATACCATATTTATTTTCGTACACTTTGGTCATTTCTTTCAAAATCGGTGATTCGAGGTTCGGTTTCCAACCGGGGTAACCACCCACTAAATCAACCTTAGCACCTGCCAACGCAAATGCACTTTGAACCATTGATGCTAATTCTTCTTTGCGCGACTCCACCGAGCTGCGGATCAGCGAACGAAGAATGATTGAATTACCATCCGATTTGATAATGGCCAGATTATTGGATGTTTCAACAACGGTTGGCAATTCAGGAATAAAGCGCAAAACGCCATTTGGACATGCAGTCACACCATTAATTAAGTCGTCCTGCACTTCTTCCGGAATTAATCCTGTAGGCAATTCCACTTGTTCAACGGTGAACGAAATTTTATCTTCAACGCCTTTATATTCTTCGATAAATAATTCTTCACAATCTTGTACAAAACCGATAATATCGTCCACACCTTCGGCAGGAACAGTAATTACAGCAAAAGCTTCGCGCGGAATAGCATTGCGCAGGCTACCACCATCAATACTTGCCAAACGCGCCTCGAAATCGGAAACAGCTTCTTTCAAAAAGCGGAACATCAATTTATTAGCATTACCACGTTGCAAATGAATATCCACACCCGAGTGACCACCTTTGAGTCCGGTCAACGATACTTTCAAAGCCACATCACCTTCTTCGATTTCTACTTCGGTGTAGCGAAAGCTAATATCAGCATCGATACCACCGGCACAACCAACATAAAGCTCACCTTCATCTTCCGAATCCATATTGATCAGAATATCACCTTTCAAAAAGTTAGGTTGCAGACCAAAAGCGCCAAACATGCCTGTTTCTTCATCTACAGTAACAAACATTTCGATGGCCGGATGAGGAATATCAGCCGATTGCATGATAGACATAGCCGCAGCCAGTCCAATACCATTATCGGCACCTAAAGTGGTGTCGCGGGCAGTAACCCATTCGCCATCCACGTATGCGTCGATAGGATCGGTTTGAAAATCGTGCGCTACATTGCTGTTTTTCTGAGGAACCATGTCCATGTGTGCCTGAAGCACTACTGCTTTTCGGTTTTCCATACCTGGAGTAGCCGGTTTACGGATAAGCACATTGCCTATTTCGTCGCGCAAAGTCTCAAGACCGAGTGTTTTTCCGAAGTTTTCGAGAAATGCTCCAATCTCTTCCTTTTTGTGTGATGGACGAGGAACTTGTGTAAGGCTGTAAAAGTTTTGCCAAATTGATTTTGGCTCCAATTGGCGAATATCAGTTGTACTCATATTTAGATATTTATTGATTTTACTTTATTGAATATTTATGCGTGTTTTTTGCGAATACAAATATCCTCATTTTTTTTGGAATATTCTTTTATCCGGATATTTTTTTCAGATTATTCATATTTATCGATCAATTGCAAACTATAATACAACAAAAATCCGCTAAAAAGTTCAAGTTTAATGGATATTTCAACTCATTTCACTGCCCGAATATGGAGAATTCTTTCGGGTAAAAGTTCCAACCTTTTTCATGTATTCTACACCCATTTCAATTAATGAAATTTTTCTGTAATTAGTTACTCATTTACAATAGTAATATAAAAATTATTTGGTAATTTTGCGCTCAAATTCAAGTGGTCTTAGCCTAAGGATTTTTTTGGACATAAAAATTAATCAATATACTATAATACAAACGGTTGCGAAACAAACAAATTAGCAATTGTAAATTAAAAGTTATGAAACAGACTTATAAATTTGTAACAGCCGATGAGGCGGCAAGCTATCTGAACGATGGCGACATTGTAGGATTTAGCGGTTTTACGCCCGCAGGTTGTCCAAAAGAGGTTCCAACGGCTATTGCCAAACGTGCAGAAGCGTTACATGCTGAAGGTAAAGAGTTTAAAATTGGGATGTACACCGGTGCTTCTACTGGTGACTCGTTGGATGGTGCGTTGGCTCGTGCTAATGCAATTTTGTTCCGCACGCCTTACCAATCGAACAAGGATTTACGTAGTGCTTTGAATGCCGACCGTGCGCCTTATTTCGACATGCACCTTTCTGTTTTGGCGCAAGAGTTGCGTTACGGATTTATGCCAAAACCAAAATTTGCTATTCTTGAAGTTTGTGATATTACTGCCGATGGCGAGTTGGTACTCACTGCAGGCGTTGGTATTTCTCCAACCATTGCTCAACTGGCCGATTTCATTATTGTAGAGTTGAACCACAATCATCCAAAGGAACTTCGTGGTTTCCATGACATTTACCAACCGTTGGATCCTCCTTACCGTAAAGAAATTTCAATTTACAAACCATCGGATCGTATTGGTTCTACAGTTTTGAAAGTAGACCCTAAAAAAATCTTATGCGTAGTGGAAACAGAGCGCGATGACGAAGTTGGTGGCTTTACTCCTACCGATGCAGTAACTGACCAAATTGGTAATAATGTAGCTTCATTCCTGGTAGAGGAAATCAAATCGGGACGTGTACCTGCCGAATTTTTACCTATTCAATCGGGTGTAGGAAATATCGCCAATGCAGTTATGGCTTCTTTGGGAGCTAATCCGGGCATTCCTCCTTTCGAAATGTATACCGAAGTGATTCAAGATGCCGTGATTGACCTTATCCGAGAAGGAAACGTGAAATTTGCCAGCGGTTGTTCACTTACCGTTACAAATCCGGTTCTTAAATCGATTTATGCCGACCTGGATTTCTTCCGCGATAAATTAATACTTCGTCCACAGGAAATTTCAAACAATCCTGAAATTGCCCGTCGTCTGGGCTTAATTACTATCAACACAGCTTTAGAAGCTGATATCTTCGGAAACGTAAACAGTACTCACGTGTTGGGTTCTAAAATGATGAACGGTATTGGTGGATCTGGCGATTTTACCCGCAACGCTTATATTTCAATTTTCACTACTCCTGCAACTGCTAAAGGTGGAAAAATCAGTGCGATTGTTCCAATGGTGTCACACGTTGATCAAAACGAGCACTCGGTAAATGTTATCATTACCGAGCACGGTATTGCTGATTTACGTGGGAAATCACCGGTTCAACGTGCAGAGGAAATCATTGCAAATTGTGTAGCTCCGGAGTACAGAGAAATGTTGACAGAATACATCACGCTGACCAGCGGAACACATACTCCACAAAACCTATCGGCTTGTTTTGGTATGCATGATCAATTTATCAAAACAGGAAGCATGTTGGGAACGAAATGGGAACAATATAAATAACTTTCCAATAGAATATTAGACTTCTACTCCAAGTAAAAAAGTCAATCGAATGCAGCAATGCCTCGGTTGACTTTTTTTATTTTCACAAAACCTGCAAATTATATTTTAATAATTTCACACAAAAAGACAAAATCACTTAAAACAAAAAAACTGCTGCAAAGCATAATTACTCACCAATTCGTCATATATCACTCACAATTAGCAGATTACAACGCAACAATGATTGATTATCCAGCATAAAAACATGAGAATTAGATTTTTTTTAATCAACTTAATAGCATTTTCGGTTATCAGTAAAAAAAATGTGTATCTTTGTAAATACACAACACTTATAGCACTGTATATGTGGTAATTAATGCCAAATACATATATTTATTGCTACACATTAACCGTAGTATTTACTACAATTTTATCATTAAACCCGACTTTGCTTTCAAATTGTAATCATCTTTAGTTCTGTTATTTATGAAACCATCCAACACATCTGTCGCTGACCAAATGCGCCAAGAAGCTGAAAAGTTGGCGTCAATTAAACGATTCGATACAACAAAAGATCTCACCAAAGAGGATGCATTGCTACAAATGCGGAAACTGGAATTGCGTGTATCAGAACTGGAGTTGGAAAATCAATGTTTATTGCAAACAATAGAACAGCAAAAACAGAAGAAAACAACGCTACGGAAAAACGAAACTTTTTTACAATCCATTATAAAAACGATCCCGGATCTAATCTGGTTGAAAGATGTTGCCGGCTCATATATGGCCTGCAACAGCATATTCGAGAGGTTCTTTGGTGCAAAAGAGGCTGACATCATTGGTAAAACCGACTATGATTATTTAGACAAAGAGCTTGCCGATTTTTTTCGTAATCGCGACAAAATAGCAATGAATGCAGGCATTCCAACCATAAATGAAGAGTGGATTACTTTTGCAGATGATGGTCATAAGGTATTTTTGGAAACCATCAAAACACCAATGTACGATGCTGACAAAAAGCTTATCGGTGTTTTAGGAATTGGCAGAGATATAACCCTGAGAAAAGAAGCAGAAACTAAACTCCACGAGCAGGAGGTTCAGTACCATAACCTCGCCAACTCTGGCTTAGCCCTTATCTGGACTTCGGGTACTGACAAGCTATGTAATTATTTCAATCAGACCTGGCTCAATTTTACCGGTAGCACTTTAGAACAAGAAATTGGGAATGGCTGGACGGAAAGTGTTTATCCTGAAGACCTGGATCAATGTATCGACACATACATAACTGCATTTGAAAAACAGGAAGCGTTTCAGATGGAGTATCGGTTACGTCATCACAGTGGGGAATACCGTTGGATTTTAGACATGGGCACTCCGAATTATAATAAAGATGGTGAATTTATAGGGTATATTGGCAATTGCTTCGACATTGACGAACGCAAACTGATAGAGAATGCATTAAAAGCGAGTGAAGAGAAGTTTAAGAACGTATTTGATAATTCAATTATTGGTAAGTCAATTACAACTTTAGATAATCAATTGCATGTTAATGCTGCATTTAGAAAAATAATTGGGTACTCCGAAGTAGAACTAAAATCGAAATCGTGGCAAGATATTACTTTTCAAGAAGATATTCAGCACAATGCAGAATTATTGAAAAAAATACTTTCAGGCGAAATAAATTCAGCACGCTTTGAAAAAAGATTTATCCACAAAAATGGGAGTTTGGTTTGGGTGGATTTAAGTACCACATTGTTGCGAGATGACAACAACACCCCTCTTTTCTATATTACAGAAATTATAGATATTACGGAACGGAAAAATGCTCAGTTTGCCCTTCAGGATAGTAACGAACGTTTAAGTCTGATTCTGGAGAATAGCCCGATAGCGATATGGGATTGGGATTTGGAAACGGACAAATGGTTTGCTACTCAAAAATACTACAGCATGCTTGGCTACGAGCCGGAAAGCGGTTACCCCGATCGGAGTGTGTGGTTGAGCAGGATTCATCCTGACGATAGAAAACAGGTACAAATAAAGATAGAAAACGTACTAGAGCGCACGGGTGAAGCATACGCTTACGATGCAAGAATGCTTCATGCCGATGGTACTTATCGCTGGCATTCTGTTATTGGACAAGTAGTGGAACGAAACCCGGATGGCAAAACAAAAAGAATGTTAGGGGTTCGGGTTGACATTAATGAACGAAAATACATTGAAGAGAAACTGAGAGAAAGCGAAGGAAAGTTAAGTGCTCTTTTTGCATCAATGACCGAAATGGTGGCAATGCATGAATTGGTATTTGACCAGAATGGCAATGCGGTAAACTATCTGATAACCGACTGTAACGCAGCATTTACAAATATCACCGGCATTGAACGACAAAATGCAATAGGCAAACTGGGCACAGAAGTGTATGGAACAACAGATGCACCCTATCTAGAGCAATATGCACAAGTAGCAATCACCGGAGAGTCGAAAGAATTTGATTCCTTTTTTGCACCCATGGACAAACACTTTTTAATCTCGGTCATAGCCCCCGAAAGAAATAAATTTGCCACTATTTCTACCGACGTAACAACTTTGCAACAAATTCAACAACAAATATTAATCAAAAATAAAGAACTGGAAGACTATCTCTACATTGCCTCTCACGATCTCAGATCGCCACTGGTAAATATTCAGGGATTTAGCCAACGCCTACAGAAACAAACCGACAAGATTAAATATCTGCTGGAAAATTGCGAAACAGATCCGGTTTCAAAACTAAATATCGATAAGGTTACTACTGAAGAAATCCCTAAAACGCTTGACTTCATATTTTCCAGCGTTATTAAGATGGAGACACTCATCAATGGATTGTTGCAACTGTCGCGAACAGGAAGAATAAAAATGCACAACAACAAAGTGGACATGAATAAATTGATAGCGAAAGTTGTTGCTACACACAATTTCCAGATTTCAGAATCATCTGGAAATGTTAACGTCGAAAACCTACCGGATTGCTATGGAGATGACCAACAACTTAACCAACTATTTTCCAACTTACTAAGCAATGCTATCAAATACAGAGACAAGAATAAACAATTACAAATTAAGATAAGCGCAACCAATGCATTCAACAAAATTATCTACATTATTGCTGATAATGGAATAGGAATTGACTCCAGATATCAGGAGAAAATATGGAATATATTTTATAGAACTCATCCTCAATCGCAAATTCCGGGCGATGGCGTAGGACTAAGCGTTGTAAAACAAATTGCTGAAAGGCACTACGGAAAAGTATGGGTAGAATCGGAAGAAGGTCAGGGAAGTACTTTCTTTGTCGAATTACAAAAAAATAATTGGGAATAGAAAGATTAAATTGCAATTATACGGACTTTTAATTTCAATTAGTATGGAAAATATCAAGGAACTTGTTATTCTAATAGCAGAAGACGATGATGGTCACGCAGAACTTATTAGGGCCGGTCTCGTAGAATCTGGGGTTTGCAATAAAATTATGCGATTCTCTAATGGTGAAGATACATGGAATTTCTTGTCAGCATCCAAAAACCAAAAGCCAAAAGACTTTAAGTATTATTTGTTATTGCTTGATATCCACATGCCTCAGATGGATGGAGTAGAGGTATTACGCCTGATTAAATCGGATCCTAAGCTAAAAGAAATGCCCGTGATAATACTTACTACCACCGACGATCCGAGAGAAATAGAAGAATGCTACCAAATAGGCTGCAATATTTATATAACCAAACCTGTGGACTTCATAAAATTCTCAGAAACGTTAAACCACTTGGGTTTATTTCTTCAAATAGTAAAAGTATGAAACCGATAATAGACACAATACTCATCATCGAGGATGACCCCGGCTTAATTGAATTGATTAACGAAAAAATTCAAGAATGCGGTCATCATACCCGTTGTTTTCAAACAGCTGCAAGTGCATTTGAATGGTTGGAGAACAATACCCCCATTTTAATGATGCTCGACTATAGCCTTCCTGACATGAATGCACAGGAGTTTATCGGTTCATTAAAGAACAGCAATAAAACGATAGCTCCATTTGTGGTAGCCACAGGGCGTGGCGATGAAAGAATTGCTGTGGAAATGATGAAGCTCGGTGCTAAGGAATACATAATTAAGGATACACACTTTCTTGAAATGATACCCTTTATTGTTTCTAAATGTATTTCGGAAATTGAAAAAGACAATAAGTTACTACTCACTGAGCAAAAGATAGTTGAATTAAGTCAATTCAACAAGCAAATAATTGAGGGTGCTCACGAAGGCATTGTTGTATACGACAAAGAGATGAATTACCTGACGTGGAATCCGTGTATGGAAAGAATAACCGGTATTTCAGCGAATGATGTACTTGGTAAAAATGCAATTGAGTTATTCCCCTTTTTGGAAGAATCGGGGGAGGTCATAAATATCAGAAGAGCCATTGAGGAAAAGAAAATAACTGAAAACGAATTTAGATTTCACGTTGCCAGTACCGGGAAATGTGGTTGGGCTAGTCAAACTTCAGGGCCTCTGTTTAATTCCGAAGGTGACGTAATTGGAGTAATTGCTACGGTTCATGATGTTACCAAACGAAAAAAAGCCGAGGAAACGCTGGAACTTACAAAACAAAGTTATGTCGACATTATCAATTCCGTATCTGAAGCCATTTATGTATTAGATGAAAATTCAACCTTTATTGACGTAAATGAAGGTGCCCGAAAAATGTACCGATTATCTAATGAAGAGCTGATTGGAAAAACACCGGCAGACGTGGCTGCACCGGGATTAAATAATTTAAAGCATATCCAAAAAATATTGCAGAACGTATTCAAAACAGCTGCACCTGCAACTTTTGAGTTTTGGGCGATGCGTAAAAATGGAGAAGTTTTCCCAAAAGAAGTAATTGTAAATAAAGGTCGCTATTTTGAAAAAGATGTTCTGGTAGCTACTGCGCGTGACATCACAGAGCGAAAAGCAGCTCAACATGAGATTGATAAGATTGGAAAACACTATCAGGCACTAATTGAAAATGCTCCTGATGGTATTGTGCTGATAAGTGCCGAGGGGCAATTCAAATATGCAAGCCCATCAGCCCGAAGGATTTTTGGTTACACAGCTAACGAAGAACTTATCGAAAACCCGAATAATCTGGTACATCCTGATGACCTGGATAAAGTTTTATTCAACTTGTCTAAAATATCTACAGAGCCAACATTTGTTCCAACCATCGAGTATCGATTTGTCGACAAAGCCGGTAACTGGAAGTGGGTTGAAACCACATTTACAAATTTGTTGGCCGATCCAAATGTAACGGCCATTGTTCTAAACTTTAAAGAAATTACAGAGCGAAAAAATGCAGAAAGTGCACTCAAATATAGCGAAGAAAAATATCGAACCATTACAGAAAACATCTCGGACGTCGTCTGGACTACTGACACAGAACTTAATCTTACATTTATCAGTTCATCGGTAAAGAAGTTATTACTCGAGACTCCAGAAGAACACATGCTGCGAGCACCGCATGAAAAATTCACACCCTCAAGCTTAGAACTAGTGCTCAATAAGCTAAATTGGGAATTGGGAAATGAAAAAAAATCAAACTTTAAAAAGGATAGAATTCACATCCTTGAAGTGGAACATTACAAAGCAGACGGCAGTGTTTTTTGGGCAGAGATGAGAATTTCATTTCTGCATGATGAAGCATCTAATGTCACCGGACTGCTAGGGGTTACACGGGATATATCTGAGCAGAAACTCGCTGAAATACAAATCAACAAGCTCAATAATTGCTTTCTAACATTTGGGTCCAACCCTAAAGAAAATATAAATCAACTCGTAAAAGTTTGTGGAGAATTATTCAATAGTACCTGCGCCATCTACAGCCGGATACAAGACGGGATGCTTAATATTTTTGGTAGCTGGAATGTACCCGAACAGGTAAAATTGTCGGTGCACCCTGAGGGCTACATCAGTACTAAAGTGATTCAGGAGAAATCGGATGATATACAGATATTCCGGGATCTTAAAAACTCTGACTTTGCCATTACCGATCCAAACATTCTTCAATATGGGATTGAAACCTATATTGGAAAATCAGTTAGGTTTGGAGAAGACAATGCCGGTTCATTATGCGTACTGTTTGAAAAAGATTACTCTCCAAGCAAAAATGAAGCCCATTTGTTAGAGATCATAGCATCAGCCATTGGGGTTGAAGAAGAGCGGATGCAGGTACAAAGAGTATTGGAGGTAAGTGAAGAAAAATACCGAACAATGATTGAGCATTCGAACGATTGGATATGGATGCTCGACAAAAACGGTTGCTTTACTTTTATCAATAAAACGGCCGAAAAAGCGACAGAAATGAATGCAAAAGACTGGATAGGTAAATCGTTTATTCCAGTCATATTGGAAGAAGATATTCCAATGTTAACCGATGTATTTCAACGATCTATAAATGGAGAAGTGCGTAGCTATGAATTGCGCTTTCCGAAAGTCGACTCATCGTTCCTCACTATTTTGGTCAACACATCTCCAATTTACGAACAGGGAGAAATTGTTGGAATGATAAGCTTCGGTCAGGATATTACGGAGCGAAAAAAAGCTGAAAATGCGTTACTTACAAGCGAAGCCCGATTAAGAAAGGCGCTTGTACAAAGTTCAGGCATGATTCAATCCAACGATGATGAAATTGATTATCAAATTATTGCCGACTCATTTTTAGAAATATCTGGAGCAAAGTATTTGAGTTTTAATATGTTTGACGAGAATGGGCTGGACTTTACCACCGTTGCTGTATCGGGCTTAAAGGAAAATTTGCTAAAATTCACAAGCATGCTTGGGTACGATGTGGTTAATAAAAAATGGAAGTATGATCCAATCAGAGCACCTAAAATGGAGGTGAAAATGATTAGCATTTTTAAATCATTAAGTGAACTTACAGGTAATGTTATTCCAAAAGCAATATCGTCACTATTGGAAAAAACCTTTCATGTTGGAGAAGTAGCAATAGTGAAGATTACAAAAAACAATAAAGCCATAGGTGACTTCACATTAGTTTATTCAAAAGGTGAAACGCTCGAAAATCCAGAACTGATTGAATTGTTTGCAAATCAGGTAGGTCTTTTTGTTGAGCGCAAAAAAACAGAAAAAGCGCTGAATGAAAGTGAAATAATTTACAGTAATTTAGTACAACGGATACCTGATGGTGTTTACAAAAGCACACCGGAAGGGAAATTTTTAGATGTCAATCCAGCTATGGTGAAGATGTTAGGTTACGACAGCAAAGAAGAAATGTTAACTGTAGACATTAAGAAAGAATTATATTTCGAAGAAAGTCATCGTGACCCGAAAGTATTAAACCCAAATAACGAAGAAAAAGCAATATTTGAACTTCGAAAAAAAGATGGTAGTGGTATTTGGGTGGAGGATCATGGTTGGTATAATTTTGATGAAAACGGTCGGAAAATTTCCAACGAAGGCGTTTTGCGCGACATTACGGAGCGGAAAAAAGCAGAAGAAGTGTTAACAGAGAAAATGGATGAATTAATGCGCTTTCACAGGCTTATGGTAGGGCGCGAGCTAACCATGATTGAACTTAAAAAAGAGGTCAATCACCTGCTGAAAAAAGCCGGTGAAACTGAGAAATATAAAATTGTGGAATAACCGACTGAACCTATAGATACAAAAGTAATGACAGAACTTAAAGCTAAAATAACAGAATTGCTGTTTCAATCACACGAAATAGACATTTCAAAGTACGATGATGATTTTATAGAAAAATCGATAATTAGAAGAATACAACATAATAATTGCAACTCAGAAAAGGAATATTTATCATTTTTCATTGAAAACAAGATGGAAGGCGCCCTATTTCTGGACTCATTATTTATAAGCTACAGCGAGTTTTTTCGTAATTCACTTACATTTGCTGTTCTCGATAATCTTATTTTGCCGGGAATTTTGTTGAAAAATTCGACGAATAAAAAAAAAGAAATTAGAATTTGGTCGGCAGCCTGCGCTGCCGGTCAGGAAGCATACAGCCTGGCAATGCTGTTGAACGAGCACAAAAGCGCTGAAGGCAGAATGATTAATTTTCGTATATTTGCTACTGATTACTCAGAGGCGCAAGTAACACAGGCCCAACAAGGTCAATTTCAATCCATTGCGTTAAACAACCTAACCCTTAAGCGAGTAACGCAATGGTTTAAGAAGCGTGGTGAAAGTTACATTGTAAAACCCGAGTTAAAAGAGCGTATCGACTTTTCAGTTTTCGACTTATCTTGCGAGGATCATAGCTGTCCCCCAAATAGCATTTATGGCGATTTCGATATAGTGCTATGTGCTAATCTGCTATTTTATTACAATGCCGAATTTAGAAAAAAAATAATGGACAAGGCCAGACATTGTTTGGCAAAAGGAGGATATGTGATTACCGGAGAAACCGAGAGGGAAATTATGTTGCGATACAATTTCGAAGAAGTTTATCCACAATCCTGCATATTTAGAAAATTAGGTGAATAGCATAAAGTAGGAATGTTTGCAGCCAGAAAGGCTGAATTTTCGTAACAGCAGATCAAAGAACTGTGGATAAGAAATAGAGTTTCTACGCTAGCTTTCAGGCAGATTACTAGCCGGATGCTAAATTAAACGGCTTACGTTTCACTAAGCTGTGGTTATGAAAATAAAATCCCATTCGGGATGTATGTACGAGTTTAAAACACTGTAAATATGCAGTTTGATTTATAATTCAACTCTAGATTCGCATTGATTATTATTGACTACTTACTGATAGAAATCAGCACCAAAAATCAGAATGAAAAAAAAATGGTTTTAGATCTCTCTTCAATTACAGATCTAAAATCTAATACAAAAAAATATGAGAATTAAAGACTTCAACATCTCGACACAATTAAAATTTGGATTTCTATTCAACATACTCTTTATCATCGTCATTGGAATCGTTTCTGTACTCCAAAACTACCGATTAGGTGAGCAAACCGAGAATCTGTATAATCATCCCTTTCAGGTCAGAGCGGCTATTGGAAAGCTAAATGCTGATGTGCTCAGTATGCGACTAGCTACCAGGGATCTTATGATTAACAAAACTAATAGTGACAAACAAGCTGCCTTACAACTGATGGAGTTGTCGGCACAGGATGCTAAGATACAGTTCGATATCCTTAAGAACAAATCTTTAGGGCCAAAATCGGATGTAGAAGCCGCATATACTGCCTTTGCAAAATGGAAAGTGGCACGAGATGCTAACACAGCAATGGCATTGGCAGGGAATATCAACCCCATTATTGAAAGTGTTCGCTCTACAGGCGATGTTGGGAAATTACGGGATGATATGCTAAACAAAATTGAATATCTTGATAGTTCTGCAAATAATAAAGCCGTTCTGTTTTATGCCGATACGATTTCACTTAGAAATAAGATGAACCTGGTATTGATGCTATTAATAATAGCTATTCTTATTATCACGATTCTAGGTAGTTATGTATTTATTAAACATATTTCTGATCCGGTAGAAGAGTTAACCGATGCTGCCAGACGCTTTCACGAGGGAGATAAAATGGCACGAAGTGCTATTGATTCAAAAAATGAGTTTGGAGTTTTATCCGGCACCTTCAATACCATGGTGGATAATATTCAATCATCAACGGAGATGGACGAAATATTCACTAACATTTCGCAGATTATGCTTTCTGAAGAAGACCCCAGAACCTTCTTCAAAGTGACACTACTTGCTCTCTGCAATCATACTCAATCGCAAATGGCAGCCGTATACTTGCTAAATGAAAGTAAAACCTATTACGAACACTACGAATCAGTTGGAATGGACGACGGTGCTAAACTCCGTTTTTCGGCCATCCATCCCGAAGGTGAGTTTGGCCCTGTTATCAGCACACATAAAATTCAGTTCGTAAAAAGAATTCCACACGACACCCGTTTTGTATTTCAAACCGTGAGCGGAAAATTTATCCCTCGCGAAATCATTTCAATCCCTGTTTTAGCAGGAGATGAATTAATCGCTATTATCTCTTTGGCGGCTGTAAGAACCTATACGGCAGCTTCTCTTTTATTAATCAACAATTTACTTAACACATTGAGTGCGCGCGTTCAGGGAATCCTCACCTTCCGACGAATGAAAAATTTCTCCGAAAGGCTTGAGATGCAAAATACTGAACTTGAACAACAAAAAACGGAGATGACCGCTCAGTCCATTGAATTGTCGGAACAAAATAGAGAATTGGAAATTCAGAAAAACCAACTAAAGGAGGCAAACAGACTTAAAACCAATTTTTTGTCGAACATGAGCCATGAACTTCGCACACCGCTCAATTCTGTTATTGCACTTTCAGGAGTACTCAATCGCCGACTTGCAAACAAAATAAACGAAGATGAATTTAGCTATATTGGTGTAATTGAACGCAATGGAAAACATTTACTTTCACTAATCAACGATATATTAGACATTTCGCGCATTGAATCGGGACGCGAAGAAGTGGAAATTACCCGGTTTAATCCCAAGAGCCTTGTAGCAGAAGTTACAAGCATGATTAAACCACAGGTTGATCCCCAAAAGTTGGAATTACTACAAACCGGTGATAGCAGCGATTTGCATTTAATCAGCGATATGCAAAAATGTATGCACATTCTTCAAAACCTGATTAGCAATGCCGTAAAATTCACCGAGAAAGGAACAGTTGAAATAAAAACGGTTCACACCGGCGATCAGATTATTATTTCCGTTGCTGACACCGGCATTGGTATCTCGGCCGACCATCTTCCTCATATCTTCGACGAATTCCGTCAGGCTGACGGAAGCACCTCGCGGAAATACGGCGGAACAGGCTTAGGGCTTGCCATCGCCAAGAAATATGCGAACCTGTTAGGTGGAAACATTACGGTAACAAGTGTTCTCGAAAAAGGCTCTACTTTTACGCTCACGCTTCCGGTGGAATATAATGTTGAAAAACGAATTATTGACGTGCACGAGATTTCTCATTTCACAAAAGCAATAAACCCCATCCCCATCCAACCCGCAGGCGGTAAAACAGTGTTGCTGGTAGAAGATAGTGAACCCGCAATTATACAAATGAAAGATTTCATGGAGGAAAGCGGTTACAAAATACTGGTTGCACAAGATGGAGCAGAGGCATTGGCCATTATAGAAACAACCATCCCCGATGCAATGATTATGGATTTAATGATGCCGGGTGTTGATGGTTTCGAAGTACTCAAAACCATTCGCAACGTTGATAAAACAGCTCATATTCCGGTGCTGATACTTACCGCAAAACATCTGACCAACGAGGATCTCAAATTCCTAAAAAGAAATAATGTACACCAACTGATACAAAAAGGAGATGTGAATCGCGAAGACTTACTCAACGCAGTGCTATCGATGGTTACAAATCACTTTGAGGAAACAGAGCAGCCTCATCGACAACTGCATACGATATCGGGTAAACCGGTGGTGCTTGTGGTGGAGGATAATCTGGATAACATGCTTACGGTAAAAGCCATCATGGAAGACAAATACACAGTAATTGAAGCTATTGATGGCAGCGAAGGAATAGCTATGGCTAAAAAACACAAACCGCATTTAATATTAATGGACATCGCGCTCCCGGGTATGGACGGTATTGAGTCATTTAAAGCTATTCGCAAGGATGCACGAATGCAACATATCCCCATTATTGCACTTACGGCAAGCGCTATGACATCCGATAGGGAAACAATTCTGGCTCACGGTTTCGATGGGTACCTGGTGAAGCCAATTGAAGAAAAAGTGTTTTTTAAAACGATAAACGAAGTCCTTTTTGGGAAATAATAACAAAAACTGAGCTAAATCCAAATTAGATTAAATCATAGTACCTTGGATATAAAGTCTTCTACAAAGAAGAAATAGTAAAAAAATATGGAAAGCGAAATAATAAAAATACTGGCAATAGACGATACCTTAGATAATCTGATTACTCTGAAGGCATTGATTATTGAAGCATTTCCCGAAGCAAAAATAATAACGGCTACAAGTGGGGAAGTCGGAATCGAATTAGCCATTTCGGAGAATCCCGATGTCATACTTCTTGACATCATTATGCCCGATATGGATGGTTTTGAGGTGTGCCGCAAATTGAAAACTATCAAAATAACAAATAATATCCCTGTTGTTTTTGTTACCGCTTTAAAAGGCGACAGCGAAAGTCGCATAAAAGCATTAGAGGTGGGCGCCGAAGCTTTTATTGCCAAGCCTATCGACCAAAGTGAGCTCGTGGCACAAATTCGAGCGATGGCAAAAATCAAGTCTTCTCAAGAGTTGAAATTAAATGAAACTGCCCGATTGGCCGCATTAGTGGCCGAACGAACACGCGAGTTGAATGCAAATCATATCGCTACTTTGAATCTATTGGAGGATTTGAAACAAGAGAATGAAGCCCGAAGGAAAACGGAAGAGGCATTGCGAACAAGTGAAGAAAAGTACCGTTTTATGACGGAGAACTCCAGTGATGTTATTTGGCACCTGGATGCAAATTTCGTGTGCGATTATATCAGTCCATCGGATGAACGGATGCGCGGTTTTCATCAAGATGAAGTAATTGGCACCAGCCTTTTCAGTATTCTTAAACCCGAAGGAATAGAAAACGTAAAAAGGGTAAATGCAGCCAGATTAGCCGATGAAAAAAATCATGTCTCCACAGGATCCATCCGCTATGAACTGGAACAACTATGCAAAGATGGTTCATGGATATGGACAGAAGCAAATGCCTCCATCCATTATAATGAGGAAGGAGAAATTATTGGTTACCATGGCGCTTCGCGCGATATCACCGAACGTAAACGGGCGCAGGATGCTTTATGGGAAAGCGAAGAAAAGTACCGAACACTAATTCAGTATTCAAGCGACCCTATTTTCAGCTACAATCGCGATAACACCTATCGATTCGTAAATGAAGCATTTGCAAAAGCGTTCGAAATGACGCCTGCAGAAATAATAGGCAAAACGCCTCATGCAATTATGTCGCACGAAGAAGCTGAAAAACGGCTTGCATTTGTATACAATGTCTTTCAGACAAAACAAAAAGGTGAGAGCGAAGTAAAACTTGTGCAAAGCACCGGTGATAAGCAATACTATCTGACAATGGCCGACCCTATTTTTGATAGTGAAGGTGAAGTGGCTTTTGTTACTTGCATATCAAAAAATATTACCGAACGTAAATTAGCCGAAAAAGCATTAAAGGTAGAAAAACGTAAAATTGAAACCTATTTAAATATAGCTCAGGTAATTCTTGTTGCCTTTGATAAAGACGGTAATATCACTCTTCTCAATAAAAAAGGGTATCAGGTGCTTGGATACGAGCCCGGAGAGTTAATTAACAAAAATTGGTTTAATACCTGCGTGCCTCTCGAAGAGATTGATAGCGTAAAACAGGTTTTCGAGCAGATAATTTTAGGAAAAGCAGAAACATTCAACTACCACGAGAACCAAATCATAACTAAAAGTGGTGAAAGTAGAACCATAGCATGGAACAACACCTGGGTTACTGATATTAATGGAAATATTATTGGAGCGCTGAGCTCCGGCGAAGATATTACAGAACGAAAAAAAGCTGAAGAAGCACTTCGTATGAGTGAAGAGAAATATTCGACCGTTTTTCAAACTTCACCTTATGCCATCACAATTACGTCTTCTTCAGAAAGTAAGATATTAGATGTAAACGATGCCTTTACCTCCATATCAGGATATAGCAGAGAGGAAGCACTGCAAAACTCCGTTGTGGGCTTAAATCTGTGGACAAATAACGAAGATAGAGAATTTGTTATTTCGTCGCTCCAGAAAAATAAAAGCGTCAATTCGCACGAATTTATTTTCCAAAGAAAAGATGGCACATTTATGACAGGTCTCTATTCGGCCCAAATGCTCTTTCTGGATGGAGAAACGCTTATTTTGTCGAGTATCAATGACATTACGGATCGTAAAATAGCAGAAGAACAACTTCAGCATGTTGGAAGATTATATGCATTACTCAGCCAAATCAACCAGGCTATTGTACGTACCGAAGATCGTTTTACACTTCTCCAAACCATTTGTGAAGTTGCAGTTCAGTATGGACAATTCAAAATGGCGTGGATAGGAATAGTGGATGAAAGTACCGAAATAATAAACCCGGTATGCCATGCCGGACACGAAGAAGGGTATCTGAAAAACATTGTTATCACCAGAAATGACGATACATCAGGAAAAGGGCCGGTAGGAAGATCTATACGAGAGAATACAATAAAAATCAGCCATGATATTGCCACCGATCCAAACATGGAGCCGTGGAGAGAAGAAGCGCTAAAAAGAGGCTATCGCTCTTCCATTGCCGTGCCTTTTAAAATCAAGAATAAAGTGATAGGCACTATTAATCTATACGCTTCCGAACTGGGTTTCTTTAGCGAAGACGAGAAAAAACTACTTCAGGAAATTGGCGAAGACATCAGCTTTGCTCTTGATGCAATGGAGGCCGAAAGCGAAAGGGTGCAGACTGAAATGGCTTTACAGGAAAGTGAATTAAAATACAGGGAGTTTGTTGAAAACTCGCCCGAAGCAATATCTATTTATGCAGATGGCAAAATAGTATATGTCAATAAGGAGTGTGTCAGATTAATGCGCGCAAAGTCGAAAGACGAATTAGTAGGACTATCGGTCATAGAATATATTCACCCCGACAACAGAGAAACTGTTATCGAAAGAATGAAAGTAGTAGCACAAAGTGATACAGATGGATCACTGCCACTCGTTGAAGAAAAATACATCCGAATGGATGGAACACCCATGTATGTGGAAGTTAAGGCAATGCCCATCCTGCTCGATGGCGAACCCGCCGTACAATTGACAGCACGCGACATTAGTGACCGTAAGATGACAGAAGAAGCATTAGAAAATAGCCGAAAAGAACTCAAGGCCATTTACGATTATGCTCCCGTAATGATGTGTGTAGTAGATGAAAAAGGAGGCCTCCTTTTTGCCAACAACGCATTCACCTCATTCACCAAAAGCTCCAGCCTGAAAATAAAAGGTGGCAGCCCCGGCGATGTCTTTGGTTGCGTAAATTCATTCATCGATCCCCGTGGGTGTGGACATGCGCACGCATGCTCTTCATGTGTATTGCGCAATGCAATAAATAGTACTTTCAAAACAGGCAAGGGAACAAAAAATATTGAATACGAGAGTGTATTTTTACATGGCAACGACCAAAAACCCGTATCGCTACTCTGCTCTACAGCACTTATAAACAATGCCGGGCAAAAAAATCTTCTGCTGTGTTTACACGACATTACAGATCGAAAAAGGGCAGAAGAAAATCTGTTGAGTAGCGAAGCCCGTTTGGAAAGTATGTTCGAGTACTCTCCAATCTCTATCTGGGAAGAAGATTTCTCTCTGGTAAAAAAGGAACTCGAACAGTTAAAACACGAAGGCGTCACTGACTTCAGAAAATTTCTGCTTAGCAACCCTACCAAGATTGAAGAATTGGTATCGATGATAAAAGTAGTGAGTATCAATGAAACAAGCATACAAATATTTGGCACTGAGAGCAAAGAGGAAATCTTAGTCAATCTGAACCATTTCTTTTCGATAAGCAACGCTACCATAAATGTATTTAGCGAAGAGATGATTGCCCTTGCAGAAGGTAGAACCCAATTTGAAGGCGAAACTCAAATAATGACATTGAATGGCGAAAAGAAAAATCTTTTATTAACATTGACGGTAATGCCCGATTTTGAAGATACACTATCGAAAGTGTTAATCTCATTTATTGATATTACCCAACGAAAAGAAGCTGAAGATGCCTTACAAAAAAGCGAAATGTTTTTGAGAACTTTCATCGAGAACACACCTTTCGAAATTTGGGCAAGAGATATCAACGGCATAGGAATTCTGGAAAATAAAAAATTGGTCGATCATTTTGGCTCTATTTTAGGACAAAAACCGGAACACAATACGCACGACTCACCTGAAGTACTAAGACTTTGGGAATTAAACAATTCGCGTGCCTATAACGGTGAATTAATTGATGAAATAGTTCAATACAATTTAAGAAATCAATCTTTAGTTTATCAACAAATCATTTTCCCTATTCAGGATGAGAAACATATTATCGGCATAGCCGGGTTTAATATTGACATCACCGAACGTGTACGGGCAGAAGAAGAGCTCAAAAGAAGTGAAAATGCTCTGAACCGACAAAATGAATTGTTTACCTTATTGCTCAAAAATTTACCTGTAGGCGTATTTATGGTTGAAGCACCATCCGGTAAACCTATTATGGCCAATGATGCGGCAATGCAGTTACTGGGTAGGGGAATTTTACCGGATACTACCCCGGAGAACCTTGCACAAATCTACAACACATACAAGGTGGGTTCCAGAGAGCATTACCCGGTAGGCGAAATGCCAATTTACCTGGGTATGCACGGAATTTCGGCGCACATCGATGATATGGTAGTGATACGCCCCGATGGTTCTCAAACGCTTTTGGAAATTTTCGGATCGCCGGTAACTGACAACTACGGTAATATATGGGCAAGTCTTGTAAGCTTCACAGATATAACCGAACGAAAAAATGCCGAAGTAACCCTGAAAAATTCGCAAGAACAATTAAAACAGTTTGCGGCTCACCTTCAGAATGTTCGCGAAGATGAACGTACCGGACTGGCACGCGAGATACACGATGATCTGGGACAAATTCTGGTAGCACTGAAAATAGATATGGGTCTGTTGAAAAATAAAGTAGTTAAGGAGTTTGATGGAAAAATGAATTCGGACGTGATGATCAAATTCGATAATCTGGTTGGTTTAATAGACAATACGATTAAAACAACCAGAAGAATTATGACCGGATTACGTCCTGAAGTATTAGAAATGCTCGGATTTATTGAAGCTGCAAAATTGTACACAAAAGACTTCGAAGAAAGGCACAAAATCAGGTGTGTTTTTGAGAGTTCAATTACCACTCTTGATGTAGCTCCGCAGCAATCTGTAGCACTCTTCAGAATTCTTCAGGAAGCACTTACCAATGTTGTACGCCACGCAAAAGCAACGCAAGTCACAGTGCAACTACTGATAGAGAACAACATATTAATTATGGAAATTGTAGATAATGGCATCGGGTTTCCTAAAAATCACAAGGTCAGAAATGACTCTTACGGGCTTATCGGTATGAACGAACGGGTATTTCTACTGGAAGGTGAATTAATTATTGAAGGAAGACCCGGCGAAGGAACCATTGTTCGAATTGAAATGCCCTACACCATTTCAATCTAATAATTATGATGTTATGAGCAAAAAAAACTCATAATACAATCGAGCTTATTACTTACTATCTGAACACAACAGAAAAAAAGTATTCTATAAATTCAATAAATAAAAAAGTACAGATTCTAACCAGAACAATTTCATTGGAAAAACGCACAAGATGACTTCAAAGAACAGCTATTCAAAATTGTCAGCCGAAATGGGAATCGACTTACATTATACCGATTTCTTTAAACTTGAAGAGTTACAAACTATTCAGGATTTGTTTGCCGATGCGACGGGTGTTGCTTCTATCATTACACATTTAGATGGAACACCTATCACTAAATCTTCCAATTTTTGTCGATTGTGCGAGAGCATAGTCCGACAAACGCCCAACGGCTGTAAAAACTGCATGAAGTCCGATGCTGTTCTGGCTGCTCAAAGCAATTCTCTACCCTCGGTACAAACCTGTACCAGCGTAGGATTGATGGAATCCAGCACTCAAATTATAGTGCATGGAGTGCCTGTTGCCAATTGGATCATCGGTCAGGTGCGAACACCCGAGCTGGATAAAGTACGAATGGAACAATATGCTAAAGAAATCGGAGCAAATGTCGATGATTTTATGGATGCATTAGAAGAGGTACCGATCATGACCAAAGAGCAACTGTTCAATGTATCCAAAATGCTTGTTTTCAGCGCTAAACAACTCGCCGAAAAGGGAACAGCTGTCGTGTATTTGAAACAAAAAATGGCGGAACTCGAAACCACAAATAAACTGTTGCATGAACATGAAGAATTGCTATCCATTACCTTGCAGTCGATTGGCGACGGGGTAATTTCGACCGATGTGAACGGTATGATAGCAAATATGAACCCTATGGCCGAGCATCTATGTGGCGTAAAACTGGAAAATGTACTGGGAAAACCATTAATCGAAATATTTAAAATCATCAATGCCGACAGCAGAGAAATTGTAGAGAATCCAATAAAAAAAGTACTTCAAACCGGACAGATAGCCGGCTTGGCAAACCACACCATTCTAATTTCCGACAATGGAAAAGAATATCAGATTTCCGACAGCGCTGCTCCTATCATCGATAAAAACGGGAACATTACGGGTGTTGTACTGGTATTTTCCGATGTAACGGACAAGTATTTGGCCGAAGCCGAATTGCGCGAAAGCGAACGTAGTAAATCAGTACTACTATCAAACATCCCCGGAATGGCCTATAGATCGCGTTATGATAGAGATTGGACTAAAGAGTTTATTTCCGAAGGCTGTTTTACACTTACCGGCTATCAGATTTCCGATTTACTCGAGAACAAAACCGTTACTTTCAATGATCTCATTGTTCCTGAATTTAGAGAAAAATTATGGGAAACATGGCAACATGCAGTGGATACAAAAACAGCAGTTTTTGCTGAGTATAAAATTATTACAGCCGATAATCTAGAAAAATGGGTTTGGGAACAAGGCGTACCAATTTTCAATAAAAACGGAGATATTGAAGCACTCGAAGGCTTAATATTGGATATTTCGGATCGGAAACGAGCCGAGCAGCAATTGGAAACCGAACGTACCATGCTCCGAACCCTTATCGACAATATTCCCGAAAAAATCTATTCGAAAGACCTGACTTGTCGTAAAACACTTGCTAACAGAGCCGAAATTGAGTCCTTGGGCTGCAGCTCCGAAAGCGAAATAGTAGGAAAAGACGATTTTGCGTTTTTCCCGGCTGAGTTCGCCCAAAAATTTCAGGCAGATGATAAACAAATATTAGAAACCGGCATTCCGAAACTTAACTACGAAGAACTGGTAATAGATAGAAAGGGCAATAGTCGGTGGATGCTTAGCTCTAAAATTCCGTTACTCGATAAACAACAAAACATCATTGGATTAATAGGTATTAGCCGTAATATCACATTACAAAAAAAATACGAGGAAACCCTTACCAACGAACGATTATTACTCAGAACGATTATCGACAATATCCCCGATTGTATTTACACAAAAAATACATCATTTCAAAAAACATTGGCTAACAAAGCGGAAGTCAAACTCGTGGGAGTCAATTCCGAAGAGGATGTTTTAGGAAAAGACGATTACAGCTTTTTCTCAAAAGAATTAGCCGATACGTTTGCAGCAGATGATAAAGCAGTTATCGAAACCGGACAACCCATTCTTTTCAAGGAAGAACTCCTTGTTGATAAAGCAGGCAATAAACGCTGGCTACTTTCGTCAAAAATTCCTCTGCGCGACAAGAACAATGTCGTGATTGGACTTGTAGGCCTAAGCCACGACATTACCGAGAACAAGCAGTATGCAGAACTTATTCAAAATGAACGAATACTATTTCGTGCGGTCATCGACAATATACCCGATGCCATCTATATCAAAGACCTGAGCGGTAGAAAAACGCTCGCCAACTTAGCTGAAGTAAAATTAACCGGAGCATCCTCCGAAGCAGATGTTATTGGGAAAACGGACTATGATCTGTTTCCATTCGACGTGGCCGAATCATACACCGAGGATGACAGACCGGTCATTCAGCAAGGATTACCTTTGTTCAACCGAGAAGGAACGTTGGTTGATGGAAATGGTAACACACATTGGATGATAGGCACTAAGCTACCGCTTTACGATAATAACAATAATATTATCGGACTATTAGGTGTCGGAAGGGACATTACCAACCGAAAACGCGCCGAAGAAGCCTTGCTCGAAAGTGAAAGTTTTCTGAGACAAACACAAGCGATTGCCCAATTAGGTACGTACACCTACGATCTTATAAAAGGGGAATGGATATGCTCAGATGTACTAGATAATATTTTTGGCATCGAAGCCAATGCGGAAAAAACGGTAGCATCCTGGACTTCGATTGTTCATCCGGATTTCAGGGAAGAAATGGGAGAATATCTCGCGAAACACGTCATAGCAAATAAAAATAAATTCGACAAAAAATACAAAATAATACGCCAAAACGATAAGGAAGAGCGTTGGGTGCATGGCATAGGCGAATTGATTTTGAATGAAGCCGGTGACCCCATTAAACTAATTGGAACTATTCAGGATATCACCACCCGAAAAAATCTTACCGAAAAACTACGCAAGAGTGAAACCTTATACCGCTCTACGCTTACGGCATCACCCGATATTATTGCGGCCGTTGATATGAATGGATGTATCACCATGATTTCACCAAACGGGCTGCTGTTTTACGGTTGCACAAAAGAAGAGGACATTGTGGGGCATCGGTTTACTGACTTCATTGCTCCCGAGGATCTTGAAAAAGCGAAATCGAACTTTCTATTGTCATTCGCAACACAACTGGGGGCAACAGAGTATACGGTTGAAAAAATGGATGGCAGCAAGGTGCAAACTGAAATGAAGGCAGATATTATTCGCGATAGAGACGGCGAACCAACCGGCATGGTCATCATTATTCGCGACATTACCGATCGCAAAAAATGGGAAGCCGAGCTCCGCAAGGCACAGGAACAAATGAAAAAATTTGCGGCTCACCTGCAAAATGTTCGCGAAGAGGAAAGGCTGGAAATAGCCCGGGAATTACACGATGAACTCGGACAAATTCTTATTGCCATAAAAATTGATATGGGAATGCTAAAACAAAATATTCTAAAGTGTCCTGATAGTAATGTCACCGAGGGTATCATTCATAAATTCGACCAACTATTTGTTTTAGTAGACAGTACGATTAATACCACCCGAAAAATAATGACCGACTTACGACCCGAAGTACTTTATTTGCTTGGGTTTATTGAGGCCGCTAAATTGCAGGTGACTAAATTCCGCGAGAGGTACGATATTAAGTGTGATTTTGAGACTGAAATTACAAATCTCGAATTAAATCCGCAACAATCGGTGGCACTCTACCGAATTGTACAGGAGGCGCTTACAAATATTGTTAAACATGCCAATGCTACACAAGTCAAGGTACAAATGACGGTAACCGGCGACAAGCTTATTTTACAAATTAGCGACAATGGCGTGGGTATAAAAGAAAACTACAAGTCAAAACCCGATTCCTACGGACTTATCGGGATGCAGGAAAGGGCATTTTTGTTGGATGGCGAATTCACTATTGCCGGTCATGAAGGGGTCGGAACAGTGGTAAAAGTGGAAATTCCGTATTCCGAAAACAAAAACATGAACAAACAACTTGAGTTTGAATATTGATAATCAAATTTGAATTAGTATATTTGCATATAATTTATAACGCATTAGCACAGAACAGAGAAAGCTAAAAAAAATCATATAAAAAAAACAAAGTTATGATAAAAGTATTTATAGTAGATGACCACGAGATAATTCGTGAAGGACTAAAAAAAATCCTCAAGGAAGAGTCTGATTTCGTGGTAGTTGCCGAAGCACAAGATGGAGTTGAAGCACTTGAAAAAATTCAACACACCGATTGCGACATTATGCTTTTGGACATGAATATGCCCGGACGAAGCGGAATAGACTTATTGAGCGACCTCAAAATCGTTAAGCCACAGCTTCATATCCTTGTTTTAAGTATTCATCCCGAAGATAAATTCGCATTACGTACACTTAAGGCAGGTGCATCCGGCTATTTATGCAAAGATACCGCGTTGGACGAATTAGTAATCGCCATACGCAAAATTCACAGCAAAGGTCGTTACCTGAGCACAACACTGGCCGAACAGTTGGCATTCGACGTGGTGCCCGACAAAGATCAGCTACCACACGAAAGCTTATCCAACCGCGAATTGGAAATCATGTTCCTGCTAGCCGAAGGTAAAAAAGTAAAAGCCATTGCCAAAGAACTTACGCTAAGCGTCAGCACCGTGTTTACCTACCGTGTGCGCATTTTCGAAAAACTAAAACTAAAAAACGACGTAGAATTAACTCACTATGCCATCAACAATAAGTTGATTGAATAGCGCTTAGGTTAATTGCTGTTTTATTTACTTTACTGTCTGTAGTCTATTGTCTATAGTCTGCTGTCCGTCGTCTTTGATCTTTTGTCTTTCCTCTTTTGTCTTTTGTCCATCCTATAAACCGCTGACAGGGTCTTCGACCGCTGTCAGGGTTTTCAATTCACTCAACCCGGTTACTTCATCTTTTCTTTTCATTTGTCTATAGTCTATTGTCTATAGTCTGCTTACTGCCGTCTTTGTTCTTTTGTCTTTGTTCTTTTGTCTTTGTTCTTTTGTCTGCCTTTCCCTTTTCCTCCGCCTTTGCCTTCGCCTCTCCCTCCCCCAGCCACATTTTCTCAACGCTTGTAGCATTTTATACTATACCAAACTACACACATTACTACAGATAAATGATTGGTTCGCCACAAACCGACAGCAAATAACTAAAAACTAAGCTCTATAAATGACAGTTCACACAGTTACAGAGTTGTTACACGCGCTAAGCAATCAGCATACTTTCAATGGATTAGCAACGGTGCATTTTAGAGCTGTTGAGAAGTCATTATAGCACTTCAAAGCGCACTCAAATTCACCTAATTATTGAAATATAAGTAATTAGCTATACATATTTACTAAAAAAGAACAGTAGTTCACAAAAAAGTTGTATTTTTGTAACCTAAATTCCTGCGAACCCTCTTATCGGATAAAAATTTAGTTAGTTATAATTTCATTTTACACATTATTTAATATGTATTTAAGACTAATTTATAATCAAAACAAACTATATTTGGAAATAAGCGATGGCAATTTGAGGAGATATAAATTTAAGCATCGGACTAATTACTACAAAGGAACAAGTAAAATCCAATTGAGATTTACAATATAATTAACAACGCAACTTAACGACCATTCAGTGCTACTTAACCCTTAGCCAACTGAACACTTACAATTTTTATCCTTTCGATTTGTTTAACGACACAGCTGTCAAAAATTAACGCGTATGAAAAACAACTACATTTCTAAACTACATTTCATATCAAAACATTTATTTACTCTGCTGGTTTTAGCTCTACTTTTTATTGGAGTGGGGAGTGTGAGTGGAGCAACATATTACTCTGCAGGTAATAACGTTCCAAACATACGTACAAATTGGTGGACAAATACAAATGGAACTGGTACAAATCCTGCTAATTTTACAACTGCTGGCAATACATTTGTAATCCAATCTGGACATACAATGACTACAAATGCAAATTGGACGGTTTCAGGAGCAGGATCAACAATCCAGATTAATACGGGTGGTACTCTCGTTGCTTCAAATACTGTTACTACTACTATCATGACAGTTGCAAGTGGAGGTACATATCAACATAATAGAAATGGAGGAACTATACCTACTGCTACATGGAATGCCGGATCAAATTGTACTATAACAGGGATTAAAAGTGCAACTAGCCTTGCGGGCCTAGGACAAACATTCGGAAATTTCACGTGGAATTGCGCATCACAGGCTAGCGGAAACTTTTACCTAGCATCCAATATCACCACTACGGGTAATTTTAGTGTTTTATCTACAGGGGGCAATGACCCAAACAGTTATTCTCTTAGAATGTCGAACAACGCCACAAGCTATACGATAACAGTCGGTGGAAATTTTGAAATTAGTAATACTGCAACTTTTAAAATGAACAATGATGCTGGTAGCTGTACTCTAAACATTGCTAATAATCTTATAATAAATAATGGTACAACTTTCACTATTGTAACTGGCGCTGCAAATTCAACCGTAAATGTTGCAGGAGCAGTGAATATTGCAGGCAGATTGAATATGCAGGAAGAAGGGAGTATGACTGGCACTCTAAATGTAAAGGGAAATTTTTCACTAACTGGTACAGTTAGTGAATCAGCCACTGGTATTGGTGCAATAAATTTCAATGGAACTACAAGTCAGACTTATTCAAAAACGGGTACAATTTTAGGTGCAATAAATTTCGCAGTAAATAATGGAGCAACCTTAGATGTCGGCACATCAGTTATAGATGGTGGTGGCACATTTACATTAAACTCCGGAGCAAGCATTATTACAGCTCATACACAGGGACTTTCTACAACAGCATCAGGGGCAACAGGCAGCATTCAAGTTACAGGGGCAAGAGCTTATAATACAGGAGCTAATTACACTTACAATGCAGCAGGCGCTCAGGACATTGGAAACGGAGTAACCGGTGCTAACAATCTTACTTTATCGGGAAGCGGCACAAAAACGCTAACAAGTAATTTTTTAACAATAAGCGGAAATCTTACGCTAAGTGGCACAGCAACTACTACAACGGTAGCTGCGCTATCTATTGGTGGAAATTTGGACATTGGAAATGGTACAACTCTTAATGTGATAGATAATAATTTTACAGTAGTCGGAAACACTAAGGTCGGTGACGGCTCAAGCGGAACGCTTAATATTATTACGTCAACAAATGGAACAAAAACATTCCAAGGAGATGTAACTATCAATGCCGGTGCAACCTGGAACAACTCAATCAATTCTGCTATAACATTTCAAGGAAGTCTCACCAATAATAGTACAACTTTTACTGCGGGTAGCGGAATTCACACTTTTACAGGAGCTGCGAAAACAATAGGAGGAACAAACGCCAATACAATTCCTTCTGTTACCATTACTGGAACATATACAAACAATGGAACGCTTACAGTAGGAACTGCTTTATCCGGCGCGGGAAGTTTAACACAAGCAGCCAATGCTACCTTAAATATTGGTGGAACCTCCACAATAACAGGACTTACAGCTACAAACACCGGTAATACTGTCAACTATACAGGAGCAGCTCAAAACATTCATTCAAATGATTATTACAACCTAACATTCTCGGGCAGTGGTGCTAAAACCGCAGCAGCAGGGTTAACCATTGGGGGTACGGTGAATATTGGTTCAGGCACTACATTCGATGGAGGTGCATTCACGCATACTGTAGCTGGCGACTGGACAAATAGCGGTACGTTTACTCCCGGAACCAGTACATTGACAATGACAGGTGCAGGAAAGACTATTGGGGGATCGAGCACAAGTACTTTTAACAATCTATCAACAAGCGGAACAGCGTCTGTTTCTACTGCTGCAAATATAACAGTTGCTAATAGCTTAAGTATTGGAAATGGAACTAGCTTTACCACCGGAGCCTACAATTTAACAGTAACGGGCAATACTACGATTGGTACTGGAACGCTTACCATTGGCGCTTATAACGGAACTAAAATATTTAAAGGTCTTCTTTTAGTAAATTCGGGTGGAACATGGAACAACTCTGGCAATTCACCCATAACCTTCCAAGGAGGTATAACTAATAATGGAACATTTACTTCCGGTAGTGGACCTTACACTTTTGAAACTAATGCACAATCTCTGACTGGAAACATCAACTTGACTGGTGCAGAAACAAACTTTAATGCGAATGTCACTAATAATGGGAATTTGACTTTAACCGCAAAAGTATCAGGAAGCGGCGCCTTAATCAACGCTTCCACTGGAACGTTAAATTTAGCAAGTTATACCGACATCACTACTTTATCAAATCAGGGGGTCATGAATATGACCGGAACCAACGGCATCAATACTTCCAATTTCACGAATACCGGAACTATTAATTTTAATGGAACGGGGTATATTGCCAACATTACCAATAATGCCGGTGGTACGGTAAATATAAATGCGGTGCAAAATATTGGAACTATTAACAATGCAGCAGGTACAAGTGTATTGAACATAAATGCATTGACATACACAATAAACACACTTACTGCAACAGCTGCAGATAATACGGTAAATTATAGTGGTGCGGGCGACCAAGCAATTAAGAATGTACCGTATTCTAATTTAATTGTATCGGGTAGTGGGACTAAAGCATTCACGGGTAACACAAACATAGCCAAAACGTTTACCAATAGCGGAGTAATTGCTAACCTGGGAACCGGAGCAAACCATACGGCAAATTCCTATTATCTGGGTGCTACTGAGCAGGCTGCAGGAAGTTGGGGCGGAATCGGCTCCGGAGTAACAAACACAAGCACTGATTTCACCGCAACAACAGCTACTTTGAATGTAGCTAACGGAGCCTGTATCGCAGGCACATGGAAAGGTACGACAGATACAAACTGGAATACAGCAACCAATTGGTGTGGTAATGTATTGCCTACCTCCTCAACGAATGTGATAATCCCTAATGTAACAAACAAACCTACAATTATTGCAGCTGCAGTATGTAATAATATCACTATTAGTGCTGGTTCATCGCTCACTATTTCAGGGACAAACAACCTTACCATCAGTGGTAATTTTACAAACAACGGTACATTTACAGCAAACAATAGTACAGTAACGTTTAACGGAAGCACTTCGCAGTCGATAGCCGGAACTACTTTTTACAACCTGACAGTTTCCGGAGCAGGAACTAAAACATTTGCAGCTACTACAACCATAAACAATACCTTTACCAATAACAGCGCAGTAGTAAACCTGGGAACTGGCACTCACTCGGCAAATACCTATTATTTAGGTGCTACCCAGCAATTAATGGGCAGCTGGGGTGGAAATAGCTCCAGCGCAATTAATAAAAGTGCTAATTTTGCCGATGCAACAGGTATTTTAAATGTAACCAATGGCCCTTGTACTGCTGGATACTGGAAAGGTACAACAAGTGCCGATTGGAATAATACAGCCAATTGGTGCGACAATACATTACCTACTTCTGCAACAGATGTAATAATACCTGCCTCTGCACCTTATCAACCTATCATTGGACCAGCAGGAGGAGTTTGTCACAATATAACAATTGGATCGGGAGCAACACTTACCACAGCCGATAATGTAGCATGCAGTTTAACTGTCTATGGAAACTGGGTAAACAATGGAACACTTCTAATTGGTGCAAATAAGTACAGTACAGTTATTTTTGCCGGTAGCTCAGCACAAACCATTGGGGGCAACAGCACAAGTTTCTATAACATAACTATACAAAACACCGGTGGAGTAACACTTAATGTACCTACAACAGCCACCAGAGCCATACTCCTAACAAAAGGCAATTTAAACACAGATGCCACCAACTTACTAACCATAACGAATACCGCCAATTCGGGCATTATGGGTGGGTCAGCAATATCATATATCAATGGCCCTGTGAAATGGAACTTGCTCTCCAATATATCTACAGCAGCAACTTATAAATTTCCGGTTGGGAATACAACTTATCTGCCCTATACTTTGGTAAATCCTATCACTACCAACAACCCTACAGCCCAAGTGCAGGCCTATACCGGAAATTCAGGGGGAACAGGGTCAGGCATTTCAATAAGCAATACAGAATATTGGAAACTGACCACAACTGGATTTAGCAGCACATCAGTTACTCTAGGCAAGGGAGATAATACCATCTACCCATACAATGTAGTAGCTACAAGCACACCGCAAAACGGAGGTTACACTACGCTTGATGGCACAACAGGATTTTATGAGGTTAGCAACTCTACTAACACATCCGGTGTAAATAACTTTTTCACATTGGGATTAAACAGTATAGCAACTATCAATATTTCGCCGGTGGTACTTGGTGGCTTTGGATATATCTTCAATTTTGGACCGTCTGCCGAACAAACATTTACCGTCAATGGGACTTCACTGCCGGATAATATTACAATAACAGCACCAACCGAATTTGAAATTTCAACCACTACCGGCATTGGATTTGTACAATCCATCACTTTAAACAGAGATGGAAGTAATCGGGTAAACAATGTACAGTTGTACATACGCTTAAAAGCAGGTTTAGCGATAGGAAAATACAATGACAAAACAATAACACTTACGTCGAGTACTACAACTAAAGACATAACATGCAGCGGTACGGTATTCGCAACAACACCCTCCATTATTACAAGTGGCGGCAGAAACTGTGACGGCAGTGCAATAATACTTGGTAGCTCCAGCGATGATATCAATATTTTATATTGGGCCGGCCCTAACAATTACTACTCCCAAGAGCAGAATCCGACAATAGCCGGGCCATTAAATTCAAACATGTTTGGTACCTATACGGTTACAGGTAGCTTACCAACTGGTCCTAATCTTATTGTAAATGGAACTTTCGAAGCAGGGAATGTTGGATTCCTGAGCGATTACATTAACTCTTCATATTTCCCAAATTACAATCAAGGAACTTATGCAATTCTTGATGACTCAAAAACGCTTAACGGAGACTTTAAAGGATTGGACTCAAATGATCCAGGAACGAAACAAATGGTAATTGATGGTGCAACAATTGCGAATGTACCTGTATGGTCTCAAACTGTAAAGGTTGTTCCTAATTCTACATATCAATTCACTTATTGGCTACAAAGTGTATTAATTAGAAACCCATCAGTAATTCAATTATATGCCAATAATATACCTATTGGTACTCAATTTGCCGCGGATGCTACTTTAGACACATACAAAAAATACTATTACAATTGGTATTCTGGATCGAACACTAGCGTTACATTAGACCTGAGAAATCAAAATACGATTGCAGATGGTAATGACTTTGCACTTGATAATATTGATTTTAGAACCGTAACACAGGTTAGCTCTTCCGTAGAAGTTAAAGATGACAATATTCCATTGGTTTCAATCTCAACAGCATCGACCACTGTTCAATCGGGATCGAATGTAGTGTTTTCGGCGACTCCAACCAATGGGGGCAGCAATCCTTCTTATGTATGGAAAGTTACCAATGGAGCCAGCGTAGTTACTTTCCCATCTACTAACAACTCTACTTTCAATTACACACCGGTGACCGGCGATGTTATATCCTGTGTTATGACATCTAACAAGTCGTGTGCAGTTCCATTAACAGCAATATCGAATAACATAACAATGACTGTTACAGGCCTAAACAATTACTGGAAAGGCACAAACAGTACAGTTTGGAATGACCCTGCCAACTGGACTAAAAACGCAGTTCCCAGCTCTGGTGATAATGTAGAGTTTGCAACAACTGACAACAACGGCACAGCAGCTCAAAATGACTTATATGTGGATTACAACAGAATCGTTGGTAATTTAATCAACAATGCATCCGGAAAAAACCTGGTTATCCCTGCCGACAAAGAGGTAAAAGTAAATAATTCAATTACATTAACCCCGGTTGATGCAGCGTCAACCTACGATCAGATTCAAATAAAATGTGATCCAAATCCGGTAAATGCTTCGAGACTACCCAATGGGTCTTTAATCTTCCCCAATGCAACAGATGTAAATGGAACCGTAGAAATGTACTCTAAATCCTATATAAATAGTGGAGCAACAGATGACACCCAAAAATACTTCTGGCAGTATTTCGGTATTCCGGTGGAAACAATAACAGCAGAGCCTACATTATATGGTGCCTATGTGCGTAAATCGAATGAAAGTGGCATTGACGATGACTCGAATTACTATTGGACAGAGTTGACCAACTCCAGCACATTAAACGCATTCGAGGGTTTTGAAATATGTCAACCGGTAGCCACTACCTATACTTTTAAAGGAAAGTTGGTAAATAGTTCCTTAAATCTGACTTCATTGCCTTACACCGCAGGGGCATTTTATCCGGGTGAGCATCTATTGGCCAACCCTTACACGGCAGCCATCGATGTAAGTAAAATGAATTTTGGAACTTATGTCGAAGCGGCTGTATATCTTTACAATACCGGTTCTTATGGACAGTGGAGCTCAGCTTCAGACTTTGGGAATGCTGCCGGACAGTATCAGAGTATTCCAAAAATACCTGCCGGTAATAACGGATTACCGCAAGAAGTACCTTCAATGAGCTCTATGCTGATAAAAGTGTATCCCGACAACACCGGAGTATCATTTAATTACAGTGATGTGATTAAGAAAAATGAAACGATACAACGTGTAAAATCGATAGATGCCATTAGCAATACGGATTTAGTATCCACCATGATTGACCTTACCGGACTACACTATTCCGACCGCATGTGGATTTTCTCGGAACCAAGCTGTACCCGCAATTTTGATAATGGCTGGGATGGTCGCAAAATACTGGGTTCATCATTAGCACCACAGATTTTTGCTATCGAACCGGATGGTGACTACCAGGTAAATTCGGTCAGTGATATGCACAATACCGACCTGGCTTTTCAGGCAGGCGATGAAGTGGAATACACGCTAAAATTCACCCACGAAAATATTCAACGTCAATATGCGGGTGTCTATTTAGTGGATTTGGTTGAAAACAAAACAGTGGATGTTTCGCAAAACGGTAGCACCTACACTTTTGCAACAGCACAAAGCGATGCACCGGCCAAACGATTCAAAATTCTGACACGTTCGTACGAAAAAGGAGCACCGGATAAAGAAGCGCAGGTAAAAATATTTACTGCTCCGGGAAGGGTTTTTGTACATAACCTAAGCACATTTAAAGGTGAATGTACTCTTTATGACATTGCAGGCAGGGCTATAAAAATTGCTCCGTTTGAGGCGAATGCAGTTACCGAAGTGCTAAACAACTTAACTCCGGGAGCGTATGTGGTAAATACCATTACCAACGGGGAGAAAGTAAGTAAACGTGTGATTGTTCAATAAATACACCGATGAAAAACAAAAAAAGAAACACTATTATCTGGTTGCTTACGTGGGCAGTCTTGTTCCTGGTGGTGGCATACTCCCCCATTGGACGACCCGACCTTTATGTTGGCACCAGCTATTCCATCAGCAACCAGGGCGTGAGCTTCAAAGGGGGCATTGCTAACGCACCCAAAGGGATGGCTTATGCCACCGAAGAGGAGGACAGTGAAATAGAGGACTATGCTCCGGCTTCCGAATACAATGCAGATTATGGCAGCAACTCTTCGGAATACAGCCCGCAGAACACCAACAGTGGAACTGCAAATTATAGCAGCACAAGCGGATCCAATCAGGGTTCGGGTCAAAGTGGATCCGTGATACTGGGCGGCAATTCTTCCAACGGAAGCGCCCAAGGCACAGCCACAGCGCAAAGTAATGATGCAAGCTCGTTAAGCAGCGATTTAACCCTCACCAGTAGCGCAAGCACCGACCGACAAGCTGCGCGTGGCGCAAAGGGAGGTAGAGATCCCGGGGGCAAAAAACCGAAAAACCCCATACCGGTAGGTGATGGTGGTTGCATATTGTTACTTATGGCGGGCGGATATGTTATCTATAAAAAATATCTCTTGAAATTAACTACATAATAGTTCTTACTTATTACATTAGAACGTCCATTCACCTACATTGGTGAATGGACGTTCTGTTGTTATAGAAACTCCCACAACGCGCTACCAACAGATAGAGGAAAGCTGAAAGAAAAAAAAGAAAGGATAGACTAGTAAATATTGTTGTCCGGTAAAAAATGACTTATTATAATGTTGTCCGTCGGGCTGACGGACTTAGATTTAAACTATAACTGATTGACTACCCCCCGAATTTCGGGAATCGCTGCTCTGCAGCTAATACAAAAGTCCCAGAGGGACGATATTATGGTAGAATATTATTTAAAATAACGTGAGTTCGATATAAGCAAATGCCTATGAATCAATAGAGATTAATATCAGAATCCTGAAAGGATTCAATTTTAATAGCCACGGGTGTAAACCCGTGGAATAAGTATAAGGTAATTAGAACCCCGAATGGGGTTCAATATATAAATATGTGTTATTGAACCCCATTCGGGGTTCTCAGTCAGATTCTCTTTTATCCACCGGTTTCACCGATGGCTATTCACATTCAAGTCCTTCAGACTTAAAAGATAAAGTCGTTGAGATATGATGAGCTTATATCGAACTCACGTTAAGATAAATTTAAGCCCCAAAGGAGCGACATTATGTAAAATCATTATGTAAAACAGTTTTCAGAAGTTTGTATTAAAGTTTAGCGGACAGCATAAACTAATAAACATATTTACACTCAAAATAACATTATTCGTCAATCAACTTTAATAGGTGCGTACATAAAACTTTTACTCACAAATAAGGCATACACATCTACAGTTCTATACTTTAGAAACAAAATAATTTTCATTCCCTCTACAAAAACACAGATTTATAGTGTGTCAAATACTAATATGTATTAAATACAGTTCTGAAACAATAATTATCTTTAATGAAAATTGTTTATTTAAACTCATTTTTTATATTTGCTCAACAATTTAAGATTGTAAGCACTATACGAGACAAGGAAAATGAATGATTCTGCACACACCCGGGAGATATAAGATGGATATAGGATGGATATAGGATGGATATAGGATGGATATAGCTATATCAAACATTAAATAAATGTCTAATTTTAAAACGAAAAAAAAATGGCACAATCAAAAAACAACGTTATCACTCATGGATTAAGTGGGAAGGTGGGTGATTTAATCGTATTCCGCAACCTGAATGGAAAAACCTACGTTTCAAGTGCTCCTCGTGAACGAACGGGTGAATCATCGGAAGCTCAAAAGAAAAATCAAAAGAGGTTTCAGGAAGCTGTTTTGTATGGCAAAAGTACATTTGCCGATCCCGCAACAAAAGCTGCATATCAGGCAAGTGCTCCAGCTGGCCAAAATGCATACAATGTAGCTGTAGCTGATTTTATGCACGCGCCAAACATTAATGAGATTGACCTCAGTGGGTATAGTGGCAAGGTAGGCGATCAGATTAAAGTGAACGCAACCGACGATTTCACAGTAAAAGAAGTGGCTGTAGGAATATTCAATGAAGATGGTTCGGAAGTTGAACATGGCCTGGCTCAATTGTCAGCCAACGGTGTCGACTGGGTGTATACCGCAACCGTTAACAATGATTCCCTTACTGGCGACAAAATTGTGGTACAAGCTAGCGACCTACCCGGACACACCACGCTTGGGGAAAAATCACTGTAAGATTTAAACGCGATTCAAGAGGCATAAGTTACCTAAGTAGCTTGTGCCTTTTTATGCAAATAGAAATTACATTCACCATCTATGCTTCGGAAACAGAAGACAACCCCCTAAGTCATTTGGCATTATATTTGAAGTAAAGAAAAAGCTTATATCTATTTGTTATTTGAAATCAATACACAATAGTTCAAATCTAAAGATTAACAACCGCTCAAATTGCATAATTTCTGACTTAATATAAATTTATTTCCGAATCCAAAACTTGCAAAATCAATTAGAATTGACTATATTTACCTCATAAAAAAAAAATCTCACACATACAGGAGTACTGTGAAATGCAAACAAATGCAGCTAACTATTTTATAGTCAGAATAAATTACGTACTTTTGCAGTCCGAAAGAAACATCAAACCATCATAACCATTAAGCAGATGATAAACACTTATACTCCTTCCGCGCTAAAATCATTTAGCCCCGTGTTTTTAGTCAATCAGGTGATTAAAATGAGTTTTCGTAAATCAGAAAGAAAGCAAACTCTGCTACAAGCAATAAGCCATAAAGCAATGATTCTTATTGCTTTTATGAGTTTGTTACCAATAATGAGTTATGCTCAAACATTCACATTATCCTCAACTAACCCTGCTATTATTGGTTCAACAATAAACCAAGGAGCTTCAAATCAACCAATTTACGCTGCTGTCGTTCAGGTTACTGGTAGTGGGTGGGGAGGTAATTTCAACAAACTAACTTTCACAGCAACAGGCACTTTTGCAACTACAGACATTAACTATGCCCCTGGAGTCTCCGGTTACAAAGTTTGGGCAAGTACAACTAATAACCTAAGTACTGCAAGTCAAATCAGTAATCCTTATCAAGCAGAAAGTTCAGGCACACAGGTATCAATTACTGTGAATAACAAGCCGTTTAACGTTGGCGAAACTTGGTTTGTCTGGATAACAGCCGATATTAGCTCTACGGCGGTAGGAGGACACACGTTAGCTGTAGGAGCACTTACGACAAATGATTTCTCCTTCTCCAATGTCACAACAAAATCAGGGACCATGTATGCTGGCGGTACACAAATAATTGGCACCAAAGCGACATATAATTCTAACGGAAGTTATACATTTACAGTACCTCCAGGCGTATATAGTATTAACGTTGAAGCATGGGGAGCTGGAGCTGGAGGCAGCAACAGCAAAAATAAAGGTGGAGGAGGTGGAGCTTACGCGGGAAATCCTGCAATTAGCGTCATCCCGGGAACTTCCTATACTGTTACCGTAGGCCAAGGAGGAACAGCAGGGAATAATGGTCAGAATTCCAGTTTTAGCTCTCTTGTTATTGCTGCAGGGGCAACAGGGGCAAATGGAGGTACAACTGCTAACAGTACAGGTGCAATAACATTCGCTGGTGGGAATGGTGGTATAAGTACAAATAACGGTGGAGCCGGTGGGGGCGGATCTGGTGGAGCCGGTGGAGCCGGTGGGAATGGAGGGAACACAACTAATAATAATGCAGGTGCAGGTGGATTAGCCGGTATAGCCGGTATGGGCAGTACCGGAGGTGCAGGTGGAGTTGGAGGGTATTGTGTTTATTATAGTAAATGGTATCAGGAATGGTTTCCTGGGAATAATGGAAACTCACCCGGTGGAGGAGGAGGAGAAAATAGTGATTCAGGATCTGGTAGTGGTGCAGGCGCAAATGGTCAGGTGCTTATAAGTTGGACAGCACCCGCTTCTATGTGGTACAAAGCAGATGTTGGAACTGGCACAACTACAAATGGCACAGACATCACAACCTGGGATGACCAGTCCGGTTCATCCAATAACGCAACTAGCCAAACAACTCCTCCGACCTTTCAAGCATTAGGCTGGAACTTCAACCCAAGTGTTAGTTTTTCGTCAGGCTATTTCCTAACAGGCTCAAACAATTTATTCAATGATATGACCTTCTTCACTGTGTACAACACTGGCACTACGGGAGGTGGCGCTGTTTACAACTGTCCGGCTATTATTGGAGGTGAAGTTTCTGGAGTACAAGACGATTACTATTTAAGTTTGATGGATGGAAAACCGCTATTCAAAGCAAAAAATGTGGATGATAATGGTGCAATTAGCACTATTGTTACATCAGACAATTCTCCAAGAATTTTATCGGCTACACATAAAAGAGTTTTAAATGGTCATAATCTATTATATATAAATGGGAACTTAGCAGCCGATCAGGACATGGGAAATAGTGGAGATGCGACTCTTTCAAAACCTGTTAGGTTAGGCATTGGGAATCACTATAATCCATCTGGTGGCTCTCAATTCAATGGCAACATCTCCGAAGTAGTAGGTAGCAGTAGTGTATTCACAACTAGCGACCGTGAAAACTTTGAATCCTATCTGGCTATAAAATACGGCATAACTCTAACGCACGATTATACCAACAGTGTCAGCACATCCATTTACCCTATTGCAGGCTATAGCAATGACATTGCCGGTCTTGGGCGGAATGACACTTGGAAATTACATCAAAAAGTGAGTGCCAGTAGCAATATGACTTCGGGCAATTCGCGCGTGGTAATGGCTACCAGCAATGACTTTATTAATTCAAACTTAGATGCCGGTCGCACAGCTTTGACAAATGGGCAATATCTAATTTGGGGTCATAACAATGGCTCAACATCTACCTGGACAGCAATAGGCTCAACTCCTATAGATTCAATCGTAAGCCGCGTATGGAAAGTAGTAAACACCGGTTCGGTCGGTTCGGTATATTTTCAGATAGACTTAACCGGATATACTTCCGAAAACGGAATTTACAGACTACTAGTGGATAACAATACTGATTTTACAACAGGAGTTACATCATACGTCCTTACAAAAACATCCGGAAACTTGTATACAACAAGCACTCCTGTCAATTTTGCCAGTGGAGTTCGTTACTTTACCATCGCGCAAAAAGGCAACTTCTGGAAGGGGACAAGTACTAGTACAGACTGGGGAACCCCAACCAACTGGACAGCTGGTGAAATACCACCCCCAGGTGCAAAAGTGGAATATGCAACAGATGCAGCAAATAATTTAGTCCTTGATTTACCAGAAAGAACGGTTAGTCGAGTTATTAATACTACTACCTGGAATCTTACAATTCCGGCAGGAAAGGCGTTAACCGTAAATAACAGCATCATTACTGACAAGAATCCTGATAGGATTCTAATTCAAACGAGAACTGCCACTCCGGAAGTAGCAAATGGAAGTTTAATATTTCATAACAACGCTGCAAATCCGGTATATGGCACTGTAGAAATGTATTCGAAAGCACATATAGATGAGAGTGCCGATATAAATGGAGATCAACGATACTTTTGGCAATATTTTGGAATCCCAGTGGAAACATTGGATGCAGATCCTACACTTTATGGTGCTTATGTAAGGAGATCGAACGAAGCAGGAACCGATCAGGATGAAAACTATTATTGGAAAGAATTAGGAACCTATGATAAACTAACCAAGTTTCTGGGTTATGAAATATGCCAACCTGCAGCAAAAAAATACACTTTCACCGGGAAGTTAGTAAATACTGATCTTGATTCTAGACTGTTAGCCGAATTTGCGCCTACAGGATTCTTGCCATTTAGTAATAATGGTAGTTCAGTTGACGGACTAAAAGTAAAATACCCTGGCGAACACTTATTTGCTAATGCATATACAGCTGCCATTAATGTAGACAAAATTGAATTTGGAAGCGCTTTGGACAAAACAGTGTTTCTATATAATACTGGGTCGTATGGACAATGGCTTAGTAATACAGGAGGAAGCACTGACGGAACAGCAGAAGGTCAATATTTATCCATTCCTCAAAATCTGGCAGGGTTTAGTGGCATACCAGGTCAAATCCCGTCAATGAGCTCATTCCTTGTAAAAACCGGTGAGGACAAAACCGTAAATTCATATATAAAAATCAACTACAATGATGCATTAATCAAAAACACGACCATTCAACGTGTAAAATCGATAGATGCCATCAGCAATACAGACTTAGTATCCACCATGATCGACCTTACCGGACTACATTATTCAGACCGTATGTGGATTTTCTCCGAGCCAAGCTGTACCCGCAATTTTGATAATGGCTGGGATGGGCGCAAAATACTGGGATCATCATTAGCTCCACAAATTTATGCAATGGAGCCGGATGGAGATTATCAGGTAAATTCGGTCAGCGATATGCACAATACCGATCTGGCCTTTCAGGCAGGCGATGAAGTGGAATACACGCTGAAATTTACCCACGAAAACATTCAACGTCAATATGCCGGTGTTTATTTAGTGGATTTAGTTGAAAACAAAACAGTGGATGTTTCGCAAAACGGTAGTACCTACTCTTTTGCAACAGCACAAAGCGATGCACCGGCCAAACGGTTTAAGATACTGACACGTCCGTACGAAAAAGGAGCACCGGATAAAGAAACGCAGGTAAAAATATTTACCGCTCCTGGCAGAGTTTTTGTACATAACCTAAGTACCTTTAAAGGTGAATGTACCCTTTATGATATTGCAGGCAGGACTATAAAGAATGTTCCATTTGAGGCTAATGCAGTTACTGAAGTGCTAAATAATTTAGCCAAGGGAGCATATGTAGTAAATACCATTACCAACGGGGAGAAAGTAAGTAAACGTGTGATTGTTCAATAACTACACCGATGAAAAACAAAAAAAGAAACACTATTATCTGGATACTTACATGGGCAGTTCTGTTCCTGGTGGTGGCGTATTCCCCCATCGGGCGACCGGACTTATATGTGGGGAACAGCTATTACACTGTACACCATGGTGTAAACTTCAAAGGAGGCATAGCTAATGCACCCAAAGGTGCTACTTTTGCCACCGAAGAAGAGGACAGTGAAATAGAGGACTATACCCCTGCTGCCGATTATATTGCGGATTATGCGGGCAACGCTTCGGAATACAGCCCACAAAACACCAACAGCGGAGATGCGAATTATAGCAGCGCAAGTGGATCCAATAAGAGTTCGGGGCAAAGCGGATTTATGGTATTGTCAGGAAGCGCATCCAAAGGAAGTGCGCAGGGCACAGCCACTGCGCAAAGCAATGATGTAAGCTCGTTAAGCAGCGATTTAACCCTCACCAGTAGCGCAAGTACCGACAGACAAGCTGCGGGTGGGGCAAAGGGAGGTAGAGATCCCGGGGGCAAAAAACCGAAAAACCCTATACCGGTGGGTGATGGAATGTGGTTCTTGATAATTATGGCCGGAGTATATGTATTTTGGAGAAAACACCAAACTGCTAAAGCAACAACCTAAGCTCATAAATCATCAGCTATTTCCTGCCAACTACATATTCATTTGCGGCACAGGCTCTCATACAAAAAACGCTCTTCTGTTCTTTTTGTCTAATGTCTAATGTCAAATGTCTTGCTTATTGTCTTTAATCTTTTGTCTTTAATCTTTTGTCTTTAATCTTTTGTCTTTAATCTTTTGTCTTT
>JAFLKK010000007.1:221812-742966 GCA_019163375.1 Paludibacter sp.
ATCTTTTGTCTTTAATCTTTTGTCTTTAATCTTTTGTCTTTAATCTTTTGTCTTTTCGTTTTCTGCCATCTTATAAACCGCTGCCGGGGTTTAAAATCCTGCAAAGCCGGTTAGAGAAGTAACTTTATTTTGCAAAGCAAGGATGATTGAACCACTCAATCATCCTTGCTTTTTTTTGTCTAATGTCAAAAGTCTATAGTCAAATGTCTTGCTTATTGTCTTTGATCTTTTGTCTTTTGTCTTTTGTCTTTTGTCTTTTGTCCTTGATCTTTTGTCTTTCCTAACTCCCAGTCATTTCTCCACACATGCTTACACTCAGTTGGTGTTTAATGGCATCCTGCGAATCGCACTCACCCAACAAATACATCAACTTGGTAACGATAGCCTCGGTGGTGCAGTCATAGCCGCTCATCACGCCGGCACTCATCAGGTTCAAACTTGTTTCGTACCGCCCCATTTCCACTGAGCCGGTGCTGCACTGACTTTTATTCACAATAAGAATTCCTCTGTCGGTGGCATCCTTCAGCGCATTGTGAAACCAGGTTTTGCGGGGTGCATTGCCGGCGCCGAAACTTTCGAGCACAACGGCTTTAAGCCCCGGAATTTGCAAAATGGCATTTACCGTATGTTCAGTAATACCGGGGAATAATTTTAAAATGGCAATATTTTGATCAATGTGCGTACGGACGCGCAGCTTTGTTCCGGCTGCCGGATAATGTATTGATGAACGAAAGTATTTGATATGCACACCTGCTTTGGCCAGGGGCGGGTAATTGTACGAATTGAATGCCGAGAAATGCTCAGCATTTTTCTTAGTAGTACGGTTTCCACGGAAAAGTGTATCCTCAAAAAAGATACACACTTCGGGGACTATCGGCTGCCCATTTTCTTTCGCCGAAGCAATTTCGATAGCCGTCAGCAAATTTTCCTTCGCATCCGAGCGCATCATACCTATGGGCAATTGCGCACCGGTAAAAATAACCGGTTTAGATAGATTTTCGAGCATAAAACTCAGTGCAGATGCCGAATAGGCCATCGTATCGGTACCGTGCAACACCACGAAACCATCAAAATCTTCGTAGTTTTCCTCAATAAGCATGGCCATGCGTTCCCAGGCAGATGGATCTACATCAGACGAATCGATGAGCGGAAGAAAGGGCACACTCTTAACCCGAATTCCTGTCTGCTTTATTTCCGGCATGTATTCCTGCAATCGATCAAAATCAATAGGACGTAACGCCCCTGTGCTTGGATCTTCGGACATACTGATTGTCCCACCGGTAAAAAGCAGCAATACAGAACTTTCTTTTTCTACAGCCATTTCGAATGAATTTTAATACAAAGGTAATGTAAAATTTGATGTCAATTACAAAATTATGAAACTATGAATTCAAAAGACTTACTTTTTTTCGACAAGCACTCGCCCACTTGACAATTTATCACTATTTTTGTATTGTATCAGTAAAAAACATAAGTGTTTGATACTATAACTAATACATTGTAAGCATGGAGCGTATTTTTCTAATTGGATATATGGGGTCGGGCAAAACCACCGTTGGCAAACTACTGTCCACGAAACTAGGATATAGTTTTGTGGACATGGATGCTCATATTGAGGAACAGCAATTTAAATCCGTTTCCAAGATATTTGCCGAACGTGGAGAGGATGAGTTTCGCCTGTTGGAACAAAAATGCTTACACGAAGTGGCACAATTCGATGACGTTATCATATCTACCGGAGGAGGAGCACCTTGCTTTTTCGACAATATGGACTATATGAATACGCATGGCACTACCTTTTATCTTCGCTTCACTGCCGATGAACTGTCCGACCGACTGGCAACACAAGCCACCAAACGCCCCCTTATTGCTACCAAAAAAGGTGATGAGCTCCGACAATTTATAGCCGAAGGACTCGAAAAGCGCGAACCGTTTTACACCCGAGCCAATTACTCCGTGGCCGGCGATGTGAATGCAGTAGTAAAAGAGATAGTAGAGATTATCGGTCAGTATAAGAATAGATAATCACACCTTTTTTCTTTGTGAACATTACCTGCCAGACTATCAACAATAGTACCAGTCCACTATTAAACATGGATTATGCATTTCAAACGAAACTTTACCCTTCTCATGTTACTTCTTTTGCTGCTTGGCTGCAACTACAGGAAGGAGCATGCTGCGAGTTTCTATTACTGGAAATCGCAGGTGGACATTGGTGCTACTGAGCAAAAATACGTTGATGCGCTTAAGGCAAAAACACTCTATCTGAGACTATTTGATGTAGACGACGAAGGAAATGGCGCTATTGCGAAAGCTAAAATTAATACGTTTAATCCCGGCATTCTGAATGCCGCATATGTACCCGTGGTATTTATTACCAACCGTACATTTGTCAACAAATCGGAGAAAGACGCAGAAATACTGTCGGAAAAGGTGTTTAAACTTATAGAAGAAATCTGTCGTACAAACGGTATTAAATACTACTCCGAGATACAAATTGACTGCGATTGGACAAATTCTACACGTGCCGGATACTTTTCATTTCTCAAAAATCTGAAACAAATTTCCCACAAGCAACTTTCATCCACCATCCGACTTCATCAGATCAAATACCGAAAAACAACCGGTGTACCTCCTATCGACAAAGGCTACGCAATGTGTTATGCCACCTCCAGTCCGAAAGACACAAAAGTGGCAAATTCGATTTTGAATCTAACTATATTAAAAGATTATTTACAAAACGTAAATGATTATCCTGTTCAACTGGATATGGCACTACCTTTGTACTCCTGGGCTGTTGTTACCAACCATTTGGGCAAAATAAAACTGCTGAATGGGGTTACAGAAAACGAATTGGACACAAGTTATTTTGAGCACGTAGCAACGAATAAGTATCGCGTAAAGCGGGATGTCAGCCTCCATGGAATGTATCTGAATAAGGATTTTACGATCAGAATTGAAGAGATAACACCTCAATTATTGAAACAAACCAAGAATTTTCTGAACAATCATATCCGCAGTGAGTTTTCTATTGTTTACTATCATCTCGACCGCCAATTTTTAGAAAAATACACTTTCGAAGATTTAAAATAAACCAAGCTCAATGAAAAAAATTATTTTACTTGTCGCCTGCGTACTATCATTCGAGTACGCTTCATCTTGCTCCGACTATGATCCGGAGTACGAATACTACAATCTGTTTATGCAAGAACTGATCTCCGATGCACAATACTACCCATTTTTGCTGACCTATGAATCAGGATATTACACAGCAAATGATTCGACATATGTGAAAAATGAAAACATTGAAGAATGGCAAAATTATCTTACCATAACTTACGATCAGGCCTTTTATTTGGTTTACCTTGCAACCCGAAATAATTTGCAGAATCTAATTCAGGGGAAAAAGCCAACCGACCCCAAACTTGACTTTGCAAATGGCAGCTTTGTGGCGAAACACATGCAAGCATTGCGCTACCTATCCTATGCTAAATACCTGGAACCGTACATGACCATTCACTCCGAAGACACAGATAGTTGGAGCTACCGACCGGATATAACAGTAGCAAACCTGAACTACAAAAAGGTAATGGCAACATTGGAAAAAAGCTGGGCTACCGAGAGCGACAAAGAATTAAAGTTGCGTTATGGCTACCAAATGGTTCGCTTTGCTCATTATAATCGAGAATTCAAATCGGCAATAACCTATTTCTATAAATATGTTGAGGCATTGAAATTTAAGCCTGCAATATATTACTATGCACTCGATCAAAAAGCCGGTGCAGAAGCCGGGCTACAACAATATAGTGTGGCTAATTATGATTTCTTTCTGGTATTCTCACATTCGAAGAACCTAAAAGAAAGTGCTTTTCAGTCCATCCGTTTCTCAAAAAAAACAGATTACAACGACCTGCTGAACAAGGCAAAAACCGCTTCTGAGAAAAATGATGTATATCTGATGCTTGGCTATTTAGATTTCAATAATCCACTTTCGTCCTTGACTAAGATTGTAAAGACTACGCCCGATGCAATCCAGGCCAAAGTGCTAATGGCAAGAGCTATCAACTCGCTTGAGCGGAGCTACATTCCAACTAACAGCTACGGATTTTGTGACACTTGCTATTTAAAAGTGACCGACAAACGATTTCCTATTGCTGAGGGAGTTGAAACTGAAAAATTTTTCAATCAACTATTAACCACATCAAAGGGATTGGCAAATAATGCAAATGTAAAGGAAAAAAACTTCTGGAATCTAACTTCAGCATATCTTTTATTTCTGAAAAAAGATTTTTCCACAGCCAAACAATATTTAGCCAAAGTAGAAACAAAAAACAAACTGTACGCCACCCAGAAAACTAGTTTGGCAATGTACATCGACATCTGCGAACAACCGCTTATAACAGCCGATGTTGAAAAAATGCTTTCCACGAAGTACAAATCCACATTTCTGCAATCCAAAAGAAATGAATACACATGGCGAACCGACAATTTTCTCGAAGATGTGTTGGCCAACAGGTATTATATTCAAAAAGATTATGCCAAGTCATTCCTAATGAGTAACAATATAACTTCGTTGGAAAACAATCCGGATATGACCTTACTCGATGCCCTTGAAGCTTTTTACAATAAAGCCAACAAGAACGATTTTGAGAAATACATTGCCAAAAATATGTATCCTTCTCAATCCGACTCCAAAATAAACGAAGCCAACTTTGACATGCCTAGTTATTTTTCGAACATGAGAGGAACCGTTTATTTAGCCAATGGAGATATAGAGAAGGCACTCGCCTCGTTCAAAAAAGTAAATCCCCGATTTAATCAATATCGCTTGAACTGGAACGACGATAGAAAAAACGAATATGCCACTTTCAAAGGGCAATACAATGGTTTTTCGGGTATATCAAACAGCATTTTCGGATACAACAAGATAGAGTGCTTTGATTGTGGAGAAGACATCGTTATGCAAACCGACTATTTGAAAGAATTTGCATTTATCAAACCGTCAATGAACAAATTAGAATTGACCGAGGCACTTCTTGAGCTGAGAAAAACGGCATCGCTCGGCAATGAGCAAGCCGCAAAAGCAAATTATTTATTGGGCAATTTCTTTTATAACACTACCAGTACCGGTTATTTCCGCCATATTCTCCGTTTCGACCAGGATAATGCTTATTGCGAGAAATATCGTTCTACAACACCCATAAATATTTATGCAAATATCTATTTCAAGAATTATGGTTATAGTTCGTTCTTCGTAAACAAAATATCCGTATCGCAACAATATTTGGAAAAGGCCTATCAATTATCTCAGACTCCAGAGTTGAAAGCGCGCATAGCCTTTGCATTATCCAAATGCGAACAAGAAACCTATTACGAAAAAAAATATGGAAATTCATATTATTGGGTCGAAAGCGATGATATCCTTATCAAAAACCGAAAGTATTTTGCAGAGTTGAACAAATACAAGAATACATCATTTTACAGCGACATTGTAACAAGTTGTTTGTACTTCAATTATTATGTGGACCACTATTGATGTTATACCGATTGTACAAACAATATAGACAAATTTAGACAAAGTCTCATTGCTCTATTTGTTTGTGGACATCGGCATTAACAACAGTAGACATATAAAATGACTTTGGGTCATTATATATGTACAGTTGGTATTATTTCCCGGGTAGCTCCACTTGATGCGCAGAGCTACCCGAAAAACAACAAAACGTTCAAACCACGCTCCTACACCATTTTGCGAGAATCACATTCTTATTTTCATCCATTTGTCAATAACTTCTTACTAAATATTTCGCCAGCATTCAAAATTTGCTGTATCTTTAGCCTCCCAAAACAATCCATATTGAGAGATTGTAAAACCTAAGAAAACAACTATTTACAATGAATTCCTTTGTTCACCTTCACGTTCACTCCCATTATTCGGTGCTCGATGGTATGTCGTCTATCCCCAATTTGGTGGATAAAGCAGCCAAGAGCGGAATGCACGCCGTGGCCCTCACCGACCATGGTTGCATGTTTGGGATAAAGGAATTTTTCAATTATACCAAGAAGAAAAACGGAAAAATAAAAGGCCAGATTTCCGACCTGCAGAAGCAGCTCAAAGCCGAAGGACTCACCGAAGAAGAAAAGGCCGACCTGCTAAAACAAATTGAGGAAACAAAGCACAAACTTTTTAAACCCATCATTGGTTGCGAAGCCTATGTGGCGCGGCGTGGACACCTAAGCAAAGCTGGAACCGAAGATCGAAGTGGTTATCACCTGGTTTTGCTGGCAAAAAATAAAATCGGTTATCGGAACCTTTGTAAATTGGTATCCACCTCCTATATCGATGGCATGTATTACCGTCCGCGTATCGACCATGAGTTATTGGAAAAATACAGTGAGGGATTGATTGCTTCATCAGCGTGTTTGGGGGGCGAAATTCACAAAAAAGTAGAAAGAGGCAATCTTGCGGAAGCTGAGGAAGCTGTGCTGTGGTACAAACGCGTGTTTGGCGACGATTACTACATCGAACTTCAACGCCACAAAACCGACAAACCTAATGCCGATTATTCAACCTACGAAAAACAAAACAAACAAAATCTTGAATTAATAAAGCTTGCGCGAAAAACGGGCACTAAGTTGCTTGCTACAAACGATGTTCACTTCATTGAAGAAGAACACGGCGAAGCTCACGAACGATTAATTTGTCTCAGCACCGGTAAAGATCTCGACGATCCCAACCGCATGCGCTACACCAAGCAAGAATGGTTGAAGTCGCCCGAGCAAATGTGGCAGATTTTTGCCGACATACCCGAAGCACTTGAAAACTCGGTAGAAATTGCTGAAAAAGTAGAATTTTACGATATCGATTCGGATGCACTAATGCCAGTGTTCCCTATCCCTACCGACTTTGCTACGGAAGAACACTACCGCGCTACTTTTACCGTAGAAATGCTTCGCGAAGAATTTGGTGATGGTTTTGACCGATTGGGTGGATACGAAAAAGCGGTACGTGTAAAACTCGAAGCCGATTACCTACGTCAACTCACCCTCATTGGCGCCAAGAAACGATACGGTGAAGTAATGACTTCGGAGCAATCCGAGCGCATCGACTTTGAGCTTGAGGTAATGAAAACCATGGGATTTCCTGGCTATTTCCTTATCGTACAGGATTTTATTGCGGCTGCACGTGGAATGGGTGTGGCTGTTGGGCCGGGTCGTGGTTCGGCGGCAGGATCGGTGGTGGCGTATTGCTTGCGCATTACCGACATTGATCCTCTTAAATACGACTTGCTGTTTGAACGTTTCCTAAACCCCGACCGTATCTCCATGCCCGATATCGATATCGACTTTGATGATGATGGACGTGGACAAGTATTGCGCTGGGTAACAGAAAAATACGGAAAAGAACGGGTAGCCCATATCATTACTTATGGCACAATGGCCACCAAATCGTCAATTAAGGACGTGGCGCGTGTACAACGCTTACCGCTTGCAGAAGCCGACCGATTGACCAAGCTTATCCCCGATAAATTTCCTGAAGATTCATCGGGCAAAGCGCCAAAAGTAAATCTAGCTAACTGCCTGAAATACGTTCCAGAGATGATGTCTGCGCGTAATTCGTCAGATCTAAACCTTTCGAATACACTTCGTTACGCAGAGATGCTCGAAGGTACTGTGCGTCAGGTTGGGGTTCATGCCTGCGGAGTCATTATCGGGTCGGATGATTTGACCAATCTGGTACCGTTAAGCACTGCCATCGATAAAGAAACCAACGAAGAAATGTTGGTTACACAATACGAGGGTTCTGTAATTGAAGAAATTGGGCTGATAAAAATGGACTTTTTGGGTCTTAAAACCCTGTCCATTATCAAAGAAGCACTTTCAAATATAAAAAAATCGCATGGTATAGATTTAGACATTGATGCCATCCCGATTGATGATGCCAAAACATACGAAATGTTCAGTAAAGGCTTGACTGTTGGCACTTTCCAATTTGAGTCGGCCGGTATGCAAAAGCACTTAATTAATTTGCAGCCAACACAATTCGAAGATTTAATTGCCATGAATGCCTTGTATCGTCCGGGTCCAATGCAATATATTCCGCAATTTATCAACCGGAAACACGGTAGGGAAACAATCGAATATCCATTCCCTATAATGGAGAAACGATTGAAAGAAACCTACGGAATCACAGTATATCAGGAACAGGTCATGCTCCTGAGTCGTGACTTGGCAGGGTTTACCCGTGGTCAGTCCGACGAACTACGTAAAGCCATGGGTAAAAAACTCGTGGACAAAATGGAAGCTCTGAAAGTGAAATTCATTGAGGGCTGTCAGAAAAACGGATTTGGACCGATAGCCAAACTGGAACAAATTTGGGCCGACTGGGCTGAGTTTGCAAAGTACGCTTTCAACAAGTCGCACGCCACCTGTTATTCGTGGATTGCCTATCAAACAGCTTATCTGAAAGCGAATTACCCTGCAGAGTTTATGGCTGCCAACTTAACGCGCAACCGCGATGACATTACCGAGGTTGGCAAGTTTATGGACGAGTGCAAAAACCTGGGCATGAACGTGCTTGGCCCCGATGTAAACGAGAGCGATTTGACGTTCACCGTAACCAAAAGTGGCAATATTCGTTTCGGACTGGGTGGTATAAAAGGAGTGGGCGAAGGTGCTGTTATTGCATTGGTAGATGAAAAAAATGCAAACGGGAAATACAAAAGTCTGTTCGATTTTATTGAACGCGTCAACCTAAATGCCTGTAACAAAAGAGCTGTCGAAAGTTTGGCTCTTTCGGGTGGCTTTGATGAGTTTACTGACGTGCGTCGCGAACAATTATTTGCAGAGAACAGTAAAGGAGAACAAGTGCTGGAATCCATTATGCGCTATGGCAATAAATTTCAAACCGATATGGCCATGACGCGTAACTCGCTTTTTGGTGGCATGGATGCAGTAGAAATAACCAAACCGGAGATTCCTTACGCGCCGGAATGGTCGCCACTGGAAAAGCTCAACAAGGAGCGCGATTTGATTGGCATGTATCTTTCGGCACATCCGCTGGACGAATACGAGTTTGAAATAAATCACGTATGCAATTGTACCACAGTAGATTTGAAAGATCTAGCTCCTTTAAAGGCCAAAGGACTGAAAATCGGAGGTATGGTAACCGGTTTTCGTCATGGAACATCGAAAGCCGGAAATCCTTATGGTATTTTCACGCTCGAGGATTATGCCGGTGCGTTTGAATTTGCATTATTCGGCAAGAACTACATTGAGTTTGGCAAATACATGATTAAGGATTTGTATCTGTATATCAGTGCCACTGTACAGGAAAAAGGTGCCGATTACAAGTTCAAGAAACCTTCCGATCCGAATATTCCGGCAGAGCTGGAAATTAAAATACAAAAAATAGAAGTATTCAACGAGATAAAAGAAAAATTAATCAATACGCTCACGTTGACCATTCCATTGCAACAGCTTACCGAAGATTACGCAGTAGAGCTTACCGACATGGTAATGAACAACAAAGGCAATGTAAATCTTTACGTGCAGGTTGTCGATGAGCTTTCGCCAAACAAAGTTATGCTTTTTGCTCGTCAGAACCGACTACAGATAAACAAAGAAGTTTATCATTCATTAAAACGGGCGCGCAGCGAAGGAATCATTGAGTTTCAGGTGCATTAAATACATATAGATTTTATAAATAGGCATATTTAGCCAACTACAAAAACAATATCAGTTGTCATCTGTTTTAAGGGCAACTTTCGATTTTCACAGAAAAATAAAAACTGAAAATCAATAAATATAAATCGAATTATTAATTATTAACTATAGAAGATTATGGCTTTAGAAATTACAGATGCAAACATCAAAGAACTTATCAACAGTGGAAAACCGGTAGTAATTGACTTTTGGGCAGAATGGTGTGGTCCATGTCGTATGGTAGGTCCAGTTGTTGAAGAATTAGCAAAAGAATACGAAGGCAAAGTAATTATTGGAAAAATGGATGTGGATAATAACACTGATACTCCAACAGAATACGGCATTCGCAACATTCCAACTATCCTATTCTTTAAAGATGGACAATTGGTTGACAAACAAGTAGGTGCTGCGCAAAAAGCCGCCTTAACTGCAAAAGTTGAAGCTTTATTGTAACAGAAAAAGAAATTGTTTCTACAATTTTAAATAATAGTCTTTCGCTAAGGCTGTAAACTCAGGTGAGTACTCATGGCGCACATCGCTCTCGATAACTATTTCTGAGTTTACGCACGCTATAAATTGCGGACTAAACTCCAGCAACAATCGTTTGGCCACAGCTCCGGGTTTCGGGAATACGACAACCTGCTTAGTGCAATGCAAACCAATAGTATCAGCATATTCAACAGACATTAAACCCTCATTCACAGGCAGAATAATACAAATTCTGCCTGTTGGTTTGAGTAGGGTTAATGCGTTGTCAAGTAATTCTTTGTGAGTAAGCGTGTCGGTATGTCGGGCTTTGTTCCTATTTTCGACAGGTGCTTTTGTTGAGTTGACAAAATAAGGTGGGTTGGAAACAATTAAATCGTAACGATTTTCTGTTTTTAAAACATACCTTTGCAATTCAACTTCAGAAACTTGAATACGTCTTGCCCATGGTGATTTCTGAATATTCTCATTCGCTTGTGTAACTGCGTCTGCGTCAATATCAATTGCGTCAATTCGTGCACTGCTTCTTTGAGCAAGCATTAAGGCAATTAATCCCGTGCCGGTACCAATATCAAGTATAGCATCTGCATTGTGGACATCTGCCCATACACCCAGCAAAACACCATCAATGCCCACTTTCATGGCGCATTTATGATGAAACACTGTGAATTGTTTAAAGCTAAAGTATGGATTCGCCATAAAACTACCGTCGTGAAGGATTCGCCGGTGGCGTTGTTGAGCTGCGGGTAGGCGTACGTGTCGAAGCAGGAGCTGAACTTCGTGATGATGAAGGAGTAACACTTTGAGACCGTGTTCCACCACTCGATTGCGAAGATCTTCCACTAGCCGGATCACTTCTTCGGGTAGCCTGAGGTGTGCTTGAATTAGTAGGAGGATTTGCAGAACGATAAGAACTTCTGGGGTTCACATCAGATGGCATCACCCTAACAGCAGAATTCGTCCTGTAATCGGTAGATGTCCGAAATCCGGTTGCATTGGAAGCGTTTCTATTTACATTTTGATTTTCAATAGAAGTCCGTTCATATCGCTTGTTTTGCAACTGATTGTATTGACTTTCGGTCAAAATTCGTTGCATTTCTGTATTTTTGTTTTTTATACGCTCCATGGCCTGGCTTCTGGTATTCGAAACTTGTCGCTCACGAGCATAACGTAAATTTATTTCATATACCTGCTTTATTTGGTCAGGTGTCAGGTTTAATTCTTGTTGTATTTTCTCGGTTTGTTTAGCAGCTTCTTGCTCGGGTGTACGATGCGGAACGGAAACATTGTCCTGACTGCGAACGGGCAAGCCCAAACACAAGAAAAGACTCAACAACACTATTTTTATTCCGTTTTTCATATAAGTAACTCAATTATAATAGAGCGTTCTGATTAGCTGCAATCATTGTGCCAAAAAGACCCTTTGAACCATTAAAATGCCTTAGCAAACAATAAAAGTAAAACTACTACATTTTTTTCAAAGACAAAAATAAACACATCATATTTCACAATTCTGCCACCATTTTAAGGTTCAGGCATAGTTGAAAATAACAAATAAAAAAAGTTATGGAGTTCTTACACACTTTTCTTTCTACAAGCACTTTTCCCGTGCTCACAGCTTTTATTTTAGGTTTAATGACTACTATCAGTCCATGTCCGCTGTGTACGAATGTTACAGCCATCGGATTTTTAAGCAAAAACGTTGCCAATAAGAGACAAATAATCCTCAACGGGCTAATGTATGCCCTGGGCAAAATAATTGCATTTACCGGGCTTGCAGCCATCTTTACTTTAGGTGGAAGCGTATTACCAACACAGCATTTCTTCGAAATCTATGGCGAAATGCTATTGGGGCCATTTTTAATTATCGGCGGTTTGTTTATGCTCGAGTTTTTCAAGTTTCATAAACACGGATCTAAACACCACGAGTCGGGCAGTTTCAGTGAACGAATTATAAGCAAATCTGTTTCAGGAAGTGCTAAATGGTCCTTATTTTTGGGTATCATTTTTTCACTGGCTTTCTGCCCTTACAGCGGAGTTTTGTATTTTGGCGGATTAATTCCACTCACTTTGGCAGAACCTGCCGGATTATTGCTGGCTGTGATCTTCGCCATTGGCACAGGGTTGCCCGTTGTCATCATTTCGTGGATATTGGCCTATAGCTTTGCCGGATTGGGCAATTTCTACGACAAGATTCAGGTTTTTGAAGTATGGTTCCGCCGCATCACCGCAGTTATCTTTATCCTGATGGGAATTTACGTGGTTATTGAATACATGTCGCATTTTGGAATGGAACACGTACACTAAAACTAAAAAGGAGTGAAAGTATAAAACTTTCACTCCTTTTTGTTTCTATAACTATTTTAGATATCCTTATTTATTGAAATCTCTCAACTTAATATTCGTCAATACTTTTTTAGTATGAAGCGGGAAATCACTGTTCATCATCCAACCGTAATATCCCATATCCGTTTTCAACACATCAGCAACTTTCTGTCCTTTGTATTTACCAAAGTTAATAATCTCCTCGCCTTTATCATTATAAATCATTCGACCGGCAAAATCTACATTGTTGTTCTGAGTGGTATATTTCGATAAAAACTCAATGTCATTTTGTAGTTCGGGATAGCGATCGAGCTGTGCCATCAGAACTTCGTATGTAGCCAGCGTGTCGGCTTCAGCTCCGTGTGCTCCCACTAACTCTTTATCGCAATAAAACTTATAGGCTGCCCCCAGCGTTCGTTGTTCCATTTTATGGAAAACCACCTGTACATCTACAAATTTACGTTTCATAAGATCAATGTCAACCTCAGCGCGCAAAAGCTCTTCGGCCAACAACGGAATATCAAACCGGTTAGAATTATAGCCGGCCAAATCGCAACCTTCAATATCGCGGGCGATTTCTTTTGCCACTGACTTAAAGGTGGGGCAATCCGCCACATCGGCATCATAAATGCCATGAATAGCAGATGATGCCTCGGGAATATGCATTTCGGGGTTAATACGAATACTTTTGGTTTCTTCGCGACCGTTTGGCGAAACCTTATGGTAGGCTATTTCTACAATTCTATCCGAAACAATATTGGTACCTGTTGTTTCGAGATCAAAAAATACTATCGGGTTTTTGAGTTGGAGTTTCATTACTTTGTGTCTAAAGTCAAAAGACAAAGGTCTAAAGACTTGGGTAAATATATAAAAAGTCTATGGACAAAGGTCTAAGGACTTGAATAAATAACAATCTAGGTCAGGTAAAAAAATTAAGGTCTAAAGACTTTCGACTCTAGACCTTAGACTATAGACTAATTTCTGATCAATCGTTAAGCAGCATTGGCATCAACAACATCAGGATTTCTTCATCTTTTTCGTTTTCGAAAGGAAGAATAAGGCCTGCGCGAGAAGCATCCGAAAGCTCCATCACGATATCCGATGCATTGATATTACCTAAGATTTCAATCAAAAAAGATGATTTGAAACCAATTTTGATAGGTTCGCCGGTAAATTGACAAGTAATCGTTTCTTCAGCAGAAATAGAGAAATCAATATCCTGAGCCGAAATAAGAATTTTATTATCCGCAAAAGCCAGCTTCACCAGGTTACTTGCCTGATTGGCAAAAACCGAAACACGTTTCATGGCATTCAGCAAAGTAGCGCGGTCGATAATAATTTTGTACGGGTTAGTTGTTGGAATTACCGCGTTATAATTCGGGAAACGACCTTCCACCTGACGGCAAATCATAGTATAATTTGCTAATTTGAAATAAGCATTCTTCTTATCAAAATTGATTTGTACCTCTCCCGATTCTTTTGGAAGAATGTTTTTCAACATGGTAGCCGGTTTCTTAGGCAAAATAAAACTCACCGCTTCGTCACCTTCCACGATAGTAGAAGAACTATGTTTGGTTTTATAACGAACTAATTTATGAGCATCTGTGGCTACTAAAGTAAGTCTATCGGCAGCAATATCGAAGAAAACACCATTCATAACCGGTCTCAACTCATCGTCGGCCGTACAAAACAATGTTTTAGAAATACCTCCCAACAGACTTGGAACATCCAGTGTCAAGGTGCGGGCATCTTCCTGCAATTGAGGCATACGTGGATATTCATCCCCGTTTTGGCCAATAAAATTATACGAACCATTTGGTGAGGTGATAACCATAGCCAAATTAGAATCGTTGATATTGAAAGAAAGCGGTTGTTCAGAGAACTCACGCAAGGTATCGAGTAATAATCGAGAGGCAACAGCTACTTTTCCATTTCCTTCGGCAGTTTCCACCTCCATTGAAGTTATCAGAGTGGTTTCAATGTCCGAAGCTGTCATTGTTAGCGTATTTCCCTCTAGTTGAAGCAAGAAATTGTCTAAAATTGGCAGCGAATTTTTACTGTTAATTACGCGACTAATTGCTTGTAGATGGCTTAATAAATCGGTGCTTGAAACAATGAATTTCATATTGTTGATATTTTTTTGTTAGCTATGTAGAATAATTTAGCAAATGTAGTAATTATTTTAAAAAATAAAAAATAAAGTCGGTATTTTTTTGTGGAAAAAATTGAGATAAATGCCTTATATAGCCTACTTTCGAAAAAAAGTAAGATTTTGTAATGCTATTACAAATATTGTTCGTAATTTTGCGAACTACAAACAATATTCAACCAGACAAATGAACACAATCAAAAATAACGATTACAGCATTGACAACGAGCAGCTTGCACGCTTTGCAAAAGCCATGGGACATCCGGCGCGCATTACCATTCTTCAATTTCTCGCCTCTATGGATAGTTGCTATTTTGGCGATATACACAACGAATTACCAATTGCCAAAGCCACTGTTTCTCAACATCTGAAGGAATTAAAAGATGCCGGATTAATACAGGGCGAAATTGAAACTCCGAAAGTGAAATACTGTATCAACAAGGAGAATTGGGAAAAAGCACACACTTTTTTCGATACATTCTTCGATAATAAAAAAGAGAAAAGCAGTTGTTGTTAAGCACAATTCTCCATGAGACTTCCAACCACTAAAAAAATCAATAAATAAATCGTAAATTATGAACATTCAAGTATTAGGAACAGGCTGTCCAAAGTGTAAAACACTTGAAAAAGCCGTGAGAGAGATTGTTGCAGAAAGTAAGCTAGATGCCACCGTTACAAAAGTGGACGACATCATGGAAATTTTAAAGTTTAACGTTATGACTACTCCTGCTCTGGTTATCGACGGAAAAGTTGTACTGAAAGGGCGCGTACCTTCAATGGATGAACTAAAACAAATACTAACAACCAAAATCTATTTCTTATGAAAAAGTTCATTTCTATTACTATTTTAGCTGTAATTATATCATCTTTCTTCTCTGCTAATTCCCAAACAGCTAAAACAACAAAAGCGGTATCGAAAGTGGAAGTATTTTATTTTCATTACAGTCGCCGTTGTGTGACTTGTCAGGCGGTAGAAACTGAAACAAAAAAATCGATATTGGCACTGTACCCTCTTCAGGCAAAAAAGGGTCTGATTACATTTAAATCGATAAATTTAGATGATAAAAGTTCCGAAGCCATAGCTGCAAAATGCAAGGCTGAGGGTCAATCTCTCTTAATAACGAGTTCTAACAAACGTGTTGACCTTACCGACAAAGCATTTATGTACGCTAAAAGTAACCCTGCCAAACTAAAGGCTGAGTTAAAGAAAACAATCGATCCACTATTCTAATTTGAAAATATGCCAATTTGAAAATTTGAAAATGCAAAGAGTATGAGAAACGATAAGGAAAACCCAATAGTAGATAAATCATTTCAGTTTGCTATTGAAATAGTTGAATTTTGTGATTTACTTTATGAAAATAGAAAATATGTAATTGGGCAACAATTATTGAAATCAGGGACATCAATAGGTGCAAATATACGTGAAGCTCAAAATGCTGAAAGCAAAGCAGATTTTATTCATAAAATGAAAATTGCGGCAAAGGAGGCAGACGAAACTGAGTATTGGTTATCATATGTAAAAATTCAAATTCGTACCCTACAAATCTGATTTTAATTGAAAAAGTAAACGAATTGCAGAGAATTTTATCAAAGATAATCAGCTCATCAAAATCCTAACTCCCAATTCATTCTCAAATTTGCACATTTTCAAATTAGCACATTAATTCTATGGACTTTCTTCAAACTATTTTAGACAACTCGCAATACTCGTTTCTTACCGCTATCATTCTTGGACTGATGACAGCCATCAGTCCTTGCCCATTGGCTACAAACATTTCGGCTATTGGTTTTATCAGTCGCGATATTGAGAACCGCCGTCGGGTATTTATCAACGGGTTGGTTTACACACTTGGGCGTGCCATTAGCTACACAGGCTTGGCTCTAATTATTTTCTTTGGCGCAAGCAAAATGAATATCTCCATGATTTTTCAGGGCTGGGGAGAAAAACTCTTGGGGCCGGTTTTGATTCTCGTTGGACTACTAATGCTCGATGTGATTAAAATAAAATTTCCGGGATTATCGGGGCTTACCGACAAAATTGGAGAAAATAGCAAAGGTAGTTATTGGAGTACCCTTTTGCTGGGAATGGTTTTCGCGCTTGCATTTTGTCCGTACAGCGGCGTATTGTATTTCGTGATGCTTATCCCAATGACTGTAACCAGTGCGAGCGGTTTGTATCTACCAGTTTTATTTGCCATTGCCACAGGCTTACCGGTTATTCTTTTCGCATGGCTACTGGCTTATGCAGTTGGGAATGTAGGAAAATTGTACAATCGAATTAAACTATTTGAACTGTGGTTTCGCAGAGTCGTTTCGGTAATTTTCATTGCAGTAGGTATTTATTACATTCTGATATTCTTTATCTAATCATCACATTATCTCATCAACGTATCATCACATTATCACATCTCAATAAATCATGAAGTTAAATAAAAGCATTGTTATACCACTGGTATTTTTGCCGGTTTGGTATGTAATTTATAGCAACCTGCAACCGTTTACCGACTGGCTCATCGACACTATTTTTGGAATGAAGAAAGGTGCACATCTAACTGAAGCATTGCGATTCTTTATTTTCGAGTTTCCGAAAGTAGTGATGTTATTGGTACTTATCATATTCTTTGTGGGGATATTACGAAGTTATTTTACTGCCGAACGAACCCGAAAAGCATTGGAAGGAAAGAAAACATTTACCGGAAACATAATGGCATCCTTGTTGGGAATTGTAACACCTTTCTGTTCATGTTCAGCCATCCCACTTTTCCTTGGATTTGTGGAATCAGGTGTTCCACTTGGCGTTACATTTTCATTCCTGATTGCTGCACCTATGATTAACGAAGTTGCCATAATACTTCTGTATGGTATGTTTGGTTGGAAAGTAGCAGCCATATACATTGGCACAGGTTTGGCAATTGCCATACTAGCCGGTTGGATTATTGGCAAACTGAAACTTGAAAAATGGGTGGAAGAATGGGTGTATGCAACCAAATTGGGCGAAGGTAATGGGGAAGAAGAAAAAATCGCTTTCTCACAACGAATTAGCATGGGCTACGATGCGGTGAAAGAAATTGTGGGTAAAGTATGGTTGTATGTGGCATTAGGAATTTTGGTCGGTGCGGGTGCTCACGGCTATGTTCCGGAGGAATTTATGGCTTCGCTCATGGGCAAATCTGCCTGGTATTCTGTCCCCTTGTCGGTATTGATTGGAATTCCACTGTATTCCAACGCTGCCGGTATTGTTCCAATAGTTTCAGTATTAATTGAGAAAGGAGCTTCGCTCGGCACGGCACTTGCATTTATGATGTCTGTGATTGCCTTATCGCTACCGGAGATGATCATTCTCCGAAAAGTACTGAAACTTCCACTTATTCTCTCATTTATTGCCATTGTTGGTGGGGGAATTATGATAGTGGGATTTCTGTTTAACTGGATATTCTGACAAAACTTCAATACATAAAAAATGCCATCTCTCGTTTGAAGGAAGATGGCATCTTTTGTTTTAGAGCATTTAAAAGTTCAACAACAACCCTAAGGAAACGGCTCTTACATCAGGTCCTTTACCCGATTCGAAAATACTAAACGGAGAGTATTTTGCAAAAACATTGAAGGAACCGTATCCTATCTGAGCATAATAATCGAGCGAAAGCGGAGAAACATTCAATCCCTTATCTTCAACTCGTTTGATCATATCGCCTGATTCGTTTTTGAATTTAATTTTGGAAACGGAGTAGGTTTTTACACCACAAATGACACCTACCGAGACAAAAAAATCATCATCCAAGCCACCGGGTTGCCATTCGAGCAATATCGGGAGCGTGATATGTGCCGTCTTTAATTTGCTATATTCATATTTCACACCCACAGGTGCATCGTACACATCGGTTAGTCCATTATTATTGACAAAATGTGTATTGTAGTCCAACGAGTAAGTGCGCCAGTTGAAACCAAGACCGGTTGTAATCCCTAGTTTGTTTTTGTAAATGGGAAGCATTTTCTCAATCAGGTTGACAAAAAACTCACTACTCGAACCGGATTTAAGCGACACGCCATCAATATTATTTATTTTAAAGGCTGCATTCGATATATTCGCAAATCCCCAACCAATTCCGGCCCAGTGAGGCTCCATCTTACCATGATGTCTTTCGTTTGATTTACCAAAAAAAGGAATTTGAATTCCGATTTCCTCCACCACTGTCCATTTTTCAAAGGTCTTTTCTTCGACAAACTGACCTTCGTAAACTGCTTTGTAGGGGATAGAATCTTTGTTTGTTGCTTCAAACACTTTTACCTTCACTTGTCCTATACTATCTTGTATCTGAATAATTTTTTTATTGAAGTGAAAGGTCGTATCACTTTGATTTAGTTCTGCGGCATTTGATGCTGTAAAGGCTACAACGAGTGCCATCATAAGTAGAATTATCTTTTTCATTTTCGTTTATTATTAGAGGTTTATATTTATTTCTTTTTTAAAATTAGTTTTAGTATATTCTCCGAATCGTTTTTCGATTCGATATAAATAAGTGTTATCTTATTCTCCTGCTGAAAAGACTGATTAAACAGAATCAGCCTGTACAACTGACCTTTTCGGGGAAGTTGTAGGTAGACAGAAGTCAACACTCCATTTGCCATCACCTGTTTCACTTTTCGGGCACCTTCCTGATCTTTTTCCAGGCATTTGCGAATAAAATCAGCTGCCGGTGGATTATTCTTTATCGTAATGCTTTTGAACAATGAAAAGTCATAGCCGTCTAACATTTCGTTGGTCATGTCCACCATAGTGACACCCTTCTTCTCACCATATTGTTCGAAAACCTTGTTTATCTGCAAGTCTTTCTGAGCATAAAGCGAAGGCGATACTGCAAGAAACAGGATCAGAATGGGCACGAAATACGTTTTTATTGATTTCATATCTTTATTTTTTTGTACTTGTAAACTTGAAAACGGTAATTAATTATTTGAAAAAACACTAAGTTGTTGATCAATCAACTCACTGTCATTTAGAGAATTTAATCCATCTGCCACTTCATCCGAGGATAAATCATTGAGCGACGCCATTGCGTTTTGCTTTATCTGACTGACATCGGTTATTTTCTCTCCGTCAACATAAGCAAAATTGGTTGGATAAGCAGTCATGTAAAATTTAATGCAAAACACACCTACTATCAACACCGCAGCCACACTCGACCAACGTTTAAATGGGATCAACTGAACTGTGGATATGCGCTTTTTCTTTTTTGCCTCAAAGAAGCCCAAAATATCTCTTTCGACCTTGTATTGCTCGGGTAAGTTGGGTTGAGAGAGAAAGTTTCTCAGCTCTTTTTCCTCGGCAACGGAGGTTAGACCGTCATAGTATTTTTCAATCAACTTGTCGGCCTTTTCGAAACTCAAGCTATGTGAATATCTTATTTTCATAATCGTGTGTATTTAATGTATTCCTCCCTTACTTTTTTTCGGGCCCTCGAAAGATTCATCCTCACTGCCTCTACATTTGTACCTGTTATCTCAGCTATTTCTTCCACTTCGCATTCCTCAATATCCTTCATTCTGATAATGGCCTGTTGAAGTGTCGGCAGGTTCTCGATTATCTTCATCAACACTCTTTCCGTGTCTTTTTTCTCTAACTCCAAATAAGGATTATCAGTCGCCGCCCTTATCGTGTGGGATTCATCGAGCAAATCCTGCCGCTTTATTACTTTTAGCCTATCGAGGCAATGGTTCTTGATAACCGTGGTGGAAAAAGCCGGCAAACTATCATATTTATCAAGCGAATCCCGCGTGCGCCAAAGCTTGAGAAGAACTTCCTGTACGGCATCTTCTGCTTCCTGTTCTTCCACAAGTATCTTTTGAGCGATGTGGAATAAGTTTTGGCGTAATGGCAATATCTCTGCCTTAAATCGGTCTTGATTCATTTACTAAAATGACGATTGAGTATCGGAAACATAACATCAAAAAGAAATATATTTCGAATTATATTTTAATCTGCTGAAAATCAGAAATGATTATAAAGAAACTGCATAGCAGAAAATATGGAACATTTCAAATTTATTCGGAAAAGCGAAATCGGGAAAGATAATTTGTGGAGTAAAAAAAGTGAAATCCTCAGCACCTACACAACTTTATAATTATTGGATTATAAAATGTTTTATATCATATCTACATGTTCGAAAGTTGTGTAAACAGATAAGTCTTATATAAGGCCTTTCTTCTTGTTTTCAAGATTTATTATACAATAATCGGCAATGGCACATGGTGGGCAATCTCCGGAACAAAAATCAAGATGACAATTTAACCCGTTTTTAAAATGAAATTTCTCTTTAAATAAACCCCTTATCATTTCATATCTGAGAGACACAGGAACCGTATCAGGAAGTTCAATAAAAATTTTGAAAGCTACAAACGTTTTTTCAATGGCATTATTAAGGGCTATCATTTGTTCTATTGTCAACCTCTCTGAGGGCGGGAATTGTAGATACATCAGACCCATAAGCTTTTCGGAACTGATAGGAGGGGTATTCTCGGCTACGGCTATCTGAGTCATAAACTCCTCATCGTTAGAGGAAAATACAACTTGTTCGGGTGCCAATAATACTGCTTCTTTTATATCTTCAATAAGCTGGTTTACATATTCTTCCATAATTCTGAATTGCTTAAAATTTACTTTTTCAAATTCGTGATGCCCAACTCCACATAGTTATTTTTTTCAGAATCATATTTCTTCTGGCACTAAGGAGTCTTAATCTACTGAAGCTCAAAGGTACAAAAAAAAGAGAATTTCTAAAATTTAGAGATTCTATGTTTTGTAATCAAAATTTCATTCCACTAATTTGGCTATTTCGAATTTATGTCGTATGTTTGCGACATAAAACACAAGAGCATGAGAAAACCAGAAGTATTTGACACAGAGCTACAAGAATTGGCTTGTTTTGCAAAAGTAATTTCACATCCGGCCCGATTGGCTATTTTGAAGTACCTGGCCGAAACAAAAACCTGCATCTCGGGCGATATTTCGGACCAACTTCCACTAAGTCGTACGACGGTATCGCAGCACCTGAAGGAATTACGCGAGATTGGATTAATACACGGCGAAATTGATGGACTAAAAATCAACTATTGCTTATGCGACACCAGTATCACTGAAAAACTGGAACTTTTCGATACATTCTTCGGAAGAATAAAGTCGGGGAAAATAAGTTGTGGAGTTGAAAAGAGCTGTAAATAAAACACGTAGAATTATGATTAGAAAACTTGCTGTTTTATGCTTTATCTGCTTCTCATTGGTTGTCTCAGCCCAACTCAAACAAAACAAGCAAAATGATTCCATCGTCTTCACAAAGTTGGTTCATGATTATGGTATCATTGATGTTGGCAGTCCGGGATATTGTGAATTCACCTTTACCAATAAGATGAAAACGTCAATGGTCATAAGCAATGTACGACCGTCATGTGGCTGTACGGTTGCCAAATGGTCAAAAGAACCAATTCCACCCGGCAAAACAGGTAGTATAAAAATAAATTTTAGCACAAAAATACCCGGAACATTTCTCAAAACGATAACTGTAACTTCCAATGCAAAAAATGCAACCGTGACCTTGCGAATAAAAGGAAATGTAAGAATAAACAAAACAAACAGAAACATATAAACAATACAAATTATGAAAGTACTGATTCTCTGCACCGGAAACTCATGCCGCAGCCAAATGGCACACGGCTTTTTAAAATCGTTCGATTCATCGCTAACCGTATGCTCGGCTGGTACCGAAGCGAGTGGTAAACTAAATGCAAAGGCTGTGAAAGCAATGGCCGAAGCCGGTATTGATATTAGCCAACACACTTCCGATTCGGTATCAAAATACCTTGATGAAGAATGGGATTACGTCATCACCGTTTGTGGTGGAGCCAACGAAGCTTGTCCGGCCTTTATCGGCAAAGTGAAACATCGTCTGCATATCGGTTTCGATGATCCGAGCCATGCAGTTGGAACCGATGAATTCATCTGGAGTGAATTTATCCGCGTACGTGATGAAATCAAAGCCGGATTTTACAAATTCTATACAGAACAAATAAAGCCACAGTTATGACTTTGAAAATGTGCTAATTTGAAAATGTGCTAATTTGAAAATTAAAAAATATGAACGCAAAGGATTTAAAATTAGTAGTTCAGGAAAAGTACGGACTAATTGCTCAGCAAAGTCTAATCCAGGGACAAAATTCGTGCTGCGGTACTTCCGGTTGTTGCGGCGAGTTGGAATTTAGCATGATTGGTGACGAATATGCAAACGTCAAAGGGCATAATGCTGATGCTGATTTAGGACTGGGATGCGGTATTCCTACACAGTTTGCCAATATCAAAGAGGGTAATTCGGTGTTGGATTTGGGCAGTGGCGCCGGAAACGATTGTTTCGTGGCTCGTGCCATTGTGGGCGAAACAGGCCAGGTTACAGGTATCGACTTTACCATTGCCATGACTGAAAAAGCCCGTGCCAACAATGCCAAACTAGGATACACGAATGTTGAATTCATTCAGGGTGACATTGAAGAAATCCCACTGGGCGACAATCTGTTTGATGTGATAGTTTCAAATTGCGTACTAAATTTAGTCCCTGACAAACAAAAAGCATTCTCCGAAATCTACCGTGTTCTTAAACCCGAAGGACATTTTTGTGTCTCGGACGTGGTAATTAAAGGCTCTTTGCCACAAAAATTGCAGAAGGATGCCGAAATGTATGCGGGCTGTGTTTCCGGAGCTATTGAGATCAACGAATACATCAACATTATCAAACATGCGGGATTCCTAAACATTACAATTCACAAGAAGAAGGATATTGCAATTCCGTTAGAAGTTTTGAAAAAACATATGGGTGATGCTGAACTTGAATCGTTCAGGAAAGGAGATACAGGTATTTACAGTATAACAATTTCGGCTGAAAAAAAAGATTAAAAAAATGATAGATTCAGAAAAATCAAACAAATCGCGCATTGAAGAATATACCGATCTGGCACGCAAAAGTTTAGTCCGAACACAGTATTCGTGTTCGGGCAACTCCACTTCGTTGGAAGAATCCGACTTTATCAGCTACCGAACAGCTACTGTTGAAGAACTGCCTGCAATTATACAATTGCTTGATGAATGTAAATTACCACATTCGGATATTATCCCTGGGAAACAACAGTTTATTGTTGCTGAAATTGATCAGAAAATAATTGGTTGCGCCGGATATGAAGCCTACAATCAAAATGGTTTATTTCGCTCATTGGCCGTAAAACCATTGTATCGAAACATGATGATTGCCCACACAATGATAGACAAGATCTTTGCATTAGCACAGGAACAAGGCATTAAAGAGTTCTTTTTACTTACCACCACTGCCGACAAATTGTTCGGAAAACTTGGTTGGGAGATGATCAACAGAAACGATGTTCCTGAAAACATTGGAAGCACGACTGAATTTTCGTCTATTTGCCCGTCGGTAGCCATTTGCATGAAGCATCAACTTTGATGTATTGAAAAAGACAAAAACCTTTTTTTGAAATGAACGCATGAAATTACATCTGAACTTTACAAACAATACACCTTCCTTAAAAGGGAATATCTGGCTCAAAGGGCTATTTGGCGTTGAAAAAGAAAATATCAGGGTGGATAAAAATGGAATTATTTCCCAAACACCACATCCGGTAGTATTTGGCGACAAATTAAGTCATGCCTACATCACTACCGACTTTTCCGAAAGTCAGGTAGAGATGATTACGCCTCCACTGTCAAGCATTACTGAAACATTGGGTTTTCTCGAAACCATTCACGATATTGTGAGCATAGAGCTCAACGATGAATACCTCTGGCCACAGAGCATACCACCTATTTTACCCAATGAGGAAGAGATTCCAATTGCTCATTTTGCCCAAAAAGAAAAAAAAGAAGAAGAATACCGCGAAAAAATTGCAGAAAAATACGGCAGAAAGAAGCAGGCAGTTTCCGGCATTCATTTCAATATTTCGTTGAATGACACCTTGCTGCAGGTGCTTTATCAAAACACATCACAAGAGATTTCGTTTGAAGCGTTCAGAGATGAAGTCTACCTGAAAATAACACGTCAACTCCTCAGATACCGCTGGCTTTACGTGTTGATATTTGGATGTAGTCCCATCGTGGATCCCACCTACGAACTAAAATGCCGCGACCTGCCCATCTATTTTAATTCCAAAACACGCGGATTGTCACTTCGCAACAGCTGCTTTGGATACGGGAATCTCGAAGATCTGTATCCCGATTATAGTTCTACCAAAGGCTACCTTCAGAGCATTGAGGAGATGGTAAAGAAGGGAACACTATCTGCAAGCAAGGAGTTGTACGCATCGGTACGACCAAAATTTATCAATAACTCGGATCATATCACTTACGTCGAAGCACGTTTTATAGATATTAACCCAATGAGTAAAATAGGTCTTACTCCGGAGATGCTGCAGTTCATTCATTGGCTGGCTATTTACGGTTTACTTACCGACGAGCAAAATGATTTCACCTCCGAATCTCAGGCCATCGCGAATTTGAATCATGGAAATGTCTCCTTGTATGGTTTGTTAGAAAAACTAATCTTTATCTCGGAAGATGGTTCGAAATCAGATGCATGGGAGGAAGCCAAACTCGTGGTTTCGAATATGCAAAGCTTATTTACAACCCTTGGCATTGAAAATCAGAACTACCTAAACACATTAAAATATGTTCAGGAAATGATTCAATATCCCGAACGAAGAATTGTTCAGCAGGTATTAAACGAGACAGATGTAAATGGATTTATTCCGTTCCATCTGGTTATGGCAAAGAATTATTTACAAGAAAGCAAACTAAATAAATTCAACTTCAAAGGGTTAGAGGATATGGAACTGTCCACTCAGCTCGTACTGCGGGAAGCGGTACGCCGTGGTGTTGCATTTGATATTCTCGACAGAGACGAAAACTTCGTTCGTTTAAAGCGCGATGAAAACATTCAATATGTGCGACAGGCAACGAAGACTTCGCTCGATAATTATGCTAGCATTTTGGCAATGGAAAATAAAGTGCTAACGAAGCAAATTCTGGATGAACACGGCATTAGAGTACCCAAGGGATTGAATTACACGGATAGCACAATGGCGAAAGCCGATTTTCAATACTTCAAAGACAAAGCGGTAGTTATTAAACCAAAATCGACCAACTTCGGACTTGGCATTACAATTATAAAAAACAACGACGATGTCCATATCTTTGAAAGAGCCATAGATATTGCCTTTGAAGCCGATCAAAGCATTTTGATAGAAGAATTTATCGACGGCAAAGAGTTCAGGATATTTGTAATGAACGATGAGGTGGTGGGTATTTTGCATCGTGTTCCGGCAAATGTTACCGGCAACGGTAGCCACACCATTCGGGAACTGGTCGTTGAGAAAAACAAGGATCCTTTGCGGGGAAAAGGCTATCATACGCCGCTTGAGAAAATTCAATTGGGTGAGGCGGAATTGATGTTCCTAAAAGCTCAAAACAAAGACTTTGATACTATTCCGTTGGAAAATGAAACGGTATTCCTCCGGGAAAATTCGAACATTAGCACGGGCGGCGACAGTATTGATTTTACGGATGACATTCCTGAGTCGTACAAAAAGATTGCAGTTAAAGCAGCACAGGCATTGGACGTCAAAATCACCGGACTCGACATGATAATTCCCGACTACACGCAAGAAGCCGGCGATGATAATTATGCGATTATTGAATTGAATTTCAATCCGGCCATACATATTCATTGCCATCCATACAAAGGTGAAAACCGGAAACTAAATGAGAAACTACTTGATATGCTTGGCTATCCGATAGTAACAGAAACGCTAACAGTAAGCCCAAAACGAACGATTTGCATAAAACTGGAATGCTGCGAATTAATCAAGAACTAAAACAAATCAAACTTTACAACTCAAAACAAGAAGATGAAGACAAGACTAAAATTTCTCGACAGATACCTCACACTCTGGATATTTCTGGCCATGTTTATTGGCGTATTCGCAGGTTGGTTAAGCCCTAATGTTGCTACGTTCTGGAACAGTTTTTCGGTAGGTACCACCAATATTCCTATCGCCATTGGCCTGATAGTAATGATGTATCCGCCATTGGCAAAGGTAAAGTACGAAGAGCTGGGCGAAGTATTTCGCAACACCAAAATCCTAACCCTATCGTTGGTTCAAAACTGGATTATAGGACCTGCATTGATGTTTGCACTCGCCATTCTGCTTTTCAAATTCTTCCCGGGCGAAAATAACTCCAACCTGCCGTATGTGTATGGTATTATCATGATTGGATTGGCACGTTGTATTGCCATGGTGATTGTGTGGAACGATCTGGCAAAGGGCGACACGCAATACGCAGCAGGTCTGGTGGCTTTCAACAGCATATTTCAGGTACTGTTCTTCTCGGTATATGCCTGGTTCTTTATAGCTGTAGCGCCAGCATGGTTTGGCATTCCAACCAGCGATGCCGTATCGAAAATTACGATTGGGCAAATTGCCGAAAGTGTATTTATCTATTTGGGCATTCCGTTTATTGCCGGATTCCTGACACGCTTTATTCTTATCAGGGTGAAAAGCAAGGTATGGTATCACACCAAATTTATTCCTAAGATAAGTCCGCTAACACTTATTGCTTTGTTATTCACCATTGTGGTTATGTTCTCGTTGAAGGGCGAATATATTGTAAAAATACCAATGGATGTGGTGTTGATAGCTGTGCCATTGCTTATCTATTTCGTCATCATGTTTTTGGGTTCATTTTTTATGAGCAAGAAGGCAGGTGCCACTTACGAGCAATCCACCACCCTATCGTTTACCGCTGCCAGTAATAATTTCGAGTTGGCTATCGCCGTTGCCATTGCCGTTTTCGGGATTAATTCCGGCGAAGCATTTGCCGCCGTTATCGGACCGCTGGTAGAAGTGCCGGTAATGATTGGATTGGTGAATGTAGCGTTTTGGCTGAAGAAGAAATGGTATTAGCACTAAAGTAGCAGATATGATTTAATTATGACCCCCAACCCCCAAATGGGGGCTTAAGAGTGCGTCAAATAATTGACTGAGCAAAAAATAAATCTCAAAAACTACGTCTTAAAGCCCCCATTTGGGGGTTGGGGGTCTAAAAATAAAAAGAGTTAAGAAATATATCAATAATAATTGTCACATACATACGAGGCTATTTTCGAAATATATCCTTCATTCTCAGACAACGTCAACTATTCCAAATAGGGTATCTCAACCAAAACAGATGTTCCTTCACCCGGTTTACTTGTATGTGATAATTCCCCATTCAACAGGAAAACCCTTTCACGCATACCTATCAATCCATAAGAGTCTAGTTTTACTTTTTGGTTTTCGTCCATACCTTTACCATTATCTTCAATCATCATGGTTATTTTTCCATCCTGAAGGCTCAGGTTCACAGTCACCAAGGTGGCTTCAGCATGCTTAGCAACATTGGTAAGTGCCTCCTGTAGAATTCGGAAAAGTGCTAAAGATTGTTGCGAACTCAATTGGATATCCGAAGTGCTATTCTTGAACGTACATTTCAAATGATGTCTTGCTTCGAATTCTAAAATATGCAATCTCACTGCTTCACTGAACCCGATCATTTCAAGCACTTCCGGCCGTAGACCTGTCATTATTTTTCGGGTCGTTTTAATCGTCTTGTCGAGTAAGCCGAAAACCTGCTCGAATTGGCGCAAGGTGCTTTCTTTATCTGCATCTAATGCTTTTCGAACAACAGTTTGTTTCAGCATTCCCAAATCAATTTTCAGCGCGATCAATATCTGACCTAATTCATCATGAATCTCGCGCGCCAGCAAAACCCTTTCCTCTTCACGAACATCTTGCAGGTGGGCTGCAAAATTCTTCAATTGTTCTTGCGAGGTTCTTAAAGCTTCCTCCACTTGTTTACGCACCGTAATGTTACGAATCATAGCGATTACTCTTGATGCTCCAAATGGTACAATCACACACTCAAAGGAATTCATTTTGCCATTTAGCTTCAACTTATAATCGATAGAATTTGAATTTCCATCTTTCATAACTGAGTCGATAGCCGATTTTACTTTATTGGAAATTGATTTTGGCATCACGTCAAAGATGCTTCTATTGATAAATTCCTCCACCGGCATCGATAGATCAGCACTGTTTCCTGATTTAAAATCTAGAAAAACACCTTCGGCACTCAACACAAAAATCAAATCGGGAATAACAGACAAGATAGAACTTGTGTATTGTTCACTTTCCTTTAGAGCCTGCTCAGCCAATTTCCGTTCGGTAATATTTATCGAGATACCAAAAGTCCCAACTGTTTCGCCCTCCGGATTTCTGAGTGGCATTTTATTTGACAATCCCCACGTAATTCTACCGTCCAGCCATTCTCCTTGCTCTTCTTCAATAATGGGGGAACCTGTTTTTATTATTTGTTGTTCATCGTTAAAAGTCTTTGTAGCATATCCTTTCTCAAAAAAATCAAAGTCTGATTTCCCTATCACTTCGGATGCATTTCCAAATCCTAAAACTTTGGCAGTAAAATTATTTACTCTGATAAACTTACTATCAAGGTCTTTAAAATAAATGCTCTCGGGAGAATAATCCATTAACGCATTTAGCAAATAACGCTCATAAGCTAACTCCAATTCCTTATTCTTACTATCCGAAATATCCTTATGCGTACCAATACAACGAGTGGCTATACCCTCCTGATTACGACTGACCGTTTTTCCACGCGAGAGTATCCATTTATACGTACCGTCTTTACATAACATCCGGTGTTCTTCTTCATATATAAGCATTTCACCACTAACGAATTTCTTCAAATGGGCAAACACCCGTTCTCTATCATCAGCAAAGAGCCGGGTTTCCCACTCTTCAAATTTATCCTCTATCTCATCCTCATCGTACCCCAACATCATTTTCCATTGCTTTGAAAAGTATATTATGTTTGTTACCGGGTTCCAGTCCCACACACCATCACCGGCACCATCCAGCGCAAAATGCCAGCGCTCCTCGCTAATGTCAAGCGCTTTCTTGTTCTTCCAGTTTTCATGCTGGCGGATCATCAATTTACCAAGTAAAACCGTGGCTACAGGATAGATAAACAGAGCGGGGACAACTATATTTCGAAGTGTATCCCATTGAATTTGTTTAGGAAGAAATAGAGTACAAGCGAGCATAACCAGGTGTGTGAGAACACCCATACCCAGCAACTCCAGGATGTTATTTTTTGTTTGCCAACAAGGCCTGAAATAATGCCACAAAACACCTATAGTACCGGACGAAAAAATAACAGCAATTCCCATCCAAACACCCGATCCGCCAAGTGTAAACCGATAAAGACCCACCACCAGCATGGCGATAACAGTAGGAATTGTACCAAAGAACAAACCCGCTATACACAGCAACACTGATCGGGTGTCAAAGATAATTCCGTCCTGAAAAGTCCATGGACTTAGAATTAAAACGATACCAATTCCTCCCAAAGCAAATCCTGCAGCAAATTTCAGGAGCAAACTTCCCGAACTATGATTCCTTTCCCAAAATAGATCGTAAAGCATACTGAAGGTTAGCAGTATCGCAATATTCTGAATTAAGCCAATTACAATCGTTCCACCCATGATTACTAAGATTAGTTGATTACTAAAAATAACATCCAGTTCGTCAATTATCAGAAATACATCACCATAAATAAATCACAGTCTAAAAATACTGCTTTATTTCGATTTTTACCTCTATTCTTTATAAAAGAGATAGAACTCAAAGCAATCTAAGTAGTTCAATCCATTATCGTTGCAAAATAACACCTAAAAAACAGAAAAAGATGCAATTACTTGCATCTTTTTCTTCTCCTGTTTTTTTTGTTGAATGTATTATATCAAATTATACATTAATCCCGGATACAATTGCTTTTTCTGTTGTTTCGAAAAGCGTATTGAAATCGCACTCGCTAACCTTTATCGGGGGATGAACCGTAAACAGCAAATTATTGCCCAGCCCGAGTGGAAAATTACCGTATCTGAATACCTTCCACGAGTCATTGATCGATAGCGGCACCACGTAAGCATCCGGCGCATATTTACACAATATCTTCAGCCCATTGGGTGCAAAAGCTTTGGGATGTCCGTCACGGGTACGCGTACCTTCGGGGAAAATCACCGTAGAACGACTATTGGTTTCTATATATTCGCCCATCTTTTTCAGAACAGGCAGGGCTTGTTTTGGATCTTTTCTATCAATCAACACAGAGCCACCGTATCGCAAATTGTAGGATACACTGGGAATGCCTTTGCCCAGTTCAATCTTACTCACGAACTTAGGATGAAATTTGCGCAAGAACCAGGCAATTCCTATAATATCGTACAAGCCCTGATGGTTGGACACAAATATCAAAGGTTTTCCTTCGGGAATAAGCTCTCTGTTCTCAACTTTAAAAGTAGAAAACGTGAAATACAAAATGTGTAACAGAAAGAAGTTGAGAACATCTACACTCTTTTTATGTGCCTGATAGCCTAGCAAATTCAGACAAACCCATTGAATAGGGTGAAACAGGCAGATGAAAAAAAAGAAGAGCAAATAAACCAATAGAGACAAGGGGTAGGATAGTATCTTTTTCATTTTCGGAGAATTTTAGACAAATGTAGGAATTATATTTTTAAAGATAAAGCATCATTTCCTTTTTTTTAATCAATAAGTTCCTCTACACAACAAATCATCCACCCACAAAAAAAAGGTCCCGAATACACTCCGGGACCTTTCTGTTGAAAAAAGAAGATTATTAAACTACATTTTTACAACCACATTCTTTTTTACTACACGTTTGTGCTTCCCATTATCGAGTCGCTTTACCACCACTACTTTGTTCCTATCCACCACAACCGTATTTTTCTTGTATTTACTCTTGTGTTTAGCACTCTTGTGTTTCTTTACCACCACTACCTTTTTCTTTTGCACCACAACCGTGTTTTTCTTGTATTCACCTATGTGTTTACCATTATCATGACGAACTACGGTTTTAGGAGCACCGGTGCTGACAACTACCGTTTGTGCCGTAACAGTTGCAGCTCCTAAAATGGCTACAACAGATAAAATAGCTACAGATCTTTTCATTTTACAAATTGTTTTTTTGATGAATAATTGATTTTAAGTTCCTCCAACGCAAAAACAATTATTATGCCAACTAGCTCTTACACTAATCAATAAGGAATAGGGAACCAGTTTTTACCTTTAAAATAAAAGCCAACCCGTTTCACAACCGGTTGGCTTTTCTATTCATCGCTGAAGATGAATAAACAAAATGTATTTTTTAATGCTTGTCTAAATTTGCTTCATCCAACACATCCTCATCGCCGGTTGAAGAAATTCCGTATTTCATTTGTCCATGACCTAATTTGCCACTTTCCCATATCAGACTTAGCTCTGTTTTCGTTTTGGCAACGATAAGCTGATCGGCATTGTCGTTTCCCAAACTGCGGTAGTAAATAAAGGTACTTTCGCCTTTGCTGCGGGTTTCTAACGTTGTTTCGAACTTGCCGGCTTCCAGCACTGCATTCAATTCTTTTTCAAATGCTTTCATAATCTGAGAATCTGCACCTGCTTTCAGGGTCAGGATTTTAGTTGTTTTCTTCTTCGGTCCGGTATTCTTGCTTTTAGCCACATTACCATTGGCCGAAGCCACTGTCATTCCATTTCCACCTACGGATACATACTCGAAGTTTTCGTTTTCGCTGTATTTCTCAAACAAACTTTGAAGCGTTTGTGCCTGACTTGCCACTGCCATAAACAGTACGGCAACCAATAAAATTATCTTTTTCATTTCTTTTTTATTTTAATATTATAGTCTTTATTTTATTCAATGATCTGATTTTTATCATTTTCGCCCTCATCCACATTTCGGAGGTTGTCTTTCAATGCTTGCGCGTCCATCAGCGGTTTCAGTTTATACCGCAGCATTTCATTCACTGCATTCAACTTTTTCTCCGCATATCGTTGAGCGTATTCCGGATTGTCAATCCGTCGTCCGCGAATGATAGCATAATCTTCTTCCTGCCGTGGACGTTGAATCCACACGGCCAATACCAGAGAGGCCGCAATGCCGGAGTAAACCACTGCCCTCACCCACATCCGCTTGCCGGACGATTGCTTTGGCAAAACAATTGTCATCGGTGTAGTGTATTGCTGCTGCACTTCCTGCCCGAATGCCTGAAATAATGCGCTGTAGGGTTTGTGTTCGGGAGCAATAGTTCCGGTAGCAAAGTACTGTTTCAGCTCAGCTTCTTCGGCAAGCGTTGTCTCGCCTTTAAAATAGTTTTCCAGTAGTTTGTTTATTCTTTCCATATATTCGCCTCCACATATTTTTGTTCGTATAGTATTTTTTCTCTTATCTTTTGTCGTGCTCTCGAGAGATTTACCGTTACCGCATTTTCTTTTATCGAAGTGATGTACGCAATTTCCGATATTTCCATTCCTTCCACATCACGCATTCGGATAATGGTGCGTTGCAGCTCGGGCAAATTGTCAATCATGTCCCGTACCCGCCCGACCAAATCCTTTTGCTCCGCTTGCTGGTGCGGATTAGGTGCCACAAATTCAAATTCAGCAGGCAGTTCATCTTCATCACCTTGTTTCCGAATGGTATCGAGACACAAATTCCGCATGGCTCTCATTGTAAAAGCAGGTACGTTTTCCACCTCATCCAGTTGTTTTCGTTTTTCCCACAATTTCATACTCAGGTCCTGCACAGCATCCTGTGCAGCTTCCGTATTCCGCAGCATCGATTTTGCCAGTCGGAATAATTTATCGGAAAGTGAGAGTATTTTTACATTAAATTGTGTTGAATCCATACAGTTTCAAAAAAAACGAGTCGTCCTGACGGTTGTGATTGACATTGATTACGTACGCGTTGCAAGATAACTAATTATCAGCTCTCGAGAATTATCCTGCTTACTTATATGACGTCGTTCGATAAAAAACATTACATCGCATTCGAAAAATAATTTCAATTCCGCCTATTTTCTGCAATGAGTAGCGAAGTCGGTTCTTTTCAGATGCAAGGAATAAGAGAAAGTTGGGGAGCTTGTTTTGAACATAGGGGCGTTAAAAGTATACATCGGGGAGCTTGTAATGTTAATGGTGGAGCAAGTTTTATAAAAGGTGGAGCAAGTTTTGTTAATGGTGGTGTTAAATATATAAGTAGTGGAGCAAGTTCTGTTAATGGTGGTGTTAAATATATAAGTAGTGGAGCAAGTTCTGTTAATGGTGGAGCAAAAAATAAACATCGGGGTCGGGTTTGTAAATTTTGTGGAGCAAGTTTCATAGCCCATTCATCAAAAAACACAGTTCAAAAACCGAAGAACAGAAGTTCGGGAAATGAAAATGCAAATTGGAATTGAGAAAATTGGATGGCACTATGCCTTTTCAAAATGTATGACCACCAAAGGAAATTCGTGATTTCTAAGACAAGAGCTAGTGCTATAAGTACCAGCTTATTCTGCCACATATAGCAATAAACAACTATTTTAAAAATTAATTAAAAGATACGTTGTTAATGCGATAAATTGTTTCTACCTTTGGGGCTGAATTTTAATTAAAAATTGAAGAAGGGCATCGCCTAAAGTGGGGATATATGCAACTTAGTTACACATATATTGGTGTTAGCGGTTATTGTAAAAAAAAAGACAACATTTTTAAGTATTAATATCAACAAAAAAACTACAAAATGGGACAATCAGTATTAGTTTTTGTTAGTCACTCCTCGGAAGACAAAGAAGCTTTAATCGAACCAATAGTTGAAGATTTAGAGAAATGTTATATAAATGTCTGGCTTGACAAAAAAAAGATAGTTCCAGGTGAGAATCTAAGAAAGTCAATTTTGCGAGATGGGTTAGATAAAGCTGACATTGTTTTAATATTTTTTACTGAGAAGCCTTTAAAATCTTCTTGGGTTGACAGAGAGATTAAACATGTTCTGAGAGAAGACACAAAGAAAGATAGTGACTTTGACTTAAATAAGATAATTTCAATTTTTGATTCAAAATCCACTTATGACGAAATAGCAAGTCGATATCCAGAATTGACAGATGATTTATTGCACTTGATGCCTGTGGATTATTCTCGAACTCAATTAGGACAATTAGTGTCAGCAATTTGGAGCAAATACTTTTCATTTCAAGGGGGCAGCATAGAAACACAGAAACAATTACTAACCAAAGACAAGGAATTATTTAGAAAAGATAAGGAAATTCAAGAATTGCAAATGCTGTTAAAAGAAGCCAGTTCTAAGAACTCAAATTCCTCACTATATAATGAATTTGAGAAATTTATAGGGTCTGGAAGAATTAATGATTTTATCAAGGAAAAAAATAAATATTTAGGTCTCGATACAATCGAATTTAATGAAACACCTAATTTTTCCGACGCAGTAGCTTTTGGATTGATTGAAAGCAGCAAAAAACACACTGGATATTACAGTATTTCCGAGAAAGGAAAAGAATTCTTCAAATGGCACATACTGAATGAAATTTAGTGATACAAGCATAACAACAACCCACTAAATGCCAATATATTAGGCCATTATCAGCATGTGTAAAAAAAATCACCCATATGAAAGATACTCTTTATATTGACTCAATTGGAAAACTTAAAGAAATAGTTTTGAACACAAATATTACTTTGCATAGTGAAAAGATAAAAGAATCTCGAGAGACTATTTTTCAATTACCTGAAAGTTTAGCAAGAATATTAATTCCAGCGTTAATTACTCTTGCTGTATTTCTCTTAGGGCAGATTATCATTTGGTTTCGAAATCAAAAAAACATTCAAAACGAGACAAATAACTATAAAAAAATTATTTTAAGTTGGGCTGATTTGATAAAAAAGCCAGTAGAGAAACAAGTATCTGAATGTCGAGATTTGTCTTTGAGAATAAGAAACTCACAAACCATAAATCCTGAAAGATTTGGTCTAATTAAAATGCTAGCAAACAAAGTTGACAGTATAAGCATAGAAAGATTTATATCGACTTTTATGATTAATTCAACAAATCCGAAAGTTGACAATAAAAACGAGAAAATGACTTTCCATATTGTTAGCCAATTAGATTATCTAATGTCAATGGAAAAGAGTATTGCTGAGACTTATAAAGCATATCAGGACGAAATAAATATGATAATGGATCAGTGGAATGATAAATTCTTCACACTGACAAAAATCATAGATGATTGGTCAAAAAAAATAAATAACCAACATGAATATTCCAATTTTCAACAAGAGTTGAGACGGATAAGTGTCAATTGGACTAGAACTGCTCCAGATGGTAGAAGTACAATGATACATTCAGTTAATCAACTTATCACTCCATTGAGCGCATTAGTTAGTGCCGAATTAAATGCAAATATCAATAATGAATATGCATTTTTACTATCTGAAACATTGCAACATTTACGTATTGTAGACTTAAAATGGGGAGCATGTATTAATGGTTATAGTACTGTTTTCAATGATATTGCTGATGACATTGAAGCTTCATTGAATGCTTTAAACGATGCAAAGACTTACTTCTTGACAAAAACGAAAACAAAAAACATATTCTTAATTGGAAAATCAAAATAGTGAATAAGCAAAAAAAAATAAACACCTAGCCCCTAGCACACGCTCGTATGCGCATTGGCTGGCGGACGTGCATTCCGGCGGTTTCGCTCCTGCCTGCCGCAGGCAAGCCCGCATTCACTTTTTGCGTAATTGTCTGAATCAGAATTAATAGAATTTTAGAATTTACAGAACAAGAAAAAATATAAATCTTTTGTCTAAGAAAAAAGGAAACAATCTACACTTATATTAGCATTTTTACTTGACAACAAAAACAACCAAAAATATAATTTATGAAAAAACAGTTGCTTATTATTTTCGTATTATTTTTCTCAGTATTGGGATTTTCGCAAGGAATAGTGTTTGAACAAGGAACCTGGAAAGAAGTGCTTGAAAAAGCGAAACAAACCAACAAACCCATATTTATAGATGTGTACACTTCCTGGTGCGGTCCTTGCAAAAAGATGAGTAAGGACATTTTTCCGCTTGCCGAAGTGGGGAAAGTGTATAATGCCAATTTTGTTTGTTACCAGATAGATGCCGAAAAAGGCGAGGGTATTGAAATCGCTAAAAAGTACGAAGTGATGTCCTATCCAACCTACTTGTTTATCAAAGCCGATGGAACGCTATTCTCGAGGGCGGTAGGCTCTATGGAAGCTGAGAAGTTTATAGCGGTGTCCACCACAGCTCTGGCCGACTTGAAGGATCCCAGCCCCCTTTCGGACTGGGAAAAGGAATATGCTGAAAAGAAAAATGACCCTGCGTTTTTATTGGACTATATAAATAAGCTAATAAAACTAGGGAAGCCTGCTGCGCAACTTTTTGACGAATATCTTGCCCTACTACCCAACGAGCAACGAGCTTCGGATAAAATCGTAGAAATTTATATGAAAGAAAGCCGCAACATAAGTATAAATTCATTGGCATTCAGAAATTTGCAAGACAATAACACTTTGTTTATACCAAAACTGGGTGGACATGTTTACGTGTTAATGATTGGTGCTCTTGATAATTCGTTTCGCGAAGCCTGTAAAAGCAAAAATGAACAGTTGCTACAACAAGTAGTAGATGCTAACGAGAAACTTCCGAAAAGTTCTGCGTCGAAGCTAAAAGAAGAGTTGTATATGAATTATTACAAGAAAACGGGCGATTTGGATAAGTATATCAGCAACGCTACCATTTATTGCAATGCTTCGCTGATGACTATTTCTTTCGACTCTATAGCAAAAACAGATAAAAAAGCACTGGATTTATTTGAAACTACGCAAAGAAAAATACTGGTAGGGAAATTAGATTCTACCCAGTTGGCACAGCTTAGTGATTATATCGCTCATGCTACGCGCAATAAATATAGTCAGGCATTAAACGAGGTGGCCTGGCAATTCTTTGAAAAAGTAACGACCACAACATCGCTAGAGGATGCCTCGCTGTGGTCAAAGCGTTCTTTGGAGATTTATCCGGATAATCATATGTTTATAGACACCTATGCCAACCTGATTTATAAACTGGGACGAAAGGAAGAAGCTATCGCTAAAGAAACAGAGGCTTTGAATATTGCTAAACGTGAAAAAGCAGACGCAACGGGTTACGAAGCAACTCTATTGAAAATGAAGGCCGGAGAGAAAACGTGGAAGTAGAACTCACATTAATTTAACGTGAGTTCGATATAAGCAAACACTTATGAAACAAGAAAAAATAAACTACCCACACCGCAAGCGGACGGGGTATTAATTGTTCCCTTTCTCTATACAAAATAGAGATTCGTCGCAAGCGACGGGGAATTCACCCAAAAGAGATTAACATTAGAATCCTGAAAGCTTCGGCGTGAGCGTTCGACTGAGACTTCAGGTGGGGTGTAAAAAATCAGGGTTCATTTTTAAAAGTACACGTTCTTATTTTAATCTACATTTTATGTTCGGTGCTACGCACCTTTGTTTTCTTTGTTTAATTTTTCTACAAATAGTACGGTGCTACGCACCTTATAGCAACGTAGTTGCGAACCATTTGTAGAATTATAACAAAAGCTAACTATAAGGTGCGTAGCACCGAACCTAAAAAAATGATGGGAAAATACATTTATTTAAATCAGATTTTTCACACCCCACCCTTCAGGATTTCAAAATACACTTTTAACTAATTGTTAGCTATTTGCTTATATCGAGCTCACGACATATTAGCACATTCTATAGTCATAGTAAAAGAAGGACATTCTCTCTCCCAGCTTGTATCCGGAAGCAATCGCTCAGGATATTGTATACAGTTCCAGATTTATATTTGTATTTTTGTGCTATATTTTATAAATCTGTTCGATAATGGTCAAAAAAATAAAACCGTATATGATGCCCATTGCCATTACGGTGGGTGCCATTTTCTATAAATTCTTCGATAGTCTTTCGTTTCTTACTCCCTACCTGATTTTCGTGATGCTATTCTTCACTTATTGTAATTTGAAATTAAATCAGATGCGTTTGTCGCGCCTGCATCTCTGGTTGATTTTGATACAGGTGTTGGGGAGTCTGGGGGTGTATCTGTTATTGGCACCGATAAATATAACCATTGCTCAGGGTGCCATGATATGCGTGTTGGCTCCCACGGGTACTGCTGCTCCGGTTATTACGGGTATGCTAAAAGGCAACGTGGCCAGCCTTACGGCCTACAGTTTGCTAAGCAATATGTGTGTGGCACTGGCTGCTCCTGTCATCTTTTCGTTGGTGGGTAGTTATCAGGACTTACCGTTCTTAGATTCCTTTTTGGCCATATCACAACGCATCATCGTGCTACTGTTTTTCCCATTCGGACTGGCCATGCTGTTGCAGAAGCTCGCTCCTACTCTTACTACCCGGATCGGTTCTTTCTCCGGGCTGTCGTTCTATCTGTGGTCATTGGCTTTGTGCGTGGTAACGGGACGCACGGTGGTCTTTATCCTTAAGCAAAACGGATCGAGTCATCTTACCGAGATAGTAGTGGCGTTGGTAGCATTGCTGATGTGTATTGTTCAGTTTATGGTGGGGCGTGGCATTGGTAAGCGCTACGACGATACAGTGGCCGGCGGACAGGGACTAGGACAGAAGAATACGATTCTGGCCATTTGGATGGCACAGATGTACCTGAACCCCATTGCCTCTATCGGTCCGGGTGCATACGTGCTTTGGCAAAACATCATCAACTCCTATCAGGTGTGGCTGAAAAGAAAGAGTTTGTAAGTGAGGTGATTGGAACGGATTCCCAAAAAAATCACAGGCTGTGAACAAAACATAAAATACAAGAAGAATGCTTTAAATGACGATTTGTAATTGTTTGTGTTTGAGTGAAAGAATGTATATTGCAAGCAGAGTGATGATAGAAGCCTACAATTCAAACTGAAAAACAGTTGAAAATAGGATGAATAGGATTCGGTAAAACCGGAAAAGCAGTGGCTTATCTATTCGGGTTCAACCATCACTACACATACTTTAAACCGGAATAGAAAACAATGGCTATCACAATTATAGTAACTATCTGTCTATTGCTGCTTTTTGCTTATGTTTTTGAAATAAGCGCTCCAAAAACCAGAATTCCATCCGTCATTTTATTGCTACTGCTGGGATGGGGTGTAAAGCAAGGTGCTGCTCTGTTTAAAGTCAGCATTCCCGACTTAACACCCATACTCCCCATTCTGGGAACTGTAGGACTTGTGCTCATTGTGTTGGATGGTGCTTTGGAACTGGAGCTGAACAAATCCAAATTGCCAATGATACGTAAGTCTACTATCATGGCATTATTTCCAATCCTTTTGATGAGTCTTGGTTTGGCCTATGCTTTTTCAGGCGTAGAGCATATCCCGCTTAGGATTGGCTTGATCAATGCTATACCATTAGCCATCATTAGTAGCGCCATAGCTATTCCCAGTGCCCGCGGTCTGCTAAACCATGATAAAGAATTTGTTACCTACGAAAGCAGCTTGTCTGATATTCTAGGTGTTATACTGTTCAATTTTCTACTTCTAAACAATGGATTCAGTGCTGAATCATTTGGCGTTTTCTTGCTGCAATTGGCATTGATGATTGTTGTGTCTTTTCTTTCAACTTTAGGTCTCGCTTTTTTATTGACGAAAATAAGTCATTCTATAAAATTCACTCCTATTATCTTGCTGGTTATTTTGATATATGCCATTTCTAAAATATATCATTTGCCTTCGTTGATTTTCATTCTTATAGTTGGATTGTTTATCGGCAACCTCGACGAAATAAAGCGATTTGCATTTATAAACAAACTTCAGCCTGAGATATTAAACATAGAAGTGCAGAAATTTAAAGAAATTACCACCGAGATTACTTTTTTGATACGGGCTTTATTCTTTTTGCTTTTCGGCTTTCTGATCGAAACCAATGAGATACTAAATCCGGATACCATTATTTGGGCAATTGCTATAACAACAAGTATATTTGTTATCCGGTTTTTGTTTTTAAAAATACTCAGATTACAGGCCCTACCTTTGTTATTTATCGCTCCGAGAGGTTTGATTACCATATTATTGTTCCTGTCCATTCCGGTGAGTGAATCTTTGGGCATTGTAAATAACTCTTTAATTATTCAGGTAATAATTTTATCCGCATTGATAATGATGTTTGGATTACTAAAAAATACAACAGATGAAACAGCGATTGAAAAGAATACGGCCAGCTAGTCTCTTTAAAGAATTTATCCAAAGCGAGAAGGCCGGTGGATTAGTGTTGGTATTTGCCACCATTCTCTCGCTTGTAGTAGCCAACTCGGGCTGGCAAACTGCCTATACCCACTTCTGGCACATCGATATGGGTGGACATAGTCTTGTGCATTGGATCAATGATGGGTTGATGACCATTTTCTTCTTGCTTATCGGATTGGAATTGGAGCGGGAAATTTACAAGGGAGAACTGTCCGACATGAAAGGTGCTTTGCTGCCTATCTTTGGTGCATTGGGCGGTATGCTGGTACCCGCGGGTCTGTTCCTATTGCTGAACTTCGGAACAGCCACACAAGATGGGGCGGGTATTCCTATGGCTACGGATATTGCTTTTGCCATTGGCATTCTATCGCTGTTGGGCAATCGTGTCCCTACATCGCTGAAAGTGTTTCTTACCGCCCTGGCAGTTATCGATGACCTTGGAGCTATCATTGTTATTGCCATTTTCTATACCACGTCCATAGCCTTCACCAACTTGTTTATAGCGTTTGGCGTACTTGGCTTTCTCTTTCTGCTGAACAGATTAAAGGTGCACAATCTTATTCCGTATCTGATAGGTGGAGTTGTAATGTGGTACTTCATGCTGCACTCGGGCGTACATGCTACCATCACCGGTGTGTTACTGGCCTTTGTTATTCCGTTTGGCAATGGAGATAAGAAAACTGCTTCTTCTGTTCTGCAACATTTCCTCCACAAGCCGGTTGCCTTTATTATTCTACCTATTTTTGCGTTAGCCAATACAGCTATCGTGCTAAGTTCGGATATGGGGCAGGTACTCTCGCAAAATTACAGTTTGGGGATAGCACTCGGTCTTATCGTAGGCAAGCCACTGGGCATTTTCCTGTTTTCATTTGTGGCGGTTGCCTTCGGATTTTGCAAACTTCCCTCCGACCTGAACTGGAAATCCATTCTGGGTGTAGGTTTTCTGGGGGGAATAGGCTTTACCATGTCCATCTTTATTACGCTGCTTGCGTTTGATAACGAAGTGATTATCAATAATGCTAAATTTATAATTCTGCTTTCTTCCTTAGTTGCAGGGCTTATTGGCTTTTTTGGTTTGAAATTTGTACTCACCACGCCTCAGGTAGAAGAAGAGGAATAGCAACCCGGAAGGGCAATGTAGGAAAACAACTAAAATTCCCGATGAATGAATCGGCATCAACAGTTGAATATATAAATATCGGACTGAAAAATCTTTTCGAACTTCTAATTTCAACTTGCAAACAAAGCAATTGATTGATTAAAAACACTTACCTTTGTCTACAGCTTTTAAACAAGTTGCAGTCGATCTAAAATAAACAACCCGAATAACCGTTATTAGAATAACTTTTAATAAAACAAGTATAAAATGATGCTTTCAATCTTACTACAAGCAACACAAGTTGTTGATACTGTCAATTCAGCAGTTAGTTCTATTCCTGTTGTAGCTAAACCCACCGAAATGTCACTTTGGGATGTTGTCTTAAAAGGTGGTCCAATCATGATTCCCATCGGAATCCTTTTTGCCGTAGCTATTTTTATATTTATCGAACGGTATATCACTGTGCGCAATGCATCGGCAAGCGAAGGTGATTTTATGAATAATATCAAAGACCTTATCGAAGCGGATAAGATAGACAAAGCGCTGTCGCTGTGTAAGAAAAACAACTTGCCTATTGCCCGTATGGTGGAAAAAGGAATTAAAAGAATCGGACGTCCTATCAAGGAAATCGAAGAATCGATAGAGATAGTAGGTAAATTCGAGGTCTACGAACTGGAAAAAGGACTTCCCATTTTAGCTGTTATTGCCGGTATTGCTCCTATGTTCGGGTTCCTTGGAACTATTTTGGGGGTAATCAAAATTTTCTTCGACATTTCCCAAACCAGCGATGTAAGTATTGGTGCTGTTTCTTCAGGTCTTTATGTAAAGATGGTGTCGAGTGCATCCGGACTTATCGTAGGTATTTTGGCTTACGTCTTTTATAACTGGCTGAACATAAAAATTGGCAAGGCTGTGAATAAAATGGAACGTAATGCAATGAATTTTATTGACTTTTTGCAGGAACCTAACAAATGAATCTACGTCAAAAAAACAAAGCAGGAGCCGAAATTTTCACCTCCGCGATGAATGACATTATGTTTTTCCTAATGTTATTCTTTATCATTGTGTCTACACTTCTCAATCCGAATGTGATCAAACTGAGTTTGCCAAGCGCTAAGAATACGCAATCCTTACACAAAAAGGAGATCCTTCTTTCGGTGAATAAAGATTTGCAGTACTTTGTCAATAATCAACAAGTACCCTTCGAGCAATTGCAATCTGTACTGTCGGTAGAAGCGAGTAAAGACAAAGAAGCTTTTGTTGTTCTTCGTTGCGATAAAACCCTTGCCATTCAACAACTGGTCAATGTGCTCGAAATAGGCAACAAGCTAAACGTAAAGATGATTCTGGCTACTCAAAAGCAGTAGAACTGCACTAAAAATATCGACATAGTTCTTACCTGTGTCCTGACTCTTATCCCTTATCGAATTTATTTTCGGTAAGGGATTTTTCGTTGTTGGAACCTCAGCATACTCTTTTCCAATTCATTCGATGACTTGGGTGGAGTAAGAAAGAAATGATGCTCAACCACTCATTACAATGCTGAGTTAGTAGGAATGTCTGCTTCTTATCCCGAAATGCAGAACTCATGAGGGTGTCCAATAAGTATTTTTTTTGAACGCAAATTACGCAAATAGCACAAATTTTCGCAAATCTCATTTTTATAAATACAAATATATCAGCAATTTATATTTTGTGTCGATTTGTGGTTTTTGCGTAATTTGCGTTCTTTTTTTCTTTTTAGACACCCTCATGAGTAATATAAGAGTAGAGTAATATCAGCTACACCGGGAGATAACGGCAAATAAAAAGCCTTGCAGAATAATCTGCAAGGCTTTTCGGGCTTTTATAAAACGTATTTCTATGAATTATTATTTCACAGGTGCACTTTCCTTTTTGTTTCTACGTATTTTTACCAATTTGTCCATTTCCACTGTTATTGGCGAAGCAATAAATACAGAAGAATATGTTCCGATAAAGATACCGAATAACATAGCGAAGATAAATCCGCGGATAGAATCACCACCAAAGATAAACATGGCAATAAGTGTAATGATTACTGTAAAGGTTGTACTAAATGTACGTCCTAACATTTGATTTACAGAGTCATTGATAATCGTTACTCTATCACGTTTTGGATAAAGTCCTACATTTTCACGTATTCTGTCGTAGTTAATTACGGTATCATTAATAGAGTAACCAAGTACAGTAAGAATAGCCGCAATAAACGATTGGTCAATTTCCATCGAGAATGGTAAATAGCCCCAAAGTAACGAGAATATACCCATTGTAATTACCACGTCGTGAGCCAACGCCACGATTGCTCCCAAAGTGTAACCCCATTCGCGGAAACGAATTAAGATATACAATCCAATTCCGAGTATTGCAAACAATACAGCCCATACAGCCGCTGTCTTAATATCATCCGCTATCGTAGGACCCACTTTAGAAGAACTCTTGATCTGCTCACTAATAAATTTAGCTTCAGTAGTACCACTACTCAACAATGGTTTAAGATTATTGTAAAGCTTCGATTCAATTTCATTATCAATAGTTGATCCGGTCTCTAAAATTTTGTATTTTGTAGAAATACGAACCTGAGAGTCACTACCAATAGCAATAACTTGTGGTACATCACCATCAAAAGCATTCTTTAATAATGATTTTATTTCTTCTGTTTTTACCGGTTTGTCGAAATTTACAACATAGTTACGTCCACCTGTAAAGTCGATACCTAAACTAAAACCACGAACTCCAAACGATACAAAACTAATTGCAAACATAACTGCAGATAATATGTACATTGACTTACGAATTTTCATAAAGTCAATTTTCGTGTTTTGAAGGAAATGCTCTGATATTTTAGTGTGAAATGGCAATTCCTTAGCCTTTTCGCGAGCTGCGTATGTTTCAACCATATAACGTGTAAGGAATACAGCAGTAATAAACGTAGTCAGGATACCAAAACTTAAAGTAACCCCAAATCCTTTAATTGGACCTTGACCGAAAATTACAAGAACAATACCGGTTAGAAGCGTTGTTACGTTAGAGTCGATAATAGCATTCAAAGCGTGTTTGAAACCTTCCTGAATTGCAGCCTTCATGTTCTTACCATTACGCATTTCCTCACGGATACGTTCGTAGATAAGTACGTTGGCATCTACCGCCATACCCATGGTGAGCACAATACCGGCAATACCGGGTAATGTAAGTACAGAACCAAAAGATGCTAAAATTCCCATTAGGAAGAATACATTGGCTAGAAGTGCAATATCAGCAATCAATCCGGGTACCCATCCGTAGTAAATAATCATGTATGCCAATACAAGAAGGAAAGCGATAATAAATGAAATCAAACCATTGTTGATAGCTTCCTGACCCAACGATGGACCAACCACATCTTCCTGAATAATACGTGCAGGTGCAGGCATTTTACCCGATTTCAATGTATTCGCTAAATCCTTTGCTTCTTCTACACTAAAATTACCTGTAATTTGCGAACTACCACCTTCAATCACAGTATTTACTGTTGGGAATGAATAGATATATCCGTCCAAAGCAATAGCAATTGATTTGCCGATATTATCTTTTGTCATACGTGCCCATGTTTTTGAACCTTCAGCGTTCATTGTCATGCTTACGTTAGCATAAGCTGAAGTTTGACTAAAGTCGGCACGCGCGTCAGTGATTACGTCGCCACCAAGGGGAGCACGACCATCACGATTGGTAATTTTGATAGCAATCAATTGGAAGATTTCTCCTTTTTTGTCAATTGCTTTTACTGTCCAACGCAGACCCAGGTCGCGTGGTAAAACTTCTTTTACTTGTTTGGTAGCAAAATATGCATTGATTTGAGCAGTGTCTTTGCTTTGTGCTAAACCTACGATACATCCACCTCCACTGCGTGGGTCAACTTGTAGTAAAGCAAACAAAGGATTTTCTTTGCGGCTTTGCTCCATCATTTTGGTAGAGTCGTTACTGGTAGCAGCTTTTTTTCCTAATGCAGCTTTCAGACTGTCAACTTTATTTACAACCTTGGCTGGAGTTACGGTAGCACTTGTAGCAGTAGAATCAACTTTTACAGCCGGTTTACCTGCAGCAGATTGCATGGCATACAATAAACTGTTTGCTTGTGACAAGCTTGGATAGATCTCGCTTAACTCATACGTTTCCCAGAATTCCAGGTTGGCCGATCCTTGTAGTAACTTACGAACACGTTCAGGTTCTTTAATACCCGGAAGTTCAATCAGAATGCGTCCTGTTCTTTCAAGTTTTTGAATGTTCGGTTGAACCACACCAAAACGGTCGATACGAGTACGCAACACGTTGAAAGAATTAGCAATAGCTCCGTCAATTTCTTCTTTCAATACTTTAACAACATCATCGTTTGAAGTTGTAAGTGAAATCTTTTCTTTTAATTCAAAAGTACTAAAGATGGTCGCTAACTTGGCGTTAGGATCAAGTTTTGTGTACGTTTTGACAAATAAATCCAAGAAAGCAACCTGACTGTTAGTTTGTTGAAGTTTCGTTGCAGTTTCTAACGCATGGTTGAATGTGGCATTGGTATTGAAATCAGATAACGAGCGAATAATATCGGGAACCGATACTTCCAATGTTACGTTCATACCGCCTTTCAAGTCGAGACCAAGATTGATTTCTTTTTCACGACATTCTTTCAGCGTGTAACCCAACCATACTTTTTCACTAGCAATTGAGTCTAAGTAGTTGTACTCCTTTAATTTGTCGCCTCCGGCGTACTCTTTAGCTTTTTTGTTGTAAGTGCCTGTTACAAAGCTAAACGAAAGGTAAAATAAGCACACTAAAGTAAGTGCTATTGCAAAAAGTCTTACAAGTCCTTTGTTTTGCATGGAAAATTTTTATTTAAAATAAGACAATAATTATTTCTAATTTTTAACGAGGTGCAAATATAGCATTTTTTTCATTACAAACATAAAGAAATGGGCAACTAAACAGCTAATAAATGTAATTAGACTGAATTTATTTACTCCTTCGGCAAATAACTTTCTATAATTCCCGTTAAACTTATCATTTTGATGTATATTTTGCTTATTATTGAAAAAATAATTGTAGTTAATACCCAATTATACAGGCTGCTATTAAAATATTCTGACTACTTGTCAAAAAAATAACGTGATAATAGTTGCATATCCCAAAAAAAGCAGTACTTTTGCACCTACAAAATAACACTAATGAGTTAGTGTTTATGAATAAAGAAAACATACAGTGAAGTACTGGTTTTAAAGTACAAACTGAAAGACATATCGCGGAGTGGAGCAGTGGTAGCTCGTTGGGCTCATAACCCAAAGGTCGTTCGTTCGAGTCGGGCCTCCGCAACTAAGGAAAGGCTGTTTCATTTGAAGCAGCCTTTTTTGTTGCCTTAAAGTGTGTTTTTTTCGTCAAAACATCCAATTATGTTTACAGTATACGTTTTACACAGCCCGATTCACAACAAAATATACATTGGCTTCAGCTCGGATATTGAGAAGAGACTTTTTGCACACAATCATCCAAGTAATAAAGGTTGGACAAAATCGTTTCAACCATGGACGTTGATTCATTCGGAAGAATTTGAAACAAAAGCAGATGCAATGCTAAGAGAAAAGCAGCTGAAAAGCTCAAAGGGAAGATTATTTATCAAAGACATCATTTTATCACACCGCTAGCTCGTTGGGCTCATATCCGTCAGCTGACGGACGTTCGTTCGAGTCGGGCCTCCGCAACTAAGGAAAAGGCTGTTTCATTTGAAGCAGCCTTTTTTGTTGCCTTAAAGTGTGTTTTTTTTCGTCAAAACATCCAATTATGTTTACAGTATACGTTCTATAGCCGTAATACTGTTTCTGGTAAGATATATAATAACGAGAAAGCCGAATGATTCGTCATTCGGCTTTCGGCTTTACTTATAGGCTTTCTCCAAAATCGGCTCTAAATTTAGCCATTAATTTTTGAGGCCAGTCGGAAGTTGGCTCCAACCCACCCATAAAGAAACGTAGCACAGGCGGTTCGTATACAAAACGTAAGCCTCCTATCAATTCGCGGTTATCGTACAGCCAGTTCAACCGATCTTCGACGTATTTTATTTGCGAAAGTGTAAATACACGGCGTGGAACTGCCAAGCGAAGCAATTCCATATCGGCGTATGTTTCGTTTCCGTATTCATCTCGTTGGTTAGAGATAGAGCCGCGCTCCATGCCCCGAACTCCCGAAACCAGGAATAATGCTGCTGCCAAAGCACCTGCAGGATACTCGGTCTGAGGAATATGTGAACAGACTTGCATTGCATCAACGTGAGCACCCAGTACACCAGCCGGTTTAATAACCGGGATACCTTTTGCATCCAAAGCGTCGACAAGATATTTGATAAAACTTGGACTTTGACAAATCATTGTTTCGTCCAATGTTTCGTAAAGACCCACTGCCATTGCTTCTATTTCGCGAATAGAAATACCGCCGTAAGTAAGAAAACCTTCATAAAGCGGCACCAATGCTTCTAATTCTTTGAAAATCTCTATTTTATCGGTACAAATACCACCACCTCGCGATGAACTTATTTTACGGGCAGAAAAATAAACCAGGTCGGCCAAAGCTGTCATGGTTTTCATTACTTCACCCATATTGGAGTTTTTAAATTCTTCTTCGCGTTTCAAAACAAGGTATGCATTTTCGCCAAGTAAACTCGCATCAAGAACCAAACGGATACTGTATTTGTCGGCAATTGCACGAACATCACGTAAGTTTTGCACCGAGAACGGTTGACCACCAATAAGATTAGTAGAAGCTTCCATTCTGATAAATGGAATGTTGCTAGCACCTTGATGTTTAATTACTTCTTCTAGCTTTTCGATATTCATGTTTCCCTTAAAAGGGTGGTCGGAATTGATAACGTAAGCTTCTGGATATAAAAGTTCTGCGATTTTGCCACCATTTTGGGTAATGTGAGCCATTGCAGTGGTGAAGTGGTAGTTCATTGGTACCAGACTGCCTTTTTTCACGTATGCAATGGAAATAATATTTTCGGCAGCACGACCCTGATGGACCGGTAGGAGAAGCTCTTTACCCAGCACATCTTTAACAGCGGTTTGCAAACGAACAAAACTTTGTGAGCCGGCATAAGCATCGTCACCTTGCATCATGGCTGCCAGTTGATTGTCACTCATGGCATTGGTACCGGAGTCGGTAAGCATGTCGAGGAAAACATCTTTGGTGCTCAGACGGAAAGTATTAAAACCTCCCTCGTAAAGTGCCTCCAATCGACGTTCGATGGGTACTAAATTTAATTTTTGTACGATGCGTACTTTGTGAAGTTCCAATGGAATATTTTCTCCACTGTAAAATTTAATTTCTTGCATAATGTTAGATGATAATTTTTGAATGTATATATTTAAGAACAATATTTTTTTTCAAAAAAAATTAGCGCGCTAAGGTTAGAAGCACGCAATCTGATAAATACATTATTCGAATTACAAATTAATATATTTACATTCGCAAAGATAATGATTATTTTGAAAAACCATCTAAAAATGGATAGAATGAAACCAGCGGAATACTTTTTGTAATTTCAGTCTGAGAAATGGATTTAAATTCAGGCAATTTAATGTCATCAGCCGATGCAGAATTGACATGTTTTTCACTAGATATTGATGTGAGTAAAAGTATTTTTCAATCCATTATACAAAAAAAGTTTGTTGGAAAGCACTGTTCCTCGGTCGGTAAGAATCTTGATTGCCTCCATTGCCATAAGACTACCAATAATTCCCGGAATTGCTCCTACTACCCCTCCGGGTGCTGATAACTCTGCAGGCTGAGATCCAAAAATATCGGCATACGATGGGCTACCCTTGTAATTAAAAACACTTAGTTGTCCCTCAAATTCGAAAATAGCTCCGTGAATAAAAGGGATGTTATGTTCAATGCTCTTTTTGTCAATCAAATACCTTGTGCCGTAACTGTCGGTGCAGCCAACAACTAAATCATAATTTGGAAAAATCGTGTCAGCAGATTCAGATGTCAGGAATTCGTTGTAGGTTTTAATATCGACGAATTTATTCAGATCTTCCATTTTCGACGCTGCAATTTCAACCTTCGACTGTCCGATTTCATTTTCAGTATAAAGTATTTGTCGTTGCAGGTTGGAGAGTGAAACGGTATCGCCATCCACGATACCAATCCGACCAACTCCGGCCGCCACCAGATATTGAATGACAGGACAGCCCAAACCCCCTGCACCAATTACCAGCACTCTACCGTTTTTTAGTTTTAATTGACCCTTTTCACCAAAATTTTCGATGCGAATATGACGACTATATCTTTCTTTTTCTTCTTCAGAAAGTATCATGCTGTTTGCGTGTTAAATTCATCTTGTAAACACTCATCCCAGTCCTTCCAAACCACTTCGTATCCATTTTTGCAAATATCGCTTTCCACAACACGAGGAGTTCTTTCATCACTAACGGCGAACTGCTCAAGTGCCTGTGGATAGGTGGCATAGCCCCCAGGATCGGTTTTTGAGCCGGCACTCATCGAAGTAACACCTAATTGAATTATATTGTTCCGAAATTCTTTGTTCTCTCTGGTTGAAACAGAAATATCCACATCGTGGTCGAACAATCGAAAAGCGAGCATCAATTGTACATATTCTTTATCCGTCATGATAATATTGGGTTGAAAATGACCATTCTCGGACGGACGCATGCGAGGGAAGTTGACACTGTATTTTGTTTTCCAATAGTTCTTTTGCATATATCGCAAATGGTGAGCCAACATGCTGACATCCGTGCGCCAATCTTCCAGCCCAATCAGCACCCCCATACCCACTTTATGCACCCGAGATTGTCCCATTCGGTCGAAACCGTTTACCCGCCAATCAAATTTGGACTTCATGCCACGTGGGTGATATACATTGTAACGTGCTTTGTTGTAAGTTTCCTGAAAGCAAACAACTCCATAAAGACCGGCTTGAGTTAACTGGGCATATTCATTTGTTGCGAGTGGCATCACTTCGATGGATAGATTATTGAACAGCGGTTTGGCAATCCGAATAGCCTTCTCGAGATAATCAACACCCGCATCACGTGGATTTTCTCCTGTTACCAATAGTAAATTCTGAAAGGGTCCGATTTCTTTTATCGCCATTAGCTCATTTCTGATTTCATCTTCGGTCAGAATAGTACGTTTAATGGGATTACTATGCTGAAACCCGCAGTAAACACAAGAGTTCATACACGAATTAGTGAGATACAATGGCACATACATCGAGATGGTTTTTCCGAACCGCATTTGTGTATACTCACGACTAAGCTGAGCCATTTGTTCCAAATAAGGTTCGGCAGCGGGTGAAATCAAAGCCATAAAATCATCTACCGACAATTGATCTTTCGACTTCTTAATGGCACGCTCCACATCGGCAGTTGTTTTTGCATAGATAAGCCCGGTAGTTTCTTCCCAGGATATATTCTCTAATTCGTCTGAAAACATAGTTTGATTTTAATTAAGATAGAAATGAAGTTAACGGACTGCTGGCATGTGCACTCGTTGACCTTTCGCCCAGCCTTGCCTCGAAAGCCATGCGACCGGCCTCAACAGCCATTTTGAAGGCGATAGCCATTCTAACCGGATCGTTGGCAACAGCAATTGCCGTATTAATAAGAACAGCATCTGCTCCCATTTCCATGGCTTCGGCAGCATGCGATGGCGCTCCCAGTCCTGCATCAACTACCACAGGCACATTACTTTGTTCAATAATAATGCGAAGAAACTCACGCGTTTGTAAGCCCTGATTGGAACCAATAGGTGACCCCAAAGGCATGACGGCCGCGGCACCGGCTTCTTCCAGTTTTTTGCAAAGAACAGGGTCGGCCTGAATGTATGGAAGTACAATAAAACCTTCCTTTGCAAGTACACGTGTGGCAGCAAGCGTCTCCTCTCCATCGGCAAGCAGGTATTTGGGATCGGGATGAATCTCTAGCTTTATCCAATTTGTACCAAGCGCTTCGCGGGCCAGTTGCGCTGCAAAAATTGCCTCTTTGGCATTGCGCACACCCGAAGTATTTGGTAAAAGATGCAAACCGGGATGCTGAAGATGTAGGAGCATATCGTCAGTGTCATTGCTCAGGTTTACCCGCTTGAGCGCAACAGTTACGAGCTCAGATCCTGAAGCGAGAATGGCTTCTCCCATAGTTTTATTTGAACTGAATTTACCGGTGCCCGTAAACAGTCTTGAACTAAATTCCCGGCCGGCGATAATGAATGGTTTCATATGTTATGAATGTATTATTTGTTGATATTTGTTAATATTCAATTCAATATTATTTTCTGCCAGAATGGCTCCTGCCGCAGCAATCCCGTGTATGCCACAAGGCAGTAAATCTTCAATGTCATTCGGAAGAATGCCTCCGATGGCTATAATGGGAATCGTTTTCCCCATTTCCATTAGTTGGCTCATTGTCTGATAGTATCCTTCTTTCCCCAATACAGGACTGAGATTTTTCTTTGTGGTGGTGAAACGAAATGGACCCATTCCCACGTAATCTACTCCTCTTTCCAGCAATGATAGCACGTCTTCGAATGTATTGGCAGTACCTCCTATGATAAAATCCGGCCCCAGTAGTTTTCGGGCTTCGGCCGGACACATATCATTCTTCCCCAGATGCACCCCATGTGCTCCTGTTTTCAATGTTAGCTCCACATTATCATTTATTAATAGTATAGCATTGTAGGCATTGGCCACCGGAAGTATTTCTATTATTTCCTTTTGAACATCTTCTTCCGAACTGTCTTTCATTCGCAATTGTACCCATTTACAACCGGCTTGATAGGCCCTAATGGCTTGGTTGGCATGTGATAGTTCCGGGTGATTGATGGTGATAAAATGAAATTTGGCAATGGTTTTATTTCTTATCATGATAGCCTAAATTTGAATCGTTGCTTAAAATAAATTTTTCAACATATCTTTTGGCGCTGGTACAACTCTCAAGTAAATTTGCGCCTTTCGCAAGGTTGGCTGTAATGGCAGATGATAACACACAACCTGTTCCATGTTTCGATTTTCCATGAAAGGAATTGCCGGCAATCTCCATAGATTGTCCGGCAGAATAAAGTATATCGCAGCCCGTTTTTTCTTTTCGGTGTCCACCTTTCAATAATATTGAACTTGTGGTCTTGTCGGTCGAAAACTTCGTTGGATCAACATCCCACAAAGTTTCAAATTCATTCCAGTTTGGAGTAATGAGCGAACAATAATCGACTAAATAACGCAGTTGAAGCGACTGTTCTGAATGAAAATTAAAACCGGAGGAACTTTTTAGAATTGGATCCCATACGATGTGAATGTCCGGACTTAATTCCCGCGCAAACCGAATAACTTGCAGCAACGTATCAAAGTCTTTTATCAACCCGATTTTCAATGCTTTGAACTTGTATTTTTTCATCAACAGCTCCATCTGGCCTAGAATATCAATCACATCCACCCACTGAACATCAATAAACTCATTATCCGTTTGAAAGGTGTTTGATGTGATAATACCCATTCCATACACGCCAAATGATTCGAATGTTTTGATATCGGCCAACACCCCTGCGCCTGCTGTTGGGTCGAAACCGGCTAAAGTTAAACAAAAAGGAAGATTATTTTTCATATTTAAAACGATTGAAGATTTCTATAATTTGTGATAGCGAACAACCTGCTTTTACCGGCTCCCAAATACTTCCCAGCACTGCAAAGTCATCAAATCCTAATTCAGTTACTTGTTTTATATTGTCCAATGTTACACCTCCGAGTGCCACGATCTTGAAAGTTCTGGGTGACGAAAGTTCTGCTCTTAGCCTGTCGAAATTCCAATGTTTTGAATATCCTACTTTAGATACAGATGGAAATAACGGACTCAGAAACACATAATTAATCGTATTGTCTACGCATTTCAGATCTGATAGTTCGTGAATAGCCAGACTCTTTGTGCAGCGCACCTCATCGTAACTTCGAATTTGGCCTTTCGATTTCTCAGTAAAATGCAATCCTTTTAGTTGAAAGGTTTCAAGCAGCTCATAATGACTATGAATCATAATTCGGGAATGAAACTGTTGGTCAATCTTCGATAAGAACCCATGCAATTGCAAAACAGTTGCTTCAGGCTTTCGTAGATGCAACACTTCCAACCCTTTTTCAAATAAAGTGTTTATTATTTCGGTTTCGTTAGGAACCAATTGAGAATGGGTAATGAGTATCATAATTTAAACCCCCAATCCGTCAGCCGACGGAACTTAAAAGCGAGATTAGAAGATTATTTTCAATTAATCGATATATCAGCAACTGTCTCTGCAAGCACCATTTTGGGTTTTATTACCTATAAATCTCGCTCCCCGTTTCACGGAATAGTTTGGCTTTCGTCTCCAGTTTTTCCGACATTTCCCGAATTTCGTGACTGGCTTTCATGGAGCAAAAATGCTCGCCACACATGGAGCAAAAGTGTGTAGATTTATAGCCTTCGTCGGGCAAAGTGGAGTCGTGGAAGCACATGGCTTTCTCGGGGTCAAGTCCAAGCGCAAACTGATCTTTCCATCTGAATTCGAAACGTGCTTTGCCCATGGCATTATCACGAATATCTGCTCCCGGAAATCCTTTGGCCAGATCGGCGGCATGCGCAGCCAGTTTGAACGCAACTACACCCTCGCGCACATCCGTTTTGTCGGGCAATCCCAAGTGTTCTTTTTGGGTTACATAGCAAAGCATGGCTGTGCCAAGCACTGCAATCATTGTTCCGCCGATGGCTGAGGTTATATGATCATAACCGGGGGCAATATCGGTAACCAACGGCCCAAGTGTGTAAAAAGGCGCCTCATCGCAATGCTGCAATTGCAAATCCATATTTTCCTTGATTTTATGGAAAGGCACATGTCCCGGTCCTTCAATAATTACCTGTACGAAATGCTTTCGGGCAATGCGGTTGAGGTCTCCAAGTGCTTTCAGTTCACCAAACTGCGCTCTGTCATTTGCATCGGCAATGCAACCCGGGCGCAAGCCGTCACCTAGCGAAACACCGACATCATATTTTGCTAGAATTTCGCAAATCTCATCAAAATGAGTGTACAGGAAATTTTCTTTGTGATGATACAAGCACCATTTAGCCATGATAGCTCCACCGCGAGAAACGATTCCGGTCACGCGTCTTTGCGTCATCGGTATGTGATGTAACAGAAGTCCGGCATGAATGGTAAAATAATCTACACCCTGCTCGCATTGCTCAATCAAAGTATCTTTATAGATTTTCCAAGTCAACTCTTCCACTTTTCCGTTCACCTTTTCTAAAGCCTGGTACAATGGCACTGTACCCACCGGAACGGGAGAATTACGAATAATCCATTCGCGGGTTTCGTGAATATTTGCGCCGGTAGAAAGATCCATGATGGTGTCAGCACCCCAGCGAAACGACCAAACGGCTTTTTCTACCTCCTCGGCAATACTTGATGAAGTGGGGGAATTACCGATATTGGCATTTATCTTTACCAAAAAATTACGCCCGATAATCATTGGCTCTGCTTCGGGATGGTTGATATTGGCGGGCAAAATTGCTCTTCCTTCCGCTATCTCGCGTCTCACAAATTCAGGGGTGATTGGCGAAACCGTAATTTCAATCTTATTCCCCGCTCCGTTTGTTTTTTTTATTTCTTCCAGATATTCTTGTGAACGTTGATTCTCACGAATAGCTACGTATTCCATTTCAGGTGTGATAATTCCCTGACAGGCATAATAATACTGCGACACACTCTTTCCTGCTTTTGCGCGAAGCGGTTTTGTGTTTACATGTTCAAAACGCAACTTATCAAGACTTTTATCACGCATTCGTTCAGCGCTATACTCCGATGAAAAATCATTAAGTATCTCAACGTCATTCCTGTCTAGTATCCATTGTTCGCGTAGGCGTGGAAGTCCTTTGCTGAGATCAACCGTGAATTGCGGATCGGTAAATGGGCCGGATGTGTCGTACACAGTGACCGGCGTATTTTGCTCAACGGAGCCGTTGCTGTGCAGCGTATCCGAGAGTTGTATTTCGCGCATGCCCACTTTGATAGGGTGTAATTTTCCTTCTACATACACTTTTTTTGAATTTGGAAACGGCTTTCCAAAAATATCATTTGATGTTGAGATCATGTTTTGTGTGTTTTGATTTGTAAGTGAGAGGTTTTCGGGGATAGGACTCAAGCTTCTAAAAGGCCAAAGTACATTGCATTGAAAGTAATATTACACAATGTAGGTTTCTTTTTCTTGCCCCCTCTTTAGAGTTTATCCGTCAACTGACGGAGTTTGGGGGTTTGAACTTCTCAACCTCCGCTACACGCTTTGATCACAAGCATTCTGTCATTTTCTTGCAGCAGAGTTGTTTCCCAACGATGGTTTGGAACGATGGTTTCATTTATGGCAATGGCTTTGCCGGCCGGGTCGAGTTGAAGGATGTTTAGTACAAACTCTTGCACGGTCGTTCCATCGGGAACATTTTTTAGTTCGGAATTAATTTGGATATTCATATCAAATAAAAATTAATGTATAATTTATTATTTGAAATAAAAGAGGGGGTGATGTTGCCTCGGATGATAGGCGTAAAGTTCCCTTGTCAGCATTACCCGACCAGGTTCAATGGGTATAATCTCAGTCTGTTTTTTAATTAGACACCCCTTTTAGATTTCGGGTGCAAATGTAATAAGATAATTCGTGTAAATCCTAATTTATGAGCTAAAATTACAAAAATAAGTTACAAAGTACTGTTATTTAGCACGAAATAATTCTAATTTGTAAGTAATTTACATTGGATCTACATCCAGATTTACCCACAAGGCTTTAAATTGTGGTTGCGCGATGACCTGATCAGAAATCTGGCGAAGCAGCTCTTTGGCGCGTTCAGCCGAGGCTTCAACTTCGAATTTAAGGAGAATATGCTTGATATACATGTTCTGAATACGTGATACGGAAGGCACATTTGGACCCAAAATTCGTGCTCCGAAAACGGCCCGAAGATCGGTTGCCATTTTATTGGCGGCTTGATTCAACACTTTTGGGTCGCGATGGCGAAGCACAATCTGTATCATCCGAAAATAGGGAGGATATTTGAATAGTTTTCGTTCTTCGCATTGGGTGTTGAACATGGCCTTGTAATCGTTGCGAATGACCTGCCCAATAACCACATGCTCGGGCGATGAGGTTTGCAGCACTACTGTTCCGCGTTTGTTTTTCCGTCCTGCACGACCGCTCACTTGTGCCATCAGTTGGTAGGCTCGTTCGTGGGCTCGAAAATCAGGAAAATTGAGCATGTTGTCGGCATTTAGGATACCTACCAAACTTACCCGCTCGAAGTCCAATCCTTTGGAAACCATTTGTGTTCCAATTAAAATGTCGACTTTTTGTTGCTCAAAATCAGTAATGATTTTCTCATACGATTTTTTGGAGCGGGTTGTATCCAAATCCATACGCGAAACACGTGCATCTGGGAAAATTAATTTTATCTCATCTTCTATTTTTTCAGTTCCAAAACCTTTGGTAGCAAGCGTTCCGGGTGTTCCGCATGCGGGACAAATGTTCGGAATGGCTTCGGTATAACCGCAATAATGGCAGGTAAGCGTGTTGAATACTTTGTGTACCGTGAGGCTCACGTCGCAGTTTTTGCAATGTGGCACGTAGGCGCAAGCTTTACATTCGATGTACGGAGCGTACCCGCGCCGATTCTGGAACAAGATAACCTGTTCTTTGTTCTGCAATGCTTTGGCAATTTTCTCGAGCAATAAAGGAGTAAAATGACTCTCCATTTGCTTTTTGCGATAGGCTTCTTTGCTATCCACCACCAAAATTTCAGGCATGGCCATTTCCTGATGTCGCTCGTTGAGCTCTACCAGTCCGAACTTCCCTGTGAGTGCATTGTGATAGGTTTCTACCGCCGGAGTGGCAGTGCCGAGTAAGGTTTTTGCGCCGTGCATCGAGGCCAGTACAATGGCTGCATTTCGGGCATGATAACGTGGTGCCGGATCATATTGCTTATAACTCGACTCATGCTCTTCGTCCACAATCACCAATCCCAGCTGACGAAATGGTAGGAAGATGGACGACCGAACCCCAATAATCACGTCGTAGGTCTTATCGTTCAACACATTGTTCCAAATCTCCACTCGTTCTGCATCAGAGAATTTTGAATGATATACACCCAACTTGCGTCCAAAAACGCGTTTCAACCGAGTGGTAAGTTGAGTGGTGAGGGCTATTTCGGGGACAAGGTAAAGCACTTGTTTGCCTTCGGACAATGCTTTATTGATTAGCTGAATATACAATTCGGTTTTGCCGCTGGAAGTTACGCCATGCAACAACACCACTTGTTTTTCTATAAATTGTTTTTCTATTTCAGCGTACGCTTTTTGTTGGAATTCGTTGAGCGGATATTGCTCTGAGGTTTGAATTTCGGAAACATTCAGTCGTCCGATTTCCTTTGCGTACGTTTCCATGGCGCCGCGCTCCACCAGTCCGTTGAGCACAGCGGTTGATGCTCCGCTCTTGTCCAATAATTCTTTTCGGCTCACTTCACGTTTTTTGAGCGGTATAAGGCATTTCGACAAGTCGATATACATCATCAACATGTCCAATTGCTTTTTAGCCCGGCTCAAATCATCGAACAGTTTACGTAGATTTTCGTCTTGCAAAGCTTCCTCGGTCAATCGAACGAAAGTATCGGTTTTGGCTCGAAATTTCTCAGTTAGCTCTTCGCTGATTTCCACTGCACCTTTCTCCAGCAATTGTTTGAGCGTGGGCAAAGTGTCGCGCATCTCGGTGATTTTATTTAGCTCGGTAACAGTGGTCGTTTTACCATCCGAAAGCGCATCCAGCAACTTCTGTTCTTTCTCCGAAAGCAATGTTTCAGCTTCATAGTCGGGATTGATGCGCACTTGCGTTTCGCTTTCTAACTTCAAACCTGCAGGAACGGCCGCTTGATATACATCACCCAGAAAGGCCTGGTAGTACGACGAAACCCAGTCCCAAAACTTCAATTGCGGATGACGAAGAATGGGTTCGTTGTCTAACAAACAGAGAATATCCTTTGCTTCATAAATGGTAGGAGTTACAGAATGAATCACGTAAATTACCGCCGTGTACATTTTTTTTTTGCCAAAAGGCACCACCACCCGCATACCAATGCGCACCACATCCGCCCATTCATCGGGGACGGAGTAGGTAAATGTATTTGCCAATGGCAGTGGAAGAATAACGTCGACGTATTTCATGACTTTTAGTCCGCCGGATAGCGGAAAATAATGTTTTGCTTCGCAAAGGTAGTAAAGAAATGAGAAATAGTGAACAGAGGCTAAAATTATACCCAAAGGAAATTAATGGAAGAAGGAATGAACAAATTACAGTAACTGCATTTTCTCAGTTACTTAAAAGTGCATCCCTCAAAATGGTCGTTCACCATGCCTGCTGCTTGCATAAATGCATAACAAATGGTAGAACCCACAAATTTGAATCCCCGCTTAATAAGGTCTTTACTCATGGCGTCCGATGCGGCAGTTTTCACAGGTATTTCGGCATAGCTTGTAGGGTGATTCATTACTGTTTCCCCTCCGGTAAATTGCCAAATATATTTGTCGAAACTCCCAAACTCGGCCCTTACTCGCAAGTAAGCTTGTGCATTGGCTACTGCGGCACGAATCTTTAATTGATTGCGCACGATACCTATGTCTTGCATTAGTTCTTGTATTTTAGCCTCGTCATACAACGCTATTTTCTCCGCCTCGAAGTTATCGAAAGCCTTGCGGAAGTTTTCGCGTTTATGCAAAACAGTTCTCCAGCTTAGTCCGGCCTGGAAACTATCCAGCACCATGTATTCAAAGAGTTTATGATCATCGTGAAGCGGTTTTCCCCATTCATTATCGTGATATGCCAGCATCAACGCATCGTTTCCCGGCCATGTACAGTTTGTCATGTTTTTGTTGTGTATTTTGTAACAGGTGTTTTTGAAATTTAAAACAATAAGAACAAAAGATTTGTTGTAATTTTGTTTTCACTTTTTATCCAGCTTATTCAAATAGATTTCCGGGGGTTGATATTCACAAAAAAGAATGACTCCGTACATATAACTAAATTCCTGCAACTAAAAAATGATAGATCCAATCCAGATTTTAGAACAATACTACCCAAAAAATAGCGACATTCATTATATTTTATTGATTCATAGCGAACATGTTAGAGACAAAGCACTTGCTATAGCAGCTCGTAACCCTGATCTTCGACTTGATCTTGACTTCATTGCCGAGGCAGCCATGTTGCACGATATTGGTATTTTTATGTGTGATGCTCCACGCATTCATTGTTTTGGAACGCATCAATACATTGAGCATGGCTATTTGGGAGCCGAATTATTACGAAATGATTGTGCAACCATTCGTCACGCTTTGGTTTGCGAGCGCCACACAGGTGTAGGCATTAGTAAAGAGACGATTATAAAGAATGAACTCCCTCTGCCCCACCGAGATATGTTGCCCGTCATGCTCGAAGAACAACTTATTTGTTATGCTGACAAGTTCTACTCAAAGTCGCAACTGAAAGAAACACATTCACTCGAACGCATCAGAACCCAATTGGGTCATTTTGGTCAGTCGCAAGTCACTAAATTCGATGCATGGCATGCCCTATTCGAGCGTTAACATTATTTGAATTTATGAGAAAATCCAACACTTAGCAGTTGCTTGTATTGAATTCTTGCTTTTTCTCCCGCTTTTTCAATAACGGTGTTATCGTATCGGGGGTTGAACGAGATACGGGTTGACATGAATCTATTGATCGTAAAGTTACAGACCATTTCCCAGTCAATTTCTACCTTTTGATAGTTGGTGTAAAAGGAAAACTTAGAGTCGAGTTGTATTTCACGCACAGGAGCATACGAATAAGTAGCTTTAAACGAGCTACCAATTTCTGTCAATTGATGATTTCCCGTTTTTATACCAAATAATTTGGGATCTACTGAGTTGTCGTCTAAGTAAATATATTTAAACGAGACCGGGGAAAGCATTAACGAGAATATCTTCTTGTATTTATAATCCAAACCTACTCCAACATTTAATCTTATCGGTGTAAGAAAAGCAGTCTTTTTAACTGTAGAATTAATGCCCTTGTAGCTCGAAAATAATTGAGTCGAAAAATCTACCGAACCACTGTAAAACCAATTACCACCGGCCTTTATCCCCAATTTACTATTAATTTTTATTACGTCGTCGTTAGTGCTGAGCATTCTCAATGAATCTCCGGCTACCGTATTGAACCCAACCCTCCATTCGGCACTATTTTCCCATTGTATCGATTTTTTGTCATCGTAGGTTAGCTTCCCCGACAAAATACCTAATACCGACAGGTTATTTGTTCCTCCCTGATACCAATTAGAAGATACTGAATTTTGGGAAAACTGCGCTAATGCAGTTGCATTGTGCTGCCAAGGACCCAGTTGAGGTTTCTTTACTATGATTCTTTGTTTGGTATATTCCTGTTCATTGTTATCATCCACGAAATGAATTTTTTCAATTTTTTTTGCGTGAATAAGATGATTCTTATTTCCTTCCGGATCCGGTAATTGATCAAAAGTGAATGCGTATAAATCGGCAGAAGTTCGGGAAATATTCCTTCTTGTCTCATTTCGCAATGTATTGATAAATTGCTCGGGGGTAGTTGTCTTGATCGGTTCGTAGGCATTGAATGTCAGGCTCGAAGGTTGAGAGCCGTAGTATAACAACCGAAAATCTGAATTGAGATTCCAGTTGAAATTTAAAGGTGGATTTTCATACACCAGATCGATATAAAACGGATTTGATTGCAGTATCAGCGAATCAATCTGAACGGGAGCAAGATCCGTTGGTTGCTTAAACCATTTTAAAGTGTCTTTAAGAGCCGCTCTATTTACTGCAATAAGTGAGTCAAAGGCATGTTTCTCCAAATCTGAATTAAGCATTTTAAACCTTGTTCTGGGTCGTTTTTGTGCTTGTATCCTTCGTGGCTGAATCGTTTCTCTTGCCACTATTTTGGCAGGGTTCTCTATCTCCACTAACACACTATCGGCGTCTACTGCCTTTATGGTTGCACTGACTATGCTGTCTGCTTTTTCAGTTATACTTTTGGCATTGGCACCAAATATAATCAATAAAAAAGCAAAAGTGAGTAATGTTTTTAATCTCATAATGTTGTACATAAAAATCCAATGCAGATGATTTCTACATTAGATTGCGATTATTTTTTTTGTAATTCGGATTCGTAATTACAAAATTAAATTAGGTCATTTCATTTCGAAATGCTAGTGATTTTCGAACCCGGCAGGGAGTGATTTATTATTTCCTGTTTTTGCGCCCAGTTCTTTTATCTTTTCGGCGGTACGAATAATATTTCCACTGCCATCTTTCATTTTTTTCACGGCATCATCGTATGCGCTAGAAGTTCGGTCGATATTGGTCTTTATTTTTACCATATCTTCGGTAAATCCGATGAACTTATCGTACAATGCACCACTTAACCTAGCTATTTCCTGCGCATTTTTTGTCTGGTTTTCCTGCTTCCAAATGGATGAAATGGTTCGCAGGGTAGCCAACAGTGTTGTGGGACTTACAATTACAATTTTACGTTCCCATGCATACGAGAATATCTCGCTGTCGCCTTGCACGGCTACCGAAAACGAGGCTTCGATAGGTAAAAACATCAACACAAAATCCGGAGTATTCAGGTTTTGTGCATTTTGATAATTCTTCTCGCTCAATAATTTTACGTGGCTTCGCAACGAGTTTACATGTTCTTTCAAATGCACTACCCGGTGCTCCTCCGTTTCTGCAGAAATAAATCGTTCGTACGCCACCAGTGACACTTTCGAGTCGATAATAATGTGTTTGTTGTCCGGTAAATGTATAATGACGTCCGGACGTTGTACGCTGTAATCGGCACCTTCAACCACCACTTCTCGTTCAAATTCCTGCCCACGTGTCAACCCCGATCGTTCCAATACGCGCTCCAGAATCACTTCGCCCCAGTTTCCCTGTTTTTTCACATCCCCTTTCAGTGCGTTGGTCAAATTATTGGCCTCCTGACTGATGCGTGTATTTAATTCGGTAAGTTTTCTTACTTCTTCGCGCAAGCTAATTTTGTCTCGCAATTCTTTATCATATGTTTCGTCTACCTTTTTCTCAAATAACTGAATCTTTTCTTTCAGCGGATTGAGAATCTCAGTCATATGTTTATTGTTCGAAACCGTAAACTCGTCCGACCTTTCTTTGAGAATCTTGGTGGCAATATTTTCAAACTCAACTGTGAGTCGCTTTTGCAGGGTTTCAATCTCGCTTTTCTGATTTTCGAGTTTTTCGCCAATATTTTCATTTACCACTTTTAGCGCAGCAACTTCCATGCCACGGGCATTCGAAATTTCAATTTGTTTCGTTAATTCTGCTTGAAGCCGTTGAATTTCATCTATTTTTAAGCGAACTGTTTCCAATGCTACCGATTTTTGAGTTTGAGTATCGGCCAAAGTAGCCATAAGTGTTTTTTCGTTAGCCTCGTAATTTTGTCGGGTTACGGCGCGTTGACGTGATGCAATAAACCAAGCTGCCAGAAAGCCGACAGCCAATGCAAGAAATACCAAAATGATTTCCATATTATAGCTTGTTTGTGTTTTGTTTAAAATGGCACGCCGTTGGGCATAATTTGATGGAATGCGAGGAGATATTTAATCGAAAAGGGTTGGATGATCTTCTTCAAATCTACGAATAATGGCCACCATCAGTGTCTCACGGATAAACTTTGACTTGTTTTGCACCTTATACTTCGCAATATAACGGTCTAATGCTTTGTTTTCCTCGTCATTAAGAGTGAAAATTTGACGATGTGTACGTAGGGAATTTCGCTGTGAGGCGGGTAATGGTTTCTTTTTTGCCATAATTGCTGAATAATCAGTACAAAAATAATATTATCTTAGCAACTTTGACTGTTATAGTTCAAAAATCTGTATTTTTGAACTGTCTTTTTTACAAATGACTGAATAAAAATTTAATTTGAAAATTTGAAACGTTTATTTTATATGTTTTTAATTTATGGCAGACCATAACGATTTAGGTAAACTTGGTGAAGAACGTGCCCAGGCCTACTTACGGAGCAAAGGGTATCGTATTTTGCATACCAACTGGGTGAAAGGCAAGCTGGAACTTGACATTGTGACCCGCAAAGACGACTGGCTTATAGTTGTGGAGGTGAAAACACGCTCAACGGAGACTTTTGAGCATCCCGAAGAAGCTATCAATCTCCGAAAAATCAGGAATATAGTAAATGCTACTCACGAGTATATCTTACAATACGATTGGCAGGGGGAAACACGTTTTGATGTCATTTCAGTCATTCCTCATGGTCAGGAATTTATAATCGATCATATCGAAGATGCTTTTTTGTCGCCCGTAAACTAGAACTTCTTCTTTTTTTGGTATGGTTCTTGAAAGTTATTCGAGAAATCTTAATTTCAACAAGTTATTCTATACAAAATGAATATTATCAGAAATAACAGTCTGTTTTTTATGTTGTTCGTATGCCTTATCACTCAGGCTGCCAATAATCCTAAAGCCAATGCCACTTTCCTTAAAGGCGAAACGCTGGAATATAAGGCTCGCTGGGGATTGCTGACTATCGGGCGCGCTCAAACTAAAATAGACCCCAAAGTATATATGGTGCAGTCTCACCCCTGTTTTAAAATAGAAGTGAAAGGGCAAACAAACGGATTGGCCAGCCTTTTTTATGTAAAAGACAGCTGGAGTTCATATATCGACACTTCAGATCTTATTACACATCGTACCTCACGCTCTATTCGCGAAGGGCGTTACGTGTTGGACGAAACGGCAAACTTTGATCATAAAAACAAAAGAGTAGCTGTGTCGATTCTGGATCAAAAGCAGCAGAAGTACAATGAGCCCAAATACTACGAAGCGCCTGAAAATGTAACAGACCTGATTGGTGGCTTTATGTTGATGCGGCTTAGAGACTTCTCTAACCTGAAAAAAAACGATACGATTAAAGTAAATGGCTTTTTCGAAGATAAAAGTTACGAGATGAATATTGTGTATTTAGGCAAAGAAATCATCAACACTTCAAGAGGCAAAGTAAGATGCTTACTTTTGCGCCCTATTATGCCCGACAATAAGCTTTTGAATGGCAAGCATTCTGTGGATGTATGGATGTCTGACGATGATAGTCAGACACTAATGCGCATCCGGGCAAAAATGTTTATTGGTACATTTAATATTGAATTAGATTAATCGTGTTTTATATATTGAACAAAATGAATGGAAGTATATTCGTCTTTTATTTATAAATATACAAAATGACTGACATTTTGTTCGTTATTTAAAAGCCTACACAAAAAAAGAATGTTGTATAATATAAATATTTATGTTTTTAGTCTTAATTTGTTTGCGTACTTTTGTAGCCAAATGGGAATTGTATTTTACTTAAGCACTAAAGAGATAAACTGAACTCAAAATGAAAACATTAGAAAAAAATGTAGCTGAAAAGCTACTTAAAATTAAAGCTATCAAGTTACAACCGAACAATCCATTTACATGGGCTTCCGGTTGGAAATCGCCTATATATTGCGACAATCGCAAAACATTGTCATACCCACAAATTCGCAGTTTTATCAAGATTGAGCTTGCCCGTTTGGTGCTGGAAATGTATCCTGATGTGGAGGTTATTGCCGGTGTAGCTACAGGAGCTATTGCTCAGGGTGCACTGATTGCCGATGCACTTGGGTTGCCATTTGTGTATGTTCGTCCTACCCCAAAAGGACATGGACTCGAAAATATGATTGAAGGTGACTTGCGCCCAAAACAAAAAGTGGTAGTTGTTGAAGACCTTATTTCTACAGGAGGAAGTAGTTTGAAAGCCTGCGAAGCCATTCGTAATGATGGATCCGAAGTGTTAGGTATGTTAGCAATTTTCACGTACGGATTCCCTGTTGCAGAACAAAAATTCAAACAAGCCAAGGTGAAGCTTACTACACTTTGTAGTTACGATGCTGTATTAGCTGAGGCACTGTCAACAAATTATATTTCGCCCGACGATATTGAAACATTGCAAGAATGGCGTACCAATCCATCGGAATGGAAAACTGAACTTTAATCGATACAGTTTTGTTTTGATTCGTAATTTAGTGCCGAACGATTAGAATTTATCCGGCATATATCACGAGATAATCATAAACTGAACTTATTTCATTTGTAAATAAACTATATGACAACATACGAAAGCGATATAAAAACCATTTCTTCGAACGAAGAAGTGGTTTTTGGCATTCTTAGCGACTTAAATAATCTTAGAAAAATTCAGGAACAAGCGCCTGCAACCGATAAAGTAAAGGATCTGGAGTTTGACACAGACAGTTGTAGCTTTGTGGTGGAAGGTTTTGGGAAAGTTGGTTTCCGCGTTATTGAGCGGGAAGCGTTCAAAACCGTTAAGTTCGAATCTGAAAATGCACCTGTAAAGGTAAACGTGTGGATACAGCTAAAACATATTGAGGAACACCAAACAGCTATGAAACTGACTATCAAAGCAGATTTGCCTACCATGATAAAAATGATGGTAGATAAAAAACTTAAAGAAGGTGTTAACATGGTGGCTGATTTGCTTGCAAAGAGCTTGAATAAATAATCGATAATTATGGCTACAAAACTCTGGGAAAAAAGTACGCAGGTAAATGCTAAAATTGAGGCATTTACTGTTGGTCGCGACCGGGAAATGGATGTATTTCTGGCAAAGTACGATGTACTTGGCTCCATGGCTCACATTCGCATGTTAGAGTCTGTTGGTTTATTGGAGGCAACCGAGTTAGAGGCTTTGCTGACCGAACTGAAAAGCATATATAAAATTGCAGACAGCGGTCAATTCAGCATCGAAGAAGGTGTGGAAGACGTTCACTCGCAAGTGGAAATGCTGCTTACCCGCAAGCTTGGTGATATGGGTAAAAAGATACACAGTGGCCGATCGCGGAATGACCAGGTGCTTGTTGACCTAAAACTTTTTGCACGTGCTGAAATTGAAAAAACAGTGACAGCCGTTACTGATTTGTTTGATGTGCTTATTTCGCAAAGTAACCGGTACAAAGAAGTGCTGCTTCCAGGATACACGCATTTGCAAGTGGCTATGCCATCGTCATTTGGATTGTGGTTTGGTGCTTATGCCGAAAGTCTGGCCGACGACTTGCAACTACTGCTTTCGGCGTGGAAAATTACCAATCGTAATCCGCTCGGCTCTGCCGCAGGCTACGGTTCATCATTTCCGCTCAATCGTCAAATGACAACCGAATTGTTAGGCTTTGACACGATGAATTACAATGTGGTGTATGCGCAAATGGGGCGTGGCAAAATGGAACGCACAGTGGCAAATGCATTGGCCGGTGTTGCAGCTACAGTTGCCAAACTGGCCTTTGATGCTTGCATGTTTACTTCGCAAAACTTCGGATTTATCCGACTTCCCGACGAATTTACAACCGGCTCGAGCATCATGCCCCATAAGAAAAACCCCGACGTGTTCGAACTCACGCGTGCTAAATGCAACAAACTGCAGTCTTTGCCTCAACAAATAATGATGATAACAAATAATTTGCCATCGGGTTATTTCCGCGATTTGCAGATTATCAAAGAGGTTTTTGTTCCCGCTTTTGCCGAGCTTACCGACTGTCTGGAGATGACTGCTATGATGATGGCGCAAGTGGAAGTGAATACTGAAATTCTGACCGATTCCCGTTACGATTATTTATTTAGCGTAGAAGAAGTTAATCGTCTGACACTGACCGGAACTCCTTTCAGAGATGCCTACAAACAAGTGGGCTTGGAAATTGAAGCAGGTAATTTTAAGCCAAACAAGGTCGTAAATCACACGCATCAGGGAAGTATTGGGAACTTGTTTAACAACGAAATATGCGCTTACAAAGATGAAGTACTGGATCAATTTACATTTAAAAAAGTAAGAACTGCTGAAATGAAATTGATAGAGTAGGATAACAAAAATTTTACTCCAACAAAGGCCGACGAATTATTTGTCGGCCTTTGTTGTGTTTAATTCTAAAGCGAATACCGGTTTATTGGCTTGTAATAGCTACTGATTAAGTAGCAAGACCGACCCTTATGAATATTTCATTCAAAATCATAAATATTTATAGGAAAATTGCATTGTATTAACAGCATTTTGTTATATTTGCAGAGTTTTAAGTAAATAAATATTGCAACTTTGCTTCATATATCGACCAAGTCTGCTATCAGTTTTTTTTATATATGCGAAAAGTGCCTATTTGTCAACAAATTACCCCATATCCATACTACTATAAAATTAGAACTTATGAAGAAATCCCTACTTTTTTTGCTCTTTTCCTTTTTGCTAATAAATGTTATACATGCTCAAAAAGCACCCATGAAGTATGGCAAAGTTGACCAGGCTGATTTGGACATGAAAGTTTATCCGGCCGATTCTAGTGCATCAGCAGTGGTATTGTGTAATTATGGATATTTTAACTCGCGAGAATTTCAGTTTGTGCATCAAAAACGTATCAAAATTCTGAAAGAAGAAGGTAAATCGCAAGGTGATTTTTTTGTTCCAGCCACTGAAAAAGCAGTCGTGAAGGGACAAATCGTAAACATGGAAAATGGTGTCCCTGTTGTCACAAAACTAGGTAAAGAATCAATTTTTATAGAAAGGGTTTCAAAAAATCAATACCGAGCGAGGGTTGCTTGCCCGAATGTAAAAGTGGGCTCTGTAATTGATGTGGAGTTTTATTATACAGGGTTACCCACTCTCTGGAGGTTTCAGGAAACAATTCCTGTACGTTGGAGCGAGTTGATAATTGAAGACAATCAGTACTTGTCATTTCGCAAAAATGCTGTTGGATTTACTCCTTTTTTTGTTTCTACAGATACCCGTTGGGTTACCAAAGATGTTCAGGCTTTCAAATCGGAACCTTATATCAACAATTATGAAAATTACATGTCAAGATTTGATATTGAAATATCTTCTATACATATACCAGGCGAGCTGTATAAAGACTATGCCACAACCTGGGAAGCCGTTGCCGAAGCGTTGAACAAAGAATCAAATTTTGGACAAGAACTTTACACCCTCCAACTATATCTGAACGGACTTGCCAAGCAAATTAAAGAAGCTACAAGCATACCTGAAGAACGTTTATCCAAAGCCTATAACGAAATAAAGAAAATAAAATGGAATAAAACCGAATCGATATGGATATCACAAAGTGGCCTAAATCAGTCATTCAATAAAAAAATTGGCAATGCTTCGGAAGTGAATCTAAATTTAGTCTTGTTGCTTCGCAAGTTGGATATTAGTGCTAATCCATTGGTATTGAGCACCCGCTCGAATGGTGTTTTGCCGCAATACTCAGTCAGTTTTGATAAATTAAATTATGTTGCGGCACATGCAGTAATAGGTGATAAAACCTATCTTTTAGATGCTACTGAAGAAAATTTACCGCTAGGATTATTGCCTGAACGTGCTTTAAACGGAAGAGGGATGCTGGTATTGAGAGAGGGTTTTAAATGGGTGGATTTAAATCCGACAAAAAAAGAGAAAACAACATCTTTCTTTAAACTAAAACTCTCGGCTGATGGAACAATGAAGGGCGACTGGACCAAAATGTGTAGCGATTATGCAGCATTGGACCTTAGAAACCACTATAAAACGTTCAACAGTCAGGATGATTATTTAAAATCAATTGAAAACGATAACATTGGTCTTTCTGTTGATAAATATACAGTTTCCGATTTCGATAGTTTACAAAATTCGGTAAAAGAGGATTTTACCGTGGTATTAAAAAATAGGGCTACAAAAACGAACAATCAATTGTTTGTGAACCCAATATTAATGGATAAATGGACCGAAAACCCATTTAAATTGGAGCAGCGCATCTATCCTGTTGACTTTACAACTGCTATTGAAAAATCACTGATTGTTTATTTAGAACTACCCGAAGGTTATGAGGTGGAACAACTACCGAAGAACACAAAGATGGCGTTGCCCGAAAATTCAGCAAGTTTTCAAATGCAGACTGCACTAACAGAGAGTGGCGTTCAAATGGTTTTCAAATTCAACATTAATAAGCCGATATTTTATGCAGCCGAATATCCTGATTTGAAAATTTATTTTGATGAATTGGTGAAAAAACAATCCGAAATGCTGATCCTCAAAAAAATATAAGCAAATGTATAAAAGATTTATTTTTAGTTTGATTTTATTATCACTTTGCATTATTATTTCTGCTAAGGAGCTAATGTATCCGGTGAGTGAAATTCCAGCTGCATTGCTGCAAAATGCGCACACTGTTATGCGTGTATATAAACAGGAAGTAGAGATTAAATCCGAGAAATCGGCTATTGTATCAGTAACCGAAGTGCGCACTATTCTGAATAAAAATGGGGAGGATAATGCCTATTTTAGTCGACTATATAGCCCAATGTTTAAGTTATCAAATATAAAAGGAAAAGTTTACAATGAATTGGGAAAGCAAATAAAATCTTTGGGAGGGGATGATGTAATCGATCACAGTGCAATAAGTGGTTTCTCTCTATACGATGATAACAGAGTGAAGTACATAAATCCGAAATACTTAACTTACCCATTTACTGTTGAATATACCTATACTATTGATTTAAACCAAACTTTTACTTTGCCAGACTGGGATCATGATACAGAAAATACATCATACGAAACTTCAATATTTATTGTAAAATCCCCAATGGGGTATTCTTTTCGTTACAGAGAATACAACTTGCCAAAAGGAGTTGTAAAAACGACGCAAGATGATAAAGATATTTACACATGGTCAATTACTAATCTTACTGCCAGAACTTATGAACCTATGGCATCAAAATTAACTCCAAATTATCCTTTAGTTCGTTTAGCTCCTAATAAATTCGATCTAGGAGAAATAAGAGGATCTACTGAAACATGGAAAGATTTCGGTGTATGGTTAACTAGTTTGAATGACAAAAAAGATGTGCTACCGGAGCCTACAAAGGTCAAAATGAGAGAAATAACTGCAGCATGCAAGACTGATTTAGAAAAAGTAAAAGTTGTTTACGAGTACATGCAACAAAAAACCCGCTATGTGAATATTTCAATAGGGATAGGCGGATTACAACCATTTGATGCAGAAATTGTTGACAAAACATCGTATGGCGATTGTAAAGCACTATCTAACTACACAAAGGCATTGTTAGCCTGCGTGGGAGTCAAATCATATTACACAATCGTAAATGCCGGAAGTTCACAAAATGACACTGAAATAGGATTCCCATCGAATCAATTTAATCATGTTATGGTTTGTGTCCCTCTCGAAAAAGATACGGTTTGGTTGGAGTGTACTAGCCAACGGAAACCTTGTGGGTTTAATGGTGATTTTACTGATGACCGAGATGTGTTGATTGTTGATGGAGAAAACAGTAAATTGGTACATACACGTATCTATCCGGCAGCCGAGAATTGTATTAACAGATCCACAAAGGTCAATCTGGCTGATATTGAGTCGGGAGATGCAACAGCATCTGCAAAATATATAGGATTGTGCTATGATGATATGATGCCGATTTATTACGCCGATGATGCAGACAAGCTGAAAAAAATCACACAAAGCATAGAGCTTCCATCCTTCTCACTTACAAAGTTTTCACTTGTCGAAAATCGGAGTAAAACTCCTTCGTTGGATGAGTATTTGAATCTGACTTTCACAAATTATATCAAAAAAATGGGTGATATTGCTTTGTTGCCATTGAACTTTATGAACCGGCTGAGTTCTATTCCTGATAAAGTTAGGAACCGTAAGACAGATATGTGTATCCGTCGATCCTATATGGAAAATGACACTGTCACTTATCAATTGCCTAAGGGGTATCAGGTAACTGACTTGCCTCAAAAAACAGAACTTGTAAGTAAATTTGGGAAATACATTTCTCAATCGACTCAAAAAGGAAGTGAAATTACGTACACTCGCCGTTTTGAATTGACGAAAGGTACATTCCCCGCACAGGATTATACGGATTTCAGGGATTTTCTGGAGCAGATTGCAACGGCCGATGGAGTGGTTGCAAGCTTGAAGAAGATATAAGGCTTAAAAATAAATCGCCCCGTTTAGCACTATTCATGCGCTAAACGGGGCGAACTATATCACAAAAGGTGAGTGGTATAATTTCTCTCTAAAAAATTTACAAGTCGCATTTTCCTTATCATGGTTTAGGTTGTGAGGACAAACGCCTTATGGGTTTCACTATCACCATACTTGAATATACCGCTCATTCCTTTTGCTTATAAAATGCAAAAATTAAGTGCTGTGTGTTTATAGTACAATAGTAGAAAAATATTGCTACATTTTTGTGCGGCTAAATTAGAGAATACACCTAGTCTAACCAAATTTGGGACGAAAATAGTTTGGACATCTTAAAAAATAATTCGCTGAAATTCAAGACAATACAATCGTTAATGCGATTATTTTTGGACATTGGGTAAGTCGCCTTAAATATTTACTTAAATTGAGCCAAATCTCTACAAGGTATAAAAATAAACGAGCTACATTTAGATGTGGTTGGAAACACTTTCATTTAAAAATGCATCTAATTCTTTTGCACTTTTCAAATTTAATTTTTGAGCAACTCGTTGTTTCATTTTATATAAACCTTCGGTGGTCGTTTCTAATATAAGAATCCTATCTGCACTGGAAATATTCAACAGTTGAAGACAGCACCAACTAATTTCCTTGCGACTTAGAGCTGGATAGTTCGCTTGAAGTTTATCTATTATTCCATTGAATGCATGATTCATTTCACAAGTAAAAACATCCCAGTTATTTATATGCAGGCTGTTGTTGTACACTTCCTTGTCTAACTTTATTCTATCATTAGGCAATGCATGCTTGCGCGTAACTGCCTGAATCGCTTTTGAATCCTCGATTTTTTTACTTATACTTTGACTAACAAAAACCTGTTTTTTATTTAGCTCAGTTTTATATCCATCGAGCTCTTGCTTTTTAATTTTATTCCGCTTGTAGAAGAAATACGAAATAGCACCACCAAGCAAAGCAACCACAACTAATAGCAAAATGGTTATTGCTAAACTTTGCCTTGCACCAGTGGTTTCGATAGAATTTGCATGCAAGTCTTCAATAACAGTGGCTTTCGTTTGAGACTCTAAGATACGAATGGAGTCTGTATATTGCTGGTAATTACTCATATATTTACCCATGAGTTTTATATCTCCTTTCAAGTAAGTTGTATTTACCAGTATAAGGTAACAGCCGCGTCGGGTAAAAAAGTCGGCAGGATATTTTAAGGACTTTTTTACATACAGTTCAGCAGAATCATTTCTATTTTTGTTTGCATATGCATCTGCAAGCAAAAAATACCGAGCAGCATAGCCTGTTCTTTTTGCAGGATATTGCAAGCTTATTCTCAAATAGTGTATTGCAGAATCAGGTAGGTCTGATATTAAATAGACATTCCCAATCTCCTGATATGCACCACCAAGCAATAGTGAATCAGCAGTTTGCTGAATAACATTATGATAACACTTAAGTGCAGACTTAAATTCCTTAGCACACCTGTATGTTACTCCAATGTCCAACATTGAACAGCATACAGCATTCTTATTTTGGACTTTCTCAAAATATTTTGAGGCTAGTAAGTACTTTTCTCTTGCTTCTTTGTGCTGTTGTTGCGCAGAATATATTTTACCCATGTCGGAATACACTTCACCAAGGGTGTTGTAATCTGTTTCAATATTTAGGTTGTCCAACGCTTTTAGATATTCTGAAGTAGCCAGTTCAAATTTATTTTTGTACAGATATGTTCGCCCTTTGTACAAATAGCAACTCCCAAGCCGAATTTTATCATCTCTCCTTGTATAGTAATCTATTGAGAAGTTCAGCAACGAAATGGGCTGCATCTGTAAACCACTAGCGTCCATCGATTTGAAAAGAAGCAGCCCATATAATGCCCGGTTAGCATACGTGGTGTATTTTTCAGGATGTAATTGTTGCAGTATATGTAATGCTGAATCGGGGTGATCCTCTATTATTTTCTCTGCTATTCTTAGCTCATTAGGAGTCTTTGAACAACTCGTAAAGCTGAAAGTAAGTAGAGTAATAATTAGACTATATAGTGTGATGAATCTCATAATAAGCAATTGAAACCTATAGTATCGAACAATCTGATACTGTCATTTTTTGCAAATTTACAAAATATAAATCACATTAGCGATGTCGATAAATTAGTTTCTACTCGCTGCTTTATTTCTGAGGTACGTGTCCAGTTCCTTTGTACTCACCAGATTTAATTTTTGCGCAATACGTTGTTTTAGTTTGTACAATCCTTCTGTAGTGGTTTCCAGTAATAAAACCCTGTCTACATTCGAAATATCCAACAAATGAAGGCAGCACCAACTAATTTCTTTGCGACTTAAAGCAGGGTGATCTGTATGCAGTTTGTCTACAATATTATTGAACGCGTGATTCATTTCGGAGGAGAACACGTCCCAATTGTCAATGTGCAGTGCATTGTTATATAGCTCTTTGCTGAGTTTTAGGCGGTCGTCGGGCTGCGCGTTCCTTCTGGTTTTCGTTTGGATGGATTTCAGCTCTTCAATTTTAGTGCTTATGCTCTGACTAACAAAAACCTGCTTGCTATCTAATTCCAACTTACAATTCTCAATTTGCTGTTTCCGAAGCTTGTTTCGGTGGTATAAGTACACACCAATAATCAAGATAATGAGAATCGAGGCAGTAAGTAGTAAAGTATATAGAGTAAGATTCTGTTTTACAGCAGCCGTCTCCGTCTTGCTATTGTGTTGTTTTTCAATTACTACTGCTTTAGTTTGAGATTCAATGACACGAACCGAGTCAGTACATTCCTGATACTTACTCATGTATTTGTTCATCGTTTTCATGTCTTTTCTATTATAAGCAGCGTTCACTACTATTCGGCAACATTCTTTTTTCACGTGGAAACCCGCTGGATATTTCATGGATTTTAACGCATAGAATGAAGCAGAATCATACTGGCTGATGTTGTAAAAAACACCAGCTAAAGTATAGTATCTAATTGCAAGGCTCCCTTCTCTAATAGGGTAAGTAAATGATTGCTTGTAGTAATATAAGGAAGAGTCGTATTGATCATTTTTATAGTACGAAGTTCCTATCTCGGCGAGTGCTGTGCCAAGGGTAAACGAATCAGTGCTTAATAAATATACTTTTTTATAATATAGTCTAGCAATATTGTATTTTTTTTCTACTACATATGTTTGACCAATATTAAGAAACTCATTTAACACAAATTCAGGCCTTTTTGCTTTGTTGAAGATGGAGGATGCCTTTAGATACTTTTTTCGCGCTTCGATATTCTCCTTTTGCATAAAGCTAATAGCTGCTAAATCGGAATAATTCTTCCCCAAAAGTAGATTATTAGTATTATTTGTACAGTTCTCTATGGAACTCAAAAACTCTTTTGTCGCCTTTTCATATTCTTTTTGGGAATACAGTTTTCGTCCTTTATAAAAATATGCTATTGCAAGATATTTTTCATCTTTTTGTTTTAGATAATAATCTATCGAAAAGTTTATCAATGAATCCGGTTGTAAGGGCAAATAATTCTTATCCAGAGCTTGAAAAAGGAGGATGCCGAATAACGCCCTGCTGGCATCAGAACTATATTTTTCAGGAGGTAGTTTTTGTAAGATCTGTAATGCAGAATCAGGATGTTCCTCCATTATTTTTTCTACTATTTTTAGTTCATTAGGAGTCTTAGAACAACTCATAAAGCTGAAAGCGAGTAGGGCAATAAGTATACTATATAGTGTGATGAATCTCATAATAAGCAATAGGGACATAAAGCATCGAATAATCTGACACTGTCTTTTTTGCAAATTTACAAAATATAATTTACATTAGCGATGTCGATAAATTAGTTTCTATTCGCTGCTTTATTTCGGAGGTACGTGTCCAGTTCCTTTGTGCTCACCAGATTCAATTTTTGCGCAATACGTTGTTTTAGTTTGTACAACCCTTCCGTAGTGGTTTCCAGCAATAAAACCCTGTCTACATTCGAAATATCCAACAAATGAAGGCAGCACCAACTAATTTCTTTGCGACTTAAAGCAGGGTGATCTGTATGCAGTTTGTCTACAATATTATTGAACGCGTGATTCATTTCGGAGGAGAACACGTCCCAATTGTCAATGTGCAGTGCATTGTTATATAGCTCTTTGCTGAGTTTTAGGCGGTCGTCGGGCTGCGCGTTCCTTCTGGTTTTCGTTTGGATGGATTTCAACTCTTCTATTTTAGTGCTTATGCTCTGACTAACAAAAACCTGTTTGCTGTCTAATTCCTGCTTGTAATTCTCAATTTGCTGTTTCCTAAGTCTGCTCCGGTGGTATAAGTAGACACCAATAATCAAGAAAATCAGAATTGAGACTGTTAGGAGTAAAGTATATAGTCTAAGATTCTGTTTTGTATTTGTAAATTCTATTTTATTATTGTGTTGTTGTTCTATGACTGTTGATTTAGTTTGAGACTCAATACTACGGATAGAATCAGTATATTCCTGATACTTGTTAATGTATTTTTTCATGAGTTTAGCGTCTCCAGTATTATAAGTCGCGTTTGCAATTACTCGACAGCATTCTCTGTTTATATATACGTTGCCTCCTGTACAATTCAATGATTTCATTGCATAAATGGTGGCTGAGTCAAACTTATCTATGTCGAAGAATACATTCGCTAAAGAACTATACCTGAGAGAAAGGTTATTATCCCTAGAAGGGTATGTCAACGATTTCTTGTAATAGTATAATGTTGAGTCAAATTGTTTGTTGTTGTAGTACGTGGCTCCAATCTCGTTTAAAGCTATACCAATTGTGAACGGGTCTTTGCTTAAGGAATATACTTTTCTAAAGTAGGATCTCGCAGTAATATATTTATTTTCAAATAGATACGAAATTCCAGTAGTTATTAATGTCAAATATACAAATTCTGTTTTTCCCGCTTTTAGATAAATTGAGGTTGCCAATTGACTCTTTCTTCTCCCCTCTTTATAATTCCTTTGCTTAAGACATATAGTTGCTAAGTCTTCATAATTTTTACCTAAGAGCAGAAAGTCAGAATTTGGATTACAGTTATCTATCGATTTGTAAAATTCTGCTGAGGCTTTCTCATACTTCATTTCATTTTTGAGTTTTCTCCCCTTGTAAAAAAAGGCTATTGCAAGGTTTGATTTATCCTTTTGCCTCAGATAATAGTCAATTGAAAAGTTTATCAATGAATCCGGTTGCAAAGGCATATAATTTTTATCCAGAGCTTGAAACAGGAGGATGCCGTATAATGCCCTATTGGCATCAGAACTATATTTTTCAGGAGGTAATTTTTGAAGGATGTGCAATGCGGTATCGGGATGCTCTTCCATTATTTGTTCTACTCTTTTTAGCTCATCGGGGATATAGGAGCAACTTACGAATAAAACACATAGAACCAGAAAAAGAATACGTGGAGGTGTGATCATAACTTTGTACTTGCATATGGCAACCCCGGTTTCTTACTGTAGATTAAGAGACGCCAAAGTTTGCCTTAATGCAAAAGTACAAATTTATTTTAAAAAAACGATTGGAAAGATAAAGGTACGTTAGCTGATCGTACAATCAGTAAAAATTTAATGCGATAAAATAGTTGAAAATACAATTTAGGCCTTGCAAAGCCACGCTCTAAATGCGACTCCACATGCAGGAATGTCATTTTTAGGGTTACGACCTATCGGCTTAAAATTCTCATAGCCTTGAACTACTTGTTCGGCCGATTTCTCGTTTTGCGGAGCTGCTTTTTCTCCAAGAATTTCCACCGTTGTTTCAAACATGCCCTGTCTAAGCTCGTTGCTCGGAATAATCGATACATTTACCGAGTTTACGTTTGGGTTCCAGGTTTTGTTGTACAACTGCCCTTTGATAATCGGATACATGGATACCAAGCCGGTATCTACTTTGTTACCGTTAAAAACAAGATCAGATGTTTTTTTGTTGAAAGTTGTAATTACCTTCGTAGCAAAATCGTGGTCAATTTCAAGACCCTCTTTTATCATTTCATTAATAATGTCCGACAAATATAGATTTTTGTTTATAGTAACTTCTGCACTATATTCGTTTGTGTTGTATGACTGATTGTTTTTTGTCAGCCAGGCCTTTAATATTTTTATCATACCCTAAAGTGTTTTGAAAGTTTCTATTTATTGATTGTCGTTGCTTTAATAACGAGGCGGTAGTATAGCCCGCCTCGTTTTAAGTTTTTCTTATAGTTCGAATTCTCCTACTAAGTTGGTTGAACCATAGCTGATTTTTAAAGTGTAAACGCCACCATCGAAATTTTGAGTGTCGATATACGCATCTAGTGTTGTAAAGGTGTCAACTGTTTCCAGATAAACTACTTCGCCGTTTTCATTTTCTACTGTTACAAGTGCAGTACCTACGGGGTACAAAAAGTTTAGAGTGACGTCAGTTTCATTTTGTGTTACATTAAGGGCGATGCTAACTGGTGCTCTTGTTCCTGTACTAGGGATATTGTAGTCGCTTGGATCTTCACTTTTTATAGGCACATCTCTTGCAGAAGTACTTTGAAAAGGAAGAGTAAATAGCAGTAGCATAAGAATGCTAAAAAGGGGTAAATTAATTTTTTTCATACACATTGCGTTTTTGTAAAGTGATACTTGTAGTTTTATAAATGTAAAAGGGTGTTCTTTCAAGGTGCTAAGTTATACATAGCATACAATAGTTCCAAATATTTGGACGAAATAAAGTAGGACAAGCCATTTTGCATTTGTCTTATTTTCAGGGAGATACGACTGGACAAGCGGAAAAAATCAGGACAAGCAAAAATGGACCGAAAATAAGGGGGTAAAAGTGGAGGGATAAAACCAGGAAATTGAAGTAAAGCAGTTGAGAAATGATTATTTAGACACCGATCTTTCCTTTAAGAGTTGATTTAACTCGAGTGTTGTTTTAAGTTTCATTTTCTGAGCCAGACGCTGTTTTAATTTGTACAAACTTTCAGGTTTGCAATCCAACACCAACGCCATATCGCCACTATGAATATTAAGCAAATAAAGACAGCACCAGGTTATTTCTTTGTGTGTAATATCAGGGTAGGTTTTCTCTAAAAAGCTTACCGTATTGTTGAAGGTGCGATTCATGCTTTCGCTAAAAACTTTCCAGTCGTTGAGATGCAGGCAGACGTTGTACACTTCTTTGTCCATAGCCTCCCGTTTCGCCAGCGAAGACTTACGGTACTCCTCCATATGTAACGACTTAGATTCCTCAATTTTTTGGATAAAATTGTTTTTCAAATTCAATTGTTTCTCTGTCAATTGTAATTCTACTTCTACTAATTGTTTTTCTTTCCCTTTATTTCGTTGCCTTAAACGAAAAAGGATAAACAGGCTTATAACAATAATAAAAGGTATCAACCAGCCGAGAACAATAAGGTATTGCTTTGTTTTTCCTGCAGTTTGCGAAGTCTCATGTATGTTTTCTAGAACAGTAGTTTTGGTTTGAATGTCTATTTTCCGAACAGAGTCGGTGCATGCCTGATATTTGCTCATATAAAATGCCATTTGCTTAAAATCGCCCTGAGAATATTTTGAGTTCGCTAATATTCTATAGCATGCTTTTTGAGTGAAGAAACTTGATGGGTGTTTTAACGATATGTTAGCATAGTGTATTGCTGAATCTAATTTAGAAACTAAGAAAAACAATTCAGATAGATTGCAACATCTTATTGCATAATTGAATTCTTTGCAAGGAAACTTTAAACTTTTACGATAGTAAATTTCAGCAGAATCTAATTGTCTTGTGTATTGATAATTAGTACCAATTTCCTGATATGCTATTCCTAATAAGATTGAATCACGACTAATTGAGACTGCTTTTCTATAATATTGCAAAGCCATTTTATAATTTTTCTCACAACGATAGGTTACGCCAATGTCAATAATTCTAAAAGATGCATCAGCTGTTTTTCCTATTTGATTTAAACAATTAACCGCAAGTTGGTGCTTTTCTCTGGCTTTTACATAATCTTTTTGAATAGAGCAGATATATCCCATGTCACCATATATTTTCCCCATCAAGGCATAATCTTTTTTATCCTGACAATTGTCTAAGGCTTTCAAATACATTTCGGTAGCCTCATCGTATTGTTGAGCATACTTGTACATGCGCCCTTTGTAAAAATAGCACCTCGCTAATCGAACTTTGTCTTTTTTGCCTTGGTAATAGTCTAACGAAAAATTTATAGCTGAATCTGGCTGAAGGGGTAAATATTTTTTATCCAATGCTTCGAAGAGGAGAAGACCATATAAGGCCTGATCGGCACTGGATAGTGATTGGTTGGGTTTTATTTGTCGCAAGAGATGTAGAGCAGAATCGGGTGAGGTCTCCATCAGTTGCTCTGCAGTCTTCATTTTGTTCGGGAGCAACGAACAACCGACAAAGAGTAAAAAGATGTATGGAATAAATATGCGATATTTGAACTGCATGGTCTTGTTTTGTAGTGTTAATGGGGGTCTCCACATGTATTTTAATACAAAACTACAAATTAAATTTCATTCTAAATCGATATTTTCTACATTATATCTTTGATTTAGAGTTAAAATAAATTGTGATTTTTTTGTACTGTTCGAGGTTAATTGTTATCACTTTCATATTTACTAAAATATCGATATTCTAAGCCACTGCTAATGTAAAAATACTCACTTTTATCCCTTCAATTTCAATTAAAACGCGAACGCAGGCTTCGAGGGTTGAGCCCGTAGTAAGCACATCGTCAACTAGTAAAACATGTTTACCCGTTAAATTGTTTTGATTTTGTAACATAAATATTCCATCAGTGTTTTCATAGCGTTCAAACACAGTCTTTTTAGTTTGAGTTGTATTTTCTCGAATACGTGTTAAACTCGTGGTATCAATAGGTTTTTCAAGTATTTTGGATAGTCCATTTCCAATGCATTCACTCTGGTTGTAGCCTCTTATTTTTTGTTTTTTAGGATGAAGTGGAACGGGTATAATGACATCAATTGTAGAAAAATCGACAGATTCTAATAATTCTTGCGCTGCATATTTTCCGAGCAACTCACCGACTTCCTGATTGCCTCTGTATTTTAAACTATGTAAGATTTTCTGATAGGGAGTTCCTTTCTGAAAGAAGAAAAAAGCCGTACCCCGATTTATTGGAACCTTGCCCCAAAATCGCTTTTCGATCGGATTACTAACTACCAGATGATAATTTGTTTTCGGGATGCCCTGCAAACAGTTTATGCACAGCTGTTGCTCTTGTTTATGCAGATTTTCTCCACAAACAATGCAAAGATTTGGGAACAACAAGTTTAGAAAATCTGTGAGCACTGATTTCATGGCCTGTCTCAAATTAGAATAACAATGATACTGCATGCCAAAATTTCGGACCAAAAACTAATAGTCCTACTACCACTGAGATAATGGCACATATTAGCACAGCACCGGCAGCTATATCTTTTGCTTTTCCGGCTAATGGGTGATGATTTGGAGAAACAAGATCGACTATATTTTCGATAGCTGTATTTACCATTTCCATGCCAACTACTAACCCAATGCAAAGTACACAAGCTATCCATTCGGCTACACTTATTTGGAATATAAATCCGGCTATCAGAACCAGTATGGAGATGCAGATATGAATTTTCATATTTGTTTCAGTTCCAAACACAGTGCGAATTCCTCTTCCCGCATATTGAAAGCTATTTATTCTTTTCTTTAATTTTTCCATTATATATAGTTCATATTGCAAATTAAGCATATTTTTTTCATATTCGTGTTTTTTCTGCATAAAAAAGTCCGGCAAACTTCTTTAGTTCGTCGGACTTTTGGTCATTTCCCTTCCGGGAAGTGATTTATGCCTTTACACGCTCAACGTATGAACCGTTGCGAGTGTCCACTTTAATAGTTTCTCCATCATTAATAAACAAAGGAACACGTACAGTAGCACCTGTTTCAACAGTGGCCGGTTTGGTAGCATTAGTTGCAGTGTCGCCTTTCAATCCTGGTTCTGTGTAGGTGATTTTTAGAGCAACCTGAACCGGAAGATCAACATAAAGAATGGTTTCTGATTGTGCGTGAGTTACAACTTCGCAAATCATACCCTCTTTCAAAAAATCTACTCCGTTGATAATGTCTTTGTTTACGGATACTTGTTCGTAATCTTCGTTGTTCATGAAGTTGTATCCAGCCTCATCCTGATAAAGATATTGATAATCACGTCGTTCGATACGCACTTCTTCAATGCGAATTCCTGAATTAAATGTTCTGTCAAGTGTACGCCCGGTAACAACGTTTTTCATTTTTGTCCGAACAAAAGCCGGTCCTTTTCCCGGTTTAACGTGAAGAAATTCTGTAATGAAATAGTATTGACCATCAATGTCCAAACACATTCCGTTTTTAATATCTGCTGTAGTAGCCATATATTTAATTTATAATTAATAATGCATAATTTATAATTGAAATACAAGCAACTCAGTGTCTCCATATCAATTATTATCTTTTCGATTACAAAAGTACAATTTTTATTTCGAATGCCAAAATACACAGTAAATCAGTATCTTATAATAAAAGCCACTGTGTTATGGACAGTGGCTTTATCGACATTCTTTAGTACTATTGTTTTTCTTCGTAGTTATTTATCATTCCGCTTTTGTACGTTATAATAAATTTTCATTTGGTTACCCAATATCTTTGTAAATCCTTTCACATCATCGGCACTCCAGGCACGGTTTACTTCGCCATATTCGCCAAAATCGGTTTTCATTAAATCGAAAGTGCTTTCAACACCCACCAAGGTATAATTGTACGGACGAAGTTTTACAATTACTGTTCCGGTTACGTTCTGTTGTGAACTTTGTAGAAACTGTTCGATGTCACGCATAACAGGTTCAAGGTATTGAGCTTCGTGTAGAAACATTCCGTACCAGTTACCTAATTGGTCTTTCCAGTATTGTTGCCATTTGGTGAGAGTATGCTTCTCAAGCATCTTATGTGCGTTGATAATCAACAAAGGAGCAGCTGCCTCGAATCCAACACGACCTTTGATACCAATAATGGTGTCGCCGATATGCATGTCGCGACCAATACCATATTTGTTGGCTATTTCTTCGAGTTGATTGATCAACAATACTTTATTTTCATTTGTAGTGCCGTTGACCGAACAGATTTCGCCATTTTCAAAACCGATAGTAACGGTTTCTTCGCCTTGGTTTTCAACCTGGCTTGGATAAGCTTCTTCGGGTAAGGTTTGTTCGGATTTCAATGTTTCTTTGCCGCCAATACTTGTTCCCCATAAACCTTTATTAATGGAGTATTCCATTTTTTTGAAATCCGCTTCAAAACCATGATCTCTCAAATAATTAATTTCATATTCGCGCGTCAAAACCATATCGCGGGTAGGAGTTAATATTTTGATTTCCGGAGCTATTACATCAAAAGTAAGATCGAAGCGAACCTGATCATTTCCTGCACCCGTGCTACCATGAGCTACATATTCAGCTCCAATTTCTTTTGCATAGTTGATAATGGCTATGGCTTGAAAAATACGTTCGGAACTCACCGAGATGGGGTATGTACCATTACGCAGCACATTTCCAAAAACCATGTATTTAATGCTTTTGTCGTAATATTCTTGCGTTACGTCCAGGGCGACATGGCTCGCGGCACCCAAGCGATATGCCTTATCTTCAATAACTTTCAGTTCCTCGGCGCTAAATCCACCTGTGTTTGCAACTGCAGTATGTACTTCATATCCTTTTTCCTGAGCCAGATACATGGCGCAGAACGAAGTATCCAATCCTCCGCTAAATGCTAATAATACTTTTTCTTTCATGTTGTTTATGTCTTCGGCCAACAGACTTCAATCAGCGGTCGTATTTTTTAGATGTCGATTTATTTCTCAATGTCTTTTGCCGGATCGAACAGCATTCCTGTGCACAGGCAATGTTTTCGACCGGTACGTTGTAAGATGTCATAGTTCACACAACTTTGGCAGCCTTTCCAGAAAGCCTCGTCGTCAGTTAGTTCGGAGAACGTAACCGGCTTGTAGCCTAATTCTGAGTTGATTTTCATTACTGCCAGGCCGGTAGTAAGTCCGAAAATTTTAGCATCCGGATAGCGTAATCTTGATAGTTCAAAAGCTTTACGTTTAATGCGTTTGGCAAGACCATGACCACGGAATTTGTCCACGACAATTAAACCGGAGTTGGCCACAAATTTTTTGTTTCCCCATGATTCGATGTAGCAAAACCCGGCAAATTCGGTACCTGCCAAGGCTATAATTGCCTTTCCTTCTTTCATTTTTTGCACGATATATTCGGGCGAACGTCTGGCAATTCCTGTTCCGCGAACTTTGGCCGCGTCAGCTATGGTGGTCAAAATCGTATCAACATATTCTAAGAAACGCTCATCAGCTACTTGTACCGTGATCTCGTCAACGGTAATATTTGTGTCCATATTCAATTAATGAATGAGTTCTAATTATACTTTGAGCGCTAACTCCAAAGTATTTCACTTGCTTTAATAAATTCCCTAAGCCATTATTTTCGATGGCTTTTCTCAACGTAAAATAGCATTCACTATTTTATCTTTTACTCTTTTTCTGAAAATGTGATATTGAGCATTTCTAGAATATCCTCTCGTGATACGCCTTCACGTGGAATTACTAAAATCGTATCATCACCTGCAATTGTGCCAAGTACCTCATCGTTTGCCTTGTTGTCAATATCCCAGGCGATAGCACTTGCATAGCCGGGCTTTGTTTTAACAACAGCCAATTGTCCTGAAAACTCAATACTTCGCACCGCACCATGAGATTGAAGTGTGTTGAACGTTCCTTCAATAGGAACCGGTTTGTTCACCGGAGGTAAAATATACTTGTACGCTCCATTAGATAATGGCGTTTTTGCCACTTTCAGTAATTTTAAATCGCGCGATAAAGTTGCTTGTGTCACTTCGCATTGTTTATCCAAAAGAATTTTGAGTAATTCTTCCTGGCTCCCCACCACACTCGATCTAAGTATTTCTGATATTATCTGTAACCGGTTTCGCTTATTCTTCATAAATGTATAATTATTTAGATTTTGGGCAAAAGTAATACAAATATTGTATAATACAATGCATTTAGCTATAATTATTCATTATGAGTGGAATATTCTTTGCTTTTGTAATTAATATACGCTCATTATGCAGAAAAAGTGTTTTTAAAATGTATTTTTTTGGTATATCTCTAAAATTCTTATGCAAAAATACAAATAAATGATCAATTGAACTTGGAAGTTATTGTATATTTGACAATATATTTTTCTTGTTTCAAATACGGGTTTTTTAAGATGAAAAATGATAAATTCGCACATTCCCGTTTCGGTTTGTAACAAAATGAAACTCTAAAAATCGGCCCTAAATCTCAAATGTTGTACTATGTTAATGAGTATTAATTTATTGTCCCTTCAGAAGCACCAGAGGTGCTCCATATTGTCATTTTTTGATGGATTTGAGCAGAAAAATCTCTCATTTATCGCGTTGGTGCAAGAAAAAAACAGGAAAAGACAGCTGACGTGTCTTTTCCCATTATATAATATGTATCGAAAAACTGAATAATTATTTCTATTCGCCACCCATATCCATATTCATTTCTCCCGTCCCGGCTTTTTTCTTCATGTCGGTTTGTTTTGGTTTCATGTTCCCAAAATTATAACTTACCGAAAGTCCAATCATACGACGGTGAAAGTAAGATTCAGCCACTTGGTAAAATCCTGTTCCATGGGTTGTAGTCTTATCTTTGTTGAAGTTGAATATATCCATAGCCATTATGTTTACGCTTAATTTTCTATCAAAGAATGTCTTGCGTAGTCCCAGGTCTATTTTATATTCAGCACTTTCTTTCCCCTGAGCAATAAGCGTAGGCGATGAGTATTCGGCTGTAATTTGTCCCGACATAGTTTTACTAAGCATGAGGTTAGCCATCATGTTTGCACTCCACGAAAAAGTACTTTGCCCGGGTATGGTTGTGGAGATAGCTGTATTATATGGGTTTACATACACCGAAGAGTTGATTTTGCTATGGTATAAATTTACCGATGACGTAAGATTAAGTATTGTAAATAGTTGATTTTTAGCCACAAGTTCTAATCCCGAATTTTGTCTCTTCGCTATGTTCATGTACGTATTCTCCATTGTTCCGGCATTGAGAAAGCGCACATTCTCAATAACATTGTCGGTGATACGGTAATATGCAGACGCCGAAAGCGAATGACTTTGCCATGATTTCAGATAATTCAGCTCCAAAGCCGATGAGTATTCCGGCAGTAGATTCGGATTACCGTACGAAATACTTGTAGAATCCGAATAATCTCGAAATGGACTAATCTGTCGGCCACGCGGACGATTTACCCTGCGGGTGTAATTTAGCTGAATTTCGTCCGACTTTGATAATGTATACGACAAATACATGCTCGGAAACAATTGAAGGGTTGGCTTTGGATCAATGGTTTGTGCTCCCGTAGCCGTTGTGTTTGTAAATGTTTTATCCAGGTATTCAGCACGCAAGCCCCCCTGTACACTGAATTTTTCCAAAAATCTATCTCCATAGGTCAAATATGCAGCATGAATCATCTCGTTGTAATCAAACTTATTCTGATATTCGGGTAGACTTACATTTGTTTGTGTATAATTGCCCGTAGCGTCGCTCAACCTGTCGCTGACCGTACTTTGCCATCCGGCTTCAAAACGACTTGTTTCGGAGAACTTGTTAGTATAATCAGCTTTGAATGCAAATTCCTTATTGTTATTGTCGGAACTTTGTGTTTTATCATTTTGGGGCGTAGGCAAATCGGATTGTTGGTAACGATTGTCACCGCCGCGATTGTGAGCTGAATAAGACAAGCTCGTCATTAAATTGTGGTTGCCTTTGCTGTCGAAATCATGACGATAATCCAAATTCACATTTACACTTGGACGAGTTCCGGTTCCTGTGTTAGCTTGAGAGTAATCACGTATAATTTGTTTGCTGATTAAGTCTGTTTTCAGATAGCTCAATGTACTGTTTGATTTTCCACTACCTGCCATGCCAAACCCTCCAATACTAATGGTATTTTTATTATCTAAATGATAATCGATGCCCGTTCGCATAAAAAGTCCTGAGAATGAATTCCGCATCACATTGTTTTGGGTCAATAGAGTATCAGCAAGCGTTGGCGAAGCATTGTTATAACGTGTGCTGTTACCGCCACCTTTAAAATTCATTGCACGATAACCAATGTTCAGGTAGGCATCTATTTTGCCGCTATTAAAATTAATATTAGTTCCAAACGACTGTCCTAATTTCCCTCCGGTTGGATACATTAGTCCTGCCGAAACACTACCGTAATAACCGGCTTTTCGGTTTTTTTTCATCACCAGATTGATAATTCCCGCAGTGCCTTCAGGATTGAACTTTGCCGAAGGATTGGTCATTATCTCGATAGATTCGATACTTTCTGCCGGCATTTGTTGTAAAACCTGCGCGCGATTATCGGCTGTAAGTCCTGATGGTTTACCATTTATCCACACTTCAACATTAGCATCTTTCCGAAGCGAAACATTTCCTTCATTATCTACCTTCACAGATGGTATGTTTTTTAAAACGTCTGATGCTGAACCTCCTGCTGCAGAAATATTTTTATCGACACTGAACACTTTCTTATCGATATCAAAACGCATTTGCGATCCTTGCCCTATAACTTCTACTGCAGCCAGATTCTTTGCATTTCCTTCAAGTGATATAGTTCCCAGATTAAGCGGCTTTTCTAAAACTTCCAATTCCTGATTGTGCGTATTGTAGCCCACATAGCTTATGCGGAGAGAATATTTCCCATTGTTTACTGTTGGTAATGTGAAGTCGCCACTTGCATTTGATACAACGCTGGCAACCGGAATGCTATTCCCTGGTTTAAATACAGTTATGTTCACAAAATCGAGTGGAGATTGAGTGCCGGCATCTATTACTTTGCCTTTTATGCTGACGGCTCCAAATGCCTGAAAGGAAAATGCAATGAAAAAGACGAAATAGAGAATTTTTTTCATGATGAGATATTGACTTTTACAATTTTATGTTTGCGTTTTTTTATAACGCTGGTTTGACTTTAAAAGTTGGCGGAGGTTTAATTTGATTAGAAACATTAATGAAAAAAGGCGTTCAATGCTTTGAACGCCTTTTTTAATATGATAATCCTGTGGGATCAAAAATTTGGGAGAAGGTATTTTTCACGTGATTTGAAAATATTACTTACCTTGTTTACTTCAAGGAAAGTAGTTCCAAGTCCCATGCCGTAGCTTCCGCTCAGGTAACAAACTGAATCTGCTTCAGTAATCCAACCTTTTTGAATCAAATCTTTCAATGCAGTAAGGAAATATTGTTGTACATTATCGCCTTCTGGTTGATAGATAGGGAATACACCGTAAGAAAGAGCCAATTGACGAACCATACGCTCGTGATAGCAAATAGACCAAATCGGAGCAAAACCACGGTAAGCGGCCAAATAACGAGTCGTACGACCGGTATAAGTATCTGTAATAATTGCTTTTGTGCCTAATTTAGTACAAGTTTCTACAGCAGCATTCGAAAGGAATGAAGTCAAGTCATTTGTATCGATATCAATTGGAATATCGTTTTCTGCCATTTTAGTTTTTTCCGCTTCCTTGGCAATAGTAGCCATTGTGCGTACAGCCTCTACAGGATATTTACCGTAAGCAGTTTCGCCACTTAACATTAAAGCATCTGTGCGATAATAAATTGCGTTAGCGATATCTGTAACCTCAGCACGTGTAGGACGTGGATTCTTGATCATGGTATGAAGCATTTGTGTTGCTACGATTACCGGTTTTTTAGCTTGCACACATTTGCGAATCAAACGACGTTGGATGCCTGGAATTTTTTCCTGAGCAACTTCAATACCTAAGTCACCACGGGCAATCATAACACCGTAAGTATGTTCAAGAATTTCATCTATGTTGTCAACACCTTCTTGGTTCTCAATTTTAGAGATAATTTTGATGTCGCTGTTATGTTCGTCAAGAATTTTTTGAATTTCGATAACATCTTGTTTATTACGCACAAAAGAGTGAGCAATAAAGTCAAGATCCATTTCAATAGCCAATAGGATATTTGTACGGTCTTTTTCGGTAAGTGAAGGCAGATTGATACGCACACCCGGGATGTTCACACTTTTGCGGCTTCCTAAATTACCATTGTTTTGTACGGTACAAACCAAATGATCTGCTTCTTTAGAGTCGACGCGAAGATCAATTTCACCATCATCGAAAAGAATGCTGTCGCCAATATTCAAGTCGCGTACAAAGTGTTCGTAGTTTACAGCAATACATTCCTTAGTAGAAATCAAATCCGGATTTCCGGTTACTTTAACGATATCGCCTGTTTCAAGGTCGATAGAATCGTTTTCGACTTTAGTTGTGCGAATTTCAGGTCCTTTTGTATCCATTAGGATGGCAAGGTTTTTACTAACCGCACGTGTGTTGTTAACGATTCTTTCGAATCCTTCGCGTTGTAAGTGAGCCGAGTTCATACGAACTACGTTAATACCCTCGTTATACAATTCACGGATAAAATCCACTTCGCAGCGAAGGTCGCTAATCGTTGCGACAATTTTTGTTGACTTAGACATACAATCTTTTTTTTGTTATTATTCCATTCCAACTAAAAACACATTGGAATAAGAATGGTTTATAAAACAGCTATTTAATACTATTATTTAATCAAAATGTAAAATGGCATCGATGCCTAAACGATATGAATCCATTCCGAAACCAACTATACATCCTTTGCAAGCATCAGACAGATAAGAGTGATGGCGGTATGCCTCCCGTTTAAATACATTTGAAATGTGAACTTCCAGCACCGGTACAGTGATAGACCTAATGGCATCGGCAATGGCAATGGAAGTGTGTGTATAAGCTCCGGCGTTGAGCACAATCCCGTCGTACGAAAAACCGACTTCGTGGAGCTTGTCTATTAGTTCGCCCTCAATGTTCGACTGATAATAATCCAATTGCAAATCGGAAAACTGATTCTTCAGTTCCTGCAAATAGGCTTCGAAAGTTTGATTACCATATACTGTTGGTTCGCGTTTACCTAGCAAGTTGAGGTTCGGTCCGTTGATAATCTGAATGCGTTTCATTGAATATTTTTTTTTAATCTGTTCAAATTTCTAATGGTAATAAAAAGAATATATACCGAGGGAATTAAACAAACAAAATTGGCTAAAATCATTGGTAAATCGGGAATTAGTACGCCGTACATAAACCAAAAGAAGATTCCCAATGTCATAATTATGTACATTCCCAGAGAAATGCTGCTTGTCTCGCCCGTTCTGATAACCTTGTAAGCTTGCGGAAACTGAGCAATAGCGGTGCAGAAGCCTGCTAAATATCCAACAAAGACAATATCGAACGCCATAAAAATAATTTTTGCAAAAGTAGTAAAAAAAAGCGACGAGTGAAAGAGCTTGGCAGTTAATTTACAGGGCTTAATACATTTAAATTGGTATACCAATTCCACTCCTATTGACCGTTCCATGTCACTATCCATTTACTCTAAAAAAATATTTACAAACAATATGAGTTTACTCAAAGTCAAATAGCTATAATTATCGTAATTTTACGGCGAAAACAATTTAAACATTCTGATACAGCTAAATTTATTTGAAATGAATCTTATACAATTCCCACTACAACTGACTTTTAATATTGGAACATTTAGCAATGATTTTGTGGCTAAAGACACCAATGGAAGCACAATAGCCTATGTGCGAGAAAAAATGCTGAAACTTATTGATGAGGTGCAGGTTTTTGCCGATGAAAGCCGCTCGCAGCAAAACTACACCATAAAAGCTAATCAATGGCTGGATTTTTCGGCTTCTTACAAATTTACGGATTATAATGGTTTAGAAATTGGAAGTATAGCCAGAAAAGGCTGGGCATCGCTATGGAAAGCAAACTATGAAATTTTTGACGAACAACAACAAAAAGATTTGTTTGTAAAAGAAGAGAATCCATTGGCAAAAGTTTTTGATAGTTTACTAGGCGAGGTGCCGGTTTTAGGGATGTTGACCGGTTATTTTTTTCACCCTGCTTATAGTGTATCGCGCCCCGATGGAACTGTAGTGGCGCGGCTTATCAAGGAACCATCACTTTTTGGTCGAAAATTCACAATTGAGAAACTCAATAATTTCGAAAAAGGCGAAGAGCAGCGAATACTCCTTGGTTTAATGATGATGATTTTATTGGAACGACGAAGAGGCTGATAAAAAAGCTTAGCATAGTTATTGACAAAAAAGTTGCAATTTGTTTTAAATGGATGCAAAAATGAAAACATTTACCTCAACCCTTTTACTTATCCTTTCAGGATTAACCACTATGGCTCAAGACAATTTAAGCTATCAAACACCCCCGCCAAGCATAATGCAACTGGCCGATTACGAACGCTCGCCATCAGTGGCAATGGACACAAAAAAGGAATATATGCTTCTGAGCTACAGGAGCACCTATAAAACCTTGGACGATCTTAATCAGCAGGAAATTAGCATTGGCGGTTTACGCATCAATCCGGTGACCAACATTGCCACTTCCACTACCTACATCAATAATTTAAAAGTATGCAAATTGATGGATATTGAGCCAATACAGGTAAAAAACTTACCGGCGAATCCACGCATAGCCTATGTAAGTTGGTCGCCCGATGAAACAAAAATTGCATTCACACATACTTCAGCAAAAGGCGTTGAACTCTGGCTGCTTGATATAGCCACGGCACAAGCACAGCGGCTTACGGAACCGGTAGTAAACGCAAATTTAGGCAGTCCGTTGAATTGGTATCGCGACAGCAAACATATATTGGTTAGATTATTGCCTAAAAACAGACCCAACTTACATGATGCCAAAAAGGATTTACCTACAGGTCCGGTTGTATCAATCAGCGATGGTTCGAAGGCTCAAAACAGAACCTATCCCGACTTATTGAAGAATTCAACTGATGAGGCCAATTTTGTTACGCTTACTACGTCGGAACTACACAAGATATCATTAAGTGGCAATGACGAACTTTTTATGGGTGAAGATATGTATGCGGGAGAGAATATATCGCCCGATGGCAGATATATTCTTGTTACTACACTCCACAAGCCGTTTTCGTATGTGGTTCCATTAAACCGGTTTCCACAATTGAGCATTGTCTACTCCATAGATGGACCAAAAGTAAAAACGGTAAATGAGGTTCCCCTTTCAGAAGTATTGCCCAAGGGTTTTATGGCAGTGCGAAAGGGGAAGCGTGATATGAACTGGCGCTCGGATGTTCCATCGACTCTTTATTATGCTGAGGCTCTCGATGGTGGCGACCCGCAAGTAAAAGTGAAACACCGCGATGCCCTTTTTCAATGGGAGGCTCCGTTTACAAAACCGGCAGTATTATTTACCAAAACTATTTCCCGGTTTTCGCATATCCTCTGGGGCAATGCTTCGGTAGCAATTATGCAGGATGAGTGGTATGATACCCGCAATGAAAAAACGTATCTGATTCAGCCATCGACAGTGAATGAAGAACCGAAAGTGGTTAATGATCGGAATTTTCAGGATGTACATTCTGATCCGGGTCATTTTGAACTGCGAAAGAATGAGTTTGGAAAATATGTTCTGGCAGTAGAAAACAATAGTTTATATCGGATTGGTGATGGGTTTACGCCTAAAGGTCAGTTTCCATTTATTGATGAACTGAATTTGAACACACTAAAATCAAAACGACTTTACCAATCGGCATATACCGATAAGATTGAGGAGATCTATTCGATAGAAGACTTTAAAAAAGGAGAAGTATTGGTACGTATTCAATCGCCAAACGAATACCCGAACTATTATTTCCGCTATATCAATGCAAAAAACAAGTTGACTCAGCTTACGCACTTCCCTAATCCGTTTAAAAGCATCAAAAATGTATATAAGGAATTAATTAAGTACAAGCGTGCCGATGGTGTAGAGTTAACCGGAACGTTGTATTTGCCTGCCGGGTATGATCGTGTAAAAAAAGAGAAGTTACCACTTTTAATATGGGCCTATCCCGCCGAATACAAAGATAAAAACAGCGCCGGCCAAAGTACCAGCAATCCTAATGAATTCACTTTCCCAAATTATGGTTCGTTCGTATATTGGGTAACGCGGGGCTATGCAGTACTGGATGATGCGGCATTCCCTATTGTTGGCGAAGGAAAAACAGAACCTAATGATAACTTCAGGGAACAATTAATTGCGAATGCCAAAGCTGCTATCGATGCGGTAGATACGCTAGGTTATATCAACAGAAAAAAAGTGGCTATCGGGGGACATTCATACGGTGCATTTATGACAGCCAACTTACTCACTCATTGTAATTTATTCGCATGTGGAATTGCCAGAAGCGGAGCTTATAATCGTACATTGACACCTTTCGGTTTTCAGAGCGAACAGAGAAACTATTGGGACACTCCAAAGGTGTACAATGATATGTCGCCATTTATGAATGCTGATAAAATGAAAACTCCCTTGTTACTGGTTCATGGCGAAGCGGATAATAACCCGGGCACATTTACCTTGCAGACCGAACGTTATTTTCAAGCTTTGAAGGGACTAGGTGCACCTGCACGAATGGTTATTCTGCCCAAAGAATCGCATGGTTATGTGGCTCGTGAGAATATACTGCATTTACTCTGGGAGCAAGACCGGTTTTTGGAAAAATATTTGAAAGGAAATGAATGATGCGATGATGTGGTGGATTTATTAATCAAAAAAACGTTCGGATAAACACTGTTTTCGTGTTATGCCCGAACGTTTCTATTTTTTTGGTAGAATAAATTGAAATAACCAAAGGTTAATCGTTGTTTCATTTTTGCAGCTGATTTCCATAGAGAGTAAATACCGGTGAGAAATAAAAGGAAAAGTAAACCATCGCCTACAGGTATTGAATTATGTGGGTTCTTGCCACCCGGGTCTCTTGCTCCGTGTGAATTTGCTCCACCGGCAGCCTGACGAGTTGCGTTAGAGCTTAGCGAACCATCTGTAGTCAACGAACTTGTTGTAGTCCCGGATGCATCTTTTGCAGCACCTTCCTCGTTACTCGAATTCAAAGCCAAAACCGCTACGCCCGAATTTGATTCTCCCGTCCCGCCGGACTTACTTGAAAAACCACTACCACCCGAACCATTGGTATATTGTGATTTGCTGCTTTCATTGGATGGTTCTATACTGGAAGCTGAATAAGATGCGTTATCGGGAGAGTATTCAGGTATGGATATATCTGTTTGATCATATTGAGCATAGGTGGTTTGAGTAGGAGCGTTTAGAATTTCTTCGTCAAAATCAACCCCTTGACTCACTGCAAAATAATTATCGGGTTGAGACGAAGAGTCTATCGTTTTGATTGCGCTGTAGGCAATGAAGAGAAACAGAGCTACTCCCGATAATAAGGAAAATAATATGCTTGCATTTGATCTGTCCATTTTGGTGCGTATTATTCATTAGTCTCCTTTTTACTATATCATTTATTCAATTTTTAGCTATTCATTATTTAAATAACAATTCATTTATATCCTATTATTTTGATTAATTGAATTGGATTCTATTAAACCGCAGTCGGTATCATTTCACAAACCGCGGTTTAATAAAACCAATCAAAACCTTTATCTCACTTTTTCCAATCTCTTGTTTCAGAGAGAATCTATTAAATCAATCTATTCAAAAACACAACCATACCTAAAAAACTATTTCAATATCAGTATTGCCTGTAAATCAGTGTATATCTATTAAGTAAGTATGCTGTATCGGTTCCACGGAAGCAGCATTAACAGTAATTGTTTTCTCTGCAGCATTTTTGCACGAATGCTTGACAGAGGTCTGGGTATATACAAACGGTGTGAAAATAACCAGGGTAAATAGAATATTCAGAGTATTTACGATTATTGCTTTCATAAGAGTACATCGAGTAAATATAACGGCTGCTATTCCCATTTGAAACAACCAGTATGCAAACATACAAATAAATTTATATTATGTTGATATATAGCACTGTGTAGTGTTGATATTGACGTTTGTAGCAATTATTTCAGTAGAAAAACAGGTGTCCGAATTTCTACTAGTGAGGTTTATTTTTGGAGTATTGACCATTCAGATGCCATCAGAACGATGAACCAATGTGAAAATGGACATATACACTTATCCTTAAAGTTTGTATCTAGTAATTAATGGGTTGGTAGCTGAAAATTTGTATATGCGCATTGGAACATATGCTACATAGAAATGCGAATCTGTACTGCCAATATTGAACATTTTGAAATGAAACTGTTATTTACAGTCTGTTTTATGCCGAAACAAATAACATTCATTAATAATAAATAACAATTAATGTGGATTGCATGAGCAACACTGTACAAACATTAACTTTAAAACATCCGGCAAATTCGTTTTACTGCCGGTTTATAAGTTAATCTACACCGGGCGAGCGCTTCGCTGATATAAGTATTGATATTGATGAGAGTTAATGATAAAACAGAGTATGACATCTAAAATGACTCACTGGAACGACCATCTCCTTCGAAAAATAGAATGGCAACCAGCAAGCAAAATCTAAAAAAAACATGTATAGCTCTTGTAATTCTACAACGAAATCCATCCGTTCGGACAAAGATGTCGGCTAGAAAACCAGAAAATGGAGTATTAAATTTTTAGACATCTCCACTTCATCAGATGACGGAGTCTTCTTTCTCCATGAAGAGAAAGGGAAAGTGGAACTGTTTATCGGAGGGTAGGCAGTAGTGATACTGGGTGGTAAAACGGAATAAGATCGGGTCAATACCCATTTCCTGATACATTCCCGGATAATTTCGCTGCATTTCTATCAACGTATTTGCAAGATTTAATTCCACAAATGAACAAAATCTTGCAAATACCTAAGATATAACTATTGAATATTCAAATCATAGGGTAATCGAGCCTGAATACCATTTATTTTGTCCAGATTTCGAACTTGTTTGAATAGTTTATATTGCTCACCTAACTGAGCTTTCAAAAAGCGGGCTTCTACATCGTCACCGAAACTTTTCATGAATTTAGATTCGAATGTTTCTTTCTTGGGGTATTCGCTAACATTATAAGTTTTCAGCTTTGCTTTTGCTACAGCCAATGCAATCGCGTCGTTCAATCCGCCAATTTTATCCACTAATCCATTCTTGATAGCATCTTCTCCGGTCCATACGCGACCTTCGGCGATGGCTTTGATCTGTTCGGTTTTCATTTTGCGTCCATCGGCACAACGTTTCACAAATAGCTCATAACCACGATTCACGTAGTTTTGCATCAAATCATGTTCTTCGGGTGTAAACTTCCGATTTACAGTTATCGCATCACTCATCTTATTGGTTTTAACACCGTCGTAGGTCAAACCGAGCTTTTCATTTAAGCCGCTAATATTCGGAATAACTCCAAAAATCCCGATAGAACCTGTAATAGTATTTGGCTGAGCCACAATGTTGTCTGCCATACATGATATATAATATCCGCCCGAAGCAGCATAATCACCCATAGAGACAATCAATGTTTTTTTCGCTTTCAGAATATTCAGAGCATGCCATATCTGTTCTGATGCATAAGCACTTCCACCCGGGGAACTCACGCGCAAAACCACCGCTTTAACGGCAGAATCCTTTGCTACCTCGTTTATGGTTTTTACCAAATCTCTTGCCACTATACCTTCACCATCAGCATCTGTTATTTCGCCAACAGCATAGATTACAGCTACTTTATTTTTGTCGTACTTGCTGGTATCGGGCAATTTAGTCATTGCCGAATGCTTTACAAAAGTTACGTCCTTATCTTTCTCCAACCCTTTTACAAAGGTTTTAAGAATACTATCTGCTTCGTTAGTATATGCCAATCCATCAACCAATCCATATTGTTTGGCCTTTTCGGTAGGCTGAAACATCAACATTTCGTCGGCATAAGCATTCAATTTTTCTACTGAAATTTTGCGGGCTGCCGATACCTCTGTGAGGAATGTTTTCCAAATCGATCCCATATAAACAGTAACCTGCTCGCGATTGGCATCGCTCATTTTTGTAGTGATCAACGGCTCAACGGCAGATTTGTAAGTTCCTACTTTTACAATTTGCATTTCAATTCCCAATTTATCCAGCGTGTTTTTGAAAAACATAGTCTGTGCCGAAAGCCCTTTTAGCTCCAACATACCTTGTGGATTAATCAATATCTTATTTGCCACCGATACCAGGTAGTAATCCTTTTGCGAATAATTATCGGCATAAGCTACAATAAATTTTCCTGCTTTTTTAAAATCAAGCAACGCATTTCTAATTTCTTTAAATGATGCAAAACCTCCTGAAAGAGAACCTCCATTGAGGTAGATACCTACAATATTTGCATCGTTTTTTGCTTTTTCAATATTGGACAACAGATCGTCAAGTCCCATTGTTTTTTCGGATGTTGTCCCCATTGCCTCTGCTAATGCTGCCGAAAACGGATCATCTTCCGAGCGGTCGATCAGGTTTCCTTCCAATTTTATTTCGTAAACCGAATTGGGTTTAAGTTCCGTTACCGATTCTTTTGAACCTGCTACAGCGCCAACTATCCCAAACAGGATTAAAATGCCTAATAATGTTGTAATTATAATGCCAACAATGGTGGCAAGTGTAAATTTCAAAAACTGTTTCATAAAAGTTTGTATGAAGGTTATTTATAAATTGATAAATATCTTGCAAAGGAAAACATTATTTTTCGATTAACGAAATTATACCACCCATCTGCACTAAAAATTATTTACTTTGAATACCAAAAAGAACAAAGACTGCAACTCTGATGAGCTACAGCCTTTGTTTTGGTATGGCTAACTATATACTAACGAGTTTATAGTTAATTCCAGGCCGGCTTAATAAGCATGGCTATCATTGTTTACGTCATCAATATCGGTTCTGTTTTTTTCCATTGCTCTCCATGCGTAAAAGATATACGCAAGAACAAACGGAATAGCTATTGAAACGATGGACATTGCTTTTAGCGTAAATAAGCTGGAGGATGCGTTGGAAATAGTTAGTGAGCTTTGCAGATTAATGGAAGGATAGAACGATGTGTTGTTATATCCCACTATCAAAAATAAACAGCAAACGGTAATAATCGTGCCAATGCCTGAGAACCAGATACCGCTTTTGAATTTTTCGCTGAGTAAGCTTCTGCCAATTCCGTACAAAACACCCACTACCCCAAGCAATAAAAATACAAGTATAACCGGCATTTCGATAAGATTAGTAAAGTATTTGTATTTTTCCATAGCCACAACACCTGTTGTAGCATTTACGGCAAATCCTTCCGATAAAAGCGTCCAGATAACAAAGGTCAGGAAAAATACAAGAAATGGCAATGTGTTTATCAATAAATACTTTCTTGAACGTTTTTCCAATACTGGGTTGTTTAGTCTGTTGATAAAAAACAGCGAAGCTTGTGCACGCGATAAAAAGAAAACAGCAAATCCCAAGGTTAGATTACGTATACTTAGCAACGCTTCCAGACCGTGCCATGGATTTTGCCACTGACTGATAACAGGCGTCAGTTGCTCAGTGATATTTGCTTTGTTCACTATAAAATCAGAACCTGTAAAGAAGGTGGCAATGGCAACACCAATAAGAAATGTACCCAGCAAACCGTTAGCAAACAAGAATGCACGATAAGTATTAATGCCAAAAACATTTCCCGGCTTTGATTGAAATTCGTACGATACAGCCTGAAGCGTGAAGCAAAACAAAATTGCCATCCACACCCAATACGCACCACCAAAACTAGTGGAGTAAAATAGTGGGAAGGATGCAAAAAAAGCGCCCCCAAAGGTAACCAATGTGGTGAAGGTAAATTCCCACTTGCGACCAAGTACGTTTACCAACAGTTTTCGCTCATCTTCTGTTTTCGACAAAGAGAAAAGCATCGATTGTCCACCCTGAACAAATAGTAGAAAAGCAAGAATTCCGCCTAAAAGTGATATAATAAACCACCAGTAATGTTGCAAAAATGAATATGTTATCATATAAATTAGTATTAAATTATAGAATGTGGAAATTCAAAAATGAATAATTCGAAATATCTCCGCATCAATGGGAGGAAGTATTTTTCAGATTATCTCATTTTCAAATTATTTTTTTAATGATCTGCTTCTGGACCTTTTTTAATTTGGTTGAGCATTATTCTTATTTCGGCTACTAGTAGCGCAGTAAAAAGAATCAGGAAAAGAAAGAAGGTTATTTGCACCGACTGTGATGAGATGCCTGAGATAGCTGCCTGAACGGGAAGCACATCCTGTATAGCCCATGGTTGTCGTCCCACTTCGGCTACCGCCCACCCTAACTCGCCGGCTACGTAACCCAATGGAATGCTCCACAAAGCAGCTTTCAAAAGCCATTTCGTTTTCTCTATTTCCTGACGGTACGTGTAGAATAAAAGTAGCGAGAAAAGCGCTATGAAATACATACCCAACATCACCATTACGTGGAATGAGTAGAAAACAGTTGGTACACTAGGTATGATATCTTCAGCCTTATCCAGATAACTATAGCCAAAATAAGGGAAATTAGTTTTTAACTGTGCTTTATGAATCGCTGCCGCAGCAGTATCTTTTGCCGTAATTGCTTTTTGATAATCGGCGAGCGATTGTCTGGCAGCTTTACCCATGGTTTGCTTTTCGGTAAACGAAAGTGCTTTTCCGCTGGATGTTTCGTATCCTCCGTCAATAACGTCTTTAATACCAGGAACAAATGCATTTATATCCCTGTAGCCCAACATTGAGAGCATGTAAGGAATTTCCACTTTGAATTTATAAGGATTTATCGAGTCATTGTACGATTTTTTATCATTATTCAGAACACCAAATGCAACTAAACCTGCCCCTTTTTTCCCCTCGTACAAGCCTTCCATAGCAGCCAGTTTCATCGGCTGATGCTGAGTTACATTGTAAGCCGATCCATCGCCGGTGAAAGCCACAAGCAAAGAAGATACGACCCCAAAAATGGCTCCGACCAACATACTCTTAAGTGCAAAATCGACCTGACGCTTTTTCAACAAAAACCATGCACTAACACCCACCACAAACAGTGATCCCATGACCCAACCCGAAATGACGGTGTGAAGAAATTTGTTGATGGCCATTGGAGAGAAGAGAATGCTCCAGAAATCAATCATTTCATTGCGCACGGTGTCGGGGTTAAACTCCATCCCTACCGGAAATTGCATCCAGGCATTGGCTACCAATATCCACAGTGCCGACAAAGTAGCACCAATAACAGTTAACCATGTGGAAGCGAGGTGAAATTTCTTGCTCACTTTGTTCCAACCAAAAAACATGATGGAAATAAATGTTGCTTCCATGAAAAAAGCAAAAATACCTTCGATGGCGAGAGGAGCCCCGAAAATATCACCTACAAACCAGCTGTAATTGGACCAGTTAGTTCCAAACTCAAACTCCAGAATAATTCCGGTTGCTACACCAATGGCAAAGTTTACGCCAAAGAGCGTCATCCAAAACTTTGTGATTTTTTTCCATTCTTCGTTGCCGGTTCTCAAATACAAGGTCTCCATAATTGCCATTATTACGCCTAAACCCAAGGTAAGTGGCACAAAAAGCCAATGGTACATGGCGGTCATCGCAAACTGTGCTCGCGACCAATTCACCAAAGATGCGTCCAATAAGTCCATAATTTTTTAGTGTTTAATAAGTACTTGAAAAATGATTAATTGTGCAATTTTATTTTTGTAAATAGAATTTCAGTTGGATTTTATTTCGACATCAGCACATTATCTGCGCGATTATTATTGTTGTAGGAGTTGTTCTCGGACGTGGTTAGCCTTACTTTTATCATCGCGAAAATTGGTATTCAAATAATTGGGGAAAAAGAAAATTTTCAATACGATAAACATAATAAAGAGTTTGATAAGTACTATTAGCCAAAGTGTTTTACCTACCGTCATGCTCTTAAATCCATCGCGATAAAATGTATAAAATTTATTTAGAAACTCGGGCGTTCTCATTTTGGGTCGAGATATAGATTACAAATTGTAATAGCATCACAAAAATAACAATAAAAGTGGAATAGTTACAATTTTGAAGAGGTTTAATTGAAAAAAAAGTAAGATAAGTGAAATTTCGTACCTGCAAATATAGTTTATTTTTGATAATATGACATATTTATTCAAAAAAAAGCGTCGAAAGAGTTGTACTTTCGACGCTTTTTTAATTGATATTTGTATTCTGATTAATTTCCAATCTCAGACAGGAACTTGATTCTGACCAGCCTTACTTCGGTTTCGCTGTAATCATTTTCACCAAGTTCATCCAGCGCAGGCTCAATCTTATCAGTTTCGGCAGTGCTGAAATAGTCAAAAATTTCATCTACGTGATCACTATCCATAACTTCTTCGAGGAAATAATCGATATTTATTTTAGTTCCCGAATAAACAATTGCTTCTATCTCGTCCAATAATTCGCCAATGTCCAATCCTTTTGAAAGAGCGATGTCGTCGAGCGCAATTTTTCTATCTATAGACTGAATGATAGACACTTTTAGTTTCGATTTATTAGCCACCGTACGCACGCGCAAATCTTCAGGGCGAATGATTTCGTTTTCTCTAACGTGTTCTTTAATCAGTTTCAAAAACTCGTCGCCATAGCGCTTAGCTTTACCTGCACCTACACCGGGTATATTCTGAAGTTCTTCGAGCGTAATAGGGTAGCTGGTAGCCATTGCCTCGAGCGATGGATCCTGAAAGATAACAAAAGGCGGAACCTCAAGTTTCTTCGACATCTTTTTGCGTAAATCTTTCAGAATTGAGAACAGGACATCATCTGCCGCACAAGTTCCACCTGAGCTTTTTACCGCAGCTTCCTCTTCCTCTTCTTCAAACTCTTTATCTTTTACTACCGGAAATGGTTCAGGTTTTTTCAAATAAGCTTTACCTCTGGCTGTAACCTTTAGCAGTCCGTAATTTTCAATATCTTTCGAAACAAAACAAGCAATCATAGCCTGACGAATCACCGCATGCAACAAGCTTTCATCTTCATCCGAAGCGGCTGCGAAGTTTTCCAGTTCATCGTGTTGATATGATTTTATATCCGATGTTTCATTCCCTTTTAAAATGTCTACTATGTGTTCTGCTTTGAATTTCTCTTTTACTTGTAAAATAGTTTCTAACGCCAGTGTTAGTAGTTCTTGTCCTTCAATAAATTTTCGTGGTTTCATACAGTTATCACAGCACCCACAGTTTTCTTCCAAATATTCTTCTCCAAAATAATGTAACAACATTTTTCGGCGACAAATAGATGTTTCGGCGTAGGCTTGCGTTTCCAATAATAATTGATTGCCAATTTCCTGCTCGGCAACGGGTTTGCCTTGCATAAATTTGCGTAACTTATCTAAATCTTTATATGCGTAAAATGCGATGCACTGACCTTCGCCACCATCACGACCTCCGCGTCCCGTTTCTTGATAATACCCTTCTAAACTTTTTGGCATGTCGTAGTGCAACACATAGCGCACATCGGGTTTGTCAATGCCCATCCCGAAAGCAATTGTGGCTACAATCACTTCTACTTTTTCCATTAAGAAACTATCCTGATTCTCGCTCCGTTGCGCTGAGTCCATACCTGCATGGTAAGGTAGCACCGAAACGCCATTCATTTTCAGGGTTTCCGATAATTCTTCCACCTTTTTGCGACTCAAACAGTAAATAATACCAGATTTGCCGGCTTGTGAGCGGATGTATTTAATTATGTCTTTGTCTACATCATTCGTTTTTGGACGAACTTCGTAGTATAAATTTGCGCGATTGAACGACGATTTATAAACGGTAGCATTCAGCATGCCAAGGTTTTTCTGTATGTCGTGCTGCACTTTAGGCGTGGCAGTTGCAGTAAGCGCAATAAGTGGCGCAACGCCTATTTCGTTTATTATCGGGCGAATGCGGCGGTACTCCGGACGGAAATCATGCCCCCACTCCGATATACAGTGCGCTTCATCTACTGCATAAAACGAAATTTTTACTTGTTTTAAAAATTCAATATTTTCTTCTTTCGTAAGCGACTCGGGAGCCACATACAGCAATTTTGTTTTACCCGACAAAATATCGCCTTTCACTAAATCAATGGCTTGCTTCGACAACGAGGAATTGATAAAGTGGGCAATGCCATCTTCTTCGCTAAAGTTGCGCATGGCATCTACCTGATTTTTCATTAACGCAATAAGTGGCGAAATGACTATTGCAGTACCTTCCATGACAAGAGATGGTAGCTGATAACACAGCGATTTCCCTCCACCAGTAGGCATTAGCACAAAAGTGTCATTGCCATCAAGCACATTCTGAATAATCGCTTCCTGGTTTCCTTTGAAAGTATCGAAACCGAAGTTTTTTTTCAACTGCGTGGTTAATGCAGATAGTTTGGCCATATTAGTGTCTTTTGTAAAAAAAATGAATGCGAAAGTAGTATTTATTGTCGAAAGTAATGCACGGAATGAATTATTTTTTTACTGTTTATTGCAAATAATTCTTAATAATATTATCTCGCAGCTAATTCTTCCATAGACAAAATTATAAACAGATTTCAAATATACAACATGTTTTGAAAAAAAAAACTGGATATTAACCAATCAAGTTGGTCAATATCCAGTCGTCTTATTTTATATTGTTGATATTCAATAATTAAGAATACTTATTTAAGCTGTTTTTAATCTATGAATATTTGCTTTTTCTAATTTGCTTTGAGCGTAAGTAAGCGAAACAGTCAGTTCTTTAACGTTTCGCGACGGCATCTCAAACATTTCGTCCATCATGATGGTCTCCGTGATGGAGCGCAGTCCACGGGCACCAAGCTTAAACTCAATTGCTTTGTCTACAATATATTCCAATACCTCTTCTGCAAAAGTCAAATCAATATCATCCATTTTGAATAATTTGGTGTATTGTTTGATGATTGAGTTCTTTGGTTCTGTCAGAATACGACGCAATGCGGTGCGATCTAACGGTTCGAGATAAGTAAGGATAGGTAGACGGCCAATAATCTCAGGAATCAAACCAAACGATTTCAAGTCTTGCGGTGCAATGTATTGAAGCATATTGTGCTTGTCGAGTTGTTCTGTGCCTTTTGCAGCATTGTAACCTACCACTCTCGTATTTAAACGTGAGGCGATTTTTTTCTCGATGCCATCAAATGCACCACCGCAAACGAATAAAATGTTTTGAGTGTTTACAGCTATCATTTTTTGGTCGGGATGCTTGCGCCCCCCTTGTGGTGGAACGTTTACAATGGCTCCTTCAAGCAGTTTAAGCAAGCCTTGTTGAACACCTTCACCACTCACATCGCGGGTAATACTTGGGTTGTCGCCTTTACGTGCAATTTTGTCAATCTCGTCGATAAACACAATGCCACGTTCAGCTGCCTTTACATCGTAGTCAGCCACCTGTAGCAGGCGCGTAAGAATGCTTTCGATATCCTCACCCACGTAACCGGCTTCGGTTAGCACAGTGGCGTCGACAATGGCAAACGGAACGTGCAATTTCTTTGCAATGGTGCGGGCCAAAAGCGTTTTACCTGTTCCGGTATAACCTACCATGATAATGTTCGATTTTTCAATTTCGACATCATCGCTGGTTTTTTCCTGCATCAACCGTTTGTAGTGGTTGTAAACAGCTACCGAAAGAAACTTTTTAGCTTCATCCTGACCAATCACATATTCGTCGAGGTATTCTTTTATTTCAATTGGTTTTGGAAGTTGCTCTTTATTTAAATTGGGCAATTTCGATTTGCTTAAGGTATTTTCCTTTACAATGTCCGAAGCTTGTACGGCACACTCGTCACAAATGTGCGCACCCTCCATGCCCATAATAAAAAAGCCAACCTGCGATTCGGGACGCCCGCAAAAGCTACATTTCTTTGTTGTTTTAGCCATATCTGTATTGTCTCAAAACCACGATCGGTCGACCGTGGTTTTGAGTTGTTCTTTAAAAATTATATCGCAGGGCGATTATCTCAGTGAGAGATTATTTTTTCTTTTCGTTGAATAAAATTTTGTCGATCATGCCGTAGTCCAATGCCTCTTCCGAAGTCATCCAGTAGTCACGGTCCGAATCTTTTTCGATGCGTTCGAATGGATTTTTAGAGTGGTCGGCAATAATGGTATACAATTCTTTTTTCAGTTTTTGAATTTCGCGTGCGGTGATTTCAATATCCGAAGCCTGTCCTTGTGCGCCGCCCATTGGTTGGTGAATCATTACGCGCGAGTGTTTCAACGCTGATCGTTTTCCTTCGGCACCTGCTACCAATAATACAGCACCCATCGATGCGGCCATACCTGTACATATAGTTGCTACATCAGAACTGATAAATTGCATGGTATCATAAATGCCCAGTCCGGCATAAACCGAACCGCCCGGAGTGTTTAAATAGATAGAGATATCTTTCCCCGGATCAGATGAATCCAAGTAAAGTAGCTGAGCCTGAATAACATTAGCAGTATAATCATCTACCTGAGTTCCAAGAAAAATAATACGATCCATCATTAAGCGCGAAAAAACATCCATTTGAGTAACATTCAATTGACGTTCTTCCAGGATAGAAGGAGAGATGTAGTTACTGGTAATATCGGCGTATTTATCCAACGCCAACCCATTCATGCGTAGATGTTTGGTTGCGAAATCGCGAAAATCGTTGTTGTTCATATTTATAATGTTTTAATAAGCTTCTAAAATCGGAAAAGGCCTTTAACTATTCCCAAAAAGAAAAACAAAGATAATTCTATTTTGTTTAAATTTTTAGCAGTTAAAAGCCTTTTCGGCAAAATAATCCGAAAAGCAATTATTTTGCTTCGAACATTTTGTTGAATTCGTCGATTGAAACTTCTTTAGTTTCTAATTTTACAGCTCCTTTTACTACTGCAAATACTTTTTCTTCGGCTACTTTGTCGACAATGTTTTTAAGCGTGTCTTCTTTTTTCAACATGTCTTTAGCATAGTTGGCGATAATTTCGTCGTCCATGCCAATCATTCCGTATTGAGCAAATTGAGCTTTTGCCATTTTTTTAGCAAATTCTTCAACGTCTTCTTTTTCAACTTTCACGTCGTTAGCTTTTGCCAATTTGTCTTTTACAAGGTGCCATGTTAAGTCGGCAATCATTTTCGAATAATCTTCATCCAATTTTTCAGCGGTCAGATTTTCGTTTGAAGACAATACCCAACGTTTCAAGAAAGAGTCTGGGAAAGGAAGGCTGTTGTATTTTGCAATCAACATTTCCTGTGCGTCAACACCAAATTTGTATTCGCTGTCTGAAGTCAGGTTTTCCTGAATGTTTTCTTTGATTTTTGCGCGGAATTCTTCTACGCTTGATACAACACCTTCGCCATATACTTTGTCGAACAAATCCTGATCGATTTCAGATTCGTGGTAGCGGGTGATGCTTTCGATTTTTAATTGGAAGTCTGCATCGATTGTTTTTGCTTCGTCTTTCGATATCTTCAACAATGAGCTGATTTCAGCTTCTTCAACATAAGCTTTAGCAGGGTTGAACGTGATTAAATCGCCTTTTTTTGCTCCTGCGAAAAGTGCTTTTTGGTCGGCATCTTTCATGTAAGCAATGGTCATGGTAGCGTCCTGAACTTTAAGACCTTCTTCGTTTACTTTGCCGTCTGCCATTTCCAGCAATTCGCCTTTCAACATGTCTTTTTCTTCAACGCTGTCTTCCTGAATATATTTACCGTAACGACCGGTGTATGATTTAACTTGGTTGTCAATCATTTCTTCGCTAACAGTAATATTATAGAAAGCTACTTTATCTTTTTTTGTCAATTCCACTTCAAATTCAGGAGCAATACCCAAATCGAAAACAAATTCGAAAACTTCCTGAGTTTCGAAATCAATTTGTTTTTGTTCTGTTTGGTTTGGAAGTGGCTCACCAAGTATATTGATATTGTTGTCGCGGATATAACCATATAAACCGTCCGAAACCAATTTGTTGATTTCCTCAGCTAATACAGCTTTTCCGTACATTTTTTTTACTAAACCCACCGGCACCATGCCTGGGCGAAAGCCTGGGATGTTTGCTTTTTTGCGGTAATCGCGTAAAGTTTTGTCCACTTTTTCGCTGTAATCCACTTTTTCAATGCTTAATGTAACCATTGCATTGCTCTGATCGAGGTCTTTTCTGACAATATTCATAAATATAATAATCTAGTAATTTGCTGATATTTATCTTTTTGTAATGGGGTGCAAAGGTACAAAAAAAAGATAAACACAATGCAATTTATATGAAAAAAAATGCTAACGCTTTAAATTTGAATTTCAATGCGTTAGTGATCTTTTTTGTTTTAGCGTATGATTGAACAAAAAAAAGAAGTGAACCGATAACGATTCACTTCTTTTTTAATTATTGTTGAATGATTTTAATCTTAAAACATATAGACCAAATTCATCGTAAAAACTTTATTTTTGAACGAACTGTCGTCATTGCTTGTGCTTTTAATGCCATTGCTCCAGGTACCGCCGAGTTGAATTTTTCTGAACAGTTCAACACCTGCACCAAAGTTATAGCCGTAATCCACACGATCGGCAAAAGTCTTGTAGGCTTCTTTTTCGGTAGTGCTTGTACTTTCGGTAACGGTTGAACCGCTTAGTGCACAAGCTCCGTAAACGCCACCAAAACCGTATACGCCAACAAGGCCTACAATTATATGATAACGTATGTTGAGTGGCACTTCGAGGTAGTTTATCTCCTTGTAGCCGTTGCGCAATACGTTATCCACATTTATGCTGTCGAAATGGAAGCTGCTCCCTTTTTGGGAAAGTAGTGCACCTATTTCTACGCCCATACCTGTTTTCTTAGGCATCGCCTGATATACCAGTCCGATTTGATAGCCCGTTAAATTGCTCGATTGAAAACTCGTAGCAACATCGGACCGATTGAACGATCTGATCTCATTCGCCATGTTCAAACCGGCTTTTATACCCAGCTGAGCAAACAGACCGGTCGAACAAAGCAATGCCATCAGCATTAAGAAGTTTTTTCTTTTCATATTACAAAGAAATTAAATTTGACGTGTCAAGTGTCATTTCTAAACAAACAACTTTTATGCCAATGATAAATTATTTTCTGGTCATGCGTTTACGTTCATTTTCATCAAGATAGATTTTACGCAATCTGAAAGTCACCGGAGTGATTTCAACGTATTCATCTTCTTTGATATATTCCAATGCTTCTTCCAAACTGAAAACAATAGGCGGAATAAGTTTGGCCTTGTCATCCGCACCCGAGGCACGCATGTTGGTAAGTTTCTTAGGCTTGGTAACATTCACTACCATATCGCCTTCTTTTGCACTTTCGCCCACAACCTGACCTGCGTAGATCTCGTCTTGTGGGAATACGAAGAAGCGACCACGGTCTTGCAACTTATCTAATGAATATGAAAAAGCTCTTCCGCCTTCCATAGCGATGATAGATCCGTTAGTACGTTTTTCGATATGTCCTTTGTAGGGTTGGTATTCCAGAAAGCGGTGCGACATAATGGCTTCACCGGCTGATGAAGTAAGTACGGCGTTACGCAATCCGATAATTCCACGCGAAGGAATCATAAATTCTAATTGAATACGGTCGTTTACAACTTCCATACTTAGCATTTCACCCTTGCGGATGGCAACCATTTCAATTACCTTACCCGAACAATCTTCCGGTAAGTTGATAGTAAGTTGTTCAATCGGTTCGCAACGTACGCCATCAATTTCTTTGAAAATTACCTGTGGCTGCCCTACCTGAAGCTCGTAACCTTCGCGACGCATAGTTTCAATCAATACCGACAAGTGAAGTACACCACGTCCGTAAACATTCCATACGTCCGAAGCAGGATCTTTTTCAACACGTAAAGCAAGGTTTTTGTCCAACTCTTTTGTTAGACGATCTTGAATGTGACGTGAAGTTACAAATTTACCTTCTTTTCCGAAGAACGGAGAGTTATTGATGGTAAATACCATACTCATGGTTGGTTCGTCGATAGCAATCGGCACCAATGGTTCAGGGTTTTGTAAATCGGCAATAGAATCGCCAATATCGAATCCTTCGATACCTACCAAAGCACAAATATCACCCGATCTTACCTCGGTAGCACGTGTACGTCCCAGTCCGGTAAAAGTGTGTAATTCTTTGATACGCGATTTGATTGGAGTGCCGTCTCTTTTTACAAGATTTACATCCATTCCTTCGCGCAATGTTCCACGATGAAGGCGTCCTACGGCAATACGACCCACATATGATGAGTAGTCGAGAGAAGTAATCAGCATTTGTGGAGTACCCTCAATAAATTCAGGTCCCGGGATATATTTAATGATAGCATCCAATAAAGGTACGATGCTGTCGGTTTGTACGTTCCAGTCTTCCGACATCCAGTTGTTCTTAGCAGAACCATAGATAGTATGGAAGTTCAGTTGAGTTTCGCTAGCATTCAGGTTGAACATTAAGTCGAATACAGCTTCATGAACTTCGTCCGGGCGACAGTTTTGTTTGTCTACTTTGTTCACAACCACAATAGGAAGTAATCCCATTTGAATTGCTTTTTGTAGTACAAAACGAGTCTGAGGCATTGGTCCTTCGAAGGCATCTACCAACAATAATACACCGTCGGCCATGTTCAATACACGTTCCACTTCACCGCCAAAGTCCGAGTGACCCGGAGTGTCGATGATGTTGATTTTGTATCCCAGATAGTCGATGGATACATTCTTTGCTAATATGGTGATACCCCTTTCGCGTTCGAGGTCATTATTATCCATGATTAACTCGCCTGCGTTTTCGTTTTCGCGGAACAGGTGTCCAGCTAATAACATCTTGTCTACCAAGGTTGTTTTTCCGTGGTCAACGTGGGCAATAATAGCAATGTTTCTAATTTTTTGCATGTAATACAATCTTTTTTTTTGAGGGTGCAAAGTTAGTCAAAATAATTCAATATTCATTTTATTTCGGAAATGAACTGAATATTAGATAGTAAACCGGTGTTTTTTGAAGTTGTTATTATATTGTTTTATTCATATAATCGTAAAAAAGAGCACATTATTTTTGTGTGATAAAAAAATAATAGTACTTTTGCAGTCCAATTTTAGCGTAATCTCTGACAGAATATAGAATGGTCTGTGAATATTGCGCATATTATTAAAATAAAAAAAGAGCAATAATGGACTTTATTAAAATTGCAGAACAAGCATTTCTTGTTGAAAAAACGCACCCAGCTTTCAAAGCCGGTGACACTGTTACGGTAGCATACCGTATTATTGAGGGAACAAAAGAACGTATCCAAGAGTTTCGTGGAGACGTAATCAAAGTGGTTGGACACGAAGGTAGAAAACGCTTCACCGTTCGTAAAATTTCAAGTAACATTGGAGTTGAACGTATTTTCCCATTAGATTCACCATTTATCGAAAGCATTACTGTAAACAAACATGGTAAAGTTCGTCGCGCTAAATTGTACTATTTACGTGCACTTACCGGTAAAAAAGCAAGAATCAAAGAAAGACGCGTATAATTACGGTCTTCGAAAAAGAAATAAGAAAGAGAAATCCGAAAGGGTTTCTCTTTTTTTGTGCCCAGAAATCCGGCAACGTTAATTTACAGATATTCCAAAAAAAGCGTATCTTTGCAATTCGAATGTTTCGCACTCACTTTCGCAGACATCGTTCTAAAATAGTAAACAATAATAAAAAGATAGACATGGGTTTAATAGCCGATACCGGTAAGTATATTTTATTAATGAAACGGGTTTTTGTTGCGCCAGACAGAGGACGTATGTTTTTCCGTCAGTTTCCAAAAGAACTCGAAAAACTGGGCTTGCAGTCCTTGCCCATTGTAGCGATTATATCCGTGTTCATTGGCTTTATCATGACTATGCAAACCAAACTGAACACATCCAACCCTTTACTGCCGGTTTACACCACCGGATTGGTAACGCGTGACACCTTGCTCCTTGAGTTCTCATCTACTATCCTGTGTTTGATTTTAGCAGGGAAAGTGGGTTCTAATATAGCCTCTGAAATAGGAACGATGCGCATCACCGAACAAATTGATGCACTCGAAATTATGGGAGTAAATTCTGCTAATTACCTGATACTTCCAAAGGTTGTTGCTTTTGTGGTGATGATGCCTTTTCTGGTTATCTTTAGTATGGCGTTGGGGATATTTGGTGGATATTTTGTGGGTGTTCTAACCACAATTATGACTACAGGTGATTATCTGGTAGGGATAAAGTTTGCTTTTGTGCCGTATTATGTTTTCTACTCGCTGATAAAATCGATGATTTTTGCCTTCCTTATTTCTTCGGTGGCAGCATTTTATGGTTATTATTCGTACGGAGGCGCCCTCGACGTTGGTAAGTCGAGCACCAATGCAGTTGTAAATGGAAGTATTCTGATTCTGTTTTTCAATATTCTTATCACCAAAATTATGTTGAACTAATGGTTCGCGCCGCCTAGACAGAAAATAAAAATGATTGAAGTAAAAAATATAGAGAAATCATTCGAAAGTAACCACGTATTGAAAAATGTGTCGGCTGTTTTTGAAACCGGAAAAACCAATATGATTATTGGGGGTAGTGGTTCCGGCAAAACGGTGCTAATGAAAAGCATTATCGGTCTGCATCGCATTGATGGTGGCCGTATTGAGTACGATGGCCGTAACCTGCCCGATATGAAAATGAGCGAAATACGCATGCTGCGTCGCGAGGTGGGTATGCTGTTTCAGGGTTCTGCTCTTTTCGATTCGTTAACTGTATTAGAAAATGTGATCTACCCGCTCGAAATGTTTTCGCCGAGCACTAAAGAGGAAATGCTGGAACGTGCTCGTTTTTGTCTGAAACACGTGAATCTGGAAGAAAAAGCCTTTGGTTTAGCACCCTCGGAAATTAGTGGTGGTATGCAAAAACGTGTGGCCATTGCCAGAGCTATTGCATTGCAACCTAAATACTTGTTTTGCGATGAGCCTAACTCGGGTTTGGATCCTAAAACATCACTTGTTATCGATCAGTTGATACATGAAGTAACGCATGAGTTTGAGATTACCACCATTATCAATTCGCACGATATGAACTCGGTGATGGAAATTGGAGAGAACATTATTTTTATTGAAAAAGGAGAAAAAGCGTGGCAAGGGAACAAAGATGACATTTTTCATGTTGATAACGAAGCGCTGAACAATTTTGTTTTTGCGTCCGAACTATTCAAAAAAGTAAAAAGAACAAATCAATGAAAATTATCTCTTATAACGTAAACGGCATTAGAGCCGCTCTTCAAAAGAATTTCACCGAATGGCTTACAGCCGAGAATCCAGATGTACTTTGCCTGCAAGAAACGAAAGCGCAACCGGATCAAATTGACACCATGATATTTGCCGAATTGGGATATACTTCTTATCTGCATTCGGCCGAAAAAAAAGGATATAGCGGAGTAGCTATTATCACCAAACAGGCTCCCGACAAGGTTGTAATAGGAATGGATGTTCCCTTATATGACGGTGAAGGACGTGTTATCCGTGCCGATTTCGGTGATGTGACTGTTGTTTGTGTCTATATTCCTTCGGGTTCGTCGGGTGATTTACGTCAGGTATTCAAAATGGAATTCCTGAAATCATTTGCTGTTTATATTGCCAATCTTCGGAAAACAAGGGACAATGTTGTTGTTTGCGGCGACTATAATATTTGTCATAAACCTATTGATATTAATCACCCTGAGCGTCAAAACGGTGTTTCGGGTTTTTTGCCCGAAGAGCGCGCCTGGCTGGATGAACTGGAGGCAAGTGGTATGGTAGATTCTTTTCGTATGTTCGACCAAAGTGCCGAGAAATACAGCTGGTGGAGTTACCGCGGTGGAGCGAGGTTTAGAAATGCAGGTTGGCGTATCGACTATCATTGGGTGAGCGAACCATTGCGCGAAAGGTTGACGTCTGCTGCTATACTTGACGGTGCTGTTCACTCCGATCATTGCCCGGTAGTAGTAGAACTGACCTGATTACATGCGTTTTCTTCTAAATATCTTGTTTTTAATGATAAAAAACAATAAATCTTGTACAAAGTGGTCGAGAAAACGAAAAATAAATTTAACTTTGTCCTTTCAAAAATAATCCCTATCAATATGAAGTTCAATTTTCTTAAATTCATTTGTCTATTTTGCGTTGTTGTAGCTTTGTCTGCTTGTTTAAGCGATGATGAAACTACCGTCACCAGTTCTACAAACCCACGCATGACAGCCTTTACTTTAGCTGGAAATGATTCCATTAAGACTGCAGTATTTACACTTAATGCAGACAGTGTGACTGTTGAGAATGTCGATTCATTGCCTTTTGGCACTCCGGTAAATAAAGCTATTCCAACTTTTACATTTGTGAGTAGTTACGGGGCTGTATACTACTTAAATGGATCTACAACTGCCAAATCGATTACAGGAAAGGATACAATTGATTTTAGTCTGCCGGTAAAAGTTATAAATAAAGCAGCTGACAATATAGCGGCAAAAGAATATATTGTTAAGGTAAATGTTCACAAAGTGGAACCAAAATTATATGTGTGGAGTATGCTGCCTAATAGCGTTGGGGCAGCTAATCCGACGAGCCAGAAAGCAATTTATTTCAATAATAAACTTCTATATTATGCAAACGAAGCAGGGGTTGCCACCTTGTACACTTCAACCAATGGAGCAGCGTGGGCAGCAGCGACACTAAGCGGTTTACCTGCTAATGCATCAATGGTCAACACGGTACAATTCGATGGAAAGCTTTTTTATACGCAGGATGGCGTGAAAATATACTCTTCGACTGATGGGGCAACCTGGACAGTTGCTGATGTTTCGGCTGCGGATTACACCTTTAAAACCATATTGTTTTCCCTGAATGGAAATATTTGGGCTATTACTCAATCAAAAGTGGATTCGAAATATCATTTTGCAAGTTCGGTTGATGGTACTGTTTGGTTAATAAGGAATGAATTGCCTTCAAATTTTCCTCTGACAGATTTTGCTGCACTTTCTTTTACATCGCGTGTGGGTAACAAGGCAAAAGCGATTATTATTGGTGGTAAAAGTGCTAATGGTACGGTTTTGAATACTAATTGGAATACCGAAAATGGAGATTACTGGGTGAACTTTAACGAAAATTCGAATCACAGTAAATCATTGGATACATTGGCATTGGGTGCTTCGCTTATTGCTTACGACAGCAAATTATTCGTGTTTGGGACTAAAACAACCAATGTTAAAGTAGCTCAATATAAAGTATCGTTAGACGAAGGTTTGACATGGAAAGCTCCTGATTCTACATATAATAAATTGCCTATTAGTTATACACATAGAAATTATTCATCTGTAGTGGTAGGTAATTCAAATCGCATTTATATTATTGGAGGAAAGACCAACACAGCTATTCTTACAGATGTTTGGACTGGGAAATTAAACAGTTTAGGTTTTATCAAGCAATAGCCTGAATTAATGCTAGTTGAGAAAGTGATTTTGTCCGCAAAATCACTTTCTTCATTTTTTAGCCATCCATTACTGAAATTTTGCTTACTTTTGCACTTTCTAAAAAAGCACAATAACCATGAATAAAAAAACGCAACCTACAAATTCAACTCTTCGCTTCCGTCGTTGGAGCAGAGTGGGGTATGCTGTGTTTTGTAGTTTGTCTTGTTGTGTATCAATAGGTGCGCTTGCTATTTCGGTTTCCGACAAAACGCTTCAGAAGTCAGAAGGAATTTCAATGACCCGTGTTCATTCGACTCTCACTACTGCCGATGGAAGCGAGAATGACCCGGTCGATGATGAGGTGGAGGCAACGCTTCAGCAAGCCATTATTGTATCTTTATCCGAAATGTCATCAGACAGTGCTGCAGCGCTTCGTCTGACTACATCATATATTATTAACTGTAACGGTTGAGGTGGATTTTCCACTTCAACCGTTTTTTTATTTTACTAAGATGAAAAAAAACTTTCTACTTTATTCGTTTTCGCTTTTGTTTTGTCTGCCATCGCTTTTTGCGCAGCAAAGAAATGATTCTGCATCGGTAAACCTTCAGGATGTGGAAGTAAATGCAACCAGGAATAAGCTTTATTCGGAAATGGGTCGTATCCTTACCGTTATTGATAAAAACGAGATATCCCGTTCGTCGGTTCAAAGCATAGATCAGTTATTGGATTATGTTGCGGGCATTGACATTCGCCAACGTGGAACGAATGGCACACAAGCCGATATTAGTATCCGTGGCGGATCGTTCGATCAGGTGTTGATTTTGCTAAACGGTGTAAATATCACCGATCCGCAAACAGGGCATTTTAATCTGGATATACCGGTTGATTTGTCGGATGTGACACGCGTAGAGATTCTACAAGGTTCATCGGCTCGCGTGCTTGGACCGAATGCCTTTAGCGGTGCAATAAATATTGTGACGGAAAAGACTGGCAAATCGGCTTTAAATGCCGAATTGAGTGCCGGTAGCTTTCATAACTACGGACAATCCGTTTCAGGTAATTGGGGTAACGACAAAATTCATTCGTTCGCATCTGTATCTCACAGGAGCAGTGCAGGTTATATGGCGAATACCGATTTTGATGTATTGAACGCTTTTTCTCAATCGGTGTTGAATACTCGAACTGCAGGAAAGTTTGATTTGCAACTGTCGGCTCAGCAAAAATCTTTTGGCGCTAATAGTTTCTATTCGTTGGCTTATCCAAATCAGTTTGAGAGTTCTAAAACCTTTATGACAGCCCTGAACTGGTCACTTACCAAAGGTCGTTTGACTCTGAATGCACAAGCCTCATGGCGTCGTCACCACGACCGATTCGAGTTGTTCCGCGATTTTACAGGAGCAGCCTCGTGGTATAAAACCCACAATTACCACATGACCGATGTGACGGGAGCTAGAGCGTCGGCATCGTACTTGTCTACGCTTGGTAAAACTACACTTGGTATTGAAGCACGCAACGAGCACATATACAGCAATGTGCTTGGAACTGCCATTGATTCAATGCGTGCACCGTTGGAAACAAATGGTTATTTCACCAGAGAAAATAACCGTCTACTAGAAACCGCGTTTTTGGATCATGCTGTGAACATAAATAAATGGTATTTTTCAGCCGGAGCAGCAGCGACTCATTCGGCTGTGTTTGGTTGGAATGGCTATGGAGGTATTGATGTGGCGTATGCCTTCAATGACAATTTCCGTGTTTTTGCTGATGCCAACTCGGCAGTGCGCCTTCCTACTTTTACTGATTTATACTACAAAAGTGCAACTCAACTGGCCAATCCAAACCTGCAGCCTGAGAAATCGCAAACGGTAGAAATCGGAAGCAAAATAAGACAAACCAATTGGAAACTGGATGCAACAGCTTATTACCGCATGGGGCAAAATGTGATTGACTGGGTGAAAGCACCAACAGCCACTGTTTGGGAAAGCAAGAACCTAACCGAAGTTAATGCATTAGGTGCTGATGTAACCTTTGCTTATTATTTTCAACAATCATTTGTGAAGAAAATAGGTGTGGCCTATTCTTATTTAAAAATGGATAAGAGTGCAGATCAGCTTGATTCGAAATATGTGCTTGATTATTTGAAAAATAAAATAACCGTATCGGTTGATCATTCTATTTGGAATCGTTTGTCGGCCTGTTGGCAGCTGGGATACCTTGATAGAGCGGGGAGTTATACCGATGCAAACAAAGTATTGCAGAAATTTTCGCCATACGCTATGCTCGATTGCCGACTGTTGTGGAACGATAAGCACTTTGATGTATTTGCCGATATGAACAATATTTTCAATAAGTCTTATGCCGATTACGGTGGACTGACTCAGCCCGGTAGAAATGTAAATGTAGGCGTTCGATTGAAACTGAATTAATTAAAAAAGGCGAATGTAACAATGAATTACATTCGCCTTTTTTCTTTCGTTTAATTTATCTGTTCGGCAACAATCTATTGTCCAACATTCTGTTATTGTACTGTTGAATAAAAGCCTTCACATCCAAAGTCAGTGAGTCGGCAAGGGCTTTATTGGCAGTCAACAAGTTGTTTGATAGTCTTTCGTCGTTCTTGAAATCAAACATGGAGACTGCTTTTTGTCCATCAAAGCGCAACAGGTACTTGTCTTTCAGTAATTGATAAAATCCGTTTTTATAATTTACCACAATGTATTTGTCGCTCGGGCGGTGGAATGTGTCGAAACCAAACGAGAAATAGGGTTTGTCATAGTTCAGGAACCCCAGAATTGACGGCATAATGTCGGCTTGCTGCACTATGTCTGTTTGATTGTATTCTTTTTTAATCTGTCCACCCGGAGTATAAAAGATGATTGGAACCGCAAAATGATTCAGATCGGTTTTGTATTTCTCCAGATACTTTTGATTGGTATGATCGGCAGTAATCACAAAAAGCGTATTTTTAAACCATGGCATTCTAGACGCAGCTTTAAAAAATTTGCGCAAAGCCATATCAGTGTAACCGATGCACTGGTGAATAGGTATGTTCCCCAACGGGAATTTGCCTTCGTAGCGCTTTGGCACTTTGTAAGGATCGTGTGACGAAACAGAAAAAATGGTCGTCATGAACGGTTGTTTGAAAGTACCCATCTTGCGTGCATAGAACTGGAAAAACTCCTCGTCCCATATTCCCCATATATTGTCAAAGTCAGCATCGTTATTGTATTCGGTTTTGCCAAAATAGGCATCGTATCCGGTTAGATTGGCAAAGGCCTGGAAGCCCATAGAACCATTGGGCGCACCATGAAAATAGGCCGAATAATAGCCTTTCGGTTTTAGCAGGCTTGCAATGCTGTTTATACTATTATTAGTAGCGTAACGCGTTGTAATAAAGGGCTCTACCATGTATGGAATACTGCACAGGATAGACGGCATGGCATCAATCGACTTTTGTCCGCTGGCATACGAATATTTGAACGTAAGACTTTGGTTTATCAACGAATCCATAAATGGAGTGTAGCCTTTGTAGGCGGGTTTTATGTCTTTGTTGTAAAAACCGTAGTACTCCTTACCATTACTTTCGAGGATCATGATAACCACATTCATTGGTTTGAACGCTCCGTCGGCCGAACTCGTTCTTACAGGGTTATAATGATTTGCCAACACTTTTTCGTCTTCGAAGAAGGTTCCACGCTTCAAATCTACAATTTCAATTGTTTTCAGAAGTGTAAACGGTGTGTTCAGAACAATATTTACTTCCAATGGATTCTTGGTGTAGTCGCCTGAATTGCTGAGTGTAATCGGGCGTGTACTGTGTCTGAAGCCACCCCTTACACCAGCTACAAAGAGTCCAGAGAATATGGCTAGAAGCAATAACCCTTTGGGATAATAAAATAGTGGTTTGCTAAATTTAGATGGACGTTGAACAAAGCTACCATACATTTTTTTCATCGCATATATAGCCAATACAAAGAGAAGGGCAATATACCAATAGGTAAGAATGAAATGGGCAAGAAGCTTAAATCCTTGTGTCTCGTTTTGGAATTCTTTGAATACATTGAAGGTGGTGCGACGAAGCGTAAACCGAAAATAAACAATGTCTATACAATTTGCCAGTAAAGTAATTGAGTTGCAGACAATAAATATCCATTCGAGCGTTTTTTGATAGACTTTATTGTACCTGAATTTAAAAGGGATAATGCAGAGAATGATAAAAAGGGCATTGGTATAAAGCATAGCCACAAGGTCGAATTTTAGTCCACCCAAAGCCATTCGCATATAGTCTACAAACGTTACCTGTTCAAAAAGATCCCGGTTGAGGGTAAAAAATATGATTCGGAGTATAGAATAAAACAACATGGCCAGACCAAGTCTGGCGACAAATTTAAAATACCAATTTGTGTTGAGATGTTTAAGTTTTTGAAACATGAGTACTTTTAATTCAAAGAGATTACAAATGAGCTACAAAAGTACTACGATATTCCAGTCATTCAAAGTTTCGTTACAATTAGTTAACATATAAATACAAAAAGAGTGAGCAGAAAGATCCACTCACTCTTTAAAAAAGAGATTAGAAGTCAAATGCTAGCAAACCATTGTTGGTTTAATTTGCTTGAAAAAATCATTTCCTTTGTCATCAACAAGAATAAATGCCGGGAAATTCTCCACTTCAATTTTCCAGATAGCTTCCATTCCTAACTCAGGATATTCCAAACATTCCACTTTTTTAATGTTTTGTTGCGCCAAAATAGCTGCTGGACCACCAATAGAACCAAGGTAGAAACCACCGTATTTCTTACATGCATCAGTTACCTGCTGGGTGCGGTTTCCTTTGGCAATCATGATTAAGCTGCCGCCGTTTTCTTGGAATAAGTCCACATACGAATCCATACGACCGGCTGTGGTTGGGCCAAATGAACCGGAAGGCATTCCTTTAGGTGTTTTAGCAGGACCTGCATAATAAATAGGGTGATCTTTCACATATTGTGGAAGTGGTTTGCCGGCGTCAATCAATTCTTTCAGCTTAGCATGAGCAATATCACGACCAACAACAATAGTTCCATTCAATGACAAACGAGTTGCAACAGGATATTTCGATAAAATAGTCAGAATATCTTTCATTGGCATATTCAAATCGATTTTTACTGCGTTGCCTTCGCCTTCGTTGCGCAATTCTTCAGGAATCAATGCGCCCGGATTGTCTTCCATTTTCTCAACCCAAACACCGTCTTTGGTTATTTTACCTTTGATATTACGGTCGGCAGAGCACGAAACAGCCATACCCACAAAGCAAGAAGCACCATGACGCGACAAACGAATGATGCGTACGTCGTGAGCAAAGTATTTACCTCCAAACTGAGCCCCGAAACCCGAAGCCTGTGCTTGTTTCAAGATTTTTTGTTCCATTTCCACATCGCGGAAAGCTTGTCCTAGTTCGTTTCCTTCGGTTGGCAATTCGTCGTAATATTTTGTCGAAGCCAATTTTACTGTTTTCATACAAGCATCAGCCGATGTTCCGCCAATAACGAAAGCAATATGGTAAGGTGGACAAGCCGCAGTACCCAATGTTTTCATTTTTTCGGTAAGGAATTTCTCCAACGAAGCTGGGTTCAACAGCGCTTTTGTTTCCTGGAATAGGTATGATTTGTTGGCCGAACCACCACCTTTGGCAATAAATAAGAATTTGTAATCGTTACCATGACCTGCCACTAAGTCGATTTGAGCAGGAAGATTGGTACCTGTGTTTATCTCATCGTACATGTTCAAAGCCGCATTTTGAGAGTAGCGCAGGTTCTCTTCGGTATACGTTTCGTAGATGCCTTTCGATAGGGCTTCTTCGTCGGTTCCGTTAGTCCACACATTGCTTCCTTTTTTTGCGTAAACGGTAGCTGTACCGGTATCCTGACAGAAAGGAAGAATGCCTTTAGCCGAGATTTCTGCATTGCGAAGCATGGTTAGCGCCACGTATTTATCGTTCTCGCTAGCCTCAGGGTCAGCCAGAATAGCTGCTACCTGCGCCTGGTGTGCAGGGCGGAGCAAGAACGAGCAATCGCGCATGGCAGCACGAGCCAATTCGGTCATTGCTTCCGGTTCTACTTTCAGGATTTCTTGTCCGTCAAACTTCGATACCGAAACATGCTCTTTGGTAAGCAAATAGTATTCGGTTGTGTCTTTTCCCAATGGAAATGTTTCCTGGTACTTAAATTCTTTTGCCATTTTAGTTGTATATTAATCAGTTATAATTGACGATTGAAATGAGTCGCAAAATTACGGAAATTTTTCTGTAATTGTTTTCAAAAAAACAAAAATCCTATTAAATTGAAGGTCGTAGAAAAAGAATGTCCGAAAACTCACTTGAATTTTCGGACATTCTTTTTTTTTATTTTGGAGAATTGATGATTTAAAACAAAGTCATTTGTCCTGTAATATCATCAATAATCTGTTGTTGATCAATAATATCATCGGGCAGTACCGAGTCATTCTTAGTTGTTTTGGTTGTTTTCTCAGCTTTTGTTTTTGGCACTTCGGTTACGCTTTCGTCAGCAGTAGCTTCTGTATCTTCGTTTGCTTCTTCGGTATCTATTTCTTCGCCGTTGCCACCACCATCATTCCCATCGGGTTGTTCTTCCTTCACAGGCGCGAAGCGCAGAGGCTCCAGTTCATTGATGGTTTCTACTTCGAAAGTAGTAAGTCGCTTTCCTTTTGCTTTGTAACTTTTTATACCAATAAATTCTTCGGCATCAATCACCAACGCTTCGCGGAAAGCATCGTTGCCGCCAAATATTACTTCAAAACGAGGGAAGTCCACATCGGTCATCAGCATTAAGCGTGACTCGGCATTTTCGCCAAGGAAGTTTTGTGGCTTAACCGATGCCTCCAGTTGGAAGCGTTTCAAATAATAGAATTTTTGCTCTGCATCCCACAGTGCCACTGTCCATGCTTTGTGTGGGTCGAACTTCTCAATCGCCAAAATATCTTTGTCGTAGTGGTTGTTTAGATCGAAGTTGCTGGTGTAAAAATTTCCTTTGCTCGATACTACCAGGATAAGATCGTCGCTTTGGAACTCGCCCAAATAGTCGCCACGTTTATCGTAGTTGAGACGCAGCACATCGCGGTCGAACCAAACCTGGCGCCCACCGAGCGTGGATCCCCCTTTTGTTTTCAATGCAATTTTTTGAACCTCATTTTTAGTGAGCACATTACCCATCGATTGTCGCCCTTTAATGGCAATATCACTGAAGTCTTTTTCAAAAGCCAGTTTGAATAACCGTGGCTTCGGTTTTAGGATGATGCGAATAACTTCGGCCTCGGCATTGGGGTTAGACGTGAAATAAATCACTTTCGAACCAGCTGTACCTTGCGTGATATCATATTCTTTATCGCGCGTTATACCATTTACGGCAAATCGTTTAATGTAATGCGGACCAACTTTCCCATCACGATACACGGCGTTATACACGGTTCGCTTGTCATTTTTCTTGAAAACGGCTAGATGCAGGATATTTTTACCCACAAAGATTTTGTCAGCAACCTTTACTATTTTGTATTTTCCGTCTTTGAAGAAAATAATAATATCATCGATATCCGAACAGTTAGACACAAACTCGTCCTTGCGGAGCGAAGTGCCAATAAATCCTTCGTCGTAGTTGACGTATAATTTTTCGTTTGCCTCCACTACTTTCGAAGCCACAATGGTCTCGAAGTTGCGAATCTCGGTCATACGAGGGTGATCCTTTCCGTATTTTGTTTTCAACCCTTCGTACCAGGCAATAGTGTAGGCAACGATGTGTGTTAAGTTGTAATCAATTTCGTCAATCTTTTTCTGAATTGCCAACAAAGTATCCGTTGCCTTGTCCGAGTCGAACTTGGTGATACGCATCATCTTTATCTCTAGCAATTTCAGGAAATCTTCGCGTACAATCTCACGAATAAAATCTTTTTTGAACGGCTCTAATCGTTTGTCGATATGTGCAATAACCTCATCTTGCGAGGTGCTGTCTTCGAAACCTTTATCCTTGTAGATGCGGTTTTCGATAAATATCTTTTCGAGCGAAGTGAAGAAGAGTTGTTCTTGCAACTCTGCTTTCTGAATCTCCAATTCGAGTTTTAGCAACTCCATGGTATGCTGACAACTAATGCGCAACATCTCACTTACGCCACAGAACCGTGGTTTGTTATCATGAATAACGCAACAGTTTGGTGAAATGCTGAGTTCACAATCGGTAAAAGCATAGAGCGCATCGATGGTTTTGTCGGACGACGAGCCGGGTAGTAGATGTACCAATATTTCGACATTAGCCGAGGTATTATCATCCACTTTGCGGATTTTAATTTTTCCTTTATCGCTGGCTTTGATGATTGATTCTATCAATTTGGATGTGTTAGAACCAAAAGGAATTTCGCTAATAACCAGGGTTTTATTATCCACCTTACCTATCTTAGCCCGGATTTTTACCGCACCACCACGCTCCCCATCATTATAACGACTTACATCGATAGATCCTCCGGTTTGAAAATCGGGGAAAAGGATAAATTCCTCGTCGCGCAAATGAGCAATACAGGCGTCGAGTAGTTCGTTGAAATTATGAGGTAAAATTTTTGAATTTAAACCAACGGCAATACCTTCTACTCCTTGTGCCAATAACAGCGGGAATTTTACCGGTAAAGCGATAGGTTCTTTGTTTCTGCCATCATAAGAGGCTTTCCATTCTGTCGTTTTAGGATTGAAAACCGTTTCGAGCGCAAATTTTGAAAGGCGCGCCTCGATGTAACGTGGAGCAGCTGCACCATCACCGGTAAGTATGTTTCCCCAGTTTCCCTGGCAGTCAATAAGCAAGTCTTTTTGTCCCAGTTGCACCAGCGCATCGCCAATGGAAGCATCACCGTGTGGGTGAAACTGCATGGTATGCCCAACGATGTTTGCCACTTTGTTGTAGCGACCATCATCCAATCGTTTCATTGAATGAAGAATACGACGCTGAACGGGTTTCAGGCCATCGTAAATATCCGGTACGGCACGTTCCAGAATTACGTACGAAGCGTAGTCCAAAAACCAGTTTTGGTACATGCCCGAGAGATGATGTTTTACAGCATCATCTTTTATTTTAGGAACTTTGTAATTTGAATGTTCGGTCGATTCAGCATCGGCAATTATTTCGTCGGCTGAATCTGTCAATTCATTTTCTAGGTTTTCGTCGTCAATTATTTCGTCGGTGCTCATTGATTTTTTAGTTACAAGTTACGAGTTACAAGTTAGGAGGCTTGGGTGTGAGTTGTTGCGTAAAGCGATTTTGTTCTAAAAATCTATGCATTAACTCCCCGCGACTATACTATTTTTCGGATTCAATCGACAAAAATACAAAAAAAATAGTAACTTTGCACCTCTTTTTGGACTACAATTTCATACTAAATTGATATAAAATTATTTTTCCTTTGCAAGTAGATATTCGTAACTCGTAACTAAATAGTATGGCTTTGCGAGATGATGTTTTTTGTTGAACAATTGATTATTTTTTATTCAAAATGCAGAAAAGCGAAATACTGATATATCAAAATAACGATGGTAATATCAAGATTGATGTCCGACTTGACGAAGATACAGTTTGGTTGACGCAAGACCAAATGTCTTCACTTTTTGGTAAAGGTAGATCCACAATTTCGGAACATATTCAAAATATATTTAGCGAAGGCGAATTGAATGAAAATGTGGGATGTCGGAATTTCCGACAAACCACTCAACATGGCGCTATTGAAGGGAAAACACAAGAAAGAGACGTAAAGCATTATAATCTTGATGTCGTTATTTCGGTTGGGTACAGAGTCAAATCGCAGCAAGGTACTCAATTCCGAATTTGGGCAACGCAGCGATTGAGAGAATATATTGTGAAGGGTTTTGCGCTCAACGATGACCGTTTTAAATCGGGTACTTCGATGAATTATTTCAGCGAGCTACAAGAACGGATACGGGAAATTCGGATTTCAGAGCGCTTCTTTTATCAAAAAATAAAAGATATTTATACCACAAGTATCGATTATAATCCGAAAGACGAAAGAACAATAGAGTTTTTTAAAATTGTACAAAACAAATTGCTTTGGGCTATCAGCAGTCAGACAGCTGCTGAGTTGATTTATCGTAGAGTTGATGCATCGTTACCGTTATTGGGAATGCTTTCTTATGATAAAAATAAACCTCAATCAATTAGGAAATCGGATATAAGTATTGCAAAAAACTATTTAAACGAGAATGAAATAAAATTACTTGGTTTATTAGTGGAGCAATACCTCGCGTTTGCCGAAACGATGGCGCAGCAACAAACGCCAATGTATATGAATGATTGGATACAACGGTTGGACACAATTCTTCAACTTAATGGAAGAGAGTTGCTGATGCATGCAGGTAAAGTGAGTCACGATATGGCGTTGCAAAAATCAAATTTGGAATACGAGAAATATCAATCAGTTCAGAAACAAATAGAGAAAGAGCAAAGTATGGTTGAGATAGAGCAGGATATAAAGAAATTGAAAGGTAAATAATATAGAAAACTAGATAGATATGGCTTCACAAGAAGATGTTTTTAAAAAATTGATTGCACATTGTAAGGAATATGGTTTTGTATTTCCTTCGAGCGAAATTTATGACGGATTAGCTGCTGTGTACGACTATGGTCAAAATGGTGTTGAACTCAAAAACAATATCAAAAAGTATTGGTGGGACAGCATGGTGTTGCTCAATGAAAACGTGGTTGGACTTGATGCAGCCATCTTTATGCATCCTACTACCTGGAAAGCTTCCGGTCACGTGGATGCATTTAATGATCCGTTGATTGATAACAAGGACAGCAAAAAGCGTTATCGTGCCGATGTATTGATTGAAGATTTATTGGCAAAATACGATGACAAAATCAATAAAGAAGTTGAAAAAGCAGCTAAACGCTTTGGAGATAGTTTTGATGCTGCTGTTTTTCGTTCTACTAACGAACGCGTATTGGAAAATCAAGCTAAACGCGATGAGATTCACGCTCGTTTTGTAGCTGCGCTGAACGATTCCAACCTGGCTGAACTAAAAGCCATTATCGAAGATTACGAAGTGGTTTGTCCGGTAAGTGGGACCCGCAACTGGACTGATGTTCGTCAATTCAACCTGATGTTCTCCACTGAAATTGGTTCAACTGCCGATGGAGCAATGAAAATTTACCTTCGTCCCGAAACAGCTCAGGGTATTTTTGTAAACTACCTGAACGTACAAAAAACAGGTCGTATGAAGATTCCTTTTGGTATTTGCCAGATTGGTAAAGCGTTCCGTAACGAAATTGTAGCTCGTCAGTTTATTTTCCGTATGCGCGAATTTGAACAAATGGAAATGCAATTTTTTGTACGTCCGGGCGAAGAAATGAAATGGTTTGAACACTGGAAACAAATGCGTTTGAAATGGCACAAAGCCCTTGGACTTGGTGACCACAAGTATCGTTTCCACGATCACGATAAATTGGCTCACTATGCCAATGCCGCTACCGATATTGAATTTGAAATGCCTTTCGGTTTCAAAGAAGTGGAAGGAATTCACTCGCGTACCGATTTTGACTTAGGAAGTCACGAAAAATTCTCAGGAAAAAATATCAAGTATTTCGATCCTGAAATCAACCAATCTTACACTCCATACGTAATTGAGACTTCGATTGGTGTGGATCGTACCTTCCTTTCTATCATGGCTGCTTCGTATAACGAAGAAACACTTGAGAACGGTGAAACTCGTGTAGTCTTGAATTTACCTCCTGTTTTAGCTCCGGTAAAAGCTTGTATCATGCCGTTGGTAAAGAAAGATGGCCTTCCTGAAAAAGCCCGCGAAATCATGAACGATTTGAAATTCGATTTCAAATGTGGTTATGACGAAAAAGACTCTATCGGAAAACGATATCGTCGTCAGGATGCTGTTGGTACTCCATTCTGTATCACGGTGGATCATCAAACTCCTGTAGATAACACGGTGACTATTCGCTATCGCGATACTATGTTGCAGGAGCGTGTGGCTGTTGCAGATCTACACAAAATCATTGGTAACTTGGTGAACATGAAGAATTTGTTCAAGAAAATTATGGAGTAATCTTTCCCAATTACAATTTATACAATCGGGGTGGCTTTGAGTCACCCCGATTTTTTTTTAAAGAAAACGTTTTCTTCGGAATCCCTTTTTTGGTATGATTTATGTAAGTTTTGAATCCGCAGATATTTTTCAATAATTCTTTTAAAAACAATCAAAAATGAAAAAGATGTTTTTTATTGGTGCTCTTTGCATGGGTACTCTTTTTAGTTCCAACGCACAAATATCAACTAGTACGTTGCAAAACGCAGCAAAAACTGCTTCGACAGTTGCCACAGCTAGTGGTTTTGATGTAAAATCTTTATCGAGTGGTATTATGTCGAAACTTACCACTGTACTTCTTTTGAAGAAAACGCAAAGTCCGGCGGTTGCCTCAGCTGTTACAACTTTCCTGACGCAGAAATCAAGTATTCTTAGTTTAGCAAAGACCGACAAAACGGCTTATGCTTCGAAACTGAGTGGATTGACTGACACGTTGAAATCAAAACTTAAAACAGCATTAACCGCTGAACAGTACACTAAGTTTCTGAATTTGAAACCTGCACAAGCTACAACTGCAAACGCTTTGTCGCAATTGTTTTTTTGAGAATAGAATAGCAATGTCGAATAAAAGTCCTAAGGCAATATATGCTTTAGGACTTTTTTATGTTCTGTGTCGATATTAAGATTAATATGTTTTGATAAATGGGTGCAACATTTTCCGGGGTTTAAGCATCTAATTATAAAACGAAGTTCCATGAAAGCTAAATTCCACATTCTGTATGTTTTAATGCTGTTTATCAACTTAGTAAGTTGTAATTCAAACGTCAATGTTGAGGCGTCGACAAAACCCAGCGATACTATTACAATTGGTATTAAAGATGTATTTTTGCATAAGGATCCGGAGTTTACCTTACAAGTTGATTCTATCCTGAACGATTCAAGATGTCCGATTGGTGCTCAATGTTTTTGGGAAGGTAATGCCGAGGTTAGATTTAAACTATCATCCCTCAATTCAAAAACTGTAATGTTTAATTTGAATACTGCCAATATTTTCAGAAAAGATACGATTATTGAAGGCATTAAATTTAAGCTAATCGAGCTAAACAATCAACCTGATATTATGGGTAGAAACTCTTATCAGAGTTACCGCGTAAAAATTTATTACTCAACTTTAGTCCGATAAGATTAATACGTTCTTTATGCGAAAAAAGCAGTTACCCGTTTTCCGGATAACTGCTTTGGTTTTTAAATATAGGAATCGTGTGTTTAGTCTTCTTCTTTTTTAGATGCTTCGTATTCTTTCAGTAATTTGTCCTGAATATCCATGGGTACCAGTTCATAATTGGCAAACTTCATGCTGAACGAAGCACGACCACCGGTAAGTGAACTCAGCGTAGTAGAGTAACTTCCCAATTCTTTCAATGGAATTTTGGCGGATAGTTTTTCGTAACCTTTTTCGCTTTCCATACCCATGATTACTGCACGTCGACCTTGCAAATCGCTCATAACATCACCAAGTCGGTCGGACGGTGCCTGAACAGTTACGTCGTAAACCGGTTCGAGCAATTTCGGTCCGGCATCTTTAAAAGCAGCCGAAAAGGCATTACGACCTGCCAGACGGAACGATATCTCGTTTGAATCAACCGGGTGCATCTTGCCGTCGTACACAATTACACGCACATCGCGCGCATACGAACCAGTCAGCGGTCCTTGTTCAATGCGATCCATAATTCCTTTCAAGATAGCCGGAACAAAACGGGCATCGATTGAACCACCCACAATACTGTTAATAAGAACCAATCTGCCACCCCAGTCCAGGTCGATAACCTGCGTGTCGCGATTGCTGATTTTGTATTCCTGACCCGCAAATCGGAAGGTATCCGGCGCAGGCATACCATCGTAATATGGCTCGATAATCATGTGAACTTCCCCAAATTGACCTGAACCTCCCGATTGTTTTTTATGACGATAATCGGCACGTGCATTTTTGGTTATGGTTTCGCGATATGGAATTCTGGGTTCTTTGAATTCAATTGGAATTTTATCATTGTGTTCGATACGCCATTTCAATGTGCGTAAGTGAAATTCTCCCTGCCCATATAAAATAGTCTGTTTCAGTTCCTTCGATTGCTCCACCACCCATGTTGGATCTTCTTCGTGCATGCGGGTAAGCACTTCGCTCAGCTTTTCTTCATCGGCTTCAGAAACAGCTTTAATAGCACGTCTGTATTTCGGTTCGGGATATTTAATCTCTTTGAAATCATATTCGCAGCCTTTAGCATTCAAGGTATTGCCGGTGCGTGTATCTTTCAATTTTACTGTTGCACCAATATCACCGGCCAAAATTTCATCTACTTTCGTGCGGATTTGTCCTGCTACCGAGAATATCTGGCTGATGCGTTCTTTCGAACTGCGGTCGACATTTACTAAATCATCTCCTTCTTTGAGCTTACCACTCATTACTTTAAAATATGATACTTCGCCAATATGAGGTTCAATGCTGGTTTTGAAAACATAAATACTTGTCGGCCCGTTTACATCAGCCGCAATAATTTGTCCATCGTGTGTTTTTGGTTTTTCGGTATCGCTAACACTTGGTGATACATTACCCACAAACTCCATCAAACGGCGAACACACATGTCTTTACCTGCACAAACGCAGAAAACCGGGAACATATCGCGATGAATAAGTCCCTTGCGGATACCAATTCGTAATTCATCCTCCGTCAAATTTCCCTGATCGAAGAATTTCTCCATCAGTTCTTCATCGTGTTCGGCAGCTGCTTCTACCAGTGCATTGTGCAGTTCTTGTGCTTTTTCTATTTCGCTTGCCGGAATTTCCAATACATCAGGAACACCACCTTCGGGTTTCCATTGGTACATTTTCATTTTCAAGACATCTACCACTGCATTAAATTGAGGTCCGGTGCTGATGGGATATTGAATTTGAACTACTTTATTTCCAAAATTTTCTTTTAGTTGTACTAATGTACGATCGAAATCGGCTTTTTCCTGATCGAGATGATTGGTTACAAAAATAACCGGTTTATTAAATTTTTCGGTGTAACGGAAGTGGTTCTTAGTCCCAACTTCTACTCCGTATTGCGTGTTGAGAAGGATAAGTGCAGTGTCGGTAACATTGAGTGAGGTAACAACTCCACCGATAAAGTCGTCGGAACCCGGACAATCGATAAAATTCAATTTCTTGTTCAACCATTCGGTTTGGATGATTGTTGAAAAAACGGAATAGCCATACTCTTTTTCTACCGGAAAATAATCAGAAACAGTGTTTTGTCCATTTACAGTGCCTCTTCGTTTTATAACACCACTCTCGTAAAGCATCGCTTCCACAAGAGTGGTTTTCCCGGCGCCAGAACTTCCCAACAGCGAGATGTTCTTAATTTCATTAGATTGATATACTTTCATACTGTATTAAATTATAAATGATTAATACTAAAAAATAAATTGCTTTTTATAATGAAAAATCGTATGGCAATGTATGAAATCTCAACAATAAATTTACTTAATTCTATATGTTATATAACAGTGTTTTTTAGCATAAAAATACCTGACCCTACATCCCAAAGGGGACAAAAGATCAGGCATCTAGAAAAAATGAAAGCAGTAGCTTTCTCTATAAATAAAGAGATGTTTTACCTTCTCAACATTGCCTTTGTTTCTTTCCAATAAACAGGGGACGAGATAAAGAACCAGAAAGTAACAAAAATGCAGAACGCCAGAATAACACCGAAAACGGCATAACTATTTTCGGAAGTAAACTGAGTAGTTAGTGAGAAAAAGAGCGTGCCCAGAAGTACGAAAATAAAGGTTAGCAGGTTCAGATAACCAATCATGTCGCCAAGCTTTCGACCTAAACCTGAGTTTTGAAGTATCGACAAACAGGGAATTTGAAACAAGCCACCCATAAATGCTACTACGAATACACAAAGAATAAAAAACCAAAGACTGAGATGAAAAAAGGTAAGAACGATAAACATCAAACTCATACCCATTATTCCTATCAGAATAAGTCCTTTTTTTACCTCTTTGCCTGATATTTTACCTGCAGCCCAACAGCCCAGTGCAATGCCAATGGCTGCGCAAGCCATTACCATGCCTGTGGTAGTGTTCGAAGCCTGATAAACATGTTTGCAATGAATGACCAGGTTCATTTGCAGCATTCCTCCAATAAGCCAAAAAGCCGACGCGCCAAAAATGGCATTGTTTACGCTGGCATGACTTCGTGCAAAACGGTAGGAATCAATCAAAAAACGAATGGGGTTGAGCGTGCCCTCTTTACTCTCATCTTCGGGAAGTTCAACAGCTTTTATGGACCGTGTAACCACAAAGCCGAGTACTGCCAGACCAATATAAATGCTGAAAACCACCCATTGATTGTAGACATCCGACACAATTGAAGCACTAACCGTACCGATAAGAATACCCAAAAACGCCATCATTTCGAATACACCACTACCAAAAGAAACACCATGCTCGCCACCAATATCCCGGATCAAACTGTACTTGGACGGCGAGTACAAGCAACTCAAAATCCCCATGACTAAAACGGCAAAAACAGCCAACATTACCCAGTGAAAATAAAAGGCAACACAAGCCACTACCAGCACCGGGATTTCGAGTAATTTACAAAGGATGAAGACTTTCTTTTTGGAATAAATAACCGCAAATCTACCGGCCAAGGGCGAAAGAAACAGATAAGGTACAACCAACGATGCCGAAACCATGGAGATGAGCTGTGACTGCGTCATCCATTGGGGTAAAGCCCAACCTACGGCAATGAATATAATGCAGTTTTTCAGGAAATTATCGTTGTAAACCCCGAGGAAATTACTAAGGAATAGCGGAGTCCATTTGCTACGAAATAGTTGCATTTAATTTTAGTATAATCCCGGTGAAAGAACTGAATCTTACTCCGGGTGTTGATGACTATTGTTTGATTATCAGCGTTTACGGAGCGAGAAAATAAACCGAAGTCCACCTCCGGGTACGTTTTTTGCTGAAATATTTCCACGATGAAAAAGAACGGCATTTTTCACAATAGCCAATCCTAAACCGGTTCCACCCACCTTTCGGCTCCGCCCTTTGTCTACCCGGTAGAAACGTTCGAACAGCCTACTTAAATGCTCTTCGGCTACTCCGATACCATTGTCGGAAAAAGAGAAATAATAAAAATGCTCGTCTTCCCGATAGCAATTAATCTCTATTGTCAGCCGTTCACCACCGTACGCTAATGCGTTGTCCAACAGGTTTCTGAATATAGAATAGAGCAGTGATCTGTTACCCTGTATTTCGCAGTCGGTCATTACTTTGTTGATGGCAGTACATTCTTTTTGTTCGATTTGCAAATGAACATCTTTGAGTACGTCGGATACAACCTCGTACAAATTAGACGGTTCTTTCTCGAATAATCGCTTGGCTTCGTCCATCTTGTTCAGTGTGGAAATATCCTGCAAAAGAGCGCTCAACCGCTGTGCTTGCTGGAATGACCGTTCAACAAAGAATCGCTGGCGAAGTGGATCAAGATTTGGATTCTCAAGAATACTTTCCATGTATCCCAAAATGCTGCTTACGGGAGTCTTTAGCTCGTGTGAAATGTTCTGAGTCAAGTGTCTTTTTAGCTCATTTTCATGTTCTTGCACAGATATGTCGTTGATGGAAATTTCAAATGTATTGTCCTGAAAAACGATACATTGCAAGGCAAATATGCGTCCGCCTTTCTCTATTTTCAGCCGCTTTCTGTTCAGTTGATTGTTGAGCAGACTTTGATCAATAAATTCATTGATTTCGTCCAGCTCGGGAAGTAAAAATATCTGATCTGAACTTTCGCATTGATGATCGGAAAGAATATTGGTGTACTGAATAAAATGGGTATTAGCTAGAATTTCTTTCTTTTCTGACGAAAAAATACCCAGACCTTCTTGCGAAATAAGAAGATGTTTGATGAGTTTTTCACGCTCCTTATTTACATCATCTTTGGTGAGTAGCAGTAATTTGTAAAGATGCACAATATTTTTACTTATTTCGCCCAATTCATCATTCGGGAATTCAATATCTGTGTCTAATATCTCCTCGTTTTCGGCTTTTTGAGTAAAAATACGTAGTCGATCTATGGATCGGGTAAAATTACGTGCAATAAGGTAAAGTGCCAGTATGGCAAAAATAAGTACTACAATCATGAAGTACATGAAAGAAGTGTTGGCCTTAAGCATGCTTGCCAGGCTAACATTGTAGGGCAATGCACTGCGAACGAATGCACGTGGAAACCGATGCGCTAAATAATAATAATTCACTCCGGTGGAGAAGGAATGTCGAATGGCTTTTCCGTTTTCTGAAGTCAATGCCATCTGAATTTCAGGGCGTTGAAGATGATTACCCAACTTAGTTCCTTTTTTTACAAACGAATCGAAAATAACCACACCTGCCGTGTCAATTACTGTTACCCGCAACGAGCTGTCAGGGAATAAACGTACATATTGTTCAAGTGTTTCCCAGCTTGCTCCCTTTTCCTCAAAAAACTTATTGATGGTATAGTTATAAATGGTAAGTTGTTGATCAAGTTGTTGGGTACGGAACTCTTTTTCGCGTTGGTACTGAAAAAACGAGATGATAGCCAGCATCAAAAAGAAGATGCTGAAGAAATAGAGAAACAGGCGGCGATTTAAAGTCATGTGAGAATTTACTATTTAGACATTTACCATTTACTTTTAGAGTAGAATACAGAATAAAAATTCAATCACGATTTAATTAATAGAAAAAAAGAAATGGTAAATTGTAACTGAAACAATAGTCAATATCTCTATTCTTCAAAGCAATACCCGTAACCGAGTCGGGTAACAATATTTTTACCATACGGACCGATTTTTTTTCGTAAACGAGTGATGTTGACGTCGATGGTTCGGTCAAGTACAATTACCTCGTCGCTCCATACACGCGTGAGCATTTCGTCGCGCGAGAAAACACGGTTTTTATTTTCTAGGAAAAGCCGTAGTATTTCATATTCTTTTTTGGTAAATGGAATCTCTATACCATCGAGCAGTACTTTTTTATTACCTAAAAACATAACCAAGGTTTCGTAGGTCAATTGCTCCACTGCCACCACTGTTTTCTTGTTTTCTACGCGGCGAATAACGGCTTTTACACGTGCCAGCACCTCACGAATTGAAAATGGTTTCGAAATATAATCGTCGGCACCGATATTAAATCCGGTCAGGCGATCGGTTTCCGAGTCTTTTGCCGTGAGAAAAATAATGGGTGTAGATGCAGTAATAGGGTTTTCGCGAAGCGCGCGCGCCATCTTGAAACCCGACATTTCGCCCATCATTACATCCAACAATAACAGATTGTACTCTGAAATATCTTTTTTCAATGCCTCTTCGGCTGAGTAAGCTACATCAACCTGATAGCCCTCTGTTTCAAGATTAAATTGAAGAATTTCACACAAGTCTTCTTCGTCGTCAACTACCAAAATACGATATGGATTCATACGTTATTGAATTAAAATTATGTTACAAAGTAACTAATCTATTGTTTCGGAACTGTGTAATAAGTGTTACAAAAGTATGATAAAAATATTTAATTCGATGAAACATCAACAATAAAAACATAAAAGAGGCAAATCAAGTGTTGATTTACCTCTTTATCGATGTTCCAATGGAAAATTCGTTACGAATTGTACGCTTTAAAACTTATTTTTTCGGCGAATGCTTTAATACTTTAGCATCCAGATAAAAGAAGATTTCCTCGGCAATATTGCTGCAATGATCACCAATACGTTCGAGCTTTCTGATGGCTGCAATCATGTGCAAGCACTCAAAGGCTCGGTCGGGGTTCTTTTGAATGTAATCGGCAATAATTCTTGTTGCGTTGACATTTATCTCATCAACAATGTAGTCCTCGCTAAAAATGGCAGTTGCCATGTCCGATTTTTCATTTTCAAATGCCTCTAAACCCTGCGAAAGCATTTTGTTTACCTGCCCAATCATTTCGTTCAGTTTTGTATCCACAATAATCTCAGCATCAAGTATTACCGAAGGATAGGTAATCAATACCCGTGAAATGCCGTAAGCAAAATCGGCAATACGTTCGAGGTTGGAGTTTATTTTTAGAACGGCCAGTACAAAACGTAAATCTACCGCCACCGGTTGGTGAAGTGCAATGATGTTTTCGCACTCACTATCAATTTTAAGCTCGTAGGCATCCACCTTTTTTTCGCGCATGGATACTTTGGTTGCAAGCTCTTTGTCGAACGACAAAATAGCTTCGCCGGAATTTGCAACTTGCGAAATGACTAATTTCCACATGTCAATAATATCTTGACGAAGTGTTACTAATTCTTGTTCTAAGTGTCTCATAATTTTAAAAGCCCCCCTGCCCCCCTTAGGGGGTTCAAAGACTGTATTTTTGAAGATGAATAAAAATTTATTTTAGTCTTACATATCTTACTGTTTTCCTCTTTAAGTCCCCCTTGGGGGATTTAGGGGGCTTTTTCACCCAAACCTTCCTGTAATATAATTCTGAGTAGAAATATGTTGCGGATTGGTAAAAATCTTTGTAGTTTCATCGTATTCTATCAATTCACCAAGGTAGAAATAGGCTGTTTTGTCGCTTACACGCGAAGCTTGTTGCATGTTGTGCGTAACAATAACGATGGTATAATCTTTTTTCAATTCGTAGATCAACTCTTCGATTTTGGCGGTAGAGATGGGATCGAGTGCCGAAGCAGGTTCGTCCATTAATAATACTTTTGGTGAGATAGCCAACGCCCGTGCAATACAAAGTCGTTGTTGTTGTCCTCCTGAGAGCGCGAAAGCTGATTTTTTTAGCTTGTCTTTCACCTCGTCCCACAACGCAGCTGCTTTGATAGATTCCACAACGCGTTCTTCAATAAATGTTTTGTCGTTAACTCCGTTTACACGTAAGCCATAGGCAACGTTTTCGAAGATAGATTTTGGAAATGGATTCGGTTTTTGAAAAACCATACCCACTTTTTTCCGTAATTCGTCAACATGAATGCCCGGTGCGTATATGTCCTGTCCTTCAACCAGAACCGAGCCTGTCAGCCTAGTTCCTGGAATCAAATCATTCATCCGGTTAAGGATGCGGAGAAAAGTTGATTTACCACAACCCGATGGGCCAATGAAAGCCACAACTTTGTTTTGTTCTACTTCCAGGTTGATGTTTTTTAGTGCATGAAAGTCACTATAATAAAAATCAACATTCTTAGCGTCAATGGTTAGCATATTTTTTAGTCTACAGTCGACCGTTGTCTGTCGACAAATTGGTTTAATTAGTTTTTACTTTCTTCGAGAAATAGTTTCTGAGTACATTGGCCAATATATTGACCAAAAGTACAATAAATATCAATACAAGCGCTGTTCCATAGGCAATTCCTCTCGAGGCTTCTATATCCGTTCCACTTGTAGTAATTACATACAGGTGGTAGGGCAATGCCATAACCTGATCGAAAATGCCGGTTGGAAGTTTTGGTAAGAAGTAGGCTGCCACGGTAAAGAGGATAGGTGCCGTCTCGCCGGAAACACGTCCGATGGACAGGATGAGTCCTGTAATTATGTTTGGAAGTGCCATTGGCAGAATTACCTTCCGAATGGTTTGTAATTTAGTTGCACCCAGTGCAAGACTACCCTCGCGGTACGAAAAATCAATTGCTTTAAGCGATTCCTCGGTGGTACGGATAACCAGCGGGAGCGACAGCAAACCCAACGTAAGCGAACCGGCAAGAATTGAATCGCCAAAACCCATTGTATTGACAAACAATGCCATCCCGAAAAGTCCGAAAACTACCGAAGGTACACCACTTAAGTTATTCGTCATGATACGAATAAAAGTGGCAATTTTACTTCCGGCTGCATATTCGTTCATATAAATACCGGACATGATTCCTACCGGGAAACTAAAAAGACTACTTCCTAAGACGAGATATAGTGTACCAACAATAGCCGGAAAGATACCTCCTTTTGTCATACCCTCCTCAGGAGCTTTGGTTAGAAAATCCCAACTGATAACTCCTATTCCTTTTGAAACGATGAATCCCAAAATCAGAATTAAGATAGCCACAACCGAATAACTCATCAGTTTAAAGATGGTAAACGCAATAGCCTGTGACCAGCGTTTTTTTCGATCGGAATTGTTTGTATTTATAATTGGGGTCATTATGTGTTGATGTTTAATCGTTGAATTGGCTCTTATTTTTTTATACAAATTATAAAATTGTGTACTTGTTTACTCGTCTTCTTGTTTACTATCCCTAGTTATATTTCTTTTTGCTGATAAATTCAATGCTGATGCTGATAACCATTGTGATAAGGAATAATATGCATCCCAGGGCAAATAAAGCCTGATAGTGACCGCTCCCGGCAGATGCTTCGCCCAGTTCGGCAGCAATGGTGGCAGGAATTGTACGTACCGGTTCGAGTAAAGTATGAGGAATAACGGCAGCATTTCCGGTAACCATCAACACAGCCATAGTTTCACCAATGGCACGACCAATGCCCAACACGGCTGCTGATGTGATACCTGACTTAGCGTAAGGGATAATAACGCGGTAGATGGTTTGCCATTGTGTAGCCCCAAGTGCCAGACTTGCTTCTTTAGTAGCTCTGGGCACCGTACGCATGGCATCTTCGGCTACAGTAATTATGGTTGGAAGTGCCATGATAGCAAGCACTATACTACCTGCAAGAGCTGTTTCGCCCACCGGTAATTTGAATGATTCTTGTAAAAAAGGGACAATTACCACCAAGCCAAAGAAACCGTAGACCACCGATGGAATTCCGGCAAGAAGTTCAATAAGTGGTTTTAGAAAATTTCGCACTCGCATGGAGGCTATTTCGGCAAGATACACTGCTACCGCAATACCGAATGGTAATGAAAGCAGAATAGCACCCAAACTGACCCAAATAGTACCTAGTAACAGAGGCAATAAACCGTATTGAGCCGATGGTGAGGCTGTAGGATACCATTCTTTTCCTCCAAAGAAATCGCCAGGACGAAGGGTTTCGTGATTTAATAACGTTCCGTTGAAGTTCTTTGCAATATACTCCTTTGGCAAGAACAATATTATGCCTGCGTGTTTTGAGGTTAGTTCGCTTGCTTTCGAAGGAATATTTTCAAAGCTGGCTCCCAGTTCCTCTTCGGTATAATACTTTGTTAAGTCGCTTAGTCGAACCACTTCAATCGGTTCTTCTTTGCCACCTACTTCGTCCCAATTGGTTATTTCACCATCAAATATTTGCTTTATCTGATACGAATTCAAATCTTTTACAGGATTTGCCTTGTTGAGTCCGAGTACATAACCTTCTTCAATGACCGGACTATTGAATAATCCGGATGCTTCTTTGAACAAAAAAATCACTATTAATAATATAGTAATACTTGTTATACTACCACTTAATAATAATGCACCTTCTACTAATTTTTCGAGGAATCGTTTCACGTTTCTTTTGATTTTAAAAACAGTACAAAGAAACGGCAGCAGTATTAAAACTAAATTACGAAAATATTACAAACATGTTACATTTTGCCATTCAATAGACACATCAGATATATATATCTATTTTTCAGTCATTTAATAAATACATCTCACTAGAAAGTACTACATATTTAAATTGTAACAGTATTGTAATGGTTTTGGCAAAATCTTGTAATATAGTCGCCGTTCCTTTGCATCGTAAACTGAAAGAGAAAAAATCATATCATAAACTAAATTCAAAAAATCAAAAAATGAAATTAAAAAGTTTAGCAATTATCGCATTAGGTCTTATAAGTTCGGCCATTGCATTTTCGCAAGAAGAAAAAGTGGATACACTAAACGTACTTGATCAGCGCGTTACAATTATCGAAGATCAGGTTCTTACATCTAAAAAACTAAAGATTAGTGGATACCTACAAGCACAGTGGCAATCTTCTCAAATTGATTCAGTCGGTAAAGGATCACAAGACATGAAGGTTGGAACTGCAAAATCGGGAAGTGAAACTACAGACATGAACCGTTTCGGTATTCGCCGCGGTCGTATTAAAATGGCATACGAAGATTTTGGTTGTACAGGTGTATTACAATTCGATTTGACTGAAAAAGGATTGGCACTAAAAGATGCATATTTGAATATACTTGATCCATGGATCGGATATGTTTCTGTCAAAGGAGGTGTTTTTGATCGTCCTTTTGGCTATGAAATTTCATACTCCTCTTCTCGTCGCGAGTCGCCGGAGCGTAGTCGTATTTTTCAAACATTATTTCCCGACGAACGCGATTTGGGCGCAATGCTAACACTTCAAGCTCCTAAAACCTCTCCATGGAATGTATTAAAGCTGGAAGCTGGACTTTTTGCAGGGAATGGTATATATCAGGACAACGATAGCAAAAAGGACTTTATGGGACACCTGTCGTATAATAAAACATTAACGTCAAATATGAAAATTGGTGCAGGAGCATCGTTGTACGATGGAAGTGTAGCACAAACAAACGTAAATGTTTATACTGTTGACAATGGCGCATTTGTATTGAATAGTAACACCACGAACAAAAATAGTTTTGCTAAACGTCAGTATTTCGGATTAGACGGTCAGTTTGTTTTGAGTTCAGCATTAGGGCTTACCACAATTCGCGCCGAATACATCTGGGGACAACAACCGGGACGCTCTGACAATTCGAGCAGCCCAAAATCTGGGTTATTGCCGGGCATGGATGCAAGTAACGCAGCATTAGTAAGCGCAACAACTTATACCGCTAATATAACAACAGGTGCTGTAACTGTTACTCCCGGAGCAGCCATTGGCACAGATACCTATATTCGTAAAATGGCAGGTGGTTATGTACATTTTATTCAAGACATTGCTGATACAAAACATAGTGTGGTTGTGAAATACGATTGGTATGATCCAAACACAAATATTGCTGCCAACCAAATTGGAGTATCAGGCTCAAAAACCGGTAAAGCCGATGTTGCTTATTCTACATTAGGACTTGGATATATGTACCGCATGAACAATAATATACGTATCATGGCTTATTACGACATTGTATCTAACGAAAAAGTGAATGTAGTTTCCACTGCTTTAAAAGGTCTGACAAAGAATTTGGCTGACAATCTTGTAACGGTACGTGTACAATATAAATTCTAATTTCAATAATAAAATAATAAACACATTAAAAAATAAATAAAAATGAAAAAACTAATTTTATCACTTATGATGGTTTGCACAATTGCACCATCGTTTTATGCTCAGAAATTAAAAGGTAGTGACACCGTTTTACCATTGGCACAAAAAGAAGCTGAAGTATTCGGTAAAAAAACAGGGAAATCTGTAACTGTAATCGGTGGTGGTAGTGGTGTAGGTATTGCAGCCTTGTTAGAAGGAACAACTGATATTGCAATGTCATCTCGTGCAATGAAATTTGACGAAAAGGTGAAATTTCAGGAATCAGGTAAATCTTTAGTAACAAAGATTGTTGCCTATGACGCATTGGCTGTGGTGGTGAATCCTGCTAATCCGGTTTCAAAATTGACAAGAGCACAACTCGAAGGTATTTTTACCGGTAAGATCACAAACTGGAAACAAGTAGGTGGTGCTGATTTGAAAATCATCCCTTACTCTCGCGAGTCAAGTTCAGGAACTTACGAATTCTTCAAAGAACACGTATTGATGAACAAGAACTATGTAAACTCTATTCTAAGTATGCCTGCTACAGGTGCTATTATCCAATCGGTAAGTCAAACAAAAGGAGCAATTGGTTATGTGGGCTTAGCGTATGTTACAAAAGGGATTAAAACCATACACGTATCATTTGACGGTAAAAAATATATTGAGCCAAGCGAAGAAACAGCTAAAAATAAGACGTACCCTGTCATTCGTCCACTATACTTTTACATGGATAAAAAAGCTGAAGCAAAATCAAAACCACTTGTAGATTTTATCATGTCGGCCGAAGGTCAAAGGATAGTTGCGCAAGTTGGTTATGTTCCGGTAAAGTAAATTCTATTCTATAGATAGATTCCAATTTAGAAGTCCGCTGTCAAACATTGTTTTGGCAGCGGACTTTTCTTTATACCCCAAGCAGGGCAGTATATTTGGCGTTACAAGCTCGTATTTACTGCTACTGGAGAGTTCCGCAGCTAGCTAAAACCAAAATCTACACAAGAGGCAACATAGGCTGTAAATATAAACAAAAAAAAGAGACAAACTATATAAATAGAATGTCTCTTTTCTAAACGTACCTGCCTACCGCAGGCTGGCCCGAAGCGGGACTTGAACTTGCCTGCGGCAGGCAGGCCCGCACAGCCGTAAAGCCAAAGGATTTTAAGTTTATAGACTCCGTAGAAAATCTCTACCAATTCCACTTTTAAAATACTTCTCTCTAATCCGTGCTTCAACACGAGTTTCTACGACCTCAGAATAGATTAATTCGAAAGGACGATAGGGTTTGGTAGTTCGCTCATATCCATGATTATGCCGATCTAATCTTTTCGGTAAATCAGAGGTCATTCCGACATAAATATAGTTGCGAGTAAGACTTCTTAAGGCGTAAACTGTAAACATAGGCTGTAAATATAAACAAAAAAAAGAGACAAACTATATAAATAGAATGTCTCTTTTCTAAACGTACCTGCCTACCGCAGGCTGGCCCGAAGCGGGACTTGAACTTGCCTGCGGCAGGCAGGCCCGCACAGCCGTAAAGCCAAAGGATTTTAAGTTTATAGACTCCGTAGAAAATCTCTACCAATTCCACTTTTAAAATACTTCTCTCTAATCCGTGCTTCAACACGAGTTTCTACGACCTCAGAATAGATTAATTCGAAAGGACGATAGGGTTTGGTAGTTCGCTCATATCCATGATTATGCCGATCTAATCTTTTCGGTAAATCAGAGGTCATTCCGACATAAATATAGTTGCGAGTAAGACTTCTTAAGGCGTAAACTGTAAACATAGGCTGTAAATATAAACAAAAAAAAGAGACAAACTATATAAATAGAATGTCTCTTTTCTAAACGTACCCGAAGCGGGACTTGAACCCGCACAGCCGTAAAGCCAAAGGATTTTAAGTCCTTCGTGTCTACCATTCCACCATCCGGGCATGATATACGTTTTAAATATGAGCGAAAGACGGGACTCGAACCCGCGACCCCGACCTTGGCAAGGTCGTGCTCTACCAACTGAGCTACTTTCGCAATTTTTGTTGTTGATAAATTATCTTGAATCCAGACTCAAGGCTCTTTTATCAAAAGAAGCTTCTCTCTCAAAGCGGGTGCAAAGATACGTTCAATTTTTGAATTTCCGAAATTTTTCAACAGAAAAAAACAAGGATTTTCGCATTATATACTAGAAAAAAAGCGTGTATAGAAAATTCTATCCACGCTTTTGATTATTTTGTGACAATTAAGCGAGGGTTACAAATAATTCACCTTCTACTTCATTAAATTTTACCTTCCCTTCACGGGCCAACCAGCCTAAGGCCAGGTTCAAATCTTTTTCAGTCAATTTAGTTGCTTTTTTTACGGCTTTTACGTTTAGTTCACCTTTTTCTAATGAAGCCCATACTAGTCCTGCACTGATTCCAATTTTTTCTAATAACATAATTCTTTTGGTTTATAAGTTTATGTGGTAAACAATATCGCCACAAAAGTACTCAAATTATGTTATATAGCATATATTTTGTCTAAATAAAATCTATAAAAAATATATTTAATCTAAATATTGTACATTTCATCAATCTGCAACTTGTATTTACTCATCACCACAGCGCGTCGAATCTTTAGGGTATTGGTCAACTCACCGGTTTCAATTGTAAAACTTTTCGGAATTAATGTAAAACGTTTGATAAGTTCATAACTCGCCATTCCCTTCTGCAGTTCAGCAATTCGCTCTTTTATCAAATCATTAATCAACGGATTTTGCAAAAGCTCACTTACATTTTCAAATGCAATTTTATTCTTCTTTGCATACTCTTCAATTGCAGGTTTCGAAGGCGATATCAAAGCTGTAACATAATTTCTCTCATCACCAATCACCGCCACTTGTTCAATATATTTATCCAAACCAAGACGTGTTTCAATTTCCTGCGGTGCTATGTATTTACCATTTGAGGTTTTAAACAAATCTTTAATTCTTTCGGTCAGAATAATTTTCCCGTTTCTGATTACTCCTGCATCGCCGGTTTTAAACCAACCATCTTCGGTGAATGCTTCTTTATTTGCCTCAGGATTATTATAGTATCCGGGAAAAATCGTTTTTCCCTTAAGCATTATCTCATTATCATCGCCTATCTTCACATCCACATCAGGCATAATAGAGCCCACCGTACCGATTTCATAATTAGTATACTCATAACACGAAACTGTTGCCGTACTTTCGGTCAATCCATATCCATAAACAATAGGAACTCCAATGCATCTGAAGAAATTGGAAATTTCATCCGACAGTTTAGCACCGGCGGTTGGCAACATATTTGCATTCTCAATCCCAATCTTTTGTTTTAGAGTAGAAAATACCAATTTATCGGCAATGGCATATTTTAGGGACAACAAAGCGCTTGGCTTCTTGCCGATACGCAAACAATCAAGATTATATTGCTTTCCGGTGGCAATAGCCCAGGTTACCAAACCTTGTTTAAACGGCGAAAACTTTGAGATATTTTCATTTACACCAATGTACACTTTCTCCCAAAAACGCGGAACGCCACACATTAAAGTTGGACGAACATCCTTAATGGTCTGTTGGATTTCGGTTGGAAACGCATTGATATAAATCTGGGCCCCTTTAAACAGGCACAAATAGCACCAGGTGCGTTCAAACACATGTGAAAGAGGAAGAAATGCAATAGATGTATCTTTGTCGGTAAGACTTGTCAGCCGCAACGAATTAATGCGCATGGCTTCGTTGAAGCATTCGTGGGGAAGCATTACACCTTTTGGATTTCCCGTTGTTCCCGAAGTATATAAAATACACGCTAAATCGGTTTCGGTAGCTTCGCTTTGGCGTTGTTCAACTTCAAAATGTCTGGTTGATTTTTCTCCAAGAGCCACCATATCATGATAATACATGGTATGCGCCGCTTCTTTGAATACCACTTTTTTATCAAAAACAATAATTTTCTTCAGAAATTGTGAATTTTGTAAAACTTCCAGAGCAATGTTATATTGCTGCTGGTTACCCACCAGAATAATCTCGATCTTAGCATCATTCACAATATACTCCACTTGAGGAGCAGTAGAGGTTGCGTACATGGGAACGACGGTAGCACGAGTGGCAAAGGCTGCAAAATCGACAATCAGATTTTCGGTTTTATTCTGTGAAAACTGCGCTATGCGATGCTGTTCAACAACACCCAGTTCTACGAGCGCCTTGGCCACAGCCAAAACCTGATCCGCAAATTTATTCCATGTTAAGTCACTCCATTGTTCTGTTGCATTTTCACGGTAAGATAGTGCAACTTTATCACCATATTTTTTTGCCTGTGCAAATATCAATTGAGAAAAATGAAGGTTTTGCATAAATATTGATTTTGAAGTATAGATATAAAAGATTTATTATGTACAAAGATAGAAAATATCATTGAAATATTGCACATAACCGATAATTATGCGCAGATTCGATACTACATTAAAAAGTGAACTGAAAAATCAATTGGTATGTCCTGCAGCATCTTCGTCGACAGAGGTATTGGACTCGGAAAGAGCCTCATCTACTTCAGCACTTAGCTCAGCAATAAAGTTTGGATTGGAAAGGATGGTTTGATACGCAATACGCGATGCATTTTGCTGCGATTCTTTTTTGCTCGCACCGGTGGCTTCGCAAATTGTTTTTCCCTGAATGGTTAGACTTGTTTTAAAAACATGCTTGTTCGATTTATTCAGAACCTCATCGATAAGAATAAACTCGGGCTGCATGCGGTTTTTCTGACACCACTCAATTAGCTTCGATTTGAAATTCACTTCACTCTCTACAATCTTATCCAGATCTTCGAAAGAGTTCAGCAAACGTGTCTCTACAAATTTTTTGCATTGCTTGTAGCCTAAATCCAAATAGATAGCACCCATAAGCGCCTCTAATGCATTACCATAAATATTATTATTGGTATGCAGATTCACATATTTGGTAACTTTAATAAGTTTATTGAGCCCCAGCTGAATGGCCAATTGATTCAACGATTCGCGCTTCACAATTTTCGATCGGGTATTGGTAAGGAATCCTTCGCGCTCATTTTCATAGCGACGGTACAGAATGTCGGTCACAACAGAATTGAGCACCGCATCGCCCAGAAATTCCAGTCGTTCGTTGCTCAGATTATGTCCGCTTTCGGTAGGGATAGAAACTGACTTGTGTCGTACCGCCAGTTGGTAGTATTCAATTTTATCGGGATAGAATCCCAATATTTTGTAAAATAAAAAATAAGGCTCTTTTCGAGCATTCGAAAGGAGCCTTATTTTTCGAAGGATATACTTTATCACAAACTTATTTTGTATATTTCTTAACAATAACACTTGCATTATGTCCGCCAAACCCGAAGGTGTTAGACAAAGCTGCGTTTACAACGCGTTTTTGAGCTTTATTGAACGTGAAATTTAGTTTGTAATCAATGTCGGGATCTTCATCTCCGGCAGTAAAGTTAATCGTAGGAGGAACAATATCATTCACAACAGATAGTACTGAAATAACTGCTTCAATAGCACCTGCAGCACCTAATAAGTGCCCTGTCATAGATTTAGTAGAGCTGATATTCAAATTATATGCATGCGCACCAAATACTTCTTTAATCGCTTTCGATTCAGAAATATCACCTACAGGCGTAGATGTTCCGTGAACGTTTACATAATCAATATCTTCCGGACTCATACCTGCATCTTTCAATGCACGTTTCATCACCAACTTAGCACCTAACCCATCAGGGTGAGTAGCTGTTAAGTGATATGCATCAGCCGACATTCCACCACCAACAACTTCGCAAAGAATATTAGCTCCACGCGCAATAGCGTGATCTAATTCTTCGAGAATAAGACAGGCAGCACCTTCACCCATAACAAAACCATCGCGGCTTTTGCTAAATGGACGTGAAGCACTTTGTGGCTCATCATTGCGGGTTGATAAAGCTGTCATCGCGTTAAAACCGGCTACTCCACTTGCAATAATTGAAGCTTCTGCACCACCGGCCACAATTATATTTGCTTTACCCATACGAATATGTGTAAATGCATCTATGATAGCATTAGTAGATGAGGCACAAGCCGAGCAAGTTGAATAATTTGGTCCGCGGAAACCGTACATGATTGAAATCTGGCCAGCAGCAATATCCGAAATCATTTTTGGGATGAAAAACGGATTAAACTTTGGACCTTGTTCTTTGTTTTGGAAGTAATATCCAACTTCTTGTTCAAAAGTACCGATACCACCGATTCCGGCTGCGAAAATAACTCCGACTTCGTCTTTATCTATGGTTTCTAAATCCACACCACTGTTATCAATTGCTTCTTTAGCAGCTGCAATAGCATACTGTGCATAAAGATCCAATTTGCGAGCTTCCTTACGGTCAAAATATTTCAACGGATCAAAATCTTTTACTTCGCAAGCAAATTTGGTTTTAAATAAAGAAGGATCGAAATGAGTAATAGGTCCAGCACCACTTACTCCGTTTTTGATATTCTCCCACATTTCCGGGACAGAAGATCCAACGGGTGTAATTGCACCTAAACCTGTTACTACAACTCTTTTCAATTCCATAAATAGTATTGGAATAAGATTATTTTTGTAATGCTTCGATATGAGATACCGCTTCGCCTACTGTAGTGATTTTTTCAGCTTGTTCGTCTGGAATAGAAATACCGAATTCTTTTTCGAATTCCATAATCAATTCAACTGTATCTAATGAATCAGCTCCCAAGTCGTTTGTGAAACTTGCTGTAGCTACAACATCTGCTTCTTCAACTCCTAATTTGTCTACGATAATAGCCTTTACTTTTGATTCAATTTCTGACATAATTTTTGTTTTTAAGTTTGTAAATAGAATTTCTTTATTAATTTTGCGGTGCAAAGGAAAGAAATTTTCTCGACATAACCTCGTTTTTCATCAAAAAAAACTATAAATTTGCACACAATATCACTTTGTGTGCAAGAACAACAACTACAATATGCCAATTAAAATAGCCCTCTTTGCTTCCGGTTCCGGCTCTAACGCTGAGAATATTGCCAATTACCACTCAAAAAGTTCTGTTTTTGAATTTCCTTTGATTATTTCCAACAAAGCTGATGCTTATGTGCACGAACGGGCAAAGAAACTTCAAATACCCAGTTTCACATTTCCGAGAGAAGTTTTTTTAGCCGGAGATGAAATTATAACTCTGCTAAAAGAGTATGAGATTGACTACATAGTTCTTGCCGGATTTTTACTTAAAATACCAACATCGTTGGTGGAGGCCTATCCTAACAAAATTATCAACATCCACCCCGCCCTACTCCCCAAATTTGGAGGAAAAGGAATGTACGGACAGCACGTTCATCAGGCAGTGGCCGATGCCGGAGAAATAGAATCGGGCATTACTATACATTATGTAAACGGAAATTACGATGAGGGAAATATTATTTTTCAGGCAAAATGCCCTGTACTGCCAACTGATACGCCAGATATGATCGCCGAAAAAGTGCATGCACTGGAATATGAACATTTTCCAAGGATTATCAGCGAACTATGGGGATAACAAGCGGTAAACGTTAAGCAGCAATCAGTTGGGAGTGGTTAGCTCATAGCCTTAAAACCATATTTTTTGCTCCAATTTTTTATCGTACCTTTGCAGCCCGAAAATGTTGGATCATTTTTCGATTCAACGATTACACATTTAATCAATTAAACATTCAACTATATGGCTCTTCAATGCGGTATTGTGGGTTTACCCAATGTAGGTAAATCTACTTTATTCAACTGTCTTTCAAACGCAAAAGCTCAGGCGGCTAATTTCCCTTTTTGTACTATCGAACCTAACGTGGGTGTAATTACCGTTCCCGACGAACGATTGAACAAGCTGGCCGAATTGGTACACCCTAACCGTATTGTTCCTACCACAGTAGAAATTGTGGATATTGCAGGACTTGTAAAAGGTGCCAGTAAAGGCGAAGGACTGGGAAATAAGTTCCTTGCCAACATCCGCGAAACAGACGCCATTCTTCACGTATTACGTTGCTTCGACGACGAAAACATTACGCACGTAGACGGAAGCATCAACCCTGTACGCGACAAGGAAATCATTGACACCGAGCTGCAATTAAAAGATCTTGAAACGGTAGAAAGCCGCATCAGCAAAGTGCAAAAACAAGCTCAAACCGGAGGTGACAAACAAGCAAAAGCAACATACGATATATATGTACAATACCGCGAAGCTTTGCTGCAAGGCAAATCGGCTCGTACAGTAAAACTCGATCCACTGGACAGAAAACTTGTAAAAGACCTATATCTGCTAACCGACAAACCGGTAATGTATGTTTGCAATGTAGACGAAGCTTCGGCCAAAAATGGCAATGCCTACGTGGAAGCACTTCGCGAATCGGTAAAAGAAGAAGATGCGGAAATACTGGTTGTTGCCGCAGCTACCGAAGCCGATATTGCAGAATTGGAGACCTATGAAGAACGTCAAATGTTCCTCGAAGAAGTTGGCCTGACCGAATCGGGTGTAGCACGTTTAATTCGTGCGGCATACCACTTACTAGACCTACAGACCTATTTTACCTGTGGTGTTCAAGAAGTACGTGCATGGACTTTTGGACGCGGCTGGAAAGCCCCGCAATGTGCCGCAGTTATTCATACCGATTTCGAAAAAGGATTTATCCGTGCCGAAGTTATCAAGTATGAAGACTTCACTACCCTGGGCTCGGAAGCAGCTTGCAAAGAAGCCGGAAAAATGAACGTAGAAGGAAAAGAATATGTAGTGACTGATGGTGACATTATGCACTTCCGCTTTAATGTATAGGTTTTAGACAAAAGACATTAGAACAAAGATAAAAGACAAAACGAGGTCTGCCGATTTATTTCGACAGACCTCGTTTGATTTGAATAGCTAATGACTATTGCTCCGCGGCTTACAGGCTTATTTCTTCAACTTAATCTCTTTCGTTACGCCATTAATGGTGAGGGTAGCAATTGCATCGGCAGTGCCGTCGCCATAATCAAGTAAAGCTGAGCGTTTTTCGGTGGTGATAATTACGGCGCCACTAACAAAGTAGGGACATCCACTACCAATGATCAATGGTTTGGTTGGATCAATTTCCATGGTGTAAGCTATGCCATTTCCGTTAATTCCATTAGAAGTGCCTGTAATTGAATACTTAACAGCAAGATCTGTACTTTCGATACGAGTACGAACGCGTTCGGTATTCCAAATAACTTTTGTGCTGTCGGTACGTACCAATGTATCTTTTGCAACGATAGTCCAGTAAGGTTTTTGAGCATCGTTATACCCCTTGAACGTAACTGTTTTTCCACCTTTCAATTGATTGCCGTTCACGTAAAAGTCGGAGAAAAGGAATGTTCTTGAAGAACCTGCCACTGTCATTCTACCGGTAACTGTGATATAAATTTTGCCTTTCAACACGTTACCGCGTCTAACGGTTACTCCGGTGGTTCCAAAATCGATACAAATCTTCTTAGGAAAATCGTTTAACCCTGCTCTGTCAACAGTAATAGTTATAACACCATCAATAATTTTCTTGAAGCCATTTGAGGTGGGAGTACTAACTTTGTCGATAGCACCAACAGCCGTGTAACCCGCAGCATCAATGGCTGTAAGATAAGTGTCGGCAGAGCTGATTACTTCATCATTTACAGAGGCCGCCTGAGCTTCATCTACAGCAGTAGCAGACACTGAGGCATCGGTGCCAATAGTTTGTTCGGTAGTAGTACATGCCACAAAGGCAGTAAGACTGAAAGAAATGGCTAGTATGCCCAATAGAGTTACTCTTTTCATAATAATAATTTTTAATGTGGGTATTGTGGATAATTTATTGTCTTTATACTTCTAAGACAAACCAAATAAAACACACCACTACCTGATATTGAAAAAAAATAGAAATATTTCGAAGAAATTACGCAACCAGCTAATAATCAACAAACTTTATCTTCGATAAAAAATAGAAAATTGCTATGACTTTTTTCTAAACAGATGATTTAAATCTACTTTTACACCTACAATACCCCCATAATAAAAGGTTTTGCCTAAGTCGTAGGTTTTTATAGAATTGACATATGTTGAATTAAGCATATTGAAAGTAGGCCCGACAAACAGCTTAATGCTACTCCCAAAATAATAGTTTACCTCCGGACGGAACTGTGTAATAACTGTCCTTACACCCAAATCGTAGGTCTGCCCCGAAAGTAAATTCAGTCTTAAAATATCCAGGTTCAATCCAAGGCGTTTATGCACCTTAAAAGCCGCACCCACACCGACACCGCTACTTCTGGCTTTGTCTGCATTTGTTCCAATCGACAATATTGCATAAACGCAAGAAAGTCCGAGGCGAACCGCACCTGCTAACTGTTTACTGTAGGCCGCCACCTCTATTTCAAAAATACCATGATTCTTTATAAATTGACCAAAGCCCCTATTATCTTGAACTGGCAATGGTTTATCGGAGGCCAACAAAACAGGAGTTGCGGCAACAGCACTTGCGGGTTGAGAAACAACGGCTACTGTATCCGCTTGCTGAACTTCAACAATTGGGTCGGGATGAACGACCGGTTTGCTTTCCGCGACGATGGGCTTTAGCTTCGTACTATCAACAATAACGATTGGCTCAGCCTTTATCGGCTCCGCAATTGATTTTACGCTAACAGGGACGACTACAACCTTTTTTTCGGGAATTTCTTTCACCACCGTTGAAACCCTTTGCAAAACAATGAACTTATCCTTGAAACGAAACTGAATATTTTTGGGGAGCAGTTTTTGAAGTGCCGCACTCAAGCTGCAATTAAGTCCGGTTGGCACAGTGATAATTTGCTTATCATTAATCATTACAGGATCATACGAAAAAACACAAGCAGTTTGTGTGCTTATGTTTTTTAGCAATTTACTCATTACCACCTGACCGGCTGAAATGTGTACCGTTTTCCCGGAATACACCGACTTACCGAACAACGAGAACGGAGCTATCAGAAAGAAAATGGCTATAAAATGGCGTGTAAATTTAGTCATTCAATCAATTAAATTTTTTATTGCTAAAGAAATAAGCATTGTTGCTTTTCTCCATATTTAAATCCAGCGTTTCGGCTATGACCTGAAGTACCATGTCCAAATCTTCACCTTCGAATTTCACGGTTATCTGACGGCTGGCAATTTGCTTCTCTCGTAGGTTGATGGACACGCCATACGCCTTACTGATAATATCAAAAGCCTCGGAAAGCTGAATCTCTCTGAAATTGACGCGCAACGAACCCGAACTTTGCTTTTCCAAGGCCGGTTCCAAAACAGTAAAACACTTTGTTTTCTTATTGTAAATACCTGTATTATTGGCACCAAGCATCAATCCTTTATCTTTCTTCGTGTAAAAATGCACCTGACCTTCGTTTACCTTCACACTCACCATATTGCTATCTTTGTAAGCCGAAACTTCAAATACGGTTCCAATATCCTCAATAATAATCTCATCAGCGCACACCTGTAAAGTTCCCTTGCCGGCATGACCCACTTTAAAAGTCGCTTTACCATCAATGTGAATGGTGCGGGATCTCTTTCCGTAATTGGAACTGTAGGTAATTTTACTGTTCTCTGCCAATTTGATATTGGTTTGATCGGACAAGGTATTCTGTTTTGGAGCAAGTTGAGTGGCAAAAACCACTTCGTGCTCGGCAAAGAAAAATTTCCAAACAGAAACAGAAAGTACCATGATAATGGCGATACTTGCCGCACGAAACATCCACTGTTTTGTAAATGGGCTACTTTTCGGTGCCAGAACCGGCTCTTTTTCCTGCATAGACATATACGCACTGAACGACTTTTTGGCCCGTTCTACATTTACTTTTGGCATATCACCAGGTGCAACTGCGCCCAACTTGGCATAAAGCGAAGTCATTTCGTCGAAATAAGCCTCATTTTCGGTAGATGACGAAAGCCATTGTTCTATAGCTTCCATATCTTTTGCGGAAGCATTGCCTCCAAAATAGTTGGCTAATAAAATGTCAATATCCTTTTTCATGGCCGTACTATTTTATTAGTTGAATAAGTAAACATAATGATAAAAAATCTTTCAATTCAACCCTGAGCAGCTTGAGCGCCTTCGAAATATGATTCTCTACTGTATTGGTTGAAATGTCTAGTTGCGTTGCTATTTCGGAATATGATAACTGTTCTATCCTGCTCATTTCGAACACCCGCCTGCATTGCGGTGGAAGTGCCTCGAGCGCTTTACTAATGGCCGTTTGTAATTCATTAGTTGCCAAATGCTCATTTACAGCATCCGTCGAGCTGTTCATTGTTGAAATATAAGTCAGATTATGCTCCTTATGACTTGTTTGCTGATGAACAACATTCAGGCAATCGTTATGAACAATGCGATACAAATATGAATTTATCGAACTCTGAATATTCAGAGTTTCGCGCTGATCCCATAGCTTACAAAACGTTTTCTGAACAACATCCTCCGCATCGTCAATATCCCTCAAAATTGAATACGCATATCTGCAAAGCGGCTCGTACCATTTATCAAATAGCTGCTCGTATGCTATGTGACTTCCCTTACGCAATGCCTTTATCGTCTCTATCATGCTAATGAATAAAAATGTAACTTTCTCCCGACAAAGGTATAAATTCTATTGAAATCTCCAATTGCAATAGTTCATCTCCATAGTTATGACAATTGAAATAAATACTACCACTATATGTAGCAATAAATTTAGGTGTTAAATAAATCAGAGCCGTTTTTTCTGCATTCTCCTTCTTCTTCAAAAGAGCAGAAAAAAAATATTTTAAATATCTCTGAAAAGAAAAAAACAATATCAAAAAATATCATTACATTTGTCTGCATATTCAAAAATGTCACACAAATACACCGATTTCGTATGAACAACCGCATCCTCTTCGCATTGTGTTTCTTTCTATTTCAATTGTCATTAAGTCCCGTCCTAGCTGTAAAAGCATATCCCTACCCCATTACCATAACCCAACCCGATGGAACCCAACTAACAATTCGGTTACACGGAGATGAATATCACGATTACAAAACTACTGAGGATGGTTTCATTTTAAAAGCTAATGCCAAGGGCTTTCTGACTTATGCCACTATAAATGCACTGGGCGAAACCATTGAAAGCAAAGTAATTGCCCGTGACATTGACAAACGAACAGCAGAAGACATCGAATTTCTAAGCACTGCTCCTACCAGCGAGTCACCTGTGGTAGCACAACAAAGTGCCAGACAAAGAGTTAAAGCGCAGCGAATCTCAACAGTTGCACGAATACCTTTCCCAAAAGTGGGCAACGTAAAAACGCTGGTTATTCTTGTCAGCTTCTCCGATCTAAACTACGTAACTCCAACCCCACAAGCGGCTTTCAACAGCATGTTTAACACCGTAGGATACAGTGCCAACAGAGGCACCGGGTCGGTACGCGATTATTTCATGGCAAGTTCGTATGGTAAGTTCACGCCAAACTTCGACGTAGTAGGACCTTATGTACTGCCTAACAGCCAGATATATTATGGAGCCGACAGCTTATCAAAAAAAGATGTTCGAATCGAACAAATGGTCATCGATGCATGCACGCAAGCTTCTGCAAATGGAATTGATTTTGCTCAATACGATACAAACAATGATGGTTATGTTGATAATGTAAGTATCATATATGCCGGGCAAAGTCAGGCCGAGGGCGGGGGTGCAAATAGCCTCTGGCCACTAACCTCCAGTTTATCGAACCCTGCCATTAGTTTCAACGGTAAATTAATTTCAGGATTTACCTGTGTCTCCGAATTGAAATATGGAGTGGGAACAACCATGTCCAGCGTTGGAGTGTTTTGCCACGAGTTTGGACATGTACTCGGACTGCCCGATTACTACAACACTTTTAATAGTAATTACACACTGGACAAATGGGACATTATGGACGTAGGATCCTACCTCAATCTTAGTTGTACACCCCCTACTTACTCAACCTACGATCGCTTTTATTTAGGTTATTTCACACCACAGGAAATCAACAACACTTCAAATGTAACCTTATTACCCATTTATCAAGGGAGCACAACACCGGCGAACACCAACAATCAGGCTTTTCTTTTTTCAGCTACAGCTCATAATCTAAATGGAGGAAGCCCAAATCCGAAAGAGTTTTTCATGGTGGAGTATCGCAAAAAAACAGGTTGGGACAGCTATTTACCACTGGAAGGAATGCTTATCTGGCACATTGATTACGACCAGACAGCTTGGAATACGAATGGGGTAAACAGCTATACAGAACCCCTACAAACATCCGGTAGCCATATGCGAGTGTATTTGCAACCTTCTTCGGGATCAATCACAACACCGGGAACTGCATTCAAATCGGGCAACTTTACTCCATTTTCATGGTCGGGCACAGACATAAACCGAGCCATCGCGGGCATAACTACAACAGCCGACAGCATTACTTTTAAGTTTATGCCGACGCGTATTCTCGCCACAGGCAACCTTACCCGATTTTTTACAAAACTTGGCACACCAACGGAAGTACAAAGCATAAACCTGGCAGGCTATAGCTTAACCGGAGATGTGCAAATCAACTTAGCGGATGGTGTTCACTTTGAAATGAAGCTTCCTTCAGAAAACACCTGGAGCAAAAGCCTTAGTCTCACTCCTGCAAATGGTCTTGTAAATACTGCGATTCAATTGCGCTACAACCCGTATCTTAATGGAAACCAAACTGACCAATTAATCATTTCGGGTGCAGGCGTTCCGGATATAAATTTCAACATTAGTGGCATTTCCACTGTACCGGTTAATCCGCCAACTATTTATATCGGAAAAGTTGAAAATTCATTACGGTTTGATGAAACAGCAATAAATACAACAGAAGCGAAGACACTGAATATCAAAACCACTTATGTCAGCAGCGATTTGACTGTTGCATTAACCGGAAGCGACGCGGCGTTTTTCAGTACTTCGGCGCAAGCTAATATCATACCAAAGGATATTGCAAACAGTGTTGACGGCTTCAACGTCACTGTTAACTACAAGCCTACCAGACATGGACAACACAAAGCCACCCTCACCATCTCCGGCGGCGGATTGCCAAACAGAATAATATCACTTAGTGGCAATGGCACAAAAAATAATTGCGATAGATAAATTTAGTGCTCGTTTTAGGTCACAAAAAAAGAAGAACGAACGTTCTTCTTTTTTTGTATTACAAATCAATATCTATTAAAATATTCTATACGCCAGCGTAAATGAAATTCCCACTAATACATCATTCCTTTTGGAAGTTATTGGATGATAACCATCTAGATAATCGTTAGACGAATAATGAAATTCGAGCTCCGTACCAATTGATACCTGATCGGTAAGATAATACCTATACCCTCCTCCCATTAATGCCACACCCGAAGTATTATTTGGGCGACCTTGCGGCGACCCAACCGGGAATTTTACATTGCTATTCAATACGCCAAGTCCGGCAAATCCGTAAAGTGTGTTCGGTGTATTTTTATCGTATTTTAGTCCGAAACGAACTGCATATTCACCACGCACAGACAATTCGAGCGTTTTTGAGTTATAAGAGTAATAGCCATCTTTATGTACATTGTGGTTTTTATCTGCTCCCGAATAATCGCCATAATGGAAAGTCGCTTTATAGCCGAAATTTGATGGGAACGTATTTCTAAACCCGAAACTTGCACTATAATTATGATAACCCTGCACCAATGTTTGCTTAAACAATGAACCGGCAGCATCGCTATAGCAATACGCCGGGCCAAAAGAAGCTGTGAACTCCCCCGAAGTTTTGTGCCTATGCCGAATTAACCCGTTTCGATGAACGGCATGTACTTGCTGAAACATCAGCATACAAGAGAGTAAGCAAAAAAGGATTTTTCTCATGTCGCAGGTAAAAAATGAAACAATGGCAATATCTATTCTTTGAACCAATCTGGAAATAAAACTGCTTAATATCTAAAACTACTACCTCCAACAAACTCTCTCAATAAAGAAGTAGGTGGAATTTCGCGATCGTGAATCGGCACAAAATAATTCAGGAACTTCATCATACGGTGCGTTTCGGTATATTCATCACAATATTTTGGCACTTCGGCCAAAATAGGTTCGGCATGTCGTTTCAGTACTGCGAGTTCAAACAGCAGAGCCGAATTGAACATCACATCGGCATTTTCCTGATAGGGGAAAATCCACTTTTCCTCTCCACGGCGTACACTCGCCCAACGGGCTATTGTTTCACGTGCCGAGTAATTACGGAATCGATAATCGCGAATAATTCTACGCAGCAAACGCGTATCGGCAGTCGGAATCCAGTTATGATTGTCAATTGAAATAGTTGTCAACGCAGAAACATATACTTTAAATACCGTTTCGGGGGGTATGCCGGGAATCAACTCAGGGTTCAGCGCATGAATTCCTTCCATTACCAATACGCTATCGCTACTTAATTTCAGCATTTCTCCCTTTGCTTTGCGTTTTCCATCTTCAAAATTGAAGGTCGGAATTTCAACTTCTTCACCATTTAATAATTGCTTCATATGTTGATTAAACAAAGGCAAGTCCAGCGCATGCAAGTGTTCAAAATCCCATTCGCCATTTTCATCCAGAGGCGTATCGTCTCGATTCACAAAATAATTATCCAACGACAGCACCACGGGCTTCAATCCACTCACCATAAGCTGAATAGAAAGGCGCTTGCTAAACGTTGTTTTGCCCGACGACGACGGTCCGGAGACAAGTACAAAACGTACTTTTTGTCCGCGTTGAGCAATCATATCGGCAATGGAAGCCACTTTCTTTTCGTGTAATGCTTCCGAAACTTTTATCAGGTTAAACGACTGGTTGTTCCGACAGGCAACGTTGAATTCGCCCACATTATTGAGATTCATAATCTTATTCCAACCCAGGTATTCTTTAAAAATATCAAACATTTTGGGCGAAAAGGTCATTGGCTCCAACTCAAAGGGATTTTCCCTGTTTGGAACTTGTAGCAGTAAGCCGTCGTAATAACTTATCAAATCAAACACTCCCAAATAATTCGTCGATGGCAGAAGCACCCCATTGTAATAGTCGATAAAGTCATCAATTCTAAAAAAACGACAATACGGGTTTCCAAGCGTCTCAAATAAGGCCAGTTTATCTGCCTGAAACGAACGACTTCCAAACATATCCTTCACTTCCGAAGTTTGTTTTTCTTCGCAATAGATTCGTTTCCCTTGTTCAATAATCAATTTTACCCGCTCTTTAATTTGAGAAATAATGTCGGCCGTCAACGGTTGATTCAAGTTATCAAGTGTGCAGTAATATCCTTTGGAAATGGGGTGCTCAATACGAAGGATGGCTTGTGGAAATAGCTCCGCGATGGCCTTGGAGAGTACCATACTCAAACTTCGCACATATACCCGCATGCCCGAGGGTGTGCTTAAATCAATAAAATCAATATCTTTAGGCTTATAGACCAAGAAATTCAAATCCTCCACTTTATAATTTACACGAGCCGCAACCACTTGATATTTCAGCTCAATTTTCAGCTCATTATAAATTTCAATTACTGAAGTACCTAGTGGGTATGTATGATATGATTTTGTGTTTTTACAGAAGATAGTGACCAATTTGTCCATGCTCAATTAAATATAAATTACGTAAATAATAATCGGCTGTAAAATTACATTATTTTTTTTAATTGTAATTATTTGAGTGTCTCTTAATTTTGAATTACTTTTGTAGCAAATTTTCATGGAATTGAGAACATACTTAGTGTTCGCATTTTTTATGAATATTTATCTCAAACTCAAAATAATAGACTCTATGAATTTATTTAATGTTTACCCACTTTTTGACATCGAAATAGCAAAAGGAATTGGCTGCAGAACCTACGACAATCATGGTATCGAATACCTCGATTTATACGGTGGACATGCCGTAATATCTATTGGCCATTCGCATCCATACTACGTTCAGAAACTAACTCAACAGTTGGAAAAATTGGTTTTTTACTCCAATTCGGTTCAGAATAAATTACAGGTTGAATTGGCCGATAAGCTGGGTAAACTATCAGGATACGAAGATTATTCGCTTTTCCTGATCAACTCGGGTGCCGAAGCTAACGAAAATGCACTGAAACTGGCATCGTTTCATACCGGAAGAAAAAAAGTTATTTCGTTCAATAAAAGCTTTCACGGACGTACATCAGCCGCAGTAAGAGTTACCGACAATCCTAAAATTGTAGCTCCGATAAACGAAGGTTTTGATGTTGACTTCTTTGCTTTAAACGACATTGATTCCGTACGCAAATCACTACAAAAGAAAGATGTTTGTGCTGTAATCATCGAAGGAATTCAGGGAATCGGAGGCATTCGCACACCCGATCCTTATTTTTTGAAAGCATTGAGCCAAGAATGTAAAGAAACAGGCACCATACTTATTTTGGATGAAATTCAATCAGGATACGGACGTAGCGGCAAGTTCTTTGCCCACCAACATGCTGATATTCGTCCGGACATCATCACTGTAGCTAAAGGTATGGGAAATGGATTCCCAATTGGAGGTGTGCTTATCAGCCCGCTGTTCGAAGCATCGCACGGTATGCTGGGCACTACTTTTGGCGGCAGCCATTTGGCTTGCACGGCCGCCATTGCCGTGCTCGATATTATGAAAGTGGAAAAACTAATGGAAAATACCGAGAAAGTTGGAAACTACTTAATCGAAGAACTAAACAAAATTCCTCAAATAAAAGAAGTAAGAGGTACCGGACTTATTATCGGTATCGAATTTGAACAACCGGTAAAAGAAATTCGCAGTAAATTACTTTTTGACAAGAAAATATTTACCGGCGTTAGCGGACTGAACACGATCAGATTACTGCCACCGCTTTGTCTATCTTTATCAGATGCTAAATCTTTTATCGACAGCCTGAAAGAAGTTATTCAAACACTGTAACAATCCAACAACATATACATTACGCCTTATAATATCAAGTATTATAGGGCGTAATTATTTTGTGACAGTGCCAATAGAAATCTTCGTCTGAAATTCACAAATTTCACTTATACTTTTTTCTATCCTTGTAAATTGAAAACCAATTGCTTCCTGAATTTTTCGACTTGAATAATATTCTCTGTTCGTAGCTGTACGAGCCATACCCCGATCAATAAGCGGTTTAAAACGGAGCAATTCCCCCAGCATTTCAGAAATTACCCCAATAAACATCAACAGATTTTTCCCAATTCCAATAAACGGTCGACGCTTGCCAAAACCAACGGCCATCCAGCTCAGCACATCTCTGTTGCTACAATTTTCGGCAACCAACACAAAGCGTTGAGCTGAGATCAGTGAATTTGTAAGCTGCATCATGGCTTTAACCACATCCTGCACATCCACGTAACCACTGCCTCCATTGGTATAAAACATCAAGCCCTTTCGAACCTGTGAAAACAACTGCGAACTGCCGGTTCCCGTTCCCGATACACCCAGGATTACACCGGGATTGACAATCACTGCATTTAATCCACGTGCCATTCCCTTCCACACTTCTTGTTCCGAAAGATATTTGCTAAGCGAATAAGGCGAACGATGTGCCGCATCGACCCAGCAACTCTCCTCGTCAATCATTTCGCCATGAGCAGCTTTTCCGCAGGCCGCAATTGAACTTACAAAACAGAGCTTTTCTACCCTCGATTTGATCGCAGCATCAACAACGTTCTTTGTTCCGACAATATTTGTATCCAGCAAAGCATCTGTTCCACTGCCCAATGAAACCACAGCCGCGCAATGATATACTGTCTTTCCATTCCGAAAAACGTCAAGCAGCGAATTTGCATCCAGCACATCAGCCACTTTCCATTCAATGCGCGATAGAAAAGCATCGGGATCATCGGTATAAAAGCTAAAAATCACACGCAGCGGCTCCAGATTGCTTTTTAACCTCTTAATAGCTATTATCCTGTCGTTATTCTGCAACAAATGCCAAAGCAAATTACCGCCCACTAAGCCTGTACCGCCCGTAACTACAATCATTTTAATCGTTTTTTTTATTGAAGTTCAAAAATACGAAAAGAAAACTGTATTTTTGCAAACAAATTCCTTTTAACGGTAGAACATGTCTCAAAATCAGCATAAAACCATTTGCATATACTGTGCCTCAAGTACTCAGGTAAAACCGAGCTATTTTGATGCCACCGACAGGCTGGCCAAACTGTTGGCGCATGCAGGGCATTCCATTGTTTACGGGGGTGGTGCGAAAGGACTTATGGGCCAACTGGCTGACAGCATGCTGCAAGCTAATGGAACAATAACAGGTGTTATTCCCCGTTTTATGTGCGAAGTAGAATGGAATCACACAGAGCTCACGGAGCTGATACTGGTGGAAACCATGCACGAACGAAAAGAGAAAATGGCCACTTTGGCCGATGCCGTAGTGGCTTTACCGGGAGGATGTGGCACATTGGAAGAATTGCTGGAAGTGATTACATGGAAACGATTGGGTATTTTCACTAAACCGATTGTAATCGTAAACCTCGAAGGATATTTTGACGCATTAGTAGCAATGCTCAACCGGGCGGCTGATGAACATTTTATGCGCGAAGAGCACAGACACATGTGGAAAGTGGTAGAAACACCCGAAGAGGTACTTGCGGCCATACATCAATCAGTCGTTTGGGACGAAAATGCCCGCAGCTTTGCAGCATTATAATATAACTTACAATGATTCAGCAAGACAGCATACTTTCTATCAGCGACACATTAAAAAACCTGTCGACAAGCCTACCCGTGAAACATCATGTGGTACAGAACGTAGACACCGCTGTTATAGCTGACACCATAAAAGCCGTTGTACAAAAACCGACCAACGGTTTCGAAATACCCTATCTTTACCTACAAAAACCGGACACTTCTACTTTCGATATAGTACACATGTACGAAAGTTTTAAGCCGCTGGTTGCTAAATTCACCTCCGGATTCGAAGGTATTCTTCATCCACTTCTTCCACAAACTGCCAACTGGGTATTTTGCGCATTGGCAGCACTTTTACTTTTGCTGATTATAGCTTTTTCAAATGCCTCTGCATTTATTATGGAAGATGTCAAATCCTATTTTCATAGTCCCGAGCGACCGGACTTATATCGAAAAACAACACTTAATGATTTCCGTGCTCAGTTTTTGCTGATTATTTTTACCATAGGGGTAATTAGTCTGTTTGCACAACTTCATCTCCAAGAGACTTCTACCGATTTCGAATTAATCGATTATGGCTATCTGCTTGGAATAACGACACTCTTCTTTTGCCTTAAATACATAGTCATTCAACTGGTGGGATTTGTGTTTCTGGAACCTAAGGTATTGTCATTAGCAAAATTCAGCTATTTTAATATCATTTCACTCTTAGGAGTTTTCCTGTTCCCACTCCTACTATTACGCATATATGCACCAACAAATTTATATCATTTTATTGATATATTGAGCGCTGCAGTTTGTGTTCTGGCCTATATTCTAATAACTATTAAATCATTTCAACTATTTTTACATAAAATAGTAGCATCTTTTTATATATTGTTGTATCTTTGCACCCTCGAATTTTTACCCTTATTCTTATTGCTTAAGGCGTATCAGTTGATAGTATAATATAGTTCTTATTAAAATTTCGCAGCTTTGAAAATCAAGAAGATACTCGTTTCGCAACCGAAACCAACCACTGAGAAGTCCCCCTACTTTGACATTAGTGAAAAATACAATGTAAAGATAGATTTTCGACCTTTCATAAAAGTTGAACCGATATTAGCAAAAGAGTTCAGAACTCAGCGTGTTTCAATTTTAGATCACACAGCCATTATTTTTAATGCCCGCCATGGTATTGATCATTTTTTCAGACTTTGTGAAGAAATGCGCATTACCATTCCTGAAACAATGAAGTATTTCTGCGTTTCAGAAACGGTGGCTGTTTACTTACAACGTTATATCCATTACCGCAAGCGCAAAGTGTTTTATGGCGCTACCGGAAAATTAGCCGAGTTGGTGGTTATTATGAACAAGCATTTGGATGAAAAATACTTGTTTATCACTTCTGATGTTCAAAACGAAGATACACTTGCAGCACTCGAAAAATCGAAAATTACGTTGAATAAAGCCGTAATGTACAAAACCGTGAGCAACGATTTTGGACCGGAGGAAGAATTCAATTACGATATGTTGATCTTTTTCAGCCCGATAGGTATTGCGTCGCTATTGAAAAACTTTCCTAACTTTGACCAGGGAGAAATTCAGATTGGCTGCTTCGGAGCTACCACAGCCCAGGCGGTGCGCGATGCAAATTTACGAATCGACATTGAAGCACCTCTACCCGGTGTACCATCAATGACAATGGCCATCGACAATTTCTTAAAAGAAAATCTAAAAAAGACAAAGAAATAGTTTGTCTTTATAAACTTTACGCTATCCCAAAAGTATCGAAGATTTTCCGTACTTTTGGGATAGTTTATTTTTGAACCATGAACAAACCGAATTCATTTCCAAAAGCCGAACACCTGTGTGGCGAAAAACGAATTGCTCGACTCTTTACCCAGGGCGAAGCGTTTATGGCCTTCCCATTTCGAGTGGTTTTTAGAATTGAGCAGAAAAAAGACCTAGTGTCGGCAAGCGTAATGGTTAGCGTACCGAAAAAGCGGTTTAAACGAGCCGTGAAACGCAATCGGATTAAACGACTTTTGCGCGAAGCATATCGCCTGAACAAGCATGCACTCATCGATCTTCTGGACGAAAAACAACTGCAGATTCACGTAGGATTTAATTACGTATCGGACGAAGAACTTGACTTTATTACCGTAGAAAAGAAGATGAAAATCGCGTTGCAAAAGCTGATGGATAAAATTAAAACTGCCCCGGTCCTTTTTGCAGATGCAACAAATCCACCAACTGAGGATAGTCATTCGCAGATCGTTACATCATGAAAAAGATACTTGAATTTATCGTCTTACTGCCCGTCTATTTTTACAAGTACAGCATATCTCCATTGCTGCCTGCCCGGTGCCGTTACACTCCAACCTGCTCACAATATACCATTGAAGCTGTAAAAAAGCATGGTGTTATAAAAGGAGGACTATTATCGGTAAAACGTATCGCATCATGCCATCCCTGGGGTGGAAAAGGATACGACCCGGTGCCATAAAAGTTTTAATTATATTGGAATAATTAAGAAAAAATGTATCTTTGCTACTGGTTTACAACTATAAAATTTATCTACAGTGAAACAGCACAGAAAACACATCATCCTATACCCGCTATCACTTATATATGGCTTGATAACGGCGTTTCGCAATTGGTTATTCGACCAGGAACTACTGGCATCCACCGAATTTAAACTCCCGGTAATTTCTGTAGGAAATTTAGCTGTGGGGGGCACAGGAAAAACACCTCACACCGAGTTTATTCTACGCGCGCTACAGGACGAGTGGAAAATAGCTGTGCTCAGTAGAGGTTACAAGCGCAAAACGAAAGGTTTTTACCTGAGCGATGAAAATTCCGACAGCAAGACCCTGGGCGATGAACCCTTCCAGATTCATCAAAAGTTTCCAAAGGTAAAAGTTGCGGTGGACGAAAAACGGGTACATGGCGTGCAAACCTTGCAGGAACTGATCCCCGACATTCAGGTTGTTGTTCTTGACGATGCCTATCAACACAGATATATCCAACCCGGTCTATCCATTCTGCTCACCGATTATTCCAATTTGTACAGCAAAGATCTGATGTTGCCGGCGGGTGAACTTCGGGAATGGAAAAGCGGAAGCACGCGTGCAAACATCATTGTGGTAACGAAATGTCCCCGCGATATAAACCCCATGCAGATGCGGGTTATAGAACTGGAACTTAAAATAGAAACAAATCAGCATATCTATTTTTCCTGTTTTAAGTACGACGAAATAATGCCGGTTTTCCCCGAATCAACACAGAACGATTGGACATTATCCACACTTAAAGAAGCCAAAGCCGGAGTATTACTGGTAGCTGGAATTGTATCTCCTGAACCAATAGTAGAAGAACTTACAAAATACAGCAACGAGGTAAAGTCATTGTTTTTTGACGACCACCACGCCTTCAGCCAAAAAGACTTCAATGCCATCAGTAAGAAGTTTGAGGCAATGGAAAGTGCTGAAAAAATAATAGTACTGACCGAGAAAGACGCTGCACGGATAATTTCAAATCCACTATTTCCCGAATCATTAAAAGCCAGAACATTTGCGTTACCCATCCGGGTTTCCATTTTACACGATCAAGAAACATCATTCATACAAAAAATAAAAAGCTATGTTACAAAAAATACAAGAAACCGCTGATTTCCTTCGCACTAAAATGCAATCGAACCCACTCACGGGTATTATCCTGGGTACAGGATTAGGAAACCTGGTAACACAAATTACCGATAAAATAGAAATTCCCTACGAAACAATTCCAAACTTCCCGGTTTCTACTGTGGAGGGTCATAGTGGAAAATTGATTTTCGGAAAACTTGGAGATGTGGACGTATTAGCCATGCAAGGCCGATTCCACTACTACGAAGGCTACGATATGAAAGCGGTTACGTTTCCGGTACGCGTGATGAAAGCACTGGGGATTGAAACACTGCTCGTTTCGAATGCTTCGGGTGGCATGAACCCCGACTTTGAGATTGGCGATTTGATGATTATTACCGATCATATCAACCTTTTCCCTGAGCATCCGTTGCGTGGAAAGAATCTGCCCGAATTGGGGACACGTTTCCCCGATATGAGCGAGGCATACTCGAAAGAACTGATTGCCAAAGCGAAAACAATAGCTGCGAAAAACAATATAAAAGTAGTGGAGGGTGTGTATGTTGGCACCACTGGGCCAACTTTCGAAACTCCGGCTGAATATCGTTATTTCCATGCCATTGGAGGTGATGCAGTGGGCATGAGCACCGTTCCTGAAGTCATTGTGGCCAACCATGCAGGCATTCGTTGCTTTGGTATTTCTATTGTTACCGACCTGGGCGTTCCCGGAAAAATTGTGGAAGTGAGCCACGAGGAAGTGCAGGAAATAGGTAACTCGGTGCAACCGCTTATGACACTTATCATGAAAGAACTGATCAACTAGCATAATAGTTACAAGGTATTAGTTACAAGTATAATTTAGCCTACTGAATTCACTTGTAACTAACACCTTGTAACTGTTTATATATACTTCACCACCATGTACACTGCCACGCCAAGTAGAAAGACGGCGTAGACTTTTTTGAAGATAGCCGACGATAAGTTGAGAGCCAGTTTTGAACCAAAAAAAACACCCACTAAAATACCGAAGGCCATAAGGCCGGCGTAGAAAAAGTTTAGGTGTCCATCCTGCGCATAAACGATTACACTGGGAAGTCCTACCGGCAACTGGAGGGCTGCAAGCGAAGTTGCCGAAGCAGCTTTAGGATCATAATCAAAATATTTAATCAGAATAGGAACAATCACCAGGCCACCACCTTTACCGAACATCCCCGCAATAACGCCCGCAAGTACTCCAATGAAGATAAACTGCCATACTGCATGATGAGTTTTGGCTTTATTATCGTTAGTTTGTTTTTTATTCTTGTTGCGCGAAAAATAAGATGGAATATCAAAGTAACCCACAGCAATCCACAGCAAATAGGCCGCATACAGCTTTGCCAGCAAATTCACATCGAGCGAAACAGCTAACTCAGCACCAAAAAACGAACCCCCAAATAAACCAAGTGCAATCCAAAGTGAGTCTTTAAGGTTTATATATCCTGCCTTATAATAATTTATCACCCCAAAAACACCCACCGGCAACAGCATGGCCGCTAACGATGTGGCATTGGCATCGAGCATATTCATTCCAAAAATAGCAATAAGCGTGGGCACCATCACTATGCCTCCCCCAATACCAAACAAGCCCGACATGACACCGGCCAAAATACCTACAATCAAAATACCTATTTCCATACCTACCCTTTTTCAATTGAAGCACAAAAGTACTTAATTCTGAGCAATTTTCGAGAACTTTAGCCCAACAAAAAAAGGAAAGAATACACTTTCCTTTTTTTGTTGGGCTCTATAATAGCTGAATCGATTAACAAACTCAGTCCAAATTTCAGATTACTTCTACCACAGTATATCCGATAGCATCTACTGCCTTTTTAAGCACTTCATTACTTACATCGGCACTCAGTTTTATCGCCGCGGAATTACTTTCCAAATCGACAGTTGCCTCTACACCATCAATGGCATTCAACACTTTTTCTACACGAGCTGAGCAATGTCCGCAGCTCATTCCTTTTATGACCATGGTTTTTTCTAACATAATTTTGATGTATTGATTGGTTATTTGATTTTATTGAAAGGGCGGAGTTCCGTCCCCGACAATAAATGATTATGAATATGCACAGCTCGTGCTATTCTGATTGTTTTTATCCTAAAAACCATTCCGATACTGTTTTAGTTCATCAAACAAGTAGTATCGAAAACAAAATTAGTATAAAACAACCGTTTTATACTAATTTTTAAACTTATTCATCGAAACGCAATCTAAAAACAGTGATCATACGAATCAGCATCATGGTATTCCCGAATACATCCATTTTGAGAACAAGGAATTATTTATGACACAATAAATGGTATCTTGTATAACTTCTTTTTTATTTGTCCACATAATGAACAAATACAGCCTGAAAGATAAGAACATTCAATATCAAATCTCTATATTTGTATTTTAATCGAATAGTTGAATTAAAACAAATCTCAGTGCATCTCTTAAATGGAAAAATTATTTCTGATGTTGGGTCAATTGCTGCCTTTAAGTGCGGAACTCAGGGAAGACCTGAGCGAAAAACTATATGTGCGTAAAGTAAAAAAAGGCGATATACTTGTTTCTGAAGGAAAAGTATGCAATCAGCTGTTCTTTATTCGAAAGGGATTTCTAAGGAGATTTCATTATCAGAACGGAAAGGAAATAACTTCGTGGTTCGGCTTCGAAAACGACTTTGCCACCTCCATTTACTCATTTGTATCTCAAAAAACAGGCTACGAAAATATTGAGGCAATTGAAGACAGCGCCTTATATGTTATCAACTACGACGATTTAAACAACATCTATCACGAACACCCTGAATTTAATTATGCAGGCCGTTTGCTCACCGAAAAGTACTACATCGATTTAATGGAACGCACGCTTAGTCTACAGTTTCAATCAGCTAAAGAGAACTATCATCAACTCGTAGCCACCCACCCGCACCTACTCAAAAGAGCCTCACTGGGTCATATTGCATCGTATCTTGGCATTTCGCAGGAAACGCTGAGCAGGATTCGTGCTAAAAAAATATAAAGCCCCGTGTTTTTGACTTTTGTCAAAAGTTAGGTCGTAAAATAGTATGACATTTGCTCCGTCATTCGGATAAGTAGAATAACGACACAACTACTGTCTGAATAGGAAACAATAGGTTATAACTTTTTTATTAGGCGTAAAAAATGAAAAGAGCAAAGTTTGAAGACAAGAATGTTGTAGTTGACATTCTCACAAAATCATTTATTAATGATCCTCATATCAACTTCCTGTTAGAGAAATCAAAAAACAAAAACAAGTTGAGTATTATTATGGAGTACGTTTTTGAGGAATCATTTTACAAGGGAGAAATTTATCTGAACGAAGACAACACAGCAGTGGCACTTTGGAACACTTCTATGAAGGAAAAACTCAGTTGGAGATATATTTACAGAAACCTTTCATTTTTGCTCAGAGTGGGATTTGATTCTACTTGCAGAATTTTAAAAATGGACAAGTTGGTGCACAAGCATCATCCCCGGGCAGGACAATTTGCCCATTTGTATACCATTGGCGTTTTACCTGAAAGCCAGGGAAAAGGATATGCTAAACAACTTATCAATTTTATGATAGAGAAAATGAGTAGCACAAAATCCACCCTTTATCTCGAAACGGCTAACTCAACCAATATCGGCATTTACAATAAAATCGGATTTCACGTATTCCACACCATCGATGTGGATGGGCACAAGCTGTTTTGCATGAACAGAAAGTATTGCTGAATGATTCCCACATTATTTTTTTAAAATAAATAACTCCCGACACCATTTACTTATTCCCTGAAACGATGCTTCGGGGGATAAGAAGGTATTTTCGACATCGAGCTTCTATCCTCTACAACTGACCCCAGCTCTAAAGGGGCTTATTGCTGCATCTGACTCCTACTCCACTTCTGTTCTATTTATCCCCGATGACCACTCGCTACCAGCAAGGGATGGTTCGATAATTTTCATCTCAAATCGGACACAATAAATCACAATATTTCTTACTTCAACTTAATATTGTATTTTTGCACTGCAATTAGCCAATCTTATGCGTCATCGATCCCGATTATCAGTACTATTCTGCATCTGTATCATTCTATACAGTTGCTCAATTATGCCCGACGAACTCAAAACCGCCGGACAACTTATTGAGACTGCGCCCGATTCGGCTTTACATATCCTCCGCCAAATGCCACCCCACAAATACAAATCGGATGAAAGCCGTGCATTGTATGGTTTATTGATGGCACAGGCACTCTACTCCAAATACCTGCCACTCAAACCGGACTCCCTGTTAGATTTTTCTATTGCTTATTATCAGGAACATCCGCAAAAGGATTATCTGGCCACCAGCTATTTATACAAAGGACGCACATACAAGGATAATTTTCAGTACGAACGCGCCATTGAATTTTATCTCAAAGCACTCGATGAAGCAAAATCATCGGACGATAATAACCTGAAAGGAAAAATCAACTATGATTTAGGGGAGATTTATCATGTACAGAGAGATTTCGCTCTGGCTCGCAAAAAATTCACAACCGCTTATTCCTGGCTTAGCAAGGGAAATTCTAAAGCATTTGCCTTTTATTCATTGATGCACATTGGCCGAACATTTCACTCGGCAAAGGAGTATAAAAGAGCGCAAGTCTATTATCAAAAAATACTTCATCGCGCCAATGACTCTGTTCAAAAAGGTATATTGCTTCAGGAAATAGGCTTGAACTTCTATGATGCGCAAATGCCCGACTCAGCGTTGGTTTATCTGCGGGAGGTTATCAACTATCCCTACAAGGCTAACAATCGTGCTATTCGTTATTCGCTCTTAGCCGATTTATATTTCGATTTAGATCAAATCGATTCGTCCAACTATTATGCAGTAAATGCTCTGAAGTATGAGCCCGACATTAGAACAAAAAAGGTGTGCTATCGAATTCTTGTCAACGCAGCAAGCACAAAAGGCAATATCCCCGATTTAAAAAAGTATATGGTCAGCTATCAGGAATGCTCCGATTCTATCCGTAGAATCGATTCGCAAACCAAAGCCAGCGTACTGGAAACCATACATACCACTAAACAAGAGGTGGCACAAACCAAGCAGAAAAATTGGTTGCTCACCATCGGCATGCTACTCGTGCTTGTGCTTAGCTCGGTGTTTTACCTCCGATTGCAAAAGCGCAAAGACAAAGAACTGGTGGAGAATGACATAAAACACAAAGAACAAAAAGAAACGTACCATAAGGATGTAATGCTAAAACATCGCTTGCTGTTGCTCCAAAAAATTGAAGCCACTAAAGCAGAACAGTCGGAGGTAAGGAGAAAGCTCACCGCCACCCAAAAGGCGGCTTTGGATAAAGAATTGTATAACGACCTGCTCCACTTTAACGATCCGGCTTTCTTTTTCAGTCAGATGGATGCCGTGCTTAATAATCTGGTAACTAAATTGAAAGAACGGTATCCCAAAACGTCGGATCGACAAATTTGTTGGTGCTGCCTGTTCTTACTCAATATTCCATCTACCGATATTTTGCTGTTACTAAATTACAAAGTAGAAGGATATGACAAAATGAAACAACGCTTGGCTGCCAAATTCGGACTTCAACAAGCAAGCGAATTATCGGCCTTTTTACACAGCTTCCTTGCCGAAGACTGATAAGTAAGAGTCGTTTGAAAGAAATGATTTTCTTTCAAATTAAAAGAATAGAACATCCACAAACGAGTTCTATTCTCTATTTTAAAATCGTTCTCACTAAAAAAAACGCGCTATCGTAACCCTTGGCGAAGTCGATTTTATAGAATATTCAACTATCTAAGCCGTAAGGTTTAGATCTGGCCGGATAAAACTTTGTTTTATCCGGCTTTTTTTATTTCCCCGGCTCGCTTTCGAACTCTTTTAGGTTAAATACATATTGCCAAAAACAGATGTCCAGTGAAAAGCGCAAAACAAAGACATAAACAGCTGATTAACAAGATAGTTAGCCTTTAACATGTCCAGTGAAAAAACCGTCCAAAATTCGACTTTCTCACCCTCATTCCCTACCTTAGCAACTCGATCGATCGAAATTTCCCTATTAAAAATTAAACAAGTAATTCACAATTGAAAGTGCCTATGGAGTGAATTTAAGACTCGGAAATGGTTCATGAACATGAAAGACTTTTAGCAGAATTTCATACGGCGCGAGTAAAGTAAAAATTATTCGCGTATGAAAATTTCGAAATCGATAGTTTCTAAAATCTGCATTGCGGCAGGTTTTCTCATTTTATCTCAATTAAGTTTTGCCGGAGAGGTGATAATTCGTAAAGACGGGGATCCGGAGCCAACTCCGGTGACTCATGCACCTTTCTTTATTCCTGTTACCGCTTTTATCGACGACAACGGGTTGGCGCTTAATTTTATCGTACCGCAGGGCATTGCAACAATCACAGTGTTCGATGAATCGCACAATGTGGTACATCAAGAAGTGCTTGATACAAACACCAACTTAAGCACCCTCATCGCAACAGATGAATGGAATGGAGGTGGTTATACCGTAACCATACATTATGGGTACACCGATTTGATTGGTAATTTCGATTTATAATAATAAAAAAAGTAAGACGGGCGATGCAGTTATAGTATTGTGATAGTGACAAAGTGATAAAAACCCTACCATTAAATTTAACCTGTTTATTTATAGACTGCATCGCCCGACTTATAAAAAAATAGTAGCCAAAGGTGGCAAATAGCAATCTGAAATAGCTGCTAACCTACTCTGAAAACGGATTCACCTACAACAGAACAAAAAACAATAGAAGCAACATTCCTTCTTGATGAGCAGGGGTGATGTCTTGGTGGCACATATGCTACATAGAAAGTCGGAGTTCCAACTCCAACTATTCTTTCGAGGAGAATACATACAAAAACAAAGGAGAGACCCGAAAATCCCAAAAGAGTAGGGAGCGTAAGCCGAAAAGCTGGAGAGTAGGCAAAAAAACACAAATTATCTATTTATGAAAAAGAGTTTATTGAAAGTGTCTCTCATTTTTGCTGTTGCTGTTATGATGACTTCATGTTACACATTTACTGCCACCGTTGGTAACGGCCCTCAAACAGGAGCTAAAGTGGTTTCACACAATCATTACCTGATTAATGGATTGGCTCCAATTTCGACCGCCAAGACAAAAGAATTAGTCGGCGATGCTAAAGATTATTCAATTACCGTTTCTCATTCGTTTATCGATGGGTTCCTTGCAATATTAACCAGCGGTATCTACACACCTACAACAGTTACCATTACTAAGTAAACAATAATTTGAACTCGTGGCAAGCACTATCCACTTGCCACGAGTTTTTAAATAAAAAAGATGAAATACTTTTTACTTACCATATCACTTATACTTATCGTATATCCGTTGTATGGCATCATTAAATGCCTTCAGGCATTTGGCGACCTTTCGAACTACGGTATCGGAGTTCTCGCCGGAGGCTTACTCATTCTATCAACAGGCATTCTATTAATGCGTTTTACATTAAAATCAATCAACCGAAAAAGAACAACAAAATGAAAAAAATTACCCGTTACACGAGTTTGTTTCTTGCACTATCCATCCTGTTGGCTAGCTGCTCCAGCACCACACTGATACAATCAAATCCAACCCAAGCGAAAGTCTATCTTAATAGCGAATTGGTTGGCGAAACCCCATACCGACATACCGATTCAAAAATTGTAGGAAGCTCTATGGTTGTTAAGTTGGAAAAAGAAGGATTTAAACCCTTTGTTACCACCATCACTAAAGACGAACAGGTAGATGTGGGGGCTATCATTGGAGGTTTATTTGTAGTTGTTCCTTTTCTATGGACAATGAAATATCAACCGGTTCATAACTATGAATTGCAGCTGCTGACTGCCGGAGATGAGTTCAGACCGGAAGTTCAAACCATCCAAAACCCAAAATCGAAAGCAGATAAACTTCGCGAGTTAAAGCAACTTCTCGACGAAAACATCATCACCACCAGCGAATTCGAAAAAGAAAAAGCCAAGGTGCTTGACTTGAATGAATAGACGGGAAGAATCGCTTACACGATAAAACACTAAAGGAGAATTTGAATATGCCTATTCAATTCGAAAAAAGAAAAGAGATTGTAGCTCGTTGGGAGAAAAAGAAAAAACAAAACCCTCAACTCAGATGTAAACATCCTAACATCGAGAAAGAGTATTATTTCGGTTCCCCAACCGGCGACTACCTCTGTATCAAATGTGGAGAAGCATTTATGAAAGAAGAAAAAGACCAATTGGAACTTCACAGAAAGAAATAGAACGAGTAAGCAAAAACAGACGCACCTCCTCCACCACTCTTCACCCCTCGCTATGGAAAGCTGGCCACCGCCACTAACCACCTGAGTCCAGGTTAGCTGCTGCACAAACGGAAACCGAAAACAACGATGCCGAAATTTAGATACTTCAATTTTAGTGATGAGCCCAACAGAAAGACATCATCGCTGCTCTCTTTTTTTGAATTAATATCCAACAATTAGTATCTTTTCTTTGAAAAAAGCATTACTTTTGTGACCGAAAAAAAACAGAAAGTAAATGGAAATCATAAATCTATCGGATAATAATTCCGTATTGAAACATTACATTAAAGAGATTCGCTCCGTAAAAATCCAGAAGGATTCTATGCGTTTTCGTCGGAATATGGAACGTATTGGCGAGATAATGGCCTACGAAATGAGCAAAACCATGCGTTACAAACCTGAGGATGTGAAAACCCCACTTGGCGTGGCGCACACCGATGTGATTGACGAAAAAATCGTGATTTCAACCATTCTGCGTGCCGGTTTACCTTTTCATCAGGGATTTTTGAGCTATTTCGATTCGGCCGAGAATGCATTTGTGTCGGCTTACCGAAAATACAAAGATGCGCTGAAGTTTGATATTTTTATCGAATATATTGCTTCTCCACATCTTGATGGAAAAACCTTGATCATTACCGATCCCATGCTGGCAACCGGCAGTTCGATGGAATTAGCTTACGGTGCATTGCTTACCAAAGGGAAACCGGCTCATATTCATATTGCCACTGTTATTGCAAGCCAACAAGCCATCGATTATGTGGCAGCACATTTCCCCGAAGCGAAGACTACCATTTGGGCAGCTGCTATTGATCCGGAATTAAACGAGCATTCGTACATTATCCCGGGAATTGGCGACGCCGGCGATTTGGCTTACGGCGATAAATTGTAAGATAACGAGACCCCTAATCCGTCAGATGACGGAGAACAAGAGATTGCTTTTGCAAATACTATTATTAAAAAACCTTCATTCGGAATCGAATGAAGGTTTTTCTTATTCTCCGTCAGCTGACGGATTAGGGTCATTATTTATTTTTTATAATACTTCATTGCTTCGGGCATTAGTGCGTTCAACTTAGCAATGCGGTTGGCATCCGAAGGGTGAGTACTCATAAATTCGGCAGTATTGTTGGCACCATTAGCTGCCATACGTTCCCAAAAAGCTACAGCTTTTGATGGATCATAACCTGCCATTGCCAAAAATATCAAGCCCATTTGATCTGCTTCATATTCATGCTTACGCGAGTAAGGCAACATTACAGCATACTGACTACCAAGGCCATACAATGTATTCACACCTGCACGGGTAATTTCAGATTTTTTAGACACAAGAAGCCCTGCAAGCGAAGCACCATATTGCGAAAGCATTTGTGTGCTCATGCGTTCGGCACTGTGTTTAGCTATAGCATGTGCTATCTCATGTCCCATCACCACTGCCAGTCCGGTCTCATCTTTGGTAATCGGTAAAATTCCATCAAAAACTGCCACTTTACCACCTGGCATACAAAATGCATTCACTTGTTTGTCTTTCAGCAGGTTGAATTCCCAGGCAAGGTTGGCTATGTCGGCTTCATATCCATTGGCTTTCATGTATGTTTCTACTACTGATGCCATTTTTGCGCCAACTTTTTTTACCAATGCAGTGTTTACCTTATCAGTTGATGGTGGTACAGAATCCACAAACTGTTTGTAACTTTGCAAGCTCATTGCTACCACATCCGAATCAGGGACTAATAGCAATTGTTTTCGGCCGGTAAGCATAACGCTCGAACATGCTGCTAAAATGCATGCAAGCAATACTAATGATACTAATTTTTTCATAAATTTATAATTTTATGGTTGAAATACTGTTCTGTTAGTGTTGATGTTTTATCTTTGCAAAGATAATTATTCGTTTTTAAAATAGGATAAAATAAACGAATGTTCTTTAATTTATTTCTATCGCAGATTCTTTAATTTTCAAACAAAAACAATCATGTCATTAATATATACATTATTTAATTACTGGAAATCTATCTTTGTTGCGCTCTGCATAATGATTCTGTCATTTGCAGGAGCCAACAATTTTAGTGAAATACCTACATTTCAGCTTACGTATCCGGATAAGATTGTACATTTTCTTATGTATGCAGTACTCGCACTGGCATTGATGATTGACTATCGTAGAAGTACAAAAACAAACAGATATAGTATTCATTTTGTTCTTTGCTGTTTTGTTTTACCGGTAATTTTCGGGGGAGTCATTGAGATTGTCCAAAGTGCTTATTTTCCTCCGCGCACCGGAGATTGGTTCGACTGGGTTGCTGATATTGCAGGCATTTTAGCGGTTTGGATAGGTTGGTTTGGACGGGCGCGCATCGTCAGTCGCAAAGAAATTAATTAAATTTACTCGTCTTTAATCTCCATGCAATGCAACACGAGAATTTAAAATATAAGATTGGGATAACCTTGATAAAAGGCATTGGTAATACCTTGGCTAAGAATCTTATTGCCTATGTTGGAAGTGTAGAAGGTGTTTTTATGGAAAAACAAGCCGCACTTTCCAAAATACCGGGTATTGGAGAAATGCTTTCGAAAGAGATTGTGTCTCAAAACGTGTTGGCACGTGCTGAAGAAGAAATAGAATTTGTTATAAAAAATAAGATTCAAACCTATTATTATACCGATCGCGATTATCCGTTTCGACTCAAAGAGTGTTCCGATTCTCCATTAATGTTGTTCTCAAAGGGGAATTGCGATTTAAATGCTGGAAAATTCGTTGGTATTGTTGGTACTCGCAACGCCACCGAAGTGGGGAAAGAAAATTGCAAAAAGCTTATTTTTGATTTAGCTGCCGCACAACCCAATACCGTAATTGTAAGCGGAATGGCTTACGGGATAGATATTTGTGCACACAAAGCAGCACTTGATGCAGGGTTGACAACAATTGGCGTGGTAGGTCACGGACTGGATAGATTATACCCTGCCGCTCATCGACCCACGGCTGTAAAAATGATGCCCAATGGTGCATTGCTAACAGAGTATTTGAGCCAAACAAATCCCGATCGGCAAAACTTTGTGCAGCGAAACCGTATTATTGCCGGTATGAGCGATGCCATTGTGGTGGTTGAGTCGGCTGCCAAAGGTGGAGCGTTGATTACTGCCGAGGTGGGCAATGATTACAACCGGGATGTGTTTGCTTTTCCGGGAAGGGTGAATGACGAATGGTCGGCAGGATGTAATGCGTTGATAAAAAACAATAAAGCATCGCTGATCGAATCGGCCGATGATATTTTACGGTTTATGAACTGGGAAAAACAGGCTGCGGGTGTATCGCCGGTAATTCAAACCGCTCTGTTTCTCGATTTATCGGACGAAGAGCAGGAAATTGTTTCCACACTTCGTCAATATACCGATGGTGTTCAGCTCAACGAATTGTCCATTCAGTTGGCAAAACCGATTAGTAAACTATCCTCCCAGCTACTCGAAATGGAATTTAAAGGCGTGGTGAAATGCCTGCCGGGAAGTATGTATAGAATTGTAAAATAGACATTCGCTTCGCGATGTAAAGAGCGAAATCATAACTTTCGACCTCAGACCATAGACTATAGACAAAAGAAATGTATTCAAAAGAAGAACTAAAACAATTAAAGAAAGAATTTTGGGAAGGGTTTGGTACCTATTGCAGTGAGATTCCTGCCTTGAAGCGTCGCAAAAGCAAATTTATGCTTTACAATACCAAAATGAAAGGCGTAGAGCTGAAGTTCGACGCAACAAGAGATGGAGCTTTTGTGATTCTCGAAGTAAATCATCACGACGCAAAAACACGTTTTGAAAAGTACGAGCAATTTGAGCAATATAAATCCGTTATGGAGAAACAGTTTCCCGATGGTTTAATTTGGGACTTTGCCTATGTGCGCGAATGTGGTACAGAGGTTTGCCGCATTTATACCCAAAAAAATGGTATCGACCTGCATCGCCGCATACAATGGATGGAGTTTTACCAATTCATGTCCACCGAAATGTTGAAGTTGGAGCGTGCGTTTAAAACCGTAAAAGAGGCGATTGAATAAAAACCGACGATAAATTATGCACTCTGAAATAGCGCAGAGAATCTTGTAAATTGCAACATGAAGAGCTATTATATATGCATATTTTATACTATTTCTGTATCAACTTATTAAATTTAGTTTACGTTCAAAATCAATCAGACATTTGCATTGATAAAACAACTTTTTTGTGTAATTTTGTACCCCATAAATAAACGTATAAAGGAAAATGGAAAAAAAGCAAATAAAAAGAGCCTTAGTTTCTGTTTATCACAAAGATAAACTGGATGTAATCATAAAAAAACTTCATGCCGAAGGAGTTGAATTTATCTCAACCGGAGGTACGCAATCATTTATCGAATCGCTTGATATTCCATGCCAGGCTGTTGAGGACCTTACCGGCTATCCTTCCATACTTGGGGGACGCGTAAAAACACTTCACCCTAAAATTTTTGGCGGCATCCTTACTCGTCGCGATTTAGAACTTGATAAGGCTCAAATTGCTGAATACGAAATCCCTGAAATAGACTTAGTTATTGTAGATTTATATCCTTTCGAAGCTACTGTGGCTGCCGGAGCTGATGAACCCACTACTATCGAGAAAATTGATATTGGCGGCATTTCACTTATTCGTGCCGCGGCTAAAAACTACAACGATGTTATCATCGTTGCTTCGCAAGATCAATACGAACCATTGTTGGAAATGGTAAATGCAAGTGGTGCAAGCTCTTCGTTAGAAGAACGTCGCTGGTTTGCAAAAGAAGCTTTTGCGGTTTCATCTCACTACGATTCAGCCATTTTCAATTACTTCGATGGCAAAGAAGAAAGCGGTTTCCGTCAAAGCGCCAACAATGCGAAAGTGCTTCGTTACGGCGAAAATCCTCACCAACGTGGTGTTTTCTTTGGTAAATTCGAAGACATGTTCGAACAACTGCAAGGAAAAGAAATTTCGTACAACAACCTGCTCGATATTGATGCTGCTGTAAGTTTAATTAATGATTTCGACGACATTACATTTGCTATCCTAAAACATAATAATGCTTGCGGTATTGCTTCTCGCCCGGTATTGGTAGATGCATGGAATGCCGCTTTGGCTGCTGATCCTGTTTCTGCTTTTGGTGGTGTGTTGATTACCAACGCTATCATCGACAAGGCTACAGCTGAGGAAATGAACAAAATTTTCTTCGAAGTAGTTATTGCTCCTGATTACGATTTGGAAGCTATCGAAATATTAAGCCAAAAGAAAAATCGCATTATCCTTATTTTGAAAGAAGCAAAATCGAAAGGAAAACAATTCCGCTCGTTGCTTAACGGCGTGTTGATGCAAGATCAGGATTTGAAAACCGAAACGGCTGAAGAATTGACTGTTATCACAGAAAAAGCACCAACTACTCAAGAAATTGAAGATTTGCTTTTTGCCAATAAAATTGTGAAACATTCAAAATCGAATGCTATCGTTTTGGCTAAAAACAAACAACTGTGTGCCAGCGGTGTAGGTCAAACTTCGCGTGTTGATGCATTGACACACGCCATTGAAAAAGCCGATTCATTTAAAATAGATTTGACCGGTGCTGTTATGGCCTCGGACGCATTTTTCCCATTCCCTGATTGTGTTCAGATTGCATTCGAAGCGGGTATTACATCAGTAATTCAACCGGGCGGATCGATAAACGATAAACTTTCGGTGGAATCTTGCAACCAAAATGGAGTGGCGATGGTTACAACAGGTTTCCGTCATTTTAAACACTAATTCGATTGTGAATTAGCGTAGACATTACAAAGTACAAGACAAAATAATTCATCAACGACCTGCAACTGTTGACCGTTGACATAAGACTAAAAACAATGGGACTATTTTCATTTACACAAGAAATAGCTATCGACTTAGGTACGGCGAATACCATTATCATTCACAATGATAAGATTGTGGTGGACGAACCTTCGGTAGTAGCGTTGGACAAACGTACCGATAAATTGATTGCTATCGGCGAAAAAGCGCGCCAAATGCAAGGCAAAGAAAACGAAGGTATCCGTACCGTGCGTCCTTTGCGCGATGGCGTTATTGCCGACTTTTATGCTGCCGAATTGATGATTCGCGGTATGATCAAGATGATTCCAACCAAAAATCACCTTTTCTCTCCAACCTTAAAAATGGTGGTTTGTATTCCTTCGGGAAGTACCGAGGTAGAAATTCGTGCGGTACGTGACTCGTCGGAACATGCCGGTGGACGCGAAGTGTACATGATTTACGAACCAATGGCTGCAGCTATTGGTATCGGCCTTGATGTGGAAGCACCGAACGGCTGTATGATTGTTGATATCGGCGGTGGTACTACCGAGATTGCAGTAATTTCGTTGGGTGGTATTGTGTCAAATAAATCTATTCGTATTGCCGGCGATGACCTTACTTTGGACATTGTTGAATATATGGGTCGTATGCACAATATTAAAGTAGGCGAACGTACTGCCGAGATGATTAAAATAAACGTAGGTGCTGCATTGACCGATTTGGAAGATGCCCCTGAAGATTTTATCGTTCATGGTCCAAATCGTATGACTGCTCTGCCTATGCAAGTTCCGGTTTCGTATCAGGAAATTGCTCACTGTCTTGAAAAATCGATTTCTAAAATTGAATCGGCTATTCTTAGCGCATTGGAACAAACTCCTCCCGAATTATATGCCGACATCGTGATGGGTGGTATCTATCTTGCCGGTGGTGGTGCGTTGCTTCGTGGTTTAGACAAACGTTTGACCGATAAGTTGAACATTCAATTCCACATTGCCGAAGACCCATTGCGCGCAGTGGCTCGCGGTACAGGTATTGCACTTAAAAACGTAGATAAATTCTCGTTCTTGATACGATAATAAATAATTGATATTCTATCAGACCAATGCGCTATGTATTGGTCTGATAAATTTCAATAGTATTATTACTACGTGCATTTTTTTCTGACAGCTTACCTTTCCTCAGGTTGCAAACTTCACAAATTATGAATAATGCGTATTGAACAACGCATCCCATTTTCTTCGCTCAGATTTGATTAAATATGAAGAATCTCATCAATTTTTTTATAAACTATGGAGTTGTGTTTTTATTTCTACTATTAGAAATAATTTCGTTCACCATGATTGTAAAAAATCAAGAGTATCAACAAAGTGTATTTCTTTCGTCGAGCAATTCAGCTGTATCTAAAATGTACGAGTGGAATAATTCAATCTTCGAATTTTTCAAGTTAAGTGCAGCCAACGATAATCTGTCTGAAGAAAATACTGCATTAAAAAATCAACTTATCAATTTGCAGAATAAGTTGTCTACCCTCCAAAAAACGAAGCCCGATTCTATCCAGTTTCGTATTCCGCCGGAAATGGAATACAAGTTTATTTCGGCAAAAGTAATTAACAACTCTACCAATAAAACTCAAAACTACATCACGCTGAACAAAGGTTCGCTCGAAGGAATAAAAGTGGATATGGGCGTTATCAGCGATGAAGGTGTGGTGGGAATTGTAAAAACAGTTTCGAATAAATTTTCTGTTGTTATCCCCATTTTAAATCCCAAAATTCAGATTAGTTCTAAATTTAAACGAAATAATTATACCGGCCCACTTCTTTGGTCGGGTGAGGATAGTCGGTATGCCAATCTTACTAATATTGCCCGACATGTTGATTTAGTACTTGGCGATACGTTAATTACAAGTGGTTTAACCAGCACTTTCCCTGAGGGAATTCCGGTGGGGTATATCGAAGATTTCAACATTAAAAAGAGTGATGCTTATTTTAATATAAAGGTAAAGCTGGCCGTAAATTTTCAGACGCTTTCGCACGTAAAAGTAATCAATTACTTAAACTACAGAGAACAAAAGGATATTGAGAAAAAAGCCGAAGAACAATAATGATAATTGATAGTTGTCAGTTGATAGTTAAGAATAAAGTAAAATGTTTTCTCTGACTAGTCTACCTCCCAACTATCAACTATCAACTATCAACTAAAAATATGCCCACAGCACTTCAAAACATATTTAGATTCATCCTACTGGTACTTCTTCAGGTATTGGTTTTGAACAATATCCAGTTTATGGGATATATAAACCCCTATTTATATATCTTATTCGTCCTGTCATTGCCCTATCAAACGCCCAAGTGGCTTGTTCTTCTACTGGGCTTTACACTGGGTTTGACTATCGACGTATGCTCGAATACCATGGGAATGCACGCCTTTGCCACGGTGCTTATTGCTTTTTTACGGAATGGCATCATCAAATTATTTACTTCTATTGAAGAAGGCAATAACCCAACTCCTTCGTTTTACACTTTTGGTGTGAGTGCCTACATAAAATATGTGGTGCTGATGGTGTTTATTCATCACTCCATTTTGTTCTACCTGGAAGCATTCTCATTTGTGCATTTCTGGATTATTTCAACAAAAATCCTGCTCAGTTCGGTGGTAACCATTTTGTTGATATTTGGTATTCAATCGCTTAATAAAAAATAAACCATGATTAACGATACACTTCAAAACAGGAAGACTGTGATTGCAATAATCATGAGTGCTGTTATTCTTGTGTATATTCTGCGGTTATTTACAATTCAAATAATTGAATCGAGATACAAGGAGGGTGCAGACAGCAATGCCTTTTTAAAAAAAACACAATTTCCTCCCCGTGGTCTGATATATGACCGTAACCACACCTTGCTGGTTTATAACAAACCGGCTTACGACATCGCCCTTATCATGCGCGAAATTCGCGATTTGGATACGTTAGCATTTTGCAAGGCATTGAATATTGACAAAGCATTTTTTATTCTGCGAATTGCAGAGATTAAAGATAGGAATAAAAACACTGGCTATTCCTCTTATACGCCTCAGCTGTTTATGACTCAGTTGCGCAACGAGGATATTGCAACTATTCAGCAATCGATGTACAAATTTCCCGGATTTTACATCCAGAATCGTACACTGAGAGAATATGCATTCCCTAATGCAGCGCATGTTTTGGGTAGTATTGGTGAGGTTTCGCGGTCAAAATTAGAATCCGATCCGTATTACAAACAAGGTGATTATGCGGGTAGAGATGGACTTGAAAAAACCTATGAGAATGTATTGAGAGGTGAAAAGGGAGTTGAAATTTTATTGCGCGACGCCAAAGGAAGAATAAAAGGGAAATACGAAAACGGCAAAGAAGATATAGCCCCAAAAGCAGGCAATAATTTGATGTTGTCGCTCGATGCTCAACTTCAGGTATTAGGAGAAACGCTGATGGCCGGAAAAGTGGGGAGCATTGTGGCTATCGAACCCTCTACAGGCGAAATTTTGGCTATGGTTTCCAATCCATCTTTTAACCCTTCGATACTGGTAGGTCGCCAGCGCTCGAAAAACTACATGCAGTTGGTAAATGACCCAACAAAACCGTTGATGAATCGTGCAACTCAGGCTCAATACTCGCCCGGTTCTGCATTCAAGCCTATTCAGGCTTTGGTTTGCCAGCAAATGGGAGGCATTTCCCAAAACACCATTTTTAGTTGTAACGGCCCATCATCTTCGCCAATTAAATGTACACACCATCACGGCTCTCCTGTAAGTTTGCTTAGTGCTATCGAGCAAAGTTGCAACCCCTATTTTTGGAGTGCATTTAAATCTACTGTCGAAAAAGATGGTTACGGAGCTAAAAATGCAATCTTTAGGAAAAATTACGATGATTGGGTGGACAGAATGAAAAGTTTTGGACTGGGAGAGAAATATACCGACAGTGATATTTACGAACAATCGAGGGGGTATATACCATCACAGAAATTCTACAATAAGGTGTATCGCGCCGAAAATGCTTGGCGGGCAATTACGATACGCTCTCTGTCTATTGGCCAGGGAGAGGTGTTAGTAACTCCGCTTCAGTTATGTAATTCGATGGCAGTGATTTGTAACGAGGGTTATTATATCACACCGCATTTGCTTCGATGTGATTCCATGCGAAAGCATATTCATCGCGCCAAAGTGGATAAAAAATACTTCCCGATTGTGTACGAAGGTATGGCACGTGTTTTTGAATCGGGAACAGCTCGTGCATCGCAGATTCCGGGATTGCAAATGTGTGGAAAGACAGGTACAGCTGAAAATAGTCATGGAAAAGATCACTCTATCTTTGTTGGTTTTGCGCCACGGAATAATCCGAAAATTGCGATCGCGGTAGTGGTAGAAAATGCCGGGTTTGGATCGTTGTACGCTGCACCTATTTTTAGCTTGATGGTAGAGCAATATCTTTATCGAAAAATTAAACGTACAGAACTACTTAATAGTACAGTTGCTAAAGTCACCAATAGTTATGTCAAAGAACGTTAGTATAAAATACGCACTCGACTGGACTACGATATTTTTCTATGTCGTTCTGGTTTTTATGGGTTGGATAAGTATCTATGGTGCAAGCTACGATTTCGACCAGGCTAGTATCTTTGACTTCAATCAGCGTGCAGGTAAGCAGTTTATCTGGATACTGACCGGTTTTGCTATTGGTGGAATGCTGTTGCTCATTGATGCTAAAATGTACAGTATCTTCTCCTACGTGATTTACATAGGAGCCATACTGTTGCTTATCATCACTATTTTTGTTGCCAAAGACATCAAAGGATCCCGCTCGTGGCTCGAATTTGGACCGATCCGATTTCAACCGGCCGAATTGGCTAAAATGGCTACCGCTCTCGCACTATCCAAATACATGAGTTCCTATAATTACAAACTTAAAGCATGGAAAGACCTTATTCCCTTGGGAGTCATTCTTTTTATTCCTTTTTCATTGATTATTTTGCAGAATGAAACAGGTTCGGCTTTGGTGTTTGTGGCCTTTCTGCTTATGTTTTATCGCGAGGGGATGAACGGGATTGTGTTGTTGATAGGCACATACGCTGTATTTTTGTTTATTATTGTCATACGGTTTAGTATCATTCCGGTGCAAGTTGACCGGGGGACCTTAGGGTTTCTGCTCGCCATGGGCATAGTGCTCTTAACGCAATTCGTTTACGCATTCTTTTTTACAAAGAACAGAAAAGAAGCCCTGTTTCTAGTGATCGGGACTGTTGTAATTGCCGCTATTTCGTATGTAATAAATATCTGGTTTTATCTGAATTACAATTACGTTGCCGTATTTGCAACCATTGCCTCCTGTTTATACTGGGTGGTCATTGAGATAATGTTCCGATTTAAAAGATATTGGTTTCTGATTTTGTTCTCACTGGGTTCGGTACTGTTTAGTTTTTCGGCCGAGTATCTGTTCGAGACGGCACTTCAGCCTCACCAAACGCAGCGTATCAAGGAGCTTTTGAGCATGGAAAATGATCTGAATGGAGCCGGTTACAATGTGCATCAATCCAAAATTGCGATTGGTTCGGGAGGTTTCTGGGGAAAAGGTTTTTTAAATGGAACGCAGACAAAATTAAAATACGTACCGGAACAAGATACCGACTTTATTTTTTGCACCGTTGGCGAGGAACACGGATTTTGGGGTTCTACCCTCGTACTTTTTGTGTATTGGCTTTTGCTAATGCGACTGCTGAAAATTGCCGAACGACAGAGAGATCAGTTTAGTCGGGTATATGGATATTGCGTAGCCAGCATTTTCTTTTTCCACCTCACCATTAATATTGGGATGGTGCTTGGTATTATGCCTGTAATTGGCATTCCACTGCCGTTTTTCAGCTACGGAGGCTCTTCGCTTTGGGGTTTTACCATTTTGCTTTTTATATTGCTTAGATTGGACGCTGCCAGATTGGAACGAATGCGCTAAACTTAAAAATGAATAGACAATGAAAGAAAACAGAGGATTATTGATGATGATCAATTTCTCGGCACTTAGCTTTATTCTTCTTCCCTTTCTGGGAGTTGTTATCCCGTTTGTAATCTGGGTGTCAAATAGAAAAACAATCAAGGATTTGGATAAAACAGGACGAGGGATACTGAACTTTCAAATAACCTGGTTTACCCTGCTGGTTCTGTGGTTTCTATTCATCTCAACAAAACTTGTCAGTTTATTTCAATTGGACAGCATTCCCGGTGGAATTACTACCGTCATTTCTATGCAGGCAATAGGACTTATTTTTTTGTACTTCTATAACTTTGTGTTCGTGATTATTAACGCCTTTAGGATTGACAGAGGAAAAGAATTGTTTTACTTCCCAAGTATTCCGTTTTTCAGGATAAAAAAATAGAGACACGTCATATCGCATCTCTATCATATCTCTTGGGCGTTAATCATTCCCGTATTAAAAACGCCTGTATTCTGCTATCAGAAGCCCTGCAGTGCTTATCAACGGGAAACAGAAAACTACCCCAACAAAATAGTAAACGGGCAATTGTAACAAGTACGTTATTGCAGTTTGTATTGATCCGGAGCTGAATCCCAACATCAAACTAAGCACCATTCCCACGAGGGCAAAGCACCACACTATCCAGCTACGATCGGCTTGTTCGGGCAATTTCCGCATTACACGTTGTGTAAATCCATTGTCCTGAACCTCTTGTTTGTGTTCGCCAAAAAAGTTTTTCAGCAATTTGTCTGTATCTTTAGTTTCCATAACCGGCTTGTGTGAGGTAAACACTTAGTTTTTCTTTTCCTTTCAGCAAATATGTTTTTACAGTGCCCAGCGGGCAATTCATGATTCGTGCAATTTCGTTCTGCGTTCTGTCTTCCATATAAAACAATAATACGGCCGTTTGTTCTTCTCTGCGCAATTGTTTTATCGCTTTGTAAATATCAAGTTTTTCTGCCGAAAATTCATTTTGTGTTTGATGGTGGTTATCAATCATATGCACATCGAGGTCGGCATAATGTTTTTGTGCCCGCACCGAATCGTAAAACACATTGTAGGCAATCCGGTACAGCCAGGTCGAAAAGCCTGATATTCCTTTAAAAGCATCGATGTTCAGATAGGCTTTAATAAATGTTTCCTGAGCTAAATCGTCACTTAACGGGCCATCGCCCATAGTCAGGTTCAGAAAGAACCGACGAATGGGCGACTGATATTTACTGGTTAGTTTGTCGAAGGCGCTTTTATCGCCCAGCAAAGTAAGCTGTGTTACCCAGCGGATATCATCCGTTTTGCTCATTGTTATTTGCTCTTGTATCCGTTTTAGGTTTGTCCAGATAGTGAACCAATAAATAACCAATACCCACAAAGGTAGGAATTATACCAACAATCAATGCGTTATTTTTATGTATCACAACAAAATAAATAAGTATAGCCAGCCCAACTGCCAACCATAAGATTCCTTTTTTCATATCTGACGAAGTACTCACTTTTGGTTGGTCGAAAAAATGTTCAGGAACTGTTTGTCCCATTTCCAATGATTTGGTGTATAGGTCGTAGCGACGTTTCGACTCTTCTTTTTTTGCTTTAGTGATTATATAAACGATTGTGGGTATGAAAAGAAAAGGTAACACCACAATCAAAAAGAGTTGAAAACTTGTAAATGGCATATCTGAACGTCCTTCGTTTTCTACGCGCTGTTCTTGAATTTCCATCTCTTTACGTTTAAGATCAATAAGCTGATCCGTTGAAAGCTTCGAAAACATGATGGAGTCTTTCTGCGACTGACGCAATTCTGCATCATTTTTCACAATTTCTTGTCGCAACTCATTTTTCAGGCTGTCTACATTTATCCCTTTATCGGCAGCTTTCATCTCGACAAATAATGTCAAGGCCAATAAAAATAATCCAATTCGTTTCATAATAGTTTGTTTTAAATGTAAATTTAGTAATTGTTTTTATAGTTAGACGCAACGAAGATTAGATTTGGATTTAGAAATCCTGAAATAATGAAAACATTAACTTATTACAAGTATTTTATCTGTAAAATGGAGTGAAGATATGATGACAACAAATTCTATTCATAACTACTGAACAAAATATAGTAGAGGTTGTTTTGAAGTACTATTCGTTTGTCACGGGAGATGAACAAAAAATGAAAATTTTGACCGTTCAGTTCTTTTTCCAATATCATTTTCGGGAAATAAAATTGGTAGACCAGCTGAAAACTCTAAAAAATGTATTTCTATTGCTAAAATATAGAATAAAGGGGATGCACTTTTTCATGTTTTTGCCCCTTTTTCAGCACTGATAATCTTTAAATAAAGAAATTTTTATCTAATTCAATTGTCAGTTATTCAACAATATATATAAATTAATTTCAAATTAAACTGCGGTTTTAGCCTTCTTGCGACTTCAATTACGGAAATTTTTCTTTAATTTTGTACTCAAATTATTTATAGATGGAAAGAGTTTATTTGGCCTCCGATTATCAGCCGGTATTGATACAATTTTTTGTGGCGATGGCTTTCGTTGTCATCGTTATGGTGGTGACGCACCTTATTATTAGTACACGTAAAAGAGTAAGAACATTAAAAAAAGAAGAAAATTTTGAATGTGGAATTGATATTCAGGGTAATGCCCGGTTTCCGTTCTCCATCAAGTATTTTCTTATCGCTATTCTTTTTGTTCTTTTCGACGTGGAGGTTATATTTTTCTATCCCTGGGCAGTCAATTTTAAAGATGCCGATTGGAGTGCGTTTTTAAATATGCTTCTCTTTATGGGAATTTTCATTTTTGGGTTCTTTTATATTTATAAAAAAGGAGCTTTTGATTGGAATAAGGAACAGGAGTGAGGCTAAGGTTAAGGCCAAGGCGGAGGTAATGTAAGAGGTAAGTAAAAAAAGACTATTATGAGTGATAAAGATAAATATACAGTAGTAGAAGCACCGGAGGGCTATAGTGGTTCCGGTTTTTTTGCAACTACACTTGATAAGGCTGTGGGGTTGGCACGAAAAAATTCTATGTGGCCACTACCATTTGCCACTTCATGTTGTGGTATTGAGTTTATGGCCACCATGGGAGCCAATTATGATTTAGGCCGATTTGGCGCTGAACGATTGAGTTTCTCTCCTCGTCAGGCCGATTTGCTGATGGTAATGGGCACCATTGCTAAAAAAATGGCACCTGTGGTTCAACAGATCTACGAACAAATGGCGGAACCTCGTTGGGTGATTGCTGTTGGTGCCTGCGCTTCGAGCGGTGGTATTTTTGATACGTACAGCGTTTTGCAGGGGATTGACAAAGTAGTGCCGGTGGATGTGTATGTGCCGGGTTGTCCACCTCGTCCGGAACAAATTATCGACGGATTTATGAAAATTCAGGAACTGGTGGGCAATGAGCCTTTGCGGAGACGTTACAGCCCGGAATACAAAGCCATGCTGGAAAGCTACGGAATTAAAACAGATAGTTACGATAAGTAATTCACTGTAAATTACAAGATATGCATTTGTAAATAAAAGAAATGGAATATACTATATTACTTCAGGAACTTAAAAACAAATTTGAAGATAAGATTTTATCGGTAGACGAATCGGCGGATATTTTTACCCTGACCGTTAGCTCAGAAGCGATAAAACCAATTATTTCTTACTTGAAAGAACAACAAAGTTTTATCTACCTCACCGATTTGTGTGGCATTCATTATCCTGAACAAGAAAAGGAATTGGGAGTTATTTACCATCTCCATAATCTGGTAGCTAACAAACGTATTCGCCTGAAAACATTTGTGAGTAAAGCACATCCGCAGATTGACAGTATTGTTTCGCTTTTCTCCGGAGCCAACTGGATGGAACGCGAAACATTTGATTTCTATGGAGTTGATTTTGTGGGACATCCTAATTTGATTCGCATATTAAACGTAGAATATATGGATTATCATCCGATGCGAAAAGAATATCCATTGGAAGATGCAACACGTTTGGATAAAGATGATCGTTTTTTTGGACGATAGATTATTAGTTCATAGTTGACAATTTATAGTTGACAGTAGAGACAAAACATACTTTGTCTGAAATCAAAAAATGAGATTATAGATAATGAAAACCATAAATTCAGAACACCATTTAGATTTAACCCAGGAGGACGAAAAGCATTATAGCACGTTGAACCTTGGGCCAACGCACCCTGCAACACACGGTATTTTTCAAAATGTCTTGATGATGAATGGTGAAACAATCGTTGGTGCAGAGCAAACCATCGGTTATATTCACCGTGCTTTCGAGAAAATTGCCGAACGTCGACCATACTACCAAATCACTACTCTGACCGACCGGTTGAACTATTGCTCATCGCCGATAAATAATATCGGATGGCATTTGGCCGTTGAGAAGTTACTCGGAGTAGAAACGAGCAAACGTGTTGACTATATGCGCATTATAGTTATGGAATTAGCACGTATTGCCGATCACCTGGTTTGCAATAGCGTTATCGGTGTGGATAGTGGTGCATTGACCGGCTTTGTGTATGTTTTTCAGGAACGGGAGAAAATATACGAGATATACGAAGAATTATGCGGCGCTCGCCTAACCACCAACCTCGGCAGAGTGGGAGGTTTCGACAGAGATTTTTCGCCTGCTGCAATTCAGAAAATCAAAGCTTTGATGAAACGCTTGCCTAAAGTGCTACACGAATTTGAAAACCTGTTGATGCGTAACCGTATCTTTATGGACAGAACGATAAATGTAGGCGGCATTTCGGCTGAACGAGCTCTGAATTATAGCTTTTCCGGGCCCAATTTGCGGGCTGCAGGTGTTGATTATGATGTACGCGTTCAGGAACCTTACTCGTCATACAACGATTTTGATTTTGTGGTGCCTGTAGGACAGAATGGCGATACTTACGACCGTTTTTGTGTTCGTGAAACAGAAATGTGGGAAAGTATAAAATTGATAAATAATGCATTGGACAATTTACCTGAGGGTAAATTCTATACCGATGTACCGGCTTTCAACTTACCTCCGAAACAAGATGTGTACAGTAAAATGGAACCATTAATCAGTCATTTTAAAATGGTGATGGGCGAAATTGATGTGCCGAAAAAAGAAATATACAGTGCAGTGGAAGGTGGAAATGGAGAACTTGGTTTCTACGTAGTGTCGGATGGTGGACGAACTCCATACCGTTTGCATTTCCGTCGTCCGGGATTTATTTACTATCAGGCTTTTCCGGAAATGATTACCGGTTCATCTTTGTCGGATGCTATCCTGACAATGAGTAGTATGAATGTGATTGCCGGTGAACTGGACGCTTAATCAGTTTATAGTTGACAGTTGAAAAGAAAAATACAAAAATGAGCGATAAACAATTTAAACATAAACTCTACGTAAAGAAAAACAATGATGTTGCTTTTACAGCGAGTACGTTAGAGAAAATACAGACGATAATTTCGCATTATCCGAATGGTCAGCAAAAATCGGCACTAATTCCTGTTTTGCACATTGCACAGGAGGAATTAGGAGGAAGTTTGAACGTGGACATAATGGATTATGTAGCCGGGTTGTTGGACATTACACCCATCGAAGTATACGAAGTAGCTACTTTTTACTCTCAATTTTATATCGATCCGGTTGGGAAATATGTAATTGAGGTTTGCCAAACCGGTCCGTGTGCCATTTGTGGAGGTGAAGATATGATTCAGTACCTGGAAGAAAAACTGCAAATAAAAGTGGGCGAAACGACAGATGATAAACTGTTTTCGCTCAAAGCGGTAGAATGCCTTGGTGCTTGTGGTTCGGCTCCGGTGATGCAGGTAAACACTGAGTTTCACGAATTTTTGAACTTACAAAAGATAGATGAAATAATCGCCAAATTGAGAAGTGAAAGCGAATTAAAGAAACCCGAAGAGCTGACATGGAAAGAAAGATTATCTTAGAAAATATAGAGGTTGAAGGTATTCGTTCGCTGGAAGTATACCGCAAAAACGGTGGTTACACATCCATCGAGAAGGCTTTGAAAACAATGACTCCCGATGATATAGTGGCCGAAGTGAAAACTTCCGGATTGCGTGGTCGTGGTGGTGCCGGTTTTCCTACTGGAATGAAGTGGAGCTTTATCGACAAGAAAAGCGGCAATCCGCGTTATCTGGTTTGTAACGCCGACGAAAGCGAACCGGGTACATTCAAAGATCGCTACTTGTTGATGAACATTCCTCATCGCTTAATTGAAGGTATGATTTGTTCGGCGTACGCGTTGGGTTCAAATAAAGCCTACATCTACGTGCGTGGAGAATTCAAAACCATTATCGGCATTTTGAATGAGGCTATTAAAGAAAGCTACAAAGCCGGATTACTTGGTAAAAATATATTGGGAAGCGGTTACGATTTAGACCTTCATGTTCACTCAGGAGCAGGAGCTTATATCTGTGGAGAAGAAACTGCATTGATTGAATCACTCGAAGGAAAACGCGGAAATCCACGTCTAAAACCACCATTCCCTGCTATTAAAGGTTTGTATGGTTGCCCAACGGTGGTAAACAATGTGGAAACGCTTGCTAATATCGGTTGGATTGTAAATAATGGCGGCGAAGAATATGCTAAGATTGGCATTGGTCGCAGTACCGGAACGAAACTCATCTCAGCCTGTGGTAATATTAATAACCCGGGCGTTTATGAGATAGAAATGGGCTTGCCTGTTGAGGAATTTATTTACAGCGATAAATATTGTGGTGGAGTGAAAGGTGGAAAAGAATTGAAAGCAGTTATCCCCGGAGGTTCTTCAGTACCAATTTTACCAAAAAATCTGATTTTGAAAACAGCAGAAGGTCAACCCCGCCTAATGAGCTACGAATCATTATCCGAAGGTGGATTTATCACCGGGTCTATGCTTGGGTCGGGTGGATTTATTGTTTACGATGAAGATGCTTGTATTGTGCGGAATACCTATAATTTTTCCCGTTTTTATCATCATGAATCGTGTGGACAATGTTCACCTTGTCGTGAAGGTACAAGTTGGATGGAAAGTGTGCTTCACCGCATAGAAAACGGCGAAGGCAAGATGAAAGATATTGATTTATTGGTAAGTATAGCTTCCAAAATTGAGGGAAACACCATTTGCCCGTTGGGTGATGCGGCTGCTTGGCCGGTAGGCGCTGCCATTCGTCATTTCCGTAGTGAATTTGAATTTCATGTGGAAAACCCTGAAATAGTGAAAAATGTAAAGCATGGTTCGCTTGAGAAATATAAAGAAGTTCCTGTAACTACCGGGGAATAAGTTGAGAAAATATTTCGTTCTCAATAGTAAATCGTAATTGAATAAATTGTAAATTCTTGATTGATGTTTAAGGTAACAATAGATAATAAAAGCATTGAAGTAGAACCGGGGACCACCATTCTACAAGCTGCCCGCATGATAGGTGGCGACGTGGTTCCGCCGGCAATGTGCTACCATTCCGAGCTAAAAAATAGTGGAGGAAAATGCCGTACCTGTATGGTGAAAGTTGCACAGGGTTCAGCTGCCGATCCTCGTCCGATGCCGAAACTGGTGGCTTCTTGTCGTACTGAGGTAATGGATGGCATGGTGGTGGAAAATCTTACTTCGCCTCAGGTGGTGGATGCCCGCAAAGCAGTGGTGGAGTTTTTGCTCCTCAACCATCCGCTCGATTGTCCGGTTTGCGATCAGGCCGGTGAGTGTGATTTGCAGAATCTCAGCTACGAAAACGGTTCGAACGAAACCCGTTTTGAAGAAGAGAAACGCACTTACGAAAAAATAGATATTGGCGATTTGATTCAGTTTCATCCCAACCGTTGCATTTTGTGCTATCGTTGTGTGTATGCTGCTGACCAGCTAACCGATAATCGTGTTCATGGAATTTTATACCGTGGTGAAAAATCGGAGATTTCTACTTTTATTCACCAGGCCATTGAAAATGATTTCTCGGGAAATATGATAGATGTTTGTCCTGTTGGCGCACTGACCGATAAAACATTTCGTTTCAAAAACCGTGTTTGGTTTCTGAAACCAATGGATGCGCATCGTTCTTGCACCAAATGTAAAGGCGAAGCTACTATCTGGTTCAGAGGAGACGAGGTATATCGCGTCACCGGACGAAAAGATACCTACGGCGAAGTGCATGATTTTATTTGCAACGAATGCCGTTTTGAGAAGAAAAGTAGTGCCGACTGGGTGATTGAAGGACCACGCAAGATTGCGTCTTATTCCGTTATCAATCAAAATCACTATAAAAACGTGGTTATACCATCGGTTATCAATCCGATAAAAGAAACAATGGAGTAATTATGAACATAGATTTCATTTTATACAAATTACTGTTCGCAGTTATTATCTTGATGCTGAGTTTGGTGGTAGCGATGTATGCTACGCTTGCCGAACGTAAGGTAGCCGGTTTTTTTCAGGACAGACTTGGTCCGAATCGCGCCGGTATTTTCGGTTTGCTGCAGCCGGTGGCCGATGGTGTGAAACTGTTCTTCAAAGAAGAGTTTATGCCTGCCAAAGCAGATAAAGTACTTTATATTCTCGGTCCGTGTCTTACTATGTTGGTGGCATTGCTAAGCAGTGCGGTAATTCCGTGGGGAGACACGCTGATTATTGGTGGTAAAGAGTTTGCACTGCAAATGGCCGATGTGAATATTGGTGTTTTGTACACCTTTGCGGTGGTGTCTATCGGTGTTTACGGTGTGATGATTGGTGGTTGGGCTTCCAACAATAAATATGCATTGATGGGTTCGGTGCGTGCTGCTTCGCAAATGATTAGTTACGAGTTGGCCATGAGTATGTCTATCGTAACCATTGTAATGACTTCGGGTAGTTTGAGTCTGAACGAAATCGTATCACAACAACACGGAATGAACTGGAATGTGTTCACTCAGCCCATTGGATTTGTAGTGTTTCTGATTTGTGCATTTGCCGAGTGTAACCGTTCACCTTTTGACTTACCCGAGTGTGAAACAGAGTTGATTGGGGGTTACCACACCGAGTATAGTTCTATGAAACTTGGTTTTTACCTTTTCTCGGAATATATCAATATGTTTATTGCCTCAGCCATGATATCCACTTTGTACTTTGGAGGTTATAACTTTCCGTTTATGAATGAACTGGGTTTATCGCACAACTGGATATCAATTATAGGAACATTGGTATTGATGGCGAAAATATTCTTCTTTGTGTTTGTGTTTATGTGGGTGCGCTGGACTTTACCACGTTTCCGCTACGACCAATTGATGCGCTTCGGTTGGAAAGGATTGATGCCCTGGGCATTTATCAATATGATAGTAACCGGATTTTTCTATATGCTTATTAAAAGAGGATTCTGATTTTGAACGTGCTCGTCTGAGAATGAGCTCGTAACTAATTACTTGTAACTATATAACAATGAATCAAGATTCAACTAAAATATCGCTGACCAACCGTTCGAAGGTGGTTTCCAACAAAAAGATGACGCTCATGGAGCGCTTCTACTTGCCGGCCATTTTCAAAGGAATGATCATCACCTTCAAGCACTTTTTCAAAAAAGATGTAACCTTTCAATATCCCGAAGAAAAACGTCCGTTTGCGGATATTTACCGTGGATTGCATGTATTGAAACTGGACGATGAAGGGCGCGAACGCTGCACCGCCTGCGGTTTGTGTGCACTGGCTTGTCCGGCCGAAGCCATCACGATGGTAGCTGCAGAACGAAAAGAGGATGAAAAAGACTTGTATCGCGAAGAGAAATATGCCGCTACGTACGAAATAAATATGCTACGTTGTATTTTCTGTGGCGATTGCGAGTCGGCTTGTCCCAAAGAAGCCATCTTCCTTACCAATAGAACTGTTCCGAGCGAATACAAACGTGATAGTTTTGTCTACGGCAAAGATGTGTTGGTAGAGAAAAAAAATGCACGTATCGATGTGTCGAAACGTCAAACGCCCGAAGTATTGGCATTTAAAAAAGACAAGTCAAAATCGCATAATAAATAAAAGACTATGTTATCTCATTATCTCTTTTTCTTTTTAAGTGCTGTTGCACTCATTTCGGCCATGATGGTTCTTTTGTCCAAAAAGCCGATTCACAGTGTACTTTACCTGACACTTACATTTTTTACATTGGCAGGACACTACATTCTGCTGAATGCTCAATTTCTGGCTGTAGTGCATATTATAGTGTATGCCGGTGCTATCATGGTGCTGTTTTTATTTACGGTAATGCTTCTCAATCTGAATATAGAAGGTGAGTTCCCGAAATCCACGCTGATGAAATTTGTCTCGGCTATTGCCGGTGGTATGATTTTTCTGGTGCTGATCGGAACGCTGAAATCATTTGAAGTCACCACCATTGGAAATCCCGAATTGACACAGATTGGTTTGGTAAAGAACCTGGGTAAAATTCTCTACAGTGATTATATTTTGCCTTTTGAGCTCTCGTCTATTTTGTTTCTATCGGCCATGGTTGGAGCGGTGATGTTAGGTAAAAAAGATAAGAATTGACCTCACCCCTAACCCCTCTCCTTGAGGAGAGGGGAATAAGAGATGGTGTTTATAGATAATAAAAAATATACTGTCCGGCCTAAAGCAAAAGGTTTTACAGCAACGATTAAAAAAATACATTTATGGGATCTGCAATTACTCAATTTCAAATTATTCCACTTCAATATTATATCCTGTTTTGCTCCGCATTGTTTTCTATTGGCGTGATAGGTGTATTGGCCAAACGTAATGCGTTGGTCATTTTTATGTCGGTGGAGCTAATGCTTAACTCAGCGAATCTTTTGCTGGCAGCTTTTTCAGCCTATCGCAATGATCCTGCCGGACAGATATTTGTGTTTTTCATTATGGTGGTAGCAGCTGCTGAAGTAGCTATCGGATTGGCACTGCTGGTGGTGGTGTATCGTTCCACACATTCTATCGATATATACAAGCTGGACAGATTAAAATGGTAAATAATCAATTGACAGTTTATAATTTACAGTTGACTATAATTAACTGCTAACTATCAACTATCAACTATCAACTACATATATGCAACTTATTTCAATATTATTACTCGTTTTTCCACTGCTCGGATTTCTGACAATTGGTTTGCTTCAAAAACAAATGAACCGTAATCTGTCGGGGATACTTGCTTCGGTAGCTATTTTTATCAACTTCTGTCTGTCAGCATTTCTTTTCGGATATGTCATATCATCCAATCAGGTGCTGGAAGTTCCGTTGTTCGACTGGATTAAATTTGCCGACATTTCCATTCCTTTTGCATTGACTATCGACCGTTTATCGGCATTGATGTTGATGATTGTAAATGGGGTTGGGCTACTCATTCATATTTACTCCATAGGATATATGAAAGAAGATGAAAGTGTAAACAGATTCTTCGCTTACCTCAACTTGTTTATTTTCTTTATGCTCATTCTAGTGTTGGGCTCTGATTATTTGATGCTATTTATTGGTTGGGAGGGCGTAGGTCTGTCTTCGTACTTGCTTATTGGTTTTTGGTTTAAAGACCATGCCAACAACAATGCCGCTAAGAAAGCCTTTATCATGAACCGTATTGGCGACTTGGGTTTTCTGTTGGGTATTTTCATTCTTTTCAGCACTTTCAAAACATTATCAATAATCGATATTGCAGACAAAGCAAGTATGATGCATTCGGGTGACATGACACTTACAATTGTTACCCTCTGCTTGTTTGTAGGTGCTATGGGTAAAAGTGCGCAAATACCTTTGTTTACCTGGCTGCCCGACGCTATGGCCGGTCCGACTCCTGTTTCGGCGTTGATACACGCTGCCACCATGGTCACGGCAGGTATTTATCTGATTGCCCGTTCAAGCGTATTGTTTGTGCTTTCGCCTCTGACCATGAATGTAATTCTGGTTGTAGGTGCGGTTACTGCATTGGTAGGTGGTTTGATAGCTATTTATCAGAACGATATTAAAAAGATTTTAGCCTATTCAACGGTTAGTCAACTTGGCTTTCTTTTTATGGCATTAGGTTTGGGTTCGTTCTCGGGAGCGATGTTCCACCTGACCACACATGCTTTCTTCAAAGCTTTGTTGTTCCTTGCTGCCGGTAGTGTTATTCACGCTTTGAGTGGTGAGCAGGATATTCGCAAAATGGGTGGTCTACGCTCAAAAATACCTTTTACCTTCGCACTGTTTATCGTTGGTACGATAGCTATTTCGGGTATTCCACCCTTTGCCGGGTTCTTTTCAAAAGAAGTAATTCTGACCGCTGCCTTCGAACATGGAACGGCAATGGGTGTTTTTGCAACATGTATTTCGCTGTTGACTACCATTTATATGTTCCGTCTCTTGTTTGTGGTGTTCTTTAAACCTGCTGGTAAAGATTTCAAACCTGCACATTCGGTGCACGAATCGCCTAAGGTGATGCTGTATCCTATGGCTGTATTGGCAATATTATCGACTCTAGCAGGGTTTGTGCAACTGCCGAAATTATTTTCCGAAACACAAGGATTTGATAACTACCTGGCTCCGATATTTGCAACTGCCAACGGATTGGTGGCAGCCCCGGAACACGGTTTATCGGTACAAACCGAGTGGTTGATCTTTATTCTTCCACTTTGTGTTATTGCGCTGTTGGTATTCTATAGTTATCAACGCTTTGTGAATGCTAAAGAGCTTACTCCTGCTACCGGAATAGAAAAGGTATTGGCCGATAAATTTTATTTTGATGAAATATACGACTTCCTGTTTGTGAAACCGATTGGTTTCCTATCCGATTTCTTCCGTCAGGCAGTGGATCAAACCATTATCAATGGTTTTGTAAATGCTATTGGTAACGGAACTTTGTTTGCCGGTAAGCGACTACGCCGTTTGCAAACCGGGAATGTGGGATTTTATTTAGTGATTATGGTGTTCAGTGTTATTGCCATTCTATTTTTTAATATAATACTATAAAAGAGATGATTATTGTACTTTTACTTGTCCTGCCTTTACTTGCGTCATTGCTTTTATTCACAGGAAAACTCGGAAAACATAGTAGGGATTTTGCACTGATAGCTTCATTGGTAGAATTTGCCGTGGCGTTGGTGGCGGGCTATGCTTTTACTTTTGCCGACAATAAAATTCTTAACCTTAGTTTGAATTTAAAGCAGTTGTTAGATATTGATATTATTATCTATATAGATTCAATATCGCTGATGATGGTCATGCTTACTTCTTTGCTAATTCCAATTATTATTGCTTCCAATAACAATAGGGAGGTGAGGAATCATAACTTCTATGCACTTATTCTTTTGATGCAAATGGCTCTGATTGGCGTTTTTACAGCCTCGGAAATGATACTTTTCTATATCTTCTGGGAGCTTGCCTTGATGCCTGTATTCCTGATTACCGCTATCTGGGGTGGTGAGGACAGAAAACGAATCAGTGTAAAGTTTCTTATCTACACTGTGGTGGGCAGTTTTGCCATGCTGATAGCCATTCTTTATTTATACACACTTACGTCACCACACTCGTTTAGCTTTGAAAGTTTCTATCAGCTAAAATTGCCTTATTCGGTTCAGGTGCCTGTTTTTTTGGCTTTCTTTTTGGCATTTGCCATTAAGATACCCTTGTTTCCGTTTCACTCATGGCAGGCCGAAACCTACAATGTGTCGCCTGTTCAGGGGTCCATGTTTATGGCAGGTATTATGCTAAAAATGGGATTGTACGGTATCATTCGGTTTATACTTCCTATTTGTCCGGATGTGGTAGCGGGTGGCTCATTGATTTTCTTGCCGCTTATTCTTTTTGGGGTGATATACGGAGCTATCATTGCTATCCGTCAGCCTAAACTGAAAAAGATGATTGCCTTTGTATCTCTTTCGCACGTTGGAATTATAGCTTTGGGATTACTTTCCAACAATCAATATGGTATTGAAGGTGCTATCCTGCAAATGTTCTCGCACGGGGTCAATGTAGTTGGATTTTTCCTTTGCTATCAAATGATAGTGATCAGAACAGGAACCGATATTATCAGCGATTTGGGAGGTATAGCAAGTTCTGCACCACGCTTTGCCACTATATTTCTTATCATTGTACTGGCCAATGTAGCATTGCCGTTTACCAATAGTTTTGTGGGTGAGTTTCTTATTCTACTCGGTCTTTTCCAATCCAATGTTTATATTGGTGTGATAGCAGGTCTTACGATTATTTTAGGAGCTGTGTACATGCTGAAAATGTATCAACAGGTAATGTACGGACCACAAACTATCGCTACCCAAAAATTTGCCGATTTAACTACCGGAGAGATTATGCTCTTCGTACCTATTATAATTTGTATTTTCTGGGTGGGTATTTCGCCATCGTTTGTTTTACAGTTGCTTCAGTCGGCAGTAAACTAACTTTTAATTATTGGATTTATAACTCGTAACCAACTATCTTGTAACCATATATGTACGCTATTATAACCATTTCCATTGTTGCCATCATTGTTTTATTTTTTGGCGCAATTCAAAAGAAAGCTCCTCTTCTGCCGATTATCTACGTTGGGCTTCCACTCGCATTTTTGCTTCATCTGTTGGAGTGGAATAAAAATATACACTACTACAACGAGATGTATATTGCCGATAATTTCAGCATTGCTTTTAATGGCGTGTTGATATTCACCACGCTGTTGGTATTTATCTTTGCTCCCGTGTATTACAAACCTGTTAACCGTCCGCTCGAAGACATTTACGCGTTGATACTTTTTGCATTGGTGGGTGGACTTATCATGACCGGTTTTGGTAATCTGCTAATGCTTTTCGTAGGTATCGAGACGCTTTCGTTGTCGCTCTATATTCTAGCAGGTAGCAAGAAGTTTGACCCTAACTCCAACGAGGCGGCTATGAAGTACTTCCTTACTGGTTCGTTTGCTTCGGGTTTCCTGCTCTTCGGTATTGCCCTGCTCTACGGTGCCAGTGGTAGTATGAATCTGGAAGAGATTAAACAATATGTTATTCTGCATCAGGCAAATATGCCCGGCATGCTCACTATCGGCCTGATATTAGTGGCTATTGGGATGTCGTTTAAGATTGGGGCTGCACCTTTTCATTTCTGGGCACCCGATGTGTACGAAGGTTCACCTACGCTGATTACTACTTTTATGGCTACAGTGGGTAAAGTAGCCGCTATTGCAGCTTTCTTTCGATTAATGCAATCCAGTTTCGGCGAGGTAGAATCCATCTGGAAAGTAACCCTTACCATATTTGCCATTGCCACTATCCTTATCGGTAACCTATCGGCTTTTTATCAGGACAATGTGAAGCGTATGTTTGCCTACTCGGGTATTGCCCATGCTGGATATATGCTTATTGCCATCATTGCTCTTAAGCAGGAAGCTTCGGGCGTGCTGCTGTTATATTCCATATCATACACCATAGCTACTATCACGGCTTTTGCGGTACTTATTCTGGTACGTGAGGAGACAGGTACTTTTTCTATCAAAGCCTTTAACGGACTTTCTAAACACAATCCTACCGAGGCCTTTGCGATGACCATTGCTATGCTTTCGCTTGCAGGTATACCGCCATTGGTTGGTTTTGCTGCCAAATATAACCTGTTCGTTTCGGCCATAGAGCAAGGTAACCTGCCGTTGGTTATCGTTGCTATTATCGGTTCTATGATTAGTGTGTACTATTATATTCGTCCGGTGATAGCCATGTATGCCAATGAACCATCAGCTACTTCGGCTATCGATTCAAGTAGTAACTACAAAAAACAGATTATTCTTGCCGCCTTCCTTATGATCGTATTGGGTCTGATACCGGGGGTAATCGTGAATCTGATTTAAACTCTCGAAGATTTTTATAAAAGCAGAACAGACGCAAGTGATTGCGTCTGTTTTTGGTTTAGCGAGAACGCAGAATTCGTTCGGATTATTTTGCCATTATTCAGTAATGCCGGCAGTAGCCAGAATAAGTTATTTGTGTAGAGATTCAAATTTCAACATACTACTGAGTACTACAAAAAGCAGGAGGCTATACATGCATAGCCTCCTGCCTCAATTTATTTATTGTCTCTTTCGCGAATTTCGGTTCTGCGTATCTTACCACTGATTGTTTTGGGCAATTCATCCACAAATTCAATTATCCGCGGGTATTTATATGGAGCTGTAACAGTTTTTACATGCTCCTGAATCTCTCTTACCAATGCCTCTCCAGCTTGATCTCTGTATTCCTTCGAAAGAATGACAGTTGCTTTTACTATTTGTCCACGAATTTCATCGGGCACACCGGTAATTGCACATTCCACCACGGCAGGATGCGTCATCAGTGCACTCTCCACTTCGAATGGTCCTATGCGATACCCCGAACTTTTGATAACATCATCAGCACGACCCACAAACCAAAAGTACCCATCCTCATCTCGCCATGCCACATCGCCGGTGTAATAAATATTATCGCGCCAGGCTTCGTAAGTAAGTTGTGCATTGCGGTAATAGCCCTTAAAAAGTCCTACCGGATAAGATTTGTCAGTACGGATAACAATCTGTCCCTGCTCACCTACTTCGGCCGAGCGTCCTTCGGGAGTCAATAAATCTACATCGTAATGCGGATTTATCAAACCCATCGAACCCGGTTTTGGTTCTACCCATGGTGAAGTAAAGAGGGAAAGAGTAGTTTCACTTTGTCCATAACCTTCGCGCAGTTTAATGCCTGTAAGTTTAAGGAATTGCTCATAAACAGCCGGGTTCAAAGCTTCACCGGCAATGGTACAATATTCCAGCGACGACAAATCATATTTTGTCAAATCTTCGCGAATAAGAAACCGAAAAATAGTGGGAGGAGCACAAAGTGAGGTAATGCGATGTTCCTGAATTTTTTCTAATATTGCAGCAGGCGTGAATTTTTCATGATCGTATACAAAAACGCATGCACCCACTATCCATTGCCCGTACAGTTTTCCCCAAACAGCTTTCAACCAACCGGTATCGGCAATAGTAAGATGAATGCTATCTTCGTGCAAATTGTGCCAATATTTGGCAGTAATAATATGTGCCAATGGATAAACGCAGTCGAGCAATACCATTTTGGGATTGCCGGTAGTACCTGACGTAAAGCTAATAATCAGCGCATCGTCATTCTTATTTACGTTGGCAATGGGAGTAAATGGAGCAGCATTTTCAATGCCTTCGTGAAAGTCCAGCCAGTTTGCGGGAACAACCGGGCCAACGGAAATAAGCATCTCTACACTAGGCGATTCGGGCATCGCATCATTTATGTGTTTGATAATTGTTTCGTCTCCAACAGCAATAATTGCTTTAATATCGGCAGCATTATTGCGATAAACCAAGTCTTTTTTTGTCAATAAATGAGTAGCAGGAATAATTACCGCACCAATTTTATGCAGGGCAATAATAGTAAACCAAAATTCATAGCGACGTTTCAGAATGGCCATCACTATATCTCCTTTCTTAATACCAATACTTTGGAAATAAGATGCCGTTTGATCCGTATATTTTTTTATTTCACCAAAAGTAAATTCGCGACATTCGCCTTGATCATTTGTCCAAAGCAACGCTTTTTTGTTGGGTTCTTTCGCAGCCCACGCATCTACAATGTCGTAGCCAAAATTAAAATTCTCAGGAATCAGTAGTTTGTAATTGGCTTTGAAATCTTCAAAGTCGGTAAATTCTGTTTGTTGAAGGTACTTCTCTAACATAAGCGTAATTATTGTTTAAAGCATTCTGATTATTGCACTGCAAAGTAACATCAGAAGATCCTGTTCGACAAAAAAGAGGGATAAAACGGAGCTATATGGGATAAAAATTCAAATTATGGGATAAATATCTATATAATAACCGCCAAAAATCGTGCATTTCTCCCATTCAGAGCTGTCATACCATGCGGCTTGGTGGCATCAAAATAAATACTATCACCTTCGTTGAGCACAATATCATTGTCGGCAATACGCAGCTGAAGAACTCCTTCGAGTACCAAATTGAACTCCTGACCTGAATGTGTATTTAAGTGGATCGTTTTTTGACAAGGCTCCACTGTAACTTCAAAAGGTTCCACTTTCGCATTTCGAAACCCGTGTGCCAGGGATTGATATTTGTAGCATTTTGTACGTTCAACGCTTGTTCCCGTTCCTTTGCGGGTAACAAAGTAGGCCAATGAATGTGCGTCATCACCCGAAAAAAGAGCTGAGGTTTCCACCCCAAAAGTTTGGGCTACTTCGCAGATAAAACTCATCGGAATGTCCGAAGTCCCCGATTCATAAAGAGCGTAGTTATCTTCGGAAACACCGCATTTTTCGGCGGCTTGTACAACTGTGAGATTTAGCGCATCGCGAAGTCCGCGTAAACGTTCGGCAATTTGTGTGATTTGTGCGTTCATAGTAGTATTTTTTTTGCCGGACAGCGGATATAATCCGCTGCACAGATAGATTAGATAAGTTCAATTATAAACGCGTCAAGCAGACTGAAGCCGCTGAACGCTGGAGAACACCAGGCAAAAGAGTATCTATTTCAGGTGAGAAGCTTTCAACCCTTTAATCACAGCATTTGTGAATCCATGGGCTTCCATCTCGTTGAGGCCTTTTATCGTAATACCACCGGGGGTGGTTACTTTGTCAATCTCCATTTCAGGATGCGATGCGTTCGCTTCCAACAAATCTATTGCTCCACGCAAGGTCTGAATAACCACGTCTTTTGCCACACCAGGATAAATACCCATTTCTACACCGCCTTCCATAGCTGCACGAATGTAACGAAACGCATACGCTATTCCGCAAGACGACAATGACATGAAGGCATTTAGCTGTGTTTCAGGGACGAGAAATGCCTTCCCTAATTCAGCAAACATAGCAACTACCAGTTCTTCCTGCTCTTTTTTGGCATTGAACGACGAGATGGTAGACACGCTTTGCAATACATCGATAGCTGTATTGGGGATTACACGGAAAATGCTAGCTTGTTTATCAAACAATTCAACCATCTTGCCAAAATCTACTCCAGCCGCAATCGAAACTATAATTTGCTTTTCGTAGTTAATCTTATTCTCAATCTCTTCAGCAATAACTTCAACCAACCATGGTTTTACTGCCAACATGATAATGTCTGCCCCTTCAATCATATCACGATTAGAGGTACCTACCATTATTTCAGCATCAAAGGCTTTAATTGCATCTAAATTAACTTGCGAAACATCACTTACCCGTATGTTTTTCGACTGAATAAGTTTTCCTTTGGCAAGTCCGCGAGCAATAGCACCACCCATGTTTCCGGCACCTATAATGGCAATTTGCAAATTAGCAGTTTCCATATGTATTGTTTAAATTAGTATGTATTGTAAAAAATTGGTTTTGAAACACAAAGATAGAATTTTTTGTTATTTCCGGCTCATTTTAAAAAGAGTTATTTCCAAAAACAACAAGAAATATTTAAAAATTCAAGGTCAAACAGCCACGAAGTCCCCAACCGTCCACCTCCCGATGCAAACCGGATATACGCCAAACCGACTGAAGGGTAAGCACCCGAAAGATATTGGTTACACCAACGCCAAGCTCCTGATAGGGCTTTGCCAACGGATTCATAAAGCCGGGAAAATCAATTACGGTTTGATGTCCTTGATTTAAACTACCATACGCCGTATTGAATGAAAAAAATTCACGCAAGTTGAGATATTTCACAAGTGGTATTTGGTTCAAAATCAAACCATTCAATATCAGTTCTGTATGTATATTCAGATACCTGTCGGCTGCATACTCCATGAAATTCATTTTATTAAACTGATAAAAACCATAGCCTCCCGATTCACATCCGGGTGGAAACTGTAACAACGGATAAGGTACATTTCCAAAGACCACTCCTGCATCGGCAATGTAATTAAATGTGCCTATATCCAACCGCACCGATTGTTTTATCGAGCCAGATATTTTTCCGTAAGTACCTGAGACGGCACCCATCTTATATTTCCCAAATTCAATAAAACTATACAAAACAGGTAATTTATTGGCAATATAAATTCGTTGCATATTGTCTTCGTAGGTCTTCTCGCCAAACGACAAACGCGAGGAAAGTGTAACGGATTGCTGCAACAAAGAATTATAATTAGCTGTACCGCTTTGCATTGGTAATGCCGAACTGGCAAAAATACGATTGGAACGTATAAATAAGCTACTTTCAAAGTCCGAATTCCAATCGTTGGACAAGGAAGCGGAGAATTCTTTACGTTCGCTCAACTTAAATGTTGATTTGAACGAGAAAATGGAACTCGAAATATCCTCATCGCCGGTTACAAGAGGGTTTTCGCGATACATAAAATCGTTGTAATTGTAATCAATTCTTCTAAAATCGTCAGTATAATTCAGACTAAAAATACGACGCATCCTACCCGGAAGTTTAAATTGAGCAAAACCGGAATACTTTACCAGTTCATTTTTAAAACCATATCCTACATATCCTCCAACAGACACATTCTTCCACAACCTTTCGTTAGTTCTGAACGGCAATGTCATCCGAAAACCTTCCACATCGGTAACACGCATTATTTGTTGAATTTTGCCAATATCAATTTTGCCAAAAGGGATATAACCTGTAAGTGCAGTAGTCACCACAAATTTGGCAGTGCGCAATACAGGCGTATTGTTCAAATCCCTAAGCTTATCGTTCAACGTCTCCTGATTGTAAATGCTCTTCGCAAAATTATGACTACGAAAAGCGATAGTATCTACCGATTGGTAAACAGCACTACGTTTCACAAACAACTCCGGTTTTGGATGAAGACTATCGGCCAATAATTCATAGTTCATATTCAGAGCCATTTCTTCCGATTGACGGTTCCACAGCCCCGACTGAAGCTGTCCAAAATTTTGAGAGATACGAAGATTATGTATAAAATTGATGTTGGCTTGCTTAGGCAGTTCAGCCTCAATGCGAGTAAGTGCCAGGGTTGCCGAATCAATCCAAAGACTACCGTCAAAGGCCAGATTTTTAGTATTCTTTGTCCTGAAGTGTATTTCATACTGCTTACCATTCGTTGAGCGCAGGCTATCCGCCAGGTAATAATCGTAATACGCATTTCCCACGTTTGAGAGCGGGCTGATCATGCTTTTTCCAAAAACGGTGATTACACTTTCATAAAAATTGATGTTTACATCCATCTCACCCACCAATTGGGCAACGAGTCTTTCTCCCACTTCGGGCGAAGAGTAGATATTTTTGGACAGCTGCTTCTTTTCCGATTTGAGAATTTGATAGTTACTCTCAGCCATGTATAATGGAAGTACCAGTAATGAATCAGAATGCGAAAGATTACCCGTCCGAAGCTGATCATAAATTCGCTTACCCACTGATCGTTGCCCAACCTTATTCAACAATACAAGGTTTTGCTCCGTACTCTGCGTACTATAATTGTCATGCCGGCTAAGGTCATTCACAGACCTCAACAAACGAACCCTCTTCATCAAGTCAATGGCCGGATTAGTTCCGGGCAGTATCAGCACATCTTGCAGCAAAGTATTATCTTCTTCAAGCACCACTTCCATTCCAACACTTTGTCCAGGTTTGATCCTCCTCTCCTGTTTTTTATAGCCTACCGAGCTAAACACCAGCGTAGTTTCAATTCCCTGATTGCGCAAAAGAAAATAACCCTCCTCGTTACATCGAACACCTTTTTGAGTATATTTAAAAAATACATTTGCAAATGGTACCGGACTTTTATCGGTAGCACTCAACACCTGCCCCACTACCACAGTTTCTTGTGCCATCGCCCACGAAACTGTAATAAACAGCATTCCAATCAGCAAACCAAATTTCCAAATAAACCCTTTTTTCAATGTTCCTTTTATTATATGTGTAATCGTTCTATACCTAATCTTCAACCGTTTTTGGTTTATTCATTGGGTGGCATTCCAGTATTGTTTTTCGCAAAAAATGCACATCAATATGCGTATAAAGTTCTGTAGTAGTGATAGATTCGTGTCCCAACAATTGCTGAATAGCGCGTAAATTAGCACCATTTTCGAGCAAATGAGTGGCAAATGAATGTCTGAACGTATGTGGACTAACATTTTTACGAATTCCTGCCAGAGCTGTCAAATCTTTCACAATCGTGAAAATCATAGCGCGTGTCAATGTTGCACCCCGCCTGTTCAGAAACAAAATATCTTCGTGGCCTTTTTGAATCTGCAAAGCGTTTCTATCTATTTTCCAAAACCCGATTTGCGTAATCGACTGTGGAGAAAGGGGCACCAGGCGCTGTTTACTTCCCTTTCCTTCAACCAACATATATCCCTCGTCAATGTACAGCTTTGACATTTGCAGCCCTATCAATTCCGACACACGCAGCCCCGAACCATAAAGCACTTCGATAATGGCTTTGTTGCGCGGTCCTTCTGCTTTGGATAAATCAATGGCTTGCACTATGCTGTCAATTTCAGCCACCGAAAGCACTTCCGGCAGTCGCAATCCAATCTTTGGGCTTTCAAGTAATTCTGTAGGGTCATTATCGCGGAGATTCCGGTAAATCAGAAAATGGTAAAACGACTTTACGCTCGACAAAATGCGTGCTTGCGACCGAGGGTGAATTCCCAGGCTACTGATTTCAATGATAAAATCGCGCAAGTGTACTGTTTCAGCTTCTTCCAACGAAATATGTGCATCCATCAAATAAGCCGACAATTTCAGCAAATCACTTTCATAAGCCTCTATCGTATTGTTAGACAAAGCTTTTTCCAGTTTCAGATACAAGTGATATTCGTCGAGAATCGGGAGCATTTCTTCAGTTATCAATATATGATTATCATCTATTTATCAAGTGAATAAATATACAATAAATGAACTTGCAAAGATACAAAAAATTACAGAGAGAAAGTGATGCATTAAAGTGCTAATACTAAAGTGTGTGAAAAAAATACACAATTCATCAACAATATAATTTCAAATACTCTTTCCTACTAAAATAAATGATAAATTAGCAGTCATTTTTGCTATTTTGTCACAAAACTGCAATAAACTGCAATCTCTACATTGCAATTTTGCAAATAAACAGTATCTTTGTATCGATTTTCAGTTTAAGAAATTTCTCCTCTCGCATTAGACTTCAACACTATATATCTTTACAAAGATGGAATTATTAGAAAAAATTATGGCCCGCGCCAAGGCAAATTTACAACGTATTGTTTTGCCCGAAGGAACTGAAATTCGCACGCTAAAAGCTGCCGATATTATTTTACACGAAAAAGCTGCCAAGCTTATCTTAATTGGAAATGAATCGGAAATCAACAAACTGGCTGTAGACAATAACCTGACTCACATTGCAGAAGCTACAATCGTAGATCCAGAAACAAATTCTAAAATGAGTGAATATGCCAATTTACTTTTCGATCTTCGCAAAAGCAAGGGCATGACCATCGAACAAGCCACTCAATTATCGAAAGATCCTTTGTACTTGGGTTGCCTGATGATTAAAAATGGTGACGCTGATGGCGAATTAGCCGGGGCTCAAAACACCACTGGAAACGTACTTCGCCCGGCTTTCCAAATCGTAAAAACTTTGCCGGGAATTAATGTTGTTTCTGGGGCTATTTTAATGTTTACTCCCACTCCTCAATACGGTGAAAATGGCTTGTTGGTTTTTGCCGACTGTGCCGTAAATCCGAATCCAAGCGCAGCCGAACTGGCACAAATTGCTATTTGTACAGCCGAAACAGCTCGTATTCTTTGCGGTTACGAACCTCGCGTAGCTATGCTCAGCTTCTCAACAAAAGGAAGTGCTAAACATGAATTGGTTGACAAAGTAGTAGAAGCAACCCGAATTGCAAAAGAACAAGCACCCGAATTACAGATAGAAGGCGAATTGCAAGCGGATGCAGCACTGGTTCCGGCTATCGGACAAAGCAAAGCACCGGGAAGCAAAATTGCCGGACATGCTAACGTATTGGTATTCCCTGATTTACAAGCCGGTAATATTGGTTACAAAATGGTAGAGCGTTTTTCGGGAGCTCAAGCCGTTGGACCAATCTTGCAAGGAATGGCTGCACCTATCAACGACCTTTCACGCGGTTGCTCGGTAGATGATATTGTACGAATGATTACCATTACGGCCAATCAGGCAATGAAAATTTAATTGATAATTCATAATGCACAATTCGTAATTGAATAGTGCATTTCGATTTTTCAATTCTCCATTATTAATTATGCATTAAAAAAATATATTTATGTCAGAACCAATTATCGAAGCAATTGAACGCTACGGATTAAGCAAACGCAACCGTAAGCGAACGCTATTTTCGCGAATAGGCGTAGTGGGCTGCGGCAAAGAAGGTAGTGTTATTGCAACTACTGCTGCTCTCAATGGTATGGAAGTAGTCTTCTTAGAACTAAGCGACGAGGCAATTGCGAATGCATATGCCAGAATCGGAGACAAACTTGACAAGAAAATTGGAAACTGGGGTTTGACCGAAAATGAGAAAAAAGCAATTTTATCTCGCATCAGTGGCACAACAAAATACGAAGACTTTAGCGGCTGCGATTTTGTAATTGAAGCAATTCGTTATGACGACAATACAGGCGAAAGACGTATTTTGCAACGCAAAGATGTGTTCAAACAATTGGAAAAAGTGCTTTCGACAAATGCTATCATCGCCTCGAATGTTTCGACTGTAATTGTAACCGATTTGGCTGCCGAACTGGAACACACCGAACGTTGTATCGGACTTCATTTCCTATCAAACATCCCCGACTCAAATATTATCGAAATTGTTCCCGGATTAAACACATCGGTTGAAACCTACAACAAAGTTTGCCAGTTTGCCAAACTGATCAACCATGAGTATGTACAGGTAATGGAATCAGCCGGATTAATCAGTATTCGCTTGTTCCTTATTTTGTTGAATGAAGCCTGTGGTATTCTGATGGAAGGCATCTCTACCGTCGAAGATATCGACCGTGTTCTGACTGTTGGGTTTGGTCACCGCCAAGGCGTTTTCCGCACTGCAGATCAAATGGGCATTGAGAAAATAGTAAAATTGCTTGATAATCTTTGGGACGAATATGGAAGCATAAAATATAAACCATCTCCTGTATTGCTACGTCTTTCACGAGCAAAACATTATGGTGTAAGTCGCGGCATAGGTTTTTATACTTATGACCAAGCAGGAAACATCATCAAATAAAAGGAGGAAAAAGGTATGAAGGTATTAGTTTTAAATTGTGGTAGCTCGTCGATAAAATATAAATTGCTCGATATGGAGAGCAACGTGGAACTTGGATCGGGGGCAGTTGAGAAGATTGGGATGAAAGGTTCCTTCCTTAAACACACTCGCCAGGATGGAGTAAAGGTGATGTTAAAAGGCGAAATTCTGGAGCATCAGGTTGGAATTGAATATATTCTAGGTATTCTTACCAGTGAAAAACATGGTTGCATTAAATCATTAGAAGAAATAAACGGCGTAGGTCATCGCGTGGTACATGGTGGCGAAAAATTCAATTCCAGCGTATTGATTACCGAAGAGGTTATTCAGAAGTTGATCGAATGTATAGACATTGCACCACTTCATAATCCACCCAACTTAGCAGGTATTCGCGCTATCTCCGAACTGCTTCCAGCTGTTCCTCAGGTTGGCGTTTTCGATACGGCTTTTCACCAAACCATGCCCGATTATGCTTACATGTATGGTATTCCGTACTCGCTTTACACCAAATATGGCATTCGCCGATATGGCTTCCACGGAACAAGTCACCGGTACGTATCAAAGGCTGCTGCAGAGTTTCTTGGACTCGACTACAATAATTCAAAAATCATCACTGCACACATTGGCAACGGTGTATCAGTAACAGCTATCGAAAACGGAAAATCTATTGATACTTCCATGGGATTCACACCCATTGAAGGGTTAATGATGGGAACGCGTTCGGGCGATGTGGATTTAGGTGTGGTTACCTTCCTGATGGAAAAAGAAATGATTGGCGCAGCAGGCGTTTCTACCTTATTCAACAAACACAGCGGAATGCTTGGAATTTCGGGCATCACTTCCGATATGCGCGACATTGACATCGCTATAAAAGAAGGCAACGATAGGGCACGTCTGGCTCGCGAAATGTATGTGTATCGTCTGCGTAAATACATCGGTGCGTTTGCAGCTGCTATGGGCGGAGTTGATGCCATTGTATTCACGGGCGGAATTGGCGAAAATCATGTATTTACCCGTCGCTACATCTGCGAAGGTCTGGGCTTTATGGGTGTAAAAATTGATTATGATGTAAATGCTGTTTCGCAGGGGATAGCAGTAAAACTCAGCACCGAAGATTCGATTGTAAATGTCGCAGTCATTCCTACGGACGAAGAATTTATGATTGCTTCCGACACACTTGAAATACTCCAAAATAGGATTTAATCGGTCAGCCGATAACTGAAAGACATCTGATCCCTTATAGTTTCAGATGTCTTTTTTTGCTTTAAACAAACATGGGAATTTTACTTTAGAGTTCTCCCCTTTACAAACATAAACCTATTTTGTTATCATATTGATAACAATAACAAACTAAGAATCGCAACACATGAAAATACTTGTTTTGAACTGCGGAAGTTCATCCATTAAGTACAAACTGCTCGACATGACCAACAACGAAGAACTCAGCTCGGGAGCAGTGGAAAAAATCGGGATGAAAGGTTCGTTTCTTAAACACACACGCCGCGATGGTCAGAAAGTAGTCCTGAAAGGCGAGATACTGGAACATCAAATTGGAATTGAATATATTCTCGGCATCTTATCCAGCGAAAAACACGGGGCAATAAGTTCATTTGAAGAAATAGACGGCGTGGGACATCGCGTTGTACATGGAGGAGAAAAATTCAACTCAAGCATGCTCATTACCGACGAAGTGATTCAAAAAATAACTGAGTGTATTGACATTGCTCCTCTTCACAATCCACCAAATTTAGCGGGGATTAAAGCCATCGCCGAACTTTTACCCGCAGTACCTCAGGTGGCCGTTTTCGATACGGCTTTTCATCAAACAATCCCTGATTATGCATACATGTACGGCATTCCGTATTCGCTTTACGCAAAATATGGCATCCGCCGTTATGGTTTTCATGGTACCAGCCACCGATATGTTTCGCGTCGAGCTGCCGATTTTCTTGGACTTGACTATCAAAACTCGCGCATAATCACAGCCCACCTTGGCAACGGAGGATCAATTTGCGCTATAAAAAATGGCGAGTCTGTGGATATTTCTATGGGATTCACACCTATTGAAGGGCTAATGATGGGAACTCGATCCGGCGACGTGGATCTGGGCGTAGTGACATTTTTAATGGAAAAAGAAACCATTGGTTCATCGTCAGTCTCCACCTTGTTCAACAAACACAGTGGCGTACTAGGTGTATCGGGCGTTTCGTCGGACATGCGCGATATATTAAATGCAAAAAACGAAGGAAATGATCGTGCCCGACTGGCCTGGGAAATGTACCAATATAAAATTCTGAAGTATATTTCGTCCTATGTGGGTGTTCTAAATGGCGTAGATGCCATTGTGTTTACCGGCGGGGTTGGAGAAAACAGAACTGAAATTAGGGAATATGTGTGTAAACAACTGGATTATATTGGTTTAAAAGTAGATTATGATCTCAACAGAGATGCCCGCGCTAAAGAGGTTTTACTAAGCACTCCCGATTCAAAGGTAAAAGTGTGCGTTATTCCTACCGACGAAGAATTTATGATTGCATCAGACACAATTGAGATACTTCAGTCTCATAATTGACTCCTTTAAATAACAATGAAAGGTCTCTGAAACAATATGGTTTCAGGGACCTTTTTTTTGTGACATAAGATAAATTTTGGTCAGTTTTACAAAAGAGTAAAAATATTCAAATCAAACACTTATATTTGTAAGCGTAAATCTATTCTGCTATCACTAAAAAATCTAATATACAAGAATCACAACGCATGAAAATACTTGTTTTAAACTGCGGCAGTTCGTCAATAAAATACAAATTGCTGGATATGAATACCAACGAGGAGCTCGGAACAGGAGCTGTTGAAAAAATCGGCATGAAAGGTTCGTTTCTGAAACATACACGCCGTGATGGTCAGAAAGTTCTGCTTAAAGGCGAGATATTGGAACACCAACTCGGTATTGAATATATTCTGGGTATCTTATCCAGCGCCAAGCACGGCGCCATTAGCTCATTCGACGAAATTAACGGTGTGGGACACCGCATCGTTCATGGTGGTGAAAAGTTCAACTCCAGTATGTTGATTACAGATGAGGTTATTCAAAAAATCACTGAATGCATCGAAATTGCCCCGCTGCACAACCCACCCAATTTGGCTGGTATAAAGGCCATTACAGAACTTTTACCATCTGTTCCACAGGTAGCAGTATTTGATACCGCTTTTCACCAAACAATGCCCGACCACGCTTACATGTACGGAATTCCTTATTCTTTGTACAAAAAATATGGCATCCGGCGCTATGGTTTCCATGGAACAAGCCATCGGTATGTATCACGCCGTGCTGCCGAATTTTTGGGACTCGACTACAACAATTCGCGTATTATTGTAGCCCACCTGGGCAACGGAGCATCTATTTGCGCTATCAAAAATGGTAAATCTATTGACACTTCGATGGGCTTCACGCCAATAGAAGGATTAATGATGGGAACTCGCTCGGGAGATGTAGATCTGGGCGTAGTTACTTTCCTTATGGAAAAAGAAATGATCGGCTCGTCTTCTGTTTCGACGCTGTTCAACAAGCATAGCGGGGTGCTGGGCATTTCCGGAATATCGTCGGACATGCGAGATGTGGAAAAAGCGAAGGGTGAAGGAAACGAACGTGCCCGACTAGCATGGGATATGTACGAATACAAAGTGATGAAATACATTTCGGCATATATCGGCGTTCTTAATGGCGTGGATGCCATTGTATTTACCGGTGGAATTGGCGAAAATCAGTCAGAAACACGCGAGTATGTAGGCAAGCATCTGATCTATCTTGGTGCAAAAATGGACTTCGAATTAAACAAAGCTACACGAAGTAAAGAAATGCTGCTGAGCACTCCGGAGTCCACCGTAAACATTTGTGTAATTCCTACAGATGAGGAATTTATGATTGCTGCAGACACGCAGGAAATCGTTCAATACTTATAGTCAACCAACTTTCATAAAAAATGCTCAACACCAAAAATCGTGTTGAGCATTTTTTTTATCTCTATAAATTTATCAAGTCTCCTATTCAGATAACTTCTCCTTCGTTTGAATATATCTAACCGGATAATAGGCAGCAAGAAATCCCATAGCAAGAACAGTTACAAATACAAGTAGCATGTCCGTAAAATTAGCTACCACAGGGTAAGCATCCACCACATAACCCGCTCCCAGTTTCAGAAAACCAAAATGCTCCTGAAGCAAACACAACACACCCCCCAGACCTATACCCACCAACGCACCAACAGCGGAGATCAGCCAACCCTCGAACAGAAAAATTCGTTTTATCAGTTGGTTATTTGCACCTAAACTTCGAAGTGTCTCAATATCAGCTTTTTTATCAATGATAAGCATCGAAAGCGAACCTATAATATTAAAACTGGCTATCAACAAAATAAAACACAAAATAAGATAGGTTATCCATTTCTCTATAATCATTATTTTGAAAAAACTCTCTTGCTGTTCATACCGGTTTTTGACCTGATACTTTTCACCAAGAATGTTTTTAATCTGACTCTGCACAACTTCATTATCCGCACCGGCAGCCAGCTTTAACTCTATCGCCGTAACTTTTGCCTTCTCGTATTCAAACAAGTCGCGCGCTAAATCTATTGATACCAACACATAATGGTCATCGTACTGCAATTGTTGCACTGCAAAAATTCCCGAAACAAACGTTCCCACCTGATTAAAACTATTCTCGGGGCGAAGCAGATTGATTTTGGAACTTCTACGAGGCGCATAAATGAGCAACGGATCGATAAATTGTGCTCCCAAGCCCAAAATACTGGCCACGCCTAAACCCGGAACAGCACGCTGAAAAGCGCCGTCGTAAAGTAGAAATTTACCATCGTACATGATGCTGTCAATTCGTGTCATTTTCTGAAAATCAGAACTAACTCCTTTCACAGTGGCCGGCATTACCTTATCTTTAAACCGCAGCAACGCATTTTCCTCAATCACTTCGGTAAAATAAACCACCGATTTCAGTTTACGAACCTGACCCAGTTCCGACGAGTTCACATCGAAAGTCTTACCTTGAGACAGGGTAATTTTCAAGTCGGGATCAAAAGCCGAAAACATGTCACTAATCAGCGATTCGAAGCCATTAAACACCGATAATACACACACCAAGGCCATGGTGCCAATAGCCACACCCGATGCTGAAATACCCGATATGATATTTATTGCATTGTGCGACTTTTTGGAAAACAAGTACCGACGAGCTATCCTAAACGAAAAGGACAGTCCGCTAAACGGGTGTTGAGATGGTGAATCGTGTGTAGACATCTAAAATTGAATTCGGGGCTAGTCCAGTTCGATTACTTCGCCTTCTTTCAATGGTGATGGCGGATCGCTTTTCAACAAATTATCAATATTTTCGAGATAATCCAATGAATCATCCACATGGAAATATAAAGCCGGTACAATTCGCAATTGATGACGAACCCGTTTGCCTAAGTCGAAACGAATTGCGCGCGTATCTTCCTGAACACGTGCCAATACCCCAGCCGATTTATCACTTGGAAAAATACTCAAATGCGTGTGAGCCACTCCTAAATCGGGACTAATGCGCACTGTTGTCACTGTGATTAACGTTCCTTGCAATTCGCGAGCATACAACAAAAAGATTTCTCCTAACTCTTTCTGCAACATCCTCGATATTTTTTGTTGTCTTGTTGTTTCCATATTTATAGTCTTATTATTTTTTAAAATTAAGAATTGATATCACATCAAATCTTCCACTCAAATCCGTCCTTTGTGTCTTTTATCTCAAAGCCCAAAGCAGTTAATTCATTGCGAATTTTATCGCTGGTTGCCCAGTCTTTATTTTGTTTGGCCTCAAGACGCATATTAAGTAACAAATCTATCGCCTTTTTGTAAGCTTCATTGCCCGAACCGGCCTCATTTTCGGCTTTTAACCCGAGCAAGTCTTCGATAAACAAGCTAAAAACAGCTTTCAACTCACCCAAATCGGCGCTAGAAATAGTTTCCTTGCCATCGTGTACCAAATTGATAGCTTTCAGGGCATCAAATAAATAGGATATCACTATCGGGGTATTCAAATCATCACTCATAGCCTCTTCACATTTATCGCGAAGCCCGGCAGTTTCGACAGATGAAGTGGCTGAAGCAGCTAATTTCTGTAAGCGTGCATAACCCTCCATCAAGCGACTCAACCCTTTTTCGGAAGCCTCCAGCGCAGCACTGCTAAAATCTACCGTGCTACGATAGTGTGCTTGTAAAATAAAGAACCGCACCGTCATTGGGCTGAATGCCTGTGTCAATAACGGATGATTACCTGTAAAGAACTCTTCTAAAGTGATAAAATTACCCAACGATTTTCCCATCTTTTGTCCGTTGATGGTAATCATATTGTTGTGCATCCAGTATTTCACCGTTTCCTTACCAAGTGCAGCAGTCGATTGAGCTATTTCGCATTCGTGGTGCGGGAACATTAAATCCATACCACCACCATGAATATCAAACTGTTCGCCGAGATATTTTGTTCCCATAGCCGAACATTCCAGATGCCAACCCGGGAAACCCAAACTCCAGGGCGCTTTCCAACGCATGATGTGCTCCGGTGATGCTTTTTTCCAAAGTGCAAAATCCACACTGCGACGCTTTTCGGATTGTCCGTCGAGTTCGCGGGTGGTTTCGAGCATATCTTCCACATTTCGACCGGAAAGTTTACCATAATTGTGCTTTAAGTTGTATTTCTCAACGTCAAAATACACCGAACCTTCACTCACGTAGGCAAAACCGGCGTCAAGTATTTTTTGCACAAAATCAATTTGCTCCATGATATGTCCCGACGCATGCGGCTCAATGCTTGGTGGCAAAATATTGAGCATTTCCATGGCTTTGTGATAACGATTCACGTAATACTGAACCACTTCCATTGGTTCCACTTCATCCAGCCTTGCTTTTTTGGCTACTTTATCCTCACCACTGTCAGCATCATTTTCCAAATGCCCAACATCGGTAATATTACGTACATACCGCACTTTGTAGCCAATGTGCGTAAGGTAACGAAACAAAATGTCGAACGTAATGGCAGGACGTGCATGCCCCAAGTGACCATCGCCGTATACTGTTGGTCCGCAAACGTACATCCCCACTTTATTTGCGTGAAGCGGTACAAATTCTTCTTTTTTGCGACTTAATGTGTTGTAAATAGATAATTTATGTTCCATAAACTCCTAATCCCCAAAGGGAACGTTAAATTAGTATCGTTTATAAATTTCAGTTAGTGCTAAGACCAATTACTTGCCCTTTTGCTCTTACTCCTTCTTTTAAGCAATTCCCCTTTGTTTTTTCAATTCTTCATAGGCCTCATTCACAGAGCGAAATTTCTCTGTAGCCGATTTTTTTACATCATCCCCCAGCTCATTTACTAAATCAGGGTGATACTTCTTGGCCATGCGACGGTAAGCTTTTTTAATCTCATCGTTGGTTGCAGATGGTTCAATTTCCAGCGATTTGTATGCCCAATCACGGTCGACCGTTTTCATATACGGTGCTTTTATGGACTCAAAATCGAGACGGTCGATTCGGAAAATACTTGAAATTCGCTGAATGGTAGCCAACTCGGAAGCAACCACTTCTCCATCAGCATAAGCAATATTGAACAACAAGTGAAGCAATTCAAGTTTAGACGAATAGTTCATGTGTTGCCCTATTTGAGCCGCCACTTCAGTTTCATTTATATTCTGATCCAGCAGACCTTTCAGTATTTGTAATGCTTCGAGTGCACCTTGTTCGCCAAAATTTGCCACTAAAAACTTCTTTACAACAGCCAATTCGGATTTATGAACTTTCCCATCAGCCTTCATAATACAAGCGACAAGCACCAATAAACTCATTTTAAAATCGCCTTCGGCAGTATTTCCGGTGCTTACATTTCTTGAGGTTGTAGCTGATCCATCGAACATTGAGCCAACAGCAAAACCAATTAATGCTCCCACTGGGCCACCTAAAGCCCAAAAACCGACACCTGCTCCTATCCATTTTGCAAAATTTCCCATAAAGACTTTAAATTGAAATGATTTTTGGACGACAAAGATACTAAAATTGTGGCAATTTGGCAATTAGAAATTTGTGTAACACGAACTTAAACAATGACAATAAAAACATGATTTCGGTTTGTCGGGGGCAAAATTACAAAAGCGATTGAAGTTCATTGCTGAAGATCAATCGCTTTTTAGTCATTGTTGTCTCACCAGGGTTCGAACCTGGACAGGCAGATTCAGAAACTGCAGTGCTACCATTACACCATGAGACAATTATTATTGCAAAATTACAAAAAATATTTATAAAATCCAAGCATCAGCACACATAAAAAAAGCGGTTGAAACTCATTTCTGAATTTCAACCGCTTTTGGTTGGTTGTCTCACCAAGATTCGAACTTGGACAGGCAGAACCAAAAACTGCAGTGCTACCATTACACCATGAGACAATCATTGGGCTTTATTTCTAAAGCGGTGCAAAGATACAATTGTTTTTCTTTTTGGCAAAACAATTTTGGAAATTAATTCCTTAATTCTTCGATTCGTACTACTCTGCAGTCAACAAATAATAGTTCTTTTTTCCTTTTTGAACCAATAAATATTTGCTATTGAGGAGCTTTGAGCCATCAAGCACTTCGTCCTGATTTTCTAATTTTTCTTTGTTTATACTTACTCCACCCGACTGAACCAGCTTGCGCATCTCCCCTTTTGAAGGAAAAACTGCCGCTGCATCGGTCAACAAGTCGATTGCCTTAACACCTTTTTCCAATTCTTCCTTCGAAATCTTGAATTGTGGAACGCCATCGAACACAGCAAGAAGCGTTTCTTCGTCTAATTTCTTCAATGCATCCGATGTAGAATTACCAAATAATATGTTCGAAGCATCCACCGCAGCATGATAATCTTCTTCGGAGTGAACCATAACGGTTACTTCCTGCGCCAATCTTTTTTGGAGCAAACGCAAATGTGGAGCTTGCGCGTGTTCGGCTATCAAAGCATCAATTTCTTCTTTATCGATAGCTGTAAAAATTTTTATATATTTTTCGGCATCGGCATCACTCACATTTAACCAAAACTGGAAAAATTTATACGGCGACGTATAACGACGATCCAACCATACGTTTCCGCTTTCCGTTTTTCCAAATTTACCGCCATCGGCTTTGGTAATTAACGGGCAAACCAAAGCAAACGCTTCACCACCTGTTTTACGACGAATAAGTTCGGTACCGGTAGTGATATTTCCCCATTGATCAGAACCACCCATTTGCAACTTGCAATTTTTGGCCTGATTCAAATGCAAAAAGTCATAACCCTGCAATAATTGGTAGGAAAACTCAGTAAAAGACAAACCTACATTCGAATCGTTGGCCAGCCTCTTTTTAACCGACTCCTTCGCCATCATATAATTCACAGTAATGTGCTTACCAATGTCGCGGATGAAATCCAGAAAAGAGTAATCCTTCATCCAATCGTAATTATTTACCAGCTCGGCCGCATTGGGCGCATCGCTTGTAAAATCGAGGAATTTCTCCAATTGTGCTTTTAAACAATTTTGATTATGACGCAAAGCAGCTTCGTCCAACAAATTACGCTCAGCCGATTTGCCCGAAGGATCGCCAATCATACCAGTAGCACCGCCCACCAAAGCAATAGGTTTGTGACCGGCACGCTGAAAATGCTTAAGCATCATCACACCTACTAAGTGCCCGATATGTAGCGAATCGGCCGTTGGGTCAATGCCTACATAAGCCGTAGTCATTTCTTTTTTAAGTTGTTCTTCGGTACCGGGCATCATGGTATGTATCATGCCGCGCCATTGCAATTCTTCAATAAAATTCATCTGGAAATATATTTTGATTATACGTTTGTTTTCGGTGTTTTGGATATGAACGCACAAAGATACAACATTTTGAGTTTACGAACAAAACACATTTCAAGGGAACAATTAGACCTAAATAGAAGAAGAATTCACAAATAATTTAGTGTATATTTATCCAATACCATCCATTTTGTTTTTATATTGTAATATCTAAAACGAAGTGTATTGATAATTTTTTAGTAATTTCGCTTTTCAAAAAAAACATTCATCCATCATTTATTTCAAATGAAAAAAACTCTACTGACACTCCTTATCGCGCTTTCGGTCACATCGTGCAGCCATAAAACGTGGTCGATCCTACAAAGCAGTTCGGTGAAAATTGCCATCGATAGCACGGCGAATGCATTGGCAGATAAAAGCTACAATGCTTACTTGCAGCCATTCAAACAAAAAGTGGATGGGCAAATGAATGAAGTAATTGGACAAGCCGCTGAAACCATGAAAGGTCACGCACCCGAAAGTCTGCTGTCTAACATTAGTGCCGATATATACCTGCAAACTGCTACAGATTTTCAGGGTGAGAACGTAGATATTGCCATCGTAAATCTGGGGGGATTACGCACAGTAGTTCCTGCAGGAGACATTACTGTTCGAAAAGTTTTCGAACTTATGCCTTTCGAAAACGAATTAGTATTGCTTTGGCTCAAAGGCGATAAGCTGAACGAACTGTTGCAATATTTTGCCGGCATGGGCGGCGAAGGTGTATCGGGTTTACGCATGGAAATAAAAGATGGTAAGGCCGTAAACATCACCATCAACGACAAACCGCTTGACCCAACCAAGGTTTACAGCATAGTCACCAATGACTATCTGGCCGGGGGAAATGATAAAATGGTACAGTTGGCACAGGCGGAGAAACGAGTAAATACCGGCATTAAAGTACGAACTATGTTGCTCAACTACATTAAGAATGAGACAAAAAAAGGAAATAAAATTCAATCGAAACTGGACGGAAGAATAAAAATAATTGACAATTGATAGTTGACAGTTGACAACGAAAATCAATTTACTAACAGATTCAATCAGAATGAAAATATAACTCAAGAAATGAAAACTAAATATAGATTAATCGCCTTCGCACTCATTATTTCAACGTTTTCAACGTTGGCACAACAAAAAATAAAACTGGTAATTTTGCATACCAACGACACGCACAGCCAGATTGAGCCAACCGAAAAGTCAACCCTAAAAACGTCAGACATGGGCGGTTATGCTCGCAGGATGGGTGTAATAAGCAAAATTAGAAGCGAGGAGAAAAACGTGCTTTTGTTTGATGCAGGAGATTACTCGCAAGGAACACCTTATTTCAACTTTTACAATGGACGCATCGAAGTTGACGCCATGAACCGCATGAAATACGATGCCATAACGATAGGGAACCATGAGTTCGATAATGGCGTGGACACATTGGCAAAAGTACTGCGCGATGCACAATTTCCTGTATTAAGCTCCAATTATGGATTAGACAAAACTGCACTTTCAGAGGTGGTTAAACCCTATCTTATTTTGGAACGTTTTGGGTTACGCATTGGGATTCTAACCACCAATATTGAACCAAAAGGATTGATTATTGAAAACAATTACAAAGGGGTTGAATACAATGACCCGTTTAAAACAGCCAATAAACTATCTAAATTTTTGAAGAAAAAGAAACATTGCGATGTAATTATTTGCCTGTCGCATTTGGGAATAGAAAAGGATTACCAATTGGCGGAACAATCGCGCAATATAGATGTGATTATAGGCGGCCATTCGCACAGCTTAGTTGAGAATGTCACACGCAAAAATGCGAAAGGAAAAGCGGTGGTGATTGCTCAAATGGGGAAAAGCGGTTTATATCTGGGAAGGGTAGAATTGGAATTGGAAAAGAAGTAGCTAAATTTTCACACTTAGGCACGATTTTTGTTAATAATAAGATTCTTGAGAACAACAATCAAGATGAGCCATTATGAAAAATTTCCTACCCACATTGTTTATTTTATGCACATCATTCACTTTTGCGCAAAACACTACTGAGAACACCAGCAAAGATTCAACATTTATCAAACAAGGTTCTTTCGATAACTACGAGATTCTTCCAAATCCGTTTCAAGAGTCGACCAGCTACCAAACAAGCAGACTTGGCGGAACGGTTTCCCTCGGAATGCTGTCGCCCAACTACGAGCTAAAAGTTCCAACCATCAACCTCCCTCCACTCACCTATATTCACTTTCCACATCTGAGCCTCAATGATCATTTGTATAATCAATACTCCATCAACCGTCGAAGCTGGATAAACACAAGCATGTCGTCGACCAACTATTATGGTCTGGGAGGAGTTTACACAATTGGCGCAAATCTAAATAGAAAGTTTGGTGAGTTTGGCATTCTAACCGGGGGAGTTTATGCTTCGAAATACAATGCCTATAACAACTTTTCAAACAGCACCGGCATTAACGGAAACTTCAAAATCATTCTTACCGACCGAATCAGCCTAAACACCTTTGGGCAATATTCCATTGGCGGAAATACAATGGGAATAGCACCGTATTTATCTACACTTTACCCGACGTCTTATTATGGCGGATCACTTGAATTTAAAGTCACCGACAAATGGGGAATCGTAACCGGCGCTTCGAGCGAATTTGATGTTTTTTCCCGGAAATGGGTGACACGCCCATTTATTATGCCGATATTTTATGGACATTGAGCGAGCCTAACATTTTGATTTCACCATCACCACTGACCCCACCAACATGGGAATAACGAAATTAATGAGCCAAATGCAAAGTCCCGCCAATGCTACGCTGACCACCTGACCCGAAAAAGCTCCAATAACAAGTACGGCATACGAGCTACGCACAGCAGCTTCGGAAAACGCAAAGGATGGCGTAAAAGTAACGAACAAATAAGTGGTGGGAATGGATATAAGTGCTTGCCAGGGCGCCAGATGAACACCAAAAAACCGCAACATAAAAAAGAACTGCACGCAAAATACCAGATAACGAACGAGCGAAATAAGCATAATGCCTGTCAACTGACGAAAGCTATAACCTGTCAAGCAATCAGTGAACGGAAGGATAATCTGTGCGAACCGATTGCTTTTGAAGTGCCTGCTCAGTCGCGGAAGTGCAAAATAAAACAGTCCGAAAAGAATGACAAATGCAACAACAAACCAGAGGTAGTGAGTGATATTCGGTTCAATTGTTCCCACCGTTTGTGTAAAGAACAACAAACAAGCAGGTAGGCCACACAGCGCCATAATCAGGTTTTGCGTCAGACTATTGACCAGGCTCAATGTAACACCCGATTTTCGGTTATCCTCGCTCAGAAACATCACACGTCCTACCAACTCGCCAACCCTGTTGGGCGTAAAAAAACCGGTAGAAATACCCGCCAACACAGCTTTGATAGATGTGAAAAGTGATAGAGACTGAACATTATCAGTTAGTCGCTGCCATTTAACGGCCTCGAGCAACCAATTAAGCGGCAAAAGCGCAACAATGCCCACCATCCACCAAAGTCGGGACAATGGAACATTACCACATTGCTCCACCAAATCGGGATACTGGCTGAAAGTGAGAAGTTTGTAAGCCAGGTATACATAAGCAGCTACAACTATCAACCATTTGGTCAGGTTGTAGGTTTTACCCATGCTTGAAAGTGAATTTTTTTTGCGAAAAATAGCTGATCAGAACACAAAAGAAGGTAGCTAGTAAATTGGATGGAGTTGTCCAGAAGTGAAAAACCTCAACAAATAATTTAAGTAAGATGGCATTAACCCCTAGATTTATAAATACTATTATAAAATATCGGTACAGCTGCACATGTCCGCGCAACTCCGACTCGGTAAACGTAACGTATTTTTGCAACAAAAAGCCAAAGAAATTGGCAAATGGAAACGAAATAACCAAAGTAGCAATGTGAGAACTTAGCGTGAAAAAACCTAAAGGCAACATTTTTTGCCCTAGTACAAAATTGTATACCACAAAGAACAATACCTGCGAGAATACGATATTGGCTGCACCCGTAAAACCATAACGAAAAAACTGAATGGTCATGTGTTTCCGAAATGGCGGATAAAAAAAATCGATGATGGACATAATCCAACCGCCGACGGTTTCAAATTTCTTTCTCATTTGTAGTTATAAATCTGATTCATTTACTGTAATACAACCGAAAATGTAGGTTAATCGAACAATTATAGTTACTTTTGTGCGCTTTTGAAAAAGGGTAATTTTTTGTTGCAGTGCAAAGATAGTATTATTGCTTTGACAATTGACAAGTGTCAATTGACAATTTTAGGACTTATAGATATTTAATACTATTTTCCAACTACCACATTTTCCAATTCAATCGTTTTTATTCCAATAACCAACCGAATCATGCATCAAGTAAAAGCAAAGAAATACCTGGGACAGCATTTCCTTAAAGACATGGGAGTAGCTCGTCATATTGCCGAAAGCTTAACGCTCGATGGTCCTACTGCTGTACTTGAAATCGGTCCGGGAATGGGTGTGCTCACGCAATTTTTACTTCAGAATCCACTTATCGACCTCACGGCCGTGGAACTCGACAGTGAATCGGTTATTTATTTGCACGAACATTATCCTGATTTGAAAGTGATTGAAGCCGATTTCCTTAAAATGGATTTGAAAAGCCATTTTTCTGATAAATTCTGTATCATCGGTAATTTTCCCTATAATATTTCGAGCCAAATTTTCTTTAAAATGCTTGACAACAAAGATTCAATTCCTTGTTTGGCCGGTATGATTCAAAAAGAAGTGGCCGAACGCATCGCCGCTCCTGCCGGCAGCAAAACGTATGGTATTTTGAGCGTGTTGATGCAAGCTTATTATAAAATAGAATATCTTTTCACTGTAGGTGCACATGTTTTTGATCCGCCACCAAAGGTTCAATCGGCTGTAATTCGTTTTACCCGCAACGAAGTTTCGCAGATTGATTGCAACGAGCAACTTTTCAAAACGGTGGTAAAAACTGCTTTCAACCAACGACGCAAGACATTGCGTAACTCATTGAAACCAATTGTTGAATCGGGGCATCCTATGTACGCCGATCCACTTTTCGACTTACGACCGGAGCGACTGGATGTCGCAGCATTTATCGACCTCACCAAACGAGTAGAGAAAGCGTTAAAATAATTACTTTCAGACAATTTTACTATTGACAAACAATTTCCTTTATCCTTTTGTTAGGTGTTTTTAATCATTCAGATTAAACTCATTCCATAAAAAAGAGTACCTTTGCGCAAAATTAAAAAAAACCAATCCCAATGGACGACGACCCTGCGATAAAAAATTTAGTAAGAATCACCCTGATTTAAAAGGTCGTCTGTTAGCATCTATCTCTCAGCCACCCTTTTGAGTCTACAAAAAAGGAGGTGGCAATGACATCACAAATTACATTTTATGTAAGCCAAATTATTGGCTGCAAAATCTGTGGCGTAAACGGAAAACGTTTAGGAAGCGTCATGGATATTATGGTAAATACAGCTCAGCCTATCGCATCAAATGAAGATACGATCAGACCTGTAATTATAGGACTTAAAACCAAAATAAACGGAACAGTCCGCTACTTGAGTTTTGATTACATTAGAATTGTAAACAAAAACCAGCGTTTTTCTTTCGTCTGCGACAGAACGGAAGATCTCACAGAAACATCATTAGAAAACAGTTTACCGTTGGGAAAAAATATCCTCGATCGCCAGATTGTGGACATCAACGGACGTAAATTAGTGAGGGTGAACGACATTAGATTAGTTTCTATTGCCTCGGGCACATACGCCATCGCTGTAGACATTGGTACCGAAGGTTTGCTCCGCAGGCTAGGCATTGCCAATCTGGTAAACAATTCACTGACCCTTTTCAATGCCACTTTGCCCACCCAATTTATTTTGTGGGACGATGTAGAAGCACTCGACACTACCAATTTCAACATTAAACTATCTCAGTCTTCAAGTAAACTTCAACGGCTGCATCCTTCCGATTTAGCAGATATTATTGAAGAAATGGGTGCACATTCGCGTACCAAGATTTTCGAATCGCTTGATGAAGAACGTGCTGCCGATGTATTGGAAGAAATGGAACCATATGCTCAGGCACAAATCATTGAGAGTTTATCAATTGGTAAAGCTGCCGATCTACTTGAAAAAATGCCTGCAGATGAGGTAGCTGACCTGCTCGACGAACTTGAAGATGACACCGTGGAATTGTTGTTGAACGAAATGGAGAAAGAGTCATCGGAAGAGGTTCGTGAATTACTCGAATACGAGGATAAAGAGGTAGGAAGTTTGATGACGACCGATTTTCTATCTTTCCGTGAAGGCATGACAGTTGACCAAACGCTAAACGAATTGCGCAAGCAAAAACCGGAAGCGGATATGATTTATTCCTTATTTATTACCGATGAAGAAGAAAAACTGGTAGCCACCGTTTCGTTAAGAGACCTTGTGATTTCGTTGCCAACTATGACACTAGCAGAAATAATGAACAAACAAATTATCAGGGTATCGGACGAAGATAAAATTGATACTCTGGCCGAAATTATTTCAAAATACGACTTATTGGCTATTCCGGTAATCGATGCCGAAAATACCTTGGTAGGCATGGTGGTAATCGATGATATTGTGGAAGACCTTATGTACAAAGGCAAAACCAAGAAAGGGGGACGCTCATGGAGATGACAAGAATGAACGAATTTACCAAGAGAAGAAAAAACATCTGGCGCAGCCTGCTTGTTTTTATGGCTGTGCTTGGTCCGGGAATTATTACGGGAAGTGTGGATAATGATGCAGGTGGCATTACTACCTACTCTATTGCAGGGGCTCTCTATGGTTACAATTTGCTTTGGACTATGATTCCTGCTCTTATTGTATTGATTGTAGTGCAAGAAATGAATGCACGTATGGGAATTGTATCGGGCAAAGGGCTGGCCGATTTGATTCGTGAAAATGCCGGAGTAAAAATCACCTTCTTTATCTTCGTAGGTTTACTAATTGCCGATATAGGCAATACCACTACCGAATTTGCCGGAGTAGCAGGCAGTATGCAGGTTTTCAATATCAGTAAATACATAAGCGTGCCTATTGCAGCCGCACTGGTTTGGTGGTTAGTGGTAAAAGGAACGTACAAATTCAGCGAACGCGTATTTCTCATTTTCAGTGCTTTCTTACTTGTATACGTAGTGTCGGCCATTATGGGCAAACCACATTGGCATGACATTGGACAGGCAATGATTAAACCCGACATTCAATACACAAAACAGTATCTGGCTATCGTTATCGGAATAATTGGAACCACCATTGCACCATGGATGCAGTTTTACATGCAGTCGGCGGTAATCGAGAAAGGACTCACCATCTCCGATTACAAATACACGCTTTGGGATGTAGTTATTGGAAGTATTATCACTGTGGTGGTGGCATTTTTCATCATCATTGCTTGTGCTTCTACACTTCATGTCAATGGCATCAAAATAGAGGAAGCCAAAGATGCAGCCATGGCATTAAAACCAATCGCAGGTGATTTGGCATCCATTACATTCTCATTCGGGTTATTTATAGCATCTATCTTCTCGGCTACTATTCTGCCTGTAGCCACCGCCTTTTATGTATGCGAAGCCTTTGGTTGGGAAGCCGGAATAGACAAAAAATGGAAAGAAGCCCCACAATTTTACTGGTTATTTACCATTATTATTATTCTTGGTGCTGCTATTATTTTAATACCGAATGCGCCATTGATCGTTATTACACTCTGGTCGCAAGTGGCAAATGGGCTATTGCTACCTATAGTATTGGTGTGCATGATGTTAATTGTAAACAATAAAGAGGTGATGGGAGCCTATGTAAATAAACCCTGGCAGAACATAATTGGTTGGGTCACCATCACTATTTTGATTGGACTTACTATAACACTGTTTGTATCTTCATTTTTTTAAATAACTTTACAGAGGCTTATTACAAAAATAGTCTCTACTTATAAAAACAGAAAGGAGTCAATATATGTCGGAACTAAGAATTTTTTACCACGAGGATAATAAAATCAAGATATCAAAAAGTCTTGACATACTGAAGAAAGTAGACCTAAAAGAGTTAGTTTGGATTGATCTGAACGATGTTTCGGAAGAAATAGAGGACAAATTGGAAGAGTTCCTGAAGATCTACATTCAGGAGGATGAAGAGATTGAGGAAATTGAGATGAGTTCGCGCTACATGCAAACGGACGATAGCATTGTGGCCAACTCCAATTTTTTACAGGAGAATTACACAGTAGAACCTGTTTCATTTATTCTGAAAAATGGGATTCTTATTTCGGTGCGTCATGCAGAACTTAAATCGTTTAGTGAGACAGTAAAGAAAATATTTGCCAATACGCGTAATTTCATGACCGGCTATCATGTATTGGTTACACTACTCGAAACACGGGTAGAGTACGATGCCGACATGATAGAGGATGCAACCGATCTGATTACCAGTTTAAGTAAAACGCTGAACACAGAGGATGATCTGGATCAGGATATTCTGATACGGATCAAAGATTTGCAGGAAAAGGTAATGATTATTCGTCAGAATATTATGGATAAGCAACGGGTAGTATCCAACATGCTTAAATGTAATTTCTTTCCCGAAGAATTACTTCCTCGTCTTACAATGATTATCAAAGATATCAATTCGCTTTTCGAATATACTCGCTTTGGATTTGACCGACTGGACTACCTTCAGGATACGTTCCTCGGTTTGGTAAACCTGCAACAGAATAAGATTATAAAAATATTTACAGTGGTTTCGGTCATCTTTATGCCACCAACCCTTATCGCAAGTATTTATGGCATGAACTTTAAACATCTGCCCGAACTGGACTGGAAGTTGGGCTACCCTATTTCTATTTTGATGATGGTCGGATTTTCGGGCGCAGTAATGCTTTATTTCAGAAGAAAAAAATGGTTGTAAATTTAGAACCTGATTGCATAGTAAAAACGAAGAGCCGGTTGAAATCATTCAATCGGCTCTTTATGTATGTAATAATTCTCTATTATTTCCTGAATAGCTCTCTATCCACCTGACAAAAATCAGTGATGATTTCATGCAAAAAGCGACTGTAATTCTCACCGTAAGAGTTGACGATATATATTTTACCGGTTTCGGCGGCTTCAGCTGAGAGAATTCCCGCAACCGAGTCTTCAAACACAACCGTTTCCTGTGGTTTAAGGTTTAATTTCCGTGCCGCTACCTGAAACACATCGGGATGCGGTTTACCACGAAAGGTTCCATCGTTATATGCCAACTTCTCCATATCAAACCATCTTCCCAAATGCATGTGTTCAAAATAGAAATCGACATTTTCGATACCTGAAGAAGTGGCTATAGTCATTGGGATTCCTTCTGTTTTCAAGAAGTTGAACAAAGCTTCAGCTCCAGAGGCAAATGGCATATCGTTGACACAAAGCTGACGGTAAATAAGCTCCTTCTCCTGTGCCATTTCGTCCACCTCGGCATCTGTAAGCCCAGCCCCAAGAATGCTCCGCATAATATCAGGATTGCCCTTGCCGTGTATCTTTACACGCTTCTCCTCATTAGTGAGCCGAATGCCGTATTTTTCCAGAAAAATATCGAAGGCCTTATCGTGAAAGGCGGTATCCCAAAAAAGAGTTCCGTTGAAATCGAAAATAGCAGCTTTGTATGTCATGTTTCGTATTATTTAAATGCAATGGACTAACCGGCACAAAAATAATACAATCCTACCGGCTATTATGCCAATAGACTTTAAAATGACAGAGAAAGAGTAGAAATACGGGAAAGGAAAAAGAGGGATGAAATGGGAGGTTTTATTGAGACAGAATGAAAGCAAATCAGAAATTAGAAAGACAATCCACATTTTTCGAGAATACTGGTCTCCAAATTGGAAGCCTCATCAGCGCTAAGTTCTGTTGGATTTAGCTCGCCAAGCAAAATCTTTTTTGCTTCGTCGCCCAATGGGATATCTTCGGGGTGTGTGCTGAAATAATCTTCCCACATCTCGGTTAGAATGAGATTAGGATTTAGTACGTAGTTAATGAAATCATCATTTACCAAAATACTTAATACACGTTTGTCAGTAGTTGAACTCACCTGGTTGCGTTTAATTTATAATAAGACGCAACGATATATTATTTCGTACTCAAAAATGAAATAGAATCTGAAATTATGCTGCGCAAGTACGCAACTTTGATATTCCGCGGTGAATCAGGTTACGAACCGACTGGTAATTCATGTTCATAATGGCGCAAATATCTTCGTATTTCTTTTCCTCAATATAATACAGGATAATAGCTTTGCGTTGGCGTGGTGAGAGTTGATCCAACATTTTGCTGACAAAAACACCGTCGAGCATTTCTTTCTCGTTAGCGATATAATCCTTTTCAATATTATCACTTGAAACTACATCCAGGTCTTCGACAGCTACGTCCGACAGGTTGACGCGTTTACGGCTTTCGTCGCAAAGTTTATTTTTCAATGAAATGATAATGTACGATTTGAAATTTGCAACCGTATCCAATTCAAGTCTTTTATTGTATATCTTGATAAATACTTCCTGAATACAATCCTTCAGAAGTTCAACATCTGTAGTCAATTTACAACCATAGTTATAAAGCATATTGACGTGCAAGTTATACAATTTCGAAAAAGCAGCTGTGTCACCGTTTATAAAGTCAGCAAGATATTCAGCAGTCTGAACATCGCTGTTTACATAAGGTGATTTTTTCAAGTAATTGTTTTCCATCGTGGTAGTACTATAGAATGTTGTTACAAATTATTATGCAACAAAAATACTGTGTGCGTACATCAATTGATTGGAAAATCTGATTTGGATGTGGTAAATTTAGGTAACATGCTTTACAACATATTTTTGTGTTAAACCTAGAGTGTGCATAAAAAGAGCCAAATCATCGGATAGAATGATTCGGCTCTTTTTGAATTTCTGAGGATAATTTACCGAAAAGACCTATAGTTTTTTGAACCAGTAAGCACCATTCTTAGCTGCATCCACCTTTAAACCATAGAGCTGATTGCCGTTTATCGATTTATTCAGCACTGTTATTTCACCGGTTTTGCCATCAACAAATTTCAACTGATACTTACCGGCTTCTAATTGAACAGGAATATCTGACACCGACTGAGGGTATATGATACTACCTGTACCAGATTTTACCAACATGCAATATTTATCAGAATTTACATGTTTCACCTCCATTTGCGCAGCAGCACGTAAGAACTCATCGTCTTTAACCGGCAACACCGGACAAGATCCGCCTGCCATCAACACAGCCCAGGCCATGTCAGGGTAATTTTCGGTATAATAAGTTACCACCTTATCGGGATACTTGGTGCGATATTCATTCACGGCTTTGTAAGCTTCGTTAAAGGTCACCTTACCCACTTTCATCAAGCGGGCGTGCTGGCGGGGAGCCAAGTTTAATCCACCCTGAGGTGCGTAAACCGTTCCATCGTTTTTGTAATGCCAGTAGCGAATATCGATAATATCAACAATCGCTGCACGCTTGGGGTCGGCCAGGATTGAGTCCTGCACATCTTTCGTTGTGCTTAAAGCAACTAACGCGTTTCGACCGGTTTCTTTCTGCCATTCATCAATAACATCCAACCAAAATTGTACAAAATGTAACGGACCGGTATACTCGGCACTGATAAGTTGCACCACATTTTGATTATCCGCAAAATTATTCAGGCACTGACGAATATACGTGCGGTAATACTGACGACGAACCGGATTGGTTATATCGTAAAACATTTCGGCACGAAAAATTCGTTTGTCCCCGGCAAAATTTACCGGTTCAGGGAAACCTAGATCATTGATATTATTGGCCGAACGCCACGGGCAATCCACCCAATGTGCTCCGGCTTCGATAATATTATGTTGGAAAAAGTTCTCCTGAAACAAAAGTATTCCTGCTTTTTGTCCTTTGTCAGCAAACTCTTTCAGACGCATCCAGTACCATGCATTCGGGCGGTTCAAATCGTATTTAGACAAACCATCCCAGGCTAACCCTTCGCCACTACGGGCAAAAGGCTGTTCGTAGCCAGGACCCCACACATCACCATCGCGACGGCGGATACGTTCGTGGTCATCACGACGACGGTCGGTCCACAAGCTATAATTATGATCTAAAACCATGATATTTTTAGCTTCCAGATAAGAAATCACCGAATCAACACGGTCGGTTAGTCCATAGCCTTCGCGTCCCGGTACAAAACGTGTAACATGAGGCTTGGTCAGATAAGACGCGATATAATTCGGTTTCAATTTGCCATTCCACCATTGCACTTCTAGTTTAGCTCCCGACATCAAAGCTCCATCACGCACCAAACAACCATTCTCTATAGAGATAGTTGGTGTATATGCTTTAACGCGCATTGGCTTACTTTTCAATTCGTTTGTTGTCATCAGTTTTGCATGATCAACAGAAGGAGCAAAAACGGCTTGTTCAATCCACATTTCGGTGGTAAGCAGCGGTTCGTAAGCCTCCTTCATCATTCGCAGCGCATCAACCACAGGCGGGCTGCTGGAAGCGTCGGTTCTTTTAGGGAGTATTCGTCCACGAGCTGAAACATCCTGGTTTAGACGTGCTGCCAGCTGAGCGTAATAAATGCTGCGTGGCTGAACATGGTTGTTTGATTCATCCCATTCGCCATCGCCGGAGAATTGCGCCCAACAGCCATACGCTCTGTTTTTAGCATCCGCAGAAGGAGAATAGCATTCTATCTCGGCAGCTGTACATTGCCAGAAAAGGCTGTTAGCTGTATTCCAACCGGCTCCGTTTTTACTTTGACCCAGATTTTTGAACGTCAGGTTATGACCGTCTACATTTACCACATCAAACAATAATCCACACGCCCAGGCATCGATGGAGCCACTGAATCCTAAGGCATTTTTGGCTTCACATTGCACAAAAGCATTTGGACCCGGAGCGCAATACCCCGCTGCAAAATCGTTTATTCCATTTTCGGAATAACAGCGTTGGAATAAACTCTGCTGCCCCATGGTGTAAAAGGTTATCCGACGGAAACCACCGATTTCAGAGACCGGATCTTTGGAAATACAATCTTCAACAGTGATTTGCGAAGTGCTCGGTTGTAGAAAAACAGCATTTCCTGCAAAATGGGAAAAATTGATTTGGCACACCCAGCAATTTTCTGCATTTTCTATCGAAACACCCGTCCAACAGTGATCTTCGTCTTTGGGATATTTTTTATTAAAATCTGAATTCATGGTCAGGTTTTCAACTCCCGATTCAGAAATTCGTCCTGTCCATAGATATTTTCGTACAATAGTAGTCCCAAATTGTGCATCAAGAGCGGCTGTAAGCGGTGCGTTGAGGGTAACTTTATTTCCGGAGATGGAGACAATCGTTCTGTCCCAGCTAACATCAATATCGCCGGCTTTCCAACCAAGAGCGCTGATACCGCCACCATAAATATCACAACCCATGGATTTAATCCACTCCTTCGTTGAAGGGCGGGTAATATTCACCCGGTCACCCACTTTTAAGCCAGTAACGGAATTAAGTTCCAACGTTTTTTCATTCACCGGAACATAAGCAGAAGCTAGTTTGAAAGAATCTTTTTGAACCTTATTATTAACTCCTTCGATATGAAGTAATGCAGAGCGATCGACGCCATGTTTGAACAAAACAGTTTCGTGTTTATCAGAGCCACGTAATACAACACCGGAAGTTGTGATCCATAGATTTTTATTGAGATTATAAACAGCTTTGTCCAACAATACAGCACCGCGAAAACCACGAACATCCGGTTTTAATGCGGAAACATAATTAATGGCACGCTGAATAATTTCGGATGCGTCACCGTCTTGTTTTGGTACAAAAATTACATTATTCAGGGTTGGGATATCTTGTTCAGAGCTTTTGTACCCGCAAAAGGAAAAATCGAGAATACTGTTTCCTTTTGCATCTTTTGTATAGGTAATTCTATTATCCTTTACCTGCAAACCGAACGACTGAGCATTTACAGCCTGCGAAAAGCCCAGCAGAAAGACACAAAATATTTTAATAGTACATCTAAAATTATTCATTGTATAGTATTTAGCGTAGCGTCCAGCCGTTTCTTTTACGACTTGACGCTTAGTGAATAATTAAATCCGACAATCCCGAATTTATCGGGATGCTCAGATTTTTATAACCATATCCTCTCCTTAGCTTGGAGCTTTGGGGAAGTCTTATCAATTACATCAAACTCTTACGACCGGCAAGCGTATCGTGGTTATTTTTTGGATTTTTCCAGTCAATCTTCTTTTTGGTATCAATTCCGTTGATATATTTTTCGATATTGGTATATCCATCACCGTTGCAATCTTTCACCGCATCAGTTGGATCATTTGGATTCAAGCCATTTGCTTTTTCCCATGCATCGGGCATTCCATCCATGTCTGTGTCTATTACCGGTTGACCTTTATACTCCGGAAGTCCGCCAACCTGACGAATATCGGTGATAATGCCTTTTTTGAACGAATCGGCCGGTAAGCGACGCTTCACGTATTTCGACACAAACAACGGCGCATCTTCAACATAAATGGCTTTTCCTGTTACCGCCGTTTTTACAACGCGGGTATCTACGGCATCACGTTTTGGGAAATTAGCTCCGGCATTTTGAAGTACAAAGTTATATACATTTTTGGTACTCATGATATTTCCAGAACTCATTGGCATTTCGAATGCTTTGTCAACACGAATATCCTTTACGTAATCTTCCAGTTTGAATTCTTCGGCTAATTGTACGCCACCGTCCCAGTTGTTCTTTGTCACTTTTGCATTTCCTTCAACAATATTTCCACTCACAAAAGCTTTACCAAATGAAACGGGATGACTTTTATCACGACCGGCTTCCGGTTTCAGTAAACGGTAGGAGATTGGTTTATCAAGCGGAGTAATAGGTCCCGGTTTGAAGTAGTTATTGATAATATTGAAGAAGCTTTTGTTATCGCCACCATCTACCGAGCGATTCCACCAGTTGTAAACAACATTGTTCACAAAATTGAAACCTCCATCCATACCCACCGAGCAATTGCGACTGATATTCGATGCCCAAAGGTTACGGGCGAATAAAGAATTATGTCCACCAATGGTAGAACCAAAAGCATGGTTGTATGTGTCCATTGCTTCAGAGAAAATAGAATTTTGAATCGTAACGTTTACAGTAGGAAGTTTTTCGCCTTTGTGAGTTATAGAGTCACGTTCGTAAACATGACGGTAAATGGACATATTTTCATCCAACCCCCAGCTGGCCGACACGTGGTCAATCATGATATTCCCTACGGGATTTCCACCCACTGCATCGTCGCGAAATGCAACATCCTGTGCACCACGGCGGAAACGGATGTGGCGTAAAACAACATCGTGTGTATCAATTAAAAACGAAGAACCGGTTACACAAATTCCATCTCCCGGAGCAGTTTGTCCGGCAATGGTAATATAAGGAGCACGAAGATGAATAGGAGTTGATAAGCGAATGATACCCGCAACATTAAAAACTACAATGTGCGCACCGCCGATTTCGCAGGCTTCACGGAGTGTTCCGGGACCAGCATCAGCAAGTGAAGTTACAACAACCACTTTTCCACCACGACCCCCGGGAGTAAATGCTCCACCACCTTCGGCACCTGGGAAAACAGGGATGGAAGCTTTCAATAAATCTTCAGATTTCGATGCCCAGGGTTTATAAGGGCGACCTGACTTTTCTTCTTTTTGAACAACAGGGAAGGCTTTTTTCCATGCCATGTCCGACTTACGGTTTATTTCCGCTTCCTGACGAGCAGCACGTTGTTTTACTGAATCGGGAATAATTGGGTATTGTGCCAAAAGTGGTAATGCACAAATACTTAACACCAATACTGATACTACTTTCTTCATTCGATTTTTTTGTTTACATTCTATGTCTATAAAACGAATCAGAAGCTCTTTTGTAATCAGCAAAATCACTTTTTCCGGTACTTGCTCATATATTCGGTTGGTGTTTGCCCATATTTTTTGCGGAAGCACTTGCCATAGTATCCTGATTCTTTAAATCCAACCGCAAATGCAATCTCTGAAACCGTCATATCGGTACTTTGAAGCAATTCGATTGATTTAGTAAGTCGAACTTCTTTGATTGTATCCACCGGTGCCAATCCCGTCAAACTCTTTAGCTTTTTGAAAAAAGCAGAACGGCTTATGCCAATATTATCGGCAATAGTGTCAATATTAAAATCGCTGTTGTCAATATTTTCTTCAATAACATGATGTATTTTATCGAGAAACTCAATATCTTTTTTCTGTAAATAATTTTCGTAGGTATCGTTATCATGAGGAAGCACGTGAGCAGCCTCCTGCTTCCATATTTTCTCACGGAAAACCTTCCGATCGCTCAGCAATTGTTCGATGCGGGCAACCAGATATTCTTTATTAAACGGCTTGGTAATATAGGCATTTGCACCCATGCTAATGGCCTTAATCTTTGCTTCATCATCATTTTTAGCCGTCAGAATAATAACCGGAATGTGACTAATCTGAAAATCATTGCGCATTGCCTGCAACATTTCCGTACCTGTCATTTCGGGCATCATCTGATCCGTCACTACAATGTCAGGATGATAAAGATTCACCTTTTTCAGGCCTTCAACGCCGTTTCCGGCAACATATACTTTGTACCTATCTTCCAACTGCAATCGGAGCAGGTTACATAAATCAACATTATCTTCGACCACCAACAGAGTTGGCAAATCATTTTTAGTATCCGTAACGTGTGCTTCCAATGCTTCGGTTTCGACAACCTCGCCCTGAATTTCAGTAACCGTATCACCCACATAGAAATTAACTTCCGAAGGATTATAATGATCTTTATTCAGCAATAATTCTACCGTGAAAACAGAGCCCTGATCGGGTTTACTTTCCACATTAATTACGCCGTGGTGAAGGGTCACAATTTCTTTCGAAAGTGCTAAGCCGATACCAGTTCCGGGGTATTGTGCATTCTTTGAGTTTTCGCCCTGGAAGAAACGCTCGAAGATTTCCGACACTTTGTTTTGCGGAATTCCCACACCGGTATCCTCAACCCGGATGAAACATTTTTCGCGGTCGTCGGTCAACCCGGTGGTCACAAAAATGCTTCCGCCCGACTGGGTAAACTTAAAGGCATTAGAAAGTAGGTTTCGAATAACGATTTCCAACTTATCTTTATCGGCCCACAATGAAATATCTTCATCGGAAAGATGAAAAGTAAAGCTTATTTCATTTTCTTCGGACAAAACGCTAAACTCTTTGTGGAAAGAATCAATCAAACTATTCAACTCTAATTGAGACACATGCAAAATCATTTTCCCATTTTGGATTTTACGAAAATCCAAAATCTGATTTACCAATTGAAGCATTTGGTTGGCATTTTTTTCAATCATCGAAACGTATTTCTCACCCTTTTCAGTCAACTGTTGTTTTTGTTTCAGTTCCTGAATTGGCCCCATAATGAGCGTCAGAGGCGTTCTCAGTTCGTGCGAGATATTGGTAAAGAACTTAATTTTCAATTCGGAAACTCGTTGTTCTACATAAATATCATTCCGCACTTTAATATAAAACAGCACAGCACGTATGGCTATATAAACAAGAAATATGATAATAATTGAATAAATAAAATACGCCCACCGTGTTTGCCACCAGGGAGGTAAAATGATAATTTCCAGCACTTTTTCGGCCTTTAGCGACGGATTAGCTTCATCGATGGTTTGAACTTTGAAATGGTATTTTCCCGGTGGAATATTAGGATAAGACGCAATGCGGTTTTTGCCATTAAAGTGCCATTCTTCCTCAAAACCTTCAAGAATATACTTGTACGATACCCGGTTTTGGTTGTAGAAGTTCAAAGCTGCAAACTCAATAACAAAAGTAGATTGTGTATGATCAAGCGTAATCGAATTAGCATAACGAATTGACTCCCTGAGAATAGGCTTATCCCTGAAACTGCGCAAATCACGATTAGAAACCAGAAAATCGACAATAAATATCTTATAATCACAATTATATGTTTCAATTTTCTGAGGGTTGAAGGCAAGAATACCCATTCGGTTACCAAACCACAAATCGCCCGATTGGCACTTCAAGGCACTCTCCTGCTCCATTTGCACATTCAAAAAACCATCATAGCGGTCGAAGTTCCTACAGATTTCCTTTGCCTTGTCGAAACGTGCCAATCCATTTTCGGTCACCAACCAAAGGGCATTGTCATCATCCTCCACTATGGCCAGAATAACATCAGTATTCAAACCTTCTTTCAGGCTATACGTTTTGAAAACCGGACGTTTTGTTGCTTTATCGTATCTTTCGAGTTTACTCAAACCACCACCAAAAACGCTGATCCAAATTTGCGAAGCAGCATCTTTGTACAATACATAAATATCGTTGTCGGCAATATTAGAACTCAGTGCATCAGATCTGTATATTTCAAAATTAATTTTATTGGGGTCTTTAAAACGACTGTCAAACGATAAAAGTCCATCGCTGGTACCCACCCAAACTCGCCCTTCTTTATCCTCGGTAATATTACGAACTTCCATGTACAATCCGTACTTCGGATATTGTCCAAAACTATTAAACTTATTTTTAAAGGAAATCTTGCCGCCTTCCTGTGTCACAAGATTCAGTCCACCACCAAACAGCCCAACCCAAATGCGGTTACTGCTATCTTCGTAGGTATAATACACTTCGTTGCCACTGATGGACGTTGGATTCCGCTCATCGTAGACATAGCGTGAAAGAATATAGCCTGATGCCGAAGCACTGTTTAACTCAGCACGCACCAATCCGTTGCCTTTGGTAGAGAACCACATATTTCCTTTTCGATCCTCCATGATGTGATACACGTTACCGATAAAACTATTTTTGGCAGAAAACACCTGTTTTATCTTCCCGTTTTTATCCAATTGAAACACTTCCGCTTGTCGGGTAGCTACCCAAATATCGCCATTTTTGGCCTGATACATTGTTTTTACGGTATAATCAGTAGAGAGAGAATAGGGAGAAGTGAGATGGAACAAATTAAATTGCTGCTTGGGGAAGCTAACCCGAAATACACCATTTGCGGTAGAGCTAAGCCACAGGATATTATCCTTGTCGAAAAGTATATCAAAAAACACTTTCTTAACTCCATTTTGCTTCAATTCTGACTGTTCGTTCAGGTAGGAGATGGAAAGTTGTGACCGATCGAACCAGGCCAAATCGCCGGAAGTACTGAGAAAAAACATGCCCTGCTCTTTTCCATCCTGAAATTTCATCGTTTTATTCACATTGCCTGAAGGCAAGTCAAACCTTTTTTGGGATTTATTGAATGGATCGTAGTAAACCAATGATGTTTGATTCATCTCAAACCACAGTTTATCATAACTATCCACATATGCATTGGTAACAAGATCTTTAGCCGTGGTAGAAATCACTTTCATTAACCCGGAAGTGCGGTCATCGTACTCAAAGATTCCTTTGCTTCCAAATGAAATAAAGAATGTTTTACCATTTCCGCTAACAATGTTTTGAACCGTTCCACCACCTGGGATAAGGGCTTTTTTGGTTACATTTCCATTGCCACAGTCTATTTTGTAAACGTTACCACGGTTATCGCCCAACCACAGCATCTTACCATATACAAATGCGCAGGTAAACTCCTGCCCATCAATCAAAGCAATTTTACGAAGCACAAAATCAGAGGGTTTCGATTTTAAGGCACTTCCTTTCTGGCATGAGATGATTTTAAAATCGAGCCCAATCCAGTTGATATACTGCTCATTTTCCACCAACAAATTATTCATCAACTTGTGCTCGCGCTTGCTCTTTGAATCGTGCAATAACGAAATTTCAATACCGCCACCGCCTTTGGAAACGGCTTTCAATAAATCCTTATTTTTGGTCAGCAATAATAAATCACCCGTTTCGGTCTTTTGAATTTTAATGATTTTGGGACTTACCGAATATTTTTTCTTGATTTCATTGAATACATCGTAGAAAAGTTCCTTCCGTTTTTCGAAAAGATATAATTTGTGGTCGATGGTCTTTACCCATAAATTACCATCTTTGGCCGCAATAATATTTTGCAGTTTGTGAGGGCGGATATCCGTATTGTAGTCATCGCGACTATTGTAACTTTTGAATTTTACTCCATCAAAACTGCACAACCCGTACCACGTGCCAAACCACATAAATCCATCGGCATCTTTGATAGCGCTAAAAACAGTGTTGTGCGGCAGACCATTCTCAATGGAATAGTCTTTCACAATCATGTTTTTATCTGCAAAAACCGATTGAAAAATGAAGAGAATGAACAACGCGAAAAATATAGTTTTTTTCATAAACTAACCGATAGTGAAACTTTGATGTTACGATACAAGTACAAAGATAGAAGACAATAAATGGTTTACAATAAATAAAATAGGATTAATATACATTTAACCTCGCAGACTATGAATAATTATACCCAAATTCGTATTACTAGAAAATCTTTATCCAGGGATTATCACTTCTGAATGGAACTGCAGGTAAACCCTCTTTGTTTATAAAATTAGACTGTGCTGCTTCGTGCCACGCAAAACGAACGGCTACCGGATGTGGAACCGCGGATGAAGAGACGATGACTTTATTACCTTTCATCTCAGCAACAGCCGAAACAAATTTTCCATCCGCTCCCGCAATGGTGAACCATGTCAGGGCTTTGTCATCGCGACTTATCAAGCCACTACCCGTATTGCTGAAAGTGACTTCAATTTTATTGTTCACGACTTTCATTTTCTGATACGTAGGCCCGGAACAAACAATATCCTTGAAACCATAAGTTTTGTTCAACGCCACCAAACTCAATCTTCGACCGACTTCCCATTTGTACCCCGGGTGCAAATCCACAATGCTATCGACCAAATCGGTAATCGTAATCATACCGGTTTGAGGGAGTTGGAGTGCAAGTGCCTGCGATTCCCAAAACTCAGGCAAATTATCGGTGGAGTGTGGACGTACATCTTTGGCTTGGGAATAATTATAAGGTGCTATTTGCACAAAATAAAACGGCATCTTAGCATCTTTCCAATCCGAACGCCAGTTTTCAATCAAGGCTTTCTGTTTGTATGCATAACGAATCGTTTCATTCAGAAAACAACCCGACTCGCCCTGGTACCAAAGAAATCCACGGATAGAGAATGGAATGAGCGGTTGAATCATCGATGTGTAAAACTTACCCGGATCGCCACCATCGGCAGTAAGAGGTTCCAGTACTTTACCATCCTTCATTTTGGGTGCAATTTCTAATTTAGAGGCTTCGATCCAGGGTTCAATACGGCTTCCCGGCACTGCCGACGAAATCATGCCGATAGGGATATGTAGTTTAGCATACAGTTCTTTGGCATAAAAATAACCAACAGCCGAAAAGTCAACCAATGGCCGCCCCATGGCGACATCCCAACCTGTGTGAGTAGAATCGGGCGACATGTATTTACGACGTACCAGAAAAATACGAATATTGGAATTAGATGCATTTTTCAAATCATCTTCGGGTGGTCTGTATCCCTTTACATTCGACTGGTAATTACTGTATTTGCGCATAGCATATTCCATGTTCGACTGACCGGAACACAGCCACACTTCACCTACCAGAATATTTTTCAGTTCAATCGTATTGGTACCTGTAATAGTCATTTGACGTGGCAATTCCGAGGCTTGCATGGGGTTCAGATTCACCACCCATTTACCCGAATCATTGGCAACAGTTTCTTTTCGCTGTCCGCCAAAAGTCACTGTCACTTTTTCGCCTTTTGAAGCCGTGCCCCAGATTGGAACAGACTTGTAACGCTGCAGCACCATGTTGTGACCGATAACTTTTGGGAGTATCACTTCCGCAAAAAGGCAGGAAGTGAATGTCAGCGCAAGGACGAGGAGAATGGAAAGCTTTTTTGAGTTCATTTGTTTATTATTTCAAACCCCTCCGCTACGCTCGTCCCCTTAAAAAGGGGACAACTCGAAACACGAGAATTTGCTAGTTTTAAAGAACTGGTTTATTTTAGGAATTTTATTAACTATAAAAACTTTGGATCCCGAGTTCTTCCCTTTTTAAGGGAAGTGCCCGAAGTCTCAGTCGAACGGGCGAAGGGTTCAAGATTTATTTTTTCTCTCCAAATTCCGTTTGTTGCTTTTCAACTTCGTCCAACAGTTTTTGCTTTTCAGCATCGGTGAGTTGTTTGATGTTTTTTTGCGAAGCTACTTTTTGACCTTTTACCTTCTGAATATCCATGGCACAAAATGGCAAGTCAGCCGAAACGCTTTCGAGTTCAATTTCTGCGGCAGTAGGTGCTTGCGTACCTTCGAACTGCACATGTGCTTTCACCTTAATCTTTCCGGCTTTGGTGGTAGAACGAATCAGTATCGGAGCACTTCCCCACTCCACAGCTCGTGGATTGGCACCAATGCTTTGATCGCCGATAATTTCGCCTTCGCCTTCCACGCCAAACTGGATATTGTCTTTTGCCAGGCGGCGAACATTGCCATTATCATCAGTAATCTCGGCAATCACTACCACAAAGTCCGAACCATCAGCAACCAAATCCTTTCCTTGTTTATCAATAGTCAGTCGAATTTTAGTTGACCGGCGCGAAGGCATTTTCTTCTCACTGCAAACTACCTTTCCATTGATAATTCCTTCTGCTAAAAAGCTAACTAAATCAGGTTTTTTACGTTTATAGGTGTAGTCGCGCATTTGCCAGAAATCGTACGCATTCTCGAAGGTAACAGGCGCATAAGGCATGTGACCTTTAGCATGAACCACCGGCTTTGTTATTGATTTTCCTTCGTACACAGTCAGACGTACCGAATCACAATTGCTAAAAACAGTTACGTTTGCATCCGAGAATGGAGTCATTTCATTGGCTACAAAAACCATCGGGCCTGCATCTGCTCCACCATGTTTTTCATTCGGTGAAACCTGGCTTTTGAACAAGTAGTAAGCATATTTTGGCTGACGGAACGCATCGAAAATACCGCCCCAATATGGATCAGGATGATAACCGCGTTGATGGTCGAAAGGATGCCACTGCGCACCCCCAACGAATTGCCCTGTCGTGTGGAACATAGCATCATATGAATCGGCCAACGATAAAGCAGCTACCAACATTGGTTTTTCTCCCCAACTCCGGCTGGCGCGATTATTGGCATTATGTGCATACCAATCGTCAACATTCTCGCCAAACTCGCGGGTGAAGAGCGATTGTTTCACTTTGCCTTCGTCGGTCGGCCAGCCGTACACCACATCGTAATTTTCGGCTACACCTTCCGAATTCAAATCGGCAGCAGCACCCGGAGCTCCCGGATATGGAAATTCATCCTTCGTTATTTTCAGTGAATTCAATGAAAAATCTTTTGGAAAACGGGTTTCATTCAAAATTGGTTCCCACAGTATCACCGAAGTATGATTACGATCACGACGAATAAGGTTGCGCGTGTTTTCGTACACCAGCTGTTCAAATTTCGGATCTTTATTCCAATACTGCCAACCCGGGGTGGCCACAATGATAAATAATCCCAGTTCATCACAAGCATCCATAAATGCAGGATCCTGCGGGTAATGCGCCGTGCGGATAATAGTACAGCCGGCATCACGCAACCGTTTCGCATCACGCCATTGTTGAGAATTTGGTACTGCATTGCCCACGTAAGCAAAATCCTGATGGCGATTTCCACCCATCAGTTGCCCGTAAGGTTTATCGTTCAAATAAAATCCATCTTTGCCACGAAATTCGGCTTTGCGGATTCCTACACGTACCATCCCACCGTCGATGGATGTTTTTCCGTCCTTCAACAGTAAATTTACGCAATATAAATTTGGCGTTTCGGGTGACCAAAGCAATGGATTAGCAACTGAGGTTTTTTGGTAGATTGTTTTTGACTCACCGGCTTGTAACGTAATCTTTGAACTGATTTTTTTTACTGTTTTGCCAGAAATATCTGTCAGCGAAGTTACCAAAGTAACTGTTTTTGAATTCCTAGTATTATTCTTCAATTCTGTATTTACAAATACATCAGCACTTTTGGCACTTATATTATCGTAATGCACAAACACACCGCCTCCGGCCGTTTTATTTGCCTCAATAGCATCAGTTATAGCCACTTTGTTTTTGCAGATCATCCATACATCACGGTACATGCCGCCGTGGTAGGCAAAATCCAACGTAATTTGCGGTTTGCCCGGAGGATAATTTTTATCATCGCTATTATCGGCCACGACTGCTAATTGGCAAGTATCACCGGCTTGCGTTCCAAGTGCAGCCAGATCGACAGTTATGGGTAAATAACCACCCACGTGCTCTTTCACCAGTTTGCCGTTGAGATAAATTTTTTGCTTGCCCATGATGGCTTCAAAATGTATCAGTACGTCTTTGCCTTTTGCATCAGTAGGTACTACGAAACGTTTACGGTACCACGCCACGCCTTGGTAATTGCGGCATCCACTGGCTTCGGCAGGCATCAGTTCCACGGTGTGAGGAGCTGCCACCACTTCCCAACGAGAATCATTGAAAGCAGTTGCTTCGGCGCCTTTTATGTCGCCACGAAAGAATCGCCAACCGTTGTTGAAGTTATACACTTGTCGTCCACTGCCTTCTAGTTGGTAAAAGCCGGCTACGGAAGTTTCGGCGGCTGATAGCGCAAAGCAAGCACTTTGAATACATGCGAGAATAAAAATGTGTTTTAGTTTCATGATATATTGGGTTCTATTATTTATACTACTCTCACTTAAATGCCGATTGAATAAAATTTACTCAGCATTGAGAGAAAATTACTCGACTTCGAGTAAATTTTTCTCAATGGCGAGGTAAAATCACTCAATGCTGAGTAATTTTCTCTCAATACCGAGTGATTTTTTCTCAAATTTGAGTAAATACTTCTCGGCATCGAGTAAATTTTTCTCAATACTAAGACAAAATTACTCAGCATCGAGTCTTTTTATCTCAAAATCGGATTTTATTACTCATTGAGAAGCATGATTTGCTCGTCGGGAGTAAAGTTTTGCTCTTTAATAGCAAAGTTTCACTCATTCGGAGCAAACGATTGCTCATCGGGAGCAAAACTTTGCTCCATCGGAGGCGACGACTGCTCTTTAAGAGGCGATGTCCACTCTTTCGTAGCGGACGACTACTCGATTGGAGGCGATGACGGCTCGGTTGGAGGCGATCACTCCCGAAATGCCCTTGCTTTATTTACAAAATACTCAAAGTATCAAACAAAACAGACGCCGACAGAAACTAAATGTAACTGCAACGTCCGCTAAGTTTATATTATTTTATCATAATTACAATATCCTTTCTTCTGTTTTCAGGAATTATTGAAATCACTCGCACTTTTCCATCTTTTAGTTCCGCCTCCACCGTTGTGTTTTTTGGAGCATGAAGTTTAAAATGCACGTTCCACTCATGCGGCCAGGCAGGAAAAAGCAGTATCCCACCATCATCAGTAGTTTGCAATAGCATTTCCTGTAAGCCAATCATGCCGCTTCCACCCCAGTTGTGATCGGGACTCCAATCGAAGCCGGGGCCCCAAAAAGCCGGGAAGCGATGCGAACCATTGGCTAGTTTGAGTGTATTGAGTCGTTTGGCTTCGTCGGTCAAACCCAGACAAGCTGCAAAAATATTATCCTGCTTCCACCCCACATGACTGCGGAATTTCAATGCATCCTGATCATAAAAGTAGGTATTTCTGGCAATTTCCAGACTGTCGTTTCCAACACCAAACATCCGCCACGGGAAAACAGGATAGAGTTGTGGAGACTCCACATTATTTACACGTTCCCATGTTTTGGCCGGCGAAATCATTGTTGTGCCATTCACATCTCTCAATGGAATGGGTGGAATAGTTTGCAGCAAAGAATCATTCCCAAGCGATTTTAAAACTGTTCGCAGGGCAGCAATAGTACTGGCAGGGTTATTCGCCATTTTGTAGGTTTCGCAGCCAGAAGCGGGAAACAAAATCAGTTTACCGTCTCCATCAAGCACTTTTCGTCCGCGATGTTCAGCTAAATAGCGATAATGTTCATCGAAAAAACGTACACAACTTTCAACCAGCGGTTTGTATTTCGAAATATTCGCATTGGCATACTCCTTGGTTTCCAGTATCATTTGACAAAATTCCAACACCGTATCCCATTCATATTCGAGCCATGCGTTATATTCCACACCTTTGTCGGAATAATCGGGGCGTTTCCAACCATATTCGCTTGGATTGGGCAGCCCAAAATTTTCAAGTTGTTCGGTAAAACAAGCACCACCATGTCCCCAATACGTTTTAGAGCGAAGTTCCGCATTTTTAAGTATGCGATTGTAAAAATCGAACTGCGGAATCATCAGTTCAAAATCGCCGCTTTTCAGCATAGGCCAATACACTAGTCGTTGGTTTTGTGCAGTAAAAGTGCCACCACCCCATTTGCGATAATCGGGGGTAAACGCCAAAGTTGAATCCACCAAAACAGGATCAAAGGTAAACAGTCCACCATTGAAACGAGTCGGCCATTGGCTATGTGCATTGCAACCCAGCATATAGCGAAATAAGGTGTAATTGCGAGACAGTTCGGCAGCTTCACCACCGGCATGAATAAAACTGCGATTCCAGAAAGCATTCCACCACCCTATGGTTTGTCTTCGGTCGGATTTCGGATTGATTGAAGCAATTGTTTTGTCCAAAGCTGAATTCCATGCAGCCGTATTTTCAGCCTGAGAAATGTCTAAAGCAATCATCAAGCTCTGTTTCTGAAATGCCTTTTTACTTTTGAAAATCCATGCCCGATAATCTGTTCCGGAATACATCCCTTTTTCCGTTCCTGCAAATAAGAGATTATCGCCCCACATTTTACCACCCGAAGTGAGATTGGAAATAGGATTGTAGAGCTGCGTCTTTACGCTTTCCAATCCCTGTTGAGCTACAGTCACATCAAAAATTGTTTTTGGAAGATTTCGATGAAAAAAAGTAACAGCATTTCCTGTTGCCACGATGGAATCTTTCATGGTGACTAAACCCTTTGGTACAGCCCATTTGTAGGAGTTTTGCTGACCTTCATTTTTACGAATCAATCGGTCGGTATATCGCCAGTTTTCGTAACGGATTTCAGATGAAATATTTCTTCCACTTTTAATTTCCAAATGAATTACCGGTTTAAAAACATCCGCCCAAAGTTGAATAGTCGTGCCATTGGCAGAAATTTGTACGTAACCATCGTTGACTTTCAGTTCCTGCCTAAAATCGGTTGCATTGAGGAACGGGTTGGGCGAAAGTCGTACCCGAAAACGACCTTGTTTAAGCATCGTATTGTTCTCGTCGAAAGCTCCACTTCTACTTACATAAAACAGTACATCTCCATTCTCCACCCATACATTCATACCAATATCACCGCCTCCGCAAGGCATGGATTCAGAGGAATTATGCGAGGGAGAAGTCCAGACGTAATCCGATTCTACTCCTTTTACAACAAAAGAAATAGACAAGAAAAAGAATATATATTTTAGCTTATTCATTTGTTTATTTTAAACCACATAGTTCACGATAGTTTCTATGATTTCTATGTGCCTATGTGGTTCATCAGACTACCAGTTATCACTTCTGAAACTTGAAACAGGCAAACCTTCTGTACTGAACAGGTCACCGTCAGCATAGTTATCGAATGCATACCGCACCGCTACAGGTTGCTTTACAACTTCACTTTTCACGTACATCTTACTCCGAACTATCCACGCCTTCGCCGGATGAAAAACCTTATCGGCACCTGCAACCGAAAACAATTTCGATTCAAAATTATTAGCCGAAATCCACATAGGCGCACGCTCAAAATTGACGATCACCGTATCACCCTGAATTTCTATATTTTTATACACCGGACTTTCAGAAGCAACTCCTTTCAGTCCGTAGGTTTTAGTCAAAGCCAGCAAAGCCAGTCGTTCGCCCGGGATTTGTTTTTTCGGAGGATGAATGCCCCCTTTATAGCCTGCATCCATCAATACCGCCATACCCGATTTAGGTATCATTGCTTCGGCTTTCATTTGTGCCTCACGAAGATAGGCCGAATTAATGACTTCTTTGCCTTTTTCGGTAATAATTGAATAATCGTAAGGGGCAATCTGGCAATAATAGAAGGAAATAGTATCCGTTTGCGCCCAGTTTTTCCTCCAACCGGCCACCATAGTGCTGAACATAGCAGCATACGAATCGGCACGATCGTAATTAGTTTCGCCCTGATACCAGATAACGCCTTTGATAGTCAGTCCGGCAAGCGGGTTAACCATAGCCTGATAAAGCGTAGTTGGGGTGCGGTTTTTCTCCTTGATGTCTGCCTCCATTTTAGGAATTTTCACCGACGGAAAAGCACGCAACATATCTTCGGTCATCCACGCTTCCACACTCGATCCACCCCATGCACTAAGCACCAATCCTACGGGAACATTGAGTGTCTGATGTAGCAATCGTCCGAAATAATACCCCGTTGCGCTAAATTCTTTTACCGTTTCCGGTGAAGCTTCCTGCCATTGTCCTGTCACATCGGTTTGCGCTTGAATAGTAGAATTACGTTTTACGGTGAACAATCGCAAGTTAGCATTCGTACTTTTCAGAATATCCATGTTGGCTCCCTCCACACCTTGATTTTTGAAGCCCTTCATGGGCATTTCCATATTGCTCTGACCGGAGCAAAGCCACAATTCACCCAAAATAAGATTATTTAGCGTCAATGATTTTCCATCATTCAAAGTCAATGTGTATTTCTTGCCATCGGCTTTTGGCGTGCTTATAGATACTTTCCAGTTTCCATTGGCATCAGCTGTAGTTTTGATACCAGTTTTGCTCCACGAGGCTTTAATGGTAACAGTTTTATTGGCCTCAGCTTTTCCCCATAGATTCACCTTCGTATTTTGCTGCAAGAGCATATTGTCGGAGAAAATAGCAGGAAGTTTGACTTCGGCATGAACGACTGAAATCGAAAATAGGAATATGAATAGTACCTTTGAAATGCGTTTCATATAATATTGTTTTTATTTTTGAAAAATCGTTACCGGACCTATCAAGCCAGACTCCATAAGCTTATCTTCACTCATGCGATATTTGCCGTTCGTCCATATTCCCGGGAATGGCGGTGTACCTTTATCGGAACCGTTTATGGCATTTGCCCAGGTATTGCAGACTTCTATCTCGAGCGTATTAAAGCCTTTTTTCAATGCTTTTGTAATATCCACTTCGTAAGGTGCAGTCCAAGCTGTTCCGCAATCAATGCCGTTTACACGAACGGTGGCAAGACTTGATAGCTTTCCAAGATTCAAACAAGCCGATTTACTCTTGCTGACATTGTTGAAATTGGTTTTGTAAATAGCTGTTCCCGAATAATACTTTATCAATAAATTTTCGCCTTTGCTCCAGTCGAAAAGTTTGTCGGTAACAACCGATTGATGGTTACTTACAAAAGTAATATTCCAGCTGGCTTTTAATTCAGCTGCTGTTGGAGCTTCAGAAGTCAGCTCTGTTTTTGCAGTGCTATTCCCATTCTCAATCACCACGAAAACCGATTCGAATGCCGATAAATTCAGTTTCATCTGCGTTCTTCCTTTCTCTGATTTCCATTCTGTCGGAGTACTTATCTGTCCGGTCACAGCATTCCAAAGTTGAGGATTTTTCCCCTCGACGCGGAATGAAGCAACAATATTTTTATCAGTATTTTCCTGATTAGATATAAAATAAACATCAGCGTTTTCTCCTCTTCGGTGCGTCCAAGCTATATTTTTCGGTACAATTACGTCCGGTTCAATGGCTAAATTTGTTTGAACTGGCAATACCGGGATAGCTACACCTGCTTGTCTCAACTGATCCACTTTAGCAAGAGTTTCTTCGGAGTATTTATCTCCATTTGGGAAAATAACAACTTTATACTCTGCCCCATCCGACAATTTCATTTGTCCGTTCTCCCCTTTTGCCAACCGCAGCAAAGCATCTTTGTTGAACGAATCGTAAGCATACCCATTCAATGGATTGATCCAGTCTTCGGCTTTCAAGATATTGGCAGAATGGTTCACTCCGGCTGGCATTTCACGCATCGGTTGACCGATATTAGCCAAGCGTTTTTGTTCGCTTTCCACACGTTCTTTACCTACAATTCCGGGTAAAAGCGGGACTAATTTATCGGGCGTCAATGCACGTCGGGGAAATTCTTCGCCTGTAAACACAGCAATATCTGTAACGGGATGACCGTATTGCAACAATGTCTGGCAGCGTGCAACATAATCGACGAAAGCTTTGCCCTGTTTCCACCAGGTCTGGTCGCGCTGAAAGTACAGTCCGATACCGTCGAGGGTCATTCCGGGAGCTTTATCCAGATATGGATTATGCACAAAAATATGAAAGAAAACTTTGTTGATGCCGAGGGCAAAATTACGGTCAAGAACCGGTTTCAACATTGCCGGATCTTCGTTCCAGTTGGTGCGTAGCTGTGTAAAACTTTCGGACTGGATAATATTTTTGCCATAGATATGTCCACCACTAATGGCATCGAGCATATCGTTGGGTTTATCGTGTGTTGGACTCTTTAGCCAAAATTCGCCCATTGGTCGATCTACTTCCTTGAAATGCAACATGCCATCGCTCACCATGGTGGGTGCCACACTTTCAGCCGACGTTTCACAACCATAGGCTTTAGCATTCTTCACCATAATTTTAAAAAATACATCGTTCACAAGCTCGGCAATAGTAGCACGCACATCCCGTAAAACCTGTTCTGATTTTTCGGCACTGTCGATAGAATAGCCTGCCAACAATGGTAAATATGGCATCAAGTCATACCCACGACGCGTACGGAATTCTGCAGCAAAACTATCACTCCAATTCTGACTGCCACATTCCCAACTGTCGATATGCATAAATTTCAACACGCGATGCGCTAGCGCCGAATCAGTCTTGGCAAAAGCTGCCCCGAACCAGTTATCGAATTGTTTTTGAACAGCTTTTTCAGAGAATTTATCGCACTCCAGACCTTTTCCACCACCGGCGGTAGCATTAGTCAAACCAGTAGAAGTGTGTCCCATGCGCAAAATACGCCAGTTACCTTTTGGTAATTTACAGCTAAGCTGACCGTTTTTGAAATAGGGCGTAAGGTTGATAATTTGATTTATCGGCGTACAAGCAGCCACAGGAATTTCCTGCGCTGTTGTTTCATCAGCAATTCGCCACACCAAACCCGCTTTTCCTTCCCACTGATTGATTCGCGGTTCGGAACTTAGCTTAATCGCTTTTATTTTCAGGGTTGGTTTCCATTTGGCAGCATCCAACTCTTCACTGCCGGGTTCGCTACCAACGGGTGTCCACGAAAGTCGGAAATACTTTGCTGTGGTTGGTGGAACTGAAAACGTGCTATTAAAACCAGTATTTTGCCAACCCTGACGAGCCGGAACTAACTGCTTCATCAACCGGAAATTCACACCATCATCACTTGCCGAAACGGGCAGGCGTTGCGATTGGATATTGTTTCCCGTAGGAGTAATCTCAATCGTTCGAAGCGTGAAGGCTTTGTTGTAAACATATTGGATGTAGCAAGGATTCGTTGCCTTAAAGTCTTTATCGGGAATGGAAAAAGGAATCGTATCGTCAGGATTGTTGGACCTCACCCTAAATCCCTCTCCCAAGGAGAGGGACTTTAAGACCGGTAGCGCATAAACAGCAATATCTTCGTAATAATTCTGAATCGTTTCAGGTTGACGAAGTGAGAAGTTCTTGATGCTACCACCTTTGACAATGGTATCCGTAAAAACCACTTTTTGCATTGATTCGGCTGGGTTAATCCATGGTCCTCCGGCAAGAGCAAAACCATCGGAAATATGCATCCCCATTTTCAAATCTAAACTATCGGCTATCTGAAAACTATAGCGCACCATCTCCCACCATTGTGGGGTAAGTTGAGAAACCGGATGCGGATAATCAGTTCCTTCCACACCACGAATCGGCATCAGATACGCACCACCTAACCCGATTTCCTGCATGGCTTTGAGATCAGCCCGAATACCTTCTTTCGAAACAGCTCCGTGCATCCAATACCAGAAAGTCCAGGGCTTGGCTTCGGCAGGTGGATTAGTAAATTGTTTGTAGAGTGAAGATTGGGCTGCCACCCATCCAACTACTGAAACTAGCAAAAATAGGAGTTTGAGTTTTTTCATTTCTTTTTGTTTATAAACAAACGCTGACAGAGTCTTCGACTGCTGTCAGGTTTGGAATATTCTAAAGACCTGTCAGTGTGCTTGCACCTGACAGTGTCGGCAATCTTATTTAAACTTCAATACAATTCGTCCATTATACACACCATCCACCCATTTCGGTTGAGATGAAGAACCAATCAAATCGGTTGCATTGACTTTGTTGCGTACAGCAGGAATGACATTGAGTATGGAAATTCCACTTTTTGGCAAGGTATAAAGCAATTTATCGCGTCCATCGCGGGGTTCGTAAATACCCACATACGAATTTGGGGTTTCGTTGGTTATGCTGATTTCACCTTCTGAAGTTTTCAGATTCATCCAACTCACATTTGCAAAATAGCCTTTGAATTCCGGATAAGTGAACGACTCACCCGGAATAGGATCGTTGTAATCGTTACCCCAAACATTATAAACTGTTCCGTGTAACCGGTTTTGCCAAACGCGATACGGACCGTCGCCCAACCAACGCTTACTTTGCACCTTGTCCTCCGGATAATCAAATTTCACCCCCATCAAATCAACCACTGCGCTAAAATTGTAGCTGTAATCCAGTGTTAATGTTCCTTCGGGAGAGATGATCCATTGCGCTTTATCAAGATTCCCCAATTTATAATTAGCCGTAACTATCAGATTTTTACCGCCCTCTTTCACTTCGAAACCATTGAAAACAGCCGCTTCGGGGAATTCGGTATAAGTACGATCTTTCGATTTGGCGCTTTCATCGTCATGATTATAGAACTGATCCAATGAGCGATCGGCACGGCGAGCAGCAATAAAACGTGGTCCATTGGCAAAACTCATCACTTTTCCATCAAGAGCTACAGCTTTCAACTCACCATCTTTTTGACTGAAGGTATATTTATGATTACCGGCTGTGATTATCAATGACTCTGCTGTTGCTTCCTTTGTTGGAACAGTGCCGGAAACCGTTGGATTCGGAGCTGCTTTCTGAGTTGGTATTTTGAATGACCAGGTCCAAAGTTCTTCGCCCCGATAGTCGATAGCGGTCAGATAAAGTGCTTCAGCTTGCGAGTCAATCCCAGTGTTCAGATTCAATTTTCCGATGCCATGAGCCGCAATGTCAACAACTTTTGTTTCGCCTTGCTTCAATACTTTTACCGTTCCTTTTTCGTCGCCAGCTGTTGGAAACTTCACTTGCCTCCACATAAAGCGGCAGGTAGTTGTGTTCAGAAAATCATACCGGTTTTCGATGGTAAATATTCCATTAAAATTAGCATCAATACTCTTCTCAACAACCTGCACCGGACACCAGATTTGTTTTATCGTGTAATAACTTCCTTCCTTTTCGTGGTGCGGACCTACAATTCCATCGGCACCCCAGTTACCCTGATTATCCACAAATCCGTTCATGTCCACACGCTTCACACCTTCGTCGGCCAATACCCAAAGGAAACCGCCGGCGCAACGGGGATGTTTGCGCATCATTTCCCAATAATCGTACAAACCGGCACCGTGACCACCATCATACAATCCGTGCAAAAATTCGGTAGGCATAAAAATTTCAGGTTTGCGAAGATGATCTTGCGACTCTCCATACGAACGATAATGCATCGTTTCAAAACCTCCAAAATTGCCTTGTGGATGAATAACCGGACGTAATTGAACATCATATTTATGAAACTCTCCGTTCAACTCATCGTTCCAACCCTTTTCATTGCCATTGCTCCACCAAATAATCGATGGATGATTTACATCACGCTCCACCATTTCTTTCACTAGCTTTACACCTGTTGGCGTATCATATTTTCCATGCCAGCCGCCAAACTCATTCTCCACATACAACCCAAGTGAGTCGCAGGCATCCAAAAATTCTGGATCGGCAGGATAGTGCGACAAACGAACCGCATTCATGTTCATGCTTTTGATAAGCAAAACATCTTCTATATTTTTTGCTTTAGAAAGTGTACGACCTGTTTCGGGGCGGAAACTATGACGATTGACACCGCGGATATTCACTTTTACACCGTTGATATACAGTCCATCGCTTAAGCGAACCTCAATGGTACGAAAACCGAATTTTTCAGAAACTTGATGAAGAACAACGCCATCGTTTGCAATCAGCGAAACTTGCGCGGTATAACGGTTGGGAGTTTCGGCAGTCCATAGCTTTGGGCTTTTGGTAGATAATTCAATAGTAGCCCAGTCGCCGGCAGCTTTCACCGGAGTTGATGTTTCAGCCACTCTATTTCCTTTAGAGTCGAATAAAACGGTTTTGAGAGAGGCTTCTTCAATGGCTTTATTGAGTTGGCAATTGGCTTTGAAAGTTCCATCTGCTTTGGCATCGATGGAAAGTTGAGCAATATGAATAGCCGGTTTCACTTCCAAAAAAACCGGACGAAAAATGCCGCCAAAATTCCAGTAGTCGGCACGACGCTCTGCCAGATTCACGCCCGCATTCGTACTTTCTTTGCTTACCGTAACTTCGAGCAGGTTCTTTTTTCCAAATTTTAATCGACGGGCAATATCATACGAAAAACGGTAAAAAGCACCCTGATGCATTTCACCCGCCTTCTGACCATTTATTTTCACTTCGGTATCGGTCATCGAAGCTTCGAAAACAATAGATATCTGTTTTCCTCTCCAGCTTTCGGGCACGTCAAACTCGTATTTGTACATTCCTTTTTCTTTGGCAGCACCATCCGGAAAGGCTTTTCCGTACCAACGCATCCCGTACTGATATTCACCGAAACCCTGTAATTCCCAGCACGATGGCACCCCGATTTTCGTCCATTTGCCCGAATTCATTCCATCGGTACAGAAAAAATCCCATTGCACCATATCGTCCGCACCATGACCGGAGAGATAAGTGCGTTGGGTAAAAGGTATGGATTTTTGAGCAAAGGAGGAAGTAAAAAACAGAATGGCAATTACGCTAAAGAACAATGATATTGTATTTCTCATTTTATCAAAATTGGGCTTGTTTACAATAAAAAGAGACGTAAAAATAAGAATTTCGTACCCGGTGTAAACCGAAAATAAGATGCTGACTGAAACAGTCCTGAATTAAATATTATTTCTGACACATTTTATTGAATAGATTCAATAGATTTCAAAAATGAAAATTTTCAAGACTAAAAACAGCAAAAATAATGTTCTGGTAAAGGCTTATATGCTGATAAAGATTTGTTTTATAACAAAATATAGTTGAATCCGGTTTCTGGAGCAACTACATTTAACTTACGAACATCTCAACGACAAAGTGAACCTTTCCAACTTCTTCTTAATTATCCAAAATTCAAAGCAAATAATTATTATTGATATGTTATAGCGCATCGTTTACACAGGCTCTGAATAGAAGATTAAAGATACATAGCATTATCACGAATACTTGGCTAATCGCAAACATAGCAAAAGTATCTGACGACACTTTTACTATGTAAACTAAGTCTTTTCTCTCATTATTCCGATGCGCGATATTGTAGAAAAATAACTCATTAAATAATGGGAACTACTTATATTATTTCCAGCTGTTTTAATCAATATCCGAATGCTAAGGCTCCACCATCAACACTAAAATCCTGCCCGGTAATGTAAGTTGCTGCCGGCGACGCCAGAAAACAAATCATAGCGGCCAGTTCTTCCGGTCTTCCAAACCGGTGCAAAGGCATACGATTTAGGATTTTAGATTTGCGGTCATCATCCATCACTTGTTGCGACATTTCGGACGGAAACCATCCAGGCGATACGGAGTTAACCAATATATTATCAGCACTCCATTCTACCGCCAAGCCACGCGTAAGACCTAATACGGCAGCTTTGCTTGACGAATAAGGTACCACTTCCGAGAATCCCAGATACGAAGCCATAGATGATATGCTAATAATACGTCCGATGTGCGCCGATTTTTTCAGGTACGGATAAGCTTGTTTACAACACAATAAAACTCCGGTTACATTTACGTTGTGAATAGACTCCCAAAGCTCCTTACTTATTTCTTCAGCTCTGACCCGTTGCGTAATTCCAGCATTGTTTACCAACACATCTATGCCTCCACTTTCACCTATTTCGGTTATTTTTTGCCGGATACTTTCTTCGTTACTCACGTCAATAGTATCAAAAATCACGTTGTCAGGAATAGCTTGATTGATATCAACCTTTGGTTTTCCTGAGCGACTCAATGCGAAAACAGTGGCACCACATTGAGCCAAACTAATAGCCTGTTGCAATCCCAAGCCACTCGAAGCGCCTGTGACAATAATCCGAAGCCCTTCGAGTGAATATAATTGTTGTAGTTTATCCATATCAAATTTCAGTTAACGAAGCATCTTTAAATGAAAATCCCCATCCCGGACGATCGTGAGGGAGTGTATAGCCGTTTTTAATTTCGAGCGGATAATCAATGAGCGGATCAATCCAGTCGAAAGATTCTGCACCTACACCATTACTTACAGTACAAAGCAAAGGTATATCGTAATCTTTATAATAGTGAGGAAGTATCGGAATATTAAAGCTTTTTGCTAATGCAGCACTATCGCGCCAAGCTTCTACACCACCCAAACGAAGGATGTCAGGTTGCCAAATATCCAGTGCATTACGTGTAAGAAGTTCACGCAGTGGCAAAGTAGAATACTCGCGTTCGCCCATAGCCAAAGAGATTCCAGCCTGATTGCGCAGCAGTGCATATCCTTCAAAATCGGAGTGATCAATTGGTTCTTCAAACCATTGTATATTAAGATCCCGGGCTGCCCGTGCCAATGCCAATGCATTTGGAACTGTCATTCCCTGATTGGCATCCATCATAATTCCTATTTCATTTCCTACGGCTGCACGAACTTGTTGAAGACGATCAAAATCTTCTTTCCAGTTAGGCTTACCAACTTTGATCTTTACAGCACGAAATCCACGTGACTTATAATCGGTTACTTCGGCAATCAATTCTTCGGGAGTGTATGAACTCCAACCACCGCTTCCGTAAATTGAAATTGGCTTACGGGATCCACCTAGCACTTTCCAGATAGGCTGACCGAGTTTTTTACACCATGCATCCCACATGGCCATATTATATGCAGCCTGTGCCCAACGGTTTATACCTTCCAATCCGAAATATTCATTTGCATGATTCAGGTCTTCGAAGCATTTCACCGTTTCATTCACTTCACGTCCAATAACCATTTCACCAACATCCTTCATTGCTCCTGCAATTGCTCCCGGACTATACTGAAAGCTCAAAAGATATGATTCACCTACAATACCACTTTCGGTAGTAATACGCAACACCAGAAAAGAGATTTCTGTCAGTGTGTGTGTAGCATCTGCAATTGGTTTCTTCAGCTGAGCTGTAGCTTTGAAAACCGCATAATTTTTAATTTTAGTCATTACTATGTATTTAATTATTTAAAACTGCATATTCTAATCTGCAGCACATGTTCCTTTTTTTCAATGGCATATTTCTTCAACACACCCGGACCACAACTGCTATTTCCGAGTCCCAATACCGCACAGTCCAGGCTCAAAATTGTCTCCTTACGGGGTACGAGGTTACACTCATGCGCTTTGTTAGCTAAGTCATTTGCCGAATAATTCAATGCCGAAGCCGAAAAGGTGTTTTCGACGGCTTCTACTTTTATTCCCTGACCTTTAGCATTCGTCAATCGCAGAAAGCGCACATCTTCTTTGTTGCCTGTGTCTTGCGGACGAGGGTACCTCTCGGCCTGCTCGCTTACTTTTCCACTCCACAAACCAACAAGCGCAGCACCTTTACGATCGGGATAATTTTCCTGCGGACCGCGACCGTACCAGGTAAAATTGCTGTAATCCGACTGCAGAGCCAATGCAATTCCCATTCGGGGTAATTCGGGCAAATTACCTATCGGATTGAACCGACATTCCAAATCCATTCGACCATCGGCAGTAACTGTATACGTGAGTTTTGTTACTACTTTTCCGTCTTTATACTGATTTGTTTTCTGAATTTCTAGCAATAATGCACCATCTTTTCGAATGGAATGACGAACCAAATCTACACTCACCTTGGGCAAATCAAGGCCTTGCAATTTCCAATCTTTGGCCAGCCAGTTTCCGAAGCTTTTGTCATTGTCGGTTGGTGCGCGGAAAGCCTGAACGAGCGGTTGATTTTCGAATTCCTTAGCATTTTGAGACAGCACTTCCTTTCCATTGTACAGCAGGGAAGTCAGACTACCCGACTTCATGTTCCAGTTGGCAGAGAAACCATTGCCCGAGGCTTTGATATTTTCACCCAACTCTTCAACTTTCAACTTTCCTTTGTTTATCATTTCGGCTGAAGCTAATTTTCCTTTTTGAAGTTCAAATTGCTCATAAGCGACTTCATAACCTGCTTTTGCCCAAAATGACGTTTCGCGAAGCACAAAGGAGATTTTTAATTGTACATCCCCCATCGATAATTGACCTGAAATTGGTAAATTGATAAAAGTACTGTCGCCCGGGTAAACATCAGGTAAGTTGATTTCACCTTTTTTCATCTCCTTTCCATCAACATTCATTGTCCATAAACAACGATACTGCGAAAGCGATGTATGATGATTCCGATTTATTATCAATAATTTGTCATTCCTTTTGAAAATGCCAACCGGTTGATACACCTTCTTTACTTCCTGATACTTTGGTGTTGTTTCACGGTTGCTGGTCACCACACCTTTGATACAGAAAGTTTTCAAATTCGGGTAATCGCCAAAATCACCACCGTACGCGACCTGCGTTTTGCCATTCGGGAGGGTTTTGAAAATACCTTCGTCAGCCCATTCCCAAATAAATCCACCCAACATGCGCCTGTTCGAATACATTTCATCCCAATATTCCTGTAGGTTTCCTCCTGCATTACCCATTACATGTGCATACTCGCTAGTCATTACCGGACGGGTATCGTTGGTGCGCTGCGCAATGCTCAGTAACCTTTCCCAACGTGCATTTTCTGGGCGTTCGGCATCGCTGCCCTCAGTCATTCCGGGATTGAGATAGTCCTGCTGAACGCGTGGATAAAAACGGCTGATCACATCCACTGTCGATGGATCCGGTTCACCATTTAAGCCTTGTGCCCCCTCGTAATGAATCGGGCGGGTAGGATCAAAATCTTTCAACCAAGCTGAGTTTGCCGCAAAGTTAGGGCCGTAACCTGCTTCATTGCCCAAGCTCCACATCACCACCGAAGCATGATTTTTATCCCGTTCTGCCATACGAATAGCACGATCGAGAAAGGCTCCTGCCCAATCCGGATCGGAAGCTAGTCCGCCGCGCAAGCCATGTTCCTCAATATCTGCTTCGTCCATAACATACATTCCCAACGAGTCGCACAATTCGTACCAACGGGTCACATTGGGATAATGACAAGTGCGCACCGCATTGATATTGGCACGTTTCATTAATAAAATATCTTTCAGCATTAAGGCTTCGGTCATTACCTTTCCCAATCGCGGGTCATGTTCATGACGATTCACACCGCGCAATCTGACCGGCTTTCCATTGACCAACATCTCACCACCGACAATTTCCACAGATCGGAACCCAATACGTTGACGAACACGCTCAACAATCTTACCGGTACTATCTTCCAGGGTTACCAACAAAGTATAGAGATGAGGCGTTTCGGCAGTCCATTTTAGCGGATTGACAATTTCAGCTTTCAGGCGACCTGTTTTACGAGGCCCACGTTGAGGATTCCACTCGTTCATCAAGGCTGCTTTGTGGTCGAGATTAAGAATGGAAGCAGCATCAGCCGCAACATTCACCATATTTTCTATCGTTGCCCTGACTTTATACCCATTACCCGTTTCGTTTCCAAAAACCGCCAACTTAGGATCCACTTCCAGTGTTGCATTTTCATAGCGTTTATCCAACAATGTGCGAACAGGAATATCGACCAACCTGATTTGCGGGGTATGATAGAGCGTTACGCTGCGTTGGATGCCTCCAAACCGCCACATATCCTGATCCTCCAGGTACGAACCGTCGCAGTACTTGTATACTTCAACGGCAATTCTGTTTTGACCTTCCACCAAATAAGAAGTCACATTAAACTCACTCGGTTCCATACTTCCTTGACTATACCCCACCCGTTTGCCATTGATCCACACGTAGAACGCGCTTTGAACGCCATCGAAACGCAGAAAAACCTGCCCGTTAGATTTCCAGTTGGCAGGCAGTGTGAACGAACGGCGGTATTGACCCGTCGGGTTTCGCTCCTTGAAAGCAGTATATTTTTCGTTGGGGGTTGAAGTTACCCGCGGAGGGTCGATTTTAAAAGGATAACCCGATGACACATAAATGGGCGTTCCGAAACCATTCACTTCCCAGTTGGCAGGCACAGGAAAATCTTTCCATGAGGAATCATCAAATTTAGGAGTAAAAAAGTCTGCGATTCGTCCTTCAGGAGTTGGCGACCAGTGGAATTTCCAGTTTCCATTCAATGTCAACGAGCAGTCGCCCGGTTGTTGAGCAAAAGCTATAAAAGCAGCACGAGCAGGCTCGCGGTTGATCTGAAGAACATGATGGTTTTCCCAGTCGGGTGCATTAACACCCGGAGTGCGATTTTCATTAGCACTCCGGGCTGTATGAGAAACAAGTATATAGAGTAAAAGTAGCGGTGTGAATCTCTTTTTCATATTGGATAATTATATCAAAAGAGACGTAAAACTGAGGGGAAATGTACTCAGGAATAATTGCATAGCAAGTTATTGCATAAATACTCATCAGGCAAACAACATACAGATAGGATATAGAGAAGATATAGGCAGGATATAGCTAAGCTTGAAATTAAATGAAAAAATATACATGCGCAAATTTATAAATATGCAAAATGTTTAATTCATTTAAAGATCCGCCAGAAACCAAAGTTATCCTATCAATAAACCCTACTGCACTTCCAACGAGTCAAAACCCAGTCCGTTCAGATTTTCACCTGAAATGATGACCCGATACGTTCCGGCATTGATAAAAGTTCCGGTGGTGGTGCTGATTTGTTTCCATTTTTCAGCCGTTTCGGGAAAAGTGATATCATCGTTTTTCAACACGGTGCCGTTAGCAGCTATCATCTGTAAACGCGCTTTTACAGGTTTTCCGCTTGTGTTCATGTAGTTGAAACGCAAGGCATAAATCTGTGCCAATCCGGTAGAAACCGTCCACTGAACGGAACTTCCGAGTCCTTTTCCAAATCTAATTCCGGCTTTCGTTTTTACACTTATCTTTTCAAACTTGCCCTTCAAAATGGCTTTTTCGGATTCGCAAGCTGTACTTATACGCACGTTTTTATCTTCGGGAAGCATTTCTTTCGGTGTTTTTTCCAGTACATTCTTATCGGCTGCCGACCATGACCACGTTGTTTCAGTTGGAACAACCGGCTTCAAACTCATGTTTGCTGACGCAATGGCAATAGCTGAAATCACGGCTTGTCCTGCCTTCACTTCAGGGAATGAGATATCGAGTTTACCTCCTTTTATGGTCGCATAAACTACTTTTTTCAATGCGCCATCATGACCGCTCTCTGCCCAAATATCCAGATTGTTCAATACCACTGAATCATTTACCGCCACATCGAAAATCCGCAGCCCTTCGCAATCGGCACCCACGTCACCGCCGGTTCCATGCCACGGTTCGGTAAAATAAAGTTCTACCCGATAGATTCCGTCCGGAACGGCAAAATGATAATTCAGTTTATGTCGACCAAAACGGAAATGACCAAACAATGACCAGTCGCGTGTTCCATGAATTGGGTCGTTGGTGATTCCCTGACTAGCCAGGTATGGATTCAAACCGTTGAAATCAGCCGCCCACGAACGGGAAATGGTGCTATCATCTTTCGCCCATTGCTGATTGAATTCGTCGGTATAATTATCGCCACCACAATTGATGCGGTAGAGGTAGTTGTAGTTGGGCTCAGCTTTGATTAAAGAATTCTTTGAACGCAAATTTCGCAAATTTTCGCAAATATCTGGTTCATTTTCCTTTTGAGCTAATTTAGTACTATTCTTAATTTGCGTTGATTTGCGTTGATTTGCGTTCAACTCTCTCTCTTCAATATCGTAAAGCGCTTCAAAATGTGGTGCTCTTTCCAATCCCGGATTAGTGAGAGTGCGACTTGAAGTCGCGCCCTCACTATTGAGCACAATCACATCCTCAGCAACAGCTTTTCCTCCAAAATAACCCACGGCTCGCAGCACATTGTAACGCACATCACGATTTTCCCACATGAAGTGAGAACCACGTCCGTTATTTTTCTTTTTGCCCAAATAAACAGAATCAACAGCATCATTGTACAGTTTTACGCTGTCGCAATTGCTGTAGACTTCCACAGTAGCACGAGTACGTTTTGTGAATCTATCCGGCCAGGTATGCGAAACGATATACACCATCGGATCCTTTTTTGCCGAAACATAATTGGCTCGATACATGTAATAAGCATCAGTCGGTTCTTCCCAGGGTGTGAGCAGTCCTTTGTAATTGAATGGTCCTACTTTGTCAATGGCACGAAAAGCTTCGTCGGGTTGACGACGACCCGGATTATCGTGCGAACTGAATACCCACTGAAACTGTCCGCAAATACTATCTTTGGCTTGTTCGGCAAGTTTAATTTTGGTTTCCAGCAACTGGCAGGCACGGTCTTCGCTCCATTTTCCATTCATATCAAAAACGGCCGGCTCGGTATGAAAACCAAGGCTACGCCATGCTCCGTATTCACCGTTCAGCAGTTGATCTTTCTTTGAAAGTTCGTGTGCATAATTTTCAAGATTGGGACTATACGTTCCGCTCCAGTTTTGTACCACATTCCAGTCGGTTCCTTCACCACCGTTGCAGGTGGTAATCACGCGCATGGTGCGGGCTGTAGGATCCATATCGCGAATAATAGCACTACACTCTTCAGCAAAATCCTTGGGCAGCACACTTTCGTTTTGCAAACCCCACATCACCACCGAAGGCGAGTTGCGATGCTCTTTTACCCATTGACGAAGTAAGGTTTTGAAATTATTCCGAAATTCCGGGGTATCGTACCACACATGTGCCGAGAACTGAGTCCAGAGAAGTAGTCCTTTTTCGTCGAGTAGTCTCTGGTATTCGAGGTTATGCGGTTGGTGCGCATCGCGAAAAGCATTGAACCCTGCCGATTGAATTTGTTTTACGCGCGATGCAATCTGCTCTTCCGAAAATGCATGCGATTGACCAAACTGATGTTCGTATTCGCAGGTTCCGTTGATAAGTATTGGTTGGCCGTTCAAGTAAAAACGTCCATCACCATCATTGCGTTTCACCGGCCAGCTAATGGTGCGTATGCCGTAAGGTGTTGTTATCTCATCGGTAGTTACATTATTTCCCCGTTTAATCATCGAAGCCATTTTGTACAGATAAGGCCTTTCGATGCTCCAGCGAATTGGATTTGTAATGGGCGAAGATTGGCGAATGATTTTTGTTTCACCGGCTTTCAGCGTTACTTTTTCTGCAACACGAAACACTGCAATACCGTCTTCATTATTCAGTTTATTCACCACTTCAATGTCTGCAGCTTGCGCTGAATAATTCTTTACTTCAGTTTCAATAAACAACGAATCGGCTTTATCATTGTGCCAGATATGAATACCAAAAGGCTCGATGCGCACATTATCCGTCACCTCAAGCACCACCGGACGGAAAATGCCCAGGGGTTGCGAACCTTCACTAAAACCCCATTCCGACGAGCAGCCACCGCACACCCACGGCATGTCCGAAATCATCTCAGGATGTTCGGCCAGCACTTTCAACTGATTAGTTTGTCCCGGCTTGATGTTGTTAGTCACATCAAGTGTAAAAGTGGTGCGTCCGCTCAGAAATCGTCCGAGATTTTTACCGTTAAGGGTTATTGTAGCATACGTTCCAACGCCTTCGAAGCGCAGAAAATAGTGTTTTCCATCACCTGCATTCGGAGCTGTAAAAGTCTTGGTGTAAGTAGCAGTGCCGTGTAAATTACCATGTGTAAGTTGGCGATAACCGAAGTAATCGTCCCAATTATGTGGCACATTTATGGTCAATGTATCATTGCCCATCCATGTTTTCCAACCTTCGTTGAGGCTTATCTTAGTACGACGACCTTTGACTTCCTGTGTAGTAAAATTCACTTCTGAGCGTCCCATGGGTTTACTGGTTGCCACGCAAATACCACGTTGATCGAACTTATTTACACCACAGTAGAAATGATACACCACCCCTTTGTAGTTAATCACATAACTTTTGTGAGCAAAAAGATCATCGTAGCTTTTCGACGGAATAATCAAATCATCGCCTTGCCAGTCGGACCAATGAATCAGGTCGTAACTGCACGCAAAGGTATTATAAGCTTTGTAAGGCTTAATGGTATTGAACGCCGAAAAATAAAACATGACATACACATCTCCAAACTGCTGAATTTGGGCATCGCCGGTAATCATCCCCTGAATTTCATGTGCAAAAACAGGATTTCCCAAATAACGTTTCCAGGTTTTCATATCGTTGGATAGTGCAATACCAATGCGTTCGCCTTTCAATTTGGTTTCGGGATGCACACCACCGGCATTGTAATACATCACAAAAGGCGCTCCAAGGGCTTTCTTCTTGTCCCAATAAATAGTACTTTTATATTGAATCAGGTTCTCAAACCACTGTGCATCTTTATCTTTATTAGAAAGAAGCGGCTTTTCGGCCGACTGCCATTCTACGACTTTTCCTAAATTCTTAGCATCTGTCCAGGCCAGTCCGATGCTCAACGGACCTGCTTCATAACCGGCAGTAGGACCACCGATATAGGTCATCCAGTAGTTGCCTTTGTAGGGTTGCAGCTCGTAACTTCCGCCCCAGGTCATATCGGACAAAGCCGGAAAGCCGCCCCGCTGATTGCAATCCCACATGCCATCGCGGTACGATAACAAACGGCCTTTGATTGTCCATTTGAGCAAATCGTCACTTTCGGCCATCCATGTTTCGTAGCCACGCCCATCAGTACCCGTTTTGCCATTATAAATCACAAAAGTCATATACCATTTGTCACCTTTGCGGAACACAGTGGGACAGTCCATTTTGTGGTTATTGTCGGTTGGAGCAAGTGCCAAGCCATATTTATACGGCGTTTTTACCTGCTCATAAATTTCGACCATGCGGGATTGAGTCACCTCACCCCCAACCCCTCTTGACCTCACCCGTCCTTCGGACACCTTCTCCACAAGGAGAGGGAAAACGGAATTATTCATTTTGGAGATGGGCGAAGAACTATATACCATCAGTGAGAAAAACATGAGAATATAAAAAGTCGTTATTTTTATTTTTTGAGGCATCTTAAGCTGTATAGGTATTAATACGAAATTACTTTATGAAGATATTTACATTTATAAATTCAGGTCTAATCCTTCACACATCGCACCGACCAAGCGTTCTGAGGATCGGAAGAACCTAAATGATTTTTATAACAGGCCTCGTTATACGAGAGAAACATTCTGAATGCATACTCCTCCGTTTGGCGGTTTGAACACCACCAATGACCGTACTTCCCTAATGCACCGTAACTTCCTTTAGCAGCACGCCATCCGGCCGGTAATCCATTGAATCCACTTTCGTTGGTAGCTTCAGCATTCGGACCTATCCAGTGTTCAGTTCCTGCTTCTTTTAATTTTCCAATCGCTTTCAATTTTCCACCCAATGAATCATCGAGCAATTTAAATTCTTCTATTGTAGGAACATACCAACCTGTCGGACAGATATTTCTTCTATCCGTGACAGCATACCATGTATAAAGTCTTCCGTAAATCGTTACATTTTTCATATCACCATCGTACATAAACTGATATTTTGGTTCTGCTTCTGCTCTATAGTCAAGCGTGTCGGGAATAGTAGTCAGAATTGGGTCTCCATTTCGGTAATGAGTAGTTCGCAGGTTTTCGTCCATCCAAATCTGATTCCCAATTGTTATGGTTTTATAAACATTGCCATCAATATCGGTAACTGCACTGTCAGTTGTAATACTTTGCGCCTGAAGTTTTAAAAAGAAAAAACTTAGCAAAAATAGCAATCCAATGGTTTGATAACTTTTCATATACTACATTATTACTTCTCCCCTCCCCCGCAAACGGGAAATGTATCCGAGGATCGGGGATGAGGTTGTTAATAAAACATCCAATCCATGGTTTCTTCCACACCGCTTGCCGATAATCCGGCATTGCGTTGTTTAATGGCAGTATCGGTAAAGCCAAGCACCAGACAAACGCCTTTGGGCAATAACAATTTATGATGCCCTGCCCTAAAACTGTAGGCATGCACATTCACCGCCGGCATACCGGCTATGCTTAACGCATTTATCAACACCGGTTCAGCCTGTCCGTACAGATTGGCCGAGGCATCGGTTTCGAGCATCGGAGGATGGGCATAGCGCTTGTGGTCATCGCGGAAATAACCTATCAGCAATTTTACCGGACCAGCCGTTTCAAATTCTATTTCCGTTCCGTCAGCACGTTGCTTGGCCACATTTTGAAACCAGGCTGTCATCTTCACTAACTCGGGTGCTACCTCTTTAATTTTTGAAGGGAAATCATTGTAAAGGGAATCACCGACCTGTAATTTCACTGCCGGATTCTTGCTTAATAATTTTACATCTCCCACATGAAGCGCCGGAATAACTGCTTTCGTTTTAGGCGCATTTTGTTGCGACTTTAGGAATGCCAGATTATTTTTATAGTTTTCAAGTTCCTTTTGGTAATGAATGTACAGCTCCGCCCAGGTTTTATTTTTTCCATCCAACCCACTGATCGGCACTGCACGTTGAGACGTTTGCATGCTGTTGGCATACCAGTACGCGTCTTTTGTCAACTCCACCAATTTGCCATAATGCTCCAGACTTTGTTCCAAAAACGGAATCGCAGCATCCAGATTTTTGATATCTTTTCCCCATTGATAATCGAGGACTAGTTTGGCAGCTTTCACTTTATTGTTGAAAAAATAGGCAAACTCGCGGTAGCAATGCATATCGTTTCGCAGGCGTTCAAACTCGGCTTTATTCTTCGTCACTTTCCCTTCCACCTGATCGATAGCAGTAATGGCTTTATCGCCATGAGCAATGACTTGCGCAATAATGTCAAGCGGCATTTCACCTACGTGCGGTTGCATTTTCCATTCTTTTTCGACGTATTCAATCAGCTTTTCGCCTTCCGGACCGCAACTTTCGTAAAATCCGGGCCAGATGGAATATTTATAGGGATTCACCAACTGGCTCATAAACATACCGAGCAACAGCGTTTGGCGATTGCCTTCAGTAATACCAAACCGACGCAATAACTTCGGAGCAATTTCGCCTGATTCATCGTAAGCCATTTGAATTCTTCGTGCATCAGTATCATTTATTCCATAATAATTGTCCAGTTGACCATTCCAGTAACTAATCTCGTCGGTGCGGTCGCGATGGCAGTTCCACGCATAACGCGCCCATGTTTTATACCACATCCAGTCGCGGTCTATTTGTTTCAGGCGAGTGCCATCAGCTAGTTTATCAGCCGTGTAAGGATAATCCCAAAAGGATGCCTGCGGATAAAGATGAAGTCCGTTGGCACCATGAATAGTATGCATGGCATTTACTGTTTTCTGAACAAAATCAGGCGAACTCCAACGCCATGGTTCCAGATTGGCCAATATATGCACATTATCGATATGCACATCCACCAGTTTACTCAAATCCTGATGCGTTTGAGCCCACGGTCCCCGTGGCTCATAGGTGGTCAGGCTTTCGCCCGTGTATTTGTTCATCGTGTACAAATTCTTGTAAATGCCACGAGCAGCCTCAATATCCATTTTAGCGTTCGTATCGTGTCCACGCAAAATGATAGGCGGTTCATCCGTACGTCCAAGGGCTTTCAGTCCGTCTTTTACACCCGGCAGAATCGTTTCGGTAAACCATTTCACGTCATCATCATAGGTATCCATGGCCTCGCCAAGTGTAATCAAAAAACCAATATTTGGATATTTCTCTACAAATGCAGCAATGCTCTTGCGGGTATAATCGCTGATAAGCGGCGTGATGGGGCGATTACGATCCTGAGTTGCAATGCCATAATGCTCGGCAAAAGGTTTGGAAACAATGATGTTGTAGAACATCTGAATCACAAAAATACCGCGTTTATCAGCTTCTTTGGTAAGGAAAGTATAGATCTCCTCGTTCTTTTTAAAGGTAGCATCGTCCACTTCCACTGCAAAAGGATATTCCTTCAATTTTACCAACGAAGCAAAGGGGTGTCCGTTCCACAAATACAGCGAGTTCATCCGATTAGCCACCAACATATCGAGGTATTCAATCCATTGTTTTTTATCGTAAAACCAGGGGAAACTCTCGGGAGTATACGGATATTCGTACACCGTGCGACCCGGCAAATAAGTGGTCTTCTGAACGCCAATGCACGTCCCACGCATCACCATTTCGGGTGCATCGGTTAGATGTACAGGCAAGTCAAGCTTTTTTCCATCTTTCAACCGATCGGCTATTTCCTGACAACCGTAGATAGCTCCATTGCCATCCGTACCACAAATTAATGTCGTATTTTTCTTTGTAGCAATAAAAAAGCCTTCCTTTTTCATCCCACCCGGCAACTGAATACCGAGCTTTTTCAGCACCTTCTTCAACTCCGGACTACTCTTTTCGAGCACAACAATACTCTTCTCCTTTTTTGATCCAAACTTTGACGTTTTACTTTCAACATCATACCCCCCGGCCTTCAACGACTTCACCAATATCCCGGTTCCAAAAACAACACGATTAGTAGCGCCGGGATAACTGTAAACATTGATAACTTCGCCGAATGCCCGAGAGGCAATCAACAACACAAAAACAACAACAACTAAACTTTTCAATCTCATACCTAAAAAAACTAATATTCCAACTTTTAATCTCAACAAAAAGACGCTAAAAACATCCGCTTGTACTCAATTTCACCTATCCTTAAACTTTATAAATACAGATATAAATCAGGGGACGTAAATAATCTCCTTTTCTGATTTTAGCACTAAAATGTATTTATTCAACAGCTGTTCTTACATCAGCAGCAATGAAATAATTTGTAGAATTGCCGTGCATACATCAACGGCAATTAAATAATTTGTAGAATGGCCGTTCATACATCATCGGCAATCAAATAATTTTTAGAATTGCCGTGTATACATCAACAGCAATTAAATAATTTGTAGAATGGCTTCTCGTATATCATCAGCAATTAAATTCTATTGAGATGAAAGCTTCAAAATACACTATTTTTTATATAAATTCCCCATATCACCATCCTGTCTGCATCAAAATGCTTATCTTTGCAGCGTAAATACAAACACATAGAAATGAAATTGTTCAACCAACTGATTATCGTCATTCTTATCGTCATCGGAATCCAACGGATTTGCCGAAGGTAGGACGTACGTAATCATATACGATATTTTCCAATCCCCTTCAGGCAATGCCTGGAGGGGATTTTTTATTTTATTCAATTCAAAAAAACTTTTCAATTATGAATGCAAGCACTCACATCCCGTTTGCCCGTCGTATGGACGGAGTTCCCCGATCGTTTATCCGCGAAATACTAAAGGTCGCTATTTCGCCCGACATTATTTCCTTTGCAGGTGGTCTGCCCAACAAAGACCTGTTCCCACTCGAAGAACTGCACGAATGCGCCGACCTGCTTCTGTCCGGTTCCGATCGCAACATTTTGCAATACGCCAACACCGAAGGCTATCTTCCTTTGCGCGAACAAATAGCAGAACGTTATGCACGCAAAGGCATGGTGATAAACCCCAACAATATCCTTATCACCAACGGTTCGCAACAGGGATTGGACTTGCTGGGCAAAGTATTTATCAACGAAGGCGATGCCGTGCTGATTGAAGAACCGGGATATCTGGGTGCTATACAAGCTTTCTCCATTTTCAAACCGGAATTTTGTACCGTACCACTTACTCCCGACGGCATCGATACAGAAAAAATGAAGCAAGTGGTGGAGGCTACTCATCCGATTCTAGCTTATCTGATTCCAAATTTTCAGAACCCATCGGGTATCAGTTATACCGAAGATACCCGCCGGAAAGTAGCCGATATTTGCCGTGGAAAATCCATGTTTGTAGTAGAAGATGACCCTTACGGCGATATTCGTTTCAGCGGTGAACCGAAACATTCGCTGCATCACTACCTTCCGGAACAAACCATCCTGCTCGGAACATTCTCGAAAACCGTGGTACCGGCTTTCCGCATGGGTTGGATAGTGGCTCCCGATGAAGTGATGGAACGCCTTGTGATAGCCAAACAAGCCGCCGACCTGCACACCGACTATTTTACACAACGCCTGCTGCATCTGTATCTTGCCAACTATGACATAGATAAACATATCGCCAGCATCAGCAAGTTATATGGCGAGCAAGCAGAGGCTATGATAGCTGCCATCGAACGGCATTTCCCAGCCGAAGTACAGTTTACACGCCCCGAAGGCGGCATGTTTCTGTGGCTCACCCTACCCGAAGGACAAAGCGCCATGCGTCTTTTCGATTTGGCAATACGCGAAAATGTGGCGTTTGTTCCCGGCAATCCGTTCTACTTCGGAAAAACCGACGTGAATACCTGTCGCCTCAACTTTTCCTGTTCCAATGTTCAGGATATTGAAATTGGCATTCGAAAGTTGGGAAAAGCCATTGAGCAGCTACAGCATAAGCACATCACTATATGATGTTGGCAAATACTATAGAAACAAAACCGCCGATAAAGCATTCAACTTTATGGGCGGTTCTGGTTTTATTTCAATCAGGATAATCACTTGTAACTGACCACTACCTCCTCTTTTCCTTCAATCAGCAGACGGTACTTGTTACCTTCTAACTTTTCAACAAGTCCTTTGCTGGCTTTGGGTTTCGATTTACTTACGAAGGTCAGATAACCTTTTCCTTCAGTGGCGGTAACTTTGATGTTTTTTTCGTTCATGTACAGTTTGATCTCCCCCTTTGGTGTTGGCACGGTTCCTTCCATCCATTTCATTCCGCCAAGGTTGGGAGCAATGGCAAATTCGCTATAACCGGCTTTCACTGGTTGAATGCCGAGATAATACTTGCCTAATAAATAGATCGGACTGGCTCCCCAGGCGTGGCAAAGACTTTTGCCGTAAGGGCGACCGTACATGGCCAGATGTTGTGTGCCTTTGTCGATAGTGTTATATTTTTCCCAAAAGGATGTTGCTCCTTCGCGAATCATGCCGCCCCAGTAATCTTTCATCTCTTTCATCACCGCTTTTTGCTCTCCCATGGCGCACAGGGCTTCCAACTCGTAGAAACGCATATAGGGTGTTGAGATTTTCATTACCGAGTCGTTCATCAGTACCGATTTTTTAATTAATTGTTGCTTTTCGGGCGAAAGGTAATTGAAGAAAACGGCAAACATATTGGAGTAGCGGGTAATCTGTTCTTGCTGTTTTCCATCAAAACGATTATGTACCAATGCTTTCTTCGTTTCGTTCCAAAAGGCGGGCTCCAGTTTGCTGCGCAAGGCCGTTGCCAGATCATCGTATTTCGCTTTATCGGCCGAATTCTTAGCCAAATCAGCACAAAGTGCCATCGTCTCGAGACTTTTGCAGAACAGCACCTGCTCGTACGACAATTCGCCGTGCTTGTCCATATAGCCATCGGCCCAGTCCACAAACACCCAATCGCCGGTTTGTCCTTCTACCATGCCATTTTTATTGGTACGGCCGAGTACATAATCCATCATGCTTTGCATGCGGGGATACACTTGTTGGATAAAATGCGTGTCGCCGGTGAATTTATAGTAGTCGTAAATGGACAGAAACCAGTAAAAAGTATAGTCCATAATGGTGTTGGTATGACTCGTTACCGGATCTTTGCCACGCAACAACCAAATGGTTTTCTTTACCGTTTCGGCATCGAAAAACAAATAATAATTCATCAAATAACTTTGAATAGCATCGCCACTCCAGGTCCAGCGATCGCGTTTGATGCCATCAATAAAAAATTCGCGCGTGGTGAGTTGCATGGTGTATGCTCCCACTTCCCACATGCGGTTCACCTCTTCGTCGTTACAGCGGAACGAACCTTTTTGCACTTCGGGTTTATACTCGTACAACATGCTTACATCCGCATAACTCACGCCGGCATCTTTGGTAATGTAAACATAACGGAAAGCTTTATTATTTCCCAAGGTATAATTGTCCTCCGATTTCGAAGTCACGTTGCGGGCTTCATCAGTCACCGACGAGGCGTCCAACGACAGTCGGTCCAAGGTTTCGCAGAACTTAGTATCCAGTGCTTCTTCGGGGCTCTCTCCGTAGTACATATGTACTTTCCCGGTACCTTTCAGTCCTTGCAATTTGATAAATCCAAAGGTCTCTTTGCCAAAATCAATCAGTTCACCATCGTTTTTCTTCTCACGCTTTACGGCTGCCATAGGTTCGGTGGGTAATTTATATTTCGACGGGGACGTGTCAGCCGATTTAAAACTGTCAGAAGTAGCCGCATCCATATAAATAGTGGCTGAAGTGTCGCTGGCCTTCCCGCTTTCGTCAATCCATTCTTTGTCCTCGTAGGTTACTTTCCAACTAGCATCAGTGTTTACAGTTTTGCCTTTTACAAAAATTGTGGGCGGCGTAGCCTGATTCCATACTTTAATGTTCAGACTGTGCTTGCCGGCAGGTAATGTGAACTTTGTTGGCATACCAAATTGAAGTTTGCCATCCAACTTGATATTGAACTTTCCTTCCACGGATATTTCAATTTCTTCGGCTGCTGCCAAATCAATCTTTTTGCTGAACTCCACCAACACATAATGACTGTCCATTTTCCAAAAATGAGGAAAAAAGGCACCTCGTTCAGTGCGACGGTTGTTCATCTCGTTGCCGAGCCAAATCTCGTAATCGCCCGGATACCAAATCCACGACTGGGCAGAGGAAAACAGCGTCATTGCTGTAAATGTAAGAAGAAAAAGGGTACGTTTCATTTTATTCAGATAGTTGAGCCTGGAATAAGAATTCAATTCAAGACGATTTTTACTTATTATGGACGTAAAATACTTGTTTTTGTAACGTGTCATCGGCCTTGCTAAAAATAAAACTACAAATATGCTACTTACAGATGTTTTTTTTATTTTTGTGTTTACAGAAATTTATCCTTAATCCTTTTATTCTATGGAATTACAACAAATTCATACTAAAATTCATGAAATTCGAGGTCAGAAAGTGATGATAGACCGTGATTTAGCAGAAGTATATGGTGTTGAGACTCGGGTTTTAAACCAAGCTGTCAAACGGAATATTGAAAGATTTCCAACTGACTTTATGTTTCAATTAACAGACATCGAATATGAAATCTTGATATCACAAAATGTGACATCAAGTTGGGGTGGCGTAAGAAAACTTCCATATGCATTTACCGAATTAGGAGTAGCTATGCTTAGTAGTGTGCTTAACTCGAAAACGGCCATTCAGATAAATATGGGAATTATGCGCGCATTTGTCGCCATTCGTCAACATTTAATATTAAAACCTGCCGATAATATCGCCGAACTTCACACCGAGTTGAAAGAACTGAAAGCTTACATCGAAGATATTTTCACCGACCAAAACGATATAAACGAAGACACCCGCATGCAATTGGAGCTTATCAATCAATCGTTAGCCGAAATGCAAACAGATAAAAAACTATCAAACAAACCAATAAGGCGGATTGGGTTTAACACCGAACAATAACAGCTTACCCAATAATTACAACTTAAGGTATCAACCGATTACAATAAGAAGATCAACAGCAAATATCACGAAGTCATATCATAAAATAATATCAGCGAAGCAAATATCTGTATTCCTTTTCAATTCCCGCCCTCATCTTTATACTGTCATTCACCATCGCCCCGTTATTTTCCCATGTATTGCCGGGACCATTGGCGTTTTTCAGGAATTTATCTCCATCGGTACGGTTATCTTTCAGGGTGATAAACGATGAACCTTCGTCGGTATACAAATAGAACCACCAGGTAGGATCGTGTACATATCCGGGCTTGTAAATGTCGTGAATATAGTTTTCGGATATCACCGTTTTAGGCTGTGAACCCAGCGTGTAAATGCCCGCAACATCGTACATATGTTTAGCATAATGATGAATATTGTTGGCATGCACGCGATTGTTGCGCATGCAATTCACAGTCTGATTCCAACCCCATCCAAGGTTAATACCCGTATACGAAACCTCACTGATTTCGTTGTGCTCGATATTAATGTTACTCACATAGCCGGCACAAATAGCCACACAGCCCCAGTCTTCATTCGTCACATCGGTAAACAAATTGTTTTTGATCTGCTGACCGTTACAGACTTCACGCTTATCAGCAGGATCGTAGGGCAAATGCGTTTCGAGTGAAGCGGGCGAGAAACTTCCCACCACCAAACCATTACCCACAATATCGCGGAACGTACAGCCTTCCACTTTACCACCTCTTGCTCCAGAGATATAATCCAAACCTGAATAACCCAAATGCTCGAAACGGCAATTTTCAAAGTCGATATTATTAGCTCCGGTCACAGTAACTGCTGCCGCCGGGCGACCCAACCAACCCTGATTATCGAGTTTGTGATTGTTATCCGTACGAATAATTTTGGGACTGACCTTGTATGCTTCGGTCAGATACATACCGGCCTGCAAAGGCACATGTCCTTTTTCCGATGGGCGCATCCATGTGCTGTAATTAAAACTGATATTTTTGAAAATAACGTTCTCCACCGGACGATCAGAAGTTCCCTCTACTTGTACTAATGTTTCAACAGCCGGAGCAATTATCTCCACCCGATTGGGATTCTCGCCGGCAAGTGGATAATAATAAAGTTTATTTGTTTTAATATCATGATACCATTCACCGGGCTGGTCGAGCAACTCGATGGCATTAGTGAGATAAAATGGTGAATTTACTCCTTTGCCAATCATGGGTCGTGGCCACGGATGCTCAAACTGAAGACGACTCTCGGGATTATGAAAACGTACAGCTGCCAAGTCTCCATAAACTTCGATAGATTTGATGCGCAGGTTGGCCACACACCACATTTCGTGTAATACCATTTCGACATAAGGTGCTTTCAGAATGGATTTCACCGCAGCAGCAGGTACCCAAAGTATCTCGTTGGCGGCAGCATTACTGCGAATGCGATACATCTTTTCGAAATCAACCACATCGCGGGCACGAACCGCCTTGCGACCGTTTACCCACAGTTGTCGAAAATCAAGCGGACGCCCATTAAAATCAGGAACATCAGCCACCCAATATTTTCCGGACTTTTTCCAGTCTGCGATTTTTACGCCACCACTCAACACTACATTCTCATTTGCAGCTCCGCAAATAATGGTTGGCGATTGAGCTGTACCACTATCTTCAGGACGAATAAAAACCGACTCATATTGAGTATAAGTTCCACCTTTCATGACTATCTGAATCCCGTTTTCGGTTCCAACAGCATTTAGTCGACGCAACTCACGTGCCTGGCGCAAAGCAGCCGAAAGTGTTGCTTTTGGAGCTGAAACTGAACCAACATTCTTATCATTTCCCGAAGGGGAAACATAAATATTGGTGGCATTGACACACTGCCCTGTAGATAAAAAAATGAGAACTATGTATTTGACTAATTGATTCATTTTATGATTTTTTTTTGTGTGTAGAGACGCACGGCCGTGCGTCTCTACACTGCTGTTATCACACTTCCGTGCGTCTTTACGTGATACGTCATCATTTTACCAACGGCATCCATACCGTCATATCCATTTTGCCACGGTTACCCCATGCATAGTAGGGGATAAGAGTAATATTGACCGTTTTATCCGTTCTTCCAACCGGACGATACAAAGTATTTTTCCACGAATCCTCGTTTGTTAGTCGGGCAGTACCATCCAAAACAACCACCGGACTTCCGGCAATAGTTGTTTTGCGCGGACTGAATTTCATATCAGTCGGAATCAACACGTTATCAATCGATTTTCCTCCGATAACATCAACACCTTCGAGACAATACACCAACGGTCCGCGCTTCACAACGGTCTGGTTACGGGTTTCTTCCACCAAAGGATTCGATTCAATTAATTTTACCGGCATATCCAATACCAATTCAACCACATCCCCTTTTTTCCACACACGGTTAATCTGTGTATACGAATTGGCTTTATTATCAGCCGCAAAAGATTGTCCATTTACGGTTACAGTTGCTTTTTCGCACCACTCCGGAATTCGAAGATACAGTGAAAATGCTTTTTTGGGAGCTTTTTCTACCGATATTTTTATGGCACCATCCCATGGGTAATCAGTGGTTTGCGATAGCTTAATTTTACCGGTTGAATTAATAGCCGTTTCCAACTGGCTTCCACCGTAGAGATTGCACCAAACGGCATTTTCGCTCAGCGTGTAGGCATAATCTTGTACTTGTGTGAGCGTGCGCACGGTATTGGGCGGACAACAGTTACACAGTTTAATGTACAGCTCACGCTCTTTCGACCATCGCAAAGTGTATGGAAATTCATGCGAGATGCGCAAAGGATTGGTATAAAAGAATTTTGTTCCGTCTAAACTGATGCCACTCAACACGCTGTTATAAAGAGCCGTTTCCACAACATCGGCATATTTAGCTTCGCCGGTAACCTGCAACATTCGCCAGTTGAAAAGCATATTGCCAATGTTAGCACAGGTTTCGTTATGCGCCGTGCTATTGGGTAGCTGATACGCTCTTCCGTAACTTTGATGCACTTTTTGAATGCTATCGGGGGTATAAAAAATGCCATCGGGCGAAGTGCCATCGTACAAAGCTCCACATGCACCGGTAACATACATTTTACGGTTAACGATATCATTCCAGATGCTCGTGAGGTTTTTCATTAGCTGTTCTTCGCCGGTTTCGGCATACACATCGGCCACGCCTGCGTATAAATAATTGGCACGCACGGCATGACCCATGGCATTGTATTGTTTCCGAAAAGGAATGCGATCCTGATTATCGTCCGTACCGCTTTGCACCATTCCGCGTATATCAATCAGATTTTTCGATAACTCCAGATAGCGTGGATTCTTAGTTTCGCGATACATTTCCACCACACCCATGTAGTGCGAAGGGCAAATCGCATTGCGGGCCAGTTCGGCCGAAGCTGTTTCGTAAAAATGACATAGAAAATCGGTAGCTTTGATAGCAATGTTCAACAAGGTGGTTTTGCCAGTAGCCCGGTGATGAATAACGCCTGCCATCATCAGATGTCCTAAATTGTAAGTCTCAAAATTTAGTCGGTTCTCGAACGCTTTATCATCTTTCTTGCCAACACTCGTTCCGGTTACAATATTATCGTGTTTGTGCGAATCGACCCCTTTATTCATTTCAGAAATGATTACCGGCGTATGAATATATCCGTCCTGACGTTGCACTTTAGCTATGACAGCAATAATCTCATCCATCATTTTATCAAGTTTTGGATCTTTCGTTTGTGCATAAACAGAAGCAACTCCTTCGAAAAACTTATAAAAATCACCATCGTGAAAAGGAGGACCACTGTGAGTTCCATCACATTGACCCGCAGCAATTTCAAAATTGCGATACGCATGACTCAGATCAGCATCTTTGAGCGTATGCCACATCGATTGTATCATTGTATCTTTAATAATTGCATACCGTTCGTTCCAAAAACCATTGGTCCAGTGAACAGCATCGATGTCGGTACTGTTCATTTTAGCATATTTACTCACAGAAGTGTTCGTGAGTCCCCGGTTTTGTGCATTCACCGAAAAACAAAAAATTAAAAGAAAAAGGAAGAAGTGTTTTTTTGCGTAGTGCATTTGCATATCGTTAATAGTGTGACATTATTTCTCTATTGACGAAACAAAAAGCCTTTTTGTACTGCTGAAAACAAGATGAAATACTACATGGCTCTATTCTTCAATTTTTAGTTTCATTGAGTACTATTCCAACCTTTCTTCGTCTAAATAATAGTTTTCACGAGATAAAAAAAGATTTATGTTTAGAATTTGTACGTTAAAAATAAGATTGAAACCTTTAATATTAATCACTTTACTGTTTGCACTTCAGTGCAGTTATGCAGAGAAGAACATTTTCGTTTCCACCTCATTTCACGAACCTGCCAACGAAGGATTACGGTTTATTTACAGTAGAGATGGTATGCACTGGGACAGTATTCCCGGCACTTGGTTGAAACCGACAATTGGAAATCAAAAGGTGTTGCGTGACCCATCTATCACTCAAACTCCTGATGGCACTTTCCATTTAGTATGGACCAGCAGTTGGAAAGGGGATCTGGGATTTGGCTATGCTTATTCGAAAGACCTCATTCATTGGTCGAAACAACAATTGATACCGGTTATGAAAAGTGAACCGACGACAGTAAACGTATGGGCCCCTGAAATTTTTTACAACAATGAAAAAGCAGAGTTTGTAGTTGTTTGGGCATCGTGCGTCCCAAATCGATATAAATGCGGTATTGAAGATGAGAAAAACAATCATCGGTTGTTTTATATGACAACTAAAAATTTTAAAACCTTATCACCAACGAAGCTTCTTTACGATCCGGGCTTCAGTTCAATAGATGGTACCATTGTAAAACGAGCTAAAAACGATTATGTGTTGGTATTTAAAGACAACACCCGCCCCAACCGGAATTTGAAAGTGGCCTTTGCAAAATCACCCACGGGTCCTTACTCGAAAGCAAGCTCTACATTTTCCGAAAATTTTGTAGAAGGACCTACTGTTGAAAAGCTTGGTGATAGATACCTCATCTATTTTGACGAGTACAAGAAATTTTCATTCGGAGCTGTTGCAACGAAAGATTTTATTCATTATTCCAACATATCAAAAGAAGTTTCAGTTCCAAAAGATCATAAGCACGGTACCATTTTCCAAGCATCTGCTTCGACTGTCGACAATCTATTAAGAATCAGTCATTTGAGTCTTAATCAAAAAACAGACACTACTACTACCATTCTTTCAGCAGTTAAGTAAAACTTCATTATCTTTGCATTCAAGCTCTTACAGTCAAGATGAAAAAAACAAACTTTATATTTTTTGTCTGGATATTGTTTTGCGTATCGACAAATCAGCTCCAGGCACAAAACAAAATCCATTTTACAGGCACCACACTAGCCAATCCTGCTTACCACGATGGACAACTATCGCCGGTGGTTGGGGTTCATAATATTCAGGTGATGCGCGCCAATCGCCAACATCCTGATGCGTCAAACTGCAACGGCTGGACGTACAATCACCAACCCATGTTGGCTTATTGGAATGGTGTTTTTTACCTTCAATACCTCAGCGGTGAGGTGGGCGAACATATTCCACCATCGCAAACTTTTCTCCAAACGTCTACCGATGGTTATACTTGGACAAATCCGCAGGTTTTGTTCCCCATTTACAAAGTACCCGATGGTTTTACAAAACCTGAATATCCGGGTGTTGCGAAAGATTTGACTGCCATTATGCATCAGCGTGTGGGTTTTTATGTTTCCAAAGCTGGAAAATTAATTACCATGGCTAATTATGGCGTGGCGTTGGACAAAAAAGATGACCCGAACGATGGTAATGGCATCGGGCGTGTGGTGCGTGAAATTAAAAAAGATGGTTCTTTAGGCGCGATATATTTCATTTATTACAATCATGGTTTTAATGCTAAAAATACGGCCTATCCCCATTTTTCAAAAAGCAAAGACAAAGCTTTCCGACTTGCCTGTCAGGAGATTTTGGATAATCCGTTGTATATGATGCAGTGGGTGGAAGAGGCGGACCGAGGCGATAAATTAATTCCGCTCGACAAAGGCTACAAAGCGTTTTGCTACTATCATTTACCCGGTGGGAAAGTGGCTTCGCTGTGGAAACACGCGCTCACATCTATCAGCGAAGATGGCGGACGCACCTGGGTGCAACCCGTGGAACGTGCCAAAGGATTCGTAAATAGCAATGCCAAAATATGGGGACAACGACTCACTGACGGAAGCTACGCAACGGTTTACAATCCCTCGGAATTTCGCTGGCCGCTGGCCATTTCCACATCGGCCGATGGACTGAATTACACAACGTTGAATCTGGTTCATGGCGAAATTACACCTATGCGTTACGGTGGAAATTACAAATCGTACGGTCCACAATATACCCGTGGTATTCAGGAAGGTAACGGTATTCCTGCCGATAAAAATATGTGGGTGACCTACAGCGTAAACAAAGAAGATATGTGGGTGTCGCGCATTCCGGTACCGATAAAAATTACGCCTACAACTCACGCCAATGACAATTTTGAAAATTATACCAAAGTAGCTGAACTTACCGATTGGAATATCTATTCTCCACTTTGGGCACCCGTTTCGATCCAAAAAGTAAATGGCAAAAACTGGTTGACTTTGTCGGACAAAGATCCTTTTGATTACGCTAAAATTGAACGTAAAATTCCGGCTTCGAAAGAATTAAAAGTAGCATTCGAAGTGCAGGCTGAACAAATGGATAAAGGTGTTTTGCGTATCGAGTTTCTGGATGAAAAAGGCATTGCCTGTTCACGTTTGGAAATGACCAACGAAGGTGTATTTCGTGCAAAAGGTGGTTCACGTTTTTCAAACTTTATGAAATACGAAGCCGGAAAAATCTACCGCGTGGAAGCCAAGCTTTCGGTGGCAAATCGCAGCATAACGCTGTCGGTTGATGGAAAGCAGGTGGGAGTTCGTATATTTTACGCTCCGGTGGCCAGCATCGAACGCATAACGTTTTGTACAGGCGCTCCACGTACTTTCCCAACACCCGAAACTCCTGCCGATCAGGATTATGACGTATCGAATGCCGGTGAACAAGAGCCATTAGCAGTTTTCCGAATCGCTAATTTTAAAACCGAATCGTTGGATGCAGATGCAAGTGCCTCGGTACTGAAGTTTAATGATTTCAGACATTATGTGGATTATTTTAATAAAATGGAAAATGAAAATATTGTACAAGCCATACCAAATGCAAAAGCAGCCGACTGGATGGAGCAAAATATTCCATTGTTCGAATGTCCGCAGAAGAATTTCGAAGAACTGTATTATTATCGCTGGTGGACATTGCGTAAGCACATCAAAGAAACTCCGGTTGGCTATGGCATGACTGAATTTTTGGTCAACAGAACCTATGCCGATAAATACAATTTAATATCGTGTGCATTCGGACATCATACCTACGAGAGTCGCTGGTTGCGCGATACTACTTTTCTGAATCAAATTACGCGCACCTGGTACCGTGGCAACGAAGGCGCACCCATGAAAAAAATGATGAACTTCAGTTCATGGAACATCGATGCGCAACTGAATCGTTATTTTGTAACCGGCGATAAGGCTTTTTTACTTGATATGCTGAACGATTTGGAAGCAGAATACCAGCGTTGGGAAAGCACACACCGCTTGAAAAACGGACTTTTTTGGCAGGGCGATGTGCAGGACGGCATGGAAGAAACCATCAGTGGCGGACGCAAAAAACAATTTGCCCGTCCCACCATCAACAGTTATATGTATGGCAATGCCAAAGCGCTGTCAACCATATTTACATTGGCAGGAAAAGATGAGAAATCAAAACTTTACAGCCAAAAAGCGGATACCATTAAAACCCTTATTCAAAACAAACTTTGGGGTGAAAAATTAGGATTCTTCGAAACCTTGCGAAAAGACTCACTGGCCAATGTGCGTGAGTTTATTGGTTATTTGCCCTGGTATTTCAATATGCCAACACCCACAAAATGCGATAGCACTTGGTTGCAATTAGCCGACGAAAAAGGCTTTTCGGCTCCATTCGGCATGACAACAGCCGAACGCCGGCACCCGGAATTCCGAACCCGTGGCGTGGGAAAATGTGAATGGGATGGTTCGGTATGGCCGTTTGCAACTTCGCAGGTACTTACGGCTATGGCTAATTTCATAAACAATTATAATCAAAAAACAGCTACCGACAGTTTGTATTTCAATGTTTTTGAAAAGTTAGTCGAATCACAATCGTATCGTGGTCGTCCGTACATTGGCGAATACCTCGACGAAGTTACCGGTTACTGGCTCAAAGGCGATCAGGAACGCAGTCGATACTACAATCATTCCACTTTCAACGATTTAATTATTACCGGACTGGTGGGTCTTCGTCCACGGATGGATAATACAATTGAAGTAAATCCTTTATTACCCGATGGAAAATGGGACTGGTTTTGTCTGGACAATGTACTGTATCACGGTCATAACCTAACCATTATCTGGGATAAAAACGGCCAAAAATATCATTTAGGAAAAGGATTAAGAATATTGGTGGATGGAAAAGAAGTGGACTCTGCTCCAACTTTATCAAAATTAATTATTAAAGATATTCTGAAATATTAGATAGGATATGAAAAAGTTATTTCTTGCTACTATTATTTTATGTTTATCAATAGCATCTCAAGCCATTGAAATCACAAAATCTGTCAGCGAATTACGCACAGATCTTTTCTTGAATTCCCCTTTAGGGGATAAAGGGGTCTGGATTGGTGCCATTCGTGCTGATTCAGCTCATATTCCTGCCGGAAAGCGTTTCCTGAGTTGGGAAATGGGAACACCCGAATACAAGGCTATTTGGAAAAACATCGACCCAATTTCACGTAAAAGTATAATTCTCCGAAAATCTTTTGTTGTAAAAAAAGAAATAAAAGAAGCGGTCACATCTATATGTGGTTTAGGGCATTACGAGTTTAGTATTAATGGCAAAAAAGTGGGCGACGGCGAGTTCGCACCCTATTGGAGCGATTACGACAAAACCGTTTATTACAATACTTTTGACATAACTTCTTACCTGAAAAAAGGCGAAAATATTTTTGGAGTTTTGCTGGGCAATGGTTTTTATAATGCACAAGGCGGTAGATATAATAAACTGAAAGTTTCGTTTGGTGCTCCAACGCTGCTTTTCAAAACCATTATTCGATATACTGATAATTCTACTGAAGAAATTGTTTCGGACGGAAAATGGAAATATACCTTTAGCCCGATAACTTACAATGACATTTACGGGGGCGAAGATTACGATGCCCGATTGGAACAAAAAGGTTGGGATAAAGCGGGATTTAATGATGATAGCTGGAAAGCTGTTGTTATTCAGGATGCTCCGAAAGGCAAACTGATAGCGCAGAAGGGTTATCCAATCAAAATAATGGAGCGAATTGGCATGAAGTCGGTGAAACATTTGAATAAGGCTGAATGCGACAGCGCTTCAATTCGTTCAAAACGGAAAGTCGATTATTCTGTCATGGTTTTTGATATGTACCAGAATTTAGCCGGTTTTCCAAAAATAATTGTGAATGGTAAAAAAGGCGATTCGATTATCCTTTTTGTGGGCGAATCAGTTTTCCCGGAAGGTGTTGTAGATCAACGCCAAACAGGCCGACCGCATTTTTATACTTATATTCTGAAAGGAGAAAAAGATGAAACCTGGCATCCACGCTTTTCGTATTACGGATTCAAATATATTCAGGTAGAAGGTGCAGTGCTGAAAGGTGATAAAAATCCACGAAAATTGCCTGTTTTAAAAGATATAAAATCGTGCTTTGTGTTCAATTCAGCACCGCAAATATCCACCTTCGAATGCTCGAATGAACTATTTAACAAAACACATGTATTAATTCAGAAAGCGATTCAGAGCAATATGCAGGGCGTTTTTACCGATTGTCCGCAACGCGAAAAACTGGGCTGGATAGAACAATTGCATCTCAACGGACCGGTGTTGCTGTATAATTATGATTTGGTGAATTTTTTACCCAAAATAATGCAGGATATGGTTGATGCTCAACAACCTGATGGTGCGGTGTCTTCCATCGCCCCCATGTATAATTTTTTTGGCAATAAAAATGGATTTGACGAATTTGGCGTTTCGCCCGAATGGGGAAGTTCCATTTTAATTATGCCGTGGATGTATTACGAATTTTATGGCGATTCGTCGCTAATCGTAAATAATTACCAACCAATGCGCCGCTGGGTGGATTACATGGCAAGTCGTGCCGATAATCATGTTTTGTCGTTCGGGCTGGGTGATTGGTACGATTACGGAAACTTCAAAGCCGGATATTCGCGCAATACGCCTGTGCCTTTTGTGGCTACTGCTTATTATTTTTATGCGTTGAAATATTTAGTAAAATCGGCTGAATTAGTAGGCAATAAATATGATGCTGCGCATTATGCTTCGTTGGCCGAAAAAGTCCGAAAAGTACTGAATACCAAATTTTTTAATGCCGAAACCAAACAATATGCTACCGGCAGTCAAACAGCGAATTCGATGGCCGTTTACATGGAAATTGTAGTGCCCGAAAATCGCCAGGCTGTGCTTGATAATCTGGTAAAAGATATAAAAACACACGGAAATCGGCTTACAACGGGCGATATTGGCAACCGATATTTATTCCAAACATTGGCTACCAATGGATTAAATGAATTAATGTACACCCTATTCAATCACGATGAAGCTCCGGGCTACGGTTTTCAGTTGAAATTTGGCGCTACCACACTTACCGAACAATGGGATCCGCGGCAAGGAGCTTCGTGGAATCATTTTATGCTGGGGCAAATTGATGAATGGTTTTTTGCTTCGCTGGCCGGCATTCAGATTGACCCGGCAAATCCCGGGATGCAGCATTTTATCATCCGACCGGAGATTGTTGGTGACTTAAAATTTGTAAAAGCTTCTACAAAAACTTTATATGGAAAACTTTCGGTTGACTGGAAATTGGAAGGAAAGAACTTTTCAATGACTGTGAATATACCTGAAAATTGCTCAGCAGCTATTTATTTGCCGGGAGAAACTAAATCCGAAACTGTAAAAAGTGGTATTTATCACTTTTCTACGGCGATGAAATAGTTTTTTTAATACTTTAAAATATCGATACTAACTATTTGTGTTCCTTTTGTATAAAAAATCAACAACATATGAATAATAAACTTCTATTCGTAATAGCATTTTTGCTTTCTTCTTTAATAAATGTATCGGCTGCTTTGGTAGATATGCGCAAAGCAGGAGCTAATGTATCAGGTAAAAAGCTTAATACAGTGCTAATCAACAAAACCATTGATAAACTCAATGCCAACGGTGGAGGAACGCTATTTTTTCCTGCCGGAACTTATCTGACAGGTGCCATTAAAATGAAAAGTAATATCACCATCGAACTCGAAGCCGGTGCAACTTTGCTGTTTTCGGATAATTTCGACGATTATTTGCCTTATGTTGAAATGCGTCACGAAGGCATTATGATGAAAAGCTTTTCGCCACTGATTTATGCCGTAGATGCCGAAAATATTACCATCAAAGGCGAAGGAAAAATTGATGGACAGGGCAAAAAATGGTGGGACGAATTTTTCAAAGTTATCATCGATTTGAAGAACAATGGAAAACGAGATATCAATAAATATCAAACGCTGTGGGATCAGGTGAATGATGCAAAGGTAATCGGTTCCGAAATTAATCAGGATTATTCCGAATCATTGCAACGTCGTTTTTTCCGCCCGCCCTTTATACAGCCTGTACGCTGTAAAAACGTTCGTATTGAAGGAATTACCATTATCAACTCACCGTTTTGGACAGTGAATCCGGAGTTTTGTGAAAACGTGACCGTAGATCGTGTAACGATCAACAATCCGCTTTCACCGAATACCGACGGAATAAACCCTGAATCGTGCCGGTACGTGCATATTTCGAACTGCCATATTTCAGTGGGCGACGATTGCATCACGCTCAAAAGTGGTCGGGATTTGCAAGCCCGCAAATTAGGCTGGGCAAACGAGAACATCACCATTACCAATTGTACTATGTTGGCGGGTCATGGTGGTGTGGTTATTGGCAGCGAAATGAGCGGTGGAGTAAAAAAAGTAGTTATCAGCAACTGTGTTTTCGACGGCACCGATCGTGGTATCCGCATTAAATCGACCCGTGGACGCGGTGGTGTGGTGGAAGATATACAAATCAGCAATATTGTGATGAAAAATATTCAGGAGGAAGCCATTATCTTGGACATGCTTTATACTAAAATGCCTGCAGAACCACTGAGCGAACGCACACCTATATTCAGGAATATAAATATCAGCAATGTAACAGGCTCTGATGTATTGATTCCAATAAAAATCAGAGGGTTGGAAGAGTCACCCATCAGCAATATCACGTTTACAAACATCAATATTGATGGAAAACAAAAATCCATTTTCCAAAATTGCACAAATATCAAAATGAAAGATGTTTTTGTAAATGGTGAAGAATTGAAGCTGGTTCTTAAGCCATAAAACATCCGGCAAGCAATCTTTTACATCCTCTATTGAGTGTTTTTAGGAGGTCATCCTATCTTTTAGGAGGTATATCGGATGTTTTAGAGCGTTCATCCTATCTAAAAGATACGATTTCGAATGTTTTAAAGGGTATGCCGAATGTTTTATAGAGTAACCCGAATGTTTTAGAGGGTATAACCCCTGAAAAGTTAGGATGGAGGATGTTTTAAAGCCTTAGGTTCTGCTAACAGATTCGCTCTCCATTTTTCGGGACTCCCTTTAAGAGGTTTTAGAGAAGGAAATATTACGAATAATTTATCAATACAAAGATACTTACTCTATATCTCAAGTCTTTGTTTTTAAAAATAGAATCATGAAAAAAATAGGATTATTTATTCTTTTTACTTGTTTTTTGGTGACCACCAATGCCCAATCCTACGAAACCCAATTTTCAAAACCACTTGGGCAGGTTTTACAGGAAATAGGCACACGCTTCAATATAAAACTGAAATACGATGCCGATACAACCGGCAAAGTGGTTACGTTTGCCGACTTTCGCATTCGTCCGTATTCAGTAGAAGAATCGTTGACCAATGTGCTATCACTTTTCGACTATAAATTTGCCAAACAGGACGAAAAAACCTACAAGATAAAAGCATACGAATATCCTCGACGTACACCCGAAGATGGGAAAAAAATGTTGGCTTATCTCAATACGCTTTACAAAAATTCTGCTGAATGGAACACCCGAAGAGAAGCTCTGAGAAGAGAAGTGCGCGAGAAGTTACAAATTGATTCGGCACTTGCTAAGCGAGTCCAATCAAAACCAATTCTATCAAAGATCAGAAAATTTGACAGCTATTCGGTTCAGAATTTTGCGTTGGAAACTTTACCGGGATTGTACGTAAACGGTTCTATTTACACTCCTTCGAGCAATGGAAAACATGCCCTGATACTTTGTCCGAACGGACATTGGGCAGATGGGCGTTATAATAAAGATGAACAAACCCGCTTTGGAACACTCGCCCGCATGGGTGCTACTTGCGTGAGCTATGATTTGTTCGGCTGGGGTGAATCGGAATTGCAGGTAACTTACACAGCTCACCGCACTTCGGAAGCGCATATCATTCAAATAATGAATGGATTGACTATTCTCGATTATATGCTTACCCGCAAAGATATTGACCCGAAACGCATTGGTGCAAATGGTGGTTCGGGCGGAGGTTCGCAGGTGGTGTTACTTTCCGTACTCGACGACCGTTTTATAGCGGCTTGTCCAACAGTTAGTTTGGCTTCGCATTTCGATGGCGGTTGTCCGTGCGAAAGTGGTATGCCTGTTTCACTGTCGTGCGGTGGAACAAATAATGCTGAGCTAATGGCTGCTTTTGCTCCGAAACCGCTTTGCGTCATTTCCGACGGTAAAGACTGGACAGCTTCTGTTCCTGAGTTGGAATATCCTTATTTGCAACGCATTTATGGATTCTTCAATGCCGCTCAACATGTTTCGAACGTACATATACCAACCGAAGGACATGATTTTGGTATCAACAAACGCAAAGCTGTATACGATTTCTTTATTCCAACTTTTGGTCTCGATCGTAGTAAACTGGACGAAACAAAAGTAACCATCGAACAGAAAGAAGCCATGTACAGCTTTGGGGCGAAAGGCGAAAAGATACCCGCCAATGCCATTCGCGAGTTTGGGCAAGTGGAGAAATTCTTCAATAAAAAAGCAGATGCAAAAATTCACTCGGACATAGATTTGGAAAAACGTGCTCAAAGCTTTGTGGATTCTCTTAAACTGAACGACAAAATGAAAGAAACACGCGTTTATGCAGTTATTCGTACGCACATGCGTGCAGTTCGCGATTGGCACAATGAACACCCATACACAACTGTTCCTGCAGGAATTAATCCACGAAACAGTGAAAAAATGACTGACGTTCACCGCGATGTAATTGCTTGTTCGGCAAAGCCAAAATCGGTTCACGAAAATTTAATGACAGGACTTCGTAAAGATCTGACAGAAGAACAAGTGGAAAAAGTATTGGATCTGTATACCATTGGTAAATATCAGTTTACGCTGAAAGGATTCAAAGCTATTGTTCCAAACATGACGGAAAAAGAAGAAGCATACGTTGTGAGTCAGTTACGACTTGCTCGAGAGGAAGCTGTAGATTATAAAACAATGAAAGGTGAAATCTCTTCTGTTTTCGAAATTTACAAAGACAAATGCGAAAAATACTTCAACGAAAATGGTCGTAGCTGGAAACTGATGTACAAAGAATTCACCAACAAACTGAAAGCGGAGAAAGAAGCGAAAAAGAAAGCGGAAGAACAGAAATAGTTTTTTTCGAACAGATAGAAAATGGCGGTAGGGAGTAAATTCATACTGCCATTTTTATTTTAGATGAAGCACTCACTTTAATGGGTACAAAACCCTTGTTTTCACGTCATTTATAGTACTTTTGAAAAGTAAAAAAACAACTAAATGAGATATTCAATCTGGAAAACATGCTCTCTTATTGTACTGCTTAACTGCAGTATCTGCTCATTATCAGCGCAAACCAACGCCTACAAACTGTGGTACAATAAACCTGCACAGGTTTGGACGGAAGCTTTACCATTAGGTAATGGGAGATTAGGCGCTATGGTTTTCGGAAATCCGGCAACGGAGCAAATTCAACTCAACGAAGCCACCATCTGGGCCGGTAGTCCAAACAACAACCCTAATCCGGAAGCGCTGACTAATATCCCCAAAATTCGCGAACTGGTTTTTGCCGGAAAATACTTCGAAGCGCAAACGCTGGCCACTCAAAAAGTAATGTCTCCCACTAATCAGGGTATGCCTTATCAGCCTTTTGGCGATTTGCGTATTTCATTCCCCGGACACAGCCGATATACAGATTATTATCGCGATTTAAATCTTGATTCGGCGACTACATCTGTTCGTTACAAAGTAGATGGTGTAACCTACAAACGTGAAACATTTACTTCGTTTACAGATCAGGTAGTAATTATCCGATTAACAGCTTCAAAAAAGAAGAAAATCACGTTCAATGCTGTGTTTACTTCGCCACATCAGGATGTTTTTATTGCTTCGGACGGCAACTGTGTAACGCTGGATGGCGTTACGGCAAACCATGAAGGGCAAAAGGGAAAAGTAAAATTTCAGGGACGAGTAACAGCCAAAACGCAGGGAGGAACCATCACCTGCAAAGACGGTGTACTTTCGGTAGAAAATGCCAATGAAGCCACTCTATACGTTTCTATTGCCACCAATTTCAACAACTACAAGGATATAACAGGAGATGCACAGGAACGGGCTAAAACCTACCTGACCAAAGCATTGGAACACTCGTACGCCGAAACAAAAAAAGCACATATCGCTTATTTCAAAACGTTTATGGATAAATCGTCTCTGGATTTAGGGGACAATACATCAACCGAAACCACAGACAAACGCGTTGAAAATTTTGCCAAAACGAACGATGCCCATCTGGTAGCAACGTACTACAAATATGGACGTTACTTGCTCATTTGTGCTTCGCAACCCGGTGGACAACCGGCGAATTTACAAGGTATTTGGAACGATAAGATGTTGCCTTCGTGGGACAGCAAGTACACGACCAACATCAATCTGGAAATGAATTACTGGCCGGCAGAGGTCACCAACCTGACAGAACTGAACGAACCGCTGTTTCGCCTGACCAAAGAAGTAAGTGAGACAGGAAAAGATGCTGCTAAAATTATGTATGGAGCCGAAGGTTGGGTGCTTCATCACAACACAGACATCTGGCGCGTAACGGGCTCCATCGACAAAGCACCCTCAGGCATGTGGTTAGCCGGCGGTGCATGGTTAAGTTTGCATTTATGGGAACATTATCTCTATACCGGCGATATTGCTTTTCTGAAATCAGTATATCCGTTGATGAAAAATGCTGCCTTGTTTTTCGATCAGGTAATGGTAAAAGAGCCTACGCATAATTGGTTGGTACTGTGTCCGAGTAATTCTCCCGAGAATGTTCACCCGGGACTGGATGGTCAAGCTACCACGGCCGGTGGGGTAACCATGGACAATGAATTGATTTCAAGCCTTTGGAACATTATTATTGCTAGTTCAAAAACACTCAATACAGATGCTGATTTTGCTAATCATTTGCAAAACCGATTAAAAGAAATGGCCCCCTTTCAGATTGGTCGCTGGGGACAATTACAGGAATGGATGAACGATTGGGATGATCCGGCGGATATTCACCGCCACGTTTCGCATCTGTGGGGATTGTATCCGGGCAGTCAGATTTCACCTTATCGCACGCCTGAGTTGTTTGATGCAGCACGCACCTCACTAATTCATCGTGGCGACCCGTCTACCGGTTGGAGCATGGCATGGAAAGTTTGTTACTGGGCACGATTGCTCGATGGTGATCATGCCTACAAACTCATTACCGATCAACTGTCGTTAGTGCGCAATGAATTGAAGAAAGGTGGTACCTATCCGAACTTATTAGATGCGCATCCACCTTTTCAAATTGATGGAAACTTTGGCTGCACAGCCGGAATTGCAGAGATGTTGATGCAAAGTTATGATGGTTTTATTTACGTATTGCCCGCTTTGCCAACCATTTGGGGTAAAGGTGAAATCAAAGGATTAGTGGCTCGTGGTGGTTTCGAAATGGATATTAAATGGAGCCAGAACAAAGTAGAAAAAGTCACTATCAAATCACAAAACAGCGGAAATTGCCGCTTACGTTCATTGACCCCACTTACCGCCAAAGGACTGGTAGACGCAAAAGGCGATAATCCGAATCCGCTCTATGCTTTGCCAACTACTTCAACGCCATTGATCAATGAAAAGGCCAAACTAAATCCGGTGGAACTGAAAAAGACTTATCTTTACGACTTGGAAACTGTAGCCGGAGCAAGTTATGAAATCAGTGCATTATAATCAGAATAAAGAATACTGAAAATGAAAAAAATAGATTCAAGAAGCTTCAAATACATTGTCTTGCTAATGCTTTTTATAGCCACATCGATGAGTGCCGCCACAAAGAAAAGCAACTCAGCAAAATGGAGCGAACGCATGGCCCGCTCGGAAATGAAACGCTTTGCCGAACCATGGATGATTGAAAACGCAACTAAACCGCGTTGGGGATATACCCATGGGTTAGTCGTAAAAGCAATGTTAGAAACATGGAAATCGTCAGGCGAAAAAGCTTACTACAACTACGCCAAAATCTACGCCGACAGTCTTATCGATGCCAGAGGTAAGATAAAAATGGATTACTTATCTTTCAATCTCGACAATGTAAACCCCGGTAAAATTCTGTTCTACTTTTACGCACTGACCAAAGACCAACGCTACAAAATAGCTATGGATACTCTCCGCAAGCAGCTGAAAGAGCAACCCCGCACATCGGAAGGAGGCTACTGGCATAAATTGAAGTACACCCATCAAATGTGGTTGGACGGCTTGTTTATGGCAACACCCTTTTTAGCACAATATGGAGCAACTTTTGAAGACAAAGCGGCTTTTGCAGATGCATTGAATCAGATATCGCTCATCAACAAAAAAACATACGATCCTAAAACAGGATTATATTATCACGGTTGGGACGAGAGCAAAGAACAAGCCTGGGCCAACAAAGTAACCGGTTGCTCGCCCAACTTCTGGAGTAGAAGCATCGGTTGGTATGCCGCCTCGTTGGTGGATGTTTTGGATTATCTGCCTAAAGAAACCAAAGGGCGCGAGAAAGTGTTGGCTATTGTCAGAAATCTAGCAGCAACACTTATCAGGTATCAGGACCCTGCATCGGGCGTTTGGTATCAAGTAACCGATCAGGGAAATCGCAAAGGCAATTACCTCGAATCATCAGCCAGTTCGATGTTTGTTTATTTCCTGAGCAAATCTATCAACAAAGGCTATATTGCTAAATCATACGTAGCACCAACTACCAAAGCTTTCAACGGATTAATCAAGACCTTTATCAAAAATGAAGCCGACGGGACCATCACTATTACAAATTGTTGCTCTGTTGCCGGATTGGGTGGCGATAAGGTGTACCGCGACGGAAGCTTTGAGTATTATATCGGCGAACCGGTGATCGAAAATGACCCTAAATCGGTTGGTCCGTTTATACTTGCATCTATTCAATTTGAAAAATTAAAGAGATAAACTTTATGAAAAAGAATTTCATTGCACTATTAGTGCTTTTATTTGCCACCACAACCATTTACGCACAAACTAAAAAAGAAGGAGCCAAACATCCATGGGATAATGGGAAGTTGAAAGTAACCGAAAACGGTCGTTATTTACAGCACGAGAACGGTGCGCCTTTCTTTTGGTTAGGAGATACCGGCTGGTTATTGCCCGAACGATTAAACCGCGACGAAGCCGATTTCTATCTGAGCGAATGCAGCAAACGTGGATTCAACGTAGTCCAAATTCAAACAATCGACAAAGTTCCATCGATTAATGCCTACGGACAATCATCAATGCCCGATGGATTCAATTTCAAAGACATCAACAAGAAAGGTGTTTATGGCTATTGGGATCACATGGATTTTATCATCAAATCAGCTGAGAAAAGGGGTATCTACATCGGGATGGACTGTATCTGGGGTGGATTGGTTGGATCCGGTCAAATGTCGGTAAAAGAGGCACAAGCCTACGGAAAATTCCTCGGTGAGCGTTATAAAAACAGTCCGAATATTATCTGGTTTATAGGCGGTGATATCCGTGGCGATGTAAAAACTGACGTTTGGGAAGCACTGGCTACCAGTATAAAAGCGGTGGATAAAAACCACCTAATGACCTACCACCCACGCGGAAGAACATCATCGGCAACATGGTTTAATGATGCACAATGGTTAGACTTCAACATGTTCCAAAGCGGACATCGGCGTTACGGACAACGCAAAGGCGACGGCGACTATACTATTGCCGAAAATACTGAAGAGGACAATTGGATGTACGTCGAAAAAAGTCAATCGTTGAAAACACTAAAGCCTGTCATTGATGGAGAACCATCGTACGAGGATATTCCACAAGGACTGCACGAAGAAAATGAAGCGCGTTGGAATGCAAATGATGTGCGCCGCTATGCTTACTGGTCGGTATTTGCTGGGTCATTTGGACATACTTACGGACACAACTCTATCATGCAGTTTTACAAACCGGGGGTGAGCGGTTCATTCTTCCCAAGCAGATATTGGTACGACTGCCTGAAAGATCCGGGCTACAACCAAATGAAATACCTGAAAGCCTTGATGCTTGCCGTCCCATTTGTGGAACGTGTTCCCGACCAAAGCGTGATAGCCGGACAAAATGGTGAACGTTACGACCGAGCCATTGCTACTCGCGGAAACGATTATCTATTGGTATATAACTACACGGCTCGTCCGATGCAAATCGACTTATCGAAAATAAGCGGTGCGAAGAAAAACTGCTGGTGGTTTAATCCCCGAAACGGCGAACTACAATTTATCGGCGAGCTTGATGGATCTAAAGTGACAAACTTTGCGATAGATGTTGCGTACAATGCCGGAAACGACCGTGTATTGATAGCAGTAGACAGCGCAAAGGACTATGTAAAAAATCTGCAAGCTAAATAACATCACCACCAAAAAGAATAACTAAGTAGGTAAGTGCAACTAAACAGTGTGCAAAGCTTGTACCTTTTGCTCGTCAAAGTCCCTCTCCTCGGGAGAGGGATTTAGGGAGAGGCCAAAACTTTAAACACAACATTAGACCTTTCTTACTACTTACTATCTCCTTTGGTACTATATTTCAAAAACAATGAAATCAAAACTAATCATCTTCCTTACCCTTCTATCATTTGGGGCTGCACTGAATGCCACCATCACCGTCACCGCTTTACGCACCGAAGGGATGACCAATCCCTTGGGCATAGATGCAGCTAAACCCCGCTTTAGTTGGAAAACAGAAGCCACTACCGAGCGTAACGTTCTACAGAAAGCCTATCAGATTCTGGTAGCTTCATCAGCAGAGAACCTGAAGAAGGATAACGGTGACATCTGGAACAGCGGCAAAGTATCCTCGGACGCTTCGCTGTGGATTCCGTTTGCCGGCAAAGACCTGCAAAGCAATGGTGCCTACTACTGGAAAGTAAAGGTGTGGACCAACAAAGGTGAGGCTGCATGGAGCTCAACTGCCAACTGGAGCATGGGATTATTCGAAGAAACCGACTGGAAATCGGCACAATGGATAGGCTTAGACAAGGCCATGCCGTGGGACGATGAAAGTTACTACAGCCGTTTGTCAGCACGCTATGTACGCAAAGAATTTGCAGCTAAGAAAGAAATCAAACGTGCATCGGTTCATATCTGTGGACTGGGCGTGTATGAGCTGTTTATCAACGGACAGAAAGTGGGCGATCAGGTATTAGCACCTGCCTCTACAGGATATGATAAAGCGGTATTGTATAATACCTTTGATGTAAGCTCATTACTTCAAAAAGGACAAAATGCCGTGGGGATTGCATTGGGGAACGGACGATTTTACAACATGCGCCAAACCTACAAACCGTGGAAAGTACCGACCTATGGATATCCTAAGGTGCGCATGGTGCTAACGTTAGAATATAGCGATGGTACAACAGAAAATATTACGACGAAAGACAACTGGAAACTAAACGCCGACGGACCTATCCGCAGCAACAACGAATACAACGGCGAAGAATACGACGCGCGCAGAGAATTGACCGGTTGGAACAAAACCGGCTACGACGATAGCAAATGGCAGGAAGCACAACGCGTACGATTTCCGGGAGGAGAGTTACGTGCACAGATGATGCCCGGCATGAAAGTGTTGGACAAAATCACTCCGCTAACGATGAAACAAATAGGGAATAAATACATTCTCGATTTGGGACAAAACATAGCCGGTTGGTTGCGCATCCGGGTACATGGCAATGCGGGCGACTCTGTAAAACTACGCTTTGCAGAAACCTTGCAAAAAGATGGTGAACTCTACACCGAAAATCTCCGCAGTGCCCGATGCACCGATGTGTATATTATGAAAGGCGATAAAGCCGGTGAAGAATGGGCACCTTGCTTTGTGTATCACGGCTTCCGTTACGTGGAAGTAAGCGGACTAAACTACACACCATCCATAACCGATTTCTCGGCTGAAGTGGTGAGCGACGAAATGGAACAACTGGGAACATTTACCACTTCTAATAGCACCCTGAATCAGGTACTAAAAAATGCATGGTGGGGCATTCGCGACAATTACAAAGGCATGCCGGTGGATTGTCCGCAACGGGATGAACGTCAACCCTGGTTGGGCGACCGCGCTATGGGTTGCTGGGGCGAGAGTTTCTTGTTTGACAATAACCTGATGTACGCTAAATGGGGCAATGATATCCGCGACGCACAACGTCAGGATGGTTGCATTCCGGATGTGGCTCCTGTGTATCTGACCTATTATACTGATAATGTGACATGGCCGGCTACATTGCCCTTTTTGTGCGACATGACTTACACGCAGTTTGGAAACAAGAAACCGATCGAAGATAATTATGCCGCCATCAAAAAATGGATGGCACACATGGAGAAAAACTACATGAATGCCGATTATCTGATGACCAAAGACGAGTATGGCGACTGGTGCATGCCGCCCGAAGATCTGAAAATGATTCATAGCGAAGATCCCAAACTCATTACCGACGGAACGCTTATCTCAACGGCCTATTATTATAAAATACTAAAGGTAATGGCCCGCTTTGCTAATGTGCAGGGATTAAAAGAAGAAGCAAAACAATTCACAGCCTTGAGCGAAAAAGTAAAAGTGGGCTTTAATCAAAAGTTTTTCCATGCTGATTCGCTTTATTATGGCAACAATACCGTAACATCTAACCTGTTGCCACTGGCTTTTGGTATGATGCCACAGCAATATGCCGACACAGTATCCAAACAGGTTTTGTTCAAAACCGTTCCCGCCAATACCAAATCGCAAATAGGAACAGCCGAGCTTAATATTACCTGTGGTGTAGTGGGTATTCAGTGGTTGATGCGCGAATTGAGCCGCATGGGACGTGCCGACGTAGCATTTGCATTGGCTAGTAACGAAAAATATCCATCGTGGGGCTATATGGCTGCCAATGGTGCCACCACCATCTGGGAATTGTGGAACGGTAACACTGCCAGTCCGAAAATGAACTCGGCTAACCACGTGATGCTGCTTGGCGACCTCGTGACATGGGCATACGAAAACCTCGGAGGAATAAAATCGAACACCGAAGCCGTGGCATTCAAAAACATTGTGTTGAAACCTAACTTCGAAATACCCGATTTGGAACATGTAGATGCTTCCTACATTACCCCTTACGGAAAAGTGATTAGCAAATGGAAGAAATCCACCATGCACCTCCACTGGGAAGTTACGATACCAACCAATAGCACTGCCGAATTACACTTCCCGAACGGAAAAGTGGAGAACGTAGGCTCGGGTAGTTATACTTACAACATAGATATTCCGCAAAAGAAAGGCATTGTAACCAATGAGTTTTTGTACGAGAAAGCTGATTTTCCACAATGTCATTCGGCCACGATAGTGGAGACCACAGCCGGCGATTTGGTGACCGCATTTTTCGGAGGCACGCGCGAAGGTGCACCCGATGTCTGCATTTACACCTGCCGCAAGGACAAAGGCAGCAAAACGTGGACCGCTCCCGCATTGGCTGCCGATGGAGTATTTAGCCCCACGCTGCGCAAAGCCTGTTACAATCCCGTTTTGTACCAAATGCCAAACGGTCCGCTGTACCTGTTCTACAAAATAGGCAACCGCGTGTCCGACTGGGTGGGATATCTAAAAATGAGTAATGACGGGGGTCGCTCCTGGAGCAAAGCATACCAGCTACCTGAAGGCTATCTTGGACCTATCAAAAACAAAATAGTAGATGTGGATGGTAAATCCATTGCACCGTCGAGCACCGAAGGCAATGGTTGGAAAGTGCATTTCGAAATAGCCGAAGAAGGTGGACGCAAAACTCATATTGTAGGACCTATTGCCGCTTCTAAAGCCATTCTTACGCAAGACATGGACAACAACGAGACAAATACCAACAACGACATAGAAGGAGGCGAAAACATAAAGGCAAGCACCATACAGGCCATTCAGCCAAGCATCCTTACGCACAAAGATGGTCGCCTGCAAATTCTTTGTCGCACACGCAACGGTAAAGTGGCTACTTCGTGGAGTTCGGACAAAGGCGAAACATGGACACCACTTACGCTCACCAACTTGCCAAACAATAACTCGGGGACCGATGCCGTAACCTTGCAGGACGGGCGACAAGCCATTATCTACAATGCTGTGGCTACACCTCCGGGAGCAAAAAAAGGCGTTCGTACACCGCTCAATATTGCCGTGTCGAACGACGGCATCAACTGGGAAATGAAACTCGTACTCGAAGATTCACCCATATCGCAATACTCCTACCCCAGCATCATTCAGGGCAAGGACGGACGTATTCATGTGGTGTACACATGGCGTAGACAACGGGTAAAGTATATGGAGGTAAAATTGTAACGGGTCTCGCGAGTTCCAACTCGCGAACGTATCAACCGCGAATTGGAATTCGCAAAACTCACAGTAAATGCTGCTCCATATCGGGCAGCATTTTTTTGTGGAATAATGGTATCTTCTATCGGATGCACATCAAATTGTAAAAAAAAAACCCGTCCCAAATTGGGACAGGCCGCCGAAAATGATTTTGCCCTAGCCCAACTTGGGAAAGGGCTACGGAAATCCGATTGGTTAAAGCCCAGTTTGGGAAAGCTCAAACTGAAATTGGTTGGTTAAATCCCAAGTTGGGCTTTAACCAACCAGATTTCGGCGGGCTCAGCCCAATTTGGGCTGAGGCATAAAAAATGACTCCTAACCAATCCCCGCAAACGAATGTAAACCGGAATATCCGCTTCCCACATCCATCTCAACACCTGCTATCTCAAATAATATTGGGGCGATAGAATCAAGACATTAATATCCGTTGAGATATGAATTAACCTTCTATTCACATTCAATCCTTTCAGGCGGGGTGTTAGAAATAGGATTAAAATAACTATTTTTTTTCTCCATTTTATCAGGTTCGGTGCTACGCACCTTATAATTACCCTTTTTGATATCTCTACAAATAGTTCGCAACTACGTTGCTATAAGGTGTGTAGCACCGAACCTGAGAAAAGAGAGGGGATAAATATATTTGTAGCTATTTACTACAAGAACAAGCAAAGGTGCAACAGGAACATTCCGTTTTCGGAAGTACCGCAATATCACGTGCAAAGAAATTGAGAGAATCATCGCTTAAACCTTGTACATTAAATACAAAATTTGATTGTATTGCTTATATCGAAATCACGTCATTTTAAGAACAATTCAATAGACGAGAAATGTAAAAACACTAAACAAAAAAGCTCCCGCAATCGGTCATAACCAATTGCGGGAGCTCTCTTACCAAACATCAAAAACTCTATTTCTTTTTAGCTTCGTCGCGGGCTTTATTGCGTGCATACCAGCCTTCGCGCTCCTTTACAAGATTGTACCCGCGTGCCGAAAGATAGTTGTTTATACGGCCTTTATACTTGCCAAATTCGGCATGTTTTTTATCGGAGTTCTCGGCATCAATAGCAAACTCTCGAGCTTCTTTGAGCCATGCCAATATTTGCGCTTTCTCTTCGGCCTTAAGCGACGGAATCATCTCCAAAGTGGCATCGTAGGTTACCTTTACTACTCCGAAAGTGATGCCATCCTTAATAGCTTCAATTTGCGATTCGTCAATAAACAATGACAATTCTGCAGGGAAAGCAAAATGAGAACGGTACACTGCAGCTTCCTTCTCGTTCTGAGCAGCAGCCAAAGCATTATTTTTAGCTTCACCGGTCAAAGCAGATCGCTTGATTTTTGCTATCGCGGTATCGCGTTTAGCATATATATCATTTAGCTTGAAATAACGATTGGCAACAATGTAGGTTACATTTGTTGCAACAGTAGCATCTTTCAATTCCAACTTATCAACCGTTTTCTTCGAGCGAGCAATAATGGCTTCTACATATTTCGGATCACGGTTTTTGGAGTCCAGTTCAACAGCACTAACGGTAGTGGTCAACATTAATAACAGAAAAAGAAAACCCCTAACCCCTAAAGGGGAATTAAAGTTAGCTTTGTCTCTGAAAATTCTTTTAATACTCATTTTTGATTATAATTAATAGTTGTAACTACCTTTTCCCCTTTAGGGGTTAGGGGTCATCCTTACATCAACTTTCCCTTTTTAGCCAGGGTATCGTAATTGTTCTTTGTATTCGTCCAGTCCACTTTTTTCTTGGTACTAATTGCATTGATGTATTTTTCAATATTGGTATAACCATCACCTGTGCAATCTTCAATAGCATCAGATGCATCATTTGGATTTAAACCATTGGCTTTTTCCCATGCATCAGGCATACCATCTTTATCGGTGTCAATATAAGGAATTCCTTTGTACTCAGGGTAACCACCTACCTGACGAATATCGGTTATAATACCGTTTTTGTAAGAGTCTTTTGCTAAACGACGGTGTTTGAATTGATAAAAATCAACAGAATCAAGACCTTCTTTGTAAAAAGCTTTGCCTGTACGAACCTGTTCGATGATATGTTGATCCACGATATCGCGTTTCGGAATATTAGCTCCAACATTATTCAACACAAAGTTATAGGCCTCCTTGGCACTCATAATAGGGAATTCCGGTTTTGGGAAAGGAGTATTCCAACGCATAGAGTCCGTATATTGACCGGCGTTTTCCATCTCTTCCACTTGCACACCACCGTTCCAGTTATCTTTTGTTACCGCATCGTTGCCTTCCATAATGTTACCATTAGCATACACACGTCCAAACACCAGGTACCCTAATTTACTACGACCCGATTCAGGTTTTAGAATACGGTGTCCGATAGGTGCATTCTTTGGAGTAAGCGCGCCCGGTTTATAATAGTTATTGATGATATTATAAAGAGCAGTATAATCACCACCATCTACCGAACGGTTTGCCCAGTTGTACACCACATTATTCACAAAATTGAAAATACCATTCCAACCGATAGATGGGTTACGTCCGGCATTATTGGCCCAAAGATTGCGCATAAACGAGCAGTTCTCGCCCCCCAAAGTACTCCCAAAAGCATGGTTATACGTATCCAAAGCCTGTGCCGAAATAGTATTCTGAATTGTTACATTCACAGTCGGTAATTTCAGATCTTTATTACCATCTTGTGGGTTGAACATATGACGGTAGAACGAAATATTCTCGTCCAATCCCCACATACAGGTACAGTGATCAATCATAATATTCCCAACCGGATTTCCTCCAAAGGTATCATCACGGCGCTCTACTTTTGTTTCACCACGGCGGAAACGCATATGACGAACTACTACGTCGTGTGTATTTACCCAGAACGACTCACCTGCCACACAAATACCATCACCCGGAGCTGTTTGTCCGGCAATAGTAATATAAGGGGCATAAATAATGATGGGCGATTTCAACCGTATAATACCGGCCACATTAAATACAACGATACGTGCACCAACGGTTCCTTCGCAGGCCTCGCGCAGAGTACCCGGTCCACGATCGGCCAGACTGCTAACGGTAATTACTTTACCACCGCGACCACCAAAAGAAAATTGACCACCACCTTCAGCACCCGGGAAAGAAGGAATCCTGGCTTGAGGTAAATCTGTAGGACGGGCAGCCCATGGAATATACGGTTTACCATTAACCGCTTCAGCCCTCAGAATTGCTTTGTTAGCATTCATTACACTGTCAACGTAGGCATTTTCATCCAGAATCATTTTATCAGCCTGCGCCTTTACATCTTTCGGAACGTCGGGATATTGCGCAAACAACGCCATCGGCGCGAAAAGCAGCACAGTAAGTGTTTTCAGAAATGTTTTTTTGTTCATTTTATTATTGTAATTAGTAATGTGTAGTAGTATCGAACTCCACAAATAAAGACGCAAACCCGCTACAATTGTACTCAAAAAAACGCAGTTCCACAAATGCAAAATGGAGACTCCGGTTATTACACCAAAGTCTCCATTCTTTTAATTGTAAAAAGAATTAAAAACAATCCTCTTATTTAATTAATCTTGTAATCATCTATTATTGTTGATAATCATAAGTTCCTAAAGTACCATAAATATCTTTCCAGCCTTTGGTTTGTACCAACCATGGGTTAGTGGATAATGTTTTATCATTCAATCCAAAAAGATAATAGTTTTGCTTCCACTCTATTTTCACAGGAGTTTTCAGAATATTATCCATTGCAAAATCTACACCCGTTGTTCCCGTAGAACGAACTAAGTAAGTAGTGAATAGATTAGATAAAGCTGTCAATTGAGTTGCGAAATCAGATGCATCCGGATCGATAGCAATTGCTGCTTTCGTTGCTGCAGGAATAGGGTCAGAGCTTGTTACATTCTTACCTTGCCAGTAACCACCTGTACGACAGGTACCATTAATAGGAGTCAATCCTAATTTAGCACAAGTATTATTGCCAGCGGTTGCATCATCATTGTAAAGCATCCAACGTTGAATATCCCAGAAGCGTTTTCCTTCATATGCCAACTCTACCTGACGTTCGTAAAGACATGCTGCAATAGCTGCATATTTGTCGGCCAATGTACCAATTCCATAACTATTTGCAGAAGCAATTCCTACACGGGCACGAACTTTGCCAAGATACTCAACACACTTAGTTATATCATTTGTAGCTGCATAACATTCTGCAATATTCAACAATAATTCAGCATAACGATATTCGAAAATATCGGTTCCAGAATATTCAAAAGCTGTATTGTCGGCAGCTGGATTAGACATTTTTCTAACTACAGCAGGACTACCCACTTTATTAGCGGTTGCATCAGGATAAAGAACCGTTTTTCCATCAGCTGTTTTCAAATATCTATACAACCATATTGTTGCATTTGCATTTGCTTTTGTTCCCCATTTACACCCCGAAAAAGCAAAAGTGCGGTAGAAACGTGGATCGCGGTTCAGAAAGAATTTGGTATCATCATACCCATTTGTCACTGTGGGACGTAAACCATTAGCCATTGGAAATAAATCAATCATTTCCTTTGGTGCAGAAATACCTCCGGAACCACCCTGACTTGATACACGAATAGTTTTTTCCCAACCATTGTTAATTGCTAGCGTATTAGCAGAAGAAAGTAACCTGACAATAATTGCCTCTTTGCAAAAAGTATTATCTTTTACATAAAACATTTCCGACCAATCTTTAGCGGTAGTTCCATACAAACCATAACCATCAAGTGTCAATTTTGCTTCTGCAGCAAGTCCTGCGTTCAATGCGTCTGTCCAACGTTGATTTGAAGTCTCCCAGTCTTTATTAAACAATGGACTAGCATATGTCAAAAGAACTCTGCTTTTCACAGCAAGTGCAGCACCACTGGTAAAGCGACCATAATCTGTAGAGGATGACCATTTCACATCTCCTGTATTTGTATTTGGCAATAGTACTGCTGCAGAATCCAAATCTTTTACAATCTGAGCAACCATTTCACTACTTGTTGCTCTAGGCAATTTAATTGTTTCATCCACTTCCGAGGCTGTTTGCACTTTTGTTACGATTGGAACTCCACCATAGGTTCTCCATAAATCAAAATACTGCAAGGCCCGAAGAAAATATACCTGACCTTTCGCTTTCTTACGGAAAGCCAATGTTAGGTTCTTGCCTACTGAATCTGTTTTTTCAAGAAGAAGATTACAATAACGAATCCTGGTATATGGAACATTAGCAGCTGATGCGCCAAGAACTGTTCCAAAATATGCAGAACTCTTTGAGGCATCCTGTACATTTGTACTCGGGTTAATAAAATCGGAAATAGTTCCACCTATTTCTTCGGTCATCTTTGTCTTTTCGTCCAGATAACTACCTACTAAAGTCTGTGTTGGAGATTTATGACCCGCAAAAAAATCTGCATATAAACGGTCGATATACCAGCCCGTCTGCTGCTCATTCGCAAATACGGTTTCTTCATATTTGTCGTAACTCTTCTTATCTTGAAGAAATTGATCACTACAGCCGGTTATAACAACGGCTAGAAGTGAAATCATGCTCATTAATATATTTTTATTCATGATATAAGCATTTTATAATTGTTTATACAATTCTGATGATTAAAATGTTAGATTTACACCCAACGCCCAAGTTCTAAGTGTAGGATAAGAGCTGTTTGAATTATCATACATATTTCTATAGTGATCGGGATATGGATTAAATAAATCCCACAAGTTATTGCCACTTAAACTAAGTTTAGCACTTTCAATTCCTGCCTTTGCGACCAACTTTTTAGGTAGAGCATATGCGAAGTTCATATTTCTAACAAAACATCTGAAAGAGGATACTTGCCAGTAATCAGACGCACTATAATTTTGACTGTAATACATATTAGCATATTTCCCATTTACGTTTGAGGTAGCGTTATACATATCTGTCCAAAAAGACTCGTGAGACCAAATAATATTTGAAGTTCCCTGACCTACTCTATCAATTGATGCATAACCACCCCACGAGGTAGAAATCTGTGTTGACCAACTAAAACTTTTCCAACTAAGGCTCATATTTGTAGAAATCCCGTAAGTAATATTTCTCTTTACTAATTTCGCATAATCCTCACCATTTGTATTAATTTGTCCATTGGGCGCACCCACTGTTCCATCAGCTTGTAAGTTCCCTCCTAAATCTTGATAAGCTAGCATACCTTTCTTTAAGTCTGACTTTTTTGTAATACTAGTGAGGTATGTCGGAGTAGTACCTGCAGCAGTAGCTAATTCTGTCAAATAATTCCAATAAGCATCAATATCAGCATCAGTACGAAGTAAACCATCTCCATATTCATTTCCTTTCCATGTTTTGAAACCCCACACTGGGAGTATCGTAGATTGTCCAACTATCGTAGAGTTAGCTGACGGGTAATTAACCCCCGATGTTGGACATTTAGTTACCTTATTCCAACTTAAACTGGTGTTTACTCCAATAGAGTATTTTACTTCTCCAATTTTGTCTCTCCAGTTAATCGACAATTCAGTTCCCCACATGTCTAAAGCACCATAATTTTGTTCGGCATAAGCACCACCTACAGAAAGGGGAACACCTACCATACCTGACATATCTGTCAAAAGATCTGTAGTTCTGTCAAAGTAACCATCCAATCCGAATGACAAACGATTATTCAATGTATTGAAGTCTAAGCCTAAATTGTATTTAATATCAGTTGACCAATGAATATTTCTGTTTGGAGTAGCATCAGGAGTAATTCCATACACCTGAGTTCCACCATTAGTACCAAATCCCAGTCCCTTATCGGCAGTCCATGAATAAAGTTGTTTCCATTTCCAGGCCTTAATATCGTCATTACCAGTCTTCCCTACTGAAGCACGGATCTTCAAATAATCAATCCATTTTACATTGTTTTTAAACCATGATTCCTCTGAAGCTACCCAACCTAAAGATATTGTTGGAAATAAACCCCAGTAATTTTCAGGAGCAAATTTAGTTGAAGCATCAGCACGCATGATAAACTGGGCAAGGTACTTACTTCCATAGTTATAGCTCACACGACCAAGATATGACAATGCGCCACTTTCACTACGGCTCATATAGCTGGTTCCTGGTATCATAGTACCTGCAGAACTACTTGCACCATTATACGATGAAGTTGTATTCTCGTAATACTGACGCTTAAACTCACTCGAATTTTCTGCACGCTCTATCGATGCCATTGCTGAGATCTCATGCAAGCCAAAAGTTCTGTCATAATTGATATAAATATTAGCTTGTTCTGATCTGTTAGTAGTTACATCGTAGAGAACACGTGCAGTCTTGTTATTCTCTCTTACAACCCATGTGGTAGTATCTCCATACAAGTGACGGTCTAACTTATCCGTATTAGTACCCAGAGCTAGTGAGAATGGTAATTGAGTTTGCTCTGAATTAATTGAAGATCGGGTCAGTGCATATGTAGCTTTAACCGATAATCCTTTTACGAAAGGTATATCATATTGTAAAGCAAAATTTGCTCCATAATTAAAATCCTGATTTACCGATTTTGAACCGTTATTAGTCAATGCAAAATAGTTCCATCCTGCTATACTATTGTTTACAACTTGAGTGCTTGCAGCCATGTGAGGACCGAGTGCAGGTGAAACCCATTGATCAACACCATCAACCTTCGCACTGTAAGGAACATATCCTGGCATATGAAGCAAGTACATATAATCCGCTTGCTCTCCACCACCTTTATTTCCAAAACTATTATCGTTCATACCACTAATTACTTTTGTGTACGATTTCTCTTGCGCTGAATTATTTGCTGTAAGGGTTGCACTTAACTTCAATCTGTTTGTCAACTTTACATCTGTGCCTGCACGGAAGTTATATCGCTTATAATCCTGGCTACCCAAGTTAGCTCCCTGATCATAATATGATGCACCAGCAAAATAAGTAGCTTTTTTATCACCACCACTTACATTAATCGAATGCTGCATTGCACCTGCACCTGACCATGCTTTATCCAGCCAATTGTAATTAAGTGATTTCATTTTCTCTAATTCTGTATTGGAGAAAAGAAGAGATCCTGTTTTGCCAGCAGTTGTCAAAATACTGTTCGCATACAAACCATAATTGTAAGTATCCATTGTCTTTATATGACTCACTGCATCGTTCCATTCAAATTTGCCTGAGTACGTTACCTTAACCTGACCTTCCTTACCTCGTTTAGTTCTAACTATTATTGCCCCTTGAGCCGCTCTCGATCCATAAATGGCAGCACTTGCATCACGCAATACGGTGATACTTTCAACCTCAGAAGGATCCAATCTGTTAAACTGATCCATTGTTGAAAGGTTTGTAGCAGGATCCACCTGAATCACATCATCAATAACAATGAGAGGGAGCGAATTACCGCCATCTTTTGCAAGAGCATTAATTTGACGAATTGTAATTTTCGCATCAGTCGAGCCGGGACGACTGCCACCTGGATTGACAGACACACCCGCTATTTGTCCGGAAAGAGCTTGTGTAAGATTGGCCACCGGTAAACTCTCCATCCTTTGCATATCGACAGAAGCAATTGATCCGGTTACATTCTTTACTTTTTGAGTCCCGTATCCAACAACTACCACCTCATTCAACTTTTCGACATCCGAGATCATTTGGATTGCTAATGACTGTTGCCCTGTATAGTCGATAAACTGACGGGTATATCCAATATATGACACAACTAAAACACTCGGCTGACTAACTTCTAGTGAAAAATTACCATTTATGTCGGTAACCGTTCCGGTTGACTGTCCTTTGATGGCAATAGTAACACCGATTAAGGCTTCTCCATTTTCATCTTTTATATTTCCGACAACCTTTTTCTTTGTTTGTTGCGTTGATTGGGCTCCAGCCGGTGCTGCCGAAATAGTCTGCATTGCACCTGCAAATACCAATAAAAAACAACATACACATTTTGCGTACGACAAGAAACCAATTTGATGGTTTCCTTGCCAAAAAAACTTTTTGTGTTGCTTTTCCATAAGGAATTAAATTTAATTTAACGATTTTAGAATTATAGGGTTTCTCATTTATCTCTTTTCATTTTTGAAGCATAAAATTCTTCAATACCATCTTGTACTTGTAATCAAATGATGTCTCATTTCTGATTTATCTTATGGTAAGACGCAGTGAATAAAAATATGTAATCAGCTAATCGAGATATTTATTTGGGAGTTATCACTAAACTTGACGAAATAATGCCAAATAAACCCCAAATAATGTTGATATTTCCTTCTCTTGAAGGAATCTACCCCTTAAAATCTATAAATATTGTAATCGACATGTCGTAAATTTTCACATGTCGTTCGCCATAACTTCGAAATCTGTAGGCTTACGTTTCTACAAAAAAAGACCTGCAGCTAAAAGCTACAAGTCTTTGGATCGTGAAATATGTTTGTGAGTTATTATTTTGAAACAATCGTCAGCTTTCGAAATTCCAAAGGAGTTCCTTCATTTTGAAAGCCGATATATCCTTTTTTTGCAGTCAATCCGGTAAGACTATTTTGGAGGATTCCGTTCACATACACTTTTATTGTATTCTTTTTGCATATTATCCGCATACAATTCCATTCGCCCAAGGGTTTTTCATTCGACGGAAGCAATTTTTTAATCGTAAACTTTACAGAGTCTGTACATTCTTTTGCCCACAAACCATTCATACAAATGATGTCGCCTGCCGCATCAGCTTTTTGTTGAACCTGGTAACATACCGGCCAGATACTGTCCTTTTGTTGAATATGAACCAACACGCCACTGTTACCCGGCTTCTTTGTCCAACGCCATTCCACGTTTAGTTCGTAGTTAGTATATGTTTTTTTTGTACGTAAATAACCGGTTGAAACTCCTGTAATTTGCAACAATCCATCGTTCATAACAAAAACCTCTGATGCAGGGACTGCTTTATCCTTCATCACATATTCCCATTTTAATGCATTGGCTGTGGTAAATAGCGATATGTTTTTTGATGATTTCTGTGCGATACACGCACCCGACGAAATGAATAAAAATACTGATAAGAGTGCTACTAACTTAGATTTCATTATATAACTTTTAATTATTGGATCTCAATGGATCGCTCATCAACCTGCAACAAATTATCCATCGATACTTCTTTTGTTTGAATACTAAAAATCACCCATCCTGTGCTTGCCTGAATGCGCGATGCCGTATCAATATTATTGACTGCCAGTGGAAAATCAATCCGTTTTGTGTTGAAAGGCGCACCCATATTCTGTGCCATTTTCTTTACATATCCATAGGCCGCGTCAGTAAGTTGCTTGTTATTAACCGCTTGTGACGTTCGAAGAATAACATTGTCGTCATTAAAATTTATTTCATCCAAATATACATTTATCTCGGCGTCGAAGGGTTCGCCACCGTACACATTCGGACGTTTTATTGAACCTGGATATTCTTCGTTTAACTTGTACTTTGCTCCATGAAAAGTATAATACTGCTGAATCTCCTGAATAGCAGAATTTTCAATGGCCTCTCTGGTTGAAAAGGTATTTTGAATCTGTTCAAAAACCAGATCCAGACTGGGAACATCCTTGTATTCGGATTTTATCAGATTAATTCCCTTACCGATATAATCACGCACATCCTCCCAGTTAACCACTTCCTGAAATACGCCCATCTCGGAAGTTTTTATAATCACCGGCAAATTATTACTCACAGAAAGTAATTTCTCCATGATCGGATTCCAGGTGTGCTTCATATTAAAATTGCGGTACAACCACTTGATCGTGTAACTAGTTGCTGTTGAGTCAAGCACTTCAACATCTACGTCGTAAGTGAAAAGTTGGCGTTTAATAGTGTCGGTTGCATTTTTAACCTGGTAACTCTCTTCGGTAATGGTATACCTCTGCTTATCATGTTTATTCCAGTAACTAACTACCTGAACAGATGAATCCGATTTGTTTATTTGAGCAATAATCGGTGTAAAAAGCAAAGAAAGTGCAAAAAGAATAATTAGCTTCTTCATTTTAGCAATGTTTTGACGATCATAAATCGGCCTCAAAATTAAAGATAAAGTTTTATATACCAGCACAAAACGGGAAAAATACTTTAGCGTTTGTTATTTCCAGGCATTTATTTGAAAATAAACAAGCAAAAAGAGAGAAGGAGAAATGGCAAAAAAAAGAGAAGTTGACTTATTAAGATCCAAGTAATCAGCCGGATATAAAACACATAAGGAGAACGCGAAGTTCCATTAGGCTCCATTAACCCGCGCAATTGATCCAAGTCTAAACTAAGTAGTTTATCTTTTTCAATTTCCAGATTGGCAATTCCACGCTGTGAGTTTCCTGCCCGAAAACCGCGGATCACTGACGTCGGATGCTTCCAAAGCCCCCAGCCCATAGTCCAAAGAGGAAAGATGATAACCGGCAGATTTTTCCAAAAGCCGGTGGAAATTTCCCACGAGGCAATAAACATTTCGCCGCTCCATGACGTATCCTGCTCGTTGAGTATATGTTCTAAATCATGCACATACAGCGCTCTTCTTCGCCACGAGAAATTTGGCAAAGTCAGTGTAAAATAAGGGAACGGAACTTCAAATGTCTTATCATTCACACCACCATTGGCAGGAATGTTGTATTTTTTATAAAACTCGTCTAAATGTTCGCCTAAAGTCATGCTCAAGAAATTAGTTATAAAAGAGCCGCAGCTGCCTTGTCGAGATAGAAATCGGCCGCTTTTGCATTTTTCGCAATATAAAAAGCCGGATAACGTTCGCCTTTAGCTTCGTGCTTAATGATTTCCCTCAATACAGTGGTTTTAGAGCTACCGGTAATAAGGAAAACAACTTGCTTCGCTTCAAGTATTGCTTTTCCGGTAAGTGTAATGCGCTCCTGACCGCTAACCGGATGAATACCTACTGCCACTGCCTGATCCGATTGCAACAGATCCATATTATCAGGAAAGATAGAAGCCGTATGACCATCATCACCCATTCCCAACAGTACTAGATCGAATATTGGAAATCCATCTTGTAGAGGTAATTCCTTTTCTAGCATTTTTTGATAGCGTGCAGCTTCTTTGATTGGATTATCTTCTCCCTGCATCCGGAAAATATTGCTATCATGAATCGGAACATGAGTCAACAAGCTATCGTAAGTCATTCCAAAATTACTCTCGGGATGAGTAGGCGGCACACAGCGTTCGTCCACCCAAAACAAGCGGAGAAAATGCCATGGGATACTATTGACATACTCATTGGCAAGCAATGTAAACAGCAATTTTGGAGTACTGCCACCCGACAAGGCAATATTAAACGGTAGCGATTGCTTTGTTTTCTCCTTTGCTTTGGCAAGAATTAATTCAGCCACAGCACGCGCTGTTTCTTCCGGAGTTTCGTAAATGTGGTTCATTTTGTCAGTTAGTAAAGTTGCGTTAAAATTAAAACGAGAAACTATATAAGTTTGATTAGTCTGTTTTAAATTTTTTAAACGGTACTCTCCATTTCAATTGTTTATCGCCAAACAGTGCATTCGATTCATTAGGACCCCAGGTATTACATTCGTAGAAATACAATGGAATTTTAGGATTTGTTTTCCAGGCCTGAAGTATCGGATCAACAAATTTCCAACTTGCCTTCACAGCATCCGCACGTGCATAAAGGGTCGAATCTCCTATCATACAATCCAATAGTAATCGTTCATAAGCTTCCGAAATTTTATTTTCCGCCAAATCGGAATAATGAAAAGCCATGTTTACGTTTTGCACTTTGTAACCTGCACCGGGTATTTTCATGCCAAAATCCACCGCCACACCGGCATCGGGATGAATGCGAAGAATAATCATATTGGTCGATTGCGCCACGCAACGCTGTTTGAACAACTGATGTGGAGCCGGTTTAAGGTGTATAATCACCTCGGTAACACGTTCCGGAAGTTGCTTTCCGGTACGGATATAGAACGGCACATCGCCCCAACGCCAGTTATCCACGAAAAGCTTCATAGCTACAAAGGTTTCGGTCTTTGAGTTGGACACCACATTCGTTTCTTGTCGATACCCTTTCTGCAATTCGCCATCCACGTCAGTGGCAATATATTGCCCACGAACAACATAGTCTTGAATTTCAGATGTTTTTATTGGTCGCAAAGCTTGTAACACTTTTACCGTTTCATTTCGGATAGATTCCGAGTCAAAAATAGAAGGTGGCTCCATGGCTATTACCGCGAGTACCTGCATCAAGTGGTTCTGAATCATATCGCGCATGGCACCCGAAGTATCGTAATATCCGCCGCGACTGCCTACCCCAATTTTTTCGGCCGCAGTAATTTCTATTCTATCCACATATTTGCGATTCCAGATGGGTTCGAAAAAACCATTCGAAAAACGGGTAACCATAATATTCTGAACCGTTTCTTTTCCCAGATAATGGTCGATACGGTAAATCTGATCTTCATTGAAACCGCTCCGCAGTTTTTTGTCTAAATCAATAGCCGTATCATAACTGTAACCGAAAGGTTTTTCAACAATTATTCGTTTCCAACCATCATCTTCGGTATTCAAACCATATTTTACTAAATGAGCAGCCACCACTTCGTACAAAAATGGAGGTATGGAGAAATAATAAATAATATTCTTAGGGATATTCAACCTTGCCGAGAGCGTATCGATATATTCTTTCAACTCCCCAAAATCTTCCTCGGTTTGGTTATGTACTTTTTTGTAATATAATCGTTGAAGAAACAACTCTAATTTTTCCGGAAAAGCAGTTACATCTCCTTTGGCAAACTTAAGTAACGCTTCTTTCACCTCAACTCTATTTGACTCTTCATCCTTTTCCTGACTACCTGCACCTATAAGTATAAAATTATCCGGCAATAGATCATCGAGGTACAATTGAAAAATTGCGGGCAGTAACTTACGTTTCGACAAATCGCCATTAGATCCGAAAATAACCAATATTTGGTTTTCAATAGTATTTTTCTTCGGCGCTTTCTTTGTTATTTCTTCCATTTGTGTGTGTTTGTTGAACTCTAGACTTGATAAACAAATCAACCTTAAAATCGTTCAATTATCGGACTAGAAAAAGGGATACCAATTGTTATTTACAACCATTTCTTCCGCCTGAAATACCAGAGCATAAAGAATGTGGTGATAATCATTCCTCCCCACATCATAAAATAGCCATTTGGCCAATGCAATTCGGGCAAATTATCAAAATTGGTTCCATACACCCCCACAATAAAAGTAAGGGGAATGAATATAACCGAAAAAACGGTAAGTACCCGCATTATTTCGTTCAACCTGGTACTCATTGTTGAATGATAAATATTTAGTTGATCGTATAAAATTTCACGGTAACTATCCGAAAGTTCGTTGGCCTCGTTGATATTATCCTGCAATTCTTTAAAATGAATGCGGTTATCATCATGAATAAACTCCGATTCCATTTTTGCCAAATTAAGAATCATCTCTTTAGCAGGTTTAATGTGCTTTCGCAAAAAATTCAATTCTCGTTTGAAAGAATTGATGTCATCCAACAATTCTTTTTTAGGATTATTGCTGATATCTTCCTCCAATGCCTCTATCTTATCGCCCAACTGCCCGATTACATAAATATAATTGTCGACAACCACATCCAGTAATGCAAAAGCCAGATAATCCGACCCCGCAGTGCGGATCTTATTCTTATGCTTCCTAATCCGTTCGCGTATCGGGTCAAACATGTGCACGGATAGCTCCTGAAAAGAAATCAGCGTATTCTCTGTAATGATCAAACTCAAATTTTCGACGCTTAGCGTATCATTTTTATCATTGTATTGCAATAACTTTATGGTGCAGAAAAGTCCGTTTTCGAACTCCTGCACTTTCGGGCGCAGCGATGGATTCATTACATCCGACAGAATATTATCGTCAATTGCAAATACCTGAGCCAGTTCCTCCATGGTCTCAACATTGTCTAATCCGTAAATATTGAGCCAACTTAGCGTTTTCGAGTTTTTTAAACTCACCAATCCCTCTTTCGTCTTCACCTCCAACTCGCGCACCGACTCCAGATCGAAATCCATGGCTTGCAGCAAAATCTTATCCGTTTTCTTTTGACCACGAAAAACCAATGCGTAGGGCGACAACCCGATGTGTTCTTTCTTCTTTTTGGTAAATCTTGACATGCTAAAGCGTATTTGTGAACTATGTAAAAGCAAAGATAGATATTTTTTGATGGTTTGCCCGATTTTTCATTCTTAAAACGGCGAATGAAGTGTAAAAAAGTGTTACGGAATGCGTAAAAATGTGATGCTAAACCACGGAAAATCAGTTGTATTTAACTAACCGTCCATTAGACACATACAAAATAAGTGAAAATGACACTTCAAATGCTTTTGAAAATATAAAATTGGGCAACCAATCCTAAAAGTATGTTATAAAACATACTTTTGAAGCATTTTCAATGAAAATTGTTTGGATGGTTATCAGAAACCCCGTATCTTTGCATCGTGATTTTTTCATAGTATTAGATTTAAGGTTAACAAAAAGATTGGTAGATTACCGTGAGGTAAAGCTACCTTTCGTCTTTTATAGAGGTAAGCAAACCATTTGCCGACTTCCTCTCAAAAAAAACCTCCGATAATAACATAAAGCTTACTACAAGAGGCTTCACATAAATGAATCCCCGGGAACTGGAATTAAAACAGCTCTCCGGGGATTTTTTGTGCCCCAAAAGAATCAAATAAATCAAAGATGTATTTGAAAATAAGTACTTCCTATCAAGCAAATATAAAATGAATGCGTATATTTGTAACCGCTACTATATAAAAATCCGCTCTCCCTTCGGCTCGTTTTGTTCGAATATATTTAGTTCTGGGCAAACAAATACAGAAAAAGACCAACGAAGCTTACACTGAAAAATAAATTTAAGCATGAAAACTATGAAATCCAATTTATTCCATAATTTCAAATTCGAATTTAGAATTACGCTTAATTATTTGATTTTTGGTTTCCTGTGGATTCTGTTTTCAGACAAACTACTTGACTTACTCGAAACGGACGATAGTCTATTAACCAAATTTCAGACATATAAAGGAGCTTTCTTCATTCTCGTTACTTCCGTATTCTTGTATCTACTTGTCAAAAGACATATGCAAAAGTTGAGATTTGCTGAGTCTAAACTTATTGAAAGCGAGTCCCACTACAAAGCACTGTTCAATAACAATCATTCGGTAATTCTGCTTATAAATCCCGAAAACGGCCGAATTGAAGATGCAAATCCGGCTGCCTGCGAGTACTACGGGTGGTCGCAGGCCACGTTTTGCAGCAAAAACCTATACGATTTCAATGTCGTCAGCGAAGAAAAGATAAATGGCCGGTTGCAGGCAGTAAAAGCAAAAACGCTGAATTCTTTTGTTGGTCAACATCGACTGGCCAATGGCGAAATACGGGATGTGGAAGTATTCTCGAACCCCATACTTATCGGGGATAAAGCCATGATTTATTCAAGCATTCATGACATCACCGAACAACGAAATGCTGAGGCCGAACTTCGCAAACTTTCCAAAGCGGTGGAGCAAAGTCCGGTTGCAATTTGTATTACCAATCCGGATGGAATCATTGAATACGTCAATCCAAAGGTTACCCAACTGACCGGGTTTTCGGCAGAAGAACTGATACACGAAAACACTCGGATATTCGGTTCAGACGAAAAGCCGCAACAGGAAGATGCTGAACTCTGGAAAACTATAAAATCTGGAAAGATCTGGAGCGGCGAGTTTCACAACAAGAAAAAAAACGGTGAACTTTATTGGGAATCAGCCACTATCTCTCCTATCCTCAATACGGAGGGAGAAATAACACATTTTCTATCAATAAAGGAAGATATAACCGACCGAAAACGAGCCGAGATTGCATTGAATAAATCGGAGGAACTATTGCGAAAGTTTGCGTCGCACCTTCAAAACGTGCGTGAAGAAGAAAAAGTAGCACTGGCCCGCGAAATTCACGATGACCTTGGACAAACCCTGGTCGCACTTAAAATTGAGATGGGGTTACTTAAGAATAAAATTGTAAACCATGACAGCTCAAATGATTCGAAAAGTATGTCGGGAGAATTTGAGACCATAGCAAACCTGATAGACAGAACCATTAAAACTGCCCGCCGAATTATGAGTGGATTGCGCCCCGACCTGCTCGAAATGAATGGTTTTGCCGGTGCTACAACAGCTTATCTTCGTGAATTTGAGGAAAGGTATCAAATAAAGTGTGAATTTACCCCTGAGAATTCAACCATCGAGATGAATTCACAACAGTCTCTTGCATTTTTCAGAATTCTTCAGGAGTCACTCAGCAATATAGCCAAACATTCCAAAGCTACTTTAGTCAAAATTGATTTTAGAAAAGAATCTAATAAGCTCGTTTTAGAAATTATTGACAACGGGATAGGGTTTGACAAGAATAACAGCGGCAGACAAGACTCATACGGAATGATAGGAATGAAAGAAAGGGTCGTATTATTGGATGGTAAATTGAACATTGTAAGTGAAATTGGCAAGGGAGCATCTGTCCGGGTTGAAATACCGTGGAATCTTGAACAAACAAAGTCCTAAATCCCTGAAATTTATCCGGCTAACACATTCACATCGCCAAATCCACCAGCACATATTCCCCATTTTGCAAAACGCTCAAATTTCCTTACTTTTGCAACTCAAATCCATTCAATCAGTATCATGAATATTCTTCTCCTCGGTTCGGGCGGTCGCGAACACGCCATGGCTTGGAAAATAGCTCAAAGTCCCAAACTTTCTACTCTTTATGTAGCTCCCGGCAATCCCGGAACAGCTTCTGTTGCAACTAATTTACCCATTGCTGCCGATGATTTTCAACAAATCAAAAAAGTAGTTATCGAAAAAAATATCGAAATCGTAGTTGTTGGACCTGAAGATCCATTGGTAAAAGGAGTAGTCAACTTTTTTGCCGACGATGAAGAATTAAAACATATCCCTGTGGTTGGACCCGATAAAGTGGGTGCTCAACTTGAAGGAAGTAAAGATTTCTCGAAACAATTTATGTTCCGCCACAATATCCCTACAGCCGGATACCTAAGCGTTACAGCCGAAAATATAACCGAAGGTATCGAATTCCTGAAAAGTCTGGAAGCACCTTACGTTCTGAAAGCCGATGGTTTGGCTGCCGGAAAAGGTGTTTTGATTCTAAACGATTTGGACGAAACCATTACCGAACTAAAAGCAATGCTTGATGGAAAATTTGGTGCTGCCAGCAAAACGGTGGTTATCGAAGAATTTCTTGATGGTATTGAATGTTCTGTGTTCATAATTACCGACGGAAAAAACTATAAAATTCTGCCCGAAGCAAAAGACTACAAACGCATTGGCGAAGGTGATAAAGGACTGAATACCGGTGGTATGGGTGCTGTTTCGCCTGTTCCGTTTGCCGATGCCGACTTTATGCGCAAAGTGGAAGAACGCATTATCAAACCTACAGTGGATGGATTGGATAGCGAAGGCATTGTTTATAAAGGCTTCATTTTCTTTGGCTTGATAAAAGTAAAAGGCGAACCTGTAACCATTGAATACAATGCCCGCATGGGAGATCCGGAAACGGAAGTGGTTATGCTGCGTATTAAAAGTGATTTCGTTGAACTGCTCGAAGGTGTGGCCAATGGTAATCTGAACGAAAAGACCATTGAATTTGACGAACGCTCAGCTGTAACAGTTATGTTGGTGGCCGGCGGATATCCCGAAGAATATGCTAAAGGCGACGAAATAAGCGGACTTGAGAGCGTAGAAAACAGCATTGTTTTCCATGCAGGAACTGCGACTAAAGACGGCAAGATAGTAACCAATGGCGGTCGCGTAATGGCTATTAGTTCTTACGGTGCCAACAAAGCAGAAGCACTGGCAGTATCATTTGCAAACGCACAAAAAATTCAATACAAAGGAAAGTATTTCAGAACCGATATCGGGTTTGATTTGTAGGCCCCATATTAAATTCTGGTTACATCATTCATCTATTTGTGTACTTGTTTACTTGTCCACTCGTTTACTAACTGAATTCCATGGCAAAAATATTAATCATAGACGACGAACGCAGCATCCGCAATACGCTGAAGGAGATTCTGGAATTTGAAAAACATCAGATCACCCTGGCCGAAAACGGAAAACAAGGATTAGAAGCGGCTCAGAATGCTGTTTTTGATCTAATTTTTTCGGACATAAAAATGCCCGAGATGGATGGTATTGAGTTGCTTGGCCATTTGATAGAAAAAGAAATTGAAGCACCTATTGTGATGATTTCCGGTCATGGAAATATTGAAACGGCAGTAGAATGCATCAAAAAAGGAGCTTTCGATTTTATCGTTAAGCCTATCGATTTGAATCGTTTACTGATTACTGTCCGCAATGCGTTAGATAGAAATAACCTGGTAACAGAGACCAAAACGCTGAAAAAGAAAATTGCCAAACGACACCAGATGATTGGCAATTCGCCGGCTATCGAAAAAGTGCGCATGATGATTGAACGCGTAGCACCAACCGATGCACGTGTTCTTATCACCGGCGAAAACGGAACCGGAAAAGAAGTGGTTGCCCGTTTACTTTTCGAGCAAAGCAACCGTACCGATGCCCCGTTTGTGGAGGTAAACTGTGCAGCAATTCCATCTGAATTGATTGAGAGTGAGCTATTCGGTCACGAAAAAGGCGCTTTTACTTCGGCCATAAAACAACGTATCGGAAAATTTGAACAAGCCGACGGCGGAACAATCTTCCTAGACGAAATTGGCGATATGAGTCTTTCGGCACAAACAAAAGTACTCCGCGTACTGCAAGAAAACGAACTCACCCGCGTGGGTAGCGACAAGAGCATAAAAGTAAACGTGCGCGTACTGGCTGCTACCAACAAAAACCTGAAAAAAGAGATCGAAGCCGGAAATTTCCGCGAAGACTTATTCCATCGTCTCAACGTCATTCCTATTCACGTCCCTAGTCTGGACGACAGAAAAGAGGATATTCCTTTACTTGTAACGCATTTTTGTGAACTGATTTGTACAGAGCAGGGCATACAGCCGAAAAGCTTTGATCAAATAGCTATAGAATCGCTACAAGCACGTTCCTGGACAGGAAATATACGCGAATTGCGCAACGTAGTGGAACGCCTCATTATTCTAGGCGGTACCAGCATCACAAAAGAAGAAATAGAACAATTTGCATAAACAAAAACAGCTTGCCGATATCGGTAAGCTGTTTTTGTAATATCGTTACGGCATAGTGCGATATAGATGCTGCATGATGCGATATAGGTTCTGCTTGGTGTGATATCGTTACTGCATGGTGAGATATGTGTTCGGCTTGATGAGATATCGTTACTGCATGATGAGATATCATTGCTGCATGATGCGATATAGGTTCGGCTTGGTGTGATATCGTTACTGCATGGTGAGATATGGGTTCGGCTTGATGCGATATCGTTACTGCATGATGAGATATCATTGCTGCATGGTGATTTGTACGTTCAGAAGATTAGTGGGTTCTTTGAGCAATCCATTTTAGCAATAAAGGAAATGCCGGTTCGGTCATATTATGACCATAACCATCCAATTCATAGAGTGTCGTTTCTTTGTGTCCCACTACTTTCATCATGCGCATCAAATAAGCGTTTTCTTCGTACCTTCCCAGCATTTCCATCTCCCTGTCGCCGGTAATCAAGAGCATTGGCGATGCATCATTCCGAACATGAAACAGCGGAGCATACGCATCAACAACCGGTTGGGTATCGGCAATACCACGTTCTTTCCGAATGGTAAAATGCGTGATGGTTTGAGCACTGAAGGGTATTAAACCTGCAATGCGGTTTGCATCGATACGATAGGCATTCAACCACTTTTTATCAAGACCAATCATACAGGTCAGGTAGCCCCCGGCCGAGTGACCCGACACAAAAATACGACTGGGATCACCATTGTACTTTTTGATGTTGTTGAACACCCAGGCAACTGCTGCTGCCGCATCTTCGATGTAAGCCGGACAAACTACCTGCGGACTCAGGCGATAGCTTACTCCCACCACACAAAGGCCTTTTTTCTTCAAAGCTTCCGGAATTTCCTTAGTGCCACCGGTAAGTCCGCCACCGTGAAACCACACCACCGTTGTGAAGTTCTGTACATTGCGCGGATAATAAATATCCAGAACACAGTCTTTGCTCAACGATGCTTTAGAACGACCAACAGAATCGGTATAATAAGGAATATTTTGCAACGTGATATATTCATCTTTTTGTGCAAAGACAGTATGCCACATCATAAATAAGAGGCTTATCAGTAGAAGCTTTTTCATTGAAATATTATTTTATAGTTGAAAAACTCAGAGCGTTTATTTTCATACCCCCTTTGTCAATCATCAATTTGAAAGTATGTTTCCCTTTATCCAAAATGACCTTGCCAACAGAAACTGATTTCCATTGAGGCGCATTTTCTGCGGGGATAGAGATCGTGTTCGCTGCTATCTTATTGTCGAAAACAAGATGCAGACCTGAGGCCTGAGTTGACGGCAAGATACGCAATTGAATAGCATAATTGCTTTTTTTCTTCACATCCAACGTAAATTTCATCCATTCACCATCTTCAGTCGACGAAACACTGTATTTGCAGGCACGATCGGTCGAATCGGTATTCATTTCAATGTCAACACCATCGTTACGATAGACACCACTTTTGTTACCTCCCGAAAGACCGGCCTTTCCATCAACCCGTTCGCTTTCCTTGTCGTAATACGCCTGACCCGATGCGCCCAAATCGAAATGAACAGCAAAGATACGTCCAGGAACCAAATTAGCGCCATACGCTTTGGTAGTACTGTCGTTTATTTGACGGAACATCGCATCAATCACTTCTTTGCGATAAACACAGTTTTGAGCTTTCAGGTTCTCTGTCAACTGCGATAGTACCTTGATAGAAAATTCTTTGGTTGGTTTTTCACCACCATTCCCCCAATAATTCAAGAGAGCTTCGTAGCCTTGGGGAGCTTGTACAGTTAGCGGATTGTTGATGCCCGTTATTTTCTTTAACGGCCACCACGACCATCCAATGCCATTGCTCTCAACCAGTGCTATACAATCGCGAAACCATTTATTGGAGTTCTCGCCACTCTCGCCCAACCAAAGCGGCATATTGAATTTATCGCGCAGTTTCAAAATTCCATCGAGACTCCCCTTTTCGTTCGAGTTCCAGTACTTATGAAAACTCAACACCATATTATTGTCGGACGGTCCTTCAAAACCATTGTAATTATTGCCCCAACCATTTCCTTCGATGATAACGATGTGTTTGCTATCCACCTCGCGAATCGCCTTCGTGATGTCCACGTATAATTTCCACAAGTCTTTATTTTGTTGATCTTCAACACCATTTTTATGCTTTCCTTCAAATGTCCAGTTAGGCTCGTTCAATACATCATAAGCCCCGATAAACGGTTCATTGGCATAATGTTCGGCTATTTTACGCCAAAAAGCAATGATCTTTTGTTTGTTTTGCTCGCTTTCCCAAAGCGATGGTTTAGTGTCATCCCTATCCGAGATATTCGTGTCATTCCCTTGTCCGCCGGGTGCAGCATGCAAATCAAGTATCAGGTACATATTGTTGGCTTTGCACCAACTCAATAAACTATCGGTCATAGCAAACCCTTTTTGCAACCAGGTATTGGTAGCCGGATTGGGTTCTTTTTCACTGGGTAACGTGTAGAGGTTGTAATGCATCGGCAACCGAATGCTGTTGAATCCCCATTTAGCCATTGAATCAACATCGGCTTTAGTCATTTGATTTTTCAACCATTGATCATAGAAATGCTCACATTCTTCGTCGCCAATTAAATCGGCGATACGTGCTTTTATGGAGTGTTGCGTTCCAGTGCCGGGCATACGTAGCATATATCCTTCCTGTAGCATCCAACCACCCAGTCCCATACCGCGAAGTATGATTTCCTTTCCTTTTGAATCTACAATTTTAGAACCGTCAGTCTTTAGATAACCCTCGGCAGATAGCGTTCCTTTGCCAAGTACAATGAGGCAAATAAGCAATAGCAACTGTTTTGTTTTCATGTGTTTAGTGTGATTTTATATACTTAATTCGGGTAAATATTATTTCAATACTTCAACTTAATGATAGTCAATAATCTTTGTTGTATTATCGGTAAATGTAATTGTCAGTTTATCTGCCCTTGAAGAATCCAGCTTTTTCACCGGCATTAATTCTGTGGCAGTCCATTTCTCTCCGGATTTTTTCCAAAGCATGAGCGTGATGTACAGATTATCTTTTTTTGAATCGGTAACAAACTGATCGATAACATTGATGACAGTGCTCTCGTCGGCAGCTGGATGTGAACCCCGCGAATGTACAAATTGCATTCCGTCCCAACCCTTCATGTTCACCATAGCCAACTGGTAGACACCGTTATCTATGATTTTTACGTCGTATCCATTCACCTTACGAGTTTCTTCTTTGACTGGAGTTTGAAGTTTTGGCAAGGCATAATGCCCTAACCGAAGTTCAACCCTATCCGTACTGAGATTTTTATCCACTCTCATAATACCATTGGGAAGAGGAATATCAGCTAATTTGAGCCTGACTTGTTGGTTCGTTTCAAACACGGCATCGCGATAGTACACCCCATTTTCGAACTTGCGGAACGTAAACATTCGCAGTGGTTCCCATTGGTTTGTATTGTTTTTCATCACATAGTTCATGGCCACATCTCCTTCTTTTCCATCCGTTTGCCACGGAAAAGCACTGTTGTAGGACAAGCGGTTATAGTTTTCGTTCCCACGATAGTTCTCGGTAGCAGTACCCTGCGGTGAATTGCACCAGGCCCTGATTTCAGCAGCTCCAATGTTGGGGTAATCAGTAATTAGAATATTTGACCCTTTCAGGTATTTATTGTTAACCGTGTTTTTCTTCAATTCCGTATTCCAGGCACCTTCATTCTCTGTTGCCTGCCAAAATGGATTATCCTCCGGAACCAACAAGCCGAGAAAGGCCTTACCACACCAGAAAACACTACCACGGCAACTATAAGCCTGAACTGCTGTTTCGAACGGTCCGTAAAAACCCAATGTGGGTACATTATCTTTCAAAAGTGATGGATTCTGGAGAAACTGTAACAGTCCTCCGGAAGCAATCCGGCGCATCCAACCATAATTCGTTTCGGGAGCACGCTCCAAACCCATTAGCGGAAAAGGTACCACCGCACCAAAACGGTACGAAATACTGCGTCCCCACATAATAAGTTCCCCCTTGCGGCTAAACATATACGGATAGCTATCTTTCACTGCTTTAAAATTATCGGCCAGTTGTTTAGCAATTTCCGGATAATTCTTTTTACCGTAGAAGTCCGACCACAACATGCCATACATCTGAAATGCCCACATGCTGTAATAATCGTAAGACGGATTATCGTTGTACCATCCTTCGCCCCGATAATGCTGAAGTGTTTTTTGCAAATAGTCTGTCAGCAATGCATCATTTATAGTGTATCCACAGTTTTTGAAATAACTGAGGATAAAGATATTGAAAAACTTCCAGTTATTGGGATGAGTAGGACCATCTCCATAACTAAGCATGGTGACTGCTAATGCATCTTTTTGAACTTGCGAAAGCGGTTTCCACAATAAATCGGGGATAATAAACATCGAAATAGAAAGTGCACCAAACTCTACCAAATTCTGGTGAGGTCCGGTATTCTTATCACGTAGTTTTATAAAACTTTCGCTCTGCGGGTCGACCAAGAGACTAATTTGATGACGATAATAATCGGCTACTTTTATGCCGTTGATGGTCAGATTCGGATCTTCTTTCAGCAGCGGTGCAGCAATGAACAGTGTACGACAAAGTCCTTCCAGTTTCTCAGTTGGAACCTGTTCCGGAGTGCGAGGATAGCTTTTACCCTCCTGCTTCGGAAACTTCATCGGATCATCAAGGGTATGAATATAACTGAAAGCTCCTTTCAGCAGATACAACGCTGCATCTTTCCAATGTTGGCGGGTCATTCCCGTATATGGACTTAGTATATAATCAGGTTTCTCAACCTGAAAGATGTTTTGAGATGTTTGTAATTCTGTCAAATTATCCTTCCCGGTGACCGCCGCGAGAAGCGGTTGTAATACGAAGGATAAAAAACAGACGAAAAGAAAAGTTATTTTTCTTATCATGGTATTAGAATTTTAATTCCACCAAGTTGTGGAATAATGGTTATTTTCAAGGTTGAAAAAAACGGAAAATTATTTTTGAGTAAAGAAACGATTGTACCGCAACAAAGCCTCCAGGTAATAATAATCGGCATATACCAGCGGTGTGTTTATCTCCGATTTAGCCGGCTTATGCCCCACCGAATGTTTGAGAATAAAATAATTATTCTTGCCCAACTGTGCTTTATATTCGGGCGACGAAAGACTCTTCAGAATTTGCTCGGCAAAGGAAAAATACTTTTTCTTGTTTTCCGGACTATAATTACACAACTCCAAAAGTGCAGATGCATAAATTGCTCCGGCTGATGCATCCCGCTCTTCATTCGGAATATTGGGCGCATTAAAATCCCAATAAGGGATTTTGTCTTTTGGCAAATTAGGGTGATTCATTATAAAACCGGCGATACCCTCAGCTTGTCTCAGGTATTTCGGATCTTTGGTCTCGCGATACATCATGGTGTAACCATACAATGCCCAACCCTGTCCTCTGGCCCAGGCCGAACTATCATTAGCTCCCTGAACTGTACGCTTACTGTACACTTTCTCTCCTTCTTCGTAACCAACCAAATGATAGCTGCTAAAGTCAGGCCGAAAATGATTTTTCAACGTATTGTCGGCATGCTTTATGGCAATGTTATATAAGCTAGTATCATTCGAGTTTTTTGCCGCCCAAAGAAGAAATTCCAGGTTCATCATGTTATCAATAATTACTGGGTATTTACAATCCTGAAATTGATTCCACGATTTTATAACACCATAAGCAGGATTAAAACGCGTAGCCAGTGATTTTGCACCGGTAAGCATAGGTTCAATATATTCCTTATTTTTGGTTAGTCGATAACCATTTCCAAAAGTGCAATACAGGATAAAGCCCAAATCGTGCGTTCCTTTGTTGTATTTCTCTTTTTCTACTGCCTTTGTCCAGATGTTTGCTGCATTTTTCCATTTATTATCGCCGGTAAATTCATAAATATACCACAACGAACCTCCGAAAAAACCACTACACCACCAACCGGAGACGCGGTTATCGGGCGACCCATCGGGCTTGGTCGACTGCGGAAACTTAGTAACGTCAGGGTGCGACAATAACATGCCTTCGTACTGTTTAGCAGCAAAAGCAAATTCCTTTTTTACATCAACAACCGGCTTCTTTTGCGAAAATCCAACTTTGAACACCAGTAACAAACAAAATACGAGAATGAATTTCAATTTCATAGAGAGTTATTTTATGATTAAAAATACAATTTATCAGAGGCTATACAACAACCAACAAATATCATCCGGACTATTTTTATCCAATTTCACCCGCAGGGCTTCGTATTGCGGATTTCCACTGATAGATGAGAGTTTGCGAAGCTCTTCGCCAATCTGCACTTCCACTACATCCCAATCGTGTATTTGTTGCCATTTCCACTCTGACTTTTTTCCAACATAGTTCGTCAGAAAATTAAGTCCGTTTACAATGCTCCGTCCATCGGAGGAAACCTCCTTCAATAAGTCAACGCCCTGATGTTTGGCAATAGCTGCCATATCTATCATGTGAGTAATATTGTACCACGAATAATGAAACGCAAGCGTGCGGGTTAATTCCTCAGGTTGCGAACCATCTGGCGTAATTTGAACAAAGATACGTTGTTGCGCGAAATTATGTATCTTTTCGAGTGCAATTTCTGGTCGACCTGAAAACAGTGCGCAAGCTGACAGTTGAACTTCATAAGCTGTGCCGTGATTATTTTTTGCCACAGCTTCATCTCTTCCGTTTTTACTTTCGAGCAGCCAGGTGGTAAAATCCGAAAACCATTTTTTCAAGCCTGCATATTGCGTTTTCGACAGCTCGCCCGAAGCATTTAATACGGTAATGGCATCCGTCAACGACACAAAATTATAAGTATCAATAATTCCATATCCACGACCGGTACTTCTGCCAGGAACGTGCTGTGCAAAATCCAGATTTGGATTCATGCGCGTAGCCGGATTCAGAAACCAGGTATCCAAAAGCTCCGCAGCACGGCGACTGTACTTTTTATCTCCCGAAAAATAGCCGGCCAGCGTCATGCTAACCACGCCATCAATCATAGCCGTTTTGGGCTCTGCATCGTATTGTTTTAGTTCCGGATTACGTTGACCATCCTTGTTGATGTACGGTAACCCATCTTTGCTATCCGGATTTGGCCAAAAATAAATAGCCAGACTCATATAATCGTGCTTATTTCCACTGGCCGGAGCCTTTACTTTATCCATCACCGTGGCATAATGAGCCACAAGAGCTGATTCTGCCTTTTTAATCAGCGCATCATAAGCCGGTTGATATTGAGGTAAATGAATAGATTTCTTTACTTTACCGAGCTTTTGGCTATCCCATAAATTTGTAGCAAGAGGGAGTGATACTGCTTGTAGTACTGAGACAAAAAGCAACAAAAAAAGGACATGTATTTTTTTCATTTTATATTATTACAAACAAGTTAAGAGAACTATCTCATTTTATTCAATCTAAGCCATTTTATTACCATTGGCAACCAATAATCATTCTCCATTTTATTGTGCAGCGCAAAAGCATGACCTCCCTTTTGATAAATAAGCATTTTGGAAGCTATCTTAAAGTGGGTAAGTGCATCATAATAAGCAATACTATTACCAACCAAAGCTATACTATCGTCAGAAGCATGAATAATATAAGCAGGTGGTGTGGTAGCTAATATATTTTTCTCTGCCGAGAACCAAAGCTTCTGTTTATCAGAAGGATGATTGCCCAAAAGATTTAAGCGCGTTTTGGAGCTTTTTGAAGTCAGCGTATCGGTAAAGCTGATAACCGAATAAGCCAGTATCGTAAAGTCGGGTCGTAAGCTTATGCCCTTTGCATCAATCAGTGGCGACGCAAAATGAGTAGCTGCCATTGCTGCCAAATGACCACCAGCCGAGAAGCCCATCAAGCCTGTTTTTGACCTGTCGATGTTCCACTCACGGGCATGAAGCCGTGTTTGGTAAATGGCTTGCTGCACATCCTGCAACGGAATATTGGAGAAATCGGCTATGCAATTGTTGCCGGCTGTTCTGTATTTGAGTACTATACCCACAATGCCGTTCTTTGCCAGTTCTTTTGCTGCCCCAATACCACCATCACCAATTGACAGATGCGAATAACCGCCGCCCGGACAGACAATCACTGCCGCCTGATCAGGTACCGGATTATTGGGGAAAAATAAAGTGAGCGTGGGATGCGTTACATTTCTGACATCCGATTTGTTCTCAGACCAGACTTCCATATCGGTTTTACAATCAGAACCCGGAATGCTGTCGGGGTATAAAGATATAACTTGCTGTGCTTTTACGAACAGCAAGTTTACTATCAGCAAACAAGAAAAAGCAATTATTCTCATTGATTAAAATTATTACTTGATTAAATAAGGCTGAATAGCTTTGGTCCATATTTTATACCCTTTCGGGTTCATGTGCAGCATGTCCGACAAGAATAATTCCGGTCGCGATTTTTTATCGGCACTGAGCATTAAGCTAAATACATCCACATACTGAATATTTTTCTGATGAAGCAGATAAGTCCGAATCAGCTTATTGGCCTCAATGGCTTTGTCCATCACTTTGTCTCGCACCGGACTTGGTTTGATTGAAACGTAGACGATAGGCACCACGGGCATTTGCGCACGAATGGCAGTGATGAGGCGTTGGGTGCGATTGCAAATTGAATCGGCCGTAGAAGCTTTATCTCCCAGATCATTTTCACCAGCATAAATTACTATTTGGCGAGGGTGATATTGAAACACAAGTTCATTTAGAGAATACGTTATTTCATTAATCACAGCACCACCAATGCCTCGGTTGATAGCTCTATAACTTGCAAAGGTTCTTTCTACATCATCCCAACGGCGAATGGATGAACTCCCCACAAAGATAATCGGATTGGTGGCCGGAGCATAAATTTTCTCATATTTCTTTATGATTTGTATATCTTCCCAATACTTTCCTTTATCCTGTGCAGGAATCAGTTGATAAAAACATGCAATAAACAGTACAACTATAATTTTTTTCATATTATTCATTTTTAAATATTTATTCGTAATCTAACTAAAAAATATTGCGCTGATGTAAAAAGGAAATAAAACTTCCTAACTTCTACATCAGCAGCAATACCAACCATCTTAATTAAAAACAACAACATTCTTTTTTAAACCTAAACTATCCCAACCAAAATCAACTTAAATAAATCATGTGATAAATTCTGTAATCCGGTTACTTGTGAAACGAATCATCTTTTATTTAATCTTCTACCACTAAGGTAGAAATAGAGTGTGGTAAACTGTTTACCGACACGGCCTTATTTCCAATAGAAAGATTGTATTTTGTTTCTTCTGCTCCAGTGTTCATTACAATCACAGCAATTTTGCCATCTACATTTTCGAAAGCAGTGGTGAGTAATCTATCCCTGTTTGAACAACAGCTTATGCGCTTGGCACCCGGACGAACATATTTTGAAAACTGACCCAGATAGTAATAGATATTGGTATAAATCAATTTACCAGTTCTAGTATCGGCATGAATAGGAGCAAAACAAAAATTCCCAACATGATTAGGCCCGCCGGTCTCATCTAACAGAATATTCCAATCGGTCCAACCCACAGCACCATTATTAAAATCGTTTATGAGTGAAGTACCGTATTTTTCACCCATTGCCCAGTCATTCACCTTATCCAGTTTGAATGATTCAATACATCCCTCGGTAAACATCAGGTTCGTCTGCGGATAGGATTCGTGAACGCGTTTGATATTTTCGAATAACATAGTGCCACCTGTCCATGTTTCGTACCAGTGAAAACCAACACCCCAAATGTATCTCGCGGCTTCGGGATCACTCAGGAGCACCGATGCACGTTGGTAAATCAAATCGCGGTTATGGTCCCAGGCAATAAGTTTTTTATCTGCCATCCCACTCTTATGAAGTGTAGGTCCCAGGTAATTTTTTACAAAGTCACGCTCTTCGTCGGCAGTAAATATACACGACTCCCAGCGTTGTTTGGCCATCGGTTCATTCTGAACTGAAAGCCCCCAAACAGGAATGCCTTGTGCTTCGTAGGCGCGAATAAATTTCACATAATAATTGGCCCAACTTTGATTGTAACGACTCAATAATTTACCACCACCCAACATGTTATTGTTATCTTTCATCCATGCCGGTGGACTCCAGGGACTCACAAAAAGAGTCAACTTACCACCCGCAGCCGCAACAGCCTGTTTGATAAAAGGAATGCGGTATTTCTCATCGTGCGCAACATTGAAAGTACGGAGAGCCGAATCGCCATCAGCAACATAAGTGTATGTATCACTGGAGAAATCGCAGCTGTTGATATTTGTACGTGCCAATGTGTAGCCAATACCCTGTTGAGGATTGTAATATGCGCTGAGGAATTCCTTTTGAGTTTCTTTGGATAATTTGGCAAATGTTTCGGCAGAAGCATCTGTGAGTGCACCTCCAATACCTAAAACCGTCTGATAGGTTTTAGACGGATCAAGAAAAACACACGCCTCTTTCTCCAATGGTTGATTTACTTCCTGAAAGTGCAAAGAAGATCCTTTAGCAAGTCTCAGAGATGTATTTTGAGCAGTTGTATAGACATTAACCTGTTTTCTGCTAACATCGGATGTCGAATTATTTAGGGCTACAGCCTGCATGCAGCAAGAGGCCATAACCAAATGTGTAAGTACGATAGAAAAATGTTTCATATTTAATATATTACCTTGATAACTAACACTATGATAAAAATATAATATCTCTTGAATTTTATACATTGATAAATAAGCTCCCTTACCGGAACCGGATATTGATTCATCGCTCAGATTCAATACTCCGGTTCCATTGGGGGTTACTAACTTATTTTTATCAATTACCAACCGGTATTTTGCGTCCAGTCAGTTTTGGAGATTTCACTTTGCGGAATCGGATACCAATTCATCTTTGGTAAAAACGTACGTGTTTCGAGCGTTTTTACGGAGTAAGTATACACCGGTGCAGCTCCTGTTCCGGTATTGGTAATAATTATCTTTTTCAATGGAGCCGCAAGGTAAGTTTCAGCTTTTTTCCAACGACGTAAATCCCAGAAACGTTGATCTTCGAAGCAGAACTCCACACGACGCTCGTTTTCAATTTTTGCCTGCGTCAGGTTTCCGGCAGTAACAACACTTATACCGGCTCTGGTTCTTACCTTATTAAATGCAACAAGAGCAGTCATTCCATAGCCCTTTGGATCAGCATTTTCGCCATAGGCATTGTACATTGCTTCAGCGTAGTTCAACAAGATCTCGGCATATCTGAAATAACCCCAGGCATGAATTGACTTTGTACCGGTCACAAGGTTAATGGTCGAATTCTGCCATTTCTTGAGGTAATAACCTGTTTTTGTTGCATTGGTATTTGGAAGTCCGCAGTTACCACCGGTATAGGTCTGAATAGTTTGACCCGAGAACGAGACACCATTGTTGATAATAGAGTTCGTGAAACGCAAATCTCTGTTGGCATAAGGCGCATTTGCATGAGTAGAATTATTCCAATCGAAAGGAACACTCACACCTGCATTCACCACTTCGAAAGCATCCACCAGATTTTGACTTGGTGTAATACTATTACCGGTACTCTTATCAAAGACGATAGGAAAATTGGCAAACTCCACCGAGTTTATCGACCCGTAATTACGCATGAAAATGTATTCGGTCTGCGTAGTATTGCTCGAACCAAAAAGGGTTCCATAATTTGCTCCGGTTACCAAGGTGTATTTATTCATGGCAATCAGGTCGCGAGCCGCTTTGGCAGCATCTTCCCAGGTTGTAGTTGAACCCTGATCTTTGAAAAGCGGGCTGGCACCGTAAAGAAGTGCACGCGATTTCAAGGCCAGAATAGCACCATACGTTACTCGACCCTTATCATACCAGGTATATTTTGTATCAATATCCACAGGAATAATTTTGGCTGCCGAATCGCACAACAGGCTGATATGTTTTACACATTCGTCAACCGAGTTACGGGGAATATTCTTCCAGCTACTCGCGTCAGCATACTCCATTGGTTTGTTGATAATCGGCACACCGCCATATCTTTTTACCAACTCTAAATAAAAGAAAGCTTTCAAAAAGAGCACTTCCCCTTTCATGAACTTCACATTGTCGCGGGCATTCCAATAAGCTGTTGAGTCAGTTACGGTTCCGTACTTCAAATAGTCAATGTCGATTTTGCTGTGATTTTGCAGGAACAAATTGGCTTGTCTGATACCGGCGTAATTTGACGACCACACATTATCAGGATTAGTAAACTGATTCCAGGTTCCGTTATTGAACATCTGAATAGCGGAACTCTCGTTTGTAAATTCAGCATTATCGGTAGCACCTTCCATCCCAAAGGTGGCAAAACCGTCGGGCAAATAACTGTAGGTATTCCATAGTACACCCTGCACGTAGGTATAGGTGGAGTACAGTTTTTCGATGGAAACATTCGCATTGTCGCTTCTCAGATCCAGGTAGTCTTTCTGACAAGATACCAGCGAGAAAGCGAGTAAAGTAAGTGATAAAATATAATATTTAATTTTCATACTATCTTCGATTTATTATTGATATTTGATTAAAACACAATGCTTAAGCCAACACTAACAGATTTCATTAAAGGATAACCCATCGAAAGGTTTTCGGCTTCCAATGCAGTGATTTTATCCCAAACGAATAGGTTTGTTCCATTTGCAAATGCTCTGATAGAATTGAAATGTTTGAAAATTCCAACCTTCGGTACTGTGTAACCCAGTTCAAGGCTACGCAATTTGATGAAACTTCCGTCTCTCATCCAGAAATCGGAACTTTGTGTGTTGTTCAAATTGGTTTGAGTAGTAAGTCTTGGCGAATCAGCCGTAAAAGCCGTTTCGGGAGTCCAGGCATTGAGTGCAAACTGAGTAATATTATTTCCGCCGGCAAAAGGTTGCGTATAGTCCGAAGGCATCGTTACCGTTCTATTGGTTACTCCTTCGAAAAATGCATCCACATCAAAACCTTTGAATTTGAATCCAACATTCACGCCCATAGTCCACTCCGGTATTCTTGAGAATTTCATTGGAGTTTTATCATAGTCATTAATGATATTGTCGCTGTTTTGATCTTTGTATTTTAAATCACCCGGTTTTACATTGGCGTACGATGATTTTACCACACCGGCATTTAAGTTACCCAAAGCATCAAAATCCGCTACCTGATAAAAACCGTTACTAACCAATCCGCGTGACTGATCAATTCTATATCCGGTGCTGTACAGGTAAGAATAAGGCTGTGCCACCTCCGACATATAATCAATTTTGTTACGGGCAAATGATGCATTTACACCCACATAATATTCGAAATCACTCACTTTTCCATCAAATCTAAAGGTAGCTTCAAATCCTTTATTGGTCACCTCTCCTGTATTCAGGTAGGGAAGATTGAACCCGGCATACATTGGAATCTCTGCACTCGGACGCTGAATGATACCAGTTCTTTTTTCGCGAAACAGATCGAAAGTTGCAGTTACATTGTTTAAAATTGTAGCCTCGAAACCAAGATCGAAAGTAGCTTTGCTCTCCCACGAAAAATCAGGGTTACCAATTGAACCTTCGCCACGTCCACCTTTGTTGGTAACAGATGTGGTACCAACATTCCAACCTGCCGAACCGCTTACCGCCCATTGTCTGTCTTTGAAACGGTAATCCTGATCCAGACTACCTGATGAGCTGAATGATCCACGAACTTTGAAATAATTCAGCACTGCATTATCTTTCAGAAATTCTTCATTGGAAACAATCCAACCGGCACCTATTGCTGGAAATAATCCATAGTGATCGGCATCGCCCAAATTGGCTGTTCCCATATATCCCAACGATGCGTTTAATACATATTTTTTTGCATAATCGTACGATACTGCCGAAGATATGCCTTGTGTGCGGTATTCATACACCAAACCGTTGTAACTGTAGTTTTGTCTTTTTGCCAACACCATAGCCGAAATGGTATGCAAGCCAAAACTACGGTTGTAATCCAGTCCCAACTGATACGTAGAACGGTTCCAGTGACTCACTTCACCATCAGAGATAGAAGAAGCTACAGCCCCGTGCTTTTTATATACATATTTTCCCGAAGCGTCCAAAATAGGATTATCGTTAGCATCCTTGGTCAGTTCATAGGTAGGTACAGTGAACGATTTCAAGTAATTGCCCATGTATTGGTTGCTAAACGAAACACCTCCCGTCAACGCCAGACCACTGGTAATCATATCCAGTTTTTCTACAAATGAGAAGTTGGCCTGCATGTTACGGGTATGTCCGTTGTACACACCACCTTGTTTCAACAGTTCCACCGGATTGAAATCGTGCTCGGAATTGGTCGCCCATGATCCATCTGGATTTTTGATAGGAAACGATGAAGCCGGTGTACTTAGCAGATTATTGAACATATTCGTTGCTGTAAACCCGGCAGGAGTATCACGGTCTTCCACCTTGCCCGACAATTCGCTTTTTACCGTCAGATTTCTACTTAACTCAACAGAAATATTAGCTCTCAAATTGTATTTCTTGTAGATAGCATTTGTTCCGAAGTCTTTGTCTAATTCACTTGCGTTTTTGTACAAGCCTTCGCTGCGTGCATGATCAAGAATTAAGAAATACTTCGCTTTGTCGCTACCGCCCCGAAAGGAGATATTGTAATTTTGCGTTGGAGCCGAGGATTTCAATACTTCGTTGTACCAATCTACATTTGGGTGAATAGGGTCACCGGCTACATTGTACAAATCGGGGTTAGCATATTTGATGGGTAAACCATCGTTCTGACGGGCCTGATTGTACAAGCGGGTATAATCGTATGCATTCAATACCGTTGGCAGTTGCACGGCACTTTGCATACCGTAACGCGAATGGAATGAAATAACCGGTTTACCGCTACTCTTTCCTTTCTTAGTAAGAATAGAAATCATTCCATCTCCACTAAAACCGTATTTAGCCAGGTCGGTAGGGTCGGTGATGACCGATACCGATTCTACTTCGTAGGCCGACAAAGAAGCAATAGCTCCCATATCCACCTCAAAGCCGTCGAGGTAAATCAACATATTGTTGGTCTTTGTATTCCACGATGATTGTCCGCGGATAGCAAACGAAGGGTTGTCGTAACCCGTTTCGCCGGATCCTGCAATAACAGTTAATCCGGGGATTCTGCCGTTAAGTGCATTTAGCAGGTTGGTGGTAGCCATCCGTTGCAGCTCAGTACCCGAAATGGTATATGCCGCGCCGGTTTTCTTCCAGTTGGTCGCCACTTCCTTACCGGCAGCAGTAGCCTTCACTTCCGTAGGGTTAGCAGGCAGTTTTGCCTCCTTCGATAATTTATTATTTTGAGCCTGAGTGCTAAAAGCGCACAGGTTGCAAAACAACAAAAGCAAAATAGATACGTTTATATGATTTTTTTTCATTTTTTTCGATATTAATTGAATAGAAACACCTATGATTACCAACCCGGATTTTGACCGTTCCAATCTTTATTTCCAAGATATTTTTTGCTGATTTCAGCATTGGAGAATGGCAAATAATAATACCTCTGCGGAAAGATCCGGTTTATAAATAATCCGGTTACCCATGGACGAGTCAATGCACCACTTACCTTTTTGGCAGTGGTTACAATACCATGCAGCTGTTGGTTCAGCACTTTAGGGGCTGTCAACCAGCGAAGCAAATCGTTGTATCTATTATTTTCGTAGGCTAGTTCAATGGTTCGTTCGTTTTGAATGGCAGCACGGAAACCAACCTGATCCAGACCGGCTTTGTTGGGCATGCCCGCTCTGCTGCGAATGATATTCATCGCGTCGTAAGCTGCCTGCGAAGGACCACTGTATTCATTCATTGCTTCCGAATAGCTCAGGTAGAATTCGGCCAACCGGAATACCGGCCAGGTAAAATGTTTTGTATTCATTGCATCTACACGTGGTGTAAATTTGAATACTTCCACTGCAAAACCATTGGGTGTTCCATCAGTACCGCACAATTTACCTTCGGGGTAACCATCACCTGCTTTGTAATAATCCAGGTAGCCTTTTTTGGCACAATAAAACATGCCGTCGTAAGCTATTGTCTGATAAAAACGGGGATCAAGATTTAATGCCATGATATCTGTCGGCAGATTGGTTCCGCTAGCCGGAAGTGTCCATTTTGTGCCATCTTTCTTTTCGTACAATTGCAGGAACTCATTCGGCACGTTGTTTTTTATACCCCAACTCGAATAGAAAATCTTTGAAGACATATACAACGACCATGAATCGGCACCCCAAGCGCTTGGAGATTCTATACTTTTGGTGTTGGCAAGAATGATTTCGGAGTTTCCATATACATTCCATACCGACTCATAATCACCCAGCGTTGCATAAGTTTCGCCGGTTGTAAGCGGTTTTCCGGTATTAAATAAACTGATCCCGGCAGTAGCTGCATTATCGAGAACGGCTTTCGAAGCATCAGCTGCCAGTTTCCAACGTTCGATATCGTAGGTTGGGTAACAAAGCACAGAGTCTCTGGCATCACCAAAGCGGGCACCGGTAAGTTCAGCTTTCAAATTCTCGGGCGTATTGTACTGCGGACTGGCAGCGAATAACAGCACGCGGGCTTTCAATGCCAATGCAGCAAGTTTGGTTGCTTTTCCAAAATCAACCGTTGTACGTGTTTCCGGCAAAAGAGCAGCTGCGTCGTCGCACCATTTTACGATGGTTTCTACAACAGCTTTTATCGAACGTCTCGGGTAGTTGATATCATCTCCTTGCAAGGAGTGATCGACCAAAGGAATTCCACCATAGTATCTGAACAATTCATAATGTTGCAATGCTCTGCAGAAAATAGCCTGTCCCTTTACATCATTCTTCCATTCATCGGTTGCATCAGCTACTTTGTCGATATTTTCCAATACAAGATTTGCATGACGGATACCATTGTAGTGCGAACTATAGCCGCCGTAATCGCAGTTGGTTTCGGTGCTCATGTTTCCGGTTACATAATACTGTGTATTAATCACCTGACCGGCCCATGTGTCATTCGAACCGTGAAGTAGGTATAACTCGTCGGTAATTGACTCCGGTCTTGATCCCGGAGAGTCGTAGGGGAAATAGCCTTTCACACAAGTATTGTACATCTGTGCCACAGCCAGTCGGGCCTGGTTCTGCGTATGAAAAATGGTATCTGTAGTTACAGCTCCACCTTTTGGTTTTTCTAGAAAATCGTCACTACAACCGGTGGTGCTTAAACACAGCAGTGTAACTATAGCCACGGTGGAAATGATCGTTGTTAGTATTTTATTCATATCTGGTATTTTTTTTTAAGTGTAGTATTAAAAGTTAACATTAAGACCTAAGTTATACGTTCTGATAAGTGGATAGCCGTTATTCCCTAAGTTTTCGGGATCTCCCCAGATTTTATTACCTGAGAAAGTGAGTAGGTTCGATCCATTCAAATAGATACGGGTAGAACTGATTCCCAGTTTTTTCATAAACGAAGGCTGAACTGTGTATCCCACTTCCATGTTTTTCAGACGAACATACGAAGCATCTTTCAGAAAGTAGGTGTTGTAACCGGCAGAACTATTATAAGCAGCAATAGGGAATTGAATATCTTCTCCATTAGCACTTCTTTCTAATGTAAAACGGCTTAGTCCTACTTCGGTGATGGCTTCCAGGTTGTTGAACGGGCGGGTAGCTATGTAGCGATTCACACCAGAAATACCTTGAAGTAAAGCAGAGAAATCGAAGCCTTTATAGCCAAATCCAAACGAAAGCCCAAAAGTAAATTCAGGGATATTGGTTTTACCGATACGGATATTATCTTTCTTGTCAATCACACCATCCTGGTTGATATCTTCGAAACCAATTTCCCCCGGCTGCAATACAGCACCATTGTATCCTAAATCTTTTTCGTATACCGGGTTGCCTGCAGTATTTTTATACGGTTGTCCGGTTTTATCCAAAGCCAGTACGGGGCTCGACAATACCGGATTTCCGGTTGCATCTACCTGATATAAATCAGCCCATGAGTTGTACAGCCCTTTATCTTTAAGCATCAACAGTTGATTGATAGGTCGGCCGGTAGCCGATTGATATTCCAGTCCATCAGCAATGGCCTCGTCCATAAACACAATTTTATTTTTGTTGTGCGACAGATTTCCTTTTATCCAATAATTAAACTTGCCAAAATTGCTTCTCCAATTCATTTCTAACTCCCAACCCCAGTTTTTTACGCTACCCAAATTGTAAGGAGGCAAAGTGGCTTGTACTATATTAGGAATCGTTTGTTTGTTGGAAAGGATGTCCACACGACTTTCGCTGAAATAATCGAAGGTGGCCGACAGTTTGCTGTGAAACAATTTTGTTTCGAAACCGAAATTACTTTTTGTAGCTGTTTCCCAGGTTACATTCGGATTACCGACTGTTCCTTCTTCGGCACCACCTACCCAGTTGCGGTCTGCCAGTGTTCCAAAGTTATATCCTCCTGTATAGTTCCATGTGTTTGGTAAATACAGATAGCGTTTCGAAACACCATTCACAATCACATTATCATTACCCACTTTACCTACCGAACCGCGGAATTTCAAATACGTAACAATATCGCTTTTTGGGAAAAATGCTTCGTTTGAAGCCACCCAACCGAGTGAATACGCCGGTAAGAATCCGTAACGCAATCCTTTAGGGAAGTTTTCGGAACCATTGTATCCCATATTAAATTCGGCAAGGTACCGGCCATCATATCCATAAGTTGCACGTCCCACCATACCCAGGTAAGCATGAGGGAGATCAGGAGTTAATGAGGGATCGTATTTTTTTTCGATATTGTAAAGTACCAATCCGCCTACATCATGTTTTCCAAACGAATGGTTGTAGTTCAACGAACCCTCGCCATACACTTTTCTCCATTTGGTTACATACCAGCTGGCCCAACGTTCCGGTGGAATCTCTTCGCTCATCTGCGAAAAAACAGGATCCATCACATTTCCATTGGGGTTAGGAGATATTTTATACCACAGAGGAGTACTATCGCCACCATCGCGTGTGCGGAAATAGCTATCGTAGGCCACTCGTGCATTAATCGACAATCCGTCTAAAAGTCTGTCCAGTTTGTATCTCAGTTTCAACGACGATGTCATGGTACTTTTAATGGTATTGTTATAACCCATACCGGCAATTTCTTCCAGTGGATTTTCACCAATCTTAGTATTGGTATACGGCATCACAAATTTACCGTTCACTATACCCGGCGTAGTAATGGGGTTACTCCACATGATACGCTTTTCCCACATCCAACCTTCGTTGTCCAGGTTCAATCCTCCCTGCACTTCGTGCTGATAGCCCAGGTCTACCGACACACGAAAGTCTTTATTGATATCGAAGTCAAAGTTTCCACGAATATTGTATCGTTTGTTGGAATATTCCATGTCATCCGGAAATTCCATATAGTCGGTTTTAAACATACCGTTTTGATCCAGATACCCCAGCGAAACAAAGTACTTCATGCTCTCGGTACCACCGTTGATGTTTAAGTTTACCTGACTTTGGTAGGATTGTTTTTTGAAGATACGACTTTGCCAGTCGGTATCGGGGTGAAAGTAAGGATCGTAGTTCGGATTTGTTTGTCCGTTAGCCAAAAGAGGGGTACGGGCATTTTTATATTTCAACAAATCATCATCCGAGTAATAGTGAGCTGCTTCTTTTGTCCAGTTCGCTTCTCTTTTGGTTACAAAATCGGCCCAGGTAGCAATATCGGCATCTTTTGCGTGATTGATCCAATAGGTTTCGAAACTCTTTTCGTTTTGCAATGAGGCATATTCGAAAGAGTTTACAAAGTTGGGCAATCCGGTAAATTCATTTACAGCTGTTTGTGCCGACAAACTGATTTTAGGAGCACCTGCTTTACCACGTTTGGTAGTGATTAAAACCACACCATTCGCACCACGTACACCGAATACGGCTGTAGCCGATGCATCTTTCAGAATACTGATGGTTTCAATTTCGTTCGGGTCGATATTATTGTAACTATCGCGTGCCACACCGTCCACCATTACAAGCGGACTTACTGAACTAGAATAGGTTCCCACACCGCGAATGTACAGATCAGAAGCATCAGCCCCCGGTTTTCCCGAGTTTTGTACGGTGATAAGACCGGATAATCGTCCGGCTAATGAGTTACTGATATTCGCCGTTGGCGATTGTACCAGCTCTTTGGCGGCAACAGTAGAGATAGCAGCCGTAACCGACTCTTTTTTCTGACTACCATAACCCACTACCACTACTTCGTTCAGACCTGTCGACGTTTCTTGCATTACAATTCGCAATGAAAGTTGATCGCCAATGACTTTTTCAACTTTGTCGTACCCAAGATAACTGAATACAAGGGTCTTTTGAGCCGGGTTAGCCAGATTCTTAACGACAAATTTGCCATTAATATCCGTTGAACAACCCAACGATGTGCCCTTAACTAAGACGGTTACTCCCGGCAATGGTAAAGCCTTTGAATCAACTACCACTCCGGAAATGTTCTGAGCCATTACTTTGCCTATAGCAAACATAACAATCAAAACAATAATCACTCGTTTCTTCATTGTATACTATTTATGTCTTCCCTTTTTTTGTGTTTTTGATGATATGGGTTGACTGGTTAATAAAAAAATAATAATTGGTTAATCTATTTGCGTGTTTTTGAATTGCCTTTTTTGTGTAATAAGTAGTGCGGATATATTTCATTATCTCTTCATACCCCCCATATTCAAATAAATATTAATAAATGTATTAAATACACTTGGTGTCGTTTAAACAATTTGACGCAAATATATTTCGATTCATCCTATATCCTTTCATTTCCTACCTCTACAAAAACTATATGATGAAGATACAGCACCTATATTACAGCTCTACATCGCTTTACTTATTTAGCTTAAAAACAGACAGATGAAAATATATTTTCCCTTTTATTTATTCTTTGTACTAAAAAACATATCTTTGTACACACTACATCGCACCAGAAAGTCACAAACGAATCTTAATACCAAAGAGCAATATGGCACGCCGCACAATGCTTAGCATAATTAGCATGTTTTTACAATTGAGCATCTGTATTTTTGCAGGTGTGGAGAAAATTGAGAACATATGCATCCCTAAAATCACTAATTTTGATAAGGGCACCTACAATGCCGGTAGCAAAATATGGTACGTAGCTCAAAATAAAAAGGGATACCTTTACTTTGCAAATGCTTCCGGATTGCTGGAGTATGATGGTAGTCAGTGGACCAATAACTCGCTACCCCAACGCTGGTCTATGATTCGCTGCATTGCCATTGCCGATGATCAGAAAATCTATACAGGTTCTCAAAACGAATTTGGATATTGGCTGGAGCATCCCATCACGGGCAAGTTGCAATACTTCTCCCTTTCCGACCGGTTCAGGCTGAAGCTGAAAGAAGAAGCAGTCTGGAAAATCATTATGCTGGGCGATGAGGTCTTTTTCCGCACCTACAAGAATATCTACAGATACAATACAAAGGCCAATACAATATCCATTATTGTGGCTCCCCACCGCTTCCAGTTTATCTTTGAAGCCAATAAACGGGTATTTGTGCAGGAAAAAGAAATAGGGCTGATGGAGTTAAAGGATAATAAACTGGTGGCTCTTGCCGGTGGAGATGTTTTGCACGGCGACTGCGTGTATGGAATGATACCCTTATCGCCCACATCCATCCTCATAGCCACTATCGACAAAGGATTGTATCGTATTGACAATAATATAGTCACCAAATGTACCTTTCCCTGCGATGCTTTCCTTACAAAAAATCAGGTTTTTAGCCTTTGTTTATTGCCCAACGGACGCATTGCTTTTGGCACTATCCTCAATGGTTTGCTTATTACCGACCACAATGGCAACATACTCTCCAATATCAACAAGCAAAAAGGACTGGCAAACAATACGGTACTTAGCATTTTCTGCGATAAAAACGAGAACCTGTGGCTTGGACTCGACATGGGAATAAGCCATATACAGATAAACAGCCCCATCCGTAACTTCCCCGACCCGAATGGTTTGCTGGGCTCGGTGTACGACGTGAAGGAATACAATGGACGCCTTTATTTTGCCACCAATCAGGGACTCTATTATAGCTCTACCGCCGACCTGGCCTACCCCGACCGCGAACAGCGCTTTACCCTGTTGCCCAACACTCAGGGACAGGCATGGGAACTGCAAAGAGTTGGCAATCTGCTGTTTTGCTGCCACAACAAAGGTATATTTCTGATAAACGGAACGCAGGTGACCCATGTGTACAAAGGAAGCGGTGCCAATCATATGGTGGAGATAAATGATAAAACGGCGGCATTCTCTACCTACGAGGGATTGTGCATACTAAAAATACAAGGTGCTGCTTTTTCGGTGAAGAAATATCCCGAATATCCCTATTATGCCAATTACCTGGCAAAGGATAAAAACAACCGTGTATATATCGGCAATAATAATCCAGTAGGTATTTTCCGGTTCAGCTTTGATCCCGACTTTGACAAGATAGTGTCTACCCAAAATAAAATAGGAACCGTAAACCTCAATAATACCAACCTTAAGGGTATCTACTCCGATCGCAACAACTTGTACCTGTTGGAAAAATCGGGCATTCTTAAATACAATGCTACAGCGGATCGTTTTGTGCCCGACGCAACTTTAAACCGCCTGATTCCCAAAGACAGCAGTATCAACCGCCTCCAGTTTACCAACCACGATATGTGGTGTTATACCGCCGACCGCTTCTTCTGTATTCGCAACTACGACCAGCCATCGGCCTATCTGCTCACCCGCAACATGGAGTCATTGTACAATCAGGTGGTGAATACCAACGAGAATATTCTGAACATTGCACCCAATAAGTACCTGGTGTGTACCTCCAATAGTTTCTCGGTGCTCAACACCACCGATTTCGGAAAGAAAACAAGAAAGTTGCAGGTCTATATCCGCGACATTGGTACTTTTACCAACAAGATGCACTCGCTGGAGCTTAAAAACCCAATGGCGTACTATGCCAAACACACTATCGAATTTCCGAACAATCATTCCACCATTTTCATTCGGTTCACCCTGCCCTATTACGAAAATGCCGAAAAAATACGGTATAGCTATCGCATAAAGGGAAGTTTCGACAATTTCTCCATCCCCTCGCAAAGCAGCATGATTACCTTTCCACATCTGCCTTCGGGGAATTATGTTTTTCAGGTAAAAGCCACTATCGATGGTACCAACGAAGTATATTATTCGCAGGACTTGCTGATTCGCATCCTCCCACCCTGGTACCTGGGTTGGATGGGCTATGTATTGCTATTTTTACTGCTCTGCGGTGCGGCTTATCTGCTCAACATGTACCTCAAAACCAGGCTGCAACGGCAAAAAAGCCGTATTGCCAACGAATACGAGAAGGAAATGGCAAAAATGGAGAACAACATATTGCAGGAACAAGTACGCCTACAAAACGAAGAGTTGTTGCGAATAACAAAGACCATGTTGCGCAAAAACAAACTGATGAACAAACTGGATACCGAGATTCTGAAGATGTCGGAAAATAAATCCATCCCTGCCATCAACCTGCGCGGACTAAAAGCCATAGTGGAGATCAATAAAAATCCCGAAGAAGAATGGAAAATCTTCGAGATGAGTTTCAACAATACCTACAATAATTACCTGGTGAACCTCAGTAACCGTTTCCCCAGCCTGACCACTTCCGACCTCAAGCTGGCGGCGTATATTCGCATGAATATCTCTTCCAAAGAAATTGCCTCGCTGCTCAATATCTCCCTCAAAAGTATAGAGATGGCTCGCTACCGGCTTCGCAAAAAACTGGAGATAGAACACGAACAAAACCTGACGGCTTTTTTAATGAGTATTTAAAGAAGGGGGAGTTTTGCCAAAGGCTATTGTTATTCATTTACAGCACTTTACAAAAACAACGTTCCACAAAATCTTCCGGACAGATGACCTTGGAGTTATAACAAAGGACTTTGTAGTTTCTTCAAAGCACATTTCTATTTCTTCGAGGTACATTTTTATTCCTACAATGTACTTTTCTATTCCTATAATGTACATTTCTATTTCTATAAAGTACATTTCTATTTCTATAAAGTACATTTCTATTTCTATAAAGTACATTTCTATTTCTTCAAGGTACATTTCTATTCCTATAAAGTACATTTCTATTTCTTCAAGGTACCTTGTAGTTTCTCCAAGGTCCTTTGTTGTCATAAAAAAGTGATCTATTGTTCTATTTATACGACTCAACGGACTATCCTTGCACCTCGTTATTATACGCAACCAAGCTATCCAAACTCCGAACTACAACGACATATCATTGAATCCCTTTTATCCTTTAGTACTATACACTATCCAATCCACAAAACGGAGCAATACAGCTTCGTACCTATACGTTATAGTGCAATAACCATCAAGCCTTTCGCCCGAATCAGGCAGTAGACAACTATTTTAAAAATTAATCAAATGATACGTTGTTAATACGAGAAAATGTTTTTACCTTTGGAGCTGATTTTAATTAAAAATAAAGATAAATCATGAAAAAGCTATTCGGTATTTTAATGTTCTCTATTTTGACGTTCAACTTAGTTGCTCAAGAATTTGAAGTTCCCCAAGATTGTATTCTTTCCAAAGAAGAAGACTATGCAAAATATGAGGGTGAGGTTTTAAAGGGAATAGATTGGCTGTTAAAAACACCAATAAGCTCTCAACCCGAAAAACGTAGAGAAATAAATAGATTTGTGATGACATGGCTTACCGGAAGTCCAACTGTAACTGTGAATATAAAAGCGGAGATTGTAAATTTCATGAACCCTAATCCCGATTTGTTAATGGTTTTCATGTGCGGATGGACAAAATATTCAATTGAAACCAAGGACAATAACAACACAGCTATGGGAAATCAAAAAGGAATAGAAGCTGTAATCGAATTCTATACTAAGAATAAAGAATATTTGAAAAAAGACAATAATGTTGAAGAGTATATCAAATTGAAAGAAAACGGGAAACTAGAAGAGTATATTTCAAAGAATGCCTAAAAAACTAAATAGAATAACTAGCCTATTATAGTTTTGACCTAAGGCGTATTCCGGCAGGTTTTGCTGCTACATTGACCTGATGGATAATTATCTGAATCAGAATCCTTCGGTGGACGGACAAGTTTCATTGAATAAAAAGAATGCACAGAATAAGAGTTGGAATGGATATTATAGCTATATCTTCATTCTGATAATTTTAAAATTTTATCAATTCTCACTCAGACAAAAGTACGGTAGTAAATCTGCCATAAACAAGCATAAGTAAATATAAGTCAGCTATTAGGCGTAATCTAAAATAAATAAATATGGATCACTTTCAGGACAACGAAACAACTACGCAAAAGATTTACAAAGAAAAAGCAATTTGGGTTGGAACATTTCTGGGAGGACCTTTAGTTGCCGGTTATCTTATTTCAGAAAACTTTAAGGTATTCGATCAGCAAGAAAAAGCAAGAAAAGCCTGGATCTACTCAATAATTGTCACTGCAATTGTATTTGGAGGTGTTTTTTTGATTCATGATAATGTCAAAGTACCAAATCAAATCATCCCTCTGATTTATACCTTAATTGCTTATCAATTCGTTCAGATTTATCAGAAAGCAAAAATCATGACACATATTAATGCCGGCGGACAGGTATATAGTTGGTGGAGAACAATTGGTGTTGCACTGATTGGACTACTAATTACTGTCATTATCGTTTTTAGTATTGCTATGTTAGTACTCTAATGACGAGAACAGCGGCTCTGAATTTTGATACATCCTATTATGTGATATAACCGAGATTCAGATAAAAGTACGATAGCATAATCTTTTGCCCTCGCGAATATATAAGCACTACTTGCTTGCACAAGAGGGCAGATTTGTTGTTGGGAACCATTCTAACAGATATATACAAAGGGACAGAGTTTGGAGGTAAAAACAAAGCCTCACTATTTATAACCCAAATAAAAAAAATAAATGAACTAAAGTATGAAAACAGTAATTAAAATCTTCTTGTTGATGGTCACCATGCTGGGTGGCTACTCTTGTTCAGTGGTACACATCCCACTGGCATCTACTAAAGCTTTGAATAACAAAACTTACACAGTAGAGTACTTGTTTGAGCACGATGGCTGTAAGGTTTACCGCTTTGAAGATAACGGTAATTATGTATATTATACCAACTGCAAAGGTGATGTTACCAGTATAAAAAATGACTCCACTCAGGTACGTGTGATGAATCAGGTACGTGAGACGAATGTGAAATAAACAGAAGAAAGGATGTTATAGGAAAACAATGTAAATTGCAGCGAAAATTGAATCTATATGACAGACTTGAAAATACGACGTATCAAAGCATCAGAAATTAAATTTCTGGAAGATATGCTTTATGAAGCAATTTATATACCCGAAGGAGAATCCCGTTTACCGAGATCAATAATAAAAGATCCTTCTTTAGCAAAGTATATTGAAAATTGGGGAAAAAACAATTCGGACATAGCACTTGTTGCAGAAACTAACGAGAAATTAATAGGGGCGATTTGGGTAAGACAGTTTTCGGAAACTAATAAAGGTTATGGTTATATCGACGAAACAATTCCTGAAATGGGTATGGCTATTTACAGCGAATACAGAAACAAAGGCATTGGTAAAAGATTTATTAGAGAAATGAAACTTACGCTTCAGGAAAATGATTTTAAGGCTGTTTCATTGAGCGTAGACAAAGCAAATTATGCCTTTAAGTTTTACAAAAGAGAAGGATTTGAAACAATTTCGGAAACTGAAACTTCAGCGACAATGATAAAATACATATAAGAAAATGGCACATACACAACGAAAACTATTTGACATTCCGAATGGTATCCCATATTTCGATTGTGCTACTGCATAACAAGAATTAAGAAAATCATAAAATACATACATGACAAAAATTGAAGAATACAAAAAGGAATTGCTGACATTAGACCTAATGAAGGCAAATTTATATGCGATATTTACGATTATTCCGGTATTGATCCTATATGGAGTGCCCTTTATTCTATTGTGGCGCCATACATTTAGTAAAATGGAATTGAAGAACTTTATAGATAGCTATAATTTAGGCATCTGGGGCAACATGAGTTTCATCCTGCTAGTAATCACTATCGGCATAATTACTCACGAATTAATTCACGGAATCACTTGGGCCATGTTTACCAAAAATGGTTTTAAATCAATAAAAGTCGGAGTACTATGGAAGATGCTTACACCCTATTGTCATTGCAGTGAACCATTAAAAGTTAAACATTATATTGCAGGTGGTATTATGCCTGCAATTATTCTGGGACTCTTCCCTTTTGTTTACTCCTTATTCACCGGAAATGTCCTTTGGCTATTCTTTAGCATTTTCTTTACAATGTCTGCAGTTGGCGATTTGATGATAGTGAATTTAGTTAGAAAAGAAGATATGAATAACTTTGTGCTGGATCATCCATCAGAAGTGGGTTGCTATGTGTTCAAAAAAGAATGAAAAGGAAGTTCTCATACTCGTGTAATTCACCCGAATAGTTGCTGAAATAATTGCTCTTCATCAGATGTTGTTGCCCGGGAGAACAGATTCCCAAATCCGGTTAAACTCCGTCAGCTGCATGCTCCAAACACATTGCAACGTGCTTTGTTACGTTCGCATAAATAATAGCATGGCAGCCTCAAATAAGAAATTTTCCTAACCTAAAAACCAGATTGACATAATTTGTCATAATTTTATTATATTTGTTCGTTGTAATGAATGCAGAAAGCACTAACACTATACAGCGTATGGATACAAAATTTGCCTCCCCAACCAGAAGCTCACAATATACGCTTCAACAAAATCATTTAAATCTGAATAAGATTACTTACCTGAACGATGTTTTTTGTTCACTCTCTTATATATTTTGCATCCTTGATCAAAACAGGCAGATTGTATTTTCGAATGACATTCTACTGAAAAAACTAGGTATCGAATCTGCTCATCAGGTATTAGGCAAGCGTTTCGGCGAAGCGATAAACTGCCGCTATTCATCTGTTGAGGAGGCTGGCTGTGGAACTTCGGAACATTGTCGCTATTGCGGAGCAACAAATACAATACTGAAAAGCCAGGAAACAGGGCGTAAAGTTACCGGAGAATGCAGGATACGGGTTATGCTCAATGGTATCGAAAGCTTTCTTGATGTAGAAGCTACCGCCACACCGTTTGTTCATGATTCTGTTAACTTCACCATATTTTCGATTATCGATATTTCGGAGCGTAAACGAAAAGCCATCATTGAAAAAATATTTTATCATGATGTGATGAATGTGGCCGGAGGACTACGTGGATTTTTTGATATATTCAACTTGTTGGATGAAGAAGACCGAAAGAAATATATTCAAATGGGTGCCTCGCTGAGTCAACAAATTATCGAAGAAATAAGTGCGCAACGACAACTTACTCAAGCTGAAAATCGCGAACTCGAGATTCACTATCGGCACATAGAAAGTCTTACTTTTATACAACAGATAGCTGACGACTTACAATTTCTGGATGTAGCGAAAGGAAAAAATATTGTTGTAGACAAGGATTCGCTTAATGTAAGCTTCGAGAGTGATCCGGTGCTTTTACGTCGCGTATTGAATTATATGGTAAAAAATGCACTCGAAGCAAGCACCGAAGGCCAAATTGTAACGCTGGCAGTAAAGAAATCAGATCACAAATTGAAATTTACTGTTCATAACCCAAAGTTTATTTCACGCGATATTGAAATGCAGGTATTTATGCGCACTTTCTCTACCAAAGGACCTCAACGTGGTTTGGGAACCTACAGTATGAAGATTTTAGGGGAGCAATCCCTTGGCGGAACTGTCGACTTTACAACTTCCGAAGCCGAAGGGACGACCTTTTATATTATTCTGTAAAAGCCACCGGTTCGAAAAAGAACAGAACGCAAAACTTGTACGTACACTGACGGATTACGCAAGTACCGCAAATTTTATCTGCGTGCACTTGCGTAATTTGTTTTTGGTTGATAAATGTGGTAGCCCGAATTTTTTATTTCAAATGTTTCCGAAAATCAATCATGCCCTTGAACCTCCTATCGATCGTGGAAACAGGGGTTACATTTACCGATTTCACCCTCGAAGGAGCTGATGCCTTAAATGCACCTGTAGAAATACGTTGGATAGCCTGTGCAAGGCATAAATCATTCACATTGCCCCAAGCCAGATTATACGAATCGTATGCTTTCACTCCGGGATATTTAGCTGTTCCGGGAATCATTCCGGCATAATATCCTCCTTCGTTATTGGCATTTACCGTTTCGAACGAAACTGCGTAAAGATCATATCCTTCTTTGGTAGTTGTTTGTTTTTCGGTGTAGCCTATCGGCGTAGACCAGAAACCACAAGGTTTGCCATAAGTATCCTGACCTATTATAAATAAATTACCGGGATAATATGGTCGTAAATTATTTATTAGCAGCTCTGACGCCGAAGCAGTGCTACCGCTAACAATAAAGTACAGTTGCGTAGGTTCAAAGGTATTAGTTTTTGTAAAATTGGTAATGAGGTTTTCTTTCTGAGTGAAATAATATTGTGTCAATGCCTTATTCATTTTGTAGGTATACATTGCTTTTCCATTTGCCGATACCGGAGCCAACATACTACTTAGCTTCTCGCAGGTTTCAACAGACCCACCGCCATTATAGCGAAGATCCACAATTAAATGCTGCACCCCTCCGGCTTGAAATTTATCAATAGTATTTGTAAGCTCTGTTTGCGAACTTGCACCCAAAAACTGATTAAAAACCATATATCCTACTTTTTTTGTACCAACAGTATATACGCTATCGCATAGCACACTATTGATAGAGTAAGAACCTACGCTAAGCGAAGTGGAGAGCGTCGTTCCAGCAGGTCTTTTAAATCCAAAAGCAGCCGTGGCGGAGTTGAAAAGAGCATTCACCAAATTGGTGTAACCTGCTGAAGTAGCAACCAGATACCCCTGACTGTCAACCTCGGGATGCACTGCGGTACTGCCATTGATACTAACAATTTCGTACGACCGTGCCACACCCGCCACTCCCGCCGGAGAGTTTTTGTAAACATAAGTTACAAAAAACGATACTTGTTGCAATGAATTATATCCGGCCGTTACCATAAAACCATAATCGCCACTGGCTGTACCCTGCGTTATTTCACCACTTAAATTGCCTATTTTATCCAAAAAGCTGTAGTGATCAATAGGCTGTCCAGTCTCGGAATTTATCTTTAAACCCGAAAGATACTCGAGTCCCTTCTCGGCCGTACTGTACTTTGTAGCATCAAGTGTGGCAGGCAGAGCCTCATCCCACAAATAAATAGCTTGCATAGCAGAAAATACCTCCGAGGTCCATTTCTGCTCTTGAGTTAAATCAGGTATTACTTCTTCATTATCCTTCTTACAGGAATAAAACACAAATAAGAAAAGGAAGGAAAACAATATCCCTGGTCTGAATTTAGATAGTTTGCTTTGCATAGTTATACGAATGTAGTTATAAGAATGTATTCTCAGTTAAATATCAATAACAAGAACGCATACTGCTTATTGATATTGAATATAAATGGGCTGTGGTTTCAGTTTTAATAAGTCGGACGGTGTCATCAAAGTATGAGGAGCCTTTTTCAGATCATTTTTATAGAACAATTTAAATCCTGTAAACTGAACCGGTTCTTTGTAAATATATAGTTTATAGGTACTTCTTTTAAGAATAGGTTCACCCCAGCCGTCCATATTTATTACTATTTGTACCTCGGGATGCAACTTGATATTTTTATGATTTCGAAGCATACCTTGTGTAAAGCGGTGTACGATAAGGATTTTAGGAGGCAGGTTATTATCCTTTACCAGTTTTGCAAGATAGTCGGAGCAATAATTTACATCTGCAGCATCCATCGTTCCAATTCTCTTTCCGGGGTTACTTCCGTCCTTCATCGAAAACTCAGGATCGATGCCCAAATGTACCTGAGGCATTTTCAGGTATTTTTCAAGAGTCGGAACTTCTTGTTGCAAGGTACTTTTAGCAATTTGTATATCAAGAAAAACAATGGCTTTTCCCATTTTGGCAATAGCTAAAGCAGAGTCGATCTGATGGGAGGGCATACGTGTGCGGAATTTCCCATCCTTACCCGCAGTACCTGCAGCAACTATGGCAATATAATGAATAGCCGGTTGCACCGGAGTGGCAGAGTCGGCTTTTTCCCATGCTTTTACTTCGGCATTTAGCTTTTTCCATACTTCCTTTGGCGGATATTCACCCAAAACGCCCATTCGTTTCGAATAGAGATTGCCATAATAAGCTACAATACGTTTAAATGGCAAAATAGCGCCGTCTAAAGGATACGATCGAAGATGGTTAGGCCATAGTCCTGTTGTATCGCCGTTAGCAAGAGCTTTAAGCTTCTGTTGATAGGCGAGGGTATCAATCGGTACTATTTTCTCGTCCTCCACAATGGCTTTTTCTCCGGGCTTTATCGTCTTGCCCGATTCTGTTTTAGGACCGCAACTGCTGAATAGGAATAAAATGGTTAGTGCTAAAATCGATAGTCGATAAGGTGTGGATAGTTGGTTCATTGGTTGATTAGTTAATTGGTTCATTGGTTAATTGGTTGATTGGTGTAAGGGTGTAAAGGGCTAATGGTTAAAGTGTTCATTGGTTAGTCTCTGTTCTTTACCTTTACCTTTGTCTTTTGTCTTTTGTCTTTTGTCTTTTGTCTCTCTCACTTCCCCGTAAAGCTCCGGCGCATTGATTTAAGCAATCCCTGTGGGGTACATTCCGGTATTATGATTCGGCGTACTGATTGTAAAGGTTGAATAGAATCACGTTTTGTGGCAAGCGAGAACGCTATTTTGAAGTATTTACTTAACTCTACAGCTCCTTTGTGATCATATACGCCATTGGGGTAAGCCCAGTACTCAACCGGTTTACCTACAATTCCTTCTAACTTTTTCTTGGGCTCAACAACCTGTTTTTGCCAATCGGTTGCTTCTTTGTATTTAGTTACCATAGTATGATCCCAACTGTGCAAGCCTATAGTATGTCCGGCTTTTGCCAACTCGGCAATCTGGTCTTTGGTCATATAATTCTTTTTATTGTAGGTGATGGTCATGATAAAGAATGCCCCTCTGAACCCGTACTTTTCCAATACAGGAGCAGCAATGGTACGGTGCTCCACCCTCGAATCGTCGAAGGTAACCACAAATGGATTTTCGGGTAAACTTCTATTATATACCAAATAGTCGTACAATTGTGCAGGTGAAACAGAGTGATAACCACTATCGGCCAACACTTTCATATGGCCTGAAAAAGTGGCCGGACTTACTGTATAATCGCCTTTATCACCATCCGAGATACGATGATAGCAAAGAACAGGAACTTGTTGTTTTGCGAAAATTTGGGCAGCAGTGTTAGCTGTCTGTGTTATAGCAGTATCCTTTTGTTCAACAGAATTAGCTGCATCGCCGGGGTTACCATTCTTTCTATTCGTCTGATTACAACTACTAACCAGTACTCCCAGGAAAAAGATACAGATAAGGATAAATTTTTTACTCATACTATTTATTATTTAGGAAAGATGAAAGTATAAACCTAACGATAGATCTTTGAATCTATTTTGTATATTCATTTATTTAAGCATTCGCGAACTTAGCATCCACAAATGTATATATTTTTTAGATTTAAATTGCAAATAATGACTATATTATTTGCATAAATTTAATGCATAAAAACCATATATAGTTGATCCTGCCTGCGACAAAAAAAAAGCTTGCCAAACGAATGACAAGCTTTTAATAAGCGAAGTACTATTTATAAATGGCGTTTAGCACATTTGCCAACTGAATTCCGGCACGATAGAGCATTTCATCAATCTTTGGATTGAAATAATAGCTGTAGTGATAGTTGCTGGTATCGGAAGCATCGTAGCCGTAAATAAGATTACGTACGGCATAACTAGCCTCTATCGACTGCAAAAGTGAACACTTCTGTATTTCTGCTTTTTGGGGTTCAAATTTATCCTGCAAATACACACTAAACTCTGTATACGACATTTGATGATTCTCAATTAAATAACTATCCCACAAAGAGTGTAGATTGATGGTTTTCCCAAACCACTTAGTAACCACTTTATTACCACCCAAATCGTCAAGGCGACCCAAATGCATCGGTTGATGCAAATCGCCTATAAAGTGAATAAGAAATTTCAACGCTTCCACATCGTTTCTATCTTTTTTCAAACGAGTAGTAAGCGTATCGATAGCATAAAACAAATGATCACCCTCTGACTTTGGATGTTCCAACAGTTGCTTTAGCTCTTCTGAACTCATGCTATCGCGTAAATTTTGGTAGTGCCATTGGTAGCTGTAAGCATAGCTTTTATCACTTTTAATTTCATCCGGCCATGTAGCTGCATAAATAAGTCCGTGTTTGCCAAGTATTTTATCCAATTGAGTTAGTGCTTTTTTAGAGAGATTCTGATAAGCTATATCCGCTACAATTCTGTGACCAACGGCATCGTAGGCCGAGAGTGATAAAGATACTGCAAGGAAAATAATTGCGAGAAATAATTTATTGATATTCATTTTTTTACTGTTTTATTTGCTTAGAAGATAATTATCATTTAGCTATTTTTAATAACCAATTATGATACAAAGATAGAATATTTATTCAAAATTAGAATCATAAAGAGCTGCATAATACTCTTTGGGCTCAGAATTATTCATAAATACTTGCTCACAATAAATCTTTACTCTAAATTTGCCAAATCACTTACCAACCATCTAATTTACAAACTAAAATATAAGTTATGAAAAAGAAAAACCTCTTTACAACACTATTTATTGTCGGTGCACTCTTGCTCTCTTTCTCGTCGTGCAAAGATGATGAAAATGTAACCGCCAGTGCGGCTTCCTTAACCGCAACAGCAGGTGACGAGGCGCAGGCTTCAACCATCAACGATCAGATATTAAGTGAAGTGGATACCTACGTTAGCGCAAATGCACAATTGGTAAAACCAATGTTTACAGGTGCAGTAACAAGTGTTCCACTGATTACAATTGAAAATACCGGAACTACAGCCACCAGCATATTGAAAAAAATTACTATCGACTTTGGCACAACCGGATTTACAGGGAGACATGGTAATACACTAAAAGGAAAAATAATTGTAAATCTAGATCTGAGACTTCTTAGTCTCGGCGTTGGGAGTTCCAGAACAATAACGTACGATAATTTTACAATCAACAATATCAGTGTAACGGGAACTAATAAAATTATTTTCGGAGGCTGGACAACTGATAAACATCCGTTTTGGAGTATTACCGGCGAAAATGTAATTACGTTGGCGGATGGCAAAACGATTACATGGAAAGCGGAACGCAGACTTGAATTTACTTCAGCATTAACAACATTCTGGGGCGAGGGCTATATTCTTACCGGTTCGGCAAGTGGAATAAATGCCGAAGGTAAAGCCTATTCTATCACAATTAATGCCGGCAATCCTTTAATTGGCAGCACCTTGTATCCTTACGTTACGAAAGGAAGCGTATCGGTAACTATTGGTCAAAGCACAGGTGTAATTGATTATGGTGATGGTACACAAGACAACAAAGCTACATTGACTTACAGCGGTGTAACATACGATTTTACTATCAGATAATTCAATTTCGTTTATATAAAAATGGCCGTAAAGCGATTGCTTTGCGGCCATTCTTTTTACATGTAGCTATGCGAATTACTTCAGCGGTTTAATTACAAAACCATAGCTGTACTCTTTAGCTTTCAACAGGTATGAGTCATGTGGTAGAGCTCCCCAACTGTTGTCGCCACCCACGCCACGTTGTGCAAGATCAACAGATAATATGACTTCATCTCTGTTAGGCGTAATATCGTTGGTATGGCGGTATTTCTTCGACAATCCCGGATCGAAATCCTCGGGCCAATTGTTCAAAGCGCTTGCACAGATAGGTTGCAATCCTTCGATGCGTATTCCCTTACCCTCGTTATTAGTCATGGTTAACCAACGAAGATCGGTTTTGTAACCATTCTCTTGCGGACGGGTATACGGTACATACTGATCGGATACCTTACTGCTATAAAGCCCAATAAACGACGCATTGTTACGGTCGGAATAATTCTCCCAAGGGCCGCGACCGTAGTACGCAAAGTTATCAAACTCCTTGTTCAGGCTCATAATCATACCAAAACGCGGCATCTCAGGCAATTCATTAGCCCCGGCTTTGTACGATACGTTGACAGCCAATGCGCCATCAGCAGTCATTGTATACACAATTTGATAATCAGAGGCTACATCTTTCAGATAAAGGTCGGCAGTAACTACTGCTTTTCCATCTTCCTGTTTCACCGCAATGTTCTTAACCGAGGCATTTTGGCCGGCAGTGCGCCAAATATTGCATTTGCGCTCCATTCCGTTTCCAAAATCATTATCGGTAGGTGCACGCCAAAAATTGGGAGTGGGTTTAGTATTAAAGTACCACTGATCATCAGCTTTGTATCTTGCCAACAGTCCAGACGATTTGCTTACCACTACCGATACACCGGCAGCTTCCAGCGTTACTCCATCTTTATCATCCGTTACTTTCACAGCGCCTTTGGCAGCAATAGCTTTTGCAAAATAGCTACCTTCGCCGAGTTTAAATTGCTCACGAGCCAATTCATGCCCTTGCGGAACAACGTCAGATCCATAACGAGTATATGCATACACATTCAGAAGATATTCCACTCCATCAGCAGCAGGCATTTCGGGCATAGCCAGTTGTACTTGTTTCTCCGATTCGGGAGCCAGATTCAGTTCAAATGTTCCTGTTTTGATTACTTCGCCATTTTTCAATACTTCGTAACCAAAAGTGTAGTTTTGTAAATTGGTGAAATTAAATTCATTAGCCACAGTAATCAGCCCTTTTTCGGGTTGAGCCGCTTTGAAATAAATATCCTGATAGTATTTTTTCACTTCCAATAAACCGGGCTTTGGTTTCCGATCCGGCCAAACAAGACCATTGTGGTCGAAGTTCTCATCGTTGGTATAGTGTTGGCTACCCATGTCGCCTCCGTAACTCCAGTACTTGCGTCCTACTTCGTCTGTCATTTCAAAACCCTGATCTACCCAGTCCCAGATAAATCCGCCCTGCATATTTTTGCTTCCGCGGATAATGTCCCAGTATTCTTTGAAATTACCGGAACTGTTACCCATAGCATGAGAATATTCGCACATGATAAACGGACGTTTCATATTTTCGCGTGCAGCATATTCTTTCATATATTTAATGCTTGGATACATCGGACACACCACGTCGGTATTTTCTTTTTCGTGTGCTTGTTCAAATTGCACCAGTCGGGTTTTGTCGCGTTCTTTAATCCATTTGTAAGTCTTCAAAAACACATCACCATTGCTACACTCATTCCCAAGAGACCAAAGGATAACGGAAGGTGAGTTTTTGTCGCGTTCTACAAGGCTATACGTTCTATCGAGGTGTGCGGCATCCCACTCGGCATGAAAAGCCATGTTTTCTTTGCCATAGCCCATACCATGACTTTCGATATTAGCTTCATCCACCAGATAAATACCATATTTATCGCATAATTTCATCCATTGCGTATTTTCGGGGTAATGACTACAACGCACCGCATTGACATTGTGTTGTTTCATCATTTTGATGTCTAACATCATCATATCCATGGTCTGATAATGACCGGTAACCGGGTGGTGTTCGTGAATATTGACACCGTGTACTAGAATGCGTTTACCATTCACCAACAGCTGACCGTTTTTCAATTCTACCTTGCGGAAACCGATTTTAGTAGCTACCGTTTCGAGAAATTTACCACTTTCGTCTTTCAAGGTCAGCACCAACGAATACAGATAAGGCGTTTCGCTACTCCACAGTTGAGGAGAAGACACGCTCTTGCTGAAAGTAAGTTCTTTCTTACCATCGGCAGGTGTAGTAATTTTCAATGTTTGATTGAAAACTTCTTTTCCACTGGCATCGAGCAACGAAGCTTCCACCGCACCGGTTTTGGCCGATTTATTGTAATTACTTAGTTTTACATCCACTGCCAATGAGCCGTTTTTATAATTGGCATCCAAATCGGGACGGGCAAAAAAATCAACAACACGAAGATTGGAAGTGCTGTACAGATACACATTGCGATCAATACCTGAGATACGCCAGAAATCCTGATCTTCGAGGTACGAACCGTCGCTCCAGCGATAAACCTCCACAGCCAGCAAGTTTTTACCAGGCTTTACATAGTTGGTGATGTCAAATTCGGCAGGGCTTTTTGTATTTTCGGTATAACCCACTTTTTTCCCATTCACCCAGATGTACATTGCCGATGTTCCGGCTTCGAAATGAAGGTAGACACGGCGGCCATTCCAAGACGATTCTAACTGAAAATCGCGTCTATACGAACCTACCGGATTATCGGAATGATCGATATAAGGTGGATTTGCGGGGAAGGGATAAGTTGCGTTAGTATAAATTGGTATTCCATATCCTTTCAGTTCCCAATTGGATGGTACCTGAATTTCTTTCCAGTTTACCACATTAAAATCGGTTTTGTAAAAATCCTTCGGACGTTGATCGGGCGTAGGCGACCATTGAAATTTCCATTGCCCATTCAAGGAGGTATACCATGGAGAACTTTCGTAGATATCAGCAACTGCCGAGTGTTTATCGGCAAAAGGCAAGAAGGTGGCACGTGCCGGTTCCCTGTTAATCTGGAAAACGGCGGGATTTTCCCAATCGTTTACAGCAGGAGTATTCTGAGCCACCGCCGGTAAAAGCAGTGCCGCAAATAAACTCCCCAGCATTAGTTTTTTTTTCATGTGCATTCTTATTTGTATTGATTTTATTTATAGACTTTTAAATTACTATTTCATCTTTCCTGTTTTGACATTTATAGAAATAGTATCCCTCCAACTCAAGGTCATAGTGCTGTCATTTTCAAAAGCCAAAGGTAAGAAAATATAGCCGGATTTAAAATATTGTTTTCCATCCCAGCGGTCACCAACATAAAGATAACTAGTTGTTTTGTTACCAACCAGTGGCAGAATAAAAGTAGATTGTGAATCGAAAGTGGTTGAGTTAGCAATATTTTTTAATTCCGACCATGGCCCTGAGATTGATTCCGAAAATGCATACATTGCCTGATTCGGAGCCCAACCGGTACAACCCGAAGTCATCAGGAAGTAGTATTTACCGCGCTTGACCAATGCAGGTGCTTCGCGATGCCCTCCGGGCCAAAGCGTTGCTATCTGCGTCTTAACATCAGTATAATCGTCGGTGAGTTTGTACAGCATCATATCATAATTTTCGCGTGCCGATGAGAAAAAATAGGCACTTCCATCATCATCCTTATAAAGCGTACAATCGCGCGACATGTTCCCAAACGGACGAAAGCTTTTGACGAATGTAAATGGTTTCTCGATATCGCCCGACGTAGCTATTGCAGCGCGAGCATAGCTGTAATCACGCCCATACTCGTAGTGCATCCACATTACAAATTGCTTTGTCTTGGAGTTATAAATCACCTTTGGACGTTCTATGTTAGCACTATCAAGTTCCGGGTGCGATTGGCGGGTCAGTAAATCTCCTCTAAACTCCCAATTCATCAAATCCTTCGACCGGTAGCATGACACAAAAACGCCTTGTTTCCGATTTTCGCCTATCCAATAGTAGTAATTACCCACTTTTAAAAATCCGCCACCATGAGCATTGATAACTTTGCCTTCATTGTCGGTAAATGAGGAGCCATTGATGAGGGCTGTTTTGGCTTGAGCTTCAACAGACATATATCCAAGAGCAAAGAAACAGAATATAAGACAAATGTATTTCATCATAAAAGTCATATTTAAAGGGTATTTATTAAAATTATTTATACGGTTACGCTTCTGTTTTTACTCAATCAAATGAGAAAGGAATGCTCAAAATGAGCATTCCTTTCAGGAATAAACAACAACACTTAATCCTTTTTCAAATTAAAAACCTATCGCACCTTTGCCTGCTTCAGTAGGCCAACCCGGATTTTGGTAAATAGTAGATGTAGAAATCGTTTTCCCATCAGTAGCAGTTATCAAGAAATGCTGAACTGCAATTGGTTCCAGATAATGAGCATTACAGAATTTTAGCCCATTATAAAAATTATTATTACTTTGAACAACCTGATATGGACGCATGTATAAACTCAATGATTGAGAAGAAACAGTGTTTTTCTTTTCATCAGTTTGGTCGGAAACTAATTTACCTGCAGCAAAATCAGCTTTCATTGGACCCCATACCTTACATCCTTCAATTTGAAAACCATTAAGTTGATCCATTGCTCTCCAACGAAGCAGATCATTATAACGGAAGCCTTCACCAATAAATTCACTTCTACGTTCGCGACGGATATTGTAAAGCGTTGCATCTACAAGTTGCCCTTTCGAATAAGCACCCCAGTCCACTAATCCTTCTTTACTCATATCAGTAGCAGCTATCGTTTTTGTATAATCAGGATCGACTCCTGCACGCGTACGTAATTTCTTCCAATAGCCATCTGCTTTAGCATCAATTGTACCTGTTTTCAAATAAGATGCTTCAATGTAATTAAGATACGCTTCTGCCGCTCTGAAAACGATAAATGCAGTAACATCTTTTCCTAATAGTTGCATATTATAATCCAATGCATAACCTTTACCCAAGATATAACCTGTAGAAGTAGAGTACTTGCCGTCTGAACTGTAAATCACCGGAGCTGTTTCAAATTTCTCTGGCGTGGTAATGTTCATAAAGGCTTTGATTTCCTGAGGAGCTTTCATAAATAATCTCCATCTTCCATCTCGGTTGACCTTAGTGTCTTGAATATAATTATCTCCGGCATATCCACTTGCAGGTGCATAAATTGGAAGGCCATTAGCCATTAGAAAATTATCGGCATACTGACGAGTATACCCTTTTCCTCCACCCCAGTAAGCATAGTGATTGTATGAATGTGTCTGGTAAGTAATATCATAAGCACGGTACATTAACACTTCAGAATAACTATTAGGATTAGTTGTAGCAAACATATCGTAATATTGATTTACAGCCTGAGTTGAAGCCGTGCGGATTACTCCGTTATTCGGAACCAAATCTACAGCATCAGCCACTAACGCCGAAGCACTTATTGCCTGATCTAAGAAATAGTTAATCTCATTTTCGGCACTCCCTGCTGGAAACTGATAATTTTTGTTGTAGTCCATTGCAGCTCCAGGCCAGCCTGTTCCATTAGGGACGTTAGCAGTACCTGCATGATATTTTTCCCAGCTTGCTTCAAACAAAGCTACGCGAGATTTCACCAACAAAGCAGCTTTCTTTGTCAAACGCACTTTTCCTCCCGGAGGTGCATCATTCATATAAAGAATAGCACTATCTAAGTCTGCTAAAATAAACCGGGCTACTTCGTTACGTGGACTACGTTTAGAGGCTTCGGCCAATATCGTCTGATTATCAGGAAGAACTTCTTTGATAATCGGGAAATCTCCATATTTGCGCAATCTATAGAAATAATCCATTGCACGTAAGAAGTAACCTTCACCAATATAATGCTTAATATTTGTTGAATTTCCTGTAACTCCACCCGCTTTAAAACGTGGTACGACAGTATTAAGATAGAAATTCATCGCATATATATTCTTGAAGTTCCAGTCGCCACCCGTAGCACCTACCGTCCATAAACCCGGTACAAAACGATTGTTTGAGCCTCTGGTAGTTGCATTATCAGTCGCGATGTCATCATAATAAAGAGACTCACCGCCTGAATTGGAACCATCGGGTCCATCAAAACTGCGAAGAAGTATCGTATTTTTGTTACTATTACTATAAGAATAATAATTAACAGTATATGCAGCCAAATGAGACTCATCTGTCAGGTATTTTTCCGGCGAAACAGCTGATTGTGGAGCAATTTCAAGTGCATCATTACACCCGCTCACTAAAACTAAAAAAGAAATAGCTGTCAAAATTTCTTTTCCTACCGTTTTTATATTGAAAGTTTTCATATGTATCAATTTTAAAAGTTAACATTCAAACCACAGGCATATGTGCGAGATAGAGGATATACTGTTCCTCCTTGAGCACCAATACCGGCCGTTTCTGGATCCATAGTTTTTGACAATTTTGTAATAGTCAATAAATTTTCACCAGATACAAATATTCTCACGCTTTGTAGTTTGGCTTTTTTCAACCATGACTGACGGAATGTATACCCAAATTGTAAATTCTTCAAACGCATGTAAGATGCATCTTGCAAATAACGTGTTTGTGTGGTTTGATTTTTACCGTTGAACAATGGTCGAGGATAATATGAATCTAAATTTTGTCCAAGTGCACTGTTTTCATCTGCACGGAAGTAATCCAAATGATCCTTAAAAGCAGTTGACCAGAATTGTCCGCCACCGGTTGCACCCCAAAATACCAATCCGGTAGGATAATAGTCCCGTTTCAACACTCCTTGCCAAAACATGGTTACATCAAAACCTTTATATGCAAAATCTAATGTAATACCTGTACGGAAGCGTGGGGTACTATTACCAATCTTTTTCATATCGCCCATATCACTAATGGTGTTGGCACCGTTGTTTACTTTTCCGTCAGCATTCATGTCCTGAAACATAATATCTCCAGCTGCCCAGTTTGATCCCAATGCATTTTGACCTCCATTTGCCAGAGTTGCAAGATGTGCGTTCATTTCGGCATCTGTTTTTGCAATGCCAATGGTGGTATATCCGTAAATATTATTGATATATTGATCCTCTACATATGTTGAAAGACTACCTGTTGGATTACCATAACGAGTAATTTTAGTTTGCGAATCAGAGATATTCAATCGTGCACCATATTTGAAATCACCAATATTATCTTTCCAACCTAATTCAAATTCCCAACCAGATGTTTGTAAGTCACAGTTGTTTGTCTTTGGAACATCAGTTCCCAAAGCAGAAGGCAGTTCAACACCCGGTCCAACCATATCAACAGTGTTACGAACAAAATAATCAAACGAACCTGTAAGTCGATCTTTCAATGCTCTGATATCTATACCTACGTTAGTCGTTTTTACCTTTTCCCATGTCAATGTTGCCGAAACTAACCCTGGGGCAGTAGCTGTATTTGGTTTTAATCCTCCAATTAACCAGCCTCCATTGGCAGTACCCGTACCCATTGTTTGGTAAGTAGGATACCAGCTTTCTGTATTTTGATTCGCAAGTACACCATATGAACCCCTTAGTTTAAGAACTGAAATATGATCCTGAAGTCCTCCAAAAAATGCTTCTCTGGCAATGTTCCAACCTAACGAACCCGATGGAGTCCATATCCAACGCTTGTCTGCTCTAAAACGAGAACTTCCATCATAACGATTGTTTAGCTCTATTAGATAACGTCCATCGTAATCGTAATTTAATCTTCCGAAAAATCCGGCCGTAGTCCACTTATCGTAAGTTCCAACCAGTGCTGCCGAAGTAGTATTTGTAGTTAATGACAAAACCGGAAGGTCAAGATTAATCATATCGTTACGCTGAGCACTTAAATTACGTTGATCAAATTGCTCGGACTGAAAACCTAACAACCCTGTAAATGTATGTTTATTTATTTTTTTGGTATAATTTGTGTATACATTGGGATTAAGATAAGTAGAACGGTACGCATATTCATAAACAACCTCATTAGCCGGACTGGTTAAAGCTAAATACGTTTGTTGTGGATTATTTGCATAGTGCGAGAATACCTTTTTCTGATCCCAATGAGTCCAGTTATTGTCGGTTTTTACGTTCAGTTCTGCAATAATATTCCAATCCTTAACCGGAGAAATCGTAACCTTCGCTTGTTGAGATAGACCATCATTTTGTTCATTTTGACGACCACCATCCTGCATAGTTTGGATATAATTAATATCCGACATATAATATCCGTTTGGGTCTACTGTTGGACGAACAGGACGAGCCCGACGCAAAATATGATTATAAAAATCATCGCTCATGTTTGTAGGACGGCCATAATCAGTTCTACCAAATCGGATCGAATAATCCAGTTTAACCTTATCGGTTAATTGACTTCCAATCTTAGCAGTAGTTGTGTATCGGTTATATTTTTCGGTTCCATAACGCATAAAACCATCCTGAGTCATGTAATTTGACGATAAATAATACGTCAACTTATTTGTACCACCACTAAAGCTTATATTGTGTTCTTGTGAAGGTGACCATTCTTTATAGTATTCTTTTAACCAATCCACATTTGAGTTTGGATAGTCATAGTCCCACTTACCATTTGATGCTTGCAAAACAACATCATTCGCGTTCAATTTTCCATCAAAATAATCTTTAACGCGCTGTTTGTAGGCATCGGTATATAAATGTGCATTTGATCCATTAAAATTCGCGTCATCAAAATAATTCACAAACTCCCACGAATTTTGCATTTTTGGCATCATCAACGGAGTATTGAAACGGAAGTTATTGTTATAATTGATTGTCATCCGACCTTCTTTTCCTTTCTTTGTTGTTACAAGTACAACTCCAAACGGAGCACGAGACCCATAAATGGAAGAAGCAGCTGCATCTTTCAGCACTGAGATAGATTCAATATCTTGAGGGTTAACAGTATTTATATCCCCCTCCATGCCATCAATCAGGATAAGTGGGTCCCCTTTCGAACCCGCACCAATGGTTCCGACTCCACGAACATTTATTGTTTTCTTTGAGTTTAGCTCTCCACCATTACCCGAAGTCGTAATATTTAAACCCGGTACTAAACCTTGTAAGGCCTGAACCGCATTAGCAACAGGTCTTGCTTCAAGATCCTTTGCAGTAGCCACCCCCACAGATCCTGTAAGGTTTACTTTCTTTTGAACAGCAAAACCAACCACCACAACTTCATCCATATTTACCGAGCTATTCTCAAGCGTAATGGCGAATGAAGTCCGGTTTTCTGCTTTTACTTCCAGATTGCTCATTCCTATATACGAAAATACCAATACGCTGGAAGGTGCTATATTCGTTAATGAAAAATTTCCATTAACATCAGTAATAGTTCCTAAAGCTGTGCCTTTTACCTTTACGCTCACACCAATCAGACTTTCTCCATTTTTATCTACCACCTTACCAGTTACGGTTCCTTTTATTTCTTGCTGTACCGCTTCATTACTCGAGGTACTACTCTTTCCATTGGCCCAAAGTGTTGGCATAGTGCAAACGGATAGAGCCAGAAGACATAAAAACTTCTTTTTTACGTTCATGATTTTTAAAATTTAATTGATATTAGATTACATAAATACAATTTCTTAGATTTGGCTATTAAGCCGAATTGTTCTCCATCTAATGATTAATCAGTGCTGTTCTTCATTAAAATTACTTTTTGGTTTTAAAATTATTTTTTTACAGTTATTAACGAGTGCAAATATATCACAACATGATTTCTGAAAGGGGAACAATTCATTCAAATAGGACTGAAAATTCATTCACTCCTTATTTTCTACTGAAAAACAATAACTTATAACTTATCATAATGAGATGTAGGTGCTTTAATTACAAAACAAGATGTCAATCTGCATTGCATTTTATATTTCTTTGTGATTTTTATAAACATCAAAAAAGAGGATACTCCAGTTTTTTGGAATATCCTCTTATTTCGTTTGCGACTAAATAGAACTCTCGGTCAGGACTTAATCGAAGCTTACAACTTTCTTTTCACCATTGCTAAAGTGTATCGTTGCATTATTCTTAGCAGTATCATACAGTATTTTCTTTACCGGTACTAATTCATCGTTTGTCCATTTCTCTCCGGCTTTTTTCCAAAGCATTAGTGTACTGTAAATTTTCTGATTTGTTTTTCCGGCAGAAAACTTATCCGCTACATTGATGACTTCGCTCATCTCACTCTCCGGATGAAATCCTTTTGACGGTACAAATTCCATCGACGTCCATCCTTCCAGAGAAACCATGGCTAATTGATAAACTCCATTACTAATAATCCGAACCTGATAGCCCTTCACTTTCCGAATCTCTTCTTTTATCTGTCCGTTTAATTGTGGCAATGAGTAATGACCCAAACGTAAATTTACATCCGAAGGACTTACTAATCGATCTATCCGAAGAATACCGTTGGGAAGAGGAATATCGGCCAACTTGAATTGAATAGCATTGTTTGTTTCAAGTTCTGCATCTCGATAATAAATACCATTCTCAAACTTTTTGAAGGTATAAAGGCGAAGTGCTTCCCATTTGTTATCTTTATTTTTGACAACATAATTCATGGCTACTTCCCCATTTACTCCATCGGCCTGCCAAGGGAATGCACTGTTGTACGATAAGCGGTTGTAATTTTCAGTGCTTCGGAATTTCTGCCAGTCGCCCGCCACGGGTGCATGGCACCACGCCCGCACTTCCGATGCACCTATGTTTGAATAATTTGTAATCAGAATCTGCGATCCCTTCTCAAACTTATTATACACCTTCCCTTTAGCCAGTTTCGTATCCCAGTCGCCATTATTTTCAATAGCTGTCCAGAAAGGATTTTCGGCCGGAACCAACAAACCAAGAAAAACCTTTCCACCCCAATACACGCTACCTCTGCAACTATACATCTGCACTGCCGGTTCGAATGGCCCATAAAAACCCAGTGTAGGAACACCATCTTTCATAAAATCGGGATGTTGAAAAAATTGAAGCAAAGTACCGGAAGCTATGCGTCGCATCCATCCATAGTTTGTCTCCGGGGAGTTCTCAAATCCCATCAAGGGGAAAGCGGTCACCGATGCATACCGATAGGATATACTTCGTCCCCACATAATCATTTTACCATCACGACTAAAAAGGGATGGATAATTGGACTTCAGATCGCTGAAATTGGACATAAACTTTTTGGCTTGTTCGGGATAATATTTATTGCCATAGTATTCAGCCCACAACACGCCGTACATCTGAAATGCCCACATGCTGTAATAATCAAAAGCGGGACTATCGTTATACCACCCTTCGCCGCGATAGTGGTTAAGCGTTTTATCCAGGTATTCCACCAATAATTTCTCGTTTACCGCATAACCCTGACTCTTGAAAAAGCTCAGAACAAAAATATTGAAGAACTTCCAGTTCGAATCTACCGTAGGACCATCGGCATAACTGAGCATCAGCGCTGCCAAAGAATCTTTTTGTTGTTGTGGAAGTGGTTTCCAGAGTACGTCAGGAATGGCTGTCATCGAAATAGCCATAGCACCAAACTCCACCAAATTCTGGTGTGGCCCACCGTTTTTAGCACGATGTTTGATAAAAGATGGACTTGATGGATTAATAAGATTGCACATTTGATGACGATAATAGTCAGCAACTTTGATATTATTGACAACCAGTTCGGGATTTTCTTTCAGGAGAGGTGCCGCCACGAACAAAGTGCGACTAAGTCCTTCCAGTTTTTCGGTAGGAATCTGGTCGTCGGTACGCGGATAGCTAATCCCCGGTTGTTTAGGGAATTTCATTGGATCGTCCATCTGATGTATATATCCAAATGCACCCTTCAGCATGTACAATGCGGCATCTTTCCAGTGTTGACGCGTCATTCCAGTCTTCGGACTTAATTTGTAATCAGGTTGGTTGATTTCAAAAATCTGACCGGTAGATTTAGTTGAAGAAGGATTGCTTTGAGCACAAACAGAGATCACGTTTAAAGTAAGCAGGAATGAAAGCAAAGTGAGTTTCGTAGTAAGCTTCATTATTTTTAAAGTTTAAATGTTATTGAAAAGCAGGTTCAAAAACGGAGAATAAACGAAACACATAAAAAAGTGCTGAATCTATGCTACAAAAATAGACAATTCGGCGTTTACTTTTAGTGACAAAAAGGTCAAAAAGGAAGAAAAAACGAACAGTGCGGATTTAATTACAGTAGGCTTATTTATCATGCTTAGCTTCAACTTATCATTATAATCCACTTTATTGAACGAATTGTATACTTAAAATTCAAATTAACGAAGTATTTTTGTATGCTGTATTTTAATCATTCGAAATACCGTTGCTAAACATCCATCAACATTAAAATTATTTGCATGAAACTTTTCACGTTCATCCTAACCCTGACTTTGACTGCCGGTTCTTTGGCAACCGCCCAAAACCGACCTTCTAAATCTGAACTTATCGGCATAATTGAGAAAACAAACGATTACTGGCAATCCACACATCCAAATCCCGGGAATCCATTTTGGGATAATGCCGCCTACCACACCGGAAATATGGAAGCCTATTTCGTTACCGGAAATGAGAAATACCGCGCATATTCCGAACAATGGGCTATTCAGAATGAATGGAAAGGTGCAAAGACTGCAGATACATCGAAATGGAAATACAATTATGGCGAAACGCCTGATCATGTCCTGTTCGGCGATTGGCAGATTTGCTTTCAAACCTATATAGATCTGTATAATCTGGCGCCCGACAGTAACAAAATTGCACGTGCCCGTGAGGTGATAGAATACGAAATGAGCACTCCGAACAATGATTACTGGTGGTGGGCCGATGGTTTATATATGGTAATGCCCGTGATGACTAAGCTATACAAAGTAACCGGCAATGAGTTGTATCTAGACAAATTGAACGAGTATTTTTTATATGCTAAACGAATCATGTACGATCCCAAAGCAAAACTGTTCTATCGCGATGCTAAATACGTTTATCCAAAACATAAAAGTACGAATGGTAAGAAAGACTTTTGGGCACGTGGCGATGGTTGGGTGTTTGCCGGACTGGCAAAGGTGCTGAAAGATATGCCCAAAGATTGCAAGTACCGACCTTTGTTCATGAAACATTACCGCGATATGGCCAAAGAAATTATTAAATGTCAGCAACCGGAAGGGTATTGGACACGCAGTATGCTGGATCCGCAACATGCACCGGGTCCGGAAACAAGTGGTACAGCCTTTTTTACCTACGGTTTACTGTGGGGCATAAACAATGGTTATTTGAAAGAAAAAACATATCTACCTGCAGCTTTAAAAGGTTGGGAATATCTTTCGACGACTGCCTTGCAATCCTCAGGAAAAATAGGATATGTACAACCCATTGGCGAAAAAGCCATTCCCGGTCAAGTGGTTAATGCCAATTCAACGTCTAATTTTGGTGTTGGAGCTTTTCTATTGGCAGCATCAGAAATGGTGAGATTTGTAAAGTAAAAGAGAACAATTGTATTTTTGTTGGTCATTAATAAATCAAAATCACTCCTTTATGAAACTTCTTCCAATATTGATTATTTTATTTTCCTCCATTGTTTCGCCCATTGTAGCAAGCACAAATCCCTGTACTCCGGATGCCTCGCAACCGAAGAAAGTAGCAGGTATGATACTCGTATTCAGCGAGGAATTTAATTATGAAGGTGCACCAAATCCTGAAATATGGTCTTTCGAGAACGGCTTTCAACGCAACGAGGAACTGCAATGGTATCAGAGTAAGAACGCCAACTGTAAAAATGGCTGTTTGGTCATTGAAGGAAAAAAAGAAAACTTTCCAAATCCCAATTATATCCCGGAGAGTAAAAGCTGGAAAACCAATCGGCAAAATGTAAATTATACTGCTGCCAGTTTGATTAGCATGGATAAAAAATCCTGGTTGTTCGGCCGTTTCGAAGTACGTGCGCGTATCGATACAGCCATGGGTGCATGGCCGGCCATTTGGACATTGGGCATAGATAAGGAATGGCCATCGTGCGGCGAGGTAGATATGTTGGAATTTTACCGTCCCGATGGTGTACCTTCTATTTTGGCAAATGTAGCTTCGGGCACCAATGTTCGATACAAAGGGAAATGGGATTCAGTCAAAAAAACATTAGCCTCATTGATGGCAAAAGATAAAAAATGGCCGGAAAAGTTCCATATCTGGCGCATGGACTGGAACAAAGATTCAATCAATTTATACGTAGATGATGAACTACTCAATACTACTTTATTGAGCGAGACGATAAATGCCGATGGGAGTAATCCTTTCTTGCAACCACACTATCTTCTGCTGAATCTTGCGCTGGGAGCCAATGGTGGTGACCCAAGCCAAAGCGGTTTCCCAATTACATTCGAAGTGGATTATGTTCGTGTTTATCAAACTAAAAAATAATAAATCGAATTTATTATTGACATATTACTTAATTTATTCCTCTTTATGACCCCCAACCCCCAAATGGGGGCTTAAGAATGCGCTAAAGAAACGATTTGATATAAAAATAAATGTTAGAAACTACGTCTTTAGCCCCCATTTGGGGGTTGGGGGCGTGCTTAAAACATATCATTAAATAATATTGCCTACTTAATAGCTTATCAACCAACTTAAAAATATCATAACTTACAATACACCCATGAAAAAATTACTTCTATTAGCATTCCTCTGTGTGCTTTCGGCCGGAAACGGCATTTTTGCACAAAGCTCAGACCAGACTACTACCGGAACAAATGGTACCAGCTTCAGTGCCGGTAACAATGAGTTTCTACTGAATGGCAAACCGTACATAATCAGAGCAGGCGAACTGCATTACACCCGTATACCAAAAGCCTATTGGGATCATCGGATAAAAATGTGTAAAGCAATGGGTATGAATACCATTTGTATTTATTTATTTTGGAATATACACGAACAAACTCCGGGAGTTTTCGACTTTAAAGGACAAAATGATGTGGCTGAATTTGTGCGTCTCATCCAAAAAAATGGCATGTACTGTATTCTTCGCCCCGGACCTTATGTTTGTGCCGAATGGGATATGGGCGGACTTCCCTGGTGGTTGTTGAAAAAGAAAGACCTGCAGGTTCGACGTCTTACCGACAGCTATTTTATGGAACGAACCAAAAACTATCTGAACGAAGCCGGAAAACAATTAGCTCCACTGCAAATCCAAAACGGCGGAAACATCGTGATGGTGCAAGTTGAAAACGAATACGGAACATGGGGAAGCGATGGTAAATACATGGAAACCATGCGCGATAATATTCGCCAGGCGGGTTTCGACAAAGTACAGTTGCTTCGTTGCGATTGGTCATCAAACTTCTTCCGTTATAAACTCGATGGTGCGGTAAATGCACTGAATTTTGGCGCCGGTTCTAATATCGACGATCAATTCCGCAAATTCAAAGAAATGAACCCCACTTCGCCTTTGATGTGTGGCGAATATTGGACCGGTTGGTTCGATCAATGGGGTCGTCCGCACGAAACCCGCGATATAAATAGCTTTATTGGCAGTCTTAAGGACATGATGGATCGCAAAATTTCATTTAGTCTTTATATGGCACATGGTGGAACAACATTCGGTCAATGGGCAGGTGCCAATGCTCCGGCATATGCACCTACCACTTCGTCGTACGATTACAATGCACCCATTGATGAAGCCGGTAACCCAACCGATAAGTTCTACGCCATCCGCGATTTACTGAAAAACTATTTGCAGGAAGGTGAAACATTACCTGCTATACCTCAAAATCCGGAAGTAACCATTACAGTTCCGACAATTAAGTTTACACAAACTGCGAATGTGTTTGATAATCTTCCCGTTGCCAAACAATCAGAAAATATTCAGCCCATGGAATTCTTCGATCAAGGCTGGGGGTCTATTATTTACCGCAAACAAATGCAAGCCTGTACTCATAAACAAAAATTGATTATCAAAGATGTACACGACTGGGCTACCATATTTATCAACGGCAAAGCAATAGGCAAACTGGATCGCCGCCGCGGAGAAAGTACAGTTGAGATACCTGTTTTAAAAGCAAATGCCCGTTTGGATATTTTGGTAGAAGGAATGGGACGTGTCAATTATGGTGAGGCAATTCTTGATCGCAAAGGGATTACGGACAAAGTACTGCTCTCCGATGGAAAAACTGAAACTGAACTAAAAAACTGGACCATTTACAATCTACCCGTTGATTACAAATTTCAAACAAAAGCCAGATTCAGCGCTAAACCGGCAACCGGTCCGGCATGGTACAAAGCTTCTTTCAACCTTGCAAAAACAGGTTACACTTACCTGAATATGAGCTCGTGGGGCAAAGGAATGGTGTGGGTAAACGGATATAATTTAGGTCGCTTCTGGAAAATAGGGCCAACACAAACACTTTGCGTGCCGGGTTGCTATTTGAAAAAAGGGCTAAACGAAATCATTGTACTGGATATTGATAAACCGACCGTAACAAGTATTACCGGACTAAATCACGCCATTTTGGATGTTATTGGCAAAGATGACAACCAACAACAAAAAGCAGCAAAAAGTCTAAATTTAAACGGACTGAATGCAGTCGTAACAGGAACATTCCCTGCCGAAAGTGGTTGGAAAACTGTCAACCTGAACGAGATGACTGCAGGGCGCTATTTCTGCTTCGAAGCATTGAATGCACAAGATCCAAGCGATAACAGCACATCGGCTGCCGAATTTGAGATTATTGGCGAAGATGGTAAAGCCATTTCATCTATCAACTGGAAAGTCGTATTTGTAGATAGCGAAGAAACTGTGAAAGCTGCGAATGGAGCCGACAAATTGTTTGATATTCAGGAGTCCATTATCTGGCAAACAAAGATGGGTGATAAAGCAAATCATCCACACCAGGTAGTTATCGACATGGGAAAAGAAATCAATGTAAAAGGCTTTAGAATCCTTCCCCGCACCGACAAAAGTACCAAAGGAATGGTAAAAGACTACCGATTCTTCCTCGAAAAGAAACCGTTTAAGTTTTAAAGGAACTATTTTAGAGCACTTACTGTAGTACGGTTGCCGTTGTATCAATTCAAGTTATAATTGATACAACGGCAACCGTTTTTATATAAATTCTACCTACATTGCCATCCATATCAATAGCTTTTCCCCTAAATTAAATAAAAACTGCATATTTAACTCACCAGGAGTAACGGAATGTGCCAGCTAAATTGTTTATACTATAACGTTGAAAAACACCTTAAATCAAATCACATGAAAATCAGGACTACTAATCATCTTGATAACCGTTTCACAGCTGATAGCTTCAAGCAAACCATTCTGAAAATTGAGACAATTTACGGGTTTATTCTTACTAATACTTTAAATGTATGAAAGAAGAAATAAACGACGACCGTGTTTTACTCGAAAAATTAAAAAGTGGAAATATAGCTTGCTTCGAGTTGTTGTACAGCAAATACAGCGGTAAATTATATAATTATGTATTGAGCCTGTCAAAAGGCGATTTCTATCTTGCCGAGGAAATCGTTCAGAATGTTTTTGTGAAAATATGGGAAATACGCCAACATATTAATACCGAAGGCTCATTCAATTCATTCGTCTACACCGTGGGACGAAATATGTTTCTAAATGTGGTGAAAAGCCGTTTACAGGAGCATCTCTACCACGACTATGTAGTCGACCACGAAGCCGTACTCGATAATTCGGTTGAAAAAGAAATAGAGTACAAGATGCTCGAAGAGCAAATTAACCGACTCATAGAACAACTTCCACCTGCACGCCGCAATATTTATGTATTGAGTCGCGTAAAAAACCTCCCCAACAAAGAAATTGCGGCATTGCTCGACATTTCTGAAAACACCGTTGAATCGCAACTAAATAAAGCTACACAGTTTATGAGAAAGAATCTTCTCCCCTATTATAGTGTGCTCGTTTTGGGGCTGTTCAAACTCCTATAAGGTTAAATAACACAATATTCAAACCCTAGCGTAAAGGATTCCGCAAGCATGATTGTGTAATATATAGGTATAAGAAATTAAAAGATAACATCGACATCGATTTTCAGGTATAAATTAGTTTTTAAGATAGATTATTAAATGGACAAGAACAAAAACATCCAACTATTGGAACAGTTTTTCAATGGCAGCATTACCAAACAAGAAGTTAAGCAGTTGCTCAACGAATTGAAGAATGATGAATTCGAAAAAGAATGGATGAAGGATCAGTGGGATCAGGCGCCGGAAATGATGAACAAGGCTGTACAAAAGCAAATTATGGCCAATATCAAAGCGGACATAGTGCCAACCCGAACATTCAAAATGAAACAATGGCTAGCTGTGGCAGCTACACTTTTGCTTGTTCTCACCACTTCACTTTCCGGGTATCTGCTTTACGAAGGGCAAAACAAGAAACTGGCCGGCGATATGACCGTAACAGTAGAAAAAGGACAGAAAGTGGCACTTACACTCCCCGATAAAAGTCGTGTGTGGGTAAACTCCGGCTCAACTCTGACCTATGGCAGTCGCTTTAATAAGCACGAACGAATCGTAGAACTCAATGGCGAAGCCTATTTCGAAGTTGCGAAAAACAAGAAAGCTCCGTTCATTGTCGAGAGTCATGGCTTTTCTGTCGAAGCGCTGGGAACTGCATTTGATGTAAAAGCATACGCTGATGAGAAGCAAATCTCTACGGTACTAATGGAGGGTAAAGTTGAAGTCGGCGATGCGTTGAACAAGATAAATCTGACCCCAAACCAAAAAGTAACCTACAACCGTGAAACTAAAAGTATGCACAAAAGCGATGTGGTTGATGGGTTAATTTATGCTGACTGGCGATACAATAAACTTAATTTCAATTCGGAAACATTTGAAAATATTGCCTCTGTATTGGAACGAAACTACAACGTAAAATTTGTTTTTGAAGCTCAATCTCTAAAGAAGTACCGCTACTCAGGCACAATTGGCAACACTAGCCTGGAAAGTTTACTGCAAATATTTGCAATGACATCACCAGTTTCTTATCATATGAAAGATTCTGTTATCTATATGAATGAAAATAAGCGAATGCTGCCATTCTATAAGAAAGTGCTAAAATAATCAATACATATATCCGAGATTATTCTTGATAAATTCAACAACTCTAAAAAATCTATATATGGGAAATACAAGTTAATACATCATCCGTTGCTTAAGAGGAATAAAAAAACATTCCGCATATCACTCTCATTTCTATTTTTTTCGGTGTTTGCAAACTTCTAACGGACAAGCAACATCAAGTATATTATTTAATTAATTAATAGTATGAAAATCACACTGAAACACAAAATCAACTTCGCCAAGATCCAGCATCTCCGCTTTATCTGGATGGCTGTTTTCGCTCTGGGTATAGCCATTGGCACATCTGCTCAGGTAACTGTCAAGGCAAAAAATGTGCCTATCCGACAAATTCTAAAAACAATAGAAAAGAACACAGAATATAAATTCTTTTACAATGATAACTTTGCTGCTCTTGATAAAGTAGCATCGTTGAATGTCAACAATGTATCGATTGACAATGCTCTAACCACGCTATTTACAGAAAGTGGCATCAGTTGGGAAAAAAAAGATAAAACTCAAATAGTACTTGTCCCTGAAAAAACACAGGAAAAACAAATACAATCAGCTAATGGACAGACTCACAAAATAAGTGGAACTGTTACCGACGAATCCACCGGTGAAACTCTCGTGGGTGTAAGCGTCTTTGTTGAAGGTACAAAAACCGGAGTCATCACCGATATGAATGGAAAATTCACTATCGATGCACCTGGTTCATCTTCTGCGTTGGTATTTTCCTATATTGGATACATCACCAAAAAAGCAAGTGTTGGTAAACAAACTACAATCAAAGTAGCTTTAGAACAAGACTCTAAGAAACTTGACGAGGTAGTCGTTGTTGGTTATGGAACACAAAAGAAAGTGAATTTAAGTGGTGCTGTAGGAAACGTTCGAATGGATGATATGAAGAGCAGACCACTTACAAACGCCAGTTTGGCTCTACAAGGAACTGTTGCCGGTGTATATGCTTTGCAAAGTTCAGGAAAACCAGGCGATGATAATGCTGTTATTAACATTAGAGGGGTCGGAACGTGGGACAACAGTGGACCGTTAGTCATAATTGATGGAGTTCCTGGCAATATGTCTGATGTAAATCCAAATGACATTAGCACTGTATCAGTATTAAAAGATGCTGCATCGGCTTCTATTTATGGAAATCGTGCCGCCAATGGCGTTATTTTAATCACAACGAACAAAGGCACTGCCGGCAAAATGAAAATCAGCTATAATGGATATTGGGGCGTACAAGAGGCTACCAGATTGCCAAGTGTTTTAAACTCGGTTGATTATGCCACACTCTATAATGAAGCGGCAATTAATTCAGGTAGAGTTGCGCGATTCACAGATGCTGACATTCAAAAATATGCAGCTCACAACGATCCTATGTACCCTGACATTGACTATTTTAGAGTGTATTATGGTACAGCCAAAACGCAGAATCACCGCTTAAGTGTAACAGGTGGAAATGAAAATGTGCAATACGCATTTATGCTTGGACAGTTAGATCAAGACGGTATTTTGGTAGCTACCAATTATAAAAAGACTGATTTTAGATCTAACATTGATGCCTTCTTTTTAAAAGATAAAAAATTGAGATTCTCAGCTAAAGTAGCTGGTAACCTTGGCGTCAAGGGTGAACCCACAAGCGTCTGGAATGCTACATGGTACTCAACACTAGGACCAACTTATCCCCTACAAAATGCAGAAGGAAAGTATATGTCAGTGAATGGAGAATTAAATCCTTACGCTGAAATTATGGCTGGTAGTACTACCAAAACTAAACGATATAATTTTAATGGACAGACGGAAATTGAATACAAAATCTTTAAAGATTTAAGTGCGCAAGTCACTTATGGCTACAATGTTGTGTCATCAAACAAAAACTCTTTTAATGCAAATGTAGTGTTACAAAATAAAGATGGAAGTACAAAAGTTGAACCATCAAGTTTAGATGTTAGTAACGGAACAGATGTTCAAACGATGTTAACCTCTTTGCTTAAATATAATAAAGTAATTGGTAAACATGATTTCAATTTATTGGCAGGATACTCGGAAGAAGAGTTTACGTATGATTGGCAGAGTGGTTATCGCAAAAATTTCGTCAACAATACTCAGCGGGTACTTAGTCTTGGTGATGCTGCTACCCAGAAAAATGATGCAGGAAGCTACGACCTAGGGTTACGTTCCTATTTTGGCCGTATAAATTATGTCTTTGACGGAAAATATCTATTTGAAGCTAACATACGTCGTGATGCCTCTTCACGATTTGCACAGGGACATCAATGGGGAACGTTTCCATCATTTTCAGCAGGTTGGATCGTCTCTAATGAAAAATTTATGGAGAAAATAAGCTGGTTAAATACACTCAAACTACGTGCTTCTTGGGGACGACTTGGCAACCAGAATATTGGGAACTATTATAACAGCAGCGCCATCTTGACATCTGGACAAAACTACTCTCAGGGTGGTGTATTGTATTCCGGTGTAGCTGTAAAAGATATGGTCAATCCTGATTTAACGTGGGAAACTTCACAACAATTGAATTTTGGTATTGATGTGGCTTTGAAAAATGGCTTTGACCTGACTGCCGATTACTTCGACAAAAGAACAAAAGATCTACTGTTACCTGGGCAAATTCCAGCTACTATGGCTATGAATCCCCCTTATATAAATGCTGGAGAGGTTAGGAATAGTGGATTTGAAGCATCCCTAACTTATCGGAAAACATTTTCTAAAGATTTTAAATTGCGAGCTACATTTAATGCATCTCACATTGTAAATGAGATTACAAAGATGAGCCCTGAGTATCTTACTTCTCCAAAAGGTCGCTTAGTGGGTTACGCCATTAATTCATTTTACGGCTACAAGATGGATGGAATTTACCAACTTACTGATTTCAACCTGGCTAACGGCGTATACACTTTAAAACCTGGCGTAGTATCTGTTTCAAATTACAATGCACAGCCGGGCGATATTAAGTTTAAAGACCTTAGTGGAGATAATGTAGTGGATATGAATAAAGACAGAACAGTTATCGGAAAACAGTTTCCGGACTTGTCTTATTCTATGAACATTAATTTAGAATGGAAGGGATTTGACTTAGGAATGTTCTTCCAGGGTGTTCAGGGAATTGAGGGCTATTTCTATTACGAAATTGCAAATCCATTTAGCGGTGTTGCCAATGTAGGTTCGTGGTGGTTGAACAGATGGACACCAACAAATCCATCAAACACAATGCCACGCGTATCTTTAGATGAATATCGAACTAATATTCATTCATCGTTCTATATGGAAGATGCTTCATACCTTCGTTTGAAGAACATTGAATTGGGTTATACAATAAGTCCAAAAATTCTTTCAAAGCTAGGTATCAGCTCCGTAAGAGTTTATGGAAATGTTCAAAATGCCTTTACCATTACGAAGTTTAAAGGTTTTGATCCTGAGCAAACAACAGATCAAACCAGAGCTGAAGCCTTCCCACAGGTTCGTGTTATGACTATGGGCGTAAATGTTAACTTTTAAAAGAACAGGAATATGAAAAATCAATATAAAATTATCGCTTCAATTTTTCTTTTAACAGCTTTATTCAGTTGTTCAAGTGATCTTCTGGATAAAACACCAAAAGACAGGTTGTCTCCATCTACTTTCTACCAGGATGAGACACAGTGTACGATGGCATTGATGGGCGTTTATAATGCCATTCAGCCAAATGCAACGCCGACTCATTTTTATCAGTATGAATTTATGTCGGACAATGGTTATTGCCAGGCAGCATGGCAAGGTTCAAACGAAATTGGTTCATGGAGCACCAATTCAAACAGTTGGGGGCCGGGTGCCAAGTGGTCTATGGATTATGCAATTATCGTAAGAGCCAATGAGTTTATGCAAAATTTAGCTACTGCTACAGTGACGGATGCAGTTAAGGCACAGATGGTAGCAGAAGCAAAATTCTTAAGGGGGTATGCCTACTCTGATTTGATTACTTATTTCGGGGATGTGCCACTTATTACTAAAGCGCAAATATTGTCTGAAGCATTTGTAAAAAGAGATGCGAAGAGTGTAGTACTTACTCAGATTATCTCCGACTTTACTGATGCTGCAAGTGCACTTCCTGTCTCTTATTCAAAGCCCGGACGTGCCACAAAAGGGGCTGCATTGGCATACAAGGCAAAAACATTACTCTATAATCAAAAATGGGCAGAGGCAGCACAAGCAGCCAAGGATGTTATGGATTTAAAATTGTATGATTTCTATCCTAGCTATTCTGACCTTTTCACTGAGGCCCACGAAAATAATAGCGAAGTAATCTTTGATATTCAATATATCACTACAACCCAAAGTCAACCTTGGCCAGCGGAGCCATTTGTACTTGGAACCTGGCAAACATCGAACATTACTGCAGATATGATTAATTCATACTACATGACCAATGGAAAACCTATTACAGATGGAACATCGGGTTATAACGATCAGAATCCTTATCTTAACAGAGATCCAAGGTTAGCAGCTACAGTGGTATTGCCTGGTTCTAAATACGGTACTGCTACTTTTATCCCTGCCAGCTATGACGAATACCCTTGCGGAGCTAAACCACGTAAGTATGCAGAATATGGTATTGCAGATGTGAACAACAGCTCGCTGAATACTATATTGATGCGCTATGCTGATATCTGCCTAATGCGTGCAGAAGCACTTGTCGAGTCTGGAAGCACAGCCCAGGAAGTTTATGACCTGATTGATAAAGTACGTGCAAGAGTAGGTATGCCTACAGTTGAATCAGTAGAAGGTACTGGTCTTAGCCAAACACAACTTCGTCAAATAATAAGACATGAAAGAAGGGTTGAGTTTTGTATGGAAGGAACACGCTACGCCGACATGTTAAGATGGAAAGATGAATCCTTAGTGCATGATGTGTATGGTTATGATAAATCGAAACTATCTGACCCAACTAACCCAGCCAAATGGGTGTTTTCACAAATTAAAATTGACACAAGAACATTTAATGCAACCAAGGCATGGTTATGGCCGGTACCTCAAGGTGACATAAATGTAAACAAAAACTTACTTCCACAAAATCCGGGGTATTAAGATGACTGTGTTTAGTTGAACATTATTTTCTCCTTAATCAAGAGAAAAACCTTAAAAAGAACGTGAGTTTCTATGTTGCAAAACAAATATGGAAACTCGCGTTTATTTTTTCTTTCAATACCTGTTTTGGGAAATTGTCCTCCTTATTGATTGATTTTTTTACTCTATATAAATTCAATACCTGTATTTTTGTAAACTCTTAAACAGATACTTATAAAATGAAAACAAAATTAGTGTTCATCATCACCGTACTACTTCTCACTAATACAATGGAGGCTAAGCCTCAGTTTGGAAGGGATGTATTATTCAACAACAACTGGCGATTTAAACTATCGGATGTAAAAGACGGTGCACTTACAAGCCTTGATGATTCCAAATGGAGTCAACTTACCTTGCCTCACGACTGGACAGTGAAATCTGTTTATAGCCCGGATAAAGCCAGTGCAACCGGTTATCTCCCCGGTGGTATCGGTTGGTATCGCAAAACCTTTAGCGTGCCTGATTCCGAAAAAGGGAACAAAGTGTATATCTATTTCGAAGGAGTGTATAATCACAGTGAAGTATTTATCAATGGAAACAGCGTTGGTAAACGTCCAAACGGATATATTTCATTTATGTATGACCTCACTCCGTACATCAAGTTTGGTCAGGAAAATCTGATCTCAGTACGTGTAGATCACACATTGGATGCAGATTCCCGTTGGTACACAGGTTCGGGGATTTATCGGAATACCTATCTGGTCTATGCTTCGCCGGTGCATCTCGACTTATGGGGAGTTTATTTTAAAACCACAAGCGTTACAAATAAGAAAGCAGACGTATCGGTCGAAACAACCATCAATAACGAAAGTAACAAAGTCGGAAATTTACTCGTATCGTATCAAATCATCGATCCTGTCACAAGAAAGATAGTTGCAAAGTCATCCAAAAATCTGAAAACCGAAGCAAATAAAAAAACGGTTTCAACACAAACACTTAGTATTTCATCACCTAAACGCTGGTCGTTAGAACAGCCGAATTTATATACACTCAAAACCGTTGTAATTCAAAATGGCAAAGTCATTGATCAGAATGAACAACAAATAGGCATTCGCTCACTGACTTTTGACCCTGACAAAGGCTTTGCACTAAACGGTATGTGGACAAAAGTAAAAGGCGTTTGTATTCATCATGATGCCGGTTGTTTAGGATCGGCCGTACCCCGCGAAGTATGGAAACGAAGATTAAGCACACTCAAAGAAATGGGTTGCAATGCCATACGCATGAGTCATAATCCACAAGCACCCGATGTGTATGAGCTCTGCGATGAACTGGGTATACTGGTTATGGATGAAGCTTTTGACGAATGGGAGTTTTCCAAAAAGAAATGGCTTAGCGGTTGGAACAAAGGTACTCCCGGATTTCAGGGTGCTGCCTCCTATTTTGAAGAATGGAGCAATAAAGACCTGGGAGATATGATACTTCGCGACCGTAATCATGCCTCCATCATCATGTGGAGCATTGGCAATGAGGTGGATTATCCTAACGATCCATATTCTCATCCCATCCTCGATCATGCTAATATCAACCAACCTGTTCAGGGAGGTTATTTACCAAACAACCCTAAAGCTGAAAGACTGGGAGCTATTGCCAAACGACTGGCTGCCATCGTTCGTGGATTAGATTCATCTCGTCCTGTCACTGCTGCATTAGCCGGGGTTGTTATGTCGAACGAAACAGAATATCCGGCTGCACTGGATATTACAGGATACAATTACACCGAAGATCGCTATGCGCAGGATCATGCCAAGTACCCAAAACGAGTTATCTTCGGTAGTGAGAATGGACATAGCATGGCATCGTGGAAAGCCGTTCAGGATAATGACTATATCTTCGGACAATTTCTATGGACAGGAATAGATTATCTGGGTGAATCGGGTGCATGGCCATCGCGTGGGTTTTACTCCGGATTCCTGGACTTTGGAGGATTTAAAAAACCCCGTGGCTATTTTCGTCAGGCTTTGTGGAGCGACAAACCGACTGCTTACATTGGCACTTACCCGCAACCTAAAAACAGCCGCTATGTATCAACGGATGCGTGGCCGGTATGGAACTATGAAGAAGGAAAGATGATACGCGTGGTGTGTTATACCAATGCTGCAAAAGCCCGCTTACTACTAAACGGAAAACAACTTGGCGACATTAAGAATCAAAATGACAGCACCGGAGTCACCTATTGGGATATCCCATTTCAGGAAGGAAAACTGGAGGTCATCGGGTTGGATGCGAAAAATCAACAAATATGCAACTATGCACTGCAATCGTCCGGCAAACCTTTTTCCATAACAGCTCAATCCGATTTTTCGGAAATAAGAAAAGACCGTGGACTTGCTCAGGTAGTGGTTCAGGTGGTGGACGAAAAAGGAGTTCCCGTAATGATTTCTGAGGATGAGCTTACATGCACTATTGATGGTCCTGCCGAATTACTGGGCTTGGAGGCCAGCAATAATTCCGACATGGGAGATTACACCGACAATGTACAGCGTGTTTATCATGGTAGATTAATAGCTTACGTACAAGCTACTGGCAGCGAGGGGAAAGTGAATCTAAAATTCACAGCTCCGTGGTTGAAAGAAGCAACTGTGACTATCAAAGTAGTAAACAAATAACATATTCCCATTTTCCTATGAATACAAATGTGTAAATTTGGACACATAGTTACTTCCCTCAATTTTAAATATCAATATCATTGAAAAAAATGAACACCAAAAACAAGCTTTCTTTGCTTATTCTGAGTTGCATTTTATTTGCAACAACTATCGGCGCGCAAACAAAAAAAGACTTTCGTACCTGGGCATCCACTCCTCCTATGGGCTGGAACAGTTGGGACTGCTACGGTTCAACAGTTACCGAAGATGAGGTAAAAGCCAATGCCGATTATATGGCTGCTAAACTAAAAAGCTCCGGTTGGGAATACATAGTAGTCGATATTCGCTGGTTTGTAGAGAATGATAAGGCGGGTGGCTACAACGAGAAAAATCCTATCTATGTGATGGATGAATACGGTCGGTATATGCCTGCTCTTAATCGATTCCCTTCTGCAAAAGAAGGTAAAGGATTTAAAGTATTGGCAGATTATGTTCACTCCAAAGGACTGAAGTTCGGGATTCATATCATGCGTGGGATTCCGAAACTGGCTGTAGATAAAAAATTACCCATCAAAGGTACCAATGGTATTACAGCCGACCAGATTTATTCTACCGACCTTCAATGCCAGTGGTTGCACGACAATTATACGATTGTTGCCAACAAGCCCGGTGCTCAGGAATATTATAATTCAATTATCGAAATGTACGCTTCGTGGGGAGTAGATTTTATTAAGGTTGACGACCTTTCCCGTCCTTATCATCAAGGTGAAATTGAACTTATCCGCAACGCGATAGATAAAACCGGCCGACCAATTGTATTTAGTACATCGCCGGGAGAAACACCGATAGAGAGTGCCGAACATGTTAGAACACACGCCAACATGTGGCGAATGGTGGATGATGTATGGGACACCTGGCCACACATCGCTCATCTTTTTGATATTACTCAAAAGTGGTATCCGTTTATTGCTCCGGGTACCTGGCCGGATTGTGATATGATTCCGTTAGGACGCATCTCACTTCGTGGCGAAAGAGGAGCTGATCGGATGACCCGACTCACTAAAGATGAGCAATACACTTTAATGACCTTATTTACCATATTCCGGTCTCCATTGATTTTTGGTGGCGATCTTCCCAGTAATGATGCCTTTACTTTATCGTTATTGACCAATAAAGAAGTGCTGAAAATGCACCGTGAAAGTACCGGAGTTCGTCAATTGTATCAAAAAGATAAACACGTAGCCATCACTTCACGCAATGCTAAAACAGGAGATGTCTATCTTGCTCTTTTCAATCTGACTGATGATAAGACTCCGGCTAAGGTAAGTGTGAAACTTGCCGATTTGGGCATAAAAGGCAAATGTACCATTACCAATATGTGGACAGGTAAAAAGTTGGGAGTGTTCTCGAAAGAGTTTTCCGGTTCTTTGATTGGTCATGCTTCAGTCTTGTATAAACTTCAGAAAAAATAAGTTTTTTAATCTGCAACTCTTCCATTGTTTTGAACTTTGGAGAAAAGTTATACCTGAACGTGAGTTTCTATATTACTAAATGGATATGGAAACTCACGTTTTTCTTGCTCATTCTGTCCGTGTTATGGAAAATTATCCACCATATTGATTGATTTCTGTACTTGTAATTCATTCAATAACTGTATTTTTGTAGTCGATGAATGAAAATCCATCCCTTTAATGACTAATCTATAAATCCAACCAATAATGTTTTTAAAAAAAATCAAAATTCTGCTCTGTTTAAGCCTGCTGTTAAGCAGCTTAACGATTGTTCAGGCAACATCAACTCCCTCAACCTCCAAAAAGAAGACCGCAGCAGTAACCGCAAAAAACAAATGCAGTGCCTATCTTTTTGTTTATTTTACCGGAAACCGGAAAGACGAAGAGCAAATCCGCTTTGCATTGAGTAGTGATGGATATAACTTCAAAGCACTCAATAAAGATAAACCGATTATCAGTTCCGAGAAGATTAGTCTGACCGGTGGTGTGCGCGATCCGCATATCTTGCGCTGTGAAGACGGTAAAACGTTTTATATGGTTGTTACCGATATGACCTCAGACAAAGGTTGGGATTCCAATCGCGGCATGGTGCTTCTGAAATCAACCGACCTGATAAACTGGACTTCAACAGCTATCAATATTCCAACTGTTTTCCCTAATGAATTTGGCGATGTGTTGCGTGTATGGGCTCCACAAACTATTTACGACCCATCCGTAGGAAAATACATGGTTTACTTTTCAATGCTGAAAAGCGGAAAAGGCGACTATGATAAGATTTACTATTGTTATGCCAACAAAGATTTTACGGCTTTAGAAACCACTCCTAAACAGTTGTTTTTTAATCCCAACAAAACTTCGTGTATTGATGGAGATATTGTAAAAGCATTTGGTCAGTACCATTTATTTTACAAAACCGAGGATACCGAAAAAGGAATCAGAAAGGCTGTTGCCGACAAACTTACCGGCGAATGGAAATCCGTAGGTGGCTTAATGCAACAAACTACGAGTCCGGTTGAAGGTGCAGGCGTTTTCAAGCTAAACAACTCAACCGATTGGGTTTTGATGTACGACATGTACACCAGCGGTCGCTATCAGTTTACAAAAGGCTCTGATCTGGAGCATTTCAAAGTCATCGATCAGGATGTAACAATGGATTTTCATCCCCGTCATGGAACCGTGTTGCCCATTACTGCCAGCGAAGCAGCCCGTCTAACCAATAAATGGGTAAGTATTTCCTCAGTGTTTGAATCGGCAAAAGCAAAGGAGCTGAAAAAAATCAATATCGTAGTGGATACAGTTGCCAAAAAGGTTGTGTTTCCTGTTACAACTTCCACTAACTTAAGTTCTTTCAATCCCGAACTGAATAACTTTGCAGGAGTAAGCGTAATGCCCGACAAGGCAGCTGATTTTAGCAAAGGAGCAGTGAACTATACGGTAAAAATTGCCGGAAAGAAACCCGAAACCTACACGGCTGAGGCAGTAAAAAATCATAATCCGGTGTTGAACGGGTATTATGCCGACCCTGAGGTTCTGTATTCCGAAAAAACAGGCAAATTCTACATCTATCCTACCAGCGACGGCTATACCAATTGGTCGGGAAACTATTTCAAATGCTTTTCGTCCGATAATTTAGTAGATTGGACCGACGAAGGAGTCATTATTCAACTGGGCAAGGATGTTACATGGGCCAACCGCAACGCCTGGGCACCTTGTATTGTCGAAAAGAAAATTGATGGCAAATACAAATACTTCTATTATTTCACCGCAGCACAAAAAATTGGTGTAGCTGTTTCCGATAACCCTACAGGACCATTTGTTGACCTTGGAAAACCATTGATTGACGCTCGCCCTGAAGGAATAACCCGTGGACAGGTGATTGATCAGGATGTGTTTACCGATCCGCAAACAGGTAAAAGTTATCTCTATTGGGGAAATGGATTTATGGCCGGTGCCGAACTGAATGAAGATATGACATCTATCAAACAGGAAACATTGACCATTTTGAAACCCGACAATACTTTCCGCGAAGGCACTTACGTTTTTTATCGGAAGGGTGTGTATTACTTTATGTGGTCGGAAGATGATACCCGCAGCGAGAATTATCGGGTACGTTATGCTACTTCTACCTCACCACTGGGTGCTTTTACCATCTCCAAGGATAATCTGGTGATTGCCAAAGACCCTAAAGCCGGTATTTACGGCACAGGACACAATTCAGTACTTCAGATTCCCGGAAAAGACGAATGGTACCTTGTTTACCACCGTTTCAATTACCCGAAAGGAATCACACAAGGCAATGCAGCAGGGTATAACCGCGAAGTATGTATCGACAAAATGGAATTTAATGCCGACGGAAGCATTAAACAGGCTATTCCAACTCATAAAGGCGTAGAGCCTGTAAAGTTATAAGGATCATTTTATAGCGTTATTAAATCAAAAAACAACCTTTATCATATTTTAGAAATAATGAAGAAGACACTTTTAGTCACTTTCTTAGCCTTATATGGCTTATCCGGATTTTCTCAATCGGCAAAATCACCATTAATGGGCTGGGCCAGTTGGAATCAGTTCGGCGCAAAGATTGATGAATCCATTATCAAAGGACAAGCAGATGCAATGGTATCAACAGGACTTGCTACTGCCGGATACAAGTACCTAAACATCGACGATGGATTCTTTAATGGTCGTAATGCCGATGGTAGTTTAAAGATAGACAGTATCAAATTCCCAAAGGGGATGAAATCGCTGGTGGATTATATTCATTCCAAAGGTCTTAAAGCAGGTTTTTATTCAGAAGCAGGAGAAAACACCTGTGGTTCGCAATGGAGCGGACAACCGGGTGGAGTAAATGGCGGGATGTATAATCACGACCAACAAGATGCTGATTTGTTCTTCAAAACCTGGGGATTCGACTTCCTGAAAGTAGACTATTGCGGAGGACTGGTACAAAAGCTAGACGAGAGAACACGTTATACCGCCATCAAAAAGGCCATTGACAATACCGGTAGAACAGATATTAATTTTAATGCCTGTCGTTGGCAGTTCCCTGGCACCTGGATTACTACCGTTGCCGATTCATGGCGCATGTCTAACGATATTAATTTTATACCGGGCTCCAAAGCACAATGGAAAAGCATCCTTGGCATTATTGATCTGAACAAATACCTGGCACCATACGCCAGTCAAGGGCATTACAACGATATGGACATGCTTGAAGTGGGACGCGGACTAACGGCCGAAGAAGACAAAAGTCATCTGAGCATGTGGTGTATCCTTTCTTCGCCACTAGTATTGGGAAATGATTTGACCAAAATGTCGGCAGAGACCAAAGAGATTATTACCAATGCCGAAGTTATTGCCGTTAATCAGGACACTACCGGATTACAGGCACATTTGATTTCCGATAATGGTGCCGGATTGCAACTATGGGCAAAACCATTGAACGGCAAGCAAAGCAAAGAGCGTGCAGTGGTGTTGTTTAACCGCACTGAAGCTCCTGTTGCTATGTCGATGAAATGGAAAGAGTTGAACCTGGCAGGTCCTGCTACCGTTCGTGATCTTTGGTCGCATAAAGATCTGGGAAGTATGGATTCTATGTACACTACTACCGTTCCTTCGCATGGAGTGGCTATGTTGAAAGTAGTAGGCAAACAAGCTAAATTGCAGGAAGTATTTGAAGCGGAATATGCATGGATAAATAATTTCAATCTGACACAAAACAGCGAAGTGGTGTCCGGACAAGGCAGGGTGATTGCCGATGCTAAATGTTCAGGACGTGCAAAAGCATCCTGGTTGGGCAATCGTGCCGATAATTATATCGAGTTCCGCGATGTCTATGCTAATGTTGCAGGAAACTATACGCTTACTCTAACCTACATAAGTGCCGGAAACCAACAAGCAACCTTAACTGTAAACGGAGTGGATACACTTTTGAAAGAGTTGAAATCTAAACCCTTAACTCCTGCCACTACTACCATTAGTGTACAACTAAACAAAGGAAACAATACCGTTCGACTGTCCAATGCAAGCGGATGGATGCCGGACATTGATAAAATACAGCTAGATTTGAATAAATTTGAGAAGAAAACAAAATAATTCGAGAATAGAATAAAGTCTTTGCCCCGGAGGGGCTGAATGTAAATAACCCCCGGTCAGCGAAGCGTAACCGGGGGTGGCATGAAGTAGCTAAACAAACCAACATTTGAATTTCATTTCGACTAGTTGAAATGAAATTCAAATGAATATAAAAAATGACGACCCTAAATTTACAACTGCCATTTGGCTAAAGCCAATAAGATTCCCGATTCTTCATCCGCCCCATAAATGGGACGGCTATTGAAATAAATTGAAAAAAAGAATACCGTATTCTATTTATATCATTACTTTATATCAACTAAAACACTACTAATAAGCATGAAAAAACACCTCTTTACACTCGCGTTAGTATTGGGAGTCATCTACCCGGCACATTCCCAACAGAAACAAGTCACCAACTCCAAAGCCATTAGTCCCGATTTGATTGGGGTATTTTTCGAAGACATCAATTATGCTGCCGATGGCGGATTGTATGCCGAACTGATTCAAAACAGATCGTTTGAATATAGCCCTACTGATCATAGCGGCTGGGATTCATTTACTGCCTGGGAATATATGACGCAGGGTTATGGTTACGGAGCCCTTTCGGTAGAAACATCTTCGCCTGTACATCCCAATAATCCGCACTATGCTGTGCTAAAGATAGAAGAGGCTGGTCAGGAAGGCGTCGGGTTAAAGAACTCCGGCTTCGATGGTATCCCTGTAAAGGCAGGACAGAAATATGATTTCTCTGTTTTCATTGCTCAACAGGATGGCAACTCAATGCCTATGCAGGTAAAACTGGTAAATAAAAAAGGAGAAACACTGGGCGAAGCAACCTTCACCACCACCTCCAAAGATTGGAAGAAATATGCAGCCACTATCACCGTTGCTCAAAGTCAGGATAGTGCCAGTTTGGTGTTATTAGCCAAAGCAAAAGGAAAAATTTCCATCGATATGGTGTCGCTTTTCCCTCAAAACACCTTCAAAAACAGAGCAAACGGACTGCGTGCCGATTTAGCACAAACCATTGCAGACTTAAAACCCAAATTTATGCGTTTCCCGGGTGGTTGTCTGGTACATGGTGATGGACTAGGCAATATGTATCGCTGGAAAAACACCATTGGACCGGTAGAACAACGCGTGGCTCAGAAAAACATCTGGAATTATCATCAAACCGCCGGTTTAGGCTATTTCGAATACTTCCAGTTTTGCGAAGACATGGGTGCTAAACCACTTCCTGTTGTTCCTGCGGCTGTAAGTTGTCAGAATTCGGGCGGAACATGGCGACTTGGCGGAACTCAACAAAAAGCAATTCAACTCACTGAGATGCCTGAGTATATTCAGGAAGTGTTAGACCTGATAGAATGGGCAAACGGCCCTGTTACTTCCACCTGGGGAGCCAAAAGAGCCGCAGCAGGACATCCAAAACCCTTCCATCTGGAATATGTGGGCATTGGCAACGAGGATAAGATTACACCCGAATTCAAAGAACGCTTTAAAATGATCTATGACGTGGTAAAAGCCAAACATCCTGAGATTACAGTGATAGGAACCGTAGGACCTTCACCCTACGGAGAAGACTTTGAAAAGGGATGGAAGTTTGCCAACAAAGAAAATGTGCCCATGGTGGACGAACATTACTACATGAAACCCGAATGGTTTCTTGCTAATCAGAAGCGTTATGACGCTTACGATCGTTCGAAATCAAAAGTATACCTGGGCGAATATGCTTCATGGGGAAACAGCCTGTTCAATGCCATTGCTGAAGCAGCTTACATGACTTCGCTGGAACGCAACGGCGATGTGGTGCGTCTATCGTCTTATGCTCCTTTGTTAGCCAAAGAAGGACATACGCAATGGAACCCTGATATGATTTACTTCAACAACACCACCATCTATCGCACAGCTAATTATTATGTTCAACAGTTATTCTCTACCAATGAGGGTGATATGTATCATTCGAATGTAGTTACACCCGCCGTGAATAAAGCAGATACAACACTAGCTTACTCTTGTGTACGCAACAGCAAAACAGGTGATGTGATTATCAAACTGGTGAACAGTGCTAAGGTAGAAAAAGCATTTAAAGTAAATTTATCACAGTTCAAAGGAATAGGAACAAAAGCCACGGTGAGCATACTTGCGGGAGAAGCCGATGCTAAAAACAGCTTCGAAACCCCTGATAAAGTAAAACCTGTTACTTCCGACTTTAAAGCTGTCAAAAACTTTACCTACACCGTTCAGCCTATGTCACTAACCGTGATCAGTGTGAAAGCGAAAAAGTAATATCTCGCCTAAAGAGAATAAAATCCAACGAGGATATCCGCAGAAAAAACGGATATCCTCGTTTTTTCTGCGGACTATCAAATCAAACAAGATACTATCGAAAAGTAATTCACTCCGAATAATCAAAAAAACACCATTATAAACCATTTTTTGAACATGCCTCTGGTTTTTAAATTCTATTTTTGCTGTGTTGAAAGGAAGATGTATTGAAAAACGACTTAATGCCCCGAAGTGGCTAACTGTAAAGAACCCCCGGTGAGCGAAGCATAATTGGGGGTGGTATAAACTAACAACCCAACATTTGATTTTCATTTCGACTCGTCGAAATGAAAATCAAATAATTACAAAAAGAGCTACACGCTGAATAGTATTACCAAATAACCGTCGATAGTTGGCTAAAATAGGTAATGATTTTATATTCTTAGCCGTCCCATAAATGGGAAAGCAATTCATCCCAATCACTTTATTCATCACATTAACCCTTATATCATGTACTACAAAATCAAAATGCTGCCTTTGTCCATTTGTTTGATGTTGATTGTACCCACAACAACCCATGCACTTCCTCTTCCGCGCGATACCACATATACTACCTATCAGGCAGAACTAAAAATCAAAAAGAATTATCCGCAGGTACAAATAGTAGAACGAATAAAGGATATGTCGCTAGTTGAAAGCACCAACCTTGTATATGCCACGGTTACCGACTCTATGAACCAAAAAAGAGACTTGCATCTGGATATCTTCCATCCCGCTAAAAAAGGCAAGTATCCTGCATTACTCATGATACACGGTGGAGGATGGCGTTCGGGGAACAAGACTATGGAAGCTCCCATGGCACAACGTGTAGCTTTGCATGGTTATGTAACTATACCGGTGGAATATCGTCTGTCCACCGAAGCAAAATACCCCATAGCTCTCTTTGATATAAAAGCTGCCATCCGTTGGGTGAAGGCAAATGCTGACAAATACGGTATTGACAGCACGCGTATTGCCATAGAAGGTAATTCGGCAGGAGGACAACTGGCTGCTTTGGCTGGTATGACCAACAATGTGTCTAAATTTGAGGGTACCATAGGAACTACCACCAAAAGCACCATTCATGCCGTGATTGATATCGACGGTGTAGTTGATTTTATGGCTCCCGGCTCTTTAAACCTGGTGCGTAAACCAAACTCTGCCGATGTAGACTGGCTTGGAGGTACCTTCTACGATAAACCGGAGATATGGAAAGATGCTTCTCCTGTTTTCTGGGTAAATGAGAAGTCAGTTCCTGTGTTATTTGTATGCAGTACCCAAGCCCGCTTTCATGCCGGACGAGATGAAATGATAGATATGTTGAGCCAGTTTAAAATCTACTCCGAAGTGCATACTATCCCTGATACTCCTCACACCTTCTGGTTGTTCGACCCCTGGTTCACTCCTACTGTCAACTATATGGTGACGTTTCTGGATAAAGTATTTAAAGCGAATCATAAATAATGTAGTTTGTGATTGATTATATGATTTATTTCGACCCCCAAACCTCCAAATGCGGGCTTTAAGACACAGTCTCTGTTATTAAATTTAACACGTATTACTTTTTAGGAGCATTCTTAAGCCCCCATTTGGGGGGTTGGGGGTCTTAAACAACAAAGGAAATACGACATTTATCAATTCTGCATATTTATACATACTCCCTAAAATGAAAAAAGCAATCACTCTACTCAGTCTGTTTTTAGTTATAAGCACTCACAGCTTTGCACAGACAACCTACGACTTCACTGTGGCCAAAGATGGCAGTGGGAACTTCAAAACCATACAGGAAGCCATCAATGCTGTGCCCGACCTGAGAGCTAACCGAACGCGCATCCTCATTAAACCGGGCGTGTATAAAGAAAAACTAACACTCGCCTCCACCAAAACCAATGTATCGTTCATAGGCGAAGATGCACTGAAAACCATCCTTACCTATGACGACTATGCCCCTAAGAAAAACCGCTTTGGCGAGAATATAGGTACTTCCGGCTCGTCATCTTTCTTTATTTATGGCGATGGATTCACAGCCGAGAATATCACGTTTGAAAATTCGGCCGGTCCGGTTGGACAAGCCGTGGCCGTACGCATCGATGGCGACAAGGTAAGCTTCTGGAATTGCCGTTTCCTGGGCTTTCAGGACACTTTGTACCCTCACGGCGAGAATAGCCGACAGTACTATAAGAATTGTTATGTAGAAGGCACGGTCGATTTTATCTTTGGCTTCGCCACTGCCATGTTCGACGACTGCACTATCTATTGTAAAAACACTGGTTATGTCACCGCCGCTTCTACTCCGCAAGGGAAAGCGTATGGCTTCGTGTTCCGTGGTTGTACAATAACAGGATCCGCAGCCGAAGGTGCTTTTTATCTCGGTCGCCCATGGAGACCTTATGCAAAAGTGGCATTTCTGAACTGCGAGTTGGGAAATGTCATCAATCCTAAAGGTTGGGACAACTGGAGTAACCCACAAAATGAGCTCACTGCCACTTTCTCAGAGTATAACAATACAGGAGGCGGTGCTGCTCTTGGGCAACGTGTGTCGTGGTCGAAAGTACTGACAGCAAAAGATACCGAACTTTACACCATTGAAAAGGTGTTAGGCGGTTGGATTCCTGACAACAAGTAGCTGTTAATACGTTTAGTGACCCTCTTCGCAGACATTCGGCCAGGCTGTTGGCGTATTTCAAAAAAGGATGTAACTTGTCGACCATAGGCAGGCTACATTCTTCATTTTTCATTCCTCTGGTATTCAATGCTCCCCGCTCCTACTGCACATTAAATCAACATGTTTAAGAACATAAAAAACACCTTTCTTTCCCTATTGGATTAACCAAAACTATTTTCTATTTTTGCTACGGTTAACTAAATAAGTGGGAAATAATGGCCCAACTATGCGAACCAATAGGCTCTCCTACTTCAAAAAAGGAACAGAATACAGAAGCGCTTCTACTATCGTGTGCGAATGGGCATAAATAAGTAAGTTATTATTAACGTTATCATTCTTATTTTTATCATTGTGCCTTTTATATTCTATTCTGTTTCATTAACTTATACATAAGTTTGTGCATAAGTAGGCTGAGCCAAAATAATGTTGTACAAAAACACTGCATTATACACTAAAACGACGCTATTGTAGGGTAAAGTGGTGGTAAAACAGCAGATGAATGGAGCTATAGTATAGAAAGTAAACATAAAGCTGCTAACTAATGGAGCAAGGCTGGTAAGTTAGAGAGCTACTTTCTACTATAATGCAACAAAGCTCATAACTGTTAGAGCATTATTACCTAAAGTAGACGCAAAGCTCATAATAATAAACACCGTTTTGTACAATAAATCTGCACTATTACAGCACATTAGCGCAATATAACAGTCTGATAACAACTACTTAAACAATACTTTATGGGAAATTCAAAAGTGATTGTTGATTTTTCAACAACCAAGTACACCGATGCCCGACTCTACAGCAAAGCTAACCACATTATCGACAAAATGGATGGCAACCCTCATTTTGCAGATGTACAGCCCTTGCTCATTACCTTGCGCGAAGCAACTACTACCTACATAGCCGCGCTGGCAAAGACACAAAGTGGCTCGAAAGAAAAATACAGCACTGAAAATTCAGGCACGCACAGCCCTTATAGTGCTACTAAAACAAATAGCTGCCCGTGTGCAAACCATTAGTGATGGCGACAGAAACATTATCCTAAGCACCGGCTACGATGTCAACAAAAAGTGGAGCAAAGTAGGCCCCCTCAGCAAGCCCACCAATTTCAAACTAAAACAAGGAAGCAACAAAGGCAGCATTTATCTTGTGTGCGACCCTATAGCCGGTGCCAGTATCTACGAAGTTGAATACACCGAAGGCATTCCTACCCCCAACAGCCTTTGGATGAAGCAAACCTCCACCAGACGTAAAATAACCATCGACGGACTTATCAGTGGTAAGCAATATACCTTCCGTATGGCCGGTGGTGGTAGCCACCCTTCCCGCATTTGGAGTGAGGTGATAAGTAGTTATGTGTTGTAGATCGGATAAAGAAACTGTAGAGAATAATCTAATCTTCGAATTAGGATAGCAAAGTGATATTGTAATCAAAACTTTAACCCTTCCCCCTTCGGGTACTTCCCTTTCAAAAAAGGGAAGATACGAGAAGTCCGGGAATTTGTGCATATAAAGAGATGATATAAGATATTTTAGCCACATATACACTTCCATTAAGTGCAAAAAGCTTGAATTTACAGTGTTGTCCCCTTTTTAAGGGGACGAGCGTAGCGGAGGGGTTTGTGAAATATAAGATAACCACCCCAAACCCCTGAAGGGGCTTAAGAGTGCAATCCGAGAAGATGTACATTTAATCAGGTTGGGAAGTCTATTGTCATTGCGACTCATTTATTTGAAGAGCTCATAGGAGACGGTAGTAGCTTCAAGTCCCTTTAGGGATTTAGGGCGGAAAGTTGAGAATAAGAAAGATTACTCAAGCCCTCACTTTCCTTACTCCTCATTTACCCATTCCAGAATATCACCCGGTTGACAATCAAGTTCTTTGCAAATCATTTCGAGCGTGCTGAAACGAATGGCTTTTGCTTTCCCCGTTTTTAGAATAGAGAGATTGGCAGGAGTAATTCCCACTCTATCCGATAGCTCGTTGAGCGAAATCTTTCGCCTGGCCATCATTACATCGAGGTTTACTATTATTGGCATGGTTTACACTACTAAATCATTTTCTTGTTGAATATTAAATCCTCTTTTAAACACGCTGAACAATACTGAAACTGCAAGTCCAGACAGTAATAGTTTTGCATAAAATTTATACAGCTCCATATCCATTACGATATTATCATCAAAATAACTGTAAAAAATAAGTCTCTGACTTAAAACTATCAATACACATAACAGAGGAGTCAGAATGGTTATATAACTGGCTTGCCTCAACATTCTTATATTCTCTTCGATAAAGACCTTGCCCTTGGATATGTTATGAAGAATTTTAAATGCCATAGAAGCACACACCAGATAAGCTGATACAAATATAAACATTATAACCAACAACGCAACTTTTGAAAAGTTGTATATGCTTTTGCTTATTGGGATTAAAATTGTCTTGTCATCTCTGTCGCAAAAATAATTAAGCCTGATTTCTTTCAGCTCCCAATAACTATGTGTACCCTTGGTTGATTTGAGAATATATTTTCTAATGTATGGAATTCCATTGTCTACATAATACGTATTATCTCCCCAAGTTGAGTTTTCATTAGACTCCATTTTCCATCCTTTCATGATATAGAAGTAGCTTTTTGGTGCATCTATTGAGAATTGATCAAAATGACTTTTATGAACAATATCTTTATTCATGGCAAATTGAATGGACAGTACACCACCAAAAGGGGAAAATACAGCCATTCTTTGTTCTCCATTTTTCAAAGATCTGACATGATCAATGCTATCTTTTAAACTTTTATATTTCTGGTAGGGCAATGATGTAGGAATTTCTTCATCGATGGGCTTTAAGGTATTATTACAGGAAGCTGAAGAAACAGTACTGGTTATACTCTCGGGGCCATCATTAGTTATGGTAAAAAGCACAACTATAATATTAATAACAATAAACGAGACGACAATGAGTGAGACGGTCCTTAATATGTAAATAGCAAAATTGGATTTCATAAACGCTGTTTTCTTCATAATAGTATAGTTTTAAAGTTTGACAGTGCAAATGTAAATAAAAATACTTAAAAATAAACTAAATTTATTGTTTTTCGATATATTATTATCTAATTACAATAATATATTCCTTTTCAATAAGAACTATTGCAAGCTACATAAACAAGAAATGTGTGCACAATAGATAGTGGTGACGCAATATCTATTTGTATTTGTAAAGCAAGCTCCGAGCAATACCGAATATAAATACTAATTTTGCGGCTTCTATACCGACAAAAAGGAGTAGATACGATAGAATTGCTTTCAATATGTACAAAACACGGCTATGATAAAGAACCTATTTATAAAAAAGACACTGGCGCAACTGGATGAAGAGGCTAGCAGCAATAAGCATGGACTAAAGCGTCATTTAGGACTTACCAACTTAACGTTATTGGGCATTGGGAGTGTGATTGGTGCAGGAATATTTGTACTTACGGGTACTGCAGCACAAATGCATGCCGGTCCGGCCATCGTATTGTCGTTTATGCTGTCGGCTTTCGGTTGTTTGCTGGCAGGCTTGTGTTATGCCGAGTTTGCTTCCATGATTCCTCTCTCGGGGAGTGCCTATACCTATGGATATGCTACCATGGGCGAACTGATTGCCTGGATTATCGGGTGGGATTTGATATTGGAATACCTATTCAGTACCGCTACGGTAGCTGTTGGATGGTCGGGCTATGTACTTAGCTTTTTGGCCGACTATGGAATCTATCTTCCGGCTTCGTTAGCGCAGTGTCCTTTCGATTTCGATCAGCATGGCTGGCATCTTACGGGGGCTGTTATCAATTTTCCGGCCGTATTTATTGTGGTAACACTTACAGCTTTGTTGGTAGTGGGTATAAAGGAAACAGTGAAGTTCAATAATATATCCGTTGTGATCAAAATTGTGGTGGTATTGCTGTTTATCGGGTTTGGTATTTCGCATATTCACCCGCAAAACTGGGTTCCTTTTATTCCTCAGAACACAGGCCACTGGGGACAGTATGGATGGTCGGGGATATTAGCAGGTTCGGGGGTTATTTTCTTTGCCTATATTGGCTTTGATGCTATCTCTACTACTTCGCAGGAAGCCATTAATCCTAAACGCGACTTACCGTTGAGCATTCTTATTTCGTTACTGGTGTGTACCATCTTGTATGTGGGGGTAAGCTTTGTGCTCACGGGTATAGTGAACTATAAAGAACTGAATGTAGCTGCACCTATAGCCCTTGCTATCGATAGAAGCGGTGGAGGATTGAAATGGTTGAGTCCGGCTATTAAAGTAGGCACCATTGCCGGCTTAAGTTCGGTGATATTGGTAACACTTCTGGGACAAACGCGTATTTTCTTTGCCATGGCTCATGATGGCTTGCTGTGGAAATGTTTTGCCAAGACACATTCTAAGTTTAAAACGCCTCATTACTCCACCATCATCACCGGTTTCTTTACTGCTTTGATGGCAGGCCTGTTTCCTATCGGTTTGTTGGGTGAACTGGTCTCTATCGGCACACTGTTAGCCTTTATGATTGTGTGTATCGGTATTCTTATCATGCGTAAAACCGAACCTGATGCACCACGGGCTTTCAAAACACCCTGCGTACCTTTTGTTCCGGCGTTGGGAGCGTTTGTTTGCCTTATTCAGATGCTGGCCTTGCCGGGTGATACCTGGTTGAGGTTAGGGATATGGATGGCGATTGGCTTTGTGGTATACTTTAGTTACGGGCGGAAGCATAGTGTGGCCAGAAAGCTGAGAAAAGGAGAAGATATTTAAAACTGAGGATGCATCAAAAGGATTTTTTGAACGCAAATTACGCAAATTTTCTCAAATCATATTTTGCTATCTGCTTTTATGTTTTGAACAACAATAATTTATATTGCGTAATTTGCGTTCACCATTTTTTATTTAGGCAGACGTTTTGTCTTACTTTTTCGACTCCTGATATTCCCTCGGCGTAAGTCCAAACTCCGATTTAAAGCATCTGCTAAAATACTTGGGATCGTTGAAGCCCACCGAAAAGGCTATTTCGGATATATTTCCTTTGTTGTTTATCAACATTTGCGCTGCATGCTTCAGTCGGATGTTACGGATAAACTCACCCGGCGAAAGTCCTGTCAGCGATTTGAGTTTACGATGCAGAGTGGATTTTGATGAAGCCATCACCACAGCAAATTCATCAAAGTCGAATGTATCGTCCGATAGTTTTTCTTCTACTTTAATTACCGCTTGTTTCAAGAACAATTCGTCCAGCGAACCATACTCCATGGAGGAGATATTGATATCTTTATTTGATTTAAACCGGTCTGTTTTTTGTTGTCGTTTACTGATCAGGTTTTTGGTTCGTGCTTCCAGTACAGCCAGTTCGAAGGGTTTGGCAATATATGAATCGGCACCGGCATTGTAACAATCAATCCTATCCTCGCTGGAATTTTTAGCTGTGAGCATCAACATATTGATATGACTGGTAGCAACATCATTCTTGATAATTTTACAGAAAGTAAGTCCATCCATCTCGGGCATCATCACGTCGCTTATAATCATATCTATCTCATTATCGCGCACCATATCCAGGGCTTGCATTCCGTTTTCGGCACTCAGCACTTTGTACGTTCCGGCAAAATAATCCACAATGAGCTTGTTTAGTTCGCGGTTATCTTCCACCACCAATATGCTAAGATCCTTTCCGCTTTCGGGTGTTATGGTATCATTCACTTCAGTTTCGACTGCTTCCGCAATCTCCGGCAACTCTATCTTCTTCGGCTCTTCTACCGATAGTTCCTCGTCGGTATACGCATTCTTCGAAACAGGAATCTCGATGCTAAACACTGCTCCTTGTCCCAAGGTACTTTGTACGGCTACACTTCCTTTGTGTATCTGCAGAAGATCATTGGTAAGTGCAAGCCCGATACCATGACTCTGACTTTGATCGGAACTACTGCTAATGTAAAAACGCTTGAAGATATGTGGCAAATCTTGTTCTGCAATTCCATCGCCCGTATCGCTTACCGAGAGGCAAAGGAACACATCATCCATGCGCGGCTCGAAAGACATGCTAACGCTAATAGAACCACCTTTGGGAGTATGTTTAAAGGCATTCGACAAGAGGTTGTAGATAACCTTGTCCAATTTGTCGGGATCGAAATAAGCCATATAGCTCTCCTGCTCACTTTCGATGGAGAAATGGATCTCCTTTTCGCCGATCAGCGGACTAAAATTAGAATGACAAATGTTCCTGACAAAGCCCACAATGTCGTTCGGCAGAATCTTCAATCGCATATTGCCGCTTTCGGTTTTCCTGAAAACAAGAATCTGCTGAATAAGCCTTTTGAGCCGATTGATGTTATCTTTCATTATATCAAACTGAGCAGCTTCGCCTGTGTTTTTCTTTTGCATGCGCTCAATAAGCAGCATGATAATGGTCAGTGGCGTCAGTAACTCGTGCGAGATATTGGTGAAATAGCGAAGTTTAATTTGCGCCAACTCTTCCGACTTTTCCTTTTCGATATGCGAAATCTTAAGCTCATTGCGCAAACGAATACGGTTTGCAATATTTTTGAGAATAAAATAAGTACTCAACCCAATAATGAACAGATAGATAAGATAAGCCCACCAGGTACGATAAAGTGGTGGACGAATAACTACCTGAAGAGATGTTATTTGATTGCTCCAGGTTCCATTTTCATCACTTGCCTTCACCATAAACCTGTAACTACCGTCGGGCAAATTGGCATAGTTTACAAACCGGCGGTTGTTACTAACATAGTTCCAGTTATTATCAACACCCGAAAGCTTGTAGGCATATTGAATTTTGCTTGCCGCCGAGAAATCGAGAGCAGAGAACTCAATGCTCATATTATTTTGCGCGTAATCGAATGTTACCCTATTCTTATCGGCATTAAAATGGAAGTTTAATTCATTGTCGAAAATCGACTTATTTTGAAGTAATATATCTGTTATCACCACGCGTTGTTTGAGTGGCTCCAGCAGCCTGGTTTGGGCTGTAGGAGTAAACGCACAAATACCATTATTCCCACCAAACAAGATCCTACCCGATTTCAATTTTACACGGGCATCCTTAAAGAATGAAGTAATCAGCATACCATCTGCATTCGAATAATAGGTTGCAGCATGTGTCTGAGGATTATATTTGATGATACGCTTTATGGTCGAAATCCAGAGCATGCCATAGTCATCCTCCAGTACGTCCATTATTCCATCATCCGTAATGCCGTACAAACCACTAATTTCCTTCGCTTTTTGTTCCTTCGCATCATAAAAATAGAGACAGCCCTCTTTTGTTCCCAGGTAGACATCTCCGTTTCTTCTGCAGCAAATAGTTTGAACGCTATAGCTTTGATAGGTATGAATGCTTAAGTTGACTTTCGACGAGATATAAAGTACTTTATTATCTACTTTTTCCTTCTTAAAAACATATGCCCCTTTTTTTTCAGTTCCAACCCAGATATTATTCTGTGCATCCTCCTCAATAGTGTTGACTGTGTTTATAGTAGAGGATACTTTTTTTATTGGCGAGTTGACGGATTTTATATATAAACCATTATTTGTGCCAATCCATACGATTCCTTTCGAATCTTTGAAAAAACAAGCAATGCTGTTATCGCTTGTTGCTTTGAAATTACTCAGCGAGAATTGGTTTACCTGCACCAAATCATCTCCCGCCGTTTTTTTGAAAACATGTATGATGTCTTCACCTTCATTCGACATCCATATTTCATTTTCATCAGATACCCTTAAAATAGCACTTACACTCGACAAGCTTCTCACAATAGGATTAGCAGGTCTTTTTACAGTTCCTGTCTTTGGATTAAAAACAAATAAACCCACACGATTAATAACTATGTAGACTTCGCCTGTAGTCAATTCGCAAAACCTAGTGACATAGGATCGGGCATTCAACTGATCTTTTATCTCGGTCAGCGGAAAGTTTTGAATTAATAGTTTATTGAAATCAAGTTTGTAAAGCCCCTCTCCTACCGAGCCCACCCAAAGATTCCCTTTACGGTCTTTGATAATCTCGTGAAACAGTTTATTGGTGCTTTCGTTGAAAAACGAACCTGTATCCAGCACTTTAAATGATCCATCCTGCTCTTTCTCTATCAAAATTAAACCGCTGAATGTTACCACCCATATGCCTCCCAACTTATCATCCTGTGTAATGCTGTACACTATATCATCCACCTTTTTCGTTGAATTTTTGGACAAAGGCATGGGTCGTAGCGATAAGTTGTTATTCTCAATGGTTATATTGAAAATACCATCACCCCAGGTACAAATCCAGTATAAACCATCTTTGTCCTGCAACACCCGAAACGGATTATTTGTAGTACCAATGTTCGGAACAAAAACAACCTTGCCGGCATTCCGATCAATATAACAAAGTCCGCTTTTCCACAGCGATACCCAGATACGTCCGGCTTTATCTTCGTAAATATTGGTTACATTATTTCCTTTTAATCGCAGTACCGAATTTTTATCGGCCGAATACCGTTCAAATTTACCGGTTCGGGGGTCAATTTTCAGTACTCCGGCATTAGAAGTTCCCACCCATATATTTCCTTTCGAATCGTTCAAAATGGAGTTGATCCATTCTTTCCGAATGTATTTGTTTTCGAAAGGCTTAATACTGTAATTCCTTTTATCAACAATATTTATTCCTTCGAAAGTACCTACCCACAAGTGTTGATAGTTATCTTCGGCAATGCATCTTATCTCATTGCTGGTGAGTTTTCCTGGCGTTAAAGCACTCGATCTGAAAACTTTCACATCATAGCCATCGAAACGACACAAGCCATCTTTTGTCCCAAACCACATAAAACCCTCCTTGTCCTGAAAAATACGAATCACAGAGTTTGAAGGCAGTTTTTCGGCATATGGAAACTTTTCGAAACTGAATTGTGGACTGACAATACCAGCCTGGCACACAATAACGGTCATAAAAAGATAGAATAGAGTGCTAATATATTTAAACATTATGTTTCTCATTGTTTATAAATACGTTGACAAATGCAGCATTTGGCTTTAGAAGATGTGCCACAAGCAAAACTACCTCTATAAAATTAAGATAATCAACAAGATGTCCTTTTGCTTGCCCAAAGGTAAAACAAAAATATGTGAAAATTCTTCTCGTCGAAATGATTTGTTCATCAGCCCTAATAATGACCCATTATTACCCCCATACCGATATAAGCATCAGACAAATTCAATAAATGCAAAAATCTTCCAAACAGCAGCATAACAATGCCGTGTTTGGAAGATTTTTTATATACAAATCAAAGCAAAAATAGCTCTGAATGCTTTTTTGTAAATTACCAGAAATACCAGTAGAACGCAGCACAAATAGCTACTACACCAAGCGATGCAATAACGTCCCACTTGTCCCAGCTATTTTTGATAAGTGTTTTATAGTCACCATTGAAAGTAATTGCTTCAATTTGTTTTGCAGTTGGTTTAGCAGTGAAGAAAGAAACTACAACCATCATCAACATGATGAAGACAAGTAACCAGATTTCAAAGATAAGCCAGTTAGTATGCCAGAACCAGCTAGTCGATTCCCAGCCCCAGCCTGTCATCACGTCTTTACCTGTATTTGTAAATACGTTAGTTAACAAGCGTGCCATACCAATAAGGAAACCAATAATTAAACCGGCTTCACCTGCTTTTGGAGTAATTCTTTTAGAGAAAATACCCATTACGAATACGGCTACCATGGCAGGAGCAAGCAACGATTGAATACCTTGCAAATAAGAGTAAAGACTACCAAGACTCATCATTACAGGGATCCATATTATACCAAGTATCACAACTACAACTGTTGCAGCGCGACCTACAAAAACGTATCTGGCTTCGCTCTTATCTTTGAACATTGGTTTGTAAAAGTCTTCTGTAAACAATGTAGCACATGAATTGAAGAATGCTGCCAATGAAGCAACCAATGCTGATACAAAACCGATAGTAACAATACCTTTCACACCGGCTGGCAATACAAACTTAACCATAGAACCAAAAGCGGTATCTGGATTATCTAACGTAAAACCACTTCCTGGACGTGCCGCTAATGCCGCTGCTACCATTCCGGGAATAAGGAACATAAATACAGGTAAAATTTTGAAATAACCGGCAGCGATTGTACCTCTACGTGCACGTTTCATTACAACATCATTCGACTCACCTTTTGTTTGTCCCAATACACGTTGAACGATATGTTGGTCAGTAGCCCAATACCAGAAACCGATAATAGAAGCTCCGATAAATACCCAGAAACCAGGATAATCGTCGTACAATGGGTCACCGGTCTCTAAGTGAAACATGTGGTTAGTACCGTATGCTTTTCCGTCAGTTCCGATACTCATGGCTCTTGCATGATCCATCATAGCAGTCCAACCGTGAGCAACGTTTCCATCTCCGAGTGCTGATAATCCTAAGAAAAGCACAAGGAATGAACCGATGATAAGAATAGGTGTTTGGATAGCCGATAGTGTCATTACACCCTTCATACCACCAAACACGGTAAATACACCCGTTAATACAATCAGACCGATAGCACCGTACCAGAAAGGCAAACCAAGAAGACTTTCCATGAAAATACCGCCTGTAAATGCTGTTACACTTACTTTAGTCAATACGTAGGCAATAAGAGTAATGATTGATAACCACGAACCTGTACGAGGTGTGTAACGATTTTTGAGGAAGTCAGGCATGGTAATAATTTTCCCTAACTTCATGTTCATATGTTGATAAAACGGCACAAAAAGCCAGCCCAGAATAAGAATCATCCAGCCTTGCATTTCCCAATGCGCCATACCTACGCCCGATTTTGCTCCTGTACCAGCAAGCCCTACAAGGTGCTCAGAACCAATGTTTGCTGCAAAGATAGCCGCACCAATGATATACCATGGTTCACCTTTACCGAACAGGTAATCTTCGCTGTTAGCTCCTTTTTGTAAGCGTTTGTCTTTTTGTACCGAGCGCCATACAGCCCATGATACACCCAAGATCCCAACTGCGAGAATAAGCCAGTCGAGCCAAATAAATTCTTGTGAACTCCAATTCATAATTTTAAATATTTGTTTTTATTTATATTGATACATTTTTTATTTATTCACACCGAATTTATAGATGCAAGTGCTCTTATAAACTTTGCCAGGTTCCAAAATAACCGATGGCCATTGTGGTTTATTGGGACTGTCGGGGTAATGTTGAGTTTCCAAACAAATACCGGTACGTTGTTTATAAACAATACCTTTTTTGCCTTTTACAGTTCCATCAAGGAAGTTACCGCTATAAACCTGTATTCCGGGTTCATTGGTATACACTTCCAGCGTAATGCCACTTATCGGAGAAGTAACTTTAGCAGCTTGTTTGGTTACATCGCCGGCTGTATTCAACACCCAGTTATGATCATAGCCATTGCCGTTTTTAATTTGCACATAATCCGTTTTTGCAATATCTGCACCTACAGCTTTAGGAGTAGTAAAATCCATAGGAGTTCCTTTTACAGTCACTATTTCACCGGTAGTCATGTATGTACTGTCAACCGGAGTGAAAGTATCTGCATTGACATACAATAAATTGTCAGTAATCGGATTATTAGCATCTCCCGAAAGATTAAAGTACGAGTGATTACACATATTGATGACCGTTTTTTTGTCGGTAGTTGCTTCAAAATTGATATCAATCGCATTGTCTTCTGTAAGTTTGTAAGTAACCTTAGCTGTTACATTTCCGGGAAAATTCTGATCTCCATCAGGTGAGAAACGAGTCAATTCAATAGTGGTGGCATCAATTTGATTTACCTTTTGATACACCTGATATTGCCATCCTTTAGGACCCCCGTGAAGGCAATGTCCGAAATTATTTTGTGGCAACTGAATAGTTGTACCATCAATGGTAATTTTTCCCTGATTGATACGGTTGGCATAACGACCAATAGAAGCACCAAAGTCACTTGGAATATTAATATAATCGGCCACCGAGTCGAAACCAAGAACTACATCCTGCATTTTTCCTGCTTTGTCGGGAACCATAATAGACACGATACGTGCACCAAAGTTAGTGACACACACTTCCATACCTGCGGCATTTTTAAGTACATACAAACCGGTAGTGTCTTTACCTATTTCTTTTTTAAAGTCAGCTTTTAATAAGCCTGAGAGTGTTTTTTCGTCTTTGCCTTTGCAACCGAAAAGAACCAGTGCAATGACCGCGAAGCCTAAAAGTTTCTTTTTCATGTGTGAATATTTTATTGATAAAAGGTTGAAACGCCCCCTACCTCCGGGGAATATACTTCCCATTAAAGGATCGGGGGCGTTTTTATTATTTAGCTAAATAATTCTTTTTCGGTGAATTCTCCCAATTTTATGTAGTTTTTATACAATTCCTTGTATAATTCTACATTTTCTTTGTTAGGGAAGTATTCAGATGCAAATCCCATACCCATAGCTGCCTGAGCATCTTCTACTTTGTCGTAAACACCTGCCACAACAGCTGCAAACATAGAAGTTCCAAATGCACAAGCTTGTTCAGCTTTAGCCACTTTAATAGGCATGTTCAATACGTCGGCCAGCGTTTGCATTACGAAAGGCGATTTTAAAGCAATACCACCGATACCGATGATTTCTTTAATCTCAATACCATTTTCGATAAAACGATCAACAATGGCTTTCGAACCGTAAGCTGTAGCTTCTACCAAAGCACGGAAAATAAGTGGAGCAGAGCTTCCTAAATTTAATCCGGTGATAGTACCTTTTACCATTTGATTAGTGTCAGGAGTACGACGACCATTCATCCAGTCGGTAGCCAGGATTGTTGATTCCGAAACCGGAACTTTTGCTGCCTCGATAGAAAGCGCAGGAATAATTTGATCCAACGATTCTTCGATCAGCTTTTGTTTGGTTTCAGCATCAATCAAAGTGCTTTTAGCCAGAATATTCTCAATTGGCCAAGCCAATACTTGTTTAAACCAGGCATATACATCACCAAAAGCCGATTGACCAGCTTCTAATCCAATCATACCGGGGATAACCGAACCATCAACTTGTCCGCAAATTCCCGGAATTAGTTTATGACCCATCTCTTCGTAGCTAGCCACCATAATATCGCAGGTAGAAGTTCCGATAACGCGTACTAATGCACCCGGTTTCACTTCGGCACCTACAGCACCCATATGGCAGTCGAATGCACCAACAGCAACAGCTACATTGGTAGTCAAGCCTAAACGACCCGCCCATTCTTCGGTCAGAGTACCCACTTTTTTGTCGCTTGGACATGTGTCGGTGTAAAGACGTTGTCTGTAACCAGCCAATAAAGGATCAAGCGCTGTCAGGAATTCTTCTGAAGGTAAACCACCCCATTTTTCTAACCACATCGCTTTGTGACCGGAAGCACAGCGGCTACGGCAAATGATAGATGGATCGGTTTTGTCGGTAATCAAGCCCGGCAACCAGTCACAATGTTCTACAATTGAGTAAGCTGCATTACGTACTTTTTCGTCGGAACGAAGCACGTGCAAAGCTTTTGCCCAAAACCATTCCGAAGAGTAAATTCCACCTTCGTACGAAGTGTAGTCAATATCCCATTTAGAGGCCAGGTCGTTGATTTCCTGAGCTTCTTTGATCGCAGTGTGGTCTTTCCACAAAACGAACATGGCATTTGGATTTTCCGCAAATTCAGGTAATAATGAAAGTGGTGTACCGTTTTTGTCGGTAAATACTGGAGTACTTCCGGTGGTGTCGAATGCAATACCTACTACTTTTTCAGCAGTTCCGGCAGGACATTTCGATAAGGCAGTTTTTACTGTATATTCCAATCCTTCAATATAATCAAGCGGGTGCTGACGATATTGATTGGCTGTTGGAACACAGTATTTTCCTTCCATCCAACGTGGATAGTATTTTACTGCTGAAGCCATTTCCTCACCTGTGGCAGCGTTTACAACAACTGCACGACAAGAATCGCTTCCATAATCTAAACCTATTACGTATTTCATATTTTTTTGAGTAAGTAAGAGGCAAGAGGTAAGAGGCAAGTACTTGCGTCTTACCTCTTACTCCTTACTCCTGATTATTTATCTAAGTGCTTTGTTCAACATATAATACACTTCGTTGTTACGAATATCTTGTTTGAAATTGCGGATATTAGTGTCTTTGTCGATAATCAACATTTCCAAATCAGCGATTTCTGCATAGTCTTCCAACATCTCGGTAGTGATAGAGAATGAGAAGCTTGAGTGGTGAGTTCCACCGGCAACAATCCATGCACCTGCACCCACTTCGAGGTTCGGTTGTGGAATCCACAATGCACAAGCAACAGGCAATTTAGGCAATGCTTTAGGTTCAATCACTTTCACTTCGTTTACAATCATGCGGAAACGGTTACCCATATCCACGATAGTTGCAGCAACACCTTCACCTTCGTGAGCCTGGAATACCAAACGCGCACAAACACCTGCATCACCAATTCCTAAGAAATGAACTTCGATACGTGGTTTTGCTTTTGCAATTTCAGGGTTGATTTCCAACATGTGTGATTGAAGAATAGAGCTATTAGCACCATCAAAGTTCAATACATAATCTTCGAGGAATGAACAACCGCCCGGTAAACCTTGAGCCATTACCCACATAGTACGGGTAAGAGCAGCCGTTTTCCAGTCACCTTCGGCACCAAAACCGTAACCTTCGGCCATCAAACGTTGAGAAGCAAATCCCATTAATTGAGACATACCTTCCAATTCGTTGAAGCTGGTACAGAATGCAGTTGCATTTTTATCTTGCAAGAAACGACGAAGACCAATTTCCTGAGCTGCTGCCTGACGTACAGAAATGTGTTTTTCAGCACCTTTCTTACAGTCATCAGCAAAGTCGTATAGTTTTTCGTATTCAGTAATCAATGCATCGATTTCAGCCTCAGTAACTGCTTCAACATAAGGTACCAATTTAGCGATAGGTGCATTATCCACGTGGTAACCCAAACGGATTTCAGCTTCTACTTTGTCGCCATCAGTTACAGCCACATTGTTCATGTTATCACCGAAACGGATGATTTGCATACCCTGAGCATCTGCCCATGCAGCACAAACGCGCATCCATCCTGAGATTTTGTCGTGCGTTGATTTATCTTTCCAGAAACCAACTACTACTTTGCGTGGTTTGCGCAAACGAGCTGTGATGAAACCGAATTCACGGTCACCATGAGCCGATTGGTTCAGGTTCATATAGTCCATATCAATTTCCGACCAAGGAATTTGTTCGTTGAATTGAGTATGAAGGTGCAACAATGGTTTTTTGTAATCCATCAAACCGTGAATCCACATTTTGGCTGGAGAGAAAGTGTGCATCCAGGTAATCATACCAACACATTTAGTGTCGCCGTTAGCTGCACGCATAATTTCAGATATTTCTGAAGAAGAATTTGCTGTTCCTTTGTAAACAACTTTTACAGGAAGATTGCCAGACGCATTTAATCCTGCTACCATTTCGTTCGAGTGTGCATCTACACTCACTACTGCATCACCACCATAAAGCAATTGGGCTCCGGTAATGAACCATACTTCTAAATCTTTGTAATCCATGATTTCTTTGTTTTATTTGTTAGTTGTAAATATTTAATAATAAGTGAACTATAAAATTTTAATTACCTATTCCTAATAAATTTCAGAAAATCTGACTTGTAACCGGTAACTAAAACCTTGTAACTATTAAAGTAATTCAAGTGAAACAATTGCCTTTGCAGGAACAGTTATGAATAAACCTTTTTTACTCACCTTAGCATCTTTGAAAACGGCAGGTGCTACTACATTCGGATTTTCGAACGTGTTGTATGCATCAACTGTTTTAGCAGTCAATATAGTTCCCGATACTTTTGCAATTTTAGCATTGCCCAAATCGATTTCAATTTTTTGTTCTTTATCCGGATCAACATTTGCAAGGGTAACGTGAATCAATCCTTTTGCATCTTTTGAAGCAGAAACACTTACGGCTGCAAATTTTTTGTTGTTCGAAACCAATGAATCACATTGAAGTTCAATTGGTAGATTGGTTGCACCCATGTGCACTTTATACATTTCAAATACATGGTAAGTTGGAGTCAATACCATTTTAGGTCCATCGGTCAAAATCATTGCTTGCAATACATTTACTACTTGTGCAATGTTTGTCATTTTCACACGCTCTGTGTATTTGTTGAAAATATTCAAACTCAAAGCGGCAACAAACGCATCACGCATAGAATTTTGTTGATAAAGAGCCGAAGTCGAACCCGGTTCCTGATCCCACCATGTTCCCCACTCGTCCACCATTAAACCTACTTTGTTTGTTGGATCGTATTTATCCATAATAGCTATGTGTTTTTTTACGACATCTTCTATTTCAAGACATTTATCCATCGTCCATAAATATTCGTCCTTGTTAAATTTAGTAGCCGAACCCTTACTTCCGTTCCAACCTTTTACAGTGTAGTAATGTAGCGAAACACCTTGCATGCGATCACCCACATTTTTCATCAATGTTTCAGTCCATTTGTAATCGTAATCGCTGGCACCACTACCAATTTTGAAAAGTTTATTGCCATCATATTCACGACAATAAGTTGAATAACGACGATAAAGGTCTGAGTAATACTCAGGAGTCATATTTCCACCGCAACCCCAGCTTTCGTTACCAACACCCAGGTATTTAAGTTTCCATGGTTTTTCACGACCGTTTTGACGACGCAATCTGGCCATTGGACTGTCGCCGGCCGAAGTAATATATTCCACCCATTTAGCCATCTCTTCCACAGAACCGCTACCCACGTTTCCGCTTAGGTAAGGCTCGGTTTCAAGTAATTCACACAAGTTGAAAAACTCGTTCGTACCAAAGCTATTATCTTCTACAACGCCACCCCAATTGTTGTTTACAATTTTTGCGCGTTTCTCTTTTGGACCAATTCCGTCCATCCAGTGGTACTCATCGGCAAAACAACCGCCCGGCCAACGTAAAACCGGAATGTGCAATTGTTTGAGCGCATTCAATACATCGTTACGATATCCTTTTGTGTTTGGAATCGGAGAATTTTCACCCACCCAAATACCTCCGTAGATACAGGTTCCTAAATGTTCGGCAAACTGACCATAAATTTCTTTATTAATCACATTTTTACCCTGATCGGCATGAATGGTAATTTTCGAAGTCGAAGTTTGCGCACTCAGCGTAACCGACCCCATCAAAAGCGTTGCTAAAAATAGTTTTTTCATTAGATTTATATTATTGTGTTTGATAGTTTTCTATTTATTGACCGTAATATGCACCTGGTCCGTGTTTACGATAAAAGTGCTTCTTAGTTAAATTTTCATTCATTGTCAAATCAGGATTAACACCGTAGGCAATGTACGCCATTTTGGCTACTTGCTCCATCACTACTGCGTTATGCACCGCATCGTGCGAGTCTTTCCCCCACGAAAAAGGACCGTGATTTTTCACTAAAACGCCCGGTATAAAATCCGGATTCAATCCATTGAACCGTTCAACCACTACATTTCCGGTTTCCAATTCATATTCGCCTTCCACTTCTTGTTGTGTCATGTCGCGCGTACAAGGAATAGCAGCACTAAAATAATCGGAATGTGTTGTTCCGATATTCGGGATATCACAACCGGCCTGTGCCCAAGCGGTAGCGAAAGTAGAATGCGTATGTACCACTCCACCAATATTAGGGAAAGCTTTGTAAAAAACCAAATGACTCGCTGTATCGGATGATGGTTTTAGTTTTCCTTCCACCACTTTTCCTTCTAAATCCACTACTACCATATCCTCGGCTTTCATGTCTTCGTACGACACTCCCGATGGTTTAATAACTACTAAACCGGTGGCGCGATCAATGGCGCTCACATTTCCCCAGGTAAAAATCACTAATCCGTGCTTCACCAAATCCAGGTTTGCTTTGAATACCTCTTCTTTTAAAGCTTCTAACATAAATTTATTTGCTGTTTGATTTGTTATTATTGCTGTAATACTTACTCCTTACCTCTTGCTCCTTACTCCTGCTATAGTTATAAGCGTTCAAAATACACTTAACCGCTCAAAAAAATTACAACGAAAAATGAAGCCCTTGCTGAATTAACTGATCGTATTTATCCTTGTTGAACTGGTAGTAGAAAGCGCCCCTTTTTGAGGAACTTTTATCTTTTTCATCCAACTTTTCCAGAATATCCATGCTCAGAATCTTTTTTCTGAAGTTACGTTTGTCGATAGTTTCCTGATAAATAGCTTCGTACAAACTTTGCAAAGACGGTAACGTAAATTGGTCACCTAGTAAATTAAAACCGATAGGCTTCACGGCCGCTCTCCGCTGCAAGGTATTAATCGTATCTCTCACCATTTTATTATGGTCAAAGATAAGCTCCGGTAAGTGCGAAATCGAAATCCAGCGGGCATCATATTTCTCAACAAGCGAAGTATCGAATTTGTCCATATCCACGAGGGCATAATAAGCAATTGAAACTACCCGTTCTCCCAAATCACGTTCAACCTCACCATAGGCTCCAAGCTGCTCCATGAAAATGCCGTCGATACCGGTAAACTCGTCCAATACTCTTCCCGCAGCCTCATTGATACTTTCCCCTTGATTCACAAAACCACCCATCAACGACCAACCACCTTTCATAGGTTCAAACTGTCGTTTAGCGGCCAAAACATGCAAATCATTGTCCTTAAAACCCATTATTATACAGTCGACCGCAATGAGATGTGTATCCCTATTTTTATAAAATGATGCAGTCATATGTACTTGTCAATTAATGAAAAAAATGTATTCTTGTATTGTGTTGTTTTTCAATTATTTATGAATGAAATCGAGCTTCAATCATTGTTAGCAAAAAACAAGTGTAAAGAAAACACTTGTTTTCAAAATGTATGCATAAAATATTATGTTATACAACAGTATTTTGACTAAAATTCGTGATTTTGTGTTTTTTTAAATCTTATGCGCATCCTTCAGCCATTAAAACTCCCATTTCAATAAAAATCGTGCATCCGTTTTTTTATTTCCGGCAATTGTTTCATTTCCACTGCTTAAGACTTCTCTATCATCTGCATATATGGTTTGAGAAATTTTGAACCAGAGCGATAGTCGTTTATTGAGTTCATACTTAAGATTAAGATAATAACGACTTCCCAATCCAAAATACATAGGAATAGAAAAAGCAGACAAAACATCCTTTTCGTATGAATATACGCGATTTTCGTATTTTAAAGCGTCGAAAAACTGATACCTGAAATCAACTTTCAGCGGAAACGTTTTAAAATCATAGCTCACATCCTGCGATGCAATGGCACCGTAAGTCCAAGGTGCATCTGCCTTTCGCACCAGATTTCCTTCCAGCACATTTTTAAAACTGAAATTTCCGAAACTGTAGCTGAGACTATATTTCAACGACAGTTTTTGAATAGGAGCCACAACAGGCAATGCAGATTCTGTTTGGGGGACATTCCCTTGTTTTCCTTCGTATTTAAACCGCCAAAACATGCTGATGTTTCGCTTCGCAGCATAGTCGGCCTGAAGCAAATAATCTGCTCCAACCGATGGTACATCAATTCCGTATTTCGCCCATGGAAAACGATAACTGTCGGCGTAGACCGAAATCTTCCACTTTTTGTACGGACGAATTTCAGCACCAAGGTAAAACCCACTTTCATTGTTTATTCGAGATGTTTCCGCAAAAGCCGAGGCATAAAAAGTATCGTATTCGGGCGAATAATATCGATGCATAACCACCAGATTTACTTGTGACAATGGAATAAACGAAAATCCATTGATAGTTGCCAAAGCACCATTATCGGTCATGGCTGTTTCGCCAAAAACATTAAGCTTCTGCCAACGCATTCGATAATGTAAACCGGCCGTAGTTTGTTGTTTTCCGGCAAAATAGAAATAATTATATGTTGCCCTAACCGGCTGTAATCTATTATCAAACAATGAATTGATAGCCGTAAATCCCAATTGTATTTTAGAATATGTAAAAGTTACATTGCCACCAATAACTTGTTGATTAACGGTGTGTTTCTTACTCATTTCTGCAATAGTACGATGTAATCCGGTTGTATACCTACTTGAAAATGAACCATTCACCGTGTCAGCATCAATCATTTTATTGGAATAAAAAGCCGAAACATCAAATTTTCCAAGACGCACCGTTGCGCCTACGCCGCGAAAAAAATTATTCTCATCCGTTGATCCATATTTTTTTAGTCCCGAATTCCGTGGAATAACGTTGAGCACATAGGAGGATTTTCCCATTCCAAAATCAGTACGAAGCACCAGACCCTGACCAAAATTAGCTCTGAAATCGCCCACAACAAGAGTTTTAAACTTACCCATCTCCTTCAATTGTGCAGTAATGGAATAAAAATCGTAGCCGGTATGCATTTTCCCAATGAATTGCTCACCAGCATCTTTCTCAGCTGTAACGCCTACTTGCACACGGTCTTTATAATGAAAACGATATTTCAACGAATGGTAAAAAGCATCTCCGATATATTTTTTAGCATTCTCTTCAGCTGTGTTCTCTTCTTCCTCCGGCAAAAACTGATAACCTTCCTTAGATTCAAGCCCCTTATCCAACCTAAAAAATAACTCATTCTTACCGTACAGCATCAAATCCCGCCAATATATTTTTTTATTGTTATTCATCCCCTCTCCCACTATCACAAATGGCAGCATGCGGCGAATATCAGTCATGTCCAATCCATCAATAAGTTGTAGTTCGTAAATGGTCTGCAAAGCTCCGAACCGATAAATATGAGAGATAATATTCTCAACCTGAATATCCGACAGAAAAGGCAATCGCTCCAGTTCTTCGCGCTTAGTTTTATTCAGATTAATCTTGTTTTCCGAAAAATACATTAACTCCTCGTAAAAAGTATCATAGTCAATATCTTCATCATTTTCAGCCGTATATTGCTCAAAAATATCAGCTATCAATTGATCGGTGGTAGCAACAGCATCCTGCGCCCTTGCCTCACAAGAGAACAATGAAAGCAAAAAAGCCAAAGAAAACAATTGACGCATACAATGTTATTTACGAAAACGATAATGAACAGATGCAAAAGTATTTAAGCCCAATAGCGGATGTAATTCGCAGTTGAGATCAATAAGAAACGATCCGGTTTTAAATCCCATACCCAAACATGGAACTAAATAATCCAACCAGTAACCACCAAGTTTTACCGTCAGTTTTTCCAACATAAGGTAATCAAAACCGGTAGCATAACGATAGTTGCTACTCAGCTCTTTGTCAATCTGCGAACGCCAGATCAAGCCCGGAGAAAACGAATAACCTGTTCCCAAACTAAAAACCGAGGGTAGCCGTTTGGTTACATATTCGGTCTTTATGGTCGATTGAAATGGGTTTGAGGCATTAAACCCAATGTTGAAAGCGGGTGACAATTGAACCGATAAACCTACTTGTGGAAAAAATGTACCCCGGTAAGAATTGGAAGCAGAGAAATAGGTAGTAAAATAATTTGCCTGAACACCCATGGCAAATTTATCCGAGAAATTACGTGCAAACCCGATGCCGCCCATCATTTCGTGATACTGCGAATAGCCAAAATGCGAAAAGGAAATTCCGGTGCATATGAGTTTTGAAAAGAACCCAATCTGAGCACTCTTGGTGGAAAGTTCGTTGAGCAAATATCGATTCTCAAACTGAAATCCAAACTCTGTTTGCTCAAGGTAGCCCAACATGGCCGGATTGGTAAATGCCGACCAATTATGCGTGTCGGCCACTGCAGTTTGAGCAATGGACGAAGATGATGGTATGATTGTCGATATTTGTGAATAAACAGCACAATAAAACAAACAACTCGTTAATATGGAGGCAATTTTCTTCATAGATAAGAAGATATAAAGTACCCAAAAAGAAGCACACTGTTAAGGTCATCTTGCCAAAAATAAAAAAATATTTATTGATTAAAAAATTTTAAATCTAAAAAAAATATAATTATAAAATTTATTTTAATTCGTCTAGGAGGAATCGGTTTTTTTTGTTTAACTTAGCAGTGTAATAAGAGTAATAAGTACATTTATTCTGTACAATATGAGTGATTTAATTGTCAATAAAAATAAGATTAGGATGCAAATTCGTGAGTTGAAAAATCAACTTTCGGAAGACCAAAAAGTGCAGGCAGCAGATTCAGTTTTTAATAAAATTGAATTACTTCCTGAATTTAAATCTGCCAAAAAGATATTAATGTATTGGTCCACATCAGATGAGTTGCCAACGCATAAATTTGTAGAAAAATGGAGTGCAGAGAAGGAGATTTTACTGCCATCGGTGGTTGATGATGACATCGTAATGAAAAAATATTCCGCGAAAGAAAACCTGAAACGAGGAAATTTAGGCATTTATGAACCTGAAACGGATGGACTGTATGTGGGAAAAATAGATCTTGCTATCGTTCCCGGAGTGGCATTTGATTTGAAAAGGAACAGACTAGGGCGCGGAAAAGGATATTATGACAGATTTTTCAACGACGTAGAAACTCAGAAGTGGGGCGTTGGTTTCGATTTTCAAGTAATAGTTTCAGTACCTGCAAACAACGATGACAAACCCATGAACAAGGTCATATCACCAACAAAAATTATCGAATAAAATACTTAAACACAACGATTCATTATCCTATGGCCTGTAACTGACTGCTCGCCAAATCATCCTGAAGCGTAAGCTCCTTTTCGCCTTTACGGTAATAATAAACCAGTCCGAAAGTTTTGCATTTATTGAAACGGGCAAAGGGTTTGTCGTCTTTATATGTGTTCTCAACCTGATTCCATATATCCAAAATGATAAGGTCGCCTTTTTCCCGCAAATTTACCAAATCTTCCCAATTTCGATTGGTAGTGGCCTGATAAATCTTTTGAGTGGATTTGTATTCTTTAAACACCTCATAATGAACTTGAACCTTAGCAATTGCCGGATTGTAAATTGGCAAACCACCATTTCTGATTCGTTCATTTTCTCCGTCGATAATACATTTACCCCAATGAATAAGAGCTGAATCGGTACTTAAATCGGGGACAGTATGCACGTTTGGATCTAACTTGTAAAGCAGTTTGTGCTCCTTTTTTATATCACCACGTATAATGGAAAGATTGAATACCTGGATGAAATGGGATATGTACAGACGGGCATTGTGTACAATTTGTTGATAGCGTTTATTAGCAGAAACCTGACTATCAAGGGTTAACTGATATTGCGCTAACTGTTTCTCAAAAACACTTAAATAGGTTTTTGCCTCGTGGATGGTTTTATAGGAAATTATCTGACTGCCGTAATCCTGATTTTCGGCTTGTTGAATCGCTGTACGAAGTGCACGTAATCGCGCTTGATCGGTGTTTGGTAATCGGCGGTAGGGCATAATATTCAACAATTGATAATTGACAACTAACAAAAAATTGCAAAGCAAAAAAAGGTAGTTGAAAACTGTAATTAATAAATTGAAAATATATTTATGCCTACAAAGATAAAAATTAATCGTTTCTAAACATTAATTTTTCGCCTAATTTTCTCAATTCTTGCTTATTATTCTCTAAAATCGATACTTTTTCCAAATTTGCGACTGCCTTTGCATAGAAATGTTGCATCTTCTCTTCGCAAAGTCTCTTAACTCCCAATTTATTAAAAAGAGAAGTCACTGCCTGAATTTTTTGATTTGACAGTTTTTCATCCGAAGTACGTATCCACTTTTGAAGTTCATCAGCATCATTTCCATTCGCTAATTCGAGAGCATGGATTAACATGTATGTTTTCTTGTTGCAAAGAATATCACCTCCGATTTTTTTCCCAAATGTAGCTTCATTACCATAAACATCAAGCAAATCATCCTTCAACTGAAAAGCTAAGCCGATATTAATCCCATAGTCGTACAACAATTGAGCATCCTCCTCTCCTGCTCCACCAATCCAGGCACCAATTTGAAGCGCAGCTCCTAACAAAACAGCTGTTTTCAAACGAATCATCTCCAAATATTCATCTGCCTCTACCCTATCACGGCTCTCAAATTCAACATCGTATTGTTGCCCTTCACAAATTTCGGCAGCCGTTATCGAAAACAAATCCAGAGTGCGTTTTAATTGTTCCGTAGGTGTTTGAGCTATAAACTGATAGGATGCAATTTGCATCACATCACCCGAAAGAATGGCCGTATTGTCATCCCATTTTTTGTGCACAGTGGGTTGCCCGCGACGAACATCCGCTCTATCCATAATGTCATCGTGCAACAAAGTGAAATTATGAAATATCTCCAACCCAAGTGCCGAATTCAAAGCTTGATGCACATTGTCCGAAAACATATTACAAGCCATCAAAGTCAAAGCCGGACGAATCCGTTTTCCACCCATGGAAAGTACATAACCAATTGGTTCATAAAGTCCACGTGGTTCTTTACTCCAATTAATTTGATCTATTTCGGTGGAAATGAGTTGGGTTATTTCGTTGAATGTTTTCATAATTCTTCACCACTAAGTCACTAAGAACATTTAGTGACACTTAGAATAATTTTAAAATAATACTTATAAAAACTTTGTGTTTCTCTGTGAACTTAGTGCCTTAGTGGTTAATTAAGTTCATTTTCAATAATCTCAGTCATCACATCCTTAATGTCCAACCCTGCTGCTGCTATCTGTTGTGGAATAAAGCTGGTAGCCGTCATTCCGGGTGTAGTATTCACTTCCAACAGGTTAATCACATCGCCCTCGGAGATAATATAATCAATGCGCACAATGCCTTTACAACCAAGAATATCGTAAATAGCAGATGTTAGTTTCTGAACACGTTCGGTCAATGCATCGCTGATGCGCGCCGGTGTAATTTCCTGCACCTGCCCTTTGTATTTTGCATCAAAATCAAAAAACTCGTTTTCGCTAACTACTTCTGTTATAGGTAAAACCTGCGATTTATTTTTTGTTTTATACACACCACAGGTAATTTCTGTTCCAGCCATAAATGCTTCAATCATCACCTCTTCACCTTCGGCAAAAGCATGAGCAATGGCAGGTTGAACCTGTTCAATAGTCTTAACTTTGGTTACTCCAAAACTACTTCCACCTACATTCGGTTTTACAAAACAAGGAAAACCTATTTTCTGAGCCACCTCCTCGTCCGAAACAGTTTGTCCGGCACGCAGTACCAATGACTCCGAAACCTTTACACCAAAGCCCTTAAGATATTGATTACAGGTAAATTTATTGAATGTAATAGCAGCAGCCAGCACACCACAACAAGAATAAGGCAATCCTATTAAATCGAAATAACCTTGAAGAATGCCGTTTTCACCCGGCGTGCCGTGAATGGTGATATATGCGAAATCAAAGTTGTTTTTTTCGTTGTTTCGCGTAAAACTGAAATCATTTTTATCGATGGCTATTTTTTCTGTATCCGACCATTCCACCTGCCATGTTTGACCTACAATGGTTACAATGAATAAATTGTAACGCTCTTTATCCATAAACGAATACAGTCCCGCTGCACTTTTAAGCGAAACAACAACTTCCGACGAATCTCCACCCGCTACGATAGCTATATTTTTTTTCATAAAATCAACAAAAGATAGTTTGACTAATTATTTATTCTTCATCTAAAAATTTGGCATATCCTCTCCACTTCTCAATCAATTGTTGCATATCGTCCAGTAACTCACTTTCGAAGTGCATAAATTCACCGGTACGTGGATGTACAAACCCCAGCGTTTTGGCATGTAAAGCCTGACGTGGGCAAATTTCAAAGCAGTTTTTTACAAATTGTTTATATTTGGCAGCCGTAGTTCCTTTCAAAATGTCATGACCGCCATAACGCTCATCGTTGAAAAGCGTGTGGCCAATATGCTTCATGTGAACACGAATCTGGTGTGTACGACCGGTTTCAAGCCTGCATTCCACCAATGTAACATACGCCATTCGTTCCAACACTTTGTAGTGCGTCACGGCATGCTTTGCTACTGGATTTTCGCCTTCCGGAAATACGGTAAATAACATTCTATCGCGTGGATCGCGAGCCAATGCACCGACTATCGTACCTTCATCTTCTTTTACATTTCCCCAAACAAGTGCCTGATAACGACGTTGTGTGGTTTTATCAAAGAATTGTTTACCAAGATTTGTCTTTGCCATTTCGGTTTTGGCAATTAGCAACAAACCGGAAGTATCCTTATCGATACGATGCACTAACCCAATGCGTGAATCATTCGGATCAAAATCGGGATGATCTTTCATGTGCCAGGCCACAGCATTGAGCAATGTTCCATCAAAGTTACCAAAGCCGGGATGCACCACCAAACCGGGTTGCTTGTTCACCAACATGATGTCATCATCTTCATACACGATGTTGAGCGGAATATCCTGTGGAATAATGACAAACTCGCTGGGCGGATAAGCCAGCACGATAGTAATAACATCGTTGGGTTTTATGCGATAATTTGATTTTACCGCTTTCCCGTTTACAAGTATATTACCGGCTTCAGCTGCTTCCTGAATCCGGTTACGTGACGTATTGGACATGCAGTTCACCAGGTGCTTGTCAATTCGCACCATAGCCTGCCCTTTATCCACCACAAAACGGAAATGTTCAAAAAGCTCTTGCTCATCTCCCACTTCACTCAATCCTTCCTCTTCTATATCTTCAAAATAATCCACAGTCACGTTGATAATTTAAATGGCTATTAAAAAAATTGCTCGTTGTTCTCTTCCGGTTTCTTATCCTCTTCGAATTTCTCGTTCATACGCGATTTATCTTTCGAAAGAAATACATCTATTCTGCTACCTCCTGATAACATGCTACCTGCTGCCGGACGTTGACGATAAATAATGTACTCATCTTCATCGCCTGACGGTGTAGAATCGTATTCAACTGCGCCTACAATAAATGACGCCGCAGTAATAGCCTGCGTAGCTTCCTCTAAGCCCATACCTTTAATGGCAGGAACCTGAGCTTCGGCATTACCCAATCCACTTCCTACAACCAAAACAACCGCACTTCCTTCGGGAACTCGGGTTCCGGGCAACACTGCTCTACCATGAAATTTTACCTGAATTACCAAATCCTTGTATTCTGATGGCGCATATTCCACACTTCCCACACTCAAACCTATCGACTGAAGCATGGCATCAGCCTGACGATACGAGACATCACTCAGCTCGGGCAATGAAACCTGACGAACAAAGCGCGAATTTATTTTTACATAAATAGGCCGATTCGTTTTTATATTTGAATTTGGCGATGGATTCTGTTCGATAATTGTTCCTAACTTCTTACCACGTACATAAACAGAATCAATCACTTGCACATGCAAGCCCTTGCTCGCCAAAATTACCTGCGCTTCCTCTACTGTCGATCCGCGCAAGTCGGGCACCACTTCAGCCTCGCCGTGATGCGTATAAAAGTCAACGCAGAATAGTGTAATCCATGACAAAGCAACTATAACGCCAATAGCTATCAGCACATTTTTCAGTACAAAGCCACCGAAAGTTTCTTTCCAAATTTTTTTTAAGTCCATAAATTATTACTGGTTACAAGTAAAAAGTTGCAAGTACTGAAAATCAAAACTACGTAATTTAAAATGAAATCAGGCAATAAAAATACTTGTTTGTAAAAATTAGTATTCTGACTATCAGTATCATTACAAAATAATATTCCCGTTTCCTATGCCTTTGAAATACGAAGCCAAAAATACTCAAATAATTGCTTACAAAGGGGCTAAAAACAAAAAAAGTAAAAACTTACTTGAAGTTTCTACTTTCTTTATACTGATTTTGCAGGATAATTAGTGTTTGTGACGTGGCTCATCCGCAACTGTAAGTTTTGCTCTTCCTTTGGCACGACGGTGAGCTAGTACTCTACGACCGTTTGCTGTTGCCATTCTTTCACGGAATCCGTGTTTGTTTTTTCTTTTTCTAACAGAAGGTTGGAATGTCCTTTTCATTGCTTTATGTATTTTATGTTATTATTTTCCGTCTCGGAGTTTGGGACTGCAAAAATAGATGTTTTTTTCGTAACTGCAAACTGTTGATAACTTTTTCTTTGTAAAAAATGAAAATACTGCACAAGTTCAGAAAAATTTAGTATAAATCCCCTCTCAAAACTCAATTAGTAAACTGCTATAATGATATTTATAAATTATGATACCGCATATCAAATCTTGCTGTTCATATCTATTTTTACACGCACTTCTTTGCCATCCCTCATTACTACTACCTCTAATGGTCGCTTTGAAGGGGTTTCAAAAAACATTTTTAATTCGTTTACACTAAATTCAAAGGCTCGTTGACCATCAATTTCAATAATTTGATCGCCAACTTTCAAGCCTGCTACTGCTGCTGGCGAATTCTCCCACACTCTCCAAATTTCCGATTGCTGTATTGAAGGAATTATTTGTGTTATCTCTATACCCGCAATATTGTATTTATATTTATCCTTGAAATTGCCATTGGCCTTAAAATGAAATTGCCTCTGATTGTAATCAATAAAATAATTAAAGCGGCTCAAAATCTGACTTCCAATCGTTCCATCCCTATCCGAATTTTCAACAATACCGGCTATACTTGCCGAGTCGGGAAACGAAACAATAGGATTGCTCAAACAAAAACTACCAAAACAAATTTGCTTCATCCTACCCACAACTCCTTTAATCTCACCGTTAAAACCTTCGCCAATAGTACATCTCACATTTATTTTTGGAAGATGCACCGATTCGCTTTTATGTGTTTGAAACCATGCATTTAGCTCTGCACCGGTATCTAAAAGCATTTTTACTTGTCGTTGCGTACTGTCCGATTCCAGAACCATTAAATTCACAAACATTTTACGTGACTCAATATTCAGTGGAATAGTTTCGTATCCTTTGGGTACTGTAAGCGATTTATTTTCGTAAAAATTGACTCGCTTGTCGGAATAATTTACTTCAACAATATAGTCCGAAAAAAAATCGACACCAATCAGGCCGTTTATCTTTGTGCCGGTATGTTTCGACAAATTAAAAATATCTTCGCGCAACACAAATACTGTTTTCGATTCCATTTTCAATTTGCCTACTTTAAGCACATTATAATTACTTTTATAAGCCTCCAGCTGTTGTCCACCACCCAGACCCATCAAGTCTTTTACGTCCGAAAAGTTCAACGAAATTTTATCCGTAGGTTCCAGTTCGGTGATAATGGTATTCGATATTCCCGAATCGAGAATGATATTCAATGGAGTGGATTCGTTGACTTTTAGTTTAATAACTACATAACTACCCACCATTTCGAAAGGAACGGATTCGATTCTTTTTCCCGGACTTTTAGCCGAAAGCGAAAGAATACTGGAAAAAATGAGAATGAGAGTAATGAAACTTCGCAAGTTAGCAATAGGAGCGGAGCTTGTAAGTGATTTTTGGGGTGCAAAATTTTTCATTGTACAATAAAATTACACAATTAAGAACTCTGTGAGTATTTAGATTTTAAAGGTCAATCATTTTGTGGTCTTTAAACCAATCAATAGCTTCTCGTATGGCTATTTTGAGATCCGTTTCGGGCAAATTCAAATCCAACTTTGCTTTATGGTTGCTGTAGTATTCCCGTATCATCAATTGCCTGAGGTTCATGGAGCAAACTTCGGTCTTTACACCCATTTTGCGGAGAACATCACCTGCTTTTCCAACTACCTTCAATACACCATCGGGCAATTCAATAATTCGTTGCTCGTACTTTCCTACTTCTTTTTGTAACTTATAATATTCTTTGAACGAATAATTTATACCCGAAAGAAGATACCGTTCTCCATTTTTTCCTTGCGTGATGGCATTGCAAACTGCAACAGCTACGTCGGTTACAGGTACAAAATTTTTACCACCTTTCGGAATAAAATTCAATGCCCGTTTGTAACCCATTATCATCAATTTTCCTGAACTTGGCTTGGGATCACAGGCCCCAATCATAAACGTAGGGTTAACAATAATGATATGCCGATTCGGCTTTCTTGAAGCTTGTATAAAAAGTTGCTCGGATGCTGCTTTACTTTGCGCGTAAAACGAATCAGTAAACGGAAACTGAATAGGAAAACTCTCGTCAGCAAATTGTTCCCGGATTCCATAACCAATAGTATTGGCTGAACTTACATACACAATGGTATTGATATTCAGTTCTTCGGCAATCCGGATCATCTGAGCAGATCCTTCTACATTTATTTTACTGTAATCCTCGTAATGCAATACATCGGTAGCCGTAACAGCTGCTACATGAATAATAGCATCGCAACCCTGAGCGGTTTTTTTAAAACAATCGCCATCAACAAAATTTCCTTCAATAACATCTACCTGCGCTATATCGAAGTAAATATTTTTACGACGTCGTACTATAATTCGTACCTGGTGTTGTCGTTTCAACAATTCAAAAACCACATGATGTCCCAATAATCCGTTTGCACCGGTAACTAAAACGTTCATTTTTTATCGTTTAAAAATTGTTTGCACAAATGTAAGGAAATTTTTAAGTAATTTATTCTATTTTTAAAATTAGATTTGTGTTATATAGTACTTATCTTTGTGTCCTTAATTATAATTAGCGAAAATGGAAACAAAAGTGGTATTAATTACCGGTGCCAGTGCCGGAATTGGTTTGTCGGCAGCAGTACAACTAATGGACAAAGGAGTTCGCGTTTATGCAGCCTCACGTCGTGGTGGAATTCCTCAAAAAGCTCAAAATGGAGTAGGGGAGCTCATTCCCATGCAAATGGATGTAAACAAATCTGAAGTTATTGCTTCGGTAGTAGCGCAAATTTTGAAAGAAAACAATCGGTTGGATGCTGTCATTTGCAATGCCGGAAATGGTATTGCCGGATCTATCGAAGACACGTCGAATGAAGAAATGCGTTACCAGTTCGAAACCAATTTTTTTGGTGCCGTAAATACTATAAATGCTTGTTTACCTGTTTTTCGTGCACAAGGATACGGAAAAGTAATTGCCACTTCATCGGTAGCAGCCATTGTTCCTATTCCCTTTCAGGCATTTTATTCGGCCGGAAAATCGGCACTTTCTATATTTATGCAAGCCCTGACCATTGAAGTAAAACCTTTTGGCATTCAATGTTGCAGCATTTTACCCGGCGATACTAAAACGGACTTCACTTCGGCCAGAAAATACACCGAGAAATCTCAATCGGCTGATTCGGCTTATTCTCAAAAGATGAAAACATCGGTGGGAAGAATGGAAAAAGACGAACAAAACGGTATGGATGCTAAAGTAGTGGCCAAACAAATGGTGGATCAGGTAATGAGCAAACGTATGAAAGTAGCTGTAGTGCCCGGATTTCAATATAAAGTTATTTGTTGGCTGTTCAAAATCCTTCCAACTCGAACCAGTTTGTGGATTGTTGGATTGCTTTATGGATGATAAATTCTATAATTGAATATAAAAGGCGAAGAATGTGATTTCTTCGCCTTTTTCTTTGCCTATTTTCTCCATTTCTATCATCATTTCATAATTCATCCATCCTCCTTTTATTTCAACTTTTCCACCCGCTAATAAGCTATCAACAACCTGTTGATAACTTACTAATAACCTTTGAAAGAAACATCACAACTTTTTTTGGAAATATGAAAACTATCTTTCCTTATCCATTGTTTTGAAACCACCAAATTAGTTAGCACATTTTTTATAGCTTTCTTTTAACCGCTTTTTGGGGTTTATCAGCATCGTCATTCGTAAAAACTTTCTAACTTTGCAGTTACTAACAATGTGTTGATAAAGTTTGTAATTCATTATAAATTAATTATATAATAATTTCAATATTGTTTATATCTACGTTTCAATATTTAATAAAGAATTATACAAGTTTTTATCACTATTTTTATCAACCAAACTAACAGCCTATTATAATCTTATAAAAGTTTTTTTAAAATTTAGAAGAATAATATAAATATAATCTTGAAAACTTTGATTATGTCTGAAAAAATGGAAAAATCTGAACTTATATCGGAAATCAACCGACTGAAAAAAGAAAAGAATGCCGTCATTATGGCTCACTACTACCAAATGGGCGATATACAAGATATAGCCGACAATGTGGGTGATAGTTTAGCATTGGCTCAATGGGCCGCTAAAACAGATGCTGACATCATTGTGCTTTGCGGTGTCCACTTTATGGGCGAAACTGCAAAAATTCTCTCTCCTTCGAAAAAAGTACTGATACCTGATTTGAATGCCGGTTGCTCGTTGGCCGACAGCTGTCCTGCGGACGCGTTTGAGGCATTTACTACCGCACACCCCGACCATACTGTTATTTCGTACGTAAATACCACAGCGGCCGTAAAAGCGCTTACTGATGTGGTAGTGACTTCGACCAATGCAAAGAAAATAGTGGATCAGTTCCCCAAAGATGCGAAATTAATTTTCGGACCGGACAGAAATCTGGGAAATTATATCAACAGTGTCACCGGTCGTTCGATGTTACTATGGGACGGAGCATGCCATGTACACGAGCAATTCTCTGTTGAAAAGTTGGTGAAATTAAAATCGGAACATCCCGGTTCGCTTATTTTGGCACACCCCGAATGTAAGAATACGGTTTTGACCATGGCCGACTTTATTGGAAGCACACAAGCATTGCTTAATTATGCAACTGCATCGGATAAAAATTCATTTTTGGTAGCAACAGAATCGGGTATATTGCACGAAATGCAAAAGCAAAACCCTGATAAAGAATTTATTCCTGTACCACCAAACGATAGTACTTGTGCATGCAACGAATGTAACTTTATGCGTTTAAATACACTTCAAAAGCTGTATGATTGCTTAAAAAATGAATCTCCGGAAATCTTAATTGACGAAGAAATAAGAGTGAAAGCAGTGAAACCTATCCTGAGAATGTTGGAAATGAGCTAATACTTAATTAGGAGCAGAAAATAGATAAAATACCGATTAGAATGAATCATTCATTTTAGTGGGTATTTTTTTATTTTTAATTATATCTTTGTGATGAATATTAATTATATGATAATGTAGTATGGATAATAAACCTGTAAATAATAGTCTATCTGTTTTCGAGAAAATAAAACAAGTTGATGAAAATGGTATAGAATTTTGGAGTGCAAGAGATATAGCTAAAGCATTAGATTATACAGAATTTAGAAATTTAAAACCTGTAATAGAAAAAGCTAAAGAAGCTTGTAAAAATAGTGGTGAATTGATAAAAAACCATTTCGTGGATTACCACGAGATGGTAAAAATTGGTTCTGGGGCTGAAAGAGGATTTGATGATGGTGTAAAACTTTCAAGATATGCTTGTTATCTTATTGTACAAAACGCAGATCCGGGAAAAGAAATAGTAGCATTAGGTCAAACCTATTTTGCTATTCAAACAAGAATTCAGGAAATTCAAAAAATGGATGAATATAATCTTTTGTCAACAGAAGATGAAAAACGTTTATTTTTGAGAAACGAAATGGCAAAACACAATATTCAATTAGCAGCAGCTGCAAAAGATGCAGGAGTTATTGAATCTATAGATTATGCAATATTTCAAAATCATGGATATATGGGACTTTATGGAGGCCTTGATGCAAAGGGGATTCATAAAGTAAAAGGATTAAAGAAAAGTCAGCAGATATTAGATCATATGGGAAGTACAGAATTAGCAGCTAATCTTTTCCGTGCAACTCAAACCGAAGAAAAATTAAAAAATGATCAAGTAAAGGGGAAAACGAATGCTAATCGTACTCATTATGAAGTAGGCGCGAAAGTAAGAAAAACGATTCAAGAGCTTGGTGGTACGATGCCTGAAAAATTACCTGTGGCTGATAGTATAAAAAAGGTGGAAAAGTATATTGAAAAGAATATAAAGAATGGTGAGTTGAATAAATAATTTTTTATCGCCTTTAGTATATCATTCGCCATTATAAATTTTTTAGAATTGCCGCTCAATTATTAACGGCAATTTTTTTATTATAGATATTGCGCAACATATATGCTGTGCAATTAAAAATTCTGCGGAAATTGCTGCGCACATATGTTAGACAATATATTCAATTGAAGGAATTGCTGTACAAATATGATAGGCAATATATACAATCGAATATATTGCCGAATAAATATGATAGGCAATAAATTCAATTGAAGGAATTGCCACACAAATATAATAGGCAATATATTCAATAGAAGAAATTGCCGCGTAAATATGACCGGCAGTAGTATGTTCACCTTACATTGAGTAGACTATATGCTGCGCACTATTTTTTAGATTTTTTGAATAGAATTGGAATTTTAGCTTTATTTTTGTAAACTATAAACCCTTAAATCAATGTCTATGTGTGCTGTCTTTCATCAATTTACTCCTGCCGAATTGTATATTGGCATTACAGAGCCGATAAACACCGTTGCTGATAATGCGTCTGAAGCTCCTGCTCCTGGTTTTCGTGCTACCGGTTATGCTTTTTTGGACCTTTTCTTAGCCAATCTTCATCAGCACGGTATGCATACCGCCAATTATCATGCAGCTTTGTTAGGTATTAAAAAAATAGAATTTTGCTTTACCCTCCAAACCCTTACCGGCATGACTTTTACTGATTTTACCGAAGCTTATATTCTGCTTATGGCCAAAGATCTACTAAAAGGCACTAAGATAGATTTGAAAGATGTGTCGAAGCGTTTGGGATTTGGAAGTTATTCCGGTTTTTATCGTTTTATGATGAGGAAGGGGATGGGTAAGCCGAGTTGGGTGTAATTACGGTTCAGTGCTTCCGTCAAGCCGGAATGTACCATACGCACCTTTATTTAGTTTGCACTTTTTTTACTACAAATGGTACGGTGCTACGCACCTAATAAGAATATAAGATGAATTGGTCATGTTATAAATCAAAGGTGCGTAGCACTGAACTATTTGTAGTAATGATATAAGAATGGATGATAAGGTGCATAGCACCGAACCAAATAAAACGGCAATAATTTTATAGGTTTATGGTGCGTAAAGGGATACGTTAACAAGCTTTTGGAAGCAATATTTCGTAGTACCAAACAAATTTGTAACAATGAAATAATAAAAATAATTATGCCAAATACATTTACACAATGCTATGTGCATTTAATTTTTTCACCTAAAAATAGGGAGGCTCTGATAAAACAAGAGTGGAAAAATAATTTGGAAAGATATATTACTGTTTGTATTCAAAATCGAAAACATAAGCTATTAGGCATCAATGCACAACCCGATCACATTCATATTTTAATTGGATATTATCTTAGCGATTTGATTCCTGATTTAGTAGAGGACATTAAAACTTCCAGCACTAATTGGATAAAAGAAAATAAATTATCTCCTTTTAAATTTGAATGGCAACGTGGATATGGAGCCTTTACTCACTCTAAATCTCAAATAGATAACGTTATTCAATATATTTCAAATCAGGAGAACCATCACAAAAAGAAATCATTTCGAGAAGAATATATGGAAATTCTGCGCAAGAATGATATTGAATTTGATGAAAGATATTTATTTGAATTCTTTGATTAATTTTTAGGTTCGGTGCTACGCACCTTTTTTTGTTTGTACGTTTTTACTACAAATGGTACGGTGCTACGCACCTGAGGACACAGCCAATAGGTTTATTTGTAGAATGTAGTTTATGTAGAATTATATTTGCGTAGCATTGAACCATTGAATTATATTATTTTCAATATATTATCTTTTTATAATTCAAAAATGAATGTATAAACGAGGTTGATTCAAAGGTGCGTAGCACCGAACTATTTGTAGCATTGAAATAGTAATCGATCATAAGGTGCGTAGCACCGAACCAATAGAATAAAAATGATTTCATTGGTTTATGATACGCCCTGTAGTAATAATCATTTTATCCTAATATATCTTCAATTTCAAAACAAATTTTACTGATTATATGTTGTTTATCTCACAAAACAACCATCATGTAAACTTTTAAAAATTGAAATTATGAGTACATCACACATTTATCCGGGAGCCGCATCTTTGAGTACGTATATCACTATCAAAGGATGCGCTGAAGCAATTGAATTTTATAAAAAAGCGTTTAATGCAAAAGAACTTGGTGTATTAAAAATGCCAAATGGACTGATTGGTCATGCTGAAATAGAGATTGAAGGCTCAATGCTGATGATGGCCGACGAAAATATTGATTGGGGTAACAAAGGACCGCTAACGATTGGAGATAACCCTATGACCTTCGGATTGTACGTAACAGATGTGGATGCTTCGTTCCAAAAAGCACTGGATGCCGGAGCTACTGTTGCTATGCCGGTAACGGATATGTTTTATGGCGATAGAGTGGGGCAGGTGATGGATCCATTTGGATATAAATGGATGATAGCTACTCATAAAGAGGATCTGACTTACGAGGAAATGCAAAAACGGTCGGACGAAATGTTTGCCCCTAAATGATTATAGAATTAAAAAAAAAGCGAATCATAATTGATTCGCTTTTTTTGTTGCATGTTCGGTTGGTACTATCTTGAATAATTTATCGTTTCGTCGTATCAACTCATTGGTTTTTATAGAGAAATAGGTTCCTTTTTCTACTTTCTCAACCGGATTCAGCTGAACGCGGATTTCTTTCAAAGTATCTTCGTATGCACCGGTTGTTTCGCCGGTAATCAGAATTTCATCTCCGACAGATAGGTGTTGCGCTTCCAATAAAAATTCTGCAACGCCCAGTTTACTGAAATAATTGGTGCATTTGGCTACATAAATCTTTTTGTGCGTAGCTTCCGAGCCGTAGTTATTGCTCCACTCACCAAGACGCTGTCCGAGGTAATAGCCGTTCCAAAATCCACGATTAAAGACCTTGCTAAGTCGGACGTCCCACTCAGCGACTTTCGTGTCGGAAAACGTCCCGTTGAGGCACGATTCAATGGCTTCTTTGTAACAACCCACTACTGTTTTTACATATTCGGCTCCACGGGCACGTCCTTCAATTTTAAAGACTCGCACGCCTGAACGTAACAGTTCGTCTACAAAACCAATCGTTTTAAGGTCCTTTGGCGACATGATATACTCGTTGTCTACCTCCAGTTCAATTTCCGAATCTTTGTCTTTTACGGTATACCCTCTGCGGCAAATTTGATTGCAGGCACCACGGTTGGCCGATACGTTTTTCTCGTGCAGGCTCAGGTAACATTTACCCGAAACAGCCATGCACAATGCACCATGACAGAACATTTCAATGCGGATAAGGTTACCACTTTTGCCGGTTATATTCTCTTTTTCGATGGTTTGATGAATTTCAGCCACTTGCTCCATGTTCAATTCGCGGGCCAGTACTACAACATCGGCAAATTGCGCATAAAACTTCAAAGCTTCCACGTTCGAAATATTCAATTGCGTGGACAAATGAATTTCCACTCCTATGCTGTTGGCATACATCAATGCAGCCACATCGGCAGCAATAATGGCGGTAACATCCGATTCTTTTGCTACGTCGATAATTTCGCGCATCAAAGTCAAATCATTGTCATACAAAATGGTATTGACAGTCAGGTAGCTTTTTACCTTGTTTTCTTTGCAAATGCGTACAATTTCGCGCAAGTCATCCGTAGTGAAATTGCTGCTTGACTTGCTGCGCATATTTAATTTTTCGATGCCAAAATACACCGAGTCGGCACCCGCTTTGATGGCTGCCGATAAACTTTCCCACGAACCGGCCGGTGCCATTATTTCTATCTCTTCTCTTGTCATTTTTTCTTTAATTGTGAATTATGCTCCCGATCAATATCGGGACAATTATGCATTAATTTAAAATTTTGGTGTTAATTTACTTATCGGAAAACTTATTCCCACTCTTATCTGATGATAGGGAAAATCGTGAATTCCATATTGATATTGTGCAAAATAATCAATATTTCCTTTTACAATTGTAAGTTTAGTGGCATAAACCAAAGGTGCATCACCATAATCAGCCGTTGGATTTAAACGCGTACTGGTGTGTAACCATCCCCAATAGCCCGAAAGGGTATTTTCCAATTTCCAATTCGGATTTCCAACGATTAGTTTGCCACCATACATGGGCGCATCATCTTGAGTACTGTTAGTTGTTTCCCAACACATAAAGCCAAGGTTGGCCACTGCACGTATTTCGCTGATAAACTTACCTCCGGTAGCGATAGATTTACCCATTTCCAGGTCGAAATAATAGCCCGGTGTATCAAAATAGCGTCTGGTTTTAAAGGTCTTGGCGGATGCTGTTTTTAGAGTGCTGTTGAGTATAATACCGGGCAAGTTGGTTTGTTCTTTCAGCAGTCTTATTCTGGTTTGTACATAAATATCACCACCTTCAGAGCCGGAAACAGAACTACTACCACGTTTTTGCATAACTTCAGCCGTGGTTATATAATTTTCCAAAACCGTTGACCATATTTTTAATGAAACGCGCTCGGGTAGGAGGGGAATTTCTATTTTGAAATAACCATTCTTGGTCTGATCGCTATACCCAAAATAATAATCGGCCATTAAACTCACCGTTGTTTTTGATGGAATTCTGGCATCGGTAAACTCCGGTACCGGATTGGCATTAGGACCGAACCACGAGGTAGAATATTTTGTAGTTTGAGCGTAATTAGCTTGTTGGCAAAGAAGTACCAAGAGCAGTATGGCTGTTTTTTTCATCAAAGTGTCTTTCAAATTCGGCTGCAAAGATAGACAAATGAAAGTATAATCGGGTAAGGATTAGCCATTAATGTGTAGGTGAAGTTTATCAGGCCATGGGTTTTTTCTTAATCATACCACCCTTTACATCCTTGATACTGTGCATAACAACAAAAGCGTCCTTATCAATTTTATCTACTTCCTCCTTTAATTTTGACAGCTCTAATCGGGTTATCAGCGTATAAACGATGTCTGTTTTTTTCAATTTTTCGCCTCTTTGTGCAAATCCTTTTTTACCGTAGTAGAGTGTGCAGCCTCTACCTAAATTTTCAATTATGGCAAGTCGTATTTCCTCGCTATGCTCCGAAATGATAGTAACGCCGATATATTCCTCAATGCCGGAAACTATAAAATCCACTGTTTTAGAAGCAGCCAGGTAAGTGAGTATGGCGTACAATGCTATTTCGATAGAAAACACATAGGCTGCTACCATAAAGATAAAAACGTTGAGTACCAGAATAACATCTGCAATGGTCATGGAGGTTTTTCGACCCGCAAATACGGCCAGAATTTCAGTTCCATCTATGACAGAACCACCTCTAATGGCTAAACCGATTCCTAAGCCCAGGAAAAATCCTCCAAATACCGCTATCAGTAATTTGTCGTTGGTAATGGTTGGAAACGGCACAAAATGAACGGTGAGCGCCAGTAGCACTATGGCAACCAAACTTCTAAAAGCAAATTGTCGGTTAATAGTGGATAGTGCCAATATTATAAAAGGAATATTTAGCACTACCAATAAATAGGAGAGAGGTATATTTGTCAATTCACTTATAATAAGTGATATACCAGTTACGCCACCATCAATAAACGAGTTTGGTAAAAGAAATCCTTTTAATCCGAAGCTGGCTGAAATGATTCCTAAAGCGATGAAACTTAGTTCGCGAATAAGTTTCCAAAAATCTTTTGATGTGTATTTTTGCTTTATAGATGTTTTCTTTTTTAATTGTTTTATCATGCTTTCTAATTTTTCATTTTTACAAATATAGCGATTTTGTGTCAAAAAACCCGTCTCTGTTTTTAATTTTTGTGTGTACTATACAGAACTTTAGATTTTTTAGATTTATTCCCAGCCCAAAATTATTTCCTACCTTTGCACTCCATTTTTAGAGTATGTATGAAGATTTCCAATATAGAATTTCCAGATAAACCACTTTTTTTGGCTCCCATGGAGGACGTCACCGATCCGGCATTCCGTTTATTATGTAAACGTTTTGGTGTTGATATGGTTTACACCGAATTTATTTCGGCTGATGCTTTGATTCGAAGCGTGAAGCGTACCGAGCAAAAGCTAACCATTTACGACGAGGAACGTCCTGTAGCCATCCAATTATATGGTCGCGAAGCTGATGCTATGGCTGAAGCGGCACGAATTGCCGAAGAAGCGCGACCGGAAATTATCGATCTCAATTTCGGTTGTCCTGTAAAAAAAGTCGCCGGTAAAGGGGCAGGAGCAGGGCTACTTCGCGATATTCCGAAGATGCTTGAGATTACCTCGGCAGTAGTAAAAGCTGTAAATCTACCTGTGACTGTAAAAACACGTCTCGGTTGGGATGAGGACAGCAAAGTGATTTTCGAACTGGCGGAACGACTTCAGGATTGCGGTATTGCGGCTTTGGCCATTCATGGTCGTACGCGCGCCCAGATGTACAAAGGAGATGCTGACTGGACGTTGATTGGCGATGTAAAGAACAATCCCCGCATGCATATACCTATTATCGGAAACGGTGATGTAACTACTCCTGAACGTGCAGCCGAATGTTTTGACCGATACGGTGTTGATGCAGTGATGGTAGGTCGTGCATCTATCGGTCGTCCATGGATTTTCGCTGAGATGAAACGATTTTTCGAAACCGGTGAGAAAGTTCCATTTCTTACTTTTGAAGAACAAAAGGATATTCTCAAAGAACACATCATTTCTTCTGTAAGATGGCTGGATATTGATGAATCTACTCCTATTGAAACTGTATTTCATCAACGACTGAAAGGCATTATTCATAGCCGAAGACATTTAGCTTCCACTCCCGTTTTCAAAGGAATTCCAAATTTCAAGGAAACTCGTATTGCTATGCTACGAGCCGATACCTTGAGCGAATTATTTCAGATTATTGATTCTGTGCACTCTCCATTCATGGTTGAATAATAATTTGATGCTGAACAATACTCAGATTATTCTGTTTAATTTCTGTATAATTATAATATATTGAACAATTTATTTAATTTTGCAGTCTATAAATATTCAAACCATTTACAATGAACAAACTATTCATCCCAATTATTGCTCTAGCGCTTATGACAACAGCCTGCAATAGCAAAAAAGATGCTGCCGGTCAGGCAGGTATCGATTTAGCTAACCTGGACACAACAATGTCTCCAAAAACCGATTTTTATAAATATGCCTGTGGAGGATGGATGGAAAAACATCCGCTTACTGGTGAGTATTCACGTTTCGGAAGTTTCGATTTATTAGCCGAAAATAACCGCAAGCAGCTAAGAGGCTTAATAGAAGAAATATCTTCTAAATCGGCCGATGCAGGTACTGTTGAACAAAAAATTGGCGATTTATTCAACCTCGCTATGGATAGTACCAGATTAAATGCCGATGGATATGCACCACTAAAAGCCGATTTGGCAAAGATTGCTGCCGTAAAACAAACTTCTGAATTCAGTAAATTACTTCCTGAATTAATGTTATCAGGATTGACTCCTTATTTCGCTGTTTATGTGGATGCAGATGCCATGAGCAGTGATAATTACTTGGTTCAAACATATCAGGGAGGTATCAGTTTGGGAGAACGTGAGTATTACCTGGATAATGATGCACACACAAAGGATATTCGCGATAAATATAAAATCCATGTTGCTAAAATGTTCCAGTTAGTTGGCTTCACAGCTGCCGATGCACAAAAGAACGTTGAAGCAGTAATGGCTATCGAAACTCGCTTGGCTAAGGCAGCCTATGACAACGTAAAATTGCGTGATCCTCATGCTAATTACAATAAAATGTCAGTTGCCGAGCTTCAAAAATTGGTTCCTACTATTGATTGGAATGTATATTTTTCAACACTTGGATTGAAGAATACCAAAGAGCTTAGTGTTTCGCAAAAAGAGTCATTGGTTGAGGTAGGTAAAATTATCGAAACAGAACCTTTAGCCATTCAAATTGCTTATTTGCAGTGGAAATTGATTGATGAATCTGCCGACTATTTAAGTGATGCGTTATACGCACAAAACTTCGATTTTTATGGCAAAACATTGTCCGGTAAGAAAGAACATACTCCACGTTGGAAACGTGCTGTGAGTAGCGTTGACGGTTCATTGGGCGAAGCCGTAGGACAAATGTACGTAAAGAAATATTTCCCTGCAGAAGCAAAGGAGCGGATGTTGAAACTGGTACACAACTTGCAAGTTTCACTAGGAGAACGGATTAAAGCGTTACCTTGGATGGGCGATTCAACCAAAGTTAAGGCAATTGAAAAATTGAATTCATTTTATGTAAAAATCGGATATCCTGATAAATGGAGAGATTATACAAAGCTGGAAATCAAAAAGGACTCTTATTTTGCCAATATACAACGTGCCAATCGTTTTGAAAGTGCATACATGTTTGCGAAAGCAGGAAAGAAAGTTGATAAATCAGAATGGTTGATGACACCGCAAACGGTGAATGCATACTACAATCCTTCAACTAATGAAATTTGTTTCCCGGCCGGAATTCTTCAGTATCCTTTCTTTGATATGAATGCCGACGATGCATTCAATTATGGAGCTATCGGTGTTGTTATTGGTCACGAAATGACGCATGGTTTCGATGATCAGGGTTGTCAATTTGATAAAGATGGTAATCTAAAAAACTGGTGGACTGAAAATGATAAAAAGCAATTTGATGCTCGTGCAAAAGTAATGGCTGATTTCTTCGACGCTATAGAAGTAGCTTCGGGTGTTCATGCAAACGGCAAGTTTACCCTGGGTGAAAATATCGCCGATCATGGTGGATTGCAAGTTTCTTACCAAGCTTTTAAAACAGCTACCAAAAATGCTCCACTTAAAGAGTTGGAAGGATTTACACCTGAACAACGTTTCTTTATTTCGTATGCCAACGTATGGGCAGGAAACATTCGTCCTGAACAGGTTTTAGTCCAAACTAAGTCAGACCCCCACTCACTGGGTAAATGGCGTGTAAACGGCGCCCTACCACATATACAAGCGTGGTACGAAGCCTTTGGTATTAAAACAGGCGACAAGATGTTTGTTCCTTTAGAAAAGAGAGTTTCTATCTGGTAATATCACACCTAATTTTAACTAATAGGCTGCTACAAATAAATTGTAGCAGCCTATTTTCTTTGTAAACAAAATCGATTTAGTGTCTCTTTTACTTTATCACTTTACCCTTTTCTCTATTCGAGAATACGATGGCAAAAGTAGCTGTAAAAAAGAGCTTTGCATTTATCAATACGTACAATTATGTGTACGTATTGATAAATTGTGTATCTATTGAGGTGTTGATTATAGTTTTTGCTTATTTCTGTGTTTTTGACGCCATACTGATGGAGATACTTTAGTAATTTGTTTGAATTGTCGGCTAAAGTTTGATGATTCACTATAACCAACCATTTCTGAAATTTGTGCAAGATTGTAGTCAGGAAATTCGATGAGTATTTTTTTCGATTCTTCTATGCGTAGTGTGTTTATCCACATATTAAAGTTCATCCCTTCTTCATTATTTATAAACGTCGAAAGTGTAGTTCGACCAATTTTCAGATGCTGCGACATTTCTTCGATATTTACCCCTGTTTTCAGATAGTATTTTGTATTTATGATTTCGGTTTTCAGATCCTTCCAAATCAATCTTTTGTTTGGTTTGCCGAGTTCTTCTATGGCTTCTTTTCGTAAGTTTATCGCACCCTGGATATATACAAATGTTCGCGGATATTGTATGTAATATATACCGAATACAAAGTAGAAAATACCATATGAAATTGTAAATATAAGTACCCATAGCTCCGAAAACATGAAACAGGATACCATAGCACCAATACCTATTGATAATGCTGCGTAAAATGAATACCTTATTCCCGGAAGGTACAATCGATAATTGTCTGCGTAGTAATTATCAATTTCTTTCTCATAACTATGGATTTCTTTATTAAATATTATAGTTAAATATATCAGTAAATACAGATAGTAAAGGCAGTATATTTCTCTTATGATCACCGCTGGATGCAGCAAGATTTCTCGCAACTCTGAGAAGTTCATTATTCTCGGATTACCCCATCTAATAGCTACTAAAATGTATATTATCAGTAGTATAGGTATGGGTGAAAGGATGGTAAATAAATATTTTTTGGTTACCAGGTTTGGATTAATAAGCGCAATGAGTGTGAAAGTAAATAACGGTGCTTGTAGACTGGAAATTGTAAGTCCTTCAACCGATATGAGATCTACTATGGCTATATCATAAAGCACGACTATAATTTTAAGGAACGATAATATAAAATAAGCACCTGCCAGGAATCGGAGTGAATTTCGATATTTATTAAGGCCTTTATTTGCCGGAAGCGGAAGAGCTAGAAATACAAAACCCATTATCAGGCATTCTATAATTATGGCTGTATTTATGATCAAAAATGCATGTTGTTCCATTTGGTTAGGGCCTTCATTTAATTACATACTTATTTACCCTGCAAAACTAAACAAATAAGGCAGAACCTCGTCGTCTGCCTTATTTTTTTTTCGGTTATATTGCTTTTTGCTCGCCATAACCTTTCGATAGCTAATCGATTTCCCATGTTTTTGAATTTCCTCGTCCCGGCTTTGTTTTCTGGCCGATTTTACTTGCTCCATAATTGAGCCTTTCTTTTTTTGCTTCATTTTTCTTTTTGTTATTTACTCATACCTTTTTTGTCTCTATCTGATGATAATTTCTCTTTTTTTATTCTCTATTTCATTAATGTCAACATTCACTAAAGTATCGGGTAGGAGTGGAGCAATATTTTCCGACCACTCAATGAAACACAAATTTCCACTGTACAGATATTCTTCTGCTCCCAAATCCAGTGCTTCTTGTATTTTGTTAATACGGTAGCAATCGAAATGATAAATGATGCTTCCATTTGCAGCTTCATATTCATTAACTATTGAGAATGTCGGGGAGTTTATTGTTTCTTGCACTCCCATCACTTCGCATATTGCTTTTATGAATGTAGTTTTACCCGCACCCATTTTTCCATTAAATGCAAATATTTTTCTGTCGCCTATTTCGTGTATGAATTTTTCGGCCGTTTCCTGAATTTCTTCTATTGAATTTATTATTAACATGTATATCTATTCAATAATTCTTTATTTTACTAATAATTTATTTTTATGATTAATTTTGACCTTTTGAGAGGGCTATATTTGCAAGCAAAGATACGAATCTTCTGTAATATTCAATTCTCAGCGCATCTATTTGGCATTAAAATAGTCATAAATTATTGATGCCCTGCTGCTTGTTAGCACCTTTTGCAACTCTTCCAGTTCAGCGCTTTTAATTCGTTTTACGCTCTTGAAATGCTTTATCAGGTCATTTTTTGTTTTTTCTCCTATTCCGGGTATTGAATCGAGTTCTGAGGCAATTTGATCTTTACTTCGTTTGTCGCGATGAAATGTGATAGCGAACCTGTGTACTTCATCTTGCATCGAAGCCAGTAACTTAAAAAGTTGCTCTGTTGGTTTTAACCCAATTTCTTTTGGAGGAAACCCAAATAGTAATTCTCGTGTATTATGTTTGTTATCTTTTGCTAAACCAGCTATAGGAATCTTTAAATTTAGCTCGTCTTCTATTACTTGTCTAATAACTTCCATTTGTCCGATGCCACCATCAGCAATTATTAAATCGGGTAGGGGAGATTCTTCATCAATTAATCTTTTGTACCTCCTTCTCACTACTTCTTTCATCGAAGCATAATCATCCGGTCCGGTAACTGTTTTAATGTTGTATTTTCTGTAGTCTTTCTTCGATGGTTTTCCTTTTTTAAATACAACACATGCAGCTACAGCATTTGTACCGGAGATGTTCGAATTATCAAAACATTCAATTGTCATTGGAGGTTTATCCATTTGCAATTTCTCCTGAATATCTTTAAGTAATTTAACATTTCGCTGATCCGGATTTAGTTTCTCCGCGTGTTTTAACTTATCGAGCTTAAATTGACGTACATTTTGAATCGAAAGATCTAATAATTTCTTCCTATCACCCCTTTGAGGGATATTTAGTGTAGCTCCTTTTATTGGGTAGTTAATTTCAAATGGAACAATTATTTCCTTAGAATTACTCTTAAATCGCTCCCGCAATTCTACGATAGCCATTGCCAATATTTCTTCTTTATCCTCTTCAAGTCTTTTTTTATACTCAATGGTGTACCCCTGGATTATTGATCCTTTTGAAATCCGAAGAATATTTATAAAAGCTGAATTTTCATTCTCATCATAAGCAAATACATCTGTATTTTCCAAAACTGTATTCGAAATAATCGATTTAGATTTATAGTTTTCGATCAGTTCGTATTTTTGTTTTATCAGGTGCGCTTCTTCAAATTTATATTCTGATGCCAATTGTTGCATCTGATTCAAAAGTATCCTACTTATTTCATTTGCATCTCCCTGTATTATTTGTCGAACCTGATCAATTGTTTTCAAATAATCTTCTTCGGTTTCTTTTCCCTCACAGCCACCTTTGCATTTCTTTATATGATATTGCAAACATACCTTAAATTTATTAGCTCTAATATTTTCTTTGGTCAATACTAATTTGCAAGTTCGGATAGGATAGAGGTTGTGTACGATTTCCAACAAAGAATTTATCGTGTAATTGGAACTGTACGGACCGAAATAAGTTCCACCATTTTTGTACACATTTCTTGTTTTAAATATACGCGGAAATGGTTCATTAGTGATACAAATGCTCGGATACGTTTTACCATCTTTCAATAAAACATTGTATCGCGGTTGATATTGCTTTATCAGATTGTTTTCTAAAAGCAAAGCATCTTCTTCCGTTTCTACGATGATATATTTTAGTGATTCGATGTTTTTTACAAGTACGTTTGTCTTTCCTTGTTCGTGAATTTTGTTGAAGTAGGAGCTAACTCTTTTCTTCAAATTCTTTGCTTTGCCTACATAAATTATTTCTTCAGCCGAATTGAAATATTGATATACTCCAGGTTTATCCGGGAGTGAATCTATCATTTCTTTCAATACTTTTTCTGTTTTCATTCGGTAGAAAATTCTTGTTCCACGTGGAACAATTTTATTTTGATTTGCGTTCCACGTGGAACGTTTGTTGATGAAATCGTTGTTTTTCTGCTGTTTCTGTATTTATCTGCCTAATAAAACAAGGATGATATTTACATCGCTCGGTGAAATACCCGGTATTCTGCTCGCTTGTCCGATGGTTTCCGGGTCAATTTTAGCGAGCTTTTGTCGTGCTTCCGTGGATAATGATTGGACTGAAGCGTAATCTATCCGGCCACGAATGTTTATGTTTTCGAGTCGTTGCAGCTTTTCGGCGATTAATTTTTCGCGAATTATGTAGCCTTCGTACTTTAAAAGCACCTCGGTTGCTTCAATTATTTCTTCGGTTTTCGATGGAATTGTATCGATTTCGGCCAGTAAAGCGGGGACTGCTTTCGCCAAATCAGCTATTCCTAGTTGAGGACGGAGTACCAAATCCGACAATTTACACCCGTGTTTTAGTTCCGATGAGTTGCGTGATACAAGAAAATTGTTTATATCGTTAGGTTTTATCGACGTATTTTTGATGAAATTGGTAAGCTTCTCTTGTACGTTTTTCTTGTCTTGGAGTTGATCAAAACGGTTTTTTGTAGCTAATCCAATAGCATATCCTTTTTCTGTTAGGCGCATATCAGCATCATCCTGACGCAAAAGTAAACGATATTCTGCACGAGAAGTAAACATACGGTAGGGTTCGTCAACGCCTTTAGTAACTAAATCGTCGATAAGAACACCTATATACGCTTCATTTCTACCCAGTGTAAACTCGTTTCCACCATGACAATTTATGTGTGCATTGATACCTGCTATTAATCCCTGACCGCCAGCTTCCTCGTATCCGGTGGTACCATTTATCTGTCCTGCGAAGAATAAGTTTTTAATCCGCTTCGTTTCTAAGGTGTGTTTTAATTGAGTTGGGTCAAAAAAATCGTATTCAATTGCATATCCCGGGCGATATAGTTGTGCATTTTCAAGTCCAACTATGGTTTGTATAGCATTAATTTGCGTTTGGAGTGGGAGTGATGATGAAAATCCATTGATATAAAACTCTTGCGAATCTACTCCTTCGGGTTCCAAAAAGAGCTGGTGCGATAATTTATCGGCAAAAGTAACAATTTTTGTTTCGATACTCGGACAGTAACGTGGCCCTATACTCTGAATTTGTCCGTTGAAAAGAGGCGAAAATTCAATTCCTTTTCTTATTTCATCGTGTGTTTTTTCATTTGTATTGGTAATCCAGCAGCTCATTTGTTTCAGTTCTCGTTTAGATTCTTCGAGAAATGAGAACTTATGAAAATCATTTTCGCCCTCTTGTTCTACTAATTTGCTGAAATCAATACTTCGCCCATCTATTCTACAAGGGGTACCGGTCTTCATTCTATCGGTCGAAAAGCCGATGGATTGGAGTTGTTCTGTCAAACCAAACGATGCTGGCTCGGATATTCTTCCACCAACCTGTTGATTTTTTCCAATATGAAGTAAGCCGCTTAGGAAGGTTCCTGCGGTGAGAACGACAGATTTTGCTTTAAAAGTTACCCCGAGAGCCGACTTTAATCCGACTACCATTCCATTTTCAATCACTAATTCTTTTACTGTATCTTGCCAAATATTCAAATTATTAGTGTTGGAAACGGTCTTTATCCATTGTTGTATAAATTCATGGCGGTCGCTTTGCGATCGGGGACTCCACATAGCGGGACCTTTTGAGCGATTCAACATGCGAAACTGGATGGCACTTCGATCGGTTACTATCCCCATATGACCACCTAAAGCGTCGATTTCACGGACAATTTGTCCTTTTGCAATTCCACCAACGGCGGGATTGCAACTCATTTGTCCAATTTTATTCATATCCATTGTTATGAGTAGGGTTTTGGAACCCATATTGGCGGCTGCTGTTGCTGCTTCACATCCTGCGTGACCTGCGCCAATGACGATCACATCGTACTTAAAATCCATCTTATCTTGTAATTTATTTTTCTTATTTGTTATTTTGCAGTAACCCAAAGCAAATTATGATGCTTATAAGGGGCTACAAAGTTACTCAATTGTTGCCACTTACACTCTCTTTATCCGGCATATCAATTGTTTTACTGTTTTCTAATACGATTTTAATTAATTTCGGCTTGATGTTTTGCTGCCTTGTTAGAATTTAAAATGCCTGAAAAAACAAATTCAAATCTATCTTTTCATTTTGATTTAACTTCTTTCGAATCCGATATATTGCCTTTCGGATGGCCTCGTAGCTCGAATAATTGATAATCGCTATCTCTTTTGTCGACAGTCCAAGTTTAAAGAAGGCGCAAAGTCTTTGTTCGCCTGTACTTAAATCCGGGAATTCGTAATTTAACTTATTGTAAAAATCACTATTTAACTCAGTGAATCTTTTTTCAAACATATCCCAATTTATCGAACTTGATATATTTTCATATCTATCAAGAACCTTTACCACTAGAGATTTATGCTCTTCACTTAGTTCGGAAATCTCGTCGAAAATTTCTGATTTTAAAACAGATACTAATTTTTTATTCTGAAATATGCTTACAGCTGAAACTAACATCTCACGATTTTTTTTGTTCAACTCATTTTGATAAAATAATGCTTTGCTTTGTTCAATTTGCATCTCCTTAGCATGAATTTCTTGCTGCAATTTTTGAGCGTTTTTGTGATAGTCGTGCAGTTTTATTGCTGAAGTAACCCTTGCTTCTAATTCAATCTCATCAATTGGTTTTTTTAAAAAATCTATAGCACCCAGCGATAGTGCGGTCTGCAAATTCGAAGACTGTGTTCGAATGCCGGAAGATATAATAACGGGTATTTCACTGATTTCCAATATATTTTTTATGTTTCTCAAGACTTCAATTCCTTCCATTTGAGGCATTAGCCAATCTAAAATAACCAAGTCAGGCTGCGTGGCTTCTATCATCTCTATGGCATTCAGAGGATTGCTCTCACTTACAACTTCATAATTCAGATTTGTCAGTAATAAATCGAAAACGGCTATAGAATCCGGTTCATCGTCAATTATCAATATTTTTTTCATTTTATGTACATGTCTTCTTTTTGTTTCTTGATAGTTTATTTCTCTGAACTTGGAAATTCGATGATGAATCGTGTGCCATTATTTATTTGGCTGGTACAAATTATTTTTCCATTATTGTTTTCAACAAGTTCTTTTACTATCATTAATCCTAAACCACTTCCACTTTCACCGGCTGTACCGACCCGTTTCTTTGTTTTTTCAGCATCAAATACGGTTGCCAATTCATTGTAGGTCATCCCAATTCCCTCATCGTGGATTATTATTTGCACCTTATCCTCAACAAGTTGGTTTGTCAATGTGATTTTACCACCATCATGGCTAAATTTGATGGCGTTTGATATTAAATTTCGAACAATTGTATTTAAATTGCCGATATCACAAAGGAATGTTAGCTTATCATTTAATTTTACATCGGTTACTATACCTTTGCTATCAATCTGTTCTGCAAATAAATACAAATTTTCATCGACAATGTAACTTAGTTTTTCTATTAATTTTTGCTCCGGTTCATTGCTAATCTGCATTTTTGCCCACGTTAAGATATTGTCTAACAGTAAGTAACCTTTGTTGGAGGTTTGATATAGTTTGCTCATCGTTTTATGCTGTTTATCAGATAAAGTTGTGTCTTTTGACAGCTGTTTGGTGAACGTGATTAGTGTGTTGAAAAAGCCCATTAAATCGTGCGAAATGGTAGAAATAAGGAAATCTTTTTGCTTATTCAGACTTGCCAGTTCTTTGTTTGCATCGTTGAGTTCTTTGGTTCTTCCGGCTACCAGGGTCTCAAGATTCTTATTCGTATCCAGTAATTCGTTAGATAAGATGATTACTTTTTTATGAGATGATGCAAATTTCAAAGTAACTGTCATTGATTGTGTAATGATATAGAAGAAGATACCGATATGCGATAGGTAACCATAGGTGAATTGATACGTCAGGAATGCAAGATCATTCAAAATAAATAGTATCATTACTGTAAATGAAATAAATGAAATAATTGAATATTTTCTTCCTTTACCTATGGCTCTCAATAATACATAAAACATATATAAACTGCATACAAATGTAGCAAATACCACAATGATTAAATGTCTAAGTACGAAATGTATATCAATGAACAAAACGAAAAAAGTCATCACCGCGTAAAATGAATAGAATGCTTTTTCTATCCACTTATTTACTTCTGATGGATATGCATTTTTAGTCAATCGGAGAGCAATCGGAATAATAAGGAACGCCATGATCCATAACCGGTAATACCAGGTGAAATCGAGGTTGGGCAAGAAATTGAAAACCGAGACATCACCATCCATTAGCAGCTTAATGAACGAAAAGAGCGATAAAATGGCAATAATTCGATGTGATTTCTCGTCGGCTTGTATAAAACTGAGTGTGAACTGATAGAAAAAGAACAGGATGAAAGCGCTAAGAATAAAAAAGTTGAGTGAGTTTCTTAACCAATTGAGGTGTTCTATAGTGCAACTTTTGCCGAAATATATTTTTTGCCAGACTCCTGCATATAGAGGATCCGCGAAATTACTCACTTGTAGCACCACGTCGAGAGTATCACTGTTTGATTGAAAGAAGCAGGTTTGTGGTAAGTAAATGGGTTTAAATGTGCTTGGAGAACTACTTGCGTTGCCGGCTTTACCCACTAATTTGCCGTTTACCCATAGTTTATACGAGGTGATAATATTCCCTATTTTGAACCCGTAGTTATTCTCTTTGTTTTTGGGGCATTTATTGAGGACTATTTTGAGGTAATAGGTGGCAATACCGTAGCTAGGTATTTTTTTGTCTTTTGGTGGGCGATAATTCCATGCAGAAGGGGTTTCGATGTATTCTTTATCAGCAGTGGGGATCTTTTGCATTTCGCCGGCCGATAGATGCTTTCCAAAAAAGAACTGCCAGTTACCCGATAAATCAACTATTTTTTCATCAAGTTCACTGGGAGTTTGTAGCCGGAGAATTCCATTATTTACAGCCTGCGCATTAGCCTCACTAATTACAATAAGCATCAAGAATACTACAATCAGATGTTTCAGAGCTAGTTTCGAAATAATTAATCTTAGGACTTTAATCATAAATTTACGCACTAAATTTGCATTTGTCTATGCAAAAGTAAATATTTTTTTCCTCTTGTCCACATTTTACAGCCTAAATAATTTGGATTGCTAAAATATATTTTCCCGTTGAACGAGATTATTTTTATCATTTGTACGATTTTTTTTTACGTTCAATATTCATTTTCACTAGGAATTTCTTGTATTTAACAATATTTTAATGGAAAGTGATTGAATATTAGTCTTTTTAAAGAGTTTGTCTACAATTTGTCCCAAGATAAATAGTGTTGGTTAAAGTCAAATCAATTATTTTTGCAACGATAAATAACAGTTCAGAGAATTTGACATTATTCGTCAATTTCTAAATATAAGTATTGAATTATAGTTTTGTCTATGCAGGTGTAGCGGGGGTGTAGTATTGTGATTTTTTTTAGCCTTATGCCGTTTGTTTATTCTTTTTGCGAAGCTTGTAGATGTATTGTTTATAATTTATGCACAGTATTTTAAAGAATTTCTAAACCTTTGACGTTAGTAGTTTTGTTTATTACTTCGGGTCGGTTGTCTGTCAATACGACCCGATTTTATTAATTTTCAATCTTTTACCTGACCTTAAATGAAAAAAGCAGACTTTGAAATTATTCAAAGTCTGCTTTTTAATTTAATATAGAATCAGGTAATACTCTGATTATATGTTTTTTTCAGCAATCAGGTATTCTGCAATTTGCACTGCATTTAGAGCAGCCCCTTTTTTAATTTGATCGCTAACGCACCAGAAAGTAAGTCCATTCGGATTTGAAATATCTTTGCGAAGACGTCCTATGTGTACCGGATCTTTTCCCGAAAGAAACAATGGCATTGGGTATTTCTTTTCTGCAGGATTGTCTATCATAACAACACCCGGAGCTACTGCAAATGCTGCACGAGCTTCTTCAACGCTTACCGGTTTTTCGGTTTCTAACCATACACTTTCAGAGTGAGCACGCAAAGCTGGCACACGAACACACATTGCACTAACTTCTACGTCAGAATGCATGATTTTACGTGTTTCGTGGTACATTTTCATTTCCTCTTTGGTATAACCGTTGTCTGTGAATACATCCACTTGTGGTATTAAGTTGTATGCCAATTGATAAGCAAATTTACTTACGGTAACTTCTTCACCTGCTAAAACTTGTTTGTATTGCAATTCTAATTCGTCCATTGCAGCTGCACCTGCTCCTGAAGCCGCTTGGTAAGTAGATACGTGAACACGTTTGATGTGTGATATATTTTCAATGGCTTTCAATGCTACTACCATTTGAATAGTAGTACAGTTTGGGTTAGCAATAATTCCGCGGGGACGATCTTTTGCATCGGCAGCGTTTACTTCAGGTACTACCAATGGAATATCGTTATCCATACGGAATGCACTTGAGTTATCAATCATTACTGCTCCAAATTTGGTTATATCTTCAGCAAATTCTTTCGAAATGCTTGCGCCTGCTGAGGTAAATGCGATATCGATTCCCTTAAAATCATCACCGTGTTTGAGCTCCTTAACGGTGAGTTTTTCACCTTTATACTCATAAACACTGCCCGCGCTGCGCGCTGATCCAAAAAGAACCAGTTCAGTCAATGGGAAATTGCGTTCTGCTAACACACGCAAGAATTCTTGTCCAACGGCACCACTTGTGCCTACAATTGCTACTCTCATTGTTTTAAAAATTAAGAATGACCCTCAGTCCGTTGGTTAACGGATCTTTTTGTTTCGAGGAATTATTTCAGAAATAGTTTTATTATGTTTTTTTAATATATTTAGCTTAAAATATATTCCAATTTCCTTAATATAATGTGAATTAAATTATTATTTTTGTATTAATGTATTTTTTAGACTTCCCTAAATTTTCCGCAAAAGTAATTCATTTTAAACTAAAAATGACACATTATGAAGAATTTAAGCGTTTTTTTAGCGATTTTCGTTCCATTTTTTTGTTTCAGTCAGGTGAACGAAACTTTTTTGGATGGAAACTTTATAAATAATCCAATTTGGACAGGAACTTCTTCCAATTTTTCGGTAAACACATCCATGCAACTTCAATCGAAAGCTGCAGTGGCATCAACTTCTTATCTTTTCACGCCTTCCGAAGCAATTGATGATGCCACCTGGGAATGTTGGGTGAAAATAAATTATAATCCCTCCTCGGGTAATTATGCCTCCATTTATTTAGTTTCTGACAAAAACGATTTAACTTCGGGTTGTAACGGTTATTATGTGCAGGTAGGAGGAACAAACGACGAAGTATCATTGTTCGTGCAAGAGGGCACTACGAAAACAAAAATTATTGATGGGGTGGATAAACGCACTGATAGGAACCCGGTTGACTTAAGAGTAAAAGTGACCCGAGATGCTGATGGGAATTTTGCTCTATACAGTAAATTAGCTACCGAAATCGATTATGTACTCGAAGGAACGATACAAAATACTGCTGTAAAGAGCAGTAATTATTTTGGGTTATTGTATGTCAATACTGCTTCAACCGGTTTGTATTATTTTTTCGATGATATTTTGGTTACTGGTAATAAAGCGGTGGATAAGGAGTCGCCTATATGGAATCTATTTAATCTTGAGACCCCGAACAAACTCAAATTGGGGTTTTCGGAAGCGATGGATTTCTCAGCGAGTACTTTTACGGTTGATAATGGAATGGGGAATCCTATCTCAACGCTCATTTCAGCGGATAAAACATCCATAGAATTGACTTTTGCCAATGATTTTGAAAAAGGGAAAATTTACAATTTACAAACAACCGGCTTAGCAGATTTAGCAGGAAACGTTCCATCAACCACTGAAAAAGCAATCGGGATTGTTGAGAAAAAAGAAATAGGCGATTTGATTTTCAACGAAGTGATGTTTGAAAATCCGGAGAACTCATTGGAGTATATCGAGATTTATAACAAATCGGATAAACTGTTGGATGTATCGGGTATGGTTTTTACCACCCGCAAAACAGATGGTACGATGAATACGGGAGTTAGTATCCCAAAACTGACTCCGCTTTTGCCACCTAAAGGCTATTTGGCACTTTGTTCCAATGCCGAAACGGTTCGCAGTTTTCATGCTTGTCCGCCCGAAAGTAATATCATAAGTACTTCATGGACAACGCTCAATAATGAAAGTTCGACTTTAGTGCTTACGAGTGCGGCTAAAGACAGCATTTTTGATGAACTGAAATACGATGTGAAATGGCATAATTCCTGGGTTGTTAGTCCAAAGGGCATATCGCTCGAACGTACAAGTCCGGATTTGATGACTCAAGATGCGTACTCGTGGCATTCTTCAACAGCAGTTGGAAATAATGGCACTCCGGGTTATCAAAATTCGGTTTATGTTGATACTGAATTTCCTGTTTGGAATTCAATCGTCATCGAGCAACCGAATAAACTGAAACTCGAATTTTCTGAACGAATGAATTTCACATCGAGCACCTTTACGTTGGACAATGGAATGGGAAGTCCTGTTTCAACAATTATTTCAACGGATAAAACATCCATCGAATTGACTTTTGGCAATGATTTTCAAAAAGGGAAGATTTATAATCTACAAACGACCGGGTTATCAGATTTAGCAGGGAACGTTCCATCTACTACTCAAAAATCAATTGGTATTGTTGAGAAAAAAGAAATAGGCGATTTGATTTTCAATGAAGTAATGTTTGAGAATCCCGAGAACTCTTTGGAATACATTGAGATTTATAACAAATCGGATAAATTGCTGGATGTTTCGGGTATGATTTTTACCACCCGCAAAACAGATGGTACGATGAATACGGGAGTTAGTATCCCTAAACAGACTCCACTTTTGCCACCTAAAGGCTATTTGGCGTTGTGTTCCAATGCCGAAACGGTTCGCAGTTTTCATGCTTGTCCACCCGAAAGTACTATCATAAGTACTTCATGGACAGCACTCAATAACGAAAGTTCGACTTTGGTATTGACAAGTGCAGCTAAGGACAGTATTTTCGATGAACTGAAATACGATGTGAAATGGCATAATTCATGGGTGGTTAGTCCAAAGGGTATCGCTTTGGAACGCACTAGTCCTGATTTGATGACGCAAGATGCGTACTCGTGGCATTCTTCAACAGCTGTTGGAAACAATGGGACTCCGGGTTATCAAAACTCAGTTTATGTTGATACGGAATTTCCTGTTTGGAATTCACTGATCATCGAGCAACCCAATAAACTGAAACTCGAATTTTCGGAACGAATGGATTTTTCAGCAAGTACTTTTACGGTTGATAATGGAATGGGGAATCCTATCTCAACAGTCATCTCAGCGGATAAGACATCCATCGAATTGACTTTTGTCAATGATTTTCAAAAAGGGAAGATATATAATTTGCAAACTTCGGGATTAATAGATTTAGCCGGTAATCAGCTAGAATTGAAGAGTAAAAGTATTGGTATTGTAGAGAAAAAAGAAATTGGTGATTTGATTTTCAATGAAGTAATGTTTGAAAATCCTGAGAACTCATTGGAATATATCGAGATTTACAATAAATCTGACAAATTGCTAGACGTATCGGGTATGGTTTTTACCACCCGCAAAACAGATGGTACGATGAATACGGGAATTAGTATCCCTAAACTGACACCACTTTTACCACCCAAAGGCTATCTGGCACTTTGTTCCAATGCCGAAACGGTTCGCAGTTTTCATGCTTGTCCGCCCGAAAGTACTATCATAAGTACTTCATGGACAGCACTCAATAACGAAAGTTCGACTTTAGTGCTTACGAGTGCGGCTAAGGACAGCATTTTCGATGAACTGAAATACGATGTGAAATGGCAAAATTCATGGGTGGTTAGTCCGAAGGGTATATCGCTGGAGCGTACAAGTCCGGATGTCATGACACAAGATGCGTACTCGTGGCATTCTTCAACAGCAGTTGGAAATAATGGAACTCCGGGTTATCAAAATTCGGTTTATGTTGATACGGAGCAACCGATTTGGAATTCATTTACTATCGAGCAACCCAATAAACTGAAACTTGGATTTTCGGAAAGAATGGATTTTTCAGCAAGCACTTTCACGCTTGACAATGGAATGGGAAGTCCGGTTTCAACAATTCTTTCAGCGGATAAGACATCCATTGAACTGACTTTTGCCAATGATTTTCAGAAAGGAAAGATTTATAATCTGCAAACTAGTGGATTATCTGACCTAGCAGGTAATCAGCCAGAATTGAATAGTAAATGCATTGGTATTGTTGAGAAAAAAGAAATAGGCGATTTGATTTTCAATGAAGTAATGTTTGAGAATCCCGAGAACTCTTTGGAATACATTGAGATTTATAACAAATCGGATAAACTGTTGGATGTATCCGGGATGATTTTCACCACTCGAAAAACAGATGGTACGATGAATACGGGAGTTATTATCCCAAAACTGACCCCACTTTTACAACCTAAAGGCTATCTGGCACTGTGTTCCAACGCCGAAACGGTTAAGAGTTTCCATGCTTGTCCGCCCGAAAGTAATATCATAAGTACTTCATGGACAACGCTCAATAACGAAAGTTCGACTTTGGTGTTGACCAGTGCGGCTAAGGACAGTATTTTTGATGAACTGAAATATGATGTGAAATGGCATAATTTCTGGGTTGTTAGTCCTAAGGGCATATCGTTGGAGCGTACGAGTCCGGATTTAATCACACAAGATGCATATTCGTGGCATTCCTCAACAGCTGTTGGAAACTATGGTACACCCGGTTATCAAAACTCGGTTTATGTTGATACGGAGCAACCGATTTGGAATTCATTTACTATCGAGCAACCCAATAAACTGAAACTTGGATTTTCGGAAAGAATGGATTTTTCAGCAAGCACTTTCACGCTTGACAATGGAATGGGAAGTCCGGTTTCAACAATTCTTTCAGCGGATAAGACATCCATTGAACTGACTTTTGCCAATGATTTTCAGAAAGGAAAGATTTATAATCTGCAAACTAGTGGATTATCTGACCTAGGAGGTAATCAGCTTGAATTGACAAAGAAAAGTGTTGGCATTGTTGAGAAAAAAGAAATAGGCGATTTGATTTTCAACGAAGTGATGTTTGAGAATCCGGAGAACTCATTGGAGTATATCGAGATTTATAACAAATCGGATAAATTGCTGGATGTTTCGGGGATGATTTTTACTACCCGTAAAACAGATGGTACGATGAATACGGGAGTTATTATTCCAAAACTGACCCCGCTTTTGCCACCTAAAGGCTATTTGGCACTTTGTTCTAATGCCGAAACTGTTAAGAGTTTCCATGCTTGTCCGCCCGAAAGTAATATCATAAGTACTTCATGGACAGCACTCAATAATGAAAGTTCGACTTTAGTCCTTACGAGTGCGGCTAAAGACAGCATTTTCGAAGAACTGAAATACGATGTGAAATGGCATAATTCATGGGTGGTTAGTCCGAAGGGAATATCATTGGAACGTACAAGTCCGGATTTGATGACACAAGATGCGTACTCATGGCATTCAGCTAATTCCAACAACAATTACGGCACTCCCGGTTATCAAAACTCCGTTTATGTTGATACGGAACTTCCTGTTTGGAATTCAATCGTCATCGAGCAGCCCAATAAACTGAAACTCGAATTTTCTGAACGAATGAATTTTTCAATGTGTACTTTTGCACTTGATAATGGAATGAGCAGTCCTATCTCAACGGTCATTTCAGCGGATAAAACATCCATCGAATTGACTTTTGGCAATGATTTTGAGAAAGGGAAAATTTACAATTTACAAACAACCAGCTTAGCAGATTTAGCAGGAAACCTTCCATCAACTACTCAGAAATCAATCGGGATTATTGAGAAAAAAGAAATAGGTGATTTGATTTTCAACGAGGTAATGTTTGAGAATCCTGAAACTTCATTGGAGTATATTGAAATTTACAATAAATCGGATAAACTGTTGGATGTATCGGGCATGATTTTCACCACGCGCAAAACAGATGGTACGATGAATACGGGAGTTATTATCCCAAAACTGACCCCGCTTTTGCCACCTAAAGGCTATTTGGCACTTTGTTCCAATGCCGAAACGGTTCGCAGTTTTCATGCTTGTCCGCCCCAAAGTACTATCATAAGTACTTCATGGACAGCACTCAATAACGAGAGTTCGACTTTAGTGTTGACGAGTGCGGCTAAAGACAGCATTTTTGATGAACTGAAATACGATGTAAAATGGCATAATTCATGGGTGGTTAGTCCGAAGGGTATCGCTTTGGAACGCACTAGTCCTGATTTGATCACGCAAGATGCGTATTCGTGGCATTCTTCAACAGCAGTTGGAAATAATGGCACTCCCGGTTATCAAAACTCGGTTTATGTTGATACGGAACTTCCTGTTTGGAATTCACTGATCATCGAACAGCCCAATAAACTGAAACTAGGATTTTCGGAACGAATGAATTTTTCAGCAAGCACTTTCACGCTTGACAATGGAATGGGAAGTCCTGTTTCAAAAATTATTTCAACGGATAAAACATCCATCGAATTGACTTTTGCAAGTAATTTTGAGAAAGGGAAAATTTATAATATGGCAACTTCTGGTTTGACCGATTTGGCAGGCAATATTCCAACAACCACTCAAAAATCTATTGGTATCGTAGAGAAAAAGGAGATAGGTGATTTGATTTTCAATGAAGTAATGTTTGAAAATCCGGAGAACTCCTTGGAATATATCGAGATTTATAACAAATCGGATAAATTGCTGGATGTTTCGGGGATGATTTTTACTACCCGTAAAACAGATGGTACGATGAATACGGGAGTTATTATTCCAAAACTGACCCCGCTTTTGCCACCTAAAGGCTATCTGGCGCTGTGTTCCAACGCCGAAACGGTTAAGAGTTTCCATGCTTGTCCACCCGAAAGTAATATCATAAGTACTTCATGGACAGCACTCAATAACGAAAGTTCGACTTTAGTGTTGACCAGTGCGGCTAAGGACAGTATTTTCGATGAACTGAAATACGATGTGAAATGGCATAATTTCTGGGTTGTTAGTCCTAAGGGCATATCGTTGGAGCGTACGAGTCCGGATTTAATCACACAAGATGCATATTCGTGGCATTCTTCAACAGCAGTTGGAAATAATGGCACTCCCGGTTATCAAAACTCGGTTTATGTTGATACGGATCTTCCAATTTGGAATTCACTGATTATCGAACAACCCAATAAATTGAAACTTGCATTTTCAGAGCGAATGAATTTTTCAGCGAGTACTTTTACGGTTGATAATGGGATGGGCAGTCCTATCTCAACACTCATTTCAGCTGATAAAACATCCATCGAATTGACTTTTGCTAATGATTTTCAAAAAGGGAAGATATATAATTTACAAACTTCGGGATTAATAGATTTAGCAGGTAATCAACTTGAATTGAAGAGTAAAAGCATTGGTATTGTTGAGAAAAAAGAAATAGGTGATTTGATTTTCAACGAAGTGATGTTTGAAAATCCGGAGAACTCATTGGAGTATATCGAGATTTATAACAAATCGGATAAACTGTTGGATGTTTCGGGGATGGTTTTCACTACTCGTAAAACAGATGGTACGATGAATACGGGAGTTATTATCCCAAAACTGACCCCGCTTTTGCCACCTAAAGGCCATATGGCGTTGTGTTCCAATGCCGAAACGGTTCGCAGTTTCCATGCTTGTCCACCCGAAAGTAATATCATAAGTACTTCATGGACAGCACTCAATAACGAGAGTTCGACTTTAGTGTTGACCAGTGCGGCTAAGGACAGCATTTTTGATGAACTGAAATACGATGTAAAATGGCATAATTCATGGGTTGTTAGTCCTAAGGGCATATCGCTGGAGCGTACAAGTCCGGATGTGATGACTCAAGATGCATACTCGTGGCATTCTTCAACAGCAGTTGGAAATAATGGCACTCCCGGTTATCAAAACTCGGTTTATGTTGATACGGATCTTCCGGTTTGGAATTCATTGATTATTGAACAACCCAATAAATTGAAACTTGCATTTTCGGAACGAATGAATTTCTCTGCGAGCACCTTTACGTTGGACAATGGGATGGGAAATCCGGTTTCAACAATCATTTCAGCTGATAAGACATCCATAGAATTGACTTTTGCAAATGATTTTCAGAAAGGAAAGATTTATAATCTGCAAACTAGTGGATTATCTGACCTAGGAGGTAATCAGCTTGAATTGACAAAGAAAAGTGTTGGCATTGTTGAGAAAAAAGAAATAGGCGATTTGATTTTCAACGAAGTGATGTTTGAGAATCCCGAGAACTCTTTGGAGTATATCGAGATTTATAACAAATCGGATAAACTGTTGGATGTATCGGGTATGGTTTTTGCCACCCGCAAAACAGATGGTACGATGAATACGGGAGTTATTATCCCTCCGCAAACACATATTTTACCTCATGGCTATCTGGCACTTTGTTCGGATGCGGAATTACTTTGTGCCTATTACTCGTGCCCCGAGGAGACTAATATAATTTCTACTACATGGAATTCGCTTAATAACGAAAGCACTATATTGGTTCTCACAAATTCGGCGAAAGACAGTATTTTTGATGAATTGCAATATAATGTAAAATGGCATAATGCTCTTGTGAAAAATCCGAAAGGTGTGTCATTAGAGCGCATCAATTCCAATTTAGTAACTCAGGCTGCTGCATCGTGGCATTCAGCTGCTTCAACTACAAACTTTGGAACACCCGGATATCAGAATTCACAATTCAGAGACTTGCTCGACGCTGTAAATGTCGATAAATTCGTGTGGACTGAACCCGAGAGTTTCTCGCCTGATAATGATGGTATAAATGATGTTTGTGTTATCAAATATAGGACTGACGCAGCCGGATATGTAGCAAATGTTATGATTTTGAATGCAGTCGGGGTGAGGGTTGTTACATTAGGAGCAAATATTTTACTTCCAACCGAAGGTTTCTTGATCTGGGATGGTAAAACGGGAAGTGGTAAAAATGCAAATGTCGGAATTTATGTACTTTATTTTGAAATGTTTAACCCAAATACCGGCGAAAGAAAACATCGAAAATTGCCAATTGTGGTTTCATCGCTATAATTTCGAAATATTAACACGCTATTATCCAACAAATCAGCTATCTTTGCAGCGTTTTTTTTGAGTAAAAAAGAAGCGAAAATTCATAATAAGTATTGAAGTTAAGTATTTGATAAAAATAGTATATAAAAAACAAACCGGCTTAGTTTATCACAAGTTCGAAAACTAAGGTAAAAATTAAATTTTAGAATGGAAAAAGTAAGTTATGCATTGGGGTTAAGTTTAGGTAATAATCTTTTAGGAAGCGGAGTTACTGCTTTGGATTATGGTAAATTGGCCAAAGGGATACAAGATGTAATGGAACAAAACAAACTGGATATGAGTTACGAAGATGCTCAAGCGGTTATAAATGAATTTTTTACCGCCTTGCAAGCAAAAGTAAGCGAAAAAGGGCAAGCAGAAGGAAAAGCTTTTTTAGCTGAGAATGCTAAACGTAGCGAAGTTGTAACGTTGGCCAGCGGATTACAATACGAAGTAATGACAGCAGGAAATGGTGCAATACCAACTGCATCCAACTCAGTAAAAGTACATTACCATGGTACAACCATCGATGGAAATGTTTTCGACAGCTCAGTTAGCCGTGGTGAACCCGCAACCTTTGGTGTAACTCAGGTAATCAGCGGTTGGGTAGAAGCACTTCAATTAATGCCGGTTGGATCTAAATGGAAATTGTTTATCCCATCCGACTTAGCTTATGGTGCACAAGGTGCAGGACAAGCAATTGCTCCACACGCCACTTTGATTTTCGAAGTTGAGCTATTGGACATTGTATAGTTTTTTTGTAATAGAAATCTATAAATTTAATATTAATAACAAATAATGAAAAAAACAGTTTTAGTGCTCGGTGCCATTTGTTTGGTTCTTACTTCGGCAGTTGCCAAAGACAAAAAGAAGAAAGCAGATATGCCTGTAGCAGATGTATGCAAACAAGTGTTCTTCAATCAGGTTGACTCTATGAGTTATGCTTTGGGAATGAATGTAGGTTCTGGCTTGAATAAGAATTTGAAAACTTTACCTGAAGAGAAAGTTAATATTGATGTTTTTATCAAGGCACTTACTAGCTCTTTAAAAGGTGATTCGCTTTTGTTGAAAGATGAATTTGCGAATGAATTTTTAAACAAGTATTTTACTGCGGCTAAACTTAAGGAGGTTGAAGCAAAAAAGGGAGCTGGAGAGAAATTCTTAGCCGAGAATAAAACAAAAGAAGGCGTAAAAACAACCGAAAGCGGATTGCAATACCAAGTGCTGGTGCCGGCCGAAGGCCCAAAACCAAAAGCAACAGATTCGGTAGAAGTTCATTACCAAGGTTTTTTACTTGATGGAACAAAATTTGATAGCTCTGTAGATCGTGGTGAATCAATTACCTTCCCATTGAATCAGGTAATTCCGGGATGGACTGAAGGTGTGCAATTAATGTCTGTTGGTTCGAAATATAAATTATTTGTTCCTTATACTTTAGGGTATGGCGAACAAGGAACTCCAAACGGAGGACCAATACCGGGATATGCAACATTGATTTTTGAAATAGAGTTACTCAAAATTAAACCGGTTATTGAAGTAGCTCCACCAGCTCCTGCAGTAAAACCTGCTATAGCTCCAAAATCTATAAAAAGAACAGCCGTATCTAAAGGGGTAAAGAAAACCAAATAGATTTCGGTCATTGAAACTAAAAAATAAATTTATAAATATTATTCAAATGAAAAAACAAAGTATTTTATCGTTGGTAGCTCTGGTTGCCATTTTTCTACTTTCTTCGTGCAATAAATACGAAGCTAAAACTGTGACTTTGAAAACTCAAAATGACAGTATCAATTACACGCTTGGCTTGGCTAATGGTGAAAATATCAAAACTAATCTGATGCAAAAAGATTCATCAGACAAAGCAGTTGTTGCGTTGATGAAAGCCATTGACGAAGCTTATAGCAAAGAAGTAAGCAAAGACGAGATGTTTAAATTGGGTCAACAAATCGGATCTACATTAAAAAAACAAAAAGCATCCGGTTTGATGGGTGATTCTACTTTGAAACTTAATGTCGACTTAGTTAAACAAGGGTTGGTTAATGCATTGCACGGTTACACCGGTTGTATGACTCCACAACAAGCGCAAGAGTATATTCAAAAAACGATGATGGCTATTCAAGCTAAAAAAATGGGCGGTTCACAACCTCAAATGTCAGCTCCACAACAAGCTCCACAACCACAAGCAAACTAATAATTCAATAAATTAAAATATACAGATAAAATGAAAAAACTGAATATATTCATCGCCGTGGCTTTGGTGGCTGCATTTACATTCACTTCGTGCGATAGCAATAAAGCTAAAACACCAACTTTAAAAACTCAACTCGATAGTTTGAACTATGCTTTTGGTTTGGCCAATGGTGCCGGAATCAAAGACGCTTATATTAAAGGTGACTCTGCCGAAATTAAAATTAAAGCTATACTTGCCGGATTGAAAGACGGAAGCAAAGGAGAAGTAGTAAAAGAAAACGCTGAAATCGTTGAGTTAGGAACTCAAATCGGAACTTCTTTGAAAGCACAAGAAAAAGCAGGTTTATTAGGTGATTCTACTTTGAAAGTAGACATCGACCTTATTAAACAAGGGTTGATTAATGGTATTAAAAACTCTAGCATCCAAATGAATTCACAAGATGCTCAAACCTATTTGAACACTACCATGCAATTGCTTCAATCTAAAAAAATGGAAGCCCAATTTGGTCCAAACAAAAAAGCCGGCGAAAAATTTCTTGCCGAAAACGGAAAGAAACCGGGTGTAATTACTACTGCTAGTGGTCTTCAATACGAAATCGTAAAAAAAGGTACGGGTCCAATTCCAACTGCTACAAATCAGGTAAAAGTAAACTATCATGGAACTTTGATTGACGGAACTGTATTTGATAGTTCTGTTGAACGTAAAGAACCTGTTGTTTTCCCTGTTAATCAGGTAATCAAAGGATGGACTGAAGCATTACAATTAATGCCGGTTGGTTCTAAATTCAAATTGTACGTACCACAAGAGTTGGCTTACGGTAATGGTGGTCAAGGAAAAATTCAACCTTTCTCAATGTTGATTTTTGACGTTGAATTACTCTCTATCGAAAAAGAAGCACCAGCTCCTGCAGGTGGTCAACAATTGAGTGCTGAGCAAATGCAACAGTTACAACAACAAATGCAACAACAACAGCAACAACAACGATAGTTTTTGTAAACTATACGAAAGCCGGAGCGTTATCGCTTCGGCTTTTTTTGTCAAAAAGATAGTCATTGTACATAAATTGATATCTTTTATCCCTTAATATATCATAAATAGCTCTTAAATATTTCAATTACCATTTATTTTGTATAATTTTGCTGTCAATATGCTAAACAAAAATCAAGTATTATGGAAAAGATAGACCAATTAGACCGAAAAATTTTGCAGATTATTACAAAAAATGCCCGTATGCCTTTTAAAGATGTGGCAGAAGAGTGTGGTGTATCCCGTGCTGCTATTCATCAACGCGTTCAACGATTGATAGATATCGATGTTATCACAGGGTCGGGTTATCATGTAAATCCTAAAATGTTAGGGTTTCAAATGTGTGTTTATATTGGAATAACGCTGGAACGCGGTTCTATGTACAAAGAAGTGGTACAAGAGCTGGAAAAAATTCCGGAGATTGTAGAATCACAATATACCTTAGGAAATTATACCATCCTTATCAAGCTTTATGCAAAGAACGATGAGCATCTTATGGAACTGCTTAATTCGCGCATACAGGAAATAAAAGGAGTGGCAACCACCGAGACGCTCACTTCATTAGATCAACGCATTCGTAGATCAATACCTATTGAGTAAGAAGTTGGTTATTTATCGTTAGTAGTTAATAGTCAGAGATAAAAATCCCTGACTAAAATTTATATATTTTTACTTGTTTACTCGTTCACTTTCCTGTAACTTGTAACTTGTAACTCGTAACTTGAAAGAAACATGGAAACAGTTGTTAGTGGCATTCGCCCAACCGGAAACCTTCACTTAGGTAATTATTTTGGCGCGTTGCGCAATTTTCTTACAATGCAGAATGAGCATAACTGCTACTTTTTTATTGCTGATTATCATTCGCTTACTACACATCCAACACCAGCTGATTTACATGGTAATGTACGTCAGATTTTGGTTGAATACCTCGCTGCAGGGCTGGATCCCGAAAAGTCAACACTCTATATTCAAAGTGATGTGCCTGAAGTTGTTGAGCTGTACCTATTTCTCAATATGAATGCATATATTGGAGAACTAGAGCGCTGTACGTCGTTTAAAGATAAAATTCGCCAACAGCCGGAAAATGTGAATTCAGGATTACTTACTTATCCTACGCTTATGGCGGCTGATATTTTAATACACAGAGCTACCAAAGTTCCGGTAGGAAAAGATCAGGAGCAACATCTGGAGATGACCCGTACTTTTGGAAATCGCTTCAATAGATTGTATAACGTGGATTATTTCCCCGAACCACAAGCATTTAATTTTGGAAATGAATTGGTAAAAATTCCGGGATTGAACGGAAGCGGTAAAATGGGTAAATCGGAAGGCGAAGGAAATGCTATTTATTTTGCCGATGAACCCGAGGCTATTCGCAAAAAAGTGATGAAAGCGGTTACTGATAGCGGCCCAACCGAACCCCATCAACCGAAGCCGGAAGCTATTCAAAATATATTCCAGTTGATGAAGGTAGTTTCAGCTCCCGAGACCTTTAATTTCTTTGACGAAATGTATAACACCTGCCAGATCCGTTATGGTGATATGAAGAAGCAATTGGCTGTAGATATGATTGCCTTTACAGAACCCATGCGTGAGCGAATTAAGTCCATCTCAGCCGACGAAGCTTATGTTTCGAGGGTTGCCCGCATGGGCAAGGAGAAAGCGCAGGAAAACGCTGCTAAAACCATCCGCGAGGTACGCGAGATTATTGGATTTAAAAGATTCTAAACGTAATTTGCAATTTATTGTATAAAACAAAAGCCTGTTCCGTAGTTGGAGCAGGTTTTTTTTATGCGCTGTCCACAAAAAAAGCTGCCCATTTTAGTGGACAGCCTTATTTGTTTGATTAATGAATATTTAAACTAGTGCTGAACCCCTTTTTTTCTAGTATCCAGGGTTTTGAAGCTGTTTCTTCTCTTCTGCAGTTAACGACCCTCCATTTACATTACTAATTGCATCAAGGAATGATTGTGGAATTGGACGGTAGTAGTGAGTTGTTGCATTAAAAGCAGTATTTCCTCTCACAAATCCATCGTTAAATGCTTTCCATCGACTTTCCAAGCTTTTAGTTCTTGCTAAATCTTCCCAACGATAGGTTTCACCACAAAGCTCACGAGTTCGTTCATTCAACAAGAAACACATCATTTTCTCAGCATTTGTAGAACAGCCTAATTTTGTATATATTGGTGCATCAACAGTTGAGTTATATATCGCACTTATATCGTTGATATGCATAGGAGAGGTTGTTGAAGCTGTAGTCACAGCTATGTCATTATTGGACTCATAATAAGTGTTCTTTTCCCAATAAATAGCTCCATCTGCAGAATAACCTCCACCTTTGCCGGTACAATATGAATTGTTCTTATAAGCCTGACCTCCATCGATATGTTTTGTTCTATCCTCTCCAGCTTTATAAGCAGCACGATCGCGTAGTTTGTTAATCCAAGTAATTGCATTCGGGTAACTAGATTCACCTTTGCGAATATAAGCCTCAGCCACCATTAATACATCATCGGCCGAACGAGCTATAATAGCATCACGTGTCCCAAATTGAGATGCAATAGCAACACGATATCCGTCACGGTATTTAGATAAAGCCACCGATCTTTGTTGCTCGCCATAATATCCATTATTTCCATGTTTGCCAACCCAAGCCTGAGGTTCGCCATTAAAGTACCGAACAAAGGTATGTGTGTTTTGCATTACTCCACCCTTTAGTACGCCTGTAACATCGTTAGCTACAGCTGCATATCGGCTATCTCCAGCATTATTCACAATATATTTAATTGCAAGGCTTCCACCAGTGAAGCGTTTAGCTCCAGCAACAGTTCCCGCAGGACCAAATGGTGCATTGGTAGTAGTCCACACAGGAGCTCCTTTCGTATTATCACATCCATAAGTTGTAATAAATGATTTCCAGAAACGAGAGTCATTTACGCGGTCAAATACATCCAATGTGTAATTTGTAGCACGTGCGTAAGAAAACTCGCGTCCACCGGAAATATCGCGAGTTGTTCCTGCTAAATTTTGGTAAACAGATGGATAATACAAGTGCATTTGATTGCCATAGCGTCCCCAAGTCGTTTGATCGTCTGAGAATTGTGCAGCCAAAACTACTTCTGAAGATTTTTCATTTGCACTGTTTGCTTTTGTATAATCCCAAAGTTCAAGATAATCATTAGCCAATGGATGTGCAGTTACTACTTCCGAACCAAATTTAATTACTGCATCCAAGTCGGCAGATACGTAGGAAGAATTCCATGAAGCATATAATTCGCTTGCACGAGTCAAATGAGATTTTGCTGCAAAGTGTGCTGCAGCCCATTTTGTAAGACGACCTGTGGTTGCTGGAGTAGCAGGTAGCAAACTATATGCCTTTTCAAAATCTGCAATAATTTGGTTTAAACACTCTTCTTGCGTGTTACGGGTGAAATATGTTTCTACTTTACCATTTGAAGGTGTTAGTTTTAATGGCACGCCCCCAAACTGTGTAAATAGTTGCATATAACAATAAGCACGAAGGAAATGACCTTCGCCAAGTCTAATGTTGTAATTTGCACTTTTAGAATCGTAGTAAAGCGGCACATTTTGGATAAGAGTATTTGCAGACTCAATATAGCCGTACATATTATCCCATAGCGGAGATACAGCTCCAGTTTCAGTAGCGTTCAGATCTGAACTATAGCAGTTGAAACTTGGAATTGAGTTATTAGCATCTGTAAACTCGTCTACACCTAAGTTGTACATTTCAATACCCCAAATATAGTTGAATTTAAACTTAAGCAACGGATATAGACCTGTTGACAAGTCGTCCAAACCAGCTTGTGTTTTGAAATATTCAGTATTACGGCTAGTGATCAATTCTTCATTTAAGAAGCTTTCACTGCAAGAAGGCATTAAAACCCCCGATATACTTACAATAGCCGCTATTAATAATGTTTTATTTATTTTCATTTTGTATTGTTTTTAAGATTTTTAGAAACCAACGTTGATACCAAACACTAACGCTTTGGTTGTAATATCTGTACCTGTAGAAGTTGTATTGTTGTCGTAGCTCGAAAGATCTGTATCCAGAATTTTACATTTAGAATAGATTGTAAAAGGATTCATAACTTGAGCATATACTTTAAGATTGCTGATCTTTAATTTGCTTAGTTGTTTTGAATTGAAATTGTATCCTAAATTGATGTTTCTCATCTTAACAAACGAACCATCCTGATAGCTCTGTGCTCCTGCATAAACATCTGCATTTACACCATTCGATCCCGGAGAATAATACTCAGCGTCTTCGTTTATACCTGCTATCCAATAATCTACTTTACGAGTTTGATAAAGTCCACCTAAGTTGACAGATCCTTTATTAACTGTAAATCCCCAGCGGGAATAGATAAAGAATGAAAGTTCTAAATTTTTATAATTAAAAGTGTTTGAAATACCACCCGACCAGTCTGGACGTGTTTTTCCAACAATCTGTCTATCGTCATTAGAACTAATTACATTATCAGTATTTAAATCTTTTACTCTAATTTGTCCTGGTTTTCTACCATATTTAGCCGCTTCAGTAGCTTCCGATGTTTTCCATATTCCATCGTAAACAAAGTCATAGTATACTCCTAACTCTTTGCCAACAAATAAAGAACTACCTATATCCTGTGTTCTGCCGTTAGATAGTTTTTCAACTTTACATCTGTCTAAAGACCAAGTCAAGGTAGTTGACCATGCAAAATCCCTCGTTTTGATATTCAGGGAATTTACCTGAAAATCAATACCCCATCCTTTGGTTTCTCCTACATTGCTCCATGTTTGAACATAGCCTGAAGCACTTGGGATTGACATTCTCATCAACAGATCTTTGGTTTGTGTTTTATAAATATCCATACTTCCACTAATCCGGCTTTTTAAGAGAGTGTAATCTAAGCCAAGATTGTATTGTGTTGTTTTCTCCCAACCCAAATTTGAATTTGCTAATAGTACAGGTGAAGACGCTGATAAGTCGGAGAAAATATATCCTGCCGTAGAAGCTGTAGCTCCCCAATTATAGTACATTTGAGTAATTCCGCCTTTGGTTCCATAAGCTCCAATGGCAGCATTACCTGTTACCCCTGCACCCAAACGAAGTTTCAAGGCATCAACGAATGTTACATTCTTCATAAATTTTTCCTGATCAATGCGCCATCCTAATGCTGCCGAATAAAAAGGTGCCCATTTATGTCCATCGGCTAATACAGACGATCCATCTAAACGTGCAGAGGCTGTCAACAAGTACTTTTCTTTGTAGCCATAGTTTATACGCGCCATATACGAAGCCATTTGTTTTTCGGATAAACCTGTTCCAAAACCATTTAGGCTTCCCCCTGATCCAATGTTATACCACAGCTCATTAGTAGTAGCCAATGTGTTAGATTTCATATTTGAAGACTCTGAATGATAGCCCGACGCTGATTGCATTAAGGTAACACCAATTTTATGGCTAGAGCCCAAATTACGATCGTAATATATTAAGTTGTCTAATGTCCAAGATAGTATTTGGCTGGTATTATACGTAGCTTGATTGCTTCCATCTCCATTAATACCTGCTTTATCATAAAATGTGGAATTACGATTATATCTTAATTCCGGACCGAATTGAATTCTGTATTTTAGTCCTTTTAATGGGCTAAACATTTCTCCAAAATCCAATTGGCTATAAAAACTACTATTAACAATAAATCCTTTGCGATTATTTACCGTATAATCCAATTCATCTATTGGGTTGATTATATTTACATCTCCTGCAGCAGGATTTCTGATATAAGCACCATTAGCATCATAAGGTACAGTCCATGCTAACATTCCTCTCAATGCACCGTAATAATCACCAGCTCCGGTTACAGATTTAGCAAAGCTATAGCCATAGTCCTGATTTGCAAAAGATCCGTTAATAGCTGTTCCCATTTTAAACCATTTTGTAGGAGTAGCATCGAAACTGACTTTTGAAGTATATCTTTCATACTTTTGTCCAGGTTGAGTTCCTTCTTGTTTGAAATAACCGAATGAGCCATATGCTTGGCTATTCTGACCACCACCGGAAACACTTAAAGTATGCTCTGTACTAACACCTACTTGCTTTCCATATTGTTCCCAATCGTAACCCTTGACATTGGCAGAATTCCATACATCATTGCCACTTGCATCTTTAGACCAACCGGCATCAATATTTGCCCACGAATCAGCGATAGATGACCACTTTGCAAAATCACCAGCACGAGAAGCCGTTGTTGCTCCATAGGTACCAGCATTTATTTTCGCTAAGCGAGAATAATCAATCCATTCTCCGGCGTTCATGTTTTCAGTTACATTATACATTTTCTCAAATGTAACAGATCCACTATAATTCACTGAAAGTTTTCCGCTTTTTCCCCGTTTGGTTGTTACCAATATTACACCATTGGCTCCACGAGATCCATAAATAGCTGTTGCTGAGGCATCTTTTAAAACATCTATTGATTCAATATCACTTGGGTTGATATTATCAATTCCACTTGCTTGAAGTACCATTCCGTCTACTACATACAACGGATTGTTTTCAGCATTTATAGAGCGCACACCGCGAATTTTAATATCACCTACCTGTCCGGGACGCTGGTTGGTAGTAATATCAATACCGGCTACTTTCCCTTGCATACCTTGTAAAGCATCTTTTACAGGCATAGCTTTCAATTCTTTTTCACCTACACGTGCCATGGCGCCAGTAACATCGCTCTTCTTTTGAACTCCATACCCTACTACCACAACTTCATCAAGTACCTGAGTATCTTCTTTCATTACTATTTTGAGAGTAGACTGTGACCCTGGAGTGATTTCCTGTTCCACATATCCGATTAGCCTAACACTCAGAACTTCTTTTGGTCCGACTGCAATAGAAAATCCTCCGTCAATATTAGTTATTGTTCCACGAGAGGTTCCCTTCACAGTGATAGCAGCTCCAATTACTGTTTCTCCTTTTTCATCTACGACTTTGCCTGTCACCAATCCACTTTGTGCAAAAATCAATTGTGATGTGATGAGCATTAATAATGCACTCAGCAGTCGATGTTGAAATTGCTTCGAAATTGATTTTTTCAATAAATTTCTGATTTTCATGTAATTTAATTTTTAGTTGTTGATTTTTTAAGTTAGTTTTTCAAGCTCCTTTTTTCATAAGAAGCCAGTAGTTTCTCCGTAATTGTGTTTTAGCCTTCGTGTTAATTTAGTTTTGATCTTGAGAATTTCAAGAAATGGATGGCTTGTTCCCATTTCTGTATTTGATGTATTTTAATTACTATAATTTGTTTTACGTATTTAACAGCAAAGGTATTCCTTCGTATAATTTTGTCACTCGAATTCTGTACAATAGTCTGTAAAATTGGACAGATGACTAAAACAACTGAACTATTTATCTTAAAATGGGTTATATGCCGGGAAATTTTAAATTATAATTGCCGGTATCTGAATAAAAGGTTTGAAATTTGTTATTGGAAACAGATTGAAAAGAATAAACGTCAACCGAACATGATGGTTCTACTATGTTGGGACAAAGATATTTATACCTAATTCATGATTCCCGTGAATTTTGATATTAAACCTTTACTTTTTGATATTGGGCAAGAAGAGATGAAGTTATTGCGATATTTCTGATCTTTTTAGTCTGAATATTGCCTCGATAATGGATGATAGATAAACTTGCTACAGCTATTGAACATCTCAGACCAGAACTTCCGGGCAATGGATAAAGGTGGTGAAGTAAGAAACAGGATTACATTTTGAGAAAAAAAGGTTGGCAGAAAACAGCGAATAAGGGCATATCGTTGCAAAAATTGAACAATCAGTGGAATCGCTCCATTTTCTAGGGTTTAGTGACTTCAGCATGCCCTATCAAGCCTATTATTGGTGTATATATTCAATAAAACTACCTAAAAATATGAAAACATGATGGGATATCAGTTCTATTGTGTATATTGTTCAATAAAATAAAAAATATGATTATGGCTTTAAATTTCAAGATGGATGATAATAATATCCAATCAAGTTTTTCAACTATCGCTTCGGAGATAATGAATAAATGGGTACTTAAGGCCGGCGATAGTTCCTATCGAATCTGCGAACTGGAATTCTATTATAAAAGCAAGTCGCATCAAGATCCATATATACACGGACATGATCTACAAAAAGAAATGGGCAAATGGTATTTCCACGGTTCAGGGTTGGATATGACATTCGGAAGTGAGAAATGTCCGGGGAGTATCCTTATCCGCGCCATTTATAATTTGGCCGAACCGCACAACTATACCTACGGACCTATTAAAACAGTGACGGAGTTATTCGCTAATCTCCCTGATATTTATAACGGAGATTTCTCATTGAGATTAGAGGCGGATGATAAAGGATTGATCAAGAAAGAAGATAAACGGATTTTTGATGCTCCACGCGTAGGTTTAAACCCTGACAAAGATTTAAATGGATCGTTCTGTCTGAAAAAGTATCGCTTCTTTGTAATGCCCAGCGAGCAACATGCAGGAATAGAGAATGCGCTTAGAGGCTCAAAACTTAGCAATAAAGAGGTAAATGAAATTTTGGGCTATGATATAAAGTGATGAATGTTGATAAAGGCTTAAAACCATGTTCTATGGAACTAAGCCCCTATAAAAGAGAGTTGAACATCCTTCATCTCTCTTTTTTTATGCCACAAAGAATTACATTTTAGCATGTTTACAATTTAGTTGTTTAAAGGCTTGGTTAAGTTAATTATAATGTGTATGTTTGTGGCGTTAAAAATGAAGTAACTGGCTTATCTGCTTCTGATAACGCAAATTGTAATTTAAAACAAAACAGTATGAAAAAACTTACATTATTATTTCTCGTTGTATTCAGTGCCTCGCTTTACGCTCAGGAAACCGGCATCAAGTTCAGTAAGGATAGTTTATTGTCGGATGCATTGGCACAGTCCAAAAAAGAAGGTAAATTGGTATTTATCGATTGTTACACCACCTGGTGTGGCCCATGTAAACGTCTGGCCAAAGAGATCTTCCCACAAAAAGAAGTTGGTGATTTCTATAACAGTCACTTTATCAATCTTTCGTTTGATATGGAAAAGGGCGAAGGATTAAAGATTCGTGCAAAATATGCCGTGCAGGCCTATCCTACGCTACTGTTTTTAAATGCCCAAGGCGAAACGGTACACGTAGGAATTGGTGCTATGGATGCCAATCCGTTTATTGAACTTGGCAAAACGGCACTGGATGATACCCGAAACGTACTTTCTATATCCACTAAAATGAAGGCCGGGGATAAAAGCATTCAAACATTATTGCTTTATCTGAAAACCAATCATTATGCGGCTGATGCCGATGCGCTGATAACTGAGTATTTCAAAACAGCTACCGACGAAGATAAACTATCGCAGGATTCATGGCAACTGTTTAAAGAATATATCACAGATATAGACAATGATCAGTTCCAATATTTTTTAAAGCATCGTCCGGCTTACGAACAGAAATTCGGGAAAACTGAAGTGGATAATAAGATAATAAACGGATTCAGTTACTCTCAACCGAAATACAAAGATAACCCTGCTAAAGAAGCGTCAGTAAAATCAATTGATACGGTACTGTATTCGAAATATATGGTCATTCGCAGTTTTATGTTAGCTTCTTATGAGCAGCAGACTAACAAAACTGACAAAGCTAAATGGGATGAGTATATTGCCAAAACAAAAGCATTTATACCGTTAGACAACGTACAACCAATGGATATAAATAATATATGTTGGAATATCTATGAAAATTACCGCACCTTTAATGACATCGCAACATTGAAACTGGCCAGCGAATGGCAGGAAAAAGCGCATAAAGCACTACCTGATAATCATCCGATAAATGATACCTACGCGCATATATTATTCGATCTGGGCTTTGTGAAAGAAGCTATTGAACACGAAGCATTAGCCATAAAAGTAGCCACCGAAGAAAAGAGTGACAAGGATTTGAAGTTTTATAATGATGAAATAGAAAGATTCAAAAAGATAAAATAGAATGGAGTGTGGTGAGTAAGTTTTAAATTGTTGTCTTTTTTTCCGTATGCAATAATGAGAAAACAAACCAAAATAGATAGTGAATATAAAAAACTTTTTGAAGAACGAGGTGTTGGTTTAGGTAAACAAATTATAGAATGACGTTTTTCAATAATTATGTGAGTAATGCATTTATTATATTTCTATTGTTCTCACAACTTTGTAATGCCGTACAATGAACAGATTAGAAAAGAAACACTATATTTGAAGATTCAAATTTGAGTGAGACGGATATATAAGAAATTTTTGGTTCTAAAATTCAACATTATGATTACAGACAAAGAAACGAACACGATTTATTTTTCCGAAAAGCTAAAAGAGCAATTCCCTGAAGTTGCCACTGAGATATATAGCACACTCGATCAATTGGGCACTGCTTGTCGGTTTTTACCATGTACAAAGGATATATGGGCAAGAGATTATATGCCTATACAGGTAAATGAACATAAATTTATTCAATATACCTTTCGCCCGGATTACCTCCAACAGTTTGAAGATATAAAATCTGATCCTGAAAGTATTTGTAATGATATAAAATTGAAAACGGTGAAATCGGACATTGTTCTCGATGGGGGCAATGTTATCAAATCGGACAACTGTGTGATCATGACCGATAAAATTATTCTTGAAAATATACAGAAATATAGTAAAGAGCAATTATTAACGCAGCTCAAAGATCTGTTTGAAGTAGAGAAAATAGTATTAATACCATGGGATAGGGGTGAACGATACGGGCATGCCGACGGAATGGTTCGATTTATTGATAATGAAACGGTTTTGTTGCAAGGCTATTATAAAACGCGGAAGGAACTTTTCGAAGATGGTTTTCTGAAGTATTTGCTGGGCGCTTTAAAAGATAATCATCTGAAATACGAATTTCTAAACATTGATTACCCCGAAAAGATAAACGCTAAGTTTGCGTATCTTAATTATTTGCAAACAAAAGATTTCATTCTATTGCCTTCATTGGGGATCGAAAAAGATGATGAAGATTTGCAGCAAGAAATTGAGAAGTACTTTCCTACATATAAAGGTCGAATTAGAAAAATAAAAATGAACAGCATTATAGCCAGAGGTGGCGCTTTAAACTGTATATCCTGGACGACAAGAGAATAGAGGGTGTAGCTCATTCTAATCATTAATTCTATACCCATAAGCAAAAAATAAGAAATCACATTATATACACAGAGAAAAGAATGAAAGTATTATTTATTGGCGGTACAGGCGTTTTAAGTTCGGCATGTTCGGAACTGGCTATCTCTCGGGGAATGGATCTGTATCACCTCAATCGTGGTATAAGTCCAAATATCGCAAAAACCATTATTGCAGACATCAGGGATGTGGAAGCTGCACGAAAAGCAATTGAGGATTATCACTTTGATGTGGTAGTCGATTTTATAGCCTTTGAACCTGCTCATATTGAAAATGATATTGAATTATTTAGTGGAAAAACCAATCACTTTATCTTTATAAGTTCGGCATCAGCCTACCAAATACCCGAAACACTACCGGTTACCGAAGAGACTCCGCTGGATAATCCGTTTTGGGAGTACTCCCGAAATAAGATTGCTTGTGAGGAGCTACTCATAGCTGCTTATGCGAAAACCGGCTTCCCATACACCATCGTGAGGCCGTCGCACACTTACGACAAAACAAAAATTCCTACAGTGGGTGGATACACCGTCTTGCACCGAATGTTACAGGGCTTGCCGGTAGTGCTGCATGGTGATGGAACCTCTATTTGGACATTAACGCACAACACGGATTTTGCCGTTGGACTGGTGGGTTTATTTGGAAACCGCAACGCTATAAATGAAGCTTTTCATGTCACTTCCGACGAATGGTTGTCATGGAATCAGATATACGGTATCCTCGCTGCCGAACTAAACGTAAAGCCTACCATTGTTCATATCCCATCCGATGTGATAGCGTTGTATAACAAAGAAATTGGGGATGGATTATTGGGCGATAAAGCGCACAGCATGCTGTTTGACAATTCGAAGATTAAAAGCTTTGTTCCCGATTTCAACGCTCAGATAAAGTTTAAAGATGGAGCTAAAGAAATGATAAAATGGTATAAAGAAAATACCCTAAACGAAGAAGTGGATAAAGATATCAATGATTTTATGGATAAAATCATTGATGATTATACACCGAAAATTCATTGAGTATTAATCGTTGATAAGAACAAAAGTATTTTGCAGAGAGTTGAAGATTGTTCAACTCTCTTTTTACATATTGACATGTTATTTTAATAATGATGCTTATCAGTTGATAAAAGGCTTGGACAAGTTAATTAAGATACGTATATTTGTGGTACGAAGTAGAAATTGGAAATACGATTAAGAAAGTATCTTTAAATAATGACAGAGACCTATATCCATTCTAAGAAACAAATAACGCTGGGCATTGGTCTTATTTTATTTTTGTTTATTGCACCAATCGTTCTGGGCTATCTGGGAATACTCAAAACAAACAGAAACATATTTTCGCTGGTGATACACGAATTATATGTTTGGTTTATCTTATTCTTTGTATACATATATGCAACAAAAATTGAAAAAAGGAAGCTATTAATCCTGTCTGAAATAGATATTTCGGTTAAACAGACCCTAAAAAATATATTTCGATTAATTCTGTCCTTCGTAGGTATCAGCATTACAGTTAATGTTATATTACATCTAACCGGTAATAAGAATGACTCCGTCTACATCCAGAAGCTAGTTCCAATCCTTCGACAATATAAAGTAATAATTCCGTTTATTGCTATCACAGCGGGAGTTGTTGAAGAACTGGTTTTCAGAGCCTATCTATTTCCACGATTTGAAGAGCTATTTAAAAATACCGACATTGCCATCATCTTGTCAGCAGCACTTTTTGGTATACTTCATATAACCTACGGCACAATAGCGCAGGTAGCCTTCCCATTTCTATTTGGAGTGGTTACAGCATTACATTATAAAAAACACCGGAACATAAAAACGCTCATCTATGCCCATTTTCTGTGGGATTTTCTATTACTTTGCAAAACTGTTCTGTAAATCTGTTCAGGGCGGCGAAAGCTTTTACTCATAAATATTTGGCAATATGAAAAACAATACTCAGATAAAATGTCCCAATTGTGGCACATCGATAGACGTACAAGATATTTTGGCGCATCAACTGGAAGATGAGATTAAACAAAAATATCAAACACAACTGGCCGAAGAAAAGAAGAAATACGATTCGGAGCTGGATAGTTTGAATAAAGCCAAGGAGCAATTTGAACAAAAAAAGAAACAGGAAAACGAGCTTTTTCAGGAGCGATTGGAAAAACAACTGAAAGAAGACAGAAAAGGAATAGAGGAAAAGTTGAAAGTGAAGTTTCAGGAAGAGCAGTTGGAGCAATTCAATGCCTTGCAAAAAGAGCTGAACGAAAAGTCGGAGCAGGTAAAAGAGTTGAATCGCACCAAAGCTGAAATTGAAAAGCTAAAGCGTGAAAAATCGGAATTGAAAGAAGTGGCCGAAGCCGAAGCTCAAAAAAATCTGAACGAGACGCTAATAGCAGAAAAAGAAAGAATCAGAAAACAAGAGGAAGATAAAAACGAGTTGCGCTTCAAAGAGCTCAACAAACAACTGGAAGATCAAAAACGGTTGACCGAAGAAATGAAGCGTAAGCAAGAGCAAGGTTCCATGCAATTGCAGGGCGAAGTGCAGGAACTGGCCATCGAAGAATGGCTGGCCGCGCAGTTTCCACTCGACTCGATAGAGGAAATAAAAAAAGGGGCACGCGGAGGCGACTGCCTTCAGGTGGTGAATACCCGAACAGTTCAAAACTGCGGAACTATTTACTACGAAAGCAAGCGCACAAAAGACTTTCAACCCAGCTGGATAGAAAAATTCAAAGCAGATATCCGCGAAAAAGGTGCGAATATTGGCGTATTGGTAACCGAAGTGATGCCGTCGGAGATGAGTAGAATGGGACTAAAAGATGGTATTTGGATTTGCAACTACGATGAGTTCAAAGGACTCTGTTCGGTATTGCGCGAATCCATCATACAAATCAGCATGGCCATCAGTTCTCAGGACAATAAAGGCGACAAAATGCACATGCTCTACGACTATCTGACCGGTAATACCTTCCGTTTACAGGTAGAAGCTATTGTTGAAGGGTTTACGCAAATGAAGGTGGATCTGGAAAGCGAAAAACGAGCCATGCAAAGCATCTGGAAGAAACGCGAAAAGCAAATTGAAAAAGTAACCGTTAACACCATCGACATGCACAGCTCTATAAAAGGCATAGCCGGTAATGCCATTCAATCGGTAAAACTGTTGGAGCTGGCTGAAGCCGAAATTGATGCTGACGAACTGGATTCGTAAAAGATAAGAAATATAATTACTTCCTCATAATCAGTGGTTTTTGAACAAAGTTGGAAATAAAGGGTTACATTTGTAAAACTCATTCAAATAACCCCAACCATGAAAAAGCAAATCGTACTATTTGTTGTCCTTTTCTGCGGTATCTACTCAGGTAAAGCACTTTCGCAACCGGCTGTCGGACAAACAGCGCCAACACTTCCCAACTTGAAAATTATTGACAATAACTTCCCGAACAGGGAAAATAAATACCTGTATCTGGATTTTTGGACAACATCTTGTGCCCCGGAAGTTCGGTCGTTGGATCACCTCAACTCTTTGGCACTACGATTCAAACCAAGAGTCGTATTTCTTGCTGTTACCGACGAGAATGAACAACAAGTCAGGTCACTGCTGCAAACCAAACAATGGAATTATTTATACGTTGGATTGGACGAAGATCAAATCTACCATAAGAAATTCTCGGTGGAAGAACCTCCGGTTTTTTATCTCATCTCCCCCGAGAATGTAATTCTTGCCAGTGGTAATTCTGCAGAACTGATGGATTACAAACTTGATTCTATCATCAACAAAAATGACTCGCTAAGGCTAAATATACCGTCAAAATATGTTGCTCCAAGTGGTAAATATAAAATGATCGTACGCCCTTCTGCTAAGAATAAGAAATAATCAATTACTTTTGTAGAACTGACTTAGAATAAATAAATTAAATATAGAACAATGAAAATTGAAAAGATCTCCTGGCATGGAGTTGATGCTGTTTTGTTAGAGACAAATGTATATGAAGCAATTTTGGTACCTTCAATTGGTGCTAACTTGGTAAAGCTTTATAATAAAGTTCTGAAAATAGATATTCTAAGAACTCCCACTGAAGACGAAGTAGGAACATTCCTTCTCAGACCTCAGATATTCGGTGTGCCCTTGCTTTTTCCACCTAACCGTATTGAGGATGGTACCTATACCTATGCCGGAAAAAAATACCAATTTCCAATCACCATCCCTGCGCAAAACAATTATCATCACGGTGTTATCAAGTCGCAGGACTTTACGATTACCCGTACCCGCTTTTCGTCGGATGCGGTGGAGGTAGAAGCTACTTTTCATTCCAACAGAATTAATGATGCTATTTATAAAAATTTTCCTCATGATTTTGTGTGCAAGATTAGAATCATTCTTACAGATAATGAACTGACACATATCGTTTCGTTCAATAATCTGGGAAGAGAGCCTATGCCTTTAGGTGTTGGATACCACACGCCCATTCGCTTGCCATTCTCAGAAAACACGATGAAATCGGACTATAAGTTGCGGTTATCGGTAGGAAAACGCTGGGAATTGTCAGATCGCAGTTTACCCACAGGCGTATTGCTCGATTTGACGGAGGAAGAAATGCAACTCAGAAATGAAGGAATGACCGTTACAGGTAAACCAATAGAAATAGCATTGACTAACGAAGCGTTGACCGTAAGTGGCAGACCCTATAATGGAGCTATTCTGACCAATACAAAAAATAAACTAGCTGTATTCTACGAAGTAGATAATGAATTTAAACATTGGACATTGTGGAACAATGGTGGTGAAGTGGACTGGGTTTGTCCGGAACCACAAACATGGGCTATCAACGCACCCAACCTAAAATTGCCAGCCGAAGTAACAGGTATGCAATCGGTAAAAGGAGGTAAAACCTGGAGCGCGACAACACGGTTTTATGTAAGATCAACCAACAAATTATAAGATTTTTAGTGCTAAAATCTATAGTGAATGGATTATGAGCAATTATTGTCTCGTAATCCATTTATTTATAGAATGACAAATTATCCGAAAATATTTAGTGGTTTTAAAGAGCTATCGTGGTTAAATCCACTATTTTCTGAGAATTAATTTCTACTTTTGTAGTCAACAACAAAAAATTAAACGATTATGAATCCGTACAAAAACCTACGAATTGCCGTGTGCAACGACCATGCCGGTTATGACCTTAAACTCAAAGTGGTAGAATATCTTGAAGGCGAAGGTGCCATCGCAGTAAAAGACTTTGGATCCCACTCAACAGAAAGTTGCGATTATGCAGATTTTGCTCATCCAATGGCTTCGGCAATTAAACGTGGCGAATATGATTTTGGGGTGTCCATCTGTGGTAGTGGAAATGGCATTAGCATGACACTTAACAAACACTTGGGCATTCGTGCAGCGCTTTGCTGGATACCTGAAATTGCGGCACTTGCCCGTCAACACAACGATGCGAACATACTCTCACTTCCTGCACGCTTTATCACAGAAGAGGAAGCATTGAACATTATTGAAGTGTTTTTCATGTCGAAATTTGAAGGTGGCAGACACCAACGACGCATTGATAAAATGGATCAGGTAAAATAGAATATGATTTATCCTTAGATAAAAGGCTGATTATCAATATATATTATAAAGAAACAAACGCGGTCTCTAAACTAAGTACTTGTAAAAAAGTATTTAATAAGATTCCTTAGACCTATAAAATGCAACGAACAGAAATATCAGCTTACGGTGAGTTTGGTTTAATAAAATACCTGACCGAGAAATTTAAAATAGAAAACCCCTCTACTCTGAAGGGTGTAGGCGATGATGCAGCAGTACTCAGTTATGAAAACAAGAAAGTGCTCGTTACCACCGACCTGCTTTTGGAAGGTATTCATTTCGATCTGGTATATGTTCCATTGATGCACCTTGGCTATAAAGCAGCCGTGGTGAATTTTTCCGACATTTACGCCATGAACGGCGCCCCGAAACAAATTACCGTTTCTATCGGTGTTTCTAAGCGTTTTTCGGTAGAGGATCTCGAGCAACTTTATGCGGGGATTCAGATGGCCTGTACGAAGTATGGAGTAGATCTGATTGGGGGTGATACTTCGGCATCGCTTACCGGATTGGCTATCAGCATAACCTGTATCGGCGAAGCAGATGAAGACAAAATTGTGTACCGCAACGGGGCAAAAGAAAACGATTTGATTTGTGTTACCGGCAATTTAGGGTCAGCTTATATGGGCTTGCAATTACTGGAACGCGAGAAAGTGGTTTTCGGAGCTAACAGCGAAGCACAGCCCGATTTTGAGAACCGCGATTATATCCTTCAACGTCAATTAAAACCTGAAGCGCGCAAAGATATTGTGGAGCTATTGGCCGAAAAAGGCGTGGTACCCACTTCAATGATGGACATCTCTGATGGTTTATCGTCGGAACTGCTTCATATCTGCACGCAAAGCAATGTGGGTTGCCGGGTTTACGAGGATAAAATCCCCATCAACATTCAAGCGGTGATCATGGCTGAAGAATTGAACATGAGTATTGTAACCGCAGCATTAAATGGTGGCGAGGATTATGAACTACTGTTCACTGTTTCGCTCGAAGACTATGATAAAATTGTGGGAATGGAAGGCGTTGCTATGGTTGGTCACATTACTAAATCGGCACTTGGACTTCAATTGGTTGGTCGCGAAGGCGATGAAATTGAATTGAGAGCGCAAGGTTGGAACTCTTTAGAAGAATAGAACTATCCGGAAATAGAAAAAAATTATCATATTCAACTTAGAGAATAGAAACTGTGCATTTACAACAGTTTCTATTCTTGTTTTTTACTTGAATTATAACATTCATCGCTTATGAAAACTAAAATTATCGGTGCATTTATTTTGCTCTCCACTTTAGCGGCAAATGCACAATCTATCACTGAAAGCGACTTGAAAGATATTCGCAGTACATTTACAGCAACTCCGGCTACCAAGGCCATTCAGAACGTGCTAACTACGAACGAAAACATCAAAGCATTGGCATTGAATCGCGATTTACAAGGTAAGGTGGATCATTATTTCAAGTATCGGGTTAGCGTAAAAGGCATTACCGATCAGAAAAGTTCGGGACGCTGCTGGATGTTTACATCAATGAACGTGATGCGTCCGTTGGCTATGGAAAAATATGAATTGGACAAATTCGATTTCTCACATAATTATCTGTATTTCTGGGATTTGTTCGAAAAATCAAACCTTTTTCTGGAAAATATCATTAGCACTAGTAAAACACCTCTCGATGACAGAGCTGTAAATGAGTATTTTAAAACACCGGTAGGCGATGGTGGCGTATGGAATCTGTACTTTAATGCAGCTGAAAAATATGGCGTAGTTCCGCAAAACGTGATGCCCGAAACGGCACATTCTAATAATACCAGCCAGTTTGTTAAAATTATCAACGAGCGCTTACGCAAAGGCGGTTATGATTTACGCGAAATGACAGTCAATGGTAAGAAAGCAACTGATTTGCGCCAGCAAAAGAAAGCTATTTTGTCCGATGTATACCGTATCTTGGCTCTTTGCCTGGGCGAACCACCTACCACCTTCACCTGGCGTTATAAAGACAAAAAAGGCGACGTAAAAGAGTTGAAAAATTATACTCCAAAACAATTCTATGATGATGTTAAACCGGAAAATTATACCACGGATAATTATATTATGATTATGAACGATCCTACCCGTGAGTATTACAAAATGTACGAAATCCAAAACAACCGCAACACAGTAGAGGGTATTAACTGGACCTATCTGAATTTACCGACTGAGGATATTAAAAAAGCTGCTTTGGCCTCGATTAAAGCCAATGAACCCATGTATGCTTCGTGCGATGTGGGGAAACAATCCAACCGCGAAACAGGCGTTCTCGATCCTAATATGTACGATTACGAATCGCTTTTCGGTGTGAAGCTGGAAATGGAAAAGAAAGCACGTATTTTGACTCAACAAAGCGGTTCAACACATGCCATGACTTTAATTGGCTGCGATGTGGATGAAAATGATAAACCGATTAAATGGGAGTTTGAGAATAGCTGGGGAGAAACCGCCGGCAATAAAGGTTATCTTACATTTACCGATTCGTGGTTCAACGAGTATCTGTTCCGTGTAGTCATCGAACGTAAATACCTCGATGCGAAAGCTATTGAAAGCTTAAAACAAAAACCGATTCAATTGCCGGTTTGGGATTATATGAATTAGTTACTAGTTGTTAGTTACTAGTTACAAAAGAAAACGGACTTTACTTCATGTAAAGTCCGTTTTCTTTTGCTTTAAAACCTGTCCGAATCGACATCCACCTCCACATGTTCCACTGTTTTGTTGCGGGCTCCGGTGTGAAACCGGCTCACTTTTTTGTTGATAATAAGAGTGGACGGAATATTGCGCAATTCTTTGTTTTCGGACACCGACAAAATGTTCCATGCTTGATAGCTGATAAGCATAAAGCTATACTTATTCAACATAGTACTTGTGCTTTTGGTAAATCTGATTGACTTAACCGAGTGTGGAAATTCTCCTTTCAATCGTTCAATTCCGTTGCGAATGGCTTCACTTGAATTAGCCAGTTTATGAATATCCACAATGTGAATAATTACTTCGGGATTGTTGCGTAATAATCTTCGAGCATAGCGTAACAAGAACTCATCCGACTCGCTGTGCAGCATTACCACAGTACTTGTAATGCTTGTAAATCCGCGATTGACAAATACTCCGACACTACAATTGCTATGTTCAATAAAGTAGCGGGTTTTGTCTTTTATCAACGTTCCCGGATAGAAGAAAGCTTGCTTTTGCGACATTTTATTGATAAAGGTATTCAACCATTTATTTTTTCCAAAAAGCGTGCTCTCTTTGATAAATGGAATGCCCGAGAGTGAAACCCCGGCTCCCACCAGCAGGAAGTCAAAATTATTCAGATTGACCGATTTGACAATACCTAATTCAATGTTGTCAGTCACTTTGTACTCGGTAGCAATGGGCGTATTGAGAATAGCAGCTTCGTCTTTTACACCTTTGAAACTCTCGGTAGAGAATTGTTCGCCATATATAGGGTTAGTGTCCGTACCCGGAGTAATATGCAGCACTGTAACGGATAAACTGTTTTTAGTGCCATCAAGTACGGTTTTGGCCACATTGAGTAATGTTTTCCCATTTTCAGGATTCCCCAAAGCAATAAGAGCTTTAAATATACCTTGTGTTTGATGTAGAATATATTCCTTTTCAACGTCTTTTTCGGGGAATAGTACATTGATAAGCGATAGAGCCGGCGTGGTCATAAAAGTAGTTACCAATGCCATTATTACAAGCATAACAAAAATAGGAGGAGGCAAAATACCCATTTCATAACCGATATTGAGTACAATAAGTTCCATCAGTCCCCGCGTGTTCATCAACACACCGATAGAAAGACTGTCGTGCCACGATTCACCCAGAATTTTAGCAGTAAAGGCTCCACCCACAAATTTTCCGGTAACGGCCACCAAAATAAACAACCCGCAAATTGACCACAAATAAGGCGTATTGAGTAAACCTATTTCGGTACGTAAACCGGTAAATACGAAGAAAAGTGGTAAAAGCAATGTTACCGAAACATCCTCTATTTTTTCGATAATCATTTTTCGGAAATTAGGAAGCGGTGGCATAACAACGCCGGCCAAAAATGCTCCGAAAAGTGCGTGAATACCAATTACTTGTGTTGTAAAAGCAGAGAGTATCAGAATTAATAATAAAAAAGCTACGATACTTTTGTTGAGTACTTCGCTGTTATGATAAATTTCTCCAATTCGTTTTAAGAACGGACGAACTACTAACAACATAAATAATACGTAAAGTATGGAGAATAAGATGGTGTAAATGGAGCTAACAAAACTACCTGTTTTGGCAATGGCTATGACCGCAGCAAGTATACACCACGCTGTAACATCGTCGATGGCAGCACTGGCAATCGAAACTGTACCCAAATGTGTCTTGGATAATCCCTTTTCCTGAACAATCCGCGCCAATACCGGGAAGGCGGTGATACTCATGGATATTCCGATAAATAAAGCAAAGGGCAGGAAAGTAGTATGAGCAGCGGCAAATTCCAGATATACAAAATACGCCAGCAACATTCCCAAAAAATAGGGTATAATAATGCTGGCATGGCTAATAACATAAATCTTTCCCATTTTAACTCTCAACTCGCTTATGTTCAGCTCCATACCAATGGTAAACATAAACAGAATAAGTCCTACCTGGCTCAGAATATTAAGATTTCCCAGTGACTTAGCTGCAAACAGAAAGTGAAAAGCCTGTGGATAGAAATAACCCAGAAGTGAAGGTCCTAACACGATGCCTGCCAGAATTTCGCCAATAACCGTAGGCTGTCCCATTTTGGCAAACAGATAACCAAATATACGCGAAACAATAAGAATAGAGATAATCTGAAGTAAAAGCATTGCCGCAGGTTCTGCAACATTATTGAGAATAGACACTTTAAACAAGTCAAAGTTTCCTGTAGAAGTATCTGTACTATTAATTATTTCGTTTTGCGTAATTACACTTTGTGCAGGGTTAAAATCTTTTGCCTTTTGAAAAAGTATATAGGTAAAGATACCAAATAAGCTTAACATTAAACCATAAAAAAGCCAGGTTCTGTAAGGAGATTTTTTCATACTTATTTTATTTTTAATTCAAAAACAGATGATGAGATAAGAAGTCAGTAGCACTCATGAGAATAAGAAAAGTCAGCTTCTGCCGAGCTTACAATCTACTTATTCAGAGTACAAAGATAGTGTTTTTTTCACTTTTAAAGTTTTGTATATAAGAATAGTTGCCTGCAAGTATTGTGTTTTAAAACATTTTTTTTGGCATCTGCACATTATTGTCTATTTTTGTAGTTACTATAAGTTTATAATTTTAATAAATAAGAAAAAATGGAAGTAGGAATTAGTTTTTGGATAGGCTTTGTGGCTTTTGTGGTTATAATGCTGATACTCGATTTATTTGTTTTTCATAAAAAAGATTCTGTTGTAAAAGTAAAAGAAGCTTTATTGTGGAGTGCATTTTGGATAGGATTGGCCGTTGTTTTTAACATATGTGTCTATTTTTTACTTGGTAAAGTAAAAGCACTTGAGTTTCTCACCGGTTATCTGATTGAGGAATCTCTCAGTGTGGATAATCTATTTGTGTTTATCATGATTTTTGGATTCTTTAAAATCGAACCGAAATATCAACACAAAGTTCTTTTCTGGGGAATTATTGGTGCCATTATTATGCGTGCCGTATTTATTTTTGCAGGTGTAGCTATTATCGAACGATTTGCATGGGTAATGTATATCTTCGGTGCATTCTTGGTTTATACAGGAGTAAAAATGATTTTCGAGAAGGAAAGCGAAGATTATGACCCCAATAAAAATGCATTAATAAAAGGCTTTAAAAAAATATTTCCCGTAACCGACGATATGTCGAAACACCGGTTTTTTGTCCGCAAAGATAGAATTCTTTACGCTACACCCTACTTTATTGCATTATTGGTTATTGAAGCATCCGATCTTATTTTTGCTGTCGACTCCATTCCTGCAGTACTTTCAGTGTCTAAAGATCCGTTTATCGTCTATACTTCCAATATCTTTGCCATTCTTGGATTACGATCGCTATACTTTGCACTACAGGGCATAATGGAGTACTTCCACTATCTGAAATATGCACTTTCGGGAATTCTTACCTTTATCGGGATAAAAATGTGTGTAAACGAATTAACTTCCGAATTAGGTTATTCGTTTCATATTTCCAATTTTACTTCGCTCGGAGTAATTGTTTCGTTTCTTACAGCTTCTATTCTATTATCGATAGTTGTGAAGAAAAGACAGGAGATGAAAGCGAGGAGATAATATTTTCGCAGGATACATTGACCATATAAAAGGGATAGTTGACGTAAAGTTGACTATCCCTTTTTTATTTCATTTTCAACGTATAATAATCCATGAATGTGTACAAAAATGGCACAAGATTGACACAAAATGGCACATTAATAATCGTAAATTTATTCATATCTTTGCCTTATTCATTCATGCACATTTACCCACGAAAAAAGGAACGTCATGCCTGTTGTTTTCTGAAACAAAAGTGCTTAACATGACAACACCAGATCTAATACTTATTATAAAATCAGCATCTATCATGAAAAAGTTGTCTCAAAATTGCGTTCTTTTTCTTTTTTTCTTTTTTTCCTTCTCTCTTCATTCGGCAAACCAACCGGCCGATTTTCAAAAAACAATAGTAGACCGATTCAATAAATTATGCTTAGGGTTTCCGCAGGAAAAAGTGTATCTGCACACCGACAAACCTTACTATAGTGCCGGAGAGAAATTATGGTTTAAAGGGTATCTGGTAAATGCTGTAACTCACAGACCAAAGTCCATCAGTGAATTTATGTATGTGGAACTGATAAGTAAATCGGATTCGGTATTTTACAGAGCCAAAATAAAAAAAGATTCTCTCGGCTTTGCAGGGAGTTTTAATTTAAAGCCCGAACTTCCAAGTGGTTTTTACACCCTGCGTGCATACACTTATTGGATGCAAAATGTCACGAGCGATTTCTTTTTCAAAAAGATCATATACATCGGCAACACGATTGATGATGCCACTCAGAGCCAGATTACGTATGGTAAACCTATTGACGGGAAAGTTACGGCAACATTGAAACTAACAAATGGGAATAAACAACCGCTGGCAGCACAAAAAGTGAATATAAACCAATTGTGGAGTAAATTGCCCGTAAAACCAATAAGTTTAATGACCAATTCGCTGGGTATAATCAGTTGGTTACAACCCATTGATAACACCTCTCATTCGAAAAATAATTTTGAACTATCCATCGACAATCCTGGAGTAAAATATAAAAAAATCTTCTATCTCCCCGAATTTAGTAATGATTTTGATGTGCAGTTTTTTCCCGAAAGTGGTGTACTTCTGAGCGGTAATTTGCAAACGATAGCCTTTAAAGCTATTGGGAAAAATGGTTTGTCGGTGCCGGTAACAGGGAAAGTATTCAATAACAATGACGAAGAAGTTACCGACTTTTCTAGTATAAATAAAGGCATGGGTAAATTCATACTCGCCACCCAGCCCAACGAAACATACTATGCCAAAGTGAAAACGGCCAATGGATCCGAAAAACGGTTTCAACTTCCGGCAAATCAGGCCAATGGAGTGTCACTTCATTTCGCATTTAACCGCGACAAAATTCTATACGAAATATTTAATCAGACAAACATCCCTAATAATAATTTATATTTGCTCATCCATTGCCGTGGAAATGCAATTTTAGTTCAACAACTAAATGTGTTAGCTGGTAAAATTTCGGACACCTACCTCCCCGAAGGTGTGCTTACATTTTCTGTTATCGACTCGGTAGGAAATACGCTCTGCGAAAGGCTATGTTTTGTGAAACATCCCAATTATCCAACGGTTAGCATGCAAAGCAATAAGCCCGTTTACAGCAAACGCGATTCGGTGAATTTGAGCCTCAATATTAAATCTTTACTCGAAAAAACAACTATAGGAGACCTGTCCATTAGTGTAACTGATAGTCGAACGGTTGTGCTGGATACGTTAAGTGACAATATTCGCACAAACCTCTTGTTGACTTCCGACTTAAAAGGGTATATAGAAGAACCTGCCGCATATTTTGCAGATAATCTAAACTCTACCAACGAGAAGCTCGACATATTGATGCTTACACAAGGGTGGAGACGATTTAAAACTCCTGAAATAGTAATGGGCAAATACGAAGAACAGAAATATTATATTGAGGCCGGGCAAATATTATCTGGTAAAGTAAGAAACATACTCAACAAACCTTCGAAAAAGTGTAAAGTGATGGCACTCTTACCCTATTCCGGGTCTATTATAGTGACAGAAACTGATAGTGTAGGTCGATTTATAATTGATGGAATTTTATTTCCGGACAGTACCACATTTACTTTAAAAGCTAAAAAGCCAAAGGTACTTGGTGAGCTGGAAATTATCGTTGATAAAGACATATTCCCAAAGGTAAATACGTATATTCCAAGCTCATTCGATAATCCTGAACTTATACCAAATGAATATCTGGGACAAAGTAAAGACAAGTATTATTCGGAGGGTGGCATGCGAGTTGTTAGCTTAGATGAATTGACTGTAAAGGCCGAAAAGATCAATAAAAATGAAGTAAAAGAATATTATTCCGGATTAGAGGATGCGAAAATGACAGCCGAACAACTGGAAAACTACCCGGGAATGACTGTTCTACATCTATTGCAGATGATGTCGGGAGTTACGGTAGAGAATGAACAGGTTTTTTTTAGAGGAAACCGAAGTCCTGCAATGTTTTTAATAGATAATATTGAGGTTCAACCTGAATTTCAACAAGATATTACATTGCTTAACTCCAATGAAATTGAAAGTATTTCCATATTTAAAGGAGTGAGTGCCGCTATTTTCGGATCACGTGGAGGATATGGAGTTGTTGCTATTCAATTAAAAAAAGGGTATCTCCGAAAAACAGAAGATCCATTAAGTTTAACGCGTGTTACACCGCTGGGTTTCCAAAAAGCAACCGAGTTCTATGTGCCAAAATATGATGTCGAAAGTATACGTAAATTGCCAAAAGCCGATTTGAGGACCACCATTTACTGGAATCCAAAATTAGTGACCGATACCGCCGGTAATGTGAACGTGAAATTTTTCACCGCCGATACTGCATCGAAATATTCGGTGGTAGTTGAAGGCGTGACCAAGGATGGTGAAATATGTCGGTATGTCGGCTATTTGAGACGAGAATAGATAAAGATCAATTAGAAATTTAAAGCGTGAATACAAAAAAATAAAAGGCCAAACTTTACCAATTTATTACCAGAAGTGTAAGAAATCCTAAATTGGAGCTATTTTACAATAATTATGCTCTAGAACATTATTTTCTGACAGTATAATTGGGGCTTTTTTTGTTATTTTGCGTTCAGAAAATAATAAATGTAAAAAATACAATTAATCATGAATGTACAAGAATTAAAAGCTGCTTTCGAAGCTGCTTATGGTAAACAAGCAGAAGCAGTGTATTTTGCACCGGGACGTGTAAATCTTATTGGTGAACATACCGATTATAACGGTGGTTCGGTGTTTCCATGTGCCTTGAGCTTTGGAACTTATTTATTGTTGAGCAAGAACGACGAGAAATTCGTAAATTTCCGTTCGATGAACCAACCTGAAGTTACAAAACTAGGATTAAACGAATTGACTACTCCACTTGAAAACAGCTGGGTAAATTATCCACTGGGTGTTTTTGCACAATATATCAAACGCGGTGTAGAAATCAAAACCGGTTACGATATTCTTATCTGGGGTAATGTGCCTAACGGAGCCGGATTGTCTTCATCTGCTGCATTGGAAGTGGTTACCGCTTTCGCTCTGAACGAGCAACTTGGAACCGGCTTTAATCGTACTGTATTAGCTCAAATTGGTCAAAAAGCAGAACACGAGTTCGCATTTGTAAACTGTGGTATCATGGATCAGTTTGCTTCTGCAAATGGAGCTAAAGATCATGCAATTCATCTAAACTGCGATACATTGGAATTTGAATTAGTTCCGGTAAAACTGGAAGGTGTAAAAATTCTTATCTCAAATACTCACAGCCCACATAAATTGGATTCAGGTGCTTACAACCAACGTGTAGCTGAATGTAAATTGGCTGTTGAACAATTAAACAAAGTTCGCCCTATCAAATATCTGGCTGAATTGACCGAAGCTGAATTCAAAGAAATTGAATCGGCGATTACTGATCCTGTAGCTCACAAACGTGCCCGTCACGTTGTAGGTGAAGTTCAACGTACCAAAGATGCAGTAAAAGCATTGAAAGCTGGAGATTTGACATTGTTCGGTCAATTGATGAATGCTTCACACGTTTCATTGCGTGATGACTATGAAGTTACCGGATTGCAATTGGATACTATGGCCGAAGAAGCATGGAAGATCGACGGTGTTATCGGTTCACGTATGACCGGTGGAGGTTTTGGTGGTTGTACCGTTTCGTTGGTAAAAGACGAAGCTATCGATACATTTATCGAAAAAGTGGGTGCTGCTTACGAGGCTAAAACAAGCATCAAACCACAGTTCTACATTGCCGAAATTGGCAACGGAGCTTGCAAAATAGACTAATTTGAGTAAATAGTTCATTGGTTTAACAGTTAATTAGGTGTGAATTTTTGTAACTGATTAACCGTTAAACCATAAACCAATCAACCAAAAGATGAAAACAGCTAAAGAATTAGAAATTGAATTGAACGGTAATGCCGTTTCACTTTACACGCTATACAACAAAAATGGCATGTCGGTAGATATTACCAACTATGGTGCAAAAATTATCCGCCTGATGGTACCCGATAAAAACGGTAAATTCGACGACGTGGTGCTTGCTTTTGATACACTTGAAGAAGTGATTGAGAAAGAAATCTACTTCGGGGCCGTTTGTGGTCGTTTTGCTAACCGTATCAAAGACGGTAAATTCAGCATCGATGGTGTGGAATATACTTTGCCTGTGAATAACGGAACAAACTCACTACACGGCGGCGTACACGGTTACAACGAGAAAGCATGGACTGTAAAATCGGTTTCGCAACAAGAATTGGTATTGGAACTTTTCTCGCCGGATGGAGAAGAAGGATACCCGGGTAATCTGACCGTTACTTGTACCTACATTTTGAGCGATGACAACGAGATTAAAATGCACTACGAAGCTACCACCGATAAAGCAACTATTGTTGGTTTGACCAATCACTCGTACTTCAATCTGAAAGGTGCCGGAAACGGAACTATTAAGGGTCATACGCTGCAAATTAATGCAGATTATTACACCGTATTGGACGAATCTTTCGCTTTGACCGGTGAAATTCGTCCGGTAGCAGAAACTCCGTTCGATTTCCGCACTGCGAAAGCTGTGGGCGAAGTTATCGACGATGAAGTGTATGTGCCGGGTTGGGGAATTGATAACAACTGGTGCTTGCGCAAAGAACAGGCAGGTGATTGCGTATTGGCAGGAACCGTTTACGAACCAACTACAGGACGTAAAATGGAAACATTCACCACGCAACCGGGATTACAAATCTATACCGGAAACTGGATGGATAAAATTGTTGGAAAAGAAGGTAAAATCTACGACCGTCAAGATGCTATCTGCCTCGAAACACAAGGTTTCCCTAACTCGCCAAACATTGCGCACTTCCCAAGTTCATTACTTCGTCCGGGACAAAAGTACGACGAATGGTGCGTGTATAAATTCTCTGTAGAATAAAAATTACAGCAACAAGTCTGAGGGTACACTTTAATGTCGCACCCAAAACTAAAACAGAAAAGCAGAGTTGCCAAATGGTAGTTCTGCTTTTTCTCTTCACGAGACAATTAACTTTTAGACACGAATTGTGCATCTACAAGCGAACTATTGAATCATATTACCCTGATAATATCTGAATACCATGAATCGCAAACTCCTCATTGCTTTACTCGCAACAATTACCCTATCGGCAACATCACAAACCAAGTACAGCATCGATGCGTCCGCCGCTACCGACCCGCTTAAAAATGTCAATTTCAAAATGGGTAATATCGGTGCAAAAGGATATGAGGTAGTGCTGAACAGTCAGTATCTCAGCATTGGCGATAAACCAGTGATTCCTGTTATGGGCGAAATGCACTTAACGCGTGTTCCACGTAACTATTGGGAAGAAACATTACTGAAAATGAAAGCAGCCGGAGTCAACGTGATTGCTTTTTATGTATTTTGGAATCATCATGAGGAAATTGAAGGCCAATTTAATTGGTCGGAGAATTATGACGTTCGTGCCTTTGTAGAACTTTGTGGTAAGCATGGTTTATATGCCTATCCGCGCATTGGTCCATGGGCACACGGCGAAGCCCGAAATGGGGGTTTTCCCGATTGGTTACTGCGAAAAAATCAACTTGTAGAAAGGAGTAATACTCCCGTTTATCAAAATTACGTGAAACGTTTTTATCACGAGATAGGTCAACAATTACAGGGTCTTTATTACAAAGATGGAGGTCCGATCATCGGCATTCAGCTTGAGAATGAATATTGGCATGCCAAACAAGGCGAAGCACACATTATGTGGCTGAAAGAAACCGCCAAAGCTGAAGGAATGGACGTGCCTTTGTACACTGTTACCGGTTGGAAAAGTGGTTCTGTACCACCCTTCGAAGTGGTTCCACTCTTTGGAGCCTATCCCGATGCACCCTGGGCCAGTCATATAAAAAAAGAAATAAACGAAGAGAATTTCTGCTTTGATGCGTTTCGCGACAACGAAAAAATTGGCGATGAAACCGACAAATCCAAACAATACATGGATTATAGCCAATATCCCTATTTCACTTGCGAGATGGGCATTGGCATTCAAAATACCTACCATCGCCGATTAATTATCGACCCGAAAGATGGACTGGCAATGGTTACCGCCAAGTTAGGATCAGGTAGCAACTTGATTGGTTATTATGTTTTTGCAGGCGGAAGCAATCCGCAAGGCATACTTCATGCACAAACTGAAGATCAAGATGAGACGGGTTATTGGAATCACAACCCCGATAAATCATATGATTTTCAGGCAGCCATTCTCGAAACGGGCGAAACAAGCAGAGCCTATCGTGAAGTGAAAAAGCTTCACTATTTTCTTTCCGATTTCGGGCAAGAGCTGGCTCCCGCCACTCCGGTTATTGCTACCAAGCGTCCAAATGACATCCAATTGGCAGTGCGTAGAAATGGCAACTCCGGTTTCTTGTTTGGTATCAATTATTGCCGTTATATTCCACGCGAACCACGTAAAAATGTGCAGTTTGAAGTGAAACTACCTACCGAAACATTGATCTTTCCTAAAAAAGGAATCAATATTCCCGATAGTACCGTATTTATTTGGCCATTTAATTTGCAACTGGATAATATTCAGCTAAATTATGCCACTGCACAGCCGCTTTGTAAGTTGGACGATGCCTATGTTTTCCACGCGAATGGGGGTGTTAAACCGGAATTTTGTGTGGATGCGCTAAATGTTACAGATATTACTATCGATAAAAAATCTATCTCTGTAAAGAACGGAAAATTCATTTTTACGGTCGACCAGCCGGGAATGGAAACTTCTATTGTCATTAAAAAAACGGATGGAAAAGCCACAAGAATAATCGTGTTGAATGAAGCCGAAGCTCGCAATGCATGGGTTTTTAATGTTAAAAATAGAAAAGAGCTCTATATCTCGGAAGCCGATTTGTATCTGAATGGTGGAAAGTTGAATATCATTTCAAAAACTGCCACCATAAATTTTTACAAATATGGAAACCCCACAAATTTTAGGCTAAATGGTCAAGTTATATCGTCAAAAGCTGAAGGTGTATTTACACTTTATTCTATCATTCAGCCCAAAACGATATTTGAAATTAAAGCCGAACCAAAACCCATCCTGGCAGATGCAGTATGGCTTCAGTCGAACAGTGAAGCAAAGCTGTCGGGAAAGCTTCAATTATTTCATCGCTTTATTACTAAGGAATTCAGTTTGGAAAACACATCACGTATTCGTTCGGCAATCATGTATCTGGCTCCCGAAACCGACTGTCGTTTGAATATAAATAATCGCTGGGTGGCGCAACCCATTAAATCGAACACAATTAATGCAATCGATATTACCGGCTACGCGCAGACTGGCGAGAATAAATTATATCTCGATTTTCCTCTAACTGAAGGCGTGAAAGGATATGCTGCAAAAGTAGTGGTTGAGTATTACAATACGCAACGCGTGGAATTTGTTACCGATCAGTCGTGGTTGACTAAAGATGCTTACAATTATCCATCAGAATTAAAATCCTTGGGCGATTTTGGTGTTACTAAACAAATGATTGCTGCACCCGCAATTTTCCAAAATATGGACATTGACCAATGGAAAGAATGGAATATCCACATTCCTTATGGCGCTCTCAAAAATGCGCATCAAGTCTATTTATCGCTCTCGTACACAGGTGATGTTGGTCAACTTTACCTCGGACATCAATTGGTAGGTGATAATTTCAATGCTAATGTGCCATGGAGAGTGGCACTTAACCGATTGGATTTTTCGGCCGAAGGTCAAAATTTGAAACTGCTGATTACGCCGGCACATTACACCCGCATGTTTCAGGACTCACCTACCCCTGTCAGTGAAATTGGTAAAGCAATGCTAAAAGAACTAAAGGTTGAAAGCGATAATCAAGTAGAATTGGAGCGATAACAAAATTTGTTTAGCAAGGCAGGTTTATAATTGGTAAACCTGTCTTGCTGTGAGATTGATATCATACTTTAATTCACCAATACTTTCCTATTGCTAGAAACACCATTTTGCGCAATAATATGCAAAAGATAAACACCCCGGGCACGATTATTTGTTGGAATAGATATTGAAGTTGTACTTTGTTGTAAAGTAAACACTTTTGTCCCCGAGAGTTGAAATAACTCCACCGCAGCAATCGAACCACTAACAACTATTTCGTTATTTACCCTCACATAACGAACCACGATATCCGAATCGAGAACAGGAGTGGTAAGTGCTGTGCCTGGATTGTATTCAAATGGCCCAATATCGGGAGCAATTCCGACAAATGGCAATGCCACATCTGTACCGACATTTATCAATCCGGAAGTACTTTTGAGTCTAAAAAGGCCATCCATGTATGGCAAGGATCCATCTACATTGCGATCGACTTTTGCATTAGCAGTAGTTACGCTTAAAAAATCTGTAGCCGAAGCAGTAATTCCATTCCACGAATTAGTTTTAAAAACCGTACTTGAATGGAACGAATTACCATTGCCGGCACCAATAGCAATGTTATTCGCAAAAATATGTGCGCCACGCGTATCATTATTATTGGGGAAACTGAAAGCACGCCCGTCATTATACGAAATACAGTTGGAACAGATAACCTTACCAACACTATTGTTTTGATCAAAACCTTTGTTGCTTGAACTCATAATCCGATGTCCAATAGAAATACAACGAATTAATGTTGCACCGCCTAAAGCTCCATTTCCTCCCACTTTAAAACCATTGCCATTACCGGTATTTGTCACCAGCCCAACCGAATTTCCGGGATAATCAGTCACATCGTAACTGCTCAGACCGTTTTCCATTACCCAGCAATCTTCGAAATATATATCGTTTTGCGAACCATAACAATCATACCCATCATCCGAATTTTCCCAAGATCTGCAGCGGATAAACCGATTCCCTCTGCCCACAGTCAATTTACACGCAAAACCATCGGCATTGCCTCCAGCTCCGCCGGATGTTTTGAAATCGAAATTCCGAAAGGCATCGCAATCAATTATATCGTTATAGGCTGCAGTTCCACCCGTAATTTGCAAACCGGCATCACAGTTCTTATAAAACCTGCAATTTTGTATCATATTATACGATCCCTGGATATGCATCCCATTATCACCGGCACGTGTAATATCAAGTCCATGAATAAAATAATAATCTTTCGACACCGATACTCCACGCTCACCGGCTGCATTTGTCCCCGAATATCCCCGATCGAAAAAGTCGAGTACCGGCCGCGTGTCACCGGGATATGCCCAGATATTTATATAAGCAGATGCGTTTCCACCCACATTCAGGCTCAATTGTGAGGTCATCATATACTGCCCACCCCTTATGTATACCGTATCACCGCCCACTGCCTTCGATATAGCTGAAGAAATGTTGTAAGGCGAGGCCAATGTGCCCAAACCTGTAGACATACCGGTAACTGCAGCTACATATTTTTTTGCACTCAAAGAATTAAGACTGCAAATGATTATCAAAATTGAGATAATTCGTGTTTTCATTCGTTTATAATTTTTTGGTTTGTAAATATAGTTCGCACTTGTATTGTTTTGTGTGGATAAATTTATGGATAATGTGGACAAACGGAGGATGTTTGGTATTTTAACCATACAGTATAGGAACTTGCATTTTTACTTTTTTAAAACCATTCGTATTGTTTTAAATCTATTTTTATTCTTCGTGTAATAGGTAATATTTAAGGGGGGAATTTTAAATAATATTACAGATGAAAATAAATTTAATATGTATTATTATTCAATTTTATTTTTTTTTAGTGCATCGGAAATGATACCTGAGTAAAGTGCCTTACTAACAGTGGAATTGATAGTTTACTATTTTTTCAAAAATCAAAGAAATATGTATTATAACTAATTAAAAAGTGACGATTTGAACCTCAATATTACATATGAATTATAATTTAATACTAATTACGAGTATATAAGGAAAAATTTCTTTAATTCGTTTTGCACTATAAAAAAAATATGTACATTTGTAGGGTCGGAGAAGTATTTTCGAGCGTTGTAAAAACCCAAGAGAGACGTTAAATATAATATAGAATCATTAATCAGAAAAACAAATGGCAAATTTAGATTTATCAAAGTATGGTATTTCGGGCAATTTCGAAATTGTTCACAATCCAACTTACGAAGAATTATTTCAAGCAGAAATTGATCCTGCAAACGAAGGTTTTGAAAAAGGTGTATTGACAACATCGGGTGCAATATCGGTTGATACCGGTAAATTCACAGGTCGTTCACCTAAAGATAAATTTTTCGTAAAAGATGCAGTAACTGATGAGCATCTTTGGTGGGATGGTACCATCAACCGTCCAACTACTCCGGAAGTATTTGATCACTGTAAAGACTTGGTAACAAAACAACTTTCGACAGCTAAAAAACTATATGTAGTTGATACTTTTTGCGGTACAAACGAAGATACCCGTATGAAAGTACGTTTTATAATGGAAGTAGCATGGCAAGCTCACTTTGTGACTAACATGTTTATCCGTCCTTCGCACTACGAATTGGCGAACTATGGTGAACCTGATTTTGTAACTTTGAATGGATCGAAAACATCTAATCCTAACTGGAAAGAACAAGGTTTGAACTCTGAAGTGTTTACGTTGTTCAATCTGACTACAAAAATGCAGGTTATTGGTGGTACGTGGTACGGTGGCGAAATGAAAAAAGGTATTTTCGCATTGCAAAACTACTATTTGCCATTACGTGGTATTGCTTCTATGCACTGCTCGGCTAACGTAGGTGCAGAAGGTGATGTAGCTATCTTCTTTGGTCTTTCAGGAACCGGTAAAACAACTCTTTCTGCCGATCCAAAACGTTACCTGATTGGTGATGATGAGCACGGTTGGGATAACAATGGTGTATTCAACTACGAAGGTGGTTGCTATGCTAAAGTAATTGATCTTGAAAAAGACAAAGAACCGGATATCTGGAGAGCTATTCGCCGCGATGCTTTATTGGAAAATGTAACTGTATTAGCAGATGGTACCCCTGATTACACTGCTGCTGCTTCAAAAACTGAAAACACCCGTGTTTCTTACCCAATTTATCATATCAACAAAATCGTTGCTCCTTCACGCGCAGGACACGCTTCTAAAATTATTTACTTGTCGGCTGATGCATTTGGTGTATTGCCTCCGGTATCTATTTTGGATGAGAAGTCAGCTCAGTATCACTTCCTTTCAGGCTTTACTTCAAAATTAGCCGGAACAGAACGTGGTATTACTGAACCGGTTCCTTCATTCTCACCGGCATTTGGTGAGGCGTTCTTGACATTGCACCCAACCATGTATGCTAAAACCCTGATTGGAAAAGCAAAAGAACACAATGCTAAAGTTTATTTGGTAAACACTGGATGGAACGGTACCGGAAAACGTATTTCGTTGAAAAACACCCGTGCCATTATCGATGCTATTATCGATGGTTCAATCGAAAAAGCTGAAACTATCAAAGTGCCTATTCTGAACTTAGTTGCTCCTGTTGCTTTGAACAATGTTGATGGTGGTATTCTTGATCCACGTGATACGTATGCTGATGTTGCAGAATGGGAAACAAAGGCCAAATCTCTTGCTGCTAAATACATCAAGAACTTTGAACAATACTGCGACAATGAAGATGCGAAAGCATTGATTCCTTCAGGACCACAATTGTAACTTTAGACAAAGGAGTCAAGAACAAAGAATCAAGACTTTAATATAGAATGAGCTGTTCGAATTTCGGACAGCTCATTTTTGGTTTGTGTATTTACAAAATCCATTTCTGCTTTTTTTGAGGCAAAATAACTATCTATGACTTAAGAAAGTATTTCCTTTCCCACAATTTCAGCCGCAAAAGCCACACAGCGGGTACAGGGTCGGGTAACATAATACGCTTTATTACGCTCAGAGGCCTCGGGCTTCTCAGGAGCATGTTTTATCTTCAACAAGTCAGCGCATATATACGAACCCATCTGAAGTTTGAATTCCTTTGCTGTACGTTGCACTGCTGCATAATTTGTGTTTTTTGAGACTTTATCTTTGGGGTCGGCATTTGGATAGTGCAAACCCAGTATCAGAAACATCCCCGAAACGGCACCGCAAACTTCCCGCAATCTTCCCATTCCACCGCCGAAAGAAGTCGCCAGTTTAGATGCTGTTACTGCATCAACACCGTACATATCAGAATAGGCCATAAATACAGCCTGTGAGCAATTATAGCCCTCTTCAAACAAGGCAACAGCCTTCTCTACTCTTTTGTCTAATTCTTCGTTATTCATATCTAATTTTTACTTAGCTCTTGATTTCTTACTCCTTGATTCTATTAATAAAGAAAACAGATAAATCCCAAACTAACAACAGCAATAAAAATCCACAATGTCAGGCCTAAAACCAACGGTCTCAGTCCTACCGATTTTAGTGTTGCTCGTGACAGACCTGCACCGATAAAGAAAAGCGTAATCGTCAAACACTGTCTCGAAACTGCCACTATTCCATGTGTCAAAGTTTTCGGGATATTTAAATATGTATTCATTACCATGGCCAGAATAAATAAGAAAATAAACCACGGAATAAAAACTTTGTCGCCTTTTGATTTAAAATAAATTGAAGTAAAAACGGATAGTGGGATAATCCACAAGGCGCGAGTCAGTTTCACTGTTGTTGCCACTTTTAAAGCTTCCTCGCCAAAAGTGGCTCCAGCACCCACTACCGAACTGGTATCGTGAATAGCAATAGCCGCCCACATGCCAAACTGATGTTGTGACAGATGAAACAAATGTCCCAACACAGGAAACAGGAATAATGCAATAGCATTCAGCACAAAAATGGTAGCAAGCGAAACCGACATTTCGCATTCATCGGCCTTGGCTATCGGCCCTACAGCAGCAATGGCACTTCCCCCACAAATAGCGGTTCCGGAAGCGATAAGAAATGAAGGAATCTTCGAGATTCCGAGCCATTTACCCACCGTAATTCCGATAAAAAGAACACTCACTACCGAAAACATCGTAAAAAACATTCCATCCGAACCGGCCTTTACCGAGTCGAGCAAATTCATACCAAACCCTAGCCCTACTACCGATATTTGGAGTAGGTATTTTGATACAAACTTATTAAGTTCTGAAAAAGGAGAATCAATAGTCAGTGCCAGAGTCAATCCCGAAAATAGCGCTATCGGAGGCGAAACGTATGGCGTACAACAACCTGCAACCAACAGTATATAAATTATTTTTCTAGCTAATTTTTTCGGATGATCAGTTACTTTCTCTTTGTAGTTTAGTTCTGCTTTATTCATTTTCGAGTACTTTGTTTTTGACGGTACAAAGCTAACTCTATTTTGATTAACAAAGTGATAGTTATTACTTATGACTGATTACTTGAAGTTATAGTGATTTGCAAACTTCATGAATAATTCGGGTAATCCTTCCGTCTCGCCATAGAGTTGAATAAAATGAAATGTCCTTTCCAAATTCAGGTCTTTGACATCCACAATTCGTAATGTATTATTTTTCAATTCATCTAAAATTGAATGAATAGACAGAAAAGCCATGCAATTGGAATGAAGTAAATACGATTTTATACTTTCACTGCTTCCAAGTTGCATTTCGCATTTTAAATCGGATAATTTAATGTTATGTGGTTTTAAAGCATGAGCAATTACTTCCAGAGTCCCCGAACCGGGTTCGCGTAATAAAAGCGGAGTAGTGAGCAATGTGTCTATTGATATTTCTTTTTGTGCCACCAATGGATGGTTTGAGGCTACCACCGGTACAATTTCATCACGAATAAATTCTGTGTATTTGAATAAGGTGTTTTTCGACTGTCCCTCCACAATTCCGAAATCAATGCTATTGTTATTCAGTGCTTGCTCAATTTGTTCTGTGTTGTTGATAGTCAGCGATACGCGAATATCTTCGTATCGTCTATGAAAATCGGCTAACAGAGGTGGAAGTACATATTGTGCGATGGTGGTACTGGCGCCAATGCGCAACTGTCCTTTGAATATCTCCGTTAAGGTGTTCAGGTCGAATTCAAGACTTCCATAGAGTCCGAATATCTGGTTGCAATAGTGAAGTAAAACACCACCGGCTTTGGTCAATTGAATTTTATTGCCATTGCGTTCGAAGAGCCTGACTTTATAGTGGCTTTCAATTTCCTGAATATGCTTGGAAACTGCCGGTTGAGTGATGCAAAGTTCGTCAGCAGCTTTGGTGAAGTTGAGACGCTTGGCAACTGTGTAAAATACTTTTAAACGAAAATCAAACATAACTTTTTACTTACAGATTAATTTTAGTTGAGAATTTTCAGCTATAGCCGACAACAAGAAATTTGGTGCTGCACAAGGTTTCCAATTGTGTTTACCCACGAATGCAAGTTCTGTTTCAGCTTCATTTATTAGCTCGTCTTTTTCATTGTAGAGTTTATATGTAAACCATATACGGACTCCTTTTATAATTTTCAGTCTTGTTTTTACGGTAAGGAGTTCATCATAAGATGTCGTTTTTATAAACTTGAAGTTCATACTAATAACCGGGCACATCACACCTGCCTCTTCCATGCTATTATAAGGAACTCCAATACTACGAAGTAACTCCCAACGAGCTGATTCGTAGTATTTTGCATAATTTGCATGGTGCATTGTACCCATTTGATCTGTATCCGGATATTTTACCCTAAATTTATACTCGTGTACAATCATCAAAATTTTTTATTAGTTATGACTACAAACATGTCCGTCTTCGTGATCATGACTATGAGCTGCGCAGCTCGCACCACCATCTAGCAGGTTTCCTTTTAGATATTCTTCAACAAGTTCGTGAACATCGCCCTTACAATTACGAACAACCTGAATTTGTTGCTGAGCTAATTTGTTGATTGCTCCTTCTCCAATTCCTCCGGCAAGCATTACTTTTACATCCATTTTTGCCAAATCAAAAGCTATATCCGATTTACAACCGCAACCTTTTGGCGATTCAAGAATAGTCTCTGCTATGATTTCATTTTTATCTGAAATAGCGAAAATAGTATAAAACTCACAATGTCCAAAGTGATTGTCAATTTGGTTCTTTTCTTTTGTTGGTACTGCAATTTTCATATTTCTATTTTTTAATTGTTTTGAGAATTTATATGTTCTATAATTCCCGCCTTGCGGCGTTTTCCCATTCCTTTTCCCAATTTATATTGTATTGAGCTTGTCCCGGGAGTTTTAAAACAGTTTCCTAAACTGCGTCCTGTGCATGAACCTCTATTTTCAGGTCCTTTTCCATTTAATCTTGCCATAGTACTCCGAATTTAGTTTTATATAAATGAGATAGTATAACCGGTGTAAAACCGTGTCAGATTATCTTGCAACTTTTTCTTTAGTATGCCGTATACATTATCTCCTGTACAATGTCCGGTTATGAAAGCAGTTTCAGGATAGAGCGAATGCATGCTCTCTGCAATCGTTGTTATATCACTCTCAGTTTCGTATTGACCTTTGGAGCCATCCAGCAGATGAAAGCCACCAATTAAAACAGAAACAGGTCTGTGCAGCGTTTGCTTTACCGAGTCCAATATGTTTAGTACCCCGCAATGTGCACAACCCGAATATACTACTATCTTTTCAATGCCAAAGGTTATGATTAGTTCATGCTGAAAATCATCTGCAATAAGTTTATCCTCATGCTTCCTCATTAATGTTTTATTGGCTTTTGGAGAAGGGAAATCATGCATTTTAGCCGCAAAAACGTGAATTTCATTTTCTATAAGCATCTCATTATCTACAAACAAAAAACGATTTTCAATACCTTCTATATCTATATCAGTTCCTATTTTCTTTATTCCATTTCGAGAAGAGAAAAACCGATATGAAAGGGCCTGTCTGGAAATAATAATTTGTGCTTCGCTATTTATTTCTAAAAAAGCCTGCAACCCCCCTGTATGATCAGAGTGTCCATGCGAGATAAATACGTAATCAACGTCTTTCAGATTAATATTCAGTTTCTCGGCATTGCGAATAAACCGGTTAGAAGCACCCGTATCAAGTAGACATTTGTACTTATCTGTTTCCATATAAATACAGAGGCCATGCTCGCTTTCAAGAGATTCATCTACCTGTCTGTTATCAGATAAAACAACTAGTTTCATATATTTTATTTCTGACCTTTATCTAAGCTTAATTCTTTTTCTGACTTTTCATTTATTGCAGATAGTTCATCGTTACCAAAATTTTTACAATCCTTACAACGAACATGATTTTCTAATCCATCAATCAATTTAAAACAGCGTTTGCACCTAAACCACTGACGGTCGAACCTTACATTTCCTCCTTCAATAGTAATCATTTTTCCTTCTACCAATGCCTGAGCAATGGTTTTTCTTCCCTTTTCGTAGATTCGTGTCAACGTGGGGCGCGAAACATTCATTTGCCCGGCAGCCTGATCTTGATTCATCCCCTCATAATCGAGCAATCGAATAGCTTCGTATTCGTCAATCTGGAGTGATACAGAGCTGAGTAAGTTACGAGGAATACCGAAAGGCTTAAACCCCTGCATTAGTGGCGGATTACATATTTTTCTATCTTGTTTTGGTCGAGCCATACTGTATATTATCTAATTTTATGCGTGCAAAGGTACAAATAGTTTTGAACTTATGTTCATTATTGTTCAGAAAAATAAAAAAAAGAGAAGTCGGATGTCCAACTTCTCTTTTAATCATTATGTATTTAGTTTCCGCTTATTGCCAACTATTTAGTTCTGAAATCAAATGCCTCTTCTCCATGTTGTGTCAGGTCAAGTCCTTTTTCTTCTTGTTCAGGCGTTACACGCATAGGCAAAATCATATCGGTAACTTTGTACAATACATATGAACCTGCGAAAGTGAAAATACTAACCAGTACCAAAGCCAACAAGTGAAAAAGGAAAGTATGTGTTTGACCTGATGTCAAACCAACGTTTTTGGCAAAAACACCTGTTAGAATCATTCCCACAATACCACCCAGTCCGTGGCATGAAAACACATCAAGCGTATCGTCGATATTGCTTTTCGATTTATAGCGAACCGCTGTGTAACTTACCATAGCAGCCACGAAACCGATAAAAATACTTTGACCAACCGTAACAAAACCTGCCGCCGGTGTAATGGCCACAAGTCCTACTACTGCTCCTACGGCAGCTCCCACAGCAGAACGTTTTTTACCCAATGCTCCATCGCCCAATAGCCAGGTAAGCATAGCCGTTGCCGAAGCAATATTTGTATTTACAAAGGCGGTGGTAGCTACTCCATCGGCAGCTAAAGCAGATCCAGCATTGAAACCAAACCAGCCGAACCAAAGCAGCCCGGTTCCCAGCAAGATATAAGGAATATTTGTCGGTTCGTTTTCTGTTTTCCCTTTCCTGCGACCTAAGAACATAGCACCACTCAACGCAGCAAAGCCGGCAGAGATATGAACAACCGTTCCACCCGCAAAATCAAGAACGCCCCAGTTGCGCAAAATGCCATCGGGATGCCAGGTCATGTGAGCCAACGGAGCATAAATAAACAGAGAGAACAGGCAAATGAAAAGCAACAAGGAAGAAAAGCGAACACGCTCTGCTAATCCTCCGGTAATCAACGCTGGTGTGATAATGGCAAATTTTAGTTGGAACATGGCAAACAATGCAAAAGGAATAGTGGCTGCAAAAGCAGGATTTGGTGCTACTCCAACATTTTTGAAAAAAGCAAATGTGAAAGGATTACCAATAAAACCACCGATGCTATCGCCAAAAGCCAAGCTAAAGCCAATAACCACCCAAAGTACGCTTATGATACCCAGTGCAACAAAACTTTGCAATAAAGTAGACACGAGATTTTTGTAGCGAACCATTCCACCATAAAAAAAGGCCAAACCCGGTGTCATTAAAAGCACCAGAGCCGAAGCCATAAGCATCCATGCCGTATCGGCATGATCAATTACTACCCCTTCGGGAATTTCATTTGCATAGGTCACCGGAATAAGTGACAATATTGCAATTACAGCCAGTAATAAAAATGGAAGTTTATACTTCCACCTAACTTTTTCTTGTTTCATTGTTTTGTATTTATGATAATAAAAATATGCTTACTTTCTTTTTGTCGGTTTTATATGAGTTGCGCTGTCAAAATAATTCGAATTTTGCGCAAAAGTAATAAATATTCTCGAATTTACAGAATCTAACTTACATTCATCGTAAAAATACGTAACCTCATGATTCGAAAAAGCCACTCAATGCGCATTCCAACGCACCAAGTGGCTTTCTTTGCTAACTGTTATTAGTCTATTTTTCTAAAATTGCTTTTAATTGTTGTGCCTCCGACAACGAATGTAGTTTAGGTGAAGTGATATTTACCGACTGATTCGAAATATAAGCGATCACTTGCGATAAACAAAGATCTCCATTTCTTGTGGCCAGAACCCTTAGTCGTAATCCGGAACTAACCGATGATTTAAGATTCATTATCTCATTCAACGATCCCGATTCAATCAATGCCACTAATTTACTTTGCTCTTTTACATCGAAATATAGTTCTGATGTATTCAATTTCTGGTCAGTCTCTAACGATACATAGTGGCTCTTCCTGAAAAAGAACAACAATATGCCGATGGTAAGAAATATAAATCCAAGAATAAAAAGTAAATGTGGGAGTGTATCACTTGTTTGCCACTCGAAGGAAGTGTACGTAATAAATGATACGATGCTAATTGTGATTAATAACAGGCTCTTTAGTGCTGAGCTTTTCTTTTTATATACTGTTTTTGGTTCCATGTTATCTAAAACATGTTCTATTGATTCATTTTTTTGCATAACGATATAGTAGTGTTTGTGAACATAACAAGCATGTTCACAAACTATTATTTGTAACTTAATTGATTCTTTTTGAAATTTTGTTCTGAAAGAACGTTTTGGGGAAATGCTCAGGAAATCAAATCAGGAGCTTACGAAGGTGGTATAAGTAATACCCATCTAACTGCTTAAACGCGGATGTAAGCGAAAAAACGCTGTCAAATTTAAAATAACGAAGCAATGCTATTTGTTGTAAATAGCTAACGCGAAATGCATTCGTTGACGAGGTAGTAACCCGGCTAGGGAAACATTGAAGTAAGTTAGTCAACCGAACCTGTTCGTTTCTCATGCCTACTGCAACCATCGCATCGGCACTCGAAAAGTACGAATGTTGCTGTTCAGGTATGGTTTGTTTTTGCGTGGTGGAGCATGTCTGCGGTAAAACACGTTCGCTTCTAAGCACAGATGTGGTATTCACTCCCATAAAGAGCGAAACGACAACCAAACAATAGATTAGAAACTGCTTCATGACACAAAAATACTAAATTTCGAGCTCTTATGCAAGTTTTTATAATTTGAAGAGCACTGATGGTTTGCAACTTACGGGAAATAATTCTACCTTTGCAATAAAAATACAATTTTCGCCCTATTATTGCATATTAATAAATTAAATATACGAATATTATGTTTAAAACAAATCAGTATTTCGATGGAACGGTAGTTTCTATCGGATTGGAATCAAATGAAGGAACCGCAACAGTAGGTGTAATGGCGGCAGGTGAGTATGAATTTGGCACTGACACAGTAGAAATTATGACGGTAGTTTCGGGTCAACTTACTATCCAACAACCCGGTGAAACAGAATGGAAAACCTATACTAAATTCGAAAGTTTTGAAGTGGCTAAAGGTGTGAAATTCAAAGTAAAATGCGAGCAAGATACCCCTTATTTGTGTTTGTATAAATAAGGCCCTAAATCCCCAAAGGGACTTAAAGAAAGAGTTTGTTTCTGAATTGAGACAAACTCTTTTTCAGTTCATCAATTGACAACTATCCATTGTCAACTAAAAAAAACAGTACCTTTGCGGCGTTTTTTATTACCGATGATACATAATTGACATTCAGAAAATGACAACACAAAAATATAAAATGCTGGTACTCGACCTCGATGATACCCTTCTCAGAGACGATTACAGCATTTCTTCCCGAAACAAAGAATTACTTTTCCAAGCACAGAACCAAGGTGTGAAAGTAGTATTGGCTTCCGGTCGACCTACTCCGGCTATGCTTCAATTTGCCGATGAATTAAAGTTATCACATTACGATTCGTATATGATATCATTCAACGGGGCTGTAGTAACGTCGATGAAAGATAATGAAATTATGTTCGAAACGAGCCTGACAAACAAAGAAGTGCACAGCTTGTACGATTTTAGTGTGGACAACAACGTTCATATCATCACTTATTCCAATAAAGGGGTAATCAGCGAGACCGACTCGGAATACATCGATGTGGAGATCAACCTCACGGGTATGCATCATCACAAAGTACCTTCGTTCAAGTCCGAAGTGACAGGTAGCGCTGTAAAATGCATCTTGTTGGAGCATCCTGATTATTTGAAAGAGGTTGAAAAGAAACTAAAAGCCGAACGCACCGATCTAAGTGTATCGCGCTCTAAACCCTTTTTTCTGGAAGTTATGCCACACGGCATTGACAAAGCAGCAAGTCTGGACTTTTTGGCAAAAAAGCTGGGCATCGAGCAGCACGAAGTGATAGCGGTAGGAAATGCCGGCAACGACTTATCTATGGTTCAATACGCCGGTCTGGGCATTTGGGTTGATAATGTGAGTGATGATTTACGTCATCAAGCCGATTATATTGTGGCTTCCAACGAAAATGATGGGGTGGCAGAGGTAATTGAGAAATTTATTCTGAGTTAGGACAAGCTATTTCCCCGTAATTTTAAACCTCCGCTGGTTAGGGTATAAACAGTATCCGTTTCGCAATAATCGATTGCACCAAAACCACTCCGACGACAACCACTGATTATTCCAAGTGTTGCGTCACAAGTGGTAAAAACGGTCATTAGACATGAAAATAAGTTCCAATGACTCGCGTTAATCAAATTGTGGGGTTCACCGATTCACTATGACTGGCTTGTGTGAACTTTCAGAAGTTCAGGATTGTCTTCGAACTCGGCCATGGCCTTTCTCCATTCTTCGGAAATGGGACGGGTGGTTTTGGTTTTGGCATCAAAGCAAACCATCACCGTGCGGCACACACATTTCACTTCGTTGGTGTCAAGGTCGATAAGCTGCTGTAAAAGCTTGAAACTTTTGTTGCCTACCTCCACTACTGCCGTTTCCACCGCCACATTTTCGCCCGGATATACCGACAATAAAAAGCTTACCTCTATATGTCCAATTACCACTCCAACTTCCTTGCTAGCACTCATATTTGGCATCACCTCACTAAAATAAGAGGTTTTGCCTAAATCGAAAAACGAAAAATATACTGAGTTATTCACATGTCCCAATGCATCAAAATCATTAAAACGTAGTTGAATGGGGGTAATGTGTTTAAACCTAATTGTATCCATATTATAATTATTGCTTTAATAAAACTGTCAACTATCAATTGCTTTTCTTCTTCCATACGCTCACTTCCGATAACCTCAATTCGCTGATACGAGAGGATTTACGAAGGGTAAGTGGCAGGTCAAACGGCCTGTTTTCCAGCGTGAAATGTGTGTTGAGTATAGCCTGCATTCCATCAAAGGACGAAACGGGTTCGCCATCTTTTTTGAATCCGCCCGGCCAGTGTGCCCGTTTTACTTCGTGATGTTCCCACTCGTAGGTACTGGCTATAATCAGTGTTCCGTTTTCGTTTAGTCGTTCGTGAATGTTTTGCAGAAAAAGGATAGGACATATCAGTTCTTCCAGTAGGTTGGGTACAATAATCAGGTCGTAACCGCTGTAAATCGGTTTTAGGTTATTGGCATCTGCCTGCATAAACAGTATATTGTTTTTACCGTTTTCCAGTCCCATATCCGAAAGTACTATATCACGGTAAAAAACCAGTTCACCTTCGTCCTTCACTATGTAACGTATAAATCCTTTTTCTTGTAGTTTAATCGGCATACGAATAAATCGGGTAGAGAAATCAAGAGCTGTTACATCTTCGAAATGTTGTGCCAACTCAAATGCCATGCGTCCGGTGTCGGCATTTAAGTCCAGCACTTTGATATCCTTTTTGCCCTTCATAGTTTCGATGGACGTTTTAGCCAGTTGTACCGAAAAATTTGGGCAGCTGGCAAAGGCATCACCCCAGTTTACTTCGCAGGAGTTGGCCACTTCTACGTCCATCTCGTATTCATCGTTGTGGATGCTGAGCGGCGTTTCAGACTGCACCATCCGGAATCCGGCATGCTGGTAGAAATGGCGACGGAAGGCATAGCGCGCATCACGTATAGCTTCATTGCCCGTTGATATCCACGATCCACCTTTGATAAGGTTGTGCTTGCCATCAAAGGTAGGAGTTGCAAAGTCGTCGTACATAGGATGTACCTTGAAACCCGCATATCCGGTGATGGGTGTTTCGGTCCATTGCCATACATTGCCGATTACATCGAAGAAATCGCCGGTTTTAAACTTGTCGACCGGACATGGCGAGGCATAATGTTCCAAATTGATATTTCCCGGTGCCACCGACCATTGCAGTTCGTCGGGTACCGCGCTGATTTCCGCTAATCGCATCCATTCGGCTTCGGTAGGCAAGCGGTAGGTTTTTCCTTCTTTGGCTGTTTTCCAGTTGCAGAAGGCTTTTGCTTCGAGATAATTAATCTCTACCGGCCAGTTCCAGGGCATGGGTATCTCTTCGGCTACAAGGCGCAGGCGATATGTATCTTCTTCTTTTCTCCAAAAAAGGGGCATTTCGGCTTCCTTAAAGCTACACCAGTTCCAACCCTCTTCTGTCCAATAGCTTTTGTCTTTATACCCGCCATCGTTTACAAAGCAGAGGAATTCCCCATTAGAGACAAGGTATTTAGAGGTATAGAAATCTTCTACCTTCTCGGTATAATGGCCGTATTCCAAATCCCATCCGTAGAGTGCATCGTCGAAGGGCTTGCCCAACTGCATCTGTGCACCTGTTACCGGTAGAAGTTCGTTTTGTGGAGCATTACCGGACTCGGTACATATCTTTCCAAACTTATCTGCCACTACTTCGTCCAATGGAAGTTGACGAATAAGGACTGATGAAGTTTCCAGATGAATACGTTCATGTTCAATACCCATCAGAATAATCCATTGCGGATCGTTCCAGTTGATGGGTAAGGTGAGGGGGGTGGTGAGAATTACGTTTTCAATCAGTTCTTTGGCTTTGTTGCGGTAGTCGCGCACGGCATCTACACTGGGCCAGTTATAATGTTTCTCGTTCAAATCGTCCCAACTCATTTCATCCACGCCAATGGCAAAGATAGACTCAAAGGACGGATTGATCCGCGTATCGATAATTTTAGCCAGAAATAGTTTATTGATAAAAAATACGGCGGTGTGTCCGAAGTAAAATAACAATACATGACGCAGAGAATCACCGCGATGATAAAATACGTCGTCCGACTTTAACTGCGTGTACAATTGTTCGTCAACAGCCCATGTCTTGCGGAAATACTGAAGAATTTCCTGTCGTTTGTCTTTCGTGTTTCCGGTTTTTAAATCAATCGTTTTGGTCAATAAATCATTCATACTTCAATTGAGTTTCTTGTGTAAATATATTTTCTGCATCACGAAAGTCCCGCTTCCATCCGCTTTTTGTTTTGTTTGTTCAATGGAGGTATAAGGCGCAAACCCCATTTTTTGGTACAGCGCTATTGCCCCGGTATTTTTATCCCATACCCTTATAAAGGCATCCGAATACTGTTTTGTGTCGGACATTTCGAAAAAAGCGGTCAGCAGTTGTCGACCGACTCCTTTTCCACGTGCTTTTTCTGCCACCATCATTTCTGCTACGTAAACACATTTTTCTACAGCAAAGTTTTCGATAATTTCACTTGTAACGTATTCGTCAAATGCCAGCGGGCAACTAAGCAATGCTCCGATCACCTGATTATTCTCAATAGCCACCAACGTTATACCTTCATTCAGCAGCTTTTCGATATAGATATCCAATGCCGCCTCATCAATATATTGCTCCGATGCCCCTTTTGCGAATGCATCCATATAGAGCGCCATTAGCTGACTTTTATAATCTCGGGTCTGTATTATTTTCATAGGTGAGTATTTGAGGGAAAAGAATCATATCCTCAGCAAACTTTGATTTGTCGATTTGCAAATTTAAGCAATTCAAACTTACTTGGTTTCTTTTTACAACAATAAAATAAAAAAACCCACACTTTTCTTTTCAAAGGTGTGGGTTTAAATTTTATTTTTTGGACTAAAGCTGAATGTTTCCGATTATCACGGAGTCCATACGATAGAAATATTTGCGAAGCTGGATACATTAGCCGGAGAAACGGTACTCGCAACAGGTCCTTTTGTAAAGTTGAATGTAGAGAATCTCAGAGTACCATCGGTTAGTTCAAAACAGGCTTTATATGTTCCATCGGTAACCACGGCTCCACTCACATTTGTACCGTTCCACGTTGCAGTTCTGACGGCATGACTACTTTGTGTAGCTCCGGTTGTTGCACTTACTACGTTTTTAGCGGTATTTGACGACCAGTTAGTAAGGTCTCCTTTTCGAGCATTTGCTAACACCAATAGTGATTTCACAAATACACCCGAACTATTTTCAATCCAGATAGCCACTACATTTCTTGGAGAATATTGACCACCGGCTGAGCTCGTTAGGGTACTTATGGTTAATGTTCCAGGGGTATTGGTCACCGCACTTGTGGTGGTAAATGATACTTCGTTACCATAAGCCGTTCCAATAGCATTCGTTGCATACGCTCTCACGTAATACTTGGTGGCTGTTACTAACCCGGTTAAGCTACTTGTGAAAGCGCCTGTTCCTGTTCCATCACTGGTTTTGCTGTTGGCAGTAGTAGGTCCGCTAGCTGTATTCCAGCATACTCCACGCGCCGTAACTGCCGATCCACCATCGGAAGATATGCTTCCACCCGCGGTTGCCGTTGTTATCGCTATAGCCGATGCTGCGGTAGTGGTCAGGGTTGGTGCAAGCAATGCCGTAGTGGTGAATGATACTTCGTTACCATAAACCGTTCCGTTAGCATTCGTTGCGTAAGCCCGCAAATAGTAGGTAGTTCCCGGAATAAGACCGGTTAAGCTGCTGGTGAAAGTACCTGTTCCTATTCCATTGGCAGTTATACTGCTACTTGTAGTTGGACCTGTTGATGTACTCCAGCAAACTCCACGTGCCGTAACGCTTGCTCCACCATCCGAAGTGATATTTCCACCTGCTGTGGCAGTTGTTGTTCCAACAGACGAAGCCGCTGTGGTGGTAAGCGTAAGTACAGCCGTTGCCGGTGTTGTAAATGATATCTCGTTACCGTAAGTTGTTCCAAGTAAATTGGTTGCATACGACCGTACATAATATTTTGTGTTTGCTTGCAGACCGGTTATACTGCTTGCAAAAACACCCATTCCTGTTCCATCGCTGGTTTTACTATTGGTGATGGTTGGTGCGGTGCTAGTGTTCCAGCATACTCCGCGAGCGATAATAACTAATCCACCGTCGGAAGTAATATTACCTCCGGAAGTTGCAGCTGTTGTTGCGATACCCGTTGCGGCGGTAGTAGTAAGAGCAACAGCCGTAGCCTGACTGGTGGTGAATGTTACTTCGTTGCCATAAGCCGTTCCGTTAGCATTTGTTGCATACGCCCGGACATAATATAAAGTGTTAGGCGATAAGCCGGTTAGGCTGCTTGCGAATACACCTGTTCCTGTACCATCGGTGGTTTTACTGCCTGCGGTTGTAGGAGCGGCAGTTGTACTCCAACAAACTCCACGTGCTGTAACCGCTGAACCTCCATAGGAAACTATATTTCCACCTGTCGTTGCCGTTGTTGTGGTAATTGCCGTTGCTGCGGTACTGGTTAAGGTAAGTACGGCTGTTTGAGGAGTTGTAAATGTAAGTTCATTGCCATAAACCGTTCCGGTAGCATTTGTTGCGTAGGCACGGATGTAATATAAAGTGTTTGGTAACAAGCCGGTTAAGCTACTTGCAAATACTCCTGTTCCTGTTCCATCAGTTGTTTTGCTGTTGGTAATAGTTGGGGCAGTAGTTGTTCCCCAACATACACCACGTGCTGTAATTGTAGATCCGCCATCGGAAACTATATTTCCACCGGTCGTAGCTGCTGTTGTGGTAACTCCGGTTGCTGCTGTTGTGGTAAGAGCAAGTCCATTGGATGCTGCTGTAGTGAATGAGAGTTCATTACCGTATACAGTATTATCGCTATTACTAAGATAAGCTCTTACATAATAGGTTGTATTTGGTGTTAAACCGGTTATAGAACCGGTAAAATCTACAGTAATTGTTGTACTTGTAGTTTTACTGTCGTTAATAGTTGGCCCCGTATTGGTACTCCAACATACTCCCTGGGAAGTCGTCACGATATTATTATCGTTCGTAATTTTTCCTCCCGCAGTAGCTGTGGAAGACGTTACGTCGGTTACAGCAGTGGTTGTTACTGTTCGAAACGGCATCGAGTTATCACAACTAGCTGTGAATGCAAAAATTATCACTGCTAGTAGCAACTTGTAAAACCGTGTTTTATCAGTTCGTTTCATAATGTTATAATAGTGCAAAAATTGTATTTATTATTATTTTGTAATAAAAACGCCAAATGTACTGAAAGATTGTGTGTAGATGGGTCAGTATTGTGTCTATTAACGCACTTTATGTTTAATATTAGATTGAAAATACTTTTAATGATTTATAAAAAAGACCATAAAAATCACTGAAAATAGTATCGTTTTCTCCCTTATGACAAATAATAGCTCTCTTTCCACTATCTCTATATGAAATAATGGGTATAGTTTTGCTGGTTTAAAGTCTGTTTCTAACGAAGTAAAATGAAATACCCACACCTCATAAATTTAAAAGTGTGGGTACCCATCAAAAAATCAAATCTCAATAATTAAAAAAACATGGTATTTCTTAAGTGATACACAATGTGATTGACAGGCTTCTAAATAATAATATTTATATAACCATACTTGTAACTCACAACTATTAACTTGTAACTATTATAATGGCATCCATTTAATAGTCACTGATGAGAAACTGGATGTATTTGCCGGTGTTTGGGTACTTGTAGTAGCGCCTTTTGTAAAGGTAAATGATGAGAAATTACCGGTTCCATTTTTATCCGTCAATTCCATACAAACTTTGTATGTTCCATCTGCTACAACTGCTCCGCTGGTATTTGTTCCATTCCATGTTCCGTATACAGTTCCAAAGTTGCTTTGTGTTGCTCCGGTTCTGGCATCAGTAGTGCTTCCACCCGAAGATGCAGCCCATTTTGTCAGGTCAGCTGCCCGGACAGCAGCGTAAACAGTTAGTGATTTTACAAATGTGCCTGAACTGTTTTCAACCCAGATTGCTACTACGTTTCGTGGTGCATAATTACCTCCGGCTGTACTTGTAACTGCTGAAACAATCAAACCTGTTGTATTAGTAGGTACTGTACCTGAATTACTTGTTGTCGGACTTGTAGAGGAGCACGAAGCACCTGTTACTAAAATAATTCCCATTACTATCATCGCAGGAATTTTAAACATCATTCTCTTCTTCATTAATAGATTGTATTTATTGTTAGTTTGTAACCAAAACGCTAAACGTACTGGAAAGTTGTCTGTAAATAGGCATTTATGGTTTCAATTAACTCACATTATGTTTTTCCTGCTGAGATTTTTAATTTGTAAATACTTTTTTGCCTAAATCAAAATGAGGATATGTATTAGTGTTGCTTATACTTTTTTTTCGGTTTTAAATAAACTTATAGCATTTATAAATGTTGTTTTAATTACATTCTAATAACAACTCATCCAGATTTGAAATTGATGAAGTACAGGCTCATCTCCATAGCTCTTCTTGCCATACTGATATTTAATATCTTCAGGTTCGAGATTCCATACATCCAGTATGCGATTTTCAAATCTTATATTGCCAAGAACCTTTGTGTGAACCGAGATAAACCTAAAAGTTGTTGCGAGGGAAAATGTTTCCGTGAAAAGCAGGTGAAAATAGTAAATGAAACCTCCGATACCGAAACGGCTAAGGAGAGTAATACTACTAAAATACCTGCATCAAAAGAAGTAAAAGAGTTTCTTCCCACTCAGAGCATTCTTCCCCCAGTACCTGAATCTTCATTCTCCAACCATCAACGTACAGAAATAAGTATCACTCCCCGATATATTTCTGCCATTTTCGTACCTCCAAAAGCGTAATTTTTTTCCTGTAATTGCTGTCTTGTGAAGCCTTTCACGAGATGTTTCTGCATATCCGTATCTCATAGATACGGACGCACTTTTCAATTCTATACATTAAGTAAAATATAAAAACAATATACTCACAATGAGATCAATACTATTTAAATGCCTTGTCGTTATTGCTATTTCGACAACTCTCTTTTCTTGTAAAAATGATGATGAAATTATTCCTGTCAACCCGCTAGAAGGACTAGTTAAATTAAAAGAGGGCTATGCATCCGGAGCTTCGGCTAAAGTGGAGATATGGGGCAGAAAGAATTTTTTTGCAGGATATAATAATTTAGTGGTAGTTCTCCTGGATTCGACGAATACGAAAGATACCCTTAAAAATGCACATATCCATTTTGCACCTTTGATGACAATGGGCATGGGTACCATGGCCATGCAACATGCTTGCCCGATTGAGAATCCCGATGAAGCGGCCATCAATGGTGTCTTCCCCGGTGCATTGGCATTTGTTATGCCCACCAGTACCGACGGAAGTTGGAAATTAGGCGTTGCCGTGCATAATCATAAAAATGATAAAGAAGGACAAGCTAACTTCGACATAACGGTGGATAACCCCACACCTTCGGTTTTAAGTGTATTCACTGCCTCAACTGCTGATGCCACCAAGTTGGTGTTGTCCTTGGTTCAACCGCTTACTCCTAAGGTGGGAATGAATGACATAGAGTTCACACTTCACCGCAAGGCAAGTATGATGGAATGGCCTGCCGAGACCGGATATACCATAGAAATTACTCCCGAAATGCCGAGCATGGGACATGGTTCGCCAAATAATGTGAACCCTGTACACATAGCAAACGGTCATTACAAAGGCAAGGTAAACTTTACAATGACTGGCGAATGGAAAGTGAACATAGTGTTGAAAAAAGATGGAGTTCCGGTAAAATCCGATGCATTCTTCAACATTATATTCTAATTCACCAAAGGCGGGGATAAGCTCCCGCCTTTTATAAACATGCAACTATGTACAAAAAAATATTTTTTTTGTTGCTGATTATCTTTTCACAGCTGTGTAATGCTCAGGAATCAACGAAAAAGAATCTTTCGGCGGATACGGTGAAGCTAAAAGAACTGACAGTAACGGTAAATATCCCACTCACCAACAAAAATGTGGTTGATTTTTACCGTACCAATCAGTTTTCGACACTCGATAATATCAACGCGCGCCTTGATGGGATGTCGCTTATTAAGCGTGGAGCTTATGCTTTGGAACCTCAGATGAATGGTTTTTCGGGTGGTCAGCTGAATGTGACTATCGATGGAATGAAAATGTTTGGCGCTTGTACCGACAAGATGGATCCCATCACTTCCTATATTGAACCATCGAACCTGAAAGCGATTAAATTAAAATCGGGAACCAACTGTTCCGAGAATGGGTGCAACATTGGCGGTTCGGTAGATATGACCTTGCAAGAACCGAATGTTGCTGATGAGCAACGGCACTTTTCATCAGTGGCTTTTGGATACGAAAGTATTTCGAAAAGCCGGAATGTACTTTTCTCAGTGGGTACGGGAATTGGGAAGTGGGCATGGATGGCCGATGGTGTTTATCGGAAGACAGAGAACTATACAGCCGGAAATGGACAGATTGTTCCGTTCAGCCAGTTTGAGAAAACGAATTTACATACAGCACTGAAGTACAATCCGGATAAGGTTAATAGTTTTAAAGCCGATGTGTTGTATGATATAGCGCGTAATGTTGGTTATCCCGCTTTGCCCATGGATGTAAGTACAGCTAAAGCAAGTTTATTTGCATTGGAATATAGCCGAAAAGCAATTGTACAGCTAAAAGCAAAGTTGTATTATAATCGGGTAATTCATATCATGGACGATTCGCAAAGAGATAGCTTGTATCTATTGAAGGCGAAACCTGTTGGCAAGTCCGACTCGGTATATATGCGTATGGATATGCCCGGCCGTAGTTCTACTCTGGGTGCTTATGTGCAATTGATTATTCCGTGGAACGAGAGGAACAGGTTGACGCTAAAAGCTGATAATTATACCAATAACTCGATTGCCGAAATGACTATGCACATGCGTTATGCCGGTTTTGCTCCCGAGCCTGCCATGTATATGCAAACATGGCCTGCCATGCTTCGCAATGTGAGTGGTGTTTATGTGGAAAACAGCACCTACCTTTCGCCAAAGCTAAGCGTAACGGCTAATGCGCGGGTGGATTATACAATTGATCATTTGCAGTCGCAATATGGTCAGGATCAATTTTCTGTTTTTAATTATTCGCTGGGTAAAGTGCAACGTAAATTGATTAAAAGTTTCAATCTGCAGGCTCAATACCAAATTGCGAATGACATGACTATAACTGCCACAGCAGGACATTCGGAGCGTATGCCAACCATTGGAGAGCGGCTGGGTTTCTATTTGTTTAATGCATACGATGGATACGATTATATTGGTAACCCATACATAAAAACAGAAAAATCCAACTTCCTGAAGTTTGCGTTTCAACTGTCGAAGTCCGTCATTAAACTAAATGTTAGTCCTTCTGTTAGCTTTTTGAGCGACTACATAATGGGGCTGACCGATGCTGATATTGCACCCATGAACTTTTATGCCAAAGGTATAAGAGTCTATTCTAATGTCCCGAAAGCAAAATTGCTGAGTATGGATATGCAGCTCTTGTACACTCCATTGCCTCATTATTCTGTTTTCTGGCTTTCAAAATTCACCTATGGTGAAATAAACGGAGGGGAAGCCATGCCGCTGATTCCACCATTGAAAAATGTTGTGGCATTTCAGTACCAAAACAATGAGTTTCAGTTGCAGGCGGAGTGCGAATCTGCTTTGTCACAACACCGAATTAATAGTAGCTATGGCGAACAGACTACACCTGCTTACTCGGTATTTAATGTCAAGAGTAGTTATGGGTTTTTGCTCTCCAAAGTGGCACTCCATTTCAGTGCGGGGGTAACCAATCTTTTCAATAAAGTATATTACGAACATTTGGATTGGGGACGTATTTATCGGCCTGGAAGGAGCTTAGAACTTTATTTAAAAGTGAGTTATTGATTCGGGTCAATAAAAAAAAGACGTATTCCGTTCTGGTTTATCAGAATGAAATACGTCTTATAATTATTGTTAGCTCCTGATTTAATCAGGGAACTCCATTAAATAAGCTTTGATAAATGCATCAATATCGCCATCCATCACGCCTTGTACGTTTGAGGTTTGGAAATTGGTGCGGTGATCTTTCACGCGGCGGTCGTCAAAAACATAACTACGGATTTGTGATCCCCATTCAATTTTCTTTTTACCGGCTTCCACTACGGCTGATGCAGCCCGGCGTTTTTCCAGTTCCAGTTCGTACAGTTGCGATTTCAGCAAGCGGATAGCATTGTCTTTATTCCCAAACTGCGATCGGCTTTCGGTGTTTTCTATGACGATTTCATCGGGCTGATTCGTTACTGGGTTGATAAACTTATAGTGTAACCGAACACCGGTTTCCACCTTATTTACGTTCTGTCCACCCGCACCACTCGACCGGAAAGTGTCCCACGACAGCATGCCGGGATTTACCTCTATTTCAATAGTATCATCCACTAATGGAACTACATAAACCGAACAAAAAGACGTCATACGTTTGCCCTGTGCATTGAAAGGAGAAACACGCACCAGTCGGTGAACGCCGTTTTCGCTTTTCAGGTAGCCATACGCCATTTCTCCTTCAATTTGCATGGTCACGGTTTTGATTCCGGCTTCCTCACCATCCTGAATATTCGTGATTTCGCACTTGTAACTCTGACGTTCGCACCAACGTTGGTACATACGGAAAAGCATCGAGGCCCAGTCTTGCGCTTCGGTACCACCGGCACCACCCACAATTTTGATAACTGCTCCCAGTTTATCTTCCTCGTGCGAAAGCATATTTTTCATTTCGAGGGTTTCGATAAGGTCCATCGCGTGGCGATAGGCTTCGTCTACTTCCTCTTCGGTAGACACTTCTTCTTTATAAAAGTCGAAGGTCAATTGTAATTCGTCGGCTGCATTTTTTACTTCGTTGTAACCTGAAACCCAGTTTTTCAATTCTTTTACCTTGCGCATCTGCGCTTCGGCAGCTTTTGCATCGTCCCAAAAACCGGGCACCTGCGTGCGCAAATCTTCTTCTTCTATCTGTATCAGTTTCGTGTCGACGTCAAAGATACCTCCTCAGTGCATCCTCGCGCTCCAACACATTTTTCAGTTGGTCTATCGTTATCATTCTTTCTATTTTATTGTTTAATAAATAATTTCATTCAAAAATATCGCCGAAGGCATTGCCCTAAAAGAAAATGCAAGGTAAAAATACGGCCAGGAATCCAACTACAAAACCGGCCAATACCTGACCGGGCGAGTGTGCTTTCAGTTCCATTCGTGCCAAAGCTACCAAAGCTGATATGGCAAGTATGACAATGAGAAACGGTAATGGGTTGATGGCCATCCGGTAGCAAACACCAAATACAGCCCCGGTTAATCCCCCAACGCCACCAAGGTGAGCACTAATTTTCCATTTCAGGTTGATAACTGTAATAGCGATAATAGAAATGGCTGAACCGATGCCCATGGCTACTATAAACATGGGGAACTGTAAGGTTCTCCACATAAACATTGACCAGAACACATAAGCCAGAAATGAAATCAAATAAGGCATGGTGCGTTCTTCTTTTTTTGAAATAAACAAGTCGTTGATTTCGCCTTTACGCAGCATGACTAAAATAGGTATAGCCGGCAATACGGCTGTAAATATAAAAGTCCCGATAATGGATATCCATCGCCACAGCGGTGGTAAACCAACGAAGAATGTCATATTCATCAATATTATCATGCCAAAGGTAGGCATCAATAATGGTTGGAATATCAGGGTGATTGCTTTATAAAATATCTTCATTGGTGTGGTTTATGTCTTAATTATGCATTATGAATTCTCAATTATGCATTATTTTAAATTTCCTTCCGCATTCTCGCCACAGGTATATTCAACTGTTCGCGGTATTTTGCTACCGTGCGTCGGGCAATGATGTATCCTTTGGTTTTGAGTACTTCGGCCAGGGCATCGTCGTTTATTGGTTTACGTTTGTCTTCGTTGTTAACGCATTCCAGCAGAATTTGTTTAATCTCGCGGGTCGAAACTTCCTCGCCCGAATCATTGGTCATCGACTCGGAGAAGAAATACTTCACCGGAAAAATGCCGAATTCGGTTTGTATATATTTACTATTGCTAACGCGTGAAATGGTTGAAATATCATAACCCGTAATGTCGGCAATATCCTTCAAAATCATTGGTTTCAAATAGGTATCATCACCCTCGATAAAAAATGCTTTCTGAAATTGAACAATCGCTATCATCGTTGTCAATAATGTTTGTTGACGCTGTTTGATGGCATCGATAAACCAACGGGCAGAGTCAATTTTTTGCTTCACAAACATCACCGCATCCTTCATTTCTCGGCTTTGGTTCTGTTTATTTCCGGCATAGTCCTGAAACATTTCGTTGTAGGTGGTGTTCACTCTCAAATCGGGAACATTACTATTATTGAGATGTACGGTCAATTGGTTTTCGTCATTCTCCAGAATAAAATCGGGCACAATGGTCGACATCGATTTCTCAAGGATATTTCCTCCCCAGGCATTTCCCGGTTTTGGATTCAGGTGGATAATCTCATTCATCACCTTCTTCAACATCAGGTCATCCATGTCTAAACCACGCATTATTTTGTCGTAATGCTTTTTAGAGAACTCATCGAAGTATTCAACAATGATTTTTCGCGCCAGTTTGTTCTCTGCTGTTTCTACCTTCCGTTCAAGTTGAAGACGCAAGCATTCCTGCAAATCGATAGCACCTACACCGGCAGGATCCAGTTGCTGAACCTGATGTATGATTCTGTAAATTTCTTCATCGCTAGTCTGCACTCCCGCCTGAAAAACGATATCGTCGACCATTGCTTCGGGTGCACGACGCAGGTAACCTTCATCGTCAATATTTCCGATAACATATTCTGTCAACAATCGGTCTTTGTCAGACAATTGTAAAAGTCCAACCTGATCCAATAAGAATTCGTGAAAAGTCATTCCAATTGAAAAGGGAATATCTTCGTATTTATCGTCTTTCGACGTATTATTTGCTTTCAGTTTATAATCGGGAATATCATCATCCGACATATATTCTTCTAAATCTATATCATCGTTGTTGCCACCATCTTCCGAATTAAAGTCATCATCTTTTTCATTACTTTCATTATCCAGTTCAGCACCTTCCTCCAATGCCGGATTCTCTTCCAGCTCCTGACGGATGCGTTCCTCCAGCTCCAAAGTAGGCACTTCGAGCATCTTTATAACCTGAATTTGAGCAGGTGAAAGTTTTTGTTGTAGTTTTTGTTGTAACTGTTGCTTTAACATAAATTGAAAAACGAAATTGGACGGTTGAGATTCAATATTCCACCGCAAAGATACTAGTTTTTTAGAGAAATAACGAATTTTTGGGCTGCCTAACAATTTTCATACCAATATAAAAGCCTGAGAGATTTGTACATTTACTAAGGACAAAAAGTGCTTTTCAATCCCTTCCGTTAATTTAATATGGATTAGAGATAAGCAATATGGCTAATTGAGCTTAAAAAAAGGGACGTTCCTTTTATCGAAAAGGAAAATCCCTTTTACTCAAAAGGAGCTTCCCTTTTCAATATTTTATTTTTCTATTATTGAAATGATAATTCAATGCAAGTTGGATATAATTTATAATACATTTTAGTTATGACCCTTAATCCGTCAGCCGACGAAGGCTTAAGAGTGTGTCAAATAACGGACTTGACATAAAAATATATCTCAACAACTACGTCTTAAAGCCCCCATTTGGGGGTTGGGGGTTACAAAACCAAAAGAGGTGAACTATGGTTCACCTCTTTTTAAAACTGTATTGTGTAGTATTGAAATAGGAGCAGGCATATTATCTCTTGCCCTCACTACTTCTTGCCCTATACTTCTTTATTCATTACGCCCAGCTTTGTCAATCCCCAAAAAATCAACGATAACAAAACGCCCACGATAGCTGCGAAAGCCATACCTTTCAATTGCACCGAACCAATATTAATGGCTGCACCACTAACACCAACTACAAAAGTGATGGCTCCTAGAACCATAGTACTGTTTTTGCTGAAATCAACTTTTTGTTCTACAAACATACGGAAACCTTGAACCGCAATTACACCGTACAATAACATGGTAATACCGCCCATTACCGGTGTAGGGATGGTGGAAATGGCTGCCGATACTTTTCCAATGCACGAAAATGCGATAGCAAGAATGGCTGCCCCACGAATGACCCAAACCGAGTAAACCCGCGTAATGGCCATTACACCAATATTTTCGCCGTAAGTCGTGTTTGGTGGGGAGCCCGCAAAACCCGAAAGAATATTGCTGATACCATCGCCAAGCAGCGATCGGTGCAATCCGGGATCTTTCATTAAGTCGGTTTCAGTAATTTTTCCGGTCACTATTAAATGGCTGATATGCTCAGCCAACACCACAATACATGCCGGAGCAATAATAAAAATGGCATTTAAATCAAAAACAGGTGCCTGAAATTGAGGTAAAGCAAACCAAGCTGCATTACTAATGGTGGTGGTGTCTACCATACCAAGGCTTAAGGCAAGTAAATAACCGGCTACGACGGCCACCAGAATAGGTATCACTTGCATAAAACCTTTGAACAATACCGAACCAATAATACCAATGCATAAGGTAAACATGGATACAATGAGTACGTTTGGAGTCGTTACAAAAGGTTGAACTACTTGTCCTACGGCTGTAGGCCAGGGCGCAAGTCCTGCTTGTTGTGCTGCTACCGGTGCCAGTTCCAAGCCGATAATGGCTACCACTGCGCCCATTACTGCCGGAGGCATCACCACATCAATCCAGCCAATTCCCCATTTCTTCACCACAAAAGAAATCAACACAAAGAACAATCCGAAAAAGATAAAGCCCGATTGTGCATGACTAAATCCGCCGGATGTACTGATAATAAGCATTACCGGAGCAATAAATGCAAAACTCGAACCCAGATAGGCAGGAATACCACCTTTGGTAACCCACGAATAAATCAATGTTCCAATACCGTTCATTAATAAGGCGATGGACGGATTAACGCCTAGCAGTATTGGAACTAAAATGGTTGCACCAAACATGGCTGTTAAGTGCTGAAAACTAAGTGGTAAACTCTCAAGTAATGGCATTTTTTCATGAATGCCAATGGTACGTCTGCTCATGTTTCTGTTTTATTATGATTAGTATTAAATTTGGTAGCTTTAGTGGAGTAACAGATGCTGCGGCTTGCATTTTTAAATACTGCGCAAATATTTAGTCCAAAATTGTGCAAATATAATATTTAAAACGATAGGATTTGAAGCAGATTTCTATTTTTATTCATTTTTGACCTCATTAGAATAGTTGAAGTCTATAATTTTAAACAGTACTGTATGCTCATGAATCAGTGGTTTTTGATGAGCAAAGAAAATGGTACCGGTTATAGGAGAAAAGATTTCGCTCAGCACTTTACCATTAAATGGATCAAGCACCTTTGCAAGAATGTCCCCTTTTTTAATTTCGTCGCCGGATTCCTTCAAGCTATACAATATACCAGCGGAGTCGGACATGATTGATTGTAAGTTTTTCTCCGAAATAATACTGGAGCAAAATCCATTGTGGATAGTATGCTTGATAATACCCATCTTGTCGAGAAAACGAAGGATGGAAGTCCATGCAATTTTTGCAGATTCTTTGTTGATAATATTCGTGTCGCCGGCGTAAATAGAGAATGCTTGCGTATCAAACACTTGCCAGTTGTAGTTGAGCAGGGTGGTGTCGTACGGTTTTGGTTGGCGTACAAATACGTAAGGCAACCCAAATTTAAGTGCTAAGTTGGTGTCCTGAAAACCGGTATTCATCATTCTTACATGAGGTATAAATTCTCCGGGTAAATAGAAACTGGCCAACTGAATGCCATATTTATAGCCTTTTACACTATCGAAAACGGCTGAGGCAATACGCTGTGTGGTTTCGCCTTTTTCGTATCCCGGAAACATACGGTTTATATCCGTGTTGTCCATTGCCCAAAACCGTTTGTTGATGTTCATGGAAAAATGATTGGCCGATGGGATGACCAATATCTCGTGACCCGGAACTAAAAGTCCGGCTTCTTCCATTTCCATTAAATTTTTGACTATCTGTGAGCAGGTAAATTGTTGCTGAACTTCATCGCCACGCATGGCTCCGACTATTGCCACTGATTTTTCGCCTTCGCCAAACCGAAAGCCCTGTATTTTAAATTCATCGCGGTAAGGCGATTTCATGCTGAAAAGTATCTCTTGTTTCATTGAATCTATTTAGGGAGATGATCGGACAATACATACGTTCGTAAACAATGTCCGAATTAGTACTTGGGTAAAAGGTTTATATAATACTTCGATATTTATGATTTTGGGCATTTTTTAGAGAATATTCGGGCAATGAGCGAACCTTCATATACCACTGGGTAGGTGCGAAGGGTAAATACCAACCCGTCAACAGGCGATAGCACATCTTCTAACACTGTTCCTTCGAAAGGATCTACAATTTGACACAATAGATCACCTTTTTTTATGTCCACCGAGTGCGAAACAGTAGGTATGATAATACCCGAAGTTTCTGCATTTATAAAACAAACTTCGCCTTTGGTTGAAAGTTGAGGAGTGGATATTTCATCCGAAACAGGTCCTGACCACATGCCCATGTTTTGCATCAAATTGATAATTCCCTCAATCAACTGATCGCCGTATGCCCTTGTGATGCGCATTCCTATACCCATTTCCACAACTAGTGTGGGCGTTCCAATTACGTTAAGCGAATGAGCCAATGTCGATTCGAGTACCGTGGCTGCATCGTGAACCCAAACAAAATCAATGTTCAGCATCTCAGCAAATGGCACTAATTGATCGGCCATTTGTACATTCACACGTGCCTGAGGCATTTCGCGTAAAAATATGTTACTGGAATGAATATCTATAACCATGTCGGCACCCTTCAGATCCTGAACGATTTGATGAGCTATGTTTTCTATCAAATGTCCTTTTACATCGCCCGGGAAAATTCGGTTCATATCCAGGTCAAAGGTAGGGTAGCCTCGTTTAACGGAGTCAAGTCCCAGTGGATTGAGAGCAGGGTAAATTTCTACCGTCCCTTCCAAAAACTGAATGTTTTCGTTCAACCGCCTTATCAGTTCGAAACATACATATTGCCCTTCTAATTCATCGCCATGTGTACCGGTAACAATGCAAAGTCTTTTATTGCCGGCTTTACCTGTTATTATGTTTTTCCGAATGATTAACTTCTCATCTACCGGAAGTCCTTCGGAAATAATTGTTTTAATCATTGTTGCTGTTCTACTTTTAAAAATACTTCTAGTTTCTGTTGTGCCAATCCTTTGAATACACCCCGATCGATGGAACAATCTTCATAATCGCGTCCGTGCGCAATTTTTATATAACCGGTATCAATCTGTTTATTATGAGTTGGGTCGTATCCATACCAACTTCCATTGTCATAAAATTCAATCCACGCATGTGTATATCCCTCGCCCTGCATAAATCCCGTAACATAGCGCGCAGGGATTCCTGCTTTTCTACAAAGCGAAATAAGCAAATGTGCTAAGTCTTGACAAACGCCTTTGCCAATCTCCAACGACTGGGAGGCGGTTGTTTGTACCGTAGTTATTCCCGGAACGTATGTCATTGATTTTTGTATACCATCCGACAAAATCGCAACTTGTTCCGCCGTGCTTGCTTCCGATTGTAGTTTCATTTTGATGAACAATTTATCGATGTTTGACATGGGTTGAGTGAATTTTGAAGGATACAAATATAACCGGTTTAATGTTTCTTCAATTCTATAAGTGTTGAGTTGTACAACCCCCGAGGATTCAAATTCAACGAAATTATGTAGTTTGGCAATAAAAACACTGTGTACTATATTCCCGAAATTGTCGGCGCCTAAGCTTATTTCTCCGGCAGGCAATATCGATATTCTCTTTTCTTTTATGTATTGAAAATCGAAATTGTTTGGCGTACAGCGAAGCAACAAGTGATGAAAATGTACATTTTCACTGAAAGTTATTTTTGTTTTGTAACTGTACCTTAGTTGTATCATTTATTCTTGGGGCGAAAAGAGGGTGTTAATCAATGAGATTGTTTTATACTCCTTATAGTTGTAAAATGTAATCTGTTGTTCGAGTTGCAGTTGAATAATCTCATTACAAATGTAACAATCTTTTCCTGCAGTCTCCATCATTCGGGCATAAATTTGTTCTATCCGGTTAAACTCGTAATTGAATCGTAGATGAAGATCAAGACTTTCCACATATTTCCCGAACTTTATTGTTTGTCGGATTTGGGAACTAAAAATCCGTTCCTCTATTGAACCCCAAAATGCAAACATATAATCGGTTATCAACTGCAATTCGTTAAGCGACTTGTGGGTTGTTGCTATATTATTGATGTGGCTAATTGATAGTTGAATATACGACAAGGTTTCACTTGTTATCTCTTCGCGCAATAATATTGCATTATCATTTGCCAATTCCAACATGTTGATGACCGAATCCGGGTTTGACGTGTCAAAGATGTACCTGTGCATAAAATCGTCCGACGACGAATACTTATTCTCTATCCCCATTTTGTTACAAAACGACACATACGCCGTTTCGTCTTCATCAATCATCAAATCGAAATGTTTACGTAGTTGGTGTAAACTTATATATACGCGTTCGGCATATCTGCCCAGCCAATAAAGCCGTGTTGCTTTGGCTGTTGAAATACTATGATTTGTTTTTGTTTTATATAATGTTTCCATAATCTATCTCTCTTATTTTTATTTGTTTGTATTGTTCAATCAATTCCTCCGAATCTTATTTTTTCATTATCCATGTGTCTTTAAATCCTCCTCCTTGCGACGAATTGACTATAAAAGAGGTTGGGTCGCGGGTGTAACGGGTCAATCCACTTCGCCAAACACGTGTTTCAGCTTCGCAAATCACAAAAGCTCGTAAATCGGCTTTCCGCGCAACCTTGCCATCGCCTTCTACAATGTCGAGGTCAATAAAGTCAATTACTTCCTGCGCAATCCATCTTCGCGATTCTGTTTCAATCAGGTGCTTAATCGTAGCCAACTCCTCATCAGTCATATCTTTCCCAAACATTACTCCGTAACCACCGGCTTCCGACACGTCCTTTATGACCAATTTATTCAAATTTTCGAGAATGTATTTTTTATCTTCTTCATAATAGGGTAAATAGGTGGGTGCATTTTTCAAGATAGGTTCCTCACCCAGATAGTACTCTATCATCTTTGGAACAAAATAATAGATTCCTTTATCATCAGCCACACCATTGCCCAACGCATTCATTATAGCCACATTCCCTTTTGCGTAGGCACGCATCAAGTTTGGTACACCAAGCATCGAAGAACTGTCAAATGTCAATGGATCTAGATATTCGTCAGATATTCGTCTGTAAATCACACCTACTCTTTCGCGTTTGTCATATAGTCCTTTATAGTACACTATATCGTTCTCCACTACCAAGTCATCCGAGAATGCAAGTACAACACCTGCTTTTTCAGCCAAATACGAATGTTCGAAATAAGCGGAATTATATCTCCCCGGTGTTAGAATCACTTCTAAGCCATTATCTACATTGACATAATCCATTGCTTTGCGTATCAGTGTGGAATAATTCCTATTGTCATACACATCATTCTGTTTAAAGGTGTTGGGGGATATTTTACGCGTAATGGTACGAGCAATCATAGGGTAAGAAGCCCCTGAAGGAATCCGTAAATTATCTTCCAACACAAACCATTTGCCGTCCTTGGCCTGCACTAAATCTATGCCCGAGATATGTGAGAATATTTTTTTTGAAGGAGTAATTCCTTCGCATTGAGCTAAATACCCTTTCGACGAATAGATAAACTCTTCGGGAATAATACCACTTTTTACAATTTTCTTTGCATTATACACATCTTCCAGAAATAAATTCAGCGCATTTACACGCTGTATTAGTCCTGCTTCAATCTCCACCCAGTCTTTGTGCGAGATGACTCTGGGAATTGCATCGAATGGGAAAAGCTGTTCGTTGAACACATTATTCTTATATACTCCGAAGCGAACACCAAAACGCTCCATCCATTTGTTTACTGTGTCTCTTTGTTCTATTAATGAATACATAGGCAATTGTTTTATATCAAAAAGATTATAAATATGCGCATTTAAATACAAAATGCAACATTAATGTAGGCAAATGATTTCACAAAGATATAAAAAATATCAATAATGTGATAAAATGATATAGTTATGTTTGTAAAAGTATAACGCACATCCTTCAATAATGTTCTTTTCCTTTTTAGTTTAATGATGAAGATCACGCTAAATGCTTGCATAGACCCAATATTTGCATTGTTTTTGGTTATTGGTTAGTCTATCGTTTGTCGTACATATATAGTGTAACTTTTTTCTCCAACCCAACCTATTATTGTAGTTTTTTCTCAATGTATTGCATTTTAGTGTATGAAGCCTACGACTAATATCGGAATTAATATACAATTAACTTTGCCTATGCTAACATGAATGTATAGGAGTAATTTTTATAATTATGAGCTATCAGTTTTATGGTACAAGTTCAGATAAGCTCAATTGAAAGTCTATTCTTACAATACTTGCATTTTTTTGAGATGTTTATTATCCAATTCAAGAGATTTTAGATACAATTTTCATTTTTTTGTCTGTTTTTCTAATAATTTCTCTCCAGATTTGTTCCAATTTCGCTTAAAAAGTTCAGAA
>JAFLKK010000008.1 GCA_019163375.1 Paludibacter sp.
TAGAACTTGTTGAAGCATTCACTGTCAAATTCAAAGTAGCGATACTATCACAACCGGCAGCGTTGATTAATGTTTTGGAATACGTTCCGGCAACATTGTAGCTTGTTCCATTAAATAAGTAAAAACTACCCTGACAAATACTAGCGTTAGTGCTAGAACTTGTTGGAACATTTACTGTCAAATTCAAAGTAGCGATACTATCGCAACCGAGAACGCTAGCTAAGTGCTTTGTATATGTTCCTGAAGCGTTATAAGCACTTCCATTCCAGTTATATGGTAAATTATTGGTACAGGTAGAAATATTCGTTGTTGAAGTTAATGGTCCCACTGTAACCGTCACTTTATTCGTGGCTGTACACAACTCTACAAACTTAATATCATCCAGTGCAAAATCATTTCCATTAGCTATAGTATTTTTATTAACAATGCTTATTGTACCATTAGTCGTAGCACCGGAATACCATATCGCGTAAAACTTTTGCCATGCACAGGTTATACCAGACGAAGAAAAAGGATTGCCAATTACACTTCCATTAATACTAAATTGTAAAATAGGTGGATTGTCTTTATGAACGGGAGTTAGGTATGCATAAAATGCATACCAGGTATTAGGCTTAACCGTAATATCCTGTCCCCAAACTTTTGAGTTGGCTATGGTATTACCATTTACAATCATCATATTTCCTGAACCGGAGGTATGATCTACACAAGTAGAAAAATTGGGATGATAAGCTTGTGGATTAGTACCAACAACGTAATAACCTTCCGGTTGCAAACAAGTAGAATTCTGAGGCTTTGGATAAGTATAATTAGACGTGAAACCCGATTTTCCAGCAGAAAAATCACCATTTACTATTAAATTCGTACTACTTTCATTAAATCCGGTTACGAAGTAGTTAGTTGTAACAGGCACATTTACAGTTGGGTTAGCACTTGTCGTATCACTTAAACCGGCGGAAGGTGTCCATGAGTAAAACTGAGCTCCAGATACATTTAACTGAGCATTGGTATTCGGACAGACTCTTATATCACTTGTTGTTATGGGACAAACAGCCTGTCCAAATACTGAGTTGGATACTAGTAATAAAAACAATATGTATTTAATTGATTTCATAACTTCATCATTCCTTGTCTGTACATCTGAAAATGTCTGAAGAACAGTCAATACGATAATTGAAATTTCAGAGAGAAATGTTACGAAAATCAATATCCAATTACTTCAAATTTGTAATCGTTCCCTCTAAATAATTTCGTATCAAATATATACAATATATTCAATTATCTGATAAACAGAGTATTGTAGCAGATATTATAACAAAAAACATATTTTATGCTACAGAAATCATTTTAGAAAAATACTTCTTGAAACTCTTGGGCTTATAAAAAAGTAGTAATTCTGTATATTTTTGTAAAACGGATTCAGTCTACACCTGATTTGACGGAGATTGCTCCAATTAAGAAATTTATTTCGATGCCTATGTAGTGTAAAAGGTAAATAAACGCTCCCCTGTTGCTACAAAACACAAATTACATTTATGATACTACATCATTTACAAATCCATATTAAGTAAATATATTTTAATTATCTACAAAATATTTAATATTTATTCACTATAAATGATATATATTTAATACATATTAATTATATTCGCATAATGATAAGAATAAAGAAGATTTATGTTTCTATCTACATCAGTATAGGTATTTGTAGAAAAATGCACAAATAAAAACCCCGTCCGGCTAAATAGCCAAACGGGGTTTCACTTATAATATACTTATTTACAATATCTTATTCAATTCATTCAATATTGATACTCGATGCACCACCATCCGATTGCTTAATGGTTTTTGGACTGCCCTGGCAATCAATGTCGCTCGCACCATAAGCTTTGGCGTCAATGCTCTCTGTAGCAAAAACTTTAGTATCGCTGGCTCCGGCTGCATAAACTTCTACATTTCTAGCCTTTAATTCGCTTGCTTTAATTTCGCTTGCACCCACCGCATTCAATTTGAACTTATCGCACGAGCCTTCCAACTTGGCTTCCGAAGCTCCTTTGGCATCGACAGTAAACATGCCGGTAATCGCAACATTCATATCCACTTCGCAGGCACCCAATAATTCAATAGAAAGCTCAGGTACAGTTAATAATGAATCGGTCTGAATCTTACAGGCGCCTTTAGCAATTATATTTCTGATGTCGGGAGTAGAAACCACAACCTTAACATTTCTATCTATAAAAATATTGTCGGTATATATTTTTAAAACGCCATTTTCAACTTTTGTAATCACATTTGGAAGAATATCTTCCTGACTTGAAACAGTGACTTGTTGTGTTGAATCTTGTTTTAATGTCAACTCAATATTTCCTGAAATTTCAATCGCTGTAAAGGCGTCACAACTACGAACTTCATCTTTAAAGCTCGAATCATCATTGCGACTCCAATTTACATGAAAAGGTTCTCCATTATTATGCAAACGAATGAAAGTACTGGCACCCACACTATAAAACATAAACAAACCTGCTATCCAAAGAATTAAGACCACAAGAGAGGCTGTTTTCGAACCATTATATTTGCCCGAAGCTGCTCTTACTCCCCAATAAATAAGCATAAATATCGGACAGCCAATAACCAGAATAAGTGAAATAAAAATCAGAATAGCATTATCCGGATTAATTGTTCCCCAATTGGAAAATATTCCCGGCGCGAAACTATTAAAAAATGTCGGTTCAAAAATCAGAAAGAACAATACGAAAATTAATGCTGCCACTATCACTACTCCCACAATTCCCAAAATAGCACCAATAAATCCTAAAACTACTTTTACAACTAACCGGAGGATCGTAAATATTTTATCACCAACCGTACTTGCTGTTTGTTTAAACTTATCGCTCTCTACATAATTTTTCGCGTTGTTCAACTCGGTCTTTATACTATCAATATTTACATCTTCGCCCTGCATTTCCAGACGTTGTGAAGCTGTTACAGCCACAGGAGCCACAAACCACATAATGATATAAATAGGAATAAATGTGCCTGAAGAAACAATGACTAAAAAGGCTAATATCACCCGCACTATGGTCACATCGAATCCAAAATAAGCGGCTAAACCACCTCCCACTCCACCCAGGATTGCATTCTCGGGATCTCGATAAAAGCGGCGGGACTGCTGTTTTTTTTCCGATTTGGGAGCCTTTGGTGTTTTATCTTCTTCCTCATCTTCGCCGGTATATTGACTTGGTTTGCCCATTATTTCAATAATCTCCTGAACATCGACCAAATTGACGACATTTTTGCTTTTTTGAAGTTTTTCGGTAAACAGTTCGGCAATACGTGCCTCTATATCGTTCATTATTTCCGCCTTCTCCTCATCAGCCTCAAAATGATTGGCAATTTCGTGAAGATAGGTTTGAAGCATTTCGTACGCATCGTCATCAATATGAAAAACGATGTTATTCAAATTTACTGTTAATGTCTTTTTCATAAACGTTAGTATCTATGTCTGCTATTTTCCTTGCAGACTGGTTTCTAATCCTCTTTTATCTTCTTCACTACATTATTGATTTCATCCCAGGCTGTTTCCAGTTCGTCCAAAAACGCTTGTCCCTTAGATGTCATTTCGTAGTATTTACGTGGTGGTCCCTGGGTTGATTCTTCCCAACGATAATCGAGCAATTCTCCATTTTTCAGTCTGGTAAGCAAAGGATAAAGCGTACCCTCTACCACTATCAATTTCGCATCTTTTAATTCGGCAATAATATCCGAAGTATAAGCAGGCTTTTTTCTCAGAATAAGTAGAATGCAATATTCCAAGTAACCTTTTCGCATTTGCGATTTAATGTTATCTGCATTCATGTGTTTTTCAGTTTATGTGTTTTTGGCTTTCTACAATGTGTTTAGGAGAATAAACACATTGACGATGAAGTTGCAACACTTGTTTAAATACAAGAAATCAACTTTATAATTTCATTATTTTCATCGGCTAATTGGTTGTCAAATTGAACCAATCAGTAAACAGCTTTTATTTCAACAATTCCAATAATTTCACTCTAAAAAAGTATTCGTATTTGGCTTGTGCTTGTTCTGAAAGTACTTGTGTCAGGTTGGTTTTTGCCTGATATAACTCGTAGCTTGTACCCCTTCCTGCTTCAAATTTTTGATTCGCAAATCGATAAGCTTCACGACTGGAAATTTCAGATTTTTGTGATGCTTCCCAACGGCTCTTGGCAGCTATCGCATTGTAGTAAGCCTGTTGAATCGACTTTTTCAATTCTAACTTTGCATTCTCTACACTTATTTTACTACTTTGAACTCCTAATTGAGCTGTACGAACATTGTTACGAGTTGTATATTTATCAAAAATAGGAATACTCAGACTTAAATAAATATTCTCGCCCAATCTATTAGACATTTGGCTTCCAAAAGATCCAACTCCTGAACTATAATACTGGCTTGCAACCTCAGCTCCAAGACTTAACGAAGGATAGTAGTCAGCTTTATTTGTCAATACATTATACTCGCTACTTTTTAATCTGTACTCAGCACCTTTTATTTCAGGACGGTGGGTAAGGGCACTTTCATAGACTAATTCAGCTGAAAGCAAGTGCAAATCTGATTCTGAAAGATTTGTAGGTATCACGACATCCAAATTTTCAAAATGCTCTAGTTCCAAAAATTGAGCGAGATCTAGTAACGACAAATTTAATGTGTTTTTTGCTTGCAATTGAGTCATTTCCTCCTTAGCTTGCTGTGCCAATAGATCGAGCATTTCCCCTTCAGCCATTTTTCCAGCACTAACCAATGCTTTACGCTGTTCTATTTTCGTCTGTGTCAAACCAAGTTGATCTGTAGCAATCTGTAACAATTCCTTATTCAGTAAAATTTGTAAAAAATTAGCAGCAACACTTGTAGTTATATCACTTTTCATTTTTTCCAAATCAGCTTCCGAAGCATACATATCAGCCTTACGAGCATGAATATTATATTTCATTTTAAAACCATCAAATAAAGAAACACGACTCGACACATTAAACGAGGTCGAAAACGATGTTTGATTAGCATAAGTATATTGATCAACTAATGCACGTCCAAAGCCAACACCCTCATTTACATTGGCAGTCAAATTAGGTAAAAGATTTTTACGTGCTTGCTCATATGCAATTTCTCTTGTTTTTTTTGTTAACGCCTGTTGCTTCACATTCCGATTGTTCACCAAAGCCGTATCAACACATTGCTGCAGTGTCCATGGCTTTTGCGCACTTACTAATGTTGTTGTTAGCAATGCCGCCATTATTATATATATTTTTGTTTTCATTTGTAACTGTTGGTAAGTTAAATAACTGATCAAATCGACTTATTGATTCTCTTCTTTCTTAGGTTCTTCTTTCTTCTTTTCTAAGATTTCGGCAGCACGAATTTTATCTTTCGCTTTCAACCCGCTCTTAACTTCGATTTTTATACCATCCGACAAACCAATTTTCACTTGTTTTTTTACAAAAGTCTGTGGATCTTTTTTGGTCATAACATATACAAAAGCTGTGTCACCTCCAAATTCTATGCAACTTTCCGGAACGGTAAGCACATTATCCGATTTTGAAAATACAATTTCGGCATTAGCACTGTACCCTGCACGAATAAATACATTCGTCGGTACTTTTACAGCAGCTTTCATTTCGAACATAATTGCTCCACTTTCTTCTTTTCCTTTTGGAGATACATATTCCAAAATGGCGTTCAATTTTTGATCTTGCAAAGCACCAATGGTAATATCCATAGGCATGCCAACCTTAATTTTTCCCACCTCTGTTTCGTCAAGTTTCCCAACAAAAAGCATATCACTCATATTAGCCACTGTGGCAATGGTGGTTCCATCGTTGAAATTATTCGACTGAATAACTGAGTTTCCAACTTTTATCGGCACATCCAAAATAGTACCTGTTATTGTTGAACGAACCAGCGTATTACTAAATGTTTTAGTTTTTGCTGAGATTCCATCACGCGTCAAACTCAAATTATCTTTTGCTGAACTAAATTCTTCTTTTTCGTTGTTATATTGCAACTGTGTCTTCTCAAACTCTTCTCTCGAGATTACTTTGTCAGCATATAGTTTCGTATCACGCTCGTAATTTTTCTTGGTTTGTTCGTAAGCAATTTCAGCACGACTAACGCGCGACTCGGCGCTGTTAAGGCTCATCATATCGGGGATTACTTTGATTTTGGCAATCACATCCCCGGCATTCACATGGTCACCGGCTTCTTTATACACTTCGGAGATAATACCCGACATTTGAGGTTTAATCAAAATCTCATTGCGCGGCTCTACTTTACCCGTTGCAACTGAACGTTTTTCTATATTCCCCATTTTAGCTTCTTCAATTTCATATTTTTTTACTACAGGACGGGATTTTTGCCACAAGAACCAAAATGTCCAAGCCACACCGGCAACAACAATAACCAAAAGCGCAATTTTAAAAATCTTTTTCATAATGTACATTAGTTATGATTTACCTGCTACAAGTTACAATTTCTGATTGTAAATTCAAAAACAAGTAATCTGAGTTTATTTTATTTTTTATTTATAAATGCAATAATTGAAGCCACAAAAAACACTGTCATTGGTATCAAACCTGGAATTGATCTTTTTACAGAAATAACCATATCGTGAGATTTACCTAAATTATAGCAAAATGAAATTGAAAAAAGAGTATATAAAATTAGGAATATAAATACAATTTTAAATTTACTTGACTTTAAAATTTTCTCCATGAGTATTTGATTTTATATGATTTGTTTATTCTTCTCGAATCGCCTCAATAGGTTTAATTTTCATTGCTCTATTTGCCGGAATAAAGCCTGCCAGAGTACCTATGATTAGTAAAATAATGAGTGCACTTAAAGCAACAGTAAAACTTATTTGAGGATCTTGAAAGAATTGATCGCCACCACTTAATGCCATACCTACCAACGATAGCAATCCTACACCCAACATTAATCCAAGAATACCTGCAATTAAAGTAAGAATAATACTTTCACTTAATATCTGAGTAATTATACTACGGGGTGTGGCACCTAGGGCTCTACGAATACCAATCTCCTTTGTTCGCTCGCGTACGGTAACCAACATAATATTACTTACACCAACTGCACCTGCAAACAAGGTTCCCAAACCAACAAACCAAATCAAAAAGCCAATTCCCAAACCGAGATACAAAAACATGGTAAATTGATCTTCCACATTAAATCCACCCACAGCTTTTTTATCGTCCGGCGAAATACTATACTTCGTTTTGAGTACTTCACGAATTTTATCTTCAATTACTTTTACTTTTACTCCCGGCTGAGCTGTGACTGCCAAATAGTGAACCATATTTCCCTGATTAAAGGCCTGTTGCATAGTGCTAAAAGGTAATACAACCGATTCCTCCGGATTTCCTCCAATATTTATATCGGAAGTGTGCCGGGCTACACCAACTACCTGAAAATAAATACCATTAACCTGAATATTTTTCCCCAAAGGATTTTCATTTTTAGGAAATAACACTTCACAAACACGTTCACCTATCACGCAAACCTTTCGTTTTTCAGCAATGTCAATGTCATTTATATATCTTCCAAATGTCATTTTGCTCTCATCAATAAGGTTATATTGCGGATAATAACCGTTTATGTTATAACTCCCGGCCTTTTCATTGCGAGTAACATTATTTGTACCACCACCATTACCACCAGACAATACCGGAGCCAGATATTGAATTTCCGGAACCTTATTTTGAAGCAACGGGATGTCTGCATTTTCCATGTTCCAGTTTCGGCCTTTCTTAAACCCTTTATAGGGTTCGGTCGTTTCCTGAGACCACACAAAACATGAATTGGTTGCAAAACCTTCTACATTGGCACTTATACCACGGTCAAGTGCTATACCCGCCCCGACCATTACTACCAACATAAACATTCCCCAAAATACTCCAAATGCGGTTAATACACTTCGAGATTTATTATGTGTTATGGTAAACCAAATCTCCTGCCAACGATCTAAATCAAACATATTATTTGTTGTTATTTACAAGTTATAGGATAGTATCCGTGTAAAATTTGAATATTAAATTATTTCTACTCTTCTCTCATTGCCTCGATAGGCTTAATTCGTACTGCTCTTCGTGCAGGCATATAACCGGCTATTACGCCTGAAAAAATTAAAATACCGGTCGAAATTAATACATAAGAAAGCGCAACTGTAGGATTTTTAAATACCTGCGGACCATCTGGTGTACCTGCTGCAGACTGCTCTAAAAAGTAATTTACCATCTCAGTCAGCCCTATTCCCATCATCATTCCTATATATCCAAATATTGTAGTAATAATAATTGCTTCAATAATCACAGATCGTAAAATAGATGACGGTGGTGCTCCTATTGCTTTACGGATTCCGATTTCACGGGTTCGCTCCTTTACCGACACCAACATAATATTACTTACTCCTACTATACCGGCTATCAACGTAAAAATGCCGATTATTGAAACAAAAATGGTTATACCTTGAAATATTTTTTGAGTTTCGATATACTGGCGTTGAAAATTTCGAACCCACAATGCCTGAGTATCTTTAGGGTCAAAACGTAAACTCTTTGACATAGTACTCTTCAGTTTATCGTCAAAAACTTCATTTGCTTCCTTCGTTTCCAACCCTTTCACAGTCATAGCAATACTATAAAATTTGTGATCAGGATTAAAAATATATTGAGCAGTAGTGAATGGGATATAAGCACTACCATTCCCCCAACGTTCTTTTTTTGAATTTACACCTATTACCCTAAACATTAATGGTCCTACCTTAAGATATTTACCAATTGCCGATTTTCCCTTAAAAAGCACTTCTTCTACTTTTTTATCAATTACCATTACTTTACTACTCGATTTCATATCCAGGTTATTTACAAATCGACCATCTCCTGCATCAATCTTCAAATTGAAAATCTGAAGGTAATTTGGGTTTACACCCTTAATGCCATACATTCCATATTCACTGCCATTGGTCAGTGTCAATTGCTTTTCGATGACCCCAGTTTGACTATCGGACTCCACCAGTTCATTGTCTACATCAGACAATTGCTTTTCGCCAAAATTTAACGATCTACCACTTTTCAATCCTTTATAAGGTAAAGAAGAATTACCAGCCCACATTTGAACAGTATTAGTAGCACGTTCGCTAAAGTTTGATGTCACACCGTTTTTCAACCCATTCCCTGCACCCAGCAACACGATAAGGATAAATATCCCCCACGAAACGGACAGACCTGTCAACACGGTTCGCAACTTATTGTGTTTCAGACTAGAGAATATTTCTTCTATGGTATTTATTGAAAACATTTTCGTATAATTTTAGTATGAGTCTATTTATATTTTTCTCGAAGGAGCTATTACAAAATAAAGTATTGCTCCAAAAGGAATAAAAATAACTATCAAAATCATCAGTATATTATCATTACCCTGAAATTTACTTTTCAGTATATCGATAATGGCAATTATTGGCAACAGTAGCCCCAGAAAAATTGCAAATGGAATCAATAACAGAATAAACACTCCCATATTATTTTGATTTTAACGTTTTTAAATTACCCTGTTACTTACGAATAATATCTTCAATCAGTCCATCTTTTATATGAATAATTGAATTTGTTTCGTCAGCAACGGATTTCTCGTGAGTTACAATAATAGTAGTCAAACCATTACTATTCAGTTCGCTTAACAATTTCATAACCTCTACTGTGGTTACACTGTCCAATGCACCGGTAGGCTCATCGGCTAGCAATATTTTAGGTTTTGAGATGATGGCTCGCGCAATAGCCACACGTTGTTTCTGTCCACCCGACATTTCGTTCGGCATATGGTAAGCCCAATCTTTCAATCCCATCTGATCCAGGTATTCCATGGCAATGATATTGCGTTTCTTGCGACTTATATTTTTATAATACAATGGCAAAGCTACGTTTTCGAGGGCATTTTTAAAATTAATCAAATTGAACGATTGAAATACAAATCCAATCAACTCGTTACGATAAACTGCCGCTTGTTTCTCCGACAGATTTTTAATCATAATATTATTCAAATGATAATCTCCCGTTTCGTAATCGTCCAAAATTCCCAAAATATTGAGCAATGTAGATTTACCCGAACCCGATGCACCCATAATGGAAACATACTCACCCTTGTCAATATGCAAATCAATCCCTTTGAGAACGTGCAACGAGGCCTGCCCCATGTCGTACGTTTTGTTGATGTCTTTTAGTGTAATCATTCTTATATAGTGTAATATATGTTACTGTTGAATTCTAATTACCGAACTGATAAATTGCCAAATAATAGAACAATTCATCATTGATTATTTTCTTTTATTGTAATCACGTTGCAAATATATATGGAATTACAGTACTATGCAATACATAGTACTGTAATTCTAAGAAATTAAATAATAGAAATTCATTTACATCTTTTATTATTAGACCGTTATATAATACAAAAAAGATTTAAAGTTAACATTATTTAACTCTAAATCTTTCTGTCAAAAAAAAGAGGGTATTCAAAAATCTATTTGAACACCCTCTTTCTATATAATTATCCGAACGACTAACAAATCATTCGGCCTAACTGGTTTATTTTAATACCGAATCAATCAAAGTAGTCATTCTATTGAACTCAGCCACATCATACAAGCGTGTGAGCAAAATTATTTTACCGGTCTTGTCGATAATAACATTGCGTGTTATTCCGGCTTCGCGCACAGCATACAATGTAAAAATATCTGCACCGGGATCCAAACCGATAGAATAGCTGACAGGAATACTTTCAGCAAACTTTAGCACCGTTTCGAGTGGTTCATCCCTATCGATAGCCAACAGCGCAAAGTTGGGGTTTTCCTTGTACTTTTGCCAGATGTCTTTCTCAATAAATGGCATCTCTTTTCGACAAACACCGCACCAACTGGCAGTGAACTGTAGCATCACTATCTTTCCACGTAAGTCCGACAGTTTTACGGTCGTTCCATCTGTCAACTTCATGCTAAAGTCGGGAGCCATATCCCCCACTTTTACCAGATAACCGCGATCATCATTGGTTTGTGCCGAACAAATACCGGATATAAGCATTGCTAAAAATAGTACTTTAAGTTTCATTTTCAGTTATTTTATAAAATCAGTTACAAAAATAAGCATTTCTGCCCTATTTTGTACAGTTTTCAGCTAACTCTTTCCTGTAATATAAAAATAAGAGCAAAAAGGTTCAAAGCACTTATTTTTCGGAGATCCCCGGTAAATGCATGCCATTGTGGCTACTTTATTGACTTTATCGGTTTTTTAATAAGTGTGGCTCGTTTATTGTGCCAGTATATTCGAGCAGTCCAGCTATGATTCATAACCGAACACGACTCAATATTAATTTATAATTTTTATTTAATTAAATTGGAGGTTCTAACATGGGAGCAGCAGGAAACAAAAAGCCGAAAAAAGAGAAGTCGGGCAAACACGTAAAACACATTCCGTCTTATCAAAATGAGACCGAAAAAACAGATCTTGACGACTTCAAGAAAAAGAAATAATTGCGCTAAGTAATTATTAAACATTAAAAAAAATAGAAATGAGGCTACATGCATCGTTTCTATTTTTTTGTTTATACAATAAAAAAAATTGATTATCTGTAAATTTTTCGGCTCAACTAAAAACAAAATGTTGATTATATTTGTTTAAAGATTATCAAAGATTTCACTTCTCGCTTCGCAAACAAGTTCCAAACAAGTTCTCCGGTGTATATTACAGTTAGATTTTTCAAGTAACTTTAAATATAAACATTATGAAAAAAAATTGGCTTTTACTTGCAGTGCTTTGCATTTTAATGGGTGCTTTTGTTTCGTGTAAACAGAAAAACCATGAAGAAAAAGGAATTATTATTGCAATTATTCCAAAAGTAGATAACGCCATCTTCGACCAGGTCAAAGAAAGTGCATTAAAAGCGGGCAAAGAGCTGGGAATTGTGGTAACATGGGAAGCTCCGACTTCCATCGACAAAAACAAACAAAAAGAGTTGATTGAAAATCTGATTCGTTACAAAGTGGATGGTATCCTGATCAGTTGTAATGATGCAGAATTCCTGAAAGAACCTATCAATGAAGCTATCAAGGCAGGCATAAAAGTTGGAACTTTCGACTCGGATTGTCCTAAAAGCGAACGGTTATTTTATATCGGCACCGATAATAAAAAAGCCGGAAAGGTATGCGCTGAAACCATGCTGAGCATGTTCGAAAAAGCGAATAAAACTCCAAATCAAATTGTAATGCTCAGTGGTGGAGTGAGTGCTGATAATATGACCGAAAGAATATCTGGGTTTAATTCAGTAATCAGCCACGATAAAATTGCTAAAATACTCTACACTTTCGAAATGCCTGAGTACGGTAGGGAGTTGCTTACTGAAAATTTAGCCAGAAACAAAAACATCAATGGTGTTCAACTAATGTGGGGCGTGCCTATTTTGAACGGTGTAGACAGTATTCCAGCATTGGCAAAATTTATGAAAGCAGGTGGTGTTTCCGTATTTTTCGATGTTTCCAAACCATTGCTTAAATATATTAAAGAAAACCCTAATTGCGCCACTATGAAACAAGACTTTCATTCTATGGGTCATGTAGGTGTGGAGAATCTGTACAATGCCATCGTTGGCAAACCATACGAAATACAAATTTTGTACGATGTAAAAGTAATTGACCACGATAATGCCGAAGCAGAAATGGCGAAATTATAAAATAAAAAAAGGATTTACAGAATAAAAGGGTTTGACATTAATTTGTCAAACCCTTTTTTATACTTGTAACTACCAACTTGTAACTCGTAACTACATATTATTTCTATTATATCCAAACAACCGGTTCTCCTTAATATGATTGAAAACAGCCGTAGGCACACAATCCCCAAACCTATCGTCGCCATTTTCTATCAGTTCAGTAATATGTTCCGATCGTATCTCCAGACTTTTTGAAGGAATGGTTTTCAGAATAAGAATCTTTTTCATCGCGTTCAGATATTGCCAGAGCAATTTATTTACTTCCGAAAAATGCGAATCGTCGGGGTAAACCACTTCGCCCGTTTTGGTGTCGATATAGGGATATAGATATACTTTCACATTTTCCTGAAACAACGCTCCCATAGCTTCGAGCAAGCCACCCCGCAAATCGGTATAGCTCGAACTCTCCAGTATTTTATCGAAAGTAGGCAACCCTATGACGATACGAAGCTTTATCATTTTAAACTGACCAAAATAATTCACCAGTTTAAAAAATCGGGTAAACCGGGATATCATCACGCTCTGTCCCATAATATTCAGCAAGTCTACCCGGTGTAGAAAATCCTTTTCGTCCACCTTTTCGTCCTGCATAAGCGAATTGAGCGACATCTCGCAAAAAGCAATCGTATTGTCGGGTCTGTAATTTTCATCCCGCATAAAAATGTCCAAACTATCGTGAATAAAGTCCATCCCCAGCTTATTGATAGGTCTGAAATTTCCTCTCAGCAGCAGCACATTTTTTTTGTACAGCATATCACTGGGCTGTTGCACTTTCCCGTTTTTATCGAACATAATGGCCGGAGTCATATTATTACTCACCAGCATGAGGTTAAGTAACCTGTTATCCACCCACTTCATATCCGGACCATCCACGTACACATAGTCCACCTCTACCCTATCGGTATCCAGGTTGTCGAGCAACGAAAGTAAAATAGTGCGGGGATCTTCCCACTCGAACAAACCACCGTAAATAAGATTAATGCCCAGTGCACCAAGCGAGTATTGTTGCAACAGTGTATCATTTTCGTGCAATTTCACATGAATAAAGATCTTATTCGGGTGGTAACGATCAGTGCCTTCCACCGCTATTCCAAGCCATCCGCTTCCATGGTTGGTTTTGGTAAAATTGAGCGTTTCCACCGTATTGGCAAACGCAAAAAATTTACGACTGTTCTTTTTATCCAAAATTTCAATCAGTTCGCCGTATTCGTAGTCCACCATTTTGCACAAGCGGTCTTCGGCCACGTAGCGCGATGGCGTTCCCTGATTGTAAAAATGATCGCTGAATAACTTGTCGTAGGCCGAAATGGATTTAGCCACCGTATTCGAAGCCCCACCCGCCTGAAACAAATGCCGCGCAGTTTCCTGTCCGCCACCTATTTCGGCAATAGCACCATAATATTTCGAATTAATGTTGATATGTACCGACTTTTCTTTCGTACTCAGCGTGTTTGCCATATATATCCGATAATTTTAATTGTTACGTTGTCATTCTAACAACGCAAAAAGGGATTCTGTTTTATCCGACACAATATTTATTGCAAAATATAGTGCTTCAGAAGGCTAGAAACTTAACTACAAAATACACATTGACACAGCAAAATGGCAGACCCGATAGCCAAATAGTATTCACTTTATAGAACTCCATTTTATATATAAAAAAATCCCGCATCGGATTTTCATACAGATACAGGACTATTTTCGACGATATATGATTTTTCGGACAATACTAAAAATTGGAAAACCGGCCATATCAGCAGAAACAGCTATTTACTTTTTTTTACCTTATCTTCATTTTTTGCGATAAAGTCTTTCCAACCCGAGTAGGCCTTATCGGATACAGGTCTGCCTGCCTGCAAAAAATGACAATACGCAGCCGCCAGACCATCGGTGGCATCCATTTGTGGCAGCATACTTTCTTGCGGAATTTTGAGCATTCTTCGAAGCATGTCGGCAACTTGCTCTTTGGAGGCACTACCACTGCCGGTTATGGCCATTTTAATCTTCAAAGGAGCATATTCCGTAATCGGAATGTCGCGATACAATGCAGCCGACATAGCTACCCCCTGCGCTCTGCCAAGTTTTAGCATCGACTGCACATTTTTCCCAAAAAATGGAGCTTCGATAGCTAAATGGTCGGGATGAAACTCATCAATTAATGATAAAGTACGGGCAAAGATGCGTTGTAGTTTAAGGTAATGATTACTGTATTTTTTCAAATCCAAAACGCCCATAGCAATAAGTTCGGCCTTATTACCGGTCACTTTCAGCAAACCATATCCCATTATTGTAGTTCCGGGATCAATACCTAATATTATTTGTTCTTTTATCATTAATCGTTACGAATTAGACAAACAACAGTTAGAAACACTCAAATAGATTCTTATCTATTTATGAATTACTTATCAACTCTAAAATAGTTGTAAAAAAGAGTGCTTCCGATCCAAATTGTGTTGAAAACTGCTCTTGAAAAACAGCACCGTATTTTCCATTCCAAATGTGCAAGGTTTCCATATCCTGAACATGAAATTGAACCGAGAAAGATGTTCCTTCCTGTTCTTCATTCGTCAATATCTTTGCTACTTGTGGCTTTGAAAAAGAAGCCGTTTCAAGCATAAACGGAATATGTTGTTCGTGAACCCATTTTAGCCACGCGCCATGCACTTTGTCTGAAACTAAAAACGTTGTATTGAAAATAAGCATAGAATCGGTATTTTGTTGATAATATTATAAACAAAAGTAGTCATAATTTCAGAAACTTCATTATCTTTGCACTGCAATTTCAAAATCAAGCTCGGGGGTTTAGCTCATCTGGCTAGAGCGTAACACTGGCAGTGTTAAGGTGATCGGTTCGAGTCCGATAATCTCCACTTGGTTTAAATTTAAGGCTTGTCGAGTGATCGTAGAGCCTTTTTTTTATTGAGCCGACAACTTATGAATACTTAAAATTCTCGTTTGTTTGCAGAATTTTTTATACGCCTGCACAATAATCAATTAACAAAAGCACGATATGAAAAGAAAAGAATTTCAGCTTCTAATTCAAAAATTTGGATTTGAAGACATTACAAAAAATGAGACTGTAGGTTACTACAAACGTTTACAAGACAATGAAAACAATGTAGAAATCAAAAGAAAATTTAAATATAAGCAATGCTATATCACACTCGAAAATGAGGATATTCAGATTGCTTTCAACAATCCTCCGTATACCTTTAATTCTAAGGAGATTACTTCATCTGAAGTGATTTCACTGTTTTATTATCTGACCATCACTTCGAATAAAAAATTTGCAGTAAAAAAGGAAAATCCTGACATCTGTAAAATTTATGAAAAGTTAGAATTACAGGCATTAACGATTGACTCAAAACCATATGTTGAGAAAAAACGTTTCAACCTTGATATGATTGAATTCAATAAAATTAAAAAGTTCATATCAGAATAATCGCTACCTGCTGCTGTAATTGATGCTCAATTATTGTACGATCGGCAATATTGCATAAAAAAACCACTACCATTCGTAGTGGTTTTTTATTTATACAAACCTGACCCGAATAGTACAATATTAACTTTATCCACCAGCCAATCTATTCCATAAACCACAGCAATTCTCTAACAAAATATAATTAATATAACACAATCACCACTTTATTGTGAATTAATTATAAATATTCGCTCTATTTATATCGCAAACGATATAAACAAACTACATTTGTATCGCAAACGACATATTAATTTAAAATACATATTATGAGCACTAATTTTCATCAATTTAAGGCCACAAGCTTACAAAATAAAGAAATAGACATGGAAAGCTACAAAGGCAAAGTAGTTTTAGTCGTAAATACAGCTAGTAAATGTGGCTTAACACCACAATACGAAGGACTGGAGAAGTTGTACAAAGACTACAAAGACAAAGGATTAGTCATCCTGGGGTTTCCGTGCAACCAATTTGGAAAACAAGAGCCCGGAGGTGCAAAAGAAATTGCCGAGGGCTGTTTGATAAATTATGGAGTTACATTTCCCATGTTTTCAAAAATTGAAGTAAACGGAGATAATGCACATCCCATCTACAAATACCTGAAAAGTGAACTAAAAGGTACGTTTGGAAATCGGATTAAATGGAATTTTACAAAATTTCTGATAGACAAGGACGGAAACCCTTCCAAACGTTTTTCACCTACAACTACACCTGACAAACTTAGAAGTTATATAGAGGCATTACTGAAATAAGTACCTACTCCACTTTTCAACAAGAAAATCACATTCATTTTCTTGGTTTTAGTATCTTTGTCGGTAAAAATAAAATAGCATGAACTACGATCAACTTAAATTAGAAAACCAACTCTGTTTTCCACTATATGCAGCTTCGAGACTCATTATCAGAGCCTACCAGACCGATTTAGACATTCTGGGTATCACATATACTCAATATTTGGTACTTATGGTGCTTTGGGAGACAGATGAACTCGGTGTTAATGAAATTGCAGAAAAATTAATTTTGAACACAAACACCGTAACTCCGTTATTAAAGAGAATGGAGTCGATGCAATTGCTTACGCGTGTGCCTTCAAAAACCGATCAGCGTAAAGTAATGATATGCTTAACAGAACAGGGCAAAGAACTTCAACTACGTGCAGCTCAAGTGCCTTTCAATCTGCTTAAAAAGCTAAACATGACAATGACTGAAGCAGAAATTGCAGATGCATTGGAACTTAAAAGCAGGCTTTATAAAATCATTGACACCCTGGAAGCAGATGAGAATAAACCAGAACAAATAGTCTAAATATACAAATAATTTAAATTCAGTCCATTATGAAGAAAAATGTTATATTATTGTGCTTGACATTCTTTGTATTGTCAACAATAAACGCCAAAGAAAAAAAGTCGACCGATACTTTCTATCAATTCAAGGCCAAATCGCTCGAAGGAAAAGAAATTAGTATGAAAGAATACAAGGGGAAAGTAGTATTGGTGGTAAATACAGCGAGTAAATGCGGCTTCACTCCACAATACGAAGGATTGGAAGCACTTTACAAAAAATTCAAAGACAAAGGATTGGTTATTCTTGGATTTCCATGCAACCAATTTGGAGGACAAGAACCCGGAGATGCTACAGAAATATCAAATTTCTGCTCTTTAAAATATGGTGTAAGTTTCCCTATGTTTTCAAAAATTGAAGTGAATGGAAACAATGCACATCCACTTTATAAATTTCTAAAAACACAGCTACCGGGTACGTTGGGCAATGAAATAAAATGGAATTTTACTAAATTTCTATTGGATAGAAATGGCAAACCCATACAACGATATGGTTCAACAACAAAGCCTGAAAATATCACTGAAGATATTGAAAAATTACTCGCTGAATAAAAAAATGGCATCCATAATTTGGATGCCATTTTTTATGATTAAAATCTCTGAGTTATTTTGAGATATAATTTACAATCCACTCTCCTACTTCGGTTGTCTTGTAAGCTTTTGCATTATCAGCAATATCCTCAGTCACAACGCCGGCTTCCATACTTGCAGTCACAGCAGCACGAATCAAAGCGCCTTCTTCCATCATACCAAAAGCATATTCAAACATCAATGCAGCCGATAAAATAGTTGCCAATGGATTAGCAATATTTTTGCCAGTAGCCTGTGGATATGAACCATGAATAGGTTCAAATACAGAGGTATGAATTCCAACAGAAGCTGAAGGCAACATACCCAATGAACCGGTAATCACCGAAGCCTCATCAGTAAGAATATCACCGAAAAGATTTTCGGTTACCATCACGTCAAAACTTTTTGGCCATTGAATAATGCGCATTGCTGCGTTATCAACAAACATAAATTCAGTTTCTATATCAGGATATTGAGGTGCAATTTCCTGCCCAATCTGACGCCACAAACGAGAAGTTGCCAACACGTTAGCTTTATCCACAATAGTCACTTTCTTACTGCGTTGTCCGGCATATTTATAAGCCAAATGCAGAATACGTTCTACTTCTTCGCGGGTATACACACAAGTATCGTAAGCAGTATTTCCGTCTTCAGCTCTACCTTGTGGACGACCAAAATACATACCTCCGGTCAATTCACGAATACACATAAAATCAGCACCATCAATCAATTCGGCACGAAGTGGTGATTTGTGTATCAACGATGGGAAAGTGGTAACAGGACGAATATTAGCGTATAATCCTAAGTCTTTACGCATTTTAAGCAATCCTTGTTCCGGACGAACTTTAGCAGCAGGATTGTTATCATATTTTGGATCACCGATAGCACCAAAAAGAACGGCATCCGATTTCATACATAAATCGTGAGTCGCTTTTGGATAAGGTTCACCCACTGCGTCGATAGCACAAGCACCCACAATAGCAAACTCATACGTAAGTTTGTGACCAAATTTTTCGCAAACAGCTTTTGTTACATTTAATGCTTGCTCTACGATTTCCGGTCCAATACCATCTCCCGGTAAAACTGCAATATTCAAAGACTTTACTTGCTCATTACCGTTTTGAAAAGATTCTGACATAATTATATATTTTTTTTGATTAATTTTAATCGATTTTGAAAAAAGTGTTTATATTTGTGCTATAAAATAATTCGAAAATTATATGATTTACAAATTATTATCTATACTGGCAATTATGGCTGTTATGGCTATTATAACTGCTTATATTTTGAATTCGATGTCGACAAAGACACCGCATCAAAATTTAAGGAGAATGATAGTAATTGGAATTTCAATATTAGTTTTTCTTGTAATCGCACTTTACCTGTTAACGCAAGGTGGTTATTACTAGCCAATTAAATTAGTCAATAATATTAAGCATTTTAATAGTTGCTTTTATGGCAGCCACAGTCTGGTCGCCATCTAAACCACGTGTCTTAAACACCTTCTCATTAAACTTCCAAGTAATAATCGTTTGCACAAAAGCATCTGTTTTTCCTCCGGGAGGAATAACCACTACATAGTCCAATAATTCAGGCGTTGGCTTATCCAGTTTCTTGTAAATCTTCCACATTGCTTTCGAAATCGCATTGTACTGACCATCTCCCGAAGCCGATTGCTCGTACACCACTCCATTAATTTCCATCATTACCGCCGCCATTGGTCTTAAGCCGGAAGTTAAAGATAATGAATAATTTATTAACTTTACAACTTGTACTTCCTGTTCGTTTTTCAATACATCCGAAACAATATAGGGCAGCTCATCCATCGACACAGTTTCCTTTTTGTCGCCTAGTTCGATAACACGCTTGGTGACACGCTGCATCATTTCATCGTCAAGCTCAATACCCAATTGCTGCAAGTTCTTCAGTATATTTGCTTTACCTGATGTCTTGCCAAGTGCATATTGACGTTCACGTCCAAAACGTTCGGGCAATAAATCATTATAATAAAGATTCTTTTTATTGTCGCCATCAGCATGAACGCCTGCAACTTGGGTGAAAACATTCTCGCCAATCACTGGTTTGTTATGTGGTATCCGAATACCTGAATAAGTTTCAACAACTTTGCTTACCGAATTAACCTGGTCTTCCTTAAGTCGTGTTTCCAATTTCAAATGATCGTGCAAGATAGCCAAAACACTTGATAATGGAGCATTACCCGCCCGTTCGCCCAAACCATTCACCGTTACGTGTACGCCTTTCACACCGGCTTTTACCGCTTCGAAAACATTGGCTACAGCCAAATCGTAATCATTATGAGCATGAAAATCAAAATGCAAATCAGGATAACGAGCTATCATTCTGGAACAGAAATCTGAAGTTTCCGTCGGATTCAGAATTCCCAAAGTATCGGGAAGCATAAATCGTTTAATATTGGTATCTTTCAGATTATCAACCATAAAATACACATATTCTTCCGATTCGCGCATTCCGTTCGACCAATCTTCAAGATATATATTCACCGAAATACCCATATCATTAGCATTATTCAACACCTGTTTGATATCGATAATATGTTGTTCTGCTGTTTTCTTCAACTGATGAATACAATGCTTCAGTGAACCTTTACACAGCAAGTTAATTACTTTACAGCCTGCATTACGAATCCAATCGAGTGATAGGCGTCCATCGACAAATCCAAGCACTTCAATTTTATCAATATGCCCATGATTACGAGCCCATTGAGCAACCTTTTTTACAGCTGCATATTCACCATCCGATACCCTGGCAGAGGCAATTTCAATTCTGTCAACACAGAGTTCTTCCAGCAAAAGTCGAGCTACGCTCAATTTCTCTTCAGCAGCAAAAGAAACACCCGACGTTTGTTCTCCATCACGCAAGGTGGTATCCATTATTTCTATCATAGTTCTCTCAATATGTGCCAATGAGTCAATACGCTAATGCACCAACAGTTTGGCATATTAGCGTATTGGCATACTATAAATTATCTTGCGCTCTCGTAAGCTTCAATCTGTGTTTTTTTGCTCAACAAATAATCAATATCATCCAATCCATTAAGCAAACATTCTTTTTTGTATGCATTGATTACAAAAGTTTCAGATTTACCTGTTGCATTATTAGTTACCGATTGATTTTCCAAATCGATTGTCAGCGTAGCTTTTGGATCGGCAGTAACCGAGGCAAATACTTCAGCCAGAAAATCTGCTGATACAACGACAGGAAGTACGCCATTATTCAATGCGTTATTCTGAAAAATATCAGCGAAGAAGCTCGATACAACTACTTTGAAACCGTATCCATCGATTGCCCAGGCAGCATGTTCACGGCTTGAACCCGAACCGAAATTTTTACCGGCAACCAATATTGAACCGCTAAAAGTTGAATTATTCAACACGAAATCGGCTTTAGGGCTACCATCTTTGTTGTAACGCCAGTCGGCAAAAAGATTATCACCAAAACCATCTTTGTTGGTCGCTTTCAAGAAGCGAGCCGGTATAATTTGATCTGTATCCACATTCTCAATCGGAAGTGGAACTACACTTGAAGTTAATTTTATAAACTTTTCCATTTTGTTACTTATTGAACGTTTATAATATGGAACGCAAATTACGCAAAAACCACAAACAAACGCAAATTATATATTTATTTCAATGAAACTTTCTACTGTTTGAATACACTTTTCTACTGTACTTCGGTTTCTTTCCAAAATTAAGGACATAACCAACTTCAATATCAGTAGCTTTTAAATAATTAATCAATTGATTATCAAAAGCCGGATTAAATTCATCAACTGCTTTTAATTCCAAAATTACGCAATCTTCTACAAGAATATCAGCCCGATAATCACCAACAACTCTACCATCAAAGTAAACTTTAATTGGTTTTTCAGCTTCACATTTAAGACCTTCGTCAAGCAAAGCAAAATAAAGTGCATTTTGATATACTCGTTCTAAAAAACCATATCCTAAATCATTATATATTCGATAAAAATGTTTTAGAATTAAATCAATCAATTCTTTAGGAATTAATTCCTCATACTCTTCCATAAAAATTACTTTTTGTGAAGATTTGCGGTTTTTGCGTAATTTGCGTTCAAAAAACTAGACTCTTGGATCGGTAATACGACCAGTGACAGCAGCAGCAGCAGCTACAAGCGGACCGGCCAGAATAGTACGTGCTCCGGGACCCTGACGACCTTCGAAGTTACGGTTTGATGTAGAAACCGCGTATTTACCTGCAGGTACTTTATCATCGTTCATAGCCAAACAAGCCGAGCATCCAGGTTGACGAAGTGCAAAGCCGGCTTCAGTCAGAATATCATATAAACCTTCTTCGCGGATTTGTTTTTCAACCATCCAACTACCCGGTACTAACCATGCAACAACGTTATCGGCTTTCTTTTTACCTTTTACGAAAGCTGTGAATGCACGAAAATCTTCGATACGACCATTGGTACAGCTTCCAAGAAATACGTAATCAATTGCCTTGCCTTCCAGTTTTTCACCGGCTTCGAAGCCCATATATTCCAATGATTTCTGATAAGAAATACGTCCAGCTTCATCAATTTGATCCAAAGTTGGAATAGCTTCAGTAATACCCATTCCCATACCCGGATTTGTTCCGTAAGTAATCATTGGTTGAATATCTGCAGCATCAAAAACCAGTTCCTTATCAAAAGTAGCACCTTCGTCTGTTTTCAATGTTTTCCAATAAGCCAATTTGGTTTCCCATTCCTCACCTTTTGGAGCAAACTCACGACCATTTACATAATCAAATGTTGTTTGGTCAGGAGCGATAAGACCACCACGGGCACCCATTTCGATAGAAAGGTTACAAACTGTCATACGTTCTTCCATCGACAAATTGCGGATAGCTTCACCGGCATACTCCACGAAGTAACCTGTTGCACCACCTGTAGTCAATTTAGAAATCATATAAAGTGCTAAATCTTTAGCGGTTACACCAGCACCAAGCTTACCATTAAAAGTGATACGCATTGTCTTCGCACGCGATTGAAGCACACACTGTGTTGCTAAAACCATTTCAACTTCACTGGTTCCAATACCGAAAGCAATCGCTCCGAAAGCACCATGAGTTGATGTGTGACTATCACCACAAACAATGGTTGCACCCGGATGAGTGAATCCATTTTCAGGGCCAATAATGTGAACAACACCATTTTTTATATGTCCTAGTGGAAAATACAATGGCAATTTAAATTCAGATGCATTTTGGTGAAATGTATCCAACTGGTTTTTTGAAATTGGATCTTTAACCGGTTGATCCTGATCAATCGTTGGCGTGTTATGATCCGCTGTCAAAGTTGTTTGTTCCGGACGAAAAACTTTCAATCCACGTGCACGTAAGCCATTAAAAGCCTGAGGACTTGTCACTTCATGGCAAAAATGACGATCGATATACAACTGAGTTGGTCCGCCTTCGACGGTAGATACCACGTGGGCATCCCAAATTTTGTCAAATAATGTTTTCATATTCTTTAAGTCAACAGTCAACAGTCAGCAGTCAACTGACTAGAGCTGACTGGATTCTGAAAACGAATTGATATTATTAATTATTTTGTTTTAAATAGTCTATTAATTTTTGAGTTGATGCAGAAATTATTTTTGATTTAGATCTTAATTCATTGGCCTGTTCTACAGAACAATAACTCAGATCTTCCGCAACATACAGCATGCTTTTGACTTCACCACAACTTCCTTTTGCAATTCGCAAATATCTGATAAATAATGCATCAGAACCAGAGTCGGCACCTTCAGCAATATTATTCATTATTGAGATTGCAGCTCTCTGAATTTGGTCTCTAAATCCGTAATCTTTTAAATTCTGAGTTAACGAATACACTTCTTGCACTAATATGCGTGCTTCCTGCCAAATTCTAAGTTCCTCAAAACATTTCATATTACTTCAAATTATTATTAGTTCACAATGTCTAAAAACAAAATATGTTTCAAACTTTAATTATAATTCTGTGGTAGCCTACAATACATGTATTTAACTGTCGACCGTAGTCTGTAGACAGTTGACTTTCTTATTTTACAAATTTATTGATCGCATTGAGGTATGCCTCCACAGAAGCTGCAACAATGTCGGTATTTGCTCCAAAACCGTAATAAATCGCACCGTTATGCTCAACTTGCATATGCACTTTACCAACATCATCACTACCTTTATTAATAGCCTGAATAGTAAACTCTTGCAATGTCATTGTACGTTTGATAATTTGCTTCAACGCTTTGATTGCCGCATCAACCGGACCATTACCCGAAGCAGCTGCTTCAAACTTTTCGTTAGCAATAGTCAATCCTATACTAGCCACAGCCTGTACTCCTACTCCCGAAGTTACTTGTAAATAATCCAGTTTTATCCGTTGTTTTTCACTACGTTCTCTACCGGCAAGCAATAAAACATCATCATCGTTAATGTCTTTTTTCTTATCAGCAAGTCTCAAGAAACCTTCATATATTTCGTCTAATTTTCCGTTTTCGACATCAACACCCAACACGCTCAAACGGTGTTTAAGTGCTGCGCGTCCACTACGGGCAGTCAGTACGATTGAGTTTTGATCGATTCCAACATCGGTTGGATCCATAATTTCATAGCTCTCACGATTCTTCAACACACCATCCTGATGAATACCGGACGAGTGCGCAAAAGCATTGCGACCAACTATCGCTTTGTTTGCCTGAACAGGCATATTCATTAATCCTGAAACCAGGCGACTTGTAGAATATATCTTTTGAGTATTGATTTGAGTTTCAATGTTCAGATTTTTGTGGCATTTCAAAATCATAGCAATCTCTTCCAACGAAGTGTTACCGGCACGTTCGCCAATACCGTTCATCGTTACTTCCACCTGACGGGCACCGTTCATAACACCGGCCATAGTATTGGCTGTTGCCATACCTAAATCGTTGTGACAGTGAGTTGAAATAATTGCATTGTGCACACCTTTTACATTTTCCATCAAGAACTTGATTTTATCTCCAAATTCCCAAGGCAAGCAATAACCGGTTGTATCCGGGATATTTACCACTGTAGCACCGGCTTTAATAACTGCCTCTACCACACGCGCCAAATATACATTGTCTGTACGACCGGCATCTTCGCAATAAAATTCCACATCTTCAACGTACTTCTTGGCATACTTTACGGCTGCAATAGCACGTTCAAGAATTTCTTCCTGAGTAGAATTAAATTTGTGTTTGATATGAAACTCAGATGTTCCAATTCCGGTATGAATACGTTTATTTTTGGCGTATTTGAGGGCATCGGCAGCTACATCAATATCTTTTTGCACTCCGCGCGTTAACGCGCAAATTGTAGGCCAGGTAACCGCTTTCGATATTTCAACTACCGAATTAAAATCGCCCGGGCTAGAAATCGGGAAACCCGCCTCTATAACGTCCACACCTAAAGTTTCCAATGCACGAGCCACTTGAATTTTTTCAACGGTGTTCAACTGGCATCCCGGAACTTGTTCGCCATCGCGTAAGGTGGTGTCGAAGATAAATAATCTATCCATATTCTTTAGTCTAAAGTCAATAAACAACAGTCAACAGTCGTGGTTACTTTTTATAACTTACACTCCGTGTATGTTGTCTTTCAACAAGTTTATTTTTCTGTAATCTTAGTTTTTTCTGTTGTCGGTTGTCGGCTACAGCATATCAAAAAAAAACCTTTCGCACCGAAGTGAGAAAGGCTTTATATATTATTCATTGTATAACTACATACCAAACTCACTTCTACTTGTTTTGCAAGAGAATAATAATACCGAGTAGTAATGTATGTAGAAAATTCTTGTTCATTGTTTCTTTTTTATTGCGCTGCAAAGATACAGCATTTTTTTAAACCCGCAAATACGAAGTGAAAATAATTTGATTATTTTTCTATCAATTCAGCATAAAAAGAATAAAAAATACGCTATTTCAATATATTTATTGCTAAAATAGCAGAAATATCTAACTGAATGCTTCCAAATTCATTCAAAGCATTAAACAAAGCTATCTTTTGAAAGTTCATTAGCTCCTCCAATTTTATATCTTTCGCAACCAATTTTCCTTCTTCAAGCAGTTGAGCACGAGTTACACCCTGTATTAATGGCGTAAGCGGCGTAACCCAATTCTCACCATCAAAGAGGGCGATATTACAATAAGATGTATCAGTCAGCAAACCATTCTTAACCAGCAAAACATCATCGCAGTCACCTTTTAGAGCTGAAACTGCCTGGTAATCCGTCCTATCGGCCATCTTATAGGGCAAAGAAGGAATATCGGTTTCTACAATTTTCAACGTGCTAATTACAGGATGAACATAAGAGTGAAACTCAATGAGCCGAATTTCGGAATCGTAAATCACCCTGCATTTATATAAGCCGACGGTTGGAAAGCATGTTGCAGCTAATTTATCAGACAATGACGGAATAATTGCAGTTGGATAGAAGTCGGCCATTGCCCTTTCCAGTCGGGATTGGTGACGGGGAAGACGCATAAATTGTCCGTCGCACAGCTGTATAGTTTCAAGAAATTGGCACATATACCTTTTGAATTAGTTCTTCATATTCTTTATTCAAATCGCTCTGAGATGTTATTCCACCACCGCTTTTAAAAATCAATTGCTCACCCTCTTGTTCGATAAAACGAATCATAACTGCCGAATCGAGATTTTCTCCATCGAAACAGCCGCAAATACCAGTATAAAATCCACGCTCGTATCCTTCGGCCTGATCAATTATTTCCATCGTTTTGGGTTTAGGAGCACCGGTAATAGAACCTGCCGGAAGTAATGCAAACAAGATATCGCCCAAACGGGAATAAAAGTTTCCCGGCAATTGCCCTGAAATCTCCGAACTTACCTGCAGTAAATCCTGTCGGTTGGTGGTCAGTTTTTCAACATATCTGTATCTTTTCACATCCACATTTTCAGCCACCAAACTTAAATCATTGCGTATCAGGTCTACAATGGTAGCATGTTCGGCCTTTTCTTTTGGATCGTTCAAAATCATCTCAGCTGCATTCTCAATTGAAGCATCGATGGTTCCTTTCATTGGGAAAGAAGAAATGGTACGACCCTGAATGCGAACAAAGCTTTCGGGCGAAAGAACAACAAATTGATTCCTAAGCCATAATTTATATTTTGCCGACCCAAATTGAAACAAATCAAGCAACGAAAGATTCGTTTGAACCTCAGTAGGCTGTGTAAGATTGGTGAGAAAGGAGTTTCCTTTGTGAATCTGGTCTACAACAAAGGCAAATTTGGGTTGATAGTCTTCCATTGAAATGGGGTTTACCGACCAATCAACAATTGCATCAATTTGTTTTTTAGCGGATTGTATCTCAAACCGTACAAATTGAGGATTTAACTCATTCTGTTTTATTACATAACCACGCTCCGCTTTGTAGTCGATAATAAATAAAAAAGGTATTCGTGCAGCTGCTAACCGATTGATTTGTTCGGCTATTTGGTGCTTATTGAGCAATGTGTATGGAAAGTCTTTTGTCATCAGTTGTAATATAAACCCGGCGGGTACAAAGTTACGCAAAGTTTTCAAAATATCTGTTTTGCTAGCAATTCGTCACATTTTTAAGTGCTACGACTATGAATAGTAAAATGTCAAATTCAATTGAATATGTTCTGTATAAAACTGGGCATTGTAGAAAAGAATTTCTAATTTTGTATGTAAATAAATTTTCTTAATCAACAATTTGATATAGAAATGGTTTTAGTGTAACACTTCAGGATTAATTCTGTAAATCAAAGTTTTAAAAATGAAAAAAACAACCCTAATTTGTATGGCAAGTATGCTAATGGTCAGTGCTGCGACAAAAGCAAGCGCCCCTCCTGTTGAGAATTTCAAATATACGGTAGATAAATTTGCCGATATTGAGATTTTACGCTACCGCGTTCCCGATTTCGAGAAACTTAGTTTGAAACAAAAAGAATTGATTTATTTTCTGAATCAAGCTGCATTAGAAGGTCGTGATATCCTTTACGACCAAAACAACAAGTACAATCTAACTATTCGTCGGACGCTGGAAGCCGTGTATGTGAATTACAAAGGCGATCGTAAATCGAAAGAGTTCAGCCAGCTAACAACCTATCTAAAGCGTATTTGGATGGGTAATGGCATTCATCACCATTATTCCGAAGATAAATTTATTCCGGAATTTAAAGCTCCATTTTTTGCAAAAGCTGTAAAAAGCATTGACGCTAAAAAACTACCGCTTGCTAAAGGTCAAACTGTAGATGCACTCATTAAAACCCTCACTCCTATCCTGTTTGATGCCAATATTTATCCAAAACGTACCAATCAGGCCGAAGGTGTGGACTTAATAAAAACATCAGCCAATAATTATTATGGTGATGGCATCACTCAGGCTGAAGTAGAAGCATTTTATGCCAAAATGAAAGATCCTAACGATAACACACCAATTTCGTACGGATTGAACAGCAAACTGGTAAAGGAAAATGGCGTTTTAGTGGAAAAAACCTATAAAGTAGGTGGCATGTACAGTGCGGCTATTAAACGTATTGTAGGTTGGTTGGAAAAAGCGGCTACCGTTGCAGAGAATCCAAAACAAAAAGACGTGATTACTTCGCTTATCGAATTTTACACAACCGGAAGTCTGAAAACTTACGATGAATATTCTATCAAATGGGTGGAAGATTTAGCTTCGCAAGTAGATTTTGTGAACGGCTTTACCGAAACGTATGGCGACCCGCTTGGCATGAAAGCCAGTTGGGAATCCATTGTAAACTTCAAGAATATAGAAGCCACAAAACGTACTCAAATCATTAGCTCCAATGCACAATGGTTTGAAGATAATTCACCGGTTGACAAGCAATTCAAAAAAGAAACTGTCAAAGGTGTTTCTGCAAAAGTAATCACTGCAGCCATTTTAGCGGGCGACTGCTACCCCGCTACGCCAATTGGTGTAAACTTACCCAATGCCAACTGGATTCGTCGCGATCATGGCTCTAAATCGGTTACTATCGAGAATATTACTGAGGCCTACGATCAGGCTTCGTTGGGAAATGGATTTGCCGAAGAATTTATGTGGAGCGATGTAGAGCGCCAACGCGCTAAAGATTTTGCCTCATTGACGAATAACCTTCATACCGATTTACACGAATGTTTGGGTCACGGCTCAGGCAAATTACTTCCCGGAGTTGATCCTGACGCATTAAAAGCCTACGGCTCAACCATAGAAGAAGCTCGTGCCGATTTGTTTGGATTGTACTACATGGGCGATTCTAAAATTGTAGAATTGGGATTATTGCCGGATAAAGAAGCTTACAAAGCGGAGTATTATCAATTTATTATGAATGGATTAATGACGCAACTCACACGCATTCAACCCGGTAAAAATATTGAAGAAGCGCACATGCGTAATCGTCAATTAATTGCCAATTGGGTATACGAAAAAGGAAAGGCTGAAAAGGTAATTGAAATAGTACAACGCGATGGCGAAACGTTCATCGTTGTAAACGATTACTTGAAATTGCGCAACTTATTTGGACAATTGTTAGCAGAAATCCAACGCATTAGATCTACCGGAGATTTCAATGGTGGAAAAGAGATCGTTGAAAATTACGGAGTTAAAGTAAACCAAGCCTTACACGCCGAAGTGCTGGATCGTTACAAAAAATTAAATCTTGCACCCTATCGCGGCTTTGTAAACCCTGTTTATAAGTTGGTAAAGAATGAGAAAGGCGAAATAACAGATGTGACCATTACCTACAAAGAAGGGTATGCAGATCAACATTTGCGTTATTCGAAAGAGTATTCGTCCTTGCCATCTGTAAATTAAAACAACTGAACTTCCGAAAGGAGTATTTATAAACGAGGCTGCCATGAAAATACATGGCAGCCTCGTTTTATTTTATCAATAGCCTAGACATCTATACGTTGTCAGCTTCTAAACTTTTTAAAAGTTGTTCTAACATTTTATTCATCTTCGCAACCAAAGGTTGACAATCATCCGAATGGATAACAAAGTCGGCATTTGCAATTTTCTTATCATCAGCCATTTGATGCGACATTCTGGCCTTAACCTGCTCCTCGGTAACTTTATCCCGCTTCACCACTCTGGCAATTCGAATATTCTCAGAAGCTGTCATAACTATTACTTTATCAACCATTTTATTAAAGCCACTCTCAAATAAAATAGCCGATTCCATAAATAATAAGTTTTCAGCACTGTGCTTCTGAATCCAATTCATGAAGTCGGTATGTACCACCGGATGAACAATTGCATTCAGCTTGGCCAGAAGTTCCGGTTTACCAAAAACCAATTGTGCCAGTACCGGACGGTTCAAACCCCGATCGTTATAAATATCCTCTCCAAATAGTTCAGTAAGCTGGTCCTGTATTTCCGGATGTTCATTTTGCAATCGTCGGGCTTCCAAATCCGAATCATAGACCGAATATCCGATTTCACGTAGTCGCTCCGAAAGTGTTGATTTTCCACTCCCAATGCCACCGGTTATTCCTATGATTATTGGAGTTTTCATTTTTTATTTTCCACAGTTTTTTTGTTACTACTTTCCAGTTACCAATTACCAATTACTAGTTACTAATTCAAAATCCAATACTAAAACCAACCGTAATAGTTGTATTCTTACCTTGAAGATAGGCCGGTGTAAACATATCTAAATAGCCTTGTGCTGTTTCGCGTACTTCACCATCAATAGGTGTTGAGTCTAAGTCATACCCTCGAATATCACTATACGTAACATTAATCAAAGCGTAGGCATTACTAAAAACCTCATATTGAGCATTAAATCCAATTGTTTTATTGCTCCACGTAATTTCGCCCAATGCCGGTTGACTAATAATCTTAGAAATAGCATCCGCACGATTTTCATTTCGGCGCAAATACTCATATTCATTTCCATGTTTTGCATCCATAAACGACAAGTTCAAATCAAGTCCACGAATCGGTTTATAACGCAATGCAAGGTACATTTCCTGCGAATTGTCACCCAAATAATTTCCAAGATTATAGCTGTTCGACGCCCAAGTCAACACAGGAATAGAGTGCTTATAGTTTATAATATTCGAACGGGTAAACTCACCTATTACAGATAAATTTTGAATCGGGAAATTACTCAGATTAGCTCCTACCTTTATCGAAACAGGGTTTTTTTCCACACTACCCGGTTTGAAACGTGCAAAATTTATTTCATCGGCATATACAGAGGTAAACAAATGCAAATGCTTAATGTTGCGCGAACTTACATTAAAAAATACCTGCGAGTTTTGATTCTCTACCCCCAATCCTTTGGTCATACTATGATCCATGGATTTATAAAATGCAAATGGCAGTAAATAAGCCGCTTGTACGTTATTTTCGGCATACACAATTGAATTCCCCACCGATACATTTAAATGTTTAACCGGAGTAAACGTGAATATATTGGCCGCAAGAAATTTATTAGCCGGACGATAATGTATCGTGGTACCATTTTCAAGATAGTAATGACTCGAATCGGCAACATTAGACACCAACCAGCCGTGAATATACTGCATTTCGAACCATTTGGTAGGTTTTAAATGTAACGTGAGCATTGGAAACGATGGTGCACGGCCCGAAAGAATATTCGATCCATGGTAATTATCGCCCCAAACAACATTATCCTTTACCAACCCTACCGATCCCCAGTTCCATGCGTATTTTATTCCACCACGTGAATCGCTGTAATCACCTCCGCCACTGGATTCTTTATACTCATAGCCCGGGAAGTCATTCAAATAACCCGGGCGAGCCAATAACTGTCCCTGAATAGAAATATCGCGAAGGCTTCCATAAACGCTCAGGTGTTTGCCCATCATTGCCTGAAATTCAGCACCAAACCAACGTTTAGTAATGTTACCGTTGGAATTACGAGTAATGTGCATTCCCAGTAAAGGAGTTATTCTTGCCCTGAATATACTATCTTTATAATGAAAAGCCGGTGGTATAATTGTCAGTGTTGAAGTTTCCTTATCGACCAGATTTAACTTGGTTTCGGGTAATATATTTTGCTCTAAAGCAAATTCATTAAGGAAGAAATTCAAGTCATCGTTCTGACGTCTATTGAGTTGCTCATTATTGGTTAGAGCCTGCAATAATTTTTCGGCAATGAACTGGCGCGAATAAGGTTTCACAGTCGAATTGAGTTCAATTACTCCTTCGCTGGCCAATTCGTCCAGGTAATCATAAATTCGGGTATAAGAAATATGTTCAGGAATATCCTGTGAAAAGATGTTTGAAATAGCAAAAGCACAAAACAACAATAGTATAATTTTTCTCATAATAAATTGGTTTCATGAAGATTAAACATAACAATATCTAGTATAAAATAAATTAAGTAATTCCAAATTTCCCCCTACGCACTTCTGGCTTTTTTAATCAATATGTTTTGTAATATCAGAAAGAAATACCGCAGATCGGTAATAAAAGTTCCGTGTTTTTCGCAGGCATTCAGGTATTTCAATTCTGATTCTTGTATTTCGGACAATGTATTGGGCATATCGGCATAAAATGGGGGAAGCAAACCGGGTTTGTATGCGATCCTTTTTTCCTGTAATTCCTTGTCGTACAAATTGAAATATTGAACACTCAAGGGGCGCACACCCACCAATTTCATATCGCCATTCATCAAATTATAAATAGTAGGTAGTTCGTCAATCCAAAACCGCCTCATAATTCTACCTATAGTAGTCACTCTGAAATCTTTATAAAATTTTCCACCATCCTTTAAGCTATTACGCTCATATATGTACGCCTGCAAAAATTCGGAATAGGGATGCATGGTTCGCATTTTATAAACATCGAAAGGCTCTCCGTTTTTCCCATAGCGATGCAAACGAATGAGTGGCCCGTAGGTTTTATTCATTACTATTTCAGGTTGCTTCACTCTCTTTGCAAAAACATATGTCAAATGACCTACTTTTTTCTCACGAAGCACTTTAAAACCGCAACTGTATATTCTACCTAACACCTCAGCCTTCGACAAAACCCTATTTCGTCCACCTGTAAAATAAAAGTACAACCACTGCGAAAGGAATATCTTGGGAATGATCCGCTTAACAACAAAATTAAATACATAGAAAATATAATTAAACCCTTTGTTGTACCTGTTCAGCACTTCTTTTTTATAAGTACTTTTCGATTCGTAACAACAAATAAAAACACCATCGTCCGGTAACTTTTCGTTAGCAATCGAAAGCATTTTATTAATACCGAGAATATTATTCAGTTTTTCGAGTTGAATAATGGTAGAATACTGATAATGCGGTTGAAACTTTAGCACCAAAGGGTCGGTTGTAGCATACACATAGGTATTTCCATCGGCCAGGGGAAGGTTCTCGTTTAAAAATTGAAAGACTCGCTTACCGGAGTGATCCTGAATAGTAGCACATAAGTCTATCCAGCTTTCCTTATCAAGTGGCACAGCTTCTTTAGCCCTTGCATTCACACGACTTTCTTCCGACATCACCACAACATCCTTATACTCAACGGCAAAGCGATATGCAGAATAGATATTCAATGCTGCGTAATTAATCGCAAAAACGACAATCGAAACGGCAAATAAAACGTATTCCGAAAACTGATTATTGAAGTACAGCTGAATGAGTGCCAAATAAAATAACGACACTACCACGGATGTTCCAACCAGTTTTAAGGCCGTTACGAAAAAGCCCTGTCGTTTTAATGGTCTGTATCGCTGAAATAAATACGAGCATAAAATCCAGGTAATCACGTAAAAAAGGGATGGCAGGGAGTATTTTGTGAAAGGAGTATTCGTTGTCAAAGGAAACCATTTCAACACCACAAAAAAACTAAACGAGAGTAGAAGGACATCTACAATCACGGTGATGATAGTCGGTTTGTGAAATATTTTCATTGAAATATATGTGTTTATGCAAAAGTAATACGAATAAATCGAAATATCAACACTATTTCACAATTTGTGTAAAAAACGTTTATTGTCTCACTACAAGCATTTTCTTTATGCTGTTCTTTATATTTTGAAATATTAATTCATGCAACCAAGAGAGCGGTTTATCAGTCCATCTCTGGGGATGCGTAGTAATCATCATCCCATTTTCAATTGGTTTATTATTGATATATTCTATGAAATCATAAGTCGAGTGAATTGTCTTCTTTTTTGAACTAATAACTGATAACTCATTTTTGAGCTTGTGATGGAGTATTTCGACATTCCGAGAATCGGAAGATTCCGATTTTTCGGGACTGATGACTGATGACTGATGACTGATGACTGATTTATCTCTCACATTGTACTTTCCACCGTCCCACATACGTGCAGTATCAGTGAAGTAGACAATGTCGCCATTCAGAGCCGCCGGCGAAGATAAAAAATCGAGATAAGGTTCACCCAGCACTCCCAACTCCCTGTAGTCATTCAACTTCCACAAATCGCGGTTATCAAACTTCGAAGTCGGACTGCCGTGCATACAAATAGTCTTAACCGGATAAAACTGTCGAAAATAGGCCAATTGAGTTTTAAAATGGTCGAATGCTTTGTCCATATCACCGTTGAATAACGATACATCTTCGTAATGATAGCCTATTTCATGTCCGAGAGCTGCAATAGCCCGTATTATCTCGGGTTGGTTACTTTGTGGCACTATCCGAAAATAGTAGGTAGCGCGAATGCCCATCTCTGCCTCTATTGTAGCCGTCACTAACGATCGTCCGGCTTTTAAATCAACATCATGACGCAATAGTACATACCGCCCCGCTACTTTTCCTTGGCACCACTCCTCGAAGGTATGAAAAGCATAATCCGATTGCTGAAGTGCACTCAGCAATTGACGGTAAGCAGATAGGGTAAAGTCGACAGACATTTTAATTAGTTATTAGTAATTGGTAGTAGTTGGTAATTAGCAGTCCGGAAATTTTCAACTTGTTTTACACTTTCGGGATAATTCTCTATAAACCAAACATAAAACTTTGTGACATCCATTTTATCAGCCAACATCTTTTCTTTGTTTTTGTCAAAAATCAATGCTGTATTTTCATCATTTATCAACTCTTCAATTTTTGCAAAAAACTTGTCAGCTTGTTCGGGAAGAAAAGCGTAACACAATTGATATTTATCCTCCAGTTCGTTAGGCACCGATAATTTTCCGGCAAAACTATTGCATTTTACCGCCGGCGTACCCAGCACAGCCGCTTCCGAAGTCATGGTCTGACTATCACCAATCAGCATGGTTGCGTAATAGATAAGTGAGTGTATCTTTTCGGGTGATAAGAGTAGCTGATATTTTTTAAACTCTTCATCAATATTGCGTTCATTGGAAATAAACACTTTTCCTTTGGTTTCCAACAAAGAGATTAATTTGCGTTTATTCTCTATGGATAACCCTTCTACCCCAACATCATGATGGGCTTTAAACGCATTGAATCGAAGAATAAAATAAGGCTCTCCTTCTTTCAATCCGATATCAGACAGCACCGAAGGATCGGGCATAAACCGGTTGGGATGAAGGTAAGCCAGTTCGTGATAACCCGGGTAATAAATGGTATCTTTCCGGTTCCGGTTTCCGGTTAGAGCGTCCGGCGATAAAATATGTGAAAGATAAGGATGAACGTATTTCACCAACAAAGGTTCCACTTCATCATCATCATCGTCGAACAATATGGAAGGTATATTGGTGAGTCGTGTCATGTAAGCCACAGATACACAGCCAATCATTAAATCGACCTTCTTGCTTTTTATGATGAGAAAGCATCTCAGGTTGTACCACAGCTGTAAAAATCCTTTTGCAATCAGATTGTCTTTTTTGGTTCCAATGACTGTAAAAGGAATATTCAGCTTAGATAGCAGGTGAATTACCGTTGGAATATCTTTTGTAACAACAAAAATTTTATGATTATTCTCTTCTAAAATCTTAATTGCTGCAGAAAATTTCAACACGTGAGCCGGATGTCCTATTTCTATTAGAATATTCACTTTTTTATTACTTTATATAGTTTTAATGCTCTTTTACCCAACATCATAAACAATTGTTTATGTGTTTTTTCAAATCTTCCAAAGCTGACCAACTGACCGCCATATTTCAATTTATACTCTCTTACACCATAGGGTATATTTGGTTTTCCGGCACCTCCGAAATCAAACAGTTTGTAACCCTTCTCTTTCGACCAAAGCAATACGTTCCACATTAAAAAATCATTGGGTCGTTTATTAAAATACTCGGCATTACTACCGGCATACCAGGCATACACCACGTCTTTATAGTACAACCTCACTTGTCCTGCTATCATTTTGTCGCCATAATAAGCTCCAAAAAAATGAACCTCATCACCCAACAAATTTCGTGTATTCAAGAACAGTTGCTGAAAAATCATAGGTAATTTTACCCTGTTATAGGTCTTTTTCAACAAACCACTCACCGTATTTATCTCTTCATCTGTCGACAAATGTTTAAAAACCAATCCTTCACGTCCAGCCTTTGCAATATTTCGTTTTCGCTCCTTATGTAGATTTTGCTCCAATTGTTCAACAGAGCAAGTTAAGTCCACCAAAATATCCAAATGTTCGTCAAACTCGTATCCATTTCTTTTAAATACGGGTTTGTAAGTACTCATATCAAATTGATTCCTGAATTGCGAAAAAATAGCTTTATTGGCAATGAATTGATTATAATACTTCAGAAGTTGGTCAACGATTTCAGCATTGTTGTTCAATGCCAGAGGCCCTCCCATTACTATGGAGCGCGTAGTGAAAGCTTTTAGAATGGAAAAATCACTTCTTACTACCGACATCAGACAACCCACAATTTTGCCTTTTTCATTAAATGCCACCAGTACATTAGGCGTAAAATTAGGCGTTTTTTCGTATACTTCATACATTTGCGGTGTTTGAAATATGCTTCCATTCGGATGGTTTAATACAAAGTCAGCCCAGGCCTGTTTGTCAATCTGATCTAATTTAAACTCTATTTTCGTTTTGGGAAGAACAACTTTAGTCTTTTTCGGATTTCTATTTCTTAAACGAAAATACTCAACTCCGAGCTTTCCAATATTGTACAATAGAGGATGATGAATATGTATAAATCTGCCGTGTTCTACCTGCTCACCACCAAATTTTGATTTAAACTCCCTCACACCATATCCTTCATTAGGCTTACCTGCACCCATCATATCGAAACGGCTATATCCGTTTGCAGCAGCATATTCAATTGCAGCCCAGGTAGCTAAAGTAGAGGGAAATATATTCTTTATTTGTCCATCCAATCCACAAACAAACCATTCATAAAGTGTCTTATTTTCCAGTAGAACACAAACACTTCCACCAATAATACGATCATTGTATTTCACCACAAAAAGCTTTCCTTCATCTAGTTGAATCAATTTTTCAAAAAATTCAATTTCAAAGAGAGGCGTTTTTATTTTTGTTTCATACAAATTTTTCAATAATTCGAAAAAAACTCGTATATCGTCAACATTTTTTGTTTCCAACCATTCGGCTCCCTCTTTCTTTGATAGTCTTACATCCCTCCTTTTGGTTGTGTTCAACTTCATAAAAGCTGCATCCACACTGTTGGTAAGCACATGAAAATTCAAATGAGGATTATAAGTAAAACCGGCATTCTCAATAGTAGTGCGATACGCCGAAAAATCATTATAATTGCGAAGCTCCAAATAAATAGATTTTTTGGATGTTTCATCCGAAGCGTATTTCAACAATTGATCTAAAGCTTTAGATGAGATAGTGGCATCTAACAATAAACCTCCCGGCACAATAGCTCTTCTACTAAAAAACTTTTTCAACGGCCCACCATCAGATATGCTATATCCGCAAATCACTCCCACTAACTTTTCATTTTCAGAAATACCGAAAACGAAAGGGCGCAGAAAAGAAAGTGAAGCATAAAAATCGTAACAGGCCCGGGTTTGAAAAAAACTTGCGGTGGGTGAATAGTGCACTAATGACTCCCATTGAGCAGGATCAATATCATTTATGGAGGAGTGTAGAACTGTCATTAGCTTTTAGAATAATTCACAATAATGCAAAGATACAAAAATTGTTTATTTATTTCCTGGAATTTCTTTTGCACCGGATAGTTTAGGATGGTTTAGTTCCTAAAATATCACCATACACACTTAGCAGCTTTTCAGCCACTTTCTCGGTACTCCATCCCAATTCCAGTATTCGGGTTCTACCTTCTGTTCGTTTGCCAAGGTTGAATGCCAATTTTAGTTTCTCAGCGATAGCCACTGCATCATAATCCGCTATAAAGCACCCTTCCACTCCCTCCATCACCATGGGAACATCCCCCACCGGCACAGAAACAACCGGACAATTACAAGCCATCGCTTCTTTGATAAACTGTGGCGAACCTTCCGTAAAACTGGTCATTAACGCCACATCAACTGCGTTCATCAGCAATGCTAACTCTTGTCGCGTATACTTTCCTAATTCTAATAATTCTGCATTAGGAATCATCTCTACAGCCTCCTTTGCTAATTTTGGATTTTTTATTTCATTCCTAAATGCTCCTGCAAACACGATTGTCAAAGCATCCGGTTGAATGCCTAATAATTCACGAGCCTTCAGTTTATTTATTGGAGTAAATAGAGTTGTATTTATCCCATAGGGTAAGAGTGTCACACAATTTTGAACTTTTGACTTTTGTTGATTCTTCTCAGACACAAAAATATTGTATTTGGATAAAGCCATGTTTAATTTAGAGAATAAGAAGACCCTTGAGTTATTAATATCGGTACCCAAATAGGTCGTTACAACAGGTATTCTGCTTTGTGTATTGGCTAGTAACCCCGACAAACTATAATGTGCATGGATAATATCGGGTTGGAATGTTTTTATTTTCTGAAGGAACGATTTTCTGCTTTTCCAATATCCCATCAAGCCTTTTCCAACGATAGGATAATAATCTACTTCCACACCTAATCGTAGCAACGACTCCCCTTGCTCAAGAATAAAAGGAGCTATTTTTCCGGAATTTTTGCTGCAAACTACGAGCACCTTCATAATTGACGATTAATTTATTTTATATATAGTTTATCTTCAGTTGCAATTGGTAGCCAATAGCTAATTCTTTTTTATAGACATCAATATCCACGGACTTTGAGAGTACCATTTATCAAGACATACTATTTTTTCAATTTTTTCAAAAAAAGATATTATTCTACTGTTTGAAGAGAGAGGTAAAGGTATCCAATTCATACCGGTCATATTCTCAATCTCTAAATCACAACTATCTAACAACTTCTTAAATTCTCTAATATTTATTTCTTTATATGGGAAATACCCATTTTTAAGATGCTTCAACTTTCTAAGTAAAAAACGCCAACTATTCGGATTATTATATGTCAAGATGAGTCGACCATCGTATGCCAGTAGTGAATTTATTTTGTCAAAAAATAATTCTAAACTATCAAAATACCCAAGTGCTTCTATACAAATAATCAATGAAAAAGTACCATGAATCTCTGTTGTGATAAACTCTCCACAAATGGAATTAATATACTCGTTTCGTTCACCCAATATCTGAATTGCAGTTGGATTAACATCTATGACTGTTATGTTTTTAGAATAATTGTGCAAGGGTATTGCAAACCTACCTGAACCTCCTGCTATGTCCAATATCTTATCAAAATGATTTTGACCGTTATTGGTTATAAACTCAAATTCTCTTCTAAATTTATAATGTCCTGTCCTATTATTATAAGACTTTTTATCTAAATAATCCCAATTATAACTCATGTTGTCATTTGCAAATTCACTCACAGTACTTAGCTTTTCTCATGTAATAACCACTAACAGGGTCTTCGACCACTGTCAGAATTTTAAAATTAGTACTGTTTCCTATTACCCAATTATTGTTGTCCGATAAAAAACATATTCATATAATGTCGCCCCTATGGGGCTTAAAACATATTCTGCAACTTGCTGACTATCAACCGATAGCTATCGGAAATCGCTGCGATGCAGCTAATTGAAAAAGTCCCAGAGGGACGATATTATGGTAGAATATTATTTAAAATAGATTTAAGCCCCATAGGGGCGACATTACATCAAACCTTTATATAAAGCAGTTTTCAGAAGTTTGCATTAAAATTTATCGGACACCAATATTACCCAATCTATTAATTATGAATTAAACTACGCCATTCCTCTGCCCGCCAGTTTAAACCAACTCCAGGCAACAATGGCAACAAAAATAAAAGCCATATACCAGGTAAAATATTTCTTTTGTGTATTGGTCATTTTGCTTATGCCGTAGGCGGCAAATACCATTAGAAAGGGTAAAGCCGGCTGATGAAAACGCTCCGAATGTGCAAACGAACTATTGGCCACTACCAACAAATACCCGATTGTAAAGGCACCCATCGTGATATATTCACGCCATTTCCCTTCTTTTAGAATCCAAATCATACCAAAAATGACAAAAAAGGCCAGTATGTTTTTCACATAATTACCCCCATTAATAATTTTCTGGTTTTGTTGCAAGGGTGTTTCAATAATAGTTGGAAAAGGAATAATAAAAATGATAGGCGCGAAAACTGCACCGGTAGCATATTTAGCAAATTTATTTCCATTGTCTCTGACCGACCGCCATTCCATCGATGCTGCCTGATTGGCTTCTCTCGCTTTCCACACCGCTTCCACTTCCGTACTTAACCGACTGCCCACAAAATAACCGACGGTCAATAATACCCACACGATCAATATCACCCGTTTCCCCATACCCAATACCTTGGTAGAAGTAAAAAGTAAGGTCGTAAAAAGAGCAAAAATGGCGGTGGCACCCAGTACTGTTCGAAAAAAGAAAAGTGAACCGGCTAAGACGATTGGAGGAGCTATTTCTGCAAAATTAAAATTTTTGTTCCGAAACATCCAGTCAGACCGCTCCATAAAAGCAACCGTCAGCAATACCATTTCCACTTCTTTGGTATGCAGTCCGGTATATAAAATCAAATTAGGCATCAACATACAAAATATAGCCGCCATACGCCCCGTTTCTTCTCCAAAATTACGAACGGTAAGTTTATAGATGAGTACGCAGGTGTAAGCACCATACAGCACTTTTAAGAGTCTGGCTATAAAAATGGAGTCTCCTGTTATCCAATATTGCCAACCTAAATAAAAAGTGTATCCCATATCCGAAAAACGCCCATCCAAATAGGTAAAGAAAGCACTCAGATTTCCGTCATTTATAAGCTGATGCACCCATATAGCTTCATTGTGATAACCCAAGGCATCTCCTGCATCGAATTCAAAGGGCTGACCGGTCATAGAGGTATAGAAAAAATAACTGAAAACCAGCCATACCAACCGAATTACCAAAGCTGTTTTAAAAAGTTGCTTTACATATTTCTTTGTCGAAATCTGCCCCCATTGACGGGTAAATTGGTTGGCAAAATAAAAGAATCCGATCACCTCTACCAACCCAAACACCCACCACATCATCGACAATGCATTTTTAAAGAAAATCAGGTTGCACAGTACCAACACCAATATATAGAGTGTAATGGCTTTGGATGTGAAATATTTGGGGAAGTAGGTTAGCATTGATAGTTGATAGTTGATAGTTGATAGTTGATAGTTTAAAACTATTAGCTACATACTAGTTATTGTAGATCTTCTTTAGCTTCTCTATATGTTTTTCGATGCTATATTTATGTCGGACAAAAGAAGAAGCATTGGCTGCCTTTGTCAAAAAGTCGGTTCTGTCTTGCAAAAATAACAAAAATTGTCGAAGTAAATCCTGCTCATCCTTCGTTTTATAAAGTGTTGCATACTTTCCACTATCTGTAATCTCTGACATTACCTGCCAATCATTGACAAATACCGGAATACCAACCGCCATAGCTTCCACTACTCCTATGCCAAAGGTATCGTGATCTGTAGCATAGACAAAAGCATCCAGTTGTGATAAAATGTCCGGAACATCGTCTCTGCTACCTAAAAAGCTTACATTCTCCAATAGATTGTTTTGCCTACAATAATTCACGCAGTCATCGTACAAATCAGCGGAGTTATCTACCTTCTTTCCTACAAAAACAAAATAAAAGGACACATCTTCCTTTTTCAATAATTTCAAAAATCGACAAATACTCAATTGATCACGCACATTATTGAAATTGCCAACCGTTCCCAAAAAAAGCATTTCGGAAGAAAGCACCAGCTCTGTTCGTAGATTGTTGCTACTCGGAGTGCGACTTAAAGTCGCGCCCCAAGTAGAGTCCAAAGCTCCATCAAATTTTTCAAACGATATTCCATTGTGTACTACCCTTTGTTTTTTTTTATCTAATCTATATTTCTTTTTATAATATTCTCGTTGCGTATTGCTTACATAGATATTAGTATCTGTTCGTTTCAGTATAAAGGAAAGAATCATTTTTCCCAAACTACTTTCCTGAAAATCATATCCGTGCAAGGTCAATACAATTTTCATATCCAGCCCTAAAGTGGCTACCCAAGCCAATAGAGCGTCCAGCGGTTGCTGCGCATGTACTTGGTTTATACCATGATTTATCAATAACCGACGTAGACGAAAAAAATAATTAAAGACATTCTTTTGAAAGGGCAGTTTGTATAGTTGCACAGTGCTACTGATAAAATCAGCTTCCAACACACCCGATTTTCTATAAATAGCTATAGCATCTAATTGATTGGCAGCAGCATTACGAAAAACATCCAACAACAGTGTTTCTGTCCCACCACGATTTAAAGAACCAAGTAAGTATGCTATTTTCATTAGTTGCTATTTAATAGATGGTTGATAGTAGGTAGATAGTAATTGGTAGTTAGTAGATAGTTGATCATTCATCATTCATCATTCATCACTAATCACTAATCACTAATCGTTTATCACTAATTTCATTTTCTTTTTAAGTACAGACCCGAACTTTAGCAATATAAACCAAGCTCTTACTATTCCTTTCGGCAACATTAGATAATACAGTCTATATTTCAATTCATGCTGATCCCAATGGATTTGAGCTAAAATAACCTCAACTTCTTTTTTGTTTTTTCCCTTTAAATAATATGGCAATAGACCATAAAGTGCCAATCGCTCATACAAATACACAAAGTCGGGATTATTATTAAATCCGGTATAATCGGTAAACAGCAAATGTTCATGCGGTTCGTACAGCTTTTCTCCTATCGCTCTATTGGATAAATCTACATCCTGATGGTAATTAGCTAATGGCTTATTCAGAAATGCAACCGGATACTTTGTAGCCACCCGTATCCAAAGATCAAAATCCTCGCCTAATTTCAATCGGGGATTGAAACCATTCTCAAGATCAAATATTGGTTTACGGATGATTGTGGCACCTGTCCACAGTGGCATGCAAAGTGTTTTGCTATAGACCTGACAATAATATATCAACCCACTTTCGATTTTCGCATCTAGCCCTATAGGAGCAATTCGTTTTTTACCGTTTTTTACAATAAAATAGCTGCTGCCATAAATACCGGCCTTGGGGTAAGCCGCTATTAAACCGTTCATTTCCTCCAGATAAGTAGGTTCCCAGCTATCATCAGCATCCAGAAAAGCAATATAGTCATACTTTGCCAACTTTACGCCATTGTTTCGCGCCGTCGATACACCTTGATTTTGTTGCTGAATGACCCTGACCTTTTTGTGAATTTCCGGGGCATTAACTGATAACTGAGCAAAAGGGTTGTCAGTGGATCCATCATCCACCACAATTAACTCAAACTCCTGAAAAGTCTGAGAAAGTACCGACTGCATTGCTCTTTCAATATAGGCGGCTTTGTTGTAGAGGGGAATTATTACTGAAAACAAATTAATTGGGACTTTTAGAGGTATTTATATCGTTATCAAATGCAAATATACTATTAACTTCTAAATTAAAGCGGTTATAGCATCCTATTATTTTGAGTTCGCTGAAAAAACTTTCATTTATACAATAAAATACAATTACTTTACATAATAGCGGCAAGAATAAAAATTGCGGTGATAATTCAGCCAAATGAGATTACTCTTTTATATCCGAATCCAGTTATCCGGTACAACATCATCGTTTTCAAACAATCGCCACCACTTTTTAGGTGCAATAACCATCTTATCAGGATTCGTATTCAGCCAGGCTCCCCACCAACTAAAAGAACTATTGGCTATAATATTATGTTTGCACTGACTCATCATATACATATCTTGCCACGAATCACTTACCGTATTGTGCTGCACGTACACTACATTATCCAATCTATAGTTTTCTTTTACCCACTCTTTATCATCGGTAAAAACATAATAGCTGGGCGATTCAATTTCACTTTGAAGATAATCCATTGCAGCTCGGTAATATTCAGCAGTACAAACACCCGCAAATCCATTGCTGTATTGATCACTTAAATAATCGCCCCTTCTAATATGAATAGAGATACTATTTTGCGATTGTATGGACTTCGAGAGTTCAACTGTTAGAGGAGATAATAATGTTTGTTTAAACTGGAAGGACTCACGAACCAAGGAAGTAGCTCCATCAAAGAACCGCTCACTCTGCCACGTGCCCATAAAAAGTTGATGTTTATGCCTAAACTTAAAAACAGAGGGATAGAAAATAAAATTCTCGGGTACCTTTACCACCTCCACCCCAACACATCTAAATAATGAAGCTTTGAATCTGGCAGGGAACAGCCGTATTAAATTACTGTATTGCTTTAAACATGAACTTTGAATTCGAGACTTCCAACCGTCAAACTCTTGAATTTCGAATAACTTATCCAGTTCATAACCCTGATGCCCATAACCCTTAGAGTTCTTATTACGAGGAACAAATAAAACCGCTTTTTTGCCTTTCTGTCTTAATCCAACACAAAAGGCATATATAAACATTTGGTTACCGAGACCACCGGTAAGTGCAACATATTTCATTCTAAATCAATTTAACTTGAACGAATAAGACTAAATAAAAAAGACAAAAAGTTATTTTACTATTATCTTCGAAAGCATTTGTCCCATTTAAACAATACTCTTTCAATCAACCAAAATATTTTACTAGTTATCCAATGTCGATTTATCCGTTTCATCTGTTCAATAGGAAATGACCACCTTTCATAGTCTTTTAAAACTGACATTGGTAGTATTTCTGTTAGTACTTTGAATCGTTCTTCTTTATCCAAACATACATTTACGCTGCTTATTCCGTTCATATCAAAGACAGTTACATCAATATCCTTATACTCAGGAATTACTCCATGTAAGGCAATAACTTGAAGATACCATTTCCAATCCGACACAATTCTTAACGACTCATCATACAAGCCATAAGTATCAAATAAGCTTCGTTTAATATAGGCAGAAGAATGATTCAGTGTTCCTGTATAAAAATCAAGCATTGTAGGTACTCTACCGGCAAAACCTTTATCCCTATGTATTCTTTTTGGAAGAGGTTTCAACATATTCCCATATAAAATTGAAGCCCTCACCCCTCGTCCCTCGCCTTGAGGAGGGGGAAAAAGACAGGCTAACATTTTTTCAGTTACATCGTTTGAAGCCAACATATCTCCAGAGTTTAAAAACTGAACGTATTCTCCCTTAGCCATGCGGATACCTTTGTTCATGGCATTATAAATACCAAAGTCCGATTCAGAAATCCATAAAAAATTTTCAATTGAAGAATTATCAAACTGCTTTATGACCTCAACGCTTCCATCAGTTGAATTTCCATCTACAACGATATATTCAAAATCGATAGAGGTTTGACTAAAAATACTATCCATGGTTTTTTTAAGACCGGAAGCGTTATTGTAGTTTATAGTAATTATGGTGAGTCTAGACATATATATTATTCTTCAACTATCTTATTATAAAGAAATAAATATTTATTACTTGAATCCATCAGACTGTATTCGATTTCCACACCTTCTTGAGCCGTAACAGACAAATTTCTGTCAAAATTATTTTCGAGACACCAAACAATTCCATTCGCCAAATCATTTGTATCAAAATGATTAGCTAAATATCCGTTTTGTTTGTGATGAATCAAATCGCTATTTCCACCAATATCAAAACCAACTACAGGCGTGCCACAAGACAGGCTTTCTAAAATTGCATTCGAGAAATTCTCTGATCGAGAAGGGACAATAACCACATCGGCCGAGTTATAAATTTGCACTAGTTTATTTTCATCCCTTATGATTCCCATATAAGTTGTGGGGAAACCAAAATTCAACTCATAGGAAGGCTGCTCAGCCCCAAAAACAAGTAATTCAATATGGTTATCATCATTCTGTTTCAACTGTTTTAATGCATCAATCAATAAATCAAACCCTTTGTTGCTATCGCTGGTAGCATTCACAGCTCCAAATAACAAATAGCATTTATCGGCATTCAGTCCGAGATTTTCTCTGGCCTCTGAAACAGAAAAAGGCTTATACAACTGTGTGTTTATACCATTAGGAATAACCGAAAGTGGAAAGCCAGAAAACAAACTACTTTTGGCCGCACAGCCCCCCAACCATTTACTTGGTGTGACTATATGAAGATCAATTTTATTATATATTTTATTTTTTGTCTTCCAAATTTGGTTCGTAAAGTCTTTTGGATTATCGGAATGTAACATGGGACAACATCCGCAATTCTTTTCATATCGTTTGCAATCGTAAAAGAAATGACAAATACCGGTAAATGCCCAACTATCGTGCAAAGTCCAAACAATTGGCTTATTAATCTTTGTTAGTTCATGCAAGTCGAGAAAGCGATTTGCCACAAAGTGAAGATGCAATATATCAAAGTTAACACTTCGAATGGCTCGTAATAATGAAATTGAATCTAAATCATTCAAAAAAACAGATTCCCGGTCAGCAGGGTATTTCTTCCATTTTTGTTTACGAATTCTGTTTTTTATTTTCCAAATAAGTTTATCCAGCTTTCCTATCCATCCTTTTCGTTCAAAATCCAGACAGGATATTACATCCGGATCATTTGTAGCCTTATCACGTACAAGCATTTTCACAGCAACACCTTCGTTACGCAAACTTACAAAAAGTCGATAGGCTGCTATAGCAGCACCTCCATTTGTATCAGAACTGTTTAGAAAAAGTATTTTCATTTTGTCTCCACTAACATCGTTCTGTTCAACCTAAATAAATCTTTATCTTGTTTCCTTATCACACCTCCATTAGCATAGATTGCTGAAATAAATCCCGACAGTTTTACAGCATCTACAACTTGTTCATTCACTTCAAAACTAGTTCCAAATGGATACGCAAAATGTACTATTTTCTGTTGAATCTTTTTCTCTAGAATTATCTTACTTTCTATTATTTCTTTACTCAATTCGTTTTTAGATAATTCTGATAACCTCCGGTGTGTTATAGTATGAGCGCCAATAGTACATAGAGAACTTTTAGACATTTGCTGTATTTGATTCCATGATAACATCAGTTCTTCCGAATATTTCCCAAAATTCAATGTATAGTGAGAAAGTAATTCACGCAACTGATTATCAAAATCTATAGTGAGGAGTTCTAGTATAATCTTCCTTATTGCCAAAAATGAGCTTTCCTTTTCCGTACTACTTTCACAACTAAAACACATTCCATTGGATAACTTAACCGAATTATTATTAATTATTATATCTTCCAGTTGATACCACCACAGTAGCGAAAAGCGATCTATAAAACCGGTAGAAATATAAACAATAAATGGAATATTGTATTTTTGAAAAATGGGAAATGCATAGGTATAATTATCTGCATATCCATCGTCAAGTGTAAATACAATAAAGGGCTTGGTCAATTTAATCTTTTTTTCTAAAACTGCAACCGCCTGATCGATGGATAAAAATTCATATTGATCCAATCGCTCCAAAATGAATTGCTCTAAAAATTCAGGAGTAACTTTCATATTCTCATTCAATGAAAGCTTGTTCGTTTCAAACGGGTGTACGCGATGCAGCATGTATATAGTCCCTATAGGTTTGTTATATACCAGATTAAATAATGTTTTAAATTTTCGTCTAATAAGCTTTATCATTTTACAGCCCTTATCCCAATAATTAATTGAAAGTTATTATCTTCCTGCATCAATTTCTTTACACTCAAAATATCTTCAACAGCCAAGCCTTGTATAAAAGCTGTAGCTGCTAAAGCATTACCATAAATTTTTATTTCGACATGCCCTTCACCGAACACTTCCTCAAACATTTTTCGAATAGACAAGTCGGTGAAGCGCCAATAATCACCCCATCTATCCATATCATACCTGGATATCTGTGATAAACCGGCTACAGTTCCTAAAAAAATACCTCCATCTGTAAGTAATTTATGACAACTAACTATAGCTGACTTTACATCGTAAATAAAATTCAGGGTTTGCGTGCAAATAAAACAATCAGTAATGCCCTCAGGTAAGTCATGAGGAGCTGATAAGTCTCCTACAATTGTTGCTTGGTTGTTGGATTTGTCAAAATGTAAAACCTGGCTGTCATCCACACTGATTCCAAATTTCTTTGTATAAGTAGATTCAGCTATTTCAAGAACTTTTCCTTTAATATCCACATTGTGAGCATTAAGAAAATGTTCAATATAAAGTCTATCAATAGGAACTCCCCTATCTAAACCAAATATATTACTTACTGGCTTTGTTGAAAACAAATTAATGTAAAGATATTTGATACCTAACTTTATTCTTATTTTATTTATAATTTTCATGCAACAAGCATTTTTTGTTTACTGAAATAGTCAGTATCAATTTTAATCATAAATTTTCTTTTTAATCGTAAAAATATTCTTACCTCCAAACAATCTACTTAGTCGATTAAGTCCTTTTTGCCAAATTGGTCTTTTGCGGGAACAAAATGCATTATAGAAAGCATTAACAATACGTTTATCCTCGTAAATAACTGATAATAGTCTAGGGGATTCTAAAGCCTGATTTAGATTAAACCTCCATATTTCATTTGAATCCAAATGATGAATACCTGAACCATCACCTCCTATATTATCTACATAGGAATACCGTGGAATAATAGATACTGAATGATTTATAAAATGATTATATGTAAACTGAATATCCCATGCATCACTTCTACCAGCAACCTGATCCAATAACATTGGAATCAAATCATCCCCACCTCTCGAATAACTTTCTAAAAGTTCCTTGTTTTGCAAAAAGTCTGGAATAAAATCTAAATTCCAATCAATCAGATTCCAGCGATCCCTCCACGTTGCCCAACCGGAATTCAATTGACGTAATGAAACAAAAACATCATATTCATAATCATTTGGCAATAGCATCCTATTTTGAGGTAAATTCATTCCGCTGATAGAAAATACGGCCTTTTTGTTCCGATAGAATTCGAGACATTTATTCATAAAGAGTAAAAAATATTGTGATGTAACAATATCATCTTCCAATACGATAGCTGCATCATTACGTCCCAAAACATTTGTTATACCCTGAATAATTGAGTCTCTACAACCTATATTTCTGTCTGCAAAATGAAGTTCAACAGTTTTGCACCAAAGCTCCTTTTGAACTACTTCATGTACTTGATTAATTAGTTTTATTTGTTCCTCTGTGGCATTGATCTTAGGTCCATCAACATAAATAATTAATTCACTTTGATTAGCTAGTTCATTCCGTTTTAATGCTTGCAACACTTGCTCTGTATGCCATGGACGGTTGTAGGCAAACAGTATTATTGGTGCTAATTTTTCTTTCATATTATAGCCAAGAGTTTGTTTTTTTGCAATTTTGAATTTTACTGTATTCTATTTGTCTTCTCAGTTTCCAAATATAAACACTTTCATTAAATAATACTTTGGCTGAATGAAAATTAATCTTAAGACCCTTCAATAAAGCATTTCTCATATTATATCTAATAAACCTACTTACTGATTCATTTTTATTTATATCTGTAAATCTCACTAATAAACAATTTTTTGAAGTCAGGTCAATGTAAGTTTTCTGAATCTCACGCCTTTCTGTATCATGACAAACACTCATCTTTGGACAAATTCCTATTTTTAAGCCATGATATTTAATTCGTAGCATATAATTATCATCCTCACCATAATGAAAAAAGATTGGATCAAATCCTCCCACTGTTACCAAAGTCTTTCGGGGTAAAAGCCATGCAGCTGCATTTACATATTGGGTTTCATAAATATCCCTAGTTCTTCTAAAATACAAGTCGTTAATTAAGTCGCTTGTTGTAATGCGATAATCTGCAATATAATGCATTAATCCTTTTTCTATTGCTGTTTTATTGGCATTCAAATGCATTGGACTTAGAATTCCATATTCGGTATTTTCTTTATATATTCTTACTAACTCGTTTATAGTATCCGGCTCTATCCATGCATCCTGATTTAACAGAAATACATAATCAGCACCCTGATCTAAAGCGTACCGCAACCCTTTATTATTTCCTTGACCAAAACCCAAATTAATTTTGGATTCAATCAAATATACTTCAGGAAATTCTGAATGAATATAGCTAACAGTATTATCAGTAGAAGCATTATCAACTACCACAATCTGCACAGGGATTGAAGATTGGCGTAAACTTTGGAAACAACGGTCATACCATTGTTTGCCATTAAAGGTAACTATGATTACAAAAAGTTTTTCTATTTCCATTCAACGTTATCTTTTATAACTTTTGCAGGATTTCCGGCAACTACTGTTTTTGCAGGAACATCTTTCACCACAACCGAACTTGCGGCTATAATGGCGCCATCACCGATTGTTACACCTTTAAGTATTAATGCATTTTTACCAATCCACACATGGTTACCAATAATTATTGGTTTTGATATTTCTTTTGCAATACCATTTTCATAGACCGCATGGTTATCTGAGTCCTGAATGCGAACATCATCCGATATATATGTACCACTACCTATTTCAATATAATTAAAGCAGTTTATTATCGTGTTTGTATTAGCAAACCCCTGCCCTTTAATAAGCATTTTTGCATTTGGAGCTAAATATATCGAGGCGCCCTGGTATAGTCCAAAATCATTTTCAATAATTAATTCGGAATTTTTACACAGAATAAATTCAGAAAGATTTCTTCTCTTTCTCCAATCCGTCCAGGAATTATTGATGGAGAAAGTACCTTTTATAATTTTTAGTTTTGCACCGTTTTCAATTCTGATATTACATTTTGGATATATATGGAAAGATACATTATTTTGTATCTTTAATTTTCTCCTGTAATAATATGAACTTAATACATCTAGATCGAATATTTTCTTAATATTTTTGCTTATTTTATTTCTTATATTGTTGAATTTCATTTTATACTATTTTAGTTTGCAAAAATACTCTTTATTTGAGTTATAAAGTTTTCTTCCAACAATGATACTTTAGATTTAAAGTAGGTGAAATCGTTCAAACACTTGTCATAATTTAAAAGTATATATTCAATTTTAGAATTCACTTCGTTCAAATTATTATAATCTATAATTTTATAATCGTCCGGGATTGCAATATCAAAATCATTTTCGGACGCATTTCGTCGTCCTATTAATATACAACATCCAAAATAAACTGCTTCTTTAGGCATTCGTTCCGGGCCCCCAAAATGTCCAAAATCAATATACAGTTTTGCATTCTTATATGATTCAATTAATTCATTTGGAGTCATTTTCGTCAAAGCCTTAAATTGGAAACGATTTTCTTCAAGCAATTTACTCATTATTTCAGAAGGTTTAGCCGGGTTATAAAGCACAATATTATTTCGCTCATAATCAGTTTGACTTCTACTTTCCAGAAAAACCTTACTAATTGGTTCAACTAAATAAAATGGATTTTTGATTCCCAAGCTTAAAACATATTCATAAGCATACTTTGAGCCGCACACATGAGTGCAATCATCTAATTTAAAATTACAGTAAGTTGAAATATTTGTTCCCTTTCCGAATAGTTTTTTAAGTTTATATCTAAATAATATTTTATTTGTCAGTGGCTTATAATCAAACCAGTTTACGCTTAACCACCAAATATATTTTTTAATACTTACAAAACCATTAAGCATTATGGTGCTTGATTCAGCAGTAATCAGGATATTTTCGCTAAAATCTTCAATTTCTGATATAAGCTTGCGTTTTATACCATAATTGCTATATACATCAGGCATTGGGTCTAATCCCTCTGTTGTATTAAAGTAAGTAATGTAGACATCCAGGCCAACTTGACTCATATAATAGCACAACTGATGAAGCGCTTCAGGACCACCGGACTGAAGATTGGCAATGCATAATATATAAATCTCACCTTTCATATTGAACTTATACAATTATAGTTTATTACATCATTGGATTATCAAATTTTTCTCAAATATATACTACCTCCAGCTCCCCTTAGATCTTTATTATTTCCATTAAACCTTCTGTCCCATTCGGATAACGGTAAAAAATCCAAATCAATATTCGGGTTGTTCTGATTCACTATGCTATTTAGCCAAAAACAAATTTCAAAAGATTTGTTATACATAAGAAAGGCTCTTAATAGATAGGCTTCATTCCAAAATACATTATTTTTAACTAGATCTTCAGTATATTCAAATGGGTATCTAATATCATGAAAATGAATATAAACTCCAGAGTTTAAAATCGGAACAATTTTAAATAAAATTGTATGCAAATCACTCCCAATTTTGGATACATGAGAAGTGTCAACAAATAAAAAATCATCTTTAGTTAGTTTTTTAAAGATATTTATATCAACCTGTTGAATAGGCTTTTCAATAAGAACGTAATTTGTTTCTTCATTGGGCAATAAATTCAGTTTTAACACTGCAAGATCTATATCAATAAAAGTAAAGTCCTTTATCGTTTTATTTAGATATAAATCATTGGTATCAAGCATAAGTGCTGATGAGTTCCCAGATCCAATTTCTATAATCTTTTCAGGTTTTACCTCTCTTAAAAAATAATGTAAAATAGGAGCATCATCAAATGAAAATGAATCATTTTCAATATCGAATCTTAGCTGTTTACTTAATACAAATGGTTCTTCGTTAAAAAGAATTCTGAATTTTTCTAAAAATACAATCTGTCTATTAATATCAAAATCTATCCCAAATAAATCATCTTTTCTTGAAAATATATCATCATTTATCAACTTAACATCATCAATCAAAGGTATTACGCTGTAATAATGCCCAGTGCTAAAGGCCTCAACTTGAGTAATATTCATTTTTTTTTCAGGGAATATTATTTTGAATAATGTTTTGAATTTTCTAATTATGATTTTCATATTATGTTTATAGTCAATTATAACGGTATTAAATGTGAGCATTTCAGCATTTTCGAGAAATCAGATTGAAAATTAGCGAAATTTCGGATATAAATTTATACTCGGTTATTATTCTTTGAAAATTGAATCTTGTATAGAATTCCTATTGTAATATTTATAAAACGTCTAAAAAATGATGGCAGTCTATTTTTATTAAACTTATCCATTAATTTAATGTTAATAATTGACAAAGTCCAAAGCTTGTACTCATATTCACAAGTAATCCCCTTCTTCATTATTATTTTATCCTCCTTTCCAAATATTATAGGCAGGATATATGTGAAGTTATTTTCATTAGCTAAAGTTAAATTATAATAATATTGATAAAATATAACATTGTAAAAGTATCTATTAAAAAAAATCTCTTTCACAAAAAATGTATTCAGTTCACGACAAATGTTTGATCGATCAAATAAATTCTTCTCTTTAATATTTGTACAAATAGATCCTTCTCGATGTTGGCGATAATTACATATTAAAATATTAAATCCACAAAATTTTCTGGTGTAAAAAAAAATATACATTGAAAAAAGAATATCTTCGTGGTATAATCCTTTTTTAAAAATTAAACTGTTTTGTTCAAGAAAGGACTTTTTGTATACATATAACCACACATTATAATATGGATAGAAACCATTATCCCTATAAAAATCAACAAAAAAGTTTATTCCAGTTTTTACTGAATTGTTCACTTTAAAGGATGGAATATAGACAGTATTTCCATTAGTCAGTGCATTAAATCCAATTACTTCAACATCTACTTTTTTGACTGATTGTAAAATTTCAGAAACTGCGCCAGGTAATAGATAATCATCACTGTCGAGAAAATATAAATATTTTCCCTTTGCATTTTTCATTCCAGTATTGCGGGCATCGCTCAACCCCGCGTTTACTTGATCAAAAATAATTAACGCAGGGTATCTTTGTTGATATTCTGAAAGTATCTGTCTCGAATTATCTGTAGAACCATCATTCACTATTATTATTTCACAATCAGTAAGTTCCTGTATAATAACAGAATCGAGACATTCGGCTAAGTATGCCTCAACGTTGTAAACGGGTATGATGATGGATAAAATCATTGATTATACTTTATTTTTTGCAATTTGTTTAAAACTATAATGGAGCTATCCACTCATAAGGTAATTTATAATCAATTTCGGCTGGAAAATTTTCAAAAACATGAAAGCCTAGAAAATACTTGGGAGCAAACACCCGTTTGTTTTCATTATTATTTAAATATACAGCCCACCATGCAAATGTACTGTTAGAAATAATTGCAATATCTGCATTCATCAATAACTGAAAATCAACAATCAATTCATTCTCTTCAAATGAGACATTCGGTAAATCGGAGAAGTTATTTTGAATAAATGCCAAATCATCTCCTATAACAAAAATTCTATAGCTGGCTAAATTATCAATTCTATTTAAACAATTTCTATAATAAGTCATCGGTAAAGACAAATCATCATTACCTAAATCTTTATCTACTCCATGTCTTAAATAGTCAGTCCTTCTAATATGAATAACCAATGTCCTATTATGTCTAAATTCAAGTTCATATTTTTTTTTATATTCTTGAATATGTCTCTTCCTTGGATTAAATAGTTTCTTTATTTTGTCTTCATTTTCCTCGAAGAAAGAAATTGATTGAAAATACCCAATGTAATAGGAATTATTATTCACAGATAAAGATTCTTTCGATAATCTACAATCTGTAAAATCAATGCAGCATTTAGCTCTTATTCTTTTATTTAGATATCTACGAGCTTTCTGAATACATTTTATTTCATTTAAACACGTTGAATTTAACACTCCCAGATTAAAATATTCGGGTAGAATAAATGATTGATAGCTATCTACAACAAAGAATGTTTTGAGTGTCTTAGATTGCGAATAACCAAAAGCATACTGGAACAACTGATTTCCAAAGCCACTATTAATATTTACAATTATCATACTGTATTTTCAGTAACTTATTTTTTTATTAACACAAATATAGCACAACCATGATTACAACCACATGATTTATTTACAATAGTTTCTGTCAATTCAATGTTATTATGAAAATCGCCATTATCATCAACAAAAGAAAATGATTTTATGACAAAATCAGCACTTACCATTTCAAACAAATATTTCAACGAAAAGATTCTATGTGCATTAAATTCAATTCGTTGCACTCCCATTGGAACCGAAAAATAGAAAAGACCATCTTTCTTCAACATTTGAGTTATTTTACGGAATCCTCTTAAATGACCGTTAGGTTCTAAATCATCACCATATCTCCCTAAGCCGAAGTGTTCTAAAGCATGTAAACATGAAATAGAATCACAATAATCAATATACTCAAAGTCGTCAGACATTAAATCTGCCTGAATAAAAGATATATTTTCAACCTTTGACTCTAATTTTCTTATATCAAAAATTTCAATTTCTCTAAAGACTGCAACATGCGCTACAAATCCATCAATTCTAGAGCCTATGTCAACATGTTTACGAGGGTTTTTATTATAGATTTGTTTTGCAACAAATAAATCTTGATGAAAATAGGCTCCATTTGCAACCCCACTGCTATCAAATTTATCATTTAAACATGCATAATTGTCTGAAATTGGGAATTCATGACTCTCACCCAACATTTTTTTAAATTTAATGTAATCCGTTTGGAACCATTCTTGTTTCTTTCTAAGTCTTCTTTCGTTCTTAATCTGAATAGAAGCAACATCAAAAATGCGAATAATCATTTATATTGAATTTTAGTGCTATATGAATAATATTTTTAATGCTTATTTAATAAATCGAATATCAAAACCTATTTGAATATTTTTCCAACTAAGAGTTCCATTTGAGAATTTTTCATTATCTATATTCTCTCAATTTTCGTTCTTAATTGGTTCATTATTATGCCTGTAGTTCCATCAACTCGAATCAAGTCCTCATTGATGTTTTTTGATATTAGAACCACTTCGAATTGTAAAAAATCATCGTCATAATAAAGAGAATCATTTCCTTTCGAAATTCCTAATACGATCCTATAAACACCTTTTTGAAAAAACAAATTATCCGACACAAACTCAATTTCATAATTTCCACATTTTAGATTTTGAGGTGAAGACCATGTTGTATTTATTGGTATTTCAGTTGCAGTCGTTATTCCAATACCAAAAACAGTGTTTTGAATCTCAGCTTGAATTTCAAATTTCACTTTAACACTCCATTTTTCTCCAATAAGTAGTTCATTTGTTGGTATATTCATTTCTCCACAAATAACAGCTTCTTTTAAAAAGATAGAATCAGAAATATATTTATCAAATATTTTATGGCTTGAGTTCTGATTATTCAGAATGTAAGTATCGATTACATCATTAGTATTTCCAGTAAAATTCACCGTCCCATCCTTTAATAAAACACACCGATTACATAGTTTCCGAATTGCATCCATATTATGACTCACAAACAACACAGTCCGTCCTTCTCCCCGAGACACATCCTGCATTTTGCCAATAGCTTTCTTTTGGAATTCGGCATCGCCTACGGCCAGTACTTCGTCTACTACCAGTATTTCGGGTTCGAGGTGGGCAGCTATGGCAAAGCCAAGACGTACGGTCATGCCGCTGGAGTAACGTTTGGCGGGAGTGTCGATATATCGTTCCACGCCGGAGAAATCAACAATCTCGTCGAAACGGCGGGTTATCTCTGCTTTGGTCATGCCCATAATGGCACCGTTCATATAGATATTCTCACGTCCGGTCATCTCCGGGTGAAAACCCGTTCCTACTTCCAATAAAGAAGCGATACGTCCGGCAGCTTTAATGGTTCCGGTAGTGGGTGCTGTAACTTTGGAGAGGATTTTTAGAAGTGTAGATTTTCCGGCTCCGTTTTTCCCGATAATACCGAGTACATCGCCTTGTTGCACTTCGAAATTGATGTCTTTCAGTGCCCATACATATTCGCTTTCGCCTTTGTGCGCCCGGTCGTTTACTTCACCAATCTTTAAATAGGGATCTTCTTTACCGCGGATATTCATCTTCCACCAACGGTTGAGGTCGTGACTAAGCGTTTGCGTAGAGACAACTCCGAGGCGGTATTGTTTGGATATATTTTCGAATTTAATTGCTGTGCTCATGATTTACACTGATATGTCCACTAAAGTAATTAAAACAGATTGTCCACGGATTTTTGTCCGCTGAAGAAATTTCAAGATAGATTATCCACGGATTAGTATGATTTACACAGATTGAATTTCATCTTCCGGATTACACCTTTACACCCTTTCACAAATTAATTATCCTCGGATTTTGTCCGCTGAAAAAATTTCAAGATAGATTATCCACTGATTAATCTGATTTACACAGATTGAATTTCATCTTCCGGATTACACCTTTACACCTTTCACAAATTAATTATCCACGGATTTATCTGATTTACACAGATTGAATTTCATCTTCCGAATTACACCTTTACACCCTTTCACAAATTAATTATCCACGGATTTATCAGATTCACACAGATTAATTTCTATCAAACTAATAAATTAGTCTTTTGTGTTTCAAGCTCCTTTCTCCAAAATTAGCTAACAATCCAACTTTCAATTTAGTCGCTTTTAGGTAATTAATCATAATAGAGTCGTGGGTCGAAGTTAATGCTGACAATGCTTTTAATTCAACTATTATTTTGTCGAAGCATACAAAATCAGCGATATAAAATTTTTCGATTTGAATTCCTTTATAAAATAGAATTAATTTCTTTTCCTTCACAAAAGGTATATTCTGTTTCTCGAATTCGATAGACAATGCCTCCTGATATACAGCTTCAAGAAATCCACAACCCAGCGTTTTATGAACTTCCATCATTGCCCCAATTATTTGATATGTTTCTTTTTCATATAAAAAATCTTCATCCATATTTTGTAAAATATTTAATCAATAATACTTCACCTAATAATTCTCATATCTGTGTAAATCAGAGTAATCAGTGGACAAAACCATAGTAATCAGCTGTAATTTCAAATCATTACTCCTATAAATTGTCTGAATAGTTTTTTTTCATTTGTGTAAATCTGAGTAATCTGTGGAGAAAAACACCATAAAATCGGAGTAAATCAGAGTAATCTGTGGACAAAAGTCTACAGCACTCTCAATCCGCTTAACAAAGATATATTATTTTGTTTAATTGACAACGATTGATGAGTTATAAAATTATGATTTAGCAACAAACAATAAATATCGACGCTTGATTCTTGGTAAAAAACATCAGTAAACCGATAAATAGTTTCAGCGTATAAATTGTGATATAATTTATGAGCGTATGATTTCCGAATGCGTATCTTTGCAGCGCCTGAATACAATTGTATGTCGTGGAGTGATGAACAATCGTATTATTAAGCTGTTTCTAAATTATCATATCCCTGTTTATGTCGAAATCCACAACCGCGAACCATCAATTAGCAACAGAAAATATTGGCAAACTTATTTGGACTTACTCTATTCCGGCTATTATCGGAACAGTAGTAATGTCGCTTTATAATATTGTGGATAGGATATTTATTGGTCAGGGTGTAGGCCCTTTGGCCATTTCGGGGCTTGCACTTACCTTTCCGTTCACTATTTTACTTATGGCATTCGGTATGTTGGTGGGTGCCGGTTCGGCGGCACGTATTTCTATTACTCTGGGCGAAAATAACATCGAAAAAGCTGAGAAAATTCTTGCCAATGCCCTCACCCTCACTTTTATCATCTCGGGCACCGTCATTATTCTCTCATACATCTACATGAGCGATGTGCTGCGACTTTTTGGAGGTACGCAACAAACAATTGGCTATGCCGAAGAATTTATGCGCATCATTATTCCCGGAGCTATATTCTCTGCGTTAAGCTTTGGCTTCAACAATATCATGCGAGCATCGGGCTACCCGAAGAAGGCAATGTACACCATGATTATATGTGCTATTATAAACGTGGTGCTTGACGCAATATTTATTTTTGGTTTCCATTGGGGAATAAAAGGAGCTGCAATGGCTACTAATATTTCCTATCTGGTAGGTACGGTGTGGGTATTATCGCATTTTATGCAAAAAAACTCGAATCTGAAGTTTCATGCTCATAATTTCAAATTAGAAAAAGAAATTGTAGTTTCAATTGTCAGCATTGGTTTATCGCCATTCAGCATGCAACTGGCCACCAGCTTTGTGTATGTGTTGGTCAATTCTACTTTGTTGCATTATGGCGGCGATTTAGCTATTGGTGCATTTGGTATTATCAACAGTGTAAACACATTGATAGTAATGATTATCATTGGGTTAAATCAGGGAACTCAACCCATAATCGGCTATAATTTCGGAGCTAAAAACTACGGTAGGATGTTTAAAACGTTGAAATACGGAGTGATTATCGGCACATGTTTAACCACATTGGGTTATCTGGTCGGCACGTTCCTACCCCATTTCATGGCTACCCTTTTCACCCGGGACATTGCACTTCAAGGCATTGCTGCCAAGGCACTCCATATTTCGGTAACGATGTTTCCCATTATCGGATTCCAGATTGTGGTAACCAACTTCTTTCAATCCATAGGGAAAGCGAAGATCTCTATTTTTCTTAGTCTGACCAGACAAGTTCTGTTTCTGATACCCTGCTTACTCCTTCTGCCGTCGTTCTACGGCTTAGAGGGAGCCTGGATGTCCATGCCGGTCTCTGACGGATTATCCACTGTAGTTACTGCTGTAACTATTTATTTCTTTGTCAAGAAGTTTAAACAGAAAAACAGATTATCCTAATTCGTAGTCCATTGCAATTTTCCAGCAAAAAACCGATTCAGCAAAAAACAAAAAAGGAGAAAAGCCAGTTGCTTTTCCCCTTTGTATGTTTTTCTATTATCTATTTACTTGTAACTTGTAACTCGTAACTAAAAATCTATTTTTGAACCAATACCCAGGCATCAGGGAAGCGATTTGAGATCTCTTTGATACGAACGTGTGCTTGGTTGTAATCGTTGAACGAAGCAATCAGTAAGCGGTACATTCCTTTTTCATTTACAACGATGATAGATTTATTGCCTTCAGCGTTTAATGTGCTTTGTAAACCCTTTGCGTTTTCTTGTTTAGAAAAACTACCCACTACAACGTGATATTTGTATTTCAACGCGTCAGCATTTTGACCATCCACTAAGGTAAAACTTTCGTTACGCGTAACTTCTTTTTCGTAAACAACAGGCGCTGCTTCAACCTGTTCGGCTACAGGAGTAGAACTTACTGGTTTTGGTGCAGTAGCTTCAACATTTGCACCAGAAGGAATAGTTGCAATTTTTTGTTTTGTTTTACATGATGTAGTTGCCAACACGACAAAACCAAGCGCAATAATTAATCGGATTGAATTGTTCATAAAGTTTTGATTATTTAAAATTGAATGATGAATGAATAAATTTCATTGAATAAAAATGAAACGTTTGAATCTAAGTTTCATTATTTCTATTAACTTTGTAATTCAAATTTGGAAATTTTTTCCGTTAGCTATCTCATTTCGACTACAAAGATGATAAGAAAATTGAAACGAACCAAATCAAAACATCCTTTTTACAAAAAAATAAGTCTTTCTTAAAACAAAATGCCTGGAAATAGCGTTTAGGAGTTATTGAAAGCGAAATTACATATTTTACAAACATATAAAAAACACTACAATCATGAAATTTTCATTGCCAGAATTACCTTATGCACACAATGCATTAGAACCGATTATCAGCGAAAAAACCATTAGCTTCCACTACGGCAAACATCACCAGACCTATGTTACAAATCTGAATGGTTTAGTAGAAGGAACTGAGTTTGAAAATTCGGATCTAGACACCATCGTAAAAAAAGCAGATGGTCCAATGTTCAACAACGCTGCTCAGATATGGAATCACAATTTCTACTTTCTTTCATTAACTCCGAACAAAGGATCGGTTCCAAGTGAAAAACTGGCCAAAGCAATCGACTCTGCCTGGGGATCATTTGATAACTTCAAAGCTGAATTCAACAAAGCTACGATATCGGTATTCGGATCAGGATGGGGATGGCTTGTGGCAGACGCTGACGGAAAACTATCAATTGCAAAAGAAAGTAATGCCGGAAACCCATTAACAAGAGGATTAACTCCACTCCTAACCTTCGATGTTTGGGAACATGCTTACTACATCGACTATCAAAACCGTCGTGCCGACTATGTAGCTGCATTGTGGGATTTAGTAGACTGGGACAAGGTTTCTGCACGTTACTAAAACAGGCAAAAGCTATTAGCGATCATGTTATCTGAATATTGCTTAAAAATAACAGATCACCACCGTTTATTTTCACATATATACAAGCCGAATTGAACATATCAATTCGGCTTTGTTTATTATTGAAACAATTTAGAACGATATTTCAGCAAACAAACAGTATTTATCTAAAAATATACTAATAAATACAATGAAACATTCATTTTCCTAAAAAATGTTTGTCCGTAGTATTGATATCTACTAAAAAAATTATCTTTGCACTCGAAACATTTGAAAACTGACTTTGAACTGCATTTCAAATATAGATTTCAAATCATTTTTTAATCAACAAAACGCAAGAACAATCTGATCAAATCAGCCTTGAAAATAGGAACAAACGCAGAAAAAGAACACAAACATAGGATACAATAAAAAAATCACTGATAATTATTAATAGAAAAAAATGCGAATGAAAAACTTATCACTCATTTTAAATGCCGTTTTGGCAGTTGCAGTTATAATCCTTTTTTGGTTGGTACTCGGAAATAAATCGTCTGAAACCGGTAAAAAAGCATTAACAGGAAAAGGAGTTGTCAGTGTAGGTAAATTGCCCATAGCTTATATCAACATTGACTCATTGTTGTTAAATTACCAATTTGCAAAAGATGCAAACGAGGCATTAACGAAAAGACAGGAAGAATCCCGTCTTACCATTAACACCAAAGCTCGTCAATTGCAAACTGAAATGGGTGAATTTCAACGTAAGTTGGAAAACAATGCTTTCTTGAGCCGTGAACGCGCAGAACAAGAACAAGTCCGTCTACAGAAAAAGCAACAAGAATTGCAGCAGATGGATGGCAAACTTAGTCAGGAGCTGATGCAGGTTCAACAAAAAATGAGCGAGGGCTTACGTGACACCATTACTAAGTTTATCAAGGAGTACAACAAAGACGGAAAGTACGAAATGATACTCAGCAACACCTCAAGTGACAATGTTCTATGGGCATCCAAGGGCTATGACATCACCGAGGAAGTTACAAAGATGCTTAACGAACGCTTCGAAAAGAAATAAGCACTATGCATTAAAAACAAAAAAGTATTCATCAAAAGCGCAACATTCGATATGAGTGTTGCGCTTTTTGTTATATAATAATTGTCCTGTTCTGAAATAGCGTTACAAAAAAAACGTTGTTGAAACAGATCGAACGGTTTGCTGTAATGCTCCTCCTTAGGTAATGGTTGGTATAGCATGTAGCCATGCTCCTAAAACTAAAAGACAGCAACCATTATTTGTACAAACTCATCCGATGACTTGAAGTCATCGGATGAGTTCTTACATAGATTTCAGCACATCCAAAAATAGGTTTATCCAATATGAAGTTACATTGACATTACAAACCGCACAGAGCGTATTTTTAGGCTTATCACAAGCAAACAAACATCCACAGCGCACAAGGTACTTTCAAGTGCTAACTGAGGGCTTAAACGCCGGAAAATGCGACTAAACGCAAAACAGGCTGTCCGAAAGATTTCGAACAGCCTGTTTATATAATTATTCAGATCAGAATTATGCTTCTGGAGTTTCTTCCACAGCCGGTGCTTCAGGAGCAACTTCTGCTACTTTAGCTTTCTTTTCTTTTTTTGCAGCTTTTTCAGCAGCTAAATCCATTTTATCTTTCAAATCAGACAAAGATTGAATATCACCAAGTGTTGATTTTTCTACTGTAGAAGTAGAAGCTACAACCGGTGCATCTTCTTTCTTAGCACGTTTTGGAGCAGCCTTTTTTACAGGAGCTTCAGTAGCAGTGCTTTCGCCTTTTTCAGCACGTTTCACATCTTCGTGAATACGGCTGTGAGAAAGGATAATACGTTTAGCATCTTTGTTGAATTCAATTACTTTGAAAGATAATTTTTCATCAACTTGTGCTTGTGATCCGTCTTCTTTAGCCAAATGTTTTGGAGTTGCAAAACCTTCAACGCCATATGGCAATGAAACTACTGCACCTTTATCCAACATTTCAACAATTGTACCTTCGTGAATGCTATCAACAACAAACATTGTTTCTAGAACATCCCAAGGGTTTTCTTCTAATTGTTTGTGACCTAAGCTCAAACGACGGTTTGCTTTGTCGATTTCAAGAACCTGAACGTCGATTTCTGCACCAATTTGAGTAAATTCAGATGGGTGTTTTACTTTCTTAGTCCAAGATAAGTCAGAAATGTGGATCAAACCATCAACTCCTTCTTCGATTTCAACAAATACACCGAAGTTAGTAAAGTTACGTACTTTGGCAGTATGTTTGCTTCCAGTTGCATAACGTTCTTCGATATTTTCCCATGGATCAGATTTCAATTGTTTGATACCTAATGACATTTTGCGTTCGTCACGATCAAGAGTCAAGATAACAGTTGAAACTTCTTCGCCTACTTTCAAGAAATCCTGAGCAGAACGTAAATGTTGTGACCAGCTCATTTCTGAAACGTGGATCAAACCTTCAACACCTTGAGCGATTTCAACAAATGCACCGTAATCAGCCATAACAACTACTTTACCTACAACTTTGTCACCAACTTTCAAGTTTGGATCCAAAGCATCCCAAGGATGAGCAGAAAGTTGTTTCAAACCAAGAGCGATACGTTTTTTCTCATCATCAAAGTCAAGAATAACAACGTTCAATTTTTGATCCAATGCAACGATTTCTTCTGGATGAGAAACACGTCCCCATGATAGGTCGGTGATGTGGATCAAACCGTCTACGCCACCAAGGTCGATAAATACACCATACGAAGTGATGTTTTTAACTGTACCTTCAAGAACCTGACCTTTTTGAAGTTTACCGATAATTTCTTTCTTTTGCAATTCAAGCTCAGCTTCGATAAGTGCTTTATGCGAAACAACAACGTTTTTGAATTCGTGGTTGATTTTGATAACTTTGAATTCCATTGTTTTGTTTACGAATACATCGTAGTCGCGGATTGGTTTCACATCAATTTGTGAACCTGGAAGGAATGCTTCGATACCGAATACATCCACAATCATACCACCCTTAGTACGACATTTTACAAAACCTTTTACAATTTCTTGAGTTTCAAGAGCTGCATTTACACGATCCCATGAGCGGGTTGCACGTGCTTGTTTATGAGAAAGGATTAATTGTCCTTTTTTATCTTCTTGGCTTTCGATGTAAACTTCAACTTTGTCGCCAACTGCTAAATCAGGATTGTAGCGGAATTCGCTCATTGGCACAACGCCGTCTGATTTGTAGCCAACATTTACAACTACCTCACGTTTGTTAATCAAAATTACCGTTCCTTCAACAACTTCTTTGTCTTTGATAGCGTTCAAAGTGTTGTCGTAAATAAGTTCTAGGTCTGCTTTAGAAGCAGCTGTCATGGTAACACCATTTTCATAGGCATCCCAATCAAAATCACCAGCAGGAACTGGTTTTGGAGCTTTTACTTTAGCTGCAGGAGCTTCTTCAATTACGATTTCTTCTACTGCCGGAGCTTCAGCTACAACTGTTTCTTCAGCTACAACTGGAGTTTCTTCAATTACAGTTTCTTCAACTACTGCCGGAGTTTCAATTACGTTTTCTACTGCAGCTGGAATTACTTCTTCTGCAATGTTTTTTTTCTCTTCCATTTCTGAAAAATTGTTTTTTTAATTACTAATAAATTAGTAGGTTAGACATTATGATGACTTTACGAAATACGGGCGCAAAGGTACAACTTATTTATGAAATTACATCCTGTAAAATGCAGATTATTTCAACTTCTGTTTAAATAAAATAGCGTTTCGAAAATTCCTTTTCAAAACGCTACAATTATATTCATTTCCAGATACTTATAATGACAAAATATCTGGATACAAAAACAGATTTACAAACTACTGCCTATTTTTTAGGTTTATGTTTCAATGCTTGTTTAATAGCTTCCTTCGCCAACGGCTCCATTACATCATACCCTTTAGCTGTGCAATGCACGCCATCGTAGGTCAGTTCGGCTTTCAATCCATGACGTTCGTCGGCCATTGGAGTGAAATAATCCAGATAAATAAATCCTTTTTTCTCGCAGTAAGATTTAATCCAGGCATTTAATGTTACAATTTTCTCGGCCGGCTCTAGTCCCGGTTTCCATGGATAATCATAAGCGGGCAAAACCGACGACAGCACCACACGAATGCCATTCGCATTGGCCAACTCAGCCATCGAAGCCAGGTTATCTTCAATCATCTCGAGGGTGGAAGTACCGGTGTTTCCGGCAATATCATTCGTTCCGGCAAGAATTACAACTACTTTTGGTTGAAGCGCAATTACATCCTGACGAAAACGAACCAACATTTGTGGAGTAGTTTGACCGCTAATGCCACGATTCACATACGGATTTTCGGTAAAAAACTTAGGGTGAGTATCTTTCCAACCTTGTGTAATGGAATTACCCAGAAACACAACACGCTTATCACCCTTGTCAGGAGTACCCAGCAAGGCGTTATCAGCACGAAAGCGATTTAAATTAGGCCAATCCTGAGCGTTTGAATTAAATACCGAAAGTAAAAAAGCACACATTAACAGCACTTTTAGAGTAGAATTTTTCTTCATATTTGTATATTTGATTTTATATGCTGCAAAATTAACGAAAACTATTTGATTTCCGACATTAATATGGTCTGAATCGGCACATTTTTATTGTTTTCAATCTTCAACATACAATTTTGTATTCGCTTCCGGAATTTCCAACAAGTCATCTGATTTAACCCCAGCTGATCAGAATAATTGTAGGACGACAAATCATTTCCGAGCACACAAACGTTGTATGCAATATAGAATGCCTTATTGATGGGAAACTTTATATTATGAAAAATGGTATTGGCCGCAGCCGACTCCTCTTTTTTACAACGGGTACATCGACGGGAAAACGGAGTTTTGCCATCACAATAGTTTGTATGACCACATTTTCGGCACACAAAACCACCCTCCCACTTTACATCGGCTATGAATTTCAAAACTTTTTCGCTGTCATCAAATAATTGGTGAGCGAAATCCGGTAAAATTTCTTCTTTAAATATCATATTATCAATACATTTTACTTATTCAAACAACTAAATCGACTGCAAAGATAATAAAAATTTTAGTGATACCAATATAATTTATTAGTGATACTATTGTAATATAGAAATATTCCTTTACCTTTGCAACGAATTACAAAACCAACGGCCTCCGACAATTACCGGACAAGCTATGTAGAAAAATAAAAACAGATAACAAAAAACAATTAAAAACTCATGAACATGAAAGCAAACGTAGGAATCATCGATAGGGGAATGAGGATATTAGCAGCCTTCGTAATTACCGTTCTGTATCTTACACAGATTATTACCGGAACATTGGGTATTGTATTATTAGTACTGGCAGTACTATTTATTCTTACAGGATTAATTCGATTTTGCCCGCTGTATCTGCCTTTTGGAATAAATACATGGAATAAGAATAAATAAAATGATGCATCAATATTTAATTCGACTCACTTAACTATTGTTTTAAAAAGATTATTAGACACTTAATTATAAAATCAATAAAAAATTATGAAAACAAAATTATTATTACCTGTACTTGTCTTGCTGTTTTGCTCATTTACAACTATTACAGCACAAAATAAAGTGTCAGTAAGCTCAAAACAAGTAAGTTCAATGCTTCTGAAAGATAAAAAAATCATTGTTTTGGACGTTCGAACTGCCGAAGAATTTAGCTATGGTCATATTAAAGGAGCATTAAACATCGACATTCGCCAACCGGATGCGTTTAGTAAAATAGATAAGCTCAATAAAAATGCAAAATATATAGTTCATTGCCGTACAAACCACAGAAGTGGAATTGCAGTGAATCACATGATACAGAGTGGATTTAAGAACATCTATCAAATGATGGATGGCTGGTCTGGCTGGTCAATGAATAATTTACCTGTTCAAAAATAGAAATACAAAGATAAAAAATTGAAGATATGGAAAAGATTGTAATTATTGGCGGAGTAGCCGCCGGCGCAACAGCTGCAGCCAAAGCTCGCCGCATTTCACCAACAGCTCAAATAACCATGCTCGAAGCAGGGCCGGACATTTCATTTGCCAATTGCGGATTGCCGTATTTTATTGGCGGCGATATTAAAAGTCGCTCGAAATTGATTTTACAAAGCCCCGAGAGCTTCAAAGAACAATACGATGTAACCGTGCATGTCAACACCAGAGTAACTGCTATAGACAGAACAAGCCACCAAATTGCCACCACAAATTCGGAAACCGGTGCCCAGACAACAGTTGAATATACAAAATTGATCCTGGCACAAGGCGGTCGACCCATCACTCCTACTCTACCCGGAGCTGATTTGGAACATGTGTTTACACTTTGGACATTGGAAGATATGGACAAAATTGCAAGTCATCTGAACGATAAGCATCCAAAAACAGCAGTGGTAGTGGGTGGTGGATTTATAGGTCTGGAAATGGTGGAAGCATTGGTAAAACGAGGATTAAAAGTAAATGTGGTGGAAATGATGCCGCATGTAATGGCCATTATGGAAGCCGAAACTGCCGGATTCATTGAAAATGAAATGCTTTCGTACGGAGTTGGAATTCACACAAGTGCGGGAGTAACTGAAATCACTCCAAAAACAGTGAAACTCGACAACGGCAAAACAATCGATGCAGATATGGTATTGCTTTCTATCGGCGTGCGCCCTACTCTGCAACTAGCAAAGGATGCAGGTTTGGAGCTTGGTGAAGCCGGTGGTTTATTGGTAAACTCGCAATTACAAACCAATGATCCCGACATTTATGCAGCCGGCGACATGGTTGAAATTGAACATCGGGTGAACGGAAAGAAAGTACGCATTCCGCTTGCCGGTCCTGCCAATCGCCAGGGAAGAATTGCGGCAGAGAACGTACTTGGAGGTCATCACGAATACAAAGGTGCTTTGGGAACTTCAGTGGTTCGTGTTTTCGAAGCAGTAGCCGGAACTACCGGACTGTCGTTGAAACAAGCCAGAGCATTGGGCATTGATGCGGATGCGGTGGTGGTTCACAAAGAGCATCACACCTCCTACTATCCCGGTGCGGAAACAGTTACAGCACTATTGGTATACGATCGCGAAACCGGCATCATACTCGGCGGACAAACTGCAGGGTACAAAGGTGCCGATAAACGATTGGATATTATTGCCACCGCAACTGCTGCAAAACTAACCATACATGATATTGCAGATGTAGACTTTGCTTACTCGCCACCCATTGGCACAGCCAACGATGCCATCAATATGGCGGCATATACGGCAGAAAACAGACAATCGGGGTTCAGTCCTTCTGTAACTGCCTCGGAACTGGACGGTTATGTAGAAGGTAAAAATCCTGTTTTTGTAGATGTGCGCGATGTGTTTGCATTTGAAAAAAGCCATATCGAAGGAGCTATTCATTTACCGCTGGAATTGTTATCACAAAAACTAAATTCATTACCAACCGATCGATCCATCATTGTTTATTGCGAAATGGGTAAAAAAGCCCACCAGGCACTTCGAACCTTGGTTGGAGCAGGCTTTAAAGATGTGACCAATGTTTCAGGTGGACATACTTCCTTGCAACGCCATGCAAGAGCCATGGGATTCAAAAATATTAGCCTTGAATTACTGCCTGTAGCATCAAAATCGCTTACAGAAGAGGTGGAGAAAGAGGAACAAAAAACTGAAAGCAAAAAAGCCGAAGATAATGGAACATTAATTGTAGATGTACGCACGGTTCAGGAATTCAATACCGGTGCTTATCCCGGAGCTTTGAATATACCACTGGATGATGTAATGCAACGACGTAATGAATTCGGCAATGATTTGGCTCGTGAAATTGTGGTCTATTGCGCTTCTGGTGGCCGATCGGCTTATGCGCAACGTCAATTAATACAATTGGGATACACGAATGTAAAAAATGGTGGAGGTATATCAGCTATGATGGCAAGCAGAAATGCTCAATCGTCGGCTACAACATCAACCCCTTCAAATCAGCCCCTCATTGTAGATGTCCGCTCACCGCAAGAGTTTTCGGGTGGTGCATATCCGGGAGCTGTAAACATCCCGTTGGATGAATTGCAAATGCATATCAACAAACTTGGCAGTCCGTCACGCGACATTACACTTTACTGTGCTTCAGGTGCACGGTCGGCGTATGGTCAGCGTATTCTGCAACAACATGGATTTACTAACGTAACGAACGGTGGTGGAATCATGCAAATGATGAGCAGAAGATAAATTACTCACTTACAAACTAACATAATATGATATCAACATTAAAAAAATTATTTGGTTTCGGACCGGCAACAGATTACGCTGAGTTAGTAAAACAAGGTGCCATTGTTCTTGATGTTCGCAGCAAAAGCGAGTATGCATCAGGACATATCAAAGGTTCGATAAATATTCCGGTGGAGCAATTGAGCAAGAATCTCAACAAACTTAAGAATAAAAATCAACATATTATTACTTGTTGCGCTTCGGGTATGCGCAGTGCTTCGGCTAAAGGCATTCTATCATCAAACGCCTATGTAAATGTGTACAATGGTGGTGCATGGCATAGATTGAATCAAAAAATCTGATTCAATAGTTGATACAAAAAGAGAGGCTGAATTTCATTATTGAAATTCAGCCTCTTCCTTTTTATAGCTTTGAGATTAATAAATTTGCTCTCCCAATGCTATTTTCAGTTTCAACAAACTTACCGAATAGTCGATTTTAGTCTTTAGCAAAGCTAATTTACTATCGGTCACAGCAGTATAGCTGTACATCAACTCCACGTTGGTAATAACTCCTGCTTTAAAACTAGTTTCGGCAAGTGCATGAGCTTGCTCTGCTTGTTCTAATTGCAATTCCGACAGATTCACTTTTTTCAAAGCCGTTTCTGCATTTGCTTTGCTCTCTACTACCTCGTTGACTATGGCTCTGCGGGTCAAATCAGTTTCCTGCACATTGCCTTTAATCTCTGATTGTGCCTGAATTTTGGTGTATTTAGAACGATTAGCATCAAACAATGGAACTTTCAAACTCACACCTGCTACAAAATTGGGGGTAAACTTAGCTAAATCAGGAATATATCCATTTTTAAATCCGGCCGCACCAATAAAATTCAGCGAAGGATTGTTTTGAGCATTTACAATTCCAAGACGTGAGTTAGCCAATTCCGTTTTCTGACGAGCTACTTTAATCTCATTGCGATGATCGAACGCATATGAGAAGAGCGAATCGTTAGAAGCCATTATCTGAGGGGCAAACAATTCTTTCTTCACTTTCAGTTTTGTGTCCTGCGATTTTCCAAGAAAAGAATTCAGCTGGCTCAGTTGAATTTGTAGCGCGTTCAACAAATCGGTTTTTTGACTCTCGTTAGCCGAGATACGAACTTTAGTAGTCAAAAGTTCATATTTAGTTGCCGAGCCGGAAGCTTCTTTCTTTTCCACAAAATTAAAATGCGCTTTCAGAGTAAGCATCTCTTCATCTTTAATTTTAATTGCTTCCTGCAAGAAAAGAATTGAATAAAAGTTTCCAACCATCATTCCCGATAGTTTTTGTTTCAGTTGCTCAACCGAAAGTCCGGCCAATTCGCGACTTTGCTTTTCGAACGCAATATTCTTTTGTGTTTTTCCAAAATCGTAGATACTCTCTGTTACACTCAACATTGCCGAGTAGTTAATGGCTGGATTCATTTGAAAGGAGCCTAAGCCGGGAATTGAAATGGTAGATGTTGGACCTATTAAAGTATAGGCAGCAGTTGCATCAACATTGGGGAGATAGGCAGTTTTGGCCAGTCCTATTTTAGCGTCGGAAGATTCGAGATCGGTCTGAGCTTTTTTGATAGAAGGATAATTATGGATCACTTCGTTCAAAATCTCATTCAAGGTCAATGAATCACCGGAAATTTTGCCTGTATTTTGTCCAACTACCATCCCAAATGGCAACAAGAGCAAAACAACAGTTAGTTTAAAGATTGATTTCATTTTATATTTATGTATTAATTTTAATCTGTTTGGTTTATTCAATTATTTCCATGTGTACTTTCGGTTCATTAGGATTCGCTCCTTTTTTCTTCGTTCTCATCAGCAAGATAGGAACAAATCCAATGGTGGTAATTAATGCTGCAATTAAAAAGTCATCATCAACACCGCTGATAAATGCCTGCGAACTGACATTCGACATCAGAATGGATTGACCCTGTTTCATTGCCGTAGCCACAGAAGAGCCTCCATGTTGTTGGATATAATAGCCCATGTTGCGCGTAACATTCTGAAATACCTGCGAGCCACTTTGTACAGCACCACCATACATTTGTGCATGAAAATTTACACGAGTAGTCAACACTGTAGACAATAATGCTACTCCAAGACTACCGCCAATCTGACGAACAGTATTTGAAATACCAGATGCCTGCGCCATTTTTTCGCGCGGTATAGTCAAAAGACCCAGCGAACTCAGTGGCGTAAAGATTAATCCCATACCCAACCCACGTAGATAAAGCGACGTCATAACAAACGATCGTTCGGTAAGAAACGAGAGTTGTGAATTCAGGAAAAAACTAAATACCAGCAGCCCTACACCCAGTATAACGGGTACTTTTGCATTTACTTTATCCGAAAACCAACCTGCTACCGGCGAAATAGCACCCTGAATGATTCCTACGGGTAAAAACACAGCTCCCGATTGAAGAGCAGTATAGCCCATTGAATTCTGAAGATATAACGGCAATAAAAACGTACTACCAAACATACCCATACTGAATACCAACATTACCAGATTACTCATCCCGAAGTTATGATCTTTCAGTAAGCGCAAATCAAGCAAGGGATATTTTGTGGTCAGCTCCTGCGTTAGAAAAACCGTCAACGCAATAGCCGAAATAGCAAAACAGATCAATATATACGGAGCAGACCAACCTGCCGAATTGGTTTGTGCATTTCCCTCCGAAAGTGCGTAGAGCAAAACGGGTAGAAAAATACTTACCGATATAAAACCGATATAATCAAACTTACGCGCATTCGGGCTAACAAATTCACGTTGAATAACTATGGTGAATAATAATGCTGCAATTCCCACCGGAACATTCACATCAAAGATCAATTGCCATGAGAAATTATCAACTAAATACCCTCCTATCAACGGTCCGAATGACACCGATGCGGCCGCAGCAATAGCCCAAAAACCAAGTGCAACCCCACGTTGTTGTGGAGGAAATTCGCGTGTAATAATAGCCATACCAAGTGGTTGAATCATCCCTGCACCCAATCCCTGCACGATACGCGAGAGGATAAGTGTCGTTTCGTCGTTGGATAAACCGCAAAGCAACGAACCGAAGGTAAACAGAAACAAACCCCAGAAATAGACACGCTTATAACCAAACTTGTCGGCCAGCCAACCCGAAGTGGGTAACATAGCCGCCATGGCAAGCATATATGCCGTCACAACCCATTGAATAGTAGACAATCCTACTCCGAATGATGACATGATCTTCGGCAAACTCACATTTACAATCGTACTATCGAGCACAGCCATAAAAGTACCTAACATAATATTGGCCAATACAAACCATTTATAATAAGGACTTCGGGGGTGATACTTCGAATCCGAATTGCGGAGTTTGCGGCGAATTCTATGTGTTCTTGATATTTTTCGCATTTCTTATTTGATAATTTTCACAACAGCTGACATACCTGTAAGCAAACGGTACGATGATAGATTTTGTCCTTTTTCGGTTCCATCAATCGAAATTTTAAGTGCCACTCGTTGTGTTACTTTGGTAAAGTTACCGGAAGCGTTACTTGGTGGAATAAGTGAAAACTGAGAAGCTGTAGTGGATCCCATTGTAAATATTTTACCCGTGAAAACAACACCGGGATACGTATCCAATTCAAATATGGCTTTTTGTCCCATTTTTAGATTTTCCATTTTTGTTTCCTCAAGATACACCATCACCCAAAAACGACTGTTGTTGTTTATGGTATAAATCGACTGACTTGGCTGACAAATATCGCCCTGCAACAACCAACGTTTGGCTACCACTCCGTCAACCGGTGCATATAATCTCGTATTATTCAACTGAGTTGAGATTACAGCTATTTGAGCAACAGCGCCTGCTACAGTAGTTTCGGCACTTTTAATCATCGATTTTGAAACCAGCAACTGAGCACGTGCAGCTTCCAATTGAGCCTGAGCTGTTTCCTCCGTTTTTTTCAAATGGTCATATTGCTCTTTTGTAATTACGCCACCATTAAACTGTGTTTTAGCACGTTCAAAATCTTCTTTTGCGCGATCGAGAGCAATTTGTAATACTTTTATATTGGTCTGATCAAACTGATATTTAGCTTCCGATTGTGCCTTGTTAGCTTCTGTTTGTACTTTCGAAGCTAAAACCTGTTGCTTTTGAGCCAACAAATCAACACTGTCAAGCTCAGCAATTAGTTGACCTTTCTTTACTGAATCACCTTCCTGCACGTAAACCTGACTGATACGTCCCATAATTTTCGGACTTACCGAAACAACGTCAGACGTTACATAGGCATCATCAGTTTTAATATAACTGGAGTAATCAACATACCAGAAATACCCACCAATAATCACAAACAGAATAACCAATGTAAGTGGAATATACACTTTCAAATCTTTTTTCTTTTTCATACTTTTACTTTATACTTTATTTTAAATATATTTTCTTCTCTAAAAAACATTTATTTACAGCAAGTTGAAGAACCATTATAGGATAATTCCATTTCTATCAAGATATCCTTAATCTGTTTCGAAGCTTCTGCAAGAATATCCAACTTTTCGGCACTCAATTTTTCTAACCTGATTCTCAGTTCCTGGCTTATTTCGAGCTTAATAGCATTAAAGTCATCAATCCCTTTTTCAGTAATTCTGATATTGACGATTCTTCTGTCTTTAGGATCAAGTAGACGTTCTACCATATCTTCAGCAATCAGTTTATCTACCAAACTTGTAACATGAGGTTTTGGCATCGATAACTTACACCCAATTTCTGACATAGATAAAATATCGTGTCTGCGAAGCACTCCCAATACATACAATGAACCGGGATTTAAATTTGTCTTGGTTCGGATGGATTTGGTAAAGCTTTTGGAAAGCAATGGATGAATGGAAATCAAATTTTCGATGGATGAATCGATCGAAATCTTATTTTTTTCTAGCATGATTATTCAAATAATTTAGTTCCTTTTCAATAATACTTACAAAAATATAACTATTATTTTAAATGAACTATTGCACATTATAAAAACACCAAAAATATAACAATTAATGATTAATTTAGAGCTCTATGAGTCCCGAAAACCTATTTATTTATAAAGCTAAGCTTCAAAAAATACGTTTCTATGTTAAAGATATGAAATTAGTCGATTGCCTCATTTTAAGTCTCATTTCACTGATTAAACAATTACTCAGTTCAACATAATTTCCTATCTTTGCACTTCAAATTTAAAAACCATTTGTAAGGTTCAAAACGTATGATTAAAGTAACATTCCCCGACGGTTCTGTTCGCGAATTTGCCAAAGGCATAACCGGACTGCAACTAGCTGAAAGTATCAGCTCTCGCTTAGCACAAGAAGTGCTGGCTATCACAGTAAATGATGAAATTTGGGATTTAACCCGTCCAATCGAAACAGATGCAGCTATAAAATTGCACAAATGGGACGATGAAGAAGCGAAGCATGCTTTCTGGCACACTTCCGCTCACCTTATGGCCGAAGCCCTACAGGAGTTGTATCCGGGCATTAAATTCGGTATCGGACCGGCTATCGAAAATGGTTTCTACTACGATGTAGACCCGGGTGAAGTATCCATTAAAGAAAGTGATTTAGCTATCATCGAAGCTAAAATGCAGGAACTTGCTGCTCGCAAATCCGCCATTGTGCGTAGCGACATCAGCAAAGAAGATGCCTTAGCCCGTTTCGGAGCTATCAACGAAGTCTATAAAACAGAAATGATTAACGACCTGGCCGACGGAACCATTACCTTGTACACACAAGGCAATTTCACCGACCTTTGTCGTGGACCTCACTTACCAACTACTGCCGACATTAAAGCTATCAAAGTGCTTAGCGTGGCCGGTGCTTACTGGCGTGGTGATGAAAAACGCAAAATGTTGACCCGTTTGTACGGTATCACCTTCCCAAAAAAGAAAATGCTCGATGAGTATTTAGTGTTATTGGAAGAAGCAAAAAAACGTGACCACCGCAAAATCGGTAAAGAACTGGAATTGTTTATGTTCTCCGAAATGGTGGGCAAAGGACTTCCTATGTGGTTGCCACGCGGAACATCATTGCGTTTACGTCTGGAAGATTTTTTGAAAAAAATCCAGCGTCGTTTCGACTACCAACAAGTAATGACTCCGCACATTGGTAACAAACAATTGTATGTTACTTCGGGTCACTACGCAAAATACGGTAAGGACTCATTCCAACCGATTCATACACCCGAAGAAGGTGAAGAGTACTTATTGAAACCAATGAACTGCCCTCACCACTGCGAAATTTACAAATTCAAACCCCGTTCGTACAAAGAACTGCCGGTTCGTATTGCTGAATTTGGTACCGTTTATCGCTACGAACAAAGTGGAGAGTTACACGGATTGACTCGCGTACGTAGTTTTACCCAGGATGATGCGCATATCTTCTGTCGCCCCGATCAGGTAAAAGATGAATTCCTTAAAGTAATGGATATTATCTTTATCATTTTCAAAGCCTTGGAATTCGAGAACTTCGAAGCACAAATCTCATTGCGTGATCCGAACAACCGCGAGAAATATATCGGCTCTGACGAAAACTGGGATAAAGCTGAACAATCGATCATTGAAGCTTGTGCCGAAAAAGGATTGAAAGCCAAAGTAGAGACCGGCGAAGCTGCTTTCTACGGCCCTAAACTGGACTTTATGGTACGCGATGCTATCGGTCGTAAATGGCAGTTGGGAACTATTCAGGTGGATTATAACTTGCCTGAACGTTTTGAGTTGGAATATACCGGCGAAGACAATGCTAAACACCGTCCGGTAATGATTCACCGTGCACCGTTTGGTTCAATGGAACGTTTCGTGGCTGTATTGATTGAGCACACTGCGGGTAAATTCCCATTGTGGTTGACTCCCGATCAGGTGGTTATTTTACCTATCAGCGAAAAGTTCAATGACTATGCCTTCCAGATTGCAAAAGATATGAATGCACAGGATATTCGTGTCACAGTGGATGACCGCAACGAAAAAATCGGACGCAAAATCCGTGATAACGAATTAAAACGTATTCCTTACATGCTTATTGTTGGTGAGAAAGAAGCTGAGAATGGCGAAGTTGCCGTACGCCGTCAGGGTGAAGGTGACAAAGGAACCATGAAAGTGGCTGAGTTCTCTAAACTAATACTCGACGAAGTAGACAGCTTAGTGAATCAATACAATAGTTAATGCATAATTTAGAATTCATAATTAAGAAAGCGCGAATCGATTTAATCGGTTCGCGCTTTTTTTTGAGCGTTCTGCAAAAATATTGTTTTTCGAAATATAATCCCATTTTTCAAAATATTTTTTTATCTTTGCATCAAAGAATTTAGATTATGAGAATAGTAACCCACAGAACAATAGTTACCTTTTACAAAAAGCATAAAGATGCAACTACTGCCCTACAGGACTGGTATTCCAAAACAACAGAAGCAAACTGGACTTGCTTTGCCGACATTAAAGAAACCTTTAATACGGTAGACGCAGTAGGTAATAAAAGATTTGTGTTCAACATCAAAGGCAATGACTATCGGTTAGTTGCAATTGTGCTTTTCAACATTAAAATGGTTTATATTCGTTTTATCGGGACACATAAAGAATATGACAAAACTGATTGCTCAAACATTTAAAAACAATGACAAAGATTAATAACGAACTGGAATATAAAGTTTTTTCTGAAAGGATGGAAGAACTTCTGCAACTGGTGGATAACGACACCACCACAACGGACAAAAATCTGGTGGAACTAGGCATCATATCAGCTCTTGTTGCCGACTACGAAGAGGAACATTACCCGATAACAGCACCAACTTTGGTGGATGTTATTAAACTTCGAATGTATGAAATGAAGCTAAACCAGATAAAATTATCAGAAATGCTAGGAGTTAGCACTTCGAGGGTGAGCGAATATCTGACAGGAAAAAGTGAACCAACGCTCAAAGTCGCGAGAGAGATAAGTAAAAAATTAAATATAGATGCCCATATTATTTTGGGAGTCTGATAAATAGTCATTCACAAGAAAAGCGCAAATCGATTTAATCGGTTCGCGCTTTTTATTGAATAATTGAACACTTTAGTTTTTCTGCGCTTTAATGCTGCAACCAATGGCTACAGTGCTAGCTTGTGCAATGGGCTGATTGGCTAACAGAGCATCAACAGCAGCTTCAACATATTTATTACTTACATCGTTTGCATCAGCGTAATTATCGTCAATAGCTCCGATATAGCGCACAATGTTCTTACCATTTTCTTTGTTCAGCAAAAACACGTGTGGAGTTTTGGTGGCACCATATTGCGGATAAACCTTTTGTCCATCATCGAACAAATACGGGAAAGTGAATCCCTTCTCTTTAGCCCGAACCTGCATCGCTTCAAAATTATCGGCCGGTACTACTATCGGGTCGTTGGGGTTAATGGCAATTACCGGATAACCTTTCGAAGCATATTTCTTATCAAGAGCAATGATACGACTCTCGTACGCTTTAGCATACGGACAATGGTTGCAGGTAAATACTACAATAAAACCTTTGGCAGCCGCGTAATCGGACAACGACACCGTTTTCTGATCTACATTCTTCAATTTAAAATCGGCAGCTACATCGCCGACTTTGTACCCTTTAAGTTCTGAGTTGTTTTCCATATTTTGCGCTTTCACCTGTGCCAAACCGGTCAGGAAGATGATTGAATATACGATTAAAACTGTTTTTTTCATATTGATTGTTGTTTATAAGTACTTATTAATAATTTGTTCTAATTCACTCTTTTGTATTTGGTTTTCAATAAATTCTACTTTTTCCCCGTTCCGATAAAACACAGTAGCCGGAATTGCTCCGCTCCAGTTTTTGTCAATGGCAGGTATCCATTCGTTCATACGTTTATTGTCGTCCAGCAAATACACGTCCACATCCATCTTTCTTTTTTCTAAAAAGGCTCGAACAGTTGTTTCTGCTTCTTTTGCCACATCCAAACTGACCAATATCATTTTGAACCGGGGATTGTTGCGATACGCATTGTTTACTTCCATAAACTCAGGGAGCTCCATCACACAAGGTCTGCACCAGGTAGCCCAGAAGTTGACCACGTACAATTTGTCATCATTCTTCTTCATAACTGCTTCCAGATCGGCAAAGCGGACAATCTTTACAGAATAGTCATGTTTGATAGTGCCAACCGTTGCCGGCTCTTTTTTTTCGGCATTCTGAGCGGAACCATTAAGCGTTAGGAGCGTCATTATAATTATTGTAAGGTATCTCATGCTGTTTTTTCAAACTCAAACACTACATTCGTGCCGATTGTTTGAAGTAAAGTTCTTATAATAACTTTTTAGAGGAAGTTTTTAAATACAATTTAGATTTACAGGGAGGGAATTCACGTTTGTTGAGATATTGAAAAGAGGCAAGAAGTAAGGAGTAAGAGGTAAGGAGTAAGAGGTAAGGAGTAAGAAAAAACCGCGAATCGATTTTACTCAATTCGCGGTTTTCATTTTTTATAATGGGAATAGTTTCTATCAACTGTTTGTATTGCGGCTATCTTTTACCACTACGTCGTGAGCACCACCTTCAACGATACTGGTAGATGAAACCAATGTAATCTTCGCGTTCTGTTTCAAGTCATCGAGTGAGATCACACCACAACTGTTCATGGTCGATTTAATCTTGCCCAACGTAATGTTGAGGTTATCTTTCAGCTTTCCGGCATAAGGCACAAAACTATCTACTCCTTCTTCAAATTTCAGGCTGTCGCTGCCGCCCATGTCGTAACGTTGCCAGTTGCGGGCACGGTTGGAACCTTCGCCCCAGTATTCTTTCATATAATTGCCGTTTACCATCAGTTTGCGGGTAGGACTTTCGTCGAAACGGGCAAAATAACGACCCATCATGATAAAGTCGGCTCCCATGGCCAGTGCCAGCACCATATGATAATCCTGAACAATTCCACCATCGGAACAGATAGGAATATAAACACCTGTTTTGCGGAAATACTCATCGCGGGCTTCCGCTACTTCAATCAGTGCAGTAGCTTGTCCACGTCCGATTCCTTTTTGTTCGCGGGTGATACAGATAGAACCACCACCAACACCTACTTTTACAAAGTCGGCACCAGCTTCGGCCAGGTACATAAATCCGTCGCGATCCACTACGTTTCCGGCTCCGACCTTTGCTTTGTCGCCATAGGTCAACTTAATAAATTCGAGCGTTTCCTTTTGGTATTCCGAAAAACCATCCGACGAGTCGATACACATTACATCCACTCCGGCTTCCAACAATCGGGGCACGCGCTCTTTGTAATCGCGGGTATTGATACCGGCTCCTACGAGCAGTTTCATATTATCGTCCGACAATTCGTTTGGATTTTCCTTGTGGTTTTCGTAGTCCTTACGGAACACCAGGTATTTAAGAAATTGGTCTTTATCAATAATTGGTAAGCAGTTCAGTTTGTGATCCCAGATAATGTCATTTGCTTCGGTGATACTGATACCAAACGCTCCGGTAATCAGTTTTGGAAACGGAGTCATAAAGTCTTTTACCTTTTTATCCATGCTGTCACGACTAACGCGATAGTCACGACCCGTTACAATACCAAGCAATTTGCCTTGTGAGGTTCCATCCTCCGTAACGCCGATAGTACCATGACCCGATTCTTCTTTAAGCGCAATCACATCGCGTAAAGTGTGTTCGGGAGTCAGGTTGGCGTTGCTAACCACAAAGCCGGCTTTGTACGATTTTGCTTTGTATACCATTTCGGCTTGTTCCTCTATACCTTGCGAACCGAAGATGAAAGCCAGTCCACCATTGCGAGCCAAAGCGATAGCCATTTTGTGATCGGATACCGACTGCATGATGGCAGATACAAATGGGACATTGAGGTGAATGGGTGATGTTTCTCCAGCTTTAAATCTCACAAGCGGAGTTTTCAATGATATATTCGCAGGAGTACACTCTTTTGTGGTAAGTCCCGGAATTAATAAATACTCACTGAAAGTTCTGGAGATGTCGTTTAAATATTGTGCCATACCGTTTTTTAAGTTTTATGCGATAAAAATTTTGCAAAGGTATCCAAAAAAAATAAATAATGACGAAAGTTTTAGTGGAATACCTCACATTTTTAAGTAGAATTTTAAGTGTCGAGAGCTTTTCTATCCGTTTTCAGACCCTGATGGCATTTTTAAGGTCAAGACATTAGTAAAAAGTTGCTGATTTGTTGTTGATTCAACTGCTATCAGAGTCTTCGACTGCTGACAGGGTTGTTTAGGCAACCAGCGATCTGGGACAAACGCTGACAGGCATCAACGCGGTGGTGAGAAAAACACTCGATCCACTTATGCTAGAGTTTAAACTTTTAAATCCTACCCTGTATGGCGAATACCTCAATGCCCGCAAGATAAACAATCGCTCGGCAGGAAGATCAACAAAATTGACAGACCAGCAATAATTCAACAGAAAAAGCGCGAACCGGATAAATCGATTCGCGCTTTTTTATGAGATTTATTTTGAAAGTCGTTATTCCAATTTGACAACTCGTCCGGAATAATCTTCCGGATGAATGGTTCTAAAATAACTAGTACAAGAGCTTTCTGAAATATTATCATAAGTGGTCATACTTGTTACAGCACCTTTCATGAACCAAATAATAACATAATGATTATTCACCGTGGTTGGGTGTTTCTCTGTAGCTAAACTATTTATCGAACTTGTATAACAATACTGCCAAGCCTCATATTCTTTGTCGAACTGAAAATTGCAGGGATCACCAAAGAGTTCCTTTACCTGATCTTTCGACATGCCATTTTCAATTTTATACTGGTTTGCAGTTATTAATCTTTGTCTACGCGTGTCTTCTTTTTGTTCCTTAATGACGGCACAAGAACTAAGTAATAAACAAGCCAGAGAGATAGACAGGCGGTTGATTGAAATAAACTTCATAACTATGAGTTTAAATGATTTGATTTGATTATTCTGCAACTTCAATTTCTTCCAAGTAAGTCTTATTCAAAATTCTGCTGGAGATTTTGCAAAATGCCCATGGATAATAGATTCCCAGCGTTATAATGGTCAATAGATATTGCCCCCAAATAAATAGAAAGTCATTCATTGGATCAATATCATACCCAAACCTTTTGCTTACAGACTTTGATGATGCAATAGTTCTCTCCGAAAAGTAACTGTATAACTTCAATCCGGCAAGTGGTAAATAGATACCTACCGTTATGGCAGATAAGAATAATTCAATGGCAATTTTTCCCACTGAACTCCAAAAATCGGTTCTCCATTTAATGCTGTATTCTTTAAATTTGAAATTTACCAACCATTTGTATAAAAAATATATATAAGGAATAAAGATAATGAGGATCATTATAAACATCATAATGGGCATTAGAGCAATGTGGCTTGGAGTAGTACTCGTACCTTGAGCCAGATTTTTAAATGTAAAAATTGTAAAACTGGCTATTATAGCAATCATTGGAAGAATAACAGCAAGTAATACTATCAAAAATAAATCGCCTCCTTTGCCTTTAAATTCAAAACTATTCGAGTCGTGAGAAGTGCTCTTTGCAAAAAATCTGCAAATATCTGCGTAAAACCACGGGCCATAAATACCTAATGTAATGATGGTAAGAATAAATCCGGGAATTAGAATCTTCAAAAACTGTCCGAATTTGCCAATAAATTGCAATGACGTTTCTTTAAACTCTATGGCTTCTATAACCAATTTTGCAAAAAAGAATAAAATCGAATATTCTACTACCAGCAGAAAAATCATAACTCCATACCACTTAAATATTCCGCCAACAGCTTCCATAGCTCCATGCGCGTCGGCAGAATGACTTCTAAAGCCTTGAATTTTGATCTGAACAAGAATGTACGGGATAAGAAAAAGAACCATAAATAGTAGCCATACAGGCAGAACATCTTTACCGTTTAATTTAAATTGAAAGTAATTTTTCATCGTTTTTTAATTAAATTTATATTCGAGAATTTAAGATACACAGACTGTAGCAGAACTGAATTCATGATAGAAAGACAACGCTCGATTAACTATATGTAGTTAATCGGGCGTAAAGATATACATTGCAATTATATTAACAATGGAATAATGCGTATTTCTTTAAAGAAAGTTATAAATAAAAAAAGGTGACCTCGCAAGGCCACCTTTCAGGTATATCAGTATCAGTTTTACTCCCCGGTCCACATATTCACCAGCGAAACAAATTCCCGGCGGTAGCCATTAGGATCGAATGTAAAAGCACCTTGTCCTAAATCAATCACCATTTGCTTAGTAGCGGTTCCTTTGTATTTAGAGTGCTTTAGCAACAAGCCAAACGCGGTTACCGAAACTGCAAACCGCATGTTCTCAGATGCATTATTAAACTCCCCTGGAATGGCCTGAATATCAAGGCCCAATTGTCGGCTCTGTTTCTCGTCGGGTTTGGTGTAGGTGAAATCAACTATGCCAATTTTTTCGTCGACACTTAAATTGCGTAATACGATTTCATAGATAGCAGTAATCGTTTGTGTGGCACCAATTTCGGCATCAAGAGCATACCCATCCGTGGCCTCTTTTTTAAACGCACGCTCCTCGTATCCTATCAAGCGGAATGAATCAACTTTCAATTCATTAAACTTTACTTGGATTTTCGCATTCTTGGCTACCGGGCAGAACTTCGCTTTTTCTTTTACAAAAACCTTCATAAACTGACCCAAGTTGTCGATATATTCGTAGTTCCCATTCCCTTTATTGGGGATTTGCTCCATTAGGTGATTGTTTGGATTGGACTTTCCAAAACCAAGAACCGTTAGATTCACTCCCGACTTTCTTTTTTCATTGATAACTTTAACGAGCTCGTCACTCGAAGATGGATTTACGTTTAAATCACCATCCGATACCATAATAACCCGATTACTGCCATTCGCAATAAAGTTATCCATAGCTACGCTGTACGAATAGGTCAAACTCGGCACGTCAACACCAGAGCCACCCGTAAAAAGCTTGTCGATAGCCGCCCTAATCTCATCCTTCCGATCGCAAGCAGTACTTTTAAGCACCAGTTTGGTTTGGTTGGAGTACGTTATAAGTGAAATTTTATCAGTAGCCTCCAAATTATCCAACAACAGTTTAAGTCCGGATTGCAACAATTCTAATCTCTCGGGCGAATTCATTGATTTGGATACATCAACAAGGAAAACATAGTTCGATTTGGGTTGCTCACTTTCAGAAATTGACTTCCCCTTCAGTCCAATGCGCATCAGGTAGTGACCGGCACGCCATGGACAAGCGGTTACCTCCGAACTCAATGATATATTCTCTGACAAAACAGGTTCGGGATAATCGTAGGTGAAGTAATTAATTAAATCTTCAACTTTCACGGAGGTAGTTGGCGGAGTTTGTCCTAAGTTTATATATTGTCGCACATCTGCGTACGAAGCACCCTCAACATCGGTCGAAACAATCGAAATAGTTTGAGCTTCCACCTTCACGAAAGGATTTTCAGCCAAATCACTGTATTCTTTATTAAAAGCAATATCTTCTGAATCTATTCCATAGTTTTGGTCAACGCCATCCCTGTTACAGGCCGACATCAAGCAAATCAGAATCGAAAAAAAGAATATTCTTACTATTTTATTCACAGCTGTATTTTAAAAATTCCCGAAATCAAATCGTTTGTTAGTGTATAAATCAATACTCAAAAAGCACTACCCGAATCATTGTAGTTATACATTTAGATAGCTCTTTTTTCTATTTTCTACAAAATTGGCAGTAAAGGTAGGAATAGTTAATGAATTAATCTCAACCTTAATTAAGAAAAAAGAGAGTAAAACTAAAATTTGGTCATTATTTAACATTACAATACCACCTTTACATAATTTGCAAGGAATTTCTCAAAAAAAAATCCCCGTTTCCGACAATTCAGAAACGAGGATACAGAATAAGATATTGGAGTATCAAGCCTCCGCCTGATCTTTTACAACTTTAGGAGCAGGTGTACCGGTAGTCGACTTTTTCTTACGGGGTACATATTTGCCCGGAAGAATCACGTCTAATAATTTCTTACCCATTAGACCGAGCTTAACTGCACAACCCAACGATAGTAAACTCAACACTAAAGTCACCCAGGTATAAACATTTTCGTAAGCCGTATACCATTGAGCAAAGGCCAAAACCATAATAATGCAGCTATAAATAATCTTAGACTTCAGCAACGGAGTCTTTAATGTCTTGAAACGGGTTATACCGTCTAAAATACCCGAAACGGTAGAGGCTACAAGCGATATAGGCAACATCAATATCGAGAAAGTAATAACAGAATGAACAACTACTTCCTGAAAATCCGGAAAAATGTAATGGAAAATAATCAACATCGGTGTTAAAGCCACAAATGTTTGCGAAAGGTGAATAGCAATCGGGTGAATATCCAATGCCAAAATAAATAAACGGTTTGCCGAAACCTTTTCGCGATAAGGTTCGAACACATTTCTGGGAAGACCGCAAGCAGGACAAACATCGCCTAACTCACTTTCTTTCATTACGTAACCGCACGGGCGACAACGTACTAATTCTTCATCTATCATTTTTTGTAATAATTTTAAAATTGGTTTGAAATGCAAAGATAATAAGTAATTAATAAGGAGCAAAAAAGACAGCCTATTTTTAACTCTCCATAAATACAAATTTTGAGGGGCAAAAGTTCGACTACCGAAACAATTGAGTTTCAGAATTTATCAAGCCTTGGCATAATACTTGCACCACACTCTTAAACCACACTCTTCGCATTTTGGTTTGCGGGCAACACATACATATCGCCCGTGCAAAATAAGCCAGTGATGAGCTTTGGGAATCAGTTCGGGCGGAATGTGTTTTACCAGTTCGAGTTCGGTTTGCAGTGGATTTTTGGAGTTGGTGGTCAACCCCAATCGTTCGGAAATACGAAACACATGCGTATCAACAGCCATGGTGGGTTTATTGAAAATAACGGATGCAATAACATTGGCTGTTTTGCGACCAACACCGGGCAGAGTTTGGAGTTGTTCAATATCATCGGGCATCACACCTCCAAAATCGGACACCAGTTTTTGGGCCATTCCCACTAAGTGTTTGGCTTTATTATTGGGATAAGAAATACTGCGGATATATTCAAAAATCACCTCGTGACTAGATGCCGCCATTACTTCCGGTGTCGGAAAATCGGCCAGTAACCGGGGTGTGATCATGTTCACCCGTTTATCGGTACATTGAGCGGAGAGAATGACCGCCACCAGTAATCCGAAAGGATCGGAATAATGCAGTTCGGTTTCTGCAATGGGCATGTTTTCAGTAAACCAGGCAATTATGTATTTATATCGTTGTGCTGTTGTCATATTTTCGTTTAAAAAAGTGGAGCGTGTCTGCGTCCGAGATTAAAATCGCAACATCCGCATGTCCCTGTCAGGGGCTTAGAACGTATTGACAGATTTTTCTGCAAATTTATATCAAAAGATGTAATTCTAGCGTTCCTTTTTATTATTTTTGCAAATTAAAGAAGCAAATTGTATTTGCAATCTGATTTGATTTATTTATACTGACTTAAGCTTGTTTATTTCACTGAAAAAAGGATGAGATGAAGTAGAACTCTTTCTATCCTTAATTTAAAATTCTCAATTACATACATGGCACCAAGAAAACCTATCAAAGCCACTCCAAAACCGGAACAAAGACCAGAGCCTAAGTTTCAACCAAAAGCCGAAAAAAAGATCACAGATCCTAACGAACCCGGCATTGGACAAAAATTCAAAGCATTTATTACCGACGAACGAACCCGCTTCGTGATAGGACTAGGCCTGCTGCTGGGGGCTTTGTTTATGTTCTTGTCGTTTATATCGTACTTTTTCACCGGTGCGGCCGATCAGAGCAAAATGGAGTTGTCGTTCGGCGAGTTGCAAAAAATGCGCAACGATATTCAAAACTGGGCTTCGGTAACAGGCGCTGTTTTGGCCGAAACATTTATAAATCGTTGGTTTGGTGTTTCCTCATTTGCCATATTCTACTTAGGCATTGTGTTAGGGCTTCGACTAATGAAAGTACGCGTTACTGCCCTTTGGAAAGCATTTTTCCACTCCAGCTTCTGGTTGGTGTGGCTATCTGTTTTACTCGCATTTGCGCTGCGCTCATTTTACAAAGACTATCTGTTCTTTTCGCCTGGTGGACAGCATGGCGACGGTGTTAGCAACTGGCTAATCTCGTACATAGGTTTCCCCGGAACGTTGATGATTATCATTGGGACATTTCTGGTGTATTGCATCGTAATTTCAAAAGCCACTATTCCATTTCTGAAACGCTTATTCTCCCGCAAATCGAAAGTTGACGAAGCTACGGCTGCCGAAATGATGGACACTGAAGATGGAATGGCAGACAACGATGCATCAATAGCCGTTGGTACAGAAATAATCCCCGAAGATTGGATTACAAAAGCCAATGAAGACGAAGAAACTGAGGATGAGGAAATTATTATTGAACCCGTTGCTGCAGTTGAATCGGACGACGTAGATGATATTCCTTTCGAAATTCAACAACCTGCCGAGCCCGAAGAAAGCAAAGCGGTGGATACACTCGAAATGGAAATTGTAGAACCGGAGAATGATGACCCTTATTATAATGTTGCAAAATTGGGTAAATATGACCCGACATTAGATTTGACGCATTACACGCCACCTACGCTCGATTTGCTGAAGGTGTATGGCACCGACAATGATACTCAAATAGATATGGTGGAACAAAATGCAAATAAGAAACGCATTACCACCACATTGCAAAATTACGGTATTGAAATCGATACCATCAAAGCAACTGTAGGGCCTACCATTACACTTTACGAAATTGTACCAAAAGCAGGTGTGCGTATTTCAAAAATCCGTAATCTGGAATACGATATCATGCTCAGTCTGGCTGCCACCGGCATTCGTATTATTGCTCCAATCCCGGGCAAAGGAACCATTGGTATTGAGGTACCGAATATCGATCCGCAAGTGGTGTCGATGCATTCCATCATTGCATCTAAAAAGTTCCAGGAGTCTAAATTTGAACTTCCTGTGGCATTTGGACGCACCATTACGAATGAGATTTTCATGGTCGACCTGGCTAAAATGCCTCACTTACTGGTGGCAGGAGCTACCGGACAAGGGAAATCGGTTGGGTTAAATGCTATTATTACTTCTTTACTTTATAAGAAACATCCTGCCGAGTTGAAATTGGTATTGGTGGATCCTAAAAAAGTAGAATTCAACATCTATGGCGACATAGAAAAACATTTCCTTGCTAAATTGCCCGATGGCGATGACGCTATTATTACCGACACCAGCAAAGTGGTGGAAACACTTAACTCGCTATGTAAAGAAATGGACGATCGTTACGATTTGTTGAAAAAAGCCCATGTTCGCAACCTCAAAGAATATAACGATAAATTTACCAATCGCCATTTGAATCCTGAGAAAGGACATCGGTTCTTGCCCTATATTGTGGTGATTGTCGACGAGTTTGGTGACTTGATAATGACGGCCGGTAAGGAAGTGGAAATGCCGATTGCACGTATTGCTCAGTTGGCTCGTGCGGTGGGAATTCACATGATTATTGCCACACAACGTCCGTCGGTGAACATTATTACCGGTGTAATTAAGGCCAACTTCCCTGCCCGTGTGGCTTTCCGCGTATCGTCGATGATTGACTCGAGAACCATTCTGGATGCACCGGGCGCTAATCAACTGGTGGGACGTGGCGACATGCTTTTCTCGCAAGGTAGCGACTTGGTACGTGTACAATGTGCATTCGTCGACACGCCTGAAGTGGAAAATGTGGTGAATCATATTAAGGTACAACAAAGTTACCCTACTGCGTTTTATTTACCGGAGTTTGTGCGTCCTGATGCTGATGGTATTGACTCGAGCTCGGTTGATATGACCAAACGCGATCCTTTGTTCGAAGAAGCTGCACATTTAATTGTAGCCAACCAACAAGGTTCAACATCGCTTATTCAACGTAAATTCTCGATTGGCTACAACCGTGCAGGCCGAATTGTGGATCAATTGGAAGTAGCCGGTATTATCGGACCATTTGAAGGAAGCAAGGCGCGTCAGGTATTGGTGATAGACGCGTTTCATTTGGAACAGATTTTGAAGCACCTTTAGAAAGAGGGTAAAGTTGCCCTGTTTAAACAATTTTCGATAAAAAAGATAATTATGAAAAAGATAATTTATTCAATAGCACTCTTATTTTTTTGTTTTCAAACTGCAGTAGCCCAAACCGACGCAAAGGCCGACAAAATTGTCAGCAACTTGCTTGCTGAGGCCAGAAACAACGCCATAAAAACCAATTTTAAATTGTCCATCAGCGAAAAGAGCAATTCGCAGGCAATGGCTTCCATGGGAACTTTTACTATTAAAGGCAACAAGTTTGTATTGGAAATGGCAGATATGAAAGTCTATTTCGATGGAAAAACACAATGGGCTTATGTGGCAAAAAATAATGAAGTTTCTGTTACCGAACCATCAGAAAAAGAACTCTCTGAAACAAATCCAATGGCTATTCTGTCAGGATTCAAAGCTAAGAGCATTATTCGCTTTTCATCAAAAGTAAAATCCGCTCAAAACCATTGCATAGAAATGACCCCAAAAGCAAAGAATCAGGACATTGCAAAAATAGAAGTGCAGATAACAAAATCGAACGGCAACCTGTATTCTATAAAATTGACCAACAAAAACGGAAGTGCTTCGCTCCTATCATTATCTAATTTTCAGAAAAATGTAAAGGTTGCTGATGCTATTTTTGTTTTCAATTCCGCAAAATACAAAGGAGTAGAAGTAAATGATTTGAGATAATCTACTAGAACTTATTCTCATTTTCCGTCATTTATTTTTATAGAATTTATAAATATCTTTATTGAGACCCTATTTGATGTTTTCAAAAAACCTTTTGATTATAAATGCGTTTGACTAATAAAACAAAGAAATAATTAAACGGTAGCCTGCCGAAAAAACAAACAACAAAAGAATTATATGAACGAAAAAGTACGTTGCCTAATCATAGGCTCAGGACCGGCGGGATATACCGCAGCCATTTACGCTTCGCGCGCTAACCTTGCACCGGTATTATACGAAGGTATGCAACCGGGTGGACAATTGACCACAACAACCGAAGTAGAAAATTTCCCAGGCTACCCAACAGGTACCACAGGAACAGAATTAATGGAAGACCTAAAAAAACAAGCTGAACGCTTTGGAGCGGACATTCGGTTTGGAATGGCTACTGCAACCGATTTATCGGCAGCACCTTACAAAGTTACCATCGATGGCGATAAAGTTATTGAAGCGGAAACCATCATTATTTCTACCGGAGCTACTGCAAAATACCTAGGAATACCCGACGAGCAAAAATATGCCGGCTCGGGTGTATCGGCATGTGCTACTTGCGACGGATTTTTCTATCGTAAAATGACTGTGGCCGTAGTTGGTGGTGGTGATACTGCTTGCGAAGAAGCCATTTATCTATCGGGCTTAGCCAGCAAAGTATATCTTATTGTACGTAAAGACTTTTTACGCGCCTCTAAAATTATGCAGGACCGTGTGTTGGAAAATTCAAAAATCGAAGTGCTTTTCGAACACGAAACACTTGGACTAACCGGCGAAGGCGTGGTACAAGGTGCTAATCTGGTAAAAAGAAAAGGACAGGCTGACGAAGAACAAGTACATATTGATATTGACGGTTTTTTCCTTGCCATCGGGCATAAACCCAATTCAGACATTTTCAAACCATGGATTGAAACCGACGAAGTGGGTTATATCAAAACCATTGCCGGAACACCACGTACCAATGTGGCCGGAGTATTTGCTTCGGGCGATGTTTCCGATCCACACTACCGACAAGCCATTACAGCTGCAGGTACCGGTTGTCAGGCTGCCATTGAGGCCGAACGCTATTTATCTGAAAAAGGATTATAAAAGAATAAATTCTCAGACACAAAAAGCCGGAATGTTGAATTCAACATTCCGGCTTTTTAGCATCTATTCTCTGAATATCAATTTAATTTTTCATTGAATACCAATCCGTTATCATCTGTATCAACCACTATTGTCTGGTCACTATGCACTTTCCCTGAAATCAATTGCTTGGATAAATCGTTGAGCACATATTTCTGAATGGCCCGTTTTACAGGACGAGCACCAAACTGTGGATCGAAACCAAGATTAGCGATTAAATTCAAAGCACTTTTAGTCACTTCTAACTGAATGCCATTTTGGAGCAATGTCTTCTGAAGCATAGCTATTTGCAAACTTACAATTTCCTCAATTTGAGTTATATTAAGTGGTGCAAACATAACAAGCTCGTCAATCCGGTTCAAAAACTCCGGACGAATGGTTTGTTTAAGCAATTCAAACACCTGCGTTTTAGTTCTTTCTAAAACTTCGTCGTGATTATGATCGGTCATTTTTTCAAAACTATCCTGTATCAATGACGAACCGATATTGGAAGTCATAATGATAATGGTATTTTTAAAGTTTACCATCCGCCCTTTATTGTCGGTTAGTCGGCCATCGTCCAGCACTTGTAGCAACACGTTGAAAACATCGGGATGCGCTTTTTCAATTTCATCGAAAAGCACCACCGAATAGGGTTTACGGCGAATAGCTTCGGTCAACTGACCACCTTCATCGTAGCCCACATATCCCGGAGGTGAACCAATCAAACGGGTTACCGAGAATTTTTCCTGATACTCGCTCATGTCAATACGCGTCATCATGTTTTCGTCATCGAATAAGTATTCGGCCAGGGCTTTAGCCAACTCTGTTTTACCAACACCGGTCGTTCCGAGAAAGATAAACGAGCCAATGGGTCGTTTAGGATCCTGCAAACCGGCACGACTGCGACGCACAGCGTCCGCCACTGCCTGAATAGCCTCCTCCTGCCCCACTACACGCAAATGCAGCTCATCTTCCAAATGCAGTAATTTGTCCTTTTCACTTTGCAGCATTTTCTTTACAGGAATGCCCGTCCAACGACTTACCACATCGGCAATATCGTCGCCATCAACTTCTTCTTTTATCAAAGCATGAATGCCCTGCATAACAGCCAGTTTCGTTTGAAATTCTGCTATTTGCTCTTCGGCAGCTTTCACTTTTCCATAACGAATTTCGGCCACAAGTCCATATTCGCCTTCTCGTTCGGCTTTATCGGCCTGATATTTCAGATCCTCAATTTCTATTTTTATTTGCTGAATGCTGTCTATCAGCTGCTTTTCGCTCGACCATTTGGCACGCATTTCCTTGCTTTCTTCTTTCAGATTCGCAATTTCTTCGTTCAGTTGTGCCAATTTGCGGGTATCGTTTTCACGTTTTATTGCTTCACGTTCAATTTCCAATTGCTTGATATTACGATCTATTTTATCCAACTCTTCAGGCACAGAATCAACTTCCAAGCGTAATTTAGCAGCTGCTTCATCCATCAAATCGATAGCTTTATCGGGCAAAAAACGGTTGGTAATGTATCGGCTGGAAAGCTCAACAGCTGCAATAATTGCATCGTCTTTGATCCGCACTTTATGGTGATTTTCGTAGCGTTCTTTCAGTCCACGCAAAATAGAAATAGAACTCGGAATATCCGGTTCATCAATATTTACAATTTGAAAACGACGTTCCAGCGCTTTATCTTTTTCAAAATATTTTTGATACTCATCCAGGGTGGTAGCACCAATAGCACGCAATTCACCACGCGCCAAAGCAGGTTTCAGAATATTTGCCGCATCCATGGCGCCATCGCTTTTACCCGCACCCACCAAAGTGTGTATTTCGTCGATAAACAAAATCACTTCACCATCGGCTTTGATCACTTCGTTCACCACAGCTTTCAGTCGTTCTTCAAATTCTCCTTTGTATTTTGCACCGGCAATCAGCGCACCCATATCCAACGAGAAAATCTGTTTAGATTTCAGGTTTTCCGGAACGTCACCGCGAACGATACGATGTGCCAAACCTTCGGCAATAGCTGTTTTACCTACGCCCGGTTCACCAATCAGTATTGGGTTATTTTTTGTTCTACGACTCAAAATCTGGAGTACCCGACGAATTTCTTCGTCACGTCCAATCACTGGATCAAGTTTGCCGGCCCGAGCTTGTTCGTTCAGGTTGATAGCATATTTGTTCAATGCATTATAACTTTCCTCGGCTGATGCAGAATCAGCTTTTGCCCCTTTACGCAGTTCAGCAATGGCTTTTTGTAAATCTGCTACCGAAATGCCCGCATCTTTGAGCACTTGCGTCAAAGCATTTTTTTCGGCCACCAAAGCCAGTACTATATATTCCAGCGCCACGAATTGGTCTCCGTCTTTTGACGAAAGAGCAGTAGCCTTTTGCAAAACAGCATTTGTATCACGACTCAGATAAGGCTCGCCACCCGAAACGCGTGGAAAACCACTAATCATATTGTCGGCAATGGCTTGTAGTGTCGACACGTTTACTCCCAGTTTTCCAAATAAAAACTGAGTAAGGTCCTCGCCTTTTGTTAGCAACGCTTTAAACAAATGAGGTGTTTCAACCACTTGTTGACCATTTGATTGGACTAATTCAATGGCTTGTTGTATCGCTTCCTGCGATTTGAGTGTAAAATTGTTAAAGTTCATAGTTTGTTATATTATTATTTCATTTTAATGTGTGCAGTATCTGTTTTTGACGAACAATTTACATCAAAAAATTCACCAACTCCATAAATCGGTTATTTTGTCAATTTCACAGCTTACAAAGCTGTAAAAGAAGACATTATTGCAGAAATTTGGAAATTTTGGCAGTTCGGTTTGCTTTTCTATTTCATAGTGATATTTAAACCCCTATATTTTTTTCAAATTTTAGGGCATGATTTAATATTATCGCATAAAAATTCATATATTTGCCACTGTAAAATCTTAAAGAATACGCAATAACCAATTTTAAATTTAATAATTCACTATGAGTAACACAAAAAGAGTTTATACTTTTGGCAACGGAAAAGCCGAAGGTAAAGCAGACATGAAGAATTTGCTTGGTGGAAAAGGCGCGAACCTTGCCGAAATGAATTTAATCGGAGTACCCGTTCCACCAGGGTTAACCATCACCACTGACGTTTGTAGCGAGTATTTCACATTGGGCAAGGACAAGGTTGTAGAACTTCTTAAACCTGAGGTAGAAGCAGCTATTGCCGGTATTGAACTTTTGATGAATTCCAAATTTGGCGATATTGAAAATCCTCTGTTGGTTTCGGTACGTTCGGGTGCTCGTGCTTCAATGCCGGGCATGATGGATACTATTTTAAACTTAGGATTGAACGATGCAGTAGTGGAGGGTCTGGTTAGAAAAACAGGAAATGCCCGCTTTGCATGGGATTCGTACCGTCGCTTTGTACAAATGTATGGTGATGTAGTTTTAGGTATGAAACCCGAAAATAAAAATGATATTGATCCTTTCGAAGATATTATAGAACACATAAAAGAAGCCCGTGGGGTGGAATTAGATACACAGCTTTCGGTTGATGACCTGAAAGAGCTGGTGACCAAATTTAAAGCCGCTGTGCTGAAAAAAACCGGCAAGAATTTCCCCGACTCAGCTTACGAACAACTGTGGGGAGCTATCTGTGCCGTGTTCGACTCATGGATGAATGACCGTGCTATTCTATATCGCAAAATGGAAAATATCCCTGCCGAATGGGGAACAGCGGTAAGCGTACAATCGATGGTTTTTGGAAATATGGGCGAAACTTCGGCAACCGGTGTTTGCTTTAGTCGTGATGCTGCCACTGGCGAAGACGTATTTATTGGTGAATATTTAATTAATGCACAAGGCGAAGATGTGGTTGCCGGAATTCGTACTCCACAACAAATCACGAAGGCAGGCTCACAACGTTGGGCGGTATTGGCTGGTGTCTCAGAAGAAAAACGCTTAGCTAAATACCCTTCGATGGAAGAAGCGATGCCTTCTATTTACAAAGAGCTCGATGAAATCCAAACAAAACTGGAAAATCATTACAAAGATATGCAGGACATGGAATTTACCGTACAAGAAGGCAAACTCTGGTTCTTACAAACTCGTAACGGAAAACGTACCGGTGCTGCCATGGTTAAAATTGCCATCGATTTATTCCATCAAGGAGTGATTGATGAAAAATCGGCTATCCTGCGTATCGATCCAAACAGACTAGATGAACTCCTCCACCCTATTTTCGACAAAAAGGCGATTAAAGAAGCAAAACTTGTTGCCAAAGGACTGGCTGCTTCTCCCGGGGCTGCTTCGGGTCGTGTTGTGTTCAATGCGGATGATGCTGCCGAATGGGCTGCCAGTGGCGAAAAAGTAATCATGGTGCGCGTTGAAACTTCGCCCGAAGATTTAGCCGGTATGGCTGCTGCTCAGGGAATTTTGACTGCACGTGGTGGTATGACATCACATGCTGCAGTAGTAGCACGCGGTATGGGCAAGTGTTGCGTTTCGGGTGCAGGAACATTGAAAATTGACTATGTAGCCAAGACCATTGAAGTAGATGGTTTAACGATAAAAGAAGGCGATTATATTTCGCTCAACGGTTCTACCGGCGATATTTTCCTTGGTAAAGTAGGAACAAAAGAAGCCGAGTTGGATGCCGATTTTGCAGAAATAATGACACTCTCGGATAAATACACCCGAATGACGGTTCGCACCAATGCCGATACTCCTCACGACGCAATTGTTGCTCGTAAGTTTGGTGCATGTGGTATTGGACTTTGCCGTACCGAACACATGTTCTTCGAAGGCGAAAAAATTAAAGCCATGCGCGAAATGATTCTTGCCAAAGATGAAGAAGGCCGTAGAATTGCATTAGAAAAAATTCTGCCGTATCAGGAAGCTGACTTTGAAGGTATTTTTGAAGCAATGCAAGGCTGTCCGGTTACTGTTCGTTTGCTCGATCCGCCATTGCATGAATTTGTTCCTCACGATGAAAAAGGGCAACAAGAAATGGCTGAAGCAATGGGTGTTTCTATCAAAATTATTAAACAACGTGTAGATGCACTTCACGAACAAAATCCGATGTTGGGTCACCGTGGCTGCCGTTTGGGAAATACCTATCCCGAAATTACCGAGATGCAAACGCGTGCCATTTTAGGTGCGGCATTGGCACTCAAAGCCCGCGGAATAAAAGCAATTCCTGAAATTATGGTACCGTTGGTTGGTATCAAGTTTGAGTTCAATGAACAAGACAAGATTATCCGCGATACAGCTGCTGCTTTATTTGCTGAAAGAGGCGACAGCATTGAGTTTAAAGTAGGAACAATGATTGAAATTCCGCGTGCTGCACTTACTGCCGATCGCATTGCTGAGAAAGCAGAGTTCTTCTCATTTGGAACGAATGACTTAACTCAAATGACTTTTGGGTACTCGCGCGACGATATTGCTTCATTCTTACCTATTTATCTCGAAAAGAAAATTCTTAAAGCCGATCCGTTCCAAATCCTCGACCAGCTTGGGGTTGGTTCATTGATACAAATGGCAACAGAAAAAGGGCGTTCTATTCGTCCCGATTTGAAAGTGGGTATTTGTGGTGAGCATGGTGGCGAACCATCATCGGTAGAATTCTGCCATCGTGTAGGATTGAACTATGTGAGTTGTTCACCATTTCGTGTGCCTATAGCACGTCTGGCTGCTGCACAAGCAGCTTTGAGGAATTAAAAATACGTTAGTATTGATTATAAAAATAGACTGCCTATTCGTTTAGACAGTCTATTTTTATTTAATGAAAAGTATGTTATTTGGTAATTACAAATTCTACACGGCGGTTTTTTTGACGACCTGAATCAGTGCTATTGGTAGCAATAGGTCTATCTTCACCAAAACCAGAGACAGACATGCTCGAAGAAGGAACGTTTTTATCCAGTAAATAATTTCTTACCGAATTAGCTCTGTTTCTCGAAAGTGCCTGATTGAATTTACGGGAACCGCTTGAATCGGTATGTCCGGCTACGTTCAATCTTGCCCATGCAGGATTTCTTACTAAAACCACAGCAATTCTATCCAATGTTGAAAGTGAATTACTGGTCAGTTGAGCAGAGCCTAGTTCAAATTCAATATTATCGAAAGAAGCGTTCACTACTCCTTTATTTTTCAATGCCAATGCTTTCAAATCATTTTCCAATTTTTGAATTTTATCATTCAAAGCATCATTATTTCCAACAATAACTGTAGTTTCTGCTTTGTTTTCGCGAAGTGACAAAGCTTTGATGTCCTCAGCCATTTTTTTGTTAGCTTTGTTTATCGAGTCATTTTCGGCTTCTAAAGCATTCAAACGATTAACGGTTTCAATAGTATTGTCTTTCACAATTTTCTCTACAATAACAGGAGCCGGTTTTGGATAATACTCACACATGCTGATATTGCGGGCATGTTGTTTATCGCCGGTAGCTCCAAGTTTGAATCGTAAACCAATGGTTGCAGTTAATGCATCACTGTTTCCTTTAGACATGTTATAACCACCCAAATTTGCTCTGTCGTAGTAACGATATTGTACTTCGCCACCAAAAGCAACAGATTTACTCAAATTAAATTCAAGATTTAAACCTACTTTTGCCGCCAAAGTTTGAGGCACACCATCACCTGCGTCGCGTGAATCTACAATTACATTATCATTGGCATCCGATAATTTAAACTGGTAGAGACCAACGCCTACACCTGCGTTTCCGTAGATATTCATGTAACTCCAAAATCCGGTACGATTTGGAATCAACACATTAGCTAAATTTACAGAAGCATACATCAGAACATCGTGTGTGCGACCGTCAAGCGTACCCGTTTGATTGTTATTGAGTAAAAATGAATGGCCATAAGGATTGTACATATATTCTACACCAAGACCTAATAAAGGATTAATACTGTACTCCAACTCTGCTCCACCCATTAGATGAATTTGATCACGACGAGATAGAATTCCCGGGGCTACACGAAAATAATTAGCTCCCCCTTTAAAACCGATAGACCAGTGCGAAACCGGCACAAATTCGCAAGCTGTTGATTTTGAAATTTCTGTACTCTCTGAGCGACTCACTGTTACGACTTCCTGTGCAGAAGAGTAACCAATTGATGCCAACAATAAAACGGCAATGCTAAGTTTTTGTTTCATAATTTTCTTTACTGTTTAAATGTATACTAATAATTGAATGTAAATAATCTTCCTTAAATTGCAATTCAAAGGTACTTATTGAATGAGGCAAAGGTAGACGTTTAGTTAAAGCATAAATTACACAATTATATTTATTTATTACAGAATTCACACATAGAATACCTATTCTTAATTTTCGAATTATCCTGATTTTCAATTCATCGCATCTATATTATTATCTAAATGCTTCATCATGTGAGAACATTAGTTGCAACGACCATAAACTACTTTATTTTCATATACTAAAAATAAATAAATTATTTTTTATAAAATGTTTGGTTGTTAATACCATAATACTTAAATTTGCAGCAGATATATTAATAATTAAAATTTAATACAAATGAAAAACGAACTATTACCCATAAGATTTCAAGGAATTTCAGAAACCGTTTACGCAGGATTTGGACCTAGATTAGGTGCAAAGATCTTGGATTTTCTTATCATGGTGCCTGTTATGGGGCTATTACTTTACATTAGCGGATTAAGCAAATCTGCTTATTTCTATACTGTGATACCAAACTTACTAATTGGAATTTTCTTTGAAGTTTGCTTGGTAAAAATCTATGGAGGAACGCCGGGAAAACTAATTATGAGACTGAAAATAATTCAGAAAAATGGAGATGATGTTGATTGGAAAGCTGCATTTTACAGATATTCGGTTGAATTATTTTTAGCTATTCTGGCTATTTATGTAATGATTCTGACATTAAATATGATTGACGACAGCACCTATGCCAGCTTAGGATTTATGGAAAGAAATAAACTTATCAGCACCATCAATCCACTCCCAAATACAATTCAAACGTGGTTGAGTGGTATCTGGATAGTTTGCGGACTTATCGTTTTACTTACAAATGCCCGCAAGCGTTCAACACATGACTTCATAGCAGGTACAGTGGTGGTAAAATCAATTTTCATTGATAAAATAAGAGAAATTGCAAATAGTTCAACAGATGAAGAAGTAGAATAATTATTTCATATAAAAAACACATATTCAAATTCTAATAGTGATAGCACGACTTAAAGTCATGTTATCACTGTTTTTTTATATAACAATGAATAGAACCCATTTCCAAATTCCCTCTTTCTTTGTATCTTTGCCAATAGTATACAGGAAATGCATTGATTAGTTTACCAAAGACTTTAAAACAATGATAATATGCCAAAACTTTATGAATACTTCGGTTTAATATTTTTATTTTACTCAAATGAACATGAACCAATTCACGTTCATGGTAAATTTCAAGATACAGAAAGTAAAGCTGAAAATTGTTTTTGAAAATGGGGAATTTAAAGAAATAATTATCAAAGAAGTACTGGGTAAAAAACCTCTAGATGCTCAAAACGTAAAAAAATTCAAAAAAGTAGTTGAACTTTACAGAGATGATATTATCAGAAAATGGATTGATTTTTTTGTTTACAACATTGATTTTTCACCAGAGAAAATAACTAAAAAATTATAACATTATGGTTATTTCAATTATTAAAGCAGAATATATCAGAGAATATAACATTCACTTTTCATTTTCCGATGGTATTGAAAAAACAATTGATTTTTCAAACTTCTTGAAAAATGCGAAAACACAAATGTCGAGAAAATATCTTGACAAAAAACTATTTAAAAATTACTCCATCAATTATGGCGACATAGTATGGAACGATTACGAAATGTGCTTCCCCATTTGGGATTTACACGAAGGAAATATTTAATTTATTTTTCAACTGACCTCCTTCACCAACAAGCGATAAAGAAGCAAAAAAAAATTACTCATTATGAATTATAAATTATGAATTAAAAATATATGGCTGACGATAAAAAAGTTATTTTCTCGATGGTGGGAGTTAGTAAAACTTTCCCTCCACAAAAAAAAGTATTGAACAACATTTACCTTTCGTTTTTCTACGGAGCTAAAATCGGTATTATTGGTCTCAATGGATCCGGTAAATCTACCTTGCTGAAAATCATTGCCGGCGTCGAAAAAAGTTTCGATGGTGAAGTGGTTTTCTCTCCGGGTTATTCGGTTGGATATTTGGAACAAGAGCCACAACTGGACAATAGTAAAACGGTAAAGGAAATTGTGCAGGAAGGTGTACAGGAAATTGTGGATATGTTGGCTGAATACGAGCGCATCAACGAACAATTTGCTGAGCCGGATGCCGATTTCGATAAATTGATTGCCCGCCAGGGTGAATTGCAGGAATTGCTGGATCATGCAGATGCATGGAACCTGGACAATAAACTGGAGCGCGCTATGGACGCTTTGCGTTGCCCGGATGAAGATGCACTGGTTTCGGTATTATCAGGAGGTGAACGCCGTCGTGTGGCGCTGTGCCGCTTGTTGCTACGCAATCCGGATATCTTATTGCTCGATGAGCCTACCAACCACTTGGATGCCGAATCGGTAGAATGGTTGGAACACTACCTGCAAAACTATGCCGGAACCGTTATCGCCATTACCCACGACCGTTACTTCCTCGACAATGTTTCGGGTTGGATTCTGGAACTCGACCGTGGCGAAGGTATTCCATGGAAAGGTAACTATACTTCGTGGTTAGAACAAAAAACGGCACGTATGGCCGGCGAAGAAAAGCAAGCCAGCAAGCGTCGCAAAACGCTCGAACGTGAGTTGGAATGGGTGCGTATGGCTCCTAAAGCGCGTCATGCCAAGGGTAAAGCGCGTATCGAAGCGTACGACAAGCTGATTAACGAAGATCAAAGAGAAAAAGAAGAAAAACTGGAAATATTCATTCCTAACGGACCGCGTCTGGGTAACAAAGTGGTAGAAGCCATCGATGTTGCTAAAGGATTTGGTGATCGCTCCTTGTTCGAGCACCTTAATTTCATGCTTCCTCCCAATGGTATCGTAGGTATTATCGGACCAAATGGTGCAGGTAAAACAACACTTTTCCGCCTTATGATGGGATTGGAAACTGCCGACAAAGGAACATTCGAAGTGGGCGAAACAGTAAAAATCGGTTATGTGGATCAAAGTCACGCCGATATTGACCCAACAAAAACAGTATACCAGGTAGTGTCGGGTGGAACAGACTTTATCCGCGTAGGTGGAAAAGAAATCAACGCACGTGCTTATCTGTCGCGTTTCAACTTTGCCGGTGGCGATCAGGAGAAATTGTGTGGTATTCTTTCGGGTGGTGAGCGTAATCGCTTGCATTTGGCTATCACACTGAAATCTGAAGCCAACGTGCTCCTACTCGATGAGCCGACCAATGATATTGACGTAAATACCTTACGTGCATTGGAAGAAGGACTGGAAGCATTTGCCGGATGTGCCGTGGTTATCTCGCACGACCGCTGGTTCCTCGACCGTATTTGTACCCACATCATTGCTTTTGAAGGAAACTCAGAAATATTTGTGTTCGAAGGATCTTATTCTGAATACGAAGAAAACAAAAAAATGCGCTTGGGCGACGAAGCCCCAAAACGGATACGCTACAAAAAATTGATGGTGTAAATTCAGTTGTCAGTCATCAGTAAACAGTCCCGATAAATCGGGATGTCGCAAGCTCCATTATCAGTAATCAATAAAAAATGTGCCTCTCGATTTATTTCGGGAGGCACATTTTTATTTATATGAGTTGATTACATTGTATAAAAGTAACCACTTAGTCACAAAGGCCACCAAGAATCACTAAAAATCTAAGTAATTACAAGACACAATCAATGATTATCAAAACTGTAGACAAATAAACCATTCATGTTTAATTCTTCGTCTTCTTTATATTATTAGTAACAGAAATATCGGAAGATTTAAACTTTGTGTAGCTCTATATACTTAGTGCCATAGTGGTAAATATTTTATCATATCATCCCATATCCAATCCGTTCATCGGTTCCGTTCAGCACTACCGACATTTTATTGAACTTATTAGCAGCATAAATTTCGTTTATCAAACTACAAGCCTCACGGGGCGTAAAGTCCTGACGAACCACATAGATACAGTTATCAACCAACCTGTTGAGTAAATACGTATCCGAAACCACACCCACCGGTGCTGAATCAAGGATAATATAATCAAATTCTGCTTTTAGTTTCCCGATCAAATCGTCTAAACGCGCACTCATCAGTAACTCATCCGGATTGGAAAGAAGAGAACCTGCAGGAATTATACTTAAACATGAGTGAATGCCCGAAGGAACAATTATATCACTAAGGTCGTTGGTTGAATCGGATAAAAACAGACTCATTCCTTTATCTTTGGTTAGGTGTAAATACTCGTCAACCATCGGATTCCGAAGATCCAAATCCACCAATACCACTTTTTTCTTCATCATTGCAAATGACAGAGCCATGTTTGTTGCTGTGAATGTTTTTCCTTCACCTGCAATCGTAGAAGTCACTAGAATTACCGGTGATTTAGCACCTCCCAATGTAAACTGAAGATGAGTGCGAATTGACCTGAACATTTCTGCCACAGGGGTATTCTTCCCATCAGCCATCACTATTTTATCCGCATCTTTATTCTTTGCAATTGAGCCCAGATAAGGCACTTTTAGCAGTTTTTGTAGTTCTGCTTTATCCACAATTTTATCATTGAGTTTATTTTTCAGATAAAAAATCAGACCCGGAATTCCAAAACTTAAGACAAATGCCAACAACAAAACAAGAAGGACTTTGGGCGAAACCGGATCTATAGAGACATACGCATTATCAATTGGTTTAGAAGTAGGGATAACTGTAGCCATACTAAGTTCATTTTCCTCGCGTTTCTGCAGTACAAACAAGTAAAGTGTTTGCTTCACTTTTTGTTGTCTGAGAAGGTCTACATTTGAACTATTTTTTTTCAGTTCGGCTTCAACCTTTTGTAATTCGCCTCCTATCAATTTCAGCCTTTCATCAATAAAATAAGCGGTAACCTTCGCCAATGCATTTTTATCATCTACTTCGTGCTTATTGTACAGTTCAATAAGTTTATTTAAAAATGCCTGCCCTTTTTTCACACAAGCCGAGTGGGTAGAAATACTGATGGCATTCGACCTTTTCAGCACCGCACTCACTTTTATATTTTCACAATAGTATTCAATAAGATGACGAGTAGGGTACGATACAGTTTTATAAGTTGTACCACCTTTCAGAGGTTGTATTTGCTTGAATCTGAATTCACCGATAGGTGTACGAACAGGTTCTGAAAGACTTGCCAACTGATATTCCCCGCTGATGGCATCATATTTGAACCGAACAGTATACCCTTTTTCAGAACGATCTATTTTGAAAACTGCGAGATACTTTGCCGTATCATTGAACTGAGCCGGAACGAGCAATTGGACAGGTATTGTCGGATAAAGTTCCACATACCGCCATCCTTCTTTTTGAAAATACTCTGTTTGGATATTCAGATCCAAAATTACTTTTCGAATGATTGTTTGAGAACTAAGCACCTGAATTTCATCTTCAACGTCCTTATTTGTAACACCCATTCCTAAATCAATCAGCGATTTATCGAGCAATGCAGGTCCTGAATTATCCTGACGCAATAAAATGGTTGCTTCAACTTTGTATTTTTTGTTAGCAACGCATAAGTACAAGGTCGCCATACCGAAGCAGGCAACAGCAGATATTGCAAACCAATACCACTTTGAACGATACTTGAAGAATAAGTCTCTTACACTGAACGAATTTGGATTAGATATGTTAGGTTTATTATTGTCCATCGCAAAATAGGGAGTAAATAGTTTGTGATAAGTGATCTTTTCGTTTTAGACATATCGGTTATATCTATAGAAACATTTTGATTGTCTCCTATAAATTAATCGATTAGCTATTGCATATTGCACAAAATTACGCAAATCATTATCAATCCACAAACATTGTTTCCAAATAATGTAAAATAATATATAATTGAGTTAGCAATAGTTTGGTGGTCTATTATTTATTCTGTTATTTTGAAGTGATTTTACCACTAAGGCACTAAAAACACATAGATGCACAACAAGAATGTTATTTTTTATAACAACGCAACAATTTACACATCTTTGCCAAATTTCAAACTAAAACATATCCATTTATGAACACAAAAGAATATATCTCCGAACATCAGGATCGTTTTTTAAATGAACTCTTCAGTCTAATCCGCATACCCAGTGTGAGCGCGCATGTACACCGTCAGCCTGAGTTACAACAATGTGCCGCCCAATGGCAGAAACTATTACTCGAAGCGGGTGCAGATACAGTTCAGATTATACCGACCAAAGGCAACCCCGTGGTTTTTGCTACCAAAACACTGGATAGCTCCTACCCGACCATTATGGTCTACGGCCATTACGACGTTATGCCGGCCGAACCTCTTGAGTTATGGACCACACCGCCTTTTGAACCCGAAATTCGCGATGGGAAAATCTTTGCACGTGGTGCCGACGACGACAAAGGTCAATCGTTTATGCATGCCAAAGCTTTCGAATACCTTGTTCGAAGCAAGCAATTGAAATGCAACGTCAAGTTCCTGCTCGAAGGGGAAGAAGAAATCGGTTCGCCGAGTCTGGAAGTCTTTTGTGCCGAGAACAAAGAGCTGCTCCAATGCGATATGATATTGGTTTCGGACACCAGCATGCTTTCGGCAGATACCCCGAGCATCACCACCGGATTGCGGGGATTGGCCTACTGGCAAATCGAAGTCACAGCAGCATCACGCGATTTGCACTCCGGCATTTTTGGCGGTGCAGTGGCTAATCCGATTATGGAGCTTAGTAAAATCCTGGCACAGCTCACCAATGCTGAGGGGCAAATCACCATCCCGCATTTCTACGACGATGTAGAGGAAGTTTCCGATTACGAACGCTCTCTTATCGTTCAAATTCCGTTCAACGAAGAAGAATACAAGCGCAACCTAAATATTTCGCAGGTATACGGCGAAAAAGGCTACAGCACTATTGAGCGCACCGGTATTCGTCCGGCATTGGACATTTGTGGTATTTGGGGAGGATATACAGGCGAAGGATCTAAAACGGTATTGCCATCCAAAGCATTTGCCAAACTATCGGCACGATTGGTCCCACATCAACAATATGAAAAGATAGCACGATTGGTAGCCGAACATCTTAGGGCTATTGCTCCTGAGCATATCGACATAAAAATCACGACCTTGCATGGAGCGGAGAGCTATGTTTGTCCTATCGACTCCGATGCCTACAAAGCTGCTGAGAAAGCCTATACCAAAGTATTTGGAGTAAAGCCCCTGCCCGTTCGCCGTGGTGGAAGCATTGGAGTAATTCCGATTTTTGAGAAAGTGCTGAACGTAAAACCTATTCTAATGGGCTTTGGACTCGAATCGGACGCCATCCATTCACCGAACGAAAATTTCCCGCTCGACTTGTTCCAAAAAGGCATCGAAACCATCGTGGAATTCTATTTAACAGTGAACAGTCAACAGTGAGCAGTTATCAGTAAACAGTTATCAGTAAATAGTTAATAGTTATCAGTGAGCAGTGATCACTGAGCAGTGATCAGTCATCAGTGATTAGATAATAATCTTTGTGGTTCTACGTGAACTCCCGATTCTCGGGATGTTCCATTAGTGACTTAGTGATAAAAACTATTTTTATTGACAATAAACTACGAATGACGCGAATGACGCGAATTAATTTCTTTCTTATTCGTGGAATTTGTGCAATTCGTTGTTTTGAAATGTTTATGGAGCTTGCGATGGAGTATTTCGATGGAGTATTTCGACATCCCGTTTTTTCGGGACATTCCGAGAATCGGAACATCCCGATTTATCGGAACTACTTACTGATAACTGTTTACTGATAACTACTTACTATTTACTCCTTACTATTTACTGTTGACTGCTTACTGTTAACTGATACCTGATATCGGACCACCGCATACCATCCTATCGCCAGCACAGCAACCACCACACACGGATACCAATAGGAATATGGCTCCAACAGCAGAAAACCGACAATAATAAGTGCTTGTAATGATGCATAGATAGTCGATACCCATACATGCGGCAGTTTTATTTCATTAGCGAGTAGTTGGTAGACATGTTTGCGGTGCGCTTCGAAGATATTTTCTTTTAATAGCAAGCGGCGTATAATCGTCAATACCGTATCAACACCATAAACCCCCAGTAAAACAATATAACTGATATCGTTGGTAGCAATGATAAGTTTACCCAACAAAAACAGAAGGATAAAAGCAATAGAGATAGATCCCACATCACCGGCAAAACACCTGGCTTTGGTTCTGAAATTAAAGTAATTGAACACCAACAAGGATAATATCACATAGTATATCAATTCGTTATCTATAAACTGCACCCGATAGATATTAATGTAGAGCAATGCAGCTGCCACCACCAGACTATACCCACCAGTAATGCCATTGATACCATCCATAAAGTTATACGCATTCAGTATGCCTGTGCTGACTACCAATGCGCACACGCTAAAGTACCAGGGCAATTCAAATAACCCCCACTGATAAAACATCAAGCCCATAGCCGTAAAATGAACCAGCAAGCGGAGCTTTACTGAAAGTGACCTTATATCATCAATAAAACTGACAATAGAAATGAGGGTTAATCCTATAAAAAAGAAAGGATAGCTAAATTCTTGAAACAGAAAATAGAATAGAATAGCAATATAAAATATAATTCCCCCACCTCGCAAAGTCACCTGAGAACTAGAGCTGCGTTTATTCGGCAGAGCAATAATACTAAACCGATTAGCCAACCAAAAATAGACTAGTTCAGCTATAAGCAGTAAGATGAAAATGAGAATATAGTTCATACTTTTTAGTTGATACTTCTACTACGTTCTGTACAAGTAAAAGTAGTTTGTTGTAAATAGTGGTTGACTATAACTATTTACTGATAATGAAGTTTGAGATATCCCAACCTATCGGAACTGCTTACTTTACAAACTGCTCCTTGCGGTTTTTATTGATAATAAACTCCGAATGACACGAATTAATCTCTTTCTTATTCGTAAAACCTGTGAACCAACGGTCAGCGTAGCTAAATTCGTTGTCTGAAATTTATTCAGTACACTCTCTCTGTGTATCTAAGTGAACTTAGTGACTTAGTGGTAAAACTGTTTTATTCACTGATAACTGTTTACTACCTACTAAACAAATTCCCCCTCTTCCTTACACTCACCATGCACCCTATCGAGTTACCATACAGTTTACCGATATCTGCACCTACCGAGCATCCCATTTCTATATGCGATAATTTAGGAAATTGTTTCTTTACTTCCAGCAGCAGAGAGGTATTTCTAATCATTTCAGGATAAGGAGCCCAGTAATTACCGTAGTTTTTACTAAATGAACATAAGGCCTTATAGTTATAACCATGCACATCACCTTCCAGCCCAATATGATGTACCTGAACGCGACTATTCACAATACTTACACCTCCATTTTTATTATACACCGGTGACGACAGAAAAGGTGTACCTATGGTTCTGGAAAAATAGGTCCAACCATTTTTATATACGCTATTGCCAAAATAACCATCATTTCCACCATAAACGATTCCATCCTTGTCATGAAACGGTCCTGATTGATCGGTGCTGTTCAGGTATTCATAGACCAGTCCTTTAATAATAGGGAATGTATTGTTCCGAATAGATATACCCCAGAGCCCATCAGGTTTATTCATGGTGTTGGTCATAAATTTAGGACTGTCCTCCGATATATTATGCCAGTAGCCACTTACCGAGAAGTTAGAAATGCAATACTCCACCTTCATGCTCTGCGAAAGAATATGATTGCCCAATGCATTGACTTGATCCGTTTTAAGTGCTGAACTACCACCGGAGCTACCCATTACTATCCTCAGGTAATCACTTAATGAAGTGGGTTGTTGCCCCATTCCCAGCACATTACCACCCCATTGTGCCACATGGTCTACCCCATACTGAAAATGAAAGGGCACCCCCCCCCCACTCTAAAGTAAATATATTTATGATGAAGGAGTAGATTCGTTACGGCGATATTATCCGTAAACCAACCGTGTGCCACAGCTCCCTTTACTTCCAGATAGCCTTTGGTAAAGGGTACGGGGGTGAAACGTTCTATTCCAAGGGTAATTTTGGGCATGGGGCGGGCATTTTTGGAGAACAGAAAACCACCACAGGACAAACTGGAATCCTGAGTACCCAGATGTTCTTCGCGTGCCCCTACGATTAGATCCAAGACAGAAAAGCGGGCTTTCAGATAAGCTTCGTGAAAATATGCTTTCGTCTTGTTATCGTAAGTTTTGAGTAGTACATCAGCTTTAAAACCATAATCAAATACCGCAGACTTTTTATTGAAATCTTTACTAAACCCCATATTCACATTGACTGAATTTGGCGAAGATGAAATTTGTCCATAGTTATCGCTCTGCAACCAAAATGGAGCATACGTCCCGGTGGAACCTACTCCCGTAAAGCCCACTTCATACTTTAGCGTATCTTTCTGTGCTTCAGCTGCAAACGGAAGTAACAATAAAACTACACAAACAACTATTTTACAATTTACCATGTACACAATTTTAATGAATAAGAAATTTTTCCGATATTGTGTACACACAATATCGGAAATGTTAATCAAAAACAATTTCTATTTCACAATATGCCAAAATGTCAAGAAAATGATGTAAAAATACTCTTTGATACTTTTATGCTCAATAAATTTCATATTGAGTCTTATTTTATGGGGCATTATTTCCTCTATATACACTTTTTCGGGATCAGTTGCCGAACCAAGGATTTCATTTTCATCCACATATTCAATCGATGCATAATCTGTTATTCCCGGGCGTACACTTAGTACTTGTAACTGTGCCTCATTATACATTTCCACATACTTTCTTACTTCCGGTCTGGGACCAACAAAACTCATATCACCTACAAAAACATTTAGTAATTGTGGTAATTCATCCAGTTTAAACCGACGGATAAAATAACCCACACGTGTCATTCGTGGGTCTCTGCCGCCGATGGTTATTAATCCCTTTTTATCAGAGCCAACACGCATGGAACGAAATTTATACAGCGAAAAGTCAATATTATTTCGACCGACTCTTTTCTGAATATAAAAACCACCACCCTTACTTTCAACAGCTATTAACAGGTAAATAATAATGAATAGTGGAAGGCAAATTAAAATTCCAAGGAATGAAAATACAATATCAAATATTCGAATCATTATTTAAGTATTATTTTTTGGTAGGCATCAACAACAGTATTAATTACGAAATCAACCTCTTCAGTTGTCAATTGCGGATAAATAGGTAATGATATCTCAGCAGCATAATTTTTAAATGCCTGAGGATAATTAGTAATATCGTATCCTTTATTTTTGAAGAAACTCAACATAGGCATAGGTATAAAATGAACGTTAACAGCTACTTCACTTTTTGCAATTTCATCTATTATCTCATCGCGTAGGTCTTCTGTTATATCAGCAATTCTTAATGCATAAATATGGTACGAACTTTCTTTCCCATTATCTTTTGAAGGTGGTAAAACAGCCCATTCATACTTACGAAATATGGTATCATATTGTCCGAAAATTCGTTTACGTGATGCGAGTAAGTTGGAATACTGACGAATCTGAGCTAATCCTATTGCTGCATTTACATCGGGCATATTGATCTTCATTCCAAAATCAACTATATCATATCTCCAACCACCTGCTTTACTTTTCGAAAATGCATCCTTTGTCTGGCAGTTTAAAGTCATTTGACGTAATTCTGCATACAAAGCAGCATTATCAAAGGGTTCTGGTAAATTTAAACAAATTGCTCCTCCTTCGGCTGTAGTAATATTCTTTACAGCATGTAACGAGAAAATTGCTATATCCGTTTCACACCCGGTACGTTTATCTTTCTGATAAAAAGCGCCTAGAGAATGAGCTGCGTCATTCATCACCAGTATGCGCCCTAACTTTTGTTGAACGGTAGAATTCGGTTGAAACATTTCTAGTATTTTTTTTTCAGTAACTACCTCCATGATTTCATCATAATCACATGGAAAACCTGCTATATCAACGGGTATGATTGCTTTTGTTTTGGGAGTTATTGCTGCGCGAATAGCTTGTACAGAAATATTAAAGTCCTCGCACGAATCAACCATTACAGGCACCGCTCCTGCATGTAAAACAGCCAATGCTGTAGCCGCATAAGTATAAGCAGGAACGATAACCTCATCCCCCTCTTTCACTCCCAGCCATTTCAACATCATAATAGCTCCCGAAGTCCAGGAATTTACACACAACACTTCTTGCGCTGAACACAATTCCTTAATCTCATTTTCCAAAGCTTTTACTTTGGGACCGGTAGTAATCCAACCGGAGTTTAAAGAGTCAACAACTTCCTTAATAACAGATTCATCTACATAAGGGGGAGAAAAACTTATTTTCATAATCATCTATTTATTTCGACACTAAACTTTTTGTGCATAATTATTTTATAAATTCCAACTAAATAACCGTATCCATAACTAATATGAATCATAAAAAAGACAACTGGCAAGAAAATGGTTAATTTCCAGTCTTTGACTTTTACTGCACCTTTCACTGCAAAAAATATACTCAATAATAAATAGGAGCAGATAACAAGTAAATATGGAATCAAAAAGTAGTTTGAAAATATAGAAAGTAATCCTCCAACTGTTAGACCAAATAAAAATGCTATGGGAAAAAATTGTCTAATTGTTGCTGGTGCTCCAATTTTCAGATTAACTAATGGTTTAAATAAGCCATATTGATAATACATTTTAGACATTTTAGCTACACTGTCACGAGCAGTGTAATTTATAACTAAATCTGGTATCAAAAAAATTTTACCTCCACTCTTTACAAGTCGCGCATTAAACTCGTCATCTTGATTACGAATTAGTTCCTCATCAAACAAACCAATTTTGTCAAAAACTTCTCTTCGGTAGCAACCAAAAGGCACTGTATCTGTTTCTATTATATCTTTTGCACCAACTTTATGCTTTGAATCACCTACTCCAAATTTATGACTTGAACCTATGGCTATAGCACGACAAATAGAATTATTTTTTGCAGGTAAAGTATTCCAAACTGCACCAACATTATCTGCATTAAGCTCAAAAAGATACATTACAAGGGTAGATATATAATCGGTTGGATACACACAATGTCCATCAATTCGAATAATGACCTCGCCATTTGAAGCTTTAATTCCTAAATTTAGCGCGTGAGGTACTACTTTGTCAATGTTGTCAAGTAGTTTTATATAACTGTACTTCTTACTATAATTTTGAACAATCTCTCTTGTCTTATCTGTACTCATTCCGTCTACAAAAAAGACTTCCAAAGAGTCTTTTGGATAATCTTGAGCAATTATAGACTCAACACATTTATCAATAAACTTTTCTTCATTTAGAATTGGACAAATAATTGAAACAAACTGCATATTTAAGATATATTTTAAAATTTAAAATCGATTAAACAGTGAACTAATTGTTAGGGAATCTATTCCATCCAATTCTGATTTAGCATAAATATTTCGTAAATCAATTGGTTTCAATATTTGAATTTTTCAATAAAAAAAATCAAATAATTACATTCAAACCTCTACAACAACTATTGAAAGAAGGACATCTAAAACTACACCAATACTGCATTACTAAAACATTAATTAAATCCTCTTTTTTGTAGAATTAAATGAATACAAACAAAAGCAAAATAAAGTCTGAAGTATCGACAATTTTTCAATATCTCTATAAAGCTTCCAAACATTATTAGCTGCTTTCCATTTATTGGCAGTATTAGAATTAGAAACTACACGATATGTTGCCAAAACTTCATTTAAACCATACGCTATAAAACCTCTCTTTAAAATTGACAACCACAAGCCTGTATCATGAGCACTTTTAATTATAGGCATCCTGAAATCTCCTATTTTATCTTTATCTATAATCACAGTCAAACAACCGATAATGGTATTTCTTAAAAGTTGATTATAAGTAACACTTCGAGGAACATAAATTATTTTACTAAGCTTTTCTCCTAACTCGCTTATTTTGTCATAGGCTGAAAACGTAAATGCATAATCATTTAGTTTCATGAAAGCTAATTGACACTCTAACTTATTATTAAGCCAAATATCATCACTATCTAAAAAAGCAATATACTTACCGCTTGCCTTTTCTAAAGAATTATTTCGTGCAGCCGCAGCACCAACATTTCTATTCAATGAAAATAATTTAATTCGATGATCTATTTCTGTGTATTTTTGAATCAATTCAACAGAATAATCTTGAGAACAATCATCTGTTATCAATAACTCCCAATCTACATACGACTGGTTAATTACAGACATAATGGAATCATCTAAAAAGCTAGAGGAATTATAAGACGACATTATAATTGACACTAATCCTTTAATCATAATTGTTTCCCCCAAATGAATTATTAACCAATCTTTATATAATCAATTCCTTCTAGTTCAGCTTTAGAATAAACATTTCGACCATCAATTAGTAATGGGGTGTTCATTGATTTTCTTATTACACCCCAATTTGGCATGCGAAATTCTTTCCATTCAGTTATATGAAATATGGCATCAACGTCTAAAACAGCATCATACATATCTACTGCATATTCAATCCGATTTCCCAATATCCGTTTAGCTTCATTCATTGCTACAGGATCATAAGCCACCACATGACAGCCCGCTTTCAATAAACTATCAATAAGGACTAATGATGGTGCCTCACGCATATCATCAGTTCCAGGTTTAAATGACAAACCCCAAACTGCGACTTTTTTACCATCTACTCTTCCATTAAAGTAGTTTGAAAATTTATCAAAGAGTATGCTTTTTTGCCTATCATTTACCGTCTCAACTGCTTCCAAAACCTTTAATTGATAACTATTCTTTTGCCCGGTTTTAATAAGTGCCTTCACATCTTTCGGAAAACATGAACCTCCATAACCACAACCTGAATACAGAAACTTGTTACCAATTCTAGAATCTGAACCAATCCCCTTACGAACCATACTTACGTCTGCACCTATTAACTCACAAAGGTTTGCAATATCATTCATAAAACTTATTCGAGTAGCCAACATAGCATTAGCAGCATATTTTGTCATCTCTGCAGAAGGTATATCCATAAAAATAACTCGGAAGTTGTTTAATAGCATCGGTCTATATAAACGTGTCATTAGTTCTTTTGCTTGTTCTGTCTCAACACCAACAACCACTCTGTCTGGTTTCATAAAATCATCTATCGCATCTCCCTCTTTTAAAAATTCAGGATTTGAAGCGACATCAAATTGTACCTCAACTTCCCTTTTATCTATTTCAGACTGTATCACAGCTTTAACCTTCTGCGCTGTACCAACAGGTACAGTACTTTTTGTAACAACTAATATATATTTATTAATGCTAGATCCAATTGTTTTAGCAACCTCAAGTACATATTTTAAATCTGCACTTCCATCCTCATCTTGTGGAGTTCCTACTGCAATAAATACGATTTCAACATTATTTAAACAAGACAATAAATCTGGAGTAAAATGCAAACGGCCTGATTTCGAATTTCTTGCGACTAAAATATCTAAATTAGGCTCATAAATTGGAATAATACCATTTTTCAACCCTTCAATTTTTTCATTATTTATATCAACACATGTTACATTAATTCCTAATTCAGCAAAACAAGCCCCACTTACTAGTCCGACATATCCTGTTCCTACAATTGCTATATTCATCTTTATTATTACATTTCAAATTTTTATACTCATTTTTTCAAATCTCACCAAAAGAGATAAATCAATAATTACAATGCTTTTTTCAGCTTACAAGTATTTTTGTAGTTCAAACAATTCAATTTAGATTCAAAATTCATATATATTTTATGACTTAGCACTTATTATTGATTTAAATTCACTCCAATTTTCAACGTTTTCCATTCATAAGAGACAATGAGTTAAATAATCATATAATATGAGAATCACTGAAAAACAAACATGTCTTAACTAAATACACTTTAAGGATAATATCTAATTATTATTTCTATCAACTAACAATCCTCTTTCTTTTAATTCATCAAGACTTTCATCATATTGACTAGATTTCATTTTATATGATTCCTTTTGAGATTGAACCCATTCTGCAAATTTTTTAATTCCGTCTTCAAAAGATATTCTAGGTTCCCAATTTAAATATTCTAATGCATAAGTTACATCAGCCTTATTATGTCGAATATCTCCAAGTCTAAAATCTCCTGATATTCTAATATTTGATTTTGAATGATAATATTTTTTAAGTGTTTCCGCTATTTCTAATACACTAATTGAATTGCCACTTCCAATATTGAAAACTGTATTTGTAGTATCGAAATTAGTAATTAATGCTTTATAAATACCTTCAGCAACATCTTCAACATTAATAAAATCTCTTGATTCATACCCATCTTCAAAAATATTTATTTCTTGATTTTCGAGTAACAACCTTGAAAATATGGATAGTATACCCGTATATGGATTCGTTAATGACTGACCTGCTCCATATACATTTTGAAATCGGAGTATTGTATATTCTATATTCAGGGCAGCACATTGCGCCTTAATCATCTGCTCTTGAGCTAATTTAGTCACGGCATATATTGAATCTGGATTTGTCCACGATTTTTCATCTGTAGGTATAGATTTTAAAACCAAATCACAATGAGGACAGTAGCAATCGTACTTTTCATTGACTAGGCGACTTTGCTTTCTTGAGTCAGGGTAAATTACTCCATGATTTTCACACAAATACTTACCCTCACCATAAACCGATCTTGATGATGCAAGAATTATTTTTGATATTTTAATTTTGTGGTTTGTTATTATATCAAGAATATTAGCTGTGCCCATCACATTAACATCAAAATAATTATCAATATCATACATCGATTGACCAGTTCCAGTTTCAGCAGCTAAATGAATTATAGTATCAACGGAATTTAAAGTCTCAATCATTAATTGCTTATCTCTTACATCTCCCTTGATAATTCTACATTCAAGTGGCAGTTTTTTAAACAAAAATGACTCCATATAATTATCGCCATGAATCTTTTCTGAGAAATTATCTAGGATTGTTACATTATATCCTTTCAGAACCAACAATCTAGACAAAGTTGAACCAATAAAACCGGCACCACCAGTAATAAGTATTTTTTTCATATTAAATATTTAGTATAAAAGAATTCAACAACCCCATTCTATTCTCTAACTCTGTAGTGTTTGAAAATTTAAATGCATTGTTTTTATAATTAGTTTTATTTACTTTAAAATCAGTTATTATCTCATCAATATTGTTATATAAATATAGATTCTCTTTTATTGAAAAAATTTCCTCAATAGCTAAAAATTTCCCTTTTTCTATAATTATAGGTATTCTGCCACAAAGCCCTAATGAAAACCTAGTCGGAATACTAATATTTGTTCTCAAATCGTTAAAATCATTATAGAAAACTATTATTCCATCAAATTTCGAAATAAACTTTCCAAGCTCACCATTATATATTTCATCAAAAGAAAAGGTTTTAAAAATATTTATATTCTTGTGAGGAAGTAGACCAACAGCGGGTTCTTGAACAAATATTTCAATTCCACAATTTGCCAAATCATATATTTGACTTCTGACATCATCAATTGTTCGATTTTTAAACTCTGTATTTCCTAAGAATACAAGTTTCAATTTATCTTCATCATTAATTGTAAGTTCTTCTGTTGAATATAACTTACTTATAAATGAATCATAAAATATAATATATTTTTTTCTCTCCAAATTTATATATTTTGAGAAATAATCTTTCATAATTTCCGATGTGAATATTAAACCATCAATTTGATTAAAAACTCTCATATCGTCATTTATAAATTCTCCTATTTCGTCAAATTTTATCTTCTCACGAACAGGATAGGTATTAATATCAAGTATCACTTTGATATTTGGGAAGTGCTCTTTTATAACCTCAATCTCGTTAAATGTACACGTTCCCCAAAAAGAAAAACAAACACTGGGATTTATATCTGCAATATAGCTAACCATATTGTTTTCGAACTCCTTGACTTTTTCCTTTTCTAAAAACTTCAAATACTTTATAAATAAAATAGAAGTGTCAATTTTTAGATACTTGATTATTTTTTTTATAAAAAACCAAATTCTCTTATTTCTTCTCTCAGGGTAGATATTTAAAACTTCAATACCAAACAGATTCTCAAAATGTTCTTCCTTAGATGTATTAATTATCGACAGCTCAAAACCACTTTCTGAAAGTGCTTGAACATAACTCCAAGAAAAAATACTCGTAAGAGAGCCTAAATAAAGTAACCTCATAATGTTATATATTATTAAACAAATTAGAATCAATAAATAGATCAGCACTTTCTTTCAACTTTTTATTATCCCACTCCCACCATTTTACATCTTTTATTTTTAATATAACATCGTCTGGCAATCTAAATCTATGGAACTTTGCCGGAGCCCCCATCACTATCGCATACGGTTCGACATCTTTAGTTACAATTGAGCCGGCTGCTATAACTGCTCCATTCCCAATTTTCAAACCACCCATAATTAACACATTTGCTCCGATCCAAACATCATTGCCAATTTCTACGTTACTAAAATGGTCGAAATAATTTCTATTTGAAAAACTATCTTTCAAATTTTTGTCATAAAAATACGGAGATGTACTTACTAAATGTAAAGGATGAATCCCAAGCCCTATCTTCACACCTGGCCCGATACTACAGAATCTGCCTATAATGGAATTAATAAGAATACTTCCTGGTGAAATATATGTGTAAGAGCCTAAGGTAGAATTAAATAATCTACAATTATCAAGAATCATTACATGTTGTTCAAATTTACATCTGAAATTTATGTAACATCCTCTTCCTATTGTTAATTTTCTCTTTGTGATTCGAAGAAAAAACAAGTACATATCAGATAAAAACCATTTAATATATTGCATCTTCATTTAATATGTATTTGTAGTTATTTCTTTGATTCTCTATATAATTACTCAATTCAATCTGATTTCTAAAAAAATCTCTTGAATTAAATAATACAGAATCCTTTTGATTCAATATTTGTTGTGCTGCAGCATCCACATCACTTGATAATTTCAATGAATTAGGGATTTGCGATAAGTAGGTCCAAATATCCCCGGCATTCATAGAATAGATAGGTAGATTGGTTGCTATCGATTCTTTTACGATGTTAGGAGAACCCTCAGCATCTGAAGTAATCAAAACAAATTCGCAAGCAGAATAAAAATAATTAACAACACTATTTTCAACACCTGTCATTATGAGCAATTCATAATTAGTGCCGCCAACACTATTGACTATGTCAAGAATCTTATATGCTTTATCAATCCGCTTGATCAAAGATTTACTTCCATATCCAAAAAGGATATATTTAGTATTAAAATCTAAATTAAGCTGTTGTTTCGCAATCACTTTATCAATAGGATAATACCTTTCATAATCGACTCCTAAAGCTATTGAATAAATCTTGGCTCTATATCTGCCTAACACATTTGAAGGGATTGAATTCAATAAATTCTCTGAAACAACCTCATTTCGATCAGCTATTTTTATAAGATTCAATGATGCAATTCTGTTTAAGTAAATCCATATCTTTTTTAATCCTTTTGAATTGGCTCTTCCATGCAATTCTGTTCCATGATAAGTAATTACAAATTTAGACTTTGTATTGTTAAATTTTAAAAAGACATACAATAATAGAACATAAATGCCCCCAAAATGAAAATGAATTATATCAAATTGTTTGTTCTTCAATTTAACTAACTCTATAATTTTAAATATGAGATTTGGTTGATCATTTCCAATTCTAGCAATAAATAGGCAAACATCATCAGTAGGATATATACGTTTATATGCATCAACTACGGATTGAACGATTGGAGTTCCAATATTTTTAACTGGATACGTATTTGTTATATATAATATTTTCATAAAGACTCGAGTAACATATTAAATAAAAAAAAACTAGTGAAATAATCAAACATTAAAGTACAATTGATTTACACCGAAGATACTAAAACAATTACTGTCTATTGATAGTATTTAATGAACTCATATTCAATACCTTTTGAATAGCTTTAATAAATATGAATAGATATCCAAATCTAAGAGATTTCTCCCAAAATCGTGCTTTTTTCAAAAAAAACAAATCTTTAGTTATGTGATGTAAACTATACATCATATCAATATGTAATTGATGATAGAAAAGACTCGCAATAGTTTTAGTTGTAGTATAATATGACCAATTAAATACAAAATTATACTTGACTATGATTGATTTTAGGACAGAAATATGATAGTCAAAATAATCAAATTTACCTGTAAACAAAGCATAATCATATAATCCGTAAATTGCAAATATATATCCATTCAAAACATTTTCTGATGCACCACCAAATTCTTGCAATATAATTCCATAAACTGTTTCATTTGATAACTCATCACTGAGCATATGATTCTTCGCAATTTCTATTTTTTCACTAGCAATATCTTTCGATATTAAATTCAAAAGATAACATCTATAAATAAATGAGATAGCTAATCCTTGCCCCATAGCTGAAGACCATCCAGGCTTAACTGATAAATATGAAATACTGTAATCATTATGCCATCCTCCGTCATCGCCTTGATTAAAAAAAATCCATTCTAAAATATTCTTAATGTGAAATATATTATTGGGATTTGAATGCAATTCATCAATCAATCCTAATCCATAATTAAATATTGTAATAGAGAATTCCATTTCCTCTCCATTCATTTCAACAATTGGAATAGAATTATTTTTTTTAAATGGATAATTTGATTTTGGTGTGAAATTTAAATAATACAGCTCTTTATATGGGAACTCAGTTCTAGCCATTAAACGAGCATGCCAATAATCTTCCTTATTTGATAAATCTTCAAATAATCTAACAAAACCGTATCTTATTTTCGTTAAAAACATATTAGGTGTACTAATTTATATTATATATTAATTTGAATTAAATAATGAGACTTTAGTTTCTTTTAAATCAATCATCAACAAACCGATAAACATCCAGAACCATTCAGAAAATCTTATAATTGAGACACTGTTACAACCCAGGCCGCTTAATAAGAAAAGAATTAAAATCATACTGAAAAAATACCTATTATTATAATGAACTGTGAAAATTATTTTAGAAATCCAAATACCGAATATTGTCAAGAGAATACTACCGATAAGACCTGCGCTATAAAAAAATTCAAGATAAAGAGAATCATTTACTCCTAAATTTTTATAAGATCTAAAACCACTTCCTAGTAGAAAATTATCATATATTACTTTTGTCAAATCCCCAGTCGATCTTTCGTTAAAGTCATATCGTTGTCCTAACTTTCTTCCATTAAAAAATGCATCAATCAAATAGTTAAAATTATCTGCATATACTGAAAAAGTGTCAGAATATTTAATCTTCAAATAAAGAAGAAGAAAAATTATAGCAATTACCAATAAAATTACATATTTGAACATAACTTTAAAGTCAAATACGAGAAAATATAAAAATATAAAAAATACACCTCCATAATATGTCAAAGAAGAACATAAAATACCAGAAGTAACATTCAGCAAAAATATACCAATTAGTATTTTTCTTTCTTTTAACGATATATTATATTTGTAAAATCTTAATATAAACTCCAAACTGACAAAGGTTGTTATCAACAAAAATGCGGCATAATAAGAAACATTTTCAAAAACACCAATTGATCTGAATATATAGTCTGAATGTTTAGAAATTTCTTCCATTAATCCTTGAAAAACCGGGCGATTAACAGAAGAATAGAACATTTCTGTAAGACTTATTATATAACTATTTTGAATAGACTGCCCTATACCAATTAATGATATTGGAACTGAAACAAGAAGCAATAATCTTAAAATCTTGATATTGCTAATCCTTTCTGTTTTTAAGTTACTTGCTATTATCATCAAAAAGCCATATCTTATAAAATTGAATCCTGTTGTATAGGAGACTTCACTATCCAAATCATAATCATTCGAAATAAAAGTAACGAGAAAAAGATAAATAACAATCAATAACCATAAAAGGATAATTTTGGTTATATAGACCCTCCTCTTTCTTAATAAGAATATTGCGAAAAGTATCGGCGTAAGTAGTAATTCAATTCTAAAATTTAGTGATCCAATTGAACAATATGGCGCCAAAAAAACTGATATAATATAGACATAAATGCCCACATATGTTTTATGATAGAAATAAAATATTACAGAACAAACAAGAAATATCAATAGTACATTTATCATTTATAAACAAATAAATTAAAACCCATTATCCTTTACCCTTAAATATATCATTTATAAATATAATCTTTCTACATTAACAACAACATAGAATACAAATTATAATCTTTTATTTACATCTAAAATAAAGGACACGTCAACTCCTTTAATTTTAAGAATTAATTTTATAACACGTAAGGAAACATTTGGAAAAAGAAATGACAGTTTATAAATAAGGATTTTAAATCTAAAAAAAGGATTTCTGTTGAAATAATACAATCTTTCTGTCATTTTACTAAATAAATAATAACTAGATTTTATATCATTACTATAATGAATCGAATTTAGTGCTTCATATATGGAACATTCAATAGTTGGTTTTTTAGATATTCTATCCGCTAATATTTTTTTAGTTTTGAAATTAAACGGAAGTTCTAGCAAAGTCATTTTCCCAAGATTAGGTCCTATCGCAGCCCATTTATTATCATCTTCAGCTAAACAAAGTTCTGAGATTATTTTTTCAGCACAAAAAACAACCTTACTATCATTATAGGCTAGAAATGCCAATAGTGTAGCAATATGAGGTGACCAAGAATATGCATATTGATACCCAAATCTAAGATAAGGTTTTAGTTTAAATGCATTAAACACAGAAATAGAAGTAAAATTTATTTGCCCCCAATTACTTATATTGCTTACAAATTCTTCTATGTTATTAGATATAAGTTCATCTTTATGAATATGTAGTGAATCTGAAAAATTCAAGAAAGCTACGTTATTCAGACCTTCAATTTTTTCTAGTATAATCTTAATTGCAACTGGTGAAGGTATATCATCATCACCAATTACCCATAACCACTCTGTTTCACAGTACTCAAAACATCTTAATATATTGGCATTACCTCCAATATTAACCTTATTCTCTATAATTAAAAAATTATTTGTTAAACTTATATCAGCATCTTCAATAGATTGCTTAATTGGAATGGTTGAACAATTATCAATAATTATTACCTTAATATTATCATTAAGTTGGAGTTGAAGTGCTCGAATTAAGTTTATCAATTCAACATTTCTATTATAAGTAGGTATTCCAATTGTTAGTTTCATTATTATATGTTTTTTGTAAACTTATCTTTTGATTATTTTCAGAATAATATTAATATTGTATTTAGTTTTAAGTAAAACAATTTGATACAAATAAGAATTGCATAGCTAAACAATCATAATATTATGTCCTATATAGGTTTAATGCCATTCTACTTTTTTGTTTTTATAAATGTAATACGCCCAAAAAAGTGTCATCAGTGTTATTAAACAATAACCAGTCGTAATCCCAATTACACCAAAGTATTTGCCGAGAAGAAGTGTCGACAAAGCGCACAAAACACCACTCACAATTGATATTACTAAAAAAGGCTCTTTTTTATGGCATCTTAAATATGTCGCCCATGAAGAAATAAATTGATTTAGAAATATCGGAATCATCATTAAAATCATAGGTAAATAATTTAGAAAACGATTTCCAAGAAATTTTCCAGCTATTTTAATCTCAAAGTTTCTTATTAAATATATTAGAACTATTAAAAAAAATAGCCCACAAAAATTTATTATTGAAGATTGTTTCAATGTTTTGTTAAATACAGTGTCCAATACGTTAAATTTCCGCTGGGCAATAAGACCTGAAAATAAAGGAATTTTTGTTGTCATCCATGCAAATGAAAGTGATTGAATTCCATTTAGTGCTGCTAAAGTCATACCCATTTGTCCTGCTACTTCGGCACCTTCAGTAGCAAACAACACTGGATTAAAAAGTTGAAAAATAAAATAACCACTTATCCAACTCAATGCAATCTTCCATTGATATGGAAATATCTCTGTCCTATAAGATACTTTTTCTATAATTTGGGTTCTCCAAATAGAAATAAGTAATATTCTATACTTACTTATAATTATAACCATTAAAAGCAAAGCTCCTAGAATAGAACTAATACCCAAAACATACAAACTTGCTCCCAATATTAACCCTCCCCAAACAATAGAGAGTTTAAATATTTGTAATATGAGTTGAATTTGTGCTATTTCCTTTACCTTGCCAAGTCCTTGAATAAATGCCACTATAGGTGAAATAATTAAACTAATACTAGTCCCTATTGCAAGTAAAATCCAAGGAGCTTCCCAACTAACAATACCATTTGTTGAGTCATACTTATTAAAAAAAACAAAACCAACGATTATCAAAATTAATAGCAAAATTGTTGCAAAGAACATATACCACTTTACACTAAAATGGAGAAGTGAAGACAACCGTGATTTAAACTTTGAATCACCTAAAAGTATATTCCGACTCTCCCATTTTAAATTAGAAGCTTCGTGAGCAACATATTGGGTTATTATGCCATTAAGTCCTAATTCAAAAAAGACTTGTATTGCTACTATGCTTCCAAAAGTATAATAAAAACCTTGTTCAAATCCGGACAAACATTTAACTACTAAAATTATTGAAATTACATTACCTACACCTCCAATTAGACTATTTGATGACGTGAATAATATGGCTTTATCTATTCCTAAAGTAGAAACTATTCGCGTTATAATTGAAGTTAACTTCATTTTGTTATATAAAAAAATGTTTATTAGAGAGTATATTTAGATATTTTATTAAACCACAGTAAAACATTGTCAAACTTGACAATTAACAAAATTAAAGTTCAATTGGTTTTGAAATTGGTTCCATCTCTGTCAAAGGCTTACCAAATGCTATTTTAGGATAACAGTTTATATGAGTATCAATCATTACTTGGAGTAAAAAAGGTTCGTAGGGGTTAGACCATAATTCTACAAGACCATCTTCAATTTCATCAATTTCACTTATTGTTTTCGCCTTTATATTATATGAATTTGCAACCTTTTCAAAATCCGGGCATGAATATCCCCAAATACTACTTTGATAATTACAATCAAAATAACTCTCTTGAAACTGACGAATCATCCCAAGAGACTTATTGTTAATTACAACAATTTTTATCGGCAATCTATTCCTAACAATTGTTTGTAGTTCTTGAATATTCAACTGAAATCCACCATCTCCTGATATTGAAACAACAGGTTTATTTAGCGCAAAACATGCTCCAATAGCTGCTGGAAGACAATAACCCATTGCACCCATTCCTCCTGATGATAAAAAATACTGATCCATATTTAGTTCTAAGGATTGTGCACACCACATTTGATGATTTCCAACATCTGCCAAAAAGGCTCCTGCCTTGTCGGAATGTCTCGATAATAGATGCATAAATGAATTTGGATTAATACCCATAACATTATCCGTTTCTTTATCATCGGGATACTTCACTTTAGATGCATTAATTTCATCGTACCAACTATCCCAGTTTGTTGTCGGAATAATATTTACTTTTTCCAATGCATTCGTTAGAAAAATATTTATATCTTCAACAATGGCATAACAGTTTTTAATTCTATTATTGATTTCATTTGAATCAATATCAATATGAAAAATTGTTCGATTACTAAAAAAATCAACGTTTGCACCAGTTTGTCGAATATCTAGCCGACTTCCAAGTACAATTATCAAATCACTTTCACCAATTAAGATATTTGACCATCTATTCCCATATGTTCCAATAAAACCAACACGCAACGGGTGATTATAGGGTATTACATCAAGTGCATGTAACGAAGTGACAATTGGTATTCCATTTTTTTCTGCAAAATTTATCAACAAATTTTTTGAAGCCGAAACTTGTATTCCTCTTCCTGCTAGGATTAATGGTCTTTTTGAACTATTCAACTTTTCATTTAACAAACCCCAATTTATATCACTTAAATATTTCTTTTCTATAAGTTCTACTTTGGGTTCAGAAAAATCTATTTCAGTTATTTCTACTTTTTGAAAATTCATAGGCACATCAATCAGAACAGGACCAGGTCTACCACTCAGTGCAACTTTAAAAGCTTCTTCAATAATAGCGGGAAACTCCAGAGCAGATTTAACTTCAAATACAGCCTTACAGATAGGTTTTGCCATTGATAGAATATCAGTTTCCTGAAATCCAAATTGACGTACATTTCGGTCACCTTTTTGCTCATAAGAATTAACTTGTCCAGTAATGAATATTGCTGGAACAGAATCAAAATAACAATTCCCGATCCCAGTTAACAAATTAATTGCACCAGGTCCACTGGTCGCAAAAGCTACACCTGGTAGATTCGAAATTCGTGCAAATCCATCAGTAGCAAATGATACAGCTTGTTCATGGTGCATAGTCACAACTTTTATCTTCTCGAATTGATAAAAAGCGTTTAAAAAATTAGCAACCATCCCACCAGTCAACTCAAAGATATGTGTTATACCTTTTTTATATAAATATTGAACTAAATATTCACTTAATGTCATAATATTATTTATTATTTAAAAACCATGTAACCGTGCTTTCTAATCCTTCACTTAATTGTACACTTGGATTCCAGCCTGTATCAAGTCGTAATTTTGTATTATCAGCTTGAAGTACCATTATCTGATTCTGAGCATAGCTTTTTGTTCCAAAAACAAGCGACATTGCAGGATTAATTATATCTCTTATATTTTGTATAACAGATTTCAGTTGATAACCAGTCCCAGAACCTAAATTATAAATCCCAATGGTCTTATCATTCTCGCCACAACTAACTATGGCACTTACAACATCATCTATATAAATATAGTCCCAAATTTGCTCTCCCTTAGTTAATTCTGGAGTAACCCCTTCAGATAATGATTTAATCAAATATGGTATTAACCAATTTTCGTTATCGGCAGGTCCATAAGACGAAAATAACCTCAACCAGACAAACCTGATATTGTTTTGCCTGAAGTTATAATTCATTATATTATATGCAGTCAGTTTGGCAATTCCATACAAAGTTGTTGGATTTGTTTGTTGTTTTTCGCTAATTACACAATTACATGGTCCATATTCAGCCTGAGAACCCAGTCCTATAAATGTTTTCACATTTCCTTTAAGAATAATATTTACCAATGATAACGTTGATTGAATATTCACATTAAGTATATTCTCATTATTATGCATTGTGTTGTCAACGCCTGCCCAACCTAAATGATAAACAATTTCTGGGTCAAATTTTAATATTTCAGATTCACTTTCATCAAAATTAGTATAGTCTGAATAAATAATTTGTACACGCTCAAGACTTTCTATAATTCTTTTGAAAGAACTCTCTTTTCTAACTATGATTGCAATCTGATAACTAGAATCTAAAAGATTCTTTAATAAGAATGATCCAATAAAACCAGTTGCACCAGTAATTAAGACTCTTTTCATATTTTATAACTTAAGTACTTTACTATATTTTCAACACATAAATTATGGATATTCTTAGATTTATATCGCTTATACCAATCAACTGTCAATTCAACTGTTTGGTCTATATTTAACCGTGGTTCCCAACCCAGTTGAAATTTCGCTTTGGAAATATCTAACATTAATAGCTTGGCTTCATGTAAGTCGTTGGGGTTCGATAAATCACGTAAATGAGTTGATAGTTGATAGTTGATAGTTGATAGTTCATCATCTCCATCTTCCTTAGTTCCCTTTAACGTAGGGGCAAAATAATTCTCCACTACCTTGGTTGCAACATTCCATACAGTAGCTATAGATTCGGCATGCGGTCCGAAATTCCATCCTTCACAATACTCGGTAGGTTCGTTCCACATTTTGCTAGCCAACAACATATAACCGCTTAATGGCTCCAACACATGTTGCCATGGCCGTATGGCTTTGGGGCTACGAATATCAATGGTTGTATCAGCTTCCAATGCTTTGATACAGTCAGGGATAATACGATCTAATGCCCAATCGCCACCACCAATAACATTACCGGCACGTACACTGGCAATAGACTTACCGTGAATAGCATGTTTATCCGGGTGAAAGAACGAACGCCTCCAGGAAGCAATAGCAATTTCAGCTGCACCCTTGGAAGAAGAGTAAGGATCATATCCACCCATGGCTTCATTTTCACGATAGCCCCATATTTGTTCACGGTTCTCATAACATTTATCAGTGGTAATCATAACTGCTACTTTCACACTATCCGTTATACGAATAGCTTCCATTACATAAATACTACCCATTACGTTTACTTCGTAGGTTTTCACCGGAATATCATACGAAAGTCGCACCAAAGGTTGCGCTGCTAAATGAAAAACAATCTCCGGTTGGTATTTATGAAAAACATCTTTCACTAATTGACCATCCCGTATATCTCCTCTAAGGTCAATAATTTTATCGTGAATACCTGAAAGCACATAATTATCCCGTTCTGAAAATGGGTCTAATGCAAGACCTATAACTTCCGCTCCCAATTCATACAACCAGATAGCTAACCACGAACCTTTAAAGCCGGTATGTCCGGTTATCAAGACTCGTTTACCACGGTAAAAGTTGTCAAATATATCGATATTCATTTTTAAATGTTTAACTGTGAATCTTTGAATTAAAAACTACTCACTGATAACTGTTTATGGAGCTTGCGACATCCCGATCCTTCGGGACTGATAACTGAATTTACCACACTTTCCATGGAGCTTCCCCTTTATCCCACATTTCGTTTAATTCTACATTATCTCTAAGTGTATCCATTGGCTTCCAAAATCCATTGTGCTTAATAGCTGACATCTTACCTTCTCCTGCTATTTTTTCTAACGGTTGACGTTCAAATATTGTTTTATCTCCTTCGTTTATATAATCAAACACTTCGGGTTGGCACACAAAGTAGCCGGCATTAATCCAGTTGCCATCTCCAGCTGGTTTCTCCATAAATGAGTTAACCTTACCGTCATGGTCAATGTCCAAAGCCCCAAATTTACCACTCGGTTTGTAGGCAGTTACGGAAAGTAATTTTCCAGAGGCTTGATGCAAATCTATAGTTTCCCTAATATTTAAATCAGCCACTCCATCGCCATAAGTAAGTAAAAAAGGTTCGTTACCTACATATTTCTGAATGCGTTTTATACGCCCCCCTGTCATTGTATTGAGTCCTGTATCTATCAAGGTCACTTTCCACGGCTCAGCATGATTGTCCAAAACTTCTATATTATTATTTGCCAAATCGATAGTCAAATCACTGTTATGCCGGAAATAATTAGCAAAATACTCTTTGATAATATAGCCTTTGTACCCACAGCAGATAATAAATTCATTGATACCATAATGACTATAGGTCTTCATGATATGCCAAAGAATAGGTTTACCACCAATTTCAACCATTGGCTTTGGTATCAAATTGGTGGCTTCACTCAGTCGTGTACCTAAGCCACCGGCTAAAATAACTGCTTTCATAATTAATTATTATTTATAGAAGTGTACTTATATATTAAATAGAATTTACTTATTGACCACAACATGAGAACCTATGAATCCGGTTCCATCGGTGATTAGGATATTACATTTGAACTCCATTCAAAATTTCTTTTATTCGTAAAGCTTATCACTATGATTAAAACAAGACTCGAAATTGCTCAACTTATTATGTAATTTATCTTTCTCTGAAAGAATGATTTTATCCACAGGAATCTTCCAATTAATTGCCAGGTCAGTATCATCCCATGCTAATGCTCCTTCGTGTTGTGGAGCGTAATAATTGTCGCATTTATATTGAAAGATCACTTCATCGCTTAATACTACAAATCCATGTGCAAAACCTCTGGGAACAAAAAACTGACGTTTATTTTCGGCTGATAGTTCTACTGCTACATGCTTCCCATAGGTTGGTGAGCCTTTTCGTATATCCACTGCAACATCCAAAACAGCACCTTGTACTACTCTTACCAGTTTGGATTGTGCATAAGGTGGCTTTTGAAAATGTAAGCCTCTTAAAACACCATAACTGGATTTTGATTCATTGTCTTGTACAAAACCGGTTTTACAAACTTGTTCCTGAAAGTTTTTTTCGGAGAATGATTCAAAAAAATAACCCCGATCATCCTTAAAGATACGAGGTTCTATAATGACTACTCCTTCTATCTCTGTTTTAATTATTTCCATTATTTTCCGATATTCAATAAATACTGACCATATTGGTTTTTTTCCATTGGTCGGGCTAATTCTATCAGTTGTTCTTTGCTAATCCAGCCCTTTCCGAAGGCAATCTCTTCGAGACAAGCAATTTTTAGACCCTGGCGTTTCTCTATTACTTCTACAAAAGTGGAAGCATCAGAAAGTGAGTCGTGTGTACCGGTATCCAACCAGGCAAAACCACGGCCTAAGAGCTGCACTTTAAGGTTACTTTCTTTCAAAAATTCCTGATTAACGGTAGTAATTTCTAACTCTCCACGTTCGGAAGGTTTTATTTGCTTGGCTACTTCCACTACTTTGTTCGGGTAAAAATACAACCCAACTACCGCATAATTTGACTTCGGATGCAAGGGTTTCTCTTCAAGGTTTAAAACATTGCCATTTTCATCAAATTCGGCTACACCATATCGTTCCGGGTCGTTTACAAAATAACCAAAAACAGTTGCTTTATCTTGTTCTGCATTGGCTACTGCCTCTTTCAGCATCTTGCCAAAACTCTGTCCGTAAAAAATATTATCACCTAATACCAAACAAACCGAGTCATTTCCGATAAATTCTTCCCCAATAATAAAAGCTTGCGCCAATCCATCGGGTGAAGGTTGCTCGGCATATTCCAATTTAACACCATAATCAGACCCATCACCTAACAACCGGCGGAAACAGGGAAGATCTTGAGGAGTTGAAATAATTAATATTTCACGAATCCCGGATAACATTAATACAGATAAGGGATAATAAATCATCGGCTTATCATACACCGGTAAAATTTGCTTGCTCACCCCTTTTGTAATCGGGTATAAACGGATTCCGGATCCTCCGGCTAATACGATTCCTTTCATTTAAGTATTTTCGGTTACAATTAATGTCATATTCATCCTCTTCGAACGTTCTGCTATGCCTTTCGAAGTCTCTGCTAGGTCTTTCGAAGTCTCTGCTAGGTCTTTCGAACGTTCTGCTAGGCCTTTCGAATGCTCTGCTATATCTTTCGAATCTTCTGCTAGGGCTTTCGAATGCTCTGCTAGGGCTTTCGAATGCTCTGCTAGGGCTTTCGAACGCTCTGCTAGGGCTTTCGAACTCTCTGCTATGCCTTTCGAATGCTCTGCTATGCCTTTCGAACGTTCTGCTAGGGCTTTCAAAGCCTGGTTTCACCGTGTAACACAGTGGTTACTCAGTGTAACACGGTGTAATTTTAGTTTCACAGAGTAATTTTCACAGTGTAACACGGTGATTACTCAGTGTGACACAGCGTTATTATAGTGATTGAAAAAAAGTCTTTCTATTTCCCCTCTTCATATCCTATTTACTTCTCTGTAGGTAGAGTTGTATTGTCGTCCGCTGATGACTTTCTACCCGTCTGTTTTACATTTTTGAGAATTCGTGTAAAAGTATAATCTGCTAATTTTGCAGGATTAGAACTTTTATACAAAATTTTGCCTATCGAAGATATCTCGGCCGCTTGCCGGTATGCTTCGTTCAGCAACAACACATTATCCTGAACAATAGCTCTGCGATGGCTGGTTATTTCGATTTGCTGTTGCTTATCGGCTGCCATCGTACTAAAAGCGGCAGTCAAAAAAGCAATTTGCTCGTCGGTTAAACCTTTCTCGGCCAATGGAGTCTTATAGGTACGAATATTTTCTATGACTACATGCAGATTGTCAATAACTCCTTCTACATTGTGGAAACGGATGCTTTGACGCAAAGCCGTCAATCCAAAGGCAGTAGGTGTAATGTTCAAATTTTTCTTCGCCAGGTTAAGATAACCCGTTACACGATTTATCGGTTGAATAAGTCCGGTCATCGTATTCGTGTACCTTTCGGTAATGATCGATTTTGCCAGGGTCTCGGATTGAGGTTCCAGCAAATCACAAACAGTTGTAACTCTTGTTTCAAAGTCGGTAGCATACGCTTCGATAAACGTGGGCGAAAAAGCAGAAAAATCTGCCAGGTCGCGTCTGAAAGCAAATGCAACAGCTTTTAAAACAACAGGTAACTCTTCATCCTTACAGTTGAAGAGTCGTTGATTCACACTTTTCATTTTAGTTGATTTTAAATAATTAGGTATGAATATAAAGAGTTGAGATAGAAAGACCGCATTCCTTTGGCTGTATTTACACAGCTTAACCCCATTTGTGTTCAACTGAACATCAATTATCATTTTCAGTTAGCGGCCTTCTCAACACTACTGATTGTATTATATCTATTTGTAATTCTTACTTTAAATTTGCAACTAAACGGGTGTGATTCGTTCTTGCAGAACAACCCACGCGAGGGCTATCCTATCGGGCTACAAAAGTAACACATTATTTTCACAATAGTGATAGAAATTAAAATAAAAATACCCCGAAATTCCCAATTCATTAACACTCAATAATTTGAAAATCAAAAAAAGACTACATAAATAGTTGATAACGATAGATGATTCCGTTTAGTATGCCAGGAATTAAAACGAGGAAATAAACAAGTGAATACGACAACAAAAGCTTAAAATACTGTTAACCACATCCATTACCCTCGTCGCTTTAGCCCATAAAATCAGAAGAATTGGCGAACAAGCTGTAATAATTGCCACGCAAAAAAACAGTTGCACTACATGCAATACTGCCTCCAATTGTATTAAAAAACGAATTCATAAAGTGCCGGCGTTAACAAAAAAGTACTACATAAAAGTTTTTTTCAAAGACAATTGGTAGAAGGGTGAAAAGGTGGAATTATGTAACGGAGTAAGAGTGTAGAGGTGTAAGAGTGTAAAGGTGTAATTCCGAAGGTAAAGTATTAATCTGTGGAAATCAGTTTAATCAGTGAACAATAAATAGTTGGAAAGGTGTAAGAGGGTGTATTTAGCCTCGTAGAGGCGACAATATGGTAGAAAAGAAATCACAGAACATCCCGAGCACCGTAGGTGCGACATTACATACAAAAAAAGATGTTAGATATAAACCACAAATGACGCGAATGATACGAATTATAAAAACACACTATCTTAAATTCGTACAATTAGGGAAATTCGTTGTTTAAATTTAGATCAGGGGAACCATCTGTGGAAATCCGAATAATCTGTGGACAATGAAAGAAGGTGAAATTGGTGTCAGAGTGTAATGGTGTAATGGTGTAAATTGGGGGCAAAAACCATCAGCGGGAGATAATAGCTCAGTGTAACACGGTGTTATTTTAGTTTCACAGTGTTACACAGTGATTACTCAGTGTGACACGGTGTTCCCCATCTGTGCATATCACCCGACAGGCCGACTATAGCGGCCGTTCGGTTGAAATAATAGCTTAGTGAATCTCTGTTATCTTAGTGACTTAGTGGTGAAATTTAGCCTCATAGAGGCGGCAGCATGGTAGAAAAAAAAAGAGACCCTGCACACAAGCAAGATCCCTTTAATTATGAATTGTGAATTATAAATTATGAATTACTTGTACTGAGCGTAGTCGAACTTGTACTGAGCGTAGTCGAAGTATTAATCAGTCTTTCATTGCATTTTTCAAAAACAACGCCCCCAATAAATAGAACACAATCAGGAATCCACCCAATATACCGCCGGTAGCCACCGCCTTTACTTTACCGAGCTTTTCTTTCTCCAACGGGAAACGGGGAGTATCCACAATTTGTACAATCGGTGTTTCGCGCGCCATGTCAAGTTTCAGTGATTCCAGGTTCTTTAGCACCTCGGTATATATTGTAGCGTAAAGTTGCGCATTATTCTGTTGTTTTAGCCCCGGTACTGCAGCTACCTGAAGCGCAGGATTGATATTTACCTGAGAAAAACTAGCACCTTTGTATAGCGACGATTCGTAGAGACGCTTTACCGAATCGGCTTTTGCCTCCATCATCTTTATATTCGCACGACTTTGGGCAGTACGGGTATCGCTGTAAAACTGATAGGTTTCTTTCATCAATGTTTCTACAAACAATTTCGCAAAAAGTTCATCCTTGCTTACAAAGTCAAGGTTCACCAAACTAAGCTTTTTATCTTTACGAGCCACAGTCAACGCATTCGATTTGACGATAGCACTATAAATAGAATACAACACACTGTCCTGCGTACGGGTGAGCGTCTCACGTTTTTGACCGATAGGAAAAGTCAGGGTTTGTAGTTCCTTGTTCTTTGTTTGCTCTTTCCAATCTTCTCTCAACTCATTTACCTGCGCATATACATCTACCAGGTTTTGTTTTTTACCGTAATAGTCTACCGGCGAGAGCAAGGTCTGTTCTACAGAGTGGCGCGACTGAATAATTTCCAGTAGGTTATCACCACTAAAAGTGCCACTACTCCCACCACCCATAAGACCACTAATACCAAAGGAAGAAGCCAAATCGGCCAATCCACCTCCTCCGGCAGATTTTTCCACCAGGGCAAACGAAAGATGAGCGGTATATTTAGGTTTGGTAAGCAAAGAAACTACTAAACCAATGGCTGCACCCCCCAATCCAAAAATAAGGATAATAAGCCATTTGCTCAACAGGTATTGCCACCACTCGCGGGCTTTTTGCATTAATTCTTTTAGCGATATCTCGTCGTCTTGTTGCGCTACTTTAATTTGTTCGGACATACTTACAATAATGATAAATTATTAATGGTTAATGCTTCGACTTCGCTCAGCACAAGTAGTTTGTACTTCGACTTCGCTCAGCACAGGTAGTTAGTCGTTTTTAGTATGTAGTTAGTACTTCAACTAGTTCTGTACAAATAGTCACTAAATTCTTTACTATTAGTACTACTTCTCACTACCTACTACTTACTTATTTACTGATTACTGTTCACTGATAACTGATAACTGATCCTTATTTTAGCATCGAATAAATCAGTGCTACTACCGATGTAACAGATGTCAACACAGCGATATTCTCACCTGGAGATAGTTTGGCTTTCAGCTCAGCCGGTTTTTCCGGAACGATAATACGAGCACCCGGTTGAATCTTAGGATAGAAACGAATCCACATAAACCGATTGGTACTTTTAGCTGTTCCGTTGGCGTAGAGAACAAATACTTTCTTTTTCTCGGCCTGTATGCTAAAACCACCTGCATTATTAATGTATTTACCCAGGCTCATACCTTTTTGATAGCCCACATAGGTTGGGAACAACACCTCACCTACGACTCGTACCGTTTGCAATTCGCGGGGAACATAGATATTGTCACCTTCTTCAAGGAAGAAATCTTTCTTTCCACCCGGGTTTTTCATAATCTCATCCAGATTAATACCTACCACACCTTCGTTTTTAAATATTTTTTCCACCTGATTGGCTTTCTGAATGGAATCCATTGCTGTTACTCCGGTAGAAGCCATACCCGCTGTTTTAAGCAGTGTAGCGTCCAACTTGTTATCGTTTTTGGATTGAAGTTGCTTTTTGGTATTATCTTTTGTCAACTCGTTCATGCGTTGCTCTATGCCCGTAGTCTTTTCGGTACGAATAAGGAATGCACCTAAGGGGTAAGCATAACGTGTAAAACCACCCGCACGTCTGATAACATCCGATATACGCTCGGCTTTATTTGTAATATTATAAGCACCCGGACGTAATACTTCGCCTTCAACCTTCACCATACGTACATCTTCGTAACCGGCAATAGTGCGGACAATAATACGGTCCCCATTTTGAAGTACCATATCACTCACTCCTTTTTTGAAGTTCAACTCTTTATCCAATGCAAATTTGAATACAATCGTTTTTTCGTTGGTATTCAACAGCTGTTCAGGATCACGGATAACACGCACCAACTCTACTGAATCGGTCATGGCCATCGCTTTAAATCCATTTGCTTTGAAAATGACATCCTTCAGGGTTATATTTTCAACAAATTTGAATTTTCCGGGATTATTTACAGCACCCATTACTTCCACTGCCTGCTCCTCACGATAGTCGAACAAACTTTTAATTACGAGCGAGTCATCTTTTTGAAGCAAAATGTCGTTCGCAGTTCCTTTCAACACTTCACCCAAATTGAATCCGATGATTTCGGGAATTTGGTTCAATTGTTTACGGTTAATATAAGCCATGTTCAGGAACGCATCATCTTTCAAACCACCTGCTTTTTCAACCAGTTGTTTCACGGTAAGACCCGATTCCAATGCATACGTACCCGGGTGAAGAACAGCTCCGGTCAAATCTACGCGGTTATCATATTTATTAATGGCAGTAGTCGAAACAAAACAAGAATCACCCGACATCAATTTAAAGGAAGACAATTGTTTATCGGTCACATCAACCACTGTTTTGCCGACAGCATTCAATCGCAAAACAGTCAACTTTAATTTGTAAGCATTATCGGCAAACCCACCGGCATAGCGAACCAGTTGTTGCAATGTTTCATTTCGGGTTGTTTCAAAAACAGCAGGGTGCTTTACAGCTCCACTTATGGTTACTTTGTTTACATACGGTTCAACTTTGATAATATCACCATCGTGGAGTCCTACATTTTCAGACAAAACGCCATCGAAAAGATAACTATACACATCTAAATTGGCAACTACTTTATTTCCACGAATCACCTTAATGTCACGCATAGAACCAATAGCGTTAGGTCCACCACAAGCATACAAGGCATTAAATGCAGTAGCAAGCGAAGGAAGAGTATATGATCCGGGGCGGGTAGCTTCACCCACCACGCTCACACGAATACTACGAATATTGCCAAGGCTTACATTTACATGCGTTTCGCCGGAAGAAACACCCATATAAATTTTGCCTACCTGATTGCGAATGGCGCGGGTAGCATTTTCTATCGTAGACCCTGCTACTTTTACCGGACCCACATTAGGAATACGGATAGTACCTTCGGGTGAAACTTTGAGTTTATAACTTGCTTCGTACAAACCGGAAATATCAACCATCACCTCGTCATACGTTCCCAATACATAATTGGTAGGGGTAGCAATGTTCAACTTTGGTTCAAATGTAAGATTTTCCTTGCTAAATAACTGCGAACCAAAAACGGTGCTAATCTCAGTTGGGGTAGCCGGTGCAATCGTCTTTTTTACTTTTTGATCGGCTTCTGCTATTTTAGGCTTTTCGCCATCCTCGTTTATCAATGTACGCTCTTCAAATTCTGCAGGAGCATTGGTAGTAGTTGTAGAAGCTTTACCTGAAGTATATTTCTTATAGGCTTCGAGTTGTTGAGGAGTAAGTTTACTTAAATCCTGAGCGGCTAAGCTACTCACCATAAGCAAAGTTAGGAAGGCAAGTTTAATTCTGTTCATAGGTTTGTTCGTAGTTTTATTTTGATCAATAAACGTATTCAATATACAAGTATACTTTTCTGTTAATTAGAGCACAAAAGTACTCAAAAATGCTATTCTACACAAGCTAAATGTAAAAAAATAGACTTTTGGCTTTAATTTTGGATTTTATTAATATTTATCTTACAAAAAACAGACCAAAATGAAGTGAATAGTTAGTAGTTAGTAGTAAGTAGATAGTAGCTAGTTGGTAGTTGGTAGTTATCAGTAAGCAGTCCCGATAAATCGGGATGTCGCAAGCTCCATAAACAGTAAGCAGTTGTAAGATTGATTATGAATTATGAATTATCAACTATGAATTACCTGTACTGAGCGAAGTCGAACTTGTACTGAGCGTAGTCGAAGTATGAACTGAACACATGGCTTTCAAAACAATACTATCTGCTCTTAATTTAAATAAAACTGTCAAAAATACAAGATTAAAAATAACTAATTGCCAATCACTTACATTCTCGCATTATGAAATTTTGTTTTTTTAAGAAAAATAGTCGTGAAATAATTTTGTAATTACAAAATTATGCACTACGTTTATTGCAGTTTTAAAGATCACTATTTTATAAACATTCTAATACTTAATGTCATGACGAAAACGATAACATTCAACGAGCTACGTAAAGTAAAAGATGCGCTTCCAAGCGGTAGTATGACCAAGATTGCAGAGCAGCTTGGTCTGGAAAAAGAAACTGTGCGCAACTATTTTGGTGGACATGATTACAAAGATGGTAAAAGTTGTGGAGTACATATTGAACCGGGACCTGATGGCGGTTTGGTAATGTTAGATGATACACAAATATTGGATTTAGCATTTCGAATACTTGATGATAGTAAGTCATAGACAAATAATATTTAAAAATATAGTAAGAAAGCAGTGATCCCCATTCACTGCTTTCTTTTTGATAACAATTTGAATGATGGGATAATGTATTGATGTGATGATGTGGTAATATAATAATGTGGTAATATGATAATGGGAGAATTAAGAAATTAAAAGATTAGAAATGAATGACATTATGGTAACAACACAATCATAACACATACAAATAAAATGCCGTAGGGATGACATTATGGTAGAATGACATTATGGTAAACCGATATTATAAACAATTGAAAAATAAAACAAAATAATTAGAATCAACAATCAAAAAAGACAAATGGAAAAAAATCCCGACTGCTTGTATTGCCAACGCAACGAATTACAAAAAAGTTTAATGATAGAAATATGCGACCTGCAGGTTTCTACACTCTTCTTATTCAAAGAACAAAGTCACCCCGGACGCTGTGTTGTAGCTTACAAAAACCATGTGAATGAGCTATTTGAACTTTCGGAAAGTGATAGAAATGCTTTTATGGCAGATGTTTGTCAGGCTGCCGGCGCCATGCAAAAAGCATTCGCCCCTACGAAAATTAACTACGGAGCTTATTCCGACAAATTAGCACATCTACATTTCCATTTGGTACCCAAACACGAAGGACAATTTGGATTTGGAGGTACTTTCGAGATGAATCCTCAAAAAGTATATCTTACTGATGCTGAATATGCTGAAACCATTGACAGAATTATAAAAGCGTTGTAAAATGTAGATTTAGAGTTTAAGGGTGAATTGTTGGAATCGTGTAACTCATTTACTCATCCGCAAATTCACCATTTATCATTCACAATTAACTACATCCTATTGTCAATTGAACTTTAATTGTTTAACTTTGAGCCTCAATTACTTTAAGAAGTTGTTTACACCTTACACTTTTACACCTTAAACAATTAAATCGTTTACCTTTAAACCAAACAAGAATGATTCTCCCGGCTCCCTTCAAAGAACGCACACAAAGACTATTAGGCAATGAATTTCAAGCATTTGAAAAGGCGCTGGAGGACGTACCACCCACCAGTATTCGGGTGAATGATAAAATGGAATATGCACCATCCAATGAACATGTGGCGTGGTGCGAGAAAGGACTTTACTTAAGTGAGCGACCACTTTTCACTGCTGATCCGTTTTTGCATGCAGGTGTTTACTATGTGCAGGAGGCCAGCTCGATGTTTTTATATCAGGCTGTGAAGCAGCACTTTCCTACTGCCCAAACGGTATTGGATTTATGTGCAGCACCGGGTGGAAAATCGACCTTACTCTCGCAGGCATTACCCGAGAGCAGCTTGCTGGTAAGCAATGAAATCATTCGTTCGCGCGCCTATATCCTGGCCGAGAACCTTATCAAATGGGGAAATCCCAATGTGGTAGTGAGCAATAACGAAGCAAAAGATTTTGATGCTCTACCCGGTTATTTCGATGCTATCGTCATCGATGCACCTTGTTCGGGCGAGGGAATGTTTAGAAAAGATGCAGGAGCCATACAGGAATGGTCGGAATATAACGTGATACTTTGTGCCCAACGACAACGCGAGATACTTTCGTCGGTATGGGAGGCGCTGAAACACGATGGTGTTTTGGTGTATAGCACTTGCACTTTTAATCGTGAGGAAAACGAAGAAAATGTGCAGTGGATATGCGATGAGCTGGGAGCTGATATTTTGCAAATTGACTTAGAGGGAAATACAGACATTACCAAATCTGATATTGGGTATCGGTTTTATCCACACAAAACAAAAGGAGAAGGATTTTTTATGGCCGTTCTACGAAAGAACTCCCACCCTACCCGCAGTTTGAAAAATAAAAGTGAAGGAAAGAAATCCGGAAAAACAACAACTAAAAACTTCAATCCACCCTTATCATTACTGCATCCCGAGCGTTGGGAAATAGTGATGGATAACACTCAAATAAATGCCTACGACAAAAACCGATTAGACGATTTTTTGTTACTCAATAAACACCTGAAATGTATGCATACCGGCATCTTATTGGGAGAAATGAAAGGAAAAGACTTTATACCTGCTACTTGCGTGGCCTTATCAAAAATGCTCGATAAAGAATCGGTGGAGAACGTGGAGGTGGATTACGAAACAGCTATCGCATTTTTGCGAAAAGAAGCCATTCAACTGCCCGAAACCGGTCGCGGCTATATTATAGTTTGCTACAAACAGCAAGCTCTTGGTTGGGTAAAAAATGTGGGAAACAGATGCAATAATCTCTATCCGCAGGAATGGAGAATAAGAATGAAAATTTAATGATTAATGATTAGTGGTTAATGATAAATGGCTAGTGGCAAACTCTTATTTCTTGCCTCTTACTTCTTGCTCCTTGCCTCTATTATTTACTGATAACTGATAACTGAAATGAGAATTGTATTTTTGGGCTCAGGTACTTCTACAGGCATACCACAGATTGGGTGTAAATGTAAAGTATGCAGTTCGACGAATAAAAAAGATAAACGGTTGCGTGCTTCGGTTTTAATAAGCGTGGAATCAACAAAGATCCTTATCGACTGTGGACCTGATTTACGTCAGCAACTCCTTGAAAATAATATCGACAGTCTATCGGGAATTCTACTCACGCACGAACATTATGATCACGTGGGAGGATTGGACGATGTAAGACCACTCGGCAAAGCGCAGGTGTATGCCGAGAAAAAAGTATTGAACGTCATTCAGCGAAATATGCCCTATTGTTTTGGAGAAAACAGATATCCGGGAGTACCCAGAATTCAGTTAAACGAAATTAACGAAAGCCCTTTCTATATTGAGAACATATTTGTTGAACCGATACGGGTTATGCACGCAAGATTGCCTATTTTGGGATTTCGAATTAAAAACATGGCGTATCTGACCGATGTAAAAACCATTGAGCAGACATCTATCGACAAATTACAAGGACTCGACATACTAATTATCAATGCCTTAAGAATTGAAGAGCATATATCGCACATCTCATTGAGTGAAGCACTGGATATTTCTAAGAAAATAGGTGCTAAAATGACTTACTTCACGCACATGAGTCATGATATGGGATTACACGATGATATAAACGAAATTTTACCCAAAAATGTGCAATTGGCTTATGATCAGCTAATAATAGAATGTGATAATATGGTGATGTGATGATGTGGTGATAAAAAGACAAAATAATAAATAAACAAATAGAGAAATTCCGTATCATTGTCTTACGGTTGCTTCATAAGTTATAAAAAATAAACCTTTACACTTAAAATTACTTTTGCATGAAAACTTTCAAACTGAAAATCATAACACTGGCTTTTGGAACAGTTTTCCTATCATCTTGTACAAAGCTACTATACACGAGTCTGGATGTACTACGTCCGGCAAAAGTGGCCTTTAACAGCGATGTCAACAACATTCTGATTATCAACAATACAGTCCCACAACCCGCAGACATTGGGCACAGCACTCAGTTTGCATTCGAAGGACTTAAAAAGGAAACTTTCAATACCGATAGTCTGTCGATATTTTGTTTGGGTGCTTTGAAGGAAGACATCGAAAGTAAAGACTTTTTTGCGTCGGTACAGTTATCGCCCAACAGTATCAACACCAATACCGATTTTGGGTCAGCCAATTATATATCTGATGAAACTGTGCAGGCGATGTGCAACTCCACTCAGGCCGATGCTATCATTTCTCTCGACAAAATAAAGGTAAAAGATGAAGTTACCGAGATGTTCGATGAAATCACCAGCTCATATATTTCTACTTTGGAACTAAATTTTGAGTCGTACTGGAGTATTCACTACCCAAACAAAGAAGAGTTCTACGCCTTACAATTTAAAGATACTGTTTACTGGGAAGCACAATCGGTTTCGAAAAAAAGAGGAATTTTGGTGCTGCCAAAAAGAGAGGATGCGTTGGTAGACGGAGCCTTGTATGTGGGACAAAACACAGTTAACCGACTTGTGCCGTACTGGGACAAAGTGGACCGATATTTCTTTAACCCGAACAAGAAATACTTTAAACAGGCAATGGACTCGGTATACGTAAAAAACTGGAATTCGGCCATTGCCATTTGGCAAATAGTAATGGATCAAAGTAAAAGTAACTGGACGATAGCACAAGCAGCTAATAATATAGCCATTGCTTATGAAATTACCGGTAATATTGACAAAGCATTAGAATTTGCATCGGTAGCGTTCTACAACATCCAGGAACTTGCTTTTGCCGATTATAATTCATTTGTTCGTATTACAGATTATGTCACCGAATTAATACAACGAAGAAAAGACATGATAGCATTGAAAAAACAGCTTGGCGAGAAATAGAATTCAACTGGCATGAAGGCTGATGATTGAAAATTTCCAAAATAACTTATTTATTCCAACATAAACTCACTAAAAAATTACGCATTATGTTTTCACCAAACGACGAAGTCATCTTAGAAAAAAGAGGAATAACCACCAAACAAATTGAAGAACAACTCCAATCATTTGTAACCGGATTTCCTTATTTAGAAATTAAAAGTGCAGCCGAGATAGGCAGTGGCATAGTTCAGGTATCAGAAGGTGAAATAAACAATTTCCTTACCGAATGGGAAAATTATTTGCGATCCGAAGCTGCTATTCAGAAATTTGTACCTGCCTCGGGAGCTGCAAGTCGCATGTTCAAAGACCTTTTTGAATTTTTGGAAAAGGATGCTACAGTACCGGAAAATGCTTTTGAAAAGAAATTTTTCGCTGAACTTGAAAAATTTGCTTTTTACAACGATTTAAACGAGGTATGCAAAAAAAATAACGGCAAATCTATTTCGGAACTTATTGCTGAAAAATCATTTAAACCGGTGTTTGAAAATTTGCTTTCGGACAAAGGACTGAACTATGGTGCATTGCCAAAAGGCTTGCTTAAATTCCACTCCTACCCTGCCGAAAAGCGGACTCCAACTCAAGAACACCTGGTAGAAGGTGCCTTGTATGCGAATGCTTCCGGCAAGGTGAATATTCATTTCACCGTTTCGAAAGAACATCGCGTTCTATTCGAAAAGCACATAAACGACTGTATCGGTTTTTATGAAAAAAACTTCAATGTGAGCTACAATGTTAGTTTCTCCGAGCAAAAACCATCCACCGACACGATTGCTGCCGACGCTGACAACGCACCGTTCCGCGACAAAGGCGAGTTACTTTTCCGTCCGGGTGGACATGGTGCGCTTATCGAGAATCTAAACGACCTGAATGCTGATGTTATCTTCATCAAAAATATCGATAATGTAGTACCGGACTCGTTGAAAAGCAGCACTGTAAAATACAAGAAACTTATTGCGGGTTTACTGGTTCATCTTCAGCAACAAAGTTTTGCTTACTTGCATGAACTTGAAAACGAAGCAATATCCAATGCCAAACTATCCATTATTGCACAGTTCTGCGAAGTGCGCCTGAATAATCATCATTCGGATATTCATTCGCTGTCGCAAACTGAATTGAGAGACTATCTTTACACCAAATTGAATCGCCCTATTCGTGTATGCGGAATGGTAAAAAATGTTGGTGAACCCGGTGGTGGTCCTTTTCTAACGGTTAATGCCGATGGCACCGTGTCACCTCAGATTTTGGAAAGTTCGCAAATAGATATGAACAATGCGGTGGATAAACAAAAAATGTTAGGTTCTACCCACTTCAATCCCGTTGATTTGGTGTGTGGCGTAAAAAACTACAAGGGAGGTAAATTTGATTTGCTGAAACATGTTGATAAAAAGACAGGGTTTATTTCTATCAAATCAAAAAGCGGAAAAGAACTGAAAGCATTAGAATTGCCTGGTCTTTGGAATGGAGCTATGAGCGACTGGAACAGCATTTTCGTGGAAGTACCTATCGACACCTTCAACCCCGTAAAAACAGTGAATGACCTGTTGAGACCTGAACATCAATAATCAATTGTCAAAACAAAAGAAACGCAAAGTCTGAATTTATATTCAACACTTTGCGTTTCTTCTATATGTATTCTTAGAGAATAAAAAAACTATATCTCTTCCACTAATCACTACTTATTGCTTTGCTTATTGCTTACAACCTCTTTAATCACTTCAGCTTTGATCACAACAATGTTTTCAACAGGTCTGTTGTTTTCGGCTGTTTGAGCTTTCGATATTTTCTCTACAACATCCAATCCTTCAATCACTTCACCAAACACTGTATAATTACCATCTAAATGCGGAGTTCCTCCAATAGTGGTATAGTCCTTGCGTTGCTGTTCTGTAAATTTATACGTTGGATTTTTTATAATCATGTTACGAACTTCATTTAAAAGGCTATCACGCATTGCATCCAATTTTGCAGGGTTATTTTCAATTTTAAGTTTATTGAATTGCACTTGGTTTGTTTTTACGGTTTCCTGATATAATTTCTCAGTCAGGTTCAGATAATTGGTTTTCTCCATTTCTTGCAACTCTTCTGCAGCAAACACCCGTCCCTGTACAATATAAAACTGGCTCCCTGAGGAAGCCTTTAGCGGGTTGCGTTTATCGGACTCGCGAGCAGCAGCAAGTGCACCGCGTTTATGATAGTATTGCGGATAAACAAACTCGGCAGGAATAGTATAACCTACATTTCCGGCGCCCAGTGTTGCATTGCCAACAGCAGTCTTAGATTTCGGATCGCCGGTCTGAACCATGAAATTAGCGATTACCCGGTGAAACAAAACACCATTGTAAAAACCCTGGTTCAGCAGTTTCAAAAAATTATCGCGATGCTTAGTCGTTTCGGGATATAATTTCAGGGTTATCCTTCCATAAGTTGTTTCCAAAGCAACAATGGGAGTTGCGTCATTACTTATGGCATGTGTTTTGCTCAGACTTGCTAGCAACACCAAAATAAAAAAAAATGTTTTCTTCATATGCGTATAATTACAGTTTATTAAACAGATAAATCATCTTTGAATGTAGATGCAAATATACAAAATATAGCTTTAATAAAAAATAACTGAATGAAATCAGAAAAAGCGAGGGGTGTTAATAAATAATTATTACATTTGTGGAAATTATACAAAATCTTCCAAATATTATCCATACTTCATTTGGATATGAAAAAATAACTACAGCTTTGAAAGCATAACTACAAAAAAAATAAATATTACTGATATTTGATTATGTCCGATAAATATGAAATTCCATTTTCGCTAAATGCATTAAAAAGATATGTTATTTTCTTTTTTAAAAAATTTTATGGTGAATATATCGTGGTTGGGCGCGAAAACATCCCTACCGATTGTCCACTACTATTTGCTCCGAATCATGTTAATGCTTTAATGGATGCTCTTGCGGTTCATTCCGTAGTTCCCTCAAATCTACCTGTCACCTTTCTGGCACGTTCCGACATGTTCAATAATAAGTACATAGCCAAAATGCTTTATTTTGTAAAAATGCTACCTGCATTCCGAATGCGTGATGGTGTTGAGAACCTGGGCAGAAACGCAGAGATTTTTGATAAATGTGTAGATATTCTTCACCATAACAAAGCCCTTGGTATAATGCCCGAAGGAAATCAGGGCGAGGATCATAAGCTTCGTCCACTCGTAAAAGGTATTTTTCGCATTGCATTTGCAGCCCAGGAAAAGTATGGAACCACTCCGGCCGTGAAAATCATTCCGATTGGTATTGATTTTGGACATTTGGTGAAGTTTGGCAAACATATTATTATCAATATCGGAAAACCGATTGAAGTTTCAGACTACATGAAGGCTTACGCCGAGAATCCTGTTAGTGCTACGAATGATATTCGCGAAAAGCTACGCATTGATTTGAATGCCTCAACACTTGACCTGGCAACCGACACCTATAACAAGTGTTTTGAAACGGCAGTAGAAGTTGCGTATACCACTGTTCAGAAACATCAGAAACTGCCGAACAGTACGGTTTTCAAATTTGTAGCAAAACAAAAGGTCGCATCTAAATTGGTAGAAATTGAAAATACGGATTCAAAAAAGATAGTCGAATTAGCCATCCTTTGTTCGGAGTATAAAGCCAACTTAAAAAAGCTGAAGCTACGTTCATGGTTATTTGAACACACTAATTTCAACAAAGCTCTACTCCTTCTCGATGGTTTATTACTGCTTTGCACATTGCCAATATTCTTACAGGGTTTTATGCTCAACGCTCTTCCGTTTTTCACTCCGGTTTGGATTCGAAAAGCAATGAAAGTAGAATACGGAGGCTTCAATAGTTCGCTGCATTTTACGTTCAGTCTTTTTTCATTCCCAATTTTTTATATGCTTCAAACGCTCCTTTTTGCTTATTTTGTAGTATCAACATGGTGGATCGTTATTTCATTTTATATTAGTCAATATATTCTTGGGAAATGGTCGCTAGCTTGGTACAACGAGTTTAGAAAACATATTGCAAAACTTCGCTTTAATGTATTTAAAAGAAGAAAAAATCCTGTTTTTGAAAAAACACAGGATCTCCACAAAATAATAATCCAATTGATTAATGTTTAATCAATTGGATTACAAATAAATAATTGTCAATTTAAAATTAAACTGTATCCATAAAACTGCGTTGCACTTTATTGAAAATCACAATCCCAATCACCATCAGCACCACCATAAACCCAAAACTATAACCCAGTTGCGCCCAACTGAAGGTACCAACACCCATAGTTCCGTATTTAAAGGTTTCTACAATTGAGGTTACCGGATTAAGTGCCATTATCCATTGTCTTTTGGGCGACATACTACTTAGCGGATAAATAATAGGCGTAACATACATCCACAGCTGAACAATAAAGGTAAATAATATCGTCAAATCGCGGTATTTTGTTGTCATCGACGAAATGATAATTCCAAATCCCAACGATAAACCGGCCAACATAAGGATAAGCAGTGGTATCAAAAGAATATAGATATTCGGCGCTACCTCTACTCCTACTATAACATAATAAATATAGAAGGCCAGGAACATCAAAAACTGAATACCCATACGCACCAAACCGGAGGCAACAGTAGATAGCGGCACAATTAAACGTGGAAAATAAACCTTTCCAAATATAGCCTGATGAGTGGTAAACGTTGACGATGTTTTATTTAAACAATCGGCAAAATACTGCCAGCAGACGATTCCTGCCAGGTAAAACATCGGTTGGGGTAAACCATCGGTTGGAATACCTGCAATTCCTCCAAAAACAATCATGTACATGATAGTGGTAATGGCAGGCTGAATAAAAAACCAGGCAGGTCCAAGAATTGTTTGTTTATATTGCGTGATAATATCACGTTTTACAAACATCGAAAACAAATCGCGGTATTGCCAAAGCTCTTTAAAATCTATATCAAAAAGTTTATTCTTGGGCTTAATGATGGTGGTATATTCCATTTTTCTGAATTATTGAAGCTTTGAATTAAATTAGCCTATTGCCTCGTACTCAAAACCCGAATCAAGCAGTTCGTTTTTATCATAGATATTTCTTCCATCGAGAATCAATGAACCTTTCATTGTTTTCTTCACTACTCCCCAACTTGGCATACGAAACTCTTTCCATTCGGTAACCAACAACAAAGCATCGGCTTCCAAAGCTGCATCGTAAATATCGGTGGCGAAATAAAGTGCTGAATTATCAATCAAATCGGCCATTTTCGACTGAATTATTTTTTTAGCTTCGGGCATAGCTACCGGATCAAAAACCCGAACATGACAGCCCGCTTCCAGCAATTTTTCAATCAAAACCAATGATGGAGCTTCACGCATATCGTCAGTGTTGGGTTTAAAGGATAAACCCCAAATAGTAACTGTCTTTCCTTTTAAATCCTTGTTCCAACGTTTTTGTAATTTATGAAAAAGCACTTGTTTCTGGAATGCATTTACTTCCTCAACGGCTTTAAGCACTTTCAATTCGTACCCATTTTGCTCGGATGTTTGAATCAAGGCTTTTACATCCTTTGGAAAACACGAACCACCGTAACCACAACCGGCATAAAGAAACTTACCGCCAATGCGCTGATCGGATCCAATGCCTTTACGCACCATGTTGACATCCGCACCTACCAATTCACACAGATTTGCCATATCATTCATAAAACTTATACGGGTAGCCAGCATCGCATTGGCTGCATATTTGGTCATTTCAGCCGATAGAATATCCATAAAAATAACCCTGAAATTATTCAACAAAAACGGACGATACAGTCTGGTGATCAACTCTTTTGCTTTATCACTTTCCACACCTACCACTACTCTGTCGGGACTCATAAAATCTTTTATAGCATCACCTTCTTTCAAAAATTCAGGATTAGAAGCCACATCAAATTCGATTACTACTCCACGTTTATCCAACTCACTTTGAATAGTTTGACGCACCAGAGTGGCAGTTCCAACGGGAACAGTACTTTTGGTGACCAGCAATACGTATTGTTGCATGTGCTGTCCAATGGTTCTGGCTACCTCTAACACATATTTCAAATCGGCACTTCCATCTTCGTCAGACGGAGTACCCACCGCACTAAAAACCACCTGTACATCAGGCAAAACTGCAGTTAAGTCTGTACTGAAATGTAAACGTTCCGCCTTTACATTGCGCAACACCATATCTTCAAGTCCCGGTTCGTAAATTGGAATGATTCCCTTCACAAGATTCTCAATTTTCTGAACATTAACATCCACACAAGTAACATCAACACCCATTTCGGCGAAACACGTACCCGAAACCAACCCAACGTAACCTGTTCCTACAATTGCAATTTTCATTATTTTTCTTTTTGTTGAATTAGCAAAAAGTTGGTCATCAATGGATAATAATCATGAACCACTGACAACCAACTATCTATTTTTGTACTATTTTTAGTATGCAGCTACTACTTTTTTAATTCCCTCTTCCAGTGAGATAGAAGGTTTCCAACCTAAATTATTTAATTTGGAAACATCCATAAGTTTACGAGGAGTACCATCAGGCTTCGTTGCATCCCAATTAATTTTACCAGTATAACCTACCGTTTTTTGAACCATTTCCGATAATTCTTTAATAGAAACATCGCTCCCACAACCGGCATTTACATGCGATGGCAAGGTATCCGGAGCATCATAGTTCAAAAGCAGATAAACGCTTGAGTCGGCCATATCATCTACATGCAGAAACTCGCGCAAGGGTGAACCCGAACCCCAAAGGGTAATAGCCACTTCTCCCTTATCATTGGAAATACCATATTTGTTCAATATCTTCAATATCGCTTCATCAGATGCTGAACCAACCACTCCTTCGATCGGACGTTTGTTTAAATCATTGCGCAAAGCTGCCCAATCATTTTCCAAAAGGCTTTTCCCTAATACCATCTTACGAATCAAAGCAGGTAACACATGCGATTTTTCTAAATCGTAATTATCGTTTTGTCCATATAAATTGGTAGGCATAATGGAGATAAAATTGCAACCGTACTGCGCATGGTAGGCTTCACACATTTTGATACCCGCAATTTTAGCAATAGCATAAGGTTCATTGGTGCTTTCCAAAATACCTGTCAACAATGCACTTTCGCTCATTGGTTGAGCAGCATCACGCGGATAAATACACGATGAGCCCAGAAACAGAAGTTTCTTCACCCCATTCAAATAGCTTTGATGAATGATATGATTCTGTATCATCAAATTCTCGTAAATAAACTGCCCACGATAGGTATTATTTGCAACAATACCACCTACTTTAGCAGCAGCTAGTATTACAAATTCAGGTTGCTCAGCTGCAAAAAAAGCGGATACAGCTTGCTCACTGAGCAAATTGAGTTCATCTTTTGAACGGGTAACTATATGTGTGAATCCTTTTGCTTCGAGATTACGCTTAATGGCCGACCCAACCATTCCATTGTGACCGGCAATATATATTTTTGAATCTTTGTTCATTCGTTTGTTATGTGAGATTGATGTAATGGTGTGTAAGGATGCAAATTTTGTCTATTCATTTTTTATACGCTAAATCAAAATAACATTTTATTTTAGTTGTTTCAAAAAACTAACTATTAAACCTTTACACCTTACACTATTAAACTATTACACCATTTTGGGTTATTCGAAATAATTCAACACATTGTATCCACCTTCTTTCAGATAGGTTTCTTTTTTCATTAGATGAACATCAGACCGCATCATATCTTCAACCAACGCTTTTAAATCATATTCAGGGATCCAGTTAAGTTTCGTGCGCGATTTTGTAGCATCTCCAATCAATAAATCCACTTCTGTAGGACGGAAGTAGTTTGCATCAACTTCAACAATCGGACCTTCGATAGCGCGAATTGCAGCTAAGAACTCGGCTCCGATTTGAGCTGTAAATACTTCCTCATTTATTTCGGAGATATATCCTTTTTCATCAATTCCTTCGCCTTTGAAACCAATAACAATACCAATTTCGGCAAAAGCCATGCGCACGAACTCACGAACTTCGGTAGTAATACCGGTAGCAATTACATAATCACTCGGTTCGTCTTGTTGAAGAATGAGATACATGGCACGTACATAATCTTTTGCATGTCCCCAGTCGCGTTTTGACGATAAATTACCAAGAAATAACTTACCCTGCATACCCATAGCAATACGAGCTGCTGCACGGGTAATTTTACGAGTTACAAAGGTCTCACCACGCAAAGGCGATTCGTGATTAAATAAAATACCGTTGCTTGCATGCATTTTATACGCTTCGCGATAATTGACTGTAATCCAGTAGGCATACATTTTAGCTACAGCATAAGGCGAACGTGGGTAAAAAGGAGTTGTTTCCTTTTGTGGAACTTCTTGTACCAAACCGTAAAGTTCAGAGGTAGAAGCCTGATAAACGCGGGTTTTCTCGGTTAATCCAAGTAAACGAATTGCTTCTAACAAACGTAATGTACCAATACCATCAGCATTCGCCGTATATTCGGGGGTATCGAAACTTACTTTTACGTGACTCATTGCTGCCAGGTTGTAAATCTCATCCGGCTGAGTTTCCTGAATAATACGAGTCAGGTTCATCGAGTCGGTCATATCACCATAATGCAATACGAAATTACGATTATCAACGTGTGGATCCTGATATAAATGGTCGATACGTTCGGTATTGAACATCGACGAACGACGTTTCAATCCGTGTACAATATATCCTTTTTTTAATAATAATTCGGCTAAATACGCGCCGTCTTGCCCGGTTACTCCGGTAATCAATGCTACTTTTTTCATCTTGTTTCTTTTAAATCAATACAAATTTTTCTTCGTTACTTTACTTTTTTCTCTAAGTATATAATGATAATTATACACAAAAAGTTTTATATTTGTCATTTAAAAGTTTTTACATCTGTCATTTATACATTAAAGTTCACTATCATCCTCGTAATATTTAGCATATTGCTCATTGGCTTGCTGCTTCTTTTTCTTTGAGGTATATTCAAAACCGTATGAATAGCGGTAACCGTATGAATTATATTTAGAATAATGCGATCCATCATTACTTCCAACATCATTCATCACCGTATACATATTTTTAATATTATCAAACTTAAGCTGAGTGCTTAGTCGTTTATAAAGGCCTTTATTTGTTTTTCCGCTACGTACCACAAAAATGGTAGCATCCACCAATGCAGCCAGAGAGTAAGCATCTGTCACAATACCAATCGGACTTGAATCGACAATGATAAAGTCATATCGCTTGCGAAGCTCGGTAAACATTTCAATCAATTTCTCGGAACGAATCAATTCACCCGGATTGGGGGGAATGGTGCCTGCCGGTAAAATATCAAATTCGGCTCCAGGAAATCCCTGTATAATAATTTCGTCGAGTGTACATTGGTTGATCAAATAATTACTCACACCATTTGTCTGAACAATCTCAAACCGCTGATTTATACTCGGTTTACGAATATCCATATCTACCAAAATTGTTTTGGGACTTACCATAGCATAAACTGCTGCCAGGTTTATACAGAAATAACTCTTACCATCCCCCGACTCGGTAGAAGTGGCCATCACCATGATATTCGTTTTACGCTTAACAATAAATTCGATGCGTGTGCGAATAACCCGGAACATTTCGGTAAATGTTGAGCGTGGATTTTTGGGAACCAGCGCCGGGTCGGTACTGGTAGTGTGACGTACCGAACCAATTAATGGGAAGGACGAATTCTTCTCAACATCTCTTGTTGATCTGACAGTATTATTCAACAATTCAATCACAATAACGATAACGGACGGAATCAACAATCCCAGTATCAAAAACATCATAGTAGTTTTTGATTTTTTATCGGAGTTCGTAATTTGCACAATTCTGGCTTTATCCAAAATAATATTATCAGGCGAGTTTGAAGCCTTTAGAATATCAGATTCAGCTCTTTTTTGAAGGAAAAACGTAAAATAATTATCATCCATTTTATATTTTCGTTCAATGGCAATCATCTCTAATTCTTTTTTGGGCAGCTCTTTAATTTCTTCATTGACCTTGCCATAACGCCTTTTAAAATCAGTCTTCTCAATATCCATGGATATTCTCATACTCTTCATCATCTCCAACACAGCAGCTTTCGCTGTATTTATCTCCTTAGTATATTTAGCGTAAAAAATATTTTTTTCACTCACATCACTGCGCTTGGTATATAATTCATTGATCTTTTCGACCATTGTAATTAAGGCCTGATCATTTACTCCCATACTCGTTGGGGCAATAACCGTTCCTGATTCCATATTGGTTTTCAGGTATTTGGTCAAATAATTAAGGTAAGTTTCTCGCAATTTAAGCTCAGATTCCTGTACATCATACTTGGAAGCTTTCCCTAGCAGGTCGGCAGTATGACTAGCCACATCCACAATCTGGTTCTCTTGTCTGAAACGCGTCATTTCATCTTCAGACACCGAAAGGTTCTTAGAAACTTCCTTCAACTGACTGTCAATAAATTTTATAGTTTTATTAGCAGCTTCGTTTTTACGTTCTAGATTTTCAGACAAAAAGCAATCGCAAAGTTTATTTATAAAGTCAATATCTCTGTCGGGTGTTTCGCTTTCCAGTGATACCTGTAAAACAGATGACCCTTCAACTTCGTACCCAAACTTCAGTCGTGAAGAGAAATCAGATACCAATGACTCCTTTGATCTAAACTGGAAGAAAAATTCGGAGTTAATATAGTTCTTATTCAGGTAATGAACCGTCAGAAAAAATAAGTTATCCTGCAAAGGCTGCTCAAAACGTCCATTAACACTAAACTTTTCATAATACTTATTATCGTCGACAGTTATAGTGTACGTACCATTTGAATGAAGGTTTATTTTAAACAACAAATTGTACGCCTCGGGGGCAATATAGTCCGTTTCTACATAGATTGGCGAATTATTATACAAATTTCGGGTTTTAAAATTCCCCTTTGAAATATAGTCTACTTTTATAAACGGCAAACTATCTACAACCTTGCTAATCAAGTCATAAGAACCAAACATAATAACCTGATTACGTGCATTACGGTATCCCGATTCCACACCAAAACCTTGCATTAAGCCCATGGCGTTGGCCGAAGGAGTTCGCGATTCTTCAATCATAACCTTTCCGGCAGTTTGATAGCTTGCCAGCCAGGTTCTGTTTTCGAGCGATGCCAATCCTAACGACAACACAACTCCGATAACAAACAGATACCAGAAATGAAGGAAATAATTCACCCATTCGATTATATCAAAACCTGATTCCTCTTCCTCTGTAAATGCCTGTTTTTCGTAATTATTTGGTTCCATAATGCTTTCTCAATTTTTTAGTATAAAATAAGGAATTGGCCTGCTATAATTATTTACTATAATTCAAAACATTGAATAATAACGACATAGAGAATGTAATTACTCCCAAAAGCGTTGAATAATTAGTCACTTTATAGAAACTTGAGAACTCGCGTTTCACATAAATAATATCGTTTGGATAAATGTAGTAGTATTTCGAGTCGATAATGCTTTTCGGACGTATATCGAACTCCAAAATCTGAGTTCCGCTATTTACCTCGCGAATAATTCGAATATGTCTTCTATCGCTGGATTCATTAAAGTCGCCGGCTAGCGACAAGGCCTGAAAGATGGTCAGTTTTTCTTTATAAATAGGGAAAACACCATAACCGGCATCACCGAATACGGAGAATGTTTTGTTAGCAAGACTAAGCTTAATAGTAGCTTTAGGGATAAGTTCTCTGAATCTTTTTTCAACTGCCAGAGAAGCCTCATTGAGAGTAAGTCCTTTTACTTGTATATTCGACACAAAAGGCAAGTCAATAGTGCCATCGGTATATACACGATAAGAAATTTGATTTTGGCCGCCCGAACCGGTTTCGGGAGATATTAATTTTGAAAGTCCGGTTTCGTCGTCTGAAATGAGTCGATAGATAATTTCATCATTTACACGAATCTTGTAGTCGGAATAATCCGTTTTTTGGTAGTTAGGTAGCGAAGTATTGCCGTCCTGAAGCAGTCGCATACTTTTATAATTGTAACACGATGAGAGAAAGAGCAGAGCCAAAAACAACGAGAGTAGTTGAGTTTTATTTATCATATGAGCTATACATCGAGTTAATATTAAGGACTAAAAAAAAATCACAACTAGTTCTCAACAGGTGTGGTTGTTGCACTTTTTTCGAGAAAAGTTTTATAAATAATAACGCCAAACGAATAGGTAGTAACAACTGTCGAAAGAGCTGTCCAAAAGGTTGATACTCCGAAGAACTGCGATTTCATTGGCTGCAGGAATATCACATCATTTGGTTCCAGATAATAAAACTCCGAGTGCATAATGTCAACACTTCGTGCATCAAAAACTTTGATCTGATTTCCTTTATTGGTTTCGCGCAGAATTTTAATCGTGCTTCTATCGGTATAATAACTAAAATCGCCTATCATGGCCAGTGCCTGAAATATATTTACTTTCTCGCGGGGGAAGGCAAACCGGCCTGATTTTCCGGAGCCTACGATGCTGAAATATCGGCCAACCATCCGAACATCAACCGAATTGATCTTCAATATCGGCTCGATTGATTTTTCCAAATGCCCCTTTGCTTCTCTGATAGTTTTACCGCGTAAAATAACTGCGCCAATAAGCGGTAGCTTTATTTCACCATTTTTATCAATTGTATAGGTATATAAATCATTGCTTTCACCACCTGATCCGCCCATCGTTTGCGAACTCATGTTCGAAGATCCATTGAACAATACATTTGTTTTTTCATCAATAGAATACACCTGAATAAACAATTTATCGCCGTCTCTTAAACGATAATCCTGATATTCAACCGTGTCTCTGTACGAAGGAATAAAATTTTTTGTAGTCTGCATATAATTCGTCTCATGAGTAGTAATACAGGATGTAAACTTCATAGTTAACATAGTGATACACAAAAGTTGAATAAATCGTCTACGCATACTTGTTGTATTTATTAATGAATTCGAAGCAAAGATAAACAAAAAATGTAAAATAGTTGCAGAAATGGCTAAAAATGGAGACTATTACTCTTAATTTTTCGTTTGAAAAATGGACGTTAATATTAAGATTGGATTTATACAAATCTAAAATAGCATACCGAACACTATTTTCTCAGATTTTCAGTTATAGCTTCAGCAGTTCTACCCACATGCTATCTTGTTACAGAACATATTTCATCGTCAAACGACAAGTTGATTTTTTCATTATTTTAAATCATAATCAAAGAATGACGAAATTATAAATTAAATCCATTATTTTTGCACTGATTTTTGCTTTTTAGGTTTGAACGCTGATTTTAGTTTTTAAAATAAAACACACTAAACCGGATATCATATAACAAATAACACCATTATGACTAAAATAAATTCATGTATTTTTACGCTACTTGTATTTTCACTTTTTACTTCGTGTGACTCACGTAAAGAGCAGGAAAAACAAGCAGATATACGCTTAAAGCACATTGAACAGCTTATTAGCCAAAATACCTTGAATGCAGCCAAAATTGAAATCGATAGTATACATTTATTATTTCCGAAACTGGTTGAAAAACGTAAAATTGCTGCCGCTTTCGAAGATACCATTGTACGCAGAGAAAGCTCCCGCACATTGGCGTATTGCGACAGTATTTTACCAAAAAAACAACTCGAACTGGATTCTATTCAACGCAATTTCAGATTTGAGAAAGATTTATCATTTCAGGAATTTGGGAACTTCGTGTACAAAACTCAACTGACCGAGAGTAATTCCAACAGAATTTACATAAAATCATATGTGGACGAAAACAGTGATTTATATCTGATTAGCAATTATTGTGGCCCAAAAATCGATCACACGTCCATCGAAGTTTCGGTGGGTGATTTGATAGCCAGAACGGACACTCTGGCTACGACGAATGCTGCTAATCACAGTTTTAACGACGGAGGAATGCACTGGGAAAAACTGACGTACAAAAACGATGCAGCGAACGGAGTGGCAGGTTTTATTACGCAAGAAGCTTCAAAACGGATTAAGGTATCGCTGCATGGAAAAAAATCCTACGTTTACTATCTTGCCGATTCCGACAAAAAAGCCATCGCCGAAACCTATCGTTTATGGGTGGTAAAAAAAGACCTTACCCAATTGGAAAAGGAAATAAGAAAAGCCAGGATAAGAATTGCCCGAATAAATAAATTCCGCTAATAAGTTTAAGCTTTGTTTTACAACAAAAACCACTGTTGCTTGTTTAATAAAGAAATTCAGCTATAAAATATAATCCAAAAGTTATTTAGAACAACATGAAAAAAACCTTTCAATTGCTAGTCATCTGCCTTGTAGTAAGTGCTACAGCAATGGCACAACAGACGTCAAAATTTCAAATCATAGAATTAACTGCAAAAGAGTTCAAACAAAAAGTATGGAACTTCGAAAAGGACAAGTCTATTAACCGTTTGAGTAAACTTCCGGTAATTTTGGATTTTCATGCCACCTGGTGTCGTCCATGCAAAATGCTGGCACCACATTTACAAGCTATTCAAAATAAATACAACACCAAACTGATTATTTACAAAATCGATGTAGACAAAGACCCTGAAATAGCCCGACTTTTTAAAGTAGAAGCAATGCCGACAATTGTATTTATCGGTGCTAAAAACAAATACACCTCAGAACTTGGATACAGAGACTATCCCGAATTCGAAGCATTGGTAAAATCTAAATTCGGACTGTAAAAATCAGTAAACCGAATCTTCTAGAAATAACTCCATCAATCGCGAAACAGCGAATTGGTCTATTTCGGAGATTGGGGTTTTAATCCTTTCTGACAATATTGCATTTTCGTCCGAAATTTTTACTGTGACAAACTGCGCATATATAACCCGATGACTCAAAACATGTTTCATCGGGTTTGATATTTTCACAATTCCCACTTCGCCAATTCTACTAAAAAGTTTTTTGAAATCATCAGTTTCCATCAATTCTTCAACTGTGAGTAATTGATCGGCTTCAACTAATGGAAATTCGAACAGGTTTTGCCAAACATCTTTCCCCACTCTTTTTTGCAAATACGTCTGCCCACCCAATTCAATAAAAAAGTAATTGAAAAATCGGTTGGACACTTTCGTTTTTTTCGATTTAATCGGCAATTTATCCACACTATTCAATTCATAGGCACGACAATTAGGTTGTAACGGACAACTTAAGCAATCCGGTGATACAGGCACACATTGCAACGCCCCAAATTCCATAATTGACTGATTATGAATCCCGGGATGCGACCTCGATATCAATTCCTGCGCTAGACTTGCGAATTCTTTCTTACCAATACCTGAATCAATGGGCGTTTCAATGCCAAACAGTCGCGACAACACACGATACACATTTCCATCCACCACGGCAAAGGGCTGATCGTAGGCAAAAGAGCAAATAGCCGCGGCTGTATAATCGCCTATCCCGGCCAGTTTCAGCACATCGGCATGTTCTATAGGGAACACGCCTTCAAAATCGGTCATCACCTGTCGGGCAGCCTTGTGTAAATTGCGAGCCCGCGAATAATATCCCAACCCCTGCCAGTATTTAAGCACCTCATCTTCTTCCGAACAAGCTAAGTCGGCTACAGTTGGAAAGCGTTCGATAAAACGAAGGTAGTAACTCATGCCTTGATTTACACGTGTTTGTTGCAGAATAATTTCCGAAATCCAAATTAAATACGGATCGGAAATATCCCGCCAGGGTAATTCACGTTTATTAGCCAAATACCAAGCAGAAAGTGTATCGGAAATATCTATTAAATTGCGATTATAACTCATATTATAGAAAATGTATAAAAATACCTTATTTACACTATTGCAAAGTATGTGAATAAATCGCATCTTTGCCCCGCAAAAGTAAGACCGATAAATTGAGCTACAAAATCTGAATTATTAAAACTCAACATCAACATAAAAGTGCTTCTGTGTTAATTGCTAAATTCCATTCTTTTTTTTGTTTTTTTTGATGAGAGTGCTATACTAATTTATTACCTTTGCTTGAAAATATTCACAATATACCTTCAGCTTTAATAGTAGAATATCAGAAGGCTCATTCTGCGGAAATAAAACTGTAAACAACTCAACACGAACCATACAGCTAATTAGCCCGAAACTTGCACTAAGCATAATATATTGAAAATCAGAGATAATACACCTAAATAATTAAAATTAGATTTTAGAAATCAATTCGGTTAACATATTTTATCAAATAGGCGATAAAATTATAAGTAATACTGAAATTGAAAAGCTACTGAGGACTAAGCTTATAAAAAAATAAAGTTTTGAAATTTCAGAAAAAAAAGACCGCAATTGTTTTTTAATCAGAATAAAAGCTATATATTTGCAGTCCGTTTTGAAAAGCATAAAATATTAATAATTTATTAACATATAAAAATTTACTCAAATGACTAAGGCAGACATTGTAAACGAGATTGCAAAAAATACAGGCATTGACAAAGTAACTGTATTAACAACTGTTGAAGCTTTTATGGAAACTGTAAAAGACTCACTTTCAAAAAATGAAAACGTATATTTGAGAGGCTTTGGTAGCTTCATCATCAAACAAAGAGCAGAAAAAACGGCTCGTAATATTTCAAAAAATACTACGATTATTATCCCAGCTCACAATATACCTTCGTTTAAACCTGCAAAGACATTTGTAAGCGTAGTAAAATAATTTTTCACACAATAAATCAATCGAGATGCCAAGCGGTAAAAAAAGAAAAGGACATAAAATGTCGACTCACAAGAGAAAAAAGAGACTTAGAAAGAATAGACACAAGAAGAAATAGTCTTACTGGTCTTTAGTTATAAAGTCCAAGAAAACAAACTTATAAGCTAAATTCTTGGCTTTAAGTTTGTTTTTTCTTTATAAAAAACAATCAAAAAACCAAAAATCAAAAAAAAGTGAATAGCGAACTAGTAGTTGATGTGAAAGCATCCGAAATTTCTATTGCGCTGCTCGAAGACAAACGCCTTGTAGAGATAAACCAGGAAGGACGAGAAGAACAATTCGCCGTTGGAAATATCTATATGGGCAGGGTAAAAAAAATAATGCCCGGTTTAAATGCAGCTTTTGTAGACGTAGGTTACGAAAAAGATGCTTTTCTACACTATCTTGATTTAGGTTCCAATTTCAACACCCTTACACAATTTACAACGCAGGCACTTAGCGACCGTAAAAAGACGCCTGCTATTCAAAAAACAAAACTGCAACCGGAAATTGAGAAAAACGGTTCAATTAACGACATCCTTAAGACTGGTCAGGAGATTTTGGTTCAGGTTACCAAAGAACCCATCTCAACCAAAGGACCGCGATTGACTGCTGAAATATCCATAGCCGGGCGGTTTTTAGTTCTTATCCCGTTTGCCGAGAAAGTGTCGGTATCGCAAAAAATAAAAACGGAGGAAGAGCGTTTACGACTGAAACAACTGATTCAAAGCATTAAACCAAAAGGATTTGGAGTAATTGTAAGAACTGTTGCCGAGGAGAAAAAAGGAGCTGAACTCGATAACGAGTTGAAGATTTTGGTAAAACGCTGGGAAGAAGCTGTCGCCAAAACACAACAAGCCAAAGGAGTTTCGCTTATTTTAGAAGAATTAGGTCGCACGGTGGGAATAATTAGAGATTTATTCAACCCAAATTTCAAGCATATTCATATCAATGATGCTACAGTGTACACAGAAGTGCGTGACTACGTAGAACTGATTGCACCCGAACGAAAAGATATTGTAAAACTATATCAGGAAGAAATGCCTATTTATGATAGTTTTGGTATTACCAAACAAATTAAATCGGCTTTCGGCAAAACCGTTTCATTTAAAAACGGAGCTTATCTGATTATAGAACATACCGAAGCACTTCACGTTGTAGACGTGAATAGCGGAAATCGTTCGAAAGCAGGCAATGGGCAAGAAGACAACGCCCTTGATGTGAATTTAGCTGCTGCCGACGAGATAGCCCGTCAACTTCGCTTACGCGATATGGGTGGTATTATCGTGGTAGATTTTATAGATATGCACGAGACAGAAAACCGTCAGAAGCTATTTGACAGAATGCGTGAAAACATGGCCAACGATAGAGCCAAACACAATATTCTTCCGCTTAGCAAGTTCGGTTTATTACAAATGACGCGTCAGCGTGTTCGTCCGGTAATACATATCGATATCGAAGAAACCTGTCCTACCTGCTACGGCAAGGGACGCACCAAACCATCTATCCTCTTTACCGACCAGCTGGAAAGTAAAATAGATTACCTGGTAAATCAATTAAATATTAAAGAGTTTGTATTACATGTTCATCCTTATGTAGACGCCTATATCTCTAAAGGTTTTCTATCGATGAAATGGCAATGGAAACGAAAATTTGGAAAAGGTTGTAAAGTAATTCCCGAACAAAAATTGGGCTTCTTACAATACAAATTTTATGACAAAAAGGGAATTGAAATTGACCTACAAGAAGAAATAGAAAAGATCTCGTAAACCGAGAACCATAAAAAGAGGCTAACCGAAATGGTGTAGCCTCTTTTTTTGTATTTAAACCCTATGGCTAAACCATCCGTTATGCATCATATAAATAGTATACTATAGCTATGAATATTTATAAAATCTTTATAACTAAAAATATACCTTTGCATGAATAAAACGAACAGAAAAACATACGCTAACACCCAAAGACATGGATACAAAGCAAACCATTCTGATAATTGATGACGAAGTCCAGATACGCAGGCTTCTTGAAATAAATCTGACCGCGAATGGGTATAAAGTTGCCGAAGCCGATACAGCCAAAGATGGTTGTCTGTTGGCAGCCTCAGTGAATCCTGTACTTATCATTCTTGATTTAGGATTGCCCGATATGGATGGATTGGAAGTATTGAAAAAAATACGCGAGTGGTATACCGCCCCAATTATCATTCTATCCGTCCGAAATTCGGAGGAAGACATTGTCCGTGCACTTGATAATGGAGCTAATGATTACCTGACCAAACCTTTTCGAACCCGTGAGTTACTGGCAAGGATACGCGTTGCCTGTCAACGGAGTATTCAGCAGCAAGAAGTATCTATGGTATTTGATAACCTAGTGATTGATCTGGCAAAGCATATTGCCACCAAGAACAATGAAATAATCAAACTTACCTCAACTGAATTTTCGTTGTTAGCGCTTTTGGCCAAAAACGAAGGACGTGTGCTTACCCATGTTTACATCCTTCAGGAAGTTTGGGGATATGGGTATACCAAACAGACACAATACCTACGGGTTTTCATTGCACAGCTTCGAAAAAAAATAGAAGACGATCCTTCCAAGCCTAAATTGTTGATTACAGAATCGGGCATCGGGTATAGGTTTAGTGGAGTATAAAAAAAGTTCCATAACTACGATTGTAGTTATGGAACTTTTTTTATACTATTCATTGCTGTTGCAAATTCATTTGTTTAGACGGGATTTTGATAGTGAAAACAGCCCCTCCTTTTTCTCCGTTTGAAGCGGAGACAGTACCTTGGTGAGCCTCAACAAACCCTTTTACGATGGATAAACCAAGTCCGGTACCACCTGCCTTTGCATCTTTACCCCGATAGAATTTATCAAAAACAGAAGACAATTCCGCTTCGGGAAACCCATGTCCATGATCAACAACTTTAATGATTAGATTCTGATCAGAACTTTGAATTTTCAAATCAATAGTGCTTCCTTTGGGTGAGTGCTGGGTGGCATTCAGAATAAGGTTATGTAACACCTGCTCTATCAGTCCGAAATCTACATAAATTAAAGGAAAATCATTCGGAATGTGTGTTTTAAATGTAAAGGATTCCAATTCGTATCTAAGCGATTCCGAAACTGAATTTACTAAGTCCTGAGCATCGCACCAATCGGGATGCGGAGTAATCCTACCCGATTCGAGCCGCGACATGTTCAATAAATTCTCGACCAATCTGTTCAATCGGATAGATGCAATATTGATTTCGGAATACAGTTCCTTTTGAATTGTTTCGGGAAGTTGTTGCTCCAGCAATGTTTCGGATGATCCCATGATAGTAGCCAGCGGGATGCGTAATTCGTGCGAAATAGAATTGAACAGTGTCTTATACAGTTTTTCCGATTCACTTATCATATAGGTTTTCTTCGTTGCATTGCGCAACAACTCGCGCTCATATTTACCTATAATCTGCGAAAGCGACGATTCCCAAAACTGTTCTTCACCATAGGTAAAAACAGTAGTTTGTTTTATTACGATCACACCCAGTGTACTGCTACTGCCTATCAAAGGATAAAATGTATACTCGTTAGAAGGCAAAGTATTGGTGAACTTTCCGGCTTTCAGTGAGTTTTTCTCAACCCAGTTGATGATACTCATTTCGCTTTCGGTTAACTGAATCGTGGAATTCTCAATCGTCATAATTTCCAGTTGATTCAAGTCGTTTTTAATAACAATACAACATTCCAACTTAAAATAGCGATTGATATAATCGTAAGCAATCTTAATCACATCGTCGAAACCTGATACAGAGTTCAAATCCTTGGTTAATTGATACAAGGCATGGGTGCGTTCTTCGCGTATGCGTATTTTCTTTTCTTGACGGCGAACGCGTGACGTTAATGTACCGTTGACAAGCGCCACAATAAAAAACATGACCAATAGCAGTATATCAAGCGGCTTCTGAATAAGCAGCGTAAATTGCGGTGGAATAAAAAAATAGTCCCAGATCAATGCACTCACTGTTGCTGCAAACAAAACCGGACCGGTGCCATAAAACAATGCCAGCAACGATATCATAAACAAAAGAATAACAGAAATAACCTGATAACCGACAATATCCCTGACCTGATAACTCAATAGCGACGTTAGGGCTACAATCAACGAAACGGTGAGGTACTGACGGCTGTGCGATGTAAAAGGGGGAATCGAAGATTTGGGATTAAACTTATCGTCAACAGGCGTGTCGGAGCCCAGGATATAAACATCAATATTACCACTGTATTTAATCAAGCGATTTACAAAATTCCCTAGCTTCAATAGAGATTTAACACTACTAAACCTTGATTTTCCTACGATAATATGCGTAATATTTTCTTTCTGTGCATAATTTACAATCGCTTTTACCAGGTCATCGTTGGTTACAATGCGCACTTTAAATCCTAATTGTTTGGCAAGATCAATATTCAAATCAAGTTGCTCGTGATCTTTCGCTGTCAGTCGTTGAGTAGTTTCCACGTAAAGGGCTTCGACATTAGCTCCCATGGTGTAGGCCAGGTTTTTAGCCCACTTGAGCAAACCGGCCGAAGAGGGACTCACACCAATTGCCACCAGAAAATGCGATCCCGATTTCCATGGGCCACGGATGCGTTTGTCCTGCATATAATCATGCAACTGATTATCAACACGGTCGGCAACAATACGCAGCGACATCTCACGCAATGCGGTGATATTTCCTTTACGGAAAAAATTATTCACCGCTTCTTTGGAGCGTTCGGGTGTATACACTTTTCCATCCAAAAGTCGTTGAAGTAGCTCGTCGGGGGTTATGTCGACCAATTCCACATCGTCGGAATTTTCGAATATAAAATCCGGTAACGTTTCGCGGATAATTACGCCTGTAATTTGTGCCACCGTGTCGGTGCGACTTTCAAGATGCTGTACATTGAGCGTGGTGAAAACATTTATTCCATTTTCCAGCAATTCCTGAACATCCTGATATCGCTTGTTATGACGACTTCCGGGGGCATTGGTGTGTGCCAACTCATCCACCAGTACTATTTGTGGCTGTCGTGCTATAATAGCGTCTAAGTCCATCTCCTGCACGGAGGTGGACTTATATTCTATACTTTTACGGGGAATTATTTCAAAACCATGCACCAAAGCGACAGTTTCTTTGCGGTTGTGCGTTTCCACATAACCAACAACAATGTCATTTCCCTTCTTCTTTTCATCATGTGCTGCCTGAAGCATGGTGTAAGTTTTACCCACACCGGCACACATCCCGAAGAAAATCTTCAGCTTACCTCGTTTGCTTTTTTCTTCTTCTTTGGCTAATGCTGCCAAAAGTTCGTCGGGATTGGGTCTTTCAATTTCGAAGTCGCTCATTTTAATCAAGATTAAGAATAACCACTAAGGCACTAAGAACACTGAGAAACACTAACGAGAAGATAATACATTTCTTAGTGACTCTTAGTGGCCTAAGTGTCTTAGTGGTAAAAACATTTTATTTTAGGTTGTCTAAAGCAATATTCAGTAATAATACGTTCACCCTGCTTTCACCTAAACAAGTTAGTTGAGGTGCTTCACTTATCTTTTCAACAAGTGATTTCATCTTTTGTTTCTGCACATTGCTAAAACTCCGTGCTTTTGCTATTCGATCAATTTGTAGCTCAGCAGCTTCAGGTGATATATGCGGATCGAGACCACTTGCCGAAGCGAAAAGCATTTCGGACGGCACTTCCACATTTTTATCCAGCTGATTGAAAGTTATAAATTTATTTTTTCGTTCAGCAACCTGAGCTTTCAGCTTTGCACTGGTCAGTCCTAAATTACTACCGCCCGAAGGTAACGGATTATTTCCAATTGCCGAAGGACGCGACGAAAAATAAATAGTACTATCGAATTGTTGTCCAATCAATTCGCTCCCGATTATTTTATTGTCTTTTAAAATAAGACTACCATTAGCTTGGTGTGGAAAAACCACCTGTGCAATTCCGGTAACTAAAAGCGGATATATTATCCCGGTAAGAATGGTAAAAACCAGGAATATTTTTAATGCGATACCAAATGTTTTCATTTTTCAATTATTTTTGAATGTTCATAATATGTAATCATTTCGTTGATAGAATGTAGCAGAAAATCAATTTCAATAATTCTTCCTGAAGAAATCAGCGTGAGTTCATTGATATCATCTTTATTATACTGCTGCATCCTTTCATACTCTTTTTTTCTTCTATTCAAAAGCTTTTCTTTTAAATCTCTAACGAGCAGTTCCATGAGTGCTGAATTTATAAATTTATCAACAAATCAATAATCTTGATTCCGATAAATGGGGCAATCAAACCGCCTAATCCATAAATCAGCAAATTTTTCGTCAGTGCCCTATTGGCTGAAATTGGTTTATAAGCCACACCTTTCAACGCGAGTGGAATCAGTGCAATGATAATTAATGCATTGAAAATAATGGCACTCATTATGGCACTTTCCGGTGAACCAAGCCTCATGATATTGAGTGCCGACAAAGGTCCTTGTCCGTTGCTTCCGGCATACAGTGCAATGGAAATGGCCGGAATAATGGCGAAATACTTGGCCACATCGTTGGCAATACTGAAGGTAGTCAGCGCGCCTCGGGTCATCAATAACTGCTTACCTACTTCCACCACTTCAATCAATTTCGTAGGGTTACTATCCAAATCCACCATGTTACCGGCTTCACGAGCTGCCTGAGTTCCTGAATTCATAGCGATACCAACATCAGCCTGCGCCAAAGCAGGTGCATCATTTGTTCCATCTCCAATCATTCCCACCAAGTGTCCTTTTTCCTGTTCTTCACGGATACGACGTAACTTATCTTCGGGAGTGGCTTCTGCCATAAAATCATCCACACCTGCTTCGGCAGCAATCGCTGCAGCAGTCAACGAGTTATCTCCGGTAATCATCACCGTGCGAATTCCCATTTGTCGAAGTTCGGCAAAACGTTGTTTGATACCACCTTTTACAATATCTTTTAAGTGGATTACACCCAATACTTTATTATCTTCGGCTACTACCAGAGGCGTTGCTCCCAGTCGTGCCAATTCCGATACTGCATCAATAACTTTTTGAGAGAAAACACCATTGTTTTCTTCGATAAAAGCACGAATAGCTTGCGACGAGCCTTTACGAATCTGATGCACCTTACCTTCCGGGGTTTTCAAATCCACACCACTCATGCGCGATTGTGCGGTGAAAGGAATAAAGGTTGCATGCAAATGGGTAATATCACGTCCACGAATATTGAATTTTTCCTTTGCCAGTATAACAATCGAACGTCCTTCGGGCGTTTCGTCAGAAAGTGACGAGAGTTGCGCAGCGTCGGCAAGTTCTTCTACCGTTACATTTTCAGCCGGAATAAAGTCAGTTGCCATACGGTTTCCAAGGGTAATAGTCCCTGTTTTATCGAGTAACAATACGTCCACATCACCTGCAGCTTCAATGGCACGTCCGCTGGTTGCTATTACGTTTCGTTGGATAAGTCTGTCCATTCCACTGATACCGATAGCACTCAACAAACCGCCAATGGTAGTTGGGATAAGACATACAAGTAATGCAATTAACACCGGTATAGATAAGTTATGCGACTGTGATATTCCCGACGCATTTAAGCTGTATCCGAAGAAAGCCGGAAGTGTAACTACTGCCAAAAGGAAGATAATAGATAAGCCCGAAAGCAAGATCGTCAGGGCAATTTCGTTAGGTGTTTTCTGACGTTTAGCTCCTTCCACCAAGGCAATCATACGGTCGATAAAGGTATCACCGGCATCTGCTGAAATACGGATCAGAACACGATCGCTCAATACTTTTGTACCTCCTGTAACTGCTGAACGGTCGCCACCACTTTCGCGAATTACCGGAGCCGACTCGCCCGTTATGGCTGACTCATCGACACTGGCAATTCCTTCAATCACTTCTCCATCCGATGGGATTACATCATTCACTTCGCAAACCACAATATCGCCTTTGCGTAAATCGGGAGCCAATACTTCTGTTTCTTTATCCCCAACCATTTTACGGGCAACGGTTTGGGTACGGTTTTTACGCAAGCTTTCGGCTTGGGCTTTTCCACGCCCTTCGGCTATTGCTTCAGAGAAATTGGCAAATAGCACCGTAAACCACAACCATATAGATATTTGTAAATTGAAAGACGAATATCCTCCCTGAAAAATTTCAAGAAAAACAATGATAGTCGTCAATAGTGCTCCGATACCAACTATAAATATAACCGGATTTTTTATCAGTAATGCGGGACTTAATTTTTTTACGCTGTCTTTTAGAGCCCGTGCAAGTAGCTTTTTATTAAAGATACTTTTATTTGATTTTGTTGTCATAATGCAAAGTATTTAGTCCCCTTTAGGGGATTTATGGGTTTAAAATGTAATTCCATTATTCATTAATAAATGTTCCACAATCGGTCCAAATGATAAGGCAGGGAAATAGGTCAAGCCGCCGACGATAAGAATAACACCAATTAATAAGGCGACAAATAGCCAATTGTCCGTTTGGAAAGTTCCCGTAGATACCGGTGTAATTTTCTTCTTAGCCATATTTCCGGCAATGGCCAGAATAGGTATAATCACTCCGAAACGTCCTATCAACATTCCAAATCCAAGAAGCAAATTATAAAAAACCGTGTTGGCATTTAATCCTGCAAAAGCGCTACCGTTGTTACCGGCTGCAGAACTGAAAGCGTATAACATTTCAGAGAATCCATGCGGTCCTGCATTATTTAAACTGGACAGTCCGAGGCTACTTACCGACGCCCATGCGGTAAATAATAGAATGACAAATGATGTTGCCAGATTGGCTATTATCGCCATTGTAACTTCAAATGCTTCCACTTTTTTGCCCAGATATTCTGGTGAACGACCTACCATCAATCCGGCAATAAATACCGTGAGAATAATGAATACAACCATACCGTATATACCTGCACCTACCCCACCGAAAATTATCTCGCCAAGCATTATATTAATCATGGCAACCATTCCTGCTAATGGAGATAAACTATCGTGCATGGCATTTACTGATCCGTTGGAAGCTGCCGATGTGGAGGTAGACCAGAGCACGCTGTTGGTGATTCCTAAGCGGGTTTCTTTCCCTTCCATCAATGCTGAATGACCGAGAATAGGATTGGCAGAATACTCGCCATACAAGGATATGGCTAAACCACTGAGCAGTAATATTAGCATAACAATAAAAATTGTCCAACCCTGACGTTTAGACCCTACCATTTTACCATACGTAAAAGTGAGTCCTGCCGGGATTAATAACAAAGCCAACATTTCAAGCAGATTACTCAACGGAGTTGGATTTTCGAACGGATGGGCACTATTGGCATTAAAAAAACCACCACCATTTGTACCGAGTTGTTTGATGGCTTCCTGCGATGCCACCGGTCCCATCGGAATTACTTGAGTAGTACCCTGAAGTGTCTGCGCTGTTTGATAGGTATCGAAGTTTTGAATAACTCCTTGTCCAACAAGAAAAACAGCAAATAATAGGGAAAGTGGCAAAAGAACATACAAGGTAGAACGGGTTAAATCCACCCAAAAATTACCCAACTTGTCAGTTGTCTTACGTGAAAGTCCTTTGGTTAGCGCCAATAAAACCGCTATTCCGGTGGCTGCACTTACAAAGTTCTGAACGGTAAGCGCCAGCATTTGTACCAAATAACTCAATGTAGTTTCACCCCCATAGCCTTGCCAGTTGGTGTTGGTCATAAAACTCACAGCGGTATTAAATGCCGAATGCCACGACACATTGGGTAAGTTTGTCGGATTTAGTGGAAGATACGCCTGCGTAAGTTGAAGCAGGAATACAAACATAAATCCGATGATGTTGAACAGCAACATCCCGAAAGCATAGCTTTTCCAGTTTGTTTCTTCTTTAGCGTCAACCCCTACAAACCTGTAAGTCAATCGTTCGAGCCAACCAAGCGGTGCAGCCATCAAGTGTTTCTTGCCTGTAAACACCTTGTACATGTAATTTCCCAGAACAGGCGTTAAGCCTATCAGTAATCCGAGAAAGATGATAATCTGTAAAAAATCATAAGTTGTGAACATATCGTTATGTTATTATGAGAATGATTCGTTGTTAGAATTTCTCCGGTTTAATCAGTGAATAGATTAAATATCCCAGTATAGCCAATGCTATAATTGCTCCAATAATATACCCGGTAGGAGTACTCGTTTCGGTAGCTGCTACCATTAATAATTTTGTTTCCATTTTTGAGTTCGTTTTTAATATCTAATTATCTAGATTTTCAGCTTAAACTGTGAATGTATTATAGTGTAACACCTGCTACGAAGAATGTGGTTTTTGCGTAAGGATTAGCTCCAACAACTGCATAAATAGGTAGACTGAATTTGTCGGTAATAGCTATTGATTTGCTTACTTTAATACCCAGGTTGGTAATACCGAAGCCCGTTGTTGCATATGTTTGACTTTCGCCAAGTGAACCTCCAATGAAGATTTTAGCTACCGGTGCAATTTGGTAACCCAACTCAACATATGTTGATAAAGCATTGTCGCCGCTTACTTTTTTGTCGGCTCCGGCAAACATCGTGTTTACCGATGCACTAAAGGCAGAACCTGTATAAGCTAATGTACCCTCAAATACGTGACCCGTACCATTATTGTATTTGAAATAATTAGGTTGACCTGCAAAGTTGTAGTAATAATCGGTAAGAGTAATAGCGAACTTGCTTGAAACTGCTAAAGAAGCATATAAGTCAACTTCTTTAACTGCTCCGGTAAAGCTACCTGAAGCCCACGAACCCAAAGTTAACTTGCCAGTTGTAAATGCTGCGTAAGGTTGAATGTTTGGAGTTCCCCCTAGAGAAGTGCCATCTTGTGGTATACCACGCCATACATATGAGCTTACGATGTCGGCTCCGGTTGCGAACTGTGCTTTTACACTTGAAACTGTCAAAACCATAATTGATAAAACTGTTGCTATTCTAATAATTCTCATAATTGTAAATATTTTTAAAATTGTTTTGTAATAAATACCTATTTTTGTTTTATATTTTCTAAAGGAACAGTCGGGTTAAATAGCGAAGCTATAATTGCTCCAATGATTTACCCCGTCGGGATTCCTTTCGGGAGTTAATACCATTAATAGCTTTGTTTACATTTTGAGTTTGTTTTTTTTATTGATTTATGATGAATCATAATGTTATCTTTATTATTCTCAATACCCTTTTTATTGTTATTGTTATCGCTTTCGTTATCATAAATTGTCGTTTTCGAAACATCCCCCTCTAGCATCTTGTCATAATATTTACCGTAGCCCGTAAAATGAACAAATGCCCATACTACAGCAAAAAGAAGAATCAGGTATCCTGCCATTTCCAGTATGAGTTCGATTATTGTTTTCATAATAATTGTCTATTAAAAAATTCTTATCCATTTTATTTATTTCGTTGTCCTATTTGTTCGATGCAAAAATACAATGGAAGTTATAAGGAGAAAATCAAAAAAACAGGGTAAGGTATAAGGATTTTATAAGGAAGAAACAACAAAAACATAAACACTTATAAAACAACAACATAATCCAATATAAAATTGTTATATTTATATCATTTCGATTGATTTGGATGCAAAAAAGGCTACTCCGCTTCGGAGTAGCCTTTTATTTAATTCTTGAAAAAACGATTATTCTCCCTAATTCGAATAGGAAAGTCAGCAGCTTATCTCAAACTCACTTTAATCAGGGCCTTTTTGTCACCATAATTTTATCAATGCGTTGCCCATCTTTATCTATAATTTCCAGTCGGTACGCATCAATGTTGAGTTTATCGCCTATATTTGGTAAGTTATTGAATTTATGAATAAAGAAACCGGCAATTGTAACAAAATTTCCATCCATTTCTTCTTCCAGGTCTATGTCGAAGTAATGTAAAAACTCGGTGAATGAATATTGTCCATCAACAAACCAACTGTTTTCATCGCGTACGGTAATCTGATATTCATGTTGATTGTGCTCGGTAACATCACCAATCAGCGCATCCACCACATCGTCCATGGTTACAATTCCTTTTGTAGAACCGTATTCATCCACCACAATGGCATAATGCATCCTTACTGTTTTAAATTTTTCCAAAAGGCTGTATGCAAAGGTACTTTCGGTTAGAAACAGTGGTTCTTTTATAAAGTCACGTAGATTAAAATTATCCTCTATCGAAGGGGTAAATAAATCTTTGAGCAACACAATACCAACCACCTTATCAATATCATTATCCGTACAAACAGGATAAGCCGAGTGCTTTTCGGCAGTAATCTTTTGGCGGACAGTTTGCAAATCGTCTGTTTCGTCAAAGAATACAATGTCATTTTTATGCGTAAACAAGGAGTTTACCTTTTTATCTCCAAACTCGAAAACCCGTTCAACAATATCCTGTTCTATATCCTGAATTTCACCACCTTCGGCACTTTCTTTAATTATTGATTTAATTTCTTCTTCCGACACTTTACTGTCCATCGTACTTGTTATACCCAGTATTTTTATAAGAATATCGTTAGAAATAGTCAAAAGCCACACAAACGGGGAAGTGATAACCGAAAGCATTTTCATGGGTTTAGCCAAGAAAATGGCTATAGGCTCGGGGAATGTAAGTCCCAAGCGTTTGGGCAGCAGCTCGCCAAGAACTATGGATAGATAGGTAACCCCAATGACAATTATAACCACGGCAAGGTTGTGCGCGTATGGACTCAGCTGCTCGAAATGAGCCAGGTATTGCTCTACGTCCTTGGTCATGTTCTCACCACTATAAACCCCCAGCAATATACCTATGAGGGTAATGCCTATTTGAACCGTTGAAAGAAATCGGGTAGGATTTTCCGAAAGATCCAGTGCTGTTTTAGCTCCTTTACTTCCTTTTTTCTTTGCACTTTCCAGTTTGAATTTTCGGGCAGAAACCAAGGACATTTCCGACATCGAGAATATACCGTTGAGAAGGATAAGTGCAATGATAATAATAATTTCCAAAATTAAATAGTTTTAGTTACACGAATCATCTGCGTGGTTGCCAATAGACGTCCCACGGCAGACTGTTTTGATAAAATAAATACAGGTCAAAGATACGAACAAAAATGCAAACAATAATTACTGCTGTCATTCGTTTTGACGCATAAACGAATGATTGGGGTGTATTTATCATTAAGTTACAGTTACAACATAAAAGTGTAGAATTTCGGGGAGTTGCCCCGCACGGAATTAGTAGCATTAAAACGCACCCACATATTTTATAAAACAACAACAAAACAACTCTAAAAAGTCGCAAAACTACCGGTAAAGGGAATAATACCGATTGTACAAACAATATAGCCCAATTTCGACAAAGTCTCATTGTTCTATTTGTTTGTAGACATCGGCATTAACAACAGTAGACATAAAAATGACTTTGGGCCATTTTATATGTACAGTTGGTATAAAAGCGGTAGTACCGAAAATCCATCTTAAAACTTAGCTATCCGAAAGTAATACATAACAGGAAGCTGTGCAGGAAATGTAAAAGAGGCTACTCCAAACCCGGGTAGCCTCTTCTTTATATATTTTTCTTTTATGTGTAATAATTATTTCTCCAACTTAGCTCTTAGTGAATCCCAGATAAGATAGCCGATAACTGCACCATACATTACCAATGCCAACCATTCGGCTCCGGCACTTTCCATCCACGCTTCGTTCATCACATTAATTCCACCAAAGCGCAACGAGGCGCTTACCACACCCATCAACGCACCACCGGCAATAAATCCGGAAGCAAGCAGCGTTCCTTTCTCGTGGCGAGCCGTGTTCAACGCTTTATCTTTACTGCGTGTAGACACATACCAACTGATAGCTCCACCTACTACTAAAGGCGTATTTAATTCCAGCGGAATAAACATTCCCAAGGCAAATGCCAGGGCAGGAACACCAAAATAGGTAAGCACTAACGAAATGATGGCTCCGACGATATACAAATACCAGGGCGCACCGGCACCCGACATTAAGGGTTCAATAACCGCAGCCATGGCATTGGCCTGTGGAGCCACTAAAGCATTATCGCCTGTAAAACCGTATGTTTTATTCAAAATCATGATCACACCACCAACGGTAGCTGCCGAAACAAGTGTTCCCAAAAACTTCCATGTTTCCTGTTTGGCCGGCGTAGTTCCAACCCAGTATCCGATTTTTAAATCGGTGATAAACCCACCCGCCATTGATAACGCAGTACATACCACACCACCAATAACCAATGCAGCCACCATGCCTTCGGTACCTTTCAGTCCTACCGCCACCATCACTACTGAGGCAAGAATAAGCGTCATGAGTGTCATTCCCGATACCGGGTTTGTACCCACAATGGCAATAGCATTAGCCGCCACGGTGGTAAATAAAAATGCAATAACTGCCACTACAATGATTCCAACCACCGCGTGAAGCAAGTTGGTTACCACCCCGAAATAGAAGAATATAAAAGTAGCCACCAATGCCAGAATAACACCAATAACGATTATCTTCATCGAGATGTCTCGTTGAGTACGTTTAACCTGCGCACTCACTTCGTGACCCTTGCCTTTAAACTCTTTCGAAGCCAGTCCGACAGCACTTTTTATAATGCTGCGCGAGCGAACAATACCAATAATACCGGCCATGGCAATACCACCAATACCAATATGACGGGCAAAAGTTTTGAAGATAAGCTCAGGAGCCATATCGGTTAATGAACCTGTGAAACCGGGATTCAATACTGCCAGCAGGCTTTGATCGAGCAAAGGTAAAACCGGTACAATCAAAAACCATATAAGCACAGAACCGGCGCAAATAATGGCGGCATATTTGAGTCCGACAATGTACCCCAGCCCTAAAACCGCTGTGCCCACGTTTACTTTAAAAACCATTTTTGCTTTATCGGCCAACTCATGCCCGTAAGGCAATACGCGTGAAGTAAAGGTTTCGGCCCAGGTACCGAAAGTAGCAATGATAAAATCGTACAAACCTCCGATAATACCGGCAACGATAAGGGGCTTAGCCTGATCGCCGCCTTTTTCGCCCGACACCAGCACCTGCGTGGTGGCAGTTGCCTCGGGGAATGGATATTTACCGTGCATATCGGAAACAAAATACTTGCGGAAAGGAATCAGAAACAAGATACCCAGCACACCACCCAACAGGGAACTTAGGAATACCTGCAAAAAGCTAACCGTTATCTCGGGATATTTAGCCTGCAAAATGTATAAAGCCGGCAAGGTAAAAATAGCACCCGCCACGATAACACCCGAACTGGCGCCAATGGATTGAATAATCACATTTTCGCCAAGGGCATTTTTGCGCTTACCTGCACTCGAAAGGCCTACCGCTATGATGGCAATAGGAATGGCAGCTTCAAAAACCTGACCTACTTTTAATCCTAAATAAGCTGCAGCTGCCGAGAATAACACAGCCATCAGCAAACCTATTACTACCGAACGGAAATTTACTTCGGGATAATTTTTATCGGGTGAGAGTAGTGGTTTGTACTCCTCTCCTTCTCGCAATTCGCGCGATGCATTTTCGGGTAATCCCGTGATTTTGTCTTCTTCCATTGTTGGGGATTGGGAAACTGGTTAATTGGCTAACTAGTTAATTGGTTGATTGGTTGATTGGTTGATTGGTTGGTATCACTTATTTTGTATACAGGATACTTGCTGATGATGGAGCAACTGTAAAGATGGTGTCGCTTACTTGCGCGATACCGCTCAAATTGATAACTCCATCGTGGCAAACCACATTCCATTCGCCGGCAGGAATACCTACTCTCACCGGTTTTCTATTTCCATTATACAACACCAGTACATCTTTCCACACTTCGCCATTTACATGATTGTTCAGGGTAAAGCCCACCACATTCGGAACCAGGAGGTTTAGAAACTTCAAATGCTCTTGCGTCAGTTCCTGAGTAGGAATGCGGAATGCCGAGTGCCCTTTTCGCAGTGCTATCAAACCTTTGTAATAATCAAATACATCCCTGTGAGTTGTTTTGAAATTCCAGTCTATCCTGTTGATTGAATCAGGCGATTGAAAGGTATTGTGAATGCCTTTTTTAGTACGATAAAGTTCTTCCCCGGCATAAATAAACGGAATGCCCTGCGAAGTAAACACGACAGTTTGTGCCAGTTTGTTGAAACGTACCAATTCGTCATCGGTAGCATCGGCAGGCTTCGACTCGCGCAATTTGTCCACCAGACACATATCGTCGTGACACGATACATAATTGATAATTTGAGTAGGATTATTCACATAAGGTGCTTTTGAATACAGCGCTTTCGAATAATCCACCTGTGGATGTTGGGTTGCTCCCACCACACCGAATTTTACGGCTTCTTCCAAACTATCAATCCCCGACACAAAACCGGGAATTTGAGAATGCATCCAGCTTCCTTTTAAGGCATCGCGAATATCATCGCTGAATACCGCTATATTATCAAGCTCTTTTGCATTTTTCTTTACTGCCCGAAGTCCTTCGTCAAGTGGCGATGCGGCAGCTGTCCAGCCTTCACCATAAATAAAAATGCTTTGATCCACTTTATCAAGTGCCGCACGAACAGCGTTCATGGTTTCAATATCATGTATACCCATTAAATCGAAACGAAAACCATCCACGTGATATTCGGTTGCCCAATACACTACCGATTCAACGATGAATTTACGCATCATACCACGTTCCGAAGCCGTTTCGTTACCACATCCCGACGCATTCGACAAAGTACTGTCGGCATTATGACGATAGAAATAACCCGGAGCCAATAAATCGAGATGCGAATTTTTGCCGATAGCGGTATGGTTATACACCACGTCCATAATAACACGAATGCCGGCCTGATGCAAGGATTGTACCATTTGCTTGAATTCTTTGATACGCGTTACCGGATTATTGGGATCGGTAGAGTAACTTCCTTCCGGCACATTGTAGTTGAGCGGATCGTAGCCCCAGTTGTATTTATTGTCCTTTGGTTTTGTCTCATCCACCGAAGAAAAGTCAAAAGAAGGTAATAAATGAACATGCGTAATTCCGAGTTCTTTTAAATGGTCGATTCCTGTCGGTTCTCCGGCAGTATTCTTCGTCCCGCGTTCGGTAAATGCAAGAAACTTTCCTTTGTATTTCATTCCCGAGTTTGGCGAAACCGAAAAATCACGCGCGTGTACTTCGTACAGCATAATGTCGGTGAAGTTCTTCAGTGGCGGACGTACATCATTCTCCCACCCTGCCGGATTGGTTTCGGCAAAGTCGATTATAGCAGCGCGATTCCCGTTTACACCAGTGGCTTTTACCCACATGCCCGGCGTTTCATCCAACCATTTTTCGTCTATCTTTAGTTGAAATGTATAGAATTTCCCTTTTAGGTTTTCGTCTACCTTCAAGGTCCATGTCCCTTTTTCCGATCGATCCATATCAAGGGTCTGATAGGCACCACCTTCGTTTCCGTTTTCGTAGATAAGCAATTTTACCTGCGAAGCAGTAGGTGCCCAGACTCTGAATTTACACGACTGTTTTGAATATGTTAGTTCTAAATCCGAACCATCGTAAACAGGATATTCATCATAGGATGCGTACTTTGGAACTTTGTTACAAGCACTGAATATGGATGAAATCAGCAACATAAAGAAAAAATACCTTTTCATAATTTATTTTATTGAATATTCCAAAACGAATTTTAATCAAAGCCGGAGAATTATAAATTCAGATAGTATGAGGAAACATACATTTTATTTATTTTATTCCGTTACGTTTCAACAATGCATCAATCGTAGGTTCCTGGCCACGGAAACGTTTGTAAAGCGTCATGGGATGTTCGGTACCACCACGCATCAATATATTTTCGCGGAATGAAGCTGCTATTTTCTTGTTGAAAATACCATTTTTGACAAAAACCGAGAAAGCATCAGCATCCAATACTTCAGCCCATTTGTAGCTATAATAACCGGCAGCATAACCTCCCGAGAAAATATGACTAAAGGTTGGACTCAATCCCACAGTTGAGATTACGGGAAGAATTTGAGTAGACTCCATGGCTTCTTTTTCGTATGCAATAACATCCCCTTCGAATGGTTTTTCGATTGAATGCCAAGCCATATCCAAATATCCAAAGCTTAATTGACGTAAGCAAAGGTTAGCATTATTGAAGTTTTCCGAAGCCTTTATTTTTTCGATTAATTCGGCAGGAATTTTTTCATTTGTAAGATAATTTACAGCAAAACCATCCAGGAATTCTTTTTCAGAACCCCAATTTTCCATTACCTGCGATGGAAGTTCTACGAAATCGCGGTAAACATTTGTTCCCGACAATGATTCGTAAGTACATTTTGTAAGCATACCATGCAATGAATGTCCGAATTCGTGCAAGAAAGTAGTCAATTCATCGAATGTCAACAAGGCAGGTTTAGTGGATGTAGGACGGGTAAAGTTCATCACAATGGTAACATGCGGACGACTATCCGTTTTTCCAATCATATGTTGTCCTTTGAATTCGCTCATCCATGCACCGGCACGTTTGCCATCGCGTGGGTGAAAATCGGTATACAGAACGGATAGAAATTTACCATTTTCGTCAGTAACATCGTAGGCATCCACTTCGGGATTATATACCGGAATGCTTGGGTTTTTCGTAAATTTGATACCGTATAAACGGGTAGCAAGTCCAAAAACACCTTTCTTCACGTGCTCCAATTCAAAATACGGCTTGGTCATTTCATCGTTTACCGCATATTTTTCATTCTTTAGCTTTTCAGAATAATAGGCCCAATCCCAGGCTTGTAGTTTAAAATAGGCACCATTGTTATCGGCATAGGCTTGCACTTCGGCCAATTCTTTCTCGGCTGTAGGTTTGTAAGCCACCAGTAATTTGTTTAATAAGTCATATACATTTTTCTTATTTTCGGCCATGCGATGCACCAATTCATAATCGGCAAATGATTTATGTCCTAACAAGTTAGCAATCTGCAAACGGATATTTACGATTTTCTTTATGTTTTCGCGGTTATCAAACTCCCCACCCAACATACATTTTGTGCTGTTGGCAAGGTACAACTCACGGCGTAAATCGCGATTATCGGCATATTTCATAACCGGAACAGTGGTGGTAGCTTTCAGATTAAGTAACCAACCGGCTTTTCCGGCTTTCTTGGCATTGCCGGCCAACATATCCATTACATCATTCGGTAAACCCGACAATAATGATTTGTTGGTAATCAGCATGCTGTATTTATTGGTTTCTTTCAATACGTTTTGACCGTAAACAAGTGTCAGCAAGCTGATGTCTTTTGTCAACTGTCGGTAGGTTACTTTGTCGGCTTCCGATAAATTAGCACCATTATCGGCAAAACCATCATAGCTTTCTTTCAAAAGCATTTTTTGCTCGGTATTGAGGTTGAGCTTATCTTTTTGTTCGTACACTGCTTTTACACGGGCAAACAATTTTTCGTTCAGGCGAACGGAATTAGAGTGTTCACTCATTACCGGCGAGATTTGTTCAGCTATCTTTTGCAGTTCGTCCGAAGTTTCCGAACTTAACAGATTGTAGAATGGAGCACTCACTTTATTGAGCATTTTACCCGAATTCTCTAACGCAACGATCGTATTATCGAATGTTGGTGCCTGAGGATTATTGATAATTGCATCCACTTCTTTGTTGTGTTGCTTTATTGCTTCCTCAAAAGCAGGGAGATAGTGTTCTGATTTAATTTCACTGAATGGGAAAGTCTGATGAGGTGTCTTAAAGGTCTCGAAAAACGGATTACCTGCAGACACTGTTGCAGCAAAAGTCAATGCAGTCATAAGTAAAGAAAGTTTTGATTTTCTCATTTTTATAAATAATAAATCTGATTAATTAATTGATTACTAACACTAAATATGGGTGGCAAGTTTTTAAATCTTGTCCTGAAAAATTGATGATTCTCTCTGTTTGAATGTTGTAAGTAGCTGAGTATAGTCCGGTTTATTCTACCTTGAATTTCCATCCAGTTAGGGCACTGCTCTCAGCAATAAGAAAGGATAGTAAAACCAAAAGTAAAGCACTAAGGAGTGTTTCAAATTCGATTTCAAGTATCTTTCAAAAAAATCTGTCAAAAATACAAATAAATATTCATCCAGCAAATATATATTTAATATCGTAGTAGATTACAAATAAAAGTAAAACACAATATATTTTATGACACAAACGATTGCAATGCCTCATCTACCGTAAAAAAAAACATCGCCGGGATTTTACTCAGACGATGTTTTTAAAATATAGTTAGTATTGTGATATTATCTTTCGAACTTGATATAACGCGGCTCGCTGGGAACATATTCATTGTTATCCCATAGCGTACTGGTTATCATTAAGTCGGCACTATAACGGTTACAAGCAATTGGCACATTGTGTACACGGCATTGACGTAGAAGCATTTGAATGTCAGCTTCGTGTGGCTGCGCATTTAAATCATCAATTAAAAAGATAGCCAGATTTACTTGTTTGCGAACTACTAATGCTGCAATTTCGGCATCACCACCAAGGGGACCGGAATTCATACAAGTAATATCAACTTCTACTCCTTTATCTTCTAAGGCTTTCTGAATTAAGCCACCTGTTGTTCCGGTGCAAATAAGTTTATGCTTGGACAACATATCGGCATTAAATACAGCCCACTCAACCATATCTGCTTTTCGCTTATCGTGAGCTACTAATGCAATTGTCAATTGTTTATTCATACTCTCGTTATTTTCATTATTCATTGTGCAAAGTTAAGAATTATACACATTAAACAAAGCATTTAGTACAAAAGTTCTTCAAATAATACTATCGCGTTGGTAGGTAAGTAGATTTTGCTTACTTTTGCGTTAAATAATTAAAAAGTTATGATCAGAAAAACCACCATCCTTCTTTGCTGTTTGTTTGTGCTATTAAACCTTAAAGCACAACAACATAAACGCGAAATGCGTGCAGCGTGGATTGCCACAGTTGCCAATATCGATTGGCCAAGTCAGCGAAATTTAAGTAGCAAAGCCCAACGCGAAGAAATGCGCGCTATGCTCGATGGACTTGCCAAAAATAACATCAATGCTATCGTGCTTCAAATTCGCCCAACGGCGGATACTTTTTATCCTTCGGCTCTTGAGCCCTGGTCGAACTGGCTCACCGGCCGTCAGGGTGTAAAACCCTCGCCTTTCTACGATCCCTTGCAGTTTATAATCGACGAGGCTCACAAACGCTGCATCGAAGTGCATGTGTGGTTGAACCCTTATCGCGTTACCAACTCCGACAATCTGGATATTCTGAGTCGTGATCACTTGTATTACAAAAACAAAGATTTGTTTGTAAAATATGGCGACAAATACTACTTCAACCCAGGACTGGACGAAACGCGTGAGTTTTTGAATTTGGTGGTGCAAGATGTAGTGGAACGGTATGATATTGACGGCGTTCATTTCGACGATTATTTTTACCCTTATCGTGTTGCCGGACAAGAATTTCCCGACGAAGCGGCTTTCCGCAAATATCCTCGCGGCTTTGCTCCCAACCAGAAAGAAGACTGGCGTCGGAACAACGTAAATATGGTTATTGAAGAACTCCAAAAAACCATCAAAAGCGTTAAGCCATGGGTTGAATTCGGCATCTCGCCTTTTGGTGTGTGGCGCAATGATAATGTAGATCCACGCGGTTCGGCTACCCGTGCCGGTGTGCAAAATTACGACGACCTGTATGCCGACATTCTGAAATGGCTGAAAGAAGGTAGTATCGACTACGTGGTACCCCAACTGTATTGGGAAATAGGCAAAAAAGTGGCCGACTATGAAGTATTAGTAAAATGGTGGAGTGAAAACTCGTACGGAAAAAATCTGTATATCGGCCTTTATAATTCGCAATTGGGATCGCCCGATGCAAACATTGCATGGCGCAAAGGCAATGAACTGGCTCGACAACTGAACATGAACCTTCGCTATCCACAAATTGATGGAGCAGTATACTTCAGCGCCAAGCCTTTCCTTAAAAATAAACAAGGACTCAACGACACGCTACAAAGCAATTATTATAAGTACCCGGCTCTTTGCCCTATCAACCGCAACATTGTGGGCGAACCGTCGGCACAACCTCAGAACCTGCGCATCGTGAAGGATGGTGGCGAAGCCTATCTTCTTTGGGATAAAGTGGACGAAGAGGGTGGTTGTCAGGTGGCTTACTACGTGGTATATGCTTTCAAAGGCAAAAAAGTGGGCGACATGAACGATCCTGCCAACATAGTAGTTCGCACTACCGAAAACTGTGTGGATTTGCGGGAAATTGACCGCAAGTTCAAAGGGCATTGTGCGTTTGTAGTGACGGCCGTAAACCGATATAAACACGAAAGTGTGCCTACCGAAGGAGCCACACGACGACTGTAAATTTAATTCGTCGACAGACAGCTACTTTCCTTTTATTCAGAAGCTACTTTCGATTTGTTACTAAAAGTTGGATAGAACTAGTAAACAGAAACCGTTATTCGATTTTTTCGAATAACGGTTTTTTTGGCAGTAAGATATTGAAATAAGAATAAAAAAAGAACAAATAGTTCGTATTCAATGCGATATATTCCGTACCTTTGCGCCCGATTTGGAAAAACACAGTGCTACTGTGTTTGAAAAAACAGCAAAGCAACCATCAATTAAAACTTTTTAGATCCATTTATGAAGCGTATTAACGAATACAAGAAATTATTTAATGTTGAACCTGACACTGATCTTAGAAAATTAAAAACTACTTATAGAAATTTGGTAAAAGAATGGCACCCTGACAAATTTCCAAATGGAGATGAGCAAAATGAAGCAGAACTAAAAAGTCGCCAGATTATTGATGCCTACCATTTCTTAGTGAGCATTGCTCCCGAAACAAAAGAAGCCAACCTCGAAGAATACACCACCGTTACTGCCGAATCGGGTATTGCCGATTTCAAACACAAAGGGCTGACTCTCGAAATTACCTACATGGATGGTACCACTTACGAGTATTTTGGCGTAACAAAAAACATGGTTACCAAATTGGCAAATGCCGATAAACCAATGCGTTTTGCCAAAAGAAACATTATGAGTTCATACCTGTATCGCAGAGCGAAAAAAGGTGCTGAAGTAATGGCTTAATAGCCGATAGATATACACCGGTCAACTATCACGACTGTCTGTTTTTGAATAAAATAAGATTCCCGCTACAAATTTCGTAGTGGGAATCTTTTGTTTTTGGGATCTGACCTTTTTACGAAACATCAACTCTGTTTTACCAAGCGTTCTGACAATTTTACCAAGGTCTCCAACAACTTTACCACGGCTTCTGACAATTTTACCAAGCTCCATATAATAAAAATATCAGGCTCTGACGATTTTACCTTCGGTTCTGACAGTTTTACCACGGCTTCTGACGATTTTACCGAGCATTCTGACAAGTTTACCGAGGTATCTGACAGTTTTACCACGGCTTCTGACAAGTTTACCAAGCTCTAAAACCATTTTACCGAGCATTCTGACAAGTTTACCGAGGTATCTGATAATGTTACGAAGCATTATGACAAAATAGAAATTGCTTTGATAAAAAAGAAAAACGAACTTAAACTTTGTATATCGCATCTTAAAAAGCTACCTTTGCACTACGAAACAAACCACACCTACCGTGCAGCTCTGCACTCTATTTATACAAAAAAAACATCAAAATATGAATCGATTATTGACCATAATCTCCGGGCTGCTGCTTCTGACAACCAATGCGTTTGGACTCCGAACGCTCAACGTAACCGAACAAACAATAAAGATAGACGCCCTTAAAGAAGAAAAACTTTACTATGGATTTGCGGCAGGCGATAAGATTACGTTCACGCTTGCGGTGGCCAACAATGATTACCTGAGCGAAGTAGAGGTTCTCGAATATCCCGGCACATCGAAGTTTTCGGATATGAACATCACAAAGGTGAATGTAAGAACGATTGTTGTTCCCCAAAAAGGAGTTTATGTTTTTCGGTTTAAAAACCTGGCTCCCACAAGCAGGGTTATCAAATTTAAGGTTCAACGAACTCCGGCCGGCGAAGCAAGCACTAATTTCAATTCAACCGTCAACTGGCAACCGCAACAGGTGACCACGTACAAAACGTACACAAAGGATGTGATTGTGGGTTATGACACCATTTACACGCAAAAAAACAAAAAAGAGATCATTAAAACAGAATTATCCGAAGATATGATAATGGATAAAACCGAAAGGGTGAATTCTACCGGCAGCATTGGAAACAAAAATAGAAAAACGCTGGTTATTCATCTTCCTAAAAATGAAATTACAGAAGAGAAATCCCGCAAAGTGGTATCGTGGGTGTACTGGATAGGCGTAGGAAAAGAAGCGAGCGATGCCTGGAAAAAAAATGTGAGTATCTTTAGAAACATCACTTCGGGAGCGGTCACCATACTTGGAGGCGGTCCTCTTGCCGGATTCGCCATTGGCACCGTGGCCGGTTTTGCTATGCCTTCGATGGGAGAAGACGTAGCCTATTGGTTTATCCCCGATTATAAAAACTCGGAGTTATTTATGAACAGTAAGACCTTTATGCAGTTCGACAAAGGAAAAGGTGTGGCTGCTTATGGAAAGAATATGAACAGAACGCAAGGCACTTTTTACGTTGGATTGCTAAACGATAACACGCTTCAGGGAATTGATGCTAACGTAAAAATTTCCGTTCTGTGGGAAACAAAGTACTTCGCAGACAAAACTTACGTGGAAATGAGCATAGCACCCCGTTATGAAAAGAAAACGTTTACCGACCCGGAAGTAAACACGTATACCGTGCCTGTAACCGGAGAGTGATGATAGGCATTAAGTGGTGGCACGTTATATTATCTTAAATTTACTCACCTGCATGGCTACAAAGCGCTGGCTTATTTAGTACCTTTGCACCTGAATAGTTATCAAAAAGAATGCGAATGGAACAAAAAGGATCGCCTATCGCGCTGGGCACAGAGAATGTAGGGAAATTACTGATGCAATACGCCATTCCGGCCATTATTGCCATGACGGCTTCGTCGTTGTACAACATTACAGATAGTATTTTTATCGGGCACGGTGTAGGTCCGCTAGCCATTTCGGGTTTGGCACTTACATTTCCATTAATGAATCTGGCAGCCGCTTTCGGATCGTTGGTGGGTATTGGAGCTTCCACGCTTATGTCGGTACGCCTGGGTCAAAAAGACTACGAAACTGCCAATAAAATTCTCGGCAACGTATTTATTCTGAACATTATTCTGGGATTGGCTTACACCGTAGTGATGCTACTGTTTCTGGATCCTATCCTTTATTTCTTTGGTGCAAGTGCTGCCACCCTACCCTACGCCCATCAATACATGGTGGTGCTTCTGCTGGGCAATGTGGTTACCCACATGTATCTTGGGCTGAATGCTTTGTTGCGCTCCACAGGGCGCCCACAAAAAGCCATGTATGCCACACTCCTATCGGTACTCATCAACATTATTCTGAATCCTCTGTTTATTTTTGTCTTCAAATGGGGCATTCAGGGCAGTGCCTTTGCCACCGTCATTTCGCAAACCCTTATGCTGATATGGCAAATCAATATCTTCAGCAACAAGAAACATTTTATTCATCTGAAAAAAGGCGTATTCAAGTTACAACGCAAGATAGTAGTCGATTCGTTGGCCATTGGGCTCGCACCATTTATGATGAATGCAGCTTCGTGTGTTATCGTGGTTATTATCAATCAGGGCCTTATCCGCCATGGTGGCGATTTGGCAGTTGGAGCATACGGCATTGTCAACCGGGTGGTTTTTCTTTTTATGATGATCGTAATGGGATTCAACCAGGGCATGCAACCCATTGCCGGATATAATTTTGGTGCAGGACATTACGAGCGGGTAACCGAAGTACTCAAAAGAACCATCTTTTGGGCTACGGGCGTCACCACTTTTGGATTCATGATCGGACAATTATTTCCGCACGCTGTGGCTTCGATCTTCACTAACGACACAAAACTGATTGACTTAGCATCCGATGGATTACGCATTGTGCTGATCTTTTTCCCTATTATCGGCTTCCAAATGGTGACGTCCAACTTTTTTCAAAGCATTGGCATGGCCGGTAAAGCCATTTTTCTGTCGCTAACCCGTCAGCTTTTATTCCTACTGCCTTGTTTACTGATTCTTCCACATATATTTGGAGTAAAAGGAGTTTGGTACAGCCTGCCTTCAGCCGATTTAGCATCCAGTATCGTGTCGGCTTTCATGCTAATATCGCAATTCCGAAAATTCAAAAAATCAGCGATAGCTTGATAACTCTTTAATCTTTTGTCTTTGCTCTTTTGTCTAAAAAACATATCATCATGAATGAAAAATTTGTAATAAATATCGGTCGACAACTCGGAAGCGGTGGTCGGGCAATTGGCGAAAAGCTGGCTGCAGAATTTGGAATCAGCTTTTACGATAAAGAACTGATACAGATTGCTTCGAAACAAAGTGGATTGGGAAAAGAATTCTTCGAGAAAGCCGACGAAAAAGAAAGTCATAGCTTTTTTGGAGGATTGCTGGGTCTGCGCGCCAACGTCAACAGCGAAATTTACGGGAATAATTATTTGTGCAACGAAACTTTCTTTAAAATACAAAGCGACGTTATTCGTGAATTGGCAGAAAAAGAATCCTGCGTATTTGTGGGACGCTGTGCCGATTATATTTTACGCGACAATCCACGCATTATCAACGTTTTTATTACTGCCAATACCGGCGATCGTGTTAAGCGCATTGCTCAAAGCCATGAGCTATCGCTCGAAAAAGCACAATTGCTTATTTTAAAAACAGATAAGAAACGTGCCGAGTATTACAATTTTTACAGCAATAAAGTTTGGGGAGCTGCAGAGTCCTATCATTTATGTATCAACACGTCGATACTTGGCATTGACGAAACGGTGGCTTTTATTCGTCGTTTTATTGAGCAAAAATTGGGATAAGTAAGTGAATTCAAGCAATGTTGTATACAATTATTTTTTAGTAATCGAGCCACTCAAGCAATTGAACGGCTCTTTTTTTTGCCGATAAATTTCATTTTAAAGTTTTACTATCAATCAGTTGAACCAAAAACAAAGATTGATTGTTACAGTAATTCCTATTAAATTGTAATTATTCCAAATAAACATTACTACGTTTCATTTAAAATCAAAAAGCGTATGTCAACACAAGTTATACTCCACGAACGAATATTTAATGCTCCAATAGTAAAAGTATGGAACGCAATTTCCGATGTTTCTGAAATGAGAAACTGGTACTTTGATATTGAAGAGATGAAGCTGACAACAGGTGCAAAATTCAAATTTATTGCAGGCGAAAGCAATGACAAATTATATCAGCATAATTGTGAGATAACAGATATTGACATTCTCCACAAACTCAGTTACAACTGGTGTTACGACGGTCATCCGGGTGTATCGAATGTTACGTTCGAACTATCGGAAATAGAAAACAAGACTTTGTTGAAGTTCAAGCACATTGGGATAGATAATTTTCCGAAAGACAATTCCGATTTTGCCTTCGATAATTTTGTAGAGGGATGGTATTACATTATCCACGTTGCCCTCAAAGACTACCTGGAGAAACCTAATAAATCGACAATCACTGTTGAGACAACTGTAAATGCCCCACTCCAAAAGGTATGGCAATGCTGGAGCGAACCTGAACATATCACCCAATGGTATTTTGCTTCGGATACCTGGCATGCTCCTTTTGCAGCCAACAACCTACGAGTAGCCGGAAGATTTAAAACAACCATGGCAGCAAAAGACGTGAGTCATAGTTTCGATTTTGAAGGAATCTATTCGCACATAATAAACTACCAGTTAATTGAATACATTATCAACGACGGAAGATATGTGAAGATAATTTTCACTGGCAAGGCTGGTAAAACACATGTATCGGAAACTTTCGAAGCAGAAGAGATTAATCCGCTTGAGAAACAAAAAGAAGGTTGGCAAGCCATCCTCGACAACTTCAGAACTCATGTAGAATCCAATTAAAAAATTCACTAACCATTAAAACCTTTTAATCAATGAGTCCTAACTCATTAAACTCCACTGCTTTCCATTTCCCATAGCATAGTTGATGCATGGTTTTAAATCCTATATCCTGAAGCGTTTTAAAGGCCTGGTCAAAACCAATAATCACATTGGGAAGGTGGTGACAGTCGGAATTGACCACAACAGGTATTTCCAGTTCCTTTATCAAAGAATAGAACTGTTGGTGAGGGTAGGTAATGCCTTTATCCAACAATGATTTGGTGTTGAGCTCTATTATCAATCCATTGTCTTTGACCAATTGAAGTGTGTCGCCCACTAATTGATTGTACCACCGGCTGGTCATATCAAACTCCGGGCAATGACAGGCATTGAATGAGATTTTGTCAAAATGACCCACTATATCAAAACCACCGATTTTAATCATTTCGGATGTCAATTCAAAGAAACGTCGGGTTGCGAATTGAATGTCACCACCGTAAAGCAGGTGAAGACCTTTATTAAATTCTTCGAAATTACCATCAATACACCAAAAGCCACCATCGGGTAATTTATCCAGATAGTGGAGAGAACCAATGAGATAATCGAATGATTTATCACGAAAAAAGTCATTCTTGACATTAGAACAATTGTGGATATAGTCTACTTCCAATCCGAAGTATAACTCTATTTGATCATTGTATTTTTCTTTTAACCGATAAAATTCCGACTCATAATGGGGGAAATTGCGCTCCTCCATATTCCATTTTGTAGAAAACGGAAGCGGGGCGTGTGAAGAGAAACCATATTTTTTAATTCCTTTGGAAATGGCGCAGACAACAAATTCTTCCATGGTACTACGTCCGTCACAAAATGTACAGTGACTGTGATAATTTGACCAATACATATTCTTCGTAGTTAAAGTTTTTCTCAATTCTTAAATTCAAGGTTACACAAAAATATAAAATTCTTTAGAAATAACAATGCACAAATTCGTAATAATTATTAATTGTCTTCTTGTTGCAAACTCCGGATTGCGTATCTTTGCCTGCAAAAACAAACTAAAATAAATGAAAGCCCGTTACCTAAATTATAATCAAGTACTTAAAACAGAGTTCGCTGAGCGGGTACAAAAAATATCCATCAATGCCGGCTTTACCTGCCCCAACAGAGATGGCAGCAAAGGCACCGGTGGATGTACGTATTGTAACAATCAGACTTTTAGTCCCGAATATTGCAAGCCAAGCAGAACCGTAAGTCAGCAGGTAGAAGAAGGTATCGCCTTTTTTCATCATAAATACGCCGCACAATATTACCTGGCTTATTTTCAATCGTATACCAACACCTACGACAAAATAGAAAACCTGAAAGCTATTTACGAGGAAGCACTCTCCTACCCCAATGTTCGTGGTTTAGTGATTGGCACACGCCCCGATTGCGTGAGCGACGAATTGCTCGATTATTTTGCCGAACTGGCAAAAAGCTATTACGTGATGATTGAGTATGGCATTGAATCAACCTGCGACAAAACCCTGGAATTTATCAATCGTGGACATGATTTTGCGTGTGCCGAACATGCCATTCGCGAAACCGCCCGACGAGGCATAAATACCGGAGCACACATTATCCTGGGTTTACCTACCGAGGACAAAGCTACGATTATCTCGCACGCTCAAAAGCTATCGAAATTACCACTTACCACTCTGAAAATACATCAGTTACAGCTGGTGCGTGGAACAAAAATGGCGCATCAATTTGCAGAACATCCCGAATGGTTTAAGCTCTACACAGCCGAAGAATACTGCGATTTGGCGATTGATTTTATTGAACACCTGCGTCCTGAAATTGGCATAGAACGTTTCGTGTCGCAATCGCCTAAAAAGCTGCTTATTGCACCCGAATGGGGCTTAAAAAACTTTGAGTTTCTGGCTAAAATAGAAAAACGACTGGAAGAAAGAGATACATGGCAAGGGAGACTTTTCAGTTGACAGCTGGCAGTAAACAGTTATCAGTTTCATCGCCAATGAATATGGTTACTAAATTTTAATTTCAATCTAAACTCTTTTTACTTATTGAGCGTTTAATTATTCAACAATGAAAATATAAATATCTAAAAAAAACGTTCAATGCATTTATTTCAAATTATGCATTGTGAATTATTAATTATTAATTATAAAAATATGGCATTACAAGTTGGCGACAAAGCTCCGGCAATTTTAGGAGTAAATCAAGATGGAAACGAAATAAAATTATCTGATTTTGCGGGTAAAAAAGTGGTTTTGTACTTTTATCCCAAGGATAGCACGCCTGGTTGTACGGCTCAGGCTTGCAGTTTGCGCGACAATTACGATGAACTTCGCAAAGCGGGTTATGAAGTGATAGGTGTGAGTGCCGATAGTGCAGCATCGCACCAGAAATTTATTGCAAAACAAAATTTACCGTTCAACCTGATAGCCGATACCGACAAAAAACTTTCGGAGCAATTGGGTACCTGGGGCGAGAAATCGATGTATGGCAAACAATATATGGGGATGTTCCGTACTACTTTTATTTTAGATGAAACAGGAACTATCACACGCATTATGTTACCTAAAGAAGTGAATACTAAGACGCACGCCGAACAAATTCTTGGTTGAGAGGTGACTTTAGGTGAAAAGTGTGTTACAAATTGTAACAGTTTTATAAGATTGGCTGACAAAAAGACTGTTCAAATGCTTCTTTTTACTATCCGTAAACTATTTATATATTTCCGGGACACAACAAAACAGAGCATAATAAACTATATATCTACAACATAACGATAAGCATCAGTTTATTTATCAAAAAAAACATAGACGTTTCATACTGAAAGTTAGTTTTATTGTATAATTTTGTAGCCGCAATAAAACAAGACTTAAAGTAAAACTTAGTCAAAAAAAAACGATTCCCAAATTAGTACACAAATCAGTTAAATACACATTCATGCGCAACAATTTCAATCCCTGGCATCAAGTTGCCCCTCAAACCGATTCTCCTGACGTAGTAAAAGGCATTATAGAAATACCAAAAGGTAACCGAGCTAAATATGAATTAGACAAAGAAAGTGGATTGTTACGTTTAGACAGAGTACTGTTCTCGTCCATGTACTATCCACACAATTATGGATTTATACCACAAAGCTATTGTGATGATCATGACCCGCTCGACATCCTGATACTTTCGCAAATTGAAGTTGTGCCATTGTGTATCGTAGAAGCTAAAGTGATTGGCGTAATGCGAATGCTCGACAATGGAGAAGCTGATGATAAAATCATTGCTGTGGCTGCCGGAGATCCAAGTGTTACTCACTACAACGACATTTCGGAATTACCTCCGCACATGACTACCGAAATAATGAGTTTCTTTGAAGATTATACCAAACTGGAAAACAAAACGGTGGTAGTCGAAAAATTCTTTGATAAAGCTACTGCTATGGAAATTTTGGACAATAGCTACAAAATGTACCAAAAACATTACGGCGAATTGCACAAATGGTTTTTTGGAGGCAAATAAAAAACGTACACATTACTATATTTCAAGAGCTTTACATTACGTAAGGCTCTTTTAGTTTCAAGCAAAGAAAACCTACCGCCACAAAAAATTCCGTATCTTTGCACAGCACATACCATTTAAGCAAACATGAAACGCATATATATTTTCCCAAGATACAGTGGAGATGAGAATTCGGACTGGTATCAAAAAGTTCAACGAGAGTTTGTACATAATGATAAAAACATCAACATTATTCCGCTTACTCTTCCAAACTGGGATAAACCATCTACCGAAGAATTTTTGGCCTTTATCCGGCAAGCAATTCCTGAGAATAAAATAGATAGCAACACTTATTTTATCGGTCATAGCATTGGTTGCAGGGCTGCTTTACTGTACCTGAACGAATTACACATAAACAATCCGAAGCTCAGAATGGGCGGTTTGTTATGCGTTGCCGGTTGGTGGAGCATAGACAAACCCTGGCCGCAACTAAAGAAATGGATTAAAATGCCCATCGATTTTAAAGGTATTAAACTAATATGCAGCAACAACATAGTGAGCATTTTATCGGACAACGATCCTTATACTTCCGACACGCAAACAAATAAAAAACAGTGGGAAGAAAACTTAAGTGCTAAGGTGGTGATTGTTCCCGGTGCGAAACATTTCAACAACAGTGAAGGATTGATCGAAATCATCAACGAAATTCTACCTTTTAGCTTTAAACTCTATTTTTTATGATACACATCAACACAAAAACTTTCTTTGACAAACTGCAACTTATTGTTGAGAACAAGGAACTTATAAAACTCCAGCTCACCGGAAAACGGGAAAAGTCGTCGGATTTAAAAAAGATTATCGTTACGGCTGTTGAGATAAAAAAAGGTTACTGTCTGAATTTCGTATACCGTCATAACACAAAAGACATTACCAAAAACTTTGACATTTCCGAAGGTATTGAGTTGATAGAGAAAGCCATGGCGAATGAATTTTACAATGCCGAGCTGTTTGCAAAAACGGAGAATGTAAATCTTATCATCCTGCCAAACGAAAAAGCACAACTCAAAAGCTCGCAACCAACCTTGCAAGCTCCAACCACTTTTACACACGACAAAGTAAAAGACCGATTGATAGAACCTTTCGAAAATATTTATTTGCGGGAATTGGGCATTACGAATGCTAACTGGGAAATCCGTCGCGAAATGAGTGACAAATACAAGCAGATCAATAAATACATCGAGCTACTGGCTCCCTACCTGACTGAACTTACCGTTACGGATAGTCTACATTTTGCTGATATGGGTTCCGGCAAGGGGTATTTGACCTTTGCATTGTACGATTATTTATCTAATAATCTGAAGTTAAATACCCATGCAACCGGTGTTGAATTTCGCGAAGATTTGGTATGGACATGCAATAGCATTGCGCGCCAGGCAGGTTTTGAAAATCTGATTTTTGTAAAAGGAACCATCGAAAAAACAGAACTAGAAAAAATAGACATACTGATTGCATTGCATGCCTGCGACACCGCTACCGACGATGCTATTTTCAGGGGAATACAGTCGGACGCAGAACTGATTGTTTGTGCTCCATGCTGCCATAAGCAAATCAGAAAAGCATTCAACGTGACAAACGAACTGAGCAATGTCACCAAATTTGGCATTCTCAAAGAGCGACAAGCCGAGATTATCACCGACACCATACGCGCCATGATTTTGGAAGCACACGGCTATAAAACCAATGTATTTGAATTTATCCCGCTGGAACACACTCCGAAAAATGTAATGATAGTCGGCAAAAAAGTGCGAAACGCATCGCCTGACAAACAAGGTATTTTGAAAAATATTGCAGCGATAAAACAAGTTTTTGGGATCGAAAAGCATTATTTAGAAACGCTGTTGGGGATATAAATATAGTTACAAGTATTTAGTTACGAGTTACAAGTATTTAGTTACGAGTATTTAGTTACGAGTATTTAGTTACGAGTTACAAGACTTGTTCTCTAAAGGTTATTCAAAAAACCACACACATCAATAATTACTTTTGATTACTTAAAGTGAGTTCAATATAAGATTCTTTTGAATCTCACTATTTTGCAAGTCCGAAGGACTTGAATGTGAATAACCGCGGGTGAAACCCGTGGAAAAGGCAGAACATGAATGCGAGCCCCGAATGGGGTTCAATATATAAATGTGTGATATTGAACCCCATTCGGGGTTCTGATTATTTTGTACAAATACCACGGGTTACACCCACGGTTATTCACATTGAATCCCTTCAGGATTCTAAAATCCACTTTTAATTGATTGTAAACTGTTTGCTTATATCGAACTCACGTTACTTAAAAAAAACATCCGCAAAAAAACACAGAAGCTGAATTTCACGATTTAAATTCAGCTTCTGTGTTTATATTCTTTTTATCACTTCCAATGCTTCCCCACAATTTTTACAATGCATTAATTGATCGCGCCAATGGGCAGCACCTTCAAAACCATTGAGATAAATTTTAAAGAAACGCTTCAGCACATTGAAGTTTCCTTTGTCTTTCCAGGTATGATCGTAAAGAGTGATATGCTTTACGAGCAGGTCTATACGCATCTGCATGCTTATTTCCTTTTCAGCAGTATTGAACATCCATGGGGTTTTAAAAATACCTGTACCCACCATCACTCCATCCACTCCAAAGTCTCGAACCCTGGCTAAAGCGGTAGCATGACTATCAACATCTCCATTTCCAAGTATCAGCGTTGAACTGTTCGATTGATCTCGAAGTTGAACGGCTTTACCAATCTCGTCCCACAGCGCCAAACCGTTAGACATCATAGCCCGAGTTCTGCCGTGAATGGTAATAGCTGCCGGATGTACCTCGAGCAACTCCCCTATCCATTCCTCGGTAACTATCGAACTAAAACCAATACGGGTTTTTACACTCACGGGCAAATTTGTCCCTTCGCGGGTGGCAATAATAATTTCCTTTGCCACATCGGGGTGATTAATCAAATCCGAACAGCTATGGTTCTTCACCACCTTTTTCACCGGACAGCCCATGTTTATATCAATGCCATCAAACAGTCTCATACCGGAAATCAACTTTGCACTTTCGTGAAATTTTTCCGGATCGGAACCCCAAATCTGAGCCACCAATTTGGTATTACTTGCTTTGAGCAACTCACGTTCTGTTTCGTTCACAACCAATCTGGTAGCCACAAATTCCCGCCCTTTTTTATTGCAAAGCCCATCGGTGGAGGTAAACTCAGTAAACATCACGTGCAACGCATCCGGCTCAGAGACAGAACGAATCACTTCTCTGAAAACAGTATCCGTAACATCCTCCATAGGTGCCAAGGCAATAATGGGTTTTTGGAGCGATTGCCAGAAATCCAACATATTTACAATTTATTCATTTACTATTTACAATTTGATTTAACATTCGCGAAGCAAATATCACGAACGAAGCGAGTGAATATCAGCCGAAGGCTAAATATCTGCCTTCAATTTGGGACGCAATCTGCTTTTAAAAATCTTGCTATCAGCATATTTTTGATGATGCTGAACGCGCAATTTTTTACGGTCTTCGAGAGGAAGTTGAATGACCGATTTACAATCGTCGCAACAGCAACCTTCATACTTCGATTTGCAGTCATCACACTGGATGAAGAGCAAATGACAATCATTATTGGCACAGTTGGTATGCGTATCAGCAGGTTTTCCACATTGATGACAATGCGAAATCACCTGTCCATCAATCGACTCTCCCAATCGCTCATCGAAAACAAAATTCTTTCCGTAAAATTTGGGTTCAATACCCAATTGCTTTATTTGTTGCGCATATTCAATAATGCCTCCATAGAGTTGCGACACATTCTCAAATCCATTATTAATCAGGAATGAACTTGCTTTTTCGCAACGAATGCCACCAGTGCAGTAGAGCAGAAACTGCTTGTCCTTCTCATCCTTATATTTTTCGAGCACCAGCTGAATTTCTTCGCGAAAAGTATCCACATCCGGACAAAAAGCATTTTTAAAATGTCCTATTTCACTTTCGTAATGGTTGCGCATATCCACAACAATAGTTCCCGGCTCGTCGATGGCATTGTGAAACTCGAGCGCAGTAAGATGTTTGCCCACTTTTGATAAATCGTAGGTATTGTTTTCAAGTCCGTCGGCTACAATTTTCGGACGCACTTTAATGGTCAGTTTATAAAATGATTTTCCATCATCTTCAATAGCTTGTTTAATAGGCACATTGGTAAGTTGTGGAATGGCATACAGTTGCTTTATAAACTCCGCCATATTATCTTCGGGCACACTCATTTGAGCATTAATGCCTTCATGCGCCACATAAATTCGTCCGAAACAGTTCAGTGCAAACCATTGTTCGTAAAGTTGATTACGAAATTCAGTGGGATTATTTATTTCAAAATACTTGTAAAATGAAATTGTTTGTCGTTTAAATGACTCTTTATGAAGGTTTTCTTTTAAAATTCGTTTATCAATTCTATTTTCTAACATTTGCCTGTTCTACTTTTTATGAATTCAATTTGAGTAGAGCATAACAACCGATTCTTGTCATTTGTTTTATCCGGCCTAAAAATGTGAGCGTAAAAACTTACCTGAATAAATTTTTATAGTTTACAATGCGGTGTTCTTTGATAGTCATTTCGTCACTACCGGCATAAACCAAATTCGATTTTCCTACCCGATCGGGTACAATTTTTTTTAAATAATCCAGGCCCTTTAGAAAATGAGGTGTAAACGTTTCGGCTGATTTTATTTCAAACAGATTCAATTGATAACCGGCTTCCTGCATAATATCAACTTCATTACCATGATTATCGCGATAGAAATAAAGATTATTATCTAGCCCGGCATTATAGCGTTTTTTAAGCAATTCGAGCGTTACCATATTTTCAAACAACGAGCCCCGTAATGGATGTGTTTCAACATGCGAAGTATTTTCGATTCCCAACAGATAAGCCGCCAACCCTACGTCGTAGAAATAAAGCTTAGGAGTCTTAACTAATCGTTTACTGATATTAGCCGACCATGGTTGTACTAAAAAAACAATGTAAGTTGCCTGCAAAGCCGAAAGCCATGCAAAAATAGTTTGATAAGATACACCAACTTCAGTCGCTAAATTATTTGCATTAAAAAGTTGCCCAACACGACCCGCGCACAATTTCATGAATTTTTGAAATAGTGAAACATCCTTCACCTGCAAAATCTGGCGAATGTCTCTTTCAACGTAAGTTTCGTAATAATTCCGATAAGCTTTTGTCGGATTCAGGTTATCTGCATACACCCGAGGATAAAAGCCATTCAACAAATAATCATCAACCGAATAGTTTTTCCCAAAAGCACCAAGTTCAGCTATAGAAAATGGCAGCAACTTTAACAATGCCACTCTACCCGCCAAGCTTTGAGTCACTTTACTCAACATGGAAACATTATTACTTCCCGTTAAAATAAATTGACCATTTTGTTTTTTTTCGTCTACAATTCCCTGAATATAAGAAAGTATTTCGGGATAACGCTGAAATTCATCTATAATAGCTCCATCGGGATTGGATGTAAAAAATGCGCGAGGATCGGTTGAAATTTGTTGACGTACGTCAGGATTTTCAATAGAATAGTAAGGCTTATCCGGAAAAACCTGACGAGCCAATGAAGTTTTACCAGCCTGACGAGGTCCGGTTATCATTACCACAGGATAGTGCAAAGCCAAGTCAACTAATTCTGTATTTATTTCTCTATCTATCCACATTTTGTACATTTTAGAAGTTACATTTATGTATTGTACAAAAATAGTATATATTTTTGATATACAAGTGATTTACCAGCTAAAATATCGTGATTATATAAAAGCAAATCCTTAATTAAGAACTTAATGTAATAAAAACAGTTCATTTATCAATAGTTTAAATAAAACACCCAACTCTCATTTCCGAAAAAAATACACTTTTAAATATAAAATTTCAACGGTTGTTATTTTCCATTATCAACTACTTTTTAGTCAATAATGTATTTCAAAAACCACTAAAAAAGACTATCTTTGCGTTCAAATTGAAGGATGATTTGGAACAGAGATAAACACCTCTAAGTCTGCAACTTCCACTCAACATAAAACTTCTATAACTTCAAAATACATTATGATTCAATTTTTCCGAACTCCCGCTCAACATCTTTACGCTGTACAAACGGCGCAACCACTTGCCGCCGATGATGTCAGAAAGTTAGAATGGCTTTTTGGTGAAGCTGCCCTTCTCAATCAGGAAACTGTAGACGGAAACTATGTGGGTCCGCGCCGCGAAATGATTACTCCATGGAGCACTAATGCCGTTGAAATTACCCAAAACATGGGAATTAGCGGCATTATTCGTATTGAAGAGTTTACAGCAATGCCTTCTACTCCGTCGGCCAAAGGTGGTTTGGAGTACGACCCGATGCTTCAACGCATATACACCGGCGTTAATCAGGAAGTATTCACGGTAAATAAACAACCGGAAGCTATTTTGGAGATTGACGATATTGCTGCTTACAGTGCTCAGGAAGGTTTGGCGTTAAGTCCGGACGAAATTGATTACCTGAACGGTATCAGAGAAAAAGTGGGTCGTAAGTTAACCGATAGTGAGGTTTTTGGATTCTCACAAGTAAACTCGGAACACTGCCGTCACAAAATTTTCAACGGTCAATTTGTTATCGATGGCGAAGAAAAAGAACTTACTTTGTTCAAAATGATTCGCAAAACATCGGAAGAAAATCCAAACAAACTGGTGTCGGCTTACAAAGACAACGTGGCTTTCAACGCCGGTCCGAAAATCGAACAATTTGCTCCGGCAAGTGGCGACAAACCGGATTTTTTCCAGGTAAAAGAAATTGAATCGGTTATTTCATTGAAAGCCGAAACACATAACTTCCCAACAACTGTTGAGCCTTTCAATGGTGCAGCTACCGGAGCAGGTGGTGAAATCCGCGACCGCCTCGGTGGTGGAAAAGCCAGTTTACCGATTGCCGGAACAGCCGTTTATATGACTTCGTATGCACGTAACGACAATTCACGCAGTTGGGAAAATGCTATTAACCCACGTAAATGGTTGTACCAAACGCCGGAACAAATCCTTATCAAAGCTTCGAACGGAGCTTCGGACTTCGGAAATAAATTCGGTCAACCGCTTATTTGTGGTTCATTGCTCACTTTTGAGCACGAAGAAAACGACAAAAAATTCGGTTACGACAAAGTAATTATGTTGGCCGGTGGTGTTGGTTTCGGAACCATGCGCGACGCACTGAAAGGTGATGTTGGCGTTGGCGAAAAAGTAGTGGTAATGGGTGGTGATAACTACCGTATCGGTATGGGTGGTGCTGCAGTATCATCTGTTCAAACAGGTGAATACGATAACGCCATTGAGTTAAATGCTGTACAACGTGCCAATCCTGAAATGCAAAAACGTGTTTCGAACGTGATTCGTACGCTGGCTGAAGCCGATAAAAATCCTATCGTTTCTATCCACGATCACGGTGCAGGTGGACACCTGAACTGTTTATCGGAATTGGTAGAAACTACCGGTGGTAAAATTGATTTATCAGCGCTTCCTGTAGGCGACCCAACCCTAAGTGCCAAAGAAATTGTGGGCAACGAGAGCCAGGAGCGTATGGGATTTGTTCTTCCTGAAGACGCAATCGATGGCGTACGCCGCATTGCCGAACGCGAACGCGCTCCGATGTACGTGGTAGGCGAAACTACCGGCGATATGAAATTTGTATTCGAACAAGCCGATGGCAAAATGCCAATCGACTTGCGCCTAGATTACATGATTGGCAAACCGCCACGCACTATCATGACCGATAGCACTATTGAAGAAAAATATGCTCCGATCGAAATCAGTGAAGATAAATTACAAGAATATATTCAAAACGTATTGCAGATAGAATCGGTAGCTTGTAAAGACTGGTTGACGAACAAAGTAGACCGCTCTATTACAGGTAAAATTGCCCGCCAACAATGTGCAGGTGAAATTCAATTGCCGTTGAACGACCTTGGCGTAGTGGCGCTTGATTACCGCGGAAACGTGGGTATCGCTACTTCTATCGGACATGCACCGCTGGCTGCCATGGTAGATGCCGAAGCAGGTTCGGTTTTGGCTGTTGCAGAAGCATTGACCAATATCATTTGGGCTCCATTAACTGATGGATTGGACAGCGTATCTCTCAGTGCCAACTGGATGTGGCCTTGTAACAATCCGGGTGAAGATGCCCGCTTGTACAAAGCTGTTGAAGCTTGTAGCGATTTCTGTTGCTCATTGGGCATCAACATTCCTACCGGAAAAGATTCACTTTCGATGACTCAAAAATACGGCAACGAAAAAGTATTCTCACCGGGAACAGTGATTATTTCGGCCGGTGCTGAAGTATCAGACGTGAAGAAAACCGTTGGTCAGGTAGTAGTAAATGACCCAAAATCGGCTGTTTATTATGTTGATTTCTCATTCGACACTCATAAATTAGGTGGTTCGGTATTGGGACAAACACTCAACAAACTGGGCGAAGAAGTTCCAACCGTACAAGATGCGGAATACTTCAAAGCAGCTTTCGATAGCATTCAGGAATTAATAAACAAGGATTTGATTCTTGCCGGTCATGATATTTCGGAAGGTGGTATGATTACTGCATTACTCGAAATGTGTTTTGCCAATGCTAATGGTGGTTTAAGTGTAAATCTCGAAGGAATTGCCGAAACATCATTGGTAAACATTCTGTTTGCTGAAAATCCAGGCGTATTGATTCAGGTAAAAGATCGCAAAGCGGTTGAGAAAATCCTTGAAGGAAACGGTGTAGGTTTTGCCCGCATTGCTACTCCTATTGCTGAACGTCGCATGGAAATCAAAAAGAAATCGGCTTCTTATTCATTCTCAATTAATGAATTCCGCGATATCTGGTTCCGCTCGTCTTACTTGTTGGATCGCAAACAAAGTGGTGAAATCTGCGCTTCGGCTCGTTTCAATAACTATAAAAATCAACCGTTAGAATTTGCATTTACCAATAGCTTTAACGGTAAATTCTCACAATTCAATTTGTCGCAAGACCGTAAACCAAGTGGTGTACGTGCTGCTATTATCCGTGAAAAAGGAACCAATGGCGACCGTGAAATGGCTTACGCACTTTACCTTGCCGGTTTTGATGTGAAAGACGTTCATATGACCGACTTGGCAACAGGTCGCGAAACACTGGAAGACGTGAACATGATTGTGTTCTGTGGTGGATTCTCTAACTCCGACGTACTTGGTTCAGCCAAAGGTTGGGCCGGTGGATTCCTTTTCAACGAAAAAGCGAAATCAGCACTTGACAAATTTTATAGCCGACAAGATACCCTTAGCTTGGGTATTTGTAACGGTTGTCAGTTGATGATAGAACTTGGATTGGTAAATCAGGATCACGACGTGAAACCACGCATGTTGCACAACGATTCACATAAATTCGAATCGAGCTTTGTGGGGCTTACCATTCCAGAAAACAATTCGGTAATGTTAGGTTCACTATCCAACAGCAAATTGGGTGTATGGGTAGCTCACGGTGAAGGAAAATTCTATTTACCAAAACCTGAAAGCGAATACAACATCATTGCTAAATACTCGTACTCCAGCTATCCAGCCAATCCAAATGGCTCGGACTACGGTGTTGCCGGTATTTGTTCTACCGATGGTCGTCACCTGGCTATGATGCCACACCCTGAACGTGCCGTATTCCCATGGCAATGGGCGCATTATCCTGCCGACCGCAAAGCAAATGACCAAATCACTCCGTGGGTGGAAGCGTTTGTAAATGCCAGAGAATGGGTGGAAAAAGCAGTTGCTGGTAAGTAGTAGGTAGTTTTTAGTCCTAAATTAACGAATCACGGCTTCGCATACGCGAAGCCGTGATTTTTTTTATTAAAATAAAGCTATTACAAAACCATGCATTACAATAAAATTTGACACTTATGTTTATGACTTCCTAAAAATAGTGAATATGAATTTCCTCCTCAATAAGTCAACAAACGCCATTCGTAATTTGTTACATATATACTTAGAAATGAACAAATCACTAAAGAAGAGGAGGTATAACCATGACACCATCAAAATCTTTTGCAATTTCCATAAGCCGGCAGTTAGGAGCCGGGGGTTCTTTCGTTGGTCAGCAGCTTGCCGGTAAGCTAAATATCTTTTTTGCAGATCGTGACATCCTCCGCTATGCGGCCAATCGACTTTCAACCTTTGAAGAAAATCTGGAATCACGCGAAGAAAGATTGCTTTCCTTCTGGCATTCGCTTTTGAAAACACTTCCACAAAAGGATGTAATCACTGTACCTTCTGTTGCTTCAGCATTGGAATACACCGATCAGGAATTATTCGATGCTGAAGCTGAAATCATAAAAAAAATTGTGCATGACCATCCTGCAGTAATTTTAGGTCGTTGCGGGCATTACATTTTGCGCCATGAACCGAATCATATCAGTATTTTCTTACATGCGGATAAAGAATTCAGGATTAACCGGATTCAGAAATTGTACAATCTGCAAAATGATGAAGCAACGAAAATGGTTGAAAAATCGGACAAAGAAAGAGCCGCCTATTGTAAAACATTTACCCATATAGAATGGATGAATGCCTCGAATTACGACCTTTCGATCGATACAAGTAAGGTTACGTTGGAACAAGCCGTTGAACTTATTCTACAATACATCCAACTCCATTCATGATTTAATCATCCCTAACATAAAGCAATAGCATCTATTTTCAAAAATAGTCAAACTGTTTTTAAGGATGAAGCAACTTTCCCAATAATTAGGGTAAGTGATAATTTCCCTAAAAAACAAGCACTTTTAAACATTTAAATACATATTTTTGTTATCATTACAATTTTGAAATAATAAAAAAAAATCAAGTTGTATGAGAACATCACATTTTGCTATTGCCGTACTACTCTTAAGTAGTATTTCTATTTCTGCCCAAAATATAAAAGTATCGGTGAGTCGGGGTATAAGTTCGCCCATTAGTCAATCATCCGACTCGCTTCATTTTCAACCGCAAAACATACTAAAAGCCTCTGTTTATATACCACTTGCAGGTAAGGGTTGGTCCGAAAAAATTGCCGGGTGCGAAATGGGCGTGACCTTTGGCGTAAATATAGGAGGAGGTCTTATCTCTGAACAAAAAACAGCAACAACAAGTGGATTCAACGCATTTGGAATTGCTGAAAGTACTAGCTCAAAATTGTTTGTGCGCAACGATGACACAAGCAAAAAGAAAGGCTACAACCTTGAAATAGCACCCCAACTAAGTTTCTTGCTGGGTGATTTTGAATTTGCCCCCATCGTGGGTCTGGGTTACCTGAAAACAGTTCAGAAAGCATTCACTGTGGAACAAAACATACCCAACGGTACCTACCCCACTTACGTAAAGATATTCAACCGCCCGGAAACAACCAACAGCGGATTTATGATTAGTCCGAAATTCAGAGTGAGCTATACGCCCGGTATCATTGGATTGTGGGTAGAAGGTGAATATGTAGCAGGTCCTGAAATGGTGAGTCGGACGTACCAATTGATACCTTCGGGCAGACCCGGTGCTGATGGGATTTACAAATCGGAGCAACTACTCACCGGTAGCACTAAAGAAATTGTTCGCAAAACTAACTATGGTGCATTTGGAGTATACGCAGGCATATCGGTTTCGTTGAATAAAAAGAAAAAAGGAAAACCATACATGGGGCAGGATGATGACTGTGATGGTTTGGCCATTGTAACCGAAAGTACCACGACTAAAAACGATCAGATGATGGTGCGACGCATCGTAAAATCTAAAACAAAAGGTAATACATCCAATGATATTATTTCGGAAGAAAGCGCAAGAAGCAATGGAATCAACCCTTTTTACAATGGGCAATCGCAGAGTGGAGAAAATCCACTATACAATGGACTTAACGCAAATAATTCAGCATCCTGCGGTCCTGTAACTCAAAAAACGATTAAACCTGACGGCACAATTGAAGAAATGACTTTTGCATGTCCGGATGATGCTATCTATTTCAACAGTCAGAATGAAAACTCAAATACAGAAAAGAAACAAACACAGGGTGCCACTTTTGGAGAGAAAGTAAATCAGGGACTCCACGCTGCAGGAAGTGCATTGAGCCAGGGAGCTTCGCTTGTAGGGGGAGCTTTACCGGGAGGAGCTGTTATCAGTGCCAAACTTGCATCGGGTAACAGTATGCCTAACCGCATCTCGATGAATGTTACCGTAGCCAAACAAACTCAGGGAGCTACTTTTGGCGAACGGGTTACAGGTGCTACAACGGGGACAATACATATCAGCCTAACCGATGAGGGTTGCGTAGTATTTATGCCCGACAATGCAACAATACTGGTAAACACCCGCAAACAAACTGCAACCGAACTTAATGAAAGTGAATCCAATACACTTAGAAACAAGCTCAAAGCCCGACAAGCACTTCTCGAAAAAAGCCCTAATACCGTATCGGGAAGCCTGCCCGGAGGCTCAATTATATCCGCAGCAGTATCGTCTGTTTCCAACCTTACCGGTTCGGGAGGAGGAGCTGCCGCAGCATCCTATGCAGCTACAGGACGAGTGGGCAACACAGGCAATCAGACTGCTACCACCGAACTGCCGGATAATGACTGCGACGGACTGGTTACACTCTCCGATGGAGAGTATGAAATCAGTTTCAAAGTGGTAGAAAAAGCCACTTCCGGATTAAAAGACACACTGAAAACACAAGTCAGAATTGGATTCACCGTACAAGGCAATACGCTGAAAACAAAACATGATACTGCAAAGAACTCGGTCGGCAATATTAGATAATATCCGCGTACTTTATACAAAAAAAGCACCTCTTCCGAATTGCCGGAAGAGGTGTTATTGGTTAGAATTGAATTGAGAAAATCTAAATAGTACTCAGAACCAACATAAATAAAAGAGGAAATAACAATCCCGATATGGGTAATAGCCATATTTTCTTTTTGACAGCAGGTGAAGGTGATTTCATCATTAAACCTGTTACTGCAATAACAATCAGCGAGATGCCAAATATGTCGGAATAATAAATCCACCAAACAGAGATGTTTTTGTGTAAATCCATTATATGCCCTACAACCGGTGTTTTTATAAATTCGGTAATCTCTCCCTTACCCGTTTTAAGGTCAATATCAATATCGCAGTTTGAGCAGGATATTCTTAACTCGCCTTTGCGGACGGTGTGCCTCTTTACCTTGTCGTCTATACCTTGCTTTTTCACCAGTCCGGCAACAAAATCTTCATTAATAGACGCTGCATCGATAGGTTGAGTAAGTGTTATTTCTTTTCTAGCAATGGTGTATTTATCGGGATGCCACGTTTGGCGATGGTTCATAAAAATACCCGACAAGGCAAACGAAATAATTAGCCCTACATAAAAGTACCCCAGATTGGCATGAAGGTTTCTGATTTTCTTTCTGTTTATCATTAGTTGAAATTATATTGAACATTAACACTGAAATTAAACGGTGCACTAGGGTTCAGACTATTGTCGTCATGCACATTGTAACTGAGCGTATTAGTAACATTGCTTAGCTTGGCCTTGAAGTTCCATTTCTTCAAATCGTATCCAAAGGTAATATCGTGTGTGAAATAGGCCGCAAGCGGAATGAGTTTATAAGCATCGTTCTGAACAGTTAAACGTGTTGATCGTCCTGCAAATCTTTCGCCTACATACGAAGAGATAAAACCGAGTTGAAGGTTTTTCAACGTACCTTTGGTAAAGGTATAAGTGCCACTCAAATTGGCCGTATTCTTAGGGTTGTATCTCAATTCGCTACCCACAATATAGGTATTACTTTGCGTGTAAGTAGTTCTCGTATAGCTATATCCACCCATTATTCTCAAATTTCGAAAAGGTAAGTACTCCATGTCCAGTTCCACACCTTGCGCTTTCGTGGCTCCGGCCAGTTCTTTTACATTGCTGTTGGTGTTACCGTTTTCGAGCGAGGTCTGCGCCAGATTACTGTTGTTGATTTGATAAACGTTGGCATTGACCGAAAGTTTATTATTTAGCAGTTTATTTTTAATCCCAATCTCGTATTGGTCGATAATAGAAGGATCCAGTGCATTACCGTTTATATCAACACCCGTATTCAATGTAAACGAGTTAGAATAGGAAGCAAACAATGATTGATATTTGTTGGGTTGTACTGTTAAACCAATTTTTGGAGAAAAGGCCTTGTCGCTGGCTTTCGTTTCTGTTGTTTTTTGAGTTGAATAGCTATACACATTGCTTGTTGATTCAATGTTGGAATACCTCGCTCCTACGAGCAACTTGATATACTTTTGCAAGCTAATCAAATCCTGCGCATAAATACCATAACGGTTGAGAGGATTTTTGGTCAGCGTATTCTTAGTCATTACCGGAATAGCCGGTTCAATTGCAGGGTTATAGTCGTTGTAAATATTAATCACATCATAATTCGCAAACTGATTGTAAGCTGTTGTTTGTGTTTCGGACGATTCGATGTCAAATCCTACCAAAGCCTGATGTTTCAATGCGCCGGTTTTGAAGTTGGCATTCAGGTCTATTTGTTCAATAAAGTAATTATCAGCCACTGCGCTTCGTTGAACATTCCGTTTCCAGTCACCGTTTTGTGCAATAACGCTGCCACTGGTGTTCGGACGGGCATTGCTAAACAGGTCGGTGTTGTAATATCTTAATCCGGTAAGCGATGATAGGCTCAACTTATCATTGAACGTGTGTGTAATTTTACCGGACATAAAGGACTGTTTAGCCTTGTATTCTCCCCACGACACACCCATAAAGCGATCTCGGGGAATATTCACCAATTGATAATTGACGATACCGGTTCCAAAGTCGGGAGTGGTATTGGTGTTAGTATAATCACCTTCGAGCAAAAGAGTAGTTTTGGGAGTTACTTCAAAGATCAACGACGGATTTATGTAATACGTTTTTGAGTCCACATAGTTCCGAAAACTGTTGGCTTGTTCGTACGAGCCGTTCAGGCGGAAAGCAATTGTTTTCTGTTTGTTGAGCGAACCATAAAAGTCGAACTGCGGTTTGTAGCGATCGAAGCTACCGTAGGTGAATGCCACATTGCCCCCAAAATCGAATTTTGGTTTTTTGGTAACCAAATTCATTACACCACCTGCAGCCACATTACCGAAAAGCAATGCCGCATTCCCTTTCAGAATCTCGGCTTTTTCTATGCCGCTTATTTCAGTCTTCATCCCACCGTAATAGCGAATACCATTTTTAAAGGTATTGGTGCTTGTAAGGTTGGTACCCCGCGATGCTATTTCCTCCTGATAACCACCGGTGGTACTCATAATGTACATACCGTTTACGTTTTTAAGAAGGTCGGTAATATTACTTATTTGCTGCGCTTTGAGAGCATTTTCGTCTATCACTATCATAGCCTGGGGTAAATCCATTTCATTAATGTTCATTTTACCTACAGCAAGATTCTTTTTATTACGGGCAACAACCGCAACCTCATTCAGCGCATATGAACTTAGAGAATCACTCATAGAGAAACGACGTTCACCAACGGCAGGCGAATTGTTATCTGCACGAAGCGTAAAAGTATTCATCAGGGATAAAAGTAATCCACCTATCAAAACAACTGTTTGTATCTTTTTCATTCTATTGAATTATTATAAATTTTTATGTTGCAAAGATAGGTGGTTAATAAAAGGACGACAACCGCAGAAAGTAGGTAAAGATTAGGGGTGAACTCATTATTAATGGGGATTAAAATAATTGATCTTCATTTTCTGCATTCTTCTACTCCCTGATTATTAGTTTTAATCACAAAACATCCACTATCTTTGTTGCAAAAATAGCCCTATGACTTTTGAACGTTCCGAATCACTGCGATTCAATTATTACGATATATTTTTCAGCTACTATTTCAATAACGAAAGAAGTTGCACACAAATGATACACGATCATATGCTGGTGTATGTCTATTCCGGTGAGATGGTTTTGGAAGAAGGTGGAAAGAAAGTAGTTATAAATAAGAATGAATGTGTTTTCCTGCGCAGGGATAATCGCGTCACCCTGACAAAGCAACCCAAAAGAGACGAGCAGTTTCAGGGCATATTCATGATTTTTAAGCGGAACTTTTTACGGGATTTTTATCAGAACCTGAATAAAAAAGGACTACCACTCGAAGTGGAAAAGCTCAAACCAAGCGTAATAAAACTACCTCCTGCTGCCGATATCGAGAGCCTGTTTCATGCCATGATGCCCTATTTCGATTCGGACAAAGAACCGGCCAAAGAACTGATGCAGTTGAAACTCCAGGAAGGCGTTTATTCTTTATTGAGCATTGACAAGCGCTTCTACCCTGCCCTGTTCGACTTTACCGAACCCTGGAAAATAGACATTCTGGATTATATGGAAGATAATTATATGTTCGACCTTTCGGTAGAACAAATTGCCGGATTTACGGGTCGTAGTTTGGCAGCGTTTAAAAGAGATTTTAAAAAGATAAGTCAGCTCTCGCCCCAAAAGTGGTTGGTAGAGAAACGACTCAAAGTGGCACACGATAAAATACGTAATGAAAGCAGAAAAGTATCGGACGTATATCTAGAAGTCGGTTTTAAAAATCTGTCGCATTTTTCGTCGGCCTATAAAAAACAATTCGGAATGGCTCCAAGTAAGTAAAATAAAAACCGAAAAGACCTGTCTTTGCGGTTTTTATTCTTTTATTCTTTTATTCTTTTATTCTTTTATTCTTTTATTCTTTTATTCTTTGAATAAAAGAAAATAATTAGTTAGTCAATACATTTTCTGTTCCCCATTTTTCCAGTTCGCGAATTACCGACGAAAGGCTTTTGCCCAGATCGGTAAGCGAATATTCTACCCGCGGTGGGATTTCTTTAAATTGTTCCCGCAGAATCAGCCCGTCAGCCTCCAGCTCTTTCAGTTGCTCAGTAAGCACCTTGCGCGAGATATCCGGAATACGAACGGCTATCTCACCAAAACGTTTTGTTCCGTTAGAGAGTGAGTACAATATAATGGTTTTCCATCTCCCACCTATCAGTTGCAATGTTGCCGTTACAGGGCATAGGGTTTTTTCTTTTATTTTAGCCATAATGGTTACTTTTAGGTTACTACTATTTTAATGGTTACTAAAAAGTAACCTGTTTCGGATATAAACTATTATTAGTTACTTTGCGTAACAAAAGTAGGAATAATATCAATCGGTTGTTTCGGTTAAGATAAATGAACGCATTTATTTAACTATACAATTCTATCAAAACATATCTCAGATTGTTTTATTTCAAGGATTTGTCAAAACATAAAGAATATACATTCATATTAATTTAAAAGAAAGGAAACAAAAAATGAAAATCGGAGTAACAGGAGCCACAGGCCAATTGGGTCGTTTGGTAGTTGAAAAATTGAAACAAAAAGTCGCTGCAGATAGTGTTGTAGCATTGGTACGTAACCCTGAAAAAGCAGCAGATCTAGGCGTAGAGACTCGTCCATTTGATTATACCCAACCTGAAACGTTAGTAACATCGTTGAAAGGTATCGATAAATTATTATTGATTTCGGGGAATGAAATTGGCCAGCGTCTACCGCAACATAAGGCTGTTGTTGAAGCAGCGAAACAAGCAGGTGTAAAACAAATTACCTATACCAGCATTTTGCATGCCGACAGTTCACCACTTGGATTAGCCGGGGAGCATTGGGGCACCGAAGTAGCCATAAAAGAATCGGGACTAACCTACACAATTCTTCGCAATGGATGGTATACCGAAAATTATACCGGCTCAGCGAAAGGCGCAGTGGGTGCAGGAGCATTTATCGGAAATGCGGGAGATGGTAAAATAGCTTCAGCGGCTCGGGTTGATTATGCCGAAGCAGCCGCAGTGGTATTGGCAGGCGAAGGACACGAAAATAAAACCTACGAACTGGCAGGCGACGAAGCATACACGCTGACAGAGCTTGCGGCCGAAATTTCTCGTCAGACCGGAAAAACCGTTCCTTACAACAACCTTACTGAAACACAATATGCCGATATTCTGAAAAGCTTTGGCTTACCTGTGGGTTTAGCCGAAATGTTGGCCGATTCAGACACCGGAGCTTCGAAAGGTGGATTATTTGATGACACGAAACAAATCTCAGCATTGATTGGTCGCCCTACAACCCCACTGGCAAAAGTGCTGGCCGAAGCATTGGCATAATAGAAACGAATCGAAGTAATTGAGCTACACAGCAAAATTTTTTGAGCCGCAGAGAAAACCTTCTCTGCGGCTTTAATTGTATCTTTGTGTCGTTGAATCAAAAAAAACAAATATGAAATACAAAGAACTAGGTAAGACAGGTAAGAAACTATCAGTATTAGGTTTAGGTTGTATGGGAATGAGTTCAGCTTACGGAACGCCGGACGATACTGAGAGTATTGCAACATTGAATTATGCGCTGGATTTAGGTATTAACTTCTGGGATACTGCAGATATTTATGGCAATGGCATCAACGAAGAGCTCATTTCCAAGGTGCTTGTTCCCAATCGTGATAAGATATTTATTGCCACCAAATTTGGGTTCCGGGTTCGTGGGGCGGGCAATGCTTTTGTAGGTGGTGAAACTTATCTGGACGCTTCGCCAAAATGGATGCGTCAGGCAGTGGAAGATAGTCTGCGCCGGTTGAAAATTGATACTATCGATTTGTATTATGCCCATCGCATAGATCCTAATGTACCGGTGGAAGAAACCGTTGGTGCTATGGCAGAATTAGTAAAAGAAGGAAAGGTGCGTTATCTCGGGTTAAGCGAATGTACTCCTGAAGATTTGAAAAAAGCGCATGCCGTACATCCTATCACTGCAGTGCAAAGTGAATACTCGCTACTTACACGCGATGTAGAAACTGAAATTCTACCTTTAACGCAAGAACTGGGCATCATGTTTGTTCCATTTTCACCACTGAGTCGCGGTTTAATTACAAACAAACTGGATGTAAGCTCACTGGCTAACAATGATTTTCGAGCTAATCTACCGAGGTATAATGGCGAATATCTGGATAACAACCAAAAGCTTTCAACTGCTTTTGCTGAATTCGCAGCTAGTAAGAACTGCTCACCCGCGCAATTGGCCATAGCATGGGTAATGGCGCAAGGCGAAAATATTATTCCTATTCCAGGAACAAAACGTCGTAACTATTTGGAAGAAAATGTAGGTGCAATCAATGTGAATCTGTGTTCTAAAGACTTGGAACTCATTGAAGCCATTGTCAATAAACACCCAAATATTGGGCCGCGCTACAGTTCCCGCGAGAATAAATTCGTAAAAAAATAACTTCAAAAACATCTCCAATCACGGCTTCGCACATGCAAAGTCGTGATTTTTTTTATCCTTTCAGATTCTTCAATAATATTTGCGAAAACTCTGTAACTGCTTTTTTCTGATAGTTATCCTTCAGCCACATAAGAGCTGCCCGCATTTGCAATCCCTTTTCGGCCAGTGGCACTGCTTTCAGTTCTTTCTCATTAATAATGGTCGACTTAGGCAAAATAGAAATCCAGTGTTTGGTTTTGACGAGTTGAAACATGATATTTATATCGTTCAGTTCCAACTGGGGTTCCACTTTTTGCTTATTCGCCAGCAAAAAATTATCAAAAATGGCTCTGGCATGCATTTCTTTGCTGGTAAGCGCCAATGGGTAGTCGTTCAATTTCTGCAGTGTTATTTCTTTCATCGCTGCCAATGGATGGTAACGGTGCATAATCACGCACATCGGTGAGTCGAACAAATACTCGCTCTCCACCGACTCCAACGGTAGCGGCGATTCAAAACAAAGCGCCAAATCCAGCTTATGATCTTTCAGGTGCTCCAATAGTTTGTTGGCCGTCTGGCATTCTACCGATACTTTTATGTTAGGATATTTCCGTGAAAATTTCAACAAGGTATCCGTCAGTAACGAGCAGAGACTGAATGTGCCACCAATGCGCAGGGTACCAGTGTGCAGGTTCTGCAAATCTTTCATCCGTTGTATCGCGTCCTCCGATCCCGCCACCGTTCTTCGGGCATACGGCAACAGCATTTCACCCGCCTCTGTCAGTTCAATATGCTTTTTTATCCGCTTGAAAAGCAAGATATCAAGCTCTATCTCCAATTGTTTTATCTGTTGAGAAAGAGTGCTTTCGGCTATATTAGATGCCTTTGCTGCTTCCGTAAAATTCAGCAACTCTGCCGATTTTATAAAATACCTCAACTGCCTTATTTCCATATTTTCTGTATTTTTTTGCAAAGATACTGCATTCATCAGGACTAAAAACACTATAGCCGCATTTATTTTCCACACATTATCATCGATAGGTAATACCGATTAGTTCATAGATTTTATCCCTGATAGAAATAGGAAGCATTTGAAAAGAACACCATAACTTTGCACCCGAAACAAGAAACTACATGAAATCCGGATGAGCTAATCTTCACTGAAGATAACCATCAATAAGAATTTCAACCGAAAACTAAAAAACAATTTATCTATGCAACTGATAAGATTTATCAAAAACTGGACGCTTCCGCTATCCATGATCACCGGTGCCCTCGCCTACTTCATTTTTGTGAACATTCCTATGTTAGCACCCACTAAACCGTTTGTCAACGAATTTATCAACATCATACAACCTACGCTGATTTTTCTGATGCTTTTCGTCACCTTTTGCAAGGTCGATCCGCGCGATCTGCACCCTACCCGCATGCATTTATGGATGTTGCTTATTCAGGTAGGTGCTTTTTGCTTGTTGGGCTTACCGCTGGTTCTTTTTCCAGATACTGAATATCGTGTTGTGCTCGAAGGAGCTATGATTTGTATGATTACACCCACCGCCACTGCTGCAGCCGTCATTACCGGTAAACTGGGCGGAAATACACAGTCGCTGGTTAGTTACACCATTATTATCAATATGGTTTCTGCCATTATCATTCCGTTGGCATTACCCTTGGTGCACCCCAATCCATCGCTGAGCTTTTTGCCATCATTTCTACTCATTCTGCGCAGAGTGTTTCCACTGCTTATGCTTCCTTTCGTAGCCGCATGGTTAGTTCGTGCCTATCTGCCTAAAGTACATGCAAAACTACTTAGCTTCAAAGATCTGGCATTCTACCTATGGGCTGTAGCTTTGGCCATTGCTGTAGGAGTTACGGTACGAAGTATCGTACACAGTGATGTGGCTATTACTTTATTGATAGGTATTGCCGTAGCTTCACTCATTTGCTGTGCAGCTCAGTTTGCTCTTGGACAAAAAATCGGGTTACAATACGACGACCGCATTGGAGGCGGACAAAGTCTGGGACAGAAAAGCACGGTTTTCTCCATTTGGCTGGGTGCCACTTTTATGAGTCCGGTGACTTCTATGGCCGGTGGTTTTTATAGTATCTGGCACAATGTGTACAACTCTTATCAGCTTTACCAGAATAGGAAAATGAATGAAACTGTTCATAAAAAAGTCAAACATACCGAATCAAAACTCAACCGCCAACAGGGTAAATTACAGCCCGCAACTGTAAAGTGGATACATCTCCCCGAAAATACGAGCTTGTAAATACGTTTATTGCCAAAGTGGTAAAAAATCTATTTCGGTTGAGAAAAATAAATATTATCCGAACGAAAACGAATCGTATAAGCGAAGTTGAAGCTTCTCATTAATAACCTGAGTTTGGGATAAAACCCATATTTCAATTCGCTGTATATTATAACAAACTGCTACTTTATAATTAATATATACCTAAATAAGGTTGAATTTCTTTTAGTAATGCTTTCTCTAAGGTTGGAAGTCTTAAAACAAACATATAGAAAAGGTGAAAATCTTATTCTTCTCTTTCATCACCCTTAGTAGTCCATCAAAAGGATGCAAAAAGCCCCACTAAGAATAACTGATTTTAAAACCCTGACAGCCGTTTACAAGTAAATCTATCCACACCCGATAGCACTGCTATCGCACCGTTTCAGTGCGATCACGCAGCAATTTGGTGCGTGAACGCACCGTTTGACCTCGATGTCGCAGCAAATCAGTGCGTGAACGCACTGATTTGCTGCGATGACGCACTGTTTTGCTGCGTGATCGCACCAATTCACGTCGATGTTTAACCAATGAGCTGCGATGACGCACTGAATAGCTGCGATGACGCACCGTTTGACCCTGAATCAGCACCTTCTCTGCCGATTCGACAGGAAAAGTGCTGATTTGTCAGGGTTGCAAATAGTAATGGGTGAAAGTGTAATCGCAACCTTATTTTAGGTTCATACAATGAACAGATAAACAAGAAGAGTGATAGTCAAATCATTCCTCTTGCTTTTAATTCGAGGTATTTATTGATGGCATCAACCGTTAGGTTTTCGGGTTGGGTAAGAATGGACTGTATACCGTGCTTTTGCAATTCACGAACAATCATCCGTTTCTCGAAAGCAAACTTTTCTGCAATAATCTTGTCGTACACTTCCTGCACATTCTTTGTCGGTTTATCAATTAGTTGATTCAACTCCGTATTATCGAAAAAAACAACAATCAGCAAATGATTTCGGGCTATCCCCTTCAGGTAACTTAGCTGGCGGCGCAGCGCGTCCATAGTTTCGAAATTGCTGTACAGCATAATCAAACTCCGCTGCGTGACCGACTGTTTAATATCCACATACAGGCGGCTAAAATCACTCTCCAAAAAATCGGTATCAATACGATAGAGCGTTTCCAACAGTTTGTGCATTTGTCCTGCACGTCGATCGGCAGCCACATAGTTTCCCACTTTTTTAGAAAAGGTAAACATACCCGCTTTATCCTGTTTTTTCAGCACAATATTGCTCAGTGCCAAGGTGGAATTAATGGCATAGTCCAACAAACTCAGCCCCAGAAAAGGCATTTGCATAGAGCGTCCCGTATCAATTACCTGATAAACAGGTTGCGATTTTTCATCCTGATACTGATTGACCATCAACACATTCTTTTTCGAAGTAGCTTTCCAGTTAATCGTTCGCAAATCATCGCCCTGCGTATAGTCTTTTATTTGTTCAAACTCCATAGTATGACCAATACGGCGAATGCGCTTCAACCCGTACTGCGACAAATGGTTGGAAAAAGCCATCATATCATATTTCCGCAACTGAATAAACGATGGATAGCTGGCAACTACTACATTTTCGCAGAAAATATATCGCTTAGAAACCAGACGAATAGGCGATTTTGCGTACACATTCAACTTTCCAAAAAAATATTCACCGCGCTCGGTAGGTCGAAGTGCGTATTCAATTCCCACTTGCTCACCTCCGTTCAAACGAACTTGCATCAAAAAATCCCGCTTTTGAAACTGGAAGGGAATTTCATCGATTATCTCCAAGGTAACCGGAAGTGGATAATTGTTTTTCAGACGAATATGAATGATATTATTGTCGCCATTTGAAAGTCGGTCCGGCAATTCACGTTCGGCTTCAATTCCTTTCTTGCCAGTATAGAGCATAAACAAATCGATGACGGTAACTAATAGCAATAACACCAGTAGCACCATCGCCATATCAAACATCCATTTTACAAAGAATGAGATAAAAAACACCCCGCCTATACCCAACAGAATATAGAAAAACAGATGCCGGATATAGATAGATTTGAGTACTTTCATATATTATAATTAAGAATACCAAAAGGGACTAAGCACGATTTTGGTAATTTGGGGTTAACGGGGAACTTCAACCGATTCAATAATTTGCTTTACAATTTCATCGGCTTTCAGGCCTTCCATTTCCTTTTCGGGCGATACGATAAGACGGTGTTGCAGTACCACTACAGCCGAATCTTTAATATCCTCCGGGGTTACGAAATCACGCCCACGCAAAGCCGCAAATCCTTTGGAAGCATTGAGAATAGCCAACGAAGCACGTGGCGAGGCACCCAGGTAAAGAAACGGATTCTCACGCGTGTTATTCACTATTTTGGCTATATATTCAATGATGTTCTTCTCCACGATAATGCGACGAACAATTGACTTGTATTCGGCAATTTTGTCAGCAGTAAGTACATGTTTCACATCGGCTGTTTTGTCACCATTTACAGCTTCATGCTCACGACGAATAATTTCATACTCATCCTCAAGCACCGGATAATCAATAATCACTTTAAACATAAAGCGGTCGAGCTGCGCCTCCGGTAAACGGTAGGTCCCCTCCTGCTCTATCGGATTCTGAGTAGCCATTACTAAAAAAGGAGCATCCATTTGATAGGTTTTTCCATCAATAGTTATCTGGCGTTCGTCCATCACTTCAAAAAGTGCTGCCTGTGTTTTTGCCGGGGCACGGTTCACCTCGTCAATCAATACCAGATTGGCAAAAATAGGTCCCGGACGAAATTCAAACTCAGTTTTCTTCAGATCAAAAACCGATGTGCCTAAAATATCGGACGGCATCAAATCGGGAGTAAACTGAATACGACTGAATTTCACATCCACTGCTTTTGCAAGCAGTTTCACAGCTATGGTTTTAGCCACTCCCGGCACGCCTTCCAATAGCACATGCCCGTTAGCAAGGATCGCCACCAGTAAATGATCAATCATTTTATCCTGGCCTACAATTACTTTTTTAAGTTCCTGACGAACAGCATCCATGTTTTGCTGTAAGTCGCTCATGTCAATGCGCGATTCGAAACGAATATCGGTTGATTCTGTTTGTTCGTTTTCCATATCTTTTATATTAGTTGTACGTTTTTATTTATTATCATCTTTCCAAAATTCTTCTATCAGGTGATTTAGCTTCACAAAATCAACCTGTATCGCAAATCTCTTTTTTTCAAATTCATTGATAAAATGTAATATTGAGTCTATCAATGCCCTGTCTTTTCCCGACTTACTCTGAAGCTTCTCTGCAAAACTATCATCCAGCTTGCTGGTATCCAGGTAATACCTGAACCGTATACGATCCAGAAAATAGATAATTTTCTTTTCAACGATACTGGGTGTATGACCTTCCTGAAAATACAGGTTACCAATCGTTTGAACAAACTCAACTGTTGTGTTTCTGAGCGGTTTTATCACCGGCACTACCCGTTGGCGACGCTTGGCATTAAATAACAGATACAGCAACATTCCATAAATAAACAGCAACCAACTCATACGCAAAGCCGGATATCGAAATAATCCCGAAAGAGCCGATTCATTTACCGGTTCGCCCGGATCTGTTGTCTGATCCTTAACAAACCATACAAGGGGTTTATCCGTTGGAATATACGAAAGGATATGCGCTACATAATCGGCCGAACTGTTTTCGGAAAGCATTGCCACATTGGAAAAAACCTCCGGTTGATTGTGCAGATAGATAGATCCTTTACCGAACCTGACGCGAATAAAATTTGGTGAAGCCACTTCATCCGGTGTCTCTGTCTTTCCCAGAATAGTCGTAATCGAAGAGTCCATCTTTACAAAAGCATAGGTATTAAAAACCGGATGTAAATAATAATAATCATATTTCCAGTTTCTAATCGACAGCGTCATCTTCAATGAGTCCAACCCTTTGAGACTGGAGTTAGGATCAACATCCGTATACTCTAATTTCAGCGTATCTGTCAACGACTTAATAAAATTCTCGCCGCTCATCCAAAGCGTACTTCCCTCGCTTACCTCCTTTAATAAAGTAGAATCAACCTGATCATATACATTCGGAGTAATAATCAAAAAATTAGACTTAGCACTGTTTTCGCGAAGATATTCGAAAGGAGTCACCGTAACACGCTTTAATCTTTCTTTCGGTATAATTTTATCCACTTCATGATTAAACACGTATAAATCAAGTGGGTTTTTATAATCCAACGAATAAGAGGGCGTCCAGTCGGTGGGCTTTGTCCTCGACATATCGATAAATACGAGCAGAATAACAACTCCCAACACTGCCGCCAGATACATTTTCAGCGTCCTACCCATTTCGATACCCCTTTCTCAAATAAATTAAAAACGCTTTTTTGGCCGTAAGATAATCCTCGTCGGTTATCGAAAACTCGCCGTACCAAATGTAGTTATACAAGTACGAAAGATAGGAGAATTGTTTGCGTAGCGCTTCCTGCTTCAACTCCGACAGGTAATCGGCATTTGTTTTTTCGGGAAGCCAGACAATAAGTTCTTTCTCTTTCAGGTCTTTGAGCAACCACAGATAATAGAGCCGGATACTTTGACGTGTATCCCCCTGCTTTTCAATTTCGGATATGAGTTGCTCGAAATCTGCCGATTGAATAAGTTGCTCTGCATTGTTGATATCGATAGGAAGCGATTCATTTTTCTTCTGAAAAAACCAGTTTCCTTTATGATTCATAAGCATCCTGATAATCAAATAAATCACTGCCAGTACAATGAGCGCACACAGTATTTTGAAAACGATTATTGTTATGTCGGTAACCTTAGTATTGTAACCAAAACCGAACAGGCGTTTTAGAAGCTTTCCCAATCCTTCGAGTAAGCGCGCAATAAAGGTCTTACCGGCAGCTGTTTGTTCATAGTTGAACTCATTATCACTGCGGTATTTATCGCTAAAATCAGGACTAAAAGCAACCACTTTTCTTGACACCGTATCACTGGGTACGGTTGCAAATAGTTTCTCCATTCGAGCTAGTCTGTCCTCCTTATTATTGGAGAAAAAGGTACTAATCGGCGAAGTTTTGGCTAATGTAGTAGAATCGGATCGGGCAGACAGCGAAAGCTGCATGATCCAACAAAGCAGAAAGAGAATCAGAGTCTTATTCCTCATCTTTACCAATATTATCTATATCGGAATAGGCCTGATGATGTTCCGTATTTTCTTGAGCACTGTAATAAATCAGCCCTTGCTGAACATATATCAAATTATAACCAATGAAAGTAACAATCATTCCAATCAGATAAAAAAACATCATAACGGGGGTCATTGTTGGTGGCTTAGGTGCTCCACCTGAAGTAATAATAGAACCCATCATCATAAATGCAGGAATCATACTGAAAATACTGGCCAAAATAGTAATACACAAATACACTACAATGGTGGCACCCACCAAATGCCAATATTTTTGAAAGGTAATTTTCCAACCTTTACTCAAGGCCTGAAAATAACCGGTTTCTTCTTCTAAATAAACATACAGCGACTGCATAGACCAAATCAACACTGTAGGCAGTCCCAGAAAAAGTATTGGAATTCCAATAATGAGAAAGCTCAGCGCAACACCAAATGCAAAGAAAATAAATACAATCGGAATCATAACAAAGAAAGAAATAATGCCAAATAAAATCATTCGTCCGGCATAAGTCTTTATCCCGTTTAGCATTTCAGAAGCCGTAAATGCATCTCTACCGGTTGTATTCAGCAAATTGAAATAAACCATTGGAAACGCTGTTGTAAAAACGGAGAACACAATTGCTATTATCATAAGTACAATGATCGAAAGCAAGAATGATCCCGAATTATTGTTATATGTCATCCATGTACTCAGGGAATTGGGGTCATACATATTACTCAACAAATCTTTGAACAGCAAGAAATAAAGTGACACAAAAACCAATAATAACACGCCATTGATCACCGCATAGTTTTGAAAATAATTCTTCCAGAATTGTTTAAAAAACTGCATTGTATCACCAATATAGGCACTAAAATCACGCCTTTTGTAAAGTTGAAATTCAGACATAGCTTTGCTTTTTGTTTAAGATGAATGGATATATTAAATAATAAAACGAAATAATCAACAGACTGCCGCTAATGACTAGTATATTGAGCCACAACGGCATAGTATTGGAGAGCCGGGTTACAAATCCTTCAATAAATCCGGCAGCAACAAAAAACGGCAAGGTACTAATGAATACCTTCATGCTCTCTTGTACTCCCATTTTGAAAGAATACATTCTCGAATAAGTCTTGGGGAAAAGCAGCGAACCGGCAAGCATAAATCCTGCAGCAGTAGAAATCACTATGCTGAATATTTCCATAGCGCCGTGCAGCCATATTCCTCTTAGGCTTGCTGTAAAAACGCCCTGTTCATAAAAGAAATATTGAAATGAGCCCAGCATAATTCCATTTTGCAGTGCAATATAAAAAGTCAGTACACCGGCCGAAAGTCCGTATATATACGCCCGGGCTGCCACACTAATATTATTCATCGTTATGCCGATAAAAGACCCGAGTGAGTTCCCTGATTTATATACCGCCATCGGATCACCGTTATCTATATTCTTCAAGGTCATGTTTACATATTCATCACCCAGTATCAATCGAATAAAGGTATGATCATATCGTGCCGAAATGACTCCTAACAGGCAGAAAAAGAAGAACAGCACAAAAGCAAACAATACCGATGTCCGATTCTGATACATGATACCAGGGACTTCAGTTCTGAAAAAATAAGCAATCCGGTTCTGCTCAACGCGTCTTGTTTTGTAAATTTTTCTGTATATTTGCGACACCAGAAAATTAAGATAAATAGTCGTCTTGCTTTTAGGATAATAGGTCTGCGAATAGGCCAGATCGTTTAATAGCTGGATATACGAGTCTGCCAGTTCGTCGGGATTACGTTTACTTTTTGTCTTCAATGATTGCTCGAAGTCCAACCATTTCGATTTATTCTGTTTTATGAATGCTATTTCTCTCATATAACTTACAAAAATAACAAAAAATGTCAAATTTGCACATAACAACAACACAAAACGTTAACCTTTTTTTCACTCCGGCATCTATTGGGGAACGAATAGTGGCGTATGGTGCTGATTTACTGATAAAAATAGCCTATTGCATTGTTGCATATCTTTTATTCTTTCAGGTACTCAGTTTAGGGAGCAGTATCACTAAAAACGATTGGTTGTCCATTGCATTCATTGGGTTGCTTGCACTACCATTGATATTTTATACACTTCTGTTCGAAACCTATATGGAAGGTCAAACACCCGGAAAAAAACTACTGAAAATTAAAGTGGTAAAAATTGATGGCTATCAGGCAAGTTTTATGGACTTTTTAATCAGATGGATATTTTCAATTGTGGACATTCAGATGGGATATGTTCCGGGGCTAATATCTATGGTTAGCACCAAACACACCCAACGAATTGGAGATTTGGCTGCCGGAACGGCGGTTATCACTGAAAAATCGAAATACGACATCTCGCATACCATCCTCATGGATGTAGCCGACAACTACGAACCCTATTTTACCCAAAATCAGGTTATTTTATTCAGCGACAATGATATCAGAATCATCAAAGAAAATACCGAACTAGCTACCCGCCAGAGCAATCCTGAATTACTGGCACGTCTGGCTGATAAAATTGAAGCTGTTATGGGGATCCGCAATCCTTTTAAAAGCGAAAGACAATTAATAAACACACTGATGAAAGATTATAACTATCATACCGCTAAATAATCCGCCAGGCTTATAGAAATACATTCCGTATCACCTTACACGCGACTTTACTTCTGTAGAGTCGTGTTTTATTTATACATCAATGCATCATTCTGCAGTACCGCATTTAAGGTGAAAAAGCGAAGTGAAGTTTGTAAAAAAACATCAAAAATGCTCTGCTGACCAACTCGGGCGAATAAAACAAAACATGTAAACCAAATGTTATTTACTAACAATGAAAAAATATTGGTTATAATTTGGTCTAATTATCATCATAATTTTCAAATAAGCTAAATAAGTGGTAATTTTGCAGCGTTTTTGCCAACGGTATTGTGGAAACATACTCATTTTAAATTCATCCATAATTACAGAGGTTTACAAATAGGAATGAAAAAGATCTATACCTACATATTACTGTTTTTATTCTGTATCTCGTCGATATCTGCGTCGTCCGCCGATTCAATCGTCACAGTATACAAGGATGGAGAATTTGTATCGCAGTACCAACGAGTAATTAAAACCACACCCGCTATTACCGCAGCCGTCACCGATGATCTGGTAAAGGAGTTTCATAACTCACCGGGAAAGCTCTTCGATTGGGCATTAAAAGATTTAGGTGTTCAGGACGAGAAGAAAGGAAACGAAGTAATTATTGTTTTTAAAAAGTCCACTGTCAACGAGAAAACAGGTATCAGCGAAGGATTTTTTGATATAGTAGTGCCGGGAGTTACCACTTTCAACAACGTAAGAGTAGACGGATCGGTTACAAAAGTTCATCTGGCGAACGGAGCTACAAGGGTAACAGCTATTATTACGTATTCAAGCTTATTGGTAAAAAATGCATCTGCAACTGTCACGATAATTCCACAAAAGAACAACGAACAACTATTTGTCTCTAACTTGAGAATTAAATTCGGTTGGTTTTTCAATATCTTTATTACCAAAAAACGGTACCAAAGCATTGTTGAATGGAGAATCAAAAAGTTTACCGAAAATATGAGAATAGAATGCGAAAAACGCGAAAAACAGTAAACAGTTATCAGTAAACAATTACACATTACACTTTACACCATTACACACGATTACACACGATTACACATAAAATATGGCCGAAAAGACATTATTAGAAAAATTAGAAGGGTTACAGCATAAATTCGAAGAGATTTCGACATTGATAACCGACCCCGCAGTGATGGGCGACATGAAACGGTACGTAAAACTCAACAAGGAGTACCGCGAATTGGAACGCATCATGCAGGCACAACAAGAATACAAAACGGCTTTGACCCATTTGGCTGAAGCCAAAGAAATACTCGACGGAGAAAGCGACCCCGAAATGCGAGAAATGGCAAAGATGGAAGTCGACGAGATTGAACCAAAAATTCCGGAAATGGAGGAGAATATTAAGCTATTGCTTATTCCTGCCGACCCTGAAGATAATAAAAATGCCATTGTCGAAATTCGTGGTGGCACCGGTGGCGACGAAGCTGCCATTTTTGCCGGCGACCTGTTCCGCATGTACTCAAAATACTGCGAAACAAAAGGTTGGAAAGTAGAAGTTACGAATATCAGCGACGGTACTTCGGGTGGTTACAAAGAGGTGATCTTCACCGTTTCGGGCGAAAATGTGTACGGAACATTGAAATACGAATCGGGCGTGCATCGTGTGCAACGCGTACCACAAACCGAAACACAGGGTCGCGTGCATACCTCAGCTGCAACAGTGGCTGTTCTACCGGAAATGGAAGAATTTGATTATGAACTGAAAGAATCGGACGTTCGTGTGGATACATTCTGTTCATCGGGAGCCGGTGGTCAGTCGGTAAATACAACGTACTCGGCCATTCGTTTGGTGCACATCCCTACAGGTACCACTGTTCAATGTCAGGACGAAAAATCGCAACATAAAAACAAAGCGAAAGCGATGAACGAACTTCGCTCGCGTTTATACGCAGTGGAGCACCAAAAATACCTGGACGAAATCGGTTCGAAACGTAAAACCATGGTTTCTACCGGTGACCGTTCGGCTAAAATCCGAACCTACAATTATCCACAAGGACGTATCACCGATCACCGTATCAACTTTACCATCTATAATCTCTCGGCCTTTATGGGTGGAGATGTACAAGGTGTCATTGATCAATTAATTGTAGCAGAGAATGCCGAACGATTGAAGGAAAGTGAATTGTAATGTGATAATATACTGATGTGATAATGTGGTAATTAAAGATGAGAATAACCACAAAAATGGTAAATAGTAAATGATTAAATAGTAAATAGAAACATGACTAAACAAGAATTATTTGAAAACATACAACGCAAAAAATCATTTCTTTGCGTAGGATTAGATACTGACGTAAATAAAATTCCGGAACATTTGTTCGACGAATCGGACGATCCTATCTTTGCATTCAACAAAGCCATTATCGATGCTACAGCCGATCTTTGTGTGGCGTACAAGCCGAACCTGGCATTCTACGAAAGTCTGGGCTTGGAGGGATGGGAAATTCTAGAACGCACAGTGGAATATATTCGTGCAAACTATCCCGATCAGTTTATTATTGCCGACGCTAAACGTGGCGACATTGGTAATACCTCGGCTATGTATGCGCGTACTTTCTTTGGGAACATGGAATTCGATTCGGTAACCGTAGCACCTTATATGGGCGAAGATTCGGTAACTCCTTTCCTTACTTATGAGGACAAATGGGTAACGCTGCTTGCTTTGACTTCTAACAAAGGAGCATTCGATTTCCAATTTATGAAGGATGCCGAAACCGGCGAACGTTTGTTCGAAAAAGTACTCAGAACTTCACTCAGCTGGGGAACCGACGAAAACATGATGTACGTGGTAGGTGCTACCAAAGCAGAAATGCTGACGGATGTCCGTGCTATCGTACCGGAACATTTCTTATTGGTTCCCGGTGTTGGAGCGCAAGGTGGAAGCCTGGCCGAAGTAGCTAAATACGGCTTAAACAGCACTTGTGGTTTGTTGGTCAACTCATCGCGCCAGATTATCTACGCATCCGAAGAAGCTGATTACGCAAAAGCAGCACGCATCGAAGCAGAAAAAGTACAATTGGAAATGGAACAAATTCTTTTTGCAGCTGAATTGATTCAATAAAAAAAGTCCCGATTTATTCAACGGAACAATCATCATGAAAAAAATCGAATACTTAGTATTATTTTTAATGTTATTGTCAGGCAACGCAATCGCAAAACAACCGGCTACTTTTACCGTGGCTACCTATAATGTGCGATTAGCTAACCACGGAGATTCGGTAAACGGAAATGGTTGGGGAAAACGAGCTCCCTACGTAGCGAAGGTTGCTTTGTTTCACGGATTCGATATATTCGGAACCCAGGAAGGGTTTTATGAGCAATTAAAGGATTTGAAGCAGTTGATGCCCGGCTATGAATATATCGGGGTAGGCCGCGAAGACGGCAAAAAGGAAGGAGAGCATTCGGCCATTTTTTACCGCACTGATAAATTTAAGGTGCTCGAGCATGGTGATTTCTGGCTGTCGGAAGATCAAACGAAACCCAATAAAGGGTGGGATGCGGTGTGTATACGTGTTTGCACGTGGGGAAAATTCAAGGAGCTCAGCACAGGACTGACATTTGTTTATTTCAACCTACACATGGATCACAAAGGAATCAAAGCCCGTGAAGAAAGTGCTAAACTAATTTTGAAAAAGATTCAGGGAATGCCGAAAGGTACACCGGTAATCCTGTCGGGCGACTTTAATGTCAATCAGTTTTCGTCATCCTACAAGTTATTAAGCACATCGGGCATATTACGTGATGCGCATGATAAAGCAACATTAATTTACGAGCCTGTAGTAGGCACGTTCAACGGATTCGATGCTAACAATGTAGAAACCGGACGTATTGATCATATCTTCCTGACAGATAATTTCACGGTATCGAAATATGGTATTTTAGACGATACATATCAAGCAGCAAGCAAAGAGAATGGGAACAAAGTAGAAACAAGATTCCCTTCCGACCATTTTGCTGTAATGATAACTGTGGAAGTAAAATAGTTATTCTATTTCAATATCAACCATCTATTCCTCTGGAATAAACTAAAAAACAAAACATCCCGAAACTATCTTCTTAGTTTCGGGATGTTTTGTTTCATAAAAATCCACTCATAGCCGTAAAATAGACTATATTTTCAATTCTGCATGAAAGACCGTTACGGCTTGTCCTTTTATTTCCACACGGTCATTCAGCAGTTTTACTTTCAGTCGACCGGTACGTTTGGAGAGTTGATAGGAATTAAATTCCAATTTCCCGGTTTTAGCGTGCCACAAAGGCGTAAGTGCACAATGCGCTGAACCCGTAACAGGGTCTTCGTCAATCCCTGCCAATGGGGCAAAAACCCGCAATACAAAGTCGCGGTCGGGTTGTTCTCCTGCAGCTGTAATCATCAAATGTCCGAGTCCATTTGCTTTCAGCAGCTCTAGGTTAGGTTTGGCATTTAGAATGTCAGCCTCCGAAGCAGCAACGGCAATGACCCAATCGTAAATGCTCGAATACATTTCCTGCGGTTCGAAACCCACAATTGCTTTCAAATCGGACGGAACATCCATCTTTGCCAACGGATAAGCAGGGAAATTCATGGCTATCCAATCACCCTGTTTGGTGATGGTCAACTCGCCACCTTCGGCTTTAAAAACAATGGCTTCATCCGCTTTTTTCAATCCCAGTTGGTAGATAATGTGCCCACTGGCAAGCGTGGCATGTCCACAAAGCGGCACTTCACGGTTGGGTGTAAAATAACGTATCCGAAACTCCTTTCCATTGGGAATGATAAAAGCAGATTCGGAAAGATTCATTTCCATGGCCAACTGTTGCATCTTTTCTGATGGGAAATGTTCATCCACTATCATTACTCCTGCCGGATTGCCTTTGAAAGGCACTGCGGTAAAAGCATCTACCTGATAAATTGTATTCATAATTATATTTTTAAAACACCAAATCGCAATTCGACTCCACCGCATCTACATTGGCGCCAAGACTTTTGTAGAATTCTATGGCCGGTTGGTTCCATTCCGAAACCTGCCAACGGAGCTTCTTACACTTTTCGGCTTTGGCAAAGGCAATCACCTCCTTTATCAACTTTGTGCCTACACCTGCACCCCTGAAATTGGGTCGTACGTACAAATCGTCCATATACAACGATTTGCCAATCCAGGTGTAATAGCCGAAGAAATACGTCGCATAGCCCAGTATTTCATCCGCATCATTCACCGCCACAAATCCCGTAAGGTATTCTTTCTCCCTCAGCATTTGCTCCACGGAATTGGTCATCTTCTCCGGTAGTTTTTCGAAAAGTGCAAACTCTTTGAAAAGAGAAATCAATACGAGGTAATCACTCTCCTCTATTTTTCTGATAGTTACTGTCATGTATTTTAATTTGATGTTGTAAGTGTAGCGTATTCTCTATCCAGAATACTCATATTGTGTACCGAATAATACTCATCGTCCATTACAAAAGACTCCCGTAAAGTACCCTCGATACGGAAACCGCAACTCTGATAACAGCGAATAGCAGCTTTATTAAATTCAAAAACACCCAGGTCGACCCGATGAAGTACTAATTCTTCAAAACAGATTTTCAGCAAAGCCCGTATTAGTTGTCGGCCATAACCCTTGCTCCTATCCTGCTCATTGGCAATCAAAATCCGACACAAGCGTGCACTCTTATTCTTCACATTGAGATGACTAATGGATGCGTGACCAATCACCTTATCCGTTCCAGCATCCACCACACGGTATATCCTGTGCGTTGTATCGGCAAGGTAGTTACTCAGTTGCTCCACCGTCACCGGAAAAGTAAACGAAGCGCCACCAAACTGATACATAAACTTTTCGGTATCCATCCAGTTGATAAACTGCTCAAAATCATCTGCGGTAAATTTTTCAAGTCGTATCATTGCCAACACATCTTTAAGAATTTGTAATTCATTTGCAAATGTATGAATAATTTACATAAAAATAAATGCCCCGAAACTCATTTCTGAATTCCGGGGCGATTATTGATTTACTTATACAGACTATTTTACAGCACTCACTCCTTCAGTGGTCATTTGAACCCGTTTTAGCGAACCATCTTTGTTGTAAAAGAGCTGATCGATACATACCGAACGGTGAAAACTGCTTCCACCCACATCGGCACCACCATTGTGATATACAAAATACGATTTACCTTTAAACTCAACAATGGCTTGATGATTGGTATTTGAATTTCCGGCAAGTTCGTTCAAAATACCCTTGTATTGCCACGGTCCGGTAATCTTTCTGCTCATAGCATACACGATTTTTTCGGGAAACTCAGATGCATACGACAAGTAATACCAATCCTTATTTTTATGAATCCAAGGTGCTTCGGTAAACCGTGGCAGATTAGGAACCGCTACAATCGATCCAATGGTGTCGATCATATTTTCTTTTAGTTTCACGTAGTAGCATTGGGTATTTCCCCAAAAAAGGTAAGCTTGTTTATCATCATCAATAAACACCGTTGGGTCAATATCATCCCAACTAATTTTGGTGTATTTAGTGGTCAGATCGTTGGTGATAATGGCCGAACCTTTGGCATCCTTGAATGGTCCGGTTGGGCTATCCGAAACGGCTACACCAATGGCTTTGCCGTGAATAGTACCATGCTCCACCGCCACATACCAGTAAAATTTACCATTGCGCTCTATTACTTGCGAAGCCCACGCATCACCCTTAGCCCATGCAAAATCCTTAGCACGTAAGGGAGTAGGATGCTCCGTCCACGTTTTCATATCGTCCGACGAAAACACGCACCAGTCATTCATTACATAGCGTTCCTGCCCTTTAGGACAAACATCGTGTCCGGTATAAAGATAGAACTTATTTTTATACACCATAGCCCCGGGATCGGCGGTGTATTTATAACGGATAACGGGATTACCTTCGGCTCGAAAGGTGGTGTCGCGCGTCACTTCCTGACTAAAAAGCGAGCCTATACATAGAATAGAAAGCAGAGCAGAAAAACATTTTCGCATATATATGAGTATTAAATTGTGTTTGCTCACAAAATTAATGTAAAACTCACCGGTTTCAAACAGAATCAGATAAATATGCAATTTTGTCCACCAATAAAACAAAATCGTCCCGAAACTCTATTCAGAGCTTCGGGACGATTTCTATTTAGGATAAATACTCCTCCGATGATTTCAAGTCATCGGAGGAGTAAAGAAAATATTATTTCTTTTTCCAAAGTTCTTCTATAGATTCCAAAGTACGACCTTTGGTTTCGGGAACAAATTTCCACATAAAGATAGCAGAAAGGATACTCATAATACCGTAAATCCAGTAAGAGAATCCGTGGTTGAATGTTTGTGTCAACCATACGTTATCGTTCAACATTGGGAAGGTAAGTGATACAATCCAGTTGGCAATCCATTGCGCTGCAACGGCTATTGACAAAGCTCCACGAATAGAGTTCGGGAAGATTTCGGCCAACAGTACCCAACATACCGGTCCCCAGCTCATAGCAAATGCTGCTGTATAAACCAACATGAAAACAAGTGCCAATATACCTACGTGACCTGAGTAGAAAGTAAATCCTAAACCAATCATACTTATAGCCATACCGATAGAACCGATAATCATAAGTGGTTTACGACCAAATTTATCCACCGTCATAATGGCTACTACGGTAAATGCTAAATTCACAACACCCACGATAATGGTTTGAAGTAAAGAAGAATCGGTAGAAGCACCCATGTTACGGAAAATGTTTCCGGCATAATAAAGCACTACGTTAATACCCACTGCTTGTTGAAATACCGAAAGTAGCACACCAACGATAATAACACCCGCTCCGTACGAAAGCCAAGGTGCATTCAGTTCGTGCAATGTACCTTTAATATCGTTCAGAATATTTTCAGCATTGTCTTTACCTGCAATTTTTTGAAGTACAGAAAGTGCCTTGTCATTTTTACCCTTCATAGCCAAATAACGAGGAGTTTCAGGCACAAAGAAAAGTAAAACAACAAAGATACCGGCAGGAATAGCTCCTGAAAGGAACATCAAACGCCATCCGTCGGTGATCAACCATTGTTCGTCACCCTGACGAGCAATCATGAGGTTTACAAAATAGATAACCAACATACCGAAGATAATAGCAAACTGGTTGAAAGAAACCAATTTTCCACGTACGTTAGCTGGAGCAATTTCGGCAATATACATCGGTGAAATCATGGAAGCCAATCCTACACCAATACCACCGATAATACGATAAACTACAAACGAATACACATCAAGTGTTCCGAAAATATTAAATGCTTCGGGTTTCCAAGCACCGACAGCTGAAATAAAGAACGCAACTGCAGCGATAAAGAGTCCGTTTTTACGTCCTAATGATTTGGATACAAAACCGGCAGCAGCTCCACCAATAATACATCCGATAAGGGCACTGGCAATAACAAATCCTTTAACTGCATCGGCCATATTCTTCATGGCTTCAATATCAGTAGAGTTTGGCAATGCTTTTGTCAAGAAACTTACAGCCCAGATAGTCATTCCACCCAACAAAACAGCTGCAATGATACCACCGTTTTTCTTGCCGAGCAAACGAATAAACTGTCCGCTAAGAATGATAAATACGAAATACAGTACAATTACCATCATCATGCGGTACTGAGTAAACAACTGAGTTACCGTGTTCAAATCGAAAATATAACTGCTTCCACTTGTTTTATAAATATAAAATTCAACCAGTGATTTCTCTGCTCCGTTCACCACAGCAGTGTCATAACCAAAAAGTAGACCACCTAACGTAGCTACCAACGTGAGCAAGAAGATATACAACTTACTTCCTTGTTGAAATGAATTGGAATTGCTTCCACCTGTATCAATAAATGCCATTTTAATTGAGTTTATATGATTTTTAGTAATAGATAGTGATTTTGTAACAAAAGCCAAGAACCAAGACTGAGCTTAACTCATATCTGTCTTGGATCTTGGCTACATTATTTTAATGCTTATTAAATGTACATGTTTACAATTGCTTCGTAAAGTTCTTGTTTACCGCTAAGTTGTTTTGGTTCGCCTTGAGCTTTTGCGTAAGCATAAACATCTTCGAAAGATAATTTACCTTCTTCAAACTCTTTTCCTTTACCTGCATCGTAAGAAGCATAACGGTCAGCAACCATTTTTTTGTAAGGAGATTCTTCCAAAATAGCAGCAGCTGCTTCTAATGAACGAGCCATAACATCCATTGCACCAATGTGAGCGATGAATAAATCTTCGTTATCGGTAGAGTTACGACGGATTTTAGCATCGAAGTTGGTACCACCACCTTGCATACCACCACCTTGTAGTACAACCAACATAGCTTGTGTCAATTCGAATACGTCAACAGGGAATTGGTCAGTATCCCAACCGTTTTGAACATCACCGCGGTTAGCATCGATAGCACCCAACATACCGTTATCAACTGCACATTGCAATTCGTGCTCGAAAGTATGTCCTGCCAAAGTAGCGTGGTTTACTTCAATGTTGATTTTGAAATCATTTTCCAAACCGAATTCTTTCAAGAAACCGATTACTGTTTCAGTATCCACATCGTATTGGTGTTTCATTGGTTCCATTGGTTTTGGTTCGATAAGGAACACGCCTTTGAATCCTTTTGCACGAGCATAGTCACGAGCTTTTTGCAACATAGTACCCATGTGTTGTTTTTCACGTTTCATGTTGGTGTTCAACAATGACATGTAACCTTCGCGACCTCCCCAGAATACATACGCTTTACCTCCTAATTCGATAGTAGCATCGATTGCATTCTTGATTTGAACCATTGCACGTGCAGCAGTATCAAAATCAGGATTAGTGCTTGCACCGTTCATATAACGAGCTGGAGAGAATACGTTAGCAGTACCCCACATAAGTTTGATACCTGTAGCAGCTTGTTTTTCTTTTGCGTAAGCAACGATAGCTTTAAGGTTAGCTTCGTATTCTTCGATTGAAGAACCTTCGCTGATCAAATCCAAATCGTGGAAACAATAGTATTCGATACCAATTTTTTCCATGAATTCAAAACCTGCATCCATTTTATCTTTAGCAGCTTGTAATGCATCAGCAGCTCCTACCCATGGGTGAACTTGTGTTCCACCACCAAATGGATCGCCACCATCTGCACACAATGTATGCCACCAAGCCATACTGAATTTAAACCATTCTTCCATGGTTTTACCATAAACCACTTTTTTAGCGTCGTAATAACGGAATGCTAAAGGGTTTTTACTTTCTTTTCCTTCAAATTTGATTTTACCCACTGCTGGGAAATACTGTTTTGCACTCATAATAGTTGTTGTTAATAGTTATTTACTGTATGTTTTTTTTGCCTTTCGGCATCATTTATTGTTATTGTGCTACTTTCAATTAGCACATTATCATATTTTCAAATTATCACATTAAATGAATTTCACCCATTTATCGTACGCTTCGAGGCTCGCTGCAACATCTGCCTGTTCAGGTTTTACTACTATAATTTTCTTCAAAGTAGAGAAAGCCTCTTCGGCATCTTTGTAGATCCCAGCTCCTATTCCTGCACCACGGGCTGCACCTACCGAACCATCGGTATTATACAACTCGATAGTTGCACCGGTAATATTTGCCAACGTTTGACGGAAAATAGGGCTTAAGAATAAATTGGCATGACCCGCACGAATCGTTTTGGTTTCAATACCCATTTGGTTCATAATGTCCATACCGTATTTGAACGAGAAAGCTATGCCTTCGTGAGCTGCACGAGCTAAATGTGCTTTGGTATGACGATTGAAATTGATACCATGAATAGAACAGTTAGGTTCCTGATTTCCAAGAACACGTTCCGCACCGTTTCCAAATGGTATAATGCTTACACCTTCGCTTCCTACCGGAATTTGAGCAGCCAATTCATTCATTTCGGCATAACTGATTCCTTCGGGAGCTACATTATTTTTAATCCATGTATTTAGAATAGCCGTTCCATTGATACAAAGCAAAACACCAACACGTGTTGCTTCGGTAGTATGATTTACGTGCGCAAATGAATTTACACGCGATTGTGGATCGTATTTAGCATCATCGTTTACACCGTATACCACACCCGAAGTACCGCCGGTAGCAGCAATTTCGCCTGGGTTCAATACGTTTAACGACAAAGCGTTGTTTGGTTGATCACCGGCACGATAGGTTACAGGAGTTCCTTCGGTTAAACCAAGTTCAGCTGCAATATCAGCTTTCAGAGTTCCTTGTTGTCCGAAAGTTGGTACTATTTCCGGAATCAGGTTCATATCAAAACCGTAGTAATCGAATAGCAATTTAGCAGGTGCTTTATCCTGAAAGTCCCACGAAATACCTTCCGACAAACCCGAAGCAGTAGTACAAGCCTTGCCGGTCATGCGCATAGCCAGGTAATCGCCCGGTAACATATAATATTTTGCTTTTGCAAAGTTCTCAGGTTCGTTTTCTTTTACCCAGGCCATTTTCGACAAGGTAAAATTACCCGGTGAATTCAACAGGTGCGATAAACATTTTTCACCACCAATTTCTTCAAACGCTTTTTGTCCGTAAGGTACAGCGCGGCTGTCGCACCAGATAATAGAATCGCGGATGGCTTTTTGATTTTCGTCAACCAACACCAAACCGTGCATTTGGTACGAAATACCAATGGCTTTGATGGCTGATGAATCGGTTACAAACTCTGCAAGTACAGCTTCTGTAGCCAATTTGAGGTTCGTCCACCATGTTTCGGTGTCTTGTTCTGCCCAACCGGCTTTTACCGACTTAATTTCCATTTCCTTTTTCGGGAAAAATGCGCTCGAAACACATTCGCCTGTTTCAGCATTTACCAAGCTCGCCTTTACCGACGAACTACCTAAATCATAACCTAATAAGTACATATTTTTTTAATTTACAATTAATTCATTTACAATTTACAATTAATATCATGACCGTAGGGAGTTAATATCGCGAAGCAAATATCGCGCGAAGCGCAAATATCACTTCTTATATTTATAAAGCCTTGCCGCCCGGTGAGGTACACCCTCTTCTACTTCGTCGAGCATGACCAAATAAGGCATTTGCGCTACTTTTTTCTGAAAATTACGAACATCCGAACGTGTGCGATGTACTACATCGTGTAAAATTCGAAGTTGAGAAATAGTGAATTTCTTCGGCAATAATTCGAACAGCAAATGAGGCTCTACATCCAGTTGGTGACGAATATGCTCCAATCCTTTTTCAATAATTGTAATATGGTCAAATGCTAATGACATATTGCTTATCTCACTCACATCATACCAATTGGCTGAATAATCATCAGCATTGAACACAATCTTACGATCAATCTTTATTAAAGCAACATACGCCACTGTAACAATGCGTCCGATTTTCAACTGAGTAGTTCGTTCAAGCCATAAAATATCCCGAGGGTTAGTCATTCGGTTTGGACTTCCAAAACTTCTGAATTGACTCAGGTAAATATTTTTCAGTCCCGTCAGTTCGTTTAAGACTCGCGATGCAGCCTCATCCAAATCTTCATCATTCAGAATAATGCTTCCGGGAAGTTTCTTGTCATTGTACAATTCATTTTGCTCATCAATACTCCGTTCGATAAGCATCACTTTCAATTTCTCACCATCAAAACCAAACACAACGCAATCGACGGAGATATGTGGATTATATAGGGTTGAGTTGGGCATAGTTTGTTTTTGAATTATTCCGCTACAAAAATAGACTCTTTATTCGGAATATTGCATCTTCAATTCTATGTTATAAAACACATTTTCAGCATGTTGAATTGTGTAAAATATACAATAAGACATAGAGTAATATTGTACTTTATACAATATGTATTTTCATTTCCATTTCACTAAATATACTTATTATGAAACAATTAATGAGTCAATTTTCGAGATAGACTTACTGTACTTTGTACAGTAAGTCTATCACAATATTTCGCATCTGAAGGATACAAAGAACATCAACTTTAATGTTTATTCACTATTCATTTGAGTACATCTCTATACAGACATAATATTTAACTAATACAACACCTGCAAAGAATCTGATACGAATATAAAGACACAAAAAAAACGGGTGATTCGTAACGAATCACCCGTTTTTTTTGTGTCTCAGAAAAGACTTTCTATATCTTAGTATCTCTTTTTGTATCCTGAACCTGAGCTTGAACCACCGCTGCTACGACGATCGCTACCACCCGAAGGACGGCTGCTTCTGTCGCTTAGTTCGCGATTACGCCATGGTTTGTCGCCACCGCTAGCCGCAGGACGACTGCTTGCTCCGCGATCTCCACGGTCACCACCGCGATATCCGCCACCGGAACCACCACTACTTCTGCGATCTGAGCTACCGCCACTACGTGGACGATAATCCGATTTGCGATCGTCGAACGATTTGCTGCCTTTGGCTTCAGATACAATCACATCAGTCTGACCAGCAAAAGCAGTCATCACTTGATCCAATTGATCTGGGAATACATCAAAGAAAGTAAATTTGTTAGTTACTTCAATAGCACCAATATTGATTGATTTGTCGTTAGTAACGTCATTGATAATACCTAACAAACGTTTTGCATCAACACCTTCTCGCTCTCCAACATTCATTTTCAAACGTACACGTCCGCCCGGTTTTGGTCCACGCTCACCGCGTTCGCCTCTTTCTCCTCGCTCACCACGTTCGCTACGTTCCGGCAAGTTCAAATCTTCGGTATTTTTGTAATAGCTCAAGAAACGGTTGAATTCCAATGACACGAAACGTTTTAGCAATTCTTCTTTGCTAAGGTATTCCAATTGTGTCATAATTTGAGGCATGTAAGTTTCAATTTGCTCTTCGCTTACTTCTACATTTTCCATGCGGTCGATAAGGTGAAACAATTGTTTTTTACATACTTCCAATCCGTTAGGAATTTGTTCTTGCGTAAATGTTTTGCGCAACATGCGCTCAATATCTTTTATTTTAAAACGCTCTTTCGAGTGAATAATCGTTACAGCAATACCTTTTTTATTGGCACGACCGGTACGACCACTACGGTGAGTGTAAATTTCAACATCATCTGGCAAGTTGTAATTGATAACGTGTGTCAAATCGCTTACATCCAGTCCACGTGCAGCCACATCGGTAGCTACCAGCAATTGAATGTTACGATTACGGAATTTTTGCATTACCGTATCACGTTGAGCTTGCGAAAGGTCACCATGAAGCGCATCGGCATTATAACCGTCGTGCATCAATTTATCAGCCACCTCTTTAGTTTCCATACGGGTACGACAGAAAACGATACCATAAATATCAGGATTCAAATCCACAATACGTTTCAACACCAAATAGCGTTGTTTGGCTTGCGACACATAATATATGTGTTCTACATTTTCCGAACCTGCATTTTTAGTTCCTACGGTAATTTCTTCGTAGTTTTTCATGTAACGCTTCGCAATATTGGCAATCTCTTTAGGCATAGTAGCCGAGAAAAGCATAGTGCGTCGTGATTCGGGAGTACGTTCAAGGATAGTTTCAATGTCTTCTTTGAAACCCATGTTAAGCATTTCGTCAGCTTCATCCAAAACCAGGAAGTCAACTGCTCCAAGTTCTACTTTTCCACGTTCGATCAAGTCGATCAAACGACCAGGAGTAGCCACGATGATTTGTGGAGCAGTATCCAATTGACGAAGTTGTACGCGAATATCTTCACCACCATAAACAGCTACGACTTTTAATCCGCGGATGTTTTTAGAATAACCCTTAAGGTCGTTGGCAATCTGGATACAAAGTTCACGTGTAGGCGATAAAACTAATGCTTGTACTTGTTTGGTTTGTGCATTAATCAGGTTTAATACAGGAAGCCCGAAAGCCGCCGTTTTACCTGTTCCTGTTTGTGCAAGTGCTACTAAATCAGCAGTCTTTTCAAGCATAAAAGGAATAGACAGTTCCTGTACGGGCATAGGATTCTCGTAGCCGAGTTCTTCGATAGCCGACAGAATCTCTTCTTTCAAATTTAATTCTCTAAATGTCATTTTGTTTGTTTTAGTACACGTTTTAAGTATTCATCCGGCGATAATTTCATTCGTTAATGAAAACGTGTACCCTAAAGGTAAGCAGACTACTAATGTAAAGTAGTGAAATTCGGATATTTACTCCCAACGCATAGTTGTTTTTAAATCGGGTGCAAAGGTAGTAATAATTTACGAGTATTTAATGCATTAGAATAAGAAAGAAACAAGATAACACTTTTATTGATCAAACTAAACAAAAAAACCAACAAAAACGGGGTATTTCCGATACTAATTCAACATAAAACCCAATAATTGAACTTCGTTTTCGTAATTATTCGCCAAAAAACGATACAATTTGACAGCCAACAGCAATTTTTAAGTCCGGACATATAATCTTGCATTTTCCAAAAAAAAGAGCTAAATTTGCGGGCGTTTTGAACAGGACGAGGAAATAAAACATCAAACTATTATAATTCATATGAAATCAATGACTAAAAGCCCTTTACAAATTGCAAGGGCAGGTTACCAACCAAAATTGCCAGCTGCTTTGCGTGGCAATGTTGTATTAAAAGAAGGTGCTGCTACCGAATCTATCGCTGACCAGGCTGACATCAAAAAGCTATTCCCTAACACTTACGGAATGCCTATGATTACTTTCGAATCGGGCGAAAAGAAAGAAAACCCGGTAGTTGGTGTTGGTGTAATTCTATCGGGAGGTCAGGCTCCGGGCGGTCACAACGTTATTTCGGGTATATTCGATGGATTAAAAGCATTGAATCCTAACAATAAATTGTATGGTTTCCTTGGAGGTCCAAGTGGTTTAGTGGAACATAAATACATTGAACTAACCGAAGAAGTGGTAAAAGAATACCGCAACACCGGTGGTTTCGATATTATTGGTTCTGGTCGTACAAAACTGGAAGAAGAAGCGCAATACGAAGATGGTGCTGAAATCTGTAAAAAATTGGGTATCAACGCTATTGTTGTTATCGGTGGTGACGATTCAAACACTAACGCTTGTGTATTGGCCGAATACTATCTTCAAAAAAAGACCGGTATCCAGGTGATTGGTTGCCCAAAAACAATTGATGGTGACTTGAAAAACGAAATGATTGAAACTTCATTTGGTTTTGACACTGCTTGTAAAGTGTACTCCGAATTGATTGGTAACATTCAACGTGATGCTAACTCAGCAAAAAAATACTGGCACTTTATCCGCCTTATGGGTCGTTCGGCTTCACACATTACATTGGAATGCGCTTTGCAAAGCCAACCAAACATATGTATTGTATCGGAAGAAGTGGAAGCAAAAAACATGACACTTAACGAAGTGGTAGATGACATCGTAAAAGTAATTGTAAACCGTGCAAACCATGGATTGGACTTCGGTACTATTTTGATTCCTGAAGGATTAATTGAATTCATTCCTGCAATGAAAACGTTAATATCCGAATTGAACGACTTGTTGGCTCACAACGATGACTTCGTGGCATTAAGCACCGACGAAGAAAAACGCCAATACGTAAAAGGTATGTTATCGCCTGTTAGCTCTGACATTTACCGTAGCTTACCAAAAGGTATTGCCAAACAATTGACTATGGATCGCGATCCACACGGAAACGTACAAGTATCATTGATTGAAACAGAAAAACTGTTGATAGAAATGGTAGCGAAACGTTTGGCTCAATTGAAAGCCGAAGGTATTTACAAAGGCAAATTCTCTGCTATCAACCACTTCTTCGGTTACGAAGGACGTTGTGCCATTCCATCAAACTTTGATGCTGACTATACCTATTCATTAGGATATACTGCTTCTGTGTTGATTTCGGAAGGTAAAACAGGTTATATGTCATCGGTACGTAACTTAACTGCCCCTGCAGCCGAATGGATTGCCGGTGGTGTGCCAATTACAACTATGATGAACATGGAAAAACGCCACGGTGCCATGAAACCGGTTATTCAAAAAGCATTGGTTCGTTTGGACGGAGCTCCTTTCCAATTCTTCAAAGCAGTACGCGAAGACTGGGCTGATGACAAAACAAGCTATATCTACCCGGGTCCTATTCAATACTACGGTCCAACCGAAGTATGCGACCAACCTACAAGAACATTGATGTTGGAACAAGGAAAAATCTAACAAATAAGTGCACTATTTAAAACGGACTTGCCATATCGGCAAGTCCGTTTTTCATTTATACAGTTGCTACTTGCTTTGAAACCAATACAAAAAAGTAATTTATACATTCTTTAACGTACCATTACTATTTATTCTGTTGTGTTTTATGCGCTTATATGAAAATAAAAACATATATTTGCATAACATTAACTAAAAACGCAACATTATGGGATTAAAAAACTTTATTTCGAAGCTCTTCGGTTCAACAAACGAAACAGTTAATCAAGTAGGCGATAAAGCCGAAACAGTATGGGAAGACATCAAAGAAAAAGCAGAAGATCTAACCGAAAAGCTCGATGATTTGAAAGATCAGGTAGAAGAAAAAGTGGAAACTTTCGCCAAAAGTCCACAAGTAGAAAACGCCATTAAAACGGCAAAAGACACATTCGAAAATGCAAAGGACAAAGTAGAAGATGTTATTGAAGCAGCAAAACCCAAAGTAGAAGAAGCCATCAACACAGCCAAAACAAAAGTCAGTGAAGTAGTGGAGAGTGTCAAAGACAAAACTGAAGTTGCGAAAGACAAAGCCGAAGATGTGGTGGAAAATGTCAAAGACAAGGTGGAAGATATGGTTGAAGCTGCAAAACCCAAAGTAGAAGAAGCCATCAACACAGCCAAAACAAAAGTCAGTGAAGTGGTGGAGAGTGTCAAAGACAAAGTGGAAGTTGCGAAAGACAAAGCCGAAGATGTGGTGGAAAATGTCAAAGACAAGGCAGAAGAAATGTTCGACAAAAGCAAAGATGCGACAAAAGCGGACGAAAAGAAAGCCTGAGAATTTTTAGAAAAAGCAAAACGACAACTAAGCGAAGGCTCGTTGTCGTTTTATTTTTTTGTACATTTGCTTTCAAAATTCATCGGACTGCATTTTGTTGGGAATAACAATTACTATCGCCAACACTTAAAGTCGCACCACGCATCGCGTTTCAATTAACACCAACACAATTATACATGCTTATTCTTCTCTCGCCTGCCAAAATACAAAATTTCGCTCCACAGCAACTGACAAACACATTTACACAACCCACTTTTTTGAAAGAAGCTGAAAAACTGGTACATGAAATCAGACAACTATCGGCCTACGAACTTTCAAAACTGCTGAGCATAAATGCTAATCTGGGACAACTCAATGCCGACAGGTATTTCAACTGGAAGAAACCCTTTACACCGACCAATGCAAAGCAAGCAGTTTTAGCTTTCAACGGCGAGGTATTTCACGGACTGAATGCAAAAAGCTTCAGCAATGACGACTTCGAATACGCCCAATCGCATCTGTGCATTCTGTCCGGTTTGTACGGAGCACTCCGACCACTGGATTTGATACAGCCCTACCGACTGGAAATAAGCACAAAACTACAAGTAGACACAGCCAAGGATATGTACGCCTTTTGGGGTGATAAGCTAACCAATTGGCTCAACAAAGCAGTGAATGCCAGCGGCAAACCAAAAACGGTGCTCAACCTTGCTTCGGGCGAGTATTTTAAATCCATCAACCGCAATACTTTGAAAGCAAAGGTGATTGATTTCGAGTTTCTTGAAAACAAAGATGACCTGTATAAACCGATAGTAATGTACACTAAAAAAGCGCGCGGACTTATGGCCCGCTATGTAATTGATAACCGAATAGAAAACATCGAAGATCTCCGGGGCTTTTCGTCGGAAGGATACTGGTATAGCGAAAAACTGTCGAGCGAGAACAAGATGGTGTTTACAAGAGGCTGAAATCAATTCATAATGCATAGTTCATAATGCATAATTAAATTATTCTAAAGCTCAGAATAGATCGGAAGTTCGGAATTACGATTACGAATAATAAATCCTCTTTTTCGCACTATTGAAATATCGCAATCGGAATGACCATCTCTAGTCCTCACGGATATATAACCATTATTTGTTTGCAAAGTAATATGGGTTGGTGGCATTTTCAATTATAAGTATTCTAAAAATATTTCACATTAGAACATCCCACAAAACATGACAAATCAGCCTCCATCCTGCCGAATCGACAGTATGGGTGCTGATTCAGGGTCAAAGTGTGCGTGAACGCAGTAAATCAGTGCGACATCGCACCGAATTGGTTAAACATCGAGGTCAAAAGGTGCGTGAACGCACCAAATCAGTGCGTGAACGCAGTGAATCGGTGCGTTCACGCAGTTTGTTAGTGAAAGTAGAAAGGCGGGAGGTCGGAATTCCGATTCCGAATAACAAACAATCTATTCTTGTATTGAAATATCGCAATCGGAATTGCGATCTCCCAAAAAAAATAAATCGGCTGAATTTCATTTCTGAAACTCAGCCGATTCTATATTTATACTATCAGAAAACTATTTACTGATTATGGAGCTTGCGATGGAGTATTTCGACATCACGTTTTTTCGGGACATTCCGAGAATCGGAACATACCGATTTATCGGTACTGTTTACTGTCAACTGATTACTGTTAACTGATCAGCTGTTTTTTGCTTTAAAAGCCAACGCGTACATTTTCATTTGCTTTACCATCGCCACCAAACCATTGGAGCGGGTTGGAGAAAGATGTTCGCGTAGGCCAATTTTATCGATAAAATACAGTTCGGTATTGATAATTTCGTCGGGCGTATGCTTGGTAAGCACCTGAATAAGCAGCGAAACAATTCCTTTCACCAACACCGCATCACTTTCGCCACGATAAAGAACCAATCCGTCTTTCATTTCGGCATGTAGCCATACCCTGCTCTGACAACCTTCAATAATATTCTGTGGTGTTTTACCTGCATCTTCGAGCGATTCGAGCGAATTGCCTAAATCGATTAATAAGGCATACTTATCCATCCAGTCGTCGAACATGCTGAACTCTTCAATTATTCCGTCTTGTAATTCATTAATTGTCATAATACAGTTGCGAGTTTTTATTTTTGAGTTATATGTAACTCTATATGATTTACTTTATATTCTTTCTTACCTCTTACCTCTTATCTCTGTCTTCTATTCCAACATCGTCACCACTCTTTTCAGCGCAGTAACAAACACATCAATTTCCTCTTTGGTATTGTAGAATGCAAACGACGCACGTACTGTGCCCGGTATGCCCAACGAGTCAATGAGCGGTTGTGCACAATGATGCCCGGTACGCACGGCAATGCCTAATTTGTCGAGCAACATGCCGATATCGTAGGGGTGTATATTTCCCACCAAAAACGAGATAACCGAGCTCTTTTGGTCGGCAGTACCAATAATGCGCATGCCTTCAATTTCCATAAGTCGTTCCGTGCCGTACACCAACAAATCGTGCTCGTGCGCCGCAATTTTGTCCATTCCAATAGCTTGCACGTATCGCAAGGCTTCTGCTAAAGCGGTAGATCCGATATACTCGGGCGTTCCGGCTTCAAACTTGAAAGGCAATTCGTTGTAAGTCGTTTTTTCGAAGGTAACGGTGGCAATCATTTCGCCCCCACCCTGATACGGTGGCATGGCATTCAACCATTTTTCTTTTCCGTACAATGCGCCAATGCCGGTCGGACCATATATTTTATGACCGGAAAAAACATAGAAGTCGGCATCCAACTCCACCACATTAACCGGAATATGAGGAACAGACTGCGCCCCATCAACCAATACAGGAATATTTTTTTGATGTGCAATGCGAATAACTTCAGCCACCGGATTTATTGTCCCTAACACATTAGATACATGGGCAATGGAAACAATCTTGGTACGTTCATTGAGTAGCGTTTTATAAGCCTCAATATCCAGTTCGCCCTTTTCGTTAGCGGGGATAACACGCAAGGTCATGCCTTTTCGTTCGCACAGCATCTGCCAGGGAACGATATTGGAGTGATGCTCCATAACAGAAACCACTACTTCGTCGCCCGCCTTACAAAACGCTTCGCCAAAGCTCGTTGCCACCAGGTTAATAGCCTCGGTGGTACCGCGTGTAAAGATAATTTCTTCATGTTTGCCAGCTTTCAGAAACTCAGCCACCGTAATTCGGGCAGCTTCGTGCGCTTCAGTAGCTTTCTGACTTAAATAGTGAACGCCACGATGAATGTTGGCATTGAGATGATAATAACCCTCCTCTATCTTTTCGACCACCGCACGTGGTTTTTGAGTAGTAGCACCGTTATCGAAATAAATGAGGTCTTTATTATAAATTTTCTCACTCAGAATAGGAAAATCTGCACGTATATTTAATAATTCTTGTTTGTCCATGTTGATGAAACTCTTTAAAATGAGTTTTGTTCTGCAAAAGTACAGATTTTTTGCTAATGTGCCAAGGCAAAAGGAAGCTAACTAAGACAGTAGAACCTGTATTTACATGTCAATTAGAAAGAAAATACGGTTTTATACGAATGTTTAGACAGCATGAAATATCATTTAATTACAAATAAATAAGAATGACTGCTTAAGAATAACCACTAAGACACTGATGGAACATCCCGAGCATCGGGAGTGCACAGAGTTACACTAAGATTCTCATATATACATTTATACAAAGTCTATTTTACCGGGGCTTCCGCCCCAAACCCTGACTTACTTTTTGTCTTAACACAAAAAGTAAGCAAAAAAGTCAAGACTGCGCCCGCTTCACTCGAAAAACTTGCGCTCAGTTGGCTGAAACCGTCCAAACTCGCTCCTTTGTCGCTCAAACAGGACAGTTTCTTACGCCAACTTCACTTGTTTTTCGGTTTACCGGACGAGGTCACTCGTAGACAAACCGTGTACAACTCAATATTTTTAATCTTATCATTGAAAATATCTACCAAATGCACTACGGGTTATTTTATTCTTAGTGTCCTTCATTATTAGCAGCAGAGAACAACATCAGTTTTAAACTTTGTGTAACTCGGTGTCCTCTGTGCCTTAGTGGTAATATATTTTATTCTTTGTGTCCTTCATTATTAGCAGCAGAGAACAACATTAGTTTTAAACTTTGTGCGACTCTGTGTCCTCAGTGCTTTGGTGGTGATTTTTTTAGTTCTATAATATATCAAATATATAATTCAACAATTATTAACCGTTTTGCGGACTGCAATTGTGAAGAAATGATGTACTTTTGTATGATTTTTCCCAAAAACTACTTTTCAGCCAACGAAGCGTATAAACATGAATAAAACTGCTCTTACCAAATTTGCTCCGCACATTGCTGCTATCCTGCTTTTTATCTGCATTTCTTTTATGTATTTCACCCCTGTTTTGGAAGGAAAACAACTATTGGGACACGACTCTGAGAGTTGGATGTGCATGGCTAAAGAGACCATGGACTACAATACTACTCACGATGAAGTGACTTTGTGGACCAACTCTATGTTTGGAGGAATGCCAACTTATCAGATTTCGATGAATCAGCCTTACAATGCTATTAAATACGTTGAAGATGTGATTCACTTTTTCCCAAATACCATCTACAACCTATTGTTGTATTTAATCGGTTTTTATATTCTTCTGTTGGCTTTCCGACTTAACCCATGGTTGGCCATTGTCGGGTCTATTGCTTTCTCGTTTGCCTCCTACAATTTCATCATAATACTGGCGGGTCACACCTCCAAGGCCATAACCATTGCTTACATGGCACCGCTTATCGGTAGTGTTTACATGGCTTTCAGAGACAGACGTTTGGCGGGAAGTTTGCTAACAGCTATTTTTCTAAGTCTGGCCATCCGTGCCAATCATGTTCAGATTTTATATTATACGGTTATCGTTCTCTTAATTTTTGGTATCGTTGAATTCATTTACAGCATCAAAGACAAGAAGTTAGCTGAGTTTGCTAAATCAGCAGGAATGCTTGTTGCAGCAGCTATTATTGCTGTTGGTATGAATGTCACTACGCTACTGACCACCTACGAATATGGCAAATACACCATGCGTGGCGATTCGAACGGATTAACAACAGACAGCAGGAGTTCGCAACATGGCTTAAATTCGGAATATATCACCAACTGGAGTTACGGCATTGACGAAACAATGACCTTGCTTATCCCGAACTTCAAAGGTGGCGCAAGTAGTGGTATCTTATCCGCCGATAGCGAAACCGGCAAAAAACTGACCAGCCTGGGAGCTCCCAACGTGGAATCAATGATGAAAGACCTGCAACTGCCGCTCTATTGGGGAACACAACCCGGCACTTCGGGTCCGGTGTACATTGGTGCTATCATTTGTTTCTTGTTTGTACTAGGATTTTTCCTTGTTGACCGTCGCACGAAATGGTGGTTGTTACCTATGATTGCATTGACATTAATGTTATCGTGGGGTGAGCATTTTATGTGGTTTACAGAACTGTTTATCAAATACGTTCCCATGTACAACAAGTTCCGCACGGTATCAATGACCTTGGTAGCCACCGGATTTGGAATTACGTTGATGGCATTACTGGCATTGAAAGAAGTATTCAACGAAAAAACTGATAAGAAAGTACTACTACGCTCAGTGGTTATCAGCGCAGGGATTGTAGGTGGTATTGCGTTGCTATTTGCAGCTATTCCTTCCTTATCGGGAAGTTTTGTAGCCGACTCGATCAAGAACCCGGGGGATGCTCAGCTTCAGGGCGACTACTCATTCCTGAAAGAAACCCTCCCACTCGACCGTGCTGCCATGTTACGCAGTGATGCTCTTCGCTCACTTATGTTTGTGTTGGCTGCTGCCGGATTAATTTGGTTGTACACAAAAAATATATTGAAAAAGAATCTGGCTTACCTTTGCTTCGCCGTGATTATTCTGATTGACATGGTACCCGTTGCAAAGCGCTACCTGAACGATAGCAGTTTCCAACGCAAACGCCAGTTGGAAACACTAATAAAACCAACGGTTGCCGACAATCTTATTTTACAAGACAAATCGCAATTCCGGGTACTGGATGCTTCTGTAAATATTTTCAATGATGCGTCGCCTTCGTATTTCCACAAAAACATTGGAGGTTACCATGCTGCCAAATTGCGCCGTTATCAGGAGTTAATCAATATGCAGTTGGATAAAGAGATTGGACAATTGTTCGGAACATTTCAACGTGCCAAAACACCGGATGTTATTACAAACACCCTGGACTCGTTAGGCGTACTGAACATGTTGAACATGAAGTACCTTATTTACAACAAAGAAGCTGCACCACTTGTGAATCCACATGCCAACGGGAATGTATGGTTTGTGAAAAACATACGCGTAGCGGCCGATGCCAACGAAGAAATGAAATTGGTAGGCGAAATAAACACCAAAACGGAGATGGTGGTAGATAAAGTATTTGCTTCGCAACTACCAACAACACTTACTGCCGATAGCACTGCGCGCATAGCATTGACAACTTATAAACCAAATCATTTGACGTATAACTTCAACTCGAAAAGCGATCAGGTGGCTGTATTCTCGGAAATTTACTACGACAAAGGCTGGACAGCTTACATTGCCGGAAAAGAAGTTCCGTATGTACGTGCCAACTATTTGTTACGTGCCATGCCGCTAAAAGCCGGTAACTACGATATTGAATTCCGCTTCGAACCAAAATCGTATAGCTATGGTAATATGGCAGCACTTATTTCGTCGATAGTACTACTGGCTTGTATCCTTGCCTTTTTGTTTTGGCAATGGAAAAGAAGCAAAAAAGATGAAGTAAAAGCTTAAATTAATTGAACTGAATAACTCCTTATAAAAATGAAAACGAAGAACAAAGTATCAAAACCCGGTTTCTGGAATCTGCATTTGACATCCACTATTAGTACGTCACTTGTACTGTTTCTGGTAGGACTGGTTTGTTTGCTGCTTTTTGTGGGTCGGGATATGACCACTTACGTAAAAGAGAACATTAACTTATCCATTATTCTCAACGATGAAGCTACTAAAAACGATGAGGCAAGGGTTCAAACCTATTTACTGGGTGCGCCGTATGCAAAATCGGTAGAATATATTTCGAAAGAAGATGCATTGAAAGACCATATCGCCAGTCTGGGAGAAAATCCAAAGGAGTTTTTAGGTTATAACCCTTTAATGGCCTCATTGGAAGTTAAACTCAATGAAGCATATGCGAATAATGACAGCGTAAATATGATACAAAAGAAGCTAAAGGCTTTCGGGAGTATCAAGCGTGTTGTTTATCAAAAAGACATGGTTAGCCTGGTAAACGACAATGTAAAAAAAGTAAGTTTTATTCTGATTGGAATAGCTATTATCCTGCTTGTTGTTTCCATAGCACTTATCAACAATACAGTACGTTTGGCCCTGTACTCAAATCGTTTTCTCATCAACACCATGAAACTGGTAGGTGCCACTCACTGGTTTATTCGTAAGCCTTACATGGTAAGCAGTATGCTAAATGGTTTAATAGCGTCCGTAATAGCAATTGTCTTGCTCTTTGGTGTTATCAATTTCGTGCAATACCAATTTGGCATGACAGGTACTATCATTCAACCAATTACTGCGATTATAGTATGTGGTATTGTGATCATTTTAGGCGCAGTGCTCACCGCTATTTCATCTTATCTGGCGGTAGGCAGATACCTGAGAATGAATACGAATGATATGTATTTCATTTAAAGACAAAAGAACAAAGACTTTAGAACAAAGATTAAAGACAACAAAAAAATAAAAAATATAAATTTATGGAAAATAACACCCGTTTCACCTTAGAGAAAATTAATTTGATATTGATAGCCATTGGTTTTGCCATTATCGTTTTGGGCTTTGCTCTAATGACAGGCTCAACAACCGGTACAGAATTTAATCCGGATATTTTCAGTACACGACGTATCACAGTAGGTCCGGTGGTTGCTTTTTCGGGATTTATCTTTATCATCTTCGCCATCTTATTTAAAAAGAAAAGTAAATAATCGGTCGATAAGAGATTATATACTTTATCGCACAAACATTTAAATAAGAGAAATGAATATACTTCAAACCATTATCATTGCCATTGTTGAGGGACTCACGGAATTTTTACCCGTTTCATCAACAGGTCACATGATAATTGCCCAAAAACTATTGGCTGTAGAAAGTACCGAATTTGTAAAAGCATTTACTGTAAATATCCAGTTCGGAGCCATCCTATCGGTAGTTGTATTGTACTGGAAACGTTTTTTTCAAACATTTGATTTCTATTATAAACTTATTATTGCTGTGCTACCCGCTTTAGTTTTGGGTTTTCTGTTCAGCGATAAAATTGATGCTTTGCTCGAAGACGTAACTGTGGTAGCTATCATGCTGATTGTTGGTGGCGTGTTTATGCTTTTTGTAGACAAATGGTTCAATTCCACTAACGAAGACCAGACTATGGATTGGAAACGGGCATTGAAAATTGGATTTTTCCAATGTATCGCTATGATACCGGGTGTTTCGCGTTCTATGGCCACTATCGTCGGAGGTATGTCAACTAAACTGACACGTAAGAATGCAGCTGAGTTCTCCTTCTTTTTGGCGGTACCTACGATGGCAGCTGCTTCGGGATATAAATTATTGAAGTTGATTATGGATCCTGCCGGCGTTTCGATGCTGTCGGACAACCTAACCACTTTATTGATTGGCAATGTGGTAGCGTTTTTAGTGGCTATGGCTGCTATCAAATTTTTTATTGGATACCTTACAAAATACGGTTTCAAAGCATTTGGTTATTATCGCATAATCGTCGGGGTCGTGATCCTGGTATTGCTGGCCATGGGAATGGACTTAAGCGTAATGTAATGAACACAGGAGATAGAAGTTACAAGGAGATTTAGTTACAGGCCTGCCTGCGGTAGGCAGGTTACGAGTCTTATTCTCTGACGGTTTATCTGAATTAACGTAACAATTGCTTGTCTCAAAATTATAAACAGAATGGATTTCGAAAAAGGAGAAGTATTGCATGTGGCGAAACCATTGAATTGGACGTCGTTCAATTTGGTGAGTAAGGTGAGGTGGAAATTGCAAAAAACCTTGAAGATAAAAAAGCTGAAAGTGGGTCATGCCGGCACGCTCGATCCGTTAGCAACAGGTGTAATGATTATTTGCACCGGTAAATGTACCAAGCAGATTGAGACTTTTCAGTATCAAACAAAAGAATATATAGCCACGCTGGGATTAGGAGCTACTACTCCGTCGTTCGACTTAGAATTACCTATTGACGGCACCTACCCTACCGAACATATTACCCGCGAACTGGTGGATGAAGTGATTCCACGTTTTCTGGGAGAAATATGGCAAGTACCGCCGGTTTACTCGGCTGTGAAAGTGGATGGCAAGCGCGCCTACGATTATGCACGCGATGGGCAGGAAGTTGAACTAAAAGCCAAGTTGCTGGTTATAGATGAGATTGAAGTATTAGATTTCTCGCTTCCCGTCTTAAAAATCAGAGTTGTTTGTAGTAAAGGCACTTATATCAGAGCCTTGGCTCGCGACATTGGTTTAGCGCTGGACAGTGGAGCACATTTAATTGGCCTGGAACGTACCCGCATTGGGGAAGTTCTACTGCAGGACTGTTGGCAAATCGACGATTTGATACAACATATAGAAGAAACAGAATTAAAGAATTTGACAAATACCTCAGCGACTGAGGAATAACAACCTACTTAAGTGATTAAGCAGGCATTAAATTAAAACAAATAAAACAAAAAAGAATATGAAGTTATCTAAGTTTAAGTTCAAACTACCGGATGAGTTAATAGCTCAACACCCTTCCAATCACCGTGACGAATCACGCTTAATGGTGTTACATCGTAAAACTGGGGAAATAGAACACAGAACATTTAAAGATGTACTTGAATATTTCAACGAAGAGGACTTGTTCATTTTTAACGACACCAAAGTTTTCCCTGCACGTTTATTCGGGAATAAAGAAAAAACAGGTGCACAAATTGAAGTTTTTTTGTTACGTGAACTAAATCACGAAATGCGTCTTTGGGATGTACTTGTAGAGCCTGCCCGAAAAATTCGTATCGGAAATAAATTATATTTTGGCGAGGATGATTCCATTGTGGCCGAAGTTATTGATAATACCACCTCACGTGGACGTACGCTTCGCTTCTTGTTCGACGGAACGCACGATGAGTTTAAAAAAGGACTTTATGCATTGGGTGAAACTCCACTACCACGTAACATCCTGCGTGAAGTTGAACCGGAAGATGCAGATCGCTTCCAAACCATCTTTGCGAAAAACGAAGGTGCCGTATCGGCTCCTGCAGCGGGTATGCACTTTAGCCGTGAATTGATGAAACGCATGGAGATTAAAGGCATTGATACCGCTTTTGTTACATCACACATGAGTCTGGGTAACTTCCGCGAAATTGATGTGGAAGATCTTACCAAACATAAAATGGACTCGGAACAAATGTTGGTTACGCTAGACACAGCAAAACAAGTAAACAAAGCTCACGACGAGAACAAAAATATTTGCGCTGTAGGTGTAACTGTTATGCGTGCTTTAGAAACTGTGGCTGGTACCGAAGGTAAAATTAAAGCTTACGATGGTTGGACCAACAAATTCATTTTCCCTCCATACGACTTCACTGTTGCCAATTCGCTGATTACGAACTTCCACTTACCCTACTCAACACTAATAATGCTTACAGCTGCCTTTGGTGATTATGACAAGGTAATGAACGCCTATGAAGTTGCTATCAAAGAAGGCTATAAATTTGGCGTTTATGGAGACGCAATGCTGATATTGTAAGTTCATCAGAATACGATAACCATTATCTGAATGCAGAGTTACTTAATTGTAGCTCTGCATTTTTTTTGTTGTAAGAAGTAATGTGATACTATATAAATAAATATAGAATCATAAATAAATGTGTATTCCCTATATCGCCACCGTTAAAACTCAATATTAATTAATGAATTTTGTACTTTTACTTCGTAGAATTGAGTACACAAATATTTAAAAGGGCGTTATACTTTAAAGACATAGTTAAAACAACTTCTTATTTTCTGGATGATAGTAGTTTAATCATTTGCAACAGAAAATCTGTATGACCATGAGCTTTCCGAAGTTAATGATAAACAATTTGAGATAGAAACAACTGATTTGAGCCAAGAATAATACCGATTGATAAAGCATGTCCGAACCAAAAGTAGCGAATGATAATAGCCATGATTTTGAATTGTGGGAGAATTTCAGAAACGGAAATGAAAAAGCGTTTTCTGATATTTTCAACGGGCATGTTCAAATGTTATTCAGGTACGGTGTAAAATTTATTCAGGATGAAGAAATGGTGAAGGACTCTATCCAGGAATTATTTATTAAACTTTACAACAACCGCCTGAACCTCGGAACCACGGATAACATCCGCCTATACCTTTTTCGCGCATTAAAAAATAAATTAATAGATGCGCTCTACTCCCGTAAGGACACAGTTTCACTATCATCCACTATCCTTCCTTTTGAAATTGCCAACCCGGAAGAAGCCGACAAAGAAGATGACTGGGAGCAAATCGTACAAAAGTCGCGGTTGAAGAAAGGACTACTTGCCCTCACTGCCCGCCAACGCGAAGCCATTTATCTCCGTTATACCATGGATATGTCGCTCGAGGAGATTAGTAATTTATTGGAGATGAATTATCAATCGGCCCGAAATTTAATCCATCGCTCGGTAGAAAAACTCCGCAAGGAACTTTTATTAAACCTGGCATTGTTTATTTATTTAGCGTCCAACTAAAAAACAAAACATATAAACAATTTAATTCCAATCATTTACCCAAGAGACTAAACGAATCCAACAATAAAGTGTATTTTTTTGGATAGATTTCTATCTAAATTTGAGTACACAATTTTCAAATGACCCGTTACCTCAGTAAACAATAGAACAAAGAAATTTAACCAGACAAGATGAAGAATTTAGAGACTTACAAAGAATACGAAATTGAACAGTGGCTGGAAGATGCCGACTTTGTTGGTTGGGTAAAAAATCCAACCGGCAATGCAGGAGCATTCTTCACGTCGTTGATGGCTAAAGATACAGCAATAGCGCTGAAAATGGCAGCTGCTATGCAGATTTTGCAGGGAATTGCAAGCAATGAGCCCACATTGAGCAACGAATCCGTTGAACAAATGTGGAGAAATGTAAGCTCAGAAACCGTTGACCGACGCAAAAAACATCGCGGCATAGATGAATGGATCAGAATCGGGTCGATAGCAGCCAGTATTTTATTGATAATCGGGTTTGGCTCTTATTTTTTGTTCGGACTGAACAATGATATTGACTACAAGACAGTTGTTGCCAAAGTATCAGTCGATTCGGTATCTGAAATAAAGTTACTAATGCCTGACAAATCGCAAATAACACTATCGAACAGAGCGGAAGTAATGCTGAGCAATGAGGGTGAAATAACACTGAAAACGTCGAAAGGCGAGCGCATATCATTGAATATCTCAAAGCTTTCCGAAAAACATTTTGGTCAATTGATAGTACCAAAAGGGAAAAGAGCTTCAATGACTTTTGCAGATGGTTCTCGGGTTACGGTTCGTCCGGGCAGCAAAGTAATTTTCCCGACCATGTTTGCCCAAAACGAGCGCGAAATTTATGTACAGGGCGAAGCTTTTCTAGAAGTATCTAAAAATAAGAAACGCCCGTTTATCGTGAAAACCGAATTGATGGATGTTGAAGTGCTCGGAACTAGTTTTGATGTTTCGGCCTATCCTGGAGAAAATGAACAATCGGTGGTGTTGGTTAGCGGATCGGTAAAAGTACGATCAGGATCGAGTGACGAAACGAAAATCGTTCCAAACCAGCGCTATTCATTTGATAAAACAAGTCAAATGCAATCGGTCAATGAAGTAAATGTGTTCCCATACATCAGTTGGAAAGATGGCATTCTTTCGTTCAGTAGTGAAAATTTAGGCAATGTATTGAATGAACTAAGCAATTACTATGGCGTTGAGTTCGACTACAAACCTAATGTACTGGATGAAATACATATAACCGGAAAACTGGATTTGAACAACAATGTGGATGAAGCTTTAAAAGTGATTGCCACCATCTGCCCGATAGACTATAAACACATGAAAAAATCGATAAAAATAGATGTAAAACCTTAAATCCATAAAAATATGCAGAAATGAAAGAATAATACACCGACAAAAAAACCGGGAAATATTGAGACTATTCCCCGGTAGTGACTTTGAAAAACAAGTCTAAAACAAGTAATCTTATGTTATTTATCAAAATCGATGTAAAAATATGAAAAATAATGCTTCTCCACACATGGATACAGCAAGAATCTATCATTCGTTACGAATTTTTAGTATTCTAATTTCCATTTTTCTTTTTGCCGGAATCATTTCCGCAAAACCGGCTGTACCCTACAGCCAACAAACCCGTATTTCTCTCACAATTAAGAACAAAGACATCAAAGACGTTTTTCGTGAAATAGAGAAAAAGAGTCAATTCATTTTCATTTTCAACGACAATGTAATCGATTCAAAAAAGAAAGTAAGTATCAGTGTCAAAAATGAAACAGTTGATTCTATTCTGAAAAAATTATTGGAAGGAACTGATATTAGTTACAAGTTCAGCGATCGTCAAATCATCGTATTCAATTCGAAAAGCGAAAAAAAGGAAAATGGCAGGGTCGATAATCCGGCACCGACATCTGTCAATGGAATTGTAACAGACGAAACAAATCAACCCTTGGCCGGAGTTACAGTCATTGTAAAAGGTACCGGAACAGGTACAGTTTCTGACATAAACGGTCAGTTTTCGCTCAAAATACCACAATCGGATGCAACATTGACCTTCTCATTTATTGGTTACAAACCTCAAACAAGTAAAGCCTCGAAAGAAACTCTAAAAATTGTGCTTGCCGAAGATGCCCGATTAATGGACGAGGTGGTAGTTATCGGGTATGGAGTACAGAAAAAAAGCGACTTAACTGGTGCTATATCCTCATTAAAAGAAAGAGACTTCAACAAAGGCGTAGTAACCTCTCCTACCGATTTAATACAGGGCAGAATACCCGGTGTGAACATAACTACTAACGGAGGTGAGCCCGGCGCAGGCGTATCTGTTCGTATCCGCGGAGCTAACTCTATCCGTTCCGGTCAGGAACCCTTGTATGTAGTTGATGGTATCCCATTAGACATTACCGATGTGCAACCATCAGGAGCTTCAACCGCTGGGGTTGGTTCCAGTTCGGCTAAAAATCCGTTGAACTTCCTCAATCCTGATGATATAGAATCTATCGATGCTTTAAAAGATGCTTCCGCAACAGCAATTTACGGTTCACGTGGAGCAAACGGTGTGGTGATTGTTACTACTAAAAAAGGAAAAGAAGGAAAAAGCAAAGTTTCGTATTCAGGCTATGCCGGAATCTCTGAATTACCTTCGAAATATCCTGTTTTAAATGCAAGTCAGTACAATGCTGCACGCGCTACACTTGGATTGGCAGCTGCCGACCTTGGCTCAAACACCGACTGGCAAGACCAAATCTTTCGTACGGCATACTCACAAAACCATAGTTTATCGCTGAGCGGTGGAAATAAAAGTTCCAACTATCGTGCTTCGTTGAACTACATGAATCAGGATGGTATCATTTTGAAAACCGGTTTAAAAAAATACTCCGGACGTTTGAATGTATCAACCAAAGCATTGAACGACAGATTGACCATTGATGCAGGCTTAACTGCTGCGCGCACTAACGACCAACGAGCTCCCCTTGGTGAAAGCGGTGGTATTGAAGGTGATTTATTACTTTCGGCGCTTAAACTAAATCCAACCTATCCGGTTTACAATGCCAACGGAACCTACTATCAGGTTTCTGATCAAGTTCGTAATCCGGTTGCTATGATTAATCTCACAAATGACAATACCCAAACTGATCGTATATTAGGTAACCTGACGGCTACATTGAACATCACGAAAGGGTTAAACTACAAAGTAAATATGTCGGTAGATCAAACAAAAGCAACCCGTAAAGTAACTCAGGATGCTCAGTTATCGTACGTTACCGATAAAGGAACTGCAACAATCAATAACGTTGAACTCGGAAATGCATTAATAGAAAACTATCTGACGTACGATTTTAAACTTAGTGATGCACATAAATTCAGTGTACTTGCAGGACAATCCTACCAAAAATTCAGAATATATTCATACGGTATGACCGAAACCGGTTTTGCAAAAAGTGAGATTGATAATTTGAACGAATTGGCATTGGGTAAAAGCACGCAAGTGGTTGTTTCATCGGATATAACAATTAACGAATTACAATCTTTCTTTGGTCGTTTAAATTATAATTTGCTGGATAGATACCTGTTCACCGCAAATTTCCGTGCGGATGGCTCTACCAAGTTCGGAAAAAACAACAAGTATGGATATTTTCCTTCAGCGGCAGTAGCATGGCGCATGTCGGAGGAGAATTTTATCAAACAGATGAATGTGTTCAGCAATTTGAAAATGCGATTAGGTGCCGGTATTACCGGTAATCAGGAAATCATGTCAAAAATATCACAAGAATCACTCGGTACAGTTACCGGTGCGGTACTGAATGGTGGATCGACTATAACTCCCGGATATACTCTCGTAAGAACTCCAAATCCGGACATTAAATGGGAAAAAACCACCCAATACAACTGGGGAGTTGACTTTGGTGTGTTGAAAGGCAGACTCAGCGGAACTGTAGATTTATTTTATAAAAATACTACTGATGTACAAATGTATACAGCTGCAGCTATGCCTACCCCATCGGCTATGGTATGGACAAACAAGGACTTGAATATTATAAACAAAGGGATTGAAATTGCATTGAATACAGTTATCATTGACACCAAAGACATTAACTGGTCGGCAAATATCAACTTCTCTAAAATTGACAACAAAGTAAAAAACATGGATATTTCTAAAATACCAACCGGTTACCCAAGTGGCCCGGGTATTACCGGAACGCCATCACAATACATTGTAAACAACGAATCGCTCGGTACTTTTTGGGGTAAAACTTTCCTGGGTTTTGACTCAGCCGGTAAAAGCATTTTTGCTAAAGATGCCAATGGAGTCGATATAGAAGGTGTAATTGGAAATGCATTACCAAATTTCACATATAACTTTGGTACCAACATAACCTGGAAACAATTTGATTTAGGTCTGAACTTTAATGGTGTGCAAGGCAATGATGTTTACAACAACTTGGCGAATATCATTGATCAAATGACCATGTTTGGGAGCGGTTGGAACACAACAGCCACCGCAGTAGCTTCGGGTGAAGCAACAAGTAATGTGCTGAACTATTCGAGCCGCTTTATCGAAGATGGCTCCTACCTACGGTTGTCAAACGCAACACTGGGATACACCGTTAAACTGGCAAGTCAAAAGTATATCAATCGTTTAAGATTATACGTTTCTGGAACGAACTTACTTACATTCACCAACTACACAGGATACGATCCTGAGGTAAATGCCACTCGTTACACGAATGGAGTACCTGCAATGGGTATTGGTTGGACAAGTTATCCGAAAGCAAGAACTTTCACAGTTGGGGTTAACTTAGAGTTATAAACTATTAATGAGATAATTGTATGAAAAAAATTAATATATTTCTAGCCTTTCTTTTATTGGGGACTACAGCCTGTACGGATTTGAAAGAAGAAGTTTTAGACGAAGTGAATGGTTCGGCCATAGTTGCCGACTCAACGAATGTAGAAATGCTGGTAGCTCCAACCTATGCCTTTCTTCGCGACTTACAAAGTCGGGGTGCCGGTTGGTTAGCACAGGAAACATGTACCGACGAGGTGGTATTCCCAACACGTGGTGCCAACTGGAACAGTGCAGATTACCGCACCATTTTCACGCATGATTATACTGCTTCCAACTCATATATCAAAAACACATGGAATAGCTACCTGATTGGATTTGCGCGTTGCAACGTGGCTTTGTTCTATATGCAAAAACTTCCGCAAACGGATAAAGTGAAACAATATATCACTGAAGTTCGCTTTATCCGGACTCTGACAATGTACCAACTGAACGATTGTTTTGGTCAGATGCCTTTCCGCGAATCGAGTGACTACGATTATGCTAAAAAGCCACAGTACATGAACCGTGCGCAAATAGTAGAACGAATGGTTTCTGAGTTGAATGAAATTATTCCAACAATGAAGGTGAAGGGGGCAGTTCCCTACGGTCGCGTTACCAAAGCGGCTGCTCAACTTCTTCTAGCCAAAATTTATCTGAATTATCAGGTTTATACGGGTACAGCACCGGCTTTCACCGACGGAACCGGCAAATGGGCCGAAACCATTGGTTTGTGCGACGATATCATCGCCGGCAAATCGGGTAGTTATGCATTGGCGGATGATTTCTGGAAACTTTATTTATCAGATAATGCAACTTATTCTGATCAGACCGAAACAATTTTACCGATTATCTACGATTCAAAAATTGGAATAGGTGGAATTCCATGGGTAAATATGACGTTGGATTATAATCAGGCCTTTGGAACGTATCTTACTTCTAACTTATGGGCGGGTTGTTGTACCACTCCAACCTTCTTCAATACATGGACCCAAACCGATCCACGTTTCAGTGACAACAGGCTTAAAAGTTCAACGGGGTTCAACTTAGGCTTTCTCATTGGGCAACAATACAGTCCGGCCGGGATTGCATTAAAAACGAAAGATGGTGGTCGTCCGTTAATTTTCACAGCCGATTTCAGCAACAGCAATTCGCTGGAAGAACAAGGAATACGTGTAGTTAAATATGCTCCTAACCCGACAACAGCTTATCCGGGTGCAAGTGAGAATGACTTTCAATACTACCGTCTGACTGATGCGTACCTGATGCGTGCTGAAGCTAAGTTCCGAAACAATGATGTGAATGGTGCATTGACAGATATCAACACTATTCGTGTAAAACGTGGGGTTGCAGCTTACGCATTGAGCGAATTGACTCTGGATAAAATTCTGAACGAACGTGGTTACGAGTTCTATTGGGACAATTGCCGTCGAAATGACTTAATTCGTTTCAACAAATATTGCGATGCCCGTTACGAAAAAACAACCGTAACTCCTGCTTATAAAATTTTGTTCCCTATTCCACTGACAGCTTATGATGCTGACAGAAATATGGTTCAAAACCCTGGCTACCCGGTTTTCCATTAATTTTTAGTCGCACTTAATTCTATAGGTAAGGGAGATTGGTTTCTCCCTTACTAGCTAAACTATTGCCTTTATTTACCTACAATCCACAATTTATATTCTCCACAATGAGACTAAAACACACAGTACTATTATTCCTTTTGTTGCCACTAAGCATTTGGGCAAGTTCCTTCAAACCGACTCCAGCCTGGCTAAAAACAGCGGCGTTTTACCAGATATACCCACAAAGTTTCAAGGATACGGATGGGGATGGTATTGGCGACATTAACGGTATTATTTCAAAACTCGATTATCTGAAATGGCTGGGAATTGATGCCATCTGGTTGAATCCTTGTTTTGAATCTTCGTATCAGGATGCCGGTTATGATGTTACCGATTTCTATCGTGTAGCAAAACGATACGGAACCAACGCAGATTTGAAGCGATTATTCGGAGAAGCACATAAACGTAAAATGAGAGTTTGCCTTGACTTGGTAGCCGGACATACTTCTATCGATCATCCCTGGTTTAAGGCTTCTCAATCGGAAACACGCAATGAATTATCCGACCGGTACATTTGGACCAACGATTCTACAATAAAGCCCGAAAGACATATATCTGGAAAGTTTGAACGAAACGGGACGTACCGAAAAAACTTTTTTGACTGTCAACCGGCATTGAATTATGGTTTCGGTGTTTCTGACCCAACGCAACCCTGGCAATTACCCGTAAGTGCCGAAGGACCGCAAAAAACCAGAAAAGAATTGATAAACATCATGGATTTCTGGATGACCATGGGTTGTGATGGTTTCAGGGTGGATATGGCTCCTTCTTTAATAAAAAATGATCCGGAACGAGTGGAAACCAATAAATTGTGGGCCGAAATCCGAAATCATTTTCAGGCTAAATTTCCCGAAGGAATTCTTATTGCAGAATGGGGAAATCCTGCAAGGGCTATCAAGGCCGGTTTTATGATGGATTTCATTATTCATTTAGGTAATAACGGTTATAGCTCTTTGTTTTTCAATAAAGTAGGCACCTACCGCCACGACACATGCTATTTTAGTTTCGAAGGAAATGGAACTCCAACCAAATTTGTTGACTATTACCTGGAGCAGCTAAAAAATGTGGGTGATAGTGGTTACCTGTGCGTACCAACAGCCAATCACGATTTTCAACGCCCCAATTGCGGGACACGAAATGATGATGCACAATTGAGAACTGTTTCGGCCTTTTTGATGACCATTCCCGGTGTGCCACTGTTTTATTACGGTGATGAAATAGGAATGAAATTCATAGATGGATTACCTAATAAAGAAGGTAGTTTATTGAGCAAAGGTAACCGGGCCGGATCGCGAACCCCGATGCAATGGGATGCCTCTGAAGGTGCCGGATTTTCAACAGCCGGTCAGGACAAATTCTATTTACCAATCGACGATTCGGCATATCGTCCCAATGTTGAAACACAAATGGAAAATCCAACATCGTTACTACATTTTAACCGTCGTTTATTGCATTTAAGAAAACAGTATCCGGCATTAGGAACACGCGGTGGCATCCGTTTTTTGTATGCCGAAGCCAACAAATATCCGCTTGTTTACGAACGTACGGCTAATGGACAACGATTTATAATCGTCATTAATCCTTCGGGGAAAGCAGTGAAAGCAGAATGCTCCTTTTCAGGAATGGCTAATGGGCTTAAACCTGTTTTGGCTGACAGAACTTCACTAAAATTGGGAAAAGACAAACTGCATATAAATGCAGATGGAGTTTCATATGGAATATTTATGGTTAATTAATAATTGTTTTGAGGTTGTAATTTTGAGGTTTTTTTAGATTGTGTTGTTTGTTTATAATTTTTATTGAGAAAATAACTCTGTTGAATAAAGTGGTTAATAATTATACGATTAATTAATTAGATTTAGCCGTTGAACTAAGATAGTTGTAAATGATTTTGATAATCATTTTATTCGATAGAGTTATTTTAAATTTTCCGTTTTCTTTTACAATAAAACTAAGGTATTATATTTCCGGCAGACGAAGCTGCCAACATGTCAAAATGAAGAAAATTATATTCATATTCATTATCGGATCGTTTATATGGATCCAGAAACTGTCTGCACAAGATCCATGGAAAGTTAGTGCAGATAGTATTATTTCACAAAACTATTACGGGGTTTCTGTTGGCAACGGAATGATAGGCATCGTTTCGTCACCCGAACCACTTAAAGTAAGAAATGTCATCCTTGCGGGGCTATACGACCAATATGGCAGAGGGCGCGTGAGCAATTTCATACAGGGATTCAACTTACTGAATCTGAAACTCAACATCAACGGACGTTCGGTGAATGCCGAATCAGTTAGCAATTTTCATCAGGAACTGGATATGAAAAAAGCCGTGTTCACAACCTGTATTGATCTTGGTGATCAGGCAACGATAAAGTACAGTTACAGTGCTTTGCGCCACCTACCCTACTGTGTATTAGCAACTGTAGAAGTTACTGCAAAAAAAAATCTTACGCTTACCGCTGTCAATGTAATGGAAACACCCGATGCATTGCGCGAAGCTAAATTTACTTTCAACGAAATAAATCGGAAGCATATTGGCATTCAGCTAATGAGTTCGCAAGCCAAAAGTCCTACAGGAAAGCTGTCTATCTGCGCTACTACTTCTTTTGCATTTTCCGAAAAACGAGGCGAAGAGCCCAATGTAATTCACGAAATGCCCGACAACAATCTCCACCAAATGAAGTTTACAAAATCGGTGAAAGCCGGTGAAATATACCGTTTCTCACTGGTTGGTACTACGCTTTCGTCGGCACATTCATCCGATCCGTATAACGAAGCGGAACGATTGACTATTTTTGCACGACTCGAGGGTGTAGACCGATTGATGAAAATGCATCAATCGGCTTGGGATAAACTTTGGGCAAGTGATATCCAGATTGAAGGAGATCAGCAATCACAACAAGATATTCACAGCATGTTATACCATCTCTATTCATTCACCAGTTCGGGTTCAGGGCTATCTGTTTCGCCAATGGGTCTCTCGGGTCTGGGCTACAACGGACATGTGTTTTGGGATGCCGACACGTGGATGTTCCCTGTTCTTGCCGTGTTGCATCCCGAGCTAGCCCGTTCCATGGTGGAATATCGTTTTAATCGTTTGCAGGCAGCACGCGATAATGCATTTGCACATGGATACAAAGGAGCCATGTTTCCGTGGGAAAGTGCCGACAGCGGCGTGGAAGAAACACCCGTTTGGGCATTGGCAGGTCCGTTCGAACATCATATATCTGCTTGCGTGGCTCTGGCGGCATGGCAATACTACTGCGTAACGCAGGATACAAATTGGTTGCGTGAAAAAGGTTGGCCTATTATTTCCGAAACAGCTGATTTTTGGGTGAGCCGCGCCGAACGAAATGAAAAAGGTGATTACGAAATTAAAAACGTAGTGGCATCAGACGAGTGGGCCGAAAACATAGATAATGATGCGTTTACCAACGCATCGGCTCAGGTGAACTTGCGCAATGCAATTGTGGCAGCAACTGTATTGAAGCAAGCTCCGAAATCCGAATGGAAAATGGTAGCTGATAAACTTGTTTTCAATAAACTCCCAAATGGGGTGACACGCGAACATGCTACTTACAATGGAGAGAATATTAAGCAAGCGGATGTCAATCTGCTTGCGTATCCTCTTTTGGTCATCAAAGACACGGCACAAATAAGGAAAGACCTGAATTATTACGAAGTGCGTGTACCCGAAAAAGGAACGCCTGCTATGACACAGGCTATTTTCTCTCTGCTTTATGCACGCCTCGGAAATGTAGAAAAGGCCTATCATTTTTTCGAAGATGCTTATCGCCCCAACTTGCTCCCGCCTTTTCGGGTAATTGCCGAAACAAAAGGGGGCGATAACCCTTATTTCCTAACCGGAGCAGGTGGTGTATTGCAAACCGTACTCATGGGTTTTGGAGGATTTGATATTACTCCGAAAGGAATTATACAACATAAAACAATTCTCCCAAAACACTGGAAATCGTTAGTAATAACCGGAGTCGGAAAAGATAAATCAACCGTAACGGTACGAAAATGAAACTCACCTGATTAATTTGGCACCGGCAACTATAACTGGCTGAAAAACCAAATTAAAAACTCAAAATGATTGACTGCGAAAACTTATTTGTAGCCCGAAATTTCAGGCTATAAGGTTTTTGCATGCCTTTACTGAACAAAAGCATTAAAAAACTATATAATTATTTATTAAAATCATGGACAAAACGAAGACAACCGAATTGGACAATGTAGTAGTACGTTTCTCTGGCGACTCAGGCGATGGAATGCAACTCACAGGAACACTTTTTTCAAACCTTTCGGCCATTTTAGGGAACGAAATTTCAACTTTCCCCGATTTCCCCTCGGAGATACGTGCTCCGCAAGGAACACTCGGTGGAGTTTCGGGATTTCAGGTGCATTTAGGATCAGGCAAAATCTATACTCCTGGCGATGAAGCCGATGTATTGGTGGCAATGAACCCTGCAGCGCTGAAGGTAAACGCAAAAGCCATCAAAAATGGCGGCGTGATTATTTACGATGCAGATTCATTCGAAAAATCGGACTTTGAGAAAGCCGCATTTACCTCCGAAAATCCTTTTGAAGAATTAGGAATCTCGGACAGTATTCAACTCATCCCTACTCCACTATCATCGCTCACGCAAAGTAGTTTGGAAGGTTTCGGGTTTGATAATAAAACCGTATTGCGCAGCAAGAATATGTTTGCGTTGGGATTAATTTGCTGGTTATTCAACCGCCCCATCGATCAGGCCATTCATTTTCTTACCAATAAGTTCGGCAAAAAGCCAACATTGCTTCAGGCAAATGTAAAAGTACTGACCGACGGTTTCTACTACGGCAATAATTTGCACCTGACTATCTCCACCTTTGTGATTGACAAATCGCACGAAACACCTAAAGGAAAATATACCAGCATCAGCGGCAATAAAGCTACTGCCTGGGGACTAATTGCCGCTGCGCAAAAAGCCGGATTGCAACTGTTCCTAGGAAGTTACCCCATCACACCTGCCACCGACATCATGCACGAACTTACTGCCCGCAAAGATATGGGTGTGAAAGTGGTTCAGGCCGAAGATGAAATTGCAGGTATCACCACTTCTATCGGAGCTGCATTTGCCGGCAGTTTGGCTGTTACCAATACTTCAGGACCCGGATTGGCACTGAAATCGGAAGCTATTGGGCTGGCAGTGATGGCCGAATTGCCTTTGGTGATTATCGACGTGATGCGGGGTGGTCCATCAACCGGTATGCCAACTAAAACCGAACAAACCGACTTATTGCAGGCTCTCTACGGACGCAACGGTGAAAGCCCCGTGGTAGTGCTGGCTGCCGGAACTCCCGACGACTGTTTCCACTACGCTTACATGGCTAGTAAAATAGCCCTGGAACACATGACTCCGGTGATACTTTTGACCGATGCATTTATCGGTAACGGAACGTCGCTGTGGAAACTACCCAAGTTAGCTGAGCTTCCTGCAATAACACCAAACTACGTGAAACCGGGTATGGAAGGTTGCAAAGTAACGGCACGCGACGAAGTATCGAAAGCGCGTTACTGGAGTGTGCCGGGTAGGAAAGGATTCGAACATCGCAACGGTGGGTTGGAAAAAGATTACGAAACCGGTTGTATTGCCACCGAACCATCGAACCACGAAAAAATGGTTAACTCCCGTCAGGCAAAGGTGGAGTATGTGAGCAATTTCTTGCCCGAACTAAAAATAGAAGGTGATGAAACTGCCGACATGTTAGTCATCGGTTGGGGTGGAACGCACGGACACCTAATGAGTGCAGTAATGAATATGAACAAGGTTGGAAAGAAAATTGCGTTAGCACATTTCAACTACATCAATCCACTACCTAAAAATACGATAGATGTAATCCAACTATACAAAAAAGTGGTGGTGTGCGAGTTGAACAGCGGACAATTTGCCACCTTCCTCCGCTCCAAAGTTCCCGGGGTAGAATTCCTTCAATACAACAAAGTACAGGGACAACCTTTTACGGTAACTGAATTGGAAGCAGATTTTAGTGAGTTGATGTAAAATTTACGTACTAAATTTCAATATAATCGTTTCTCCGAAGGGGTTGCACCGGAATACTAAAACTATTTTCAAATTATGGAAACAACAAAAACATTACAATATACAGCTAAAGATTTTAAAAGTGACCAGTATGTGCGCTGGTGCCCCGGCTGTGGCGACCACGCAGTGCTAAACTCATTACAGAAAGTAATGGCCGAGTTGGGAGTTGCCCCTCATAACACAGCCGTCATTTCGGGTATCGGTTGTTCGTCGCGCCTGCCGTATTACATCAGCAGTTATGGCTTTCACACCATTCACGGTCGTGGAGCAGCGGTGGCAACGGGTGTAAAAGTGGCTAATCCTCAACTCTCCGTTTGGCAAATAACCGGCGATGGCGACTGTCTGGCTATTGGTGGAAATCATTTTATCCATAGTGTGCGTCGCAACGTGGATCTGAATGTGCTATTGTTCAATAACCAGATTTACGGACTCACTAAAGGACAGTATTCACCTACTACCAAAAAAGGTTTTGTGACTAAATCATCGCCTTTCGGAACTGTGGAGCGTCCTTTTCGCGCCGCCGAACTAACATTCGGTGCACGCGGTACTTTCTTTGCCCGCTTACTGGATGTGGATCTGAAAACAGCTCAGCAGTGCATGATAGCTGCCGCCAAACACGAAGGCACTTCGGTCGTTGAATGCCTTGTCAACTGTGTAATTTTCAACGATGGTGCCCACGGCTGGTTGGCTCAAAAAGAAAACCGTGCCGATCGCACTATCGTTCTGGAGCATGGCAAACCAATGATATTCGGGAAAGATAGAGATAAAGGATTGGTGCTCGACGGTTTCAACTTAAAAGTAGTGACTATTGGCGAAAACGGCGTGAATGAAGGCGGTATTCTGGTTCACGATGCTAGCTGCGAAGACAGCACCTTGCATATGAAACTAGCTCTAATGGAAGGGCCCAATATGCCAATAGCCATGGGTGTGATCCGCAACGTGGAAGAAGAAACCTACGATGCAGCCGTAGAAGCCCAGATAGCTGAAGTACAGGCCAAATCGAAAGTAAAAACCTTTGACGATCTGATAGATACCTGTGAGCAGTGGGATATGTAAATAATGTATTATAAAAATCAAAAGGCCGAATACAATCAAATTGCATTCGGCCTTTTCTATATTTATAAAATAAATTTCTTATTCATTCGTAGTTTCAACCTCATCCACCGGAATTTCATCTGTTGTCAACTCTTCCGTAGAAATAGCAGTGGAATCCAAAGCTGTAGAATCTTTAGGAATATAAGGCGTATGACAGGAGTAATTGCGTGAGATAGGTTCTTTTGGTTTGGTTGGAAATTTCCCACGATATTGTTTCAGACTCTCGTCTTTCAATACTTTTTCCATAAACGATCCAAAAATAGGCAATGCCGTACGACTGCCCTGTCCAAGTTGACCGGTACGGAAATGAACGCTTCTGTGTTCGCCACCTACCCAGGCCCCACCAACCAGTTTAGGCGAAACCCCAACAAACCAAGCATCCGAGTGGTTGGAAGAAGTACCTGTCTTTCCGCCAAAATCGGTATGTTTGAACAAATCCCAACTCCACAAGGCTTGAGTAGTCCCTCCAGGCTCAGTCATACCACCTTTAAGTAAAGCGGTCATTAACCAGGCTGCTTCGTAAGGGATAACTCTCTTTTGCACTTTATTGGGTTGATAAATAACGTTACCCTCCTTGTCTTCAATCCGTGTAACGAGAATTGGCTCATGATAAACACCTTCGTTAATCACTGTTCCAAATGAGTTTACCAGTTCCAACAAAGACACATCCGACGAACCAAGACAAGTGGATGGTTTATCTTCAAGTGGAGTTTGAATACCTAATAAGTGAGCGTATTTAATAATTTCGGGAATTCCAACCTTTTGCGCTAACTGTACTGCAACCGTATTTATCGATTGCGCAAATGCATTTTTCAACGATACCGGGTAGCCCAAACAGTATCCATTTGCATTTCGCGGATTCCACGATTTCTCAGTGTCACCTTCCTTGTAAGTCCAGGTAACGGGTTTATCCGTCATCATATCACACGGCGACATGCCATTCATAATAGCTGCTGTGTATACAAAAAGCTTAAAAGTTGAACCCGGCTGACGTTTCGATTGCGCTACTTTATCGTATTGCCAAAATTTAAAATCTATGTCGCCCACCCATGCTTTCACGTTTCCTGTTTCGGGTTCCATAGCCACAAAACTGCTGTGCATAAAATGGTTCATATACCGAATTGAGTCCATCACACTAAGCGTGGTATCTTTCGAACCGAGCTTGTAATCAAACACTTTTGTTTTATGAGGTTTGTTTAGATAATAGTTTATGGAGTCTGTGGTTTCGCCATATTTTGCAACTAAAAGCGCATATGCTTTTGTCTTTTTTGCAATATCTTCTACGAAATTTACAATATCCTTGTGATTCTCATCCTGCCATGGGTTTTGACCACGCCAATGATCGAAAAAGCGTTGTTGCAACTGACGCATTTGTTTGTTCACCGACTCCTCGGCGTACTTTTGCATACGGGAGTCTATCGTGACGTAAATTTTTAAACCATCTCCATAAATGTCATAACCCGTTTCATTTTCCCAGTCTTGCAAGTATTTATCAAGATAAGCACGAAAATGAAGAGCATCTCCATCAATAGTTTGTTCAATACTAAAGTTCAGACGAATCGGAATTTTCTTTAATGAATCGCACTCATTACGTGTGATTACATTGTGTTGAAACAGATTCTCAAGCACCACATTTCTACGCTCTTTAGATCGTTTAGGGTGCGCTATCGGACTGTACGAACTTGTAGCTTTCAATAAGCCAACCAGTGTGGCCGATTGTTCGTAATTGAGTTTATCGGGAGTGGTATTAAAAAATGTTTTAGCGGCGGTGTGAATACCAAATGCATTGCTACCAAAATCCACCGTATTAAAGTACATGGTAAGAATCTCATTCTTATTATAAAACATCTCGATTTTTACAGCAGTAGTCCATTCTTTAGTTTTCATCACCACTAATTTCAAACCGGGGATATAACCAAAAAAACCGGTTGAATAAAGATTACGCGTTTTATACATATTCTTTACCAACTGTTGAGTAATGGTACTTGCACCACGACTCCTGCCTTTGGTCATATCCTTTATAGCGGCAAAAACACCTTGAATATCTATTCCAAAATGACGATAAAAGCGCTCGTCTTCAGTACTTACAAGGGTCTTTATAAGTTTGGGTGAGATGTCCTCGAATTTTACGGGTGTACGATTCTCACGAAAATATTTACCCAATACCTTTCCATCGGCAGTATAAATAATAGAAGCTTCGCTCTGAGTGGGATTACTAATGCTACTCAAGCCCGGCGACTTACCAAATAGCCATAAAAAGTTAATGTCTACCAAAAATAAGTATAACATGAACAACACTACGGATGTAATAAAGACATTGGCCATTTTTTTATACCATACCAAACCTCTGTAACGGTTTAATCGCGCTTTACGCCAGGTAATGAATTTCTTCAACCAAATCTTAATAAACGTCCCTGCCTTAGGTAGTTGATCAATGAACTTTTTCCACATAATGTATTCCTAATTTTGATGCAAAGTTAAAGCAAAAGCTGGAATTTTGTATCGTTTTTATGCTATAATAAAAATCTTTTTTCGTTTTCGGGAGTTGATAACATACACGATGTTTTTTTTCCGAACAGTTTATACCTTCGCGAAGCAAAAAAACGATAACCGGCATCGCGTATAAATCTGGGAATCAACTTAAAAATAAGAACAATTTTCCAAACACCTCCAATATCGTGCAAAATTTCCAGCACGGCTGTCGATGCATAAAAATAACGATTTCCCCGCAGATAAATCACCGTTTCGGGGCTTTCGGACACCAATCCATGTGCAGTTAGCGTGCGCTTGGCAGCGTCCGATTGTAATGCTGCAAATTTGAAGCGTTCTTTTTTGTCAACTCTGATCAGAAATTGAACCCAACCGCAACAAAAATTACAGACGCCATCGAAAAGTATGAGTGATGTTGAGCTCATCGAAGTTGGATATTTTCTAACTAAAACGGTTCATTTGCCTAAAAGTTGTTTGACATAGAAATTGACCGCAAAAAAAAGCCCGATCTACATTGTAAATCGGACTTCCTAGTTATAAACAGTTTCTTTTTACAAACCAAATTCAGCTTTAATATCGGATACTTTATCCGTTTTTTCCCAAGTGAACAGTTCTACCGTTTGTGTAAATTCTTTGCAGTTACCATCTTTAAAGGTTTTGGTAACCGTTTGTGGTTCACGCCCCATGTGACCATAAGAAGCTGATTCTTTGTAAATAGGGTTACGCAATTTCAAACGCTCTTCAATAGCTTTCGGGCGCATATCAAACAGTTTTTCAATCTTTGTGGCGATTTCACCATCACTAAGTTGAACCTGTGCAGTGCCGTAGGTATTCACATACAAGTTCATTGGTTTTGCAACACCGATGGCATACGCCACCTGCACCAATACTTCGTTAGCCAAACCGGCTGCCACCATGTTTTTAGCAATATGACGGGCTGCATAAGCTGCCGAGCGATCCACTTTCGAAGGATCTTTGCCCGAAAATGCACCACCACCGTGAGCACCTTTTCCACCATAAGTATCAACTATAATTTTACGTCCGGTTAATCCTGTATCGCCGTGAGGTCCGCCAATCACAAATTTACCGGTTGGATTTACGTGCAATACATATTCACCATCCACAATCAGTTGTGCAAATTGAGGATCCAATGCTTTTACACGTGGAATCAAAATATCCTGTACATCCTGACGAATAATGTTCAACATTTCTTCATCGTTAGATGCTGTTGGCTCTCCATTTACAGGGTTCACCATGTCATCGTGTTGAGTAGAAACAACAATTGTGTGCACTTTAACCGGCTGATTATTATCATCGTACTCAATCGTAACCTGTGATTTTGAATCAGGACGAAGATACTTCATCACCTTGCCTTCCTTACGGATGGCAGCCAGCTCCTGCACCAAAGCATGCGACAAATCAAGTGCAATCGGCATCAGATTTTTTGTTTCGTTACAAGCATATCCAAACATCATTCCCTGGTCGCCGGCACCTTGTTCCATTGGTTCAGCGCGTTCCACACCTTGATTAATGTCAGCCGACTGCTCGTGAATAGACGAGAAAATACCACAGGCATTACCGCTAAACATATATTCGCCTTTGGTATAACCAATTTCATTAATTACTTCGCGCGCCACTGTTTGAACATCAACATAAGCCGATGTTTTTACTTCGCCGGCCAATACTACCTGACCGGTGGTTACCAATGTTTCACACGCTACTTTTGAATCTTTGTCCTGAGCCAAGAAATTGTCAAGCAAAGCATCAGAAATTTGATCGGCTACTTTGTCTGGATGACCTTCCGACACCGATTCAGATGAAAATAAATATCCCATAATGATTATAATTAATAATTTACGCTTTATAATGAACAATTAAAAACAACGACACTATAGCCGGTTGTTTGTAACCGAGTAAACGTAAAAACGGGAAGAATGTTTGGAGGACTTTATGAGATGCAGAAAATGCAGGTTGCGATTTAGCATTTTTTTCTGTGGTTGCAAGCAGTCCAAATCTCTCCACATTTTTTACGCCACAAAAGTACTTAAAGTATTTTAAACGACAAAACCTGATGTGTGTAGTTTTAAATCAAAAAAATAAGCCTTGCAAAAATATCTCTGCAAAGCTTATTATATATTAATTAGATTACCATACTTTACTATGCAATCTCAGTCACAAATTTTTCTTTCGGGTGACGTACTTTTTTAAGGTTCACCAACCAATCATTCTCTTCATCGCGATAGCCAATCGGCAATAATGTTACACTTTTCAGGCCTCTTTCGGTCAGGTTAAGTAGCTTATCAACTTCTTCACTCACAAATCCTTCCATCGGAGTAGCATCTACTTTCAAACTGGCGGCTTCGGCCATTGCAAATCCAAAAGCAATGTAAGCCTGACGGGCTGTATGAGCAAAATTCTCCTCTGCCGGACGATGGAGGTACATAGCCTTCAACCGATCGGTGTATGCCTGATAACGATCAGCCGGCTGTTCTCTTCCGGTAGTGGTGTGGGCATATATTTGGTCAATACGCTCAGCTGTATAATTATCCCAAGCAGCAAAAACCAACAAGTGCGAGCAATCGCCCACTATTTGCTGATCAAAAGCGATAGGAACAATTTTATCTTTCAACTCCTGATTGGTAATTACCAATACCTCGAATGGTTGCAGTCCCGAAGAAGTAGGCGCAATCCATGCTGCTTCTACAATTTTATCTACTAATACCTGATCAAGCTTTTTACTTGGATCAAACTTTTTGGTGGCGTAACGCCATTTCAATACATCTAATAATTCCATTTTAATATAATAGTTTTTTGTTTATGACAATCAACTTGCCATGCTTTCTATATTTTTGTCTTTGACAACAAACAAATTAAAAAACGGTTGAATTTCAGTTACGACTTTCAACCGTTAGTGTATTTAATATCATTTTTCTAACAGGAATAGTATCATTCCGTATATCACTTAAAGTCAAACAGCTTATCTGTACTTTTTCTTACTTTTGCTACATCAGCCAAATGATCGTGTTCCACATCGCGGTAGCCCAAGGTCAAAATCGTTGTTGATCCTAAATTTTGTGCTTCCAATCCGAGAATTGTATCCAATGCCTGAGGATTAAACCCTTCCATTGGAGTAGCATCGACCTGTTCCAAAGCGGCTGCCACAATTCCAACTCCAAAAGCCAAATAAGCCTGACGAGCTGTCCACACGAAGTTCTGTTCTGCGCTTCCGGCAACAGTACTATCAAACATTGCTTTGAATGCATTCAAACTTTCTACAGGAATATTTCTGGTGGTGGCAATCAACTCCATGTATTCCTGAACCTGCTCGGCACTTACATTTCTATTGGCTGCAAAAACAAGCACATGCGATGCTTCTTTTATCTGGGGTTGCTGACAAGCAGTATTGAAAATTTCTTCACGAAGTTTCTCGTCTTCAATAACGATTACTTTAAAGGGCTGTAACCCAAATGAAGTTGGCGCCAACCGAATAGCTTCTAAAATTTTGTCTACTTTTTCCTGAGGAACCTTGGCTCCAGTCATTCTCTTGGTGGCATAACGCCAGCTCAAACTATCTTTTAAACTCATAACCGCATTTGTTTAGATATGTGTATATTGATTATATGACACCTACAACATTAACAAGACGCTATTTGTTTTCGACCAATGTTAGTATTTCAGTTTAATTAGATAATATTTTAATTGCATTTGAAACCATTCTCAATGGGATTATTTATTTTATTGCCCTACACACAACAACGGTAATGTGAAAGCACGACTGTTTTCGCTCACGAACAGCCAGGAATTTACATTCTTCCCGCATTTTAATCAACACATTAGTGAGTGCTTGTACCGTTTCATAGCGGCTTTCAATACTGTCATTATCAACCCTACAGAAGTCTTTGTACGAAATATCAAATGTTGTTCCGTACAAATGCGCCGAATGCCCGGTAGCATTCGAGTTTCGGTGTGTCAGTTTATTTTGGTCTTCATCGGTTCTTAACAGGGATGTTATTCTAAACCGGTAATTTTTGTATTTCTTTTCCTTCAATTGCTCCTGAAACCGATACCCGATTTCATTCAACAAATCAATTGCCTCAGGAATTAAATAGGGTCGTGAACTGGTTAGATTCTTAAGTTGATAGAACGGATTATCAACCACTTCTACCAAAATAGATCTGCGTACGTAATCATCTATTTCGGCATCAAAATCGGCATTCGTAACAAAAGGTTTCTTCAGTCCGTTCTTTTGCGCATTAAGGAGATGAATATCATTTTTATCATTCAGTTTATTACTGGGAGTGATTGGAATATTGGCATAATGTACCGGATCGCAGTTTGAAATGATTGCTTTACTTGCCTTATTTTTGAAAAAGTATACCGTCAACGAAATTCCCAAAAGTAAAATAAAAGTGAATCCAAACAGTATGTATATTTTTTTATTAGAGATCATATTTTTTCGTGCTTTAGCGCACAAAAGTACAACTAATGTGCATAGGATATATGATAAAAATAGAGAAATTGTCAAGCTATTTTATAGCAATAGTTATTAATTAACGGAAGCAGGTTAAAGTTCAAATTATTGCCAAAATGAGGGCAAAATTATTCTTCAATACAAAAACTATTAATTAACTTTGCACCTCAAAATCAATCAATCATATATGAAACCAACTTTATTTGTATTAGCAGCGGGAATGGGCAGTCGTTATGGCGGCTTAAAACAACTAGATGGATTAGGGCCAAACGGCGAAACCATCATGGATTATTCTATTTACGATGCCATCAAAGCTGGATTTGGGAAAATAGTTTTCGTTATTCGTCCAAGTTTTGAAAAAGATTTCAAAGACGTAGTAGTCAATAAATTTAAAAATTTAATTGACACTGACATTGTTTTTCAAGAAATCTCAAATGTTCCTGAAGGTTGTACCTACAACCCCGAACGCGAAAAACCATGGGGTACAAACCATGCCGTATTGATGGGCAAAGATGCTATCAAAGAACCATTTGCAGTTATTAATGCTGATGATTTTTATGGTCAGGAATCATTTGCTATTTTGGCCGATTTTCTTCGTAGCGTTGAAGGTAAAAAGAATGAATATTGTATGATTGGCTATCGTGTAGGTAACACATTATCAGAAAGTGGCTCGGTAAGCCGTGGAGTATGTGTTGTAGACGAGAACAATTTATTACAAAACGTTGTAGAACGTACCAGTATCGAAGAAAAAGGCGGAAAAATTAATTTCGTTGATGAAAACGGTGAAGAAGTTTCTATCCACCACGACACGCCTGTATCGATGAACATGTGGGGATTCACTCCTGATTACTTCGATTATTCTGAAAAATTCTTCAGAGAATTCTTAGTTGAAAATGGACAAAAATTGAAATCTGAATTCTACATTCCATTAGCTGTAAACAACTTAATTGTTCAACAAAAAGTAACTTGTAAAGTATTGGATACACCATCGAAATGGTTTGGCGTAACCTATGCAGAAGATCGTTCGCAAGTTGTTCTAAAAATCAACGAATTAGTTCGCAAAGGAGTTTATCCTGAAAAACTATTCAAATAATATTTTAAAAATTATGGCAAAAATTTTAGTAACTGGCGGAACCGGATACATTGGTTCGCATACAGTTGTAGAATTGCAGAAAGTAGGGTTTGATGTGGTGATTGTGGATAATTTATCCAATTCAAACATTGATGTATTGGCGGGTATTGAGAAAATTTCAGGCATTCGTCCGGCATTCGAAAACATTGATTGTGTTGACTATGTGAGCATGGATCGCATGTTTGAAAAACACAAAGATATTGAAGCAATTATACACTTTGCTGCAAGTAAAGCGGTGGGCGAATCGGTTGAGAAACCACTGTTATATTACCGCAACAATTTAGTTTCGCTAATCAACTTATTGCAATTAATGCCAATTCACAAGGTAAAGAACTTTGTGTTCTCTTCTTCGTGTACTGTTTACGGTCAACCTGATATTTTACCGGTTACCGAAAGCGCTCCTATCAAAGCTGCTTTGTCGCCATATGGCAACACAAAGCAAGTTGGTGAAGAAATAATTCGCGATACTATTTATGCAAACTCTTGCTATCAAAGTATTATCCTGCGCTATTTCAACCCGATTGGAGCACACGCTTCGGCTGAAATAGGTGAATTGCCTAACGGTGTTCCAAACAACCTGCTACCATTTGTTACTCAAACGGCTATCGGCCTACGTAAACAATTGCAAGTGTATGGCGACGACTATAACACGCCTGACGGATCATGTATCCGCGACTATATCCACGTTGTGGATTTGGCCAAGGCCCACGTTATTGCCGTTCAACGCATGCTGAACAAACAAACTAAATCATCGGTTGAAACGTTCAATTTGGGAACAGGACGAGGATTATCGGTATTGGAGATTATTCAGACATTCGAAAAAGTGAACGGAGTGAAAATTCCTTATAAAATTGTTGCTCGTCGCGAAGGTGATATCGAAAAAGTTTGGGCCGACCCAAGTTATGCAAATAACGAACTAGGCTGGACAGCTACCGAAACACTTGAAGAAACACTTCGTAGCTCATGGGTTTGGGAACAAAATCTGGCTCAAAGAGCGAAAGCGGAATAACTGCGAACAAATAAAAAACAAATCATTAAAAACGAACAATTAATACATCTGATTTTCAGGGCTGTTAATTGTTCGTTTTTTTATTCATAGTGACAAACTAAGTACATAAACTATCTACTAACATGTTATATCCATTAAAATTTGAGCCCATTCTAAAAGATAAAATCTGGGGTGGAACGAAATTGAAAAGCTTATTCAACAAGGCTGCAGAAACCGACAAACTTGGCGAAAGCTGGGAACTATCGGGATATGAAAACGATGAGTCGGTGGTAACAAACGGTTTTCTTGCGGGAAATACCTTACCCGAATTGATTGAAATTTATATGGGGGAATTGATTGGCGACTCTATTTTCGATGAGTATGGACTATCCTTTCCATTGTTATTTAAACTGATAGATGCTAACGAAAACTTGTCTATCCAGGTACATCCGGGCGACGAAGTGGCTGCAGAGCGTCACAATTCGTACGGAAAAACAGAGATGTGGTACGTGGTAGATGCAGAACCGGGTGCTGTGCTCATTATCGGCTTCTCGGAAGATTGCTCACGCGACGCCTATCTCGATGCTCTTGACGAAGGACTTGTTGAGGATTTGCTGCAAAAAGTACCGGTAAAAAAAGGAGATGTATTCTTTATTCCTGCCGGATTGGTTCACGCCATAGGCAAAGGAGTAGTGGTTGCCGAAATTCAACAAAGCAGCGACATTACTTATCGTATTTACGACTACAAACGCGTAGACGACCAGGGTAACGAGCGGGAACTGCATACCGAACAAGCATTGGACGTGATTAACTTTGAAGCTTCCAAAGAGCCTAAAACAGTTTATACTCCACTTATGAACGAGGTGACTCCATTGGTTAGCTGCAATTATTTTACCACCAACATGCTTCGTTTCAACAAAAGCATTGCCCGTCAATATGCAAAAATAGATTCCTTTGTTTCGTACATGTGCCTCGACGGGAATTTCGTGATTGACTTCGGTGGTGAAAAAACAATCGTCAATAAAGGGGATACCATTCTTATTCCGGCTTCGATAGATGAATTAAGTTTAATACCGGACGCAGAAGTTACACTATTGGAAGTCTACGTAGATAATGCATAATTTATAATGAATAATTCATAATTATATAAAAAGAGCAAATCAACTTAATGATTTGCTCTTTTTATTAGAAGTCAACACATAATCCAATTATGAATTATGCATTATAAATTATGAATTAATTTAAATTCTCGCTTTAATTGCTTTTGTTTCGGCTTCGAAGCCTGGTTTTTCAAGCAAAGCAAACATATTTTTCTTGTAAGCTTCTACACCCGGTTGATCGAATGCATTTACGCCTAACAGGTAACCACTGATTCCACATGCTTTTTCAAAGAAGTAAATCAATTGTCCCAGGTAGTACTCATTCAATTTAGGCAATTCCACTTTCAGGTTGGGTACACCACCGTCGATATGCGCAATCATGGTACCCAGTTCGGCCATTTTATTTACTTCGTCAACGCGTTTTCCGGCTAAGAAATTCAAACCATCAAGATTTGCTTCTGATGTTGGGAAAATCTTAGTATAGTTACTTTCTTTGATAGAAATAACAGTTTCGAAAATAGTACGTTCACCTTCCTGAATCCATTGACCCATAGAGTGAAGGTCGGTAGTAAAGTCAACAGCAGCAGGGAAAATACCTTTACCATCCTTGCCTTCGCTTTCGCCGTAAAGTTGTTTCCACCATTCGCCAAAGAAGTGCAATTTAGGATGGAAGTTTACTAAAATCTCAGTTTTCTTTCCATTTTTGTACAATTCGTTACGAACAGCAGCATATTGAGCTGAAATATTATCCTCAAAAGGAATTTCAAGAGCCGTAGCAGCTTCCATAGTGGCAGCGCCGGCAACCAATTGACGAATATCAAATCCGGCAACAGCAATAGGCAACAAACCCACCGGAGTAAGCACAGAAAAACGACCACCAATGCTATCTTCAATTACAAATGTTTTGTAACCTTCCTGAGTAGCAGCTGTGCGCAATGCACCGCGCGATTTGTCAGTAATGGCAACAATCAGTTTTTGGGCAGCATCTTTTCCTTGTTGTTCTTCCAATTGAGTTTTCAACAAGCGGAAAGCCAAAGCAGGTTCAGTTGTTGTTCCTGATTTTGAAATAGAGATAATTCCGAATTTCTTTGTTTTCAATAACTCTTGTAATTCATACAAATAGTCTTCACCAATATTTTGACCTGCATAAACCACAATCGGCGATTTACGTTCGGTTTGCAACCAGTCGAAACTGTTCGAAAGACCATCGATAACTGCTTTTGCACCCAAATAGCTTCCACCGATACCAATGACAACCACTACTTCACAATTATCGCGAAGAATCTTAGCTGTAGCCTCAAGGTCAGCAAACTGAGCTTCGTCAATGGAAGTTGGTAAGTTCAACCAACCTAAAAAATCACTTCCTTTACATGTACCGTTGTGCAAAGCTGCACTTGCAGCAGCTACTTCTGCTTTGTACCCGGCTACACTTTGTTCGGAAATAAATCCAAACGCTTTGTCGATAGATAATTTAATGTTTTGCATTATTATAATAGTTTGATGTTTACTTGTTTATTTATTTCGCTAGTGATATCTTCTACCTACTGATTACTGTTCACTGATGACTGTAAACTATTTTAGGTGTTCCGACAGTTTACGAATTTCCATAGTGGGCGACGAACGGTTGTAAAGTATTTCGTAGATAGCGTCCACAATAGGCATGCTGATATGATATTTCTCGTTTATTTCGTGAATACACTTGGTGGCATAATACCCTTCGGCGATCATTTCCATTTCAATCTGAGCTGTTTTTACAGAATAGCCCTTGCCGATCATTGTTCCGAAAAGGCGGTTACGACTGAACTTCGAATAAGCGGTTACCAATAAATCGCCCAAATAGGCCGATTCGTTGATGTCTCGATGCAACGGATTGGTAGCATTACAAAAACGATTCATTTCCTGAATGGCATTAGAAATAAGCACCGCCTGAAAATTATCGCCATACTTCAACCCGTGACAAATACCTGCCGCTATAGAATAGATATTTTTCATTACCGACGAATATTCAATACCCATGATATCATCACTTATCGAAGTGCGGATAAAACTGGTATTAAACCGTTGCGCCAACATACGGGCATTTTCGCGCGAAGCGCACCCGAATGTAAGGTACGAGAGTCGCTCCAGTGCTACCTCTTCGGCATGACATGGTCCCGCCAGTACGGCTATATTTTCTTTCGAAACGTTGTAAAATTGCTCAAAATAGTCGGTAACAATCATGTTCTCATCCGGAACAATCCCCTTGATAGCCGTTACTAAAAACTTATTGTCCAGCTTGCGTTTCAACTTTTTGAGATGTTGTTTCAAAAAAGGTGAAGGTGTTGCAAAAATCAAGATATCGGAGGTGCGCACCAACTTGTTGATGTCACTGGTAAAATTGATACGGTCGGTATCAAATTTTACACCGGTAAGGTACGATGGATTTTTACTCAAACGAATAAATTCATCGATTTGTTCCTGTCGGCGCATGTACCAGTTGATACTATCCGCATTGGTAAGTGCTATTTTAGCAATTGCCGTGGCCCAGCTCCCGCCGCCTATTACCGCAATTTTACTTTTTTCGTTCATTTTTATATGTCTATTGTCAACAGTCTCCTGTCTTTTCTGCTTACCGCTTACTTTTCTACGCCTTCGCTATCCACTCAGCCACTTCTTCTTTCGACGGATTGGTGAGCTCAAGTTTGTTCTTTTTATTCAATCCGCATATATCCTGATGGAATTTGTTTGGATTCAAGCCTTTCATATCGGCAACCATGGTGATTCCTGCTTTTTGAACCACAGCCACCCATGCTTCGGGAATACCTAATTCCATAAACTTTTCAGGTCCATCTTTCTTAGCTGCCTTTTCGGGCTTCATTTGGGGGAAGAAAAGTACTTCCTGAATGGTTTGCTGACCGGTCATCAACATTACCAAACGGTCCATACCAATACCCATTCCTGAGGTTGGAGGCATACCGTATTCCAACGAACGTACAAAATCCATATCGATAAACATGGCTTCGTCGTCGCCCTTTTCGCTTAGCTTCAACTGCTCCTGGAAACGACCTAACTGATCGATAGGATCGTTTAGCTCAGAATACGCATTGGCCAACTCTTTTCCGTTTACCATCAACTCGAAACGTTCGGTTAGTTCAGGATTGTCGCGGTGGCGTTTACAAAGCGGACTCATTTCGCGGGGATAATCGGTAACAAAAGTGGGTTGGATATAATTTCCTTCGCATTTTTCGCCAAAGATTTCGTCGATCATTTTGCCTTTACCCATGGTTTCGTCGGCTTCGATATGCAATTGTTTACACACGTCGCGCAGTTGCACTTCGTCCATGCCGTTGATGTCGATACCGGTGTATTCTTTAATCGCATCAATCATAGTGATACGTTTGAAAGGCGTTTTAAAGCTAATCAACTTATCGCCCACCATAATTTCGTTGGTACCATTTACCTCCATACAGATTTTTTCAATCATGTTTTCGGTAAACGTCATCATCCAGTTGTAGTCTTTGTAGGCTACATATATTTCCATGGCGGTAAATTCCGGATTGTGCGTACGATCCATTCCTTCGTTACGGAAGTTTTTAGAAAACTCGTACACACCTTCGAAACCACCTACAATAAGACGTTTCAGATACAATTCATCGGCCACACGAAGGTAAAGCGGCATATCCAACGCATTGTGATGCGTGATAAACGGACGCGCCGAAGCACCACCGGGAATGGATTGAAGAATTGGAGTTTCGACCTCCACATAGTCCTGCGCGTTGAAATAGTCACGCATGGTTTGATATACTTTGGTACGTTTAAGGAAAATATCTTTTATTCCTTCGTTCACCACCAAATCCACATAGCGTTGACGGTAACGTTGTTCAGGGTCTTCGAATGCATCGAAAGCCACACCATCTTTATATTTTACAATCGGTAGCGGACGCAGCGATTTGCTCAGCACCGTAATTTCTTGCGTGTGAATGCTAATTTCGCCTGTTTGTGTGCGAAACACAAAACCTTTAATTCCAATAAAGTCACCAATATCCAATAGTTTCTTGAACACGGTGTTATACATTTCGGGTTGCGCTTCGGTGTTAATGTCGTCGCGACTAATATATATCTGGATACGACCTTTTGAGTCCTGAAGTTCCACAAATGCAGCTTTACCCATGATGCGACGGGTCATAATACGACCGGCTACGCATACTTGTTTTTTGCTATCATCGTCTTTAAATTCATCCTTAATAGTAGTAGAAAATGCATTGGTAGGATACTCTGCTGCAGGATATGGGTCGATGCCCAATTTGCGCATTTCGTCCAGACTCTGGCGTCTGAACTGTTCTTGTTCACTTAGTTCTGTGCTCATAATGTTTTTGATATACAAATTGCTGCAAAAGTACAAAAACTAATGCATAATTCATAATAGATAATTCATAATTCACAATTCATAATTCATAATTGGGAACTTGAATGCCAAAATGAACTAATCAAAATGAGATTCAAGGCTATCGATTTCTATTTTTCACACTTAATCAATTCAATATAAAAGCATTTCCCACTTTAATAATTTCAATTATAACAGACACAATTGTTTATTTTACAATATATTTCAATTATAACAGAAACAACTTACATTTTTATTATTTATTTCAATTATAATAGAAATAATTACTATATTTGCAGTGTATTTCAATCATAACAGACACAAAATGAAAACTGATAACATAAGTCGTCCTGTATATATCGATAAAATTAAACCATTTATCGGAAAACAGATTATCAAAGTACTTACAGGTCAGCGTCGTGTAGGTAAAAGTTATATTCTATTACAATTGATTGACGAAATCAAACAAATGTATGCCGATGCGAATATTATCTATATAAATATTGAGCATCACGAATTTGACACTATCCGTACACATACCGCATTATACGAATATGTTATACGAAACATTGTATCAACGAAGCAAAATTTCTTGTTAGTTGATGAAATTCAGGAAGTAAAATCATTTGAACTATGCTTACGATCTTTACTGGCAGAATCTAAATGCGACATTATTTGTACCGGTAGTAATGCAAAAATGCTATCGGGTGAACTAGCTACAACATTATCAGGACGATATATACAATTTCCTATCTATTCTTTGAGCTATAAAGAATTTCTTCAATTTCACAAATTGGAAAACATAAACGAAAGTTTGACCCTTTACCTAAAACTTGGTGGAATGCCTTATTTAATTCACACGGGTTTAGATGAATCGGTTGTTACAGAATACCTTAAAAACGTAAATTCGACAATTCTTCTCAAAGATGTTGTAGCTCGAGAAAACATCCGCAACGTTTCCTTTCTCGAAAACTTAACAGCATTTTTAGCTGATAATACGGGCAGTTTACTCTCTGCATTAAACATCAGCAAATACCTAAAATCGCAATTGCAACAAATACCCACTCAGTCCGTTCTCAATTATCTTCGAGCCTTGACAAATGCATACTATGTACATAAAGTTCAACGCGCCGAAGTGAAGGGATTAAAAATTTTCGAAGTGGGTGAAAAATATTATTTTGAGGATTTAGGTCTACGAAACGCTATCCGACATTTCGATTACCGAAGCGACGTAAATAAATTAATGGAAAATGTAGTTTATTTACATCTCAGACGAAATGGCTATACTGTTTTTATTGGTCAATTGGGACAAAAAGAAGTCGATTTCATGGCTGAAAAAAACGGAGAAAGACTATATATACAAGTAACTTACATGCTTATTGATCAACAAACAATCGACCGCGAATTTGGGAATTTAATGCTTATCGACGATCACTATCCTAAATATGTAGTTACAATGGATGAAATTTCTGCCGGTTCTGATTTTAAAGGTATAAAACAAGTTCATTTACGGGAATTTCTTTCTATGTAGTTTTTTTACAACAAATACAATTTATACAAATATTATGACCGAATTAACGAACCTTTTTCAAAACTTTACCCACGAAAATATAATTAGTGATACCGAACTTTCAGCTTCGGGTTCCAACCGCCGGTATGTGCGACTGCAAGGTGAGAAAACCACTCTGATAGGTGTGGAAGGCACTTCGCTGGAAGAAAATAAGGCTTTTATCGGAATGGCTCATCATTTTACCAGTCAGGGATTGCCTGTACCCGCGGTATTGGCACAATCGGAAGACGGCATGTTTTACCTGCAGGAAGATCTGGGCGACACTTTGCTTTTCGACGCTATTGCCGAGGGACGCAAAACGGGTGTTTTTTGCGAAGCCGAAAAAGAATTGCTCCGCAAAACCATGCAGAAACTTCCCGCCATACAGGTATTAGGCGCGCAGGGTTTCGACTTTTCGGTGTGTTATCCGCAACCGGAATTCAACGAACGGTCTATTCTTTGGGATTTGAATTACTTTAAATACTGTTTTCTGAAATCAACAGGGCTGGAGTTTCAGGAAAACCTGTTGGAAGACGATTTTGTACGCCTCTCGGAAGTGCTGCTCCGCTCCCACTCCAACACCTTTATGTACCGCGATTTTCAGAGCCGGAATGTAATGATAAAGGATGATGAACCCTATTTTATCGACTTCCAGGGCGGACGAAAAGGCCCATTGTATTACGATGTAGCTTCGTTTCTGTGGCAAGCCAAGGCACAATACAGTGCCGAACTAAAAGAAGAATTACTACAAATATACCTGGACGCATTGCAAAAACTAATGCCTGTTGACGAAGCGGATTTCCGCCTGCAGTTGAAGCATTTTGTTCTTTTCCGCACTTTGCAAGTGTTGGGTGCTTACGGATATCGCGGCTACTTTGAGAAAAAACCACATTTCCTGCAAAGCATTCCTTTCGCTCTCGAAAATCTACGCGTCATCCTACGCAACGAATTTACCGAATATCCCTACTTGCTGGAGGTGCTGAACCAGATGACCGAATTGAAACAATTTACCGAAGTGGAAGTGCGAAAACCTTTGATAGTGCGGGTGTATAGTTTTTCGTACAAAAAAGGAATTCCGCAGGACAACTCAGGCAATGGAGGTGGATTTGTGTTCGACTGCCGCGCGGTAAACAATCCCGGCAAATATGAACGCTACCAAAGCCTCACCGGACTGGACGAATCGGTAAAGAAATTCCTAGAAGACGATGGCGAAATACTTAGCTTTATCGATCATGCTTTTGCGTTGGTGGATGCATCGGTAAAACGCTACAAAGACAGAGGATTTACCCATTTAATGATTAGTTTTGGCTGTACGGGAGGGCGCCATCGCTCGGTATATTCAGCCCAAAAAATGGCCGAGCATATCCACGAAAAATTTGGCGTGGAAGTACAGTTGATACACAGGGAACAGAATATTGAATCGAAGTTTCCAAGCAAATAATATCTTTGCCACGAAGTGGCTAAATTTGAATAACCGTGGGTGAAGCCCACGGACACTGGAAAAATAGATACAGCCACGAAGTGGTTGAACAATTATATTCGCATAAAAAAAGTATTAGTGTAATGAAAGCTATGATTTTTGCCGCAGGGCTCGGTACTCGTCTGAAACCAATAACAGATCATCTACCTAAAGCATTGGTACCTATTGCAGGAAAACCACTATTGGAACATGTAATACTGAAACTAAAATCGGCAGGATTTGATGAGTTGATTGTTAATGTACATCATTTTCCGGAACTGATAATCGATTTTCTTAAACAGAATTCAAACTTCGGCATTCGTATTGAAATATCGGACGAGCGCAATGTTTTGCTCGACACCGGTGGTGCCATCCGCAAGGCTGCATGGTTTTTCGACGATGGCAAACCATTCCTGGTGCACAATGTAGATATCCTTTCCAATCTGAATCTGGGCGATTTATACCATCAACACCTGACTACAAACCCACTGGCGACTTTGGTGGTGAGTGAGCGGGACACCTTCCGGTATCTATTGTTCAACGAAGACAATCGACTTTGCGGCTGGATAAATGAGAAAACAGGAGAAACAAAACCGGTGAAATTTGAAACCATTTCGGGGTTCAACAAATTGGCATTTGCAGGCATTCAGGTACTTTCGCCAGACGTTTTTGATAGAATGGAAGCCCTGCAACCGAAATTCCCTATTATGGATTTCTACCTTTCAAATGCACAACAACATATTATCAATGGCTACATTCCAACAGATTTCAGAATGATGGATGTAGGAAAACTCAACGTACTGGACGAAGCAGAAAAATTTGTGACAATGACCCCTAACCTCCGTCAGTAGACGGATAAACTCTGAAGGGGAATCAAAAAAAATAGTATCTTCTCCTAAAACTCCATTAAGAATAAAGCAAAGACCCCCAATTCGTCAACTAACGAATTGGGGGCCTTTTATCTTTTGTCTTTCTTCTTTTGTCTTTTGTCTTTTGTCTAAACATCAACTCTTCGTCAAATACAAATCTAACAGCGTCAGGGCAGCCATTGCTTCCACGATAGGTACTGCACGCGGCAGAACACAAGGATCATGACGTCCGCGGGCTTCAAGTTCGACTTCTTTGGAATGAATATCCACAGTATCCTGTTTTTTCGAAATAGTAGCAACGGGTTTAAACAATACACGGAAATAAATATCCTGTCCGTTGCTGATACCACCTTGCACACCACCCGAATTATTCGTTTTAGTCGTGATTTGGTCGCCCTCTTTTACAAACGAATCATTCATCTCCGAACCTTTCAGACTCACGCCTTCAAAGCCCCTACCATAATCAAAACCATGAGTAGCATTAATGCTGAGCATCGACTGCGCCAGTCGGGCTTGCAGTTTATCGAAGATAGGTTCTCCCCAACCGATAGGTACGCCTTTCACCACACACGAAATAATACCGCCTATCGAATCGCCTTCTGCTTTCAACTGTTTGATATATTCAATCATTTTATCGGCAGTAGCAGTTTCAGGGCAACGAACCACATTACTTTCAATCAACGACAAGTCAGCAGTTTCGAATGTCTGAGTCATTGCAATGTGCCCAACCTGTGAGGTAAAAGCAGTAATCTCCACACCAAGCTGTTTCAATGCCAGCTTGGCTATAGCACCCGCCACTACCCGCGAAGCTGTCTCACGCGCAGAGCTACGGCCGCCACCACGATGATCGCGAATTCCATATTTTTGTTGATAGGTATAATCGGCGTGCGATGGACGATACACCTCTTTCAGATGATCGTAATCGGTACTGTGTTGGTTTTCGTTCCAAATTACAAAAGCAATAGGCGTCCCGGTAGTTTTACCTTCAAAAGTGCCCGAAAGTATATCTACTTTATCGCCTTCCTTTCGTGGTGTAGAAATATCGGATTGACCAGGACGACGACGATCCAGTTCACTCTGAATAAATTCTATGTCCACGTCAATCCCAGCCGGACAGCCGTCGACGATTCCGCCAATTCCCCGACCATGCGACTCACCAAAAGAAGTAAAAGTAAATAATTTCCCAATTGTATTCGACATATTATTTTAGTTATGCGTTACCGGTTGATACCTACAAAATAGTTGTAGTGAAATAACGGGTAACCAATTATAAACTGCTTTTTTAATTCACCTTAAAGTGCAAAGTTAGTAGAAAATATCTGTTTTTCAAGCCAGATGTGAAGTCCAACCTACATTTTAAGATTTAAACCCGATGGTATATTTACAACAATGGATATTAAATGGCACATTACCACTTAATATCCATTGTATTATATCAAAAGTATATTACAGTTGATTAGTTGCAACCGCAACCGCTTCCACAACCACCAACTTTCACTTCTTCTTCAGGGCCACAACCACATCCACCGTCGCCGCATCCGCCATCGCCACAGCTGCTACCTTCGCCAGATCCGCAACCACAACCGCTTCCGCATCCACCACCGGTTAAAGCAGCTAATTCTTTTTCAGAAGGCTCACGTACTTCAAGTACAGTTCCTTTGAAATGAAGGTTTTCACCTGCTAAAGGGTGATTTAAGTCCACTTTTACGTGTGCATCAGTTACCTCTACAACTTGTGCATTCACACGGTTGCCTTCGTTATCCATCAATGGAACAACATTGCCTTCGAAAATCATTTCTTCGTCAAGTTTGCCATCAATTTCGAAAATAGCACGGTCTAAATCCAATACGCTATCTTCATCATATTCTCCGTAAGCATCTTCTTTTTCAATAGTAAAATCAAATTTATCTCCAGCTTGTAAACCGAACAAATTTGATTCAAATTTAGGAAGCATCATGTTCACACCAAAGATGAAACTCAATGGTTGTTCAGCTGTCGCTTTTTCCATCAATTCCAATTCACCTTCTACTTCACCGTCCACGTACAATTCGTATTCGGCAGATACCGCTTTGTCTGCTGTAATTTTCATTTTTTCTTATTATTTATTGTTAAATTAATTTCGTTTCTTTAATAAATTAATCGGTTTAGAATAAGTATTCCCATAATAACTCAATACCAGGTAATATTGTTCGCTTGATAACCGCTTCGTTTTTCATATTTCAGGTCGCTAAGCATACTTGCATTTACTCCAATACGCACATTGTAAGTCTTATAAGGGCCAAAAGGCACCATACTTCCGGTCATAGTCCAACAGTGCAGATTTCGGGTAATATTTATACTTGCATACGTCATTTTATGTGCTTCAAAATCATAACTCGCACTGGAATTAAATTTCCAGTTTGTGGTCAAAGACAGATTGCCTGACAAACTTAAGCTATGAGTTATTTTATAATTATAGAACATCTTCCGATCATTGAAGTCGGTAAAATCAGGAGCATACCGAACCGAATAACTGGCACTTATACTCCATGGGATAGTCACTTTTTCATACCCATCTTCTCCCTTCTCAATCTTCTTTTTATGCTCATCCTTCTTTTTCGATGTGTCATTTCTTACATCATTGTTGGCATCTGCACTTTGCTGATCTGGGATCTCGGGATTAGTAGTCTTTGATTTATCCTTTTTCTTGAAAGTTTCATTACTTAAAGTGTAACTGTATGATGTACTCGTTCCTAAAAAATGTGGAAGTTTGCCATGATTCCAAACCAATTGGTTAATACGCACCGGACGACCCGATTTATCATAGCCATACATGTAAGGATCAAAATCACCATTTAAACTAATACTGTAACTTTTACCAAATTTTAACCGTAAAGAGGTGCTGATGTTCGACCACTTCATCGAATCTACAGCCATATTATAACCACTATTAATGGTAAAATTATCAATTAAACTTACAATCTTGTAAGGATTGGTTCCAGTAGTATCGTTATCATTTCTTACTTTCATCTCCACACTATTGGCCAACGAAAAGTTTACACTTCCCGACTTCCCTTTTCCCGGTGTACCATACAAACTGCCATCATAATGCGAATATTGAACATTTTCATCCGTATAAATCTGAGTTGTTGGATTAAGCACCTGCTTAGTGTAATCGCTATAATAACCCCATTTCGACTCTCCAAAATCCGGACGATAACTTAGCCCGACACTTGGCGTTAAAACGTGGCGAATTCGATCAATCTTGTCACCAAAAATGGATCGAATGGGCGTATAAAAACCATATAATTTGGTAGATGCTGACACTCCTACATTAAAGTCGTACACTCTGTTAAAACCATCTTTAACCGTTACAATTTCCTTTTGATTTGTCTTATCCCACGATTTGTCAACCGATTGCAGATACCAACGTTCTGTATAATTAGCCGTGGGTGAAACATTTACATATTTGAGCAAATTAAATGTTGCACCTACCGGAACAGCATGTTGCATGCCATTTTTCCAATCGCGCGTAAGCGAAGATGTGAAAAGCTTATTTTCTTTTGTGCTGATTCTATTGTCCAATGTACCATTGTACGACATGTACACTTTTTCATACCATCGCTCCTTTCCCACTGCATTTTTTCGTTTCAAAGGATAAATACGACTCATAGAAATACTTATATTGGGCAAAGTCATATCAATTGTCGAATCACTCGTTCTTTGGGCGATATTCATGTTTCCCGAAATGCTGAATGGACTTTCAGGAAAACGTTGCGTAAAGCTAACACTCGAAGCTTTCGTATTTTGCGAAGAAATCTCAGGTCGCGAATAGGTATTTAAGTTGTTCCGGTTATATCCGCTGGTTGAAAAATCGACACTGGCTGATATAGTTCTGTAGGGATTAGCCTTAGCATCCTGAGAGTGCGACAGTTTTACACTAAAACTTTTTTGCTTACTGTAATCAGTCATATCCTTTTCGCCCGTCACCGTTTCTCTATAGTTGATGCTGAGGTTTCCGCTGTATTTATATTTCTTTCTATACGTTGTGTTGCCACTAACCGACCAGGTACCTTTTGTATAAAAGTCGGCGCGCATGGTTACATCCATATAGTCATTTATGGCAAAGTAATATCCACCATTTACCAATCCAAAACCGGCATTTAGATCATCAGCATAAGTAGGCATCAAAACACCAGACGAGTATTTATCGGTAAATGGAAAAAATCCAAATGGTAATGCTATTGGTAAAGGTACATCCGAAAAATACAGTTGAGAAGCTCCGGCAACAACCCAATTCCCTGTTTTTACTTTTCCCTTAAACAGTTTCAGGTAAAAGTCAGGATGTTCATGGTTATCACAAGTTGTATATTTTGCGTCGGCTATACAGAGTATGTCATTATCCGTTTTTTTTGTCTTATCACTAATTATATACCCCTCACCTTGCTGAGTAACGGCATGACGAATATAGCCTTTTTTTGTTTTTAAATTATAGGTTAATTCTTTCGATGCATATTCAGTTGTTCCTTCTTTAAAAACCGGTTCACCAATTTTTGCCCCGGTACTGTCCACAGTGCCATGAGCATAAACAGTGCTACTATCCATTTTTACACGAACATAATCGGCTTTTAAATTTATATTTTTGTAGGTAATATCACTTTTACCATGAAGGAAACCGGTACCATTTCCCAAAAACACAATCGAATCTTGCGCACTATAATCAATTTGTGCGTCAATCTGGTTTGATTTTTGTTTAACCTGAATAGCCTTTTGGGTACTATCAAGCACACCTTTGGCTAAAGAATCGGCTCCAAGCACTTTCTTTTCCACACTTTTAGGTGCAACTTTCACCTGGCTATATCCTGCAAAAGATAAAGCCAAGCACAACAAAAAGAGCAAATACAACCGTGATTTGCTGAAATATAAGGATTTACAGATATGCATCTGGTTTGATTCAGGTTTTCTTGATTTGGCTGCAAAATTAGTCAAAAAATAGGAGTCTGATTTACATATAACTCTTTTTTATGATTAATTTGAAAATTTACTGCTTCTTTTCGCTTAAGAAAGAGGAATAAAGAGTACTTTTGCACCAAATTAAACACTAAATTCCTTTTCAATTAGACGGAATTATTATGAAAACCAACCTGAAATTTATTTTTGTTTGTCTGTTGGGCACTATGCTATTAGGCGTCATTACGCCAACTACCCTTTATGCTCAGAACGGAAAATTTACAGTTGTTCTCGATGCCGGACACGGAGGCCATGACCCCGGAGCAATGGGTTCGTTTATGCGCGAAAAAGATATCAATCTGGCCATTGTTTTAGAACTGGGTGCTATCATTGAACGAAATTTCAAGGATGTAAAAGTAGTATACTCCCGAAAAACGGACAAATACCTGACTTTGCAGGAGCGTGCCGACGTTGTAAATGATAATCACGCCGATTTGTTTCTCTGCGTACACACCAATTCCAACCCAAACCCCTCTGCTTCTGGAGCAGAATCCTACACACTCGGTTTAGCCAAAACAAAAGCCAATCTCGATGTGGCAATGCGTGAAAACTCGGTTATTATGCTCGAAAAAGACTATCAATCAAAGTATAAAGGCTTTGATCCCAATTCGGTAGACTCATACATAATGTTTGAATTCATGCAAGACAAGTATATTGATAAAAGTCTTGATATGGCATCGAATATTCAAAAACAATTCGTCAGTTTTTGCAACCGCTACGATAGAGGTGTACGTCAAGCCGGTTTTTGGGTATTGCACCGCTCTGCATGTCCAAGCGTATTGATAGAAGTTGGATTTATTTCTAATCCTGCCGAAGAAAGATATTTATCGTCTGACATTGGAAGAAATGAAATGGCAAAAGCTATTTACAATGCATTTATATACTACAAACACGATCACGATAAAAAATCGGGACTCCAAAATGTATTTGTTCCAAAAAGAGAAGTAGCCGAACCAAAAGATCAGGAAATAAAAAAGACCGAAACGCTCAAAAGAGCGCCTATCGAACGTGCAGAAACTACAGAAGTAGCTGTTGAAACGGTCATTCCCTCAACTCCGCTTCCAACAAAAACAGCGCAGTCGGCTCCAGCTAAGAAAAATTATGAACAAGTACAAAGGCAGAAATCAGCCGACACAAAGGCAGATCCAACTAAAAATCTCACTTTCAAGGTGCAGCTTTTTGCTACCAGACTTACTCTAAATCCAAATGCATCGGAATTCAAAGGGGTACAAAATGTAGAATTCTTCGTTGAAAACGGATTAAAAAAATACACCTTAGGAGCAGAAAATGAGTATCCTAAAATCGAAAAAATTCGCGCATCCATTCTTTCCAAATTCCCCGATGCTTTTGTAATTGTTTTCGATGGCGACAGAAAACTGTCTCCGAAAGAAGTAATGGCATTAACAAAATAAGTATTTAATATAGAATTAGAATGAAAAAACAGTTTTTTACGCGTGAGGTTAAGGTTGGAATAATGACCCTGGTAGCCATATTTATACTCTATTTTGGATTGAATTTTCTGAAAGGAATAGATATTTTCTCGTCCGTATCCAATTATTACGCTAGTTATGAAAATATCGGAGGCTTAGTCCCTTCATCACCCGTATACGTAAAAGGATTTAAGGTTGGACAGGTTGAAGAAATCAAATACGATTTTTCGAAACAAAATTCATTTGTTGTAAAAATATCGGTAGCTAAAGATATTCAGCTACCCATCGGAACAAAAATTGAATTGTACGACGATGGATTAATGGGCGGGAAGGCCATTCAACTGATTTATGCGCCCATCACTGCAAGTCAAACCATGCACCAGTCCGGCGATACCATCGAATCGCAAGTGGGTACCGGATTAATGGCTCAGCTCACAGGTAGTTTATTGCCCAAAATTGAAAGTATCTCTACCCAGACCGACTCTCTGATTCGTTCGGTACGCACCCTGGTCGACAATAAGGATCTGACAAAAAGCATAGCTTCCATCGAACATACCACAGCCGATTTGGCAGTAAGTTCTTCGCAATTGAAGAAGATGATGAACAACGATGTTCCGCACATTTTAGGCAATGTCAACGACATTACTTCTGACTTCAAACAGATTAGCGGAAAATTGAAAAAAATCGACTACGAAGCCACTTTTGCAAGCATTGATCAAACCATTGCGAACCTGAACTTGCTCACAAAAAAAATGAATAGTTCCGAAGGAACAATAGGTCTGTTATTGAACAATAAAGATCTGTACATCAACCTTTCTAACACAGCAGCCAGTGCTGATAAATTGCTTATTGATTTACAAAAAAGCCCTAAGCGCTATGTCCATTTTTCGCTCTTCGGACGTAAATCGGAATAGACTCGTTATTTGTCACGATTCTAAATAACAAAATCGCGAAAAATAATTGTTCTTTCGATCACTTACAGCCGAAACTCTTTGTTACAAGAGTTTCGGCTTTTTTATGGAAACAATTAACCAAAACACTTACAAATAGTCAATGACTTTAATATCAGACATATTTCATTTATATTACAAATAAGTTCCTTAAAACCAATCCATTACATTAACATGCTGATAATAAATCAAATGCTAATAAGTTTTAATTTGGAAAAAGTTTGCTGTTTTTTTATTTGGAAAAAGTTTTCGAATTTTGTAGAACTGAAAATCGCCTCTAATAATTTTCAGTTTACATATATTATCAGTCTGTTACGTTATTATTAAAAATTGAACCAAACCAAATGTTAAACAATTACGATCAATTATGGAGTCGCTGCCTAAGCGTTATTAAGGACAATATTAGCGAAGCATCGTTTAACACATGGTTTGCACCGATCGTTCCCCTAAAATACGAAAACAACATTATCGTATTACAAGTACCCAGCCAGTTCTTCGTTGAGTATATAGAAGAAAAATACATCGACCTATTAAGAATGACACTTTACCGCGAGGTAGGTGTAGGCACACGTTTAGAATATCGTGTACTTATTGACAAAACAAGCGGAAGAGGCACGCAAATACCCAGCGCAAGCGAACAACCGAGACCAAAAGCCTCGGCGAATGGTTCGGGGTATGTGAGCCCGTACCACAAACCGCAATTGCCGGAGATTGATCCGCAATTGAACCCCGCGTACAACTTCAACAATCTAATTGAAGGAAACAGCAATAAATTAGCCCGTACGGCAGGTGTGAGTATTGCCAATGAACCGGGAAAAACAATTTTCAACCCATTGTTTGTTTATGGACAATCAGGTGTTGGAAAAACTCACCTGGCCAATGCCATTGGTGTAATGACAAAACAATTGCATCCTGAAAAACGCGTGCTTTATTTATCGGCAAACACTTTTCAGATTCAGTATACCGACGCAGTGCGTAGCAACACTGTAAACGACTTTTTGAATTTCTATCAAACTATCGACGTTTTGATCGTTGATGACATTCAGGAATTTGCAGGAAAAACAGGAACTCAAAATACATTTTTCCATATCTTCAACCATCTGCATCAAACCGGTAAACAATTGATTCTGACATCAGACCGTTCGCCGATTGTAATGGTAGGACTGGAGCAACGCTTACTTACCCGTTTCAAATGGGGATTATCGGCTGAAATTGAAAAACCGAACTTCGAATTGCGTAAATCAATCCTTGAAAGCAAGATTTATCGTGACGGGTTGGAAATACCCGAAGATGTAGTGAACTTTATTGCTGAAAACGTAATAGATAATGTTCGCGATCTGGAAGGTGTGCTGGTTTCACTTTTAGCGCACTCTACATTGGCCAACATGCCAATAGACGTTACACTGGCCGAAAAAATCATAAGCAGAATTGTAAACATTACCCGCAAAGTCAACACTGTAGAGAAAATACGTGATACTGTGTGCGAGTATTTCTCATTGAGTATCGATGCCATTTCTACAAAAAGCAGAAAACGCGAAGTGGTACAAGCGCGTCAAATTGCAATGTATTTGTCGAAACAACTTACAAAAAGTTCTTTAGCATCTATTGGAAGCACCATCGGTCAACGCGACCATGCTACCGTTCTTCATGCCTGCAAAATTGTAACCGATTTAATGGACTCTGACAAAAACTTCCGCTCCAGCGTGAAAGAAATTGAAGAAAAACTCAAACATTAATAGAATATCGCTATTATATTTACAAATAGAGCCTCCACATAATATGGAGGCTCTATCTATTTATAGTATTAAGCACCGATCTTTATCGTAATGCAGAATTCGAATTTTCATCACTTTTTTCATCCTCGACAGATGAATTATCGTCTTCAAAGTTCTCATTTTCCTCATCCTCCTCATCGTCCTCATCCCAATTAACTACCGGTTTTTGGGGACCTTCATTTCTATATATTATTGACAATATCAATCCAACGACACCACCTGACAAGTGACCTTCCCACGAAATAGGGTCGTGAACTTCCCATGGAAATATATGCCAAACCATACTACCGTACGAAAATGCCACAATGAAAGAAATAGCAATCAACGGAACGTGCTTCCTGATAACGCCGCTAAAAAACAGAAAAAAAGCCAACGAGTAAATTAAACCACTTACTCCTATATGCCAACTATCCCTGCCAATCACCCAAAGTATAAGTCCACTAAAAACATAAGAAATAAACAATATTTTAAGAGCAATTTGTCTGTAAAAAAAAGATAAACAGCTGGACAACAACAAAAATGAGACAATATTATTAGCCAAATGACTCCAACCACTATGTACAAATACCAACGTAAAAATGCCGCTCAGATTTTCAATTCTGCGAGGATACACACCTAGCGTATAAAAATTCCAGCCCATACCTTTCTCCAACACAAAGCTAAGAATTATAACAACACTTATAATTATTGGAACAAATACAGCATGTAAAAACTGACGTTTGAAGTCTGATAAACCCGATTTGAAAAGCATCCTAAATTGTTTTATTTAGAGAGCAAAGATATTATAACTTTAGAAAGACAACAACATTATATACGATATATACAAATAATAAAGATTCTAGAACGATGTATCATTAACAATGTAGTGACAAAACAGGCAAAAAATACTACATAAAAACTATTTCAAAAACACAAAATTTGCCGAAAAAATCCTTTTTTATTTGAAAAATGTTTTATATATTGCAGTCGATAACATTTACATGTCATTCTTTTGGCGATTACATTTCTTTACCCATTAATTTAATCTTCACAAGTTGTTTTACATACTGAAAACGCTACCTTTTATTATTTTACAATATGAGTTACCTTAATTTTAATAAAACCTTGCTTATCAACCTCGACAAATCGCTTACTAAAGAGATGATTCGCACCAACAGAGCAGGCGCTTACAACAGTACTACTTTAATTGATTGTAATACCCGAAAATATCACGGACAGTTAGTAATGCCAATTCCGGAGATAGATGACACCAATCACGTGCTTCTATCATCGCTGGATGAAACGGTCATCCAACATGGAGCGGAATTTAATCTGGGTATTCATAAATACGAAGGAAATACCTATAGTCCGAGTGGTCATAAATACATTCGTCAATTCGACTGTGAAGTAGTGTCCCGCACCATTTATCGTGTCGGGGGTGTTATTCTGTCGAAAGAACGCATGCTGGTGTCTTTCGAACCACGGGTGCTTTTTAAATACACTTTGCTGGAGGCACACTCACCTACCCTACTGCGTTTCAAACCATTTTTGGCATTCCGGAGTGTAAATGATCTGACGCACCAGAATGACATGGCTGACACTTCGTACGTAGAAGTTCAGGATGGAATACGTATGTGCTTGTACGAAAGCTATCCTTGTTTACATATGCAATTTTCAAAGAAAATAACGTATGTACACCAACCCGATTGGCATAAAAACATAGAGTATTTTAAAGAACAAGAACGTGGATACGCCTACAAAGAAGACCTACTTGTTCCGGGCTATTTTGAAATGCCTATGAAAAAAGGTGAATCTATCATTTTCTCGGCCGGGATTACCGAGCTTTCTCCCCGCAAGTTAAAGGCTCTGTGGGAAGAAGAATTGACCCGAAGAAATGAGCGTGTAGACATGTTCAGCTGTTTAAAAAATTCGGCTCAACAACTGTATAAACGTGAAGGAGATAAAACCTATCTGCTGGCCGGTTATCCATGGTTTGGAGCCAGAGCAAGAGATCAATTCGTTGCTTTGCCGGGCTGTACGCTCACCATCGAACGAATGGACTATTTCAACGCTATTATAGAAACGTCTATTGCAGAATTGAAAAGATTTATGGACGGCGAGCGAACAGGTTTTAAACTTCTGGGCATTGAGGATCCGGATGTTTTACTTTGGTTTTTGTGGACCATTCAACAATATGCAATAAGTACATCGATTGAAGAAGCTGCTAATCGTTTTTGCGAAATAGCATCTGATATAATTTCTTATATTCGGAAACAAAACCACCCGAATTTATTCCTCCACAACAATGGACTTTTGTACACAAATGGAACCGAGCATCCGGCAACATGGATGAACGCTGTTGAAAATGGGCGTCCTATCACCCCTCGCACCGGTTATGTAGTTGAGATTAATGCACTATGGTATAATGCATTAAAATTCACTTCGTTATTATCACGTACAAATGGAAACGAACACTCAGCTGATTTGTTTGATTATCAGGCTGAAATTGCTCGTGAAACATTTATTAAGACATTCTGGAACGGAACATATTTATATGATTACGTGGATGGTAATTATAACGACATTGAAGTGAGACCTAATATGATTCTTGCTGTTGCACTCGCATTCTCACCACTTGACAGACATCAACAAAAATCGGTTTTAGACATCACAACAAAAGAGTTATTAACCCCAAAAGGATTGAGAACATTGAGCCCGAAAAGTGGCTTTTACAGACCGACCTACATTGGCGGACAGCTTGAACGCGACAGGAATTACCACAATGGTCCGGCATGGCCATTCACATTTGGTGGGTTTGCTCAGGCCTATTTAAAAGTATACAAAGAAAGCGGTAGATCGTTTATTGAACGAATGCTTATTGGATTTGAAGGTGAAATGACTGAACTTTGTGTAGGTTCATTACCCGAATTGTTCGATGGTAATCCGCCATTTAAAGGACATGGTGGGATGTCGTTTGCCATGAGTGTGGCAGAAATATTGAGAGTTTTAGATTTATTAAAGAAATACGATAACGCGAATATACAATGAAAGCACTAATGTTTGGCTGGGAATTTCCACCACATATCTTAGGCGGATTGGGTACAGCAAGCTACGGATTGACAAAAGGGATGGCGATGCAGGATGATTTGGAAATTACATTTGTGATTCCCAAACCTCATGGCGACGAGGACCAAAGTTTTTTGAAAATCGTTGGAGCTTGTAATGTTCCTATTGTTTGGAAAGAGAATGAGTGGAATTATGTGAATCAACGAATCGGCTTAACAATGCATCCCGATGAGTATTTTTGGTTGAGAAATGGAATTAAGTACAACTACAACCGAATATACACTAACGACTTAGGCTGCGTTGATTTTTCGGGCCGATATCCCGATAATTTAATTGAAGAAATATCGAACTATGAAGCAGTGGCTAGCGTGCTGGCTCATCAAATGGATTTCGACATTATTCACTCTCACGACTGGTTAACTTTTCCGGCGGGTGTATTTGCAAAAAAAATCAGCGGGAAGCCACTTGTCATCCACGTTCATGCAACCGATTTTGATAGAAGTCGCGGACAAGTGAACCCTATCGTTTACGGAATAGAAAAAAGCGGAATGGATGCCGCCGATCATATTATGACCGTTAGTGACCTGACCCGCAAAATTGTTATTGAAAAATATCATCAGGATCCAAGAAAAGTTACAACGGTTCACAACGCTGTTGATCCGCTCCCGAATGCCGACTCATTTACCAAAACGCCCCGAAAGGATAAAGTGGTAACATTCCTTGGACGTATTACCATGCAAAAAGGACCCGAATATTTTGTGGAAGCTGCCTATCGTGTTTTGCAGAAAACCAAAGATGTTCGGTTTGTAATGGCCGGAAGCGGTGATATGATGAACGCAATGATTGACCTTGTGGCCAAACGAAATATTGCAGACAGATTTCATTTTACCGGCTTTTTGAAAGGACGACAAGTTCACGAAATGCTTGCAGAAAGCGATGTTTATATAATGCCTTCTGTTTCGGAGCCATTTGGTATTTCGCCACTTGAAGCTATGCAAGTGGGAACGCCATCTATCATATCAAAACAATCGGGCTGTGCCGAAATTTTAACCCATGCTATCAAAACCGATTATTGGGACATTGATGCAATGGCCGATGCAATTTACGCTATTGTAAAAAACCCGGCAATGCATAAAAGTCTGCAGGAATTGGGTAGAGACGAAGTAAATAATATCCGTTGGCAAGACGCCGGATTAAAAGTACGTGGTATTTACGAGAGCGTAATGTAATTTACAACTTATTGACTTGCAACTACAAACGGTGATCCTATTCTAAAACAAATTTTTAACAATCCCGATTTGTAACTGTAACTTTAAAACTAATATTTATATGAGAAACATTTGTTTTTATTTTCAAATCCATCTTCCATATCGTTTGAAACGCTATAGATTCATCGAAATAGGTCAAGATCATTATTACTACGATGATTTTCAAATCGAAGAACGCATTAGAGCATACGTTGAGCAATCACTGTTGCCGGCTAATCGTACTGTTGCAGAGATGATTCGAAGTTCGAACGGTAAATTCCGTTGCGCTTTCACCATATCAGGGGTAACGCTGGATCAACTGGAACACTATGCTCCGGAGGTAATTGACAGTTTCAAAGATCTGGCTAAAACCGGCTGCGTGGAATTTATGGCTGAGCCTTATGCTCACTCACTTTCATCGGTTTTTGACGCTACTGAATTTGAACGTCAGCTGAAGTTACATGCCGATAAAATTGAGACTTTATTTGGTAAACGTCCAAGCTCACTTTTTAATGCCGAATTGATTTATTCGGATGAAATTGGCGAAATCGTTTCAAAAATGGGCTTTAAAACCATGTTGATTGACGAAGCTAAACATATTTTGGGTTGGAAAAGTCCTAATTATGTATACTCTCATTCTTATCTTCCAAAGCTCAAATTATTGGTTAGAAACCATAAATTAAGCGATGATATTGCTTTCCGGTTCTCAAGTTTATCCTTAACTGCTGAAAACTTTATACACTGGATAGCCAGTTTACCGGAAGGTGATAACGTTATCAACCTGGGAATGGGTTACGAAGCACTTGGTATTACTCAACCGGCATACACCGGTATTTTTGAGTTCCTGAAAGCCATTCCTTACCATGCAATGGAACATCAAATGAGTTTTATGCTTCCATCAGAATTATCAAAGAAAAATGAATCGGCCGGTCCGCTATCAGTGCCATTTCCAATCAGTTGGGTGGGCAACGACAAAGACCTTACGCCATGGACAGGAAACGATTTGCAAAACGAAGCTATTGCAAAATTATATGCTGTTGGCGAAAGGGTTAGAATGTGTACCGACAAACCATTGTTGCGCGACTGGTTAATCCTGCAATCGACTGATCATTTCAGATATATGAGCCATAAGGATGCCTGGGGTACTAACTACGAATCGGCTTATGACGCTTTTATGAATTACATGAATGTACTGGCAGATTTCTTAGAAAGAGTTGATGCTCAATATCCAACAACAATTGACAACGAAGAATTGAACGAATTACTTAAAACAATAAATCATCAAGAAGAAGAAATAGAATCGCTCGAAAACGAATTAAAAAAACTGAGAGCACGGAAAGCGAAAGTGGAAGAATCAAAAAAATAAAGACTACTTTTTCGCAAAAAGAACTTACTGAACTTTCAGTAAGTTCTTTTTGTATAAACCCGCATGAAGGACTTGCACAAGCTGTTTCTTTGCTAATCCGAACTAATGACTTACCTTTGTGCTCCCAAAATTACGACAATGAATTTATGAAAGAATTTCTTCAAGATAAGATATTTAGCATTATTTCCGAAGCAGCCGACGAACAACAACAGGAATGTTATGTGATTGGTGGATACGTTCGGGATATTTTTTTGAAACGACCATCGAAAGATATTGATGTGGTGATCGTTGGAAGTGGAATTGAACTGGCTAAGCGTGTAGCAGCAAAATTAGGAAAAAAAGCGAGTCTCTCGATATTTAAAAATTTCGGAACAGCACAGGTAAAGCTTAACGACCTGGAGGTTGAATTTGTAGGTGCACGAAAGGAATCGTACCTACGCGATTCGCGCAACCCAATAGTAGAAGACGGAACATTGGAAGATGACCAAAACCGACGTGACTTTACCATTAATGCAATGGCCATTTGCCTCAACAAAGACCGGTTTGGTGAGTTAGTTGATCCATTTGGAGGCGTAGAGGATCTCAAAAATTTTGTTATCCGCACTCCGCTAAACCCGGACATCACTTTTTCGGACGATCCGTTGCGTATGATGCGTGGCATCCGGTTCTCAGCTCAACTTGGCTTCTTTTTGGAGTCGAATACCTTCGATGCCATTGCCCGCAACAAAGAACGTATTGAAATTATTACCAAAGAAAGAATTGCAGATGAATTGAATAAGATCATGATGTCGCGCAAACCATCGGTAGGTTTTATTTTGCTCGAAAAAACGGGCTTGTTGGAACTTATTTTTCCTGAGGTATTGGCATTGAAAGGTGCTGAAACAAAAGATGGTGTGGGTCACAAAGACAATTTTTATCATACATTGGCAGTATTGGATGGATTGTGCGAACACACTGATAATCTTTGGTTACGGTGGGCAGCACTGCTCCACGACATTGGTAAACCACGCACCAAACGCTTTGATTCGCGCCTGGGGTGGACTTTCCACAACCACAACTTCGTTGGAGAGAAAATGATTCCTGATATTTTCCGAAAAATGAAATTGCCGACTAACGAAAAAATGAAGTACGTCCAAAAAATGGTTACCCTCCACATGCGTCCCATTGTTTTGACCGAAGATGAAGTGACTGATTCGGCCATCCGACGATTATTATTTGATGCGGGTGACGATATTGATGATTTAATGATGCTTTGCGAAGCGGATATTACCTCCAAAAATCAAGAAAAAGTAAAGCGATACAAATCCAATTTTCTACTCGTCCGACAGAAATTGAAAGAGATTGAGGAAAAAGATAAAGTTCGCAATTTTCAGCCACCCATCAGTGGACAAGAAATTATGGAGACATTTAATTTACCTGCATGCGCTACGGTTGGCGACATAAAAATGCGCATCAAAGATGCCATCCTCGACGGGATTATTCCGAACGAATATGCTGCTGCTCAGGCTTACATGGTACAGGTGGCAAAAGAATTAGGAGTTGCCAATGATTAAGAAATAGCATCAAAATTCAGATACATATCGATTTAAATACATAAAGAATGAAACATATTACATTTACATCACTACTATTGCTGCTTATGTCAACAGCTTTTTCAGCTTCAAAAATTACGTATCCAACAACTGCAAAAGGAAATGTTGTTGACAGTTATTTTGGCGTTCAGGTTCAGGATCCGTATCGCTGGTTAGAAAATGACACCTCTGCAACCACAGCTGCCTGGGTAAAAGTCCAAAATGTAGTTACAAAGAGTTATTTAGAGCAAATCCCTTTTCGTTCTGCATTAAAAAAACGGTTGACTGATCTGACCAACTATCCAAAATATGGTTCACCATTCAAGAAAAATGGAAAGTATTATTTTTATAAAAACAATGGTTTACAGAACCAAAGCGTTTTGTGCGAACAAGAAACCTTGACGTCCGAACCTACGGTTTTACTTGACCCAAACACACTTTCGACAGATGGAACGGTTGCGTTGACCAATATTTCATTTTCAAAAGACGGGAAATATCTCCAATACTCCATTGCACGTAGTGGTTCCGATTGGAATGAGATTTTCGTGATGGATGTAAAAACACGTCAGCTCCTACCCGATCATATAAAATGGTCGAAGTTCAACGGCATTTCATGGCAAGGTAATGGATTTTATTACAGCGCTTTTGATGCTCCGGAAGCAGGAAAAGAATATTCAAACAAAAATGAATTTGAGAAAATATTCTATCATATTATTGGTCAGCCACAAAGTCAGGACAGAATTGTATTTGAAAACAAAGAGTTTCCGCTTCGCGAGTGCGGTTCGAGTGTATCGGACGACGAAAAGTTTCTGTTTGTAACCGAGACTGAAACAACAACCGGTAATTCACTTAAAATGAAAGACCTATCAAACCCTGATTCTAAATTTGTTGAATTAGCATCTGGATTTAGAAACGATTATACTGTGGTTGATAATGTTGATGGACAGATTTATGTGCTGACCAACTGGAAAGCGCCAAAATCGAGACTAATGCAAATTGATCCGGCACAACCATCACGCGAGAACTGGAAAGAAATACTTCCAGAAACGGAGAATGTTCTGGAAAGTGTAAATATAATCGGTGGAAAAATTATTGCTGAATACATGATAGATGCAAGTAATCATGTGTATGCATTTGATTTGACCGGCAAAAAACAATACGAAGTCAAACTGCCAACTTTAGGGTCGGTAACCTCAATTTCGGGTGATAAAAATGACAAGGAAGCTTTTTATGTATTTACATCCTACACCTTTGCTCCTACTATCTATATTTTGGATGTAGAGAAAAACTTATCTGCAACGTTCCATACATCTGAAGTAAAAATCAACGCACAAGATTTTATCACCGAGCAGGTTTTTTACACCAGCAAGGACGGTACCAAAGTGCCTATGTCCATTACGTACAAAAAAGGATTGAAGAAAAATGGCAAAAATCCACTTATGCTGTACGGTTATGGTGGTTTCAATATCAGTTTAAACCCAACCTTTAACGTATCAAGAATTCCATTTTTGGAGAATGGCGGTGTGTATGTTGTTGCCAACCTTCGTGGAGGTGGTGAATACGGCGAAGCATGGCACTTGGCCGGAACGAAAATGAAAAAACAAAATGTATTCGACGATTTTATTGCAGCTGCTGAGTACCTGATTGCAACCGGATATACTTCTTCTAGAAAATTGGCCATTGATGGCGGTTCTAACGGAGGTTTATTGGTTGGGACATGTCTGACCCAACGTCCCGATTTGTATGCTGTAGCGATTCCAGAAGTGGGCGTTTTAGACATGTTGCGTTACAACTTGTTCACAATAGGCTGGTCGTGGGCCAGTGATTACGGCACCAGCCTCGAAAGTAAAGAGATGTTTGAGTACCTGAAAGGGTATTCTCCATTGCACAACGTTAAGTCAGGTACAAAATATCCTGCCACGATGGTTATGACTGGCGATCACGATGACCGGGTAGTTCCGGCACATTCGTTTAAGTTTGCCGCCACTCTTCAGGCCGGAAACGGAGGTACAAAACCCACTTTAATTCGTATTGACTCAAAAGCAGGGCATGGAGCAGGCAAGCCAATTGGTAAATTATTAGAGGCACAAGCTGACATGTGGTCGTTTGTTATGTTCAATTTGGGTATGAAGCCAACTTTTTAATTGAAAGTTGATCGTCGACAATTGACAATTACTCTTTAAATATCAAACATTTAGATTTAGTAAACAATTACTCTGACAATAAAATCCTTTTTTTTACCTGAAAAGGTTTGTCAAATGCTCAAAAAAGCCTATCTTTGCACCGCTTTAGAAAAATGGCGGGATAGCTCAGTTGGTTAGAGCGTCGGATTCATAACCCGGAGGTCACGAGTTCAACTCTCGTTCCCGCTACAAAAATTAAAAGGAAGTTCAGAAATGAGCTTCCTTTTTTTATTTCCCAAAATGACCCAATCTCACCTTACAACGGAACAAACTACATATCAACAATTTAAACCATTAATCACATTGTTATTCATTCACGCTTATGCAAATATATATATTCAAATACTAATATACTATAATTATTGACTTCATTTGTACAAGTTTAAACGATTAAACATATATTTGTGCCATTAAATCTGTTCAACACGAAAAACACATCTACGTTCATGAAAAAGAATGTATCCTTAAAAGACATAGCGGAACACGTTGGAGTTTCAACGGCTCTGGTGTCGTATGTGCTGAACAATAAATTAAAAGACAGAATCAATAAGGATGTAGCTGCTAAAATTAAAAAAGCAGCCGAAGACCTGAACTACCGCCCTAATCAGATTGCACGAAGCCTAAAAGCCCAAAAGACTTTTACCATTGGCTTAATCGTTGCAGATATTGCCAATCCCTTTTCTTCCCAAATTGCACGCATCATAGAGGATGAAGCTAAAACTTATGGATATTCCGTAATTTTTGGCAGTTCCGACGAAAGTGCAGAAAAAACAAGCGATTTAATCAAATTACTTCTCGATCGTCAGGTTGATGGACTAATCATAGCCTTACCCGAACATACCGAAGCACAGGTCCACTATCTACAAAAAATCAATGTCCCTTTTGTGTTGATTGACCGCTATTATCCTACCATTCAAACAAATTCAGTTTCAATAAATAATTTTAATGCAGCCCAAAAAGCCATTCAACATTTAATGGACAATGGTCATAAACGCATTGGAGTGGTTGCTTATAAAACGTCATTGTTTCATCTGAACGAACGTATCAGAGGAGCTGTTGATTTATTGGCAGAAAACGCACTTATCGGAGAAGTTGGAATCAACTCTATCAATCAGGATGTTATTGCATCCATTGATCGATTCCTGTCCGATCCCGATCCCGTGGATGCTATATTTTTTACTTCAAATTTACTGACCATTTCCGGACTGAAGCATATCAACAGCCTTGGTATCAGAATTCCTGATCAAATTGCTGTTGTGGGCTTTGACGAGACGGACGCCTTTGATCTGTTTTACGCACCGGTAAGCTTTGTGAAGCAACCGTTGGTTGACTTGGGAAATGCATCATTAAAACTGCTTATCAGCACCATTGAGAATAAAGATAACATTGAGGTAGTAGAACTTGAGGCGGAATTGGTAATTCGAAGTTCTTCCATAATTCAAAAATAATTTTTTTATACAGTTGTTTAAACGATTAAACAATATTATAAAGGAAAGACAAAATCAAATCAAAAAATCTGAGAACATGAAAACAACAAATGAAAAAAAGAAAACAGTAGTCTGTTACGGCGAGGTACTTTGGGATATTTTCCCAACAAAAACAAAACCGGGTGGCGCCCCCATGAATGTGGCCTATCATTTACGTAAATTTGGCATCGACAGCCGAATGATAAGTAAAGTCGGAAATGATGAAGCTGGCAAAAAATTGCTGAATCTACTTACTGAGTGGGATATTCCTACAGAGAACTGTCAGATTGATGAAGCTTATGAAACCGGGAAAGTGATTGCCACGGTATTACCCGGAAATGAAATGAGCTACTTAATCTATTCACCTGTAGCTTGGGATGAGATTAAGCCCCAAACTGAAAACGACAAATTGGTAAGCGAAGCCGATGCATTTGTGTACGGAAGTTTGGTAACCCGCAACGAAACTTCACGCGAAACGTTGTACCAATTGATCGAAAAAGCAACATTTAATGTGTTTGACATCAACCTACGCCAACCCCATTATTCACCTGATATAATCGAATATCTGCTTAGCAAATGTAATTTACTGAAACTAAATGAGTCGGAATTAGAATTAATTATCACCTGGTTTTCCAACGGAAAATTTGACGAGGAGACTTCAGTTCGCTTCTTACAGAATGAATATAATATCGATGAAGTGATCGTCACAAAAGGCGGTGAGGGTGCAAGCTATTACACAAAATCAACATCCTACTCCTTCCCTGCGTTTAAAGTAAAAGTAGCTGACACCTGTGGAAGTGGCGATTCATTCCTGGCAGCATTTTTAGCAAAGAAATTTGAGGGCGAATTACCGGAAAGCTGCATGATTTACGCCACCGGACTTGGAGCATTTGTGGCTTCGCACGAAGGTGCATGTCCGGCATACGACGTTGCAAAACTTGAATCCTATATTTTTCAAAAACAAACTTCATAACACACCAACAAAATCTAATTCATTATGCAAACAACAAATGTAACATCAGCAAAACCGGTCGATGTAAATTCAACGACCTCGCGCAGCGCGCAAAAAACAAACAGTTATGTTCTCCCGCTAATTCTGATTGTCAGTTTATTTTTTATGTGGGGAATGGGCGGTAGTATCAACGACATTTTGATTCAGCAGTTCAAAAAAACCTTTGTACTAACCGACTTCGAATCAGGACTTGTCCAATCGGCATTTTACTTAGGCTATTTTGCACTGGCAATTCCTGCATCGCTTATCATGCGCAAGTTCAATTACAAAACAGGTATTGTTATCGGGCTTTTCTTATTTGCCACAGGTGCTTTGCTATTTTATCCCGCTGCCGAAAATGCTTCGTACGGTTTCTTTTTAGTAGCACTTTTTGTAATTGCTTCAGGCCTTACATTTCTGGAAACTGCAGGCAATCCATACGTTTCGGCATTAGGCGATCCTGAAACTTCTACTTTTCGTTTAAACCTGGCTCAATCATTTAATCCTATCGGCTGTATTACCGGTATTCTTATTGGACAAAATTTCATCCTCTCGGGCATTGAGCACAGTAAAGAACAACTAGCTCTTATGTCGCCCGAAGCTGTAAAAGCTTATTATACTGCCGAAGTACATGCAGTTCAAACACCCTATTTAATCATTGGATTGGTGATTATTGTAGCTGCGTTGGTTATTTTAGCCACTAAATTTCCGGTGGTGAAAGACGAAGAAACGCATGGAGAATCGACCACCAAGCAAACCTTGAAGTTCATTTTTGCTAAACGTCATTTCAAACAAGCAGTTATGGCTCAGTTCTTCTACGTTGGTGCACAAGTTTGTATCTGGAGCTTCTTGATTCGATATATTCAGGGAACTATTCCGGGAACACCTGAAAAAACGGCAGCAAATTTCCTTACCATCTCACTAGTGGTATTCACGGTCGGTCGGTTTATTGGTACAGCTTTGTTGAAAAAAATTAAAGGGCATAATTTACTCTGGATATATGCTACTATCAATTTGATTTTAATCGCCACTGCACTTGTTTTCCCCGGAACCATCGGACTTTGGGCATTAGTGGGTACCAGTTTCTTTATGTCAATTATGTATCCTACAATTTTCTCGTTGGGTATCAGAGATTTGGGTGAACACACGAAACTGGCATCATCAGTATTGGTTATGGCTATTATCGGCGGAGCATTGATTACACCTGTTATGGGACTTGTTTCAGTTCATTTCGGAATAGGAAACTCAATTGTAGTTCCACTTATCTGTTTCGTTGCAGTAGCCTATTATGGCTTGAAAGGATACAAAGAAAAAACGGAAGCTATTGATTAATCAAAAAATCATCTATCGGAAAAACAAATCATTATCTTTATTAGTTGACTACACATTTCTTTAGTTCTAGTTCAATAATTTTTTTAGCTCTTTGTTTAAACGATTAAACAAGTATTGCCATGAAAAACACACTTATTATTTTATTGATATGCTTATTCCCCACCTGCATTTTTTCGCAGGTGGTAATAACCAACAGCAATTTCTCATTGGGAACTACCGGACGCATTGGCGTGGGAATGGCGCCAAATGGTGAAGGAACACAATGGAAGCCATTGAATCTTTCGGGTCAGGGGTCATTAGCCGGACGTATGGAACAGGTTGATTATATGGACCTACTACCGGCTATACATTTTACGCCGAAACTCAACGGAACTGACAGTACCAATGTCACTTTTCAGGTGCGATTGGGAATGTATTCGGCCAACGGTCAATTTATGGGTAACACCAGCACACGTACCGATAAAGGCTTGACCATTATTCTACCCGAAACCTATATTGAAGCCCGAAACATTATGGGTAGCCGTTGGTCGGCATGGGCAGGAGTACGTTTCCGCCGGTACGACGATATTCATATTTGCGATTATTTCTATTTCGACGATCATTCGGCGCAGGGAGCCGGTGTAAGTTATAAAACCACGGAACTTACCTTATTGATGCCCGCTTCTACAGATTCAGCGGGAGTATTTCCGTACAATTATGATGTCACCGTTGCAGGAGCTACTAATCCGGCCATTCGTCAACGAATGGTTTGGATAGGTGAGCACAGCATTAAGTTTAACAACGGAAGTGTAATGAAACTTCTTGGAGAATTTCACTCCGTACCAGCCTCTTCACAAAATGCATCGAAAGTGTATGCTGCCGATAATGGCTGGGTGGCGGGAGTAAAGTTCAACAATCCACTAAAGACTCCCCTACCCGGCTCGTTTAATCAATTTTCGGTACGTTACGGAACCGGAATTGCCAACGGTGGTGACAATGGAAATACGTTCACCTGGGCAACTTACGGAGCACCGGATGAAAATGGAAAATACACTCACGCCTATTCGTTTACAACGGTAGAACATTTTCTGTTGAACTTATCGAAAAATGTAAGTGTAAATGGCTATGGTATTTTTACACACAGTCATGGTGGATCGTCCAACTCAAATATGGATACCTATTTCAATGGAAAACAGTTGTATAATCAAAAGCGAGATCTTGTTGTGGGAGGAAGAGTATTGTTTTACGCCACTAATTGGTTGCATTTGATGGGCGAAGCGCATTATGCTACGCGTAAAGATGGTGATAACCCTGAAGCAGGAATGTGGAAATTCTCATTTGCCCCCACCATTGCACCCCTTAGCAAACGCGATCCATGGTGTCGCCCACATATTCGACTCGTTTTCTCAGCAGCTCGTTACAACGATTATGCACGCGACAACCATTATTCACCCTATTTGCAAATCAACCAAAACCGTTGGGGCACTTATATTGGGATAAAAACGGAATGGTGGCTGTTTTAGTCAGTTATCAGTTAACAGTAACCAGTTAACAGTAATCAGTTAATAGTTCATCGTTTATAATTAATCATTTACAATTAATAATTAATCTCATGCCAATTTTTGGAACAACAATATTATCATTTATCCCCGGTTGGAGCGCCGAGGGTGGACGTTTTGCCATAGAGAAAACAGCTGAATACGGTTTCGACATGCTGGAAGTATGTTTACCATCATCGTTGGATTTTGATGCAAAAACCGTAAAAAAACAACTGGACAATCGCGGCATTACAGGACGACTCACACTAAACATCCCTGTCGATTGTCATGTGCCGGTTTATCCCGAAAAGGCAACAGCACTTTTAAAAGCTGCGCTTGATAAAGTAGCAGAAATGGACGGTGATTTTCTGGGTGGCGTATTGCATTCTGCCATTGCCCGATTTACCGGACAACCTTGCACAGTAGCTGAGCGGTTGATCGTTCAACAGGTATTTACCGAAGTAGCAGCTTATGCCCGCGACCGGAACATCATCATTGCTCCTGAGCCTATTAACCGCTACGAAAGCTATGTATTTACGGCTGCTGAAGAAGTGTTGGAAATGATAGATGAAATCGGAGTCGACAATATCGGACTGCATTTGGACACCTTCCATATGAACATTGAAGAACCCAATTTCTACGATCCGGTTATCATTGCCGGAAAAAGTCTAAAACACCTCCACATAACTGAGAGTGACCGCGGTATGCTGGGCGAAGGCAATGTGCATTGGGACGATTTATTCCGTGGATTAGCTGAAATTAATTACCAGGGACCATTGGTGCTGGAAAATTTTTCTTCCGAAATAAAAGAACTGGTTGGTCCAACCTCATTGTGGCGACCATCAAAGTATAACTCAGAAGATTTGGCAAAAGGTAGTTTAGCCTTTATGCAGGAAATGGTAAAGAAATGGTACAATAAATAGATTTTCAATTATCTCAGGAAAAGAAAGGAAGTTCAGAAGCGAGCTTCCTTTTTTTGTACATTTATTGCATTTTTATTGATATATATCGCAATTAAAGAAATATTTCTATAATAATACATTATATTTGTACTCAGAAATATATCCATTCAATGACATTTAGATAACTTGATTTGGAACTTTCACTCTTCGGAATTTGTTTGATAACAGATAACTAATTTTTAAAATATAGTTATGGAAGCGCTTACTAATTCTATCGTCCCCGAAATTATTCTCGACGAAATAGTTGAGAAATATAAAGGTAAACCCGGCATGCTACTTTCCACCCTGGAAGAAGTGCAGGAAAAAAATCCTTTAAAATATCTTCCCTGTGAAACCTTAACCGTTGTATCACAAAAGTTGAACATTCCTTACACACAAGTGTACAGCGTAGCCACATTCTATTCGTTTTTCAATCTTAAACCACAAGGCAAACATTCCATCATTGTGTGCCGCGGAACAGCATGTCATACCAAAGGATCCAAAGCTTTGCTCGATGAAGTTGCACCCATTTTGGGATTTAAGCGAACGGAAGACGAAACAGAATCATCATTCACCACCCCCGACAATGAATTTACCATTAAAACAGTTGCCTGTTTTGGCCAGTGTGCACAATCGCCTGTTGTGGCAGTGGACGGAGTCATTTTCAGTAATGTCAATTCGCAGCGATTGATGAAGATATTGAAGAAGGTGAAAAAGTAATTCAACCTCTAATCCGTCGGCTGACGGAGGATTTAGTTAGTACATTCGTATTTAAACATTTACTAACATGGCAAATTCAAACAACATACAAGAAAAAAGTAACTTCAGTTTCCCCATTGAAGTTGGTAGTCTTTTTGGTGCTACTCCCACCATATTGGTCGGCATGGGAACTTGTGGCATCGGGAATGGAGCTGATTTAGTTTTTGAGCGACTTCGCAACTATAAAGCAAACACAAATGCCGGTTTCGAACTAAAACAAACCGGCTGCTTTGGTTTTTGTGCCGAAGAGCCGTTGGTTATGCTTTACCAGCCGGGGAAACCAATGTTAGTCTATAGCAAAGTAGATGAGAAAGATGCTGCACACATTGCCGAAGGCGTTTTGAAAGGAAAAGTTTATCGGAAAAAACTGCTTTGCAAGATGGATGAATGGGATTTCCAGACTTCAAGAATTAATTTTGGCAAAGGCTACGAAGATATACCGCATTGGAACGAGATTCCGTTTTTCAAAGGTCAAAAGAAAATAGTATTGCGCGACGCCGGACTGATTGACCCGGAATCAATTTTGGATTATCTTGCTGTGGGTGGCTATAAAGCCCTGGCGAAAGCTCTCAAAATGCAACCTATGGAGGTTGTGAATGAAGTAATAGCTGCTAAACTTCGCGGTCGTGGGGGTGCTGGTTTTCCTACCGGAGTAAAATGGGACATCATGCGAAAAGCCGAAGCCGACCGGAAATACATTATCTGCAATGCCGACGAAGGCGATCCCGGAGCATATATGAACCGCAACGAAATAGAAAGTGATCCGCACATGTTGATGGAAGGAATGTTGATAGGGGCTTATGCTATGGGGGCTACCGAAGGAATTGCCTACGTGCGGGCCGAATATCCATTGGCTGTAAAACGACTTAAAATTGCCATCGAACAAGCCACTAAACAGGGGTTAATGGGTGAAAATATTATGGGCTCGGGATTTAGCTTTACACTCAGAGTAGTGGAAGGCGCGGGTGCTTTTGTTTGTGGTGAGGAAACGGCGTTGATTGCTTCTATCGAAGGCAAAGCCGGTCGACCAATGCCACGCCCACCCTACCCTGCCGGCAAAGGTTTGTATGGAAAACCAACCAATATCAACAATGTAGAAACATGGTGCAATATTCCCGTCATACTTGATAAAGGAAGCGATTGGTTCAAAGAAACCGGAACGGAGAAAAGCCCGGGAACGAAAGTATTTTCGTTGGTTGGGAAAGTGAAAAATACAGGTTTGGTAGAGCTGCCGCTTGGGTCGACGCTGGAACAGTTTGTGTACGGTATTGGCGAAGGAACGGGAACTTCGAAAAAAGTAAAAGCAGTACAAACCGGGGGACCTTCGGGCGGCTGCATTCCGCTGGAGTATTTCTCCACACCAGTCGACTATGAATCACTCGCCGGCCTGGGTGCCATTATGGGTTCGGGCGGAATGGTGGTGATGGATCAGGACAATTGCATGGTGGATGTGGCCCGTTATTTTCTGGAATTCAATTCCGCTGAATCGTGCGGAAAATGCACTCCTTGTCGCGAAGGATTGGCACAAGCTCTTGCCATTCTCACCCGAATTACCAAAGGGCAAGGCACCTACGAGGATCTCACCACGCTCGAATTATTGAGTAAAACAATAAAAGACACAGCCATTTGCGGACTGGGGCAGACTGCTCCGAATCCGATTCTTACTACCTTGAGATATTTCCGTCATGAATACGAGGAACATATTCGGGAAAAACGATGCCATGCCGGTGCTTGCGAGTCGCTGTACATGGCGCTATGCGAAAATAGCTGTCCGCTGCACATGAACATCCCGGGCTATATCGAACTTATCAAGGAAGACCGCCTGGATGAAGCATTTGAATTGACCTTGCGCGACAATCCAATTCCGGGAACGATTGGACGTATTTGTCACTTCCACTGCCAGATGCGTTGCCGTCGGGAACAGTTGGACGAACCTGTTTCGCAGGGAGAAATTCACCGCTATCTGGCCGACACCATGTATAAACTCGGCAAAGAAAATGATATTTACACGAAACTAATTAAAGAAAAATTGCCCACTACCGGCAAACAAATTGCCATTGTGGGTGCCGGTCCTGCCGGACTTACGGCTGCCTATTACCTTGTGAGATTGGGACATGCTGTCACCATTTACGATGCGTTGCCCGAAGCCGGTGGGGTCGTTCGGTTTGGCATTCCGCAATACCGTTTACCCAAATCGGTATTACAAAAAGAAGTTCAGTTTATCAAAAAGCTGGGCGTACAATTCAAATTCAACCAAAAACTGGGCGAGAATCTATCGTTAGAAACGTTGAAAAATGAATGTGACGCTGTTTATCTGGCCATTGGTGCATGGAAAGATATTGAGTTGAATATTCCCGGCGAAAAGGCAAAAGGCGTTTTTGCAGGCACTGAAATTTTGAAAGAAATGGCTCTGGGAAAAGCACCAAAACTGGGTCAACAGGTAGTGATTATTGGTGCCGGAAATGTGGCCATCGATGCTGCCCGCAGTATTTGGCGGTTAGGCAAAGAAGTAACTGTGGTCTATCGCCGCGAAAAAGGCGATATGCCGGCAAATGCATCCGAGATCTTTGAATCGGAAGCCGAAAAAATAAACTATCATTTTCTGGCTGCACCGCACGAAATCATTGCCGACGAAAAGGGCAAGGTAAAAGCATTGAAAGTAGAAATAATGAGTGGTGGCAGCATAGATGTTTCGGGAAGAAGACGACCTGTTTCCACCGGAAAATATCAGGAAATCCCTTGCGACTCCATCATTATGGCGGTGGGCGAACGGGTGGATTCGGAGCAACTCGCTACTGCCGGCTGGGCTACCACAAAAGATGGGCGATTGATTGTCGATCCGTTTACGTTCCAAACATCCGACCCCCAACTATATGCAGGAGGTGATGCAGTAACCGGTCCTTCGACAGCTGCCGAAGCGATGGGCATGGCAAAAAAAGCAGCTGCAGCCATCGACTTAGCATTGATGAAAGAAAAGCGGTTCCATCTCTTGTTCCGCGAATTTCAATACAAGCATCAGATACCATTACATCCGAAAGTGAGTCATAAAAATAAATCCGGCAAGCTATCAGTGAAAGAACGTATCGGTAATTTTCAGGAAGTAGAAGTCGGCTTCACCGGCGAACAAGCCCGCAATGAAGTAGAAAGGTGTTTGAGGTGTGATGTGAGATGCTAAAACAAGTCTATGGTCAAAGGTCTATGGTCTAAGGTCAACGATTCTCGATTTTATAGCCATCATAAAAAGCCTGTCTTAATTTATCACTAGACCTTTATCTTTTATCTTTTATCTTTTGTCTTTTATCTTTGCCCTTAGACTAAAAAATATTAAGTATGAAAATCACAATAAACAATCAGCCCGTACAGGTACCGGAAGGGATAACCATTATGGAAGCCTGTAATTCTGTTGGCATCAATGTACCATCACTGTGCTACCTGAAAGATGTTTCGCACAATGCGTCCTGCGGGGTTTGCGTGGTAGAGGTGAAAGGTGCCAAATCCTTGTTGCGTTCGTGTATCACGCAGGTAACGGAGAACATGGAAATTACCACCAACAGTCAACGCGTGATGGAAGCCCGGCGGGTCAACGTGGAACTGCTGCTGGCCAATCATCCACAGGATTGTTTGCAGTGCGATCGGAATCAGAATTGCGAATTGCAACAGATTACGTTCGATCTGGGTGTTACCTGCAAACGCTTTGTGAGAACGCAACGGGAAATCCGCCCGAAAGATGAAACGTCGCTGTCGCTGGTGCGCGATCCTGAGAAGTGCATCTTGTGCGGCCGCTGCGTGGCTGTGTGCAGCGAGGTGCAGGGAGTAAAAGCCATTGACTTTTCCGGTCGTGGACTAAAAAGCAAGATATCTACCTTCCTCGATTTAGGCATGGGCATAGTGGCCTGTACCAACTGCGGACAGTGCGCACTGGTTTGTCCTACCGGCGCCATTACCGAAAAAAGTGCCGTGAGCGAAGTATGGGACGCCTTGCACCATCCTGATAAAGTAGTATTGGTACAAACCGCTCCTGCCGTAAGGGTCGCTATTGGCGAAGCCATGGGCATGCCCGATGGCAGTCTCGTAACCGGAAAAATGGTAGCCGGTCTGCGCCGGTTGGGGTTCTCGAAAGTCTTCGATACCAACTTTGCTGCCGACCTCACCATTATTGAAGAAGGAAACGAACTGATAGATCGGATTAAAACCGGCGGCGTTTTACCCATGATCACTTCCTGCTCGCCGGGTTGGATTAAGTATATCGAACATTTTTATCCAAAATCACTCACGCATTTATCCAGTTGCAAATCACCGCAACAAATGTTTGGCGCCATTGCCAAGACCTATTATGCCGAAAAAGCAGGCATCGATCCCCGCAATATAGTGGTAGTATCGGTGATGCCCTGCACCGCCAAGAAATTTGAAGCCCGCCGACCCGAGATGGATGGCGCTTTTCAGTATTGGAAAGAAAAAGTGACCATGACCGACGAAGAGCACTTTTTCGATGTAGATGCCGTACTCACTACCCGCGAACTGGCGCGTATGTTCAAGGAAACAGGCATTGATTTCACACATTTGCCCGAAGAGCAGTTCGACAATCCGCTGGGAGAATCAACCGGTGCAGCCGTCATCTTTGGGGCTACCGGAGGCGTTATGGAGGCTGCTTTGCGTACCGCCTACGAAGTATTTACCGGGAAAACCCTGGCGAATATCAACTTTACGGCTGTACGCGGACTCACCGGCATCAAGGAAGCAGAAGTCGATTTGGAGGGTACAAAAATCAAAATAGCAGTAGCGCATACGCTGAAAAATGCAGCTATCCTACTGGAGCAGATCGAAAATGGAACGTCGCCCTACACCTTTATCGAAGTGATGACCTGCCCCGGTGGTTGCCTGGGCGGTGGCGGACAGCCCATACCTACCAATTACGAGATACGTAAAAAACGTGCCGAATCTATTTACTACGAAGATGCCCACAAAGGCCTCCGCAAATCGCACGAAAACCCCGAAATACTCACGCTCTATAACGATTTTTTGATAGAACCGTTAGGTGAAAAGTCACACCACCTACTCCATACCAACTATATTGAAAGAGGAAAATATAAAAAATATAATTAAAAAAACAACTTAAATTCATCCAACTAAATCGGAGAAAGTTTTGTTACATTTGTTGTAAATTTAAATTGAGAATACTCTAAAATATCATGAAACAAAACTGGTTGGAACATCTGGAGCCACTTATGGCTCAGTATCATCATCGCAAGCATCCGCTTGATTATAAAAGTCGTTATCAACTGTTGGTAATGGTGATCCTCTCGGCGCAGGACTCTGATAAACATATCAACGAACTGGCTCCGGCGGTATTTGCAGCCTACCCGTCGATGAACAGCCTGGCGCAAGCCACGGTTGAAGACCTGCACCAATACATTAGCACGGTACGGAATTTTGGCAACAAAGCCAACTGGTTGGTAAAACTGGCACAACAGATTAGTGATGACGATAACATCCCCACCACTATGGCCGAGCTAACCAAGCTGCCGGGCATTGGGCGCAAATCGGCTAACGTTGTCATTCGTGAGTCGGGCAATACAGCCGAAGGCGTTATCGTCGACCTGCACGTCGTGCGCGTTGCCCCACGAATTGGGATTGCTTCGGGCACACAACCCGAGAAGATCGAGAAACAGATCATGGCCATCGTACCACAAGAGCGTTGGAACGACATCGGAATGGCTATTTCCTTTCTCGGTCGCGAGATATGCCGCCCCACCAACCCAAAGTGCGACAGTTGTGTGATGAGTGCGGTGTGCCACTTTCACAATGGAATTACCGACAAGGAAGAAAATAGTAATGAATTAAAATTGTTTTAGTTGTAGGTAACAAAAGAAATATCCTAAGTAATTAATAACAGCCGTAGTGTATTTGATAGATATTTTCATTAAAAATATAAAGAATATTGAATTGCACACAGTTTGTCAACGACTGACCTCGTCTGGTGAACCGAAAAACAAGTGAAGTTGGCGTTTGAAACTGTCCTGTTTGAGCGACGAAGGAGCGAGTTTGGACGGTTTTAGCCAACTGAGCGTAAGTTTTTCGAGTGAAGCAGGCGTAGTCTTGACTTTTTTGCTTACTTTTTGTGTCAAGACAAAAAGTAAGTCAGGGTTTGGGGCGGAAGCCCCGATAAAGTAAAATAACTTTTTCTAACTACACTACAGGTTACACTAATTCTTTTCTGCCACTTAAACCTTATCACATACGAATTTATACAACAAATACACTTACCTTTGTAGTCAAATCCTCCATACGAGCATTTTAAACTAAATTGGAACAAACATGACTTTTACAGACTTAGGAATTAACGATAATATAGTTCAGGCACTTCAGGAAAACAGAATCACAGAACCTACCGACATTCAGCTTCAGGCCATTCCGCATATACTCACTTCGGAACAAGACCTGGTGGCCATAGCGCAAACCGGGACAGGTAAAACGGCTGCCTTTTGCTTGCCTATTCTCCAAACCATCGATCCTAAATTAGCAAAAATACAAGCACTGGTATTGGTTCCAACGCGCGAGCTCGGGCAACAGGTGGCGCGTGAATTCTTTCTTTTCTCCAAACACATGCCACGCGTATTTGCCGAAGCGGTGTATGGTGGTACTCCTATCGAAGATCAAATTCAGAAATTAAAACGTGCCACACATGTGGTGGTAGCTACTCCCGGCCGTTTGCTAGATTTGTTGGATCGGAACGCACTAAGCCTTCAGGATTTGAAGTATCTGGTACTGGACGAGGCAGACGAAATGATCAACATGGGCTTTAAATCCGAAATCGATCAGATTTTGGAGTCTTGTAAGCGCGATATTACCAGCATGTTGTTTACAGCTACTATGCCTAACGACGTAAAACAACTGGTACGTGAATATCTGCGTCCGAATGCTGTAGAGATCAGAATTAATGCCGAAGAGTTTGTCAATCAAAAAATTGATCATCAATATATTATATACAAACAAGGTTATAAGCTCGATTATTTAAAAGCATATTTATCGCAACGACTCGATCAACGTGGCATCATGTTTTGTAGAACAAAAGTAGCAGCTAAAAAACTGGCCAAACAATTGGCCGGCTTTGAAGTAGTTGCTGATGCCTTGCACGGCAACTTAAATCAGGAAATGCGTGATAAAGTAATGCGTGGCTTCAAAAAGGGTAGAATCAACCTGCTGGTAGCTACAGATATTGCTGCCAGAGGAATCGACGTGAAGGATCTGGATTATATTATCCATTATCATTTACCCGAAAAAACAGAGCAGTACACCCACCGAAGCGGCAGAACGGCTCGTGCAGGCAAATCGGGAAATTCAGTATGTCTGGTCAAAACAGAAGATATGCCCGAAATCAAAAATCTGGAGTCGGAACTTAAGATTCAGTTTTCGGCTTTAAACATCGAGCCCAAACCCGAACGTCCAAGTGCTCCGGTAACTATTTATATGAATATTGGTTTTGGACAAGGTTTTACGAAGGGCAATGTCTCCGATTTCTTAGTGGAAGAAGCAGGACTTAATCTCTCGGACATAAAAAATGTGGTGGTGGAAGACAATCGCTCTTACTTTGACATTCCACAAAAATACCAGCAACAGGTTTTCCTAAATCTGAAAGGGTTTAAACTGGCTCACCGGAATCTGAAATTCACCTTGGACGGTGCAAATAGTAAACGAAACATTTACTAACGTGAAACCGGCTCGCAATCGAATCGTCTATCTCATTTCCGTAGCTATAGTTATGGTATTGGGACTTTCGTCGAGAAAATACGCCTGTTATCTGCCCGAATATATCAACACCTACCTTGGCGATGCACTGTGGGCGGTTATGATCTATCTCTTCGCCGCACTGCTATTAAACGACCGTAAACCGTCGCTAATAGCGTTACTCAGCTTGTTATTTTGCTACCTCATTGAAATAAGTCAACTCTATCACGCCCCATGGATTGATGCTATCAGAAACACCCGTTTAGGAGGTTTAGTATTGGGATTTGGATTTCTGTGGACGGATATAATTGCCTACACGATGGGGATTGGTGTTATGCTGGCAATTGAAAGCGTATATTTTTGGTCAAAAGAAAAGAAAGAGTAATATCGGATGAGTTCGAGAATATGTAACCTACATCCGCTGTCAAATAGAACAAATGGTTCGGTGCGCTGCACCTTAAATTGAGGGACAGCGTCCCGAACCATTTGTAGTATATTATAAAAGAAAGTTACAAAGGTGCAGCGCACCGACCCAAGGTTGAAACAAGTAACCGATCTGTTTGTAATACAATTGTTTTTCTACATTTTACATGCAATTATTACACTCATACCACACTTTCCCTCAACAAATCTTCAATCTATTGCACAAAAAAACCTCTTGAATAACTTCAAGAGGTTTTTAAATTTTATATCAATCAGTAAAGTTGAATCTTATTCTTGATTCAAAGTTACACGTTTGAAACCAACACAAGTTAACTGTTTTTTCACAAGCAGTTCTTTTACTGTTATTTTTCCAGCTTCTTCACCGCCACCTTCATATTTTTGTTCTAAAAGGGTATATTCTTTGTAGAATTTAGCCATACGTCCGGCAGCAATACTGTTTACTTTCTGTTCTGGTAAAGTTGCAGATTTCTCTGCAGTAACTGTTGCTCTAATTTCGCGGGCTTTTGCAGCTTCCTCAGCAGTAATCCAGCCCTTAGCCATGTTTGATTCAATGTGGTTTTCGCTATCAACGTGAGCAGGATTGATGCCCGCTTTTTTTATCGCGACTTCAACTTCCTTTGCAACAAGTTCGCTTTTGGTTTTTTCGATAGCCACTGCAAGCTCGTTATCTTTTACTTTTTGAGGCACTTCGGATTCATCAATAGCCACAGGCGCCATTGCTGCAATATGCATCGCCATGCCACGTAAGGTTTCGTTTTGGGCGTTTTCTTGAGCAACTGCCACCAATGTAGCAAGTTTGTTTCCCGGGTGAATATAAGCAGCAGTAGTACCACCCTGAACGAATTCGTAGTAGTCCAATTCCATTTTTTCACCAGTAATACCTGAACGATCAAGAATTACATCTGAAATAACGCGACCATCAATCGTCAAAGCTTTAAGTTCTTCGATTGTAGCTGGTTTTGTAGCCATGGCTACGTCAAGAATTGATCTAGTCAAAGCTACGAAATCTGCATTGATAGCTACGAAATCTGTTTCACATTTCAATGCTAATACAGCTGCAAATCCACCTTCAGCTTTAGCCAAAACGCAACCTTCAGAAGCTTCACGGTCGCTACGTTTTGATGCTGTAGCCTGACCTTTTTTACGAATAATTTCAACTGCTTTGTCAAAATCGCTATTGGCTTCAGTGAGTGCATTTTTGCAATCCATCATACCAGCACCAGTCATGGTACGCAATTTTGAAATTTCTGCCATTGTTACTGCCATAATTATAAGTATTTTACGACTCTCTGTCCTTAATAAAAATAAGAGAGCTGTGAGTTATTAATATATTTGATATGTTTCTTCTTTGAAAGAATATTGAAAGACAAGAAAAAACGAGTTACAAGCTACAATAATTCATAACAGGTAACTCGTTTAAAAATATATAATCGTCAATTCTTGGTGAACCAAGCGGCTAAAACCGAGCGGTCACTGACAACTTTCAATTAATCTTATTCTTCTTCTTTGACGAATTTTTTGATCACGTTAGCGTTCAAAGCATCATCATCTTCTTTTTGAGTTCTTGGTTTTTTAGTAATTCTTGACTTTTTGTCTTTTGAAACAGGAGCTTCAGCAGCTTCAGTATCAATTTTTTCTACTTTGCGTTCTTCCAAACCTTCTTGGATAGCAGCAACCATAGCGCCTAAAATTACGTCAACCGATTTTGTTGCGTCATCATTTGCAGGAATTACGAAATCAATTCCGTTAGGATTTGAGTTAGTGTCCACGATTCCGAAAACCGGAATACCCAAACGTTGAGCTTCTAATACGGCAATGTGTTCTTTCATCACGTCTACAATAAAAAGTGCTGAAGGAAGACGAGTCAAATCAGCGATAGAACCTAAGTTCTTTTCTAATTTCTCGCGTTGACGAGTAATTTGAAGTTTTTCGCGTTTTGAAATATTTTCGAATGTACCATCAGTCGCCATTTTGTCGATAGTGGTCATTTTTTTAACGGCTTTACGAATAGTAGGGAAGTTAGTTAACATACCACCGGCCCAACGCTCAGTAATGTATGGCATTCCAACAGCTAATGCTTTTTCTGAAACTACATCTTTAGCTTGTTTTTTAGTTGCAACGAAAAGGATTTTACGTCCTGATTTTGCAATTTGTTTCAATGCTGCTGCAGCTTCGTCAATTTTCACTACTGTTTTGTGCAAATCGATAATGTGAATATCGTTACGCTCCATGAAAATGTAAGGAGCCATTGCTGGATTCCATTTACGTTTCAAGTGACCAAAGTGGCAACCTGCTTCTAATAATTCGTCAAAATTTGTTCTAGACATTTTTTTTGTTTAAAAAGTTGTTTACATTCTGTTTAACTCAATTGCCAAGTAGCCTTTAATTTTACTCAGAGTCTCGACAATTTAGATACTAAACCAAAACCATCTACTATTCATCCATTTACTATTTACGATAGGCTTACGCGCATTGCAAAATAGTAAATGGTAAATGATAGAATGGTAAATAAATATTAACGTTTCGAGAATTGGAATCTCTTACGTGCTTTTGGTTGACCTGGTTTTTTACGCTCAACACCACGAGGGTCACGAGTCATAAATCCTTCAACTTTAAGTGCTGGTTTGTCCTCTGGGTTCATTTTCACCAACGCACGAGCAATTGCTAAACGCAAAGCACCCGCTTGTCCGTTAAATCCACCACCATTTAGATTTACTTTAATATCGTATTTTTCAGTCACTCCCAATTTGGTAAGAGGTTGTTTAACCACAAATTGTAATAATGGTGACGGAAAGTAAACGTTTATATCGCGTTTATTAATGGTAATTTGTCCAGTTCCTTCGCTCACGAAAACACGAGCAACAGCCGCTTTTCTTCTTCCTAAGGCATTTATTACTTCCATACTGATTATTTAAGTGAGTTTAAATCTAATTGTTTTGGTTGTTGAGCTTGCATATTGTGTTCCGCACCTGGGAATACATACAAATTGCCCAAAAGTTTGTCTCCAAGACGGTTTTTAGGTAACATACCTTTCACCACTTTCTTGATAAGTTTTTCAGAACTTTTTTCCATCAATTTAGCTGGTGTAATTTCACGTTGTCCACCTGGATAGCCTGTGTGGCTTAGATAGATGCGATCGTTCCATTTGTTACCGGTTAATTGTACTTTTTCTGCATTGATAATAATCACATTATCTCCACAGTCTACGTGAGGAGTGAAACTTGGTTTGTATTTTCCGCGCAAAAGTTTTGCAACTTTTGAACCCATACGTCCCAATACCAAATCGGTAGCATCCACAACTACCCATTCTTTCTGCACCGTTGCTTTGTTGGCAGAAATGGTTTTATAACTTAACGTATCCACTTGTTTAAAATGTTTTTGATTAATAATTGAGCCATTTTATTTGCTTCAATCGTATTTTGGAAGAGGCTAATCGGCACAAAATAGGATATTTACACACAACAAAACTGACCATTACACTGTGATAATAAACGGACTGCAAAAATACTGTTTTTCTTTGGATTACCAAACAATTAAGCATCTTTTTTTCGCATAGATATTTTCAGCGGAAAATAGGGAGTAAATTCCTCAAAAAAAAGTGCAAAATGGTGTAGCATTTATCATTATGAATCCTTAGATTTGCACATTATTAATTTTGACCGGACAATTGATGAAAATTCCTTCGATGGGGTGTTTTCAACTTTATTCTACGACGAAATACTGTTTCTTGTCAAACTGTAACAACTAACACATCTGCATTGAAAAAAATATTTAAAGAAAAACCGTCACTTAGCATACAATATAAAACCAGTTTTTTACTTGTCTTAGTTGTTGCACTCGTCGCTTTCCTCACGCAGAAAGTAATTGGCTACATAGGCACTGCACTGTTACTGCTGGTTGTAGTGTCGTTACTGGCAATAACATTCGAAATTATGCCCGTACTGCTTTCAGCCATCTTAAGCGCATTGGTACTTAATTTCTTCTTTATACCCCCACTCTACACTTTTCATATTGACAATTCGGAAGATATACTCCTTTTTCTAATGTTTATCGTTATAGCATTGATAAATGCAGTACTCACAAACAAGATTCGAAAAGCCGAAAAAACAGCCAGAGATAAAGAAGAGAAGGAAAACTCAATCAGACTGTACAACACACTTTTAAACTCACTGTCGCACGAACTGAGAACGCCCATCTCCACCATTCTGGGAGCTGTAGACATTATAAAGGAGAACAGGGACAAACTGAGCGCAAAACAACGCGACGAATTATTAACCGAAATTGGCACGGCGAGTATCCGACTCAATCATCAGGTCGACAACCTACTCAACATGAACCGACTTGAAACGGGAATGCTGAAACTGAAACTCGATTGGTGCGATATAAATGAATTAATTTATTCTGTCATTCAGAAGCTTGATCTGACTACTAAAAAGAACAACCTGAAATTTAAAGACAATGATCAGTTACCGCTGATAAAGCTCGACAGCGGATTGATGGAGCACGTATTCTACAATATACTGAACAATGCTATCCTTTATACGCCCGAATATTCAACCATAACGATTGATGTTTCCTACAATGATGGTACACTCATAATTGTAATCTTTGATGACGGCAATGGTTTTCCTGAGTCTGAAATTCCGTTTTTGTTTGAAAAATTTTACCGCCTGCCGAACACCAAAACGGGTGGTAGCGGCTTGGGATTATCCATATCAAAAGGCTATATAGAAGCACATAACGGCACCATTGTTGCCGAAAATAACATACCAATAGGCGCTAAATTCAGTATAAATATACCTGTTGAAAGTTCATTTATAAATAATCTGAAGAATGAATAATCCTGAGATTTTAATTATCGACGACGAACCACAAATACGCAAACTTCTGGAAATCACTCTAGAAAGCAACGATTACAGAGTTTGGCAAGCTGCCACAGGCAAGGAAGGCATTTTAATGGCTGCCAACCACACGCCCGAACTGATTCTACTCGATCTTGGATTGCCCGACAAAAGCGGACACGAGGTATTGAAGGAATTGAGGACGTGGTACAATAAATCGATCATTATCCTTTCGGTGCAAAACACCGAAAATGACATTATTACAGCACTGGACAATGGCGCTACCGACTATCTGACCAAACCATTCCGCACGGGCGAACTGCTGGCCCGCATTCGATCTTCGATACGCAGACACATGTCGGAAGAAAACAACAGCTTGATAACATGCGGCGAATTGCAAATAGACCTGGTAGCCAGAATCGTAAAACAAAACGACGAAATCGTAAAACTGACTTCGACCGAATACAACTTAATGGCATTGTTTGCTAAAAACGAAGGACGCGTACTAACACATCAATTTATTTTGCGCGAAATATGGGGTTTCAACTATCAAACCGAGACACAATATTTACGCGTCTTTATAGGCACACTTCGGAAGAAAATTGAGCTAATACCCAATCAACCAAAACATATCATTACCGAAAATGGTGTTGGATATCGTTTTACCTAATCAATCTTTATAAAATCTTTATACATCGCACCAATTATTTTACTTTTTGCCAATATCCTTGTAGCTACTTTTGCCGCATAAAAATATAGCAAAAATGGAAAAAACAAAAAGTGGTATAAAAAGTAAAGTTACAGCCGCCTCATTATTAGTTGCCCTGGGTATAATCTATGGCGACATTGGAACAAGTCCTTTGTATGCTTTGAGAGCAGTAATCGGACACAGAATGATTAATATGGATTTGGTTTATGGCGGTGTATCCTGTATTTTCTGGACACTGGTATTCCAAACAACAATTAAGTACATTTGGCTTACACTCCGGGCCGACAATCAGGGTGAAGGGGGCATCTTTTCATTGTACGCACTGGTTGGGAAGTACAACAAAAAACTAGTATTGGTAGCCATATTAGGCGCCACCACCTTATTAGCCGATGGTATTATCACCCCTCCCATTTCCGTAGCTTCGGCCATTGAAGGTTTAAATTTAGTGCAGGGATTAGAAAACGTCATAGTACCCGGAAATGACTTAACCATTGGTATTGTAATAGCGATACTCTCCGTCCTGTTTTTCATTCAACGATTTGGAACAGAGGTAATCGGAAAATTTTTCGGTCCTATGATGGCTGTTTGGTTTAGCATGCTTTTGGTTTTCGGAGTTCACCAAATAGTTATTCACCCCGATGTTTTAAAATCACTTAACCCTTATTATGCCTATAATCTTCTTGCCAATTACCCCAATGGCTTCTGGCTATTAGGTGCAGTATTTCTTTGTACCACAGGTGCCGAGGCTTTATATTCCGACCTTGGACACTGCGGAATTCGCAATATCAGAATCACATGGATTTTTGTAAAGATAAGTTTAGTAACTTGTTATCTCGGTCAGGCGGCATGGCTCATGCATCTCGGTCAACCATTTTTGAACGGTCGCAATCCTTTTTTCGAAATCATTCCTCACTGGTTCCTATTGCCAAGTATTTTAATTGCAACTGCGGCAACTATTATAGCCTCTCAAGCGTTAATAAGTGGTAGTTACACGCTGATAAGCGAAGCCATGAACTTAAACTTCTGGCCACGTATCACCGTGCGCCAACCGACGGAAAGTAAAGGTCAGATATATATTCCAAGTGTAAATACCATACTTTGGTTTGGATGTATTTTAATGATTTTATACTTCAAGGAAAGCTCACACATGGAAGCCGCCTATGGGTTCTCCATCTCCATTACCATGTTAATGACAACCGTTCTTTTGAGTTATTTTCTAATATACAAATTGCAATGGAAAAAGATTTATATTGTATCCATTCTAATGATATTTAGCACTATAGAGATTGCATTTTTTATAGCCAATGTGGCTAAAATCAAAGAACGCTGGATGTTCCTTTTCTTCGAATTATTCATATTTTTGGTAATGTATATTTGGTTTAAAGCACGTAGAATATCGAACAGTTTCACAAAATTCGTTGAAATCGGACAGTTTAGCAGCAAGCTCAAAGAGCTAAGCAATGACACTTCAATTCCAAAGTTCTCTACGCATTTAATATATCTTACAAAAGCAAATAAACGTCACGAAATTGAAGAGAAGATCTTCAATTCAATTTTTGCAAAGAAACCAAAACGTGCTGATGTATATTGGTTTGTACACATTAATCGCACCGAACATCCTTACACATTAGATTATTCTGTGTCGGAATTAATTGAAGATAAGTTGATTAAAATTGATATAAATGTAGGATTCAGGGTGCAACCTCGTACTGAATTGTATTTCAAAAAGATAGTTCAGGAACTTATCGCCAACAAAGAACTGAATTTACACACCAGAACAGATGCTGCCTGTAAGTATAATGATGAGCCGGATTTCAAATTTGTGGTCATCGAAAAATTCCTATCAGTCGAAAATGAATTTGGCCTGCGCGAAGGAATGTTACTTAAAGGATACGTATACCTAAAACACATGGGACTAAGGGATATTCAGGCTTTTGGATTGGATAAAAATGATGTTGAGGTAGAGCATATTCCACTTATCTATCATCCGGTAAACAATATCGATTTACATAGAATTGACAGTAATTCAAACATGAAACTAAGTTAAAAATAAACATTATGAAACTAAAAATCAGAACTAAAGTTCTTCTTGGGATTCTATTTGTTTTTGTGGAATTTGTTATTATTGGCTCGCTGAGCATGTACTATATTTCCACCCTGAAATATGGCTCAGAACTATTGATCAAAAACAATTACAGATCTGTTCAGTACGCCGAGAATATGATTCAATCGCTTGACGAAACCAACACTGCCGTTAACTCATTGTTTTTAAACAAACACTATCAATACGACAAAGAATTGGTGGCCGGATCATTCGATAAATTTGAAAAAAATCTTCAATTAGAAGGTCAAAACATTACCGAATTAGGAGAAAAAGAATTGGTACAATCCATCAAAGAGAAGTATGCCAGGTACAAATCACTGGTATTGGAACAAAATATAAAATCGATACCCGACAAGGTGAATTTTTACACCTTTAATATTTTGCCGCTCACCAATGAGCTCAAAGCACAGATATTCTCAGTTTCAACACTTAACATGCATTCTATTGTTCAGAAAAACGAGAAACTAAGTGAAATGGTGAGCCAAATCTACAAAAATCTATCCATTCTACTTACGTTCTGTTTGCTGATTACAGCTTCGTTCCTGTTTAATTTTCCGAACTATATTGCAGGTCCAATTAAGCGAATTACAGAGAACATAAAGGAAATGGTTAATAATAATTTTAGCAGTAGAATAAGAATATCGACAAACGATGAATTCAAGGAGTTATCAGAAGCAATCAATGATATGGCAGAGAAGCTTGAAACGAACTACAAGCACGTGGAATTACAGCCAGCGGTAACGAGCGTTCCCGAGATAGATGAAAATGAGATTTTACAGAACATACAAGGCCTGCTGGAGTCAATCCGACCGGTTATTGAGTCCATTTCAAAAAACAGTGGCAACAAAACCCTGCTGCAACAATCGGAGCTTCTTAAAGAAATTGAATACGAATTGTCGAAAGCAATTAAACCTTAAATAAATCAGGGACTTAAATAAAAATGCGGAGGCCGGCTTGTGTTATACAAACCGGCCTCCGCTATTATATTGTCAACAGCCCTTTACGCTTCACCTCCACCAAAACCCATTGGTACCGGAGGAAGAAAACCATTATCAGCTATTTTTATCTTCCCATTTTGCTTTTCAAACTTAGTAATATTTTCTTGTAATGCAAAAAGCAACCGTTTTGCATGTTCCGGCGTTAAGATAATCCGCGATTTCACATTAGCTTTGGGAGTACCCGGCATAATACGAATAAAATCGACGACAAACTCGGATGTAGAATGCGATATAATGGCCAGATTAGAATAAATACCTTCGGCTATTTCTTCCGATAGTTCAATGTTTAATTGATTGTCTTGAAGTTCCATAAAGAATTAAATTAGAAGTTGTAAATCGTGTATTTCCTACAAAGTGTTGTATTGAAAAAATCCCGACAATCGTTAGATTATCGGGATTTTCAGTGCGGCTGAAGGGACTCGAACCCCCACGCCTCTCGGCACCAGATCCTAAGTCTGGCGCGGCTACCAATTACGCCACAGCCGCATGCTGTGTAATTCGAGTGCAAAGATACTATCTTTTTTCGTATCCACAAGCACCGAGCGGTTTTTTTTCAATGTAAATATTGCATTTTTTTATTTCAGTACTTCCTGCTAATTTCAAATATACCCAACTTCAATTATTGTCTCAATGTCTTATCTACTCTCACTTCCGGGCTTATCAACACAGTATCAAGCAATTCTAAATGCGATGCTCGTATCGGGTTGATGTCAATTCCACCGCGACGGGTATACATGGCAGCAACCATCAGTTTTTCGGGATTAAAAATAGCGGAGAAACGTTTGTATATCATTTCTACTACTTCCTCATGAAAATGATTCTCTTTGCGGAACGAAACCAGATATTCCATGATAGAACCAAGCTCTATCTCCTGTTTGGTGGTCATTTCTACAAACAAATCGCCCCAGTCGGGCTGATTAGTTACTCTACAATTCGAGCGCAACAAATCGGTACTAAACGCATATGAATGTAAATCTTCCGTTTCTGTGCTCCGAAGTAATTCCGGCGACTCCGTAAAACGTTTAAATAAAATGAACTCTTGTGCTTCTAGCGGCACCAGATGAGAGAGATGGCGTTTTTGCAACTGAGGAAATGCCTGTTGAACAGCACTATCAGCGCCAAACAATGTTACGCGCGCCTCGGTCTCCAACAAGACGCTTAGATCTTTAGCGATTATTTCCGCCACCTTTTTCTCTGCTTGGGCAATCGTCTGTCCAAAACTATCCATATTGAAAGCATTGAGGTAAAGCTTCAGCGATTTCGATTCCACTAAATAGCGGCTATCTGCCGAATAAATCAATTTCATCACCCGCGAAACAGGTAAACCATTGTCGGTAAGAAACGAAAGTTCGTAACAATTCCATACGTCAAAACCTACAAAAGGTAGATTTGTGTCGGAGATGCCGTATTGCTCTCTGTTTTCCGACCGGGGGATACGAAAAAGGAGTTGTGGATCGTAATGCTCAGGTGTGGAAGCTGTTTTTCCAAGAATAGTGTCGTTTATATTAAACTGCATGCTGTTTTGTTTATGAAAAAAAAACTTTCCCGGAGTTCAACTCCGAAAAAGTTTTTTCTTAGAATTTAAAATATCGCATCAAATACCGGTCGGCATTTTTCTTCGAGCCAAATAACTTCATCGTCTGTTAGACTTGGTGAAAGTCTTCGAAGCACCTCCTCGTGATACTCATCAATCCACATTTCTTCGTCATCGGTCAGCATGGTAACATCAATCAACTCTCTATCAATTGGGAAAAGGGTCAATGTCTCAAACTTCAAAAATTGTCCAAACTCCGTTTTCTGCGCAGGTACTACATGCACCAAATTTTCGATTCGAATTCCATATTCATTGGTTCTATACATTCCCGGTTCGTTCGAAAGCATCATACCGGGCTGTAAAACAGTAGGATTCTCATCCATACGAATGCTTTGAGGGCCTTCGTGAACGCAAAGAAAATGTCCAACACCGTGACCGGTTCCGTGTCCATAATTCAAGCCCAAATCCCACAATGCTTTTCGTGCTAAAATATCTAATTGACTACCACGCGTTCCTGCAGGGAATAAGGCTGTTGCCAATGCAATATGCCCTTTCAATACCAGTGTAAAGTCAACCTGCTGTTCATCAGTCGGTTTTCCTAACGCTATGGTACGGGTAATATCGGTGGTTCCATCTAAATATTGTCCACCAGAGTCGAGCAAGAGAATATTTTCAGCTTTAAGAGTCAATTCCGTTTCGGGCTGTGCATTGTAATGTACAATTGCCCCATGAGCAGCATATCCGGCTATAGTTCCAAAACTTTCGCCCATGAAATTTTCCTGTTCACAACGGAAGGCACATAGTTTCTCCGAAATCGATATTTCAGATAATTTACCACTTTCAAGATTGGCTTCCAACCACATAAAAAAGCGGGTCAACGCAACACCATCCTTCACCATCGCAGAACGTACACCAGCCATTTCTACCTCGTTTTTTACGCCTTTCAATTTAAAAACGGGCGACATAGCATTACGAATAGCACATGTAGAGGGTATGGATTCAAACAAAGCCTGATTTAATTTTGAACCATCAACAAGAACTGATTCTGAAGACTTAAGCTGTTTTAAACGATCATAAATTGCATCGTAACTTTCAACGACAACTCCTTCATTTTTGAGATAAGAACTTGTTTCGGGCGTCAATTTTTCGGGAGCGATAAACAAGGTTGCTTTATCATTTTCAATCAAAGCATAGGATATTACTACCGGATTATAATTTACATCGTTTCCACGAATATTAAACAACCATGCAATATCATCCAATGCCGACATGACAAATACATTAGCATACGCTTTTTTAAGTTCGGCACGCACCAAAGCCAGTTTGTCAACAGTTGATTTTCCGGCATATTTTACATTAAAGGCGTAGAATGGATTCAGCGGTATAGTAGGTCGATCTGTCCAAACTTCACCGGGCAAGTCGATAGACAACAATTCCAAATCATTCATTTTCAACTCATTTTTCATTGAAGCATAACTGTTCAACGAAAATACCTGAGGGTTCACCCCTACTTTCTCGCCCGCTTTCAGTTGAGTTGCCAACCAGGGCAAAATCTCCAGTGTTTCCGGTAAACCTTGTTTCATTAGTTCTATACCGGTACCTTCGAGTTGTTCGGCCGCGTGAAGAAAATAACGGGAATCGGTCCACAGCCCCGCTGCAGTAAGTGTTACAACCGCTGTTCCGGCAGAGCCGTCGAAACCCGATATCCATTCGCGTTCTTTCCAATAATCAGCAATATATTCGCTTGCATGTGGGTCAGTGCCAGGGATTATACAGGCAGACACACCATGTAGTACCATGGCCTGACGCAAGCTTGAGAGATGTTTTAGTATTTTTTCCATTATATATAAAAAGTGAATAAATATGACATGCAAAGATAAAGATTTACATAATAATATCACAAAAAAATGCAATTTTATTCAGTAAAGAATTTTTTAGAGCGCTTAGATGTTGTTTCACTGTTTCATTTTTGTATCTTTGCGAGTTCATTAATTACGAATCAGACATATTAGCTTTGACTAAAAATAACAACATACACCCACCCGAAACATCAGAAATGGTAGAGGTTATCGGAGCTCGGGTTCACAACCTAAAAAACATTGACGTTTCCATCCCACGTGATGCTTTGACCGTAATTACCGGTTTGAGCGGCAGTGGAAAATCGTCATTGGCTTTCGATACCATTTTTGCTGAAGGCCAGCGCCGTTATATCGAAACGTTTTCGGCCTATGCACGTAGCTTTTTAGGAACTATGGAGCGACCTGACGTCGACAAAATTACCGGCTTAAGCCCTGTTATCTCCATCGAGCAAAAAACTACTAACAAAAATCCACGCTCAACTGTTGGAACAACAACTGAGATTTACGATTTTTTACGATTGCTTTATGCCCGGGCCGGCGAAGCATACTCCTATGTTACCGGCGAGAAAATGGTAAAATATTCCGAAGATCAAATTGTAGATTTGATTTTACAGGAGTATGAAGGCAAAAAAACATATCTGCTCGCACCGTTGGTTCGTGGCCGGAAAGGGCATTACAAAGAATTGTTTGAACAGGTACGCAAAAAAGGATATTTGCATGTACGTATTGATGGCGAAATACGCGAAGCTACGCACGGCTTAAAGCTAGATCGGTACAAGAACCATGATATTGAAGTGGTTATCGACAAACTGGAAGTGAGCGAAAAAGATCGCAAGCGTCTCAAGGAATCGATGCAAAAAGCCATGCAACAAGGTAATGGCATTGTTATGCTGCTGGAAAAAGATACGGATAACGCTCGCTTTTTCAGCAAAATGTTGATGTGCCCTACCAGTGGTATTTCGTACGACGAGCCAGCTCCTCACAATTTTTCGTTCAACTCACCTCACGGGGCTTGTCCACGTTGTAAAGGACTTGGTTTTGTGAATGAGATTGACATGGACAAGATTGTTCCTGACAAAAAACTCAGCATCTATCAGGGTGGTATAGCACCGCTTGGAAAACATAAAAGCAGCACTATTTTCTGGCAAATTGAAGCCATTCTTGAAAAATATGAATGCACACTCAAATCGCCGATAGCCGACATTCCCGACGAAGCGATAGATGAAATAATGAATGGTACCGATGAACGATTACAAATAAAAAATCATTCGCTGGGTACCAATTACTTTTTGAATTACGATGGCATTCTGAAATACATCGAAATGCAGGCCGATACAGGCGCATCGGCTACCGAGCAGAAATGGGCCAATCAATACTCTAAATCAATTGCCTGTCCCGAATGCAAGGGTGCTAAACTTCGCAAAGAATCTTTGCATTTCCGCATGCACGACAAAAATATAGCCGAATTGTCGGCTATGGACATTGTAGAATTGTCGAAATGGTTGGAAAATGTAGAGCAGTTTTTATCGGAGAAACAAAAAGCGATTGCAGTTGAAATTTTGAAAGAGATTCGCACCCGTTTGCAGTTCCTGCTTGATGTCGGATTGACCTATCTGTCATTGAATCGCAGTTCTCAGTCGCTTTCGGGTGGTGAAAGTCAGCGTATTCGGTTGGCGACTCAAATCGGCTCGCAACTGGTTAACGTGCTCTACATTCTCGATGAGCCAAGTATCGGACTGCATCAGCGCGACAATCAACGTTTGATTCGCTCGCTGAAGCAACTGCGTGATACGGGTAACTCGGTGATAGTAGTTGAACACGATAAAGACATGATGATGGCTGCCGATTATGTGGTTGACCTTGGCCCTCATGCCGGACGACATGGTGGTGAGGTAGTGTTTGCAGGAACGCCACAAGAGATGCTAAAGGCTGACACACTGACTTCGGCCTATTTGAATGGAACAAAAACCATTGAAATTCCGGATAAAGTTCGTCCCGGAAACGGTTTGAGTCTGACCATAAAAGGTGCTAAAGGGAACAATCTAAAAAATATAAATGTTACTTTTCCACTAGGAAAAATGGTTTGTGTGACCGGTGTTTCGGGAAGTGGAAAATCGACTTTGATCAATGAAACTCTTCAACCCATACTGAGCCAGTATTTTTATCGTTCGCTGCAAGACCCATTGGAATACAAAAGTTTTGACGGAATAGATAATATCGACAAAGTGGTGGAAGTGGATCAGTCGCCTATCGGACGTACACCACGATCCAACCCGGCTACTTACACCGGCGTTTTTTCGGATATCCGTAACGTATTTGTAACTTTACCTGAGGCAAAAATACGTGGCTACAAACCCGGGCGTTTTTCGTTCAACACAGCGGGAGGTCGCTGCGAAGCATGTGGCGGAAATGGATATAAAACCATAGAAATGAATTTTTTGCCGGACGTTTACGTGCCTTGCGAGAGTTGCGATGGCAAACGGTACAACAAAGAGACCCTGGAGGTACGTTTCAAAGGAAAATCAATAGCCGATGTGTTAGCAATGACCATCAATCAAGCTGTGGAATTTTTCGAAAATCAACCGTCAATTCTCAACAAAATAAAGACCTTGCAAGACGTTGGATTGGGATATATCAAACTCGGACAGTCGAGCACAACACTGTCGGGCGGTGAAAGTCAACGTGTGAAACTAGCCACCGAACTCTCAAAACGTGATACCGGCAAAACCTTGTATATTTTAGACGAACCCACCACCGGGCTGCATTTTGAAGATATCAGAGTGTTGTTAGGGGTGTTAAATCGGTTGGTGGACAAAGGTAACTCGGTGATTATCATTGAACATAATATGGACGTCATCAAAGTGGCCGATTATATTATCGACATTGGTCCTGAGGGTGGAAGTGCAGGTGGTCATGTTATCTGTACAGGTACTCCGCAAGAAGTTGCAAATCATAAAAAAAGTGAGACCGGAAAATTCTTAAAAATGGAGTTGAATTCATAAAGACCTGAATGAGGCGGTGAAACAGCATTGCATTTCGCTGACCATTTTCTGTATCTTTGAGATCTTTTTCAACTAATTATCAAACGCTAAATTCAACTTACAAACTTATGCATCCAAAATTACAAACATTACTATTTGGACTAGGCGTATTTGTCGTATTCACAACTTTTGCAGTTGTGCTAAGGCAGCTTACAAGTATAACAGTTGAAAACCTTGAGTACTTTGGGCTTTTATCAAAAAGAGATATCTTTCTGGGATTAATTGTGGCTTTGGTGGTTACATTTAATCATGAACGAAGAAAGAATTCGAAACGCTAAACCATTTCATTCAATGGTCTTTATTAAAACTGGAATTGTACATTAATGACTGAAATAATACACTATATTATCGGGTTTTTATTAGGGGAGCATATCTCGCCCGACATAATTAAACAAATAGGTTACACCGCCAATGAAAGCGAGTTTAGCAACTATAAACTTGTGATTGTGCCCTCTCATTTCTTTGATAAAGAAATATATGGTACGGAACAATCGCTACCGGCATTGCCATTAAAAATATGGGAAGAAACGCCCATTCTTTTTGGTCAGGCCAGTACCGAAACTGTTGGAGAAACATTGGTATTGCATGCCGATTTGGTGGCAAGTACCTACTTTTTAATTTCGCGTTACGAGGAAATAGTGCGTAGGAATGTAAGAGATGAACATGGCCGGTTCAATGGCAAAGAATCATTGCCCTTCAGAGCTGGATTTATCGATTCACCCCTGGTTGAAGAATACGGGAAACTATTGCGCGATCAGTTACGACTTGTTGGTTGTGATATTATTGAACCCCCTAAAACCATCAAAAAAGTTTATCTGACGCACGATTTAGATCAACTGGCACATTTCCGGAATATCCGTGGCTTTTTAGGCGGATTGTTACGCGGCATCCGTTTACCGAAAGAAGGCAACAAGGCCATCAGAAGCTTTTTTGGAGGATTGAAATACGATCCTTGGTATACGTTTCCTTGGTTGTTCAACGTTGATAATTCAGCAAAACGGGCATTGGGAGCCGACAGGTGCGAATCGGTAGTGTTTATAAGAGCCGGTGGAGGTTTACGCAAGGAAGATCAACCCATCATGCTGTTTCACACCCCCGATTTTCAGACATTTATGAAGCATTGCAGGAAGAAAAATGTTGTTTTTGGACTTCATTCGAGCTACGAAGCCGGCATTACTCCTTCAAGAATCACAGACGAGAAGAAACATTTAGATAAAATTGCAAAGAAGCAATGCAGTTATAACCGCAGCCATTTTTTAAATACCCGCGAACCGGAAGATATGCAGGCATTAATCGATGCAGGGATAACGGACGATTTCACACTGGGATATGCGGGAGTAGCCGGATTCCGGTTAGGAACTTGCAGAGCAGTACGCTGGATAAATCCAACAACACAGCAACTTACACCGCTTACACTACATCCGCTGACCATAATGGACGGCAGCTTGACCGATAAAAGATACATGTTTTTGAATGCGCATGAAGCCTATGAATATTGTGTGCGATTGATAAATATGGTGGAAAACTGGAACGGTGAGTTGGTACTGCTTTGGCACAACACATCGGTAGAGGACACTCCAAAATCGTATCACCGCAAGTTGTACAAAGATGTTATCGACCATTTGAAAACAAAATAATATGCAGAAAACGGCTATCGTATGTGTTAGCAATGATTTGAGCACCGACCAACGCGTTCATAAAACCTGCCTGACACTACAAAAGTGCGGTTACTGGGTCGTAGAAGTGGGTCGATTGCTCCCTGACAGCTTACCGTTGGAGCGCCCCTATTTCGTATTACGAAAAAAACTAAGGTTCCGCAGCGGACCATTCTTTTATGCTGAGCTAAACATACGTTTTTTCCTGTATTTCTTATTTGCTGAAGTGGATTTGATTTTTGCCAATGACCTGGATACACTGCCGGCCGCATTTTTGGCTGCAAAACTCCGCAACAAAAGATTGATTTACGACACTCACGAATATTATACAGAGACACCCGAACTCATCCATCGTCCGGTAACGCAAGCTATTTGGAGAACGATTGAGAACTTTATATTTCCGCGTCTCACAGACATCATTACTGTAAATGAGTCTATTGCCAAACTTTATAGTGATAAATTCAATAAAAAGGTTCATGTTTGTAGAAATATTCCACTTTCAGTAGCATCAAAATCTCACATAAAAAAAGAAGACCTGGGGATTTCTTCTGATAAGAAAGTTATTTTATATCAGGGTGCTTTGAATGTAGGTAGAGGACTCGAATGGATATTGGAAGCAATGCCTTTGATCGAAAATGCCATCTTGTTGATTATTGGAGAGGGAGATATTCGAAAAAAATTACAACAACAAACAAAGAAACTGGACCTTGAAGATAAAGTCGTCTTTTTAGGTAGAATTGACAGCAATAAACTGGCTGAATATACTCCACTGGCTGATATTGGGTTGTGTTTACTGGAAGAAAAGGGCTTAAGTTATTACTATTCCCTACCCAATAGGGTGTTCGATTATATGAATGCCGGTGTTCCTATTCTGGCAACCGACTTTCCTGAAATTGCCAAAATTGTAGAAACATACAAAACCGGAATGCTAATCAACCATTACGAACCGGACTATTTGGCAAAAGTAATAAACGAGATGCTAACAGTCCCATTGAACACCGACCATTTTAAAAATATATCGAAAGAACTGTGTTGGGAAAAGGAAGAAAAAGTACTTGTATCAGTAATCAGTTAGCAGTAAACAGTAAACAGTAATCCAAAATTATCCAAAGGTTTATATTTAGATTTAGATTAAATGATTTCAATTTTAATCCCCACATACAATCATAACATTACACGCCTGGTGACAGACCTACACCAACAGGCGATGGAAACTTATGTCGATTTTGAAATTATCGTGGTGGAAGATGGGTCTACTCTATCTATTGAAGAGAACAAAACAGTTGCTGATTTTGAATTTTGTCGGTATATTATTCTAGATAAAAATATTGGCAGGTCGGCAGTACGGAATAGGTTAGCCGACGAGGCCCGATACAATCACCTATTGTTTATTGATGGCGATGCTGAGGTTTGTTCGGAGTATTTCGTGGCGAAATATGTGTCGTTTTGCAAAGAGGAATGCGTGGTAATAGGCGGAACAGCTTACGATATAGAGGAGCACGATACACGTTATTGCCTTCGGTTGAAGTATGGTCGTGAACGGGAAGCCAAATCTGCAATCAAACGATCAAAACAAAGCACTTATCACAACTTTTCTACGTTCAATTTTCTTATTTCAACATCACTCTTCAACAGCATTCGTTTCGATGAAAGTATTCGTGGTTATGGCCATGAGGATACACTTTTCGGGCATCAACTACATGAACTGGGGTGCGAATTTATACACATCGAAAATCCACTCCTACATAAAGGATTGGATGACAACGAGACCTTTATTCGCAAAACAGAAGAAGGCACCCGCAATCTTTTTCTACTCTATCAAAGCGGCAACTATCCATTTTTGACACACGAATCTAAATTGCTTCACAGCTTTGTACAACTAAAGAAAGCAGGACTTACGCGAGTAGGTGCAGCAGCATTTGATGTATCCAAACGTTTTTTGCTTCGCAATTTATTCAGCCCATCACCTTCCCTCCGCCTCTATGATATTTACAAACTCCTTTTTATCTGCAAAACTTCATTGGCAAAATGACAAGTTGGCAGTGAAACGGCTAAACTTTTAGGGCGGAAAATAGTTATTTATGTCATAATTGACACGATTACGCATTGGCACAAAATTAGCAAAGACAGACTTCGCGCGATTTATACAATGTTCGTCGACAATTTCCAGGAGCAATTGTTTCCTTTGACAGTAAAACTCAATAGTAAAATATATTAATCAATTAAAAACTGAAAACATGAATATTAAACCTTTAGCCGACCGAGTGTTGGTACAACCCGTAGCGGCAGAAGAAAAAACAATCAGTGGAATCATTATTCCCGATTCAGCAAAAGAAAAACCTTTGAAAGGTGAAGTAATGGCAGTAGGTAACGGAACAAAAGATGAAGAAATGGTGGTTGCCGTTGGTAATACTGTGTTGTATGGTAAATATGCCGGACAAGAACTGGAATGGGAAGGTGTGAAGTATTTGATTATGAAACAATCGGATATTTTAGCCATTATCTAAACAGATTTTTAGAACCAAGACAAAAGAACCAAGACAAGACCAAGGTTCTGCAATAAAAAATACATAATACAAATTATAAAGATATGTCAAAAGAAATTTTATTCAATCTTGATGCTCGCGACCAATTGAAAAAAGGGGTTGATGAGTTGGCTAATGCCGTAAAAGTAACGCTGGGACCAAAAGGTCGTAATGTAATTATCGAGAAAAAATTTGGTGCGCCACACATTACCAAAGATGGTGTAACCGTGGCTAAAGAAATTGAATTGGAAGATCCATTTCAAAATCTTGGAGCACAATTGGTAAAAGAAGTGGCTTCTAAAACCGGCGACGATGCTGGTGATGGTACTACTACCGCTACCGTTCTTGCTCAATCTATCGTAAGTGTAGGTATGAAAAACGTGGCTGCCGGAGCTAATCCAATGGACTTGAAACGTGGTATCGATAAAGCGGTAATTGAAGTGGTAAAAAGCATTGCTTCTCAAGCTAAAGTGGTAGGCGACAACTACGATCAAATTGAACAAGTAGCTTCTATCTCTGCAAATAACGACGCTGTCATCGGTAAGTTGATTGCTGACGCTATGCGCAAAGTTTCGAAAGATGGTGTAATCACTATCGAAGAAGCAAAAGGTACCGATACACACATTGAAGTGGTAGAAGGTATGCAATTCGACCGCGGATACATTTCGCCTTATTTCATTACCAATACCGAAAAAATGGAAGTGGAAATGGAAAAACCATATATCCTTATCCACGACAAAAAAATATCGAACCTGAAAGAATTGCTTCCTATCCTGGAACCAGCAGTTCAATCGGGTCGTCCGTTGTTGATCATTGCCGAAGATGTGGATAGTGACGCGTTGACTACCTTGGTGGTAAACCGCTTGCGTGCTTCGTTGAAAATCTGTGCTGTAAAAGCTCCGGGATTTGGCGACCGTCGTAAAGAAATGTTGGAAGACATTGCTATCCTGACCGGTGGTATAGTTATCTCTGAAGAAAAAGGTATTAAATTGGAACAAGCTACTCTCGAAATGTTGGGAACTGCTGATAAAGTAACCGTAAACAAAGACAATACAGTAATTGTAAACGGCGCCGGAGAAAAAGAAGCTATCGCTAACCGCGTAACTCAAATCAAAGCGCAAATTGCCGCTACCACTTCGGATTACGACCGCGAAAAACTACAGGAACGTTTGGCTAAATTGGCCGGTGGTGTTGCTGTATTGTATGTAGGTGCTGCTTCTGAAGTAGAAATGAAAGAGAAAAAAGACCGCGTAGACGATGCACTTTGTGCAACTCGTGCTGCTATCGAAGAAGGCATTGTTCCAGGTGGTGGTGTGGCGTATATCCGCGCTATCGATTCGTTGAGCAACATCAAAGCGTTCAACGATGACGAACAAACAGGTATCGAAATCATTAAACGTGCTATCGAAGAACCATTGCGTCAGATTGTTTTCAACGCAGGTAAAGAAGGTGCAGTAGTAGTTCAGAAAGTGCGCGAAGGCAAAGACGACTTCGGTTACAATGCCCGCACCGATGTGTACGAAAACTTCTATGCAGCAGGTGTCGTTGATCCGGCTAAAGTTTGTCGTGTGGCCCTGGAAAATGCAGCTTCAATTGCAGGCATGTTCTTGACTACCGAATGCGTTATCACCGAAAAGAAAGATGATAACCCGGCTCCACAAATGCCTATGGGCGGTGGAATGGGCGGAATGATGTAATTCTCAGTTATCAGTAAACAGTTATCAGTAAACAAAACTAATGACTGTTTACTGATTACTACTCACTGTAAAAGAACTATCTTCCCGCAGGCGCAACCCTGTGGATTCTATATATAAGCCAAACCCCTTGTCGCTCTCGAGTGACAAGGGGTTTTTGGTTTAAATTCTCCAAATGGAAAATAAAATCTCCGAACGACTTGATCTAGGTTGTTCGGAGATTTTATTTTTAGCAGTTATTGCTTGTCAAGTAATATAATCATTTTCCCGAATCACCATAAAAAGTTCCGCGACCATGAGTCCCCACATAAACACGCCCGTAAGTTTTGGGATCACCGGTTATATGCAGGATCAATCCCCATTGATGTTGATCGTCATTAATGCGAACCCAGGTTTTAGCCGTGTCATCTGAGCGAAAAATTCCACGAAGTCCATTTACAACACCAACCAGGTATAGTGCAGCATAGTCAGCATTAGGTGCCGCTTTTCCAAAACCGAATGCATGTATTTCCTGAACACCTTCAAGTTTAATAAATTGTTTTCCGCTAACTGTTGAATGATACAGTCCGTCAAATGAAGCAATCCATAAATCACCTTCTTTACCGGGAGCCGCGTAAATACGATCTTGTCCACCTCTTGAATCTCCACGGTTGCCTCTGTGTTTAGGTAATCCATCAGATAAATTCAAGACCTCTTCTGTGAAATTAAGTCCTTTGTCGTTACTGACAAACAACTTTCCTTCAAAAAGGGAAATAGCATAGAATTTTGTTGGATTGACAGGATCGGCAATAACTCGTGTATCACCTGGAATACCTTTACATTCAATCCAACTTGCACCTTTATCCGAAGTAGCATAAACCGGGATTAGTTTTTGTGAGCGATTGCCCGAACCATAATCGCCCCGAACAGGAGTTGGTGCCCAAATCCAGGTTGCTCCATCGGCTGAAACGGCGATATACCCAAGGCTACTTTGCGACGTAGGCATAGAAGTGGGTTGCCAATTCTTCCCAAAGTCGTTAGAATAAGCTATATTTTCATGTATATTATCATTCGAAGATCTACCTACACGAACAATAATTTCAGGATTATTTGCGGCACAAGCCACGCCATTTGTATTATTAAAGCGAGGATTGTCAAAACTTCCCGTGGCTGGTTTGTCTAAATTCCAATGCACAAAACCACCGTAATCACCGATTGCAGTAATTACCGGCGCACCTTTCGATGGGCTAAGCAATTCGAGTGCTACCGTTTCTTCAACTCCGGTAGTCATCACACTCCATTTTGTCGGTTTACCTTTGTCCATATCGGTCAGGTTAAAGGTTTCATGCCCGCCGTAACCGGTTGTAAACATTGCATGATCGGAATTAGAAGGATCTATTTCAATATCAAACAACCAGTGAATACCGGTTTTTTGTACATAAGGTGCGAGAGAATAGTCGTAAGTTCCACCACCTGCAAATACCTTTGCCCAGGTTTTACCTCCATCAAGACTGCGGAAGATTTCTTCTCCTTTTTCAATTCTATATCGGTTATACGAGCTCACGATAAGTACTTTCGGATTTCTCGCATCCACCGAAACGGCAGCGTAACCAAAAGCCCGTGTTTTTGGATCAGGTTTATCCGGTGTAATTTCTGTCCATTCATCGGTTTTTGTATTCAGTTTCCACACTCCTCCGTTGGTCATTTTAGTAGGACCAGGAGCATCTCCATAGGTTATAAACATATTTCCGTCGGAAGCAAGCACTGCGCGAGTCGGACGATATTGAACCGGTTGTTTGGGAACAGGCTGCCAGGTTTTACCACCATCGGTACTTCGAAACAAATTATGATGATTCAAAAGTGATACTCCCACATAAATCGTGGAACTAGCTTTTCCGGCTGTTCCGCTTCTCGGATCAAAAATTGTAAAAATAACTCCGCTTCCCTGATTCATTCTAATCCAACGCATAATGCTGTCCTTATCACGCATAGACGTAGGAGAATTTTCAGTAATATCAGGAAAGTTTTCTACTTTATTCCAGGTCACTGCGCGGTCGGTACTTCTCCAAAGTCCGGCATGACGTGTGCCTACATAGAGAATATTCCCGTTGTTTGGATCAATAGCCATACGTTCGCCATTGCCACGACCATCTTCGTTGCCACCCATTTTGAACGGGACATTGGTGCGCTGAAAAGTTTTGCCGCGATCATCGGAACGAAGAATTGCTCCGTTTGGGGAACGATCGTTGGTATAAGTTCCGCATGAAAGGAAAAGTCTGTCGGGATCGGAAGGGTCGAGGGCAATGCTCTCAACTCCCATCAGGTTAACATCTTCGTAAGGCACCCAATCCAACAAGGGTTCCCAACGCAAGGTTGCCGGATCCCGGCGATAAGCACCGCCCATGTCGGTACGACAATAACACAAATCTTTGACCGTAGGATGAAAAACGATTCCGTCAACAAATCCACCTCCTACCATTTGAACATTTTTCCAGATGTAGGGTGTTGACGAAGGTTTCTGACTAAAAGTATCTGCATTTATGGCAAAGACCAACATGATACCTGCAAGACTGATTCTAAAAGACTTTGATCTAAGATATTTGTTCATATATTAGTTGTAAATGTTCTTTCATTCTGTAACCGGAAAATCATTTTATATTTGCACATCCACTGCAAGGAACAAAGTTAAGCAAAGTTTTCAAAAATGATATCTAAACTAACTAAAAGTTAGCCCGCAGGCGCAACCCTGTGGATACTATATATAAGCCAAACCCCTTGTCGCTCTCGAGTGACAAGGGGTTTTGGTAGAATTTTACTAATAAAAAAACGGCTGAACATCTTTATAGAAATTCAGTCGAATTAGTCATTATCTTATCGTCTATTACTTTTCATCAATAATCTCTTAAACGCATTAGCCTTACTGCGTACATTTAGTGCACCATCATCATCTTTAAAATACATCCATTTAAAATCTGAAGGAATAGTGTTCGACATCCTCATTGTTACATCACCTGTGGTTTTTGAAACTTTCTCTATCTTAAGAACTATTTCATTCCACCCTTTCTTATATTTTATATCATAAATAATAGTTCCCGTAAAACCATCTACAGTTCCATCACACATTCCTCTTTGTGTAACTTCTCTATCGGCATAGATAAACAATGATAATGCAACGCCCTGTAGCTTGGAGAAATCAATATCAAAATCTAGTAAAATACTATCCAAAGTAATATCTGTCAGTGAAGCGCTATCCAAACCTGCCAGTAAAGTGCTATCAAAAGTAATAGTTATTAACGAATTAATACTCGTAGTAATATTTGTTCTCATCAATTCCCCTTCTTGTCCATTATGGTAAGCAACAATATCAACCGGTTCACTAATTAGTGCCTCTGCATCACTAACCTGAACCCCACTTATTGCACCAATCTCCGAGAAATAAGGCGTCATAGGAATTGGTAATATAATTGAAAAATCTCCAACCTTCGACACTTTTGCAATAAAATCATCATTAAATGTGATTGATTCAGCAGGACTTGCTGCATAGTTTACAATCGTACCATGAATAAATCCACTGCTTGTTATTGAACTCTCCGCCGATGGTACATTTTCATCTTTTCCGCAGCTGTATACAGCTGCAACAACTACAAATAAAACTACTTTGAAAGTTATTTTCATAATTAAACTTTGGTTATATTCGCCATTCTTTGGCATTATCCCCCTACTCTTATGACGGATTTTCGGGTTACTCCATTTTCTTTATAAACTAAAGGTGCACAACTATATAAAGTTATGCTACCAGATTAGTTTAATCCCACTACAAATATAGTGAGTTAATTTGACACTGTCAACAAATACGAGATGTATTTTTAATATTATTTTTATAAAATACGAAATTGTTATTATCAATAACTACTACATACAGAAGTTGATGAGATGACGGAACCCGACAACGGCCTTGCACCTGTCAGCATCCCCAAAATACGAAAAACCCCCTTGTCGCTCTAAAAGTGACAAAGGGGTTTGATTAGTTAGAATGTGCAGCAACGAATAACTATTTTACTCCAAAATCAAATACCTTTCCAGCTGACCCTCCAGGATTTGAATTTCCTGCTGACAGAAAACAGTATTCACCTACCTCTAGATCGACATTTGGAGTAACTTTATACACTCCGGATTTTAATTTCTCAACATTAAAACGAATTCTTAATTTATCGTCAACTCCCATTGAAACGCCTGAGTAGGCATTCATTGAACCAATAACAAATTCCCTGTTCTTTTTCTTTGAACTTAATTTTATTAAAATAAATTCATTTGGACTGGATGAAGACGAAAACCAAGAGGTAGATGCATTTAAGCTCTGCCCTTTTTCAAAATAAAAATAAAACACTGGTTTTGTCTCAAAGATTTGTAAGAGTGCTGTAGGTGCATCAATTGTCGATTTCATTTTTGTTTTGGCAATTCCATAGGTCATCTGCGTCATAATACCACTACCCATTTTTGTTTGCGAACAAACTGTAGGTTCTATTGATTTCATTTCTGTTTTACCCTCATTAACCATCAAATAATAAACTCCCGATTCATGAGCTGCATTTGGGTCATTAATATCACTTGTTGCATTTTCTTTATTGCCTGAAGCATCTACCATTGCACTTGTAATCTCATCCGGAATTTTGTCATCTTTCATTTTAATTAAAGCGTCAATCGAAACGTCAAAATTAGTTTTAGATGTTTTGATTTTACTAATAATGATTGAAGGAGATAGTCCTTTTTGAAGAAGTGTAATTACAGTAGCGTTTGTAAGTACTTCATCATTAATTTGTCCAGAAACTGTTACACTAAACAGTAAAGCGAAAATGAAGAATAATTTGTTCATGAATGTGATTTTTACTATTTTGCCTACTCTACAGCTTTTCGGCTTACGCTCCCTATTCTTTATCGGGCTTAGGGTTATTCCGTTTTGAATCTAAATTAAATAAATAAGCAATTTTACATTGCAAAATCCATGCCATTTTTTAGTCAAATTCCGCCACAAATATAGTGAGTTAATTTGACACTGTCAACAAATTCGAGATATATTTTTAATATTATTTTTATAAAATACGAAATTGTTATTATCAATAACTACTACATACAGAAGTTGATGAGATGACGGCACCTGTCAGCATCCCAAGAATACGAAAAACCCCCTTGTCGCTCTCGAGTGACAAGGGGGTTTTGGAATAAGTACTATCTGTTGGGTTACCACGCTCCTATTTCGTCCACAAACAGGGTGCTGCTGCCACCCACTCTGGGGAAATCGAGTGGACTGTCGGGGGCTTTTTTGAGCACCACTTTCAGGAAGCGAACACGCACAGGTGGGAAAATCATCAGCGGACGATACACTTCCCAAATGGGAGCGGTGGGGTGAGTCGTTGTATTGTCGGCAATAAGATTATATTGTTTACCGTCGAGCGACCCATACAATTGTATTTCGGGCGAAATGGCTACTCCAAGAGCTGTGGCGTGAAGCATGCCTATCGAAAATTTCTCGATAGTAACGGAATTCAAAGCATAGGTACACTCAAAAATAATCTCGCGGTCGGCACCTTTGCCCAGCGCCACCCACTGATTGGTAACTTTTGCATTGCCTTCCCTCCCATCGGTCAGCGCATTGGCATTACCCCCATCGTACCACCCGCTAGCCACATTTTTGGTATAACTCAGCCCCGTGAGTTTACTCACCACAAAAGAGCCTGAAGTAGCTTTGCCAATCATTTTACCGTTTAGAAAAGCCGCAGCAGTAAATCTTACAGAAGCATCAATCGCAAAGGGGCGAATGTACAAGGCATCAGTTACTGTGGGTGTCTTGCCGGTGGTATTATAATGAATCTGTACATCGGGGTGATCGCACAGCAAGGCTATTCGCAACTTCCTGTCGGCAGTAGGTGTAGACTGAAACTGCACATCGAAAAATGCACGGCCAGGCTGCATGTTCAACTTGTTCAACCGATCAAAATCGGCCGACATACGGCTACGAAAGCTATCCCAGTTACGATTCTCTTTACTTCCCCATACCACTTCGGCCATGGCCGACACGCGCGGAAAAGCCATATACTCAACCCGCTCGGACGTAGGCATATACTCCGTCCACACATTGGCCTGCGCACCCAGCACATGTTTGGCTTCGTCGGCAGTCAGCTCGGCTGGTATCGGTTCATATTCGTACACCATTTTCAGGGGCAAAAAACCGCCGATAGTTGTTGGCTCATTCAACGGTTCGGCCTGGTATTTATCCAGATAACAATGCGTACCCGGAGTCATAATCACATCATGACCGCTTTTGGCTGCTGCCACACCACCCTGCGTACCGCGCCATGACATCACGGTGGCGTTAGGCGCCAATCCACCATCCAAAATTTCATCCCAACCTATGATTTGTCGACCTTTAGAATTCGCAAATTGCTCGATGCGCTCTACAAAATAGCTTTGCAACTCTTCTTCATTTTTTAAATTCCGGCGTTTGATAAGCGCCTGACAATCGGTACATACTTTCCATCGATCTTTCAGACATTCGTCGCCACCGACGTGAATGTACTTGCCGGGGAAAATATCCATAACCTCAGTCAATACATTCTCCAGAAAATCAAAAGTTGTTTCACGCGGACAGAACACTTCAGTGAAAATACCCCACTTGGTAGCCACTTTTATGGTCGAATCCTGTGTGCACGACAGATACGGATAGGCAGCAATAGCTGCTTGCGCATGTCCGGGCAACTCAATCTCTGGAATCACTGTGATAAAACGCGCCTTTGCATACGCTACCACCTCGCGGGCTTCAGCCTGCGTATAAAATCCACCGTAAGGTTTTCCATCGTATTGCTGTGGATAGCGATCGAAATAGTAGCCTTCAAGCGTTTCGCTGCGCTTAGAGCCTACCTCGGTCAGGCGGGGATATTTTTTTATCTCAATGCGCCAGCCCTGATCATCGGTGAGATGCCAGTGAAAAGTATTGAGCTTATGAATGGCCATTGCATCAATGTATCTTTTGATGAATGATAGCGGGAAGAAGTGACGACTAACATCCAGATGCAATCCACGGTATGCAAACCGGGGCACATCACTTATAAGCACACACGGCACCACCCACCTGTTTAGTATCGATCGCTTTTGGACGTAAATATCGGTAGGCAATAGCTGATAGAGCGATTGTAAACCATAAAAAAAGCCGTTGCCAGCTTGCGCACTTAATTTGATATTTTGTGGCGAGATTTGCAAGTCGTAAGCCTCTGTATTTACATCGGGACTGGTTATTTGTTGAAAAATTACAGCGTTAGTCGCGCCAGTTTTGCTATTGTGCTGAACATCTAATTTGATGCCGGTCACCAATGCAAACCGGGTAGCAAACTGCTGCGCCAGTTTCATCACTTCGGGTTTGTTTGGACAAAGAATTACGGTCTTTTTATTAAACGTAAACATCCCACTTTGAGGTATCAATTTTTGGGGATAAGGAATAATATTATATTCGCTTGCAACAAGATGGCTAAAACCGGCAGCACCTACCAGAAAGAAAAAACCGACAAAAATGCGTTGTAAAGATGAAGGTAATTTTATCATATCACTATTTGTTTTTGTATTTTGCTTGCACAAATATACGATATTTTTAATAGTTTATCTTAAAATACAAACCCATTATTTGCACAAATAGATATAGATTAACTGTTTTGTAATAACAATGCAATCAACGCACTTTTATATCTGACTAAATATCAGTAATATAAAAACAGCACACTCACATGTAAAAAAAAACATTCGACAAAGTCGGCCAAAAAAGAATAATTTCTTACTTTAGTGGTCTGAAAACTAACATAAAAACAGTATGCTAATAATTGGAATTGCGGGCGGCACAGGATCGGGAAAATCAACTGTTGTTCGTAAAATTTTAGAACGTTTACCTCAGGGCGAAGTAGTCATTCTTCCACAAGATTCGTATTATCGGGATAGCAGTCATCTCCCGTTGGAAGAGCGGTTGGAGATCAACTTCGATCATCCCGATTCGATTGAATTTGAGTTATTAGTAAAGCATTTGAAAGAGCTTAAAAAGGGTAAAACTATTGAACAGCCCATCTACTCCTATCTCACTTGCACCCGTGCCACCGAAACTATTCCTATAGCACCCTGCCATGTTATCATTGTAGAGGGAATTTTGGTACTTACCAATCCCGAATTGCGCGAGATGATGGATTTGAAAGTATTTGTCGATGCGGATGCTGATGATCGACTGATTCGCGTGATCAATCGCGACATTGTGGAACGCGGACGATCGGTAAACAAGGTTATGGAACGCTACGAATGTACTGTAAAACCAATGCACCAGCAATTCATTGAGCCCTCAAAACGCTTTGCCGACCTTATCATTCCGCAAGGCGGCAACAACCATATTGCCATTGACATCTTAACCAAGTATATCCTCAGCAGACAACTATCAGTGAACAGTTGATAGTTGATAATTGATAGTTGATAGTTGACAATTATCGACTTGCTGCCTATTGATAACTGTTTACTGATGACTGATGACTGATAACTATTAACTGAAAACTGTTAACTGAAAACTGATAACTGAAAAGCTTATGTTGAAAAGCGACTTACAAAAAATCATGTTTCTGGACATAGAAACGGTGCCGCAAACTGCCGACTATTCGCAACTGTCGGAGGCATTGGCGCATAGTTGGGACGATAAGTTCAAGCTCATTCAGGCACGTATGCCCGAGAAATACACCGATGAAACTTCTGCGAGTGAAGCGTTTAATTCGAGCGCAGGCATCTATTCCGAATTTGGAAAAATCGTTTGTATATCAGTAGGATTTATCCATTTTCAGGGTGTAGAAATGCACATTCGTACCAAATCATTTGCCAATGATGATGAACGACAATTGCTCATTGAATTCACGCATCTTATCGCCAAATTTTGCACCACTAAAGAGCACACACTCTGCGGACATAACGTAAAAGAGTTTGATATTCCGTATATTTGCAGACGAATGCTGATAAACGGATTGGCTTTACCCGCCATTTTTCAGATTGCCGGTAAAAAACCATGGGAAATAAATTTTATCGACACCTTGGAATTGTGGAAGTTTGGCGACTATAAAAATTATACTTCGCTCAAACTGCTTACAGCTGTTTTCAATATCCCTACACCAAAAGACGATATCGATGGAAGTCAGGTGGCGGAAGTTTATTACAAAGAAAAGAACCTCAACAGAATAGCCACCTACTGTCAGAAAGATGTGCTTGCCACCGCACAGGTTTTTCTGCGAATGAACGGGTTTGAACTAATTAAAGATCAAAATATTGAGCACGTTCAAAACAGTTGACAATTGAAAGTTGATAATTGACAACCGCAACTTTCAACTTTCAACTATTAACTATCAACTAATATCTATGCGAATCACAAACCACATCATGCTCCTGTTATTTTCCGTTTTTTTGCTTGCTTCGTGCGGAGCAAAGAAAAAGGAGGTGGATTTTGTGGCGCAAACTACCGATCTGAAAAAAATCATCAAATCCGACACACTACGGGTTGCAACCATGTACGGATCAACATCCTACTTTCTGTATCGCGACGAAATGATGGGATTCGACTATGAAATGGTCAGCAATTTGGCCAGTAACCTGAATGTGAATCTCAAGATCAATATTGCCAAAAACGAAGAAGAGATGACACAGTGGCTGCGCGAAGACAAAGTGGATATAGCCTGCTATAATTTTATTGAAACAAAAGCATTGAAAGAACACTTCCACTTTGTGGTACCTCAGTCGGAGTCCTATCAGGTGTTGGTCCAGAATTTAAGTGCCAATTCCTTATCTGATGTTTCTGAGCTGGCCGGCAAAAGTGTTTCTGTGAAAGCAAACAGCGTTTTTCACCAACGATTGCAAGCAATTAACGACGAAATTGGTGGAACGATAAATATCGTTATAGCCGCCGACTCGCTCTCAAACGAAGATTTGATTGAAATGGTGGGCGAAAAAAAGATTGATTACACAATGGCTTATCACAACATGGCGTTGCTTCATAAATCCTTTTACCGGGATATAGATTGCCGAATGCCGGTAAGCTTCGGACAGCGCAACGGTTGGTTGATTCGAAAAGGAAATCCCGACTTGCAAAAAGCCATCGAGACTTGGGATAAACTACCGGAAATTGTAGATTTAAAGTCCTCACTTTTCGATAAATACTGGGACGAAAGTCCATATTTTGCACTCAAAAGAATAAGAATCCCCAAAGGTGCCATATCACCTTTTGATCATTTATTTAAAAAATACGCTCCCCTAATTGGTTGGGACTGGCAATTATTGGCCGCAGTGGCATTTCACGAATCGCGATTTGTTGCTACGGAAAAATCGTGGGCAGGTGCTGTAGGACTTATGCAACTGATGCCACATACAGCATCTAATTTTGGACTAAACAGTACTACTAAATTAGACCCCGAAATGAATATCGAAGCAGGGGTTCAGTATATCAAGAGTTTAAGCATGACCTTCAGGCAAATTACTGACAAGAACGAGCGAATTAAATTTATATTGGCCGGCTATAACTCCGGCCCTGCACACATACTGGATGCCGTGGCTTTGGCTAAAAAACATGGAAAGAACCCTCAGATTTGGTTCGACAACGTAGAATATTATCTTCTCAAAAAAAGCGAGCCCGAATTTTATCAGGACAAAGTGGTAAAATATGGTTTCTTTAGGGGTAGAATAACAGCAAGATATGTGCATGATGTACTCGAAACAAGAGAAAAATACATGCGTCGAAAATAAAAACTTAATTTTAGCGTTAAAAGTACGAAAGTGCTGCAACGTTAGATCTTAATATCTCATCTAATAATACAGTTATCAATTTATGCCAAACAGTGAAATAATTTTAATCAGTATATCGGGCGATGACAAACCCGGAGTAACATCAGCAATTACAGAAATTTTAGGAAAATACGATGCCACCATTTTAGATATCGGTCAGGCGGATATTCATCACACGCTCTCACTGGGTATATTGTTCAAAATGTCGGACAATGCGGCATCAGGACATATTTTGAAAGAAGTTTTATTTAAATGCTCTGAATTGAGTGTAAATGTTCGTTTTACAACGGTAAGCGAAGAAAGATACACCAACTGGGTAGGCCGTCAGGGTAAAGGCAGATACATTGTTACTATTTTGGGCAAAATAATTACTGCCAAACAATTATCAAAAGTAACAAAGGTAATCTCCGACCAAAATTTAAATATTGATTCTATCCGCCGCTTAACCGGTCGTCCAAGTCTGCAAACGGAGGACGAAAATGCAATTCGTGCGTGTATGGAACTTTCGGTTCGTGGTGAGTTAGTCGATAAAAGTATACTTTCGGCACAGTTTTTGGCATATTCTGCCGAGCTTGGTATCGACATTTCATTCCAAAAAGATGATATGTTCCGCCGTAATCGCCGCTTGATATGTTTTGATATGGATTCTACACTTATCAAAACAGAGGTGATAGACGAACTTGCCGATCGTGCCGGTGTAGGCGAACAGGTGCGAGCCATTACCGAAGCAGCGATGCGTGGCGAAATTGATTTTACCGAGAGTTTCAAACAACGGGTGGCACTACTCGAAGGGTTGGACGAAAGCGTGATGGAGGACGTTGCAAAAAACCTTCCCATTATGGATGGTGCCGAACGACTGATGTCCATTCTCAAAAAATGTGGCTTCAAAATTGCGATACTTTCGGGAGGTTTCACCTATTTCGGTAATCATCTGAAAAAACTGTTCGATGTGGATTATGTTTACGCCAACGAACTGGAAATTATCGATGGAAAACTTACCGGAAATCATGTGGGTGATATTGTTGATGGAAAGCGCAAAGCTGAATTGCTGAAACTTATTGCTCAGGTAGAGAAAATTGATTTGGAACAAGTAATTGCTGTAGGCGACGGCGCTAACGATTTGCCCATGTTGAACCTTGCCGGACTTGGAATTGCGTTCCATGCCAAACCAAAGGTGAAAGCCAATGCGCAACAATCTATTTCTACCATTGGACTGGATGGCGTATTGTACTTCTTAGGATTCAGAGATATACATATAGATAGTTAATAATTGAAGTTGTTGCTAATTGCAGGCATTACTCCAATTGAATAACATCAATGAGCAGATAAGTACCCGAAAAGCGGAAATGATTACAATTCATTTCATTGTACAAAAATGTAATTCATTGGGCTTGTTTGTAATGAAAAGTAATGTCCCGATATATATAACGCAACAAAAACAACCTGTAACTAACTTATTATGAACAATCAAAAAGCTATTGTGATAGGCTCTACCGGAATGGTCGGCAAAGAGCTTGTCAAAAAATTAATTGAAAACGAACATTATTCGGAAATTATCTCACTGGTACGCCGTCCGAGCGGAATTACAAATCCAAAACTCGATGAGCATGTAATTGATTTCGACCGACCTGAAACGTGGAAAGACCTGGTAAAGGGAGATGTGCTTTTTTCGGCTCTGGGAACTACTATTGCGAAAGCAAAAAGCAAAGAAGAGCAATTCAAAGTCGACTTTACCTATCAGTACAATGTTGCTAAAATAGCAGTTGAAAACGGAGCTACAAGTTATGTACTGATCTCCTCGGCAGGGGCTAATTCCAACTCCAAAGCATTCTATATGAATACGAAAGGAAAACTGGATGAAGCTGTTCAGGGTTTACCATTTGAGTACATCAACATCCTGCGCCCCGGTCAGCTTCACGGCAAACGAACCGAAAAACGCCTCGGAGAAAAGGTTGGATTATCGGTAATGTATAGCCTGAATAAAATAGGATTATTCAAACGTTACAAACCCATTAATGACAAAAAGGTGGCTAAAGCAATGATTCATGCTGCCCGAAAAACACATTCTACTATTTACACCCTCGACGAAGTACACGAACTGGCTAAATAACATCGAAATATTTACAACCAGAATCCTCACATAACCAATTGGTTTGTGGGGATTTTCTATAATCGCCCTCAGGCATTCGGATTATTTACTACATGGCTAGTAATAATTACTAGATATAAAACTACAAAATAATTTAATAATATTTATTTTTGCTACGTTTCGATTCAAAATCATTAACTACATTTGCAGCTACTTTCGCATAAAAATACTCTCTTTGTAACGTTTGCATAATTTTTATTGTATTGATATCATCTTCATCAACAAATGATATTTCACTAAATAGCATAACCTGTAACTAAATTGTATCTTATGAGTATCCAAAAAGCAATTGTTCTTGGAGCTACCGGAACGGTAGGCAAAGAACTTATCGAAAAACTTATCGAAAACGAAAATTTTACGGAAATCATCTCTCTGGGCGTAAAACCCTGCGGCTTAACAAGCCCAAAACTGACTGAGCACATCATCGACCTCAGCACACCCGAAATATGGAAAGACGCCGTACAAGGCGATGTACTATTCTCAACATGGGGCACATTCGTAGAACAAGCCAAAACCAAAGATGAGCAATACACGGTAGACTACAGCTATCAGTACAAAGTGGCCGAAGTTGCAGCTCAAAATGGTGTTACAGCCTATGTTCTCGTTTCGTCGGCAGGCGCTGATATTAATTCAAATGCATTTTACAAGAAAATAAAAGGAAGACTTGACAAAGCCGTTCAACGTCTACCATTTGAATATATAAATATTCTACGTCCGGGTAAACTGTACGGAAACAGAAACGAAACAATACTTAGCGAACGGATAAAATTATCGATGCTGCGACGTTTGAATAAAATCGGATTATTGAAACAATTCAGACCCATTAAGGAAAAAATAGTGGCAAAAGCAATGATCCACGCAGCACGAAAATATCACTCCACCATCTATACGCTCGACGAGGTATATCAACTGGCCAAATAACCCTGAATACCCACTACACCTACTATCCCCGCACTCGTTATTGAGTTGCGGGGACTTTTTTATCACTCATTATCAACCTGATATGAATTAATTACTACATCCCTTAAATAAATTATTATTATGTAATCTACAAACTTTTTTAGCATTATAAATGTTTTACTACATTAAATGACAAATGTTCTAAATATATTTGCATATCACTTTAACCAGAATGCGTTTCTATGACGAAATACATCCTCATATTCATAGTGTTTACGTTTATTACTTTGTTTACTCATGCTCAAAATGTTACCATTAGCGGACACATTACAGATGCTAAAAGTGGCGAAACAATGATAGGAGCGTCAATTTATGACGCAAATTCAAAAAAAGGAAGTTTAAGCAATACCTATGGTTTCTATTCACTCACTGTCCCCAGGGGCATGGTGAATCTAAGCTATTATTATACAGGTTACACTTCGAAACATCAATCATTTGATCTGAACAGAGATACAATTATCAATATCCGTATCAATGAATCTATTGAACTGAAAGAACTGGTAGTAATTGGCAATCAGAAAAACATTGGAGTTCAGGGCTCGCAAATGAGCACCATTGATGTTCCCATCAGTTTGATAAAAACAGTACCGTCGCTTTTTGGCGAAAAAGACGTGATTAAAACATTACAATTGCTACCGGGTGTAAAAGCAGGGGTCGAAGGTTCGGCCGGTTTGTATATTCGTGGTGGTGGTGCCGATGAAAACCTGTTATTGCTCGATGGAGTACCTGTTTACAATGTAAATCACATGTTTGGGTTTTTCTCCATATTCAATGCAGATGCCATTAAAAACGTGACATTGTACAAAGGCAGTTTCCCTGCACGGTTTGGAGGAAGACTTTCGTCGGTAGTGGATATAAGAATGAAAGATGGCGACAATAAAAAATTACATGGTAGTCTTTCACTCGGATTAATTTCGGCTAAAGTCAATTTAGAAGGCCCGATAGGCAGTGAAAACACCACGTTCAATGTTTCAGCACGACGCACATTCGCTGATCTGCTGGCACAACCGTTTTTAAAGACAGCAATTGGCGAAAAAGGACTCGAGAAAGCCAGAGCAGGATACTATTTTTACGATGTAAATGCAAAGATAACACATAAATTCTCTGACAAAGATCGCATCTATTTAAGCGCCTATATTGGCAACGATGTAATATTTACAAATATCAAACAAAGTGAAGCAAAATACACAAACGCTAGTGGTGGTGTAAACGGATATGAAACAAACTGGTTAAAGATGGACTGGAACTGGGGAAATATAATAAGTGCATTGCGTTGGAATCATGTTATTTCCAACAAGCTTTTCGTGAATGCAACTTGCTCCTATACCCATTATGGTTTCGATTTGGCTGTTGGAAATGAAAACCAAACCGTTAGATACTCCCCTGCAAAAGAAACATTCAAAAACACAACGCTCACGTACAATTCCGGCATTGAGGATGTGTCGGCAAAAATGGATTTTGATTACTCGCTAAATTCCAACAATGACATTAAGTTTGGCGCAAACTATACTTTTCACCGTTTTAAACCGGGAATAACTGTAGCCGAAATGGAAAGCAATACTTCAGGTTCGTCAGACACAGTGATTGGCGACCAGAATATTGTTTCGCACGAAGCCATAGCCTATATTGAAGATAACATACGTATCAGTCGTGCAATAAAAGCAAATATTGGCGTGCACTACTCCTCATTTTTGGTACAAAACCATTTTTACAACTCAGTACAACCGCGCTTAGGAATCCGCTATTTACTGAATGAAAAGCTGTCGCTAAAAGCCGGATATGCCTCCATGAGCCAATATATCCACTTATTATCGAACAACAATGTTTCGTTACCAACCGATTTGTGGGTGCCGGTTACAAAAAGAATCGAACCAATGAAATCACAGCAAGTGTCCTTTGGAACTTTTTATAATCTAAACGATTTTGTTGAGTTATCTGTTGAGACCTATTACAAATCAATGGATAATTTAATTGAATATAAAGATGGAGCATCGTTTTTCGGATCGAGCACCGGATGGGAAGACAAAGTAAGTGTAGGCCGTGGTTGGGCCTATGGAATTGAGTTTCTGGCACAAAAATCAGTGGGCAAAACTACCGGTTGGGTTGGTTACACCTGGGCAAAATCCGAACGGAAGTTTGACAGACCCGGCGAAGTGTTAAACAACGGAAAAACCTTTCCAACAAAATACGACAGAAGGCACGACCTGAGCATAGTGGTTGCGCATAAATTCAGCGAAAAGATTGATGTATCGGCAACATGGGTCTATAGCTCGGGGAGCGCAGGTACCTTGTCCTTGCAAAACTACCTGGCCACCGACATACCGGGAACTAATCCTACATCGACAGTTCCGAGTGATGCAACGACGGTAGACGTTACAAATTCAATACCCTATATCAGCTCTCGTAACAATTATCGGTACGAACCTTATCATCGCTTGGATGTGGGCGTAAACTTCAACAAAAAACTGAAACATGGAACGAGGACCTGGAATATAAGCATTTACAACGCATACAATCAACTTAATCCGTTTTTGGTTACCGTAAAATCTAATTCTACCTACAACGAATCGACACATGTTTACACAAAAAAGAATACGCTTATACAGACTTCTATTTTCCCCATTATTCCGTCAGTAAGTTATTGTTATAAATTTTAAAAAATTGAAATATGAAAACACTACATATCATATGGTTTGTTTTGCTGAGCATTTCAATTTTTACGTCCTGTGAAAAAGAAATTGACTTCGACGGAGAAACTACCGAATCGCAACTAGTGCTCAACAGTTTTATTACGCCCGACTCAACCATTGCTGCCAACATATCCGAGAGTCAGTTTTTTCTAAACAACGATTATCTTTTTAAAGCAGTGGAGAATGCAGAAGTATCCATTTATTGCAATGGCATTTTAAAAGAAACAATGCAACATAGTTTAAATGGCAAATACATCTCAGCCACTAAACCGGAGGTGGGTGACATCGTGAAATTAGTTGTGAAAGTACCTGAAAAAGAAGAAATCAGCGGCGAAACAACTATTTACCCCAAAGCGAATGTACTTAAACTCGACTCTATCGTTATCTGGACCGGGGCAAAACCGATTATCGAAACAGTAAATACCGTTGATAACGGATTACCGAAAACAGAAACAATAGTAGTGGGGAAATACAGATTCAGAACCATTCGATACATTCTGACTTTTGAAGATGCTGCGAATATGAAAAACTACTATCGCCTGGTAGTAAGCCAAACAAGCTCTTTCGAAGGTAAAAAGAAAGTGAACTACGATTACACTCTGGACGATATCGTTTCCGGCAACACGAAAGATTTGTTACCCGGCATTCCTGCTATCAACGAGTCCAAAAATCAATTTCATGTTTTTACCGATGAACTTATTAACGGAAAAACATATCCACTTTCGTTCACCATTCGCGACACAGCAAGCATATACCTGCCGGAATATCAACGGCCACTACCTAAAAAAACGGTAGAAATTGATTTACAATCGGTTTGCAACAATTTCTATTTATTTTTAAAGACCCGATCTGATCAGCAAACAGCTAGTCCACTCTTTTCGGAACCCATTCAGATATTCAACAATGTAAATGGAGGAATTGGTTTGGTGGGAAGTTATACCAGCAATGTTGTGAAAGTCACTCTATAAAAATCCTGCATACATACCCATATTGCAAACAAAATCAGGTTGTTTTGTTTACTAAAGCCCTCCTATTCGAAATTGAACAGGTGGGCTTTTTCATTGTGGATGTATCTTAGATTACCATTCAATAGATTTGTATTCTTACGCCCACACAACATTAACAAAGTTCATAAAATTACATAATTAACTTTAAATTCGACAGAACCATTGTTAATCTGCAATTTCCATTAACTATCTTTGCGCCAAATTTAACTCAACAATACTTATTTATGAAAAGAAACTTTCTATTATGTACCATTTTTCTGTTAGTTACAGTAGTTGTTCAGGCGCAAAACTATACGGTGAGCGGCTATATCAGCGATGCCAAAAGTAGTGAAACCCTTATCAGCTCTTCGGTATTCGATGCTAAATCGGGTAAAGGAACGGTAAGCAATGCCTACGGTTTTTACTCGCTCACACTGCCCAAAAGCGAAGTGTCCCTCTCCTACTCCTATGTAGGGTATCGTGGTGAGCAGCGGGTATTTAAATTATCAAAAGACACGGTTATAAACATTCAACTGCAGGAAGCTACCGAGTTGAAAGAAGTGGTGGTTATAGCTAATCGTAAGGAACTAGGTGTAAAGGGCTCGCAAATGAGTGCTATAGACATACCTATCACACAGATAAAAACGATACCTGCCCTGTTTGGAGAAACAGATGTACTGAAAGCATTGCAACTGTTACCCGGCGTTAAAGCAGGAACAGAAGGATCGGCCGGGTTTCACGTGCGTGGTGGCGGACCGGACGAGAACCTGTTATTGCTCGACGGAGTACCGGTGTACAATGTGAATCACCTGTTTGGATTCTTCTCGGTGTTCAATGCCGATGCCATTAAAAACGTAACGCTGTACAAGGGTAGTTTTCCGGCACGGTTCGGAGGTCGACTTTCGTCGGTAGTGGATATACAAATGAAGGATGGCAACAATAAAAAACTTCATGGAAACTTTACTATAGGTCTTATTTCCACAAAAATCAATCTTGAAGGACCGCTTTTCAGCGATAAAACCACCTTCAATATCTCGGCTCGCAGAACCTATGCCGATTTACTGGCAAAACCGTTTATGGCAATGGCCAATTCTAATAGTACAACGGATAAAACCAGTGGAGGATATTACTTTTATGATTTGAATGCCAAAATATCGCATCGTATCTCGGACCGGGACAAACTATTCCTGAGCACCTATATGGGCGACGATGTTATTAATGTAAAGAATCAGTACACTTACAATAGTGGTTCCGATAATTATTCCAACTCAGGCTCTACCAACACTTACAAACGAACAGATATTGACAAAGTGGACTGGAAATGGGGAAATATCATCAGTGCGTTGCGTTGGAACCACTTGATAAACAATAAACTGTTTATGAATACTACGGCGGCCTATACCCGTTACCGATTCAACATGGGTATTGGCACGGATTACGAATCAAGCACTACTTCGCCCGTAACCTACTCGAAAGAAACAACAAACGTCAGATACAAATCGGGCATTGTGGATTATTCGGCAAAGGTAGATTTTGACTACACGCCTAATTCTAACCACGACATAAAATTCGGAGCCAACTACACCTTCCACACCTTTCGGCCGGGCGTGCTGGTAGCAAGGTCTAAAACGATAGAAGACAACAGCACCGAACGTAACGATACCACTGTTGGCGATAAAAATGTAAGCTCGCACGAAACCATGATGTATGCCGAAGATAATATCAGCATCAACCGGGTGGTTAAGCTAAATGCCGGACTACACTACTCCAGTTTTATTGTACAAAAACAATTTTACAATTCATTACAACCCCGACTCGGAGCGCGCGTTTTGCTTAACGACAAACTATCGTTGAAAGCCGGCTATGCCTACATGAGCCAATACATCCACCTGCTTTCGAACAGTAATATCAGCCTGCCTACCGACTTGTGGGTACCTGTTACCAAGCGCATTGCCCCTATGAAGTCCAATCAATACTCGCTGGGTGCTTTCTATAACCTGTTGAATTTATTCGACATATCGGTAGAGGGCTATTACAAGTCGATGGATAACCTGATCGAATACAAAGACGGTGCAAGCTTTCTGGGGTCGAGTACCGGGTGGGAAGACAAGGTGAGCATGGGTCGCGGTTGGGCATACGGCATAGAGCTTATGGCACAAAAAACAGTAGGAAAAACCACCGGTTGGGTTGGATATACCTGGTCGAAAACAGAGCGACTGTTTGACCGCGAGGGGGAAGAATTGAACAACGGAGTAGCCTTTCCGGCAAAGTACGACCGCAGACACAATATCAATATCGTGCTGTCGCATAAGTTCTCCGAAAAGTTCGACATAGCTACTACCTGGACCTACAGCACCGGTAGCTGTGGGACATTGGCGTTGCAGAACTTTGCCGGCACAACGTTACCCGGCAATTATCAAACCTCATCGCAATACAGTTGTGGCTATTCTTCATCATCATCTCAATACAATGTCTATTTACCCTACGTGGGATCACGCAACAATTATCGCTACGCCCCTTATCACCGTCTGGACGTTGGTATGAACTTTCACAAGCAACGTAAACATGGTATCAGAACATGGAATATCAGCGTGTACAATGCCTACAATCAGCAGAACCCATTCATCACCATGCAGAACGATAGATATACCTATGACCCCGCAACCAATACGGGCAAAACAACCAAAAAGCTGACACAGTATTCTATTTTCCCCATCATACCATCGGTAAGTTATAGCTATAAATTTTAATTCTTTTCCATCTAAAAAAATACGACAATGAAATCTGTAAAAATATATTTGAGTCTGATAATAAGCCTGGTGCTGTTCGCATCCTGCGAGAAAGATGTGGAGTTTAAGGGAACAATGACCAAATCCGTATTGGTAGTCAATAGTTTTGTATCGCCCGACTCGGTAGTATCGGCTAACGTATCCGAAAGCACGTTCTTTCTGGAAGAGGAAAGCAAGATAACAGGCGTAGAAAATGCCACCGTATCGGTATATGTGAATGATACGTTCAAAGAAAAAATGATTCATACCGATAAAGGAAACTATAGAGGCACCTACATACCGACCATAGGCGAGATAATAAAGCTGCTAGTAACCGTTCCCAATAAAACCGATGTGAGCTGCCAGGATAAAGTGCTTACCCGACCTGAAATAGTATCGGTAGATACAACAGTGACTTCGGGACACTCGTATTATAATTATACAGTTAAAGACATAATAAATAAAGATGGCAGTAAGGGTTATGTATACGACACTATTTCTAAGCAAGTATACACCGATTACGAGTTCAAATTAAAAATGAAGGATAATGGAAGCGAAAAGAATTATTACCGACTGGCCGTTATGAGAAAATACACATATATAGACGGTACGGTATATTATGGTGATCCTCATATTTGGGAAAACATAGACCCGCAAGCTTATTCGTCGGACCCACTGCAGACCGGAGATGACAGTAACCCTTTTTGCGTATTTCCCGACGATATTATTAATGGGAAAGAGTACACGATGAAATTTAAACTGAGCGAAAGTACAACCGTGCACTATGACCAATCGCTGAACGGCAAAACTGAGATGATCATTTCTCTACAGCAAATCAGCAAAGATTATTACCTCTACCTGCGCACCAGAGCTGCAGCTAACGAGGACGATGTATTCTCCGAGCCGGTTCAGATTCATTGTAATGTAAAAAATGGACTGGGCGTGTTTGGAAGTTATTCGAGCAGTGTGAGGATAATGAGGTTGTAGGGGAAGGCTGAGGCGAAGGAAAAGGAAAAGGAAAAGGAAAAGGGAAAGGGATTCTTGCCACGAAGTGGCTAAATGTGAATTGAAAATCGGCGTAGCCAATAACCGCCGGTAAAACCGGCGGATGCAAATATACGAGTTGGATGAGCCCTGAAAGGTGGGGTGTAAAAAATCAGGGTTCATTTTTAAAAGTACATGTTCTTATTTTAATTTACATTTTATGTTCGGTGCTTCCGTCAAGCCGGAATGTACCATACGCACCTTTGTTTTCTTTGTTTAATTTTTCTACAAATAGTACGGTGCTACGCACCTAAAAGCAACGTAGTTGCGAACCATTTGTAGAATTATAATAAAAGCTAACTATAAGGTGCGTATGGTACATTCCGACTTAACGGAAGCACCGAACCTAAAAAAATGGTAGAAAAATATATTTATTTAAATCAGATTTTTTACACCCCACCTGAAAGGGTTCAATGTTATGATATCGAACCCACGTTACCCATACATTTGACTACTGTATAACTAAACACCCTGAATGCAGGTGTACTTATTCGATTGATTTCAATCTGTAAGTGCACCTGCATTTTTTGTAGTATATCAGCAGTATTTTATGTGAATAAACAGCAGAAAACAAGTATTTTGTCACACAACCACACCCACAGCAAACGATTCAAAACACACTCTAAGTCCTTACAAATAAGCCTTTATCAAATTTATTTACAACACATAGCAAATAAATTAAATTTCATGTTCCAATTTGAAATTAATCTTGTATTTTTACAGCGTATTTATGCAGAAATATGAAATATGAAGACCTCCTACCCCAAAATGGGGGTAGGAACTTAAACATGTTATTGAACACATACATTCACTTTATTTACCTATTAAAATAAACAAGCATATGAAAATTGGAATTCCAAAAGAGATCAAGAACAACGAGAGCCGCGTTGCATTGACACCCGCAGGAGCTAAAACACTGGTTCAACACGGACATACGGTACTGGTAGAAACACATGCCGGCGAGAACAGCGGTTTCACCGATGTGCAATACCTCAAAGCCGGTGCGGACATTATCCCTACTGCTGCCGAAGTGTACGCTGCTGCCGAGATGATTATGAAGGTAAAAGAACCTATCGCTTGCGAATATAAACTGATTCGTCCCAACCAGCTGGTGTTTACCTACTTTCACTTTGCATCGGGCAAGGAGCTGACCATGGCCATGATAGAAAGCAAAGCCGTGTGTCTGGCCTACGAAACGGTGGAAAAAGCCGATCGCACGCTGCCCCTGCTCATTCCTATGTCGGAAGTGGCAGGACGCATGTCGATACAGGAGGGTGCGCGCTGTCTGGAGAAACCCAAAGGAGGCAAAGGCATTTTACTCGGAGGCGTACCGGGTGTGAAACCTGCTCATGTGTTGGTACTGGGTGGTGGTGTGGTAGGCACGCAAGCTGCTCTAATGGCTGCCGGACTGGGAGCACATGTTACCATTGCCGATATCTCGTTGCCACGCTTGCGTTACCTTGCCGAAATTATGCCGGCCAATGTGGACACGCTTATGTCTACTTCCTACAATATCGAAGAATTGCTGCCACATACCGATTTGGTGATTGGCGCAGTGCTGATACCAGGTGCTAAAGCGCCACACCTTATCACCCGCGACATGTTGAAACTGATGCAACCCGGCTCGGTATTGGTGGATGTGGCTATCGACCAGGGCGGTTGTTTCGAAACCTCGCACCCTACCACCCACGCCGAACCTGTTTATACCGTGGACGGTATTTTGCACTACTGCGTGGCCAATATTCCCGGTGCAGTACCGTTTACCTCTACCCTTGCACTCACCAATGCCACGTTGCCTTATGCAGTTACGCTGGCAAATATGGGTTGGGAAAAAGCCTGTGAAGTGAACGAAGACCTGCGCAAAGGATTGAATATTGTAAATGGCAAAGTGGTTTGTAAGGCAGTAGCTGATACTTTTGGACTGTAAGTACTTATAATTATATTATATTCATTTGAAATGGGGCTTCCGCCCCAAACCCTGACTTACTTTTTGTCTTAACACAAAAAGTAAGCAAAAAAGTCAAGACTGCGCCCGCTTCACTCGAAAAACTTGCGCTCAGTTGGCTGAAACCGTCCAAACTCGCTCCTTCGTCGCTCAAACAGGACAGTTTCAAACGCCAACTTCACTTGTTTTTCGGTTCACCAGACGAGGTCGATCCCAGCAGAACGATTGTAAAAGTAAATAGGGAGTATACATCTACTGATTAACAAAGAAGGTTCGCGTGAGTTTATCATGCGAACCTTTCTGTTATGAGTCGGGGTGCTCAATCTATAAATCGGGGTCTTAAAATTATAAATCGGGGTGTTAATAACATAACTAGGGGAGCAAAAAATATAAATCGGGGCGTTAAAAACATAAGTCGGGGCGTTAAAAACATAAAACGGGGTGTTAATAATATAAATCGGGGTCTTAAAAATACAATTCGGGGAGCAAAAAATAGAATTCGGGGAGCCGAAAATATAAATCGGGGCTGAGTTTGCAATTATTGGGGAGCGAGAATTTTCATTTAAGTGAGCAATGCGGTAAAAGAATCCGAAAAAAGAAAGAATTAATCAGCAAATAATTAAAACCACGACTGACAAAAATCAATCGTGGTTTATTCTTCAAGAGAGAAAGGGACTATGACAAGCTGTTATTTCTTATTTGGAGAAAATTTTAATTTTGAAATTTGTTTGTACTCAGCACTGGTAGGGCCAAAAACCGATTTTACGTAAGTCTTCACATCTAAAGCTACTTCCACCAGCCCGGTAAGGGGTGCATACATCACTTTGTTGCGGCTTAAGCGGGCGTTATCTATCCTTACCTGAATATCTACAGCCGCATTATTTTTCGCGCTTAGGTCATTATACAAAGCCTGAAGCGAACCAATCTGCAACTCCTGCTCATTAGGTGCATATTGCGGTATAAACGCCAACTGTTTGATTAATATATCCAAATAATTCAGACGGTTATTAAAATCCAGCTGCGACGACGACTGCTCGTTGGGCGCATCAGTCGGTACAACGCCTTCTACCTTTACTACCACGGTTTTGGCCGAAGCTCTCTCTCCTTTAATTTTCCGTACATAGGTTTTAATGTTATCATCCACTTTGGATGATGTGGTACTGGCCTTAATAGCATTAAGCAAACGGGTAGCCAATGGCGATAGCGGTTTGAACGCCAAAGCACGTTCGGTACGGGCAGCATTATGCGGTGCCATAAGTTCGTTAACTACCCCCGAAAGAGATTTGGAATTATCGCACAACGCTCGCAAATACGGAATTTGCAAATAGGGATTCGATGGATTGTACTTACTCCCATAAGCTTCGCAATAAGCCACTAGTTTAAATAAATTGGCTACATTCATAGCATGTCCTGTTTCATTGATTTTGTTCATAATTGTAACTGTTTAAATTGATGAGTACTATAATTAAGTCGCAGAAATTAAACAAAAAGGCAATTAAAACAGGTGTGATTTATTAATTGTTTCGGTGGTAAAACTATGAAATAATTTTTAGATTTCAAATAGTCAAAAGGCTGACATTAGACTTTTTTAAGGAAACAGAAAATAAGCCTCCACCCTTCCTCCTACACTTTTTTAATAAAATACTGAGCGTTAACGGTGCTTCCCGCAACCTCAAATTGTACGAAGTACAGAAAGTGAAGTTTAACACAAAATAAGATTTGGAAGAGTGGTTTTGTGGTAGGTAGCTGAATAGGACTACTTAAATTTGTATTTTAATTGGATATTTACACAAAGACAGCCTCAATCAAAGTAGAATATAAGAGTACAGAGAAAAATGACAATAAAAATGAGATAAATATCACAAAAAATGTTCAATCTTAGGATTAAATTTATTAATCTCAGCTTCATTCTTAACTATATAGTTTGTATATTTGCATAAAATTTATTATATGAGCGCGAAACAATACAAATATATCGATCTATTTGCCGGATGCGGAGGACTTTCTTTAGGTCTACACAATGCAGGTTGGAAGGGAATATTTGCCATTGAAAAAAATTCCGATGCATTCAAAACCCTGAAATATAATCTGATTGACAATAAGAAACATTTTGACTGGCCTGAATGGCTCCCTCAAGAAAGTATCGAAATTGATAAAGCTGTTGAACTTTACAAAGACAATTTTTTGAAGTTACGAGGCAAAGTAGACTTAGTGGCAGGAGGACCGCCCTGTCAAGGTTTTTCTATGGCGGGACGGAGAAATGAAAGTGATCAAAGAAATAATCTGATTACTTCCTATATAGATTTTATCAAAGTAATACAACCTAAAATCCTTTTTTTCGAAAATGTAAAGGGTTTTACAATGGAGTTTAAAAAGAACAGAGATAAGGGGAAAGAATATTCTTCGTATGTTGAAAGTGAGCTTAATGCCGCTGGTTATTTTGTAAAAGGTCAGTTGGTCAACTTTGGAGAATATGGCGTACCTCAAAAGAGAACACGATTTATTCTTGTTGGCGTTAGAAAGAACTTGAAAAATGCAACACAAGAAACAGCCAATGCATTTTTCTCTAAAATACAAGAGAATAAGCACTCATTTCTAGCTGAAAAAAATCTAACAGTAGGTACAAATCTAGAAGATGCAATCTCTGATTTGCTAAAAGAAAATGGCCTAAGAGAATCGCCAGATACAAAAAGGTTCGAGGCTGGAATATACTCAGATGCTGATAGCAACTATCAAAGACTTATGCGTGTAGGTATTGAAAATGAAATTGCAGATAGTCATCGGTTTCCGAAACATAGACCAGATATTATTGCTAAGTTTCAGGTCATTTTAAATAATTGCAGAAAAAACTTCGATATTGATGCTAAAACAAGAGAGCACTTTAACATCAAGAAACACACCATTATTCCACTTGACAAGAACTCAAAAACGCCTACAATAACCACTTTGCCAGATGATTATATTCATTACTCTGAACCAAGAATTCTGACAGTTAGAGAGTACGCAAGAATTCAATCATTCCCTGATTGGTATAAATTCCGAGGTAAATATACAACTGGCGGTAAACGCCGCACACAAGAAGTTCCCAGATACTCACAAATAGGAAATGCTATACCACCTCTTTTTGCTGAGCAAGGTGGATTAGTGTTGAAACAATTGATAAGCTAATGGCAAACAGTTTAGAATTTCGTGTTAGTACAGGGCTCAAAGATATAATTGGCAAAGATTTAATTACCGATGAATTTATTGCTGTATTTGAACTTGTCAAAAACTCTTATGATGCAAGAGCCAAAAATGTTTCAATAACGATTGAAGATGATAAAATTGTTATTGCGGATGATGGGAAAGGCATGTCGTTAGATGATCTGAATAACAAGTGGCTATTTGTAGCTTTTTCTGCAAAAAAAGATGGAACAGAAGATGAATATTTAAATCAAGATAAATCTTATCGAGATAAAATTCAAGAAAGACGTCATTACGCGGGTGCAAAAGGTATTGGAAGATTTTCTTGTGACCGTTTAGGTCGATTTCTTACTGTAATAACACAAAAAGAAAAATTAGATTTAATTGAACAGATTAAAGTTGATTGGAGTAAATTTGAAGTTGACCAAAAAGAAGTTTTCCAGAAAGTGAAAGTCGATCATGATACAATAAAAGAATATTGTATACCTTTTCCAAAGGATTCTTTAAATGGAACTATCTTGGAGATAACAGGTTTATATACAAATTGGAATCGAGAACGTTTGAAACAACTAAAACACTCGCTTGAAAAATTAATAAATCCATTTTCAGAAACAAATGACTTTAATATTGAAATTATTTGCAAAAGAGAGGAGATCGAAGATAATACTAAAGATAATGGGGGTATTTACAAATATATTGAAAGAGATAGAGTTAATGGTCCTGTAAAGAATTCAATACTCCAAATACTTGAAATTAAGACAACTCAATTAAGTGTAGAAATTAATTCAGAATCAATAACTAGCAAAATCATTGATAGAGGCAATTTGATTTATAGCATTAAAGAAAAGAATAGTGATTTTCCATTTCTTTCTAATTTGAGAATGGATCTGTTTTTTTTAAACAATTCTGCAAAAAATAATTTCACTCGTAAGATGGGTATTGAGCCTGTAAATTTCGGGTCGATATTCCTTTTTAAGAATGGGTTTCGTGTACAGCCATATGGTAATCCTGGAGATGATAGTTGGGGATTAGATTATCGAGCTCAGCAGGGATACAATAGATTCTTAGGAACTCGAGATTTATTTGGAAGAATTGAGATACAAACTGATGACACGGACCAATTCAAAGAAGTTTCTAGTCGAGATGGGGGACTTGTAGAGACATTTGGTTATTATCAAATAATGAAAGCCTTTAAAGAAAAAGGGTTAGTTAGATTAGAAAGATACGTAGTTGGAGTACTTTGGGGAGAGGGTTTCAAACGAAAAAAATATTTTGGAGAAGGCAAAGATGCAAATTTGACTGCTGATAATTATAGGAAGAATCTTCAAGATTATGATAAGATTTCTGATAATGTCAATTCGGTAAAATCCAATTTGGGAAGTAAAATTGATTTTATACAAATCATTAAAAGTTTAGCCTCAAATAAGGATGTTGAAATACTTGAATATGATAAAGAATTTATCAATCTAATTAACGATAAACTAGATGAAAATCAATCAAGATTTATCTCTGATTTGCATGATATTGCAGAACAGACCCATGATGAGGAACTAAAAGAGAAAATTTTAGATGAAGAAAAGAGATATCAACAATTATTATTAGAAAAAGAAGAGGCCGAAAAGAAAGCACTTGATGAAGAAAATAAAAGAATTGAGGCTGAATCAAAAGCAAAAAAAGAAGAAGAAGCAAGGATAAGGGCTGAAAAAAAACAGAAAGAAGAAGAAGAAAAAAGAAGATTAGCTGAGGTTGCAACATTAATAAAAGAAAAGGAAAGGGCAGAAGCAGTTATTGCAAAGCTTCTAGCTGAAAGAACAGCAAAAGAGGAAGCGGAAAAAAGAGTAAAAGAAGAGCAGGCAAGGATAAAAGCTGAAAACGAAGTCTTAAAAAGAAAAGAACAAATTTCTAGATATAAAGCTGCTGAAACTATTGAATATAAAGATTTAAGAGACTCTAATCACATTATTGGCGTTTATTCTGATGACATTTCTAAAAAAATATTATTGCTAAAAAGAAAATTAGATAGAGGTCAAGCTATAGATAATAATAGTTTAATAAGCTTCATACAAGGAGTTAGTCTTGCTAATGAAAAAATATCGACATTAACACGATTTACTACAAAGTCTGGGTTTTTACAAGCATCATTAGAGACAGAAGAAGACATTGTTTCTTACATTTCTAAATATATTAAAAATATATATCAGATTTTATACAAAATTGAGATTGAGATTATTGATAATGGAATTTCATTTCAAAAGAAATTTCAACCAATAGAATTATGTGTAGCATTAGATAATATATTGAGTAACTCAAGGAAGAAAAATGCTAAAAAGATAATATTAGAGTTTGAAAATAGAGGTGAAATGCTTTCTATAAAAATTAGAGATGTAGGCGAGAAATTGTCTGAAAGTATAAAAGATTGGAAATTGATATTTGAAGAGGGGGTAACTACAACAAAAGGTTCAGGACTTGGGCTAAATCATGTCAAAAGAATCATCGAAGATGATTTAGGTGGTGAAATAATTTATAATCCAGAATATAAAAATGGTTTTGAACTAATAATATCAATGAAAAAATGAGGCTAGAATATAGAATACTATGGGTTGAAGATAATAAATCTTGGTACGAAACGACAAAAGAATTGTTCACAGATACATTAGATGAACTAGGATTTAGACTTGTTTCGAAAAAGTGTGAGAATATTGATGAGGTAAAAGCTGAAATAAGTAAAAATTGGCTCAAAGAATATGATTTACTGTTAGTTGATTTCACTCTTAAAAATTCAGAATCAGGAGACAAAATAATAGAATTCATCCGTGGAATTCAAGAACAGCCTATTTTAACTGACATTATTTTCTATTCAAGTGCAGTTGAAAATGTTAGAGAAAGTATGCACAAGCTTGGATTAGAAGGCGTTTATTCTGCAGATAGAAATGAGATAGACACAAAGTTTGACCTTGTCGTGAATACAACAATTAAAAAGGTTCAAGACATAAATAATATGAGAGGATTAGTTATGGCTGAAGTTGCAGAACTTGATAACAAAATGATTGATTTGCTAAAGAGATATGTAGATGGACTTAAATCTGAACAAAAACAAGAATTCATAGATAAAAGGAAAAAACGAGTTCTTGAATCTCTGGAAAAAATGATCAATGACTTTACAGACATTTCCGAAGTTTCAATTTTTGAACATAGAGATTTTAATACATATCATAAATGGATGTCTGTGAAAAACCTTGTAAAGAATATTGATGATAAGGACATAAAAACGAAGCTTAATGAATACGAAAAAGAAATTATACAAAAACGAAATAAACTAGCGCATGTAAAAGAAATAACTGGCGAAAATGGCGAAAGAACTTTAGCAGATGGCGATTTTATTTTTAACGATGAGATATGCCGAGAGATAAGAAAAGATTTGCAGAAACACGCTGAGAATTTCGAAAAGATTAAAGAAAAACTTACCGTTTAGTTTTCATTAAATGAAGGCAGGACAAAGACTTTGGACAAGAGATGAGTTGATTTTATTAATGAATCTTTACTGTAAGCTCCCTTTCGGTAAAATGAATCATACCAATTCGTTAATTATCCAATTGGCAGAATTGATAGGAAGAACCCCATCTTCTGTTACTTTAAAGTTAAGTAATCTTGCTAGCTTTGATCCGTCATTAAGGGCAAGAGGAGTAAGAGGAGCTGTAAATGCAAGTAAACTAGATAAAGAAATATGGGATGAGTTTTATCAGAATTGGGATAATACTTTGATACAGAGTGAAACATTATTGGCAACTAAAAGCCACTCTACCATAGAAAAAATTAATCATATTGATCTTACAGATTTGCCCAAAGATGGTATTGAAAAAGAGAGATTGGTAAAGACCAGAGTCAACCAATCAATTTTTAGAAATATTGTGTTGGCAACCTACAACAGCCGCTGTTGTATTACCGGTATTGAAAATGCTGAGCTTTTAATTGCTAGTCATATTGTTCCTTGGAGTAAAGACGATAAAAACAGGCTGAACCCTATGAATGGCCTTTGTTTAAATTCACTTCACGACAAAGCATTTGATTGTGGTTTAATAGCGATTTCTCCCGATGATTATTCATTAAAAATTTCTCCTACATTAAAAAGCAAGACTATTTCACCTGCTATTGAAAGTAATTTTATTGCTTTTGAAAACAAATCTATCATTCTCCCTGATAAGTTTCTGCCATCGAAGGAGTTTCTGGATTATCATTATCAGCATATTTTCAGAAAGTAATCGCTCCTACTCTATTACCCCCCCAACTACTATCCCCGCATAAGAATGTGGGGATTTTTTATGTGTAGGAGTTCGAAAAAAAATGAATTTTTACTGAACAAAAAATGCTGATTAAAGTTATAAGATTGGAACTATTTAGATAAATCTACTTGAAATGAACACAGCAACACAAAATTTAGAAAACGATCATGTCTATATCCTCAGATTGATAGATGTGATGGGAAAAATGGTATTGAATTGTGCCACCGACACTGTACACATGGAAATGGTGGTAAACCTGATAAAGACCTATGCCGATGGTTTTCATCATGCCAAAGAAGAAAAAGTACTATTTCCGCTATTGGTGGAAAAAGGTTTTTCGAATGAACAGGGTCCCGTGTCGGTTATGCTTCACGAGCATGTGGAAGGGCGTGAATTTGTGACAGGAATCAGCCGCAGAATAGATGTATATAAGGCAGGTAACGTGTCGGCATTGCCCGAAATTTACCAGTATATGCAGGGTTATGTAGATTTATTGCGGGCGCATATTGGCAAGGAAAACAATGTGCTTTTCAGAATGGCCGACAAAGCACTGAGCAACGACGAACAGTTGAGCCTGCTCAATAAGTTTGCCGCTATTGAAAACCAATACGAGAAGGGACAAATAGCCGAATCGATATTGGAAATTGAGGGGCTGGAGGCATTCTATCTGGAAGATGTGCCGGAAACGATTTCGCCGGCTAGCGGACTTTAATCAGTTGATAGTTGACAATTGATAGTTGACAGTTAATAATTTATAATTTACAATTATAATAATAGCAATTAATAAATAACCGGACGATACAGCTACTGTAGAAAAGCCGGACTAAAAAAATAGAGAGAGCATGGATGGATACGAATCAAAACGTCGCGATTTTTTAAAAAAACTGGGGCTTATAGCGAGTGCTACGGTACTTACCGCAACCGGTGCAATAAAACTAACCGAAATTATTGAAGATAAAATAGAAGATATTGTACTTACAAAGGAGCAGTCGGCTTTTTTGGATAAGTACGAAAACTGGCTGGAAGCTTTTCACGATATGGCTAAGTTTCAGAAAAAAGATCCTGACCACCTGGAAAACAACAAGAAACTGATGGCACTGTCGGAAGACGCTAAGGGCTGGCAAAAAGACCTGATAGAACACATGAAGGACGAAAACTTTGCGCGGTATTTTATGATCAGAACGGAGAGAATTACGGACACGATAAATGGTTGATAGTTGAGAGTTGATAGTTGATAGTTAAGACCCCCTGTCCGTCAGCTGACGGAGGTTTAAGAGTGGCGGCAGGAAATGACTTGGTATTAAAGTAAATATTAGGGAGCATGCCTTAGATTAAATATCAGAGAATATGTCTTAACCCCCATTTGGGGGTAGGGGGTCATATAATACAATTAATAATTGATAATTAATAATTAATAATTATTCTTTGTTGTTGTTATATCAACACTAAGTTGTTTTATCAAATATCTTTTGTATTTTTACGGCCGAATCATTCACCTAAAAAATCACTCGCATGACTTCTGTAGAAACTGTAGGTTTTCTGGCTTCTCTATTATCGGTATTAAATCAATTTCCCCAGGCAATAAAAGTATTTCGGTCGAAAGACACTCATAGCATTTCGCTTGTAATGTATTGTATCGTGGTAGTTTGTATCACACTTTGGATGGTTTACGGCATCCTTCTACACGACGGACCGCTTATCTGGGCGAACTTATTATCACTCTTCCCTATTACCTACATTTTTATAATGAAACTCCGCAACACAATTATCGGCAAGGATAAATGGGCGATTTAGAGGGAGGGAGAGAGTTGAGAGTTGAGAGTTGAAAGTTCGACCCTCAATCCGTCGGCTGACGGAAATGGGGGTCTTATTACACGAAATTCGAAAATGAAAATCAATGAGATTTGCGTAATTTGTGTAATTTGCGTTCTATCCTTTCCCTTTGAGACAACTTACATTCTGAAATCGAAGCGTTCGGTGCGGGTTTCTTCGTAGATGTCGCGATTAAAGCTATACAGGCGTGCCGGCTTGTGCGAAACACCCGTTTGGAACTCGTCCAACGGAATGAGATAGGCCATTTTATTGACTTTGCGGCGGTAGTTGCGCTTGTCGTAGGTGGTATTAAAAATTGTTTCGTACAGCTTTTGCATCTCGGTGAGGGTAAATTTTTCGGGCAATAGCTCAAACACCAACGGCTCGTGCAATAAATCGTAACGTAACTTTTTAAATGCTTCGTCGAAAATCTGGTTGTGGTCGAACATAAGCTCCTTCACATCATAAGCATTCTCCCAGTTGGCATCTTCAATCAATTTCGAATTATCTACATCGTTTATATTCAACAAGGAATAAAAACCGACCGTAATAACTCTGTCCTCTGCAATACGTGGTTTCAACCACTCGTAATCCACCATATTTATCTTTAAACGGTTAGGATCGCTAAACACCGAAAACTGCTTTACGTAAATGTTTTCGAGTCCGGTTTGCTCCTTTAAAATACGGGCTGCCGTTGCATCTATATCTTCGTTTCGCTTCACATGATTGCCCGGGAGCTTCCATTCAATGTGCGTTTCGCCGTTGAAGGGGATAAACTCGCGACGAACCAACACTTTCAACTCATTTTCGCCATAACCAAAAATGGCACAATCGACAGAAATACTGGGTAAAAATTCTTTTGCAAATGCCTCCTGGCTAATTCTGTTGGGATTTGGGTTTACTTCTGATTCCATGCTAATTCGGGCGTATTAAATTTTACTGCTTGTTGCGTTACTCGGTGTTGTTCGAAAGACAGAGTTGTAAGTACTTTGAAATAAAAATGTCATGACACTTTAATTTTGTGACAAAGATATTGTAAATATGACACTTCTGTATACATCGCATCTAAAAAAATAATATTTTTTTTATAGACCTCTATCCCTAAGAGGGTGTCCAATAAGTGTTTTTTTGAACGCAAATTACGCAAATAGCACAAATTTTCGCAAATCTCATTTTTATAAATACAAATATATCAGCAATTTATATTTTGTGTCGATTTGCGGTTTTTGCGTAATTTGCGTTCTTTTTTTTAGACACCCTCGACACAGCACCGTAAGTAACAGAATATGCTGTTAGTCCACACTCGGCAAAGTCCCTCCCTTGTAGGGAGGGATTTAGGGAGAGGTCAATAATATTTTTTTACAGACCTCTATCCCTAACCCTTTCTCCATAGGAGAAAGGGGACACAGCACCGTAATTAATGAGAATATACTGTTAGTCCGCAGTCGGCAAAGTCCCTCCAAAAACTCCATTTCCTATTTCTTTCTCCTTTTGGAGAAAGTATCCGTCAGCTGACGGAGGATAGAGGTAGGGAGGGATTTAGGGAAAGGTCAAATAATGTCTTCACAAATACAAACAACATTCGCTTATTTTCACGCTAAAGTTAACTATCTATATACCAATATATTTACATCGAACTACTGTTAAATATCATACTTAGTGTAAAATAAACACACTCTTTGTTTGGAAAATGAAATAATACTGTATATATTTGCAGCATCAAACTTATTGTGCATTTGACACTATAGCCTGATAAAAACCTTTGAATCTGTACTGACAAGTTATATCAATTAGATGGGAGACATCGGTCCGGTTCAAAATAGAAATTAATCTGTTATCGAAGTTTCGTCAACTTAAACTCATCAAATTTCAGTTATAACAAACATTATCACATGAAAAAGTTCTTACCCTTACTTATCCTCTCTCTTATCTGCCTGAGCGTTTTCGGGCAAAAAAAATCCTCACCGGCTTTGCGAGCCGACATGCTGATTCGTCAGATGACCCTCGACGAAAAAATCGGACAACTCAATCAATACACCAGCGATAGAAATGCCACAGGCAAAATTACTGCCGACGGCGATAAAGCCAATCAGGTGCGCCAGGGAAAAGTGGGTTCGATGCTCAACGTAGTAGGTGCAGAAGAAACCAGAAAGCTACAGGAACTGGCCATGCAGTCGCGCTTAAAAATTCCCATGATCTTCGGGTTGGATGTTATCCACGGTTTTCGAACTACCTTCCCTGTTCCACTGGCTGAAACCGCAACATGGGATGTAGCCCTGATGGAAAAATCGGCACGCATAGCAGCAACCGAAGCAGCAGCGTATGGAATTCACTGGACATTTGCTCCAATGGTGGACGTAGCCCGCGATCCTCGTTGGGGGCGCGTGATGGAAGGTGCCGGCGAAGATACTTACCTGGGCAGTCTGGTGGCAAAAGCCAGAGTAAACGGATTTCAGGGAAATGGACTGGGAAATACAGATGCTGTAATGGCCTGTGCTAAACACTTTGCGGCCTACGGTGCTGCTGTGGGTGGCCGCGACTATAACTCTGTGGATATGAGCCTCAGACAATTGAACGAAACCTACCTCCCACCCTTCAAAGCAGCTGCCGAAGCCAATGTGGCTACGTTTATGAACTCGTTTAATGACATTAATGGTATACCGGCTACAGCTAATAAATATATCCAACGCGACTTGTTGAAAAACCAATGGAATTACAAAGGTTTTGTGGTGAGCGACTGGGGCAGCATTGGTGAAATGGTAGCACACGGTTACGCTAAAAACGGTTACGAAGCAGCCATGAAGGCCATCATAGCCGGTTCGGATATGGATATGGAAAGTCGTTGTTACCGCGATCACCTGAAACAACTGGTGCTCGATAAAAAAGTGGATATATCCATTATCAACGATGCTGTAAAAAGAATCCTTATCAAAAAATTTGAACTGGGCTTGTTTGAAGATCCTTACCGCTTCTGCAATATAGAAAGAGAAAAGCAACAAACCGATAATGTTGCGAATAGAGAAGTGGCACGCGAGATTGGCAAAAAAAGTATCGTTCTGCTTAAAAACGAGAAACTTAGCAATGGCAAAACCCTCCTACCACTTTCGAAACAAACAAAAAGAGTGGCGCTGATAGGGCCGTTGTTCAAAGCTACTACTGCCAATCACGGATTCTGGTCGGTGGCTTTCCCCGATGACACTGCAAGAATTGTTTCTCAATATCAGGGCATCAAGAATCAATTGGATAAGAATTCCGAAATCCTTTATTCGAAAGGCTGTAACATTAATGATACCGACACATCCGGTTTTGAAGCAGCAATAGCTACTGCCAAAGCGGCCGATGTAGTTATTCTGTCGCTGGGTGAAGCAGCCGATATGAGCGGCGAAGCAAAAAGCAGAAGCAGCTTGCAACTTCCGGGCGTACAGGAAGAATTGATGAAAGAAATATACAAAACCGGTAAACCTATTGTATTGCTGCTCAATACCGGACGCCCCTTGATTTTCAATTGGGCTGCCGATAATATTCCGGCTATTTTATACACCTGGTGGCTGGGTACCGAAGCAGGAAACTCAATAGCCGACGTAGTGTTTGGCGATTATAACCCGGCGGGCAAATTACCTATGTCGTTTCCAAGAACAGAAGGTCAGATTCCAATTTACTATAACCATTACAGCACCGGTCGACCTGCCAAAGATGAAAATGACAAAAACTATGTTTCGGCCTATATCGATTTACAAAACAGTCCACGCTTTCCGTTTGGTTACGGCTTAAGCTACACTAAATTCAACATCAGCAATTTAAAACTATCTGCTAACGAATTAGCAATAAACGGTGGAAAGCTGACGGTGACTGTAGATGTAGAAAACGCAGGAGATTATGATGGCGAAGAAGTGGTACAACTTTACGTTCGCGATTTGTTTGGCTGCGTTGTTCGTCCGGTAAAAGAATTGAAAGGGTTTAAGAAACTGTTTCTGAAAAAAGGAGAAACTCAATCGGTTAGCTTCACCCTTACCGCTACTGATTTGAAATTCTACAACGACGAGGTAAAACTTATCAACGAAGCTGGAGACTACGAACTATTTGTTGGAAATTCTTCGGATGCCCATCTAAAAACGAAATGCAAATTAACTCTATAAATCAAACGGATAAAACTCAACTATTATGAACAATTCTACGTGAATTAAAGCAAAATCAACAACTAAAATCATTAATTTACTAAAAACAATCATCTAATTATTAAATTAAATCTATGAACAAAAATTCACACCAAAGATGTAGGCTCTTCAACTTGCATCTGAACAAACTATTTATTAGTTTGCTTAGTACGTTTATTTTTATAATAATCGGTACAGTCTCGGCTTCAGCAGCAAATCCTGTAAAAGGAGTTGTAACTGACGCAAAATCGAACGAAGCGCTAATTGGAGTAAGTATTAAAGTAGAAGGTAGCAGCGTTGGAACAATCACCGACACGAATGGTGCATTTAGAATTGAAACACCATCTGCTAACTCCGTGTTAGTGGTATCTTATATAGGTTACATCACCCAAAAAGTGAATGTAAGCGGACAGAACGACCTAAAAATAAATTTAATAGAAGACACTAAAAACCTCGACGAACTAATCGTTGTAGGATACGGTGTTCAAAAAAAGAGTGTAGTTACTGCAGCCATCAGCCGTGTATCGGCCGAGGATTTGAGTAAAACCACTCCTTCGCGCATCGAAGATGCCTTAAAAGGTAAAATTTCGGGTGTACAAATTACTCAAAGTTCAGGACAACCGGGATCGGATTCAAAAGTTCGTATTCGTGGTATTGGTACCGTAAACAATAGCGAACCGCTTTATATTGTTGATGGTATGGCTGTTGACGGTGGTATCAACTACCTGAATCCTGCCGACATTCAGTCTGTAGAAATTTTGAAAGATGCTGCATCAGCCGCTGTGTATGGTACACGTGGTGCTAACGGTGTAGTGTTGGTAACTACCAAAATGGGACTAAAAGGTAAAATGGCCATCAATTACAATGTGACCTATGGTATGCAAAACCCTTGGAAAAAAAGATCGGTATTGGATGCAACTCAATACATGACTTTAATGAACGAGGCATCTATTAATGATGGCAATGCTCCTAAATATACTAACGCTCAGATTTCGTCTGCCGGAAAAGGCACCGACTGGCAAGATGCCACCTTCAATTATGACGCTCCTGTAGTTAGTCATCAAATAAGTGCAAGTGGTGGTACCGATAAAGCTACCTATTTCTTATCGTTTGGATATTTCGATCAGGAAGGTATTGTAGGCGGTAACTTTGGTAAATCGAACTACAACCGCTACAGTTTGAGATCAAATAATACCTACAGTGTATTTGAAACAAAAACACGTGACTTCTTAAACAGATTGAAAGTGGGTGTAAACGTGAACTACTCAAGAATGAAATCTACAGGCGTTGAAACAAACTCTGAATATGGTTCAATTTTAGGTAGTGCCTTGGCATTCGACCCTACTGTTCCTGTATATGCATTGGATCCTGCTGCAGTGTTAGCGGCTCATCCTACAGCAGTGAAAGATAAAAACGGAAATGTATATTCAACTCCTCCCGGTGGTTTTCAGGAAATTGCAAACCCGGTAGCTATGCTGGATGCACCTTCAAAATCGACAGGCAATGCTGATAAATTTGTAAGTAGCTTTTGGGCTGAAATGGATGTAATCAAAGACTTGAAATTCAAAACTAATTACGGTGTCGATCTTGCATTCTGGGGTAACGACGGATATTCTTTCCCTCACTTCCTGGCTTCGCAAGGTAAAGACATAACTCAAAGTTCCGTTCACTCTGAAATGCACCGCGGGTTTACATGGCAACTTGAAAACACGCTGAACTACACAAAGAAAATTGCAGAAAAACATAACATATCTGTTTTATTAGGTCAATCGGCAAAAAAATACACGTATCGTAATTTATATGGCGATGACTATAACTTGTTGGAAACAAACCCTGACAAAGCCAATATCAACTCGGCTATTGCTGCCAGAACTCTCGAAAGAGTTGCCGGTGGAACAGGTGGATTCTCTGCTCAAACATTGGCTTCGTACTTTGGTAGATTAGATTATAACTATGACGAACGCTATATTTTCCAGGCTACAGTTCGTCGTGATGGTTCTTCAAGATTCGGTTCAATGCACAAATGGGCAATATTCCCTGCATTCTCATTGGGTTGGAATGCCACGAATGAAAAATTCATGGAAAGCCGTCCTGAATGGTTTAGCGCATTAAAATTCCGCGGAAGCTGGGGTAGAAATGGTAACGAAAACATTGGTGATTTCAGATATACCAGTTTAATGACCGGTAATCAAAATTACTATTTTGGATCGGGAGCTGCTTCAACTATGCAATACGGTACCAGTCCTTCGGTTATCGCAAATCCGGATGTGAAATGGGAACAATCAGAACAACTTGACCTTGGTTTTGAATCGCGTTATTTCAACAATGCATTAAGCTTTAGTTTCGATTATTTCAAGAAAAAAACCAACGGTATGTTGATGGATTTACCAATACCTGCTTATGTTGGTAAAGGTGCTCCTATTGCTAACGTAGGTGATATGGAAAACTGGGGATTGGAGTTTGAAGCTAGTTACAAACTAAACTTAAAAGACTTCACCTTTAATATTGGTGCAAATGCTTCTTACTTGAAAAACAAATTGATAAAACTGGGTAATGCATCCGGCGAAGCTATTTATGAAGATGCAGGAGCTACAGGAGTAGGAAGTTATGTAAAAGGTAAAAACGGAGAAGTTTTCCCTTATTTCTATGGTTACAAAACCGGTGGAATTATCCAAACTCAAGCCGAAGCCGATGCTTACAATACGAAATACGGCGAAAAAGCACAGCCGGGAGATGTTATCTTCATGGATATTGCCGGAGCTAAAGATGCAAATGGCAATGACATAGGCGACAACAAGATCGACGACAATGATAAAACCAAAATTGGTAAAGGAATGGCGGACTGGACTTTCGGGTTTAATCTTGGAGCAGAATGGAAAGGCTTTGACTTAACTGCTTTCTTCCAGGGAACTGCCGGTAACGACATTTTCGATTATTCACAAAGAGGTGATATTACAGCTATGAACAGACCATCATGGGCACTTGACAGATGGATTGGCATTGGAACTTCAAACAGCATTCCACGTATGACAGCTGTAAATCCAAATCGTAACTGGCGTTCTTCTGATCTTTACATCAAAGACGGATCGTACATACGTTTAAAAACGCTACAATTTGGTTATACTTTGCCTCAAAAAATGATGCGTAAAGTTGCCATTGATCGCTTCCGCTTGTTCGTTACAGCCGAAAACTTATTGACGCTGACAAAATACGATGGTTTTGATCCCGAAATTGCAGCAGGTGGCTACACCACAATAGGTGTTGACAAAGGAATTTACCCACAAGCCAGAACTATTTCAGTAGGCGCTAACATTACTTTCTAACTTTAAAAAAACAGAATATATGAAAAAATATAAATTTATTCTATTATTAGCGGCAGCTATAGGATGTGTGTCATGTGGCGACGAATTCCTGACCAGCCACCCTACCCAATCGCAAGAAGCGGGTGGAGCTGCTACTGAAGGTGCAATATTATCTAACCTTGGTGCCTGTTATCAAATCTTGTTGTTCGACAGTTATGCAAACAATAACTATAACAGCGTCGTTTTAATGTCCGACTTGCGTGCTGATGACATCTACAAAGGTGGTGGTGATGCCGGTGATCAGGGCCAGTTATACCGTTTATCGCAACTGGATGCTACTGCTACCGAATTACCTGCAGGCCTCTGGAATATTTATTATTCGGGATTGAGCCGTTGTAACAACGTAATTCTGGCTTGCGACAATGCCGTAAATGTATCGGAAGCTAATTTGAATCAATACAAAGCAGAAGCACATTTCTTACGTGCTTACTACACGCATTGGTTGTGGAAATTCTGGGGTAACGTTCCTTATTTCGAAGCTGATTTAGCCGCACCTTATATGGCTAAACAATATACAGCCGACGAAATATATGCAAAAATCATTACCGATTTGGATTTTGCAATCACCGGCGACAAATTGCCTATGCGCACTACTGCTGCCAATGATGGACGTATTACAAAAGCTGCAGCACAAATGCTGAAAGCCCGCGTAGTGATGTATCAGAAAGATGCAACTAAATATGCAGAAGTATTGAAAGATATGACTGAAATTATCAAAAGTAACAAGTATGCATTGGTGAATGACTTTTCGTCCATATGGTTGAAAGCAGGCGAGTTTGGTGGTGAATCCATTTTTGAATCCAACCAACTACCTGAAGGAAAAACATGGTCGTCGGGTTGGGGTGGATATGGAACTAACCTTCCTGCCTTTATTTCTCCGAATGGTCTGTCAGGTCAAACACTTTATGTTGGTGGTTGGGGATTTGGTCCGGTACGTACCGAAGCATATGCAATTTATGAAACCGGTGACACACGTTTAGTTGGAACTATCAATAAATTTGAAGATGGTACGTATACTCCACGTTTCCAAAATACCGGATTGTTTATGTCGAAATATGCAGCACGTAAAGGGTATAATCCACCTCCGGGAGATGTAGATTTGAACTTTGATAACAATCTACGTATTTTCCGTTATGCTGAAACATTATTGAATGCTGCTGAATTAATGGTAATGAACAGTGTAGCTCCGGTGAATGGAGTAACAGCTCAGGATTGTTTGGATCAAATCAGACAACGTGCCGGATTAACTTCGATACCTGCTACTACAGCCAATATCAAACTCGAGCGTCGTCGTGAATTTTTAGGTGAAGGTATCCGTTTCTGGGATATCGTTCGCTGGGGAGATACCAGTTTGTTGACCGAAAACAAACCTGCATTTTCATCTGTAAGAACCTGGGCAGATTACAAAAAGTACTTGCCTATTCCACAATCTGAAATTGAAAAAACAGAAGGTGAGTTCAAGTTGAAACAAAACACAGGCTACAATTAATTCACACATCATTAAAACAGAATAGATATGAAAAATATATTTAAAACAGGAGCGTTAGCGGTGCTTTCATTGCTTATGATAACAGCTTGCGATCCGCAACAAAGTACGGATTATGCTTTGGGAGCTATGCCAACTGCTGATCAGTTAGACTTTACGGCTACGCCAACTGCATCGAAAGCCAATATTATTGACTTTGCGAATACCTCTTCGGTAAAAGGAATTGCCACCTGGGATTTAAGTGGTAGTAAAGCTAAAGGTGAAACTACACAGGCTACTTTCCCATTTAAGGGAGAATATACAATTACAATGACATTGTATACCTCGGGTGGATCGGCAACTATCACTAAAAAAGTGGTTATTGCTAATGACGATATGTCGTTATTGAACACTCCAATGTACACTTCACTCACCGGTGGAGCTGCTAACTTAGCAGGTAAAACGTGGGTGTTCGATCAATATTACAATGGTCATTTCGGAATAGGTGAAGCTGCTGCTTTAACAGCTAACTGGTGGAATGCGAAAGCAGAGGAAAAAACGGACTGTTCATTATATACTCAGGAGTTCACCTTTACACAAGTAGGTGTGAAATTTGGTTGGAAAAATAATGGATATGTTTATTCCAATGGAGCCGGTAAAACATCTCTTGCCGATAAAGGTTATACTGCATTTATTGATAGAAGTGCTACAGCTGGTGATTTTGATATAGCTTATGTACCTAAAACAAACTACACATTTGCATTGAACGAAACTGCAAAAACCATCACGCTTAGTGACGGAGCATTTCTTGGACATTATGCTGGTTCATCAACTTATCAGATTTTCTCAATCTCAGATGATGCTATGTATCTTAAATGTATTAGTACACTTGAACCCGGTAATGGATGGTGGTATCGTTTAATACCAAAAGATAAAAACATTAAACCGAACATCATCATTCCATTGAAAGAAATTGCATTGAATGAAGATTTTGAATTGGCTACGCCTAAAGTTGTTTTTGCAAAAGAAGACATGGGTTCGCTGACAAATGCATTTTATTCAAATCCGGCTCCTGTACCTGTAAATACTTCTTCGAAAGCATTTTTATATGAAAAAAACACCGGCTTTTATTCAAATGTTTTCTTCCAGGCAACAGGTTACAAGTTTAATTTGACGGCACAAAACAAAATTACGTTGAAGGTATTTATTCCTTCGTATAATGACTACACAACTTCTAATGCTGTGGCCGGAAGCTGGGTAAGCAATACGAAACTTAAACCTCAGGTAGCTGTAAAACTTCAAAATGGAAGCTTGGGTGGAAATGCATACACTACTCAAACCGAAATTGTAAAAACTGATTTGGCTACTGATAAATGGATCGATCTTACATTCGACTTCAGCGGTGTTAGTACCCGCGAAGATTATGACAAGATTGTAATCCAGTTCGGAGCCGAAGGTCAGGCCGGAGCAGGTATCTTCTTTATGGATGAGTTTCACTTTATCAAGTAATTATTCTATTTAAAAGCGGATGGTCAGAGTGCAGGTTATTTTTATTCGACAAGCCTGCACTCCCATCTATCTGCACATCAAGAAAAAGTAGTAAAAAAAAACACTCCGAATAGTCGGGCATCAAAGCAATTTGATACCGACTATTCTTACTACTTAAAAACAACAGAAATATATGAAAAAAGCACTTTCTCTTATCAGTTTGATTCTTCTTATCAGCTCGTGTAACGGCTCAAACTCACCCGGCAATGAAATAACCTCAAAACTAGCTGTAGTAGATGTTATTCACGAAAGAAGCAGCACGTCAACTACAAGCTATCGATTTACCATAAACGTCACTCCTACCTGTTCAAAACCAATTACGGTCAACTATAAAACCGTTGATGCAACAGCTGTAGCGGGTAAAGATTACACGGCACTAACCGGTAAGCTTACTATTCCTGCCAATACTTTAAATGCTTACATTGATGTTACGGTTTCAAAAGATAGCCTTCGACAAGAAGATCAAACCTTTACATTAGAACTGAGTACTCCTACCAACGCTTCTATCTCCGGAACAGGTAAAGCCACCGGAACGATTCAAAACTACGGAACCTATCTACCGGTTGATGGTACCGGCTACACAGGTGCTACCACTTATCCGGGAATGACACTCGCCTGGAGCGATGAATTTACGGCTAACTATATCAACTCTAACAACTGGTCGTACGACACCGGTGGTTCGGGCTGGGGAAACAACGAATTGGAATACTATACCAACTCCAACAAAAATGCCTACACTACAGGCGGATATTTAGTGATCGAAGCCCGCAAAGAAACCATGGGCACCAACAACTACACGTCGGCCAGAATGATTTCGAAAGACAAGAAAACATTCACCTACGGACGAATTGATTTCAGAGCCAAGTTACCAAAAGGACAAGGCGTTTGGCCGGCATTGTGGATGCTCGGCAATAATATTGGCACTACTCCATGGCCGGCATGTGGCGAAATTGACATAATGGAACTACTGGGACATGAAGCACAAAAAACATACGGCACCATTCACTGGGGTGCTGCAGGCGGAGCAAGTACGCATATCGGTGGCAACTACTCTTTACCTTCACTCACTTTCAACGATAAATTTCACCTCTTCAGTCTTAAATGGGAGGCCGATAAAATGACCTTTCTGATTGACGATGTGGTGTTCTTCACCGCCAATAAATCGCAGGTGAATGGCAATTATCCGTTCGACAAACCATTCTTCTTTATTATGAATGTGGCTGTAGGTGGCAATTGGCCGGGCAATCCGGATGCAACTACCGTATTTCCACAACGAATGATAGTGGATTACGTACGGGTTTTTCAATAATTATTCAGGCTTAAAATAAATAAGTATTATTGATATGTTCTTAATTTCGACCCTGCCTGCCGCAGGCAAGCTCTCCCTAAATCCCTCTCCCGAGGACTTGCCTGCGGCAGGCAGAGAGGGACTTTGCTGAGTGAGAGTTAATAGCAGAGTCTCTAAGTTTGAGATGCACTGTACCCTTTCTCCTTGGGAGAAAGGGTTAGGGATAGAGGTCAAAATTACTAAAGATGATTCATAGATACAAACTTGAAAAACATATCAATAATAATTCTCACTTACTTAAAATACAGATTATGTTTAGTAAACAATTCACTTCCCGACATATTTTCTTAAAATTCGCGGTTGTTTCGGCTCTGGCAGTAGTGTCGAGCTGTGCAACCGGGAATGAAATAGTGCAAAATAAACCCGAAGAGCCCAAAAATGGGAGTTCGGATGTATCCTATTGGTTGACGGAATCCAGTTCAATGAGTTTTTTAAAGAAACAAACAAAAGCTTTAAATTTCACAGCCACATCAAATGTAAATCCGTCGATAACGGTCGACTCGCTCACAAAATATCAAACCATGGATGGGTTTGGATTTGCTATGACCGGCGGTAGTGCCTTTCTTATCAATAAACTGGGCGCCACCGACAAGGCTAATTTAATGAAGGAACTTTTCTCGAACGACAGCACAGCTATTGGTATCAGTTATCTTCGGGTAAGCCTCGGAGCATCCGATTTAAGCTCGTCCGTATTTTCGTACGACGACATTAATCCATCGGGCGTCGACAACGATTTGCAGCATTTCAGTCTTAAACCCGATTCGGCCGATCTGATTCCGGTATTAAAATCGGCATTAGCCATCAATCCGAACATCAAAATTATGGCTTCACCCTGGTCGGCTCCGGCATGGATGAAAACAAACAAAAGTGCAAAAGGCGGTAGTCTGAAACCGGAATTCTTCGGAGTGTATGCGCGCTATTTCGTAAAATACATTCAGGCCATGAAAGCGCAGGGAATCCCTATCGATGCCATTACTATTCAAAATGAACCACTGAACCCGGATAATAATCCGAGCATGTACATGACAGCGCTTGATCAGGCATTGTTTATAAAAAATCATCTGGGACCTGAGTTTGTCAAAAACAATATCACCACAAAAATTATTCTGTACGACCATAACTGCGATATGTACAGTTACCCGTTAACGGTTCTTAGCGATCCGGATGCACGCAAATACAGCGACGGATCGGCATTTCACCTCTATGGTGGTAATATAATTGCACTCACCACGGTTCACAATGCCTATCCCGAAAAGAACGTGTATTTCACCGAACAATGGGTAGGTGCGCCGGGCAATTTTGTGGAAGATTTGAAATGGCACGTAAAAAACCTGGTTATCGGTGCACCCCGTAACTGGAGTAAAAATGTGATTGAATGGAACCTGGCTGCCGACCCTAACTACTATCCTCACACCGATGGAGGTTGTGGAACCTGCCTGGGAGCATTGACTATCAGCAACAGCGTATCCCGTAACGTAGCTTATTACATCATTGGCCATGCTTCTAAGTTTGTCCCTGCCGGATCGGTACGCGTGGAATCGAGCGTGGTCAGCAACCTGCCCAATGTGGCCTTCGTCACTCCTACCGGCAAAAAAGTGCTGATAGTGCTCAATGATAGCAACGCATCTCAAACTTTCAATATCCAGTTTAAAAACAAAATTGTAAGTCCTGTTTTGGGTGCGGGTGCAGTGGCAACTTACGTATGGTAATGTACAAAGAGCCGGTTACGAAAATAACAACTAAAATAAAATGAAAAAACACATATACCTTCTGGCACTTGCATTCCTCTGTTGCAATTTACACAGCAATGCAAAAGAACTTAGCTCAGCACTAACAGCAAAGCAATATACCACTTCCGAAACCGGGAATCTGCGGTTAGCGTACGTGGGTGATCTTCAGTTTGATGATAAAAACCATCCGGCTGAAGTGGAAACCAGCATTTTTATCAATCCCGGTAAAAAGTTTCAAACCCTTTTGGGCATTGGTGGTGCACTGACCGATGCTTCGGCCGAAACATTTGCCAAAATGCCTGTTGAGAAACAAAAGGCATTCTTGAAATCGTACTACAACCCTATCGAAGGAATTGGATATACGCTGGCCAGAACCAACATCAACAGTTGCGACTTTTCGAGTGCCAGTTACAGCTATGTGGCCGACAAAGATGCCGCTCTGAAAACATTCAGCGTGGAGCATGACATGAAGTTCCGCATTCCGCTAATCAAGCAAGCCATTGCCGAAGCCGGTGAAAAACTGACGCTATTTGCAAGTCCTTGGAGTCCTCCGGCTTGGATGAAAGATAACAACGATATGTTGCACGGCGGTAAATTATTACCGCAATATCATCAGTCCTGGGCCAATTATTTCGTTAAGTTTATTCAGGAATATCAAAAAAATGGCATCCCTGTTTGGGGCATGTCGGTACAAAACGAGCCTATGGCTAAACAAACATGGGAATCGTGTATTTATACGGCCGTTGAAGAAAAAGACTTTGTAAAAAACTATCTTGGACCAACACTGAAAAAAGCGGGAATGGGCAACAAGAAAATCATTGTTTGGGATCACAATCGCGACTTGATGGTGCAACGTGCCAACGATACTTACAGCGACAAAGAGGCTGCTAAATACATTTGGGGAACCGGCTTTCACTGGTACGAAAACTGGAGCGGTGGCCGTCAGCAATTCGAAAACGTACAACGTGTAAACGAAGCGTATCCCGATAAAAATCTAATATTCACCGAAGGGTGTATTGGAAATTTCGATTTAAAGAAAATGAATGACTGGAGCATGGGTGAGCAGTATGGTGAGTCGATGATTAACGACTTCAACAACGGAACAGTGGCCTGGACCGATTGGAATGTCCTGCTGGACGAACAAGGCGGCCCCAATCACGTGCAAAACTTCTGCTTTGCACCCGTTCATTACAATACCAAAACAGACGAATTGATCTATAACAACGAGTTTTATTATATCGGTCACTTCTCTAAATTCATAAAACCCGGAGCTAAACGAATTTCGGCAGCTTCGAGTAAAAGTTTTCTTATCACCACAGCATTTCAAAATGTAGACGGAACAATTGCCGTAGTGGTAATGAATCAAACAGATAAGGCCGAAGCATTTCTGGTATGGTTGAATGGTAAATCCATACCATCCAATCTGCCCAAAAGGTCTATTTCCACATTCGTGATTGAATAATTTTCATTTATTAAGGTTGATTTGTTGGAAAAGGGAGGTGTCGGTTTTTACCGGCATCTCTCTTTGTCGTTATACCCTACCCAACGAAATGATAAATGCGATATTGCTTGGTTGTCATGCAATATTGAATGGATGTGGTCCGATATTGCTTGGCGGTCATGCGATATGGGATGGTATCCGTGCGATATTGGATGGCGGTCATGCGATATGAGATGGTATTGGTGCTATATTGATTGGCGGTCATGCGATATGGGATGGTATCCGTGACATATTGGATGGCGGTCATGCGATATGAGATGGTATCCGTGCGATATGGAATGGTTGTCATGCAATATGAGATGGTATTGGTGTGATATTGATACTGCATAGTGCGATATAGTTGCTGCATAGTGCAATATTGATACTGCATAGTGCGATATAGTTGCTGCATAGTGCGATATGGATACTGCTTTGTGCGATATAGTTGCTGCATAGTGCAATATGGATACTGCATGATGCGATATAGTTGCTGCATGGTGCGATATGAATACTGCATGATGCGATATAGTTACTGCATAGTGCGATATGAATACTGCATGATGCGATATGGTTACTGCATAGTGCGATATGAATACTGCATGATGCGATATGGATTCGGCTTCATGTCAATATTGAACTTCCTCTAAACTAAACAGGCATTTTCATGTTTCTATAGTGCTTACTAAACACAAATAGTGCACACGCATTGTACAAATGCACGTTGTATTTATTAATCACATTACGATTGCAATTAATTTAGCCCCTTTCAATATCGAATTGTTTGATGTTTAATTAATTCAAAGTATCTTTGTAAATCATTTTTCAAAACAATCCATTTATTTAATTTATAAACGGATGAGAAGCACATAAATATGACAGAAACAGTTTTAGGATTGACAGATCAAAGTTTGGAAACACCTACCGACAAAGTAATCTCTAAGATTAAAGAACTAATTATTTCGGGCGTATTGAAACCGGGCGACAAACTCCCGGCTGAACGGAAAATGGCCATAGAATTTGGCTTTGGCAGAACGCATGTGCGCGAAGCACTGCATAAACTAGAGTTTTATGGCATTATAAAAACCTTGCCACAAAGTGGTTCGGTGGTAAATGGACTGGACATCAACACGCTCGACGGACTTATTTCGGACGTGCTGAATCTTCAGAGCTACGACTTCTACTCCTTAGTTGAAACACGTATCTTGCTCGAAGTAAAAGGAGTAAGACTCTGTGCTGAACGACGGACTGAAAAGGACATTGCAATACTTGAAAAAGCCCATGCCGATTTTGTGGAGCATTTTGATACTCCCGAGCGCGTGAGTTACGACTTTGCCTATCATCGTGCGTTGGCCGAGGCGAGTCATAATCCCGTTATCAAAGCGATGTTAATGATCGTTATCCCCGACATTCTCGCTATTTATCAACGCGATAGAATCTGTGTTCCCAACTCTCAAATCATTGAGGAACATGAAGGTATGCTCAACTGCATAAAAGCCGGAGATGCCGATGGTGCTGGAGAACTAATGAATAAACACTTGCAAGGTGTACTTCAATTTGCAAAACAAAGATTAGAACAAGGAAATTGAAATATATGACTACTAAAAGCGCAAATTTTATCGTTGAGAATGAAACCGTTTGGGAAGACTTAGGCGGAGGGGTATCACGGCAGATTATGGGTTACGATGGTCAGATTATGATGGTGAAAGTAAAATTCGAAAAAGGAGCCATTGGGTATGTCCACGAGCATTTTCATTCGCAAACTACTTACGTGGCAGGCGGCTCATTCGAAGTAAACATCAACGGTGAAAAGAAAATACTCAACACAGGCGACGGCTTTTACACCGAACCCGACAAACCACACGGCGTAGTATGCCTCGAAGCCGGCATTCTAATGGATGTGTTTACCCCTATGCGTTTGGAGTTTCTCAAAAAATAAATGATAGCAGTAACTTGTAACCTGCCTCCGGCAGGCAGGCTCGTAACTTGTAACTCGTAACTATATAATATTACAATAATGACAAATCAACAAGACCCAACTATAAAAAAGAAAGTTCTTTTTATTGATCGCGACGGCACGATCATCATCGAGCCACCGGTGACCTATCAGGTAGACCGCGTGGATCAGATTGAATACCTGCCTGCCGTATTGCGTAACCTGCACTTTATCCGCAAAAAGCTCGACTTCGAATGGGCGTTGGTTACCAATCAGGACGGTTTGGGAACACCGGTATATCCACAGGAAAACTTCGATCAGGTACAAGCCAGCTTTCTGAAGACACTTGCAAACGAGGACATTCATTTCGATAAGATATTCATCGATATATCTTTCCCCGAAGATAATTTACCAACACGCAAGCCGGGCACTGCCATGCTTACCGAATATTTCACCGAAGCATATGATTTAGCAGGCTCATTTGTTATTGGCGACCGCTATACCGATGTTGAATTAGCCAAAAACATGGGCTGCAAAGCTATTTTCATCAGCACCGACGAGGAGATATTGAAGGAAAAAGGACTGACAGCCTACTGTGCATTGCAAACTACCGACTGGAACCGCATCACCGAGTTCCTCTTTGCCGGTGAACGCACTGCCACGGTAAAACGTACCACCAAAGAAACCGATATCCTTATCGAACTGAACTTAGACGGTTCCGGAAAATGCAACATCAACACCGGACTGAAATTTTTCGACCACATGTTGGAACAAATAGGTAAACACTCCGGTTCCGATTTGACCATTCAGGTGAAAGGCGATCTTGAAGTAGACGAACATCACACCATCGAAGATACTGCTATCGCTCTGGGCGAAGCGTTTGGCAAGGCATTGGGCAATAAACGTGGCGTAGAACGTTACGGGTTCTATTTACCCATGGACGACTGCTTATGCTCTGTGGCTCTCGACTTTGGCGGACGTGCCTGGTTAGTATACGATGCTGAATTTAAACGCGAATATGTGGGTGATTTACCTACCGAAATGGTCCTCCATTTCTTCAAATCATTCAGCGACGCTGCCAAAATGAACCTAAACATTAAAGCCGAAGGCGATAACGAACATCACAAAATCGAAGGTATCTTTAAAGCATTGGCCAAATCAATCAAAATGGCTGTAAAACGGGATATCTATCAATATGAATTGCCGTCAACCAAGGGGACGATCTTTTAGTAGTTTGTAATATCTTACAAATAAATGAGTTATACCGAAAAGTTTTTCAAACTTTTTTATTAGCTCCTACCCTATTGTAGATATATAATACAAATTCAATACTACCTAAAACAAAAAAGCCAACTACATTAACCCTGTAATTGGCTTTTTTGACTTCAATATGCTTGTTTTGAGGTTTACGATTTTTGGAAAAATACCTCTTGCGTAAAGAAGGGAGGGGTGAGGTTTACTCCATTAGTTAATAACATTTTGACCCCATACCCCCTCTATTCACCCTTTACAATCACTTTAGTTGATAAAATCAATAAAGTTTATCAACAAACGAAGTAATACATATAGATATTTACCATATTTTATTATTGTTTTGATTTTCTTTTCGTGATTTTTGATAACCTTCTTAGAGGTTGTTGTTACATTTTTCTTTTTCATAATTATATATTTTATAATATATATCCGGGTTATCATGAAAAGTCTAAATTTGAATAGTTAATAAACGTTAAATGTGCTATACACTTAATAATGAATTATATATAATGAAAAAAGGCTGCTCACATTGATAGTGAACAGCCTTTTGAATTCATTTTAAAGAATTATGCTATTTAAGATTCAGTATTATAGGATTTGTAATAACAATTTGACCATCCTTTTCCTTTAGAGTTCCAGTGTATTTGTAGTTATAACCGCTAAAATCTCCTACATTGTTCTTTACTTTTAATTCTACTTTTGTTGAACCCTCAAAACTGTAATTGTCTAAATTGCTACCTTCAACCGGATTTGTGTGTACACAGTCAAGAACGGTAACACCAAAATCAATCACTTCCAGAAATTCATTTTGACTGGTTTTAAATTTAATTTCACCTTTGGCAAGCATTTCTGCAATATTTACTTTCATATTTTTCTATATTTAGTTTGTAATTTACTTCTTTAGCTCATACATAACAGCAGCTTTAATTTCTGTAATAATAGCCTCGCCTTTGCATTTCTCAATGGCTTTGATAGTTTCACCCGTTAGCCGTCCCAAGGCTTCGCAAACAGGCTTATAACCGTCTTCTATTGACAGATCAATTATCGAATCAATAAGATAGCGTTTCGCAACAAATGATTTTGTGAACTTAGAAGCTGCTTCGAGGAAACAGTTTGATTTTTCAAGGTTATACTCTTTGATTGGCGCACCTTTCATAATATCAGCGTATACCTTTGCAGTGATCTTTACGCTTTTATCAAAGCTGATTATCTTACTGATGGTACTCATTGAGAACTTATCATCAGACAATTTTTTCGCTAATTGTAGAAGCTTATCATCCGGTTTAGATAGCATAGCACCGTTTATAAAATTGCTACCTTTCCAACCTTCAACCTCAATATTAGCTTCGGCTAATAAATCTTTTGTGTTGTGATCACTGTAACATTCAAATAGAAAAATCTTGTCTGGTGCTACTCCAGCCTTAAGCGCAGCAGTATATCGATTTTGCCCATCAATAATGGCACTATAATTTTCTGCTTTAGTTGCTTCGATTGGCGTTACACCGTCAATCTCAACTAAACTGCAACCATCGGTAACTGCTTTCGTACCCTTGACGTACATTAGTGGAATAATTATACCATATTTTTTTACAGATTCCATTTTAGAATTTACATTCTTGTCTGTTACTGGTCTGTTTCCATAAATGAAACACGGTGTTAATTGAAGTGCTGATAATTCAGCGATTGAAATAAATTCTTTCATTTTTTTTATTTGTTTAAAATTGATAATGATTTTTGTAATCTCTCTTGATTACGATGCAAAATTATATCAATTAGAAACTGTTTTTAGTGGGGAAATAGGCACAACATTTCACCCCACCTTTAATCATACCAAGAAGTAAAATACTCAAGATTTGATGATTTTATTTTATGGTTCTTATATTCCTTCAAACATTGTTTTAATGTATCATCTGTGGATAAAAGATTTTTATTGGTTGATATTTTTGTAAAGAAAACAAGTCTGGATATGAGTAATAACAAACTAAGAGAAACTGTATCACCATTTCTTGCTTTACGCTTAATCTTCACATAGGTTTTAAAGAATGACTTAAGGATTCTTGTAAAGTAACATATAAATACTGAAGTAGATTCTGGACTTGTTGTTTTGTAGTCAACTATAGATAACGTTAAGTGGTGAGCTAAGTTTTTTAGTCCTTCTTCACACAATTTTGCTAGATAAATCATAGCATTTGGATTGTCAATCACTACATTATGTTTTCCTTTTACTGATAATGTGAGTTTTGATTCGCTTTTTAAAGTACTAAATGCTTTGTCTTCTTTTATGTTGTCATATATTGCTTTAATTAAATTTTGCAATTGTTCATTAGTGCTTTCTTTGACTAATGAACCACTAACACATTCGCAATAGCTAAAATCATATGCAAATAAAAGAAAGTACCAAAACATTTCAATATCGATGTCTAATGCTTGTATTGTGTCCTGTACATCTTTATTTCGCTTATAATCTTCATATTTGAAATAACTATTTATTTTGTTGGTATTATATCTCTCTACGAAAGTATATAATGCGCCTAAAGAATAGCATAGTTCTGGTTCACCATTATCATTAATATCAACATCTGGGAGATGTGAACCTACCATTTCTCTGACATAACCTAAAACCGGATCTTTTACTTCTAGCATATTTTCAGTGTTTTTGCAAAGGTAAAAAAAAGTCTGTAATCTACTTGGACTACAGACTTCAATATTATTTACTAATCTTTTTATAGTGGTAATCTACCCCAAACAAAGCACCTGCAAAAGTGCAAATTTCCCCAAAGGCTATTAAAACACTATTGTGTATAATACCAATGGGCTTAACTCAAAAACCCATAAATAAAAGGCATATCCCAGCCAACACCAATACACAAGCTACTGCTAGTTGTACGTTCAATTTTGTTTCTTTCAAATTCATTATGTTTTGTCTTTAATTTTTTATTAGCCATATATATCTGTTAGGTTATAATTCAATGTTACTTTATAGTTCTTCAATCTTGTATTAATTGGCATTATATTGTCACCACCTAAAGTTATCCAATTTAACCCATCCCCATATGCCCCATAGGTATCAAAGAATATATTATCTAAATATACACCATTTGATAAATAACCGCTATCAACTGTTATAGTTGTGTTGTTCTGTTGTATTGATAGAATAGTTCCAACAGTTGCATTAATCGAACATTCAGCAAATGCATCAAAGAACCCCATTGTTGATGGTGTGAAATTCCACACCCAAATCATTTCTACAACACCATTTCCACCACTGTAAGTAGCTGTACCATCATTAAACATTATTTCTCTATTTTCGTTAAAATCAAAGAATATACCTGCATCATCATAAGCACTTAAATTACAATTCAAAGAATAAAAACTAAACCTAGTATCTGAACTAAAATATGTACCGTTACTTGTTTCATCAACCCTCATCCACATTCTAATAGTTAACGCTCCATTTGTTAGAACGGGTGAATCATAGTTTATTTGTAAAGCATCAATTTGTTTATACCCATTAATTTTTAAATCAATTGGAATATCAAGCGGTTGATTTTTTAATACAACACTTCCACTATATGCACCATTGGTTACAATTGTACCTGCATTAGTATCATCCAAATTGTGCCAACTTTCAGAACCCTTACCACCATCAATGGGTGTAATACTACCTGCATACCAATTATGAAACTGATTAGTAACTAACTTGAATTTATTCAAATCAGATTTGTAAATTATATCACTAAAACTATTACTTTGTGTTAATGTAGTAAATGGATTGTAATAAGTTAATGAATTAGTAGTACTATATGGAATTGTTGTTAATTGTGTAAAGTTATCATTTGATTGTGATATACTTTTGACTATTGAATTATTAATTCCTTGAATTTGTCCCGAATCTTTAGCCTCTGCATATGGATCTAAAAAAGTTAATTCTTGCGTTATTGTGTAATCAAATTTTAGTTTATTAGTCCATATTCCTGTAGTACCCATAAATACATTATTTACCTGTACATTTCCCATTTTTATGTTAGCTATATTATTTATTGAACCTGTGTTAAAATCTCCCATATTAGTTATTATATTATTATATACATTGTATTACTGTCTTTAGTTAATGAGGCAAATGTTGATTGTGAACCAACCCATATATGTTTACCATCAACTGTATCAGCATTAACATTACTCAATCCCGAACCGTTACCATTTAAACTACTGGCTGTAACACTACCGACAAATTTTGCATTACCAGTTGATAAACTTATTTGAGCATTTTTATTACCATTATCAGCAAAAAATATAGAATGCCCAAAACCTGCAATATTTTCATAGCAATAACCGATACCATAATGATTACTTAATGAAGTCCAACCAGCTCCAATTGTCCAAATAATTTTTGAAGTTGTACCCGCTTCTGAGTAATCGCCAATCATACCAATACCACCATAACCTGTTTTAAATTGAGCTGCTTTTATTTGACCTGCACTTGTTATATCACCTGTTGCATTTATATCATTTGAATGATAATTAGCTCCATAAATATCACCACTCATTGACAACGAACTACCATACAGGTTATTAAGATATAAATTTTCTCTACTTCCCCCAGGATTATTATTCAAATAGAATGAACCATTTGTTCCTATTGATATACTACTTGCGACAATACCGCCCCAGTGAAAACCTAGTCTAGGGGCTGCCTCAACAGCAGTATTACCACCTTGCCCCAACGGCTCTCTAACACAAACAGCATAATTATAACCTTGTCCCAATACTGATGATTGAATACCACCCCCACCACTATTCATTAAAGAATTAGCGGTTAAACTACCTGCATAACCTGATAGACCTGCACCCGAACCATTAAATTGAGTTGCACCAACAGTACCACTAAAAACAGAATTACCGTCATTAGTTATAGAAAGTCCTGCATAAAAATCACCAGTCGAGCCACAAACACCCATCCTAACCCATCTATTGATTGTCGATGGGTCACTTAGTATTTGAACACAACCACCATTAACACCACCCCATATCGTTCTAATATTAGTATTAGAACTTAGATTAATATTACCACCTGTAGTAATATTTTTGTTTATATCCCATATCAAAGCAGTATTATTAATATTTCTATCAACTCCACCGCCACCAGTACCAAGCCCCCAAGAATTAGAACTTATTGTTTGAATAGCTCCATAATTAGCACCACTAGCATTAATTAAAATTGAATTTCCTACTGTCGAATTAGTATTTAAAAATAAATCATTAGCAGTTATTTTACCAGTTGAGTATAAAGAACCATTAATAACAGAATTATCAGAACCATCAATATAAAATGGTGTTGTACCATCGGAAGCATTTCTAATTGAAAATCCAGTGTTTGAAATTCCTTGTATTGAATTTTTAATATAATATGTTTTTGCTGAACCTTGTGAACCTTGTAATTGTATTCTTGCCTCACCTCCAACATCATTTCTAATTATTACAGCACTTTTATTAATTAGAGCAATATCACCTGTTCCACTTTCAGCACTAATATATACTGCATTGCCAGTAAACTGTAAGTAACCTTGTCTAACTGTATTTGCTGAATTATAACCACTCAAATAAGCGGCATCAGCAATCATTCTTATTCCCTCACCTGCATAAGTATTAACAGTTCCAGTTGCCATTAAAGTACCATTCACTGCCAACTTATACCCTTGGTCAGAAATATATCCAATCCCAGTATTACCATTAGGGCTAATATAAAACCTCCCAATATCGGGTACTGTATTAGCACTTTGGGTTGATTGAGTAGTAATTGCAAAATCTCCATAAGATTGATAATCTGTATGTATGAACCATTTCCTAGAACTACCATTAGATGCATTATGGTCAAATGATAACATTCCTACCCAACCTGAACCGCTAGGCAATGATAATCTTCCGTTAATTCCTATACCACCATTAAGAACTAATGCTCCTGTTGATGGTGATAGTGATTGAGTTGTTGAATTAAGTTTAGTATTTCCTATTCTGTCAATTTCGACCGCTGACCTATATGTTCCAGTTATCTCATCCGCATTACTCTCTGTAGTCAGGAACTTAAAACCCATACCACCATAAACTGCATCTCTATTTGGTTGGATTCTACAACCACCTATCGTATTATTTCTATGTAATTCAATATAATTATTCAAATAACTACCATCTAAATCAGCAATCCCGATTATATTTTTTGCGGTTACGGTAGAAGCAAAAGTTGCTGCTCCTGATTGATTTATTTTAAAAGCATTAGTAAGATTACCACTATTATAAACATCTACATTATAACTTTTATCAGTACCTATTCTTTGTGAAACATAACTACCACCCATTATGATTGCTCCTGTTGTTGGTGTATCTGAATCGGTAATTGTAGTTTTTATAACTCCACTAATCCACATATTTGCAGATTGTGCAGAGCTATTTTGGTTTAATATGTGGTCGTTAGTGTTGGTATAAGCCGATGAACCTAAACCTAAGAATCCTTGAATTGCATTAGCGTTCCATTTATAAGCATACCCATTAGTATGTACAGCTAAAATAGAATTAATAGAATTTGTGGTAAGCACACCTGCACCAAAAGCATTTTCTAAACTACCCCACTTATAACTATTATCAACAGTAGAACCTGCTACATAATAAGTACTATTATCATAACTAACTGTTGAACCGTTGACCTTAACAAAACCTATTCCGTTAAACTGAGGTTGTGAGCCTGTTGTTTCAATCGCTGTTACCCTTTGTAGTAAGTTCTTACCAACATAAGCATTAACACTGTTTGATATGTCTTCACTTGAAAAAGTACCGCTTAATAATTCATCAATTTTATATATTCTAGCTCCTAAAGGTTGACCATTTAAAGTTAACTTTCCATCAATTGCATCAGTTGATAATACATTGTTATGAGTACCACTATTAATAGTTATATTATGTGATTTTATTGTACCATTTACATTTAATTGGTAGCCCTCTGAATATTCAGTATTGATTGATACATTGCCACCGTTGGGATTAATTAAAAGGTCTTGATATACTCCATCAATGATGCTTTGTATTACGGGTTTATTTGTCATTTCTGACCCGCTAAGCAAAAGATTACCATCTGCATTAATATCTAGTTTGATGTTCTTAGAATCGCTTACAAGCTCTAAGCTACCTATATTTAGCTTACCATCTTTATCTAATCCAGCAATATTTTTTGTACCATTTGAAAAGATTCAACCATTACTATTAATAAAATAGTTAGCTGTTTCACCTGTAACACTGCCTAACAAACCACCTATTGAAGTAGGTAGTTGTATAATTCCGTTTGTAATTAAATTGCTTGTTTGTTGGGTTAATTGCAAATAATTCAAAGGTGCTGAAACTAAACCAGAACCACCAGAACTATAATTATTAATAGCAGTAGTTGTTGAACCTCTTTGTAAGGCTATATTTTTACTTTGAAATTCCATTTTATTATTGTTTTACTGTTGTTTCTGTTTATTTCTTAGATACTATATTCAATAGATTAGTATCATTTTTTACATCTATACTCATACCATCAACAATAAATTTTTCAGTTGGAAAAATACTATCTATTGTTAGTAATGAATAGGGTTTAAATATATTAGCCAACGTTATATTTAGCTTTTTGGCAGGTGTTGAATACTGATTCACATAAGACTGGATAATATTGTATTCTTGCAATTGACTTGTATTTAATGCCTTATTTAACATTGCACTATTGTAAACATATTCACTAGCTCCAAAAACAGGGTTAACATTATGCTGCAATACACTGGAGTAACTCATTCCTTTATCGGTTTGACTGCATACTTTTAAATTCATTTCTGAGTATTCATTTACAAAGTCAGTATTGATCACATTTTTATACTCTGTGTCTGTATCGCTATTCTTTGTGAGCTCAGACTTAATTAGTTTAATACTTAGATCTTTAATAAATACATTTTCAGTTCTATAATTAGAAGTAATGCTTTGGGGTGCATATAATCAAAATTCAACAGCACCCATTAACTGATAAACTTCACCAACAGGAATTAATATCCCTTTCCCGCTAAAGTTATCATAATATGCAACTTGATTTTGAACGTCAAATCATTTATGAATTAAATGTTTACCATCACCATTAAATCTAATTTTAAATGTTGAATCTGTCAAACTTCATTGAGTACCATTCCAACACCTATTACCAATTTTTAATTTTGCGGTTAGATACAAATTACTAGTTGTATAGGTGTCATTGCTCCGCTCATCACTTTCATCAATATAGCTTCTATTGACATCTGACCATAAAGCAGAACCATTAATCAATATTGCATACTGTGTATTATCAAATAAATATGATGCTGTTGGAATAGTTCCAACATTCAATTTTAGAACAGGTTTTAGTAGGTTATGATTCCCGGATAAATCATTTCCTAGGTGTCTAAATAATTGAACATAGTTGTTATAACTTATATTATTAGGATAGCCATCTTTTGAATCAAATGTTCCCATCTTAACTACACAAGCACCTATTTTATTTTGTGTTGTAGTCATATCAATAATACCTGTTATTTCATTCCAATTTGTATCGTTATCATATTGAATATATGTGTAATCTTTATGAGTGTAATACCTATTAAAATAATACTTATTGTTAGCTGTAAACATATCAGTATGCAGTCAGTCATTTTCACCAAAAGTATTTGTCAACTTATCTTCATCAAAGAAATCGGGTATTAAAACATCCTTTTTATATGTATTAGTTTTAATTGAAACTTGATTATATACTGTTGCCAGTTCCACGGATGCACCATTACTTTTAAAAGAGTTTGCAGTTACATTATATTGATGATTTAATGTTGTGTAACCTGTTGAATAATTCAACCAGTTGTTTACTGTTGAATAAGTATGATAGTCAACAAAACCACTTTTTAAGTAATCATAGTTTAGAATATACAACACATCACCATCAGCGACAATTGTATAATTTAAGAATTGAAGAAGTTGTGTAAGTACTTCTTTGTATGTAACTGGTTCGTTATCCTCACTAAAAAAGTTTTGTTCACTGACTAGTAACTTATCAATTGCCTTTTGATTTTCATAACCACTAATACAATTATTCTCATTGACATATATTTTTGAATAACAATTGCATTTCTTTACTAAATGAATTATTAGCTCTTCAAATGTTCTTATTTTCTTGTTAACCTCTATTGATTCAAATTTGAAGTTATCCAATGTACTTAAACCATCTATTGCTTCAAGTTCAATACTTTCATAATGTTGTTCAAAGCCTTGTGTATATATGTTTGGAGTCAAGTAACCAACTCATTTAATCATATTGTTATCAACATCTCTCAATGTCATTTTAGTACCTTGTGCAGTTGCAGAATAAAGATTGAAATTGTAACTATCAGATATAATTGTACAAGTTGCATTTGATAATTTCAACGGCTCATAAATTGTATCGTTTGAGTTTAATTCTATTTTAAATGGTTCATCTGAGAAAATTATCTCAGATGTTCCATTATTACCATCATTTACATTTATATCCACTTGATATAAAGTATTGTTTATGCTTTTAAATTGTCCTGTGTAGATCATTATACTTTACTTTTTATTTTGTCATAATTACTAAGAACGCCTTTCAGATTCTTGCCATCAATTTTAAATTCAACCGTTCCACCAATTCCAGAACTTGTAGAGTTTATACCACCTTTACCATTTAAAAGAGCAAATAAGTTACTTTGTTGACCGTGATTTAATATCATTTCACCAGCGTTTACCCTAGCTAGGATTTTATCACCAGAAATAGAACCACCTTGTACAATACCACCGTTTGCAAATTTTGGTAATGAAGATGCTAACATTGCCAATACAGAACCAACTGCTGCAACTGCTAAAATCGGTCCAACTATAGGAACTGCTGCAACGGATGCTGCTGCTCCAGAACCAGCAACGGCTGTATTTGCTGCAACCTCTGTTGTTGCTGCACCTGCTGTTATTGCTGCTGCTCCAAGTGCTGAGGATGCAGTTAAACCAGAATTTATTACTTTTTGAGTTGTATTAGCATTATCAATTGCTTGTTCTGCCTGTTTAGCTAAACCTAATTTTTTTGTTACCTCAGTGATGGTTTCAATAGTCTTTACAACTGACATTATACTATCAACAGTATTAGTTAAAGCATCTCAGATTGAAAGAAACTTTTCCCATCCACTAGCATCAACATTATTCAATGTATCGGTTACTGCTTTAAATCCTTCATACATATTTTTAGCAGAACCTGCTACACCTTTAATACCATCGTATAAGCCGTTATTTAATTCCTTCTGTAAATCCTTTACCTGTTTTTTTACTTCAAGTAATTTGAGTGCTTTATCTAAACCTTGTACTTTTGATAACTTTTCATCTAATTGAGCAGTTAAATCATCAGTTGTTTTTAATGCTAAATCCTTTAAATCTTCCAGTTGCTTTTTAGTATCTTCTAAATTAATAGCTGCTACTTCAATATCAGTTTTACCTAGATTTTCATAGGGTGAACTATAATCATACTTTGATAAATCTTTATCTTTAGGTTTTAATTTATCCAGTTCATTATCCTTTGTAAATAAACCTTTAATAAAGTCTGTTCCAGCTACTTCAATATCATCAATTTTATAAGATGCTTTAATAGTTGATTTAATTAAAGATTGTAGGGCTGTATTGTATTCTTGTTGGTTAATATAGCCAAGTTTCAATTCTAAGTCTAAATCCTTCTTAGAATCTAAATAGTTTGATTGAACTTCATTATATTTTTCAGTCCCTATTTCAGATTTACTTACTAATGGGTTTTCAGCATCCTTTTTTATACTTGTGTAATATTTACTTTTTGATAAATCACCTTTTGAAAATTCAGCATACTTTTCAAATGATTTTTTATTTAATTCGTCAAGTAATTTATTCTTTTCAAGTTCTGTTTTGATTTGTCCGTTGTTGAATCTATTTATAATAGATTCTTTTTCTTTATAATATGATTCCTCTGCTTTTTGTAAATCAGTTTTCTTCACCTTATCAGGTGTATCAACTGGTGCAGTGTATGGTTTAGGCTTGCCAGATATTTTTTCAATGCTAGTTTTAATTGATAAAACTTTATTAGATGCATCATCATATACTTTAGTTAATGCTTCTAATTCACCTTGTAAGATACTTCTATCTTTTACTAAGCCTTTATCAACACCTTTACCACCATTAATATCACTTCTTAATTGATTATTTATTGTATCAATTTGGTTTGTTTTTTCAGCTACTTTATCACCAGCTTGTATTTTACTATTGATAGCATAATTTAATTCAGCAGTCTTTTCTAGTAGATTTAATCTATCCTTAATTTTACTATTAATATCACCAGCAATAGATAAACCTTTTTTATCAAACTCATAATTAGTACCAAGTATAGTATTTATCTCGTTTAAAGCTGTTTTTCTTTCATCTAGTGATTTAGTTGTATCATAAATGACTGATTGTAATTTCTTTAAATCTTTTACCGCTGAATCATTTTGACCTGCATTCTGTAACCCAGATTGATAATCATTTCAGATAGCTTTTAATTCCTTTGTCTTTGCTGCAATATCAGAGAAATGTTGATAAATAGCAATCAACCCAGAAATAATTAGCATTGGTGCAAAAGTTGCAAACGCTGCTTTTAAAGCTACTCCAACTTTTGCAAAAGCAACTGTTGAAATGTTTTTAAATTTATTGGCATTATATGCCATTTCATCAAATGCCACACCGGACATTAAAGCCTGTTTTTTGTAGAATCTAAGTGCAGTTACTTCTAAAGTCCTATAACTTGCAATAATTGCATTAATAGCTTTACCAATAATTAAACTTGCAACTATATTTACAATAGCATTACCAGCCGTTTTAAAGTTATTCATTAACCACTGAAAACCCTGTCCAGTTTGATCTAGTAAGTTCTTATAGATACCACCTACATTTAATTTGTCGGTTAATTCTTTGAATGAGTTTTTTAAACGGTTGAATGAAGTTTCTATATTATCAGTGTTGACATTAGGCATCATTTCATTTAATGCTTTGGCAAACTTTGGTAATACATCAGCACTCATTAATTTACCAGCCTTCATTATCTTATCCAGACCTGCTACAGTTGTACCTGCTGCCCTTGCCATCGCTTGCATTGCAATAGGCATTCTTTCCCCTAATTGACCACGAAGTTCTTCTGCTTGAATCTTACCCTTACCCATCATTTGAGTAATAGCCAGAAATACACCGTTAGTTTCATCTGCTGATAAACCAAACCCTGTTGATGCTCTTGAAAGACTTTCAAACAAAAGTTGTTGATCTTTCATAGACATATTAGCATTAGTAGCTGCTGCTGTAAACTTTGAGAAATTACCTACTAAGTCATTTACATACAAACCGTATTTTTGAGATAGAGCAATTAAAAACTTTTGGTTCTTTCCATAAGTTTCTCAATCACCGGAAACGTTTTTTAATGCTGTAGATGTTCTGTTTGTTTGTCTGGCAACATCTATTAAATTAGATACAAGTTCACCCAAACCTAAAGAACCAGCACCAAGTGCAGCAAACATTGTCATTGCTTGCATTTGTATATTACGAAGTCCGTTTTTTATTTCACCAGAACCCCTTTTAAAATTTTCAGTCAGTAAATTAATAGCTACTGAGAAACTTAATCTTCCTGCCATATTATTGTTGTTTTTGCTTGTTTATTTTTTCAATTAGATCTGCACTAGATTTAAAAATGTCTGGTAGTTCATCAGCCATACTTTTTAGTTCTGTTTTATCTTGTTCAACTTGTGCTTCAAGTTCCCAAGGGAAAGGATAAAGTTTTACTGGTGAATTTACTTTACTATCTAGGCTAGGTAATAGTGTTAGATATGTTCATAATCTGCTACTTTCCATTTGTTGCTTCACACTATTGTTATAGGCTTCCATATATAAAGAAATATCATTAATACTCAATTCATTCATTACGAAATTTATATCTAGTCCAGCATTCACTACAAGTATTGCAGCAATATCTTTTATATATGTCTTTTCCTTCTCCGATTGTTGTTCTTCTACAACTTCGTCTTTGATTTCCTTATTAGAAAATAATTCAATCAATTTAATTTCTTTGTTGAATTTATCCGAAATGGTTTTACTTATCTTCTTACTCTTTATTAGCTCTAAAAACTCTTCATAAGTAAATACCTCTGGATTGTTTGAAAGTACTATACAGTACATCAATTTCAATAAATCATCTGCATTTGTATAGTCTATTTCATTGAATGATTTATTAGTAAACTGCTCAAATTTGATGATACTTTTAATGTTTAATTTTATATTCATATATCAATTTGATTTTAAAACAAAAGGCGGTATAATCACCGCCTTTATATTTTGATCTTATTATACTGTAACTTTAGTCAAAGCACCAGATCCTGTTAAAGATACAGAACAAGATGCTACTGCATCACCTTCTGCTTTTAAAGATAAAGATGCAATGTGTGCTTTTCCGCTGTATAGTCCTTTTGTCATTGCAAAAGTTGCAGAATCAGATGTAGTACCGATAACTACATCAATTGCATCACCTGCAATCATTGAAGTCATTAAGGTGTCAAAGTTGGTATCACCTGCTACGCTTGTGAATAGAAAATCACTAGAAATTGTTCAAGAAATTACACCCTGTAAAGAGCTTTTGAAGTTTCCAGACATTTTATTTGAAGTATCAATTGCATCTGCACTAATAGATAAATCACTAGATTTTGCAAATGCTAACGGAGTTGAACCGATATACAATAACAGACTATTACCTTTTACTAAGTCTGTATTTACGTTATATGATGTTGGCATATTATTTTATTTTTATTTGTTGTTATTTAATTTCAAATACTAGTATTTGTATGTATTTTTTATCTTCAAAATCTTCTGTTGAATCTAGTAATCTGCATTCGTAATCATAACCAGAAGTATTTTTATGTTTACCTTCAATTGCTTCATTTATTAGTTGTGCAATTCTTTGTGATCTATCATAGTTATCACTAACAGCACCAATTCAAACTGTACAGTGTTCGTTGAAAATTCCAAAATTTGTATATTCTTTGCCGTACTTGTCACGATAATAAATTATAAAATCGCCTGTTGTTCCTTCTGGTGCTAAAATTGGAAAAATATTACTGTTGACAATAGATTGTAGTTCTACATTTTCAATTAATAGTTTTCTTATGTCAGTAGTTATACTGAATTTTGTAAAAGCTTGTATCATCTTATCCTCTCATTATTATTCTTTGAATCCCTCTTTCAATACCTTCATACACTTTAGATATTGCTGTATTCTGATTAGTATTTATTGCATCAGTTCAGAAATTATTAGCTATCATTCGACCACGATTTGCACCGCTTCTAGTTGTTCTGTTTACTGTTCCCATATCTAAAAGATGAGCGTGCATTCCTAGTTGATTAAAACCACCTATTGCACCCAACTTACTACGCTTTAATTTACTTCTAAATGATTTATTTAGATTACCAGTGTTTTTATTACCTTTTAATCTAGCTCTCAAATTAGATCTTCCAGCCCTTAAAAATACGTTTGTTGCAGCCCTTAAACCAGCTTTGATAGTTTGATCTTTTTCAATATCGGTTAACCCTTCAATTGCTCTAAATACTTTATCATAGTCTATTAGTGTTGATTGTATTTCCATAGGATTTAATTGTTTATTTTTTCAAGTAAAAGATTTAAGCTATTATCAAATTTATTCTCATCAACACTTACAATCTTATATTCATTAGAATTATAATCAATTGTTAGGTCTGTATTTATTAGCTTGTTATATCTAACTTTAAATTCGATTTGTGAACTATTAAACATCTCTTTAGCATCTTCACCGTAATTGTTTTTGGTTTTAACTTTAGCTGCTTTACAAGTAAATAATTCAACTTTTGATTTAGTGATAAATCCGGATTCTGTTTGTGTTTCAATAACCTGTTTAAAGATCAATTTATACTTTAGTGTTCCCGCTGGTATCATAATCTAGTTTGAATAGTTTTTGTAGAAGTCCAATAAATATCTATAATTAAATGGTATTTCAGATGCTTTGCCATTCATTGAAACAGATTCACGATTTGCATATAAATTACCAACCATTAATAACATTGCGTGCAATAATGGCAAGGGTAGAACCTCACCATTAATTGCAGCAACATCAATTAATTTTTGATTAATATGTAATTCAACCGCTGCTTCTGCCACTTGAATTAATGAAGTGATATAACTATCATCTTCAATATATTCTGTTTCCAGATTTAAGTGCTTTTTAGCTTGTTCGATTGTCAAATACATATATTATAGACTATTTTAAAATAGCTTTTACGAAAGATTCAGTTCTACGAGGTTTAGCATCAAAATAAGCATTGATCACTAAGCGAACTTTTCCGTTTGAAGCTTGTGTATATTGATCCACAGTCAAATCAATTCCACCCCATTGACCAATCACGTAATCTTCAAAACAACCAAAGATTACACCGTTAGAAGGTACAGCAGAAGTAGATAAAGTATTGTAGCCATTAATTTCAGATCCTTCCATTAAAAAACCAGCGGCTACACCAGATGCTTTTAAAGTTGTTTTTAATGCTCCCTTTGCAGATGGTGAAACAATAAATACTTTGTTTCCTTTTACATTAGCAGATTCTAAAGTAGTATCCATAGCTACAATATCTGCATAGGTTACTGTTGCGGCATTTACTGCTACACCATTTAATAGTCCAGCAGGTTGAGTTGCAGAACCAGAAGCAGAACCTAATATAGTAGCTTCTAATTTGTTTGAAATTGCTTTTACAATATCTCTTTTAAGCATATCTTCAGCACTTAAGGAATCTTGAATTAAAAATTGTTTTGAAACATCTAAAAGTGCAGTAATTCTTTTTGGTTCTAAAGTCACTTCAGTGAATGAACCTGCACCATCTGTTGCTCCAGCAGTTTCACCTGCTCACAACACATTACTCCCTGAATAAGCTGGGATAGATACAGTACCTGCTAAACCAGTCATATATGTTGCTCCAGCTTGAACCATTACTAAATTTGATCTAAGTGGTTCTAAGATTCCAAGTTTATCTTCTGCTACGACTTCTTGTCCGGCAGTTGCGATTGTTGCAGAAATTGTTGCACGTTTTTCAATTGGTAATATAATCTGACCAGAATAATTTTGACCTGCTTTTCTAAATTCCGCAATCCCAGCATTAATTACTTCTTGTGCTCTTTCGTCTAGTTGACGGTTGTTAGCTATATCATTAATAGCTTTCAATAATGAAAAATTTTCCATAGTTTGATTTGTTTGTTTTGTTGTTGTTACTTTGTTTAGGTTTCTTTTATTATCTTCTTCGATCTTTCTGATCTCTTGATCTATTTGATCCAATTGTATTGTTATTGCTTCAAACTCTGTATTCTCAACATCATTCAATTTTCTAACTTCTTTTTCAGCACCAGAGATTAATTCTGTAGCTCGTTTTTTTAATTGGTCTTTTTCGTCTAGTAATTCTAATGTGTTCTTCATTAATTGATTTTCATTTTTAAGGTTTCATAATATCCAGATAGATCTTCAGCTTTTAAGTCAGTCATTTTTCGAAGTGCTACTGTAGTGTCTGGATAGGCTTCTTTGTAAACAGGAGAAACATCAAACAATTCTTTGAACTTTGTAATCTTTCTTAGATAACCATTACTTCTTTTTTCCCAAACATCACTATCAATAGTAAATGCAAAGCTTGAAGTGGTAATGTCACCACGTTTTAACCCTTCTAAAAGTTCATCACCCAAAGAAGTATTAGGTGCTTCAAATCTGTATTTCAAACCTTCACTGTCAACCTCTAATTTTAATGAACCGGCACCAAATTTAGAACGTGCTAAAACACCTCTATCTTCACTATGATTAAGTAAGCAAAGTATATCAGATTGTTCTAAAATACCATCTAATGCTTCTGGTTCTATCACCTCAATAAAGCCCCCTAAATCCCTAGATTCTTTATTAAATTTTAAAGCATACCCTTCTACGGTTCTGCTGTTTTCTGTAGTTCTTAATTCTCAACTACTGTTTCGTAATTCCATCATTTTTTTGTGTATTTACAATTTGTGTTTCTTTTACTGCATTTTGCAGCGTAATAGTATTTACTTGTACAAAACTATTATCACCATTATCTATAGCAGGTAAATCTAATTCCTTTCTAATTTCATTAATGGTTATAGCACCGATTTGGAATAGCTTATTAAGGTATTCTGCTTGCGTAGCTTTATCGGCTCTTAATAAAACAGAAGTATCAAACCGAACATCTATACTATCTCGTTCAGATGGTTTGTATAGTTTACGTTCAAATTCCAGTTCTATCTTTTCTAATAAAGGGGAAAGTGTATCTGTGAGGAATGCTAACTGTGTGGCTTCTACTGTTGCATAATTAGCTTGTGTAAGATCAAAACATTTCATTGGTGAAACTCCAAAGAATCTACAGACATCAATAACATTAAATTGTCTGGTTTCTAAAAGTTGTGCATCTACAGGACTAACTGTTATAGGTTGAAAATCCATATTACCTTCTAATACAGCTATTCCGTTAGGTGTTCCACTAGAAGCATTAAAAGCAGACTGTCAAGATGCTTTTAAATCTTGTTTTTGTTCTGGAAGTAGTGAACCTTGAACCTTTAAAACACCTGCTAAATTAGCACCACCTTTAAAAAATCCGGCTGCGTGTGCTTCTGAATCTGTAGCTAATCCAAGTGTTAGCCTTGCGTGTTCTAGTGTGCTTATTCCACGAATACCATCATAACTAAAGTTTAGTATATGAATCATATTGATAGGCTCTACCAAAGCATCAAAACCTGTAATTGAATACATCAGTTTATTGGTTTTTGTGTCTGTTGTAACTACTGTTACTCACGTACTATCTATAAATTGTAATGCTATAACATTACCGCTTCGATCTCTTTCTATATAAGCGTAAGCATTACCCCTTAAAAGAACACTTTGAACTAGTGTTTTCATAAAAGTAAACCTGCTCATTTTATTGTTCGGTTCACTATTTAAAAGTCTGTATGTAGGGTGTGTTTTATGCTTTGTTTTATAACCGTTATTGTCAATCAAATAAGGTTCTAAAGGTAATTGTGCTACAGAATCACTAATCACTTCTACACATCTATAAACAGCAGGTAGAAACATAGCTTTGTTAGTAGTATAACCGCTTTGTGAATTATACATCAAAGAATCAAAAAAGCTTCTTTGTTCTGCTATGGGTGCTTGTATTGGTTTTTTGATAAATCAGTCTTTAAATGCCATTTGTATTTTGTTAAATTGTGTTTGAATAATGAGGAACTTGTAAATACATACCTAAAGCTTGTATCATAGAAATTACACCATCAATTTTATTATTGTCTATATATTTTACTGGTTTTGTGTTACCGTTTTGATCTGATTTTAATTCGACATTTTTAAAGCAGAATCTGCTGATCTCATTGTTATCAATTACTGCTTTATCAGATAATATAAGTCTTTCTATTTCTTTGGTTGGTCTATTAAAGTTTCCAATTGTTTGAGAATAAACTTCAAGCGGTAAACCTTTAGCAGTAGCATCAATTGCTCACTGAGTAGAATTATAACTATCATATCCAATTACTTGTATATTTACAATCTGTGAATACTTCATCAAATCGTTAGTTATATAGTCATAATCGGTTACATTGCCAGGCGTTACAGTTAGTTGCCCTTTTCGCTTTCAATCTTTATACAATTCTTTATTTGCCTTTATTCTTAAAGCTTCTTCTGGAAGGTAGTAATGAGTTTTGAAGTAGTATTTATTATCAACTACTACGAGGTAGGAAACAGCCGTTAAATCTGAAGTTTGCCCTAAATCGACACCAACATAACAAGCTTCACCTTTGAAATCATTCAGATCAATATTTTTACTACTTCTTAGAATATACTCATCCGGTAGCCAAACATTCTCAGAATCACACCAAAGATTTAGTGTTTTAGTTTTTACACCAGTTTCTTCTGATGGATTGTTTTTAGCCTGTTGAACTTGTCCCCTAATATATTTAGTAGTTACAGTAACATCTAAATTCGGTGCACATTTAATTCAATTCTTTTCATCTTGCCAATCATCTTCAACATCTAAAGAATAGATAGCGATAAACATTTCATCATCCGTTTTTACAGCATTTAAAACTTCTATTGCTACTGTTCTAAGTTGATAGCAGGGTAAAGACTTATTAAAGCCAGCAGTGGTTATTGTACACAAATGAGGATTTGCTCTCATTCCCATACTAGATTTTATTACATCTCTAACTTTGCTGTTGGGTGCTGCGTGGTATTCATCTAGTAAACCAAATGATGCATTAAAGCCGTCTAATTTTGAATCATCAGCGGCTAATACTTTAAGTTTACTGTTTGTGAGGTTGAATTTTATATCTGCTCTATATGGGATAAAATATTTTGTTTTGGGATCAATTCCCTTTACAAAACTAGAACACATATCAAAGGCAATTTTTGCCTGTTCTTTGCTATTGGCTGCAAGTAGTACTTCTGCACCTTCTTCATTATCTGCGATTAGATAATATAAACACAAAGCTGCTGCTAGTGCAGTTTTACCTTGTTTTCTGCTTACTTCTATATAAGAACTAGAAAATCTTCGTGTTCCAGTTTCTTTTCAGTAGAAGCCAATAATATTGGCTATTATAAATTGTTGTCAACCTTCCAGAATGAAAGGCTTTCCAGAATGTTTTCCGGTGAAGTGTTTTAATGTGCTTATAAATTTTATAGCTCTATCAACTTCATATTCTCTAAATTCTAAATCTTCTCTGAGTAAATCACTTTTAAATCTGGTACAAGCAAGTTGCATTGATTTACCAGTTACAATTGTTTTAGTTAGAACTTCATTAACATATTCGTTATATAGTTTCATTATTTGATATTGTAATATTTTCTTAATACTCTACATAATAAAAGTATCTCTTCAAGTTGTGAAAAATAATTTTCATATACACTTTCTATCTCTTTACTTAAACCATCATCTATATTCATACCTACATTCAAATTTCTATATTTATAGTCATTTAAGATTATAATTATGTTTGGAGGTAAAATATTGAAATAGTTTAGATTTATAGGTTCTATATAACTTTTAAGATAATCAAATGTCATTTTTAGTAATGGCAATTTTTTCATTATCATATGAGATCTTATAAAATCTTGTCTTGCAGTATTTGAATTAGTTTCTATTAACTTAGAAAATTCTTCAAAAGTGTATTTAACATTAGTATCACCTTTAGTGACTATATTTACAACGGTACTGGATATGCCTTCAATTTGGTTTAAGTCTGGAACTAAATTTTTCTTCAGTTTTTTTATCTGCGAAAATTTAGGAATAAAAATTGTAAACAGATAAAATAATCCAGCTGCAACAATTGAAGAAAAAACTGTATATGTTATATCTGCCCATTTAAAAGAATCAGCAAATAGTGGTTCAGTATTAATCCAAATAATTTTAAAGAAAATAATCCATAAAATGCATACAAAACTAACACCAAATACAATAAAATCTACTGAATTGAAATACTTTCTCATAATATCTATTTTAAATTTATCTCGTTTTATAATTGCGTTTTATGCACAAATAGTTTTTCAATAGCCTTTTTACTTGAACCTCCAAGATTACAACTTATTTCTTTGCTTCAGATACACACAAAATCATCAGGTGCATTATATTCTGAAACATACACTTTATGACTTTCTAAAGACTTTTCTCTACACCATTGCCAGAATGCAACAGAATCGAACCCTTCCTTACTATACTTCGTAGTATTTGCATAGGGTGGATCACAATAAATAACTGAATTGTTTGGAATATTTAGAGTATCATAATCACCTGCATTAAAAGTTACATCTAATACATTTGGTAATTGTTTTACAATACTTCTGAATGCTTGGCCTATATAATCTCTCTCCGGATCATTCCCACTAAATCCTCCTCACCACTTACTTCTAAAGCTACAAGTAAATCCTACATAACCAATTAAATGCTCCGGATATTTATTAGTTTTAGATCTATAATCTGTTCTAATATCATCATATTCTGCTTTATTCAATTGTGTTGGTGGAATCCAACCGTTTTGTAATTCCTTTCACATAGCAATTAAATATTGGTTGTTATCTGCACCAATTTTTAAACTGTGTTTCACTTTATCTATCATATTACAACCTCCAACAAAAGGCTCAACATAGTATTGATCCGGTTGAATGTTTTCTAAAATTATTGGTAGAATATCATTTGCTATTCTACGCTTACTTCCCATATATTGCATTACCTCGTTTCCTTTCCTTGTTTTATAAATTGCTCAAACGGTGAATCCTCATCGCTTTCATTATCTTTTTGTATTAGTTTGGTTCTAGCTTTTGCAGTTAGTCCAAATTCTAACATCACTTTCATTGCTTGTGTTTGAGCATCTTTAGCCACCTTAATTAATGGGTGTTGTGCTATATTACCTCTATCACTTTCGACAGTTAATCCATCTTTTTCTAATTGCTTAGATGCCTTTATAAACATTGAATAATTACGAGCTAACATAGTTAGTGCAGCACTATCAACTTCTTCTAGTATTCTACTATTTTCTAGCTTTGATAATACATCTTGCATATAAACAGATGCATCTTTTTCAATATCTTTTGGTATTTGTCATTTCATATTATTTGGTTTTAATCATTTCTAATATTAACCTTATTGTTGGCTGCCAAATAATTATCTTAAGCTCTATCTAACTTTTCTTGTCGAGATTTTTTTCAGCTTCTGTAAAGCAAAATAATATACTATCTATAAATTTCTTTTCCTGCTCTATCCACGAATCGTCAAACCGAATTAGAAATAAATCTTTACAAAAAATATCGTCAAAGATTTTGGAAGTTGCTATTAATTCTAGATTTTCAATGTTAGATTTAGACGAAACAGTATTAAATAGGCAAATTAGACTTTCCTTTCTAGAAAGTTGCGCTCTATAAAGCTCAAAATAATATATCTTATCATAATTAAAACGATTGATAGTTTCTAACATATAATACATATTTCTAAAATATTGTCCAAGTAAGTGTCCAAATTTGACATAAAGAATATTACCAGCTACTTGCATTGCGTTGAACATTGTCTCACTATTAATGTATATGTTAAAATATTCAAATATATTTGAATATGGATTTGCAAAACTTTGGTCATAATTAATTTTGGAATAAAGAAAAAATGTGTTAATTTTCTTTTTAATGTATTCTTGTACGCCAGCTAAATTAATATTTTGGGGATTCGGAGTATTCTGGTAATTATTAGTTAATTCAGTGTTTATCGCATTACTTCGCATTAAAATTTCTAATTCTATATATTTAGTTGGATCAAGTTTATTGAAACATTCAGTACTCATACTTATGATGCAATAATTAAATGAGTATTCAAGTAATATATTATTTAATATGATAATATAATTATCTATTGCGTTAATCCCTTTATAATTGACTTCAAAGTTATTTCCAGTGTAAACAACTGTTTCTAATTTGTTCTTGTGCAATTCTAAAAGTTTAAAGAATAGATCTCTTTCCTCTCTTTTTATAGCTTGTTTAGTTGCAATATCTTCTCTTCTTTGTGCGTCAGTTGCGGCAATATCAGCAGCAATATTGGCTTTAATTTCAGCTCTAGCAGCATCTTTCTTTGCCTCAAGTGTGGCTTTATTTGATTGTATTACAGTAAGTAATGCACCTAAAAAAGCAAGTAGTCCCGCAACAGATCCAAAGTAACTACCAAAACTGCCCCAATCTTCCACATAATCGGATAAAGTACCCCAGAAATTTAAAATAAAAGCAATTATCATTATTATAGATATAGCTAGAACTGATAAACTTAATAGTTCTAAAGCACTCCTTTTTTTAAACCAATTTACTATTTTCATTACTTTGAATATTTATTTATTTTGTGTGATTTTTATAAAAGCATTCATATTGCTTTTATAATTGTTGTTTCTCGTATTCATTGAATAGCATATTTGTAAATTCATTAATATCAAAATTGTATTTGACTTTAGTTAACTTATATAACATAAGATCTTTTGAATTGATATTATTGAATATGTCATTGTCTTTATACAGCTTTAGTGTCTCTAATGTTGATTGACTACTTACCATATTAAAGAGTAATAATATTAATTCGTACTTCGATAATTGTGATCTGAAGATTTTAGAATACTTCTCCTTTTCTATATTTGTAGAAATTGTTTCCAATATATAATATACTGTTCTGAAGTATTGTCCTAGTTGATCTTCATTTTCTATGTATATCATATCTGCAATTCCTTTCATAATATTGAAAATATAATTATTAAAGTAAAATTTAACAGTTGCATTTTTTAGGACATAAAGTGCATATATATTTAACTCATTATTAAACTTGACATCTTTAAAACTTTCTACATTAGGGATGCTAAAATCTTTTTCTTTGAACAGTGATTCAATTCTTTCTTTTAAATTGTAAGCAATTTCTTCTCTAGATATTTGCAAATTATCTGCATTAATTCCATAAGACTGTGCAATCTTATGCTGTATTAATAATATTTTAGGATCATCACTTAATTTGAAGTTTTTATCTTTTAAGATACTATCATAAATTATATAAACAAGCATAACTAAACCTTCATCTTTTGTAAATTCAAAGAACGATTTATTCTTTGTTATTAAATCTGCTTGTCTATGATACATTTTCAACATATTGAAAAATAAATCCCTTTCTTCTCTCTTTACTGCTTGTTCATTTGCTTTTGCTTCTCGTTTATCTGCTTCTTGTTTTGCAAATTTTGCTGCTATTTTAGCTTCTTGTTCGACTAAAAGTGTTTTTGTTTCTGCTTTATTAGCTCGCTTTTCAGACTGAATTGCTGTAAACAAAACTGCTAAAAATGCCATTAATCCAGTAATTGAACCAAAGTAGCTGCCGAAGTTTGCCCAATCAGCAGATTTTTCTGCAAATTTACCGTTAAAATGAAAGAAATATATAATAAGCATTAGTACACATACAAATGAAAATGCAAAACCTAAAAACCTTAGAGTTTTCATTCCATTAGTCCAATTTCCTTTTCTCATATCACATTAAATTTGATTGAATCACAAAGATAATAATCTAAATTAAATATTTCACATTTTACACCAAATATAGATTTTTGTTAAATATTGTTTTATACCTTTGTGTGAATCTAAAAAATATTACAACTATGAAATTAACCTCAATGCAAAACCGAATTACAGTAAGATTAGACAATGATATAAATCAAAGTTTAGAAGTAATGCACCAATCAACCCAAATAGATAAAGCTAAATTAGTCAGAATGATACTGAAAGACTGATTTAATACAAATGAAGAACTAATAAACAAATACTATGAAGAAACAAAAGCAGAATAAAGAAACACTATTGCAATATATCTTTGATTATGGGATAGAAAACACTTGTAAAAATTGAAACATTACAGATGAACAATTAGATAAAATATTGAATCCGATTATTGATTCAGATCCCAAAATCAGAAATTTAAAGAGTAAATCAACTACTCTAAATGCTGAAGTATCTAATATCATATCAAAGAACTATAATACACTTTGAGATAAATATGTGAAGGATAAAGAAAGACTTTCAATGTGTCAAACTTCAGAGGATGTTTTCCATACTACACTTTTAAAAGTAATGGAAGAACTAGCAGAACTTGATGAAAAGCAAGTCCTAGAATATATAGATTATAAGCTCAAAATGGTGAATTTCCAGATAAAACAAGATCAAAAAGAACTATACAAACATCAAATATATTTGGAAGATGCCAACGATCAATCGACCCCAGAAACAGAGGATTAAATCTAATAGAACAAAGGAAAGACAGGCTGTGTATAATACCACCAGATGAAAGAAAGTAAGGCTAGCTAAAATGATGGACAATCCACTTTGTGAAGTCTGTTTATTAGCTGGAAAAGTAACCCCTGCTGTAGATATACATCACATTGATAGTTTTATGAATTATGAAGGCTTGACCCGAATAAATAAAGCCTACGATCCGACCAATTTACAGAGTATTTGCAAGGAATGCCACCAGAGGCTTCACAACCCCCAAATCACCGAATTACCCCTCTAAAATCCCGAAATTTCGGCTACAGCTCACCCTCAATACTATGTTTGTAGAAATATAGAATTTATAGATTTTAAGTGAGTCAATATCGATAACTTTGTATCAGAATTTAAAAAGAGTAATTGTCGTGAGTTACTACCTTGAATGCTGTTTAATTTGATTTTTTGGAAATTAGGCGTTTAAAATGCGCCTAATTTTTTTAATCATTAAACGATAAATCCAAAACCAATCAATAATAAATTATATGTGAAAATACAAGAATGAGATTTATACAACTCAAAAAGAAATCCGAATAAAATGTGGTTTGTCCGGCTCAGTTTTACGAGCAAAAATAAAAGATAATGAAATAGTAAAAATTGAAAATACAGGTTGCCAAACTTATGAAAACATACACAACAATATCAAATAATATAGGGAAATACCTAAATTTTGAAGATACCTTTAGATATGCTTGTTTAGCTTTTACCCCAACGAAAGAGAATAACTCATTTACGGATTCAACATTTAAACAAATAATGTGATTAACCAAAGATACATCAGAGAATACTATTAAGGATTTTGTAAGTAGACTTAGAAAATCTGGATTTATTGAAATTGAAACTTACAACCAAACAGTCCATATTAAAAGGAATAAATACTTTATGAAAAAGGAAACTGAAAACTTTAGAATGATAGGAAATGAAATAATAGAACTTGATTTAAAACCAGCACATAAAGGCTTTTTAATACAACTATTTGGTTTGTGTCTCAATAATACAAGAAGATGTGAATTTACAAATACCAAAATTGCGCAACAACTTAATGTTGTCCCTTCAACTGTAGGAAAATACACAAAAGAACTTATGCAATTAGGACACCTTAAGAAGTTGAAAAAAGGCTATGAAATACAGGGTGAGTATTTTATAAATGCACTGACACAAAAGGAAAAAGAAAGACTTGAAGAACTAGAATTTGTAAAACAAAAATCTGAAGAGCTTAAGTTTTTATATCCAGATAATTACATTTCAGAGATAATTGACAATACTAACTGGAGTAATATTGTGCACCCTAAAAAATATATTCAAGCAATTGAAGCCGGAGTTGCAAATTTTCCAAAAAAAGGAAAAGAAATCATTGAAGAAATTTATTTATAAGCATTTTTAAAATTTTCGATTTTCCACCTACCGGATATTCACCTCGACATCCATACTATAATACCTATCTATAATAACTACTATATGGTGCTTTGCACCTTCAAAAAAAATCAACAATTTAAACTAAACGACAATGACAACAGCAATTTTTATTACAGCCTTCGCTTTATTCTGCATTTGATTAGGTGCTAAAATAGCAGAGTTTATCACAATGAAAAAGATAATCAGATTAAAAAATAAGCAGATAAAACAACTTAGAATGCAAAATCTGATAACTAAACAAAGACTTTATATTGAACAATTATTTAAGAAATAGTATGAGATCAAATAGAGAAGAAATAACACTAGATTGAGTAAAAGAGATATTAGCTTTAAGTGGAATAACAGCAACCGGAACTACAGAACAATATGCTAAACACGATCTGGATTGCTCAAACGGTGGAATAATTGAAGTAAAAGAAAGATGATTAGATAAATCTAAGTTTTGACAATACAGTGAACAGGGTTTTATTCTGGAAGATATAAAATATCAGTACTTACTAGGTAAAAAGAGCTTGTACTGTAATGTGTTTGATTTTTCTGATTTAAAGATAGCTTTGTTTTGAAACGTCAACCAGATAGAAAGTAATATTAGTAGCCTGCTATGTAATGCAACTACTATATTTAGCAATAATTCCTATACTAATAAACAAGTCCACCTTGTAAATATAAACCAAACTGCATTCATCTTTTTATATGAAAATGGTGAGTGAATTAGATCAAATAAAGACACCCTAATTACCAAATTAAGCTAACTATGAAAATACCACAAGAACAAATTACAGAACAGACCCAAAAGATAATGACGGATTTAGAAGTTTATTCTAATCGTTTGAAAAAATTAAATGAAGAAATAATTATAATGAATCTACTAAAGGAAGATCTATCACTAATAAATTTATGAGGAAATCCAGAAATTGAAATTTGTTTTGATTATTTTATGAATCCAAGTCTTTTGAGAAGTACAGTAAGATTAATTATAGATATTGACCCAAATGAAATTACGAAATAAACCGAACTATGAAAGAACTAACAGAACTACAATTTAAAGTAAGTATTGAAGATGCAAACATTCTATTGAATGCACTAAGTACACAACCATTTAATCAAGTTGCCAAACTGATTAACAACCTACAAGAACAAGCAAATACACAATTACAACCAATTAAAGAATAAACAAAATGGCACTAACTAAAAGAATCGACTTTTTAAACGGAGTAGTAACAGAATCAGCTCATATAGTTATAAGCAATATTACGATTGACTGAGATAATAAAACGGCTAATATCAACGTAAAAACATATCTAGATAAAGCCACAAAAGAAGCAGGTTTGCAACCTATGCAAACAGATTATATCCATATCTCAGATAATGCGCTTCCAATGCAAACAGAAACACCAGTACTAAACTTTACTACTTACTTTTCAGATGGTAATACTAAAGTTGATGCTGAAACTTATATGTTGACACTGGATAAATATAAAGATTGTACAATAGTTGAATAAGAATATTTTATAATTTTATTTGTTTTTTGCATTGTAATTAAAAAAATATATTATTTTTGCATTTGTATTTTTTGTATTAAAATGATTATAAACCATAAATTGTAACACTTATGAATTGGAAAAACATTAAAGATTTTTTAGGTAAAAACTTGTTAGCTCTTTTGACATTAGCTGTGGCTGTATATATTGGTATTGCACAAATTAATTTACAAAAGCAACTTTATAGTATTGATAAGTTCAATGAAGAAAATCGTGAAAATCGTGAAAATCAAATTGAAAAGACAGACTTGGCAAGGCTCACTCGCTCAATTATTGACCTAATTGACGAAAGAGACCAAAGGCTTAAAATGAATAATAAAGAAAGCGTAGAGGAAAAACTTCAGCTAATAGCTATATTAAAAGAAAAGGTTGATCTTGGATTAAAAAATAAATATTTGTACAAGGACAGTTTACTTTATAGTGACTGTCAAGATATAATTAAAACTTTAAATATTTATGAAGGCTTTTTAAAAAATAAAACCAAGTCAAAACAAGACGCCGAATTACCTATTCATATGAAGATAATAGTTGAAAATGTTTTTGGTGGAGCAAGAAATACTATGAAGACGATTGAAAGTAAATTTGATTTAAATTTTGAATGTAGAGTTTTGGATAAAATATAACTAAATATTTCATTTATGTGTTTACGTTTAAAAGGCTGATAGAGAAATTTATCAGCCTTTATTATTGGAAATTTAATTAAGTGAACAAAAAAAGTTGTAAATTTGCAAATAATAGAGTGTTGTATTTAGGATTGAAATATAATGTGTTACTTTTTATAATACAATTACTGTTACATCATTTATTTCACTATTACACAAGTATTTTTTCAATAAAACGTTTAACTCCCATAGACTTGGTTGTTTGGATAATATGTAGAAAATATCAACAATAATAAAAAAAATATCAAAATATGAATGAGCTAGAATCACTTAAGACAATTTTCAAAGACAGAATATTTAAGATCCCCGATTATCAACGTGGATATGCTTGGACGAAAAGACAATTAAATGATTTTTGGAACGACCTTGTTAATGTTCCAATGGATAGGTATCATTACACAGGACTGTTATCTCTGAAAAAAGTTGATAAGAACGTTTGGACTAACTGGAATGAAGAAAAATGGCTAATTGAAGACAGAGGATTCAAGGCATTTCATATTGTTGATGGACAGCAACGACTCACAACATTTGTGATTTTTATTCAAGCAATATCCGAACTAATAGAAAATTTAGAAGAAAATAAAGGGAAAACGGATGATGAAATTTATCTTGGTTCATTTAGTCTAAAAGCGATAAAAGAGGAATACTTAGTTATTTCAAGACCGCCACAATTTATTATAAGAAGTTATAAATTTGGTTATGAGGTAGATAATCCAAGTTTCAAGTACCTGAAACATAGAATATTTCAAGAACAAAATAGTGGTACAATTCAAGAAACATTTTACACTCTGAACTTAGAAAAATCTAAAATATTTTTCAAAGAAAACTTAGCAAATTACTATGACAAATATGGGCTAAATGAAGTAGAAGGATTATTCAAGAAAATAACTCAGAACTTAATGTTCAATGTTTATGAAATTAGTGATGACTTTGACGTCTTTGTTGCATTTGAAACAATGAATAATAGAGGAAAAAAATTGTCAAATCTTGAACTCCTAAAGAATCGCTTAATTTATCTAACGACTTTATATGATGATAATGAGTTAAAAACTGATGAACGAAATTCATTAAGAAAAACAATAAACGATGCTTGGAAAGAGGTGTATTATCAGCTTGGCAGAAATAAACGAAATCCGTTAAACGATGATGATTTTTTAGTAGCTCATTGGATTATGTATTTTCAATACACAAGAGAAAAAGGAGATGATTATATTCGGTTTTTATTAGAACAGAAATTTACACCACAAAATATTTATGCAAAAACCGAAATTATTCTTAGTTCATTACAAGACTTTAAAGAAATAATGGAGGAGGAAGATACAGAACAAGAACAAGAGGAAGAGGAAGAGGAAGAGGAAGAGGAAATAAATGAAGAGGAAGAGATAACTGTTTTACGCTCAAAATTAGCTCCTAAAGAAATTGAAGATTATGTGAACAGTTTAAAATCATCTGCTATTCATTGGTATAACACTCATAATCCTATCAACAACGCCGATTTAACAGCAGAAGAAAGTCGTTGGATTGACCGACTTAATCGAATTGGTATTATTTATTTTAGACCATTGATAACTACTTCCTTTTTGTCTGAACACATTGATTCAAAAAAGAGAGTTCAATTATTTAAAGCAGTAGAGCGGTTTATATTTATAGCATTTAGAATGAGTCGTTCTATGGCAAATTACAGGAATAGTGAATTTTTCAAAACAGCAAGGTTGTTAAGGCTGAATACAATCTCAGTAGATGAAGTAATTTGTAGATTAGATAGTTTAATTATCGATGTGTTTTCTTATACCTCCGAAAATGATGATAATTTATACTTTTATTCTGGATATTTTAAAACGTTCTTAGACAAAAAATTTAAATCAGGTGGCGGTTATTATAATTGGAATGGGCTAAGATACTTCCTATATGAATATGAGATGGAAAAGGTTCGTCTTAGAGGTAGTCAGAAAATTGATTGGAAACTTTTTGTAAAAGGTGAAAAGGATAAAGTTTCAATAGAACATATTTATCCTCAAACGCCAACAAACAAATATTGGAAAACTAAATTTAAAGATTATAAAAAATCTCAACAACCAAATTTTCAAGGAACACTTGGAAATCTGCTACCTCTTTCACAAAGTATTAATTCAAGTTTGCAGAATGATAGTTTTACTGATAAGAAAACTGCGAAATTCAACGACCGAAAAGAGAAGGTACGGCAAGGATATTCTGATGGGTCACACTCTGAGATAGAAGTATCTATTTATGAGGACTGGAATCCAGACAACATTCTTGACAGAGGATTAAAACTGCTGGAGTTTATGGAAAAACGTTGGAACTTTAAATTTGAAGGCGATTCTACTAAAACGGAATTATTATTCCTAGAATTTATGAATATAGATAATTTAAAAAAGTAATAACCTCAATTATTGTAATAGGTGATATTTTTTTTATTTATAAGGCTGCTAGAGAAATCTAACAGCCTTTTTTTATAACAAATAGAATTATGTTATAAAAAAAGTTGTAGATTTGTAAATCCTTAGCATAGAATATTGTCAATAAACAAAATGTCAATATCAGTGCCTATTACGATAACTACTAAGCTTTATTACTTTAATTTATCAATCTTTTTTCAAATCACTACAAGCTATGCCATTGTTTGTAGTCCATTGTTTAAATAAATAATTACAAATGAAACCGAAAAAGAAAATAATAACATTTATTAAAGCTATTGATAAACAGTATTTTGACAGTTTTATCAATGAAGGTCAAGTTTGTATGAATACTATTAAATGGTTTCGAGAATACGAAAAATATGATTCTAATATAGGAGATGAATTTGAAGGAGCAAGAATGGTTTGTGGTAAAGATTTTACTATTTCTATTGCAGATCCAATCACAGAATATAATTCTGAAGAAGAACTTAATGAGAAGTTGAAATCATCAAAATGGAAAAAATTAGGAAAAGGTATCAATCTAAAGCAATTTGATGAAAGTGATAATGCAAACATTTTAAGTTTGTATGCTATTACAACAACTAGCGATATAAATTTTGAAGGCTATTTAGTACCACAAAAATTTGCAGAGGAGTTCACCAATCATAGGTTTGTCATTATTTTAGAACCTATGATTTTCATTTCAAGAATGAAGTCAGCGATTTTTGAATTTAACAAATCGTTTAAACACGGATTAGTGAATTATTATACTCTGGATGAAAACTTTGTAGAGAATTTATTATATTTCGCTAAACCAGAAAAATACTCGTATCAAAGCGAATTTAGGTTAGTTGTTGAAGACCCAAATGCTGTTCAACGTATTTTTAAAATTGGTTCTTTGAAAGAAATATGTTTAGAAATTGATATAAATAAGGAATATGTATTTTCTATGATCAACGAAACCCAGTTTTCAATTAAGCAGAAAAATTAAATTGACACGAAAAATAGTAGAATTATAAAATGAGAAAAAAGAAAGATTTACCCCTCTCAATTCTAAAATCCTTAGAACCATTCGTTGACTTAAAAGGTGAAAAATTTGAAGTTGTTGACCCAAAAGACAACTTACTCAAAGTAATTGATAAAGACCCAAATTCAGCTTTTCATTTTACAATTGAAAAGTATCAAAAATCTAATAATGATCCGTTTATATTTTTAGTCAAAAGAACGCCTAAAAGTATTGATGAAATTGGTACAGATCAAAATTGGTTTGAAGCTTCGGCAATTAACGGTCAATTTAATGATTGGTTAATACTATTGAACGAATATGATACAGTAAAGTCATTTTTTGATGACCCTATTATAAAATCATTTCAAGAAGAATTTTATACAGAATTTGAACTAATTGATGTAGATGTAGACAGAAGCCCTTTCAAAACGAGTCAGATTCTAATGTTAGATAGCTATTTGGAAGCTGTTGACAATAGATTGAATGAATTTATTACTGAGAATAACTCTTGCGAAATTGCAGATATAAAGGCAGACATTAATCTACTTCGTAATAATCTTACATCCAAGTCAAAAAAATGGGTAGTAAAAGAACTTACGACAATTTGGGCTAAAATTGCGAAACAAGGGACTATATTCATCCGTGAGTTTTTGACCGAATCAAAGAAAGAAATTATAAAACAAGGAGTGAAGGGAATTTTAGAATTTGTGATTGAAAATGGTGCAAATTTGTTGAATTAGAAGATGTAAAATATATGTATTTTTCCACTCTGTAGAATTAATCAACTGTCTTAAACTATTAAACTACCTCATTATTGTATGTTCTTTTTTCACCATACATTGTTTCATAATCAATATCATACTTTACGGTTTTTAACAAGTCGTAAACTTCATTGAACTCTTCTTTATTATTAAATTTAATATCAAGTAGGCACAAACTATTATTAGCGGCGAGTGCAATATTAATCGGAGGGTCTGGAAATGAATAATGTTTTAATTTATAATTAAAATTAATGTGCTTGTATAATAATATACTAAAATCACCAACTGTTTCATTTTTATATACAAGGCTAAATTTATCAATTATAGCAGTTCCAATTCCACTGTTATACATTTCAAGTCTAATTGTATAGTCGTTCTGTGATACAGAAAATGGGATGTTTAAAATCGGTTCTACTGATAGTTTACTATGTTTAATTGTGTGTTCCAAAGTTTGTCTACTATAACTAGCAGAAATCCAAAGTCCCATTAAAGTTACAATAATAGCTAAAACAGCAATGATTATTGTAGGATCTTTGTAATACTCAATAATTGGTTTTTGATTACCCAAAACCAGAACTTTTACAGTGTCATTCTGTAAAACAGCGTTTAATAATGTCATAGGGCTTATAGGTTGAATAGTATTACACCAATTAGTATAATGCTTATAAATGAATAAAATATTATTAATTCGTGCGTTTTTGGTATATTCTTTTCTTTATTGGGTGGATGGTGCAAATTGAAAAATGATATAAGTATTGATTTCATTTGAACAGAATTGATTGTCATTTTATATCGTTAACTATCAGCATTCTAACTGCAACATACTCTGTTAATTCTTCCTTTGTCATATTTATGTCAATTTTATTTCTCAATTTTGTATATATAGATTGAAGTTCTCCTAATTGATAAAAATTTTCCTCTGAACTTAAATACTGAAAATAAATAGTCTTTGAATTTAATAATTTCCCAAAAATTGAATTTGTTTCTTTAATATATTCTTTAATTTTACCTTCTTCTGAATTATTGATTCTCAACAAGTGTAAATTCATAATTACACCTGAAAACTCAAATAAATTAACTATTAATGAAATTGCAGCATCTTGTTTTTTAGAATAATCATTTTGCCTTTTCCAAATAAAATAACCTACTAAACCCAATATTCCACCAACAACTAAACCTGTTATAGTGCCAGATATTACTGTTGTCCATACATTATCCCAATCAATATACAAATCACCCATATCTCATTTTTTTATCGAACAAAGTTAATGTATTTTTTTAATAAAAAAGCTTATCAGAATCAACTGATAAGCTTTTTATTTTTCAATCTTCAAATACAGTACCAAATTTAGTACTCATATATTCTCTAAATTCAGTTTCATCTTCTGGAATAATATCTGGTTTTTTACTTTTTGGATTGGTATATTCAACAGCTGGATAATATTCTGAATACATACCAGAATGTTCTAATATTGCACACATTTCATCAAATACATAATATTCCCAATATGAAGAACCAGCTAAGTCTGTAGGGTTGCTGAAATAGAAATTATCTGACTCCTTTAGTGTTGCTGGTCTATCTTTACCTTTTAAAAAGGTAGCAACAAAATCTTCAATGTACCAATATTTAAAAATTCTTTTACTTCTCTGATTTAAAAGGATATTATAAACAGGATAGTCATACATATTTACTTGTAAAACTACTGAATTATTATCAATCTTGTAAACTACAATATTATCTACCACATCATTAATCACCTTTTTCATCTGAACTCTATCAGATTCTATTTTAGTTATTGAATCCGCTGAAAAATCAGAATTTTTAATTAGGTCTATTCTATTGTTAGTTAAAGAAATATCTGATCTAGCTTTGGATATTTCCCTTTCATAGTCATTTATTGACTTATCAATTTCAGCTTTATCTTTAGCTATATCGTTTATAGAGAAAATACCCTGTTTTACCACATCTAATAGATTAGCCACCTTTTGCTTCTCAATTAGTATATATCTTTCTCTAAGTGATATTATTTCAAATAAAGGTTGTTTTTCGGCTTCAAGTTCAGCTATCTTCTTAGCTTTTTCTTCTTCGTCCAAGTTTGCAAATACAAATGAATTATTTTTGATAAAATCCCACACTAAGGCTTCAAATCTAAAATAATTAAATGTTGTATTGCCACATTTCTCTTTTGTACTTGTATAACTAGTACATAAATAACTACCCGATTTTCCACCAGTATCTAAATGCCCAGACATCAAATTGCCACAGTGTCCACAAATAACTTTCTTTTGTAGTAGGTGAGTATGATTTCTTGATTTTTCTATGAATTTGGGGTTTAAAACAAGTTTCTCTTGTACTTTATCAAATACTTCTTTATCTACTATTGCAGGTACTTCTTTCTTTATTTCTTGAAAGTAAGTTTCACCGATATAAATCTTGTTTTTAAGCATTGAACTTATTACTCCAACATTCCATTTTATGTTATCAGTAGATTTAGTAAAACCACTTGCATTTTTAAAAGTACCGCTTGTACTATTTTTTTTATATCTGGTATCAAAACCTAATGTATTGGCATATCTTGTTAAGGCTGACAAACTATATTTACCTGTAGAATACTTTTCAAACATATCTAAAACAAATGGTGCTTCTGTTTCATCAATAACTGTTTTACCTGTTTCAACATCCTTTTTGTAGCCGTAATTAATATAACCACCAGTAGCTAAACCTTTACTAGCTGAATTTCTGCGACCTCGCATAGTCCTACTTTTTAAAGTTTTTAGTTCTTGTTCAGCAAAATCAAAGAACATACCCACAACCATTTTAGTAGTTGGATCTTCTTCTAAAGTTGTTCTGTCAAGTGTCCAAATACCTCTATCTTTAAAATAAATTGGTATTTTCATTTCCACAAAATCCCGAACAAAGGATCTTCCATCAATACTACTTCTACTTAGTCTGGACACCTCATAAATGAAGATAGCCTTAATTTCACCAGTAGCACAAGCTTCTTTCAATCTGGTAATAGATTTTCTTTCACTTACTCTAATATCATCTTTACCTGTTATATGCTCACCAAATATATAATTATCTGGTATATCATACCCAAAACCCTCTGCAATAGGCTTTAAATCATTCTTTTGACTGTCTAAATCCTGTTGCTCAGTGGACACTCTTAACAATAAAGCTGCTTTCATATCGGTATTTATTAGTAGTTTTGTGATACAAAAATAACCTAAACATTTTAAACTACAAAATGACTATACCGTTCACCAAAGGAATGCTTTAGGTAGTTATAAGTGAACAGTTATCATTAACCATTTACAATTAACCATTGATAATTATATAATGCGCTTTACTCTCCCTAAATATTTCCTTGTTTTAGTTCTTGCATTTCAATCCACATTGCTTTGTGCGCAACCCGGCACTACGGTGCGCCCACGTTTGGTAGTCGGAATCATGATCGATGGTCTTCAACAGAAGCATCTCGATTTAATGTACAATTATTTCGACAGCAATGGACTGAGAAAGATAATCGGTCAGGGTGCGAATTGCGAAAACGTACACTACGACATTATTTCAGCAGGGAATGCATCGGATATTGCCACGATGATGACGGGAACTATTCCCTACTACAACGGCATTGCGGGTGATAATTACTACAACAGAGCCGAAAAGGAAATAAAATCGATACTTGAGGATGAAAATGAAACCGGCATAGGAACCAAACTGACGGTTTCGGCTCACAACCTTCTTTCGAGCACCATCACCGATGAACTTATGCTGGCCAATCCCAATAATTCGAAGACCTACTCAATAGCTTTAAATGCCGAGGATGCCATCATGATGGGTGGACACACAGCCAAAAGTGTGGCATGGATAGATGATACACAAATGAAATGGGTGGGAACCGGTTATTATATGGATGGACTCACGCATTGGGCCGAAAACATGAATACCAATGGAGAATTTCAAACCTACGTGGATCGTGTATGGAATCCACTGTTTGGCATCGGCACTTATAATTTTCATCCGGTAAAAGAGGATAAAAGATCGGGATTCACGTACGATCCTAAAAGCAAAAAGAATTTGAGATCAAACGTAACCATTCTCAAAAACACACCTGCAGCCAATTCACTGGTAGCCGATGTGGCCTGCAAACTCATTACCGAGCAGGGATTGGGCGCTGATAAATATCCCGATATGCTAATGTTACAATTCACAGTGCGTACACCCAACGAAAAAACAACAGCCCTGCAAACGGCCGAAAAAGAGGACATGTATCTCCGACTGGATAAAGACATTCAACGAATATTGCAAAAGATTGATACCTCGGTAGGACTGGATAAAACGGTGGTCTTTATGTTCGGAAATCAAACGGGCGTACACTCACCGGCCGAACTGGGCGAAAACAAGATTCCGGCGGGTTATTTCAATGCGAATCGTTCGTTAGCACTGCTGAGCACTTACTTAATGGCCGTATACGGACAAGAAAAGTGGATAGAAGGCTATTATGCTAAAAACATCTATCTGAACAAAAAGAAAATTGAAGAGAAAAAAATCAAGTTCAGCGATATGCAGCAAAACATAGCTGAGTTTATGCTCGAATTTGAAGGCATACAATCTGCCTACACTTCAACCCAACTGCTTAGCATGGGACGAAACGGAAACAGTGTCATTGAACGTATTCAAAACTCTACGACTCATAAAAGCACCGGCGATATCATTCTGACACTTTTACCCGGTTGGATAGAAGTGGACGACAAGAACAATCCGATTGGTGAATCAAATGCCATCGTTTCGTACACGCCGCTGTATTTCTATGGTTGGCAAATTCCAACTAAAAAAATTGTAAGTTCTTACAGCACTACCGACATTGCTCCTACGCTGTCGCGGATTTTAAATATTCCGATGCCAAATGCTTGCATCGGAAAACCAATTGAAGAAGTATTATCCAAATAATTAGCGCCATCAATTTCAGAATGGCATATTTCCAAATATAAGTATGAAATATAATTTTGATGAAATAATCGATCGTAACCAAACCGATGCGATAAAAATAGAACGCTGCAAGGCTCTTTTCGGAACAGAAAATGTACTACCATTGTGGGTGGCCGACATGGATTTTCGTACCCCCGATTTTATTATTGATGCTGTGAAACAACGCTGCGAACATCCTGTTTTTGGCTATTCTAAACTACCAAAGGGTTTTATTCCTGCATTGACCGGCTGGATACAACAATTGCACAACTGGACTGTAAAGCCCGAGTGGGTAGGTTTTCTTCCGGGAATTGTTTCGGGAATTGCCTTCGCGGTTGATGCCTATACCCAAACAAGCGACGAAATCATCATTCAGCCACCGGTTTATTATCCATTCATTCAGGTTGTTCAAAAAGCGAATCGCAATTTGGTGTATAATCAACTGAAAGAAGTAAATGGTAAATTCGAAATGGACTTCGAAGACCTGGAACAAAAAATTACTGCCAACACCCGTATGTTTATTCTTTGCAATCCTCACAATCCAGGTGGACGTGCATGGGATGCCAAAACACTGGAACGTTTGGCCGAAATTTGTGCTAAACATAATATCATCGTCATCTCCGATGAGATTCACTCTGATCTGGTTTTACACGGACAGCCACATACTCCGTTTGCAACCGTATCAGCTGCAGCTGCCGACATCAGCCTGACCTTTATGGCACCTACCAAAACCTTCAATATGCCGGGATTGGTAAGTTCGTCGTATATCATTCCTAATCCAGCATTGCGCAAGCAATATGCTGAATATCTTGAGAAAATAGAACAAGCCGGCGGAAATATATTCGCTTACGTGGCCACACAAGCTGCCTACGAACAAGGTGCTGAATGGAGAAAGCAAATGCTCGAATATGTAGAAGGAAATATAGACTTTGTGGTTGACTTTTTGAAAACCAACATTCCTCAGATTAAGCCTATGATACCAGAAGCTACATACCTGATATGGTTGGATGGTAGTGAGTTGGGAATGAACACCGATGATCTATTCCGCTTCTTTGTCGACAAGGCAAGCCTGGGACTAAACAAAGGAACCGTTTTTGGACCCGGTGGTGAATGTCATTTGCGCTTGAACGCTGCTTGTCCGCGTAGCGTGTTGGAACAGGCAATGAACCAATTATTAACGGCGGTAAACAGTCGACAGTAATCAGTTATCAGTTATCAGTAAACCCTATTTTACCAACGGATTACAAATAAAAAAACAAGTCAAAGACTACTGAAAAAATGAATGTAAGGATAGAACCCTCGTGGAAAAACGCGTTGCAATCGGAATTCGACAAAGATTATTTTGCCAGATTGACTGATTTTGTACGTAATGAATATAAAACCAAGCTAACATTTCCACCTTCAGCTCTTATTTTCAACGCATTCGAGCAATGTCCGTTCGACAAAGTAAAAGTGGTGATTATTGGTCAGGATCCGTATCACGGCGACGGACAAGCACATGGGTTGTGTTTTTCGGTGGCCGATGGTGTGGCTTTTCCACCTTCACTGCTCAATATCTTCAAAGAGATAGAGCGCGATTTAGGCATTGCTAAACCAACTAGTGGCAACCTTATCCGCTGGGCACAACAGGGTGTTTTATTGCTCAATGCCACCCTAACGGTTCAGGCACATGCAGCTGGCTCACATCAGGGACGCGGTTGGGAGACCTTTACCGACGCGGCCATTCATAAATTGGCTTCCGAAAAAGAAGGATTGGTATTCATGTTATGGGGATCGTACGCTCAGAAAAAAGGTGATTTTATTGATACCAACAAACATCTGGTATTGAAATCGGTACATCCTTCTCCCCTATCCGCCTATCGTGGGTTTATTGGTAACAATCATTTTTCGTTGGCAAACAAATACATGAAGGAAAAAGGACTTGAAGAAGTACAATGGTAATATTTGCGAACCTATTTTGAAATATAAACAGACATCAAAATAAATGATATGAATACGGCTTTATTGATTATCGACGTGCAAAACGATTATTTCGAGGGTGGAGCAATGTCACTGGTTGGGACAGACAAAGCAAGCGAAAACATAAAATTATTGCTACAGAAATTCAGAACCGAACATCAACCGGTTGTCTATATTCAGCATATCGCAACAAGACCTGACGCGACTTTCTTTGTCCCAAATACTATTGGTGCAGAAATTCATGCTAATGTAAAGCCACTGAACGATGAAAAAGTAGTCATTAAACATTACCCCAACAGCTTTCGTGAAACTGATTTACTTAATCATTTAAAATCACTGGATATAACTAATCTGGTCATCTGCGGTATGATGACGCATATGTGTATTGACGCCACCACCAGAGCAGCAAAGGACCTGGGATTTGAATGTACGCTCATTGCTGATGCCTGTGCAACAAAAGATCTTGAAATAAATGGAAAAATCGTGACTGCAGAAAATGTTCACAACAGTTTCCTGGCTGCGCTGAATTATTTTTATTCAACCGTTACCAATACAAACGAATATCTTGGAGAGAAATAATACTTTTCTACGATTACCTTTTACTCAATAAATTCTGTAAGGCTTTATTAATTTCCGGGAACGAAAACTTAAAACCGCCCTCACTGAGCTTTTTGGGAACTACATAGGCACTATTCAAAATCAATTCAGGCTCTGTTCCTATCAGCCTTGCACCCAACCGAATGGCAAATTCGAGTGCCGGAATTCCAAAAGGAACATGCAACACGTTGCGAAGTGCGTGCATAAACACATCATTGGAAATCGGATGTGGAGCGCTACAGTTAAATACACCCTTCAACGCATCCTGCTCCTGCAAGAAAAGCACCACACGGAAATAATCTTCCAAATGAATCCAACTAAACATTTGCGTACCCGATGCTTGCTTACCACCTAACCAAAAGCGGGTTAACCACACCAAAGGACCTAGTGCGCCGCCATCTTTGCCCAATACCACCGATGTACGCAACGCCACTTGACGCGTGGAGGCTAACTCACATCCGAAGAATGCCTTCTCCCAACTAGTAACTACTTCTGCTAAAAAATCATTCCCAAGTTCCGTTTCGTCTTCAGACATAGGATGACTTATCGACGGTTTGTAAACACCCGTTGCACTGGCATTTATCCATAATTTCGGGGCTTGAGTACAATTTAGTATGGCCTCACCAAGTAGTTCGGTTGTACTTATTCTTGACTCCAGAATAGCTTTTTTATTCGTAGGAGTATGTCTGCAATTGATGGACTTACCTGCCAGATTAATCAATATATCAGCCTTATTAAGTGCTTCGGTCAATGCTGTCAATTCCCAGGACACATGTGCCTTATCGCGCGACACGAGTACAACTTTATATCCACGTTCACGAAAACGCATATCAAGATAACTCCCAATAAACCCTGTACCCCCTGCAATTACTATTTTCTTCATCATCGACGTTTAAATTAATACGATAGGCGCAAATTACAAAATATATCCCACAAACTACAAACAATTGAAACAAAAAACTCCTCTGCAAAAAATTGCAAAGGAGTTCTCTATTTATTATCTCAATTTGATTGTAAAAGAAACAACCAATCTACTATTCTATTCGTGCGCACCCATTTTAAGCATTTGCACTTCGCGTTCGCTTAAGAAGCGGTATTTGCCACGTGGTAAACTTTTCTTGGTCAAACCTGCAAAGTATACACGATCCAAACGAATTACCTTGTAACCCAATTTTTCAAAAATACGACGTACAACTCGATTTTGTCCTGAGTGGATTTCAATACCAACTTGTTTCAAGTCACCTGGTTTTACAAATTCCAAAGCATCAGCCTTGATTACATCATCTTCGTCTAAGTTAACACCATTCAAAATTGTTTCGAAATCTGCTCTCTCAAGCGCTTTATCCAAAGCAACGTGATAGATTTTTTTCTTATCGTATTTTGGGTGTGTCAGTTTAGAAGCCAAATCACCATCATTTGTCAAAAGTAAAACACCGGTAGTATTTCTATCCAAACGACCAACAGGGTAAATACGCTCGCTACAAGCATTCTTTACTAAATCAAGCACTGTCAAACGATCGTGTGTATCTTCAGAAGTTGTAACACAATCTTTTGGTTTGTTCAACAACAAATAAACTTTTTTCTCCGATTGAACGGTTTGTTCGTGGAAAGTTACTTTGTCGGTAAGTAATACTTTTACTCCCATTTCAGTAACAATTTGTCCATTCACCGAAATTACACCAGCCTGGATATATTCATCCGCCTCACGACGTGAACAGATACCTGCATTAGCCAAAAATTTATTTAAACGCACCGGCTTTGTCAAATCAACAACAGTCTTGCGGTATTCTAATTGCTTTTTATTGCTGTATTTTGAATTCGGATCATAAGTATCATCGCTACTGCGTTTACGGAAGGTTACACCATCTTTTTTGTTATCAAAACGCGTTTCAGAATATTCAGCTCTTTTTCCTTCAGGTAATTTAGAAAAACTTAACTTGCCTGTACGCACTTCATCATCTCCCGATTCATTGAATCTACCGTAGACTTTCTCACCATTAGCATCCGTATTTAATGGACGACTATCGCGATTTTCCCATGGTTTCTTAGCACCACCAAAGGCAGGACGGTCACCATACGGTTTACGATCGCCAAAAGCGGGCTTACGGTCGCCGTATGCGGGTTTTCTATCTCCATAGGCAGGTTTACCTTCACGGCTCTCCCAAGGTTTCTTCTCACCGTAGGCAGGTTTGCTATCACGATTTTCCCATGGTTTCTTTTCACCATAAGCAGGACGTTCACCTCGGTTTTCATAAGGTTTACGTTCGCCATATGACGAGCGACCTTCGCTGCTTTGGAATGATTTCTTTTCGCCAAAAGAAGAACGACCTTCTTTCATCTCAGCAGCTTTGCGTTCAGCATAAGTTGGTTTTCCTTCACCTCCTACATATCGTTCGGAGCTTGCTGGTTTTCTGTCAAAGCTAGGCTTGCTGCTATCTCTGTTTTCCCAAGGTTTGCGATCACCGTAAGGAGTTTTATTTTCGCCACCACCGTAAGGCTTTCTGTCGCCAAAAGATGGTTTACTATCTCTGTTTTCCCATGGTTTTTTGTCACCAAAAGCGGGTTTGCTGTCGCGGTTCTCCCATGGCTTCTTTTCACCATAAGCCGGACGGCTATCGTCTCTTTTTTTGTAGTCCGCACTTCCTGATGCACGATTGTCATCACGAGCTGGTCTATCAGAACCAAATTTTGCTGCACCTCTTGAACCTTTTAAAATCGATTTCACATCGCGTGACTCAAATGGTTTACCATCACGGCTGGCACCAGCATTCGATTTTGGTCTCGAACTTCCTTGCCATTTTTCATTATTTGTTTTCATTCAAACTTTTTTTTATTTGTATTTGGGGTGCAAAGGTCGTAAAAATTCCTGAATAAACAGCACATTTTTAGACTTAAAGCAAGTTTATTCTCGAAAATTACAATCCTATTTATAATTATCAAATATATAGTTGCAATCACTACTGTTTCAGAACATAAAATTAGCTATGGAACTATATCTGTATAATTATAAATTATTATCACGTTTTATACAAACGTTTGAATAAACAAAAAAGTTGAAGCCAAAATTGTTATTTTTAAATACTGACAATATATGATTCATTATTAAAATACAGCTCACTCACAAAAAGAATGTATACATTTGCATCGTAATTTAATATCAATTTTTTATACATTAAGAAATTAATCAGTTCAAATAATTCTAAGGCATTTAAACATTATCTTCCCATTATAAGTAGATATACATCTATCATAATAAGCAAATTATAAAACATATTTATAAAATAAGAACACTTTCAATTCATCGACAAGAAAAAATGACAACATACATTTCCATGTTACGAGGCATCAACGTTGGTGGCCATAAAAAGATCAAAATGGACGTTTTGAAACAACTGTATGTTGAGCTGGGCTATATAAACGTTCAAACCTATATTCAGAGTGGAAATATTATTTTTCTAACTCAGGATACTGATACTGCATACCTAGAGAAAAGAATTTCGAAACAGATTTTGAAAGTGACCGGTTTTGAGGTTCCTGTGTTAGTTCTAAAGTTGGATGAATTGAAGCAAATAGTTGAAAACAATCCATTTACCTTAGACTCAACAAAAAATACAGCTTCGTTCCATATCACTTTTTTGTCAGCAATTCCTGATACAACAAGCGTTGAAAAGCTGAAATCAACAGACTATGGTGCAGATCATTTTGAACAGTTGGACAAAGTCATATATGTATATTGCCCAACCGGTTATGGCACTACAAAACTAACAAATACTTTTTTCGAGAACAAATTAAAAGTTACTGCCACCTGCAGAAACTGGAAAACCGTAAATGAATTAGTCAGATTAGCCGGGCTAATTTTGTAGCATCGCTACAAAATTATTATTACATTTGTCCTATAATAATTTATCGACAGCAATTTGCACAACTGCTAAATATTTTCATTTCCAAACCATTCTCACATGCCACCTTTAGCCGAACGACTCCGTCCACAAACTCTAGACAATTACATTGGCCAAAAACATTTAGTCGGTGAAAACGCCATCTTACGCAAGATGATTGAATCCGGACATATCTCCTCGTTCATTTTGTGGGGACCTCCGGGCGTAGGCAAAACTACCCTGGCTAAGATTATTGCCAATAAGCTAGATAGACCCTTTTATACACTTAGCGCAGTAACATCCGGCGTAAAAGATGTGCGAGAAGTGATTGAAAAAGCGAAAGCAAATCGTTTTTTTTCCCAGGCAAATCCAATCCTGTTTATTGATGAAATTCACCGTTTCAGTAAGTCACAACAAGACTCACTACTCGGCGCAGTGGAAAATGGTACTGTTACATTGATAGGTGCCACAACCGAAAACCCTTCATTTGAAGTCATCACTCCCCTCCTTTCGCGTTGTCAGGTATATGTATTGAAATCATTAGATAAAGAGGATTTACTGGAATTAGCGGAATACGCAATCAAAACGGATATTGAATTAAAAAACCGTCAGATTATTTTTGAAGAAACCGAATCCTTGATTCGTTACTCAGGTGGCGACGCACGTAAACTTTTGAATATATTAGAGTTAGTGGCGAATTCAGAAACATCTGAAAAAGTAATATTCACGAACCAAATTGTAACAGAACGACTTCAACAAAACCCATCTGCTTACGATAAAGATGGTGAAATGCACTACGATATTATCTCTGCATTTATCAAATCAATTCGTGGCAGTGATCCCGATGCAGCTATCTACTGGTTAGCACGCATGATAGCCGGTGGTGAAGATCCTAAATTTATTGCCCGTCGTTTGGTTATTTCTGCGGCTGAAGATATAGGCTTAGCCAATCCTAATGCTCTGCTACTTGCCAATGCCTGTTTTGATGCATTACAGAAAATCGGTTGGCCCGAGGGTCGGATTATATTAGCTGAAGCCACTGTTTATTTAGCAGCTTCGCCTAAAAGTAATTCAGCCTACCTTGCAATTGATGAAGCATTGGCTTTGGTAGAACGCACCGGTAATCTGCCGATTCCATTGCACTTACGTAATGCTCCTACAAAACTGATGAAGGAATTGAATTATGGCACGAACTATAAATACTCGCATGATTTTCCAAATCATTTCGTAGAACAACAATTCCTCCCCGATGAACTAACAAAAACAAGTATCTGGAAAGTACAAAACAGTCCTGCCGAAAGCAAACTGGGCGAATGGCTAAGATCCTTGTGGAAAGGTAGATATTAGTTTGTCTCTCAAAAGAACAAGAATTTCTAAAATAGATTACCCAAACGTTTCCATTAAAACAAACCCTCTACAGCACAATGCCGTAGAGGGTTTACGTTTATATAAAATGAGTAGTATTCTCTTTCCAATTCTTCAGCTTCAATTTTATTGCAAAAAAAAAAGCCCCGATCACTGATTTGATTCAGTAATCGGGGCTTTAAAAACGGCTGCTATCTATACTCTCCCTCCGTCTGCTGACGGAAGTACCATCTCCATGTACGGTAAGAAACTACTTATGGAGTAAAAAATATGAACAAGCATTAGCACCCATTTTTCTATTTTCATTCTTCATTTCTCCACATTCAGGCACAAAAAAAAGCCCCGACTACTTTTCAGTAATCGGGGCTTTAAAAACGACGGCTATCTACTCTCCCTCCGTCTGCTGACGGAAGTACCATCTCCATGTACGGTAAGAAACTACTTATGGAGTAAAAAATATGAACAAGCATTAGCACCCATTTTTCTATTTTCATTCTTCATTTCCCCACTTTCGGGCACAAAAAAAGCCCCGACTACTTTTCAGTAATCGGGGCTTTAAAAACGGCGGCTAT
>JAFLKK010000009.1 GCA_019163375.1 Paludibacter sp.
TGTTTGTTTGTTTGTTTGTTTGTTTGTTTGTTTGTTTGTTTGTTTGTTTGTTTGGAGTGTGCAAAAAAAAGAAAGAGATATGAATGGTATCATATCTCTTTCTTTTTCGCTTATGTTCTATTTTTCTTGAGTCGTCTTTGTTCTTTTTGTTCAGCTTCTTTCTGGTATTGAAGTGGAACATATTCGAGCGTTACTACCGACGGATCCAAATCCAGAATTTGAGTGTCGGAAGTGGAGAACTTTTTAATCATATAATAAAGTCCCAAAACAGTTTTTTTGAATGGCGGTAAATCCAGGTTGCGGATAATACGTTCCACCACTACGAACCGGAAATCGCCTTCGACCTTCGACTCACGAAGAGAAGGATAGCGACTCATTAAATCTACTAGTCCGTTTTCCTGCATCTCTTTACAGATAAGATGTACAAATGCGTCGACGTGAACACCTTGCTTGAAGCCGGAATAAATATCCAGTCGGAATATTTTTTTAGCAACAAAAGTTTTTACATGGTATTTGAATTGATAGGGTTCGTCGCTGCGGTGCAAGTATACAAACCAGTACGTGTCAGCACGTTTAGGCTGTTTTTTTATTAATGAAAAGATGACCTTACTGTCCATTTCATTTGGGTATTTGGCACGCGTAACGTACACCAAATGTGTTGCAAACTTAGGAATCGTTTCATCTTCGCTAATTCTATCCAAACAAGTGATAACAGGAGCAATTTTCTCGTATTTTACACAGCGGTTTTTAATACGTCGTCCGTTGTACCAAATTAACATTATGGCAAATAAAGCCCCGGCAATAAGCACTGTTGCATAACCACCATGCATAAATTTAAAGGCATTGGCAGTAAAGAAAAATCCTTCGACGGTTATAAAGAACCCAGTCAGCGGTATACTAAACCACAAAGGTCTTTTTTGATGTTGAAGATACATAAACAACAGTATGGTGGTCATCATCATGGTGATAGTGATGGAGAGACCGTATGCTGCTTCCATGTTTGACGACGACTGGAATGCCAATACCATCAAAATACACATTACCAATAAAGCGTGATTTACACCGGGAATGTACATTTGTCCTTTGATCTCGGTTGGATATTTGATTTGAATATTGGGCCATAAATCCAGCGAAATAGCCTCGCTGATAATTGTAAATGATCCACTAATCAAGGCCTGACTGGCGATAATGGCAGCCAATGTTGCCATTATAACTCCAATGAATGAGAACCACTCCGGCATAATGGTGAAAAATGGATTTGTATCTTTTACAATTGCTGAAGAGTGAGAAATAATCCATGCTCCTTGCCCAAGGTAGTTTAAAATCAATGTGATCTTAACATAAAGCCACGATACACGAATGTTGTGTAAACCGCAGTGACCCAAGTCGGAGTAGAGTGCCTCTGCTCCGGTAGTGCAAAGGAAAACAGCCCCCAGAATAACAAATGCATTTGGTACAGCTTTTAGCACCAATATCGCGTACATAGGATTAAATGCTTTCAAAATCATAGGGAAATCAGTGAGTGCAAAAACTCCAAGCACCCCAATCATGGTAAACCATAAAAACATGATGATACCAAACGATTTTCCTAAAAATGCAGTTCCAAGTGGTTGAATGAGAAACAATCCCATAATAATTGCAATTACTACGGGAATAATGGGAACGGAAGGTATTAACGTGTTTATTCCTTCCACAGCCGACATTACGGTAATGGCAGGAGTAATGATACCATCGGCCAGAAGTGTGGCTGCTCCAATGGCAGCAATGACGTAGGTCCAACGGTAGTTTTTTCGAATAAGTGCAAAGAGCGATAAAATACCACCCTCGCCACGGTTATCAGCACGAAGTGTGACGATTACATATTTTACTGTAGTCTGTAAAGTTAATGTCCAGATAATACATGAAATTGCCCCAATAATATAGTCGGGATTTGACTGCTGACCAGCAGGTAACCCATTGAGAATAGCCTTCATGACATATAAAGGAGAGGTTCCAATATCTCCAAATACAATACCGATAGCCATAAATATGCCCATAATACCAAAGGGCACTTTGTGATGTTGTTTCATTCTTTTTTATTTTAAAAACCCGACAAAAGTAATAAATAAAAATTAGCTTTAATGTGAAAATGTTTATTTAACCAAGAATATTCTCAATCTGACCGTTTTGAGTCCTGAAATTATGTCAAATTTATGTTTTATGAGCGTTTTTGATATTGTTTTGATAGCTAATGTTGAATAATGCGTTCTGTTTGATATTTTGTTTCGGTGAGTGCTATGGTGTTCTGATTTTTAAAGCCAAGAGTGGTTTTCTACTTGTCAATTAGAGATATAAAGTTTCGTATTAATCGTTTTTATATAACTTTTTTTTGCTGAAATCAGAGGACCAATTCTTCAAATAGTTTTTCCACTTTCTCGTCCAGGTTGTCTGCAAAACCGGGATGCGGCCGCGAGGTTTGAATACAGGAACTACGCACCGCTGTGAGCCATCGGAATCGTTCGGGGATATCGAATTGGGCAATGACGCCGGCTTCTTTGTTGCCGTTACAAATTTTTTCGAACGATGTCAAAGCATCGTCAAGCAAGTCCACATCTAGTTCTGTACAAAAAATACCAAGTCGGTTTGTGTCCAGTTTGTACAGCATGCGGATGTATTTTGCTCGTTTAGAGAACAGAATAATGCCCACATTGATAAATTCTTCGCGCTCCACCTTAGGCAACACACGAATTACGGCGTATTCAAATAAGTGCTTTCCTTGCATTTTGCGCTTCGTTTAAAAAGTTATCCGAATGTTTTAGTCTCTCGCAAAGAAACTGATAATACACTTCTCTGATTGAATCGGGCGTGTCTCCATCCTCCGTCCAGTTTGCCCAGGTATCGGGAATCATGTTTGTTATCTCGTGGATAACTTCATCAGTCAACAGCTGCTTACATTCCGCATCCACTGTTTCCAATTGGTCGGCAAAGGGGAGGAGCACATGGTCTTTGATGAGCGAAAACGGCGTGAGCGCCTGTTTCATGTGGTTTGTCCAGGAATGATGAAAATACAAAGTTGCACCATGGTCGATGAGCCACAGTTCTTTGTGCCACATAAGCATATTGGTATTGCGAACGGTGCGGTCCACGTTCGTAAGGAAAGCATCCATCCACACGATGAGCGATGCTGTTCGACCATCTACCTTGGTGGTAACGGGATCGTAAGTGAGCGCACCCGACAGAAAGTGCAGGCCGAGGTTCAAGCCCTGACTACCTTGCAGCAAGTCTTGAATTTCTTCATCGCCTTCGGTTTGCCCGAAAGCTTTGTCGAGTTCTACAAAAACCAGTTCGGGAATACGCAGCTTTAGCAGCTTGGCTACCACGCCGCCAATCAGTTCCGAAATCAGCATTTTAGTGCCATGTCCCGATCCTCGGAACTTGACAACATATTTGAAGTCGTCATCAGCTTCAGCCAATGCCGGCAACGAACCTCCTTCGCGCAAAGGAGTTATATAACGGGTTACATTTACGGTACGTAAGGTCATTTTTTTCTGTGATATTCAACCCCTTCGGGGCTGAGAGTTTGGTTTTGTTGGTATCCGTGGGCTTCTCCCACGGTTATTTATATTTACTCCCTTCGGGAGATAGCTGACTATCGTATCTTTTACCCTTTAAACAGTACCCTAAACGCTTCTTCCACCTTCTTTACCTGTATTAATTCGATATTAAGCTTGCTGATATTGAGACTTTTTAAGTTGTATTCGGGCATAATCATTTTTTTGAACCCAAGTTTTTCGGCTTCGAGTATGCGTTGTTCGATGCGGTTGATGGGGCGAATTTCACCCGATAGTCCTACTTCACCGGCTACACAAACGTGTTTTTCGATGGCAATATCCACGTTGGACGATAGGATAGCAGAGATCACTGCCAGATCGATAGCCGGGTCGTTTACTTTTATACCTCCGGCAATGTTGAGGAATACGTCCTTTTGGGCAATTTTGAACCCGGCACGTTTTTCGAGTACGGCCAGCAGCATGTTCAGTCGGCGAAGATCAAAGCCGGTGCTGGAGCGTTGCGGTGTGCCGTAAGCTGCCGAACTGACCAGTGCCTGCGTTTCTATCAGGAAAGGACGAACGCCTTCGATAGCCGAAGCGATGGCTACACCACTTAGTCCTTCGTGGTTTTGCGAAAGCAGTAGCTCCGACGGATTGCTCACTTCACGTAGACCGTTTTGCTGCATCTCGAAAATGCCCAACTCCGAGGTACTCCCGAAGCGGTTTTTGATGGAGCGGAGGATGCGGTACATATAATGTTGGTCGCCTTCGAACTGGAGTACCGTGTCCACGATATGTTCCAGCACTTTTGGACCGGCAATGCTGCCTTCTTTGTTGATATGACCAATAAGCAGCACCGGAATAGAGGTTGTTTTGCAAAATTTCAACAAGTTGGCTGCACATTCGCGCACCTGCGATACCGAGCCGGGCGACGATTCAATCAACTCGGTAGAAACGGTTTGTATGGAATCGACAATAACCACATCGGGCTGAATGTTTTGAATATGCACAAAGATTTGTTCGAGCGAAGTTTCGCTAACGATATAGCAATCCGGATTCTCGAACTTTAGGCGTTCGGCACGAAGTTTCAGCTGTTTTACGCTTTCTTCGCCCGAAATATAAAGGGTACGTTTGCCTTTCATGTTGAGCACTACCTGCAATACCAGCGTGGATTTACCAATGCCCGGTTCGCCACCAATCAGCACCAACGAGCCCGGAACCAATCCACCACCCAACACGCGGTTCAATTCGTTGCAGCTGGTATCAAAGCGGCTCTCTTCCGAGGTTTCCACTTCGGTGATAAGAATGGGTTTTTGTTTGACAAGTTCAACACCCCCTAAATGAATTTTTGGAGTGGTATCTTTGCTGATAATTTCTTCTACGTACGAGTTCCATTCGCCGCACGATGGGCATTTGCCAATCCATTTAGGAGAATCGACGCCACAATTTTGACAAACATATACTGATTTGGTTTTGGCCATGAGGTTGATGTGATAATGTGATAATGTGTTGATGTGATAATGAAAGAGAATTACAAAAATAGGGATTTTATTTTGATATTCTGTCTGGATTTTTTAAGTTTAAAACTGCTGATAGAGTATTTTATTTATGTCTGCTATTTTCGATTTAATCACACTTTTTGTGCCTAAAGTGTGATTCTATACACATAATTGGCACAAAAAGTGAGATGTGTACTTACAAAACTAATTTATTTGATCAACCAATCAACCAATCAACCAATTAACCAGTCAACCAATTAAATTTCTTTCTTACGCCAGCTTCCTTTGAGCAGATACAAATAGCCCAGGGCACCAATAATAATCCAGTACACAAATTCAGACATCCATACCACCTCTACCGAACTGGGGCTCACAATGGCGGTGTAATACACATAACTAATGTAGAAAAACAGGGTCAGAAACTCGATGGCAAACGCTGTTCGGGTGTTACCGGTACCCGAAACACCATTGAAAATGATAAAACTCAGCGCAAAAACCAGATTGGCGAGCGACACAATTTTTATAACCGGGATACAGGCCATCATCAGCCCGGGATCGTCGGTGTAAATATGTGCGAAAAGCTCAGGGAAAATGAAGGTGCAAATCATCAGTGGTAAAACCAATACAAATGCAATAAATGCCATTTTTCTGATAAAAGGGAGTACTTCTTCTTTTCTGTTGGCTCCAATAAGGTTGCTAACCAGCGTGTTCACCGTTGTTGCCAATGCTGATGCCGGAATCATAAGCAACACATACAAGCTTCGCCCGACATTGGAAACTGCCAGTGGTCGTTCGCCCATGTGTTCGATAAAGATAAAGAATACAAACCATGTGGAAATGGAAATAAAATACTGGAACATGATGAAAATGGATAAATCCAGGATTTGTAACACGGTTTTGAGTTCCACCTTTTTGAATTGAAACAAGCCGTAACGTTTTATATCGGCATGGAAAAACGTATAAATAATGACATAAATAAGTGTAACGATTTCGGCAATTACTGATGAGATCCCTGCACCTTCGATGCCCAGTTGTGGGAATCCCCAATGTCCGAAAATGAGAATGTAGTCGAACAATATATTGGTAATGGCCATTAAAATAGCCGAGGTGGTAAGGATGCGCGTTTGTGTAATGCCAACATAAAAACTTCGGAAAATGGCATTTGCAAAGGCAAAAAAGAAACCGTAAATACGCCAGTCGAGGTAGGCAATGGTTGCATCGTAGACCTCCGGCGAGCTCACCGCATATTTCATTACAAACGGAACGCCTTTTAGCGAAATAGCAAAAATGAGTATGCTTAATAAAATATTAAACAATAATGCATTATTGAAAATTGGGCCTATCTGCGAATAGTTTTTCTCTCCATTGCGGCGCCCGATAAGGATTTGAGCACCCTGACTAAACCCAAACCCAACCATATAAATGGCAAAATAAAACACGCCGCCAATGGCCGATGCACCCAGTTCTACTTCGCCAACACGCCCCAGAAATGCAGTGTTGGTTACATTTATGATGTTTTGGGCAATGAGCGTCAAAAAAATAGGATAGGTTACGCTGAAAATGTTTTTATTGGAAGTCACAATGATAAATTGAAAATTAAAGATTTGGTCATTTACATTCTCTGAAAACAAACTATACTATGATTTGTTTTGAGGAGTGCAAAGGTACAGAAATTGTAATGAATATGAATAAAAAATCATTTTCTAAGGCGTCAAAATCATTTTAGAAACTAACTTTGTTGGATAGTAAATACAACGTGCAACGTTTTAGTATTTTAAATCATCATCTATTATTGTGCACTCCAAATAGGATATACCGTTTTTTGGTATTATATTTGCCTTTCGATTAACAACAATAATAATCATCCTCCTCACTTATGAAGAAAAGTATAGTATTTATCGTTTTTACAACTGTGGTTCTTGCCACTTTTATATTCGCTCAAAAATCAACAACTACCATTGCCGCACGCTGGCTGAAAGTAGATCAATTGGCTGAAAAGCAATTGCCTGAATCGGCATTGAAAGAAGTAGAAGCCATTCTAGAACAGGCACAGAAAGAAAAAAACTCACCCGAAGTCATCAAAGCTATGGTCTATAAAATGCGTTTTACTCTAGAGAAAAATCCTGACGAAGCACCCGCTTTGATAAAAGATTTTGAAGCCTTTACCAAACAAAGTACCGAACCGGCTGAAAAGGCTTTACTGCACTCGATGACGGCTGATTTGTATGCTCAATTTTACCAAAAAGATCAGTGGACAATTAATAATCGCACCGTTGTTACCGGCTTTGTACCCGAGGATATTAAAGAGTGGACAAAAAACATTTATTTCGATAAAATCAGCAAACACCTTGCGGCTTCGATGGATAATGCTACGGTTCTGCAACAAACGGATGCACTGAAATTTGTTGCTTTGCTCGAAAAAGGTGCTGATAGTAAGGAGCTACAACCTACACTGTTTGACTTTTTGGGAAACCGGAGGATTGAAATTTTGGGGCGCTTGACGCAAGCTGCCTCGGTGAAGAATCCGCTGGAAAATAAGGAATTGTTTGCAGCTGCACCTCAGTTTGTCTCATCGTCATTAGATTCTGTATATGCGTCTTCTGTTGAAAATAATGTAGTGGATACTTATCGCCAATTACTTGCCTTCCGGCAGAAAGCTGATAATGTGCCGGCATTTCTCTATGTCGATTTGCAACGCCTGAAGTACATAAAAGAACATACTGAATCCGCAAATTCGGATTCTCTTTACCTTGCCGCATTGAACCGCCTCGAAAAACAATTTGCCGGTAATGAAGTGGTGGTTGAAGTATTGGCGGAGAAGGCAAATTATTACTTGTCTAATTCAAACGATGATGAAAACAAATCGAATAAGAAAATAGCTTATGATATTTGCAGCGATGGCTTGAAACGTTTCCCCAACTATAAAAGAATAGGGTTGCTTGGTAATATTCAGAAATCAATTGCTCATAAAACGATTGGAATGAGTTTTAATCAAGTGGCTAAGCCTACCACTGCTCTCAAAGTTCATTTGAATACAACGAATATATCAACGATAAAACTAACTGTTTACAGAGTAAATGCAACAGCACTGGAGTATTATAATTATATTCAGAACAGACGAAATGAGAAGGCGCTTTACGCTAAGAAAACACTTGTTGAAACAAAACAAATTGATGTAAAACAGGATGCGAATTTTGGAACTGTAACTACAGATATTGATTTAAAAACCGGTGTTTACGGCATTTATGAAATTTGTGCCGAACAGCAAGCAAACGAAAATGAATCCGAAAGGGTAATTGGTTCACTTACCATTTCCGATTTGGCATTTATAAATCGCACCCATGTGCCGAAGCAAGCCAGTTTGTATGTGCTCGACAGAATAAGTGGCAAGCCTGAGAATGCTGTGAAAGTGTCTGTTTATGAAAATATGTGGACCGGTAATCGTTATTCGGTCAACTTTGTTGCGGCTATCGCAACCGACAAGAATGGCTTGTGCCAATACCCATTTAATTTGAATTATGGCAACAATATTTTGATGTTGGAGAAAGGCAAAGATTGCTATTTCACTAATGCTTCCAATAGCTATTTCAACGAACAGAACAGATCTGATAATAAGACTGCGAGAATAAATATCTTCACCGATCGGTCGTTGTATCGCCCTGGTCAAACAGTTTATTTTAAAGCGATAGTTTATTTTGCGAATAAAACCAAACAAGAAACGGTTGCCGGAGCGGAATACGAAGCTACTTTATTTGATGCCAACGGACAAAAAGTAAGTGCCACGAAATATAAGACCAATGAATTCGGATCGCTTGCCGGTGAATTTGTTTTGCCCGAAGGTGGCTTAAACGGGACTTATCGTATTCAGGTGGGTGCTATTTCTCAATCTATCTGGGTAGAGGAATACAAACGACCAACTTTTGAGGTAACGATTGATAAACCCAAAGTAGAAATCAGTTTTGGCGAAAAGGCAACTGTAAAAGGAACCGTAAAAGCCTATGCCGGATATACCATTGCCGATGCGAAAGTCAAATATCGTGTGGTTCGCAGCACCCATCGCTATTGCTGGTGGTGGAGTGCGCCCGACAAAGAAATAACCAACGGAACCACTAGCTCAAAAGCAGATGGAAATTTTGAAGTATCGTTTATTCCCGAAAAAACAAAAAGTGAAATAATGCCATTTCGTAACGAGCAGTTTTATACCTACACCATTTTTGTGGATGTTACCGACCCGAAAGGTGAAACGCAACAAGGACAACAATACGTTTCGGTTGGCGATAAATCTTTATTTATTTTGGCAGAACTAGCTGAAAAAATTGATAAGAAACAGGCACTAAATATCGAAGTGAGTACTGAAACTCTTAACGGAGAGAAAGTAAATTCAATGATCAAATATAGTCTGTATCGCTTGGAAGATACTGATGTTTATGCTGAGAAAATGGATGATAAAACTGTTTTGAAAGAGGGTGAAAAAGTATTGTCGGGCAGTTTTGATACCAATAACAAAAAATTAAATCTGGCCGTTGCCAATTTAGCTTCGGGTAGATATAAACTGGTATTGACTACTCCCGATGCGCATGGTAAGGAAGTAAAACTCGAAAAAACGGTTGTTCTTTACGATACGAATGATAAACGTCCACCGGTAAAAAGTTACGAGTGGTTTTTAGCCACCAAAACAGAATGTGTGGTTGGAGAAAAAGCTCAGATTCAATTTGGAACTTCTGCCCAAAATTCATCAGTTTTGTATGAAGTGATGCAGGGCAATACGATATTGGAAAGTCGCTGGGTTCCGTTTTCGGACGAGATAAAGACTTTTGAAATTCCATTTAAAGAAAGCTATGGAGCAGGAGTGACGGTAATGTTCACCTTCCTGAAAGATGAGCAGTTCTTTAGCAAGCAAGTTCAGATAACCCGCAAAGTGGCCGATAAGAAACTGACGCCTACGCTTAGTGTGTTCCGCAATAAGTTGTTGCCTGGCGAAAATGCAGAATGGACCATTACGGTACCGGAAAGTGCTAAGGATAAAAAATCAGCGGAGGTGTTAGTAGGAATGTACGATGCGTCATTAGATGCTTTGCGTCCACATAGTTGGTCATTTAATCCGTCCTACAGAGAATCGGTTTACTATTCTCCGGGTTGGGCAAGTAATGGTTTTGATGCAACCTCAGATTATGCCAATATAAATGACAAATCTATTAATGTGAAAGAGTTTGAATTTAATCAATTGAACTGGTTTGGATTAAATATGGGATATCGGAATATTCGGATTAGAGGGATGGCATCAAGAGTAAAGTTTGCTGCACCAGTAATTGCAAAGGATGAGGAAATGACAGAAATGAAATCACAAGAAGAACTGACAAATTCAAATATGAAAATTTCTATAGCAGATGTAAAAGGAGTGGCAAGTGATGTTGTAGTGCTTAATAAAGTCGTTGAAAAACCACAAGAGCCCGTGCAAATCCGCACCAACTTCAACGAAACCGCTTTTTTCTATCCGCAATTACGAACCGATGCGCAAGGCAATGTGAAGTTTACCTTCACTGCCCCTGAGAGTTTGACGCGTTGGAACGTGAAGATGCTGGCACATACGCAGGATTTGTATTTCGGACAAGGTGCTGAGCAGGTAGTTACTCAAAAGGATTTGATGGTGCAAATGAATTTGCCCCGTTCTGTGCGTCGGTCGGATAAACTGGTACTGAGTGCTAATGTAGTCAACTTGACGGATAAAGCTCAAACTGCTTCTGTTCAGTTCGAAATGATAGATCCTGCAACAGAGAAATTAATTAAATTGAAAGATGCAGTTGCTAAAACAATTACCCTGGCTGCCAACGAAACCAAAGCGGTGGAGTGGGAGCTAACCGAGTTTTCGCCTTATGAATTGGTGACTTGCAAAGTGGTGGCTCGTGCCGGTAACTTTAGCGATGGGGAGCAAAAATACTTGCCTGTGTTGCCGGATAAAGTACTAGTGACTGAAAGTATGCCATTGACTGTTCGTGGTAATCAAACCCGCACGTTCAATTTCGAAAGTTTGTTGAAAAACGGTTCGAACGTAGATACTAAAAACTTGTCGGTAGAATTTTCATCCAACCCGGCATGGTATGCCGTACAGGCTTTGCCAACTATTTCTACTCCCGAAAATGATAATGCATTGGATTATTTTACCGCTTATTATGCCAATAGTTTAGCGGCATTTATAGCCAATTCTAATCCGAAAATTGCTGCTACTTTCGACCGTTGGAAAAAAGCGGGTGGTAGTCGTGAAGCATTGCTTTCGAACTTGCAAAAAAATACCGAGTTGAAAAATATGTTGCTGGAAGAAACACCCTGGGTAATGGCTGCCAAAGACGAAACGGAGCAAAAGCGGCAGATAGCCTTGCTGTTCGACTTGAATATGCAAAAGAATCAGGCGCAACAATATCTTGATAAACTGATTTCGTTGCAATTGCCTTCGGGAGCTTTCTCGTGGTTTAAAGGTATGGGTGAAAGTCGCTATGTGACACAAGAAATTATACTAAATCTGGCACGGTTAAACAAAATGACAGGTCAGTCAGTAGTCAGCAGTCAGCAGTCAGCAGTTCAATCTGCCTTAAATTATTTGGATTTGGAAATTGCCCGTGACTTTGATAACCTGAAAAAGTACAACAAGAATTATGACAAGGAAATGTCTATCGGCAATATGCAGTTGTTTTACCTGCACATGCGGTCGGAATATCCCGAAATGCCGGTGCATGTATCGGCACAGGCCGCGGTGAGATTCTACACGGCTCAATCTGAAAAATTCTGGACTACTTTCACACTTTATGGCAAAGCCATGATGGCGGTAGTAGCACAACGAAATGGTAAAATTCAGGTGGCAAATGACATTTTGAAATCGTTGCGAGAAAATGCATTGAAAACGGATGAGTTTGGAATGTATTGGGCAAAAAATACTTCGGGATATTATTGGAACGAACGACCAATAGCTGTTCAGGCAGCTATTATTGAAGCCTTTGCCGAAGTGGAAAAGAATAAAGCAGAAGTTGATGAAATGAAAATATGGTTGCTCAAGCAAAAACAAACCCAGCGTTGGGATTCGCCAATGGCCACGGTTAATGCTATTTATGCATTGTTACATCAGGGAAGTGATTGGTTGGGCAGCGAAGGTTCGGTTCAGATCAAAGTTGGAAATACTTTGCTTCAACCGTCAAGTACTGAGGCGGGAACCAGTTATTTTAAAGAAACAATTCCTTTGGCTACTGTTCGTCCGGAAATGGGAAAAGTGACGGTAACGAAATCGGATAAGAATATCGGTTGGGGAGCCATGTACTGGCAATATTATCAGGATTTAGATAAAGTCTCGGGACAAGGCAGTGCTTTGAAAATTACCAAGAAACTGTTTGTTGAGAAAATGACTTCAACCGGAAAAACCATGCTGCCTATTGAACAAGCAAAATTGGTGAAAGGCGATAAGGTTATTACCCGATTGGTGATTACCACCGACAGGAACCTGGAATTTGTAGCGTTGAAAGATTTACGCGCTTCGTGTTTTGAACCTGTGAATCAACTTTCGGGCTGCGAATGGAAAGAAGGAGTTTGCTATTACCAAACCACCAAAGATGCTTCCACACAATTTTTCTTCTCCTTTTTGCCAAAAGGAACCTATGTATTTGAATACGAACTTTGGGCAAATGCTGCGGGAGAATACACAAGTGGCATTGCGTCCGTTCAGTGTCAGTATGCACCGGAATTTGTAAGCCACACCGGAGGAGAAAGAATAAAGATTCAATAAATGAGTAGAGCCGCACGAATGTGCGGCTCTACTCTAAAAGATGTTGATATCTTTACTGAATGTCTATTCCACTCTTCCCCCACGTTCTACGCGGTGTTCGGTTTTTAGTGGATTAGCACTTATTTCTTTGTTCCAAACTCTGCTTTGGTGAATATCGTAAGCCATATACAAGGCCTGACGGAACGATTCCTCCGAGGCTACATTTTGTCCCGCTATATCGTAAGCCGTTCCATGATCGGGCGAAGTTCTGATAACCGGTAAGCCGGCGGTGAAATTCACGCCTGTATCCATCGATACGGTTTTGAACGGAATAAGTCCCTGATCGTGGTACATCGCCAATACTGCATCAAATTTATTGAAATTTCCCGAACCGAAGAAACCATCGGCAGGATAGGGCCCCACGCAAATGATGCCTTGTTTCTCGGCTTGTTTTAGGGCAGGAATAATAACGGTTTGTTCTTCGTCACCAATCACACCTTCGTCGCCGGCATGTGGGTTTAAACCCAGCACAGCAATACGTGGGCGAACAATGGAGAAATCACTTTTCAACGAAGCATTCAACACTGCCAGTTTATCCAAAATCAGTTTTTCTGTTAAAGCTCCCGACACTTCATTTACCGGAATATGTCCTGTAACCACTGCCACTCGCATCACATCGTTTACCAGCATCATAAGCGCCGGTGTTCCGGTTCCAAACTTTTGCTCCAGGTATTCGGTATGTCCCGGAAATTTGAAAGTCGCCGATTGAATATTCTTTTTATTGATAGGCGCAGTAACAATGGCATGAAGCGCACCTTTGTTCAGGTCCTCGGTAGCGCGTTCTAAAGCCGAAAGAGCTGCCTTACCTGCTTCAGTAGTGGAAGTGCCCAGCTCAACTTTTATTTCATCGTCGCAGCAATTAATGATATTGACACGTTTAGGGTTTATCTCTTCAATAGAATTGACGGTATTTAGATTTAAACCTTGTATGTCCAACTGCTTGCGATGAAAAGATGCTACTTTGGGTGAACCATAAATAACGGGAATAAATGTTTCCAACATGCGGGGATCGGACATGGTTTTTAAAATAACTTCGTACCCGACACCATTGATGTCACCATGTGTTATGCCAATTATTATTTTGCTTGCTTCCATATTATGAGTTTTATTGTATAAGTAAACATTGTTCAAAAATACGACAATTTTTTATTGATTTATTGAAGATAAGAACGACAAAACCGATTCCATTAATTTCGCCCGATCTTTCTCCTGTTGTATCGTTTCAAAAGGAAAACCAAAAACACAGGTTTTGTATTTCCCCGAATAAGTTACGCCTGCACTAAGATTATTCTCAGCATACCGACAAATTGTAAATCCTCCTTCACCAACCGGTTCGATAGCATCAGGCGACTGAACAAAGTAAGAAGTTGCATTCGGCTCGTCGAAATAATTCAAATTCATTTTTTTGAAATATCGATTCGGCGAAGAAACCATTTTTACATTTCCACCAACACTGGCTTTAGATGTTCTGAACTTTATTTTTAAAACGTTTTCTAAAAATAAACGATCTTCTTTTACCAAACGGTCGCCTTCACAAAGGTCGGAAGCAATGTACGAACCGCTTAAAAGCAGGTTGCCGCCTTTCGCACAATACGTTCTGATTATTTGCTGCAAAGCTAATGGAAAAGTTTTAAATTCGGTAACTTTTTTAGCATTTCCTACGTATGTTTGCTTTTGTTTACCCAAAATTAAATCAAGTATCTTAAATTTAGTTATATCTATATCGCCAACAAGCAATGCTTTGGTACTACACGACGTAAATGAATAGCCCGCTTCCTTTATCGCTTTACCGTGCAGGTAAGGATAATCGAAGGAATTTCCGGCTATTACCTTACCTTCAAAATTAGCGTGACTGGCTCCAAAACCGGGTGCATCATCGGTAACCCAGGGTTTACTCCGTTTAAATTCATACTGTTTTCCTACAAAACTGATTTCCGACAGATAAGGCACTCCTGCATCTTCATCATTCAAAAATCCGCCATAAATACTGTCTGATTTAAAACTTGCCGGAGCACTTATCCGCTGAAAGCCATTTACGATAAGCACTTCGCCTTTTTCGTTGGGTGCACGATAGGCCGAAAGTATTTCCGAAGGAAAACTTTCACCTCCTTTATTCACAGCAGTCACCTTGAAACTATACATCTTGCCCGGCTGTAAAGTAACCGTAGCGCCATTAGTATTTACCAGTACGCCATTATCAAATCCACCATCGTCTATTCGGGTATACACAATATATTGTTCCGCTTTTGCACTTGGTTCAAGCGTATCATTTACGGCTATCCAACGCAGTTCCGCTTTATTTTTATCAATAAACCTGCAACTGAATTGATCTACCGGAAGCGGCTGAACCACGTAGGCAGTATTGTTTACCGAAGATAAATATTTCAACATGCCCTTATAAATAGCTCTGCTCACCGAAAAGCGAAAACGTGGGTCGAGACCATAGCGCATGTCGGCAAAATTCTGGTGCGAGAGCAATTCAAGTAGCATGGTTGGCACTTCAGGTACCCGTGATTCACTGTATGATTTGTTCCACAACCCACGACGACTCCATTCGGGTGAGTATAATTTCCGTACATCATTTACAATTTCTGTTTGAACAATATCGGTCAAGTCGCGTGATGCCCAGCGTGAAACTCCATTCTGAAAAACAGTTTGGCCGATTGAATTTTGAATCGTACTAATTCCCAACGTACCTACAATTGAGTCGTTCGGAGTTGTTCCCGCATCGGAATGAAAGGCAAAAGCCAAATCAACCGGTATGCCCAGGCCGTTTTGATTGGGAGCAACGGACGAACCTCCAATTAAATAATTCACCCAGTTGCCGCGCGACTGAAAATCGTCGGTATAATCATTTTTGCCTTTACTCAGGCTATAAATACTATCGGGAATTCCGGCCCATTGTAGCCAATAGCGTGCTCCCTCGGCAAAGCGCGGATAACCACTTACTTCCGGTTCATAAACAGGGGTAATCAGATCTTTATCAGCTCCGGCAGAGACAGTCGGTTCATTGGAGTTTGTTGTTTTCTCTAATGGCAGTCGGGCCATATTACCCATGCCGCCACCAAACTTCACTGCATCAGCAGTAATCACCTTACCATCCTCCGAATTGTAGTTGGTGAGTACCACTTTATCCAGATTGTTGCGTCCTTTATCAAAAAAGAAATGACCCAGATAAAGCCATGTGCCCCCATCCATTGTCTGATTCACCGAAAATTCTGTTTTACCTCCTTGATGATAAACTGTATAATGGGCAGCGGCTGCACTATTGGGCAGCGTTTTGTACGACACGTAAACGGCATACAATCCTGCCTCTGGGAAACTAGGTATCCATTCAGTACGACTGGATTCGTTGACATCAAACACCGACGGAATGACTTTATACGTTCCAAGTTCAAATGGATTTTCGCCAAACAGATATGTTTTATTTGGATTAGCAAAGCCTTTCCCGTCACCTGTTTTCCAACTTTTTCGGTCGTTATGCTCCCTGTATCGCGAATCACGATCTTTCGAATCATTGTCGACAATCACCTCATTTAATTGCGTATCGCGTTCGCGGGGAAGGAGCACATTTGCTCCCGAATTTTCGAGCATCGGCACCAAATAAGGCAATACAAAAGACTGTGTGTACAAATCCTCCACTGTTTGAAAAACCCGTGCACGTTGCCATTGCCAGCGAGCAGATTTTTGGTCGAAATGTAAACCATGACTTTGCCAAAGTGCAATATGCTTATTTAGCAATCCGTTTTCGGGCTGGTAAGGTCGTGACGTATTTTTAATCAATGGCTGAGCCGGTGATGCTACTTTAAACCTTAATTTTTCGTCAGCATTTTCTGTACGATAAAAATTAGGAATCAAATCTTCAATATTTCGATTCTCTACCTGACAAACAACCGAAAAACCATTGTATTTGGATGGTAATATCTTAGCGATAGCGTTATAAATACGCTTCACATTGCTGGGACGAAAGGGCATGTAAGCAAATTTTTCATTTGCACTCACAACTATCTTATTCGTTTTTGAATTGATGGAGAAATCAGAAAGGGTAATTCGTCCCACATAGGTATAGCTATTGGCAATTGCCGTTAATGAATCGGCAATTTGGCTCTCCATATTTCGTTGTGCGAAAAGGGATGCTTTTACACTGAAAACCAGAAATAGAATTAGACTTACTTTTCTTAAATATTGAATCATAATACATTACAACTATAGAAAACAAACAGACGAAGGTTTATTCGCCTTAAAATAAAAGAGTTTCAACCATTAATGAGTTGAAGACGAATGAATTAAAAAAAAGATTACTCTGCAACTTCGTTTTTGCTATTTTCGAGTGTTGAAAGCATTCCACAGGCAGCAAAAATATCCTCCCCTCGCGACCGACGAATTGTTGCTGTAACTCCATTGCTGGTCAAATAATCGCGGAAGAAAGTCATTTTTTCTGCATTTGAGCCTTTTAAGTTGACTTTCGGGATGGCATGAAAACGAATCAGATTTACACGACAGTCAATCCCTCGTAATATTTTCACCAACTCTACTGCATGACGCATTGTATCATTGACTCCATCAAACAAAATATATTCGAAGGAAACGCGACGTTGTTTGCTAAAATCATGCTTCCGCAACTCATCGAGTACGCTACTTATCGGATAAGCTTTTTCAATAGGCATTAGCTCCAATCGTTCGTGCGAGAAAGGCGAGTGTAAACTGATAGCCAGATGGCAATTTGATTTTTCAAGGAAAACCTTCATTCCCGGAATTAATCCGATAGATGAAACAGTGATGCGACGTGGACTCCAGCCATAACCGTAATCAGCAGTCAGTATTTCTAGTGCTTTCAGCATCGGCAGAGTATTATCAAAGGGTTCACCCATGCCCATAAAAACCAGATTGGTCAAGGTTTCGGCTTCGGGGATAGACAATATTTGGTTCAATATTTCGGTAGCCGTAAGTTGTGCGGTGAATCCTTGTTTGCCAGTCATACAAAACAGGCAGTCCATTTTACAACCAACCTGCGACGACACACACAAGGTGGCTCGTTCTTCATCGGGAATATAAACAGTCTCGATAGAATGACCACCTTCGGTTTTAAATAAGTACTTATTCGTTCCGTCGGTCGAGTTAGCGGTATGAATTGGCAATGATCGTCCTACTTCATATTTTTCACTCAGCAATTGACGGTTTTTGATGGAAATATTCGACATTTCGTCAACGCTGAAGGCACGTTTTTTATAAAGCCATTCGCTGATTTGTTTTGCAGTAAATCCGGGCATTCCTAATTCAGAGACTATCGCTTTTAATTCATCGAGGGTTTTACCTACGAGTGCTATTTTGTTCATGGTTGGAGTCGTTGATTGAAAAATAATGAATGGTTGAAAACTTCATGCTACTGAATTTTCAACTCCGGCAAAGTTAAGCAAACTTACCGACAAAAAGAAAACGGAATGAAAGAATCATCCCGTTTTCCGAATTTTTAAAATAATATTTGTTTTGATTTATCAGAAGAAATTGATACGGTTATCAACAATATCAGCTTTGTCTTTTAAATCTTGAATTATCATGTAAGGCAACGCGTAGCTCAGACGACCATTCAATTGCATTTTTTCCATTTGTGCATTAAATGGTTGTGGGTTTACTTGTTTGTTTGAAGTACGAATAACAAATACACCTGCATTACCCTTAATCGGAGCAGAAACTTTATTCAATGCAACAACTGACGATTTACCAATTACTGCCGGCTCCATACCTGCCAATCCAAATTGATAAGCTGCAAAGTTAACACCGGTTGCTACTTTTAGTGAATCACCCAACGATCCTGCCAATCCTTCCAAAGTTGGAGTTTTAGCTAATTGAGCTGTCAGATTTTTAATCATCAATTCAGCTTTTTTATCTTTGATAATCTCAGCTTTCAATTGTTCGTTTAGTTTTTCAATTGAACGATACCCTTTTTCATTTACATCGGTGATCGTTGCAACTACCAAAGTAGAACCACATTCAAACACGTCAGAAACATCACCTTTGTCGCCTTTAAAAGCCCATTGAACAACTTTACGTGATTGAGCAATATCAGAAATTTTATCTGAAACTTTTAAAAATTCGTTAGCAGGATGAACAACATATCCTTTTTCTTTTGCCTTTGCATCGAATTTATCAGCTGTCAAATCAACCGCAAATTGTTTTGCATCATTGTAGATTCTACTTTGCGACTTGCTGCTTGCTACAACCTTACGTTCTAAAATGGCTAATTTGACTTTGCTGCGAGCCGGTGTTTTTTCCATTACTTGCATAATTTGAACACCTTGAGGATTTTTAAGTGTGAACACTTCATTTGTTGCTTTTGAGAAAGCAGCTGCAGACATTTCTTTATCCATGCCCGGAACACCTTCCTGAATCCAACCTATTTCACCACCATTAGCTGCCGTTTGTTTTACTGCTGAGTATTGTCTTGCCATGGCAGCAAAATCACCACCAGCACGAATTGCAGCTACTAAACTATCAGCTTTTGCTGCATCTTTCTCAACCAAAAATATGTGACGTAATTTTACCGAGTCGGATTGCATAATGCCTGATTGCATGATACGAGCCATTGTGTAAGTTTCGTTTACAAACATTGGACCTACTATATCACCGGTTTTTCCACTAAAGGCAAACGCTTTTAGATTTGCAGGAACAGTGGCTAAAGAGTAGTTTTGACCGTTATACATTACGTCAGAGTTTGAATTTACTAAGCCCACCACATCATCAGTAGTTTTAAATTCAGTACTTAGTTTGTTAATCCATGCTTCTGCTTCTTTGTAATCTTCTTTTAATGGTTTGATTTCAAATGCTACATAATTAACAGAACAATTAGCGTCTTGTTTGTATTGTTCTTTTTGTTTATTGTAACGATCTTTGATTTCGCTTTTGCTTACAGATACTGCCGAGTCGGAAACGGTATAATATGGTTGAACCACATATGCCACATCAACACTTGTTTTGCGATCTTGATAGCTCATTTTTGCATCAAGACTGTTTGCAACAACTGCTTTAGAGATAAGAGCAGTATATTTTTCTTGTAAAATACTATTCTTTACCGTTTTTTCCCAAAACATCCAATAGCTTTTAGCTTTTGCAAGTTGTTGTTTCATTTCCTCATTAGCAGGAGCCTGCTCTAAGCTATTGAGGAATTGAACTAAAAGCGGACGGCTAAACTGACCATTTTCGCCTGCAAAAGTGCGACGTTGTTGGATTAATGGGTGAATATTGTTACCGATACAGCGATCAGACAACTCTTCTTTACTTACAGCCAATCCTAATTTTTTAGCTTCTGCATTTAAAATTTTCTCATTAACCATACTTTCCCAAACCGAAGTGCGAAGTTGAGTCATCATTTCTTCATTCAATTCCGATTTGCCTGTTTCGATCTTGTATACTTCAGACATTTGATCAATACTTGCAGTATAGTCCTTTATATTAATATCTTCACCAACAATTTTTGCAACTGTTTCTTTTGATTTATTAAAATAAGATGATCCTGAATTAAGGAAGTCGCCTACAATAAAGGCTAATAATGCAAGTCCTACTGCTCCTATCAGCAAAACTCCTTTGCTTCTAATCTTTTCTAATACTGCCATTTTCTTGAAATTTATTTGTGTGTTTTATTATTATTTCGTTTTCTTATTTGAGGGCACGAATATACAAAAAAAATGTTTACACTTACCTAGTTTCTGAAATATTAAGTGTTTTTTGTTCAATTATATTGAGTCTTTTTAATTCGATAATCAATTAGTAGCCTGTACCCACTTTTACTAATTCTATTCTATTATTGGTTACTTTTACACATTTAATCGTAAAACCTTCTATTCTGATCACCTCGTTCAATTTTGGGAAATGTTGATGGTTGTGCAATATAAACCCGGCAATTGTCTCATATTCATCCGATTCCGGAATCTCTAAACTAAATTTCGCATTAGCAACTTTTACCTCCAGTCTTCCCGAAAAAATATATTCTTTCTCGCTGGTCTGTTCGGCCATATAGCCTTTGTTGTCGTGTTCATCCTCTATTTCACCGAAAATCTCTTCTATAATATCTTCGAGCGTAATAATACCGGCCGTACCTCCAAATTCATCTACCACCACCGCAATGCTCTTTTTTTGCAACATAAAAAGCTTCATCAGCTTTTGTGCCGCCATGTTTTCGGGCACAATCGGAATCTGATTGATTTGTTTTTTCCAATCCTTTTGATGTTCAAACATCTCCGAGGAATGGATATAACCCACGATATTATCAATGTCGCCCTTATAAATAGGAATTTTCGACAATCCTGTTTCGATAAAGGTTTGTTTTAATGTAACAACGTCTGTGTCGTAATCTAATGCAATAATCTCAGTGCGAGGTACAGAGCAATCGCGCAATCTCACTTTCGAAAAATCCAGCGCGTTTTGGAAAATTTTCACTTCATTTTCCAACTCTTTTTCATTTTGATGATTTTCAAAAGTTTCTTGAATCAGATAATTCAAGTCTATGCGTGAAAATACATTTTCCTGCGTGGTAGCACTTATTTCAACTCTGAATACTTTCAATATCCCCATCGAGAGCCAGGTGCTGAAACGGGAGATGGGGTATAGCAGCACATAAAACAATAATAATAGCCACGAAAAAATACGAAGCCATAAATTGGGGTTTACTCTGAAAATTGTCTTAGGAAGAAATTCGCCGGTGAAAAGCACAATCACGGTCGCCAGAATAGTTTGAAACAAAGTAATCAAAAATTGATTTCCTACGGGCTCTAACCACGGAGTCAATACATCGGCCATTAATAAACCGTAAATAACCAAACTCACATTATTCCCAACCAACATGGTGGAGATAAATTGTTGTGGATACTTGTAAAAAATGGACAAGATCGAAGATGAAAGATCACGCTGCTTCTTGTCCAACTCAAACCTGAGTTTGTTCGAAGTAACAAATGCTATTTCCATCCCCGAAAAGAATGCGGAGAAAAGAAGAGTCAATAGAATAAACGTAAAACTGTCCAAAATTAGAAATTAATGTACATTCAGTGTGTTAATTGACCACAAAGATACAATATTTTACGTTGAATCGAATTGATTGTTGATAAAATTAGCTCCAAAACAATAAGAAAAATTATAAAAAACGCATGTAATCAAATTGCCCGAAAAGTTTCTTCCTAAAAATGTAATTATTTTGATTGTTCCAAATAATTGTTTTTCTGAAACTTAGAAATCATTTTCAAATTTATCCGTTTTTTATTTCCAAAAGCAGTTGCAGGACTGAAAAAAAGCAGTATCTTTGCAACCGCTTAGAAAAAGAGATTCAGTAGCTCAGCTGGTAGAGCACATCCCTTTTAAGGATGGGGTCCTGGGTTCGAACCCCAGCTGGATCACCAATTTTTCGAAGCCAATACAAAGTTTGTTGATTTAGTAGCTCAGCTGGTAGAGCACATCCCTTTTAAGGATGGGGTCCTGGGTTCGAACCCCAGCTGGATCACACTTTAAAGCCTTTCAAGTTTTCTTGAAAGGCTTTTTTCATCTCATCAACTTGGTTGATGCAAATCAAGGATCAATGTAAAAAGTAGATGGAGTAAAAATATCAAGCAAAAAGATTCGCTAGCCTAAAGCTGAAGGTTGGAATATCTCTTTCACTTCTGAACTGAGATCTAAAAGCGTTAATTTTGCAGCAAGCTATTTCAGACAAAACGTTTACATTTCTTCAACAGAGTCAAGAATAACCGCGCCATTCAATTTATTTATCACGACTAAAATCTAAACGATAGATATTGAATTTTCTCAATTCTGCCATCCAGCTCACCCAAAATTTCACCAAATCATCCATAAAGACAAAAAAAGTCGCACAATTTCTTGTACGACTTTTTTGTGGACGTTGAGGGATTTGAACCCCCGACCCTTCGGATTGTATCGGAATGCTCTTAGCCATCTGAGCTAAATGGCTTGCTCTAGTATCAAGCTTTCGATATGTTTTCTACTTTTTTGAGATTTTATATACATCTCCGTGCAGTAAGCTTCTGACTTTGTTTCATATTCTTTCCAGTAGACGATCTTCCATGGAATTCCTCTATAGTAGGTGTCGATTTTTCCGGAGTACAAAATGTAGGTTGTGTGCATAATCAAATACAAAAAAAGGTTATACAAAATAAATGTATAACCTTGATTTGTGGGCGTTGAGGGATTCGAACCCCCGACCCTCTGCTTGTAAGGCAGATGCTCTGAACCAGCTGAGCTAAACGCCCGAAATGAATTTGAAGAATGACTAAATACGTGGGCGTTGAGGGATTCGAACCCCCGACCCTCTGCTTGTAAGGCAGATGCTCTGAACCAGCTGAGCTAAACGCCCGAATATGCATTCGGTTTGTAATGTGCCTTTCTCCAAAAGCGTTGCAAAGATACTGCTTTTTTTCAATCCCACAAGGGCTCTTCAACGATATTTTGAATAAAAAAGAGGAAAGAACAAAGGCGAAGCTATTAACGCATTCAAAATCAAGTTCATCGAATTGAAACATTTTATTTCAATTATTGTACATTTTATAAAACTGCCGGGAAACAGCTGTTTTACCCTTTCGAAAAAAAATCGTACCTTTGCACCCGAAATATTTGCACCCACTGTTCGTATTTGAGAAAATGGGAACAGAAGCGAAAAAATGGAATGTGAATATCTAACATATTAGATATATAATAAAAAACAATGGGAAATATTGTAGCAATTGTAGGTCGTCCAAACGTTGGAAAATCGACCTTATTTAACAGGCTCACGAATAGTCGTAGAGCCATTGTAAACGAAGAAGCCGGAACAACACGCGACCGTCAGTACGGAAAAAGCGAGTGGGAGGGACGTGAATTTTCAGTAATCGACACGGGTGGTTGGGTAATAAACTCCTCCGACGTATTTGAAGGCGAGATTAAAAGACACGTAACACTGGCTATTGATGAATCGGACGTAGTTATCTTTTTAGTAGATGTACAAAACGGTATTACCGATTATGACTTAGAAGTGGCGCAGATTCTTAGAAAATGCACCAAACCGATTATTTTAGCTGCTAATAAAGCAGACACTTTTGAATGGCAATATCAAATGCCGGAGTTTTATAAACTGGGTCTTGGGGAGCCACAAATGGTTTCGGCCATTAACGGACTTGGATCAGGAGATTTGCTCGACAGGTTGCTTACTCACTTCAATCCTGACGTAACCGAAGAGATAGAAGCCGAGTTGCCTCGTTTTGCGGTAGTTGGTCGTCCTAATGCAGGAAAATCATCCATCATCAATGCCTTTATCGGAGAGGATCGCACCATTGTAACGGATATTCCCGGAACTACGCGTGACTCAATCTATACGCGTTTCAATAAATTCGGTCACGATTTTTATTTGGTAGACACTGCGGGTATCCGTAAAAAAGCCAAAGTAAATGAAGATTTGGAATATTACTCGGTAGTTCGCGCTATCCGTGCCATTGAGAATTGTGATGTTTGTATTTTGATGATAGATGCTACACGTGGTATTGAAAGTCAGGATTTGAATATATTTTCGCTTATTCAAAAAAACAAAAAAGGATTGGTGGTTTGTATCAACAAATGGGATTTGATAGAAAACAAAGAATCGAACGATATTAAGAAGTATGAAGTGAGCATACGCGAGCGTTTAGCTCCGTTTGTAGACTTCCCCATTATATTTACGTCGGTTATCACCAAACAACGTATTTTAAAGGTAGTAGAGACCGCTGTGGAGGTTTTTGAGAACAAACAACGCAAAGTTGCCACTGCCAAGTTGAATGAATACATGTTGCCGGCTATCGAAAATTATCCACCACCGGCATTGAAAGGAAAATACATTAAAATAAAATATGTAACTCAGCTGCCGAATACTTCAATTCCGACATTTTTATTCTTTGCCAATCTGCCTCAATATGTAAAAGATCCATATCGTCGTTTTTTGGAGAATAAAATCAGAGCGAAGTATGACTTTACCGGAACACCAATACAGATTTTTATTCGTCAGAAATAGCCGGATAATTCTAAACCAAAAGAGGAGCAGATCATTATGATCTGCTCCTCTTTTGGTTTGTAAAATGATAGGATTTATCAAAAACCGCTATACACAACGTGGATTCTCATCGGAGATACTTTGTTTTTACCACTTCGAATGGTTACGGCACTCATAGAGTTTTGTTGTTTTACTGCTGTAATAGCGTTATTCGAGTTGTAAGTTACGTCTACCGGCACTAGTCTCAATGTAAGATATTCGGGCAAAGCAGTACCGTTTGTTGCAGCTGTTTTAATTTCAGTTGCAATCAGTTTTGCTATATTAAAAGAATAATAAGGAACTGTAGTAGTAGTGGCTTCTTGGTAAGCGCCAAAAGCTGCATTTGAGCCTGAAGGAATTTCGTTATTTTTAAAGAATTCAGACAATTCGGAATCCTTCATAATCATCAGGCTTGCAACTCTAGGCTGCCCATAGGTTGAAGAGTCTAGTTCAGTAACCTCAGCCTTAATGACAATATTGTTCATTGTAAGGTTTTTATTCAAAATCTTAGCATCCATTCGTTGCTTCATTCTTGCCAACGGAACAACTATGCTCGTTTGAATATTCGCAGGGGATGAAACATAGTTTATACTGTCTTTCAGATTTAATTTTGCAATTACTGCAGTCGTGTCCGGGTGTACAATTCTGTTTACCTGGCGAACATTCAGGTTGGCCGGGAATACAAGTGATCCGTTCAGTATAGTATCTTTGCCATTTCTCATTACATGGTAGTGGTAATAACTTTCCAAATAAAGCGTATTAATATTCAATAGTGCAGATGTGCCAAAGTTAACTTTGATATATACTCCTCCAAAAAAATCTTTGAATGTCTTTTCGCTGGCGTATTTTGTGTCGTCGAAAAATCTATTTTTAAAGTTATCCGACAGTTTTATAGTTTTCCATATAGAATCGGAGCTAACCACACTCGCGTGTCTGGCAGTTATAACATTATGACCCAGCCAAGATTTGGAATCGGCAAAGTCAACGTATTGCGAAGGGTTCAGATCTGTAGGGATATTATCCGTAAAGTTGAACGTTTTCTTGTTCATTTCATAAACATTGACATCCAATGGAGCATATTTGTCGCCAAACCAACTTAGACATTTCATTACCAGAAATACCGAATCGGGAACTGCACCCGTAGGATATTTGTAACCGGTAGGACCTTCTACTTGTGCCAGGATATCAGCTTGCGTTGAACCATATTTCGCATCGTAGAACGCTCCAAGTAAAAACGAATCGGGTTTTGTTGACATTGATTTTATAATGACATTTTGAGTCGAAACGTGAAAGGTATCAGCTCCAACAGTAATGCCATCCGAGGTTGGTTGAATTCCCGTACCAACATCTACCAGGTTATCGGTACACGAAACAGTCAGAAATGACAGAACAAAAAACAGAATAAATGAATTGTATTTCATGTGAGATATTGAAAAAAGTGACTAATGGGTTATTGAAATATGAAAATTACAAAAGACTGTCGTAAAAATTTACATAAGCATCAGCATAGTCCTCTTCCGACTGGAAAGGCAAGAATTTGATTTTCTTCTCGTCTACATATTTTAGAACGTCCGCATTTACTTCAGGGCTTGATTGAATTACTCCGTCGGAATAGTCTATTGCAAGTTTTGAAAGTGCTACGTAATCGATAACTTTATCTTTTACTTGCACAACATGTTTGTTTTCAATGCCTTCCAATAGCAATCGTTCTGCAAATAAATTTCTGAATGGCTTTTTGAAATCGTCTTTAAAAATGGAATAAACAACTTTTGAGTGTTTGAAAAATGGATCGTCGTTAAATGCTTTTTTGATATATAAAGGTGCTAAAGCAGTCATCCAGCCTTGGCAATGAATAACATCAGGCGTCCAACGAAGCTTCTTTACTGTTTCCATTACTCCTCTTACAAAGAAAATAGTACGCTCATCATTATCGTCGTACTCTTCTCCTTTTTCGTCGGCAATAGTATTTTTTCGGTGAAAATAATCATCATTGTCAATAAAATACACTTGCATGCGTGCAGCTTGAATAGAAGCAACCTTGATGATAAGAGGGTGGTCAGTGTCGTCAATTATCAAATTCATACCAGATAAGCGGATTACTTCGTGAAGTTGATTGCGACGTTCGTTTACGGCACCAAATTTAGGCATGAATGTTCGGGTTTCTCGCCCTCGATCTTGTACTGCTTGAGGTAAGTACCTCCCCATGTTTGCTAATTCAGACTCCGGTAAATAAGGAAAAATTTCTTGCGAAATATACAAAACTTTTGTAACTTTTTTCATGCTTTAATTATCCGATGCTTATAAGAAAATTTTCGGTATGCAAAGATATATAAAAAAAATCGGATATAAACAAGATGTAAATGGCTTAATGTTAAGTAGACTTATAAGATAATTATCTTATACAAAAATAAATAACAATGCTGTTTTGTGTATATTCAAGTAAATCAAATAGATATGATAAATATGATCGGTTGGAGTGAATTTGGGGCTTATGCCGATTTATAGAAGTTTAACGGAGTATGAATTTTGATAAATAAGAACCTGTCACATAAAAATAGTGTAAAAACGGAGATGTATGATTACTATTGAACCAAGAAAGGGAAATACTTGTTTGACAATAATGTAGCATTCTTGAATGAATATACAAATAAGTTTTAGTACTTTTGCAGGCGTTTTTTGATAAGTAAAAAGTGTATAATTTGTATTAGCAGAACTCTTCAGACAATGAAAATAATACGTTCAAAACAAGAGCTTCAAATCGAAATTGAAGCCATTAAACGAAGTGGAAAAACGGTAGGATTTGTACCCACCATGGGAGCTTTGCACGATGGGCATAAAGCGTTGGTAAGTCGTGCAGTAGCCGAAAATGATCTAAGTATCGTTAGTGTTTTTGTAAATCCCACACAGTTTAATAACGCTGCCGATCTGGAAAAATATCCCAGGGATTTGAAGGCTGATGCAGATATGCTCGAGAGTGTAGGTTGCAATTTGATTTTTGCACCGACTTCTGACGAAGTCTATGATAAGGAAGAGCTGAACAGTCGTTTTGAATTTGATTTCGGGGGGCTTGATACGGTCATGGAAGGTCGGTTTCGTCCGGGACATTTTAATGGCGTAGTACAAATTGTCAGCAAGCTTTTTCAACTGGTACAACCTACCAAAGCTTATTTTGGGGAAAAAGATTTTCAACAACTGGCCATTATTCATCGAATGGTGAAACTGCTTAAAATGGACGTAGAAATTGTCGATTGCCCGATAGTACGCGAATCATCCGGACTTGCTTTGAGCAGCAGAAACCAACGGCTAACACCCGAACAACACAAAAATGCGATTGAAATATCGAAAGTCTTGTTTGAAAGTCGTAACTTTGCAGCCCAATTAGCTCCTAAAGAACTTTCGGAATGGGTTGTTGATAAGATAAACAGCACCGAAGGACTTGAAGTAGAATACTTTGACATTGCAGATGCGCATACACTTCAAACTATTGATACATGGTGCAACGAAGCCGTGGGATGTGTTGCAGTATTTTGCGGAGAAGTAAGATTAATTGATAATATAAGATACAATTTATAATTAGTAAAGCGGATATAAATATCTGGTTACTAATAATTTTAATTGATAATAAAAATAAAGATGTTAGTTCACGTTGTAAAGTCAAAGATTCATAGAGTTTCAGTAACTGAAGCTAATCTGAATTATATAGGAAGTATTACCATTGATACCGATTTAATGGATGCTGCCAATATTATAGCAAATGAAAAAGTAAGCATTGTAAATAATAATAATGGCGAACGGATTGAGACTTACGTTATCCCCGGCGAACGTGGTTCAGGTGTTATCTGCTTGAATGGTGCTGCAGCCCGTAAATTTCAACCAGGTGACATCGTTATTATTATGGCTTTTGCCATGATGGAAATGGAAGAAGCAAAGGTGTTTAAACCAGCCATTGTTTTTCCGGACACTGCAACAAACAAGATCATTTAATGATGAACCGATTAGTGTTCAATGTTTAACATGATACAGAACTAAAAAACATGAAAGTAGTAATCATAAAATACAATGCAGGTAATATTCGTTCGGTGCTTTTTGCGTTGGAACGGATTGGTGTGGATGCCATTGTTACGGATAATCACGACGAAATTCGGTCAGCCGACAAAGTGATTTTCCCGGGGGTTGGCGAAGCATCGTCGGCTATGAAATATTTGCAGGAAAAAGGGCTGGATAAATTAATCGTATCGCTGACACAACCCGTTTTGGGAATTTGCTTAGGCATGCAACTAATGTGTTCTCATTCCGAAGAAAATGATACGGCTTGTCTTGGTATTTTTGATGAAAAAGTAAAGCTTTTCCCTCAACAAGGACTCAAAATACCGCAAATTGGCTGGAACAATATTGTGGATTTAAAATCACCGCTTTTCGTTGGGATCAATGAAAATGCGTATATGTATTTCGTTCATAGTTATTATGTTGAGAATTGCGATGATGCAATTGCCAAAACCGATTATGTACAGAAATACAGTTCTGCGGTACATAAAAATAACTTTTATGCTGTGCAATTTCACCCAGAAAAATCGGGTGAGGTAGGACAAAAAATTCTTGAAAATTTTATACACAATATCTAATTTTTAGATAGGAAATAGTTTCATTTACAACAACCAACATCACATAACTTTAACCAGTTACCACTCGCAATCCAAGAAAAGAATGACCTTCGAAATTCAGCATACCGATCCGACATCAAATGCCAGAGCAGGCAAAATAACCACCGATCACGGTGTTATTGAAACTCCAATATTTATGCCGGTAGGTACAGTGGCTTCGGTGAAAGCGGTACATCAACGTGAACTGAAAGAAGACATAAAGGCTCAAATCATTCTTGGTAATACCTATCATCTTTATCTCAGACCGGGAATTGACACACTGGAACGTGCCGGTGGATTACATAAATTCAACGGTTGGGATGGACCAATTCTTACTGATAGTGGTGGTTTTCAGGTATTTTCATTATCTGAAAACAGAAAACTGAAAGAAGAGGGCGCTACATTTCGTTCACATATTGACGGTAGCAAGCATCTTTTTACTCCCGAAAATGTGGTGGATATCCAACGTGTTATCGGAGCTGATATTATTATGGCTTTCGATGAATGTACGCCGGGAACAGCCGATTATAATTATGCAAAAAAATCGATGGAAATGACCCATCGCTGGTTGGATCGTGGACTGAAGTACTTCGACCAAACAGAACCAAAATACGGTTACTCACAAACCTACTTTCCTATTGTTCAGGGATGTGTATATCCCGACTTACGTCGTCAATCGGCCGAATTCATTGCTTCGCAAGAACGTGAAGGTAATGCCATTGGTGGTTTAGCGGTGGGTGAACCTACCGAGAAAATGTACGAGATGATAGAGGTGGTGAATGAGATACTTCCAAAAGATAAACCCCGTTATTTAATGGGTGTGGGTACTCCTCAAAATATTTTGGAAGGAATTGAACGTGGTGTGGATATGTTCGACTGTGTGATGCCTACCCGTAACGGACGTAACGGAATGTTATTCACCTCGCAGGGAATCATGAATATGAAGAACGAGCGTTGGAAAAATGATTTTTCGCCACTTGACGAATATGGCACTTCGTACGTCGACAGCTTTTATTCAAAAGCCTATCTTCGTCACCTTTTTATGAGCAAAGAGTTATTGGCTATGCAAATTGCATCCATCCATAACTTAGCTTTTTACTTGTGGTTGGTTGGCGAAGCACGTAAACATATCCAAATGGGCGATTTTGCTGCCTGGAAAAAAGTGATGGTTGAACAAGTTGGACGAAGATTATAAATAATTGACGATTGAAACACATGAAAATCGATTATCGCAAATTCGGCTTAAAGCGAATTGACACCTACATAATGAAGAAATTTTTGGGAACTTATTTCTTCTCATTAATCCTCATCCTGAGTATATCGGTGGTATTCGACTTGACCGAAAAGCTTGATAATTTTTACGATCATGATGCTCCTTTAAAGGCGATTGTGCTCGATTACTACCTCAACTTCATTCCGTATTACATGAATATGTTCAGTCCGCTGTTCACATTCATTGCCGTTATTTTCTTCACATCCAAAATGGCAACCAATACAGAGATTGTTGCTATTCTGGCAAGTGGTGTGAGTTTTAAAAGACTTATGCTACCTTACTTCCTTTCAGCAACGCTTATTGCGTTGATTTCATTCGTACTTGGAGCCTTTATTATTCCACCGGCACAGGTGAAAATGCTTGATTTTGAAAACCTTTACATTCGTAAGTTTAAAACCGAGAACGCATCTAATTTGCAAATGGAGGTGGATAAAGGTGTGATAATGTATATCGAACGTTTTGAAATTACCAACAACACCGGCTATCGTTTTTCGCTCGAAAAGTTCAAAGGCAAAACCCTGGTGTCGAGACTTACCGCACAATCCATTACCTGGGATTCGGCGCACAGCTGGAAAATGAATGACTATCTGCAACGCGATTTCCGCGGTATGCGTGAAAGCATTACCAAAGGAATAATGAAAGACACCACGATAAATGTGCAGCCGAAGGAGTTTTTTATCACCTCGAAGGAAGCTACACAAATGAACGTTCTCGAATTACGAAATTATCTGGTAAAACAAAAAGAAAGAGGTATTGGAAATGCTCAAGCCTTTGAGGATGAGTACTACAAGCGTTATTCCATGCCACTTGCGGCATTTATTATGACGCTGATTGGTGTTTCACTTTCGTCGCGTAAAGTACGGGGAGGAATAGGATTGCACCTGGGAATCGGACTGGCATTGAGTGCCTTCTACATCCTGTTTATCACCATGTCCACCACGTTTGCCGTAAATGGCGTTATGTCGGCATTTGCAGCTGTTTGGCTCCCAAACGTAGTTTTTACATTGATTGGCATTTATTTGTACCGCACTGCTCCGAAATAAAATAGTTACGAGTAAATAGTTACGAGTTACAAGGGCTGTTTATCTGAATCCTATTTTTATAATTAATAAACAAACGCGGGCTAAATTTCTTCTCAGAAATTCAGCCCGCGTTTATCATATCATCACATTATCATATCATCACATCATCACATCATTCTTTCAACTTTGCAAAATACATGGCGAATGAACGATATAAAAAATGTGTCCATTTACCAAATGGAACAATAATCAGTGCCCATTGAACCAACACGGTTAGGTGGAAAACATACAGCCATTTGTTTGCTTCGAGGATGTTGATGTCGATAAACAGACGAACCAGGAAAGCGGTTAAACCCATCAGAAACAACCATACCACAAAGAAAATATCAGAAGGTTGCGAGTGTTTGCTCACTTCTTTTTGCTTCTTCATGCGGCTCGAAACAAAATCTACTGTCACCACAAATACGATAGCACTCATTACGTAACCCAGTATGATAACGAACATATTTTGGGACGAAAACCAGTCCAGCGCAACCGTGGTAAAGAGCAATGACAAATAGCCGATGACCAGAATAAAGTGTTCGAACCAGCGGAATTGATTATCGTCGCAGCCCAATGCACGTTTCTGTGTAAACATGTGTATAAACAATTCGCCCATGCTTTTTACATACTTGGTGAATGATACGTTGACTTTCGGTTTCAGAATGGTGAAGTACCACATGCGCGCCACGTTGGGCAATAAAATAACCAAACCAACGGTTCCAATGGCTATCATTTCGAACATGTGCCCAAAATGAACCATTTTCTCCAGTTCAAAACCAACCGACATAACGAAAGCTAATACCCCAACGAATGTAAGAATAAAAGCTGCCAAACTAACGGGCAGTGATTTGTAAAGTAGCCCCGAAAGCCCTGTCCAGTCATATTTTCCGGTCAGGTACCTTCGCAGCGACATCATCAACTCACCCGGATTGGCTTCTTGCGGACAATGGGTGGAACATTCACCACAGTAGTAACATTCCCAGGGTTTCAGGGATGCTTTGATATCATCTTCGAGTCCAAGCGCGCTCAATCGCACCATTTCGCGCGGAAACGAATCATCTTCGGTAGATAATGAACAAACCGCTGTGCAGTTACCACAGTTGTAACAGGCGTTGAAATTTACAGCGCCATATTTGTTCAGTTCTTTTCCAAATGCAGGATTTATTTTTGCCATTAGATTTATATTTTGAACCACGTAGGTGCATAGATAAGATAGAAATATTACATTTCTTTCAAATGGTTTTTGTGTCCTATGTGCCTATGTGGTTAATAATTATTTATTCAATTTATACGTGTAATATTCGTCCATATCATCCACTTCACCGGTTTTCACAAAACCGTATTTCACGAGCGACATCAGGTAATAAACCACTTCATCCGAAGGCATATTGAGCTTTTCGGTAAGTTGCTTAATCGTCAAATCTTCATCTTTCAATGCTTCAAGTATCTGTTTTTTGATACCATTGAATATTTTCAGATTTTCTTTGGCCTGCTCTGGGATTCCGCCCAGTTTCTCGCGCAGGTATTTTGCTGTTTTTCCTTTTTCTACTTCCATGTTTTTTAGAGGTAAGAGGTAAGAAAGTAAGAAGTAAGTAATTAGCATTTACTTGCCGCTTACCTCTTACCTTCTTACTGCTGTTTTATACTAATGCATCAATCATACTCATTATTTCCTTACTCGAACAGGCAATCAGATTCACGGCATCGGGATCGCAAACCGGAGCACACATGCCACAACCCTTACAAACCGTATTGTTGATTTCAGCGATTGTTTTACCATCTTTCTCTACTTTCAGAATAGCGTCAAACGGGCAAGCCGCCTCACAAGCACCGCACCAGGTACATTTCTCCGGGTCGATAGTTGCTACCAACGGATCGGTCTCCAGCTCTCCTTTACTTAGAATAGAATAAGATTTAGTTGCTGCCGACAGTGCTGAGTTCACCGATTCTGCAATGTTTTTAGGACCCTGACAAGCTCCTGCAATAGTAATACCGTCGATAACCGTTTCCACCGGACGAAGTTTCATGTGTACTTCGTTGTAGAATTTATCGCGACCTTTCGGTATTTTGAATAAACTTCCTATTGTATTATCGGCACGGGGTACCATGCCGGTTACCAATACCACCAAGTCGGCTTCTACTTCTATTTCACGCCCATTCGTTAGGATGTCATTGATTTTCACAATAGTCTTCTTGCCTTCGGTTATTACGGTTGGCAGTCCATCTTCGTAGGATTGCAAGTAAATATCGCCCGAGCGCAATGAATCCGCGTAAAGTATTTCCTGTTTTCCGTAGGTACGCAAACCACGATTAAAGTGATAATTGTTGATGTCGGCAAATTTCTGCTTGGCAGTAACCGCAGCATGAATGGTAGAAGTACAACAGTTGCGGGAACAATAGGTATTCTCACCATCAGTTTGTCGACTACCCACACAATAGATATACGCAATATTCTTAATCTGTTTGCCATTGTACGTAAGCTTATCAAACTGTGTATCAATCATACGTTTGAATTGTGGCAAAGTGATGACATTGTCAGAAGTAGCATACCCAAACTCACCATATTCCGGCGTATAAGAGTCGAAACCGGTTGCCATTAAAACAGAACCCACTTCTACATCGAGAATTTCCTCTTTTTCGGTAAAATCAACAGCTTTGCAAACTTTCTCACATTCTCCGCAGCGGGTGCAGTTTTTTACATCAATAACCGGTATTTGGGGGTATTCGCTCGGATAGTTTTTGTAGATAGCTTTGCGGTTACTCAAACGGAAGTTGAACTCGTCAGGCACCTCCACCGGACAAACCTCAATAGCACGTTTCAAATCATCCGGATGACAAGCCGAAGCTTTGATAAAGCGTGGTGTTCTTTTTACTTTCAAGGAGATATTCCCCACACTTCCTTTATTTTCAATGACCTCACTATTAGTCAGGATAGTAATATTGTCGTGTTTGGTCAGCTCGCTATAAAGGCGTTTCACCATGTTTTTACCTGTTTCGGTAGTGGTGGAAAGCGAATCCCACTGCGCTACCCGTCCACCCACAAAAGGTTCTTTTTCGATAAGAATAACTTCTGTGTTTTTTTCTGCCAGCGAAATAGCTGCTTTCATACCGGCTACACCTGCACCAATAACAGCAACGGCTTTTTTTGCTTTAATCTTATTTGTTTCCAAAGCATCAGCGTAACGCGCTTTGGCAATGGCTGCCTTTACCAAATGAATCGCCTTTTCGGTTGCACCCATTTTGTTGTCGGAGTGTGCCCACGAGGCCTGTTCGCGGATATTAGCGTGCACATAGGTATATTTGTTCAAATCGGCCCGAATGGACACATTGCGAAAAGTCAACTGGTGAAGTTTTGGTGAGCACGAAGCTACGATCACACCATCGAGATTGTTGGCTTTAATGTCGTCCACCATATCGCGCTGATTGGTATCGGAGCAAGCAAACATCGTTGTTTTAGCAATAAAAACAATATCTTCTCCTTCCACCGACTGGCGAACTTTTTCTACATCTACATAATCGGAAATATTACCACCACAATGGCAAATATAGACTCCTATCTTTTTCTTTTTCATGCCTGTTGAATTAAATAACTAATAGCTTCGGACGATGCGGCTCCTGCCGAGAGAATTGAATCCGGAATATCCATAGGTCCGGTGGCAGTACCGGCCACGAAAACGCCCTCGATACTCGTTTTGGCCGGGCTGGCAAGCATATCACTTTGTCCCACAAAACTAAACGGATCCAGTGCCAACGTTTCATTGACGAAGAATTTATCGATGCCTTTATTGGGCAATACGCCGGTCGACAAGATAACCATATCGTGTTCCGCTTCCTGCAATTTTCCTTCGTTGATATCTTCATATCGAAGCAGCAGATTTCCACCTTCTTTTTCCGAAATTCGTCCTATTTTCCCCTTCACAAAGTTCACACCCATACCTTTGGCTTGTTGGTAAAACTCTTCAAATCCTTTACCAAACGAACGAATATTGATGTAATATATCGTCACATCAGCCATAGGCAATGCACCCATCAGCAGTTGAGCCTGTTTAATGGAATACATACAGCAAATTTGCGAGCAGATAGGATTTCCAACCGAGGCATCACGCGAACCAACACACAGTACATACGCAATTTTATCGGGCACTTTTCCATCTCCGGGACGAAGAATGGTATTGAACGGACGGGTTGGAGCCAATTCACGCTCCATTTGCAAAGCCGTAATCACGTTTTTATATTGTCCGTAACCATAACGAGGCATCTTCTTAGCATCGAACATATCAAAACCGGTAGCAATAACTACTGTTTTTACATGCAAATCCATTACTTCAACTTCTTGGGTAAAATCAATACAATTGGTAGGGCAAACTTTTTCGCAAGCACCACACAAAGTGCAATTATCGATATCAATAGCGGCAGCCTTGGGACTACAAATGCTGAACGGAATAAATGCTGCTTTACGACCAATTAGTCCAAACTGATACTGATCGCGGACATTTTGCGGACAGGCTTTTTCGCACAACTGGCAAGCTGTACAGTCCTCCACGCGAACATAACGGGGGTGTTTGGTTACTTTAGCTGTAAATTCATGGTCGCTTATTTTTTTTATCTCGCCTACTTCGCTCCCCGTAAAAATGGTAATGTTAGGGTGCCGCGATATCTCGGAAACTTTGGGAGTGGTGATACAAGCCGAGCAGTCGAGTGTTGGAAACACTTTGCTGAGCATGATCATTTTACCGCCCACCGAAAGCTCTTTATCCACCAAAAGCACTTTAAAGCCTGTGTTGGCAAGATTCAATGCCGCCTCGCCACCGGCAATACCGGCACCAATGACTAATGCATCGTAGCTGATATTCTTAATTGGGTTTTCCATTAGGCATGTAGTGTTTTAAGTAAATACTCATTGAAGGTACGCATCTGTTTTACAAACGATTCGCTGCAAACCGAACAGATGGCAGCCATGCGCAAACGTGCAGGTTCAATCCCATTTTCTTTCATCAAATTGTGTGTTTTTCCTACTAAATGTCCTGTCTTCTCGGTACATGATTCACCAAAAACACAGTCGCTACCATCGGCAGCAATAAACACACCGTCGAATCCTTTTTCGTAAGCGTATAGTATCCAACTTGGTTTTATTCCGCTTGAACAGGGAATAGAAATGGTATACACGGTAGGTGGGTAATGTAGTTTTAGTAATCCGGCCATATCAATAGCTGGATCGGATATTTTTTCGGTGGAAAATACCAGTATTTTCGCACTTTTTTTGTTGAGTTCTGCCATTATGGTCAATTTAAAGTATTATGTTGAACGCAAATTACTCAAATCAGAATTTAAAATAAACAACTCATTTATATATCAATTCAGGAGCAGTCTTTATTTGCGTAATTTGCGTTCTAATCCATTACTGAAGAAATTATTTTTTCTTCATGTAAACCTTGAAGTAGCCATTTTCTTCTACCCATCCCATGTATTCATGACCTTGTTTGCCACACCATTTCGGAATGTCTTGTTTTGTTCCTTCGTCCGACGAAAGAATTTCCATTACATCACCGGCTTTGATAGTTCCAATAGCTTTTTTTGCTTCCAAAAGTGGTCCCGGACAAGCTGTTCCACGTGCATCTACCGATCTTGCTACATCTACTGATTTTAATTCTTCTGCTGTCATAATAATAAGTTATTAGTTGTTATTTTGCCCTACGGGCGTTATTTACTTCGTGTTATTTACCCTGTGGGCGTTAATATAGTTATCAATCCCGGCCAAAGGCTAGATAAATAGTTGTATCGAACTTTCACCTGCATCGGCTACAAATGTTGCAGCTCCGGCATAACTTAAGTTCGGGTAATCAATAAATTCTTCTTTTTTGAAACCCATGAGGCCCATCGACATTTCGCAAACTACAATTTCAATTCCCAACTCACCCGCTTCTTTGAACATAGTTTCCAGAGACATCACATTTTGCTTTTTCATAAGATAACCAATCATCTTGGGTCCCATGCCTGCCATATTCATATTGGATAGTTTGAGTTTTTTCGTTCCTGTGGGAAGCATGCAACCAAACATTTTAGAGATAATATCTTTTCCTTTTGGTGATTTGTTTGGATCGCGAAGTGCAGATAGCGACCAAAAAGAGAAAAATAGCTTCACTTGAGTGTCCATGGCAGCAGCCGCAATCGAAATTACCATTGCGGCCAGTACTTTGTCCAAGTCGCCCGAAACAACTGCAATAGAAAGTTGATCTTTGCGGGAGTTTTCTAACTGAGAAATTTTATCTTTCAGAGCATCAATTTGCACTTGTAATTGTTCAATAGATACTTTTTGATTATCTTCCATTTTGATTATATTTTTAAATGATTCTGATTAAAGAAATTCTTCTGCAAATGTAGGTGAATAAAAAAATGGAAATGATTTTTATCGCGTGTGACTGCATACATTATTTTGTGATATGCATCACATTGTATATCTTTGCATCTTGTTTCGTAAAATCAACTACACATGCAAAACGATTGTAAAAATTGTCCGTTTAATTCAAAGGCTGCATCCATGTTAAGCGACTGCAGCTTCGATCAACTTTCTGAGAATCATCTGGTTCTCAAATTCAAGAAAGGTGATAGCATTATTAAGCAAGGGATGTATTCCACCAACGTGGTTTTTCTTCGTACCGGTTTAGCTAAAATTCATTTAGCCGGTCCGTATCATGAGCAGATCGTAAAACTGGTAAAAGCTCCGACATACTTAGGATTGCCAACCACTTTCGGAGACAAAATAAATCAGTATTCAGTAACGGCAGTTTCGGAGGTTGAAGTTTGTTTTATTGACGTGGAGGTTTTTCAAACGATTCTGAATGAAAATCATGCGTTCTCACATGAAATAGTACTTGAACTTTGCCGAAATGAATTAGAATCGTTTCATCGATGTGCTAATCGCACTCAAAAACTTCTGCGTGGAAATATGGCAGATGCTTTACTCGAGTTTTCAGACAAAATCTTCATGTCAGATACATTTACATTGCCTTTGTCGCAAGTAGAGTTGGCCAACCTGGTTGACACAAGCCGCGAGAGTGTAAGTCGTATCTTGACCGAGTTTGACAAAGATGGAATTATTCAATTGAAAGGCAAAGAGATTCAAATTACAAATAAAAAATCATTGCAACTCGTTAGTCAAAACGGGTAATATAAAAGTATAATTAACAAGCCACGATGTATAATTCATTTTTGATATTGAAGATTTTATTATGCATTCTAAATTAATGAAATGGGAATAGAGAAAGCTATCTTTCAGCGCACCGAATTGCTAATTGGCAAAACTAGAATGGAGCGTCTGAGTGAAAAAAGAGTAATAATTTTTGGTATTGGAGGTGTAGGAAGCTGGTGTGCTGAAAGCTTGATACGCAGCGGAATAAAATATTTGACTATTGTTGATTCCGACCGGGTGTGTGTAACCAACATCAACCGCCAACTAATGGCCACCACCAAAACAGTGGGTAAAGTAAAAACAGAAGTGCTGAAAGAACGCCTGCTGGAAATAAATCCAAAAGCAGAGATCACAGCTTTACAAAAAATATACAGCCCGGAAACATACGAGTCGTTTGAACTTGATTCGTATGATTTTATCATTGATGGTATCGATAGTTTGGCTAACAAAGTGCATCTGATCCAAACTGCCACCAAAACAAATGCTACCTTCTTTTCGTCGATGGGAGCTGCATTAAAGATTGATCCCACACGTATTAAGGTTGCAGAGTTTTGGAAAGTAATGGGCTGCCCATTAGGCTCCGCTTTACGTAAGCGACTAAAAAAGCTGGGAGTTCCAAGCAAGAAATTCATGTGCGTTTACAGTGATGAACTACTGGAAAATCAGGGGGAGAATGCCTCATGTGGAACTGAGAAATGTTTGTGCCCTAAAGCACAGAATGGGCCGGGTGATCCCGATTTGGTGAATCATGAGTGGTGTAGCATGAAGGCGCAAGTAAACGGCACAAGTTCGTATATGCCAGCCATGTTCGGTATGACCATTGCAGGACTGGTGATGCAAGCAATTTATAAAGAAGAATAGATATTAAACCGCATATCCGTGCGTTTTTTTATTTTATTCCTGTTTCAAAAAAAGAAAAAGTCGTCAGGCTAATTTGCCCGACGACTTTTTTTAAAATTGAGTTGCTACGCTCATTTAGGTTGCCAGAAACACATTTTCGGCGAAACGATGGCTTCGTCAGCTTTCAATAGTTTCATGGCTTTGTCTACCTCTTTGCGTTCGAGTCCGGTTAGTTCAACTATTTTGCCTGCATTTAAAGGCACTCCGGCTTTTTTCATTGCGTCTAATACTAGTTCTTTTGCTTCCATAAATTTAATTGTCAATTATTAATGGTGAATGGTAAATGAAAAATGTACGAATTAGCCATTGATAATTTACCATTGATAATTATTCAATATTCTTCCTTACCTTTTTCAAAAATGTCTGCATACGTTCCGTGTCTTTATCCTCGATAATGTCCAACAGAACTTTCAGTTCAGCACGAATATTTTCCACTTGCTTGGTGGTGTTTGGATTGAAAAGGATTTCAGTCAGCAGATAATCGTCTTCGCCCAAGAGTCCTTTAGCAATGTCCATATGGCGCTTAAAAGTGGTTCCGGGAGCTTCCTGCGGCTTCATTACCGAAGCAAAAACCAATGTGGAAGCAAACGGAATGGACAGAGAATAAGCGATAGTCTCATCGTGTTCATCGAAAGTGTATTCAAAAATCTTTAGTTTCAATGATCCGTATAAATCTTTGAAGAAAGCTTTACCCATATGATCCGATTCGGAAATGATGATGGAGCTTTGCGTGCTCAGGTTATCCAAGGTTGCGAAGGTCGGTCCGAACATAGGGTGCGTGGACACGTAGCGCATTCCTGTGCTTTCGTAATAGCTTTGTAGACCCGTTTTCACCGAAGCGATATCCGAGATAATACAGTTTTTAGGCAGATAAGGCAATATGGTTTGGAAAGCCTCAATCGTATATTTCAACGTTACGCAGTTGATAACCAACTCAGGCTCAAATGCACGAACTTCTTCGTATTCGGTCATTCGCAAGGTGTTGAAAACAAAGCGCAGACGTTTTGGGTCTGTGTCGAAAAGTGCCACTTCGTGATGGATACACATCACGTCGGTAAGAAATGTGCCCATTTTTCCGGCACCAAGAACAAGTATTTTCATAAAAAATTCCAGCCCCTAAATCCCCCAAGGGGGACTTTTGAATAGCTAATTATTTAATGTTATTATTGATAATCTAATTATGAGTTGCAAAGGTAAATAAAAATTTGCGTCATTTGCGTCATTTGCGTTCTCTAAAAGTCCCCCTTGGGGGATTTAGGGGGCAGTATTTAGATGGTCTTTCTTTCCATAACTTTTATCTATCTTCAAAAACGGAATAACAGCCAGGGTCGGAATGGCACAAATCATTACCCAAATAAAGAAATGATTATACCCGAGTAGATCCTGTAACCATCCTGCTATCATACCGGGAAGCATCATGCCAAGTGCCATAAAGCCGGTACAAATAGCGTAATGAGCTGTTTTATGTTCGCCATCGGCAAAATAAATCATGTAAAGCATATAGGCGGTGAATCCGAATCCGTAACCGAATTGCTCAAGAGCAACCGATATGTTGATAAGTACAAAACTCTCAGGGGTAAATAAAGAAAGATAAAGGAATGTTAAATGTGGAAGGGTGATGCTTAATGCCATCGGCCAAATCCAGTATTTCAATCCTTTTCGCGATGCAGCAAATCCGCCAATTATTCCACCTAAAGTTAGCGATATTACACCCACTGTCCCATAGACAAGTCCTACCTGACCGGTGGTTAATCCCAATCCGCCCACTTCTCTCGCATCAAGTAGGAAAGGAGATGCCATTTTTACTAACATGGCTTCACCTAGGCGATAAAGTAACATAAATACGATTGCCAGTACAACTCCTGGTTTTTTGAAGAATGATGTAAACGTCCGACCAAATTCCCTGAAAACATCTTTCGGAGAATTGGCCACTAACGAATAATCGGAAGTTGGGCGAGGCAATATAAATCGATGATAAATGAAGAGAAGAACAAATAACCCTGCCAGAATAAAGAAGGTAATGCTCCAAGCTAGTTTTATATTTCCCGATATTCCTTTGAAATTACTTGTAACATCATCTTTTAGTTTATAATCCAAAGCTACAACCAAATAAGCTGGCTTCTCCCAGTTTTCTTCTGTGAAAACAAAACGGTCACCCGAAATTATTGATATGTTTTTATCTCCTTTGGCAAGACTGGAATTAAGAACTACCGTTTTGCCTGATTCCGGTTTTTTTGTTAGACGCACAGCCACCAGTCCTGCATTTCCGACCTTTCCATCGGAACCTGCAATGTCGAGTCTTTTTTCGCCAAAATGTGTTTTGATGAAATTTCCTAGCGGCATCGATACGTTTTGTGTCCACCACGATTGATGTTCATTCTTTTTGTCTGTTGCTATTTCTTCACCCGAAACAAAACCATTTGTTCGATTTTGTGCCAATGCGAAGGTTTTGATTTTATTCAGTGAGTCTGATGTAATTTTGTTGGTATTCATCACCAAGTTGGATGGAAAAGCAACGAAAGTCATTTTGTCCGATGCTTGCACAGCATAGCTGTGAGGAGTCAGCACAATTTCCGTTTGCTTCGTATTTGACGATTGAACCGTGAATTGCATTGGCTCTAATCCGGTGAATGTTTCCAAACTTCCGGCAATGATGATCAATAATCCTTGCCCGGTAATCATTGCCAGTCGATAAAAAGTACTCCGTATTCCAACGAAAAAGGATTGCTCTGAACTATCCAGTGCCAACATATAGAAACCATCAGCAGCAATATCGTGTGTGGCTGAACTAAATGCAATAAGCCATAATACAGCCAATGTGGCCTGAAAGAAAAACGGCATGGGAATTAGAAAAGCAACCCCGGCTAATCCCGCTCCTATAAGCAATTGCATGGTGACTATCCACCAACGTTTGGTTTTTATAATGTCTACAAACGGGCTCCAAAACGGCTTAATGACCCATGGTAAATACAACCAACTGGTGTAAAGGGCAATGTCGGTATTCGAAATGCCAAGGCGCTTGTACATAATCACAGCCACTGTCATGGCTACAACATAGGGTATTCCTTCAGCAAAATAAAGGGTTGGTATCCATGACCAGGGGGATTGTTTTTTTGAGAAATTATTTTCAGCTTTCATATATGATTTATTTTCCATGAGATATTCCAACTACTTCACACGTTCTTCTATTGATTGCTATGTTGAATGTTCCACCTTTCATTCCTTCAGGCAATGTTCCAGTAAGCATCCAATAGTCACCAAATAAATATGCATCGTATGGTCTTTCCTGGATAATTTTATTTTTCCCGTAGATTTTGAAAAGAATAGGCTCTACAAGTTGTATTAATTCTTTTTCATCATTGATTAAGACCTCACCTCTAAGAAGATTATTTGTAGAATCTTTTAGAAACCCATCAAGTTCTTCTTTTACGAGTTTTCTCATAAAATTTCTATACTCCTTATTTCTAATGTTAGTAGTATCAAGGATTATATTAGTATTTACAATTCTCATTAGTTTGCTTTGATTTTTCTTGCAACTTGGAAATATAAGAAGCGAAAATAGAATCAAAATGCATATTGATTTTTTCATATATAATCATGTTTTTGAATTACTTTATCTTCCTGAAAGTTTGATAACGATTAATATCGCCGAACTTGCCTGCGGAGGCAGGGGCAAATAACGGCGAAGCCTACTATCGCGAAGCAAATATCAATATATTTTTTCTAATTCTGCACCTCTAAAATAATGCAACAGAATTTCGTTATACGGATATCCTTTTTCGCCCATCACGGCAGCACCTATCTGGCAGAGACCTACACCATGTCCCCAGCCGGCTCCTGTGAGGGTGAAGTGTTGTGGAATGCCGTTTGAAAGGTCCGTTTTATCTACCACAAATGCCGAACTGTAGAGATGTGAGTTGGAAAGCCATTTGCGGATTTCCAGTTCTTTGCCCACAATAATGCTTCGTTTTGTTCCAACTATATTGAGTTCAATGATGCGCCCCGATTCACCTCGTTTTACCGGAATAAGATCGATAATTTCTCCAAAATCGATGCCGGAACGACGTGCCAGTAGTTCCGATAATTCTGCCTGCGAGTAGTTTACTTTCCAACGATAAAAGTCGGTGGTTTCCTGATCGTAATTATTAAGCACTTGTCCCAGCACTTTTTTGTCGGTAGTATTACAGAATGCTTCGGGCGATTGGCGAATCCATTTCTCTGCATTTACTTCAACAGTCAAATCAAGTTCAAATCCTTCCGGAGCGGTGGGGTTGTCGATTACTTTGGTGAGGTAGGGGTAATGCTCCGGTGCCCAGCAGTTCTCGAAAGTTTCTGATGCTCCTCCACACGATTTGCTGAAACGTGCATCGCAAATTTTATCTTCAAACATCAATACCTCACCACGCGTGGCTTCGATGGCTTTTTCTACAGCCGCTGTTGAAGCACGTGTAATGCCCTGATAACGCTGGCAATGATCGTCGGCGCATACATCGAAATGGGTATGAGCATCGCGTTCGTACCACTTTATGTGTTTGTTCTCTTGTAGAGACGCACGGCGGTGCGCCTCTACTACAGATGGATTCATGATGGGATGCAACAACCAACTCCTCGAAATCACGGCATGTGCTTTCAGTAATTCGTCGGAGGCAGTGGCACTCATTTCGCTGGAAATTACGCTGGTGAGGTAATTCTCTACCGAAATATGATTAATTGCTGTCAATTGTTCATTATCAACTATCAACTTTAGTGCTCCTTTGAACTGTTGATTTTCCTTGCGCTCCCAGTGGAAATTGATGCCAATCACCACGTCGATAAGGTCGAAGGATGCTGTTTCTGTTGTTGGTTCGAAAATGATTTCGGTTGCATTTTGTCCATCAAAGAAGGCTTGTCCGTCTTTGTATTCGGTTTTTTGGTTGCCGGTGTATATTTTTCCGTTGGTGCACGTAAATTTTCCGTTCAGCACAAATTCAATGCTGTTGGCAGACACTATCCCGACGTTGATATATAATTCCTTCATTATAATAGACTTTATTTGTGTTGCTTACTTCACCGGAACTCCTAACCAGGTGAACTTGTAAAATGATGCTTTTCTGAATAATTTGCCGGTGGATAAATATTTTTTCAGGAATATTTTTTGTTCTTCCAGGTTCAGACCGGCCTCTTCAATTGATTTATAGAGTTGATTTAAAGACGTCAGGGTATTGGTATCTCTACCGCCGACCAATTTCATTTTTGATTTTGCAAGCATGAAGCAATTGTCAATATTATCGAGCATTATTTTTAGCTCGGCATCCGGCTTCATGGGGGTAAACTGTTTGTTTCGATAATTGATAAACGCGTTTAAAGAATTGATGCCCTCATTGTAATAATTGATGGCTGCATTATAGTGGTCGGCATTTCTCTTATTCCCGAAGTACTCAATCTCGCGCTTGTTGTATTGCAGTCGGTCAAATACAATGGCATTCGTAACCTTGTTTCTTTCCATTCTGCCCGTGGTGGTAACCAATTGCTCTTCATTGCTAAGCTTTTCGTATGCGCTGATCGAATCATTGAAATTGAAGTAGGACTTTTTGTAGGTCGTGCCGGATTTTAGATCACAAAATTCCTCGTAGCTGACCGGGTAATTCAAAAACTGCCACTGTGGGTCGAACGGCATATGCGATTTGACGAAACTTTCGGGTTTAGATTTAAAAAAGAGATTGTTTTGTTGGTTGACATACTTGGAATTAATAACTGTACCTGCACCCCATGTAGGGTCGAAGAGATACCAGGTAGCGTCAATGTTGGCTGCGCACCATGCATGCGGAATGTTATCAACGGCACCGTTTTGTTTTGTAAATCCCTGTATAACATAGGATGTTATTCCTGTCTGATTGGCAATGTTATCGAACAAAATAGCGTAATCGATGCAGACGCCCTTTCTGGACTTTAGTAATTTGTCGGCAAGACCTTTGGTGTCTTCGTTCAGATTGATAGCATACATGTTCTTGACATCGTACTGAATATTTTTGGTAATCCAATAGTAGATAGCCCGTACTTTTTCTTGCTTAGTTGATAATTTACTGTTGATGTAACGTGCAATACTTTCGGTCGACTTTGTAGATGAATCAGGAATCTGAAGCATTTTCGCGTCAATCGGCGCATACTCGTTGCCGGTTTGCGCTGTTAACGCAAAAGATGTGTAAAGACTAAGGATAAATAAAAGTTTAAATTTCATGATGTTGGTGGGAAAAATAATGTACTTTGATAACGGTTGGTTGGCAGTAATTATTTCCCCACAATGTTTTTATAAATCGATAATTCAAATTTGACTTTTTCGAGTTCTTGTTCTAATTCTAATTCCCGTGCCGATTTTATCGGATCTACCACTTCCGAAGGCAACTGAGCTGTTAACTCAGCCAAAAAATTATGCTTTATTGCAACACTAATTTTCCATAAGATCCGAAATTGTAAAGATTCACTCTCGAAATACTTTTGTATGGTACTTGGAGACATGCCCATTTTTCGTGATAGGGCAGCTTTGTTAATGGAGTTTGATTCAAAATATTCTGCAAGCATCTTTCCATTGTGTTGAAAGCCCTCTTTTGTTTTACTTTTAGGTGTTGTGCTATTTTCGTCCATAGTAAATAATGCTTTTTTATTGCAAATATATGAATAATTATTTGTTTAAAGCAAATTTATTGTTATTTTATACATATTAGACAGGCTATATTGTAAAATAGTGTTATTTTTATATGTATTTATAATGTAATTATACGAATTATATATGTATCTATACAAATTTTACATGTATCTATACATATTATATATGTAGCTATACGAATTAGAATTCTATTTATTCTAATTAGAATTGTATCTATACAAATTATATATGTAGCTATACGAATTAGAATTCTATTTATTCTAATTAGAATTGTATCTATACAAATTATATATGTAGCTATACATATTAGATAGCTGGTTATACAAATTTTAATTATTGTAATGCTAAAGTGATAGATTTGAAGGTTTGGAAAATACAATTCAATATAAATACTGCGAGTTATACCAACTGTACATATATAATGACCCAAAGTCATTTTATATGTCTACTGTTGTTAATGCCGATGTCCACAAACAAATAGAGCAATGAGACTTTGTCGAAATTGGGCTATATTGTTTGTACAATCGGTATTAGTACTCGCGTATCCCAAATAAAAAACCACCATTCGAAATTCCGAATGGTGGTTCTTTTGAATGCGTGAGCTTCTGCTTAGCTTATTTCAGTCGCTCAAAAACAAGTTTGGTAACGGTGGAATCGGTTTCGTAAAACTTGTCCACTTCTATTCTGCTCGTTTTTAAATCGAACTTAAACTTATAGTCAATGTAGCCATTATAACTAGATAAATAGTATCGAAGTGATATTTTATTCTTCAATATTTTATAGTCATAAGGACCGGAGCCATGTTTAGGAAGCCTAAAGCTATCTCTCATCTCGTAGCCCCTGTTTACCATCATAGCTTCCTGGTCGCCAAACAGTCCAAATACCAGCGTATCGGATTTTGTGTTGACTTCTATCCATTTGCCTTTCAGTAAATCGGCCGTCGATAAGCTGTCGCTCTTACAACTCATCAACGTAATTGCGATAATTAAAAATACATATTTCATAATCTTAGATTTAATCAGTGATCTTTTGAAACGATAATTAATTAGTAACCGCGAACCGAATTTTATACCCCAAGCGATGCTCTTACTGCTTCAATTTTTACATTGGCAGCAGCATCAGCAGCATCGTAGTCGGCACGACTGGCCATTGTGCCGCGTACTTCTACATAGAATTTAATTTTTGGCTCAGTTCCCGAAGGACGTACCGAAATTTTAGTACCATCTTCGGTAAAATATTGTAATACGTTAGAAGTAGCAGGCATTTCAAGGTCAGAAACCGCGCCTGTAGCCACGTTTGTCAATTTCAATGTTTCGTAATCTTTTATAACGCTTACTTTCGATCCGGCTATTTCTTTTGGAGGATTGCTGCGGAAATCTTTCATCATTTGAGCAATTTCTTCGGCTCCCGATTTTCCTTTGCGCACTACCGAAATACCTTTTTCTTTTCCGTAACCGTATTCTACGTAAATATCCTGTAGCAGTTCGAACAATGTTTTGCCATTGTCTTTAGCCCATGCAGCAATTTCTGCCATCATAGTACATGACGAAACAGCATCTTTGTCGCGGGCAAAATCTTCCGGTAAGAAACCGTAGCTTTCTTCGCCACCGCCAATGTATTCTTTTTTGCCCTCGTTTTCACGAATCACCGCACCGATCCATTTGAAACCGGTAAAACAGTCGAACATTTCAACGCTATTGCTATCGGCAATTTGTTTGATAATTTCGGTGGTAACAATCGTTTTTACGATATATTGGTTGCCTGTGAGTTTGCCCAGTTCTTTCCAGCGACGGATAAGGTAATAGATAAAAATCAAAGCCGTTTGGTTTCCGTTTACCAGAATCCATTCGTTTTTGTCGTTTTTTACAGCAATACCAAGGCGGTCGGCATCAGGGTCGGAAGCCATAACAATATCGGCGTCGGTAGCTATTGCTTTTTTTACAGCCATATCCAATGCAGCAGGTTCTTCAGGGTTCGGCGAAACTACGGTTGGGAAATCTCCACTGGTAACATCTTGTTCCGGAACGTTGATAACGTTGGTGAAACCATATTCGCGCAAAGCACGTGGAATCAGTTTCACACCTGTACCGTGAATAGGAGTGTATACAATTTTCAAATCGCTGTTGCGTTTGATAGCATCAGGCGAAAGCGAAAGTTTTTTGATATTTTCGATATAAATCTTATCAATTTCTTCGCCGATAATTTCAATCAAAGCAGGATTGCCTTCGAATTTAATTTCGTCGATGCTTTTGATTTTCATTACTTCGGTAATTACGTTCTCATCGTGTGGAGCAATCATTTGTGCACCATCGTTCCAATAAGCTTTGTAGCCATTATATTCTTTCGGATTGTGAGAAGCGGTAAGGATAATTCCACTCTGACAGCCTAACTGACGAATAGCAAATGATGCTTCAGGAGTTGGACGTAGGTCTTCGAATAAATATACTTTAATGCCATTAGCCGAGAAAATATTAGCAGAAACTTCTGAAAATAAACGGCTATTGTTACGACAGTCGTGTCCGATAACCACGCTGATTTGAGGAACGTCAGGAAATTGTGCTTTCAAATAATTGCTCAATCCCTGAGTAGCTGCTCCAACGGTGTAAATGTTCATGCGATTGGTTCCTGCGCCCATGATACCACGTAATCCACCCGTTCCAAATTCCAGGTCGCGGTAAAAACATTCAATCAATTCAGTCTTATCGTCGGCATCAATCATGCGACGTATTTCGTTTTTAGTTACTTCATCATAGTTACCAGTAAGCCACGTTTGTGCTTTGGCAATAACTTCCATTAGTAATGCATTGTCTTTCATACTCTTTATAATTTGATAGTTTGATTTTGTTGGAACGATAAAAATACAACTTTTTTTTGAATAGAGAAAATCAATCGACTAATGATGATCAAATTCATGTTATTTCTTAGCTGAAAGCAAGTCGTCAATTTTTCTTTTAATTTATAACAAAACACTTTGTTTTTCCATCAATTTGTGTAAATTTGCGTGTCTTAAAAACAAGTTGTGTGGAGTAAGATGAACTCCTGCATTTGTTTCTACGGTGATAAAATCAACAACCTTTTATATCTAATACAATGACAATACGCCAACTCTCTGTTTTCCTCGAAAACAAAACCGGCCATTTGAACCAAATTCTTTCCGTTTTGGCCAAAAACAACATCAATATTATTGCATTAACCGTTGCCGATTCAAGTGATTACGGTATTCTTCGCGCCATCGTTTCCGATCCCGAAAAAGCCCTGGAAGCTTTACGATCCGAACAGTTTACGGTGCGTGTACACGACATTCTTTCGCTCGAAATGGATGCTGCGCCCGGCTCAATGTCGCATATCCTCGACTTGTTTACGGCAGCCGATATTTGCATTGAGTATGTGTATGCTTTCAGTTTTGGAAGTAAATCCATCCTGATCATTCGTACCGATAACTGCGATAAAGCTGTGGAGGTAATTAAAGCTAATGGATTGAAATCAATTCGTGAAGCGGAACTAAGATAACAGCAAACAGCAAACAGTTATCAGCCATCAGTAAACAGTTAGCAATAACCATTAAATATCACGACCGCAGTGAGTAATATCACGAAGTAATAACGCGACCGTAGGGAGTAAAATAACACGAAGTAATAAAATATGATTTGGAATAAAGACATAGAATGTATGGGTCGCGACGCGATGCGTGCGTTGCAAAGTGAGAGATTAATAAAATTAGTGCAACAGGTATACGCCAATGTGGCTTTTTACCGTCGGCGAATGGATGAAATGGGTGTGAAGCCTTCGGATATTCAATCTATCGACGATATCGTAAAACTGCCATTTACTTACAAAACCGATTTGCGTGATAACTATCCGTTTAATTTGTTTGCAGTACCCATGAAAGATATTGTACGTGTGCATGCTTCTAGCGGAACAACGGGTAAACCAACAACGGTGGGCTATACCAAAAACGATATTGAAAACTGGCGTGAAGTGCTCGCACGTTGCCTCACCATGGCCGGCATCTCCAACGAAGATGTTATGCAGATTTCCTACGGTTACGGATTATTTACCGGTGGATTGGGGGTTCATTACGGGGCTGAAAATGTGGGTTGTGCTGTTATCCCTATTTCAGGTGGAAATACACGTCGACAATTACAATTAATGTCCGATTTCGGCTCTACCGTGCTGGCTTGTACGCCTTCGTATGCGCTTCATCTTGCCGATGCATTAGCTGAATATGGTTATTCGCTGGCCGATATGAAATTAAAAATCGGGGTTTTCGGTGCAGAGCCATGGACGGAAAATATGCGACTGGAGCTTGAGAAGAAATGGGGAATTAAAGCTTACGATATTTACGGACTCAGCGAAATTATGGGACCGGGCGTGGCTAACGATTGTGAGGCGCATACCGGGTTACATGTTCACGAAGATCATTTTTATCCGGAGATCGTTCATCCCGACAGCAAGTTGCCTTTAGCTGATGGAACTGAGGGTGAACTGGTGTTTACAACGCTTACCAAAGAAGGAATTCCGTTGTTGCGTTACAACACGCGCGACCTTTCTACGCTAACCCGTGATACTTGCGAATGTGGACGCACATTGGTGCGCATGAAAAAGATTACCGGTCGCAGCGACGATATGTTGATTATCCGTGGTGTGAACCTGTTCCCATCTCAAATTGAGCACGTTCTCCTTGAAATGGGTGAAACCAGCGCGCACTATATGCTCTATGTGGACAATGTAAATAATCTGGATACATTGGAATTACAGGTTGAAATGGATGAAACAAAACTGACCGATACCATTCGTGAATTACAGGATTTATCGAAAAAAATCTCGCACGCACTTAATTCTGCCATTGGATTGAGCGTAAAAGTAACGCTGGTAGAGCCAAAAACCATTGCACGCAGCGAAGGAAAAGCTGTGAGAGTGGTGGATAGGAGGAAGAAATAATATTAGCCTTCGGCGATATTAACTCCGTGTTATTTGCTCCCTTCGGTCGCGTTATTGTTTTCTTCGAAAACGTTATTTATTAAATTTCGAAAATGATTATAAAAAAAGAAATTGTCGATTCACTTTTTGCTCAATTTGGAGAGTCGGATATTACTCAGCTATCCATTCGTGAAGTGGGTAAACTTGTTGCACAAATAGAGCAACAAAGCGGGCAGGAATTTATACATATGGAAATGGGTGTGCCGGGCTTGCCGGCTTCGGCTATCGCTATTGAGGCGGAGAAGCAGGCGTTGGACACCGGCCTTGCAGCTCAGTATCCGAATATCGAGGGTATTCCTTTTGCTAAAACTGAGATTGCCCGTTTTGCCAAATTATTTATCAATATCGATATTAGTCCGCTCAACTGTGTGCCAACAGTAGGAGGGATGCAAGGAAGTTTTGCGGCTTTGCTGGCTGCGGCGCGCACCAACCCCGATAAACCCTACACCTTGTTTATCGATCCGGGCTTTCCGGTGCAGAAATCGCAATTGCACCTGATAGGTGTGCCGTATAAATCATTTGATATACTGAATTTCCGTGGCGAAAAGCTTCGTGATAAACTCGAATCGTTTTTGGCGGAAGGAAATATTTGTTCCATTTGTTATTCGTCGCCCAATAATCCGTCGTGGATATGTTTTTCGGAAGCGGAACTACAAATTATTGGTGAATTGGCCACTAAATATGATGCGATAGTGGTAGAAGATTTAGCCTATTTTGGCATGGATTTTCGCCAACATTACGGCGTTGCGGGTGTTGCGCCTTATCAACCTTCGGTAGCTAATTATACCGACAATTATATTTTGTTGCTTTCTGCGTCTAAGATTTTTAGCTATGCCGGTCAGCGCATTGGTATGATGATTACCTCTGAAAAGTTGCGGACACGTCATTATCCGAATTTGAAAAACTATTTTACCAGCGATGTGCTTGGACATTTCATCCCTTATGGCGTATTGTATGCCACCACGGCCGGAACTTCGCACTCGGCACAATATGCCCTAGCTGCTACTCTGAAAGCAGTAAATGATGGTGAGCTTGATTTTGCAAGTGCATTACATCCTTACGCTGAAAAGGCACGCTTGATGAAAGCTATATTCCTGAAATATGGTTTTTATATTGTGTACAATGACGAAGACCGCGAATTGGCTGACGGTTTCTACTTCACTATCGCCTATCCGGGCATGACGAGTGGTGAGTTGATGAAAGAGTTTCTGTACTACGGTATCAGTGCCATTTCATTGGCCATTACGGGTAGCGAAAATCCTAACGGTTTGCGTGCCTGTGTGTCGTTTGTGCGGCTAGACCAAATGGCGGTACTGGAACAACGATTAATTGAATTTAGTAAACAGGTAAACAAGTAAACTGTGCTATTTTGCTTAAAGTAAATTGTTGTTATGAAATTAGTAAATGCCTCCGATTATAATTTGCCATCGCGTGTTATCTTGCGCGCTGTTGACGAAAATCATATCGCTATTGTAAAGCTTATCAAGAGTCGTATCATTCAAAAAGATGCGGCAAAAATTGTAGAAATAGCCAGGCAAATACAAAGTGTAGATGCTGACATGAAAGTATCATTGGTTTGTTCATCTGCCATCTGTTCAAAATCGTTGACTCTGTTGAAGAATGAGGGTGTTGGGGTGATTATTGAAGAATTGTAAAATAGCTACAATTTTATTGATAGCTCAATATGTCCTCCCAACCCAAGTTCCACAATTTTTTGAAGCGTTGTGAAACGAACTTCTTTTATATTATTCTCTATTTTTGAAATATAAGACTTGGTTGTTCCCGCTTTTATTGCTAATTGTTCCTGAGTCATTCCTTTTTTTATTCTCGCTTCGTGAATTAATGCTCCAATTTTAAAGTTTTCGTAACCGGTTTCAAGTTCCTCGCGTTTTGATGTTCCGCGTTTACCGTATTGTTCATCCTTGAACTGTTCCAGCGTTTTTAGGCTGTTGTCTTTCGTTTTCATATTCTTGTTTAATTTTAAGTGCTTTCTCTATTTCTTGTTTTGGTGTTTTTTGTGTTTTTTTCTGAAATCCGTTTGTAAGTACTACCAGATTTCCCCGATCGAAGAAGCAAAATATCCGAAAAATATCGCTTCCCAGTTGTATTCGAATCTCAAAGAGCCCATCTGTATTCTCTATGTGCTTGAGGTAAGTTTCGGGAACTTTCTGAATATCTTCCAATAATTCAAGTGTCCAGATAATTTTGCTTTTTACCTTGTCACGCTGTTTTACAAAGAACTCTTGAAAATAGTCTTTGTAGAAGATAATAGTCCTATGTTTATGTTGGTTACTCACCTTGCAAAGATAAATAAAGTTATCCGATAGTGCAACTTTACGTATGCTATTTTATAGAATAAGTACAATTTAATAGTGCGAATTGTTTTGCAGCTACGCTGTTGATCTTGCGTGAAGTGATGCATCATCTGCGATTTCGCAATATCACTATTTGTTAGTTTATACGTTCTGATATTAAACGGACGAGGCCTACACAACCAAATGTGTAAGCCTCGTTTCGTTTAGGAATAATGAGATGTAATTAGCTGGCAGGACTAAGTTCTACGCTTGCAATCAGTTTAACTTCATTCCCAACCATAGCTGCAGGGAATTTGCTACCTACTCCGAAATCCGATCTTTTCAGAATACCGCTAACTTTAAATACCGCTATTTCTTTTTTGTTCATTGGGTTGGTAATTTTGCCCACAAATACCAAATTTAAAACAACCGGTTTTGTAACGCCGTGCATAGTAAGATTACCAAGTAGTTTGTAGTTTTTATCTTTGATTTTTGTTACAGATGTACTTTTGAAAGTAAGGGTAGGAAATTGCTTTGAATCAAAGAAATCATCACCATTCAAGTGGGCATCACGTTTTTCGTCATCGGTGTTAATGCTTGCAATTTGTGCAGTGACTTCAATTTTTACATCACTGTAATCTGCCTTGGCAGTAGTTGCCTTCACTTCAAATTGTTTGAAATTGCCTGTAACTGTAGAAATTGCCAAATGCGAAATAGAGAATCCCAGACGTGAATGTGATAAGTCTGACACCCATGTCTGCGAAAATGCTGTAACTGTAAATAGTAAAACTACTATCGATAAACTAATCTTTTTCATATTGCTTTTTTGTTTTTTTTGAAGTTGAATATTGTTATATATTTTTCGTTCAAACAGTAGAAACAATCATTTTGTTCGTAAATGAAAAAGTAATTTTATTTTACATGTTTTAATTACATTCAGAGTGCGACTTCAACACGCACACCGAACTAGTTGCAATCAGCGAATACAATCCTACAAAGTTATCTGTTCCAATTTCGTCCAAACAACGGAATGCTGATTTTTATGCCGGTATCTTTGTGTTTAAACCCGTCGAAACTGCCAAAGATCCCAACTTTGCCCATAAAACCGAAGCTAATTGAATAGCCCAGTTCAGAGTAAGGCTGTTGAGTTTGTTCGTTCCAAAGGGTATGGAAGTGGATCGACTCGTAGAATTGCTTGGTTTGCAGAAACGGGATGCGTTTCAGCAGCAGGTACCTCGATGTGTAATTGAAATGCGTTTCCAACCATCGACTATGGCTATTGCTGTAGTTTGGCAACAAGCTGAAGGTGTAGTCGAACGCTTTTTCGGTTACAAGTAGCGGATTTGTTCCAAAATAATTGAGGTCGGGTGCATAGAGTTTTTGTTTGCTAAGAAATGCACCGGCTACTACCTGATAGTTGATACGGTTGAACTCTGAGAGTTTGATATTTTGATGTACCGAAACATCGACTTTATCGTAGTCCGACTGCTCGGTTTGGCTCAACAGCGAAATTCCCTTTTTATATTTTACAGCAAAGGTGGGGTAGGCCGAACCTGCATATTCTTTTCTGCCGTCCTTTATCCGGTACTTCATGTAGGGCGTATATTCCATTCTTACCCATGCAGTGGTGGCTGAATGGTTTGGGAATGCATCTCTATAGGCCTGGTCGGGGTAGTTGGGTAGGGGCGCACCTCCAAAAAAGTGATAGTTGGTATGGTTGGTGAGCAATTGTCGGTCTTCGTAACTTGCACCGGTCCAAATGCGCAGTCCGTTGGCTATGTCTACCTGATTTTCGGCCATAAAATATTTTTTCTGATAGAAGCGTATGGCGTTATCGCCGAAGAAAAGCGACGACAGGGAATTGAAAAAACGTGATGTACCGCGATTTGTTTGTATGTCCTCGCTGGTGTTGCCACCGTTTACCCACAACTGTCCATTGCTCAGCGGTGCGTAGCGGTAAACGTTTTTTAAATCCCATACCATCGTGTGGCGGGCGGTGGTATAATATACCGAGGGTGCAATGTTTAGGCTGCTCGTTTTGGAAGTGTTGATGTTGAGCGCCATTTTTTGCCCAAGCCACGCACCATCCACAAAATTGTATTGTTGGAGCACGCCCTTCAGTAGTCCGTCGAAACGGATATCGGCTGACTTGCCGAGCTTTATTGTTCCGCCCGAAAGTAAGGATGCTTTGGATTCGCCTCTGAGATTTATGGATACCGAATTAACGGTAGTAGTTATATTTTTCGAAACAGCAGATGTGTCTTTTTTCTTGAAACTCTCAGCCTCATCGGCTCTGAGGGGCACATTGCGAACGTTTTCCCAATAAGTGGAGTCGCGCTTGGTCGACATGGAATCAATTTCCATTTTCAGGTCTTCGTTGTCTTTTATTTCGAGCGATTTTTCTTTGTCTTTCAATTCCTGTGGCTTGGTTTCGGCGGTCATCAATCGCGCCAGTTGAATGGCTTCACGCGTTTTCAGCTGCTCTTTGGCCGATAGTGCTGCTATTTTAGCCAAGGACTTGTTCGGCTTTTGTTGCGCGGTTGGAACGATGCTCCCCTGTTTGTGTAAGTTTTGCAATGCAGCTACCGTTGGGTTTACTTTGATGGTATTGTACTTTACCGAAGAGTAAAATCGTCCGAAGCCTTTCACACCCATGGTACCTATGTCGGCGTACATGTCGAAGGTAATGGGCATAAATACAGTGGGTTTTACCTCCTGGTACGAAATTTTATAGCGTGTGCTTATTCCCATTTCCAGAGTTGTGAAATCAACGGAAAATACGCTCCAGTTATCTTCCAGAATATAGATGTAGCCGGCAAATAGTTTGTCGCTCTGCAGTCTGGGTATCACTTTTATTTTGTTTACCGTATAGTTGCCGTTGGTAAAAATATCTTCGAGCTTGAATTGATAATATTGAAATGCCCGGGTGGATAATGGCGATACATAGCCCATAAAATCGGCCTGATAAATGCTCGATGTAGCTATTTTCATCCCTCCTTTTGGTTCTATCTCTTTGGGCATGGAGCTTTTGTAGGCTGTCACCTTTTGAGTGTATTTGTTTGGTGAATTATAACTTACCTCGTTCTTCGACTCCAATACCATCAGCTTACCAATAAGTGACAGCAGTTTCTTGTCTTTTATCATCATTTTCATCAGTGCTGGAACTTTCTCGATTTTGGCACTTCCTTTCAAATAATTTTCAGAAGTAAAGCTTGATACCTGATACAAATGCTGTGGTGCGTGCGCAATAGCTTGTCGCATTACCCTGTTGGCGGGATTATCCTTTGATGGTTTCACCAATAACTCGTTGAGTTTAATTTCTTTTTCGACAAGGGTGATTTGAAGTGTTGTGCCTTCGGGTTTTAGCTCTATCGTCTTTGTTTGCGACTCATATCCCAGCGACCTAAATTCGCAAGTATACGTTCCGGCGGTGAGTCGGGTCTGAAACTTGCCTTGTTCGTCGGCCACGATGCCCGAGGTGGTTTCGTGAATGTACACCGTGGCATAGGAAACCGGTTCGCCGCTTGCCTTTGAAATATTTCCTTTTAAAATTTGTGCCGAAAGGGATAAACCGAAAAAAAGAAAAGAGAAGATGAGGGTAAAATGCTTCATAGCTTTGCATTATATGGTTGTTAAACAATACAAATATATTAATTTAATAATAACAATCCATATAACTTTATTACCGTTAAATAATATTTAACGCAAGTCTATTTAAACGCTTAATATTTTTTGATTTGTTTTCTAACAGTTGTAATTTTTTACATATTAGGTATCCCTATTGAACTCAATTTTCTATTTGCGTTTAATTTATGTAATTTTGCGGTTAGAAAATAAAACTACAATGTCGAAAATACAGATTCAACTTACAGGAGTAGGAGCAGAGCTCGTTTTGGGAAATTATATGCCAAAAGATACTACCATCTTTCATAACTGGGAAGAGTTTTTTCATTATAACGATTTGGTTCACGGCTCACATTTATTGGCCGAACACATTGCCGAAATCGAGATTAAACAGGATGATGCATTGATTTTCAAAGGACAAATTCCGGCAAGTCAGTTTAAAGCTCAAAAAAGTGCTTCGCCCGTATTTGTAGATAAAGGATTGTACCTGCGTACGGAATGTGCCGAAAATGCGGTTTATAAATGCGAATTTGAAGTGGATGATTTCAATAAGATGAATCTTCAGTTCGAAACGCAGGACTATGATTTCCTTTTCAAAGTCGGTAAATCATTTGTCACCAAAATGCTTTATAATGATAAGGCGCTTGAATTGGAGTGGGTGAGTGCCAAGCCTGTTGGCAATATTTGCTTGCTTTGTAGGTTTGAAAATGGCTACTTAGTGCCCATTTACGATGCAGTGAAAAGGATTGCAAATCATTGATTGCTTTAGTTATATGAATATGATTCCCGCAGCCGATACACTTTTATCTGTACTAGCTACGGGAATTATTATTTCATTAATTAAAAAGGATCAGTTATTAGTAACCTCTCCTGTTTTAAGATTAATAGTGATGTTATTATCCTTCGGTGCCGGATCTGTCCAAACACTTTGAATAGCTCCACCCAATGTTGGAATGAGCTTGGATACAGTTTGAATATCGGTGTTATCACTTGCACTTGCAGTTTCGTCACCTGCATAATGTGCTACAAACGCATTTGTAAATATATCATCGAGTTTATATCCGGTTACAGCACTTGCCGGAATATTGTACGGAGCGCTTGTAAGCATATAATAGCTGATCGTTTTCATTCCTGTTGTTAAGTAATCTCTTGCATAGGTTTGAAAATTAGTTCCTGTAGGAATGGTGCTGTATGTAACTCCATCAATTTTTCCTGAAGTGATTTTCAATGTTTTGTTTACTGTATTCAATGTGGCGATACGATACGGACATGATGCCGTAACTGTACTTCCGGTTTCAACATCGTAAATAAAACCTTTTGTTCCTGTGCCTTTGGCAATATCTTGAGCATGAAAGTGTCCTGTAAAGACCACATTCATTCCAGAGTCGGCCAAAGCGCTCGATACATTTTTCCAGTCGGCAATAACATATTCCGAGAACATGGTGCTTTGACCTGTAAAATGTTCAACCATTCCGTGATGCATCATCGAAAGTAAAACCTTATTTTTAGCTTTAGATTTTGTAATGATTGATTTTACCCAGCTTAGAGTAGTTGTGGAAATACTTCCGGCAGTTTCGCTAGGAGTATAATGACATGCATCAATACCCATTACCCAAATTCCATTTACGGGTTCTGATACATAACTCAATGAACTAGGGTCGCGTTCAACAGCATTTCCATATCCGCAGTTGGTGTAGATAGATGCGAAATCTGTAGCAGTTACATTTGAAATTGCAGTTTGTGTTGTTCCTGTGTAGCTATATGCGCTAGGGTTATTTACATCATGGTTGCCAGGTATTACTAATACTTTAATTCCATTGTCGGACAAATCTTTGAACAATGCTGCCAATGCTTGATGATCTATTTTTTCACCATCTTTTGTTAAATCGCCGGTTATCAGTAAGAAATCCGGTTTTTCAGTCATTACAGTTGCAAGTACATTTTTTAAAATTGCACTACTTTCAATAATTAATTTTCGATCGGCGGTCAGATAGCCTTGAAAATAGGCATTGGCCGGGAGGGTAAACAGCGATGGATCGAAATAGTGGATGTCGGAAATAACCATAAATTTCACTGTTTCCGGAACTGTCTTGGTGTCATCGTTGCTTTTGCAACTGCTTGTCATTGCAATACATAATAAACAAATTAAATACACAAGTAAATTTTTTTTCATTCTTTTTATATTATAAGTTTTGTTTTGTAAAATAACCTAATTGTTGCTACATGAATATGTGTATACTGTTAAGGGTCTGTGACATTTTAAGAATAAACATTTTGAATATTCCATTGTTATAAGTTGTAAATTGTAATTTTCTACTTCATATGAAAAATTTCTTGTTCTTTTCTCTCATCGTACTTTCTTCTCAAGCTTTTGCTCAAAATGGTGTACTTAAAGGTCGCATTTACGATGCCAAAACCAATCAGGCTTTAGAGTTTGCTGCAATTTTAATTCAAGGTACCACAATTAGTTCCACAACTGATGTGGAAGGTAACTACACGTTTACTGGTCTCGAACCGGGTTTTAAACGTTTAGTCATTAGTTTGGTGGGGTACGAAAAGACCATCTCGTCCGAAGTGCAGGTGCAGGGAAATCAAACAACCTTTTTGGATGTTGCGGTGGAGCAAACAGCCGTTCAACTGTCGGAAGTAACGGTTCGTTCAAACATCAACATAAAAAAAATAGAAAGTCCGATTTCTGTCCTGTCCATTGGTGTTCAGGAAATTGAAAAAAGTGCAGGTGCCAACCGTGATGTTTCTAAGGTAGTGCAGGCATTGCCGGGAGTGGGTGCCACCGATCCAAATCGCAACGACCTGATAGTGCGTGGTGGAGGCCCTTCAGAGAATGTGTTTTATCTTGATGGTATCGAAATTCCTGTCATCAATCACTTTGCCACTCAAGGTTCGTCGGGTGGTACTGTGGGAGTTATCAATCCCGATTTTGTACGCGAGATAAGCTTTTATACCGGTGCTTTTCCTGCCAACAGAGGCAATGCGCTCAGCTCGGTGATGGAAATAAAACAGAAAGACGGCAGCAAAGATCGTTTGCATACCAAACTGTCGGTGGGTGCTTCGGATGCTGCGTTGACCATCGATGGACCGATTGGAAAGAAATCAACCTTTATCGTTTCGGCTCGTCAATCGTATTTGCAGTTTTTGTTTGCTGCCATTGGCTTGCCGTTTCTTCCCACCTACAATGATTTTCAGGTAAAATATAAAATTCAGTTGGATAAAAAGAATGAGATTTCATTTATCGGCATTGGTGCTATCGACGACATGGTGCTCAATACCGGTATAAGCAACCCCACCGAAAGTCAGCGTTATTTGTTGGCTTATCTGCCCACCTATAAACAATGGAATTATACTGTCGGCACTGTTTACAAACATTATGGCGATACGCATTACGATACGTGGGTGCTTAGTCGTAATATGCTCCGCAATTCAAATTTCAAGTACGTGGAGAATGATGAAACGAAGGGAAAAACCTCGGATTACAAGTCGGACGAGGCCGAAAATAAGTTGCGCTTCGAACGCAATTATCCCGATTTACCCATCAAACTTTCGTACGGAGCCGGCATCAAGTATTCGCATTACACAAATGAAACAAGCCGAAAATTATATTTGAATAACACAGTAACCAATTTAAATTATAACACCGCCATCAATTTGTTTGGTTATCAGGCTTTCGTACAGGCCTCCGACCAGTATTTTGATGATAAACTGAAATTATCGCTGGGGATAAATTTTGCGGGGCTCAATTACAATGATAATATGCGCAATCCGTTCCATCAGTTTTCACCCCGACTGTCGGCTTCCTATCAGCTATCCGAAAAACTGGATTTGAACGCTAATGTCGGACGTTATGCGCTTCAACCTGCTTACACCACGCTGGGCTTTAAAAATACTGCAGGTGTCTTTGTAAACCAAAATGAAAATTTGCGGTATACCATTTCCAATCAGGCCATCGTCGGATTCGATTATCGTCCCATGGACAAAGTGAGGATGACAGTGGAAGGTTTTTATAAGGGGTATCATTATTACCCTTTCTCAGTGGTAGATGGGTTGAGTATTGCCAGTAAAGGAACCGAATATGGGCAAGTGGGCGATGAAGAAATTGTTTCTACCGGAAAAGGTCGTGCTTATGGTATAGAATTTATGGCCAAAATAGTGGAAATGAATAAAATGAACCTAACGGCAACCTACACTTATTTCAGGAGTGAGTTTACCAATCTGGCAGGCAATTATGTGCCTTCGTCGTGGGATACGCGTCATTTGCTCAATCTTATAGCCAGCTACAAACTTCCCAAAAACTGGAATGTGGCTATTCGCTGGCGTTTTGTGGGTGGTGCTCCTTATACACCTATCGATTCCAAATCGTATGTGAAGGCTGCATGGGACGTTACCAATCAGCCTTATCTGGATTATTCGAAGTTTAATACGCTTCAATTGCCTAATGCTCACCAACTGGATATGCGTATCGACAAGGAGTTTTATTTCAAAAAGTGGGTGCTGAACCTCTACACCGACATTCAAAATGTATATAATTTCAAAACACAGGGTGCACCTGTTTATACCAATCTGGATGCAAATGGCGCGGTTATTCCTGATGCAAACGGCGATACCAGCAAACAAGGGTTACGAACCCTCGACAGCTTTGCGGGTAATATCCTGCCAACCATTGGGATAATAATTAAGATTTAATTTTTACAAAAAGCCCCCGAATCATTCAACGATTCGGGGGCTTTTGTTCTCCTGTCAGGGTGCAACTTTATTTGCTTCAGGATACGCTATCCGGGTATGGTATATATTCTTGATTTTTTCTTTGAATACTGATTTTACCGTTTCTACATCCCTAAAAGTAATCGGCGCATCTTTAAATTGACCATCAGCTATCTGGCTGTTAATCATACTTTCCACCATCTCATTGATACTTTCTTCGGTGTACACTCCCAAACTTCTCGAACGGGCTTCCACCGCATCGGCCATCATTAGGATAGCTGTTTCTTTATTGTTTGGTAGCGGACCCGGATAGGTGAAGGCAGCGTCGTTGGGAGTTTTGTCGGGATAAGCGTTTATAAATGAAGTATAGAAAAATTTCGCTTTACCAAACCCATGATGCGTGCCAATAAAATTGATGATCTGTTCAGGTAAATGACTTTTCTTAGCAATCTCAATACCATCGGTTACGTGGCTGATGACAATTTTTGCTGCTTCTTCATAATCCATATCCGTAAGCGGATTTTTACCTCCCATTTGGTTTTCGGTAAAAAATTCGGGATGTTTCATTTTTCCAATGTCGTGATACAAAGCACCTGTTCTCACCAGCAGACTATTCGCGTTAATCTTCTTGGCTGCTTCGGTAGCCAGATTCGAAACCTGAAGCGTGTGTTGAAATGTGCCCGGAGCCACTTCGGCAAATTTCATCATTAAATCACTATTGATATTAGTCAGTTCCACCAAAGTAACGCTGGATATTAGACTGAACATTTTCTCGAAAATATAAATCAAAACATAAGCAAAAAGCAAACAAGCACTGCTGATGGAGAAATATAGAATGGGTTGCCAATTGATTCTTTCTATATTTCCTTCCGAAATAAGTTGAAATGCCAGGTACATAATGCAATAACATAGAAAGATATACAGCGCTGTTTGAGCTAGTTGCGAGCGTTGCGTCATGTCTTTTAAACTCGAAACGGCTGCCATTCCGATCGTAACTTGTAAAAGTATAAACTGGAACGAGTTATCCACCATAAATGAAATGATGAGCATGGTACAGATATGCGCAAACAGTGCCGTACGCGGGTCAAAGAAAACCCGGATGATAATCGGAATGAGTGCGAATGGAACCATGTAATAGCTCAACGTGTCGTATTGCAGCGAGAATGCCGTCAGGCCTACTATCATTACGATGAGTAGCGATAGAAAGAGCAAATCGCCGAATTTATTGTAGATACGCGGACGGAACAGGTAGATGTACGAAAAGAATAAACAAATAATCCCGGAAATCATGATAATTTCGCCAACCACCACAATGGCGGACTGTTGAATAGCTCCTTTTCGTTTTTCGTATTCAATTTTCAACGAACTCAGTTCCAGATAATTTGCAGGTGTTATTATTTCACCTCTGTCAATAATTCGTTGCCCGGTTTGCACCATTCCTGATGTCAGGGACAGGTTTTTCAGTAGGTCGGTTTTCGATAATTCGGTAGTGGCACTGTCGTACTTTAGATTTTCCACCAGGTATACATTCAAATCGTACGATTTTATGGCCTCGGGAGCAGCTCGCAAAATTTCTTCGTAAGCAGTTTTTGGGGTATAGACATTTTGTACTGCCAGGGTATTTGATACCCGGCTAGGAGTGATGCACGATATGTTCTCGCGCTTATCTTCCAATAATTTATTGTAATCAGCAACAGAAATAATCCCTACAGCATAAATAGATTGAAATTTGCGTTTAATGTAATTCTGAGAAATAGGGAATTGACCGGTCTTTTTCTTCCAATCGGTAAATAATTTATTGATTTGCAGGTTGCATTTTGTGCTGTCAAGCTTAAAATAAGGTGTGAAATCCTTGAGTATTTCCTCTTTCTCCTTGGTTATCTGCAGGTCGCTTTTGTAAATAGGAAAATCAAACGAAGCCGTAATTAGTTCATACGACCACGGTTTCCCAACTTCAAACTGATATTTGAATTTGCTTTTAGAGGGGAATAATTGTACAATTAGTGCTATAACACAAATAAATAGCCCCAATTTTGTAATATTCTGAACCTGTGTTTGAGTAATTTTTATTTTCATAACCGGAGCCAATATGAACAATAGAATGTTTTAAATATAAAAGAGCCGAAAATTACGAAAAAATCCGCTAATAGTAGCGTGTTAAGCAAACTTTCAGTATTTTTGTGGGAAATCTATTCAGTTATCAACGATTAGTAATGTTGGATTTGTCTCCAACTACCAACTCTCAACTCCCAACTACATGACAGGCATCATTACACTTCCATTAGTTTCACTTCGGGTGAGCAGCAGCGAAAGTAGCGAATTGTCCACCCAACTTATGTTTGGTGAGCGTGTTGAAGTTTTTGAAGTTGGTGAACGTTGGCTTCATGTCAGAAACCTGACGGATAACTGCATTGGCTGGGCTGATTCGAAAATGGTTCAGATACTTTCTCCCGAAGAAGAAAAACGCCTTTCCAACTCACCGTTTTTCTGTATTCCTGTTCCTTTTCTGGTTTGCGATAAACCGGTTTCGCACCAAAAAATGTATTTGCCCGGTGGTAGTTTTTTTCCTTCGTACAATTATGGTCGATGTATTATTGACGACGAAATTTATCAAATAAATATGTCGTCCAATCATCCAAAGCCAAAATCATTATCGCAGGAAATAACAAACAATACCTTACAGTATCTAAATGCTCCCTATCTTTGGGGTGGTAAAAGTATTCTGGGAATAGATTGTTCGGGCCTGGTGCAGGTGGTATTTGCGATGAGTGGTATTCAATTGCCGAGGGATGCTGCACATCAGGTAGAAGTTGGACGTGTTATCGATTTTCTTTTCGAAGCACAACCGGGCGATTTGGTGTTTTTTGAAAACCCTGAACGCGAAATAGTCCATGTTGGAATCTTACTCAATACGCGCCAGATTATTCATGCTTCGGGTTGTGTGAAGATTGATCCGATAGATTCGCAAGGTATTGTTTCGACAAAAACGGGAGACTATACACACACTTTACGTGTGATTAAACGGGTTATTTAGAGAGAACCTATTTTTAAAAGACCAAGCAAAAAGCCTATTACTCCAATAGCAATAATGATAAAGCCGGTAATTTGATTCAGTATTTTCAACTCACGCATGTTCATTTTGTTTTTGAACCGACTTACCAAAAAAGTAAGTACACTCCACCATGCGAAAGCACCTCCCAGAATCGACAAAATACCAATTATCGAAACGTATAATGTGGTATTGTTACCAATAAATTCAAATCGTGCAAAAAGAGCAATTAATACAAAAAGAACGAGTGGATTAGAAAGCGTTAGCCCAAATGAAGTTGCAAAGTCACCAAGCAGCGAATGCTTGAGTGTTTCGTTCGGTTTTGGTTGCGTAGCCGGATTAGTTCTGAAAATATAATATCCAAAGCCAGCTACTACAATACTCCCGATTAATTGAATGGCAAAACGATGAATTTCAATAAAATCCAATACGAAACTAAGGAAGAAGAGAGTAATTATTGTGTAAATTAAATCGGAGAATGTAGCGCCCAAACCGGTTACAATGCCATATTTTTGCCCCCGGTTCAGGGTTCGTTGTATGCATAACATACCAATTGGTCCCACCGGTACCGATATGCATAATCCGATTAATATCCCCTTTACAATTATTTCTAACATGCTTTACCTTTAAATTTGGAACGCAAAGATAGCTTTTTTTTGCCATTTAACCACTAAAATGTAATGGCATGTTAACCGTTTATAAGGAATTATTACAATCTTTTTTGAGTTCAGTACCTGAACTTTTTACTAAAATCCGAAATCATCAATTTTCTTTTCAAACTTCTCAGCTTCGGCCGGTTTATTGGCGGCGATCTGTGTTTTATTTCCCTCAACATAAATGGCAGCGTAGGGCTTTGCCGGACAGATGGACTCGCAACCTCCGCAGCCGATGCAAATGTTTTCGATAACTTCAGGAATGGTAAGTCCATTTTTGTACGGAACCATGTGTACTGCTTGTGTTGGACAATGCTCTGAACATGCTCCGCAATCCGTTTCGTCAACAGCTACGATACACTTATCTTTTCTGAATTTGGCAACCCCAATCTGAACAAGTTTCTTTTCCTCTATTGGCATCTCTTTTAATGCACCTGTAGGACACACCGAAGAGCAAATGTTACAATCGAAACTACAAAAAATATGAGTGGAGAAATTTAAATGTGGTTGCATTATGCCCGAAATACCGTACTGCAATACAGCCGGTTTCAGTACCTGCATTGGACATTTGTCAACACACAGCTGGCAACCGGTACATTTTGTATTGAAATGCTCAATAGACCCCGCTCCGGGAGGCATTATCGGAGTGCGGGTAAGGGTTGCGTCTTCTTTTTGCCCGGTAAGTGTTTTCGCGTTGGCAAAGGCCAGTGTGGAAATTACTGCGCCCGAAGTAAGCAAAAAAGTACGTCTGCTACCATCCGCAGGAGTTTGCGACACTTCTGCTTTCTGCTTCTTGTAGCCAAACTGATAGTTTACGCCGGATCTTTTACAAACGCTAAGGCAGTTGTAGCAACTTACGCAACGAGACTGATCCACTGTCATTGCATCACTGTCGATACATTGCGATTTGCATGATTTTTCACAGGCACCACATTGATTGCATGAGGATTCGTTGATTGAAATGCGAAAAACAGATAGTTTGGACAGTAAACCAAGGGTAGTTCCCACCGGACAAACAGTATTGCAATACAGTCGGCCACTAAACCAGGACATAATGCTAATCAGTACGAAAAAGAAAAGTGTTATTACAAAAGCTACCGGTACAAATGAAAGCTGTTCGACCTTGAAAACCGAATAATTGTCCATGTTGCTTAAGATGGCGGCTACTCCATTATTGGCAAACAATGCCAGTGGGCGTAAAAGTTGCGAAACAATACGTCCAAAGATGCTGTACGGATCAAGTTGTACTACTAAAAATGAGCTACCAAAAACAAAAATAAGTACCGTCAATGCCAAGATAGAATACCGCAATATGTTTTGTGGTTTCTTGTATGTGTAACGGAACTTCTTTTTTTTCTTCGAAAAAAAACGGGATTTCCAGGCAGAAATGTCCTGAAATATTCCCAAAGGACAAATCGTTGAACAATATATTCGGCCAAATAGCAGACTTATGACTACCAGTATGGCAATAATAACTAGGTTCAACGAGAGTAACGCCGGTATCCATTGTATTTTGAGCAATGCATGCATTTGCATTGGTAATTTGCCCGTGAAATCAATTAAATACAAAAAGATAGGAAGAAAGAAAAGGATTGCAAGTGCAACTCTGATATTTTTCAGATGCTTCATTTTAGTAATGTACAATTAGTGGAAGAAGATGGGATGCTAGTGAAAAAACTATTTTAGATAGTTGTTAGCTATAGCTTTATTCTCTTGACATTTAGTTTATCAAGATGCTGAGTGCCCACCTTTAGTTTTTCTGCCATAGCTATGTAACGTACATCGGCTATATTTGTAGGTTGTACTTGCGCAAACATTTTCATCGCAGCTGTATCGGCAGCCACAAAATCCGGCGAAATAATCAGCGATTTTAATGTTACTGCATCGGCTTCGGTCTTTCCCTGAGGTCCATTTGACTTCATAATGCGGTAAGCATCAACAATATTAAGTGCCGGTTTTTTGTAGATAGTAGCTGAGTCGGCTATGCATTGGTGTAAGTCGTTGGAATGGAAAAACTGTCTGTCCCAAACTATTCCCATTAAATTTTTCATCGATATGGAGTTTTTTGCACCACCATGATGTTTCAGAACGGGTACATTAAACCACACATCGCAGTCGAGTATAGCTTTATGAATTTTAGCTGTTTTTAGTTGAACCCCCTTCGGAACCTGAACTTCGCGGTAATAGGATTCATCGTTGCCGGGTACCATTTTTCCACCCGCTTTCTCTACTGCGGCCTTGATTCCACTGTTTGTATAACACTTCTGCCAATCCTGACAGGTGTGATCAAAAACAAGAACTTCTACAGCTCCTGCACTTTTGCATAGCTTTATTAAAGCACCTACAAGTTCAGGATTGGTATTGGCAGCCATTTCAGGTTTCTTATCCCAACCGATGTTCGGTTTAATAACTACTTTTTGTCCTTTTTTTACGTATTTGCCAATTCCACCTAACTCTTTCATGGCTTTGATAAGCATAATTTCAGGTTCACCACCCATAACTGCCACCATATCAACACCTGTTTGAACAGATATTTTGCTCGCTGCTGTAGTGCTTGCGGCAAGTGTACCGGGTTTGAATATACTGGCAAGGCCTACAACTGCTGCCGATTTAAAAAAATCTCTTCTTTTCATAATGACTTAATAGTTAATTAAATAATAATAAAATTCAAATGATTAAAAAAACGTATGGAACTAATAACGAATTATTTTTTTACTACTAACGCACTTATTTCCCACAACATATAGATAGGTAAGAATACCACCATCAAAGTAAATGGGTCGCCTGAAGGGGTTATAACGGCTGATAAAATTAAAAGAATTATAACAGCGTGTTTTCTGAATTTTGTGAAAAATGCACGCTTTAAAATGCCTAATTTGGATAAAATCATTGATAATAACGGTAGCTCAAAAACCAATCCCATAATGAAGCAAAGCATCAAAAAACTATCCATATACGAATCGAGCGAAACGCTGTTTTCAATATATGAGCTTAAATTGTATCCAGCTAAAAATCGCAATGTAAGTGGAAAAACCATTAGATAACCAACGGTAACACCCATATAAAAAAGAATATTGCCAAAGAAAAAAGCTACACCGGTGTTTCTGCGCTCGTGGCTATACAGTGCCGGTTTTACAAATACAAAGAGTTGATAAATAATAAACGGAAAACCGGCCACTAATGCCAACCACAGTGAAGTAGACATGTGGATGAAAAACTGAGAAGAAAGATTGATGTTGATGATCTTTACTTGAAATTTGCCAATGCAGAAGTCTGGAAAAATCGGGTACTTGGCGCTCAACCGATTCATCCATTCGTAGAGAAAAAAATTATCCCGACTAGGAGCAAGAATCACGTTATCAAAGATTTCTTTCATGTATGAGAAAAATCCCAGAGCAAGGATAGCGATAAAGGCAGCTATTCTGAACAGGATTTTTCGTAAATCATCGAGATGATCCCAAAAGGTCATTTCACTTTCAGCAATTTCGCTCATGCTTACTTGACTATATCTTGTTTTTCGTCGTCTTTGATGTCTTTTTTTATCTCATTCTCTACATCGTTAAGCCCATCCTTAAAGTTTTTTACTCCTTTTCCTACTCCTTTCATTAATTCCGGAATTTTTTTTCCTCCAAATAATAAAAGTACAATTAAAGCAATGATGATTATTTCGCCTGTGCCTAAATTTAGAAACATTAAGTGATTCATATAGATGTGTTTTATGTAGTTATAACTATTTCATAATTGAAACGTGCTGTAAAAATACAACTATATTTTTTAATTGAAGAATAAAAAAATCTAAATAAATACTCATAATGTCAATTCTTATGCAAAATAGTGTATAAATATTTAAGTAGCTGTCTTTTGAAATGAAAAAGAGCTCAAAATCATTCGACTTTGAGCTCTCTATGTGTAATAATACTGTTTTCTAATTGATAATTTCGAATCCTGTATAAGGTACCAATGCTTTTGGAATACGTATACCTTCAGGCGTTTGATTGTTTTCGAGCAATGCGGCTACAATTCGGGGTAAAGCCATAGCACTCCCGTTCAGTGTATGAACAAGTTGTGTTTTTTTGTCATTGCCTTTGAAGCGACATTTTAAACGATTGGCCTGGTAGCTTTCGAAGTTGGAAACCGAACTAACCTCCAACCAGCGTTCCTGAGCAGCAGAATATACTTCAAAATCGAATGTAAGAGCAGATGTGAAACTCATATCGCCGGCACACAGGCGAAGAATACGCCATGGCAATTCTAATTTTTCAACCAGTGTTTGTACGTAGTTTACCATTTGGTCCAGAGTTTCGTACGATTTGTCCGGATGTTGAATTTGTACAATTTCTACTTTGTCGAATTGGTGCAAGCGGTTTAATCCACGTACATCTTTACCATACGAACCGGCTTCGCGGCGGAAACAGGCTGAGTAAGCTGTGTTCTTGATGGGTAATTCACTTTCGGCAAGAATTACATCTCGGTAGATATTTGTAACCGGAACTTCTGCTGTAGGTATTAAATATAAATCGTCCACAGTGCAGTGGTACATTTGTCCTTCTTTGTCCGGCAATTGGCCTGTTCCGTAACCCGAAGCTGCATTTACTACGTAGGGTGGTTGAACCTCAAGGTAGCCAGCAGCAGTTGCGTTGTCCAGAAAGAAGTTTATTAATGCACGCTGCAGACGAGCGCCTTTTCCTTTGTAAACAGGAAATCCAGCACCTGAAATTTTTACACCCAATTCAAAATCAATCAAGTCGTATTTTTTAGCTAAATCCCAATGAGGAACAGCATCGGTAGGTAGAGTTGGCATTGCACCACCCGAGCGTTCTACCAAATTATCCTCGGCATGTCTTCCTTCTGGAACACTTGCGTGAGGTAGATTTGGGATTTGAACCAATAGCTCGTTCAGTTTTTGTTCTGCATCTCCTTGTTGATCGCCCAGCAATTTGATGATTTCTTTTAGCTCAATTGTTTTTTCTTTGGCTTGAGTTGCTTCAGCTTGTTTGCCCTGTTTCATAAGCATACCGATTTCTTTCGATAGATTATTCAATTCGGCCGAAGCTGTATCTACCTTTACCTGAGATGCTTTGCGCGTATTGTCCAACTCTATAACCTGAGCAATAATAGCCTTGCCATCGAAATGTTTTTTAGCCAAACGGGCAATTACCTCGTCGGTGTTTTCGGTAATGTATTTGAGTGTAAGCATATTTTAATTTACGATTTATTCAATTACCATTTACCATTTTAAAGCAAGGTCTTGAATCTTTGTTCTTTGTTCTTGAGTCTAAAAAAGAAATCTCCCGCAATTTTACACGGATGTAAAACAACAGGAGATTTATGTGTGATGCGTATCGACTAGCTTTTTAGTTAGCTACTTCGATAGGTTTTACAGAAACAAATGACTTGTTGTCTTTCTTTTTTCTGAATTCTACGATTCCATCAACTAGTGCAAACAAAGTGTGGTCTTTTCCCATACCAATGTTTTGACCAATGTGGTGTACTGTTCCGCGTTGACGTACTATGATGTTACCTGCTTTAGCAAATTGACCACCGTAAATTTTAACGCCAAGTCGTTTGCTTTCCGATTCACGACCGTTTCTTGAGCTACCCGCCCCTTTCTTATGTGCCATTTTCTTCTAATTTTTTTTCGGTTAAGCTACAATTTCTTTGATAAATAATTCTGTGAAATCTTGACGGTGACCGTTACGTTTGCGGTAACCTTTACGACGTTTTTTGTGGAAAACGATTACTTTTTCGCCACGTACGTGCGATAATACTTCACAAACTATTTTTGCACCTGCAACTACGGGAGCACCTACTGTGATAGCACCTTCGTTGTCGATCAATAATACTTTGTCAAATTCTACTACAGCGCCTCTGTCGGCTTCTGCCATGCGATGGATATACAGTCTTTTTCCGGCTTCCACCTTGAACTGTTGTCCCAAAATTTCTACGATTGCGTACATTTTTTAAATGACTTTTCTGATTACATCGGGAAGGTGAGGTGCCGTTGGCATTGCTGCTTTTTTACCTTATCCGAAATTGAGGTGCAAAATTACACATTTATTTTTAATCTACAAAGTGTTTCTGTAAAATAATTTACAATAATCTTGTGATTTTAGACTGACTTTTAGATTATTAGTTTGCTGTACGAAAAGCCTGTTGCTCAGCCAATTTTTACAGAGGTCATTGTTAAGGAACCCATCACGGCTTTATCATTGAAAAATGAAACTTCCTCATCCTCTTTTTTTAGTGCCAGCGCATACAGCAATGGTAGATAATGATCAGCCGATGGTACAGCCATGTCAACTGCTTTTCCTAATGATTTGTAATTGATTAGCTCGTTGTGTTTATTGTCCGAAATTAGTTTTTTTACTGTTTCGTTTGCTTCAATTGTCCAGTCGTAACCGTATTCCTGATCATCCGGTTTGTCCCAGGCCACCTCGCGCAGGTTGTGAACAATGTTACCGCTGGCGATAATCAATACACCTTTATCTCTCAATGATTCCAGCTCTTTTGCCAACTCATAATGTTGTTTTGGCGATTTGTTGTAATCCAGGCTTAATTGAATAACCGGAATATCAGCTTTGGGGTAAATACGCCTGATCACACTCCACGTGCCATGATCCAATCCCCATTTTTCGTCGGGCAATACCGAAGAACTTTTGATTAAATTTATAGTTTCCTTGGCAAGCTCGGGATTTCCGGGCGCAGGATAATTTATGTCATAGAGTTCCCGTGGAAACCCGCCAAAATCGTGAATGGTTTTGGGCTGTTGCATGGCTGTGACCTGAGTTCCGCGCGTTTCCCAGTGTGCTGAAATACAAATAATCGCTTTAGGCACAGGTAAAGTGTCGCCCATGTCTCGCCATGTTTGTACAAATTCATTCTCTTCGATGGCGTACATTGGACTTCCATGACCAACAAACAGTACGGGCATACGCCGGTTGTTTTCAGATATGTAAATTGACTTCATGTTTTTTTCTGAATTATTCATAAATATATATGAATGACAAATTTATGAATATTATTTTAAGATGTGCTGTTTTATAAAAAAAAACGAAACCCAAAATCAATGAGTTTCGTTTATTTTTTAAGTGTTGAACATTAGTTTTCGCTTAATTTTTTCAATCTTCCTAAACCTCTATCCCAGTCTTTTCCCATCGATTTTTCCATATTCATAAATAGAATCATAATGTTGAATGGATAAGGCATGGTTCCTGTCATTCCCCAGGTAGCTTTTGTTCCATTGCCTTCGGTGTTAAGTTTTACAAAGCCTTTTCCGTGGCTTTCCTGAGGTTCAATGAATACTAACTCTGTTTCAAAAAGTGTTGGTTTCTCAATACGGGTAATGGTTTGACTTCCCTTGCCCACTATTTCCCCAGCCCAACTTTGTTTCGCTCCAATGGTTCCGTCGGTTCCACTCATTTCTTTTTTCATGTCGGGTTCGTGATCATTCCACGGACTCCATCTGTCTAGCGCTGCCAGACTATTCGCATTTGCCCAAACGCTGTCGATAGGTGCATTGATGGTAATGGATTTCTCGTAAGCAAATTCTTTTGGTACAAATAAAGCGATAAATAAAATTAAGCCTACGATGGTTGCGAGTACAATACCAATGATTTTTAAAGCTTTCATCATGATGTAGATTTTTATAGATTATCTTTTTTGATATGTTTCTGATTCAACACATTCTAAGTCTAAAATGTTGACGGAATGCGCAGTAAATTATAATTATTCAGTAGATTTTTTTATAATAACCCATGAAAAGAGCTATTTTACCGAATAGATTCCAAATCTTTTCTCAAGTGCGGCAGTCCGATAATTAAATATTTTTTTGAGCTTTGATTGGATAACCAATTTGTTGGCAATTGCCCCAATAACTCCGAAAGGTGGTTGGTAACTGACAATATCGGTCATCAAGACTCCGTTTTCTATCGGGCGAATAAGGTGTTGATGATGCCACATGGCGTAAGGTCCAATGCGCTGTTCGTCGATAAAGAATTCTTTGTCGCGAATATGTGTGATTTCCGTTACCCAGGTAGTTTTTATGCCAAAGATCGGACTTACTTTGTAGCCGATAATCATTCCGTCGTACATTTTTTCCAAAGGCTGCTTTGTATTTATTATATCGAATCCCATGTAGTCGGGTGTTATTTCTTTGAGATTGGTGGGTGAGGAAATGAAATCCCAAATCTCATTGATGGATGCATTGATTTTTTGCTCGCTGTGAAATTGATAAAAAGCCATGGCTGATTTTATTTAGTTTTAATTTTAAAAATAAAACCCCCTCAAACACAAATAGTTTAAGGGGGTTTCAAAATTTCATAAGAAAAGACTATTCTCTGATGTTTGGTTTTTCAAGTCCGTAGCCCATTTTTTTATCTTCTGCTTTGAGCAAGAAAGCAAAAACAATGGCTAATATTCCGAAGCAGGAAAATATAAGCATAGGAATGGTGTAGTTATATTGTGTGATAATTTGCTCTTTTCCTTCTACCATTTTAGTGATCGTACCGGTGATACAATATTTGTCAAGTACATAGCCAATCAACAACGGCACACCCATTAATCCCCAGTTTTGAACCCAAAAGGTCATCGCATAAGCTGTTCCTAGTTTGCTTTCAGGAATGATTTTAGCAATTGCAGGCCACATAGCCGATGGTACTAAAGAGAATGCGATACCCAGTACCACTACAAGTCCGATGGCAATGGGAAAACTGTTGAGCGAAGGGATTGAAAACAGTAAATGCACACAAACCAAGATGATTGAACCGATAATCATGATGGTGGCGCCTTTTCCTTTTTTGTCGGAAATACCACCAAAAACAGGGGTTAGCAGCAATGCGCTAAACGGCAACAGTGCCGGAATATAACCCGCATAAGTGTCTGAAACATCAAATTTTTGAACAATGAGGTTGGTGGCAAATTTGATAAATGGGAAAACAGCTGAGTAAAACAGCACGCAAAGAATGGCGATGTACCAAAATGCTTTGTTTTTTGCAATGTCTGTTACATCCGAAAATTTGAACTCTTCGTCGTTTGCAATTCCGGCATCCGATTCTTCCTGATCTAATTTTTTATCTAAAACGGTGAAGAAAATAAATACCAATAATCCAATCAGCAATAAAACGATAGACAAAAGAACAGGTGAACTTACATTTTTTGTCAGGTTTACAAGTGGGAGTGGAGTAAACATGGCCAATGCAGTACCGATACGCCCTGTAGACGTATTTAATCCGATAGCCAGTGCCATTTCTTTGCCTCTAAACCACCGGACTACCGCTTTGTTGGCAGCAATACCGAACATTTCGCAACCAACACCGAAAATACCAAAACCTAATCCGGCAAATAGAGCTGATTTAGAAGTGCCGTTAAAAACCTGCCACGATCCGATAGAGAATTCCAATGTTCCTACAACGTGCCCCGAAATAGCCCAGTATTTAATTCCGGCTCCAAATAACATGATAAATATGGCAAGGAAGCCGGTGAAGCGAGTTCCGAGTTTGTCGAGTATCATTCCGCTGAAAATCAGCATTAAAAGGAATACGTTGAACCAACCGTATCCACTGGTAAAGAGACCATAATCAGAAGCCGACCACGATAATTTGCCTTGTAAACTTTCCTGCAACGGTGCCATTGCATCGGTAAGATAATACATACACATCATGGTAAAGGATACCAATATCAGTACCACCCATCGCGCGGATTTAGATTCGCGAAGTGAAGATTTTTGTTCCGTCATAAACTATTTGTTTTATTAATTTGTTTTTGAATTATTAATTTGCACGTGAAATGACTAAGTATTGATGCATTTTACATTTATGGCGCACAAAACTACTGAAAAAAATCATTTGTTGAGCATAACTGACAAAATTTCCGATAAAAATACATTTTTGCTGTTTCGGTATTGTTTTTGACGAATACAGAAAGAATTTTACCATCTATTTTATACTTAATAATTCAGTTAGAATTCTCATTTCTTAGTTTTTTATTCCTATTTTTGTAGAAGAATAATACCACAAACAAGTGAGGTCTTAACTTATCAATATTCTGAACTCGAAAGTAAAACCAATCAAACTACGAATATATGACAGTCAACTATTCAGAACAATTACATAATGTGCTTTTGTACAGTTCGCAAGAAGCCGAACGATTGGGCAATAATTATGTTGGCCCCGAGCATTTGCTGTTGGGTATCTTACGTAACGGTAGCGGAAAAGCCATCGATATTTTAAACGGATCGCACGTGAGTTTATCTAAAATAAAACAAACGATAGAAAGTCAAATACGCACCGATCTTGAACCCAGCGGCCAAGAAATTCCAACACTGAAAAGTACGGAAAAGATAAAAAAGATTATGGAGTTAGAAACCCGTTCATTGTCGGCCGAAACTGCTGATACCGAACATTTACTTTTAGCTATTTTGAAAGAAAAAAATAATTTGGCCGGCGATATTTTATCGGCAGAGCACTTAACATACGATCAGGCCAAGGCATTTATCGAAAAACCCGAAATTATTATGGGTTCGAGCTTTTCGGATGATGATGAAGATGATGAAGATCCACGTCAAAAAAAGAAACCAAGTTCGGCAGCGGGCGCAAAACAAAGTGATACCCCTGCGTTGGACACTTTTGGGACCGATATTACCAAAGCGGCACTCGAAAATCGTTTGGATCCGATAGTTGGTCGTAATAAAGAAATTGAACGATTGGCACAAATTCTGAGTCGTCGTAAAAAGAATAATCCTGTTCTGATTGGTGATCCCGGAGTGGGCAAGTCGGCCATTGTTGAAGGACTCGCATTGCGCATTATTCAACGTCGTGTATCGCGTGTACTTTTCGACAAGCGTGTGGTGTCGTTGGATATGGCTTCCATTGTGGCGGGCACAAAATACCGTGGGCAATTTGAAGAACGTATCAAAGCCATTTTGAATGAGTTGACAAAAAATCCGGATGTGATTTTGTTTATCGACGAGATTCATACCATAGTTGGTGCAGGTGGTGCGCCGGGTTCGCTCGATGCTGCCAATATGCTGAAACCGGCGTTGGCTCGTGGCGAAATTCAATGTGTGGGTGCTACTACGCTGGACGAATATCGCAAAAGTATTGAAAAAGATGGTGCGTTGGAGCGTCGTTTCCAAAAAGTAATGGTTGACCCGACTACAGCCGATGAGACCTTACAAATTCTTGAAAATATCCAAGATAGATATGAATATCACCACAATGTGCGTTATACGCCCGAAGCTATCAAGGCTTGTGTGCATTTGACCGACCGTTACATTACCGATCGATGTTTCCCCGATAAGGCTATTGATGCATTGGATGAAGCCGGATCGCGTGTTCACATTGGTACTGTTTCCGTTCCTGCTGAAATAGAGGAATTGGAAAAACGCATTGAGGATTTGAAGAAAGAAAAACTAAAAGTTCTATCCGAACAAAGATATGAATTGGCTGGACCTATTCGCGATCAGGAAAAACAAACGCAATATCAACTCGAAGACGCCATAAAACGCTGGGAAGAGGAAGCGCAACTTCACCCCGAAACAGTGGATGAAGAGCAAGTGGCCGAAGTAGTGGCTATGATGTCGGGCATTCCGGTGCAACGAATTGCGCAAGCCGAAGGTTTGAAATTGCGTCAAATGAAAGATGTTTTGCAAAGTAAGGTTATTGGACAAGACGAAGCGGTAAATAAAATTGTAAAAGCCATTCAACGAAATCGTATCGGACTGAAGGATCCAAACAAACCGATTGGCTCGTTTATTTTTCTTGGACCTACAGGTGTTGGTAAAACTCACCTGGCGAAGATTTTGGCAGAGTTTATGTTTGATAGTGCTGACTCGTTGATTCGTGTGGATATGAGCGAATACATGGAGAAATTCAGTGTTTCGCGTCTTATCGGAGCACCTCCGGGATATGTGGGTTATGAGGAAGGTGGACAATTGACAGAGAAAGTTCGCCGTAAACCTTATTCGATTATTTTGCTTGACGAAATTGAAAAAGCACATGCCGATGTATTCAATATCCTTTTGCAGGTAATGGACGAAGGACGCTTGACGGATAGTTTGGGTCGTAGGATTGATTTCAAAAATACGATTATCATCATGACCTCCAATGTTGGAACACGTCAGTTGAAAGATTTTGGTAAAGGTGTTGGTTTCAATACCTCTACAACAACTGAAGCCGACTCGGAATTCTCACGTGGGGTGATTCAAAAAGCGTTGAACCGCACTTTTGCACCTGAATTTCTGAACCGTGTGGACGATGTAATCATGTTTGATCAATTGAGCAAAGATTCTATCGCATCCATTATCGATTTAGAATTGAAAGGAATTTTCGGTCGGGTAACCGCCATGGGTTATAAACTGGAACTCACTAGCGAAGCAAAAGATTATATTGCTGAAAAAGGATATGATGTTCAATTTGGTGCTCGTCCGCTAAAACGTGCTATCCAAAAATACCTCGAAGACGAATTGGCCGATGTGGTATTGGGTGGCGAACTGGAAGCCGGCGATACTATTTTGATGGAATTGGAGCCGGAAACGAAAGCAATCAAGGCCAAAATTGTAAAACCAATTATTGCTCTCAATAATTAAGAAATTAATTGTTTAAATATTAAAATCCCTGTCGCAAATTGTGGCAGGGATTTTGTTATTTTAGTCAATCGAATTGATTTAAAATCGAATTTTATGTAATCTATCCTGAAAAGATGAAGATTTCATAGTTGTTTTCAAATCTTTTTTAAATGATAGTCGTTTATAAATAGAATTTTCACAACAAAAAGAATAGCATTCCGTTAATATGTTGTATTTTTGTTCATTCCATAAAATGCGGTACATACATCGTACATTAATTATCTGTTATACTCTAAAATAATACATTATTCATTCTACTTATTATGAATCCAAAACTAAAAAAGGGACTTATTATTGGTCTGTCGGTTTTTGCAGTAATTTTTGCTGCTTTACTAATCTTACCTTTCGCTTTTAAAGGTAAAATTGTGAAATTGGCTCAGGAGCAGGTAAATGCCAAGCTCGATGCTAAGGTTGATTTTGAGGATTTTAGTTTGAGTTTTATACGTAGTTTTCCGAATGCTTCTGTGCGATTCGAAAACTTACGAATTATCGGGGTGGGTGAGTTCCAAAAAGACACTCTTCTTTCGAGCGAGAATGTTGATTTAGAATTGAATTTAAAAAGCTTGTTCTCCGATACTGGATACGAAATTCGCAATCTGGAGCTTGATAACTCGCGTGTGTTTGCACACGTGTTGGCCGATGGAAAGGCCAACTGGAACATCATGAAAACTGATTCAACAAAAGCTGTTGATACTTCGGCCATGAGTTTTAATATGAAATTAAAAAATGTAGTTCTTGATAATGCGAATATTGTTTATCTGGACGAACAAGGCAAAATGAAAGCCGAGATATTCAACCTGAATCATCATACTTCGGGCGATTTTACCGCTGATAGTTCGTTGTTGAAGACCAAAACGACGATAGAAACGCTCAACTTTACAATGGATGGTGTGCCTTATCTCAGCAAAGCGAATGTGGAGCTCAATGCCGATATCAATGCCAATTTGAATAAAATGATATTCACTTTTTCCGAAAATTCTTCGCGTATAAATGCCATTCCATTTGCATTTGCCGGTTGGGTGAAGATGCTTGATGATGGTTATGATATGGACTTAACCCTCGATGCTAGAAAGGTTGACTTTAAAGCTATATTATCAATGATTCCAGCTATTTATGCTAATTCGTTCGAAGGTATGAAAGCCGGTGGCGCTGTAAATATGACCGGATTTTTGAAAGGAAAAATGATAGGTGATAATTATCCTGCATTTGATTTTAATCTTACGGCTGCCAATGGTTGGTTCCAGTATCCAAGTTTGCCAAAATCGGTTCAGAATATCAATGTGGCTGCACATATTACCAACCCGGGCAAAACCCTGGATGCTACAGTTGTTGATATTTCTAAGTTTTCATTCGTAATGGGCGGCAATCCTTTTTCAGCTCAAATGCGGGTGGCATATCCAATGTCTGACCCTGAATTGATGATGAAAGCAGTTGGAAAAATCGATTTGGGAATGGTAAAAGATATTTATCCATTGGAAGAAGGAACAAAACTAAATGGAGTGTTGGATATGAATCTCGACTTGGGTGGTCGCATGTCATATTACGAAACGAATCAATACGAAAAATTCAAATTTGGAGGCAAGTTGAATATTAGTAATATGTTAGCTAAGATGAAAGCGTTACCACAAGATGTAGCCATTTCGAAAGCCAATATGATATTCAATAATCGATATGTCGATTTGACTGCTTTGCAAATGAAGATTGGGCGTAACGACATTTCTGCAACCGGTAAACTCGAAAACTTTGTAGCTTTTGCACTACACGATAAAACGCTGAAAGGAACGCTGAACATGCAATCGAATTACTTTAATGTGAGCGATTTTATGACAGCTGATGCTGCTGCGCCTGCTGCTACTTCAACAACAACACCAGGCACTGCTGCTAAGTCGGAACCGCTAACTGTGGTAGAAATACCTAAGAATATTGATTTCACTATGCAAGCCGATTTCAAGCAACTGCAATACGAGAAAATGAATTTTGCAAATGCCAAAGGAGTGGTGAGAGTGCTTAATGGCGATGTGAAATTCCAGAATATGAGCACGCAGGCTTTTGGCGGAAATATATTGATGAATGGTTTGTATAGTACTGCCGATCCTAAAAAACCATCGGTTAACTTCGATATGAATATCACGGATGTTTTGTTTACCGAAATGTTTAAACAAGTGGAAACTTTGCAGAAATTTGCACCAATTTTCGAAAAGGCTGTTGGTAAATTCTCTACTAAATTGTCATTCAATTCTTTGTTGCAAAAAGATATGATGCCCGACCTGGCAACCTTGATTGGTAATGGTTCGTTTTCGACTAAATCAGTTGGGCTAAACAATGTTCCTGCTCTTACTGCTCTGGCTGCCAGTTTGAAACGCTCGGATTTAGCCTCGGCAACTATCAAAGATTTAGGACTGCTGTTTGATATAAAAGATGGTAAACTGAATACGAAACCTTTTGACGTGACTCTGGGTGGTATAAAAATGAACCTTGGTGGTGCTACCGGTTTGGATAAATCGATAGCCTATTTGGGTAAAGTACAATTGCCAAGCAGCATGAATCTAGGAAAATTCTCGACGGTAGGTGTGAAAATTGGTGGAACATTCATGAAACCAAAAGTAGAACTTGATTTGGCTAGCACGCTCAATTCTTTGGTGAGCGATACCAAGGCCAAAGTGACCGACGAAGTAAATAAAAAAATAGATGACACCAAGGCAAAAGCTTTGGAAGAAGCCCGTAAGCAAAAGGATGCAGCATTGAAGGCAGCCCAGGCTAAAGCGGATGAGGTGCGGGCTCAGGCGCAACAATTAAGCGATAAGCTTATTTCTGAAGCACAAGTTAAGGGCGACCAGTTGGTGGCAAAAGCGAGCAATCCGATCACTAAACGACTCGCAGAAGTGGCGTCGAAAAAGTTAGTAGATGAAGCTAAGAAAAAAGCTGCCGATATGAATGCTAAGGCTGAGGCTGAAGCTGCTAAATTGATACAAAGTGCTAATGGAGTGAATCCTTAGCGAATAGTTTATTCATGAAAGTGCGGTAAGATATTGTAAATATACAATGTCTTACCGCATTTCTTCAAATATAAATTTATAGATGTTGCACTAGTTGCACATCTTACTTTACAAAATACAGAATACTATATCCCGATGAAATTTAAGTTGATTTTCTTTTTACTCTTGCTTAGCATTTCGGTTTTCGGCCAACGCGCAGTCGAAGCAGATGCACTGTTCAATAACAAACAATATGCAAAGGCGCGTGGCATGTACGAAATATTGTTGAAGCAGAAACCCAATGATGCAAAATACAATTTCAGATACGCTCAGTGTTGCTATGAGTTGAAGGATGCTGAACAGGCTATACTTCACTTCGAAATGGGCGGATCTAAGTTTCCACAACGCGATATGTATCTGGGCGAACTCTACTTCACAACTTATCGTTTCGATAAATCGGTAATGGCTTACCAAAGTTATTTGGCTACTTTAAAACCCGACGACAGTAAAATTCAAGAACTGCAAAGTAAAATCGCTAAGTCGGAAAGGGCTGCCCGTTTACTCACTAAAGTGGAGGATGTTGCTATTGTTGACAGTATATTGGTTGATAAAACCGACTTTTTGCGTTTTTACAAAACAAGTAGTGAGCTAGGAACCATACATCAAAGCTTGTTGAAACTGAATGCCCGACAAACTGTTGATAAAATTACCTATACCACACAACGCAAGGATAGAGTGTATTATTCCGATTCTATCCATGGTCAAGTGGATTTGTTTACTTCTTATAAATTGTTTGATACCTGGTCTGCTCCCGTTTCGGTATCGAAGGTCATTAATACCTCTGCTAACGAGAATTATCCTTTTCTTTTGCTGGATGGCATTACCCTGTATTTTGCTTCCGATAATGAGAATTCGATAGGTGGATACGATATTTTTGTAACCCGTTACACCCCCTCTTCTGATAGCTTTTTAACTCCCGAAAATGTTGGATTCCCTTTCAATTCCATGGCCAATGATTATATGATGGTTATTGATGAGCAGCACAAACTGGGGTGGTTTGCTACCGACCGGAATCAAGTGGCAGGCAAAGTGATGATTTATACTTTTGTGCCCAATGAAAGTACAACCATTGTCAGGAGTGAGGATAAAGACTATGTCCGTGCAGTGGCTCTTTTGAAGAGTTATCGTAAAAGCTCTAAAACGACTCTGGAAAATGCTCAAACGACTAAATCGCATGTGGAGAAACCGAATAAACAAATTGAATTTATTGTAAACGACTCTACTGTTTATACTCATTTGTCTCAGTTTAGGTGTAGCGATGCCTTACAACTTTGGAACGAGAAAGATAAAGTTGCTGCCGATTTGAAATTATCAAAAGATAAACTCGATGCTTTACGTTTGCGATATGACAGTGCTCAGACACCTGATGAACGAAGTGTTATTGCACCCGGAATTGGAGAACTGGAATCAAAAAATATTGAATTAGAATTACTGCTTAAAAAGAAAATAATGGAGCTTCGGAATGCAGAGAATGCTTTTCTGAAGAAATGAAAAACAGGCTCCTGCAGGTTTGTTTAATAGCTAATCTATTCTGTTTCTCAGAACTTTTGTCTTTACTATTTGTTTACTGGTTGATTCATATAAATTTTAGAAATGGAAAATGTAAAAATAGTAAAAGGCGGCCCTTATGTAGTTACGGGCGATTTTAAGCTAAACATGCTTTCGGGCGAAGTGAAAGATGTCACCGGAAAAACTTATCTTTGCAGATGTGGGTACAGTAGTAACAAGCCTTTTTGCGATGGAGCGCACGTAAAAAGTGATTTTGATAAATAGAATTACCAATTTTGCCAACAAACAGATAGGGGAAATCCTATCTGTTTGTTTTTTTATATACGATTGAAAATAGTTTTTATATTTTGTAAATTTCAGATAGTCAGATAAATAATTATTTTGTTCTCAAATAGTTTTTTGAGAATAATTACTCTTTATGAAGGCTTAACGTTATTTCTGATATTTTGTAGTCGTAGTTCGATTTTTAAAGTTAATTTTGTCACCTTAAATAGATATTGATGGATAAATTACGTTTTCAGAGTTTTGGCAGTGGTAGTAGTGGAAATTGTTACTTCATAGGCAATGCATCAACCGGCATTTTGATAGATGCAGGAATTGGGGTGCGTTCTATTCGTAAATATTTGCGAAATATAGGTTTGGATTTCGAGAATATTTGGGGAGTATTTGTTACGCACGATCATGCCGATCATATAAAAGCAGTAGGGCCGCTGGGGGAGAAACACCTTATTCCCATTTATTCCACCCGATTGGTTCACGAAGGAATTCAGAAAAGTTATTGCGTGACTGAAAAATTATATTCCAGCCGTAAGTTTATTGAGAAAGGGCAATCTGTTCAGGTTGGCGACTTTACAATTACCGCATTTTCAGTCTCTCACGATTCCACAGATAGTGTTGGTTACACGGTGGAATATAAAGAAAAAAGATTTACCTTTGCAACCGATTTAGGCTATGTAGGTGAGGAAGTTGCATCGCATTTAGTACAAGCCGATTACCTGGTGTTAGAAGCTAATTACGATGAGCAGATGTTAGAACAAGGTAGTTATCCGGTTTATCTGAAAAACCGGATTATTGCGCAAACAGGTCACTTGAGCAATGAGCAAGCCGGACGATTTCTGGCCGCGAATTATAATGAACGGACGCAGCATATTTTTCTTTGCCATTTGAGTAGAGAAAACAATTTACCTGAGGTGGCATATACCACCATTCAAAACCATTTGGAGACCAAACAAGTTATTGTGGGTAAGCACGTTCAACTTGTGACTTTGGATAGATTAACTCCATCGGAATTATATATTTTTTGATAGAATAAGGAACTTTGATAGACTGTGTCAATCAACAAACAATAAAAACTACTAACATTCAACTAAATAACCATGTCCAGCAATTTAGTCATTATCCCCACCTACAACGAAAAGGAGAACATCGAGAATATTATTCGCGCTGTTTTTAGTTTGCCAATTACGTTTCATGTTTTAGTCATCGAAGACGGCTCTCCGGATGGAACGGCTGCCATCGTCAAAAAAATGCAAACTGAATTTCCTTCTCAATTGTTTATGGTTGAGCGTAAAGGTAAGCTTGGTTTGGGAACTGCTTATATTGCCGGTTTTAAATGGGCTATTGAACGCAAATACGATTACATTTTCGAAATGGATGCCGATTTCTCGCATAATCCAAACGATTTACCAAAATTATACAATGCCTGTGCTAATCAAGGTGCTGATGTGGCTATCGGTTCGCGCTATATTACAGGTGTTAATGTGGTAAACTGGCCAATGGGTCGTGTTTTGATGTCATATCTGGCTTCGAAATACGTTCGGTTTGTTTTGGGAGTAAATATCTCTGATACTACTGCCGGGTTCAAATGTTACAGACGCGAAGTACTTGAAACCATCGAATTGGATAAGATCCGATTCAAAGGGTATGCTTTCCAGATTGAAATGAAATATACTGCTTTCGAGTGTGGTTTTACCATTAAAGAAGTGCCGATCATATTTATAAACCGAGAATTGGGAACCTCTAAAATGAACAGTGGTATTTTTGGAGAGGCTTTCTTTGGCGTGGTACAACTGAAAATAAATGGTTGGTTCAGAAAATTTCCACAAAAGAAAATCAATTAATCAGCAGAATATTACTTATGAGCACATTGCAAATTATTAGAAATGCCACTATTGTAAACGAAGGACGTTCGTTTGTTGGTTCGGTTGTTGTTGATGGTGAGTTGATTAGAGCTGTATATGAAGGTGGTGAATTGGTAAAGCTATCAGAGCCGCATACCGAAGTTGATGCTACAGGTTTACTTCTTTTGCCGGGTGTCATTGACGATCAGGTTCACTTTCGCGATCCGGGACTCACACACAAAGGCGATATTTATACCGAAAGTAAAGCTGCTGTTGCCGGCGGAATTACCTCCTACTTTGAAATGCCCAATACAAAGCCTCAGGCTACAACAGTGGAGCTTTTAGAACAGAAATATGCCCTTGCCGCCGAAAAATCGATGGCTAATTACTCTTTTTTGATGGGAGTAACCAACGATAATCTGGATGAACTAAAAAAGGTGAATCCCCGCAATGTGGCCGGCTTGAAAATGTTTATGGGGTCTTCAACAGGGAATATGTTGGTAGACAATAGCAATACGCTGAACCGTGTCTTTTCGGAAATACCGTTGCTTATTGTCACGCATTGCGAAGACGAAGCAACTATCCAGCATAATATTCAACATTATAAAGAACTTTTAGGTGACGATATCCCTGTAAAGTACCATCCGCTGATTCGTAATGCCGAAGCATGTTACAAATCTTCTGCTTTTGCAGTGGAGTTGGCTACAAAATACAACTCACGTTTACACGTTTTTCACTTGTCATCAGCTTTGGAAATGTCTTTGTTTTCCTCAGACAAACCATTGAGAGAGAAACGAATCACTGCCGAAGTATGTGTGCACCATTTGTGGTTTTCGGATGCCGATTATGCAAAATATGGTAACCGTATTAAATGGAATCCTGCTATTAAATCGGAAGTAGATCGCTTAGCGCTAATCGATGCTGTCAATTCGAACAAGATAGATGTTGTTGCTACTGACCATGCACCTCATTTACTTTCCGAGAAAGAAGGTTCATGCTTAACTGCTGCTTCAGGTGGACCGTTGGTTCAGCATTCGCTTGTGGCTATGTTGCAATTGGTAAAGCAAGGTGCATTTACGCTCGAAAAGGTGGTGGAAAAAATGTGTCACGCACCTGCTGATTTATTTCGAATTGAAAATCGTGGATTTATTCGTCCCGGGTTTTATGCCGACTTAGTGCTCGTGCATCCTAATGATGCCTGGACTGTAAGTGCTGAGAATATACTTTACAAATGTGGTTGGTCTCCTTTTGAGGGTACTACTTTTGATGCTAAGGTGTTGAAAACCTGGGTGAATGGGCAGGCTGTATATGATGACGGTAAGTTTGATGAAACTGTCAGAGGCAAGAGATTGCTTTTTGAGATTTAATTCAGAGAATTTGTTGAAATGAAAAAGACCGGATTAATTTCGTTACTTGTTGTTTTTGTTTGTTTGGTAGCAATAGTTGGCTATTATTTAGTGAATAAGTCAGAAGTTGCAGCTGTAAAGGCCGTTGAGTATCTTCATAACGAAGGTAAGACTCAAGGTACATATTACTCTGCTACCTATCTACAACCCGATGGACGCGATTTGAAAGCTAAGATTGAAGAGCGTTTGCAACAGTTTGAAATGTCGTTATCAACGTATAATCCTAATTCTATTATTTCGAGGATTAATAATAATGACCCAACCGTAAAAACCGATTTGGATTTTGAAACCATATTTTATGCTGCGCAGGAAGCTGCAGCGCGAACGGATGGTGCATTGGATATCACTGTAGGACCATTGGTTAAGGCCTGGGGATTTGCATTTGGAAACAATGACCATAGCAAATTACCAAATGTATCGGACTTTCTTCCTTATGTGGGCTACAAAAAGGTTCGTATTGAAAATCATAAAGTGATAAAAGACGATCCCCGAATTTTGATTGATGCTAATTCTATTGCACAGGGTTATTCGGTGGATGTTATAGCCAAACTGTTGAGCGACAATGGTTGCAAAAACTATATGATTGAAATTGGTGGTGAAGTAGCTTGTAAGGGATTGAATGCCAGTGATGAAAAGTGGAGAATAGGGATTGATAAAGCCGTGGATGATTCTACAAGTATGAATGAAGAGCTACAAACTATTCTTTCATTAACCGATTGTGCTGTTACCACGGCGGGCGATTACCGGAAGTTTTATATCAAAGATGGTAAAAAATACTCGCACATCATCAATCCGCATACCGGCTATCCGGCTAATAGCAACTTGTTGAGCGTGACTATCGTAGCTCCAACAGCAATTATGGCGGATGCTTATGATACCCCTTTTATGGTGTTGGGAGTAGATAGTTGTTTGAAAGTTTGCAAAAGTATTCCCGGTATGGAGTGCTATCTGATTTATGTTGATAAAAATGGTAAAAATCAGATCGCTTATTCCGAAGGATTTGAAAAATACCTTGCGAAGTAAAAATGTCAGCTTTATAGTTTCTCAGTATTTATTTTTTTTCTTCAAATGCTAAATGTTATTAACGTTTAGGTTCGAATTTGTTCATAATTCATTATTAATTGATTGAATTCTCTACTTTTGTTAAATCGAAAGCTTATATTTTTTTATTCCTGAAAAAACAACTACTTTTGCACACCAAATTATTTTATGAAAAAGCTTCAATTATTTCTTTTAGTAGCAGTGTTAGCTTTTGTGTCGTGTGGCGATTATCAAAAATTGCTTAAATCGAACGACGCAGAGTTAAAGTATAACAGAGCTGTTCAGTATTTCGATAAAAAAGATTTTGTTCGTGCTTCGACTCTGTTTGATGCCGTGTCTAGTTACTATAAAGGTACCGATAAGTCGGAATCTGTACTTAATTACATGGCAAAGTCGTATATTGGTCAGAAAGACTATTTTACCGCAAGTGAGTATTACAGAACCTATATAAAAACATATCCAAAAGGTAAATTTGCTATTGAGTCAAAGTATATGATTGGATTCTGCTATTATCAGGATTCGCCTGATGCCCGACTCGATCAAACTGCAACCCTCCAGGCAATTGCGGCCTTTCAAGAGTTCCTAGAACTTTACCCTGAAAGTGAACGCGTAGGTGATGCTAACAAATTGTTGGAAGAAATGAATAATAAATTGGCTTACAAAACATATTTGAATGCTAAATTATACTTCAACCTGGGTAACTATTTAGGAAATAATTACGAATCGTGTGTTATTACCGCTCAAAATGCACTGAAAAATTTTCCGTCGACAATACACCGCGAAGAATTGTCAATGCTGATTTTGGAGTCGAAATACCAACTTGCTACTCAAAGTTTTGAGGAAAAGAAAATTGAACGTTACAGAAATACGATAGATGAATATTACAATTATATCAACGAGTTCCCGCAAGGAAAGTTTAAAAAGCAGGCTGATAAAATATTCAACGAATCGAAAAAGATAGCAAAAGATTAAAATTAGTAAGAATTTGAACAATGTAGGTGGTTTAATTGTATTTAGATGCCAATCAAATGTTCCGAAAATTTAATTATTAATTACAGATTATTAATTACAAAGTATTATGGACTATAAAAAAGTAAATGCGCCAACGAACACGATTTCTCGTGACATGAGCACAATGAGTGAAAGTATCGGAAATGTGTACGAAACGGTAAAAGTTATTGGAAAACGCGCTAATCAAATTAGTGTTGAAACAAAAGCAGAACTTGACAAAAAATTGCAGGAATTTGCTTCTTTCAATGAAAATATCGAGGAAGTTTTCGAAAACAGAGAACAAATTGAAATTTCACGTTACTACGAAAAACTTCCAAAAGCAGTTTTAGTGGCTACACAAGAATTTTTGGAAGACAAAGTTTACCACCGTAATCCGCTTAAAGATAAATTGAAATAGTAAGCCATTTCAATCAAACTTCATTTAGATAAAAGAATATTGTGCCGGTCACTCTATTCTTTTATCTTTTTTTGTTTGTGATAAGTTCAATTCATTTTTGTATTTTTGTAAACTATAGATTCAAAAGCAAGAATAGTATTCCTGTATTTAAAATCACTATTTATAATTGAAAAGCACTATGGCATTAAAAGGTAAAAAAATAATAGTAGGAGTTACTGGCAGTATTGCTGCTTATAAATCGGCTCAACTCATTCGTTTATTGGTAAAAGAAGGAGCCGAAGTGAAGGTAATAATGACCTCGTTGGCCAAGGAGTTTATTACTCCGCTTACGTTGGCCACACTGGCTAAAAACCCTATTTTAGTCGATTTTTTTGACCCGACAAATGGTAACTGGAACAGTCATGTTGATTTAGGGTTGTGGGCCGATGCCTATCTGATTGCACCTGCCACTGCCAATACCATTGCTAAAATGGCTACAGGCGTTGCCGATAATTTATTGTTGACCACCTATCTTTCGGCTAAATGTCCGGTTTTTGTAGCTCCTGCTATGGACCTGGATATGTTTGCTCATCCTACCATGCAACGTAATATGGATGCATTGACAGCCATCGGCAATAAGGTTATTGAGCCTGCCAGCGGTGAGTTGGCCAGTGGATTGGATGGAAAGGGCAGGATGGAAGAGCCGGAGAAAATTGTGCGCTATATGGACGATTATTTTACATCAAAAGGTCTGCTTGGAAGAAAGATATTGATTACTGCCGGTCCTACATACGAAAAGATTGATCCGGTTCGTTTTGTAGGTAACTATTCGACGGGTAAAATGGGCTTTGCGCTGGCTGAATCCTGTGCCAGACATGGTGCTGATGTATGCCTGATTGCGGGGCCTGTTCAGCTCAAAACTGTTCATCCGAACATAGAGCGGATTGATGTAGAGTCGGCAAACGAAATGTATACAGCAGTTATGGATCGTTTTTATGGTTGCGATGGTGCTATTTTATGCGCAGCAGTAGCCGATTTTACTCCGATAACTGTGGCTGAAATGAAAGTGAAACGTGAAAAGGAAAATTTACAGTTGGAGTTAAAGCCAACTCAGGATATTGCTGCTGCTGTTGGAAAAATGAAGATGGGAAGCCAGTTTTTGGTCGGCTTTGCACTCGAAACAAATAACGAAGAATCCAATGCACTTCAAAAAATGGAACGTAAGAACCTGGATTTTATAGTATTGAATTCCTTAAATGACGAGCAAGCCGGTTTCGGATACGATACGAATAAAATCTGTATCTTGCATCGTTCGGGCACTAAAATACCATTCGAACTAAAGAGTAAAGCGGCTGTAGCTGACGATATTGTGACTGAAATAATTAATTTTCAGAAAAATGATAATTAGTCAGTTTTATCTAACCTAAAGAATTAAACCGAACTGAAATGAAACAATTGTTGATGGTGTTGAGTTTTTTACTGACGATGAGTTATGGTCAGGCTCAAGAATTGAATTGCAATATCAATATTAATTCCGAACAGGTTGAAGGTTCAAATAAGTCTGTTTTCGTGACACTTAAAAAGTCGATTTCCGAGTTTGTGAATAACCGAAAGTGGACTGAGTTGACCTATGCCAACACCGAGCGGATCGAATGCACAATGAATATCATTGTAAAAAAAATGGACATTGATGTTTTTACGGCTGAAGTACAGGTGCAATCTCGTCGCCCAGTTTTCAATTCGAGCTATTACAGCACTTTGTTTAACTTTAAGGACAATTACTTTACGTTTAAATATAAGGAATTTGATCAGCTGGAGATGAATGAGAATACCATCACCTCCAATCTGACAGCTGTTTTGGCATATTACGCCTATATCATCATTGGCTATGATATGGACTCCTATTCCCGCTTGGGTGGAACGCCTTATTTTCTGGCCGCCGAGACTATCGTCAATTCGGCACAGGGAGCTGATCTGACCGGTTGGAAAGCGTTTGAGAGCCCAAAGAATCGTTATGCTCTGGTCAATAATCTTACTGATGAGGCATTTAAAAAATTCAGAAGTTTTATTTACGACTATCATCGTTTAGGATTGGACGAAATGACGTCAAACTCAGCCAATGCGCGTGGCAAAATAGCTGAAGGGTTGCCTTTAATTCGTGAAGCCAACCGGGCAAGACCTTCGGCCATCATTATTTCGTCTTTTATGGATGCCAAAAGCGATGAACTGGTTAATATCTTTAGCAAAGGAAATCAAAAAGAAAAGACCGACGCTGTAGAAATACTATCGGATATAAATCCAACCCAAACTGCTAGATATGAGAAGATATTGAAATAATTCTTCTTTTTGAATTGTAAAATGTAATTTTTCTATGCGTAGAATTCAATAATTGTTGAATAATATATCTTGTAACCAGTAACTAAATTCTTGTAACGCTTTATGCTCAAATCGCTTTATATTTCTAACTACGCATTAATTTCCGAATTAAATATCGATTTCGAAGCAGGTTTCTCAGTGCTAACTGGTGAGACAGGAGCGGGTAAATCGATTATTTTAGGTGCTCTTTCGCTTATTTTGGGTCAACGGGCCGATAGTAAATCGATTAAAATTGATGCGGAGAAGTGCGTAATTGAGGCCGAGTTTGATATTTCGAACTATAAGCATTTGGATGGCTTTTTTAGTCAGAACGATTTGGATAATCAGGGCTCGGAATGTAGCATTCGCCGTGAACTGACCAACAGTGGCAAGTCGCGGGCGTTTATAAATGATACACCAGTGTCGTTGAATGTGATTCGAGATTTGAGCAATCGTTTGCTGGACATTCATTCGCAACATGAAAACTTATTACTTTCAAATGATGCTTATCAGTTGGAAGTGGTGGATACTATTGCCGAAAATGCAGTACTTTTGACTCAATATCACACCAGTTTTGCCGATTGGAAGAATGTACAGTTAGAATTAAAGCAATTGCAAAAAATGGCCGAAAAGCAGGGGGCTGATTTGGACTATGTGCAGTTTCAGTTTCAGCAATTGACGGATGCTCAGCTGTTGGATAACGAGCAAGTAGATTTGGAGTTAGAGCAAGAAACGCTGAGCCATGCAGAAGAGATAAAAATGGAATTGGTAAAAGCGCATCAATTGTTGGATGAGGAACATGCTTCCTTACCCATGCTTAAAGATGCGATAGCAGCTCTTGCACGCGTAAAAAGTTTTGTGCCTGATGGAAATGATTGGTATGATCGGTTACAATCTGCATTTATCGAGATAAAAGATATTACTGTTGAGATGAATACGTTCGAAGAACGACTTGAGTTTGATCCGGTACGTTTGGAGTGGGTTGAAAATCGATTGAGTGAGCTTTTTACTCTGCAAAAGAAATACAAAGTGACTTCTGTTACAGAGCTGATAGAGTTGCGAGATGGTTTTGGCGCGCAGTTGCAACGTATCGATTCTTTTGATGAAGAGATAGAAGCACTGAAAACTAAACTAAGCGCTGCGCATACTGCCGTGAAGGCTAGTGCTCAGCTGTTGACTGATAGTCGTAAGAAAGCCTGCAAACCGATAGAAAAGTACCTGGTAGAACAACTTACTAAGCTGGGAATGCCCAATATTCAGTTCGAAGTTGCTATTTTGCCCCTGGCAGAGTATGTAGAACAAGGAAACGATGAAGTTCAATTTCTTTTTTCGGCCAATAAAAACCGCCCGGTTCAACCCGTCACTCAGATTGCTTCGGGTGGTGAGGTATCGCGCTTAATGCTTTCGATAAAATCGTTGGTGGCACATAAAGCCGATTTGCCTACCATTATTTTCGATGAAATAGATACAGGTGTTTCGGGTGAAATAGCCCACCGAATGGGCGATATTATGCAATCGATGAGTGCCGATATGCAGGTGATTACTATCACTCACTTGCCGCAAATTGCTGCCAAGGGTGCACAGCATTACCGTGTGTATAAAGACGATAGCGGTGCACAAACACAAACCCACATCGAACGCCTCAGTAATAATGAGCGCGTAAACGAATTGGCACAAATGCTGAGCGGAAAGAATATTACCGACGCAGCTTTGAAAAATGCACAGGAACTGCTCGGGATTTTGTAGCTGAAGTCGGGCTATTCGGGCGAATTGACCATCCAGTTGGAGAAAACGTTCAGATAGTTCCAAAACGAAACAATGAGTGGGCGGGGGATGCTAAGTTCTGCCAATGCCTGTTTGTAGCAATTAAGCCACACCAAACGGCCTTCGGGCGTAATGTGCGAGCCGGCATGGCGGTTTGCCAGCATGGGGCGTCCACGATGCTGATTGTAATAATCAGGACCTCCGCAAATCTGCACCATAAAATCGGCCGAATTATTTTTGGCTATTTCAAAAATCTCATCATTTGCCGGAAATAAATGGCTAATCTCACTTACCCGTAGCAAATCATAATGTCTCGTCACTAATTTTCTGATTCCTTCTTCGCCCATTACCTTATAAAATTCCCTGTCGGGGATGGTTACATCGGGGCGTTCGCCAAACTTATAATTGGTAATGGTCAGGTCTGCTGTATATCTTTTGAAATTCATCTTGTCTTTCGGTTTTACTATGCCTTCTCAGCTTTTGTTTGCCTTGAAAACGCTTTGCAACTTGGGTTTGTTCAATTGACAAGGGGATATTGTTATTTTGCCATAATCAATTATACAAAGGTGTAAAATGAAAAAATGGTATACATTCTACTTCTAATTTTTGGTACTTGTGCCGGCAACCTCGAGGTTATAGCCAGATTTGTCGGAATTCAGTGCGTAGGTTATTACCCGTGTGCTACCGGTTGGGTTTGAATTGCCGTTTTTTTCGTTGTAGACAGGGAATTCGAGTACAATGGCTTCTTTTTCGAATGTGTAGATTTCATGACCCAGGCAACCATCAAATATTCCACCCTTTTCGTTTTCTTTTTTATTGTTGTGTAAATTGATTTGAGTCAAGCCTTTGTCCTTGTTGGAAGCAAAGCCAAAAAGTTCGCTGTATGAGTTAGTGTCAACACTGCGGGTGGTGATGTAAATTTCGTCGTAGCCATCTTGGTTCATGTCGGCAACAATAACTTTTTCTATTGGATTTATATCCTTCAGCACAATGGGTGTTTCGAGATGTAAACAGGTTGAACTGATTGTTACTGTGCTCAGATTCTTTTTGATCGGATGTGTTTCGGTAATGCAGATTATCTTTCCGCTTTTTGTTCTGTATTCTTTATAACTACTGGAATTTGGAGTTGCTCTTTTTTCTCCCGAAATACAGTCGCAGCGTTGAGAATTACTGTTCCACACTCCGCCTGCTGCAAGGCAGTCGTCTATTTTTCGTGTTTGAGCAAACGAGATGGCAAAATATACCAAAAACATGGTTGATACTACAATTACTACAATTAGGATGGGTCTTTTCGTGATTGGTTTTTGAGGTTGCATATATAGTCTTTATTAGGTTTTGAAGGCAAGCAGGTATTTAAAACAAGTGTAAACATTGGGTAATTGATGAAGAGTGAAATTATTATATGATCAAATTTAGTCGACTGACATATAATTGATTTAGAGAACTTAATTTGGGCTACTCTATGTCAATCGATTACAAATATTATGAAAAAAGTTTAGATTAACAAGCTTTTTCTGATTTATTTTAAATAAATAGAATAAAAAAAGCCATAGAGCTGTTCTCTATGGCTTAACTATGGGGAGTAATTGTATTTGTAAAAAGAAAAAATCAGAAAACTAATCTAGATTAAATCTTGTATGCTCAATGCAATTCCTTTTGCATCCAATCCTAACATATTGTATAGCTCTTCCGGTGTGCCGTGTTCCACAAAGGTGTTGAGGATGCCCAGACGTTTTACCCGAATATTGTATCCGTTGTCCGACATAAATTCTAATACCGCCGATCCAAATCCTCCTTGAATCACCCCATCTTCGATAGTTACTATTTGCTTGTATTTTTTAGCAATGTCGTGCAACATAGTTTCATCCAGTGGTTTCAAAAAACGCATGTCGTAGTGGGCAATAGAGATGTTATTTTCTTTTTCTACTTTTTCAATTGCTTCTTGAGCACTGTGCGCCATCGCTCCGATTGTGAGTACGGCCATGTCGTTTCCTACTTTCAATAGTTCACCTTTTCCTATCGGAAGTACTTTCATCGGAACTTTCCAATCAATTACAGTTCCTTTTCCACGCGGATAACGAATGACGAACGGACCCATATTGGGTTGTTGAGCAGTAAACATTAGATGACGTAGCTCCACTTCGTTGCGTGGGGCGGAGATAGTTAGATTCGGAATGCAGCGCATGTATGATAAATCGAAGATGCCGTGATGTGTAGCCCCGTCGGCACCAACAATGCCGGCTCTATCCAAACACATTACCACATTCAGCTCCTGTAAGGCTACATCGTGAATCACATTGTCGTAGGCCCGTTGCATAAACGATGAGTAGATATTGCAAAACGGCATCATACCTTCAATAGCCAGTCCGGCAGAGAAAGTGACTGCGTGTCCTTCGGCAATTCCTACGTCGAAAACACGATTCGGAATTTCACGTTGCATAATGTTCATGCAGCAACCCGATGGCATTGCCGGAGTAATCGCAACTATTTTATCGTTCGCTTTAGCCAGTTCCAAAAGTGTTTCGCCAAATACATCTTGAAAAAGTGGAGGAGTAGGAACCGTGATTTTGGCTGTTTTTCGCTCGCCTGTTTCTACATCAAATTTTCCGGGTGCATGCCACTCGGTTACCGAGTTCTCAGCAGGTTCGTATCCTTTGCCTTTTTGGGTGATGCAATGCAATACTTTTGGACCTTTAAAGTCTTTTATATCATTAAGTATTCTTACCAAACCATCCACATCATGCCCGTCTACCGGTCCAAAATAGCGAATGTTGAGACCTTCGAATATATTGTTTTGATTGGTGAGTGTAGCTTTAACGCTGTTGTTGAATTGAATGATTCGCTTTTTGTTGTTGTCGGTAATGATATTCAATTTTCGTAAAATCCGATAAGCGCTGAAGCGTAACTTGTTGTAAGCATGCGAAGTTGTGATGTCAACCAAATATTGTGTGAATCCACCTTGGATCGGATCGATAGCCATTTGATTGTCGTTGAGGATAATCAATAGATTATTCTCGTCCATCGAAGCATTGTTTAGTCCTTCGAAGGCCAATCCACCGGTCATAGCACCGTCGCCAATTATGGCCACCACGTTGCGTTTTTTTTCATCCTTTAATAAGGAAGCCACCGACATACCCAGCGCAGCCGAAATAGCTGTAGAGGAATGACCCACTCCAAAAGCATCGTATTCACTCTCTTTCGGGGTTGGAAAGCCGCATAAACCTTTAAATAATCTGTTGGTGTGAAATTTCCCCCGTCGCCCGGTAAGAATTTTATGGCCATAAGCCTGATGACCCACATCCCAAACCAAACGGTCGTAGGGCGCATTAAAAACATAATGAAGTGCCACTGTGAGCTCTACAACTCCCAGATTGGAACCCAAATGTCCGGGGTTTTGTGAAACTTCATCGATGATAAATTGCCTTAATTCAGCGCAGACGCCGATAAGATTATTCTTGTCAATGGTTTTTAAATCAATGGGGGAATCTATATTGTTAAGGTACTTGTATGTTCTTTCTGTCATGGTTTGAATCTAATTGCTTGCAAAAATAATACAAATTCCGTCTCTTTACCTATTTTGGCTTGTATATCTTTCAACGAAATAAATATTTTATAATAACAGAGGGTACTGTTATTTGTGATTAATTACTGATTTAAGTTGTTTCATATTATAGCCCGTACTTGAAACACGTTTTGATATAACGCTTTTTAATAGAAATTGCTCATTTTTGAGAGAAATCTATTCCTTTTCTATTTTTTACGGCTTAAATCTATCAAATCGAATAAATATCACATTTTTTTCTTCCAAACTATTTGTCGATTCGATTTCTTGCCTTATCTTTGCAGTCGAAATAAGAAACAATATATGACTTTTCAACGCATTTATACTATTCTCGTGCTCGTCGTGGTGCTTTTGGTGCAAAATCAGAGGTGAGGAGGACTGTGTTATTATAAATGTATGTGAATATACAGAAAACCTTTCTCACCATAACGGAGAAAGGTTTTTTATTTAAACAGATGTTGAGTAATTTTGTAGAACAACCAAACTAATAAACAATAAAATGAAAATAGATTTACGTAGTTTAACTAGTACCGGTGGGCGTAGAATGGCTGGTGCCCGCTCACTTTGGCGTGCCAACGGAATGACGGATAAGCAAATGGGAAAACCAATTATTGCTATTGTCAATTCATTTACTCAATTTGTTCCGGGTCACGTTCATTTACATGAAATTGGTCAGAAAGTGAAAGCCGAAGTTGAAAAGCTTGGATGTTTTGCTGCTGAATTTAATACTATTGCCATTGACGATGGTATAGCCATGGGACATGACGGAATGCTATATTCATTGCCATCGCGCGATTTGATTGCCGATAGTGTGGAATATATGGTAAATGCTCACAAAGCTGATGCCATGATTTGTATCAGCAATTGCGATAAAATAACGCCGGGTATGCTTATGGCTGCCATGCGACTAAATATTCCTACCGTTTTTGTTTCGGGGGGACCGATGGAAGCCGGTGAGCTTGATGGCAAACAACTGGATTTGGTGGATGCCATGGTACAAGCTGCCGACGACAGTGTGTCCGACGAGCAAGTAAAGAAAATTGAAAATGCTGCTTGTCCTACTTGTGGGTCGTGTTCAGGAATGTTTACTGCCAATTCAATGAACTGTTTGAATGAAGCCATCGGTTTGGCGTTGCCGGGCAATGGAACTATCGTTGCTACTCATGCTAACCGCACGCAGCTTTTTATTGACGCAGCCAAACTGATTGTTGATAACGCTCATAAATACTACTTCGAAGGCGATGCAACCGTTTTACCACGCAGTATCGCTACCCGCGAAGCATTTCTTAATGCTATGACCCTGGATATTGCCATGGGTGGATCGACAAATACTGTTTTACACATTTTGGCGATTGCTCACGAAGCTGAAGTAGAATTGACAATGGACGACATGGATAAACTTTCTCGTATAACTCCGTGTTTATGCAAAGTGGCTCCTAATTCTCCGAAATACCATATTCAGGACGTGAATCGTGCAGGTGGTATTTTAGGTATTCTTACTGAATTGAGTAAGGGTGGTTTGCTAGATACATCAGTATATCGCGTTGACGGATTGACATTGGGCGAAGCCATTCAACAATTTGATATTACAGCTTCAACAGTTACTGAAGAGGCTATCAATAAATATAAAAGTGCTCCGGCACATCGTTTTAATTTGGTGATGGGTTCACAAAATGAGCAATATCCGGAATTAGATGGTGACCGAGTCAATGGCTGTATTCGTAGTGTGGAACATGCCTACACAAAAGATGGTGGACTTGGAATTCTTAAAGGGAACATTGCACAAGATGGATGCGTTATTAAGACCGCCGGTGTAGATGAAAGTATTTGGAAATTTACCGGCCCTGCCAAAGTATTTACCTCGCAAGATAGTGCTTGCACGGCTATCCTGAGTGGGAAAGTGGTTTCGGGCGATGTAGTGGTAATCACACACGAAGGACCGAAAGGTGGACCGGGAATGCAAGAAATGCTTTATCCTACCTCTTATATTAAATCCAAGCATCTTGGAAAAGAATGTGCTTTGATTACTGATGGTCGCTTTTCAGGAGGAACTTCAGGATTATCAATAGGTCACGTTTCGCCCGAAGCTGCTTCAGGTGGTAATATCGGATTGATTGAAGATGGTGATATTATTGAAATAGATATTCCAAATCGTTCGATAAATGTAAAAGTGAGCGAAGAAGTTTTATTGCAACGTCGCCAGGCTGAAGAAGCACGTGGCAAAGATGCATTTAAACCAAAAGATAGAACCCGCATCGTGTCCAAAGCCTTAAGAGCATACGCAAGTATGGTTAGTTCGGCCGATAAGGGAGCTGTAAGAATGATAGATTAATTAACGAATAATAATTAGCAATTGATAATTAACGAAGTCCACCGGTGAGTTGAAAGTGTACTCGTTTACTATTGACTTGTTTACTAAAATATTATGGGAAACAAAATAACAGGAGCTCATGCATTTATGCAGTCGCTCGTACAAGAAGGCGTTGATACTATATTCGGTTATCCGGGTGGTGCAATTATGCCTGTTTTTGATGCACTTTACGATTACGATAAACATATAAATCATATTCTTACCCGTCACGAACAAGGTGCAACACATGCTGCACAAGGTTATGCGCGTGTTTCGGGTAAAGTGGGTGTTTGCCTGGTTACTTCGGGACCAGCCGCTACTAACGCCATTACCGGAATTGGTGATGCCATGTTGGACAGTACACCGTTAGTAGTTATCACCGGACAAGTTGGTGCTGCGCTGTTAGGAACTGATGCTTTTCAGGAAATTGATGTGGTTGGTATTACGCAACCGATTACTAAATGGGCGTACCAGATTCGTCGTCCCGAAGACATTGCGTGGGCGGTGGCTCGGGCATTTTATATCGCCCGCAGTGGTCGTCCGGGACCGGTGGTACTCGATTTTGCAAAAAATGCACAAATTCAGGAAGTTGAATTTGATTATAAACCATGTACTTTTATTCGTAGTTATATCCCCATCCCTGAAGTTCAACCTTCTCAGATTGATGCTGCTGTGGCATTGATAAACGGAGCTAAGAAACCGTTTGCTTTGGTTGGTCAGGGTGTTTTATTAGCAAATGCCGAAGAAGAATTGAAGGCATTTTTGGAAAAGGGAAATATTCCTGCGGCCTGGACTTTGCTTGGCGCTTCAGCTATGTCAACTGATTTCCCATTGAACAAAGGCTTTTTGGGAATGCACGGAAACGTGGCTCCAAACATGAAAACCAACGAATGTGATGTGTTGATTGCTATCGGTATGCGTTTTGATGACCGCGTAACCGGTGACTTGAAAACCTATGCTAAGCAAGCTAAAATTATACATTTAGATATTGATGCGGCAGAAATAGGTAAGAATGTTATTCCTGATGCACCTGTATTAGGTTCGGCTAAAGATACTTTGCCTGCTTTGACTGCTAAATTGAATGAAGCAAAACATACCGAATGGATTGCTTCGTTTGAAGAGTATGTGAAACTTGAATACGATAAAGTAATTCAACGCGAAGTTTATCCAGAATCGGGTGAAATGACAATGGGTGAAGTAATTCATAAAATTTCGGAAGCCACTGATAATAAGGCGGTTTTGGTAACTGATGTAGGTCAGAACCAAATGATGGCTGCCCGTTATTTCAACTACTCTCAAACACGTAGTTTGGTAACTTCCGGTGGTTTAGGAACCATGGGCTTTGGAATTCCTGCTGCTATGGGTGCTAAAATAGGTGCTCCTGACCGTACGGTTTGTATGTTTAGCGGTGACGGTGGTTTCCAAATGACTATACAGGAATTGGGTACTATTATGCAAGAACAAATCGGTGTGAAAATGATTATTCTGAACAATCACTTCCTGGGAATGGTACGCCAGTGGCAGGAAATGTTTTTTGAAGAGAGATATTCATTTACAGAGATGCTAAATCCTGACTTTGTAGCTATTGCTAAAGCGTATCGGATTGACGGAACAGAAGTTCATGAGCGTGCGGAATTAGATGCGGCCATTGCTGATATGTTGAAAGACGACAAGCCATATTTGTTGGTTGTAAATGTTGAGAAAAAAGGTATGGTATTTCCGATGATTCCTGCCGGTGCTTGTGTTACTAACATTTTATTGGGAGACTAAAATCATGGAAACTAAATTATATACGATTACCGTTTTTTCGGAAAATACTGTTGGTTTGTTGGGGCAAATTACTATTATCTTTACCCGTCGTGCTATCAATATTGAAACACTTTCTGTTTCACCTTCTGCCATAAAAGGCATTCATAAGTTTACAATTACTCTTTTTACCACAGAGGATGTTGTTTCTAAAGTGGTGAAACAGATTGATAAACGAATTGATATTCTGAAAGCTTATTACAATACCGATGAGGATCTGGTATTCCAGGAAATAGCGTTGTACAAAGTGGCAACCGATAAATTGTTGGAAAAAGGATCAATGGAAGATTTAATCCGTAGATACCATATTCGGATTTTGGAAATGAACAGCGATTTTGTCGTTTTGCAAAAGGCCGGACATTATGACGAAACTCAACATCTGTTTGATGAATTAAGCGAAACAGTTGGTGTATTGCAGTTTATCCGTTCGGGTAGAGTGGCTATCACCAAGTCAAAAGTGGAACGGTTGAGCGATATGCTTGAAGGTATTCAGGAAAAATATGGAGATAAATAATCTGAAAAATATCGGTTGTTGTGTCATTAAAAAAAGCTTATTCGTTTAAAATTCAACCTCAGTACGTCGATTTTCAGTTTCGGGTTACGATGGCTGCTTTGGGTGATATTTTACTCACTACGGCCGGATTAAATGCCGATGATAACGGTTTCGGACTACGTCGTTTACATGAAATAAATAGCGCTTGGGTACTTTCACGCATGGCCATCGAGATGACTCGTTTTCCGGAACAATACGAAACTATTCAGGTGGAAACCTGGGTGGAAGAAGTAGGCCGGGCTAACACCACGCGTAACTTCTGTATTCGAGATGAGAAAAACGAAATCATCGGAAATGCATGTTCTGTCTGGGTGTTTTTTGATATGACTACCCGTCGTGCAAAAGACCTGCAAACTTTGGATGGCATTCACAGTTTTGCTTTAGCCGAACCGGGTTTAATTGATAAACCAATTAAACTTCATGCAGTTGATGGTGATGAATATGACGGATTTAAAGTAAAATACAGCGATATAGATATCAATGGCCATGTAAATAGCATTCGATACATCCAATGGATTAGCGATTGTTTTACATTGAATAATTACCGGAAATATCAGGTGAAACGTTTTGAGATAAATTATATGACCGAAATGCTGTTCGACGATTATGTCGATATTATACGGTCGGAAGTTGAACCCGGCGATTTTCGTTTTGAAATTCGAAAAGATGATAAAATAGCCTGTAGGGCTCGAGTTGTGTTCTAACTATAAAAAAAATAAATAAAACAAATATAAACCAAATTGGTAATGCTTAAACATAAGCGTGTGCTTATATAGAGCTTTAAAATTAGAAAAAATGGCAAATTATTTTAACTCACTTCCTCACCGTCTGAAAGTTCAGGAATTAGGAAAATGTGATTTTATGCAAAACAGCGAATTCGCTGATGGTGTCAAAAAATTGATTGGCAAGAAAATCGTGATTATCGGTTGTGGTGCACAAGGATTGGCTCAAGGTCAAAACATGCGCGACAGTGGTTTGGACGTTTCTTACGCCTTGCGTCAGGAAGCTATTGATAACAAAAGAGCATCTTTTGTAAATGCTACTGAGAATGGTTTTGTTGTGGGTACTTTCGAAGAATTGATTCCTACGGCCGATTTAGTTTCAAATTTGGCTCCGGACAAACAACATACTTCTGTTGTTAACGCTGTAGTGCCATTGATGAAAAAAGGGGCTTGTTTATCGTATTCTCATGGTTTTAATATCGTGGAAGAAGGTACACAAATCCGCAAAGACCTTACAGTAGTAATGATTGCTCCAAAATCACCGGCTTCTGAAGTTCGTGCTGAATATCTTCGTGGTTTCGGTGTTCCTACACTTATTGCTGTGCATGCAGACAACAATCCTAATGGTGATGGACTGGAAATCGCAAAAGCGTATTGCGTTGGTACAGGCGGTCACAAAGCAGGTGTATTGCTTTCTTCATTCGTAGCTGAGGTAAAATCAGATTTGATGGGTGAGCAAACTATTCTTTGCGGTTTGTTACAAACTGGTTCTATTCTTTCTTTCAACAAAATGGTTGAAAAAGGAATTGACAAAGGCTATGCTTCTAAATTGGTTCAATACGGTTGGGAAGTAATCACCGAAGCATTGAAAATCGGTGGTATCACTCACATGATGGATCGTTTGTCTAACCCGGCTAAAGTGGAAGCTTTCAAATTGGCCGAGGAATTGAAAGACATTATGCGTCCTTTGTTCCTGAAACACATGGATGATATTTTGTCGGGTGAATTCTCACGCATCATGATGGAAGACTGGGCTGCAGGCGACAAAAATTTATTAGCTTGGCGTGCTGCTACAGGCGAAACTGAATTCGAAAAAACTCCGGCTGGAGCAGTTGAGATTTCAGAACAAGAATACTTCGACAATGCTACTTTGATGGTTGCTTTTGTAAAAGCAGGTGTTGAGTCGGCTTACGAATCGATGACTTGCTCAGGTATCAAAAATGAATCGGCTTACTACGAGTCATTGCACGAAACTCCACTTATCGCTAACACCATTGCACGCAAGAAATTGTATGAAATGAACCGCGTAATTTCTGATACTGCAGAGTACGGTTGTTATTTGTTCGATCACGCATGTAAACCGCTATTGGCTGACTTTATGAAGAAAGTGGATACTAACATTATTGGTAAAAACTTTAATACTACCAGCAATGGTCGTGTTGACAACTTCGAATTGGTAAAAGTAAATGCTGCTATTCGTAATCACTCAGTTGAAGTCTGTGGTGCGGAACTTCGCGCTGCTATGACTGCCATGAAGAAAATTGTAGAATAATATTGTAAAGACGCAAGGCATTGCGTCTACCTAATCAGAGACGCAAGGCTTTGCGTCTCTACGTAACAATAATAAACAAGAGCTGCTTCTTACCGAGGCAGCTCTTGTTGTATCTAGTTCTTTGTATTTTCTATCTCCGCTCTTATCTCATTGATGATTTGAATAAGTGGGATGTTCGTTTTCTCCGCAATTAAGCGACAGTCCTCATATTCGGGTGTGAACTTAAGGAGCTTACCGTTTCTAAAGGCGTATTTTACAGTAATCACACCATGTTTTGTGTTGACTTTATCGAATTTTCGTTCAAGTTCTTCGCGTTCTACTTTGTATTTTCGAATACCCAATGTACTTGTTTCTGTAAAAAGAATTTCTTCTAATTGTTCTACCGTTTCTTCGTTGCACAACACGCTCAAGATATTGGCGGGCCGGTTTTTTTTCATTATTATCGGCGTAACAAAGACATCCAATGCCTTGTTGTCGAGTAATTTTGGAAATAAATACGAGTAAATCTCCGGATTCATATTGTCGATATTAGTTTCCAGCATGGTCAGCGTGCTAGGACTTTTTTTTTTACCTACAATTACTCGTAGCACGTTTGGCGTTTCCATGTCTCGTTTGCCCAGGCCATATCCTATTTTTTCGATAATAAACTCGGGCAGGCTTCCAAATTCACTACAAAGTGCTTTTAGAATGGCAGCACCGGTGGGAGTGGTGAGTTCTTTTTTTGCATTTTTGCTATAAACAGGCACTCCTTTTAGTATCTCAAGTGTAGCAGGAGCAGGGACGGGGAAAACTCCATGTTCGCAATGTACGAATCCGCTACCCAGGTTAATATCCGAACATTGAATTTCATCAATTTGCAACATTTCCACACAAATGGCCGCACCGATAATATCCACAATGGAATCTACCGCACCCACTTCGTGAAAATGGACTTCATCTATCGTTTTTGCATGGATTTTAGCTTCAGCCTCTGCTACAATGAGGAAAATCTTTTTACTGGCTGTTTTTACGTATTCACTTAAATCGCTGCTATCAATTATTTTGTAAATGTCCGATAAGTTGCGGGTGTGCGCATGATCATGAGGTTTTTCGGTGTGATGATGCTCATGTGTATGTTCATGTTCGTGCGAATGATCGTGATGATGCTCATGCGTGTGTTCATGATGATTGTGATCATCTTCGTGTTCATGAGTATGTCCTTCGTGACTGTGTTCTTGATGTGTGAGATGCACCGTAAAATCAGTTCCCGATATGCCTTTTTTCAACCCTTTTTTTATCTCGATTTCGAATTCGTCGAGATGTATTTTGTTTAGTTCGGACAAGAATAGATCCTGGTCTATGCCCAGATCCAATAATGCTCCGATGGTCATGTCACCACTTATGCCCGAGAAACAGTCGAAATATAGAATGCGTTTTTCCATTGTGTTTATTGTATTTATTACCTGCTATTTTACTTCCAACTACTTACTGTTTAACTCTATTTGTCTGATAATGGTCGAAGCCATAAATCCTGCACCAAATCCATTGTCGATGTTTACCACGGACACTCCGCTGGCGCAACTGTTGAGCATAGCCAGTAAAGCAGCCAATCCGCCAAAGTTAGCACCGTAACCAATGCTGGTGGGAACTGCGATTACAGGTTTGTCAGTCAGGCCACCCAATACACTCGGTAAGGCACCTTCCATGCCCGCTACCGCAATAATGACCTGTGCGCTATCCAATCGGTGCAGGTTGGCAAGCAAACGGTGAATGCCAGCTACGCCTACATCATAGAGTCGCTCCACTGTGCAACCTAACTTTTCGGCAGTGACCACCGCTTCTTCAGCCACCGGAATATCCGATGTGCCACCGGTTACTACCAATATGCGCGATTTACTTTTAGCGATTTCTTTTTGTTGAATAAAGATGGTGCGCGCTTCGGGATAGTACTCCATGTTAGGATGTAAGTCTTTTATAGCTTCGTAGACCGATTTTTCAGCTCTGCTGGCCATAATATTAGTACCCTTTGCCAGCAAGCGTTCCACTATGCCACGTATTTGATCATTGGTTTTTCCCGGACAAAAAATCACTTCAGGATAACCGGTCCGAATCTCGCGATGATGATCCACTTTGGCGTATCCCAAGTCTTCGAACGGAAGCTGTTTAAGCTGATTCACGGCTTGTCCAAGTTCCAGATTTCCGTCTTTTACGTTTTTGAGTAATTCAAGGATTTGATTTTCGGTCATACTGTTACTTCTTTTCAATTACACGGTTTAAACTTCCGGTTATATATCCCTCCATCTCAAGACAAACATATTGATAACCATAGGACTTCAATTGTTTGGAAATAGTATCGAGTAGTTTCTCATTAAACAGTTTTGTACGTTCTTCGGGACTCACCTCAATACGCGCCATATCTCCATGACTTCGCACCCGGAACTGAATAAATTCCAGCGTGCGCATATAGTCTTCCGATTTATCAATTCGGGTCAATTTTTCGATGGTAATACGTTCGCCGTAAGGAATGCGTGAACCCAGACAGGCCAGTGCCGGTTTGTTCCATGTACGCAACCCAAGCTCATGCGACAGTTCGCGAATATCACTTTTTGTCAAACCGGCCAATCTCAGCGGACTAATAACTTTTAATTCCGATAAGGCCTGTAATCCTGGACGGTAGTCGGACATATCATCCACATTTGAACCATCAAAAACAATCGTTATCTTTTTTTCATGCGCTTTTTCGAGTATGCGGGTAAATTCTACTTTTTTGCAGTGGTAGCATCTGTTTACCGGGTTGGCGAGTACTTCATCTTCTATCTCATCGTCATTAATCATATAATGAGTAATGCCTATTTCTTTAGCCAAATCCTCGGCATCTTTCATTTCCGATTGCGCGTTCATAGGCGAAACCAGTGTAATGGCTATCGAATTTTCCTTTAGTACGTCGAAAGCCACTTTAGAAAGTAAGGTGCTGTCCACACCGCCTGAGTACGCCACCGCCGCTTTGCCGGTTTCGGCTATGATTGTTTTTAGTTTTTCGTATTTATCTTGTAATTCCATGATGCATTTATTTAAAAACTTATTGTTTAGAGAATGATTGTTGAACCCTGAGGTTGATTTATAAACCCATGAACTGTATGGCTATTCCACTAAAAAAGATAGCGCTTCCAGCCAATGCATGAGTGTATTTTTCTAATTTTTCTAATTTCACGAAACTTATTCCGGTAGCCATTAATAGCACGATAGTGGTCATAGTAGCAATGGTTACAAGACCAAAAACAGCCGTGACACTTATCACACCCCACACACTGTGCTGTAAGGCGGGGAACATGAGTAACGGGATAAGCGGTTCGCAAGGGCCAAAGACAAAAATGACAAACAATATCCAGGGTGTTAGATTTTTATATTCGATTTTCTCGATGCTTTCCGTTTTTTCCTCGGTGTGAAGATGTGTATGATCAACAAAATGAGTGTGTTCGTGAACGTGTTTTTTGCCGTTGAGATGAAAGTGTGCGTGTGTATGAGGCTTATTTTTAAAAGCCCTTCTCAATCCCCAAACGGCATACGCCAACCCAAAACCGATAAAAAGCCAGCCGGCAATGTTCCCTCTGAATGACTCAAAGGCTTCCAGTTTTGAAAGTGCTACTCCGGCAGCTATTCCTATAAACCCAATAAGTACCGAACTTCCTACATGCCCGATACCGCAAAGAATAGTAATCCAGATGGTTTTGATCTTGCTCCATTTTCGAGCTTTTGAAAGCACTACAAATGGTAAGTAATGATCGGGACCTAAAAGTGTATGCATAAAACCAAGCGATGCTGCAGTGAGGCTTAAAATGGCAATTTCTGAATTCATATTTATTGAGTTGATAATTGACAGTTGATAGTTGAAAGACTGATACTAAATTTTCTTTTGTGTTATTCTGCTTTACTCATAATTAATTTTCCATGTTCAATGCCTTTGATACCTATCAGGCTATCCGATAGTTCGGTTAATTGATACGAAGCTCCTTTTACAGCTATAATTTCGAGAATTTTATCGGAGGTGATATAGAAATACTGAACAGAAAGAACGACATCAATATAGTTTTTCTGAATTTCCGCCAGCTTATTTCTGACATCGTTCTTGTTAGAATCGTATCTGAGAATGATGGCTCCTGCTACTATGTGGTTGCACTTCCATTTGCTCTCCACAATATTTTTTTCAATCAAGTGTCTGATGGCCTGCGATCTGTTGGGGAATTTATTTTCCTGAACATACTCATCAAGCGCGTCTAATAAATCGCTTTCAAGCGAAACTCCAAAACGTGTTACCGACATCGTGTTACTATTTTATAAATTAGTGGCACAAATATACATAAATACTTGTGTGTTTAATCGTTTTGAATAGAAATATTAGTACCATTACGTATAAACAAAGAGCCACTTCCAATTTGGAGGTGGCTCTTTGTTTAATATATACAGTGGCTAATTATGCATTATTTATTATGAATTGTTAATTAATCAATCTCCAGATTAAGTCCATCACGCAACTTGGCTAAAGCGGGATTTTGTTCGGTCATTAATCTGAACCTGTCTTCGGGCGAAGTGCCGCGTGTTCTCTCGGTTTCTTCCACCATTTTTATATTCATGGCGATAGAAGAGTTCTGAAGTTGATTTCGCAAGAAAAGGACTATGTCTTGTTTCAGTCGATTAAATTCTTTTTCTTGTGAATTATTATTGACAGTTATCTCGAAGGCTTTTTCCGAAAGTAAGTTGGGCCTATTGCTTAGAATAAAGCTTGTAAGTCGGGTTTGTTCGGGGATGGTATCTGCGAATCTTCTCCATGCCATCTCCAGTTCGTCTTCTGTAAACGATTTGTTTTGAATTACTTTGGTTTCTACTTTTACTTCGCTCGTTTCGGAAGTTTGAGTTGCGTTTACTACCACTGGGGCAGTAATGGAAATACTTCCCGGACGCTGAAATGATGGACGAGGTTCAGCAGTTGCCGTTGCTTTTGCCGGCTGACCAACCGTAACAGTAGGAGTGGGGATGGGAGTAGTTGTTAGCGGAGTAGTTGCTGCCGGAGTTGTTGAGATAGAAGTATTCGGCACGTCAACCGATATTTTTTGTATCGGTGCCGGACGTTCATCGTCATTTATAGATTTTTTTTTTTCATCCGTCAGTTGGCACAGACGAATTAAAGCAAGCTCCACAAGAAGCCGTTTATTTTTACTTAGTCGATAATCGATATCGCAGTCGTTGGCAATTTTCAGCGCCTGAAACAGAAATTCGGGCGTACAGCCTTGTGCCTGCGTTTTATAACGTTCACCAATACCTGCACCTACTTCGAGCAATTCTATTGTTTGTGGATCTTTGCTTACCAAGACGTCGCGCAAGTGCGAGCTCAGGCCGGTAATGAAATGATGCGCATCGAAACCTTTATTCAGTACTTCGTTGAAAATAAGGAGCGATTGACTCACTTCTCCTTTCAAAAAGCCCTCTACCAAACGGAAATAGTACTCGTAATCAAGTACGTTCAGGTTGTCGATTACGCCCTGATAGGTAATGTTATTTCCACAAAAACTAACTAACTGGTCGAAAATAGACAAGGCATCACGCATTCCACCATCGCTTTTTTGTGCAACTACGCTTAAACCGTTTGCATCTACAGTTACGCCTTCTTTTTCGGCTACCATTTGCAAATGTTTCACGGTGTCGGCCACGGTGATACGGTTAAAGTCGTAAATCTGACAACGCGAAAGTATTGTGGGGATGATTTTATGTTTTTCGGTAGTAGCCAAAATAAAAATGGCATGCGCCGGCGGTTCTTCAAGTGTTTTCAGGAAAGCATTGAAAGCTCCCTGCGACAACATGTGCACCTCATCGATGATATATACACTGTATTTCCCAATTTGCGGCGGTATGCGCACCTGGTCGATGAGTGAACGAATATCGTCCACACCATTGTTCGAAGCTGCATCCAGCTCGTGAATGTTGTACGAACGTTGATCGTTGAACGAAACACAGGATTCACATTCGTTACAAGCCTCGTATTCGGAAGTTAAGTTTTGACAGTTTATTGTTTTTGCAAAAATACGGGCGCAAGTAGTTTTACCCACTCCACGCGGTCCGCAAAACAGATAGGCATGTGCCAAATGATTGCTTTTTATCGCATTTTTTAGGGTGATAGTCAAAGCAGATTGACCTACCACCGAATTGAAGGTAGAAGGACGATATTTGCGTGCCGAAACAATAAAATTATCCATAAGGGAGAATACAAGGAATTAGTTTGAAGCAAAAATGAAGATAAAATGAGCAGCGCCAGATAATTAAACAAGTCACTTACCAATCTGCATTTTTTCGTGCTTTAGTGTGCAAATATACTGAAAAAAAACTAGACATCAACAAAAAAAAAGATTTCTCAAAAAAAAGAAGGTTCTTGAAAAAATGCGTACCTTTGTCATTCATTTTCATTTAGAATCAACCGTTATTTGTCTTTAATTTCTTGCTAGTTATGTCTATCCCCGAAACAAAACCCGGTAAATTGAAATCACTGCTTTTAAATAAGTACCTGATTGTTTTTCTGTTGTTTGCTGTTTTTGTGACCTTTTTCGACGAGCATAATTTGATTCAGCGCTGGAAGATGAGTCGGAAGATAAGTCAGTTGCAGGAGGAATTGAAATTTTATCAGGAAGAAATAAAAACAACACGGCAGAAAAAGAATGAGTTGCAGTCGAGCGACCAAAACCTTGAAAAATTTGCCCGCGAGCAATACTATATGAAAAAAGAAAATGAAGATATTTTTATAATTAAGGAATAATGCAGAAACAACTCTCTCCATACATTTATCTTGCCGGTAGTGCGGTCACTTTCATGGGTGCGGTGGCTCAACTTTTAGAACTTAGCTATGCACCCTATATTTTTTCGGTAGGTGCTGCACTTCTGATTTATGTACAGATAAAAAATTACCTCGATAAATCTAAAGCCGACTCTCGCACCATGCGTTTTGCGCGGATTGGATTGTTTACAAGCCTTTTGCTGGCAGTGGCTGCATATTTTATGTTTACAGCGTCTAATTTATGGGTAATTGCTGTTCTAATTTATGCGCTTTCATCTCTTTATCATTCGTTTAGAGGAAATTACTAATAAGTTATATTTTTTTTTGACGGTTTACAAAACAAACGTGGCGATATGAATTCATATCGCCACGTTTGTTTTATTATTACTCTTAATGAAAGTTCTATTTAAATATCTTTCGATCGTTTAGTTCCTTTTGGTATTTCTTTGCGTTTATACTGTGTTCCTCCCAGGTTACAGCAAATTTATGTTCGCCATTCAGAGTTTCCGAAGCACACATGTAAATGTAATTGTGGTGCGAATAGTTTAGTACCGCATCAATACCATTTGGCGTAGCTACACGTATTGGGCCGGGAGGAAGGCCAATATTTTTGTAGGTGTTGTAGGGCGAATTGGTGCGCAGATGTGCAAAAAGGATACGCTTCAGACCAAAATCGCGAAGTGCAAATTTTACGGTCGGATCGGCCTGCAAAGGCATTCCCGTTTTGTAGCGGTTAATGTAAAGCCCTGCCACCATTGGGCGATCCTTCTTGTTGTTCGTTTCTTCTTCTACAATGGATGCCAGGGTGCTGACTTCGCTTTGTGTGAAGGGGATAGCGGCAGCTTTCGCTTTGCGCTCGTCGGTCCAGAAGGCAGTGTATTCTCTGTTCATTCGTTCAAACAGCGCTTTAGCATTCGTGTTCCAAAAAACCTCGTAGGTATTTGGTATGAAGAGCGAAATGGAGGTGTTTGGGTTTAAATCATAAGTAGCCAGAAATGCACTGTCGTTCAGCAGGTTCAGAATGCTGGTTGAATCGGCCATCAGTTGCTCACTCAAGCGTGCTGCTAATTGTTCTTTGGTACGGATGTTGTTGAAGCTTAACTGTACAGGTGTTTGGCGACCACTACGCAAGATACGCACCAGTTGAAAGTTATTCATGCCCGACTTCAATTCATAGCGTCCGGGACGAATTTTAGAGCCGTATTGAAGCAGACTTGCCACTTGCCGAAATGATGACGTATTGCTAACTGTTGCTTTCTTCTCCAGGAGGGCTATCACGTCTTCAAATTTGCTGCTGTCGGGTAAACACAGGTACGCTTTTTTATCCGACGTAGGGAAAATGTTAGGCATAAACAAGATATATGCAAAGTAAAGCATAACCGCGAGTATAGCGTAGCCCAGCCATTTAATCGGCTTACTTATTACTATTGATTTTTTCTTTTTCGTGTTTTTTGATTTTGTAGTCATAATGGTGTGTTTTGAATCGTTTCGTGAGTGCAAAAATAGGCAAATGTTTCGACATATGTAAAAAATAAACCCGAATTCAAATTATTTTCACTTGTTTTTCGAGTCTAAAATACAGAAATTCAATCAGTAGAAAATTATGAATTATGAATTATGAATTATGAATTATGAAATGGGTTGTATAATTGGAAAGTCTTTTCTATCTTTGCACTCGCTAAAGCAAAAAAGTCAGGAAGTTTGGGTGAGTGGCTGAAACCACCAGTTTGCTAAACTGACGTACGGGCAACCGTACCACGAGTTCGAATCTCGTAGCTTCCGCCAGGTAGTAAAGCCAAAAAGCGACACTACAGAGCTAAACCCTACAAAATCAACGTTTTGTAGGGTTTTTTCTTTTTCTAATCCTACCTATTTTTACGTTAAAAACACCACTAAAAGACACTAATTTAGGACTAAATCGTACCAAAATTCAATTAACTTTTATTTGGGTACTTAAAATTCTTGTTTGGCACCCTTTTGTCGCACTTTTACTTTGTTGTAATTATTTCATTTTAAATCAATGAGTTAGTTTTGTAACGATTAAAAAATGAAATTATGAAGAGTACATTTAAGATTCTTTTTTATTTAAAGAAGAATGCAGTTAGAAAAGATGGTAGTATGCCAGTTGTGACAAGAATTACAATAGATGGTGCCATTGCGCAATTTAATACGAAGCTGGAAGTTCAGCCTGATGATTGGAGTGTCGAAATGGGTAAGGTTATTGGACTAACGTCTGATAGTAAGAGACTAAATGCACAATTGGACCAAATCAAAGCCTCCCTTCATTCAATTTATCATGAATTGCAACGAAAGGATAATTATGTAACGGCAGAAAAAGTCAAGAATGAGTTTCTTGGTATTAGTGAGAGTCATGAAACTTTATTAAGTCTTTTCCAAAAGCACAATGATGATGTTTTAAAACTCATTGGTATAGGTAAATCTCCTGCAACATTTCAAAAGTATGAAGTAACACGTAAGCATCTTCAGAAATTCATGCAACAGAAATATAAAATTTCTGATATTTCTCTCAAAGAAGTAAAACACCGATTTTTGTGTGATTTTGAAATTTATTTATTGACTGAAGCTCATTGTGTCTCTAATACCACAGCTAAATTTCTTCAACTTCTCAAACGAATTATTCTCATTGCTCGTAATGATGGATTAATCATCGGTGATCCATTTGCGAACTATAAAATTCGGATTACCAAAGTTGATAGAGGTTATCTTACGCAAGAAGATGTAGAACTAATTTTAAAGAAAAAATTTACAATAAAAAGATTAGAACAAGTACGAGATATATTTATATTTTCCTGTTTTACGGGATTAGCCTATATTGATGTTTATAATCTGACAGAAAAGAATGTCCGTACTTCTTTTGATGGTAAACTGTGGGTTATGACGAAAAGGCAAAAGACAAAAGTAGAATCGAATATTCTTTTATTGGATATTCCCAAGATGATTTTAAATAAATACAAAGGAAAAACGCCCAACAATAAATTGTTACCTGTTCTGAGTAATCAAAAAATGAATTCTTACTTAAAAGAAATAGGTGATTTATGTGGAATAGATAAAGAACTGACTTTTCACTTAGCGAGACATACCTTTGCCACCACAATAACCCTTGCTAAGGGCGTTCCGATTGAAACAGTCAGTAAAATGCTTGGACACACTAATATTCGCACCACGCAGATATATGCACGTATAACGGATAATAAAATTAGTAATGATATGCTGGAACTAGCTGGTAAACTCCAAGGAATTGAAAAAATGTATCAAATATAAAACACGGATTGAATGTGAATATTAGGTGTAGTAGTCTATAGTAATTTTACTTTGTTGATCTTGATAAGAACGGTATTTCTTGACTCTTACCTGATATTTAATATAACTTAAAAATCCACCTCCTTTGGGGGTTGTAGTTTAATCCCATTTTTACGATCAGTTATTCAAGTGCTTTATGATTGATTGATTGATTGATTGTAATGAATCTATAGTGAATCTCCATGGTAATCGGTCTATGGCCATATCTACCCATATTGACCTTGAAAAATTTTACCAGTCTGCTTGCATACAGCAAGACACTTATCTAGTTTTTGTAGTCGTTGTAAATGGTAATAGAATGTTACACATGTCATCTATGAGAGTTTTAATAAATGGAAAAGTTCATGTTTGAGCCTTAGTTTTTCGATGGCTTTGGCTGCTTCCTACTTTCGCATAACAACCGTTCCTGAACTAAAGCTCTCAATTTTTTTATGTAGGTATTTTCTGTTCTTAAGTAACGAAGTTCTTCTTCAAGCTTCTCTAATTCTGTTTCTGGATTTTTCTTCTTTAGTCTTCCCATAGCTGTGTAGGGTGCCATCTCGTCGTATCATCTAATGATGAGAATAACCTTGCTTTACAAGTTGAGGCCATTTATAAGCCCTGGACGGGCTAATTTGATATTTGAACGCTACTTCTTGAAAAGATAAGCAATTATTCAATATATCACACATTATTAACTCTTTCAGATTCAATACATAACAATTTACAAGGTGGTTGTTAAATTCTAATAGGCTTTTGTTTTAGTAGAAATGAAACCAAGTTTCTATAGATGAATCGCTGATATTTAGATTTATACTTTTGCTCAATCTGCTTTGTCTGGAATGATAGAACTCGCTGAAGGCTTCTTTTCTACCGAACGAAATCAAGAAGAGTAAACAAAATTTTGAAACGTGGACTTGGTAGTCAGAAGCAAAGCAAAGCAAAGTGCTCGTAATGGTAGAGGTGAGCCGGTTGTAACCTGAAGAATCATTAAAAATAAAAATAGGCCAATCACTTGAAAATGAATATTATTTCTGACTTAAAAGAAGAAATGATTATTCAAAAAGCAACTACAACGATAAATAAATATGTTGAAATTACGACTGAAGTATTTTGATTGAATTTTGCTCTCAATCTAATCGTGTCAAAATTTAAGTAGATCAATCTGATAGAATACTCGCTGTTACCGCTTCTTACAAATTAAACTTTAAGCACGTAACATATAGTAAAGCGAAAATTCAAAACTGTTTACTTCGCGGATAATCATATTTTTTTTGTTGTTTTGGGGATTTTTTTCTTGCCTAACTCTTTTTTTGCAAAAGGTATTCGGACAATTGTATTTTTTTGTTGAAAAATGAATATAAATGGATCTTTTTTGGTAATTTCGTAAGTGCTTAGACTACTTATTATTTTTAAGTGTAATTTCCACTCTAAAAATGCAAGTTGTTTTTTAATATGATATTGCCTCTAGCCACTATTTTTTTGTTGTTAACATCTAATGTTGTTTTAATTGTATGTACATCAATTGTTTAATATTAGTGTTGTGTTTTGAATCTGGCATATGAGGAGGTAGTTTTCTTTTATTCAATCACTATGTGAATTTTAGTATAGTGACTTTAAAATTTCCACAAAATTCTTATTTATAAGGTTTTTTTGATCTCTTTTGGGTAAATCCCCCGTGGCTTACAACGAATCTCATTTGATATGGGGATGAGGAGCAATTAATACTCTGTCCGCACGCAGCGTGGGTAGTTTATTCGATGTTTTTTTTGTTTAGAAACTTATAACATTAAATGCATTATGATTGTAATCCAAGAAGATAATCACATAAATCTAATAACTTGCGCTGTATATAGAAGTTCAGAGACTAAGTTTATTCTTCAGTATTGAGCTTATGCTACTCAGTAAAATATGTTAACTTATTTCGTTATTATGAAATTGCACAAATTTATGTACAAGAATCTGAATTTTTTTGAACACAAAGTATTTACTACTAGCACTGTGGTTATACTTCTTTTTCTTACGAATTATTCGTTTGCAGAATATTCGTTCAAAAATTTCAGTATAGATAGTGGGCTTTCAAGCAATTCAGTAAATGCAATTCTTCGAGATAAAACTGGATATTTGTGGATTGGCACCAACTTTGGATTAAATCGATATGATGGGAATAATATGAAGGTCTTTAAACAAGATATATCCAATCCAAAATCATTAAATAATAATTATGTTTTGTCTTTGGCTCAGGACATTGAGGGTGTGCTTTGGGTACTTACAAAGTCTGGATATTCTACATTTGATTATTATAAAGAATCATTTACGACTGATTGTTCATATATACTCAAAGACAGAAAGATAAATGGTAAATATGTTTTTGATGTTATATGTGGAAAAAATAATACAGCTCATATTATAGATAATTACTCCGCAGTTATTTACAATCACGAAACAAAAACATCAGTCATAGTACGAAAACCGAAATCGAAGGTTAGTTTCCATTCTGGGTGTTTTGATTTAGCTGATAATTTATGGCTATTGGATGAAGATTTTATATTGTACAAAGTAAATACTAAGACGGGATTTATTACCGAAACATATAAATATCCATTGCAAGGAAACCGAAAAGGTGTTAGTCGTTTTTTTTGTGATAAACGAGATAATTTGTGGATAACTATAAATTCAACTTCTTTGTATTTCTTCAATACAAAGAAAGCTGAATGGTATGATTTTAAAAAGAATTATAGGGGTGCTCTTTTTAATACTTACCCAATAAGAGCCATAGTTGAGGATAATTATAATAAAATCTGGATTGCAACTGATCATGGTGGGGTAACTCTTATTGACCCCACTACATTTTCAAGTTCTGTAATTCAGGAAAGTGAGAAAAACGAATACTCACTTTCTGAGAACTCAATCACAGCATTGTTTTCCGATGTTGATGGCACAGTATGGGTCGGTACTTATAAGCAAGGTGTTGATTATTATCATCCATTAAATCGTCGTTACATAACGACAAAGATTCCAGGGCCGGTAAATAATAACGATATTAATTGCTTCTCAGAGGATAAGGAAGGAAATCTATTCATTGGTACTAATGGGAAGGGACTATTTAAATACAACAAAAAAACCGGTGTTTTTTTGAATATAAATTATACTAATTTGGTCTCCAAAGATAAAACTGTTGTATCACTTTTTTCAGATAGTAGAGGAAGGTTGTGGATAGGAACTTTCTTGGACGGATTGTACTGTTATGATGGAAAGCAATTTATTCATTATAGTACTAATTCTAAATCCAGACCTGTATTGCCGGATGACAATGTATGGAGTCTTTTGGAAGATGCTAATAAAAATATCTGGATTGGAACTTTAAATAAAGGACTTTTTTGTTTCGATGAAGTGAATAATAAATTTATACCAGTCAGAAATGCTAATAATCCCAATGCATGCATCGAATGTGCCTATAGAGATAAGAATAACAGATTATTGTTTGGAACTTCATGGGGTATTTATATACTTGATCCTAAAGCCAAAATTAATCATTTTTTTGAATTTAACAAAAATAACGATAGATATGCAGAGAAAAATTATATCAATTCTATTACACAGGATAAAAAAGGATATTATTGGGTTGCAACACAAAGCGGACTTGCAGTTTTAAATGACAAAACAAATAAGTATCATTTTTTTACTACCGAAGAAGGGCTTGATAATAAGTTTATTTTTATGGTTATAGCTGACTCTAACAACGATGTCTGGGTTAGTACATCCAGCGGTCTGTATGTGATTAAAGTGCTGGATTATGCAAATCTTGACGATATTAAAGTTCAGGTTATTCATTTTAGTAAAGAGGACGGTTTACAGGATAATAAGTTTAATGGTAAATCAGGTTTTCAAACAAGTGATAAGAAGATAATATTCGGAGGAGTAAATGGATATAATATAATTGATCCTAAGCTGCTAAAACTGGAAACTAATGCGGCTAATTTAGTGCTTACAAATTTATATCTCGATAATAAACTAGTTTCAATAGACGAAATGATTTCGGGGCGTGTGATTCTTAAACAATCTATAGCTAATACAAGCAAATTGTTACTGAGATATAATGAGAATAATATAGCTATCGGTTTTTCGGCACTGAATTTTATACATCCGGAGAAATATAAATATGAATATCAACTTAAAGGATTTGATGATAAATGGGTAACTATAGATGCTTCAAACCCCGTTGCAACCTATAGCAATCTGTCAAGTGGGTCATATGTTTTTAATGTTAGAATCAAAGATTATGGTAAATCTTATCCTGAAAATACAATTTCGTTAAAAATTGAAATTCTGCCACCGTTCTGGTTAACATGGTATGCTTATGTGTTTTACCTTATTGTGTTTGCTGCTTTTGTGATTTTCATATATCGTTTTTTAATTGATAGAGCAACTTTTAAACTTAGAATTGAACAAGAGTTTAAGGAACGAAAACACATTGAAGAAATAAGTGCCATGAAGGTGAAATTCTTCACCAATCTTAGTCACGAATTACGCACACCAGTTTCATTGATAATGTTGCCAATTGAGAATATGTTGGCTAAAAATATTGACGCAGGTATAAAAAATAATCTAACTATGGTGTTGCGAAATGCCAAACGACTGCTTTTTATTGTAAATCAGCTTCTCGATTTCCGAAAATTGGAGGTTGGCGAGATAACCTATCATCCTGTAATTGGAGATATAGTAAGTTTCATAAAAGACATTACTTTGCCTTTTATGGATATCGCTCAGAATAAAAATATAAAGTTTACGGTTCGCACTAATGTTGAAGAACTTCTCATCAGTTTTGATCCGAACAAATTAGAACGTATACTTTTTAATTTACTCTCAAATGCCTTTAAATTTACCGGCAACAGAGGTGCAGTTGAGGTGTCAATTAGCTACGATGAACGTTTGAAATTACCGATTGTAATTAAAATTACCGATACCGGAATTGGTATTGAAAAAGATAAAATTCAAAATGTCTTCAAACCATTCTATCAGATAGAAAGTCAGGGAAGTATTGCAGATATGGGTACAGGCATTGGATTGTCAATAACGCATGAATTTGTTCGTTTACATCAGGGCAATATTAAAGTAGAGAGTGAAATTGATAAAGGAACTACTTTCATAATAGAACTTCCAATGAGTGAAAGTGCTGTACCAGTTCTTAAAGAAGATTTAGCTGAAGAAGAAATTGTAACACAATATGATACTGCTAAACCGCAAACTATTGATGCGGTAGTAAAAAAGAATAAAACAATATTAATTGTTGATGATAACGATGATTTTCGTTTTTATCTTGTTGAGAATTTACGTGGATTATATAATGTAATTGAGGCAAATAACGGAAAAGTAGCCTATGAAAAAGTAAATCGGTTCTTGCCGGATATAATCGTTTCTGATGTCAAAATGCCTCAAATGGATGGTTTCGAACTTTGTGCCAAGCTCAAAGGTGAAGTAAATACCTCTCATATTCCTGTTATATTATTGACCGCAAATACACTTGATGAAGATAAAATTTGTGGGTTTGAAGCTGGAGCCGATGAATATGTTACCAAACCATTTAACGTTGGTGTTTTACAAGCAAGAATTAGAAACTTACTCGTTAAAATGGATGAGCAGCGAATTAAGGTAAATGAACAACTTGGTTCAGATATTTCTGATATACATTTACCATCACTTGACGAAAAGTTGCTTGAAAAGGTAATTAGGATTACTAATGAGAAAATGGCAGATACTGAATTTGGTGTTGAAGAACTCAGCAAAGTAATAGGGATGAGTAGTGTTTATCTGAATAAAAAGATGTCAGCCCTGACAGGAAAAACTACCAGTGAATATGTGCGATCAATCCGATTGAAAAAGGCAACACAATTGTTAGAGAAAACAGATATGACTATATCTGAAGTGGCTTATGAAGTGGGTTATAATAGTCCAAAGTATTTTTCGAAATATTTTAAGGATGAATATGGTATCTTGCCTTCAGAATACAGAAAAAACTATATGTAAGAAAAATCCCGAGATTAGTTTATAAACGTCTAAAAGGTTAATTATGTTCATGTAAAATGACTTTTCTAGAAATGGCTCCATCTCTATGTAGGATGTCTACGGAGTATATATCTATTGATGAATTTGTTATGATGTTATTATTTGTTCTGAAGGGTATGGTAGTAAAAAAGTTTGTATAAACCTCTGAAATCCATTCTGGTATTGCTTTATCGAAAAGTTTATTGAAATTCGTTTCAATAAACTTTTTTAATCTATCAAAAACAAGAAAAACAAGGTGTTGGAGTTGCCAAAGTTTGCATGTAATTCGATGGTTCAACGAAATATAAAGCATCGTTTCAAATGTAAAGAATGCGGCTTGCTTTTTACAAGAGGTAATCCGGGTGTCAGTAAACAGAATCGTTTTATCTGGTTTCGTGATTGGATAGTAGGCAAGCAGACCTATGAACACATCAGTTTTGAAAGTGGATATAGTGTACGTACTTTGAAACGTTATTTTGAAGGCTATTTATCTGATTATCCTACATGAAAAGTTCGAACAGCAGAAAAGGTAAATTTAGTATTTGTGTAGAGACTAGTACTTGAGACGGATTGAGTAATATAATCAAAGTAGTAAAGGCTGTAGACACTCAAATTATTACTCAGCGCTGCGTAATTCACATACAAAGAGAAACGCTAACCTGGGTGTCTAGAAACCCTCAAAGTCAAGCAGGTATAGAATTGCGGTATATTATTCTGAGACTCCATTTTATTGAAGAAAGATGTTATTAGGCTTTTTGGGTTGTTGAATTACAACAATGGTATGATACCTATCATGATTTTATAAATCAAAAAACTACAAGGCAGACACTAATCGATATTGGTACACTCATAAAAGCGTGAGAAAACCTTTTGCCCATATAAAGAGCGCCTTACCAAATATATTTCATTAGATTGATAATGAAATATCTAGAAATCAACAAATGGACTTGAATCCTTTTTTGGATACCTAAAACAAAACATATCCATACATAGAGGATTGTCCAAGGAGCATTACAAAAACTAGATCAAATGGTATATGTATTTCAAAAGTAATGAATAGGTTTTTTAGTCATGGATAATTACCGGGAATAAATGAGAGAAACCTCATTTTGAAGTTCCTCTCATTTCGGTATAATCAGAAGTCTATTGCTTGAGAGGTGCTCCTCAGCAGAGCCTATTTCCTCTTCAACTTCGCTTTAAAGTTATTCATTATTTCTAATAAAATTACCAACTATTTTTGGCATCATTATCTTCTAAAATGTCAGCGGATCTTGCCTAATGAATTGTAGGTTTTTATTTTTGTATAAACTATATTATACATTGATAGATGAATTGATTTTTTTTATACACTAACTTTAGCGGGTTGTGTTTGCCAGAGTACCTGATGCTAAGCTGTAAAATGCATTGGCATAGCGTGTCCCTAATGTTATCTGCGAAGTAGCGGTAAAATGTGTGTTGTCGCTGTTAGGAGTCAATCCACTAGAATTGACTGAGGCATAATATGGAAGTACGCTTTTCAATCGATTGATTTGAACGTTTATCGAATCCCAACGAGGGCAAGAGGTATTAGTTGCCAGATATGTTCCCAATTCGCCAGCAACAATAGGCATATTCTGTATGTTTAGGTCGGTTCTTATTCTTACGAACAGATTTTTCAACTTGCTCTGATAACTAGGATAGAGGGCAGTGGTTGCATCTGATTCTCCTTGATGCCATATTATACCAATAATTTTACCACTTTTGGCAGCTCGTTTAGCTCTTCTGATTAAGTTTGTGTATAGGTTGAAATTATTGCCATTGTAATTAAATGTATAGGTTGAACTTAACCAATTATCGATACTCGTCCCACCGGCTGCGCAGGGCACGAGTCCAATTTTTATATTTCCACCAATTTTAAGCGCTAATTGATGTGCAAACTGAATTCCCATTCCTACAGCCGCTTCAGCTTTGTCCCAGTGAAGCGGGTGTTTGGCACGTACCCAAACTGAGTCTTTGTTTAATGAAAGAATGTTGCTGTAAGTGACTGTATCTGCCGGAGCAAGTTGACTGTAATCTCCCCGTCCGGCCATATTGGATTGTCCAGCAAGCAGAACTATGTACATGTCCTGAGAATGAACAAAAGTGGAAAAAATTATCGCAAGAAAAATGAATATCGATTTTCTCATAAGACAGAAATATAGCTTAGCCCGGACTGGACTAAGCTATCTTATTTTTTTATTGTAATTCAAATTCAACTTTCCCTTTTATGTCGCGGGAAGAAGTTCCAATTAAAACGGTGAATTTACCAGCTTCAGCTGTCCAATCTTTCTTTACGTCACTATAGAATTGCAGGGCAGATTTATCAACCGTGAAAGTCACAGTTTTTTCTTCGCCGGGGTTTAGTTCAATCTTTTGGAATGCTTTCAGCTCTTTTTCCGGGCGTAGCTCGCTTGATTTTTGATCGTTGATGTAAAGCTGCACAACCTCTTTGCCTTTTACAGTTCCGGTGTTTTTTACAGGAAAGGAAACGATGATTTGACCATCGGCAGTCATTGCTTTCTTATTGGCTGTAACTTTACCATATCCAAATGTAGTGTAGCTCAAACCAAAGCCAAATGGAAATTGTGGAGCAATTTTTTTAGTGTCGAACCAACGATAACCTACTAGAATATCTTCTTTGTATACTTCATTGATACTGTCGCCGGGATAAGCAATAGCTCCGAATGAATGTGCACCATAGTCGTTAAGCTTAGCTGCAAATGTAAATGGCAGTTTTCCGCTTGGATTTACATCGCCTGCAAGTACATTGGCAATGGCGTGTCCTGCTTCGGAACCGATATACCATGCTTGAACGAGTGTTGTGGCTTGTTTTATCCATGGCATTTCGTAGGCATTTCCGCTCAACATAACCAATACTACTTTTTTGTTTGCTTTTTGCAATTCTGCAATCAACTCATTTTGTCCAAAAGGCAGTGCATACGAGCGACGGTCATCTCCTTCAGAGTCCTGCTGTGTATTTTTGTTTAATCCACCTACAAATATAACAATGTCTGATTCCGAAGCCAGTTTAACGGCAGCTTTGAGGAGAGAATCCGGATTTAATTTCGATTTCAGTACCTGGTCATATGACACAGCTCCCGAAGCATATCCTAACGAGTATTTCACTTTCTCAGCACCAAATTTTTCTTTCAACCCCTGTAAAGGCGAAATTTCCCGTTTTACTTTAAGTTCAGACGAACCACCACCTTCAGTTAATTTTCGGGTTGCATTTTCACCTATAACGGCAATGGTTTTATATTTAGAAGCTACAATCGGAAGTAGCTTTGCTGTGTTTTGGAGCAGTACAATGCCTTCTTCACCTACAGCACGGTCTGCATTGTGGTGTTCTTCATTGGCAAGCGCCCCGTAAGGTTTATTTACGTTCATGGCTGTCCGGAAAATCAGACGCAGGATACGCGATGCTTTCTCATCAACATTTGAAGTTGGAAGTTGACCCGATTTCAACAGTTGAAAATACGGTCTTGCCAGGAAATAGTCGTTGTAGGCAAACGCTTTGTTCGACGTGAATCCGTTTGTCCAGCTTCCCATCTCAATGTCCAGACCATTGAGAGCCGCCAGTTTGGTGTTATGTGCACCACCCCAGTCGGTAATAACACAGCCATCAAATTTCCACTCATCTTTCAGGATTTTCATTAAGGTCAGATTATTTTCGCAGGCAAATTCCCCACGGATTTTATTGTATGCCCCCATAATGGTCCATACACCTGCTTCTGTCACTGCGGCTTTGAAGGCGGGAAGATAAATCTCATATAAAGCACGGTCGCTCAGTTCTACATTAATATGTCCGCGCCATTTCTCTTGATCGTTGAGCACATAGTGTTTTATACAAGCAGCAACTCCATTCTTTTGAACTCCCTGAATATATGGAACAACCATTTTCGATGCTAAATAGGGATCTTCTCCCATATATTCGAAATTACGGCCGTTCAAAGGCGTACGATAAATGTTTACACCCGGTCCAAGTAACACATCTTTGCGGCGATAACGGGCTTCTTCACCCACCGCATTTCCATAAAGTGTTGACATTTTAGGATTCCAAGTTGCTGCCAGGCAAGTCAACGCAGGAAAAGCAGTACATGAGTCATTTGTCCAGTTGGCATGTCCCCAACTATCCCACAGAATTTCCATACGTACACCGTGAGGACCATCGCTCATCCATATTTCTGGAATTCCTAAACGTGGCACCCCATGGCTACTGAACTTAGACTGTGCGGTACACAGTTTCACTTTTTCGTCCAATGTCATTTTGGAAAGTGCATCTTTTACCCGTACTTCGATGGGTTGGCTGTTGTCTAAATAAACAGGTTTAGTCTGTGCTGAGATGTGTAAGATAAAGACTGTTAGAATTGTAGAAAATAGAAAATGTTTTGCTTTCATGAATTTTAGTAAGATATTTAAATTGAAGAAAAAGTTGTTTGATGAAATTTTCAGAACAAAAATAGTTTATAATAATACATTAGTTATATATTAAAAAATAATATTTTGGGTCTGTTTGAGTATCAATCTGAGTTATCAATCATTAAAATGATATTGGTAGTGTTCTATTATAAAATGAACAGGATGATTAGCCTAAACTAATCATCCTATAAAACTTATTTAACTTACTAAATCAATAATTTGGATTTTGAGTTAAATTGCTATTGATTTGTACTTCTTTTGTTGGAATTGGCCATGAATATTGTTTTGTAGCATCGAATGCACGTACAGTAATTAGTTTTATTAATCCTGCATCAGCCATTGGTTTGAAATCTGCTATTCCATTATCATCAATAGCTGGTGTTTGAGGGAAAAACCATAAGCCTGTTTTCACAACTTTGGTACGTAGATCTGCTGGGTCTAGCATTCCGTAATTGGGATTATTTAAAACTTTATCAGCTATTTTCCATCTAATTAAATCCATATATCTCAAACCTTCGAAAGAAAACTCCATGTGACGCTCAGCTCTTAGAATTTTGCGTAACCCAACCTGAGTAGTAGCAGTAATTGCTGGATACGCTGCTGTATTTGTATAAGCTACTTTGTAAGCTCTCGCTCTTACCTTATTCATGGCATCACGTACTGATTGGTCAATTTCATTTAATTCAATTTTAGCCTCTGCATAAATTAATAAAACATCTGCATAACGAATGATAATTTTATCCGGTTCAATCTGCCATGAATTTAATAAACAATCGCCATCTATTCCTTTTTTTAACAACAAGCCATTGAATGATGCATATTGTGCATTTGCACGATTGTCATTGTTTGTTACATATTTGTTTGTAGAAAGATTTAATACTTTTAATGAATCTGGATGGGGATTGTATATATAACCTAAATGCGGTGATTGGAATTCTACAATAGATGCAGTACAACGTGGATCTCGGTTTTTGAAAGGATTCCGGGGGTTGAATAACGGTGATTCGTCAATAGGCAACCCGTCAGTACATAAATAGGAACACAACAAATCCCATGATGGATGTTTTGCTCCCCAGCCACCAGCTAAACGAGGAATATAATCCTGAATACCACCCAAAGTCACTTTTAGTACTACCGAACGAGGAATTGCAAAAATAGTTTCTTTTGAATTTTTGGTGCTCGACAAAAACAGATTTGAATAATCGGTATGTAAATCATATCCAGCCGTTGCAGCAATATCCATACAAGCTTTTGCGGCAACGCTTGCTGTTGCATAATCGCCCATATATAAAGCAATACGAGCTTTCATGGCATACGCAGCACCTTGAGTTGCACGCTTATTTTCCTTGGTAGAATATACTTTTGGCAAATAAGCTGCAGCTGAATCGAAGTCGTTATAAATTGATTTTAAAATTTCAGCTTTACTCGTTTTTCCCATTGAAAAAGCATCTTCTAGTTTTAGTACATTTTCATAATAGGGGACATCTCCAAAATGGGCAATTAGTCGAGAGTATTCATAAGCACGAATAAACCGTGCTTCTCCTTTATACTTTTTACTCGTTGTAGGTGTAATTGATGATGCCCTGTCAATACCAGCCAATACAGTGTTGGCTCTTGTAATGGCTTTATATGAATTGTTCCAGAGTGTAGTAACATTTCCCGAAAGCCCATTTACAGTAGCACTTGTGAATTCTGTTAATGAATTTCGATACATAAAGTCATCAGTCCATTCATCATTATCGTTACCAATAAATGCATCTTTATACAATCCATTCAACGACATGTCGATTTCAGATGCTGTTGAATACCATGTTTCACTTGAACCGTACGCTAATGGATTTAAATCCAAATTGCTACATGAAGCGAAGACAATTAATCCTATGATAGGGAATATATATTTTTTCATTGATTTTTAAGTTTTTAGAATTTAACGGATATACCACAAAGATATGACTGTGTAATAGGATATGAGAACGAATCCATTTCAGGATCCCAGCCTTTTGGATAATGATTAAATGTTAGCATGTCAGAACCAGAAACATAGAGTCGAAGACTTTGTACACCAATTTTGCTAACAATACTTTTGGGGAGATTATAACCAATAGTTATATTTTTGAGACGGAAATAAGAACCATCAAATAACCAATAATCAGACATGGCATAATTATTTCCGGCAGCATTATATGTTAGACGTGGGTATTTTGCAACCAAATTCTGTTCTGGAGTATTTAAATTACTCCATGAATTTCCATCCAATATAGCAGGAATATTCCCCCAGTTGTCACGCAATGGAGCTACCATATAACCTGACATGCGTGCATTCTGTTTGCCAACGCCTTGAAAAGCCATCGAGAAATCAAAACCTTTGTAACCCATTTGTATATTTCCACCATACATAAACCGTGGAAGTGAACCACCCAACAACACTCTATCGTAATCGGGAGTTATTTTCCCATCTGGCACACCATCGGGTCCACTAAGGTCTTTGTAGATAACATCCCCTTTCTTAACTGTTGCATTAAGTTTTGGTAATGTACTTACTTGGTCGTCAGTTTGGTACAATCCATCCGACTGATAGCCATACCATTCGTTAAATTCACTGCCCAATTTTTTTATCTGATCTCCCAAAAACTCGGTTCCACCGAGGTCACCCATTTTCGATTTAAAATCTGAGAGATTGGCACTAACTGAATAATCAAAATCGCCAAATTTATCATTCCAACCCAACTCAATTTCCCAACCTTTTGTATTCATTTTCCCTGTATTTTGGTTTGGATTATCAAATCCTAAATATTTAGGAATTTCGAGTGCCAACAACATATCTTTTGTTGTTTTATTGTAATAATCGGCAGTTAATCTCAATTTATTTTTGAAGAAATTAGCATCTATACCAAAGTCGAGCGATTCAGTTGTTTCCCACGAAATGTTCTGAATTGCGTACTGCCATTGTGCGGCTGATTGTGCCGAAACTACTGTTGTTCCCTGATAAAACAATGAATTATTTTCGAAATTTAAGGCTGCTTGATAAGGATAGTTGCCAATCCGTTCATTGCCCAGTGTACCCCAAGATGCTCTTAGTTTTAGAAACGAAAGTGCAGAAAAATCTTTTAAGAATGACTCCTCGCTTGCTACCCATCCAGTTGAAAATGAAGGAAAATTAGCCCAGCGGTAATCCTTGTAAAATCGAGATGAACCGTCACGACGAATATTTGCTTGGAAATAATACTTGTTATTGTAATTATACATTATGCGTCCGAAATATGAGCTGTAGGCATTTTCATACGCATCACCTGTATTATCACGTAACTCGAGCGGTCCAATATTCAAATATGGATAGCTATCTAATAAATAATTTCCTCGCGACGCACCCAAGTTCTCGTTAAATGCATGGAAAGTTTCGTAACCCATCATTAGGTTAAAATTATGACCTTTAAAGGATTTGGAATAATTTGCCAATAATTGACTGGTTACTCTATAATTGTCATTTCTATTTTCCGATAAAGATGTTGCAGAGTAATCAGAAATATATCCTTTTACAAGATCTGGATTATCATAATTAGTGTAAGGTATTGCTTTTCTAAAATTCTTAAGTTTATCAACTCCTAAGCTCGGAGATATTACAGCTGTTAGCCTAAAATCTTTAAACGGACTATAATCTAAAGAGATTTTTCCAGCAAGTGTATTGTAAATGTTTTTTACAAATCCACCTTTTTGAAGTTGAGCATATACGTTTGCACCATCTTTTCCAGAAGCAATTAATCCATTTGACCATACTGCTGCATATACTGGAGGTGTAATTTGCATATTGTATATTGGATCTATAGTCGGAGTGTTCGAAATACTTCGTTTAAAATTAAGATCTACGGTTGCAGATAGTTTTTTATTGATTTTTATATCATTATTGACTCTGGCTGTTAACCTTTCGTATGATCGATACTCATACAAAGCATCTGTTTTATCATAGGCTAACGAAATTTTGGTACGAACAGTATTGGTTCCTGCTGTTATATTCACGACATGACTTTGACGAGGAGCACTGTTTTTTAAAATTAAACCTCGCCAATTGGTATTTGGATATAAATTAGGATTAGCGGTATTTAAAGAGTCGTATTTTTCTATGGTGTTTTTTGCATAGGTTGGATATTGATTTGTTCCATTACCGGCATCATTCCAACGAAGTTCATTTACCATTTCCATGTACCTTTTTGCTCCAACATAATCAGGAAGTTTCGTAGCTTTCTCAATGCCGTATTCGTAGTTGTAATCCATGCTTACTTCACCGATTTTGGCTCTTCTGGTTGTAACAAGTATAACACCTGATGCTGCTCTTGAACCGTAAATAGAAGCTGATGCAGCATCTTTCAATACAGAAACATTCTCAATATCGTTGGGGTTGATATTGTTGATGTCGTCAACAGGTACTCCATCTAAAATAATCAACGGATTGCTGTCACCAATTGTGGTGATACCTCTCACACGAATAGTAGCTGTTGATCCTGGTGTATTGTTATTGCGAGTAACCATTAAGCCTGAAACTGCACCTTGTAATGCTTGCGAAACTTGAGTGGTTTTGCGTTTAGAAATGTTAGACCCGCTTATCGATCCTACAGCTCCCGTTAAATCACTCTTTTTTACAGAACCATAACCAATTGCAACGATTTCATCCAGAGCATGAGCATTTGGCTCTAGCTTGATTTCAAAAAATGATTTGTCAGCTAAATTCAAAGTTTGTGAAACATACCCAATGTAACTTAATGAAAGAGTTTTAGTGTCAGCAGAGACTTGTAACTTAAAGTTACCATTAATGTCTGTAATTGTACCAATAGTAGTGCTTTTAACACTGACACCTGGTAAGGGTTCATTGGATTCATCCAAAACCTTACCCGAAATACTTTTGCTCTGTGCATAAAGCATAGAAAAAGTAAGACATAACGTAAAAATTAAAATGATTTTCTTCATAAATTAGTTGTTTTTAAATGTATTGATTAACTTTTATTATATCTCTATAATAAACGCAAATATATGTACAATTCTAGTGTACAAAGTGTATTAAATAATAAGACATTGTGTCTGTTTTATAAAATGACATATGAAAAATGCATTATTGATACAATTATATTTTAATATTTTTTGGGTGAATTTCCTAACGCTTGCGACGAATGTATATTCTCCAAAGAAAAAGGAACGAATAATGCACGTCCACTTACGACGTGGGTAGGTTATTCTATATTTTGTTTGATTGTTCTGTAGCTATATGAAAAATTAGCCCGTAGTACATTTGGATATAAGTAGCTGTCGAGCACTTTTTAATTTGAAAAATATTTATTTGTCGTTAATATATTTATGTTTCTCTTTTGGAAATCATTTTGTTCAAATATAGCTATGGCTATCTGACTTTATAATGAATGATTACAAGCCTAAAGGCTTTTTAGAATAAAAAATAATAAAAGCAAATAACAATCTACTTTACAGGCAGTCTGAGCCAAATGAACTGTGGGTTATTTTATTTTTTCAGATACATTTAAAATAGAAACACCCATTAACCCAATCACCACTTCCTGCGAAAGGCTTTCGAGCTTAACAGATTTGAGTACAACATTCGATCGCAGTTTCCAACCATACACCATGGCGCGGCAGTTTTGTCCGAGCTGTACTTGCATTGGTGGATTCTTAGGCAATGAAAAAGTATCTCTTTTATAATCATAATCTAAGGTGCCAAATTTACATAGCGACCAAAAATTGAACGGTGGACAAAGGTTGAGCGTCTCTTCTACACCATCTGCATATTCGAACCGAAGAACTGCATTTTCGATATGTCCCTGCATGGGGTTGGTGGAGCCACAAACGAGCAACCACAATTGTTCACCCTGCTTCCCGACAGGAATAATAACTGATTTTGGCCAGTTGTCCCAAAGGGAGGTGAAAGCAATATTTTTATCGGTTACTGCAGTTTTGAAAAGTGCATTTTGTGGCGTTTTAAGCAGACCTTCCGCAGTAGTTAGTTTCTCTATTTTATCCAGTTTTATTTCAGGCATAGGAAATCTCCACCAACTGAATGTCCATGCCGACCAACCGTCGTAGCCAATGCGTGCCGAAGCGGTGTTGGGGCGTGGCGACTCGTATCTCTGTTTGAAAATGGTACGAATGTCACCGTTGAATTGTGAAGTCATATCTACGGGAGTCCATGTTCCGTTTTCAGAAGCCAGTTGCGGAAGCTTTTCAGCTTTTGCTTTTTCTGAAATGCTATTTTTTATTTTTAATTTTATCACCTGGAAATAAGGAACTTCGCCGCCTGTTTTGGCAAAAATCATGTGAAAACCAGGTTTGTCGGTACAGGTTGCAGTCAGGTTCATGCCATTGGTTTTTAAGTTTTCGAGCGCTTGCTGTGGGTCGTCAACGCTCTGATAGTTGCCATTATCTGTTTGGAGCGAAAGTGTTTCATCTGCTTCTTTCTCCACTTCAATAGGCTCAATATCAGTACGTCGCTTACCAAGTTCAATTTTTACGTTTGCTTCGTTTGTTTCTGCCACTTCAGCCACCAACATACCGTAACCCGTTTGAGCTTCGATACGAAACGGAACACTTTTATTGTTGATCAACAGCTTTTTCACTTTATCTGCCCGGATGGGTAACCGAAGCACTATTCCTGCTTTTTTGGTCAGTGTAAATCGATATTCGTCTTTGTTGCCTTTTTGTTTGAAAGCAATGGAAAAATCGGGCGCAGCAATGTATGCATGGTTCCATTCTGCCGGAAACGAAGGTGAAAAAACGACTTTAGCATTCGGGTAATCGGGGCGGTAGCCGAAAAGCCCTTCCACCACTGAGCGTACAAACATGGTAGTGATGTCGTTGAAGTCGATGCCGCAGTTAGGGTGAGAAAGTCCACCCGGAGATTCGATGTTGGGACGGTTGAACGAGGCTATTTCGTTGCTGTACCCTGTCTTTGGGGTTTGGTCGCCGTACATGGTTTCTTTCATAGTTCCACTCAGAAGTTGCCAACCTTCGTTGCCCTGACCGGCCAGAAAGTGTCCCAACGCCATGGCAAAATTATCGGCATGATACAGCTCCCGGATAGACCATTGCCCGGGTACCCAGTTGGATGTTTGTCGCATTTCGCCACCATAAGGAAGAATGAAACGTTCCATGGCCCATTCGGTGTAATACATCGCTTGCCATGCTTGCTGCGGTGTGCTCAATCCTGCTTCTATGGGCAAGTGTTCGCTGTAAACCCATGCATCGGAATGCACCCGTTTGTGTCCGCCTTGTTCAATGTACGCAGCATATTGTCCTTTATCTTTGAGCCAGAGCGTTTTATTGAGTGCTTCCTGAATTTTATTACATTCGTCTTCGTATTTTTTCGCTGCAACTTTATCGCCGGCATTTCTTTTCATTTCGGCCAACGCTTTGAATCCGTAATAGCAGTATGCCGATTGCTCCACCGAACCGCCACCGTTGTACCACTGGCTGTCCGATGCCCAGGTGTTTACCACGCTTTCGTACAAACCATCATCATCGGGGTCGAAGCAGATTTTGCAACGTTCGAGGTGCAGTTCAAGATTGGGCATCAGCAGTTTTTCAAACTCCTTATCTCCCGTAGCTCTCCATTCGCGAACCGCTTCGTCGAAAAACTGTGTTTGAAACTCGTAATGCTCTGGTTGGTGGTAATCCATATATCCTTTGCCAAACATGCGCGATTTGGACGGCTCCTGTTGAGCACCGGAAATGGATAGCGCTGCTTCTGTTTTGTCGTTGTCGGTGGTAATCATTTGCGAAGTCCAGTATTTCAGCGCATTATAAATCCGATCATGCCACCCGTAGGCGCTACTTCCGCTCATAGTGCGCCAACCCGGCATTTGCGAACGCCAGGCAGAACCTCCATGCACAAAGCAGGGGTCAACATATAAACCACAAACCGCAGCTACTGATGCACTCACACCGCTATTGAGAAATTTATCAGGTGTGTTCACTATCACACGATGGGCTAAAGCCTCTACTCGAGAAATGCTTTTTTGGTAAGCCTCTATGGGATTGGCTATAAGTTGAGGATTTAATTTTTTGTAACGCCCTATCAACACCTGGTCTTTATCGTCGGTTATCATGGCCAGTGTAATGGCTTTCCCCGACGAAAGGGTGTGGTATGCCACCAGGCCCTGCGATTTCAATACTTTTCCATCAAAAGATTGGTTCCCTTTTAATGTCAGAAAATCAGCTGTTCCGTACGATTCCGGCATTTCATTGTACCAGCCGGTGGTGTTGGAGTTGACGCGCGGAGTTGGGTCGAGATTCTTCTTGTCAGTGGTTTCCCAACGCTCTACCGGTACAGAGAAATGTCCCTGAATATCAGAAAAAACAATTGCAGAATCAGGTAATAACGAGAATTTGGCTCCACTGGCAGTGAGATTATACGAACGTTTTTTCTCCAGAGTTGGAGTTACAAAGCACCAGGCCAACGAAAGCGGATGGGTATTTCCTGTTGCCGAAAAGTGCACCACATAGCCCGTAGCTTCGGCTAATGTGGTGGTTTTTATCGTAAAGAGCGTTTTTCCAAATTTCGGGTCGCTAAATTGCCACTCTACCTGTCCGGTGCGGTAACACATCAACCGTTTTTCGAATGTATGCAGAAATTTTGTCTGTTTACCATCAGAGACTGCAAAGGTGAGTTTCCCGAGCGGACTGTACAGCAAAGGTTGTTCACCTGCAAATACAATTGCTTTGCGTTCCTGACAGTAGAGCGGACGGTTGCACCAGCGTTTACCGTTGGTTCGTTCTATCGCATCTCCGTTGGGAGTGTAGGAAAGTGCTGAATAATCGGGCCGGGGTTTTACTGTGCCAGCGGAAATATTCAAACTGAAAATAGTAATACTGAGAAGAATAAGTGCTTTTGTTGCAAATAAGCGTTTTGAATTCATTTCGATTGTGTTTTTGCAGATTTACATCTGAAATTCTTGTTTTCCTTGTTTTAGTTTTACCTTTTTCCCATTCCAAAGAAACTTACCTTTAAGTCCGACTGGTAAAGTGATTTCGGCTTTGAGTTGATTATTTTCAACTCTAATCAGTTTGACAATAATTAGTCCCAAACGATGAGGAACTTTGCAATCTACTTGTTTTAAATTCCCCATTTGTGGTTGAATAAGTACCTCCGAAAAACCATCGTTTGTAGGTTGAACGCCCGCTATATATTGCGACATTAGCGTGAGAGGCCCGCCCGACCAGCCGTGATTATAGGAGCCACCACCGTAGCTTCCGCTGCCCACTTTCCAACCTTCCCAAAGTGTAGAAACGGGAGATTGTATCATTTGGTCATAACGCTTCTTCATTCGCTCTATACCCGCCTGAGCATCGTTCATTGCGAAATACGATTCGAGAATGTATTTTTCAAGATAGGGTCCGGCCAAAAATGTGGTGTCGAACAACGCCCGAATGGAAGGCCATCTCTTTTCGTCTGAAAGGCCTGCCACCACGGCAAGTCCGTTCCCCCGATCGTCAGTTTGTCCTTTGTAAGCGGGAGAACGGTATGCTTTTCCGGTCCAATAGGTTTTATTGTAAGCCGTTCTCAAGCGTTGCATTTGTTTCTGATATTGCTTGCTTTCATCTTTATTACCTATCAGTTTACTCATGTTTGCAGCCGACTCAAGCGCCATATAATACCATGCATTTTCGCAAAGTGGTACATCAATATTGTTTCCCCAGTCTGTCCAATCCCAAAACAGGTCGTTGGTTTGTTTGACCGTTTTACCCAATCGGTGGATGACTAGTCCGGTACTGTCGGTTTTCCACAACCCAAGGTATTTCTTTACGTGAGGGTATAGGTAGCGAATCGTTGCACTGTCGCCCGAATACCTGTAATAATTCCAAAAACCATATTTCCCAATACTGGCAAGGGTTTGTTGCGGAAGTTCTTTGCCCCAACCGCCAGGGATAGGAGAATACATTGAGCTGTCGGCACGCTGCCATTCTACGAGGTTCGACATCGCTTTTTTGATGGCACTTACACCATTGCTGTCGCAGGTATAGAAGATTTCACCCAGAATAATCACTGCATCACCCCACCATTGCGACCGCTCACGGTCGGGGTCCTGAATGGCATCGCGCATATTCACGTCCATCGTGTTCAGGGACTTTTGCCAAAGAGAGTTTAAAACTTCATCATCACAGGTAAAGCTTCCTATATGCTCAGTAGGGAAAGAGGTGCGCCGATAACCCAATTCCAGCACTTTAACGCCGGCCGGAAAAGAGTAAATAACTTCATGACCGTTCATATATCCAGGCGTTTCAAATTGCTGAATGCCTTTGCAGGTAATATATTCGGTGCGAACGTTGTATTCGCTACCGCCTTTGTAATTTTCGGTGCGAATATCCACCAACATTCCCGAATCGGACACTTCAATTTTGAAGTATGGCGTTACGGTGTAATTCGCTGGCAGTTTCATTTTCAAAGGTTTTCCAACTGTCAGAAAAGGCATCTCAAGTGGATTTGTATAAGCTACAATGCCAGAATTTTTCCATTGTGGAAAAGGGCGTTTCCATAATTTATTCCAAGGCTCACAACCAGCAACACCTACTTCAATACTTTCGTTGAAATTGTTTTCATCGTACTCGGGCATCATCCAATCGTTGTTTTTCGGATTGGCGGTGTAATGAATGTTAAACTCCGGCAGCCGATAGTTAGGAAATGGTTTTCCGGTTACGCCAAAGGATGTATGCGGCGTACATTTCCATGATTTGTCTGAAGTCCATGAAACTTGCGAATTGGATGCATCGAAAAGCAAACCCGCCTTGCCACTGTTTTTGTGACAATAACCATCGCGCCCCCAAAACCAAAGTAGAAGGGCAATTGTGTTACTGCCTTTGTGTACGTATTTTGTAATATCAACTTCGTCGTAATACGTGTCGGTAGGTGTTGGACCACGTTTCAGCTGACCTTCAAAAACCACCAACTCACCATTGATGTAGAGCCAGTATTTTGAATCGGCAGAAATTTTGGCAACTAATTTTTCGGTCAATGGCTCAGCAATGCTGTAGCTTTTTCGGAAAATGAGCCACTGATTCTGAACACTGTTGTTTGTTGCAGGAATAATCCATTTTGCTTGCGGACTAAACTCAGCAGAAATTGTTGTAATACAAAAGAGGAATACAACAATTAGTTTATTTTTTATCTGTACGGTTTTTAAGAAGTCTTTATTCATAACTAATTGATAATTTATGTGAACCTGAAGATGCGTTTTTGACTAAGGTGTATTCGTTGGCGTATTGCCCATTTGACTTTTTACCATCAATTATTAAAGTGTATTTTTTTGAACTTGTGGGCATATATACATTGGCAGTTGTATTTGCCGGAATTGTTATATTTAGTTCAAACGATTTTCCAATTTCCTGTTTGAAACCTACATCGATATCTCCGCGAATGGTGGAAACTTTTGCCTTAGCTTCGGTGAGGTTTCCGGGGCGTGGACGTATGTTTATTTTGCCAAAGCCGGGCTCAGCTGGTTCGATTCCCATAATTTTTCGGGGAATGATATGCGCCGGAGAGGCACTCCAGGCGTGGCTCCAGCCATTATTCAATTTGTATTTATTGTCCCAGGCTTCGGTGGTCATGGTAGCGCCAACGCGAATCATATTCAGCCAACTGCGGTCGCTGTCGTCGGTAAGCAAACTCATGGCATAATCAGTTTGGTTGTAGTCGAACATGGCTTCCAGTAAATAATTGCTGCTATACACACCGCAGGCCATGCGTTTTGATTTAATAAAGTTGATTACCGATTTTTGGTTTTCGGTAGGTACCAATCCGAAACACAAAGGATACATGTTGGCATGCAGCGAACTGTGTTTAGATCCGATACCATCTACATATATTCCGGTTTCAGAGTTGAAGAAGTTTTTATTGAATGCTGATTTTACAGAGTCGACTTTTGCAGAAAACAGACGAGCATCGTTTTTTTTGCCAATTGCGTCTGACATTTTAGCCATATAAACCATTGACTGATAATAGAATGCATTGACAACCGTGTTGTAATCCCTGAAATCGTAGCCGTCCGATTCGCCACCGGCAACGGTACTCATATAGGAAGCGTTTGGCCAATCGACAATGTCCCTCAAGGTAGCTCCATTGTAGTGAATGGATTTCAAAAATTCTTTGGTTTGTTTACCAGTTTGTGTGCTAATCAAACTCTTTTCGCTTTGCAATGCAGTCATTGTTTTGGCCTTGATATCGTCGTAATACCGTGTAATAACATCTGTATTTCCTGTATATAAATAATCGGCCCAAGCCATAAACACACTGTGCGAAATCCACTCGCTAGGCCATGTGGCATGATACAACAGGTTTTCGAGACTGTAGCGTGCAATGGCAAATTCGCGGTCGACAGCATAATGTCCCATTTGCTGAATATAGCAATCGGCTTCGTACATCATGCGTTCGCGTTCGCTGTTGGCATAGTCGCCATTGAAGGTATTTGCGACTGTGGAGTATTTGCAAAGCTCATAAATGGCATTCAAATCGCTGTTTGAGCTTTTAAATCCGGACGCTTTTTCATTGTCCAGAATATACAAAGCCTTGTGTGTAATGTCATTTACCGTCACTTTTTCGGTGCCACTCAGCACTTCGCAAAAGCGAAACGGAATAATCTCCGGCATTTGTGGAGGCATGGGTTGGCTATGAGGGAATTTGGGTACAAAACGTGGAATTTGCAAAGTATAATTGGCTGTTCCTGATTTAATAGTCATTGGAAAGGTTCTAAAAATTACCCCTCCGCCCGGTTTTTGGTCTATGGAATCGCCCACACCTTTTTCTCCGATATTTATTTTTAAGGTGAGTTCTTTTTGAGCAGTATCTTTTGGTGTCCACGTTAGGTTAATTTCCACGGTGGCAAAAGCCGAACGTCCGAAATCGAAGAACTGAGCACCGTTGTCCCGAATGGTTTTTCTTACAGGTTTTACCAGATGATAAACCACTGGATGTCGGTTTTCCAACGCCCAGCTTTTTTGCCCGTTTCCGTTGTCAATCAGAAGCCACCTGCTTTCGCCCGGCCATTTTGTTGTTCTGTCAAATTCGCCGGTATTGAATTGTTGAGGTAAGCTCCAGGTATTCTCCCCACTTTTTTTGTTGTAGGTTTTTACTTTCCAATAATAGATTTTATTGGCTGAAAGGGCTTTTCCTGCATATCCCACATTGATGGATTGTGCGGTTTTTACTTTACCCGAATTCCACATGTCGCCCATGTTATTTTGCAATAATTCAGCGGACGAAGCTACCAGAATTTGATACGCTTTTTGTGAATCGCCCGGCTTATCTGAGTTTACAATCCAACCAAATTCCGGATTTTTTTCAGTTATGACCGATAGCTCCGGATGTGACATGAGTTGGCATAGCAAGCCGGTTGGGGCAGGGGATTGGGCAAAAAGACTTGTCAGAGTAATGAAAAAGAGAACAATTGAAAAGGTTAATTTGTTCATGACTATTTGGAGTTATTGCTTTTTTAGGGCTTTTTACTTAATCGTTTTATTACCGAACATATAAAATCCAAACTTATATTTGCCCGGATAAATCATGTATTCGTTGTGCACGGGCATTCCCCATGAGTTATCGCCACCTACGCCCATCTGTATGCAATCAATGTTCAATGTGGTACGATTGTGATTTTTAAGCTCATAGTTATGCTTCGTATTTTCGAGCGTAGCTTGCGTGTAAGGCCATGCACTTGCCGAAAATGTGCTTGTGCTATCAGAGGTAAACTGTATGCCTTTGCCCATGCCGTTGTGAAGGTTAAGCCATCTGAGTTCGCCTCTGTTGGCATTTTCCTGCGGACGAACATAAGGTGTAATCCATTCGTTTACAGTGCTGTTGTATATACCTATAGGTGCCGAAGTTTTACGGTCTTGGTAGTTTTCGTGTGGGCCGCGTCCATACCATTTTATATGGTTGTAGGCATTGCTTAGCTCCATTTGAAAACCTAAACGAGGAGCAGCTGGCGATTTGTCGGGGATATTAAATTCTACTTCCATTTTTATAGCACCGTTACCGTTGATTATGTAATGGATTGCAGCTGTTGTTTGAGTGCCATTAAATAATATCAACGTGTTTACGTTTAGTTGGTTATCTGTTCCAATTTTGTATTCGAAGCTTTTCAACGTGAAATTGTCGGGTTCTGTTTTCCAAACTTTCAACTTGTTGGAGGCACCCCAACCACGGTCGTTATCGGTAAGTGCACGCCAAAAATTGAACCGCATTCCGTTGGCTATCAGCGTATCACCTTCAACAATGTATTCGGCAAGCAAACCAGTTTTTTTGTTGAGTTTTACCGACGTATTTTTTGTAGTTGATTGCAAATATGCTGTATCCGCTTTTATCGCAGGTTTCACGCTTGCCGTTTTGTTTAATGGCAGTTCTATGTTTCGGGCATTCGTTAGTTTAAATTGCTCCCATGCAACAACATAGCCTTTATTTGCCCATAGTGAATTTTCGCTCAGTCCAAATCTGAAGGTGACAAACACTTCTTTGTTTTTATCAAAATGAAGTTGGTTTATGAAGCTGTATTGCTTTTTCTCCAAAGGTAATAAATCGATTGCTGGCAATGTGTCTGTTGCTGTAACTTCTCCATTTTCTATTACTTCGTAGCTGAATGTGTAATTTTTTAGGTTGCCGTTCAGTTGGTAGTTTTCTATTTCTATTTTAATGTCGTCTTTGTTAATGAGGCGAATGTAAACAGGTTGGTACACTTTGCGTAATTCCTCAAAATGTGGATTTATCGTTCGGTCTGAGGCAATGATTCCGTTAATCATAAAATTACCATCGTTAGGTCTGTCACCAAAATCGCCACCGTACAGATGCCCTTTCTTACCGTTGGGAAGATCTTTATACATCGACTGGTTCACCCAATCCCACACAAAACCACCAGCCAGTTGTGGATACTTATAAATTACATCCCAGTAATCCTGAAAATTGCCCAAACTATTCCCCATGGCATGAGCATACTCGTTCATTACAAATGGTTTACCGCTTGGATATTTACCGTGTTGCGCTTCATTGGAAGTTTCGCCTCTTTCGCCTTTGCGTTTGGCTTTGTTCTGTACATGTTCCAATAACCAATACAGCGACGGGTAGGTCTGGCTGTCCATATCGGCAGCAAGGTTCATGTCGGCATATTGGATCAATCTTTTTTCGGGGTCGGTGGCTTTGGCTATTTTATTCATTGCCATAAATGCATCTCCATAGCCAGCCTCATTGCCTAACGACCACATGGTTACACACGGAAATTGCCTATCGCGTATCACCATTCGTTTCATTCTTTCAACGCACACAATGGTCCAATCGGGTTTGTCGCCCGGCAGTATTCGTTTGTGATAACTCAATCCGTGCGATTCCACATTGGCTTCGTCCATCACCATCATACCGTATTTGTCGCACAGTTGGTACCAGCGCGGGTCATTGGGATAGTGGGCATTGCGTACAAAATTGATGTTTGCTTGTTTCATCATCACAATGTCTTTTTCCATTTCGGCAGGAGTGATGTACCAACCTTGGTCGGGCGAGAATTCATGCCTGTTTACACCCCTTATTTTTAGCGGTTTTCCATTGAATAACAATACATTTCCGCTCACTTCTGTTTTACGAAAGGCAATTGGTAAATTGTAGGCCTCTATCACTTTTCCTTTTTGTTTCAACTCTACTAACACTGTGTATTGCACCGGGTTTTCTTCGAACCACAGTTGTACTTTGCCCAAATCGAAAGGTTTTAATGCAATTTCTGACGTAAAACCTTGCGTTGCCGAAGCTAGTTTTATTTCATTTTTTGGAAGTACAATTTCTCCGGTAGGCGATTTTACACTTACCGTAAATGAAAGGTTTTTGGCTGTTTTGTTTGAGAAATTTGCCGGACTAATAAACAATGCTACTTTTCCCTGGTTATTTTGCAAATCTACGTCAGGCTTAGCGTAAACGTCCCACAGCGTGATTTTGGGTACCGATCTTAAAAACACATCCCTGAAAATGCCACTCAAGCGCCAATAATCCTGATCTTCAAGATAGGAGCCATCGGAGTATTTGTAAACCTCCACGGCCAACGTATTTTCGCCTTTAAAGTTGAGGTAGGGCGTAATGTCAAAGTCGGAAGGAATGCGCGAATCTTCCGAAAATCCCACTTTTTGTCCGTTTACCCAAACATACATGGCCGAACTCACGCCTGCAAAATGAATGATGATTTGTCGGTTGGTCCAGCTTTGGGGCACACTGAATGTTTTGCGGTAAGATCCCACCGGGTTGCGCTCTTTGAAAGTGGTGAAATTTTTGTCTGGCATGCCCATTACGTAAGGTGGATTAACGGCAAAAGGATAATTGGAATTTGTGTAAATGGCTGTTCCATACCCCTGTCGTTCCATGGTGGAAGGAACAGTGATTTTTTTCCATGCCGAAATATCGAAATTAGGCTTGTAAAATTCAATCGGTCTTTTTTGTGGGTCTGGCGACCAATAAAAATCCCATGTACCATTGAGTGAGCTAAGCCATTCGTTGTGGTCATAATCCGATTTTATCGCTTTCTCTACACTTGACGACGGCCAAGCCGTTGTGCGCGCGGGTAATTTGTTGATACCAAACACACTTACGTTTTCTATCTCTGTAGGTATTTGTCCAAATACAACATTTACAAGGAATATAAAAAATACTAGTAACTGTTTTTTCATGTCTATTTTTTCTGTTATTTGATGGATTCAATTTTATAGTTATGTACCTTGGGTTTTGCTGCTAAAAATGCTTCAGCTATTAATGAATCTGATTTTAGTTTTAGTTTTTCTTCCATCGGTTTACAGTCCACATAAAGTTGGTATTGTTTTATAAACCAATTTGATGAAGATGATTTTGAACGCATTTTTTCCAGTTTTACTCTTACCGTATCGATATTTTCCAAATAGGGTAGTTTTGCTACGCCCCAATATTCTAGCATCTTTATAGCTCGCAAACCTTCTTCAATTTTCCAAACATCGGTTAATAATTCTTTCACTCTTAGTGATTGTTGATAATGTGGAGTATTTTGAAATGTAGCTAAATTTAAGCCGGATTTTAATTGAGAAGCCGTGAAATTTCCGATATATGCCGAATCAATAAGCAGTTTGTAATTCATTTTTGTTAGTCCGTTAACCAACAATAATTCTGAATTATATTCTTTTGTAAATGGAATTATTTCAAGTGCTGGCAATTGTTTTTCGACAATGGGGAATGGCAAGGCGTATTCTTGTACATTGAAAATTATTGTGTTTTTATTTTTCAAAAAGCTCTGAATGCTACAGTTTTCACTTTTTCGGTTACTGTATTTTTTACTTTTGCCAATACAAATTCGTGATACGTATTGTGGCTTTTGTCCACTTAACATTTTGATAAACTGGTATGCCATCACAAAATGCCCCACAGCACCTGGATGTACACGGTCGGGACCAACAATGGTGGCGGATGCATTTTTTTGTTGCAACTGCCGGTTTTTCTCAGTCATAATAGACCAATAATCAACTGTTTGCAGCTTGTATTTGTCTGCCAATGTTTGTGCATAATCGGCACAAATTTTTAATGCATCATTTACGCCAAGGTTGTTGTATTGTTTGAGGTCAGCCGTTTGGTCATATATTGATGGTTTTTGAAGAATTACCTGAATGTTTTTGGACAGAAAAATTCGCACCAAACTATCCAGTTTTGTTTTGTATTTTGCTAATGCATTTTCGCGGCGTGCCAAAGTATCAGCATTAGTGTTTTTTTTATTGCCATACAAACTACGCAATACATCGTTCATTCCTATCATTATCACCACCTTATTGGGGCGATGAACAAAAATGTCATCGTTCAATCGTGATAAAACCTTGTTTAGGTCATCACCTGCCACACCACAATTATACACGTTAATGGTTTCTGACGGAAAATGTGTAATCTGATATAGTAGGATATTATGATGGAACTCACCGTTGTGGGTAATGCTGTTGCCCACAAAGCACACTCTGTCGCCTTTCTGAAACGGCGGTTTTTGTTGCGCAAAACAATGGTTAGAAATAAACCAGAAACTGATTATAACTAATGTTTTAACCCAAGATATTGAGGGATGAGTTTTCATATTACTGTTATTAGAAATCTGTTGATAGAAATCACTTTTGTTTTTCTTTACTGTTTTTTTTTACTTCATTCACCACAGAATCTAACGCATCAATAACTCCCTGTCTGTTTGGATTTTTTATCTTGAAAAATTGAATTAAATGTTCCATGATTTCTTTAGTAGCACTAATATATGCTTCACTACTGCCTTCTTTATAAAATCCATGAGCAATACCTGGCAGGATGAGTACTTTAGCATAGCCGTTGTGTTGCTCTAGGGCTGCGGCAAATTCAACGCTTTGTTTGTAGCCGATAGTGGGATCTGCATCTCCGTGAATTAATAAAGTAGCGGGTGGGTTTTTACGGATTTGCGTAATTGCCGAGGCGCGTTTTTGTTCCTCGGGAGTCACAATTTTGTATTTTTCAAGGGTTTGCTGACTAGGCCAATATCCCCCAAGATTTTTATTCATAAAATCATATTTTCCATAAATACCAATGTAGAGCTTACATGTGCTAATTTTTTGTGCAGCCACAGCCGAAAGTGGTGTGCCGGCTGAACCTCCGGCAAATCCTATTTTTTTAAAATCACACTTAAATCTTTTTGCATTTTTATGCGCATAGTTATACACATCCATTACATCTTGTAGAGCTTTGTCGAAATCGCCGTTTTGATTTTTGCAACGGTAATCAACTCCAACAAAAACTACGCCCAGGTTATCACACATTGTACTGGCTGATACAAGTGGAGGACCACCTGGAGTTTTTAGTGCAGTGCCATGATCCCATCCGCCACCATGAACGTAAAACAAGACCGGAAAAGTTCCTTTGCCATCGGGAATATTTAGGACTATTTCAATCTCAATACTATCCACCGTTTTAACTGTTTCGCGAATGGTAGTTAATGCTTTTACTTGGGATGTTAAAATCAAACAAAGTGTAATTAATATGCTTTTGAAATGCTTTTTCATTTTAGATTTTTATTTGGTTATTGCTGTAAGTGTTTAAAATACATCAAATTGTTTAATTTCGTTGGCATCAATCACCAACCGAACGGCTGTTGCTTCCACATTCTCAATTTGTTTGCTGCAAATGATACCAAAAACTTTTCCCTGATGGATCGTTTTCCAACTGCCATCGGCTACTTGTACCTGTAAGTCAAATGGAATTCCGTTTCCACGCAAATATCCGGGATTGTCAATGCTAAACTCAAAACGATTGATTTGTTTTGGTGAGTCAAATTTCACTTCCATATTGGTTTTTCCCTGCGCACCTTTCCATGTATTTTTAGCTAGTCCCAATGTAAACGAACCTTTAGATGGTAACGCCATAGCAATTTCCTCTACCGAACGGTCGAATTCCAGTTTTACAATGGTGTTCAGCGTGTCGGGCGTTCCGGTGAGCAACCAGCCATCTGCGGTTTTTGTGACTTTAATATTTCCGGAAACAGATTTCCAACTAACTAATTGGCGGGGAATGGCTGACAGTTTTACTCCCTCGTGTGGCCAGTCGAGCGTATGCACATACACGGTGTTACCTTTAAATACACTATTTTTCCAAGGTCCGGCTTTGCAACCATCGAGCGTATAGCCATATTTATTTATCCATGAACCGGTTGCTTTTCCGGCAATAGGTTTTGCATCCAGCATAGGTGGTAAATCGAACAGATAATTGTAATCAGCTAAAGCCACTTCCACCAGAGTGCGTATCCGTTGCTTTTCGGTAGCCATATTCACAATGTCGGCACGGCGCCATTCGGGATTTACTTTGAGCGACTGCACTTTACCGTTGCGGTATTCACATTCGATGGTGGTATTATTGGCAGCGCAAAGTTTAAAGTTTACATCCCAGTTTTCGGGCCAGGCAGGTAACAAAAAAATCTTTTTTCCATCGCTTTGCAAAAGCATACTTTGTACCGTGTTTACTGAATTTGCACCGTGGTCATTGTCGGGTGTGCCGTCCATTTTACATTCCCAGAAAGCCGGAAAACGAGCGCGAGGACGATTTGGGTAGGGAGTTCCGAGTGGAATATTATCATTCCAATGGATGAATTGGTCGTTGAAGTTGCTGCTTGCTAACCGAGCTGCTTCTCTTGATAAGCCCAAATAGGCAGCCTGTACCGGAGACGACTGCCAACCACCGGTTTCTGTTCCCTGGTCGTCAATAGTTCCATCAAGGCTGATGGTGCGAACATGAAACGACTGGCGCGCATTTGACAAAAGTTTCGGTTCGCCTAACCATACCTGACGGAAAGGATAAATGGAATATAATTCAGGACTTTCGCAGTTGGTACGTCCCGGATTGTATTTTTCGCCCACAGCCAGCAAATCCAGTCCACAAATGGAGCGTAACGGTACTTCGGGCATGGTTTTTTGCAGAGCTATCCAACGGGTACGACGTTGATTGTCAATATTGAACGAAAGCAGTTTAGTCAGGGCATATTTTATACAACCCATTTCGGTGGCAGGATTGGTAACACCCTGATAGGTTTCTGCACAGCCAACGTTTTCCATTTGCATGATTCCTTTTTCATTGCGTTTGGGATAATGGAGTTCATAAAATTTCAGAAACTCATCGGCACAAGGTAACAATATTTCGTTCAGAAATTTAGCGTCTTTGGTATGTTCGTAGTATTCACACATAATGGCTACCGTTTCTACCGTTGCCAATAAATGATATTTTAAATGTGCCGGTACAGCTGTCCAGTCCCAAACACCAACATTGTACCACCAGCTGGCTTCCATAATAAATGCGCCGTCGTGTCCAAATGTTTTCAGACAACGGTCTTTGCATATTTCCAATCCATTGCGTACAAACTCCATGCTTGGTTTAATAGCGTCGTAATCACCGCGTGCAGCCATCGACCACAGCGGATGACGGGTGTTTTGCCACATAAACGATAGCATTGCCCAGTCACGACCGTCGGGTGAAACAGGTTTTGTTTTTGGTCTGTCAAATCCTAATACTCCAGCCGGCATGTCCATAGTAAAGATAGACCCGTTGTAAGGTGCCGGCACTTCGCCACGGTTTGCAGCAGCTTCTAAAAAGCGCTCTAAAGCGTATCTTTGATTTATTTGATTAATATTCTGCTGTGCATCAATGGTTTTATGCCCTTCGTAAGCCAGCGAACCTTGTGGAAATTGAGTATAACGGCATTGGTCGAGATTAAATGTACCGCTTCCGGCATTGGTAATATTGATATAAGTTCTGTCCCAGAATGAAGTCCAGTAAGTGCAATGTGCCTTCCAGTTGGGTTTTGCCGGTTTTGATACATCGGCTAACCATGTTTGCAAAGTTTCGGGTTGCGACGAAAGAACTGTAATGTTGCAATTAAACTGGGTTGATTTTGTTTTGGACACCAATGAATTGTCGTTCAACCGAAAAAAGTTTTTAGCTTCAAGCAAGCACCCCGAAGTACGATGTAGAATTGGGTCTTTGGTTTTTGCTATCAATTCCGGCGTATTTTGCTTTATCAACCTATCGCTCAATGCGGAAGTCTGATTGCGGTAGCACCACGCCAGGCGGTTGGATTTATCATTAAAAAGAACACCGGCTGTTCCGCTTTTCTGCACGCTATCCGTAATATTTGTCAACGGTCGTAATGTTTCCAACGAGATAGTGGCGATACGTGGCGTTTTGCTTTTTCCTTCAAGGCAAATAACCGGTTTATTGGCATCTACCCACACTTTGAACTGCACATCGCCGGCTTGCACCAGAATAGAAGCATCGGGCAAGTTTAGGGTCTGTTTGAAATCGGACACCGAAAGGGCGGGTTGCATTTTGAGTCTAATTCGCCCTAATTTTGGCAATAAGTGGGCTGCATCAAAGGCATTTACCTTGCTGATATAAAACACTAAATCGCCATTTTTTTCAACCCACACATTGAGCCCCACATCGCCATTGCCAAGGGGCATGGAACCAAAAGAATCGTTGCTGGGAGAAGTCCAAATTACATTAAATTTATCGGGAATGCCTGAATCACTGCTTTTGGCAAAAATGGGAATGCTTATAATTAAAAAAACGACCAGTAAGAATGTGTTTTTCATCGGGAATCGATTAAATTTTACAGGTAAATTTTATTTTACTTTGAGTGGTATAGCCACATTATAATTATCTTGGCCATCGTACACAGCACAGAACAGCACTTTCGGAATTCCTTTGTCTATCCAAAGTTGAGGGCGTTCAAGCTTAGTCACTTTTTTAGTGCCTGTAATCCAGGGTATTTGTGTGGTACATATAAGTACATTTTTGGCAGGCTTCCAGTCCAGACCATCTGCCGATTCGAACAAAGCCAGACTAGTGCCCGCATTGGTAAAAGCGCCGCTCATGTCTTTCACAATTGCCCAGTACTTTCCGTTTTGATACCATATATACGGATCTTCGGCGGCAAACTGTTCGCCAACTTTTACAAATACACGGTTGGGAAGTTTTACAAATGGACCTTCGGGTTTATCGGCAAGGGCTGCACCGTGCATCACTTTTCCGCCAAATGGCATCTTTCCACTGCTAACTCCTTTGTAAATCATGAGTATTTTTCCGTCGGGGCGTTGGGTTACAGCCGGGTTGTTGGTCACCAAATGGTCGAACCCGTTGGTGGTGGTGTCAATAAGTGGCTTTTCCGACCTTTTCCACGGGCCAAGTGGCGACGATGCCACGGCAACACCAATCCGCTGATTGTTACGATATTCCCACCAGCCCGGCGTGCTCATAGATACAGGTGTTTTAAAAGTTTCAGTCCCTTTTGTACCCATGTAATAGAGGTAGTATTTTTTGCCGAATTTATAAATGGTGGGATTATGCGTTACATCTGCATCCCAGAATTTCTTGTCGCGTTTGGGCAATACCACTTTTACGTGTTTGTACGGTCCGGTTGGGTTATCCGACACTGCCACAGCAACTTCGCTCTCCGTTACCCAGGCATAATGTCCGCTGCTGCGTGGCCAGCGACTGTAGAAAAGATAATACTTGTTGTTGTCGCCTTTCACCATACTGCCGCACCACACCATGTAGTCGGGCAAACTGAATTTGGCACTTTCGGGTACCGGTTGTATCCATTTGGCAACATCCAAATCCTGTGCGGAAATTGTAGTTTGGAATACAAAAAGGAGTAATGCTAGTTTTAATAATTTGATTTTGTGTGACATAGTATATTTGTAGTTAATTATTTTACAATTATTTGTTCTGAGGCATTCTTCAATCCATCGGATGTTACGGTTATGGTTATTGGTTTTCCAGAACCGTTGCTTTTTACAATTACCTGCGCCAAGCCTCCAAAAGCGTTTCGGTAAACAGCTTCGCCGGCGGCAAAATTATCGGGTTCCTGACTCGAAGGATGACCATTGCCAACGCCTAAAATTGTTCCATTCTCAATAGAAAAGTTTAATCTATTAGATGCTGTGGGTACAAGTCGAGCCTTTTTGTCCAAAACTTTGATGGTAAGAATGGAAATATCCTGACCATCGTTTTTGATTTGCGTTCCGGTTTCGGGAATAATTTGTAGCTCCGAAGGCATATCGGTTGTTTCAACTAAAGTGCTATATTTTACATTGTTTTTCTTTCCTTTTGCCAATAATTTTCCGGCAGCATACCGCACACGAAATGCAGGTACATCAAATTTTCCAACAGTTCTTTTACCTAAGCTTTTACCATTCAAAAACAGTTCAACTTCGTCCATATTGGTGTAAAGATGAACGTCGATAGAATCGTTTTTTGGCAATCCTTCTTTGTTCCAATGCGGAAGAATATGCAAAATAGGCTCGCTCGTCCACTGAGCTTTATAGTACCAATAGGCATCTTTCGGGAATCCGCAATAATCCATTAATCCAAAATGCGACACCACGCCCGGCCAATAATGTTGCACCGATTCGCCACCATAATCGAACCCTGTCCAGATAAATGCGCCGGCAATAAATTTTCGATCGTCCACATAGCGCATCCATTTTTGCGCGGTTGCACCCCAGCTCGGTACATCGCGGTCGTAAGCCTGATGAAAACCTTTGGCGGCATTTGTTTCGTAAATTCCACGTGTGGTTACGGTACTGCCTTCTTCCGACAATAAAATGGGTAAGTTGGGCAAGTCTTTGTGTACCTTATCAATATTTCCAATTTTGAAATAATTAGAACCCTGAACATCCACAGCGAGCGAAAATCCCTTACCCCATGCACCGTTCATAGCCACCGTTACGGGGCGCGTATCGTCAATTTTGCGCAACACATTGCGCATCCGCTCTGCCATCATGCGCCCTTTTTCGGAGCCTTGTATTGCATTCTCTTCATTGCCCATACTCCAAATAACAATGGACGGATGGTTGCGGTCACGTCTTACCACGGTTTCAAGCTGCGATAATCCGGCACTGCTGCTACTCATTAGCCTAATTTCGTCCATTACCAACATGCCCAAACTATCGCAAGCTTCTAGCACCGAGGTGCTTGGTGGATTGTGAGATGCCCTGTAGGCATTTACGCCAAATTCTTTCAGTTTTTCGATTCGCCAATAATTCAACCGTTCGGGAACAGCGGTGCCCACACAAGCATGATCCTGATGCATGCAAGCGCCTTGAATTTGAATTCGTTTCCCGTTCAAAAAGAAACCTTCGTTGGCAACAAAGCGGATGGTGCGTATGCCAAATCGGGTGCTGTAGGCATCCACTACTTTTCCAGCTACTTCTATTTCGGTGAATAAACGATAGCGCACAGGCGACTCCAGCGACCACATTTTTGCATTTTTAACCGTCATGCTTGTCGCAATTTTACTTGTTTCTATTTGCGTTACGTTCAGTTTTTCGCTTGCAGAGGCCACAAGTGTACCCAGGTTATCGTATATTTTTTGATGAACGGTTACCGCAACATCTTTGTCTGTTTGGTTAGAAACTTCCACCTGAGCTGTTACTGCTGCGTCGCCTCCCTGCTCGGCAATTTTGCAGGTTACATAAGTTCCGTATTGAGGTATAAAAACGGGCGATGTGCGTGTGAGCCATACATTACGGTATATTCCGGCACCTTCGTACGACCAAAGCTCAGATTGTGTGGCATCGGCACGAACAGTAATTACGTTTTCGGCCGCATCGCCATAGTTCAGCACTTCGGTCACATCAAATGAAAACGGAACGTACCCGCTTTCGTTCGAACCTAAGTAAGCGCCATTTATCCATATTTGTGCATCGCGGAATACGCCTTCAAAATCCAAAAAGTAGCGGCTTCCTTTTACGGTTTTTAATCTGAATATTTTGCGGTACCAACCAACACTATTCTCGGGCGATCGACCTGATATTGTTCTGTATCCCTTTACTTTAAGCTGTTCTTTGCCGTACCCAAGGCGTATTGCCCAATCGTGTGGAAGATCAATTTTTTCCCATTTGCTGTCGTCGTATTGTTGGGTGTGTGGTGTGTACAGTTTCGATTCCTGTCCGGCATCCAGCAGGGTAGCTTCTTGAAGAAACGCCGTTTTGGTGAACGAAAGCGACAATCCGTAATTAAAGTCTTTTACCGGATTGGCAGCATGTCCTTTGGCAAACCGCCAATCGTTATTGAGCGATATGCGTTCGCGCTGATTTTGAGCATTTATGCTTGCAAAAAATGCCAGAAAAATCAGCAATAATAATTTTACTCGTTTCATATTAGAAATTTGGTTGTTTTCAAAAAACAATGTTTTTTTGTTAAATTCTATGGTTTTTATGGTCATTTATAAACCACCGGCAATACCACCGAAAACGAATTTTCTTTTCCTATTTCTTTGGCAGCCAGAAATATTGCTACTACTTTTCCTTTTTCGAGATATACTTTTGGCATTTCAAAACGTTCGAAATCAAACGATTCGCCATTCGAAAAAGTAATATTAAACTTGTGCACCAACGAATTTTTGGACAAATTCCAGTCCAGTCCGTTGGGAGATTCAAAAAGCAAGAGCGCAATGCCATGTTCGGTTATTTTATCGCCATGGTCTTTGGCAATGCAATAATATTTTCCGTCTTGATACCATTCCACGTGGTCGTCAATAGGGAAGTCGGTTTTGGGTGAAGTAATAAACGGTTTATCGTAATCTTTAAACGGTCCCAATGGATTTTTCGACAATGCGATGAAATGTTTTACTACCGTTTTTGTGGTTTTTTGGTTGCCCATTACCGATTTATAAGCAATGGAAAATTGTCCGTCGGGACGAATAAAAACCGTTGGCACTCCCATTGTTTTTCTACCCGCAACGGTATCCAACAGCGGTTTGTCGAAACGTTTCCACGGCCCGTACGGACTTTTGGCTACTGCCACTCCTACGCGTTGGTTGTTGCGGTTCACCCACCATTCGGCATCGCGCATGGTAGGGCGTACGCTGTCGCCCGTAGTTTTCCAATATCCGCTGCCAGTGTTGGCTGTGTAATAAAGGTAATATTTGCCTTTGTGCCTGATAACGTGCGGATTATGTGTCATTTCACCGTCCCAAAATTTAGTACCACGGGCTGGTAAAGTTACATCCGAAAATTTATAGGGGCCAAACAATTTGTCGGACACCGCATGAGCCACTTCAGAATGTGTACACCAAGCATCAAAACCTCTTGATTTTTTCCACCTTGAAAAAAACATGTGATATTTTCCATCGTCGCCTTTTACTGCGCCGTTGCACCACACATTGTAGTTGTCCATTTTGAAAAAGTTCTTTTCGGGATGCTCAGGAATCAGCTTTGTAAAATTGAGCGAAGATCCTTTTGTTTTTTGAGCCGACAAAGAAAAAGTCATTCCAAAAAGAACAATTAGCCATTTGAAAAAGAATCGACTTTTCATTTATTATTTTTATTAAGTTCGACTTTAATAATTTAAAAATTTAATCATCCCGCCCGCGATAGCTATCGGGGACGGGATGTTTAAATTTTTTCAAGTTTTATTTTAGCAAAGTTGAATTAGTGAATGATTATTTGATATTCAGTTTTTTACGCAGCTCTACAAGCAAAGCTGCATCTTTTGAGCGCATTACACCTTGACGGTTTGGAGGACAGTTAATTATCAAAATATTATCTTGCGAAGTAGTACGTTTGTACAAATTTACTAGCTGATCCATTGACATATAAGTGGTGTCGTTGGTGTGGAAAAACCATTTGTTACTCATACAAACTGTCGATTCCCAAGGCATATAATAGCTCTTTTCGTTGTGCGAAAAGTGTTTTGGGTCATTTTCACCCGGTATAGATGGATCGCCCAAACGGAAATCGGATGGAAAATAACGAATTGGGAAACCATTTTTTTGATCTTTAGGTTGTAAACCTTGTTTGTCAACGTTGTCGGGCAAACCAATTGACCAGTTGATACCGATTTGACACATTGGTTGTTTTTTCTTGATAGTGTTATAAATGTCTTGCACCGGCCAGCGTTTATTGGGTTTCAACCAGCTGCCATCGAACCAAAATTCAACCACTTTGCCATATTTTCCGGCTATGTCCAGCAATTCATCTAATTGTTTAATCATGTATTCGTCGTAAGCTTTGTCTTGTTTTTCGTTCCAGACGTCTGCATTTACTTTTCTGTCCCACAACGAGTAATACAAGCCAAGTCCGATTTTATGTTTCTTACAAGCTTTTGCCACAGCCTCTACCACATTGGTTTTGTTGGATGTTGAAGCTACATCATAAGTAGTATATTTACTGTCCCAAAGGCAAAATCCCTCGTGATGTTTACATACTAAAATTACATATTTCATACCTGCATTTTTGGCGGTCAACACCCATTGCTCTGCATTGATTGTGTCGGGTTTGTAACTTTCTACCGGCTTGGAACCATCTGTCCACTCTTCGTTATGAAAAGTATTGATGCCAAAATGGATAAACATGCCATACTTGCGTTTAATTTGTTGCAACTGTCCTTTCGATGGTTTATCGGAAGGTATGGGTTGAAAGCTTTTTTGTTGCGAATAAATAGTTTGCTGAGCCAAGGTGAACAGCGCCATTATAATCAATAGTTTTTTCATTTTTTGATTTTTATTGTTTATATGAATAATTTTATTTTACAAAAACCTTCATTTCGGCCACTCTCATCGATTTCGATTCGTTGATGGTAACTTTTAAGTAACGATAGGATTCACCCGGAAGATTTAATCGCGATAATTCCGAAGGGCTGTCGGGTGATGTTGGCACTGCCGTTGTTTGGTCGCCAATTTTTATCCAGTTTACATTGTCGTTGGATGCCTCAACCGTGTATTTGTAGTTGCGGGCAGGAATATTCCAGTTTATTTCAATCACTTTAATTGCCTCAGATTTTTGAAAATCGACAGTAAACCATGCATTTGGCTCGTTGTTAATGGCAGCCCAATCGCTGTTGAGGTCACCATCGGTGATAGCTTCGGCCAATGTGCTGTTTGCAACCGATGAAGCGGATACAGGTTTTCCAAAAGCTATGTTTCCTACGTTTTGTGCAGGAAGATTTCGGGGAGGATATTCCTGCGAAACAACTATTGGCGTTGTGGAAATTACCGGCTCTGAAACGGCGATTATTTCGCGACTTTCAACATTGTCGGCAGCCATTTCAATTTGTGACGGATTGGCTCCTGTTTCATCAAAAATCACCAGGCTATTCTCACTGTTATTGAGCCAGCACTCAGGAATGTAGAGTGTGCTTAGTCTGATTTTTTCGGGGTAGCGACCCAGGTTATGGCCGTTAATCCACATCGTTCCGCGGGTTAATCCTTTGTAAGAAACGCGGTAAACAGGGTTTGGTCCAACCTTGCTAGGAAGTGGTGCTTTGAAAGTAGTTTTGTAGAATGCAGGTGTTCCAAATGAATTTGAAACTATCGTCCATTTTTTTGCATCTGGAACAGTTGCAGAGGCATTTCCACGCATTTTCCATCCTTTGAGTTCTGTTGTTGCTCCGTTCATTTCGAGGAATGCTTTTCCAAAAATACCTTTGTCATTGTGGTTGCACAATGCGCCCATGTATAAGTATTCTTTGTTTCTTCCGCTGTGCGATGCCATAATAGAAATTGTATTTTTGCCAGCTGTCAGGTTCAGTTTTACAGTTCCTTTAGTTTCCGAAGCGCGTATTCCATTTACAAATACTTCAATGTTGTTGCTGTATTTCAATTTTAAAACGGCTTCTGTGGCAGCAGGGGCATTAATGTTGGTGCGATACCAGCCAAAAGCCGAGATATTTCCGTCGGCACCCATGTCTATCAATGTGTCTGTTGCCAACCATTTGCTATCGTCAAAATCAGCCAATGTTTCGGGCGAAGTAGCCATTTGCCATTTAGAGAAAGCAGGAGCTGGTTTTGTGGCAAGCGACATATCTGCTTTTACTTTTAAATTCCAGCTTTGATTTTTCGAACCGTAAACGGCAATCCGTTCGGGCGAGGCTTCGCTGTAAGGTCGTTCGATAATGACTTTCGGTTTGTTGTTTTTCACCTGTATATCTCTCACAAACGACGAACCGCAAACCACAAACTGTTTACCAGCATCGCCTAAAATCCAGCTGTACAAGGTTAAATCCTGACTGATGGCCAGAATGCGAACCGATTCCGTGCCGCAGTTGAGCAGGCATTCTTCGGTACCAGTTGATGGAATATTTACCTGAAGTGTTACGGCATCCGATGTATTGGTGATGGTTTTTATGGTTTTCGATGTTGAAATAACGCTCGTTTTTCCGTTCATGCCCAGTACCAAATTACCTTTGTCGCCGGGTTGTCCGTAAACAATAAGCGTGGTGGTATTTTCGTTTCGTGCAATGCCAAAAACGGGTAGAGTAGAGGAGGTTATTTTCAGGTTATTGCTAACAGTCACATTTACCGGAATAGGATAAATGCCATAACTGGACATGCGGAAGGTGTCGCCATTTTTGTAGGTTGCGGTGGCTTCTGAATTGGAAAAGTTGCGAATGAAAACAAATGTTCCGTCGGCACTTTTTGGCGCACCTAATATTTCCAGGCTCTTTCCAGTTGCAAAATCTTTGTAGCTGTCGGCTTCATTGGCCGCATTTCCAATAATCGTTGGGAAACTTTTTGCAAATATGTTGGCGCGTTTCATGCGGTAATACATCAGTCGCAAATCGCCAGCCTGACCTATTGCCGTGCCATAGTCGTAACTTGCTGCACCGCTGTTGTCGTTCCACGTTTCGAAGTTTGTTCCGCCATGTAGCATGTAAAAATTGTATCCACCACCCGCATGTGCCTGTATTTCCCAAGTTGCCTGATCGATGTTTCTCAGGCGTTTTTCGGCCAAGGTACGATATGCGTCAAACCAACCAGACCAGAATTCGGTTGAGAACCAAGGATTTGTGCGTGTTGCTGTGTTTGCGTTGTTTGTTGATGGAGGTCCGCCGTGGTGAAGTCCGCTGAAAAACCAAGGAACTTCAATTTTGTGCTTCTCGGCTTGTGCCTTTAAATGTGAAAAATATGGAATGTCATTTACCACTCCCCAACCCAAGGAGTGTTCGTTTTCAAGCTGCACCATTACTACATTTCCGCCTTTGTGAATCTGATGTTTGGCAACTATTGGCAGAATTTTATCGTACCAATGGTCGTTCCATTTTAGATAAAGCGAGTCGTTGGTACGCACGTTAAATGCAGGTTTAAACTTCAACCAGATAGGGTAACCGCCCAAATCCCATTCGGCACACACATACGGTCCTACGCGCACAATGGAGTACATGCCCAGTTTTTGTGAAATGTCCAGGAATTTCCCGAAATCTTTATCGCCCGAAAAATCCCACTGGTTTTCACTTGTTTCGTGGAAATTCCAGAAATTATAAGTCTCTACGGCGTCGAAACCACCTTGTTTCATTCTCAGCAAGCGGTCTTCCCACAAAAGGGATGGAACACGCGGATAATGGATGGATCCTGAGGTAAGAAACGTATGTTTTCCGTTGATAATAAATCCTTTCCCATCGAAGTCAATTAACGGTTTTGCAGATGCTGCTGCCGGATTTATCTGGTCGTTGTAGACTGCTTTCGGTTTTTCCTGACCAAACAAAACGGTTTGGAATGTAAGAAAGAAGAGAAATAGCGAGATTTTTGTTTTCATGAGAGTGAAAATGTATTTGTTTTAAAATGTATTTTTGTTCTATTAGTTGGGTATATTTTAATTCACAACTGTTGGCAACACTGCTTTTACAATCATATCCATTTTTGCCTGATTCCGAATTAGAATAAAGTAATACTTTTTGATACCTAAATTTTGGTTCAAATAGTTGCTCAAATCGTTAATTGTTTTGATTTTAGCCCCATTTATTCCCTGAAGCAAATCGCCAGTGCGGAAACCAAGTTTGGCCGCTTCCGAGTTTTCGGCTACCATGGTCATACAAACGCCACCCGCATCGAAAGCCATACCGAATGCCGACATTTCGTCACCGTTTGGTTCTTTTAATGCCACGCCGAACCATGTGTAGGTTATGATTTTTACTGCTACTGCTTCGGGTTTAATATTGACATCAATAACCGGAATTTGTGGCGTTTTGGCAATGGCTTTCAACGACGGTTTGGTAACTCCAAACTGATCCATTGGTAAGTTTTGGAATCCCAGTTTAAGTGCAGGCGATGTTGCTTTTACCTGAAAATTACAATGTTCAGCATCCACAAATTGCGGGTCGCCGTTCAGCGAATTCAAGTCGCAACTGTTTTTTGCAAATTTGTTCATTTCGCTTTTTGAGGATACATAGAAATTGTAATCCAGTTCCTTTCCCCATTTCCCGTCCACTGCAATGGCTGCATTCATAATGGCGGGTTGATAGGCTTTGAAAACGATGTTGTTTTTGAACACGTCGCCGCTGTTTTTGTACCAAACATGTGGATGTAAACCACTGTTAATTATGATGTTGTTGGTTGCTATTCGGTTATATCCTTCACGGAGTTTCAAACCTCTGTTCAGCAATAGGTTGTTGTAAATCAGGTAGTTGGTTGAACCATCGTCGAGGTCAATATCCCAGCCATGGTCGCAGCGCCAGCGACTGTTGCGGATAATGTTTGGCTCCAGCATATCCCAAAATGGCATCAGCGTATCTTTTTCTACTTCCATGCTGGTTTGTTTCACATCGGGTGTCCAGTAGCGGTCGCGCCCCCAGGAGTTGAAACTTCCGTGGTCGCCAGTTTCGAGTACGGTGTTGAAAATGTCGCAATTTTCGATTACATGTCCGCCAAAAGTCCCTTCGTTTATGTTGATTCCAGCACGTGGCACATCGTAAATGGAGCAGTGGTTCACACGGATTTTGTGCGACATGGAAATATGCACCGGTGCTGTTTGTTTTTCGTCACGACCAGTAAGAGTTATCAGGCAGTTTTCCACCAAACAATCTTCAGGATAATTATCACTTTTTGGTCCTTGTGTGCGATCCATGGTTTTGTAATTCTGATTCCCATATTGGAAAATAGGACTGCGAACGGTTGCCGGGTCGCCCACAAAAACAACACCAGAGGCGCCACTGTTGTGAATATAGCAGCCTGTAACCGCTATTCTGCGGTTGTAATTATTTACAAAAACCGTGTTGCCACCCACTTGGTCGAACTCGCAATCCTGAACGCTACAATCTTCGGCACCATTAAAATACACTGTACCACCACGGAAAACGGTCCAGTCGGAGCGAAGTAGCGGTTCTTTGTTTTCCATAAATGTGCGGGCTGCATGGCGGAACACAAAGCCCTGCAAACGGATATTTTTTACCGGGCTGGCTTTCGTACCGTTGAATTCAATCAGGTTTTTGAGCCTGACAATCTCTACTTTGGCAGTTTTCAGGTTGGTTTGCGCATCGGGCATAAAGTAAAGTTTATGTTCGGTAGCGTTGTAAAACCATTCGCTTGGCGCATCCAGTTCTTCGAAAATATTCTCCACCATTCTGTAACATGGATGCATTTTTGATGGTCGGTTATTTTGCCAGCCACCTTCCATGTCCAATTTCCCATCGGCTTTTGTACCTTTTATCAACCAGTGCATGTCGCCCCAAAGCAATGAGTGCATGGCATGTAAGTAACCACCTTGCGAATTTTTCCATCGGGCAATACGTTTAGCATCCAGCGGATTATTGGCTGAATCGGCTTTTGCTGAGTGGCTCAGTTCCCAGGTGTCGAACACGTTTTTTCCTGCCACGGCATTGGGGAAACGTGCCATCCGTTGACGCACGCCATTGATATAAAGTTGGTCGATAACAGGATTACCCGCAATGGATGCTACAAAAATGCCATTTTGAGCAGGTTTCCATTTTAGATTGAGCAAACTTCCACCGCTTATTATCGCTTTTTCTTCTTCAGCCGCTTTGTAGGTTATAGGATTGTTTGCAGCGTTATCTTCTGCTGTAAACACAATGGTTTGGGGTAAATAATAAGTGCCATTGGCAAATAATACTTCTACTGCTTCTTGTTTTGAAAACTCACGTGCCAATGCCTGTGCTTTGGCAAATGAAGCCACTGGTTTTGCCTTTGTGCCCGAGTTTTTGTCGTTACCGGAAGTAGAAACAAAGACTGTTTTGGCCGAAAGATATAAGGGAAGAAGTAATCCAACGAGAATGATACGTGTTTTAAACATAGGTTTATTGTGAATAATAAGGTGCTTTCTTGATAACTTTCTATTCTTTTTCTGAGGCAAGAAATAGCCCAACTTCAGAAATTGCAGCCGTACCAGCCGATTTTTTGACTTTAATTTTTATTTTTGATGCGCTGATTTTATTTATCCGCAATAATCGTTTATAGCCAATGGTGGTGGCTGATGCTACCTTTTGCCAACCGTCTTTTGTCTGCACTTCAATTTGAAACTCTGCCACTCGTTGTCCGTAAGCTATTGGTTCACTGATAGAAATGCGATTGAAGGTTTTTTCTTTTTTTAGGTCAATGACTATTTCCGGTTGTGCGTCTTTATCCGAAGCAGCCCAGAAAGTTTCAGTGATATTGTCATTTATGTTTGCCGAACGGTATTTTTTCGACCATTTAGAGCTGGTTTTAATGGTTGAACCCAAAGCCAGATTGTTTTTGAAGCTTTCGTCAATGATTTTTTTGAATTCTACAAAATTGGTTGAATCTGTTTTGTGAATTAATCCAGTGCTGTCCGGGGGCAGGTTTATCAGCAATACTCCGTTTCGGCCAACAGATTTATAGTACAAATCTACAATTTGAGACGGCGTTCTTACTTGATTGTTTTCTGATGAATGGAAAAACCAACCCGGCCGAATGGAAACGTCGCATTGACCAACCAGCCATGAACTGCCAGTGGTTTCACCTATATTCAAATAAGTTGGATCAGAATTACCAACTCGAAGTTTGTTCCTATTAATCGTAGACCAAAATGTTTCTCCACAATATCCTTTCTCATTTCCAACCCAGCGAATATCAGGGCCGTTATCAGAAAAAATCTGGCAGTCGGGCTGCAAAGTTTTCACTATTTTGTGAAATTCCGCCCACGGATAATAATCATTGCCGATAATACGTTTTTCGCGTGCACCCCCATAATATCCATCGCCACCGTTGGCACCATCAAACCATATTTCCGACACTTTTCCATAATTGGTCAGGATTTCAGTAAGTTGATTCTTAAAATAGTCGATATATTCTTTGCGCCCGTAATCTTTGTGGTTTCTGTCCCAGGGCGAAAGGTACATGCCAACTTTGATGCCGTATTTATGACAAGCATCCACAAATTCGCGCACAATATCGCCTTTACCGTTTTTATACGGACTATTTTTGATGGAATGTTCGGTGTATTTGCTTGGCCATAAACAAAATCCGTCGTGATGTTTGGTGGTAAGAATCAGTTCTTTAACGCCTGCGTTTTTGGCTGTTTGCGCCCATTGTTCGGCATTCAGATTATAAGGGTTGAATCGTTTGGGGTCTTCATCGCCATTACCCCATTCTTTGTTGTAGAAAGTAGTTGTAGTAAAATGCACAAATGCAACAAGTTCCTGTTGTTGATAGCGGATTTGATTTTCGGTAGGAATAACTTTGTTTTTTAGAAATTCTTTTTTCCCAACAGCCATCAGCTGTGATACAGAAGCGCAAAAGCAAAGAAACAATAGGCTGTGTTTTTTCATTAATTTATTTGTTTAGAATAGAGATCTGTATAGTATTTGATTAGTGTATTAGAATCAATTCGGTTGAAAGGTTAGCGCTCACTGATATCCAGCCCTAATATTTCATTTTTTTTTAATTGAGCTGATTATAAATCAGTATTTCGGAAATTCCAAAACCAGGCTTAAAAGATTCTATCAGAATCCGAACCTTAGTAGTGCTTATTGAGTTGAACTTATGAATTCGGACTTTATTCGCAGTATTGGTTATTTCAATACTTTTCCAGACATTAGTGTCCCAATACTCTATTTTATAGCTATCAAGTGCGTTTTGTAATGGTTTTATTTTAAAAGAAAGATTATCAGTTTCTACAAATCCAATGCAATTAATTGTAGTAGGCACATCAAAATTTATTTCCAGAAATGCTGTTTTGGAAGTTTGATTTGGTCTCCATGCAGTTTGATAATTTCCATCGTTAGCCAAATCTGAATGTAACCAATTTTGTGACCAACTCGAATTCATTTTTTGATGTTTTGCCAGGTTGGTGCTAATAATTGGTTCTTTTACTATATTTAGTTTAGGGGAGGATTCTGCATTTTTGTTCATTCTGCCCAGTTCTTTTAATTCTGTAATCATATTTTGGTCAATTAGACCATCGGGGTTAGGCGTAATGTTCAATGTGGCATTACAAAGCGATTGGTTAATAGGTGTTACGATTTTATTTGCAATTTCCTGTCCTTTCATTACCGGTAAAGTGTCATAGCCCTGTTTCCAAAACCAATCTCTGTTTAATGGCAAAATAATATGTGCAGGAATGGAATTTCTCGAAGAATTAATACGCGACAATGTATTATTGCAAGTTAAAATATCACTGTAGAATAACTCACTTTCAGAGTATTTTCCGCCATTGTTTGTTATCACAAGACAATTGGGTTGCAGCGATTTGATATGCTTGTAAATCTGTTCAAAAGAAATATCATCATAACTTATGCGCGACCACGGCGCATCCCAACCATCGAGATATAAACCGCCAATTTCACCATAATTTGTTAGTAATTCGGTCAGTTGAGACTCAATAAAGTAGACTTTTTCCTTGTCTGTCCAACCAGCTCTAATGTTGTGTTTTATGTCGAGTATGGAATAATATAAAAACACCTTGATTCCTTTTTTACGGAAAGCATCGGAAAATTCCTTTACCACATCCCGTTTCAACGGGCTTTTCATTACATTGTAATCGGTAGTTTTAGTGTTCCAAATACAAAATCCATTGTGATGTTTGGCTGTTAGAATTGCATAGCCCATTCTGGCCGATTTTGCAGCATCCGCCCATTGGTTACAGTCAAGTTTCGTCGGATTAAATACATTTACCGATGTATTTGGGTCTATCCAATGCTGCTGGCTATAGGTAGGCAAATTAAACTCAATAAGCATTCCCTGTTTCATGTCTAGAAAATCTTGTTGAAGTTGCAATAGATTCTTCGATGCAGCTTTTTGTCCAACAGTAGCTTCTAAAACAAAGACAAATGCGAAAAGAATTAAAAGAACTGATTTTCTGGTTTGATTTTTCATTGGATATTGATTTTAAAGTTGATTTTTTATTTGATAGAAAAAATAGTTTTCCAATCTAACTGACTAGTATTCAGAGTAAACTTGCCCATGTCTTTCAACAATGAAATTTCTCGACTGATATTCTCCGAAGGCAAACAAATCCATCCAGTGGCTCTATTACCCGACGAATATACTTTCAACTCTATTTTCGACCAGTCCATTTTGTCGGTCGATTGTGCCAGTGCAATATGCGGAATAATCGCTCCATCACGCACCAGAATGACTGCCGGAATTTGCCCGGTTTCAATTAGGTTCCAACCTGCATTGTAGGTTTTTCCGCTTTGGTAATCCATCCATATGCCATTGCCGGGGAGGTAAACATTCCGCGAAGTGCCTTTTTCCATCATGGGTGCTACCAGAATGTCCTGTCCGAAGAGGTACTCATCATCGATAAGCCATGCTCCGGCATCGTCGGGGTATTCTATGCAAAGTGCACGAACCATTGGTAAGCCGGTTTCGGTGCAGCGTTTGGCTTGCGCATATACATAAGGCATTAGTTTGTATTTCATTTCGGCACTCTGGCGGAAGGCTTTGACGAACGACGGATTGTACAACCACGGTTCTTTTGGCGGTGCTCCGTGTGCACGAGAGTGAGAAGTTAGGAACCCGAATGGCAACCAGCGGCGGTATAACTCTTCGGGTGAGCTTTGCACAAATCCGCCAATATCGTGACTCCAAAACGAGAATCCGCTGAGTCCGAAGGATAATCCACCACGCAGTGTACTTGTCATGCCATTGTCGGTATTAGCAGCATCGCCACCCCAGTGCAGCGGATAGCGTTGCGAACCGGCCCACGCACTACGCGCCCAGATGATATAGTTGCCTGTAACTTGTTTGGTCACTTCTGCAACGGTTTTGTTGTAGCGAAGCGGATAAAGGTTGTGCTCGTACAATCCACCTTTGCCTGAAGCATAAAAACCGTTGAGTGGAGCTGCTTCGCCAAAGTCAACCTTGATAGCACCAACGCCCATTTTGAGCAAGCCCGCCAGTTTATCTTGATACCATTTTACGGTTTCGGGATTCGAGAAATCGAGCACGGCATCTTCGTATGGCAAACCGCCATTTGCATTTTTTACGTACAATCCTTTTTCTATTATTTCCTTGAAATACTTGTTTTTGGGCGTGAAATAAGTCAACTGCCAAAGTGAAATATGGAAGCCGTTCTTCTTCAAGTCGTCAATCATTTTTTGTGGATTGTCGAAACGGCTTGGTGCAAATTTGTAGTCGCATTGCCAGTCGGTTTCGAACCAGCCTGTATCAAAGTGAATAACATCCGAAGGGATTTTGTTTTCGCGTAATTTGGCAGCCACATCGTAGCCCTCTTTTTCGGAGAAATAAGTGATACGGCTCATCCAAGTACCAAATGACCATAGCGGCGGCATGGGAGATTTGCCGGTAAGATCGGTATATTCGTTGAGAATGTTTTTAGGTGTTCCGAAAAACAAAAACATATCTAGCGATTCGTCGGCCATGAAGAGTTTGGTAGCTCCCACGTAAGTTGCCCCGAAATCGCAGGTAACGGGTGCGGATGTATGCATAAACACTCCATAACCACGGCTGCTCATGTAAAACGGAACTGGTTTGTATTGTTGGTCGGTTTCAGGGCCTTGCGGGTCAGTTACGAACAGGTTGAGTTTCTGACCTGCTTTGTTTAAGCCAGTGAATGACTCACCGCAACCCATAATCTTTTCGTTGGGCGAAAGCAGGAAAACTGGGTTGATGCTGCGCGAATTATCCGTTCCACGTTTGATAAAGTTGAACGGCAGGATTTTTACCTGCGTGGTGTCGTTGTCAATCCAGCGGCGGGTGGAGGTGAGCATTTTTCCTTTTTTATCCTGCAACAGGATGCGGAACGGGTTTTCTTCAATCACTAACACACCGTTTGCACCTTCATAGCGATGTCCGTTTTTCAGATGGGTATATTTCCACGAATTATCTTTCGCAGGCGTCTTTACCAACATCAGCGATTCGGCTTGCTTCAATTCTACCGGGGAGGTGAGCATCCGTACCCGAACGGCAGAAGGAGACACAAAGTCGAGGGTAAACTTCAGATTCGGATTCTGGTCGTACTCCGTCTCAGGAAAATCGAGCATTTTCAAATCCTGCGCCAAAATGGTGTTGGTATTGAAGGCCTGGCGTGTATAAAGCGATTTTCGCTTCCATTCAATGGTTCCGGTTCCGGTTTGCGGGTCGAACGAAGCCAACTTGTCGGCAAAGAAAAAGATGTTTGTAATGTCGTTGAAATCCGTGCTCATGTCTTTGGCCATGTTCATAAGGTAGGTAGAACCACTGTTTGTTTGGGTTTGAGCGTTAATGCCAATAAAAACTGTAAATAGTAGCATTGATACAATGTGAATAACTTTTACTCTCATGATGGTTAAATTGCATTTTAAGTGGTTGATAACGTTAATTGTTTATGATTGTCCTAAATCTCATTAATGCCTCCACGTAATAATAATCAGCATATGAAAGTGGCACGTCAATCTCGGAGTTTTGAGGCATGGCTCCCACACTGTGTTTGAGAATAAAGTTGCCATTATTGTCTGCTGCATTGCTATAAGCAGGTGAACTCAAAGCACGGATTTGTTTTTCGGCGACAGCTAAATATTTTCGCGATTTATTTTTATCAACATAGCCACTTAACTCTATCAGCGCCGAACATATAACTGCACCAGCTGAAGCATCGCGGTAGGTGTCGGGGATATTTGGCGCATCAAAATCCCAGTAAGGTATTTTATCTTCTGGCAAGCGTGGATGGTTTAATAAATATGTGGCTACTGCACACGCTTTATTCAAAAATGTGCTGTCCTTTGTGAAACGATACATCATAGTATAACCATATAATGCCCAACCTTGTCCGCGCGCCCAACTTGATTCATTGGCATAGCCTTGATGTGTTGTTTTGCTGTCAACGTTTCCGGTTTCTGGATTGTAGTTCACCACGTGATAGCAACTGTTGTCGGGACGAAAATGGTTCAGAGCTGTTTTTTTAGCATGCGAAATGGCAATTTGAGCAAATTCAGGTTGGTTGTACTGTTGCGAAGCCCACATCAGCATTTCCAAATTCATCATGTTATCTATTATTACCGGATATTTCCATTTAACAGAATTCCACGAACGTATAAGACCTACACTCGGATTGTAACGGGTTGATAATGATATTGATGCATTGAGAATGACAGGTAGACAGCTGGTGTCGTTTAAGATGCGATATTGATTGCCAAAACTGCAAAAAATTATAAATCCAACATCATGAGTGCTGGTTGTAAATTGCTGGTTCTCAATTCTATGTGTGTAATTTACAGCAAGAGTTTTAAGCTCTTCAGAGGGCTTGTTTTCGTACAGATACCACAGCACGCCTGGAAAAAATCCACTTACCCAATTGTTTGGTTTGCAAGTAATTAAGTTTCCAAATGTATTGGTAGTTCGGGGCAACTCAGCAGGTTTGTTTTCCAATGATTTTGCCATTAGTAGACTTTGTTTGGTCGAAAACTCAAGTGCTGTATTAATGACTTCTTTCAAAGATTTTTGCAATGGTTTGGCTTTGGCTGAATGGATAAGAAGAACACTCGCTAAAAGCATTATCAGCATTTTTTTCATTTGGTTATAATAAGCCCCCTAATCCCCTGAAGGGGAATAGAGAGTGGTTAGTTTTGTTAACAGTCATCTCGCTGTGTATCCTAGTCCCGATAGTTATCGGGATATTTTGGTCATGGATGTTTCATTTGATAATTTTTATTTTAGAAATAGATGATTTCATTTCAATGCATGATCGGCAGACATATTTACGCCTTCCCAAATTTTCACACTAGTCCAGTCCTCTGCAGGCGAAGTCCAGAAAGGGTCGTTAGCAGGTAAACCTAGCGCTACAAGTCCAGTAGTGCATAAATACAAACTTCCGGTGGTGATATAGCCTTCGGCTAAATCGGGCTGTGAACCATAAAATCCAATGCGAATCCAACCATTTTTATCGAACAATTCAGGCGAAATCATTAGCCTGTGAATTACGGCCGACAATGCAGAACGTACCTGAGCTGGCGAAACATCATTGGGCAATTTTTTGTTAAGTGCTACCTGCGACAAATTCTGAAATGCTCCAAAGCGATACACCAGTGAGCGACCAATTGGAGGAAATGTACCTTCGGGCGATATTAAACGCTCTTGAACAGCTGCAAATCGCTGTGCGCGTTTAAGGACCGTTTTATAGTTCATGATTGTGTCTTGAGATTTCTCTCTTAGCGTGTTAGTGATGGTCAGTATCATGGGCTGAATCACAAAACTATTGTAGTAATCCCAGTGAAAATCGGGTCCATCACCATACGCTCCATCTCCTTTGTACCACTCGGCGTGTTTTTTGAGCGCGTATTCAATGGTCTTTCCGTTGTATTGAGCACCTGCTTTTATCATAAATATTTCAACCATTGCACTAAATAACAGCCAATTATTATCTCCTGCTTTTATCACTCTTGTTGATTGTAAAGCCCTAATTACATTGACTTTCGTAATGCTATCGAGCGGAAGCCAGAGTTGATTAAAGCCATGCAGCAAGCCATTGGCCATAAAAGCCGCATCGACCAATGGTTGAGCACTGTTTTTGTTGAAATTCAGAAAATCAGGCGAGTTTGGATTAACGGCATTGGCAATAGCCTTGCGTGTGAGAAGAATGTATTTTTTGCGCAATTTTCCTTCAGGTGTAGCATCAATTCCCAACTCAAGCCACGGAGCGATACCTACTAGTGTTCGGCCAAAAGCCTCGAGATGCGCTACTTCCTTTCGCTTAGGATCTTTACATTCAATAGGCATGTTGACACGAAGTTTTTCTTCGGCCAGGTTGGTAAGAACAGGATCCGAAATTTTAGTCAGTACCGAAACCCAGTAGGCACGGTTGTCGTACTTTTTTTCTTTTGATATATTATTTTTTGCTACCAATAAAATCGGTGAAAAAATAATCAATAAAAAATATATTGCAATTTTTTTCATAATCGTTGAATTTAAAATTTACCAACAAAACCACCACCAGACGACAACTTCAAAGTGATTGTTTCGCCTTTATTCACCTGTTTTTCCATACGGTTAATTTCTGCGAATCCTTTCATGGTATCAAAAACCAAAGTCGCATTAGTTTTAGTTTTCAGGAAATTGAGATTTATTTTTACTTCACGCTCGTTGGCACCATTCATTATACCAACCCACCATGTTTTGCCACTTCGTCGAGCGTAGGCCACCACTTCACCCATTTCGGTGCAAGGCAATACGCGGGTTTCGTCCCATACAGTAGGCACTTGTTGAAACAAATCGAACATCGGACTTTCGATATAAAACTTGTATTGGTCGGCAAAATGTGTGATGGGCGATAGGTAAACTACGGCCTGAGCAAACTGATGCGCCCAAGTATATTTGGCAGAAGATAGTTCAACAGGGTCGAGCATTACAGGTGTATAGTCTGCCGCTCCTGCCAGATATCGTGTAAATGGAATGCTAACATCATGATACAACGGCTGAACTCGTTTGTAGCGGGTCATGTGCCACTCATTGCCACGAACTGCTTCGCGGGTAATATCGTTGGGATAAGTGCGTGTCAATCCAGTTGGTTTTACACTACCGTGGAAGTTAAGCATCAATTTCAGTTCGGCACAATCCTGCATACTGCCCATGTACCATTGCATTATTTCGGCTGTTGCATTGGGAATAAAATCAATTTTAATTCCGTCGGCACCCAATGTTTTAATTTTTTCGAGATAAATACGTCGTTCTTTGGCATGTCGCATCTCTTTTGAGTCCACCCAAACAATAGATTTCACGCCCAAGCTTTTTCCATACGCTATTACTTCGGCCAACAGTTGCCATTGGTCTTTGCCCTCTTGTTTCCACACGCGCCAGCCATCGTCGATGAGGTAATATTCCCATTTCAGTTTAGCAGCAGCATCGAACCACTGTTTCTGATCTTCGTATTTGGGGGCACCCACACTCCACCATTGCCACAGGCAACGACCGGTTTTCACCCACGAAAAGTCAGAACCTTTAGCCGGTGCCGGACAAAGGTTCATCAACAAATCGGAATTAATCAGATCGGTCATATTGGTCGTAATGACAGTAGTACGCCAAGGCGATACGTTCATGCCGCGATAGGTTCCGTTCAGCACTTTTGGTCCATTGCCATCGAGTGGTTTGATGTCCCATCCTTTTTTTGCATACGAAAAAACCACTTTCAGTCCGTTTCTATTGCGTTGCAGATTCATATCCGAAAATGTTTCGCAATCAGCTTCGGAAACCGATACCCAGCATCCATTTGTTTTGATGGTTAAAGGTGGTATTATGATTTTACTTTCAGGAAGTTTATCCCATGTAGTCACCCGACTAAGGCTTTCGTAGTTCACGCTATTGTCCGACCATGCCACTTTACCTGATGTATTGGCAAAGTTCCAGGTAGTGAGGTCTGCATTCAAACGTTTTGAACCTTCGGGCAGACCATACCGAATACCAAAACCATCGTTGTACACCCGAACAAACACCTTGAAAAACTTCCCTGAAGACTGTAAGGGAATGGCCACTTCATTAGCTTTGTTTACTACATTAGGATGATTTCCTACGGTGCTGTACTTCTCGTTAATTTTTGAAAAAACAGCTTTTCCGGTCAATGTAACATCACTTCCCAAAGCGATGCTATCCACCATAATACCAATTGTTGATGGAGCAATGATTTCGATATTGTTTTTCGCAACGATGTAAGATAGCTGCTTATTATCAACCGCAATTGATAATTGGATGGTTTTGTCGGGACTTTTTAAGACAATTGAAGCAGCTGAGGCAAATTCAAAACCTACTAGAGCAATGATTATTAGCAATTTGGAATAATTATCAAACGGAAAGTATAGACGTGTGATTTTCGTTTTCATAAAGTAGTAGATTTACCCCCTCCCTGCCCCAAAAGGGAATAAGAAAGATTACAACCGTCATTTATAATTAATTTATAAGTAGACGAAAGTAATTTAGTTCCCTTTAGGGGCTAGTGGGTTTTTAGTGGTCATTTTTTTACAATTTTACACATACTTTCTTTCCATTGTATTGTGTTTTTTTCCCTTTTTGATTTCTAAGGTCAAAAGAGGTTGCATTTTGTTTGTTTATGTAAACGATGTTGAATGTTCGCTTTTCAAGCATTCCTTTGAAAGAGCCCACACGGTTATCAATTGATAAAGTGCGTGTTGCATCGTTATAATTGAAACGAATCTTCGCCGAAGCACCTTTTTCATAATTGTAGTTTGTTCCTTCGTCTTCGTACAATTCAAACGAGCCATTTTTACCAGCGTAAACATAAAGTGTAATTAGCTCTGGTTTTTTCTCACCCGTATATTGAATGTCTGGACCGAAAGGAATAATTGCACCTTCGGGCACAAAAATAGGCATTTGTTCGTAAGGTGCTGCCACTGTTTTTGTTTGATTGCCGGCCACGAATTTTCCAGTGTAATAATCGTACCATCCGCTGGTGGCGGGAAAATAGACTTCTCGCTCACGTGCTTCGTATTTGTACACTGGGCAAATCATCAGCGATGGACCAAACATATACTGGTCGCTGATATTATTCACTTTGGTATCTTTACCATGGTCCATCACCAGCGCACGCATAATGGTGTAGTCTTTGTAATTGGTCATTCCTGCCAAGGTGTAAATGTATGGCATAAGGCTGTAACGCAATTTGTTATAATACAAAATACTTTTGTATGCAGGATGATTTTCGGGGGCAATGTTGAATACTTCGCGCAATGGGAACTGACCGTGTGCACGGAATAGTGGTGCAAATGACCCAAACTGATACCAGCGGGCATTTAGCTCGCGCCACTCTTTTAAATCATTATTTTCAATGCCTTTACTGTCGAAAAGTTTTTGTGCTCTTTCATATCGACCTTCTACGCAAAACCCACCAATATCCATTGTCCAGTAAGGAATTCCCGACATGGCATAATTCAAACCGGCTGAAATCTGCGCTTTCATATCTTCCCAACGGGTACCAATATCGCCACTCCAGGTGGCTGTAGAATAACGTTGAAGACCTGCAAAACCTGAACGGGTTAGTAAGAACACGCGTTTGTTAGGATCAGTTTTACGCTGTCCGTCATAAATTGCTTCTGCATTCATCAACGCATAGGTATTGAAATATTTGGTGGATGGTCCCAAGGCGGTTGGTGTAGTTAATGCTTTGCGGTATTCTATGCTCGAATTGGATTGAATATCCGGTTCAGAGGCATCCATCCACCATGCGTCTATGCCTTTGGTAAATAAATGTTCGTTCATCTGATCCCAAAATAATTTACGAGCACCAGGGCTGTAAGCGTCATAAAACGAACCTACGTGACCCTTTCCTACCCAGTCCAAAACGCTATCTTTGGTGGCGCGTTGGTACATCCAACCTTTACTGTCGAACTCCTTGTAATGGTCGGTGTTGGCATAAAATTTAGGCCAAACCGAAATCATTATTTTTCCGTGTAAATCGTGAATGTCACTGATCATTTTGGTAGGATTCTGGAACCGTTGTGGGTCAAACTCTTGACTTCCCCATTGGTCTTCTTTCCAGTAAAACCAGTCCATTACGATATTATCAATAGGGATTTGACGTTGACGGAATTCTTTTAGCGTACCCACAATTTCGTCTTGCGTTTTGTAACGCTCGCGACTTTGCCAAAAGCCCATTGCCCAGCTAGGCATGATTTGAGCTTTTCCAGTTACGTTGCGGTAGCCACTAATTACCTCATCCATATTATTACCTGCAATAAAGTAATAGTTTATTTCATTCCCCATTTCGCTCCACAAAGCCAGTTTGTTTTGCTCTTCAGCTACTACGGGGCTCAATGCTTTCAATCCTAAATAGGCGCCACCATCTGGTTTCCACTCAATACGAATAGGCACTTTTACACCTGCTTTTAGGTTCACTGTAAATTTATAACTGTTAGGATTCCATGCTGTTCTCCAACGTTCGGCCACCACCAATTGATTGTCAATAAATACTTTGGTATAGCCAGCATAATAAAGTAAAAATCGGAAAATGCCTGATTCGTTAGGTTCAATGCTTCCTTCCCACAAAATGGTAGAGCCTGAAAAAGCAAATCCTTGTGGAAAATTCTTTTGTGTTTCTAGGTTCTCATAGTCGATAATACTTTCGGGGCGAACGCAATACACTTTGTTTGGGTCAGAATTGGTCATGTAAGTGGCAGTTAAGCCTTTTTCAACACCATTTTTATCGTAAAGCTTAAATTGATTCATTTGTGCATAATCGCGTTTGTCGCCAAATTTGGTTATGGAGTAATTGTCCCACAAGATACCGTAGTTTTTGTTTGAAATAACAAATGGCACAGCTACTTTGGTGTTATATTGAAATAGTGTTTCGTTTTTACCTTTGTAGTTAAATTCGTCCGATTGGTGTTGTCCCAAGCCGTAAAATGCTTCGTCGTCGGTAGAATTGAATTTTTGACGAATAGTATAGCCTTTAGTTCCTTCAACGGTTATAGGTGCAAATGATTTGCCATCGCCCTTGCTTTCATTCAAAATGCGTTTCCCATTTTTGTCGGCAAAAGCTATTTCGCCCGATTTCAGACTCACTGCGGCAGTAATCTCGGTAGTTTTTAGGTACAAACTGTCGCCCTTGGTGCTCACGTCCCATTTGGAAGTGGTATCAAAAGGTTTTACAGAGATTAAGCTTTTCTCAGTCGAAAATGCATTCTCGGCTGTGGCTTTTACCTGTATAGTCTTGTTATTTACTACTGATAACTTTAATAACTTTGTACCAGAAGGGTTTTGTTGCAGTTGAACAACTACTCCATCGGTCGTTTTCTGATACGTGGACTTAGCCATCAATGTGTTAGCCGATAATGCTATACAGGCTAATAATAGGTTTGTTTTCATATAATTTATATTACCCCTAACCCCTAATGGGGAATTGAAGCTAGTTTCGTCTCCTAATTCTTATTTGACGTTGGTAATCTCTCTTATTCCCCTTTAGGGGTTAGGGGTTGTTTTTATTTAATTATTACTTATCTCTTTATTTAAAATTATGTAGAATGAACTTGCATAATCCCCCCTTTAGGGGTTCTTAGGTTCAATTCACCCTCACCACCATTCCGCCACCTTCGGCCAATTGTTGCGTTAGTTGGGTTTTGTTATTTACAGTTATCACTTCCCGTTTATAGTCCGTTCCATTACGACCCGCATTTACGCCATCGGTAAATATTTCTGCTTCAAAACTACCTGCTGGCAAGAACGAGAAATCAATTGTTACCACAGTGGCATTCCAGTTACACAAAGCACCTACAAACCATGTTTTTCCGCTACGGCGTGCTATGGCAAGATAGCTGCCCACTTTGCCATCCAGGGCTATTGTTTCATCAAATACCGTTGGCACTTTGGCTATAAAATTGGTGCATTCTTGCTCTTTCATATAAGCCGTTGGGTTGTCTGCAAGCATTTGTAACGGTGCTTCAAAAGCCACATACATAGCCAACTGGTGACAACGTGTGCCCTGACTCATAGGATTGTCGTTCACCGGGTGGAAGCAACTTTTAGCTGCATTGCGCATGGCACCCGGCGTGTAGTCGATAGGACCAGCGAGCATACGGATAAAAGGCATTGTAACGTCATATTGTGGTGCGTCGTAGTTGTGCCATTTGCTGTTTTCAAGTCCGCGCACACCTTCAAAGTTCAGCACGTTAGGGTAAGTTACGTTCATTCCCGCCGATTTAAACATGCCGTGATAGTCCAGTACCAAATGGAGTTTAGCTGCTTTTTCTGCAATTTCGTAACAAGAGTTTATCATTTTCTGGTCGTCGCGGTCGAAGAAATCAATCTTAAAACCTTTGATGCCCATTTTGCTGTATTTTTCCAATGCAGCATCCAAATCCTTATAAATGCCTCTGAAACTAGCCCATAGAATAATATCTACATTTTTCTTTTTGCCATAATCAATCAACTCTTGCAGTTGGATGTTGGGCGATATATTCATCACATCCACAGCCGTTACCGACCATCCTTCGTCCATTACAATGTATTCGATGCCATTTTTAGACGCAAAGTCAATGTAGTATTTATATGTTTCGGTATTTACACCTGCTTTAAAATTTACGCCGGTAATGTTCCAGTGATTCCACCAATCCCAAGCTACTTTGCCAGCTTTAATCCACGAAGTATCCGTTATTTTTGACGGTGTAGATAGTTTATACACCATATCATTGTTCAGTAACTCTTTGTCCGAAGACGAAATGACAGCTACACGCCATGGGAATTGGTGTGTTCCATTCACTTTGGCAATATACGCAGCTCGTTTGGTAGGCATAAGGTTCAGGTTGGCAAAACCGCCAATTTTCTCTTCAATCGGGTAGGGGGCAAATTCCCCATTAAAGCCTCTTCTGTTTACTTTATTTACTGTCAGAAACATGCCCGGATAATCCTGTAAATCAGCTTCCAGCAGTGCTACTTTCTTGTTGTTTTTTAAATCTATCAATAAAGGTGACAACGACAGCGAATCCGCTTTCACTTGCGAAATGCGGATTTTGTCGTACAACGATTCGAAAGCGGTGCAATACCGTTCGTTATCGCGCAACTCGCGGATATAAGGTACAAAGCAACTGTAGTCTTCATCGAAATTAAAAGTGGCTTTCTCGCTAACGATTGTTTGTTCGCCTTTGCGGTTGGTCACGAATCTATAGGCCACGCCATCGTTGTAAGTCCTGAAAACCAAACCCCAATTGCCTTTAAAGCTAATAGTTACCTGATTATATTGATTTAGTACTTCTTTCTTTTTATAAAAAAGTGCATTTATTTTTGTATCCACTGTTTGATTCACAGCTTTCAATACCTGTGGTTTTTCGCCCAGAACTTCGCCAGTTCCCAACGTAAGCGCCAGTTCCGATGGAGCTACCATCACTTCGGCATTTTGTGTTGCCGACCAGCTGATTTTATCTCCCACTTCAATGGTTACTCCAATCATTCTGTTGGGCGACTGAAGAGTGTAGCTTTTGGATTGTGCAGCCTGAGCCGAAAATACACTGATTGCCAGTAATAATATGTTTGTTGACTTTCGAAGTTTCATTTTTTTTTGTTAACTAAGATGTTTATAAGTATATGTGAAATTAGTTAGGCCGTTTTAATTTGCCAATTCAAGTTTTGTAAAACGTATGTTAGGCAGAATCCACCAAGAGTCCAAACAGGGATTCCAATAATTATGAGCCATTTGTTTATTTCTTCTCCTGTTATCAGAGGATTAATAAAGATAGAGAGTATATACATTAACCCCGCCCAACTAAATCCGACTTTTAACCATAAAGCATTTACTTCTGCTACTTTACTGAAATTGATATTGTTGTATCTCTCGGGCTGCTTTTCCATCCATTTTTGTTTCCATTTTTTTACAAACCATATCCATAGAGGTGCAGTCAGAACTATGAATACCAAACTGATAAAATTACGGATACATGGGATTGTTTTGCCGCAGGAAGGACAATAAAGCCCGAACCAATTTTTGAGTGCGTTATGGTCTGACCATATTTCTTCACGGTGTATGGTACTACAATGTGAACACGATACAAACAGGTTATTTGATTTTTCTTCGTTGGTCTTTTTCTCTATAAATAAGACTCGTGGGATTCTCTGTCCAAGAATCAGTTCATTTATTGCCAATCCGGGATTTATAATCCAATTTAGGATTCGCCAATTAGTCCAACTAATGACTTTATATTTATTTTTGTCGTATTCCATTTTTTTTTACGATTTTAGTTGTAATTTGATAATATTTTTTTCTTTATGCTTAATTTATTGCAATAAAATTTCTTTTTAGTTTTATATCTTCGGAGGAGTTGCCAACCTGAATTTCCATTTCACCCTGTGGCATAACGAACTTCGATAATTCGTTGTTCCACAGCTTTAAATCTTCTGCCCAAAGAGTCATTTTTATTGTTTTTTTCTCGCCTTTTGCTATAGCCATCCGACAAAATCCTTTTAGTCGTTTAGTAGCTGTGTCGCCGGGGAATTTTACATACAACTGCACCACTTCTTCGCCATCGCGCTGACCCTTGTTTTCAATATCAACCGATACTTCCTGCTTTCTGTTTGACTTTGAAGTTGAATTTACTACTTGCAAATTGCTGTATTCGAAGGTTGTATAACTCAGTCCAAACCCAAATGGGTAGAGCGGTTTTTCCTTACTATACATATAGGTTCGTCCGTGGCGGATATCGTAATCGAGCATAGGGGGCAATTGATCCATGCTGCTCACCCAGGTTTGTGTGGTGCGTCCGGCCGGATTATAATCGCCAAAAAGCACATCGGCCACCGCGTTGCCTAGTTCCTGACATGATTGTGTGATATGCAGGATAGCCGGCACATGTTCCTGTGTCCAGTTAATGGCATATGGAAAACTGCTGATAAGCGCAACAACCGTATTCGGATTGGCTTTGTACACCAGTTTAATCAAATCTTCCTGTTCTAGGGTGATAGCAGCGCGGTCTACATCTTCGCGTCCTTCGCCGGCAATTACGCTTTTTCCCCATGGCGATGTTCCCCAATCTGGGCTACAGGTAGGTTCATTTCCCACACATACAATAGCCACATCGGCCCATGCAGCGGCTTTTGTAGCTTCGTCCATTTTGTTGGTGCGGGCATAGCGCACTTCAATGTTTTGTCCGGCTACGGCATTTTTAATGCCCTGCAAGGCTGATACTTTGTAAGCGGGCGTGCCGCTGTACCAATCCTCAATCACTTCGTCGGCACGGTTGCCAATTACTGCTATTCGTCTGATCGTTTCTTTGTTGAGTGGTAATGTTTGCTTGTCATTTTTCAGCAATACCACCGATTTATTGGCAGCCAACCGCACCAACTGTTTTGTTTCGGCTTTCTCCCAGGGGTTTATAGTGTCGGCAATACCTATGTTGGAATACGGATTTTTATCCGAACTGTCTAACAAGCCCAGTTTGAGCATAATTCGTAAGTTGCCTTTAATGTTTGGTTCTAGTTCTTTTTCTGTTACAAGGCCTTTTTTGATAGCATCGGTCAAAGCCGCTTTATAATCGTCCAGAAAGCGCGTTGTACCGGCATTGATACAGGCCTTGGCTGCATCTTCCAGCTTGTTGAACGTTTTGTGCGTATTTCTTAATTGCTGAAATGCACCACCGTCGGTAATTATCATACCATCGAATTTCCATTCTTTCATCAAAATGTTCTTCAGTATGGGGTGAATGGTACATGGTATTCCATTGTAAGCATTGTAGGCAGTCATTAAGGCATTAGAACCACCTTTGGTAATGCCCCGCATAAACGGATAGCTGTAATATTCACGAAAAAGAGCGTCGTCAAAGTTCGACGATGTTTCGGTACGTCCAAACTCGTTGCTGTTGGCCAGAAAATGCTTCATAAGTGACGCTGTGCGCCAGTAATTCTGGTTGTTACCCTGTAAACCCCGCACCATGGCGGTTACTAATTCTCCTGTTAGGAAAGCATCTTCGCCGTAGCACTCCTCGTTGCGTCCCCAGCGAATATCGCGCCCCAAATCGGCATTGGGAGCCCATAAGATAAGTCCTGCCTTTTTATATTTCGGATTTTGGAATAGGTAGCGGGCTTCGTGCGACATATTTTCGGCAATTTTTTGCAGCAATTCAGTATCCCAGGTTTCGCCCAGGCCGTAGCCCTGAGGAAAAACAGTAGTTGGTTGCTTTGGTCCGCGAGATTTTTCATCCCATGCCGGGCCACCCAGCACCACGCCATGAATAGCTTCCGCGCTACCCGGCCCTTTTACACCCAAACGTGCAATGCCACCGCCACCGAAGGCGCTGATTTTTTCGTCCAACGTCATTAATGATACCAGATTTTCTATCCTTTTTTCGGCAGATAGTCGGGTGTTTTGAAACGAATATGCTACAGTTTTTTGTGCACTAGCAATGTTTAAAAAACATGCTAAGATTAATGTAGAGATAATTGTAGAGGTAATTTTTTTCATGGGATGTTCTGTCGTAAATATCAATTTACAAAGAAAACTCATATATAGTTTGTGTGAGGTAGTGAAATTATGCTATTTAGTATATGTAAACGAAAATCGGTTATCTATCTGAGTCCGTCTCTGTCTCCGTCTAATTATCGAATTATTTATTTGTACTATTTTGAGTAATACCAAATTATGCTCAAATAATTAACGGTTCGTTTTGTGTCGGGAATAAGAATACTCTGAATATATAGGATATTACTTTGAAATAATGTAAGTTGTTTTTATTTACATTAAAAGAACAGCTCAATTTTTATAATCAGATTACAATTAAATAGCTTTTTATTATTTGAAGCCTATAAATTGAAAGGTGTAATGATTTAAAATATTTACTCTAAATCACTATTAATTAAATTCACTGTCTTATTATTAAATTCATATAAAATGAATATAACAACCCGTAGTGCATTTGGGATAGAAGTAGCTGTGGAGTACTTTCCCCAAAATAACACGTTTATTTCGTACCATCGATTCTTTATATTTTGTCTTTTTGGAATCAAATTTTTCCAATAAAGTTATTATTATCTTACTTTATTGAAAAAGGCTATAAGCCTTTAGGCTTTATTAGACTAGAAAACAGTGAAAATAAACACAATGTGCTTTACAGGCATTCTGAGCCAATGCACTACGGGTTATAACAGTAAATAAATAGTTATTATCACTGCTTATTCCTTTTGTTATTATTTTGCACACATTATCAATTCTATATCCTAGTATTTTTGCGTATAAGTAACGTCTTGTACTAACCACTTCTGATTCTGATAAGATAATATTTAAAGATGTTAGTATTAGTTTTGTAAAAACAATAATATGTTATCATCAAATCAATTTAGCGCTTATAAAATAAAAAATAGTATTGGAAGTGTAATTATTCCTGCCCAGCAAATATTTGTGATGGAATTAGCTACAACAAATGGCCTTCAATATATATGAATGCGCGATCTTTGGGTCTTACGTCCAGACACTATTAAGGTTCATGATTTTCAATTTTGGAGTAAGCCTCTCGAATTTCGAATTGATGGAACAATTAAATCTTTAGAATGGGTTGATGAATGTAAAACAGAAATAACAAACTAAATCAAGCAATAATTTTAATAAGTCGACGATATATAATTCGGTTTCGGACTCTACATTTCTTTCTGCATTAAAGGCTAATACTTTCAAATAATTTGAGATCGTTTTAAAGAGGACCTATATAAAGTTCTAAATTCTGGATTATTTCAATAACTAACTACAAATAAATGAATACAAAATTTCTTAAACTAATCGTTTTAATTTCTCTTTTGCCGCTTTGTCTTTTTAGTCAGTCAACTAATACATTTTACATAGATCCAATCAAAGGAGAAGATTCAAACTCTGGAACAACATTACTATCGCCTTTCAAAACGATAGAAAGAGCTAAAGTTGCTGTTAGAAAGGTAAATGTAAGGATGAAAAATGACATTTATGTTTATCTGCGTCAGGGTGAATACAATTTGAGTACACCTGTTACTTTTCGAACTGTTGATGGAGGAATCAATGGTCACCGTATTATTTATAGCGCATACAAGCATGAAAATGTGCTTGTAAGTGGTGGTTTAAAAGTGACCGGATGGAAATTGTTCGACAAAACCCGGAATATCTATGCGGCCGCTTTAGCTTCCACTGTCGATTCGCGTCAGTTGTATGTAAATGGACTCAGAGCTATCCGTGCCCGTAGTATTGGCAACGAAAAACGCATGATTACTGTTGACAACATTGGCCATTTGACGTCGGATATTTCGATGCTGAAATGGAAGAATCCGTCTTATATTGAATGTGTTTATCGCGAAATATGGACCAACCCACGATGCGGCATTGCGTCGGTAAAACAACAGAACGATAGCACCGTGCGTCTCATCATGAAGCAACCGGGTTGGATGAATTGTCGGAACAAAGGAATTACCTCGACCCGAACACCCTGGTATTTTGAAAATGCTTACGAACTGCTTGACGAAGCAGGTGAGTGGTATCTCGATAAATCGGGAGTCATTGCCGGAACTCCGAATACCCTCTTTTACAAACCACAATTTTGGGAATCAATGACTAACGATGAGTTTGTGGTGCCGCTGGCCGAAAAACTTTTTGTAATAAAAGGTGAGTCGGCCGAAAAACCGGTAAAAAATCTGTGTTTCGAAGGATTGAAGTTTAGTTATACCACCTGGCTTCGTCCGAACAGCGAACGCGGGCATTCCGATGCCCAGAACAATGTGTTGCGCGAAAATAAAACCGGCGATGGCGAATCAATGGCCGATGGAGCTGCCTTATCCTTGAAATATGCACACAGTGTAGATATTCGCGATTGTAGTTTTACACAGTTGGGATGTGCAGGTATAAATATGTACGCCGGCTGTCAGGATAACTGTATTCAACGTTCGTTGTTTTACGACCTGTCCGGCACAGGTATCCAAATGGGTGATTATAAGAACTGGAAAGATACGCTAAGCGAAAACTCTTACAACCCTGCAAACCCTGCTTTTGTGCTGAAGGGAAATAAAGTGCTGGACAATCATATTGAATGTTGCGGTGTGGAATATCGTTCGGCAACCGGTATTGCTGCTGCGTTTCCGGTGGATATGCTGATAAAAGGCAATACCATTATGAACATGCCTTATTCGGGGATGCACATTGGCTGGGGTTGGACTACTTTTCCGCAAACAGTAATGAAAAACAATGTTATTACGCGGAATGATGTGGAAAATGTAATGCTTGAGCTGGCCGATGGTGGGTCTATTTATACCCTTGGTGGAAACACAAAAGATAAATGGAGCTATATTACTGAAAATTATATGAACAGGGTGATGTGGGGACAATGTGTGTATATGGACAATGGCAGTTCATTCTACAAAATAGACAACAATGTGTACAAAGATGGTGATGATTATAACGTGAAAATAAACTCGGGAAGTCATGATATATCGGCTACAGGCATTTATTCCAATAAAAAGAAAGACTTGGTTGGCAAAACCGGTTGTTATAATTACCACATCGATAGTACTCAATTCTTTAGTTCTCAAAATGAAAAAGTGGTAGCTCAGATTCGAAATAATGCGGGATCAAAAAAATACTTCTCTCCGGCTTGGCAAATCTTTTCCGATTTGAAAATTTACGAGGCCGAAAATGCAGAAATTTCTTGTAAAGCTTATGCCACAGCGGGTATTGGTACCCATGTGTTTGGCTATTCGGGCATGGGATTCTTATCAGGTTTCGATAAAAACAGCCTGAGTGCGGCCACTTTTACCATCAATGTGAGCAAGCCCGGAACATATAATCTGAAGTTGAAATATGCAGCCAGCAATGGTTGGGAGCAAAAACTGGCTCTTGTTGTGAATGGTGCTAAAACAGGGTTGCTTGACTTAAAAAATACCCAAAGCAAAGACAATTGGGCAGAGTGTTCGGTAGTAGTAAGACTTAAAAAAGGGATCAATACAATTACTTGTAAAATGGAGGAGAAGAATGATCAATTTTTATTCCTCGACAGACTTCTTGTGACAGCATCCGAATAGAGTCAAATTTGAAATATATTGTATATAAATTAAAGACGTTGTGTAAAAATAATGGTTTTGATTATAATTTAGAATCTTATAATCAGGTTTGTGTTGAATATATACTTCAAATATTTGATTTCATACCCCTATTGTTGTTTTTTTTGGCACATCTGCCAATTATTAAAAATCTATTTTTGTTTTTGAAATCTTTGTATAAATAAAAATATAACTGAAAAACTTTAAAATGATGAAAGGTTTTATAATTACTTCAATGCTTACTGTGTCAGCTACAATTTGTGCTCAAAAAGCCGAATGGGTTTCCACAACAGCAAAGAATCCATGGGTGACTGAAAAAAGTATTAGTATAAAGAAAAGTAACAGCGTTCATAATCAGGTGGTTGAAATTTACCCTGATAGAAATCTGCAGGTAATAACCGGTTTTGGAGGATGTTTTAATGAGTTTGGGTGGGAAGCTTTGAAATTACTTCCTGCTGATAAACAGGAAAAGATATTTGAACAACTTTTTTCGCCTGGAGGTGCCAATTTTCAATACAACCGCTTGCCTATCGGAGCAAGTGATTACTCACTCGATTTCTATTCGTTCAACGAAACTAAAAACGATTTTGAGATGAAGAATTTCTCTATCGAACGGGATAAAAATTGCCTGATACCCTACATCCGAAAAGCTCAGAAGTATAATACAGAGATGCGTTTTTTTGCATCGCCCTGGTGTCCGCCATCGTGGATGAAAGCCAATGATAATTATGCCAGCATTTCCAGCAGGAAATACAATACCTTATTGCCCGAAATGGAATCGGTAACGGGTACAACAGGTTTCAAAATGCAAAAAGGTGTGCTAAATGCTTATGCCTTGTATTTTTCAAAATTCTTTGATGCTTACGACAAAGAAGGTATTCATATCGGCGATTTGCATGTACAAAACGAAGTACTTGCTGAGCAGATTTTTCCCAGCTGTATCTGGCAACCTCAGGATTTAGCCTTGTTTATCGGCGATTATCTGGCACCACGTTTCGAAAAAGAGAACCGAAACGTCAATATATGGCTCGGGACATTAAATGTGCCTAATTTCAGTTATGTACAAACTGCTATGAGTTATCCCAAAGCGGCAAAATATATCAAAGGTTGCGGTTTTCAGTGGGATGGTAAAAAGATTATTGCCGATGTACATCAGGCTTATCCGCAACTACACGTAATGCAAACCGAAAACGAATGTGGCGGTGGTGAAAATAACTGGTCGTCGGCTGAACATACCTGGTCGCTAATCAAACATTACATCAACAGAGGAGCTGAAGCTTATATTTATTGGAATTTTATACTCGAAACTCCGGGCATAAGCCATTGGGGCTGGGTGCAAAACTCCATGGTCACTATCAATAAAAGTACCGGTGAGGTGGTTTATACCCCCGAATTTTATGTAATGAAACACCTGAGTCATTATGTAAAACCGGGAGCGTCTTTACTCACTGTTTCGGACAATACTGATTTGCTGGCATTCAAAAATCCGGATGGAAAAATAATCATTGTACTGGCAAACAGCACGGCTACCGATAAACAGCAAACCCTGAAAGTGGCTGACAAAGTTCTGTATATAACCGTGAAAGCTAATTCCTTTAATACCATTGTATTGTAAAAAGCACCTGATTGAAAATGAATAGAATAAATAAGATAGTACAAATCCTTTGTTTGGTTACGTTAGTTCCATTTTTCGTCGCAGCAAAGGATAAAAAAAACAGTGAAAATTTGTCGCTGAAATTGTGGTATAATGCTCCTGCGCAATATTTTATAAATGCATTGCCTGTTGGTAATGGCCGTTTGGCTGCCATGGTGTATGGTCGCCCTGCAGAGGAAACTATCAATCTGAACGAAGAATCATTGTGGTCGGGAGGTCCTGTAAACAGGAATCCGAATCCGGAAGCTTCCCGCTATCTGGAGCCCGTGCGCAAAGCGTTGGATGAAAAGAACTATGAATTGGCCGACAAGCTTAGTCGCAACATGCAGGGCTATTTCAGTCAGTCGTATGCGCCCGTTGGTGACCTTGTTATCACGCAAAAACAGTTGGGCGCCGTCAGCAATTATTACCGCGATTTAGATTTGGAAAAAGCCATTTCCACTTCACGTTTCACAGTAGGGAGCACCACTTTTACCCGCGAATGTTTTGTCTCAGCTCCGGCTCAGGTTATTGTATTGCACTTTAGTTCAACAACTCCCAAAGCATTAAACTTTACAGTTTCAACCAAAACTCAGCTGAAAGCCACAATAGCCATTGAAGGTAATGAGTTGGTAACCAATGGGTTTGCTCCATCACATGCTGATCCCAGCTACATGAATACATCCGACAAACCAATTCAATGGGGCGACGATTGTAAAGGAATGCGTTATCAATCGCGCATTAAGGCTATACAAAATGATGGAGTTGAAAAACTTACGGGCAATGAAATTCAAATTTCAAATGCTACAAATGTGACATTGGTAGTGTCTATTGCTACCAGTTTTAATGGTTTCGATAAATGTCCGGTATCCGATGGAAAAGACGAAGTTGCGTTGGCGAAAGGCTATATTTTAAAGCTCGGAAAAGTAACTTATGCAGAACTGAAGCAAAAACACATTGTTGATCACCAAAGATATTTCAATAAGGTTAAATTAAAGATTGAGGGAAATAAAGAAGCTTTGAAGTTGCCAACTGACGAACGATTGGTTCGTTACAAGACCGACAAATCGGACCATGGTCTTGAAACTTTGTTGTATCAATACGGTCGTTATTTGTTGATTTCAAGTTCTCGTCCCGGAGGAATAGCTGCCAATTTGCAGGGAAAATGGAATGTAGATTTACGTCCGGCGTGGAGTTGTAACTATACAACAAATATCAACCTGGAAATGAATTACTGGGCTGCCGAAAAAACAGGACTTGGCGACATGCATTGGCCAATGATTCAGCAAGTAGTGAATATGTCGAAAACGGGTAGGGATATAGCCAAAAATATGTACAATATGCCGGGCTGGGTAGCTGGTCATAATTCCGATATATGGGCTTTGACCAATCCGGTTGGGCATGTTGGAAAAGGTGATCCGCAATGGGCCAACTGGTTAATGGCTGCTCCGTGGGTTTCCCAACATTTATGGGAGAAATATGCTTACAGTTGCGACAAAGCTTATCTTCAGAATACGGCTTATCCAGTTATGAAAGGTGCAGCCGAGTTTTGTCTGGCGTGGTTGGTTGATGATGGAAACGGACATTTAGTGACTTCGCCATCTACATCGCCCGAGAACCGATATTATGGCGAAGATGGTAAACCGTGGGCTGTGGTTAAAGGCGCAACAATGGATTTGGGACTGATTCGGAATCTGTTCGAAAATACCATTGAAGCTTCCGAAGTCTTAAATGCCGATACAGATTTCCGTAATAAAATAAGTGTGGCGCTGGCCAAAATGCTTCCTTATCAAATAGGAAAGGCCGGTAATTTACAGGAATGGATGATGGATTATAAAGAAACTGACCCAACTCATCGTCATGTTTCGCATCTGTTTTGCCTTCACCCCGGAAATGATATTTCGGCCAATAAAACACCTGAGCTGTTCAATGCCTGCAAAAAAACACTTCAGATGCGTGGTGATGGAGGTACAGGCTGGTCGAGGGCATGGAAAGTATCGTGGTGGGCACGGTTGTTGGATGGAAATCATGCTTACAGGTTATTACAAAACGATTTGGATTTATGTCTGGACCGTGGTTTTTCCGAAACAGGTGGAACATATCCTAACTTACTAAATGCTTGTCCACCATATCAGATAGATGGTAACTACGGTGTAGTAGAAGGTATTTCGGAAATGCTGTTGCAGAGTCATTTAAAGGAAATTTATTTGTTACCAGCCTTGCCCGATGCATGGGGGAATGGTTCAATATCAGGATTGAAAGCCCGTGGTGGTTATGACTTAGTAACTATGGTTTGGGAAAATGGCAAGCTAAAGAATGCAACTCTAATGAGCAAAAATAAGGGTGTGTGTAAACTCAGAACACAACAACCTGTTCAAATAAGAGGAATTAACCTGAATACCGTTGAGGAAATGAGTCCTGCCGGTAAAACATATCTGAGCACATTTGCCGTAAATGCCGGTGGAAAATATCAGGTAACTTCCATAAACTAATCAATTATCATGTTTAAACGAGAAAATACCGGATGAAGCATCTGGTATTTGTCTCAGATCGAGATATACTGGAATGCCAATGAACCCTCAAAAATGGCTATTGCAATTGGTTTGACTGATATTGATGACAACGAAAAATTGTCAGTTTCTTATCAGTCCTGAGTGGTGCAAGTCAATACAGATATTAATAATTAGGCGGTAGCTGAATTATACGATCTTACGGGACGAAAGATTGGATGATATTTGTTTCAAACCGGAAATTTGAATCTGCTTCCTGCTTTGCAACTCAAATCTGTTCTGTATATTTGTAAACCTTCTGATCCAGGATAAACAGTTTGCAAGAAATTTATTGTAAAATAAACATCAATACATTATGTTATATAGACGACTTTTAATTTTATTTTTTACATTACAGTCTACATTTTTTACTCTTTTAGAGGCTCAAGTCAAGGTTCCCCGTATGATGTTTGGAGATACTACACGCATAGGAGCGCCATTTGCCAAAGATCCTCACGTTATCAAATTTAAGGGTCGTTACCTGATGTATTATTCTATTCCCGGCAAAAAAACGGGTGACTCCTGGGTGGGGTGGGGAATAGGAGTGGCCGCAAGTGAAAATCTTTATGACTGGACGAAAATAGCTGAGATTACCCCTTCTGCTGCTGCTTTTGAACAAAAAGGAATATGTGCACCCTGTGCGTTGGTAATAAAAGGTAAGGTACATCTATTTTATCAAACGTATGGTAATGGAGCAAAAGACGCCATTTGTCATGCCTGGTCCACAAATGGTATAAACTTTACACGCAATGCGACAAATCCCATTTTCAAGGCTACCGGTGACTGGAATTGCGGACGTGCCATTGATGTGGAAGTTACAAAATTCCAAGGCAAGTACTTTCTCTATTTCGCGACTCGTGACCCTAATTATCAACAACAAATCATGGGTGTGGCAATTTCTCCGGACAACAGCAATTTTAACCGCGAAACTTGGACCCAGATTAGCACAGAACGTATTCTTAAACTGGAGTATCCATGGGAAGGCAATTGTACAGAGGGAGCGTCTATTATCCATCGGAACGGTAAATTGTATATGTTTTATGCTGCAAACTACAATAATGCACCTCAGCAAATTGGTGTAGCCGAAAGTGCTGATGGTATTACCTGGAAAAAATGTTTCGACAAACCTTTCTTGTCGAATGGGAAAAAAGGCGAATGGAACTCTAGCGAATCCGGGCACCCACATATTTTTGATAACGGTAAAACCTCCTATCTTTTCTATCAGGGAAATAACGACGGTGGCAAAACATGGTTATTGTCGAATGTAGAAGTGGTTTGGAGCAAAAAAAAACCCATAATAAAATAAAAATTTATCTATAATTTTAAATAGCAAGAAGATACTCAGACAATTTTAATATATCAATATAAAAAATCATGAAAAAATTTAATTTTATTCTGTTGGCAGTTCTTCTGCTGACAGGCAATGTATTCGCACAAAAAAATAAAGCCAACGACCCTAAGATGGATTGGTGGAAGGAAGCGAAGTTCGGAATGTTTATACACTGGGGATTGTATTCTATTCCTGGCGGTGAATGGAACGGAAAGAAAACAACCAATATTGCCGAGTGGATTATGACCGACCTTAAAATTCCGGTGGCTGATTATAAAGCCTATGCCAAACAATTTAATCCAACAAAATTTAATGCCGAAGAACTTGTATTGCTAGCGCAAGAAGCTGGAATGAAATATATGGTACTTACTGCTAAGCATCACGAGGGTTTTGCCATGTTTAAATCTGTCGACCCTTTTAATATTGTGGATGCTACGCCTTACAAAAAAGATGTGGTGCAACAACTTGCCGATGCTTGTAAAAAACACAACATGCCTTTTGGCTTGTACTATTCTCAGGCGCAGGATTGGACTCATCCAGGTGGTGGCATGTATTGCAAACATTGGGATGCAGTACAAGAAGGTAGTTTTGCAAAATACATAGATGATGTGGCGCTTCCTCAAGTGAAAGAAATTATGGAGAAATTCAATCCACGTATTATTTGGTGGGATACTCCTGCCGAAATGACACCTGAATTGGCTAAAAAAATTACTGATTATTTGGCAAAATATCCAGATCTGATTTTGAACAACCGCTTGGGTGGGGGAGTAGATGGCGACTTGGAAACACCCGAACAATACATTCCGGCAACTGGAATCCCCGGAAAAAATTGGGAGTCGTGCATGACAATGAATGGAACATGGGGGTACAGTAAATCTGACCATAACTGGAAAAGCACCACCGTTATTCTTCAAAACCTGATTGATATTGCCTCTAAAGGTGGTAATTACTTGTTGAATGTCGGACCAACGCCAGAAGGCGAAGTGCCTCAACCATCTATTGCCTGTCTGAAAGAAGTGGGCACGTGGATGAAAGTGAACGGCGAAGCCATTTATGGAACCAAAGCCAGCCCGTTCAGTCAATTGACATGGGGGCGTGCTACACAAAAAACTGCAAAAGGTGTAACTAAATTGTATCTGTCTGTATTTGAATGGCCTGCTAATGGTAAATTGGTGGTTTCGGGACTTGAAAACAAAATTGCAAAAGCCTATCCTCTTGCTGCACCTAAAAATGTTTTGAAAATTGAAAGTAACGAAGCCGACAAGTCAATTGATGTGAGCAAGGTAAAACAAACTGGTATTGCAACAGTAATAGTAGTGGAAATAAAAGGTGCGCCAGTAGTTAATGATGCCCCTGCCATTGTAACCGAAAGCTCAATATTTACCGATAAAATTGAATTTACCGTTTCTGGAAATACCAAAAATGGAGAAATTCGCTATACTACCGATGGCAAAGCGCCTACAGCAACTTCCTTGATAGCCAAAGGGAAAATCGCGTTAAACGCTTCGGGTAATACAACTATCAAAGCAGCTTATTTTGTTAAAGGTAAACGTGTGAGTGCTATTTCGGAAGTTACTCTCAGGCAGGAAAAACCACTTGCCCCTGCTTATAGCGCAACACCGGGTTTGAAATATAATTACTACGAAGGAAGTTGGGAAAAATTGCCCGATTTCTCGAAACTTACACCAGTTAAGACTGGAGTTGTAGATAATTTCAATTTAAAGGAGCGCAAAGTGGAATTGTATTATGGTTTTACTTTCGATGGCTATATTAATGTACCCGAAACGGGAGTATATGCTTTTTATCTGCAATCGGATGATGGTAGTAAACTGGTTATTGACGATTTGAAAATGCTTGACAACGACGGTACACACGGCATGGACGAAAAACGCTTAGATGTGGCATTGGAAAAAGGCTTGCACAAAATTGCGTTACAATACTTCCAACACGGTGGTGGTCTTGGACTGAAACTGGAATGGAGTACCACTTGCAAAGAACGCAAACTGGTTGATAAATCGGTGTTGAGCCATTGAAATAAATTATAAGACAAGCAGGCATTTTAGAAATTATTCGTTAATAACTTCGGAATGCTTGTTTTGATTTTGCTCCGATAGATATGAAAAATACACTCTTCCTGCTTTTCTTTTTTATTTCTTTTGCAGTCAATGCTCAGTTTTCACCCATATGGGGAGATCAGGGCGATGGAACTTATGCTAATCCTGTCATTCCTGCGGATTATAGCGATATAGATGCAATACGGGTTGGCTCTGATTTTTACGCAATATCTTCTACATTTCAATACTCACCCGGTGTGGTAGTGCTTCACTCCAAAGATCTCGTAAATTGGGAAATAATTGGTCATGTGGCCAACGATATTACAACTATGACTCCCGAGCTCAATTGGGATAAAATGAACCGATATGGGAAAGGTGTTTGGGCAGGATCTATACGGTATTATAAGAATAAGTTTTGGGTATATTATGGCACTCCGGATGAAGGCTTTTTTATGAGTTCTGCCTCTAATCCGGCTGGTCCGTGGGAACCCCTGCATTGCTTGCTAAGTGCAACCGGTTGGGACGATTGTTGTCCTTTTCTTGACGATGACGGTCAGTTCTATTTTGTAGCAACGAACTTTGCTAAAGATCCAACAAATAATAAAAAATACAACATTCATCTTTTTAAGATGACTCCTGATGGAAAAAGCCTGATTCTGGAATCAGACTCCATCATCCATCAGTCGAATGGCAGTGAAGCCAATAAAATGTATAAAATTAATGGAATGTATTACCATTATTTTAGCGAAGTAAATCGCGAAGGGCGCGTAATAATGATGGAACGCTCTAAGAGTATTTACGGACCGTGGGAAATCAAACAACTCAATCACGTCAATAAAAAAGAAGATCGCGAACCAAATCAGGGTGGATTAATTCAACTCGAAACGGGAAAGTGGTATTTTTTTACCCACCATGGGTCGGGCGATTGGGATGGACGTGTTGCAACACTGCTCCCGGTTACATGGGTCGATGGTTGGCCTGTGATTGGTAAAGTCGGTGACGATAAAATTGGAAACATGGTCTGGGACGCCCCAAAACCGATTGTTACTAAGAAAATTCTGAAAATTCAAACAGACGATGACTTTAGCTCAGGTAAATTGCTGCCACAGTGGGAATGGCACTATCAACCTCGTGCCGATAAATGGTCGCTGAGCGAACGAGAAGGATATCTCCGATTGTATGCTTTTAAACCTATCGATGCCATTGAGCCCAGACAAGTTATTTTGAGAGCTGGAAATACCATCACACAACGAACAATGCGTACGGCTCACAACGAAGCTGTTGTGAAAATTGATATTCAGAATATGACTGATGGACAATTTGCTGGAATCACCCATTTTTCAACCAAAACGTACAGTTTGTTTGGAATCAAACAAACCAATGGCATTCGGTGTATCTCATACGACAACAATGGAATAGAAACCTCTGGCGTTGTTTTTCCCGGTAAATCAGTTTGGTTGAAATCTACCTGGGGATACGATGGTGTAAACCGCTATGCCTATAGTACCAACGGAAAAATGTTTACAGATTTTGGAGATACCTACTCTTTTAGCTGGGGTAGCTACCGTGGCGACCGTTTAGGTATATTCAATTTCAATATCTTTTCTGATATGGGGTTTATCGATGTCGATTGGCTTCGATACCGTTATGCTTCTTCTGCAAAATAATAGCTATTATAATTAATCTCTAAATTGATAATCATGAACATACAACGAATTGTTTATATCTTCCTGTTTTCACTCTTTTGTAAAGGTGTTATTGCACAAGATTTCTCTCCTGTATCAACTAAAACGAAGGCTATTGAGCATTGGGAAAAGCTTCGTTTTGGTGCATTTGTGCATTTCAACGACAATACGTTTATGGAAAAAGAGTTTTCGCAAAATACCGACCCGAAAGTTTTTAATCCGAGCTCTGTTAATTTTGAAGGCATGATGAAAATATTTCGCAAAGCAGGTGTAACGTATGCCGTGCTTACAACTCGGCACACATCGGGTTTTTGCTTATGGGACAGTAAACTCACCACTTTTGATGTTGCTAATAGTGCTTACCCTCACGATGTCGTAAAGATGTTTGTAGCTGCTTGCCGTAAATACCACATAAAGCCATGTTTGTATTATTGTCTCTGGGGTGGTGGTAACTGGTTTCCATGGGAATGGAATCAAACCATTAAAAAAGAACTCGAGGGCTCTACGGTGAAAAATATCACAAAAGGTCAACTGGCCGAACTGGCAAGCAATTACGGCGATATTTACGAATTTTGGATTGATATGCAGTGTTGGAACACGCCCGATTTAAAACCACAGGAAATGTATGATCTGATAAAATTCAAACAACCCAATACAATTATCCATTTTAATCAACATGTGCAGGATGGAACAAAAATAAATTATTTCCCGACCGATATTATGAATGGAGAGGAGCGTGTTCCTCCGGTGGCTGGGCATCAGGCTCTGCGCAAAGTCAATGGCAAGCAGTATTACCTACCATTCGAATACGAAATTACCTCGCAGCGTGCCGATAATCGCTCATTGGGCAATGGACTGATGAAAGGCTCGTGCTGGTTTACGCATTTCGACAGTCATTTTTTTCCGGTGGACAGTCTTTATAAATACATAAAGCAGAGCTATGACCGGGGTGGAAGTAATATCCTCCTTTCCACTGCTCCTGACCAATCCGGCAGTTACCGTCAAGCCGATGCCGACAGCATAGTGAAATTGGGAAAGCTGATTTGGAAAATGAAACGCGAGAAATGATATAATACATTTTCATTTGAATAACACAAAATTTAAAAAAAATAGAATGTTGAATTGTATCGATCTTGGCACTGATTTGAACCTAAACAATACAAAAAAAATAAATATATAATACGATTGATATGAAAAAAGAAGTTTTAACTTTAGTATTTGTAATTATATGCAGCAATTTAATTGCTCAAAAAAATAATCTTTTACTTGTCGAAACAGAAAGTTTTAGCAATAAAGGTGGTTGGGTTGTCGACCAGCAAAGTATGGACGTTATGGGTTCGCCCTACCTCATGGCCCATGGAATGGGCATACCTGTGATAGATGCCGAAACCTCTGTTACATTCAAAAAAACAGGAAATTATCGTGTTTTTGTACGTACGCGCAACTGGGCTGCCCGTTGGGCGACAAGCGATGCGCCGGGAAAATTTCAGTTGTTGATAAATAACAAAGCGCTTGAACCTGTTTTTGGTACTAAAAGTGATACATGGGCATGGCAGGACGGTGGAGTAATTTCGATAACTGAAAAGTCCATTTCTTTGTCATTAAGAGACTTAACTGGGTTTAATGGACGATGCGATGCTATCTTATTTAGTTCAAAACCTGATTTTGTGCCCCCAATTGATGTTGCAGAAATTGGGAAATTAAGAGCCCAATTAAACCCCGAAACTTCGAAAATTAAAAGTGCAGGAAAGTACGATTTTGTGGTAGTTGGTGGTGGGATGGCAGGCGTTTGTTCGGCAATTTCGGCTTCGCGACTTGGCCTCAAAGTGGCTCTCATTCAGGATCGTCCGGTGCTGGGTGGTAATAATAGCTCCGAAGTACGGGTGCATTTGGGTGGACATATTCGGGTAGAACCCTATCCAAATATTGGTAATTTGGTGAACGAAATTGGTCCATTAAAAGAAGGAAATGCACAACCTTATGCCAATTACGAAGATGATAAAAAATTGAAAGCCGTTTTAGCTGAAAAAAATATCAGCTTATTTTTAAACTACAAAGCCAATGGCGTGAAAATGAAAAATGGCAGCATCGAAAGTGTTGAAGCTGTGAATATTGAAACAGGCATAAAAAAAATGTTCAAAGCACCGCTTTTTGCCGATTGTACAGGTGATGCTACCATCGGTTATTTGGCTGGTGCAAAGTTTATGATGGGGCGCGAAGGCAAAAGTGAATATGGAGAAAAACGAGCTGTAGAAGTGACCGACTCAATGACCATGGGTTCGTCAGTACAGTGGTTTGCAAAAACAGTAACGGTAACATCAAATTTTCCGGATATTAAATGGGGCTTAGGCTGGAACGAGCAGAAACTTGCACGCATTACGCGTGGTGATTGGGATTGGGAAACGGGCATGAATAAGAATCAAATCTCTGAAATTGAACAAATTCGCGATTGTGGTATGCTGGTAGTTTATTCCAATTGGTCCTACTTAAAAAATCATTCATTAGTTAAAGAGAGATACGCCAACAAACAATTGGAATGGGTAGCTTACATTGCTGGCAAGCGTGAATCAAGACGACTGATAGGCGATTATATTCTCACCGAAACCGATTTACTTCAAAAGAAGGTTTATCCTGATGGAACGGCTTCTACAACATGGACTATCGATTTACATTATCCCGACCCTGAAAATACAAAATTATTTCCAGACAATGAATATAAGTCAATTGCCATTCATACACGTATTTATCCCTATCCTATTCCATTTAGATCCTTGTATTCAGCCAATGTGCGAAATTTGATGATGGCTGGACGAAATATAAGTGTTACCCACGTGGCACTTGGTACAGTGCGATTAATGCGTACAGCTGGTATGATGGGTGAAGTGTTGGGCATGGCCGCAGCGGTTGCAAAAAAACACAAAGCTACTCCACGAGATATTTATAAATTGTATATGCCCGAATTGATTGAGTTGATGGAAAAAGGCATTGGAAATCCTGATTTGCCGAATAAACAAAATTATAACAAAGGTGATACGTTGATGAAATAATAAGATGGAATGAACTACAAAGTAGTAGAAATAAAAATATTTCAGAATAACAACAGGATAATTTTGTCGTTACTGTTTTTTTTAAGTTTAATTATTTCATCTTTTTCCCTTAAAAAAGACGAAATACCAACTTTTGTTATAACGACTAAAGATTCCATTGAATATAAGCTGTATTTGTCTTTGGATATTACTAATATACCACAAAATTATAAATCGCAAATTAAAGCACCCGTTTGTGAAGATGGCTTGTGTTACGATGTGGAATTAATCGTTTATTGGGACTTAGTGGGCAATTTTGAACGTTTTGAAGTATTACCCAATAAGCCGCTGACAAAGCTTAAACATGAATCATTTAACAAAAAAGAATATGAAAAACTCACGGATCTGCTATCCAACCCTTCACCAATTCTTGGTAAGTACAAAAAAAATGAGTTGTCTACTAAAATTCAGCAGATAGATGGGGTAAGTGGCGCAACTGTAACGGCTGTAAAAAACGAAACAATTCCTGGAGCAGTGTACACTTGTTTCACCTTGTGGCATTTAGTGCATAGTGAAGCAGTGGATAGTATTAAAAGTTGTACAAAAAAGTACCTTACAGCAAGTGTTGTCGAAAAAATTGTAGCTTATAAAAATGAAAATGCAGATTATTTTTTAGTCGATAATTTATCCCCAGAACAATTTCAAGTTTATTTGTCTCAACTGATACCCTTGTGTGTCAGGAATAATTGGGTTTTTGTGAAGCATTTTATTGAAAAAACGCCTGCTGTGATAGTTTCATTACCGGCATTTCAGGCATTTTTTGTTGAGAATTATTCAAAATTAGGCTATTTTGCTCAAGTTAGTTTGCTTCGTAAATTACAAAAAACACATATATCCAAAGAGTTAGCAACAACGCTAATAAATCACATTTCGGATAATCAGTTTGTCGAAGAATTAACTGTCAGAATCATTAAGTTTAATGGCAAGTCGCTTAATGATAAAATACTAAACAATAAGGTTATTGAATTAAATAAATAAAAATATATGTTTGAAGTAAAAAACAAAGTAGCTGTGATTACCGGTGGTACTGGAGTGTTGGGCAGTAGCATTGCAAAAGGTCTTCTTGAATCAGGAGCTAAAGTGATCATTATCAATACACGTATCGAAGTGTTGAAGAAGAAATTAGAAGAGTTGAAGCAATATGGCGAAGTTTCTGGTTATATTTGTGATGTATTATCCGAAGAAAGTTTGAGAAATGTACGTTCTGAGATAGAAAATAAATACGGTGGGATTGATATTTTGGTGAATGCAGCTGGAGGAAACACGCCTGGTGGAACTATTTCTGAGGATAAAACCATTTTTGATATAAGTATTGATGAATACAATAAAGTGGTGAATCTGAACTCAAACGGAACGGTGTATCCTTGCCTTATCTTCGGCGAAAGTATGGCGCGTAATGGCTCGGGGAGTATTGTTAATATTTCATCGATGGCTACTTATAGCGCTATTACTCGTGTTCCGGGTTATTCGGTGGCAAAGACCGGTATGAATATTTTCACTCAATGGCTTGCCATGGAGCTGGCGATGAAATTTGGTGACAAAATACGTGTAAATGCGATTGCCCCTGGATTTTTTATTGGCGACCAAAACCGTGCTGTATTAATTAATCATGATGGATCACTCACCGAACGCAGCAAAAAAGTAATTGCAAAAACACCTATGAGACGCTTTGGAAAAATTGATGAGTTGAATGGAATTGTTCAATTTCTATGCTCCGATGCGGCAAGTTTTATTACAGGTGCCATTATTCCAGTAGATGGCGGTTTTAGTGCATTTAGTGGAGTGTAGAAATTAATTTATAATTTGCAGTAAATGGCTTGTAATATGCAGATTATAAACATAAAAAACGAAACAAATATGGCTTTTGAAAAAACCTGGCGCTGGTTTGGTGCCAATGATACGGTGAAACTCACCGACCTGAAACAAATGGGTGTGGAAGGCGTGGTAACTGCGTTGCACCACATTAAAAATGGTGATGTGTGGCCTGTGGAGGAAATCATGAAAGTGAAAACCGAAATCGAAAAACATGGTCTGCGTTGGAGCGTGGTGGAAAGTCTGCCTGTAACCGAAGGCATTAAAACCAAAACAACCGACCGCCCGCGATTGATCGAAAATTACCGTCAATCGCTGCGAAACTTAGGCGCATGCGGTATCGATACAGTTTGCTACAACTTTATGCCTGTACTTGACTGGGCACGTACCGACCTGCATTACATGTTGCCGTCGGGTGGCGAGGTGATGTATTTCGATTTTCCGAAATTTGTGGCTTTCGATGCGTTTATTCTCAAACGTCCCAATGCGGCGAATGAGTATCCTGCTGATATTGTGGCAAAAGCGGAAGCCATTTTTGACGAAATGACAGCCGAAGAAGCCGAGCTGTTGGCTTACAACATTATTGTGGTGACTCAGGGTTTTATCAACGGAACGGTGGATGGTTCAACGCCCGACTACAAAAAAGTTTTTCTTGATTATATTGCTACTTATAAGGATATTGACCGGAATGTGCTCCGCAATAATCTGGCTGATTTCTTGCGCGATGTGGTGCCTGTGGCCGAAGAAGTCGGTGTACGTTTGTGCGTTCACCCCGACGACCCACCATTTCCGATGCTGGGGATGCCACGCATTGTGAGCTCGTTGGAAGATATGGAATGGATTTGCAATGCGGTAGATTCCCTATCCAATGGCATTACTTTTTGTACTGGCTCATTGTCTGTTCGCCGCGAGAATGATTTGGTAGATATTGTAAAAAAACTGGGTCACCGCATTCACTTTACTCATTTGCGGAACAATCTGTTTACTCAAGATGGTTGCTTTTATGAATCCGGACACATTACAGGAACTATAAAAATGGAGCCTATTGTCAAAGCCCTGCTCGAGGAACAATACCGCCGTAAAGCAGAAGGACGTACCGATATGCGTATACCATTTCGCCCCGACCATGGTATAAAAATACTCGACGACTTTACCCGCAGTGCCAACCCCGGCTACCCTTTAATTGGCCGTATGCGCGGATTGGCCGAAATTTCGGGGATTGAAGCGGGAATTGAATATGAAATGAGTACAAAAAAAGAGTTTAAATTAATCCAAATGAAACTAAATAAATTCCTGCTCCTTCTTTTTGTGTTCTTTTGCAGTTTCCTTTCCGCTCAATCTTCACGTTTAGATCTTCAACTTTCGGACTCCAACTGGCGCGTATGGCTGGATAGCACTGCCACTTGGAAAGATGATGTACTACACTTACCCCGAACGTTAAATATATCAAAAATCACAGCCAATAAACCTTCTTGTGGCTGGGAGCAATTGTACAAAAATAAAGGTGTTGCCGGAAAAGTGCCGGCAAGTTTCGAGGAGCTTTTTGGCAAAGGAAATCCCCTTTGGCGCTATCATGGTGTGGGATGGTTTACTCGTGAGTTGGAAATTCCGGCTGATTGGAATGGTAAAACAGTACGGTTGAACATAGAGAAAGCACGATTGAGGGTAGAAGTGTATGTGAACGAGCAATTGTCTGGGTACGATATTGTTGCCGAAACGCCTTACAGCATGGATATTACGTCATACGTAAAGGTGGGTTTTAAAAATCGTATTGCCATACGCCTTACTAACCCTGACGGACAACGAGGTTGGAACGATGCACCTGCCACCGAATGGGGCACAAAATACAAACTTATTCCCGGGCATGATTTTGGTGCGCTGGGCAATGTAAGCATTACTGCTACTGATAATTGCTATATTGAAGATGTGTTTGTGAAAAACCTGTTGCCTGCCAAAGGACGAAACATACAACTGCAAATTGCATTAAAAAACAAGGAATTAGAGCCTGAAAATCTGAAAGTCGAAGCCGAAATTATTCCTTATGCAGGTGGCAATGCTATTTATAAAAACACCTGGGATGTGGTGGCAGCAAAAGATACACTTACCGATTTTAGCAAGCAACTACAAGTACCCGAAGCCAAACTTTGGGATACCGAAAGCCCGAATTTGTATTATTGTCGTGTGAAAATCTCTGGCAATGGTACATCCGATGACTATCAGGTGCGTTTCGGATTCCGTGTTTTCGAAGTGAAAGCCAATGCCGAAGGACAAAATAACTTCTACCTTAATGGCAAACGGGTGCGCATTCGTACATCTATCGATTGGGGGTATTATTGGCAATCCGGCTTTTATCCTACCGACGAACAAGCCCGAAGAAATGTGGAAAATGCCAAACGAATTGGGCACAATTGCCTAAGTTTTCACCGCCGCATAGGTGAACCGTTGGTAATGAAATATGCCGATGAACTTGGCCTGATGATTTACGAAGAACCGGGCGGAATGCCAGGTGTGGATGACCTCCGTGCCTCGTCGTGGATTGCCGATGCGTCATACGACAAAGCTTATCATGCTGCTTTTACCATGCCCGAAAAATTCAGCCGCATGGTGAAGCGCGACCGCAATCATCCGTCGGTAATGATTTGGAACCTCGTAAATGAGCAATGCACTTACGATAATTTGCACAAAAAAATTATTGCCGAAACATGGCGCGCTGATAATTCGCGTTTTGTTGTGAATCAGTCCGGTGGGCAATATGGTGATGCTTCGGGATATGTTCCTCACATGCGTCCGTACGAATTTAATCCGCGCCTCAATCTGATTGACGACCATACCGTGTTGGCCAAAGCACGCTTTCAGGAATCGGACCTCAAAGCTCACCAATCGCAAAACGATAGCTCCATTATTTACTGGGGCGAAGTACGTTGTTATACCGGCCCCGACAATTTTTACCTGCTTTCGCGTCCCACTGATACCATTGGCTACGATTATAAATCGTGGAAAGCATTGGGCGATAAAACTGAAAAATACTTCAAACAAAACGATTATAAAAATCACCCGGTTATTAAGTCTCCAGCCGACTTGAGCATACAGGCTGGGCGTGGGTTGATGTACATCGATGGGCGTTTGGGACAAGCCATTCAGTTGAGCAATTCCAACGACGGTTACGCCATAAACGGTTGGAGTGGAACTAATTTGAGCCTTGGCGACGATATGTTGGCGTGGTATTCGGCACTTTGCGACGAAGGGCGCAACCTCAAAGGGCCAGCAGCCGATTTGGCTTACTGGATTCGTCCGCTTCAAATTGCTATTGTGCGCCAAAACGGGAAGTATTTCAAAGTCGGTGAAACGGCAATGTTCAATGTGTCATTGTTCAACGAAAATAAACTCGCAGCGGGTGAATATTTGTTGCAGATTAAAGTGAAAGATGGCAATGGGACATACAGAAATTTCAACAAAGAGCAAAAAGTAACCGTAAAAGGAGGTGATTATTTTACCCAATTGATGATTGAAAATTTGCCTCTGACAATGGAATCTTCCTTGAAAGGCGGGTATATTACCATCGAAGGTAAGTTGCTCAAAAATAATAAGGTAGTAGCAGAAGGCACTGAGCAGGTGCTGCTTCAAAATCGAAAACCTTACGCTGCCGATTTAAAGGACAAATCCATTGCCGTACTAAATTGGAATGCTGCCGAAAAATCATTGACAGATGCAAACGTGTCCGCTGTGGCGTTTGGCAAAGATAGTAAAGCCAAAACCATTGTTGCAGCCGGATTACCCACTCCCGAAATACTCACTCAACTGCTAAAACAAGTAAAAGGCGGCGCTAAATTAGTGCTAAAGTTCGATTCTGCCTGGGCAAAAGCATTGTATGATAGTAAAATACTGAAACAGCCCGTAATCCGTTGGGGTGGTAAACAAAAAGAATACTGGAATGGAAATGGTTGGGGATTTGTCGACGGACTTGTTGGCAATCAGGCCATTCCGTCAGGTCGTTGCATTGGTACAAATAGTTGGGAAGCTCCAACTGACCCAGTTGGTTTTGAGCCTTTCGTGGCTAACTATCCTCAGAAGTCTTATGGTGCATTTTTCTTTCGCCCCGACACGCTGCTTACACTTTACGGTGAAATAATGTACGGCAAAGGCCGAATCCTACTCGCACCATCATACCCTGTAGATGCCAATGAAGCATTTAACGATATGGTGTTTTTTGAGTTGCTAAAATAGCATTTTAGGGAAGAGTATAGAAAAATATAAATTCAAATAACATAAGTATAACACGGAAACTAGTTTAGACTATTCAAAACACCTAACAGGTTTCAAAAACCCGTTAGGTGTAATCCAGATTAGATAATGGAGAGTTTTGTTTGATTTAATCTAATTAATAGTACTTGCTTGTTAAAATAAAACAAATATGTTTCAATCGAGAAAGTTTTTGGTTTTATTTTTTAGCATTAATTGCATTTCTGCTATTGAAATAAAGCAATTGCAATGCGAATTGCAGCTGAATCCTGTGGGTGTGGCGGTTACGCAGCCTGTGTTTGGTTGGTTGCTTACATTTGGCGAAAAAAATGATTCCCAATCTGCCTACGAAATTGAGGTGTTGGATGTATGGAATTCTGGCAAACAATTATCAGACGAATCTGTCAATGTACTCTATAATGATCCTACATTGCAGTCGTTTACACATTACAAATGGCGTGCTCGTGTGTAGGATAAAAACGGAAAAGCTTTGGGTTGGAGTAAAACTGTAACTTTTGTTACCGGTTTACTTAATAAATCAGCGTGGAAAGCGCCTTGTGTAGAAGTGGAAAACGCTGACGTTATTGCTCACCAGTTAATAAATAAAAGCGATATTCCCAGTTATTGGGTGCGTAAAGATTTTGTTTTGAGTGCAGCGCCAGGCAATTCCGTTGTGACCATAGTTTCGGCTAATTATTTTGAGTTATATATCAACGGACAAAAAGCTTCTGATGATGTGCTAACACCTGCTGTGTCGGATGTAAAAAAGCAACTATATGCTATAACTTTCTATTTATCAAGGTTTTTGCGCAAGGATGACAACTGTATTGCTTTGTGGATGGGCTTAGGCTGGGCTAACGATTTTGCATTTAGCGCTCAACTAAATGCTCAATGTGGAGCAAAACAATTCGAACTTTTTAGCGATGAAAGTTGGGTTTACAGATCGTCTCCATTATCGAAAATTATTCAGCGTCAGTGGAATAATTTTGGAGGCGAACGACTTGATGCAAGTGCTTTACAAACCAATTGGAATTTACAGGGAACAGATACGCAAAGCTGGTTGAAAGTAAAAACTGGGATTTTCCCGACGTATCTGTAAATTCTCAACTATGCCCAACCAATGTTGCCAAAACTACACTTAAACCTCAGTTGATAAGCAAATTATGCGACGGGTGTTATTTGGTTAAATTTTAAAAAAAATCTGACTGGTTGGTTACAGGCCGATTTTTCGGGCTTGGAAAATGGACAAAAATTGAAGTTTTATTATGTCGACCGAATTTTTACCGACAGCATTCAACTATTACCCATTAGTAGTGTTAATGTATATCCGTGGAGTGGCATTTCCCTTCCTCGAAAAGATGGAAAACGTAATCTGTATCAATATTTTAATCAAATTAGCGAGTACGTAGCGCGTGGAGGCGCAAAAGAAACATTTTGTAATAAATTCAATTATGCAGGATTCCGATATGTGATTATCTAAGGCTTAAAAAAACAGCCTGACAATGCTTCGCTGAAAGCCATTATTGTAGAATCAAACCTCTGATTAACAGGTGTCTTGTAATGTTTCGACGAGTTGATCAATCGTATTCATAAAACAAATGCATGGACTCAACGAAGCTTATATTTAGGTGGGTATTATGTGGATTGTCCGCACCGCGAGCGAATGGGTTATGTCGACGGACAGGTTGTATTAGAGGGAATGATGATGAATTACAACGCATCCGGTTTTTATGAAAAATGGGTTACTGATTACTGGTGTGCTATTTGGGCAAAAGCAGCTTCAAAATCCATATCGACGACACGCTGCTTGTGACTGAAAATATTATTGGTAAATGGAACAAACAAGCATTTGTGGATGTGGAATACCCATTGATGGATGTGCTGACAGTTGGCAAAGAGCAGGTTGCTGTTCGGTTTGAACCCGAAGGCGGCAATTAGGCAGGAGGTTTGTTTTACATTGCACTGGTTCGATAAATTTAAAATACTCATAGATTACAAGATATGATTCTCAAAAAACCGATTATTCAATACTTCATTATCACAATGGTTTTATTGTGTTTTGGCGTCAATATTACTCTTGCAACAAAACCATCTGCAAAACTTATAAACGGCGAAACCTGGCTCGATACAAAAGGCCGTCCAATAAATGCACATGGTGGTGGAATTCTTTTTCATAAAGGTAAATATTACTGGTTTGGAGAGATAAAAACAGGAAAAACCTGGCGGGTGCAAGGTCAGAAATGGGAGTGCTACCGTACAAATGCGGGAGGCGTTTGTTGCTATTCGTCCAAAAATTTGAAGGACTGGAAATTTGAAAAAATAGCGTTATCGCCAAACATGACAGATTCCACCAGCGATTTACATTTTTCGCGGGTATTGGAGCGCCCCAAAGTGATTTACAACCAAAAAATCCGTAAATTCGTGATGTGGCTGCATGTCGATTCCGAGGATTACAGCTATGCGCGTGCCGGTGTTGCAGTAAGCAATTCGCCGGAAGGACCTTATGAATACATTAAAAGTTTCAGACCCAATGAAAATATGAGCCGAGACATGACACTGTTTAAAGACGCTGATGAAAAAGCCTACCTCATTTACAGCTCCGAAAACAATGCCACGATGTATATCTGTATGTTGTCGGATGATTATCTGCAACCTACAACGACCTATAAACGGGTTTTTATCAATCAATTTCGAGAAGCGCCGGCGGTTTTTAAACTCAAAAACAGATACTATATGATAAGCTCGGGTTGTACCGGATGGGCAGCAAACAAAGCCATGCTTGCCGTATCCGATTCGATGTTAGGTGATTGGAAGATGCGCTATAATCCATGCAAAGGCGAAAAAAGTGAAATTACTTTTGGTGCTCAATCAACATACATCTTGCCTTTGTGTAAAAAGAAAAATCAATTTGTATTTATGGCCGATAAATGGAATAAAACCGATCTTCCCAACTCTAAATACTTATGGCTTCCCATTGTAATTAAAAATGACTCGATACATATTCCCTGGCAAAATAATTTTACGACGAAATAAAATCAGATTATGAATAACTTCAAAACCACAAAAAGAAACATTTCCATTCTGCTTTTTGCATTAGCAATGCCATTAATGGCACAAGCACAGTCGCTGCAATATGTGATGGATATGGTGTACAACAACCCTGGCGAAAAACCGTTTGATGTGAAATTCAACGACCCTGTTTTCCTGAAATCGGAGGGATACACTGCCACCACGCCACCGTGGCACATCAACTGTTTGATAACGTATGATAATCTGAAAAAAAATATTATTCCGAAAAAAAGCGAAGCTCGCAAATGGATTGAATTGCACGCCGCTGAAGTTGACAAAAAGCTGGATGCATGCGAAAAAGCGGGTATCGATGTCTATCCGTTTACCGATTTTCTGGTGTTGCCCAAAGCCATCTGGGAAAAATATGGTGATTCGTTAAGACTAAAGGGAATTTCCGCAAAAAATGAAGATGTAAGAGGTGGTGAATCAAAAATTACGCCCGATATAAATCGTCCGCTGACTCAAAAGATTCTTCGCGCGCAGATTGCTGGCATTTTCGATCGCTTCCCGCAATTGGACGGTATTATGTTGCGTTTTGGAGAAACTTATTTGCACGATACGCCTTTTCATAGTGGTTCTAGTCCGGTGCGAACAGTGGCTGATCACATTGTTTTTATCAACATTTTGCGCGAAGAAATTTGCGTGAAACGCAACAAAAAACTTTTCTATCGCACTTGGGATTTTGGCAATAATTTCCACAACAATTCCGAGTTTTATTTGGCTGTAACCAATGCCATTGAACCGCATCCCAATCTTATATTTTCGATAAAATATACCCAAAACGATTTCTTGCGCATGAGCAATTTCAATCCTGCTTTGGGCAAAGGAAAACATCAGCAAATTGTGGAAGCGCAATCGGCTATGGAGGCTTATGGCAAAGGCTCACACCCTTATTACACCGCCGGTAGCGTAATCAACGGATTCCCCGAAACAAAGTATCAGATAGATTTTTGGCCAAACAAGCGTACTGACAAACTTTTGCCTGCATATGCCATGCGAGGGGTTAAAGATTTATTGCCAAAGGGCTTGCTGAAAGGAATATGGACGTGGTCGAGTGGGGGAGGATGGCAGGGCCCGTACCTCAAAAGCACTGTTTGGAAAGACCTCAACTCGTATGTTATCTCGCATTGGGGACAAAATACGAACAAAACCGAAGAGCAACTTTGCTACGAGTTTGCTAATAAAAATGGAATCGAAGGATTCAATGCCGATATTTTTCGCAAAATTGCCTTGCTAAGCGTGGAGGCTGTTCGCAAAGGTCAATGCAGCGATTACACCAAAAACAACCTGTGGTGGGCGCGCGACAATTTCTTTTCGGCTTCGTACAACAATGATGCACTAAAAGAAATAGTAAAAGACAATCTTTCCGACCGTGTATTGGCCGAAAAGGCGGAAGCAAATGCCATGTGGATGCAAATTGAAGCATTATCCAAACAGTTTAATATCAATGATAAAGACCTTGAAGAAGCGCTTCGTGTGTCGTGCACTTATGGCCGTATTAAGTACCAATTGACAGAACAAATGTGGTATTTGATGATTCAAAACGAGTTGAAAAACCAATCGAAATCTTTCGATAAAGAAGGCATAAAAGCCTCCATTGCCCGCTATGATGCACTGTGGACAGAATGGCGCGAGCTAGCCAAATCGCCTTGGTGTGCCACACTTTACAAAGACACACAGTTTTTGGATGAGCGCAAAGGAAGCATTGGCGAGCTGGTGGATACTTTGAGGCAATTGTCTGTTATTGCTGATTAACAAGAAATTAATCAAATTAAATTGTTTGCATTTACGATTATGTATCTATAAATGTATCATTTAAGCCATCTATCTTTTTTTTGAGTTGATTATCTTTACAACCTAAACCAGAAAATCAACTATTAATACATTTATGAGAAAAATATTTAAGAACTTTCATGTCCTCTTTTTATTCATTTTGCTATTTTTCCCGTCGTTATCAAAAGGACAAATTCTCAATTTCGTAAAAAAAACAGACAGGTTGGAAGTAAAACTGACAGAAGGGTTGTTGGTACTAAAGCCTGTAGACCAAAATGCCGTTCGGGTTCAATACTCATTTTCCAATATTGATGAAACAGAAAGTTTGGTTTTTACGGAAAAAGTTGCAACTCCAGCATTTAAATGTTCTGAATCAAAAACAGAACTGACCCTCTCAACCGGAAAAATATCAGTAGTTATAAACCGTAAAACAGGTTCTTTGAGGTTTTTGGATGCTCAGGGAAGAATCATCCTTTTGGAAGAAGAAGGAGGACGTACGCTCGTTGCTTCTACTGTGCAGGGAGAATCCACGATGTTTGCCCGACAAAAATTTATTTCTCCCGCTGACGAATATCTTTTCGGTACCGGACAGTTTCAGGATGGTTACATGAATATCAAAGGCCTTCCCCGGCGATTGACACAGGTAAATACGCAAATTTCTATCCCGTTTATCTATTCCAATAAAGGTTACGGTTTGCTTTGGCACAATTACGGACTCACCGATTTTAATCCGGCTAACACAAAAGTGGAACTATCTCCGGTATCTTCTGCCGGTGAAACCATTACGGTGGAAGTAACCACTACCGAGGGCACTAAAAAAGAAGTTCGTCAACAAGCTGGATTTGGTGGTACGTTCAAAGTGGAAAAGGCCGGTCGTTATGCCGTGTTGATGGATGTGGGTCAAAAAATGGCACGCAAACACAGTGTGGTTGTTGATAATAAGGAAATTATAAGCTTTGCCAATTACTGGTTGCCACCTACGGCAAGTGCTTTTGTTGATTTGGAAGCCGGAGAACATATCGTGCTGATTAACGGCGATAAAAATGATAAGCCTAGTTTTTTTATCCGCCTTGTCAGCGACGAAACAGTATTTCAATCGCCTGTTTCAGATGGAATTGATTATGTGGTTTTTGCCGGAAAAGCTGATGAAGCCATTGCCTCCTATCGCCGATTGTCGGGCGCTGCGCCGCTAATGCCCATCTGGGCTTTAGGTTACATTCATTGCCGTGAACGCTTCAAATCACAAAAAGAGATTTTGGACAATACCAATGAATTCCGCAACCGCAAACTGCCTATGGATTTGATTGTTCAGGACTGGCAATACTGGGGAAAATATGGTTGGAACGCCATGCAGTTCGACGAAAAAGATTATCCAGATCCCACAAGACTGGTCGATAGCCTCCACACGCTGAATACAAAGTTGATGGTTTCCGTTTGGTCGAAAGTAGACCCCAACTGCGAAGTAGGAAAGGAAATGACCGCAAAGAAATTCTATATTCCCAATACGCAATGGATTGATTTTATGAATCCTGAGGCAGCGGCTTGTTATTGGAAAAACTTTAGTTCCCGCTTGCTGAAACCCTATAAAATTGATGCTTGGTGGCAGGATGCTACAGAACCGGAGAATGATGATTTGGTAGGTCGTAAGGTTCTAAATGGCACTACGCCCGGCGAAAAATTGCGCAATATCTATCCTCTTTTTGTTACTAAAACGGTTTACGAAGGTTCGCGCAAGGATGTACCCGAAAAACGTGTGTGCATTCTTACCCGAAGTGCATTTTCGGGCGAACAACGCTATGCTTCTGCAACCTGGAGTGGTGATATTGGTAACGATTGGGAAACATTTCGTCGTCAGATTCCAGCCGGATTGAATTATGTAATTACCGGACTTCCTTACTGGACAACTGATTGTGGTGGGTTCTTCCGCCCGGCTAATCAGTTTATCGATACTACTTACCACGAACGTTTTCTTCGTTGGTTTCAATACGCCACTTTCTGTCCGTTGCAACGCGTTCACGGTTATCAAACTGATACCGAATTTTGGCGATTTGGTACAAAAGTTGAGCATGAAGCGTTGCGATATCTGAATTTGCGCTACCGTTTGTTGCCTTATATTTATTCGCAAACAGCCGCTGTTACCTTCTCGGGTTCCACACTAATGCGACCACTCGTAATGGATTTTGCGACAGACAGTAAAGCATTGGAACAAAAATACGAATACATGTTTGGTCCTTCGATACTTGTAGCTCCGGTGGTGAGTCCCAATGTGAATGTGTGGAATGTTTATTTGCCCGAGCATAAAGCAGGATGGTATAATTTCTGGACAGGCGATAAAGTAGCTGGCGAACAAACTGTTAGTGCCGAAGCAACAATCGACAAAATTCCTCTTTTCGTAAAAGCTGGAAGTATCGTCCCACTAGGTTCAGAAAAACAATATACTACACAGAATGTAAAAGAAGTCACAGAGTTACGCATTTATTCGGGAGCTGATGCTTCATTCCGTCTTTACGAAGATGATGGTGTATCGTACGGCTATGAAAAAGGACAATCGGCAACAGTAGATATCCATTGGAACGAATTAAATCAAACGCTTACTATTGGGAAACGAGTAGGCTCCTTTTCAGGAATGAAAAAAGAAAAAACCTTTAAAATTGTTTGGGTAAATAAAAATAATGGCACTAGTATTGAACTGTCTTCTAATAGTAAATCGTTGAAATACTATGGTGATTTTATTTCTGTAAAAAGAAACTAATTTGTTGCTTGTAGTTGAATAAAAAATGAGATAAAAAATGAAAAACAAAATCATCCTTTTACTCTTAGCATCTTTGATTATTTCAAATATACTAGCACAAAAGCCACAACTTTTTCTTATTGCCGGACAAAGTAATGCTGTAGGACAAGGCGATTCTACTAAAAGTGTAATTTGCTCTCACGGCACTGCATTTGAATATATTGCTACAACCAACGACTGTGTTCCCCTCAAAGACCCTGTTGGAAAAAACTGGAAACTGTTCCAAAAGGCAGGAACTGGCTCAGTCGCTCCTGCTTTTGCCAAACGACTCAATGAATTAACGGGTAGTAAAGTGTATATTGTGACGGCAGCCCGAGGGGGTGCTTCATGTAACGTAAAAGCCGAAATGAGCAGCTATGGTACCTGGAGTGAAACCGGCAATAATTTACTTTTAGTTGATGCGGTTACCAAAACGCAAATGGCAGTGAAGAAAACTTCTACTGCCCTTTCGGGAATTATTTGGTTGCAAGGTGAACGTGATGCTAATGCCATTTTAAATAAGGAAATGACTGCAGATGAATATCAGAAATCCCTCGAAAGCGTAATCAAACGATTTCGAAAAGAGCTTGGTAAGAATCTGCCGTTTTACATTGTGCTTACCGGCAATCAGACCGAAAAAGCCACTGAAGGAAGCTTGGCGGTGCAGAATGCCCAGAAAGCCGTTGCCACAAAACTCAAAAACGTGTACATTGCCTATAGCGAAACGCCAAATTTTCCTCAAAAAAACTGGTTGAAAGATAATGTACATTACAATCAAACAGCACTGAACGAGATAGGAGAGAGGGTGGCTGAAACGGTTTATGAAAAGTCATTCACGAAATGTGAAAAATCAAAGTTGGAATCTCAACGCCCTATCGACTACAATTTTGGGGCTATGCTTCAGCCCGTACCACTTACAAACCGCTTCATTGATGAGGATTACGCCATCTGGTGCGGTTCAGTTATCAAGGACAAAAATGGTAAATTCTACATGCTTTATTCTCGCTGGCCTCGTAAGGATGGGCATCAATCGTGGATTTACAGTTCCGAAATTGCTTTGGCCAAAGCTGACAAACCAGAAGGCCCGTACAAACATGTAAAAGTGGTGTTGCCTGCCCGTGGAGCGCAGTATTGGGATGGCGTGGTGACGCATAATCCGTATATTACTTTTTACAAAGGCAAGTATTATTTGTACCACATGGGTACTACTGGCACTGGTGAGCGCAATGGAACCAACTGGTGGGTGCAACGTAACCATCAGCGCATTGGTGTGGCGGTGGCAACCGATATTGAAGGCGAATGGAAACGTTTTGACAAACCGGTTTTGTCGAACAATAAAATGGATAGCACGGCTTATGATGCCATGTTGGTGAGCAATCCGGCCATTACTTTCAGCGATAAAGGCGGTGTACTGATGGTGTACAAAGAAGTGTGTAAAAACGGCACACTCAAAGGTGGACGGGTTCGTTTTGGAGTTGCAACAGCCAAATCGCCAATCGGTCCATTTACAAAACACCCAACTACAATTTTCGAATCCAAAGACAGTAAAAGCTCCCACATGGAGGCCGAAGATCCATTTATATGGTTTCAAAAAGGCTATTATTACGCCATTGTGCGCGATGTTATTGGTAAATTCACCGGCGACACCGGAGCCTTGGCATTGATGGTTTCCAAAAATGGAATTGATTGGGAACCTGCTAAACATCCGCTTGTCATTGGTAGTTCGTTTGCATGGGCAGATGGCACTCAAAGCGGTATAGCCATTGAGCGTCCGTGGGTTTATTTCGAAAACGGCATGCCCAAATTCCTTTACGGAGCCATGGGTGTGGATAAAATACGTACGCATACTTTTAATGTGGCTATACCGTTGAAATAACTCCCCTAACTCCTAAAGGGAAATTATATTGGTTTGGGTGGACTCGTATCAGTAGAAATGTGAAAAATTATCATTGTTCATTGTGGAATTATTACTTTTATCATTATTTTTATTACTTCCTTGCTCGTTTTCTTTCGCCCAAAACAAGGAAATGAATGACCAGTGGGGTCTACAAGACAAAACTACAACATTAACTGATTCCGAACGTGGCAAACTGTATATCAAAGGAAACTATGCCATATTCGTGCATTGGGGATTGTATTCGCAGCTGGGCTGTAAATGTAACGACAAGTCCTATTGTGGTGTCAGTGAGTGGAATCAGACTAAACTAAAAATCAAGCCGCAGGACATGATGGATTATGCCAAACAATTCAATCCAGTAAATTTTAGTGCGACTAAACTCGTTTCACTGGCTAAGAATGTTGGTATGAAATACATTGTTATCACCGCCAAACGTCACGATGGTTTTGTCATGTATCATTCCAAAGTAAGTGATTTCAACATCGTGGATGCATCACCTTACGGTCGTGACCCCATGAAAGAAATGGCTGCCGAATGTGCCAAACAGGGCGTTGGATTAGGGTTTTACTACTCTCACAATCTCGACTGGACAGCTTCCGGAGGTACTATGGGTCCCAAAACTAATGCTGCCGGCGATTCAGTTTCGTTCGATCAGTATTTTTATTCGAAGTGCCTTCCTCAGGTAAAAGAAATTACGTCAGAATATGGACCTTTGGCTTTGATTTGGTTCGATTGTCCGGGCAGTATTTCTCCAAAATATACGCAAAAACTCGCTGATTTGGTCCACAATAATCAGCCCAATGCTTTTATAAACGGACGTATTGGCAATAATATGGGCGACTACACAGGTAGTGGCGATATGGAAGTGCCCCAAAAACGTATTGACGGACTTTCCGAATCGTGCGATGTTACCAACGACTCGTGGGGTTGGGCGTATTACGATGAAAACTGGAAAAGCCCAAAACTTATTCTTACCAATGTGCTTTCTATCGTGGCTCGTGGTGGCAACTATTTGATGAATGTTCCTCCCGGTCCTGATGGCACTGTGCCTGAACTAGTAGAAAAAATCCTGACGTCAACAGGAAAATGGATACAGAAATATCCGCAGGTGGTGTACGGTTCCGAAGCTTCGCCATGGCCTAAAAAATTCTCCTGGGGCGATGTGGTTCGCAAAGAGAATAAATTATATTTACTTGTTTATGAGTGGAATGTGAATGGTGAATTGTGGTTGCCTGGGCTTAAAAGTGAAATCAAATTACTTAAATTTCTCAATGCCAAAAACAGCAAATTGAAGTATGAACTTCGCAATAATGCTGTGGTAATAAAGATTCCGGCACTAGCACCCGAAAAATATGTTTCTGTTATTGAACTGGAGCTGAAAAACGAAGTGAGTGTGAACGAGAGCCCAACCATTGACCCGTATTTACCCACTTATTATTCTGCTTATTTTGCGGAAGCCAAAAATTGCATTTTGAAGAATAAACAGTTGATGGAAAAATTTGGCGAATGAAAAAGCATTATGCAATTGGAAAAATGGACAAAAGATTCGAAGGCAACATGGACATTTGATATTTTAAAACCCGGCGATTATTTAATGGATTTGCAATATGCCGGTGATGGTCGTTTGGCATGGAAAATTGAGACCAGCGATGCTGAAAGTATTCAGAATCAATAAAATTCATCCAGTGTTTATGCTACGCTCCCTTTTGGTTGGGTAACGTTTAAAACGGCAGGAAAAAAGATGCTCACTGTTTCTTTGCTCGAAGGCAAATTTGAAAAAGAGAGTTTGCAGGGAATAAAATTAACGCCTATGGGAGTGTAGTTATATTATATGACTTCCATAAATGAGAAATACAGTATTTACATTTATAATTTAATATGAAAAGAATCACAAAGCTTGCAATTTGTTTTACAATGCTTGGAATATGTGTTTACACTGCCAATGCAAATTCTTCAACCAAAATATCTTTTAAGAAACCTGCTGTCGATTGGCATGAATCCATCCCGCTCGGCAATGGAAGGTTGGGTGCCATGATTTTGGGTGGCACAGAGCACGAAAGGATAGTATTGAATGAACAAAGCCTGTGGTCGGGGGGGGAGCAGGATGCCGACCGCCCAGATGCTTATAAATACTTACCGGAGATTCAGAAGTTATTGATTGAGGGCAAAAACCGCGATGCGCAAAACCTGCTGCAGAAAAACTTTACCTGTGCTGGTCCGGGAACCAAAAAGGGTGGAAAAGAACATTTTGGGAGTTACGAAACTCTGGGTGATTTAAAAATTGACTGGCCCGAAAATACGGCAAAATTCATAAAGTACGAGCGTAGTCTGAATCTTGAAAATGCTGTTGGTACAGTGAAGTGGGAGCGGAGCGATGGTTCTCAGGTTGTTCAGGAGGCGTTTACCAGTTTTGCGAATGATGTCTTTGTGTTGAGATTGGTTGCCAAAAAATCAAAACTCAACTTTGCGGTTTCGTTGTTCCGAAAAGAAAATGCGATGGTCAGCGCCCATGGAAATATCGTGAAAATGTGGGGCCGAATGATTGATAAAGATAAATTGGGAATGCGATTTTCTTCAATATTAAAAGTGACTAATTTTGGAGGAAGAGTACAGGAAAATAATGGTAAATTAGCTGTTGCTGATGCCGATTCCTGTTTGTTGATTTTTAGTGCTGTCACCAATTATGATGTTTTGAAAGGCAAATTAGATACTTTGTTGAATGTGGATAAAAAAGCAAACGATATGCTTTCAACGTTCAACCCCAAAAAATACGCAGCGCAAAAAAAAGCTCATATCTCGAAGTACAAATCTTATTTTGAGAAATGCCGGTTAAATCTTACTGCCAATCAGGTGGGGATTGATACCATGAGTACGTCGGAACGGTTGCTGAACTTTTCAACCAATTTTTCCGATGCGCAACTTCCGGTTTTGTATTTCAATTTTGGTCGGTATCTGCTCATTAGTTCGTCGCGTCCCGGTGGGCTGCCTGCTAATCTGCAGGGGCTTTGGGCGGAGGAATATCAAACGCCGTGGAATGCCGATTATCACATGAATATCAATATTCAGATGAATTATTGGTTGTCGGAACTCACCGGACTGAGTGAACTGGCACAACCGCTGCATCACTTTACTTCTTTGCTGGTGCCCAATGGACAAAAAACGGCTAAAGCGTATTACAATGCACCGGGCTGGGTGGCTCACGTGGTTTCCAATCCGTGGCATTTCACATCGCCCGGCGAAGGTGCTAGCTGGGGTTCTACCCTTACCGGTGGCGCGTGGTTATGCGAGCATATCTGGGAACATTATCGCTTTACCGGTGACAAGGAGTTTTTGGCAAAATATTATCCTGTTTTGAAAGGTTCGGCACAGTTTCTAAAGTCCATATTGATTACCGACCCCAAAACAAACTACTTAGTTACTGCACCTTCCAACTCGCCCGAAAATGCTTTCGTTATGCCCGATGCCACCAGAGCCAATACCTGCATGGGGCCAACCATCGATATGCAAATCTGCCGCGAATTGTTTGGAGCAGTTATTGAATCATCCGAAATATTGAAAACTGATGCTGTTTTTGCAAATGAACTTAGTGCCGTTGTCCCTAAACTTGCTCCATTAAAAATTGGTCAGGAAGGAGACCTCAACGAGTGGCTCGATGACTGGCAAGACAATGAACCGCATCACCGTCATATTTCACATCTTTACGGTTTGCATCCTTATGACGAAATTACAGTTTGGGGAACACCCGAGATAGCTAATTCAGCTATTAAAACACTGGAAATGAGAGGTGATGATGCTACCGGCTGGAGTTTGGCGTGGAAAATAAATTTCTGGGCGCGACTGGGCCGGGGAGATGATGCAGAACGTTTACTTAGTAAAATTTTGATTCCGATGTACGATGCCAATGGTGTGAAAATTGCAAAAGGCGGTGGTTCGTATCCTAATTTGTTTGATGCGCATCCGCCGTTTCAGATTGATGGAAACTTTGGAGCCACATCGGGTATAGCCGAAATGTTGTTGCAAAGTCATGGCAACGAACAGATTATCCGCATTTTGCCCGCATTGCCTTCCAGTGCCGATTGGCAAAATGGTAGTGCCACCGGATTGAATGCACGGGGTGGTTTTGTACTAGATTTTAAATGGAAAAATGGAAAATTAACCACTGCGAAAATTATTTCTCAGAAAGGTAAGGATTGTAAAATTTTCGTGAACAATAGCGTTCAGATTACAGATAAAAATGGAAAAACTGTAGCTGCCGGAAAAGGCTTGCTTGCTTTCCAAACTATAAAAGGACTGGAATATTTAATCACTCAAAAATAAATTTTTACTAATGAAAAGTCTCAGAATTAGTATCTGCTTCATTGCAATATTTTCAACGTTATTTACTCAACTAAATGCGCAACAAAACAAAGTTGTGCCCGATTCAGCAGCATTATTGCAAGCGCAGCAATTAAAACAAACAGAGCAGAAGGTCGGACTTTCTAATAGTCATCCTGATGCACAATGGTTCCCCAAAGCGGGTCTGGGGCTTTTTATTCACTGGGGAATGATTGCTGTGAGGGGTACCGGCGATTTGTCGTGGTGTATGCTTGCCAATAAACCATGGAAAGATGCCACCATTATGCCAAACGAATATTATGCTTGTGCAAGTAAATGGAATCCCAACGCAATTGATTTCGATAAAATGTTGAAAGCTGCCAAAGCTGCCGGTGTTACCTATGCTGTTTTTGTAACCAAGCATCACGATGGTTTTGCTTTGTGGCCTTCAAAATACGGAGAAATTGGAACTAAATATCAGTTTGGAGGACGCGATTTTGTGAAGGAATTTGTGGCGGCTTGTCGCAAAAACTACATAAGGGTAGGGCTTTATTTCTCACCCCCCGATTGGTACTACGAACGGAATTATAAGAATTTTTCGTATAATAATAAGGAACAGCTGGATATGGATCATAAACCAACGGTATTGCAAACGAAACCTGCTGACTTTGAAAAAAAACGCTGCGAATATATTCAAAATCAGGTAACAGAATTGCTTAGTAATTACGGAAAAATTGACCTGATTTGGTTTGATGGTGGCAAGGGTGAAATACCGAATAAATTGGTCCGAAAATTACAACCCGGCATTGTTGTCAACCGTCGCAATGGTGTCAGTGGCGATTATGCCGATAGCGAAGGTGGTCTTCCTCAGAAACGTTTCAGTGGTTGGTTCGAAACATGCGAAACATGTTGGCCAAGTCGCAAATGGGCATACACCGAAAATGCTGGTTGGGATACAGCTCCCGAAGTGATTTCCGAGCTGGTAAAACTGCGTGCTTGGGGTGGAAACCTGCTCGCCAATGTCGGTCCGAAAGCATCTGGCGAAGTGCCGGAGCAAGCTTTGTCGTCATGGAAGGAGATGGCAGCATGGATGAAACACAGTTGTGAATCGGTGATTGGTGCCAATGCCGGTCCGTGGCCTGAAGAGGTTAATACCCCTGTAACTACACGTGAAGGTGTAGCATACGTCCATTTATTGCCAGGCGAAAAGGACGAAGTGGTATGGCATAATGCCCCGAAACCAGAGAAAGCATTCTTACTGAAAACAAAGAAGGCCGTGGCTTTTACTTACGAAAATAGAACATTGAAACTCAATATTCCTGAAAAGGAACGTACAAACAATGTAGATGTTGTGAAAATGATTTTGAAAAATAGAAACCAATATAAAAATGATTTTACACAAAAAACAGTTCGTGATAATTTTTGTTTTATCACTTTCCGTGCACACTTTTGCACAAAAACTATCGTTGTGGTACACACAGCCTGCCAAACAATGGTTGCAAGCTTTACCCATTGGCAACGGCTCGTTGGGAGGAATGATTTTCGGCGGAGTGGAAAAAGAACAAATTCAGTTCAACGAATCGAGCCTGATTACCGGCACCACTTCAGTTAATGGAAATGAAAAACCAACCGTGGGAAATTATCAACCTTTTGGTGATGTTCTGGTTGATTTCGGAAATTTAAGAGCTGAGAATTACTGTAGTGAATTGAGTTTAAATGATGCAGTTCACACCGTCGCGGTTTAGCACCAAATTAGTACTTACCCACAAATAGCCTTGTGGGGACCGAAAAATGGCAGTTGCCGAGTTGCTCGATAGGCCTAATCGGAGTTTGTATTTTGAAAAAAAAATGAGATGCTTCCGAAAGATGAAAAATAAATAGAGCGGCAAATAGAGCAAATGTCAGGAATTTGAAATTGAGGAAAGTGCCTTCATGTATTTTTAAGTAAAGTGGCCACAAAGATACAATCTGTAACAAAAAATACTTTTACAAAAAATACTTTTCGAAAAAAGGTGAAAAAATGCCGCAAGTTAGTTGGCTTACGGCATTTTATAATTAAAAAAGCAGCTTTATTTTTCACAACTTACAGTGCCATCGGCATTGAAAGTAACACTTTTACGGGTATCGGAACTTTTTAAATAAACTTTGTATTTTATCGAGCTATCTGTCGATGTGTATGTTTCGCTTCTTTTCATTATAGTGTAAGTACTATAATTTGCTGTTACGGCAGTCGAAATTACGGTAGGCATACTGCTATATTCAATACGTTCGGCTTTAAACATATACACGTTTGTGGCATCGAAAACAAGTTTTATCGGTTGAGCGCTTGCAAGAGTTACTAAAACTTCGGTTACTACACCTTCGCAAATAGTGTCTGTTTCGGCATGTAAAACGGTGTATCCTGAGTAGTTGGTGCTAATGTAAGTATTAATTCCTGCAGCTAAAGAGTCGATAGCAATTTCATTTTCAGAATGACGATCGTGTCCATGTCTTCCGCCTGTGTTAGTGCTTTCGTTGTTGTGTTTTCCACCACCTTTTCCTCCTCTTCCGCCTTTATCACCATGTTTTACACCTCTGTGGTCGCCACTACGAATGCTGTCGGTGTGCGTGCTGTCGCAGGTTATACCCAAGCTATCTGCCGCTAAACCCCAATTGGCATTGTTCGCATAAGCAATGTAAACGCCTGCTGTGCTAAATTTTAGTTCTTCACCTGTGTTGAGTTCGGTAGTTACAGTGTCTTTTGCCGTTTGCGACGATACAATTTTTGTATCCGGAAAATTGTTTGCAATGTAAGTTGTAATTAACTCCGAAGCATTGGGCGTAATTGCTTCCAAACCAGTCATTTCGTCAGTTGTGCTTGTGCACGAAACTATAATTGTTGAAAATGTGATTGCTGCTAAAAAAATCTTTTTCATTTTGTTGTAATTTTAAATTGTTTTTAATTGAAAAAAAATGATAAGTGAAATATAAATGCATCAGCATGTAATTGTTAAATAATGTTTTAAATTTTGTTTTTTATTTCTGCTTGCAAAATAAATATAGAATTTATTTTTTTTAAGCAATTTCAGTGAACAAATTGATTTTGTAAACGAAAGTCGATAAACAGCTACATTATTGCAATTTTCTGTACGTTAGTAACTTGATTTTTTGTTTGTGTTTTAAATAAATAAATGCCTTGGAGTTCACCTACTGCTATAGATGCTGAAGTCAACCTTCCTTGTTTTACCAATGTGCCCGAACTATTAAATAGTTGGTATGTCGAATCCTGATTTTCATTTTCTATAAAACTAATTGTCAAAGATTTATTGACGCTATTGTAATTTACAATTGGTTTGGCTGCCGATTTGGGAATATTAACGGCTGTAGTGCTCATTAATTGCGCTTTCAGAAAATTAATAACCGTAGTCTCGGTAGAAGCTAACGTAAAGTCGCCACCGCCGTGTGTTCCGTTTGCCAAAAAAATGTATTGACTTTTTCCACTTCCAAATCGGTTTGTAATGGCTGTATTAAATCGTACCGATTGATTGGCACCGATATTACAGTCTTTTCCCCCGTGCATCAACAAAAAGTTGGGTAGGGGAGTGGCTACATTCATTGTATCGACAAAAGAAATGGGACTTGCCGCATAACAGGCTGCTTCGTTCTGACTAACCGTAACTCCTAACAATGCCGATTCAGGCGAGGAAGCATCTCCGTTTGCACCTGTACAACGCGAAGTACCTGCAAGAGCAATATCGGCATCCATGTAGTAAAAATGCATGGGTGGAAACCAGCTCACTGTAGCCTGAATACGTGTTGCAGGGTCCGATGCCAATGCAGCTCCCATCATGCACGAAAGGTGTGCGCCGGCCGAAGCTCCCCACGAAGCCATTTTGTTGGGGTTGAGAGAATAAGTGGCAGCATTTGTTTTGAGGAATTTTACACAAGCTTTCAAATCGTAGAGTTGTGCAGGCCATTTTGCCTCGGTACTCAAACGGTAATCGATACTCACTACAGCAAATCCAGCTGTATTTAACGCAGAGAGCGATTGTGGATTTGATCTGCTACCCATTTTAAAAGCACCACCATGAATCCATATTACTACCGGAAAAGGACCTTCGCCAGTTGATGGCAGAAAAATATCTAACTTACAAGTTGACGAAGCCGAAGAATAAGGGACATTTGTCCATGAACGTGTAGTGTTACTGTTACTGTTAGTGTTACTGTCGGCACAGGATGTTTGTGTAAAAATACTTGCCACTAAAATGGCTACTGTCAATAGTTTTCTCATTTTTTGTTTAATTTAATAATTTGTTCGTTGACTTCTGTTGCAAAAATAATTGTATTTTTGTCGAGAAAAACAAAAAAATAGGTGAGTTGTAATTATTTCAATTTGAATTGAAAAATTTTGGGTACGAAATGAATTTACTCAACTCATAAGGTTATAATTACAATTCGGCTCGAAGTTCAAACAATTCGTTCGGATTTTATTTTCGTAAGCAAAAAGAAGTTGTTATTTTTATGAAGTAATAAAAAAGAATAGAATGAAACAAAATTTATTCAGCACACGCTACACCATACTTTATGCTGTTATTGCCGGCTTTTTAATGTCGCTCACGCCATTTTCGATGGCGTTTTTACCCAGTCATCATGGGCCATTTACTAATAGTGTTCAATTGTTGGACGCGTTTATATTACTCTTTTTAAATATCGTATTGTTTTACATTAGTTTATGGCTAAATCTCGTCATTGTCGAAAAATCAAAATCGCATAAAATACTACTGAACATATTGGCTTACTTAGGTTTTACACTTCTCGCCATACTAATCCATAAACCGATATGGTCGATGCTTGAACGTATGCCGATTGGTTTTTTCATTCGCGATGAGTTGGGTCGTAATCTTATTATTTTTTCGATAAGTGTTGTAGTTGCCAATGCTTTTCATAGCTTTCAGCAAAATCAGCAAATGAAAAATAAAATCCTCGAAATTCAACGTCAGAGTTTAGCCGGCCAAATTGAATCGCTTAAGCAGCAAATCAATCCTCATTTCTTTTTTAATTCGCTCAACACACTGAGTGGTTTAGCGCAGGAAGACACTCAGAAGATGCTGGAATTTATCGAAAAACTGTCGCAGGTATTCCGATATGTACTCGAAATACAGGAAAAAAACGTGGTAACTGTAGCCGAAGAGATGAATTTTGCCCGTGCTTATATATATTTACTTAAAGTTCGATTCGAAGAAAAATTCAGTATTGAAATTTCACCAGATTTAGACGAAAATGCGTTAGTGCCTTCGCTTTGCACCCAGCTATTGCTCGAAAACTGCTTTAAGCACAACTCAATGAGCAGCTCAAATCCATTGATAATTAAGATAATAGCCGGCAATGGATATTTGGTTATTTGCAATTCGATTATGCAAATGAATCAGACATCCGGAAATGGCATTGGACTTAAAAACCTCAATGAGCGAAGTAAATTGCTTGCCGGAAAGGCTATTGAGATAACAACCGACAATGAATGCTTTACTGTAAAAGTACCAACAATATATAAATAATGAATATAGTACTGATTGAAGATGAGGCAATTGCTATGCGTATGTTGCGCAAAGTGATTTTGTCAGTTTATAATAGTGCCGTAATTGTTGCCGAGTTGGAATCGGTAACTGATGCTCTAAAGTGGTTTGCTGCAAATAGAAGCACTGTGGTAGATGTGATTTTCTCGGATATTCAATTAATAGATGGCTTGTCGTTCGAAATATTTGAATCGTTGCAGTTAAATTTTCCTGTCATTTTTACTACAGCATACAACGAATATGCTATAAGGGCTTTTAAAGTAAACGGGATAGATTATTTGCTTAAACCAGTTCAGGAAAAAGAGGTAGAGGCAGCTTTAGGCAAACTCAAACAAACAAAATCGCTGTTTAGCCAACAACAGATGTTTGAAATTCAGCTGATGATGCAGCAATTTCACCCCGCACCTGTACAGCTTAATCCCACTTTTTTGGCTTTTCAGAAAGAGAAGATTATACCTGTGAAATGTGAAAATGTTGCTTGGTTGAATACACAAAATCAAATACTTACAGCTGTTATGGTAAACAGTCAGAAAATGCATCTGGAAGAAACAATGGATAATATTGAAAAGCGACTACCGAAAGCTGAGTTTTTCAGAGTTAACCGACAATACATTGTTTCGCGAAAAGCAATCTTGGAAGCGGAGTTTTACTTTAACAATCGTTTGTCGGTAAAGCTTAACCCTCCTGCGGCTGAAACTGTAATTATCAGTAGGGAAAGAGTATTTAATTTCCGAAACTGGTTGCAGGGATTGTTGTAAATAATCGTACATAAAAAGCCCCCTTTGTTACGACATTGTACTCAGAGGAGGATTTTATATATTTATTTTTAGATTATTGTTTTACAATCTTGTATGTTTTAAATCCATTATTACTAGATACTTTAACCATATATACACTAGGTAATAAGTCATTACCAAATTCTAATGATTCATTATTGTATAAGGTAGAATTTATTTTTTTTACCAAAGTGCCTTGTAGGTTATAAATATCAATTGAATTTAATATTGAATTTCTAGATTTTAATGTCACGTTGTTTATAAATGGATTTGGATATATAGTTGCAATATCATTATCAGTTGTCACGTTACTTACATCTGTGGTGGTGTTAATCCCAATCCAAGGTATGCCCATTCCCGCAGTACTCTTATAAACAAGCCCATATACATTCTGATCTGCTTCAATAGTTCCTGCATTTGCCAGACTTCCCCATTGATGAGCGTCGTCGTTGGCTCTTACCCAAGTAATTCCTTTGTCGATGGATCTGTACAACCCTTCAGGACTTGAGCTTAGAGGTCTTCCCCAAATAAATACAGTTGGATAGTTCATGTTAGGAGCTGCTTTTCCAAGTGCAAATGAGGAACATGCATATGCTGTAGTTTGAGTAAATGTTGTTCCTTCGTCGGTCGAATACTTTAATGTTCCATTATTGTTTATCCATATATGTCCTGCGTTACCTAATGCTACTTTAACTAGGCTTGAACCTCCTGTTTTGAGTAACCCTGTTGTTTGAAATGTTTTTCCTCCATCAACACTTTTATACATATATCCATTGGTTGTGTTAAACGCATAGAATTTTAATGGGTTCACAGCGTCTCCTATAGGTGTTGCGTTGAAACCTAAACTACTAAGAGTCCAATTTTCTCCTTTGTTTGTTGTCCAGTAACATCGTGTTCCCAATGTCGTATTATTGCCTTTCCAAAGTATAATACTGGCATCGGCTGATATGGCTGTTGTACCATTTGCAATTGTATCAGTCGGGGCTTTTAGCATAGTCCATGTACTTCCATTGTTTTCACTGATATAAACGTTTGAAACAGACCTGGCAACGCCCGAAACTGTTACAGAGGCGTCCATTGTACGAACTATAGTTGTTGGTTTTATAGCGGCAAAAGCAAACCAATCAGATTGACCAATTGATGCCAGTGGAGCTTTGCTTATATCGGTATGTACAAAACCACCCTGATCACCAACAGCACTAATAAATGGTCCATCTGGAATACTTATCATACCAGGTCCTACTGGTACGGTTTCTTCCAGACCTTTAGAAACTACTTTCCATACAGGTATTGCTGCGGCTATGTTTTCTGTTGCAAAGATTCCGTTACCGGAACAAACAAATACCCAACCTGGTTTATTTTGGCTCATAGTAGCACAACCAATCCAGTGCATGGCGTGACCAGTCATCCATGGTATTCCATTAGTATCCATTGTGCAATTAGAGGCTTTTTCTTTCCATGTAGTACCTCCATCTTCGCTGTAATAAATAGCATCTGCCCATCCCCATGGTTGTTTGTTGGACCAGAAGTTATAAGTTGTGGTTACGAGTTTATTTGGGGAGTTCTGAAAAACGCTTATTCCTCCATAGTTTCTTCCTGCTGCTGGGGTTATATCGTTCCAAATTTCTGTTGCTGTGTTATATTTTTTTACAGCTCCATTCGCATACCCGGTGCCCGCAGTGTAGGTTACGTATAGAATTCCATCATTTACAGATAACGTACAACGCTGAGGTTTTCCAGTAGGAAAACCACCGATTGATTTCCAAGTAGCTCCATAGTCTTTGGTGACAAAAACATTGTTCGAAGTTTTAAAATTTCCTACATAGATAGTACCTTTTGTGTTGTAGTCAAAAGCAACAAAGGCAAAGCTGGATTTTAAACCAATACTATCTGGGAATGTGGTTACTTTACTCCAGGTTTTACCAGCATCAGCACTTTTAAACAAGCCATTGCTATATCGTGTCCCAAAAAACAGTGTATTCCCATTGTAAGGATCTACGGCTAATGTTTCTCCTTTTTGGCGATCAGAGCCATTTCCATTGGCTTTAAATTGGGATGTAACATCAAAAGTTTCCCATGTATCTCCGTAGTCAGATGAGCGCATAAGAGCTGATATTCCATTGTTCCAGTAACTAGTTCCACCTATAGAGTATAATTTATTTGGAGAATTTGGGTCAATTGCAAGTGCCTCTGTGCCTAGATAGGATGTCTGGCTAGGGGCACACCATCCAAATAAAGGTGTCCAGTCTTTTGTAATCTCGTTCCATCTAGAGATTCCACCAACATCGGTTTTAGCATAGTAGGTATTGCCACCATTTAAATTTTCTGCGATGCTTTCGATAACAGAGCATACATACCCACCTCCACCAATATTGACATATCCAAAGGTTTTATTTTGAGCCTTTACGTTTGCAATAGATATACTAATTGTAAAAAGAAATAAAAAAAAACTAATAAAGTTATAGTGTGTCTTTTTCATTGAATTGATAGATTTAATTGTTCTGTGTGCTTTCAGGAATAATGTAATTGTGATTAAATATAAATTGCTTAATCCTGATCTGATTGATTATACTAAATTTAGATTTTATTACTATACAAAAGTATATGATGATAATTGTAAGTGTCTGTATTAAATATAACCGATCAATGCATGAAATAAAAAGTTATTGTTTTGAATACTTCAATATTGTCAGTATAGCCGTTAAATATCTCATGAAATTATTAAAACAACAATTACCAATATTGTGCTTTTGATTCTGTTATAAATTTGTGTTTGATATTTTGTAAGTTGTCAATTGCTATCATTAGTGTCCACTTAAAATTATTAGCGATTCTTTGAAATCATCATCTATCGTCATTGTCAGAGCAAAATGGTTGAGTGACGATTTGAATTTTTTATCTTGCCCGGAATCATAATTTTGGGGCAATGAATACAGGAAAATATATTTTCGCACAAATGGTTGAGTTTTTACCTCAACGTGTGTTTGATGGTTTCGTAATAAAATATGCTGGCAACAAATATGTAAAACACTTTAGCTGTTGGAATCAGTTGCTAGTGATGATATTTGGGCAACTAACAAATCGTGATAGCCTTCATGACTTGATTGTAGCTATAGATGCTCACAGTCAAAAAAGTTATCATTTAGGTTTTGGAAAGAGCGTTACGAGAAGCAATCTTTCCAAAGCAAACGAGAAACGAGACAGCAAAATATTTGAAGATTCTTCCTATTATCTAATTGATATTGCTCGTAAAAAAAGAGCGAGTAATGACTTTAAAATACAAGGTAAAGTTTACGCATTTGATTCTTCAACGATAGATTTGTGCTTGAATGTATTTTGGTGGGCGAAATTCCGAAAAACCAAAGTAGGGATTAAACTTCACACACTTTACGACATAACCACACAAATTCCGGCATTCATTCATATTACGAATGCTACGGTGAACGATGTGAGTGTAATGGATCTAATCCCATATGAATCTCGAGCCTATTATGTGTTTGATCGTGGGTATGTTGATTTCAAAAGGCTTTACAACAGAACAAAGCATTCTGCTTATTTTGTTATTAGAGCCAAGAAGAATCTTCAATTCCAGTTTCCTCAAATGAATCCAGTTAATTAGAGAAATGGAGTAATGAGTAATCAAATTGTAAAACTTACTGGATTTTATATATCGCACAACTATCCAAATGAAATTTGGATAGTTGTGTATTCTGATAAAGAAACGAATAGAACTTTCGTTTACCTAACCAATAATATGGAACTAACTTCTGAGTAGATAGCTTTGCTTTATAAGAATCGTTGGCAAGTAGAATTGTTCTTCAAATAGATTAAACAGCACTTGAAGATTAAGACCTTTTGGGGTACTTCTGAAAATGCTGTTAGAATAAAAATATATTGTGTAGTCATATCGTATCACTTAGTTGCAATCATTGAAAGAGACCTTATGATTAACCGCTCAATATCTGAAGTGTTACAAATATTTGGAATATCTCTATTGGACAAATCGCCAATTGGAGAACTCTTTTTTAATGTAGATAAAATGATGTTAAAGAACTTTTGTCAGAGTATTTTGTCAGAGTAACAGACTCTTAATTTCTTTTAGTGGACACTAATGGATTGTTGTATATATTAATGTAAATATAGAGATCCGCTAAAATAGGTTTTCTTGTTATGATTTTATACACATCTTGTTATTTTATAACAGATGTTTACTCGATATTGATTTACTTACTTTGCCAGAGTAAACTACTCATGTAATTTTGAATGTATTCAATCTAGATTATTTACCAGCAGTAATTCTATAATACTTGTCAAAGACATGAACTAGTACAAAATTTATTAAATACGATTTTCAATAAATCATTCAAATGAAAAAATGAGTAACTTTAATTATCAATTTATGAAAAAAAACATTAAAATCAATGGCTCTGGGAGGTATGCCCCCCAATTCAAAGCCAAACGGATTTTACTATCCCTGATATTACTTTTAGGGAGTACTAATCTAGTCATCTATGGTCAATCGATTAGACCCGGCAATGTAACAGGTCAAGTTACAGATGAAACCGGGGCTACTGCCCCAGGTGCTTCAATTCGAATTTCGGGAACCACTACTGGAACATTAACCGATTTTGACGGTAAATTTTCAATTCGTGCTTCCCCAACTGATGTATTGGAAATATCTTATGTTGGTTGTGTTAAACAATCAATAATTGTAGGTAGTCAAACTCAAATAAATGTAAAACTAAAGAGTGATTCTCAAATGCTTGGAGAAATGCAAGTAGTTGCTTTTGGTAAACAAAAAAAATCGAGTGTGATTAGTTCCATTACAACTATTGATACGAAAGAACTAAAAGTGCCCTCAAGCAATCTTACTACAGCTTTTGCAGGTAAGCTAGCTGGAGTAATTGCATATCAAAAAGGGGGTGACCCAGGTTCCGAAAATAATGTTGATTTTTTTGTTCGTGGAGTTTCTACCATGGGTGCTTCAAGTAGTCCACTAATATTAATTGATGGTATAGAGAGTACATCAACAGATTTATCTCGTTTGCAGCCAGATGATATTGCTTCATTTTCAATTATGAAAGATGCAACTTCTACAGCTCTTTATGGGGCGCGTGGTGCAAATGGAATTATGTTGGTTACAACAAAAGAAGGTAAAGAGGGTAAAGCAAAACTGTCCGTCCGTATCGAGAATACAGTTTCTATGCCAACTAGCACTGTTAAATTTGCAGATCCTGTAACTTACATGTTGATGCGTAACGAAGCTACAACTACTCGTGGAGTTGAAGATGCATATAACCCTGAAAAAATTGAAAATACAATTTTAGGTACTAATCAATATGCTTATCCAGCAGTAGATTGGAATAATATGTTATTTAAAAAATCGACAACTAATCAACGTTTGAATTTCAATGTGTCGGGTGGAAGTAAAGTCGCTCGTTATTACGTTGGTAGTACATATAATATCGATAATGGAGTTTTGAAAGTTAATGGATTAAATAATTTCAACAATAATATCAAGTTGAACTCTTATCAACTTCGCTCAAATGTAAATGTCAATATAACTAAGTCGACTGAAGTAATACTTCGTTTGGGAATAACAATGGATAACTATAAAGGCCCAATTGATGGAGGTACTGGTTTGTATAGAAAAATGGTAATGTCTAGCCCTGTAGATTTTCCTGCATACTATCCTATAACAGAAGATCTATCCTATATTCACCATGTTATGTTTGGTAATAGGGATTATAACGGTGGCTATATGTTGAATCCCTATGCCGATATGGTAAAAGGCTACAAACAAACTTCAAAATCTACTGTTGTTTCTACTTTTGAGTTAAAACAAGATTTAAATGGAATAACCAAAGGGTTAAATATTCGTGCATTGTTTAGTACAAACCGTTATGCAACAACTGGGGCAACACGTCAATACATACCTTTCCTTTACAATATTGGGAACTATGATCCAGTTGCTAATTCATATGTTTTAGTAAATTTAAACCCAACAATAGCTCGAGAATATTTAGATTATACTCAAGATGTGCCTTATGTAACTACAGCTACTTATGGTGAAGCTGCAATTAATTATGATAGAACTTTTGGGAAACATGGAGTAAGTGGTTTACTTGTAGGATATCTACGAAATTATGATCGAACGGCTACTTCTACTGATTCTGACCCCTTAATTTCTACATTACCAACTCGTAATATGGGTGTTTCCGGAAGGTTTACTTATAATTATGATACTCGCTACTTTCTTGAAGCTAACTTTGGTTACAATGGGTCAGAACGTTTTGCGGCAAATCATCGTTTTGGTTTTTTCCCTTCAGTTGGAGGGGGATGGCTTTTGTCCAATGAGAAGTTTTGGCAAGATAATTTGATTAATACTATATCTAAATTAAAATTTAAAGCTACTTATGGTAAAGTGGGTAATGATAATTTGAGTAATGATGCTGCTGATCGTTATTTTTATCTGTCACAGGTTTCATTAGCAAATGCTACTTATGGATATGTTTTTGGCCAGAACTGGAGTAATTATCAATCTGGTGTATCTATCAATCGTTATGCTAATGCGGACATTTCTTGGGAGATATCAACCAAGACTAACTATGGTGTAGAATTAGAGCTTTTCCGTGCTTTAGAGTTACAAGTTGATTATTTTACGGATAATCGTACAAATGTTTTAATGACTCGTTCAAATATTCCAACGACTTTAGGATTAGTCGATTATTCGAAAGTAAGAGCAAATACGGGGTCAATATCGAGCCATGGAGTAGATATATCTTTAGATTATAAGAAAAATTTTAAAAGTGGACTGTGGATTACATCTCATAATACATTTACATTTGCGACAAATAAAATTACGAAAATTGATGAGCCTGATTATAGTGCGACACCATGGTTGTCAAAAAAAGGAAATAATTTTAATCAAGCGTATGGTTATGTCGCAGAACGACTCTTTGTTGATGAATATGATATAGCTAATTCACCTTCTCAAACTGCATTCGGTAAAGTAATGGCTGGTGATATTAAGTATAAAGACATTAATAAAGATGGTGTAATTAATGGATATGATGTTGTTCCAATTGGGCACCCAACATCACCAGAGATAAATTATGGATTTGGCGTATCTGCAGGATACAAAGGATTTGATTTGTCAGTTTTCTTCCAAGGTACAGCTCGTCGTGCATTCTGGATTAATCCAAAGCAAACTGCTCCTTTTGTAAATTCATCTAACGATGGCGGTGCAACGTTCATTCCAGGAGCTGTAAATCAATTATTGCAGATTTATGCTGATAATCATTGGTCAGAAGCTAATCGTAACCCCTATGCTTTATGGCCTAGACTTTCACCAACTTTGGTAACTAATAATACTCAAAATAGCACTTGGTTTATGCGTGATGGAAGTTTTATGAGAATGAAAAATATTGAATGTGGCTATTCTATTCCAAATAAGGTGTTGAAGAAGATCGGATTTGCAACAGCGCGTATTTATTATTCAGGAACCAATCTTTTGACATTTAGTAAATTTAAACTTTGGGATCCAGAGATGGGAGGAAATGGATTAGCGTACCCAATTCAAAAAACCCATAATGTTGGTTTGCAAATGTCATTTTAATCAATAAATAAAAGAATGATATGAAAAAAATTAAATATATATTTTTTGTAGCTTTAATGCTACCCATGCTTGTAGCTTGTAATTATTTAGATGTAGTTCCAGATAATATTGCTACTATTGAAACTGTTTTTCGCGACAGACAAACAGCCGAAAGCTACTTGTTTACTTGTTATTCGTTTATGCCAATGCATAATAATAGCTCATCGAATCCTGGAATTTCTTTTTCAGATGAGTTTTGTGTTGCTTCAACTACAGCAGGAGGTATTACTACCAACAGATTACTTACAGAAACAGGTAATAGTTCTTCTAACCCAAGTATCAACTTATGGGATGGAGCTAATGGAATTACTAGTGGGAAAGGCCTATTTACAGGCATACGTTGTTGTAACTTATTCTTAGAGCAAATAGATAATATTCCAGATATATCTAAAGATGAAGCTGCAAGATGGAAAGCAGAAGCAAAATTTTTGAAAGCTTACTATCACTGGTATTTGTTTCAATTATACGGCCCAATTCCAATCACAGATGTAAATCTGTCCATTAATGCTACTGACGAGGAAATGCGTGTATATCGCGCACCGGTAGATGAAGTTGTGGATTATATCATTGGACAAATTGATGCTTCTTTATCTGATTTACCTAAAGATGTTATTGGTAGAGAGTTAGAAGAGTTAGGAAGAGTTACACGTCCGGCTGCTATGGCAATAAAAGCTCGTATTTTGGTTACAGCAGCGAGTCCTTTATTCAACGGAAATCCGGACTATAAAAATTTTAAGGATAAAAGAGGAGTGAGCCTGTTTCCAACTGGAGATCGTAACCTAGATAAATGGAAACGTGCTGCTAAAGCTTGTAAAGAAGCAATTGACGCGTGTGAAGGTGCTGGTCTTGGTCTTTATAATTTTGTTAAGCCTAATAGTTCAATGATTTTAAACGATAGTGTGCGTTTGTCAGCTCAACCAGGTATGATTTTAGGTGAAACAACTAATAATAACGAAGCAATCTGGTTACAATCAAATGCTAAAGGATCACAGAATAATACAGTGCCTACAAAGTTGTTTTTTGGAACATCGGGTGGAGCGACAACTTTTGTTAGTCCAGTAGAGGTTTTTTCAGTTGAGTCTGCATCACTTAATTCTGCAGAATTATTTTATACGAGTCATGGTTTACCCATGGATGAAGATAATTCATTTCCTTATGCTTCACGATTTACTCCTGATCCAAATTTTAGTACTCGAACAGATCATAAATATTGGGTAAAAGAAAAATATCAAACTGCCTTGTTCAATATAAACAGGGAACCTCGTTACTATGGTTCATTAGCTTTTGATGGTGCTAATTGGTTTGGTTTTGGAATTATAAATCAAGAGACTCAATATTTTGTTAAAGCCATGAATGCCGGATTGGGACGTCAGTCGTTAACAGGACTATTTATAAAAAAATATGTACCTTATAAGGCTGCGTTAAGTGGAGGGCAAATAGCATCATCGGCACCAACAATTTCTTACTCACCTTATTCGTGGCCAATAATGCGCATGGCAGATTTATATTTATTATATGCTGAAGCGTTAAATGAAGTGGCAAATTCGCCAGCAGATAATGAAGATATATTTAAATATGTCGATATGATTAGAGTTAGAGCTGGCTTAAAAGGTGTAAGATCTTCTTGGGGTTCAAACTTTTCGACACAACCAGAAAAATTTACAACTCAAGGTGGTATGCGAGAAATTATTCAACGCGAGCGCATGATAGAACTTGCTTATGAAGGACAAGGCGGTTTTGATCGGCGTCGTTGGAAAATAATGGACAAGTTATTGACAAAGGGTTCTATAAGAGGGTTTACATATACTGCGTTAACTGCCGATGAATATGCTAAATCAAATGTTGTTTGGACTACAAATTTTCAATTTAGAGATTATTTTTGGCCAATAAAGATTTCTGATTTACAAGTTAACCCAAATCTTGTGCAAAATCCTGGTTGGGAAAATTAACAAACAGTCTCATGACTTTGAAATTAATTATTTGTTTTTGATAAAGTAAAGTTATGATTAAAAAATAAATACAAATATGAAAAAACTAATATATACCCTAATTTTGGTATTGTCATTAACTTTTTACTCTTGTAAAGAAAGTGTAATTGGACAGTACCCGGTTGAATTTAATCCTCCTGGTGTAGTAACAAATGTTAGCTATGATAGTTTGCCAGGGGCTATAAATCTGAATTATACTACTCCTAAAGATCCAGATTTATTATATGTGAAAGCGACATATTTTTTGGATAATGGAACTAAAATGGAGGCTGCTGCATCTGCTTATACAAACCAACTTTTAATAGATGGATATGGGAATAATGATTCATTAAGAACCGTTATTTTGAATGCAGTTGATTTAAACCAAAATGTTTCGGCTCCAATAATTATTAAAGTTAAGCCGAAAAAATCTCCAATCTATGATGTAAAGAATTCGTTAATCGCCGATAAAGATTTCGGTGGAATTTATTTGAAGTGGAAAAATCCATTACAAGCAAAATTGATAGTAGTAGTAACCACTCCAGATAATTCAGGTAAGCCTATATTAGCAATTGGAGGTAAATTTTATTCATCTATATCAGATGCACTGGTAAATGTGAGAGGTTATGATTCTATTCCAAGGACATTTTATATCCAAGTAATGGATAGATGGGGTAATAAATCAAAAATGGATACTCTAAAAGTAACGCCAATTTTTGAACAGCTAATTTCAAAGGCGTATCATGCAAAATGGAATGGAGATGCAACTATTCCATACCAAGAATACAATAGTTCGTATGGAGTTGCTAATGTTTGGAACAATAAATTTGGATCTACTTCGGGTGCGGATTGCTATAGTACAAAATCAGGAGGTGGTGTTTCGACTAGCTTTACATATGATCTAAATAGTCAGGCGAATAATAATACAGGAAAAGGTTGGATAATTCCTAGTCGTTTAAAATTATATGCAAGAAGTGGAGCTGGATATTCTGCTATAGGTGAATATATTCGTGTCTGGGGTTCAACAAGCCCTGATGTGTCTACAACAAAAACGGGTGTAAATGCATGGAAACTATTAGGTTCTCAGCTGGGTGGATATCATATTACACCTCCATCTGGAAAAACAGGTCCCCTAGCTACAACAGATGATAAAGCATATGTTGAAAATACTGGTTATGACATTGTTTTTCCTCCAGGAAGTCCAGCAATAAGATATGTTCGTATTGAAATGGTTTCAATGTGGAGTGGGGGAAGTGCAACAGGGCATACTGTAGGAGAAATTACTTGGTATGGAAAAGTTCAATAAAAAATATATAAAGATGAAAAAAATAACAAATTTACTCATAATCACATTCGTGGTTTCAGTTGTGTGTTTAATCTCTTGTGATGATAATAATTCGATGCATGATAAATATTTGGCCAACGGTGAAGATTTCTTGGTTGGTAAGTTGGATTCATTTCATTATTATGGTGGAGATCAAAGAGCTAGAATTGTAGTTTGGGCAAGAGATTTTAGGGCCACAAAATTAAAAATAAGTCGTGCAGACTCAAGTTTGACTTATAACTATCAATTGAGTAATACTAACAGGAAAGATTCTATGGTGTTTTATATTAACACACTCAAGGAAGGAACCAATGTTTTAAGTATGAAAACATGGAATGCAGATAGCACTGTAAGTTCAATTCCTATGGGTTTTACAGTTACCACTTGGGGAACTAAGTTTAAATCTTTTTTAAAGGCTAGAAAAATAGCTACAAACAAATTTAGTACAGTGACTAAAGCGTTTACTATTAGTTGGGATCCAAGTAATGTAATTGAACCTAGTTTTGGTAAATATGCTTTAGGTCATGAAATACTTTATGTAAATACTGATGGAGTTCAAACGTTAATAAGAGATGTGTATACTAATCAGTCAACTCCAACAAGTTCTACAGTTTTGGCTAAATTTCCAGCTACGGGAGGATCTTTTTCATATAGAATGATGTTCATGCCAGATATATCAAGTATTGATACATTTAGAACTGAATATACAACAGTTTCTGTTCCTTGATTTATAATGTGATTTAATAAGGATTTCTAGACCTCAATGTTTCTTTTAAATATTGAGGTCTATTTTTGCCTTCAAGAAAGTAATATTCTTAAATATTATCATTGTTGGGATATATGTGAAAGTCGTATTCTAAAAGTCGAATCTTAGAAGAGTAAGAATCGATTTTATTCTTGGGATTTATCTATTTTTGTAAAAGAAATAAGTTTATATTTAGAATATCAAATAATATAATTCAACTCACAGAAGCATTCTATGTTTTAAAATATAGGTAATGCAACCCATATCAGATTGAAAATTTCACAATAGATTGATGATTGGCTAAACTTATGATGTTGTTTTGTTTTGAAGTGCAGTCATTTTTGTTCTCTTACAACTTGTTAGCAAATGTAAAATAAAATAGCTACTTTTTGAATTTAAATACCGTAGATCCATGAGCATCTGTAAGTTTGTAATCTTCAAGATAGCCGTTTCCATGAAAAAGTACTGTTATACCAATAATTTCGCCTATACTTTTTTGGTAAGTATTTGAAAATCGGCTTATATTGTTTATAAATAGGTTGACGTGTTTGTTCTGGTTTTCTATTCTGAATTTTTTCCAGTCTGATAAGCTAAACGTAAAGTTGCTGAGATCTTCGTTCTGATTTATGATTTCCTTTTCACTTAGTCTATAGTCAATCCAGTAGCTGCATCCCGGATTAGCGAAGCGGAAGCGGATAGTTCCTTTTCTTCCTTCGACATATAGATATATTGAATTGCAACGGATTCCTGACCACTTGTCGGGATTTTTTAATGTAGTTTCCAATGTAAAGGTATCACCACTTACTCCTGTTTCGTGAAAATTATCAAAGCGAATAACAGTGATTTTTGCTGTATCCATCCCCGAATTGTTTAGGTCCTTCTTTGTTGGGTGAAAATTCCCATTTCGGGTACAATTTTCAATATTAATAGGGAAGTATCGCTCGCTGTATTTCTGGTCGAAATAATAACCTAAAGCCTGCCAGCCTTTTGTTGGTACATAAACTAAAATGGAATCTGAAAATACCTTATTTTTTTTTTGCATTCTAACTTTATAAAGTCCGGGATACTGAAAAAAGTAAGTCGTTTTTTTATTTTTACCATTTGGAATGTAAATAGGGTGGTAGTTTTCATCAAAATTGATATGAAAGCTGTCTGTGTTATTAGGGGTGCTATATTCAAAAAAAACTGTTTTGGGATTAATTCCATCAGATTTCATTAACCTGATTTGACCCCACTCAGCGTTTTGAGTTGTTATCTTTTGTGTTGAAAATAAATAATAACAAGCCGAGACTAAAATACAGAGTATTCCTGTGATTAAAATTAAAAGTCTCGTCTTTTTTTTAGGCTGTTTATAAGTTTTTTCAGTTTCTAGGTGTGGGTTAGATATATAATCAACATTAATAATCTCCGAAAGCGGAGCCTGTTTCTTTTGTACAAAGTCAACATATTTCTCTAATGCTTTTAAAGTTGCCTTTTGAGGTAAATAATCATCTGTGGTTTTGATCTTTCCAAAGATGCGTTTTAAGGTTAAGGCGCTTATTATAGTTTTTGTATTTTTGTTGATTTCGAAATTGAGGTCTTCGAAGTCTCTGTTTTTCCAGCCCGCTGAATCTCCTCTGCCAAATTTTGCTTCAACCTCATTCAGTATAGCATTTAAGTGTTCTTTTTTTTTCATCGAATGGTGGTTGTAATCTTTTGTATAATAGATTTTTAGGTTGTTCAAAGTTCTGAACAAGTTTTGATAGCAAAGATATGAGATATATGACATTAAAACAAGTAATTTTGAACTTCATTTTGATTTCAATATTGACTGTAAGGCATTTTTATTTCTAATCTTAAATATAAAAACATAATAAAGAACAAGTAATTAGTATGAGAAAATTATTTTTTGCGACATGCTTACTGGTAGCCCAGGTCTTGTGTATGCAAGCACAGAAAAGCAGTAAGCCACTTAACATAAGTGGCATTTATCCAAGTTTGGGTTATTTTAATAACGAAGGCGAATGTGGAACCGGAGCTGTTGTGCCATGGGCCGATCGACTTTGGGTGATCACCTATGGACCTCATATGCCTTACGGGTCATCCGATAAGTTGTATGAAATCACCCCGGATTTTAAACAAATCACCCGTCCCGAAAGTATTGGAGGAACTCCGGCTAACCGCATGATTCACAAAGAAAGCAACCAACTTTTTATTGGTCCTTATGCTATTGATGTTAACAGAAATGTGCGGACTATTCCGGTAAGTGTAGCTCCGGGTCGTCATACAGGCATTGCGCGTGATATTTTTGACCCAGCTAACAAAGTAGTTATCGGTACTATGGAAGAAGGATTTTATGAAGTGGATGTAAAAATGTTGAATGTTAAAACATTATACAAGGACGGAAATCAACAGGCGCGCGAAGGAATCTCGGAAAGCTACGAAAGCGATTTGCTGAAAGGCGTTCACGGAAAGGGTTTGTATTCCGGCCAGGGAGTTATGGTGTTTTCTAACAATGGTGAAGCTGGTTGGAAGGCCAAAGTTGACCCACGCATCGAAGCGGGTGGGTTGTCGGAATGGGATGGTAAGGATTGGAAACTGGTTCGTCGTAATCAGTTTACCGAAGTAACCGGTCCGGGTGGAATTTACGGCAACGAAAATCCATCTACAGACCCGATTTGGGTAAATGGTTGGGACTATAAATCGGTGATTTTAGGCACCAGAGATCATGGAAAATGGACATTCTTCCGTTTGCCTAAAGCAAGCAATAGTTACGATGGTGCTCATGGTTGGAATACCGAATGGCCACGCATACGCAATATCGGCACTGATGATAAACGCGAATACATGATGACCATGCATGGTATGTTTTGGCATTTTCCACAAACATTTTCGTCGGTAAATACTGCCGGCATTCGTCCCCGTTCGTCGTATCTGAAAGTGATAGGTGATTTTTGCCGTTGGAACAACCAGTTGGTTTTTGGTTGCGATGATGCTGCCAAAAGTGAGTTTTTGAACAAACGAAAGTCTAAAGGCGGCATCGAAGCTCCCGGCCAATCGCAATCTAATCTATGGTTCACAACCCTTAATCAGCCCGACAATACTGGTACTACAGATGCTTGTGGCTCTGTTTGGCAAAACGAAAAAGTGAAGGCGGGTGAGGTGTCAGAACCTTATTTGTTTGCCGGTTGGAAAAACAGAACTGCATGGATTAAGAATGAAAGTGACAATGCTTTAAATTTTACGTTTGAAACAGATGTTTTGGGTAATAATAGCTGGACTAACATCCGTACTGTGTCTGTTCCGGCAAAAGGCTCAGCAATGATTGAATTTCCTGATAGTGAAAAGGGTGAATGGATACGTGCAACGGCTGAAAAAGAAGCAACTATTACTGTTTCATTTGTTTATGCTGATACAAAAATACGAAATTTGGCTAACGAAAGCATGTTTGCCGGACTTGCAGGGATAGGAGCAACTAAAACTCAGGGTGGTTTGCTTTACAGTTTGGGTGAAAACCGCCGTGCATTAGGCATTTTGGGAAATAGCTCCACAGCTAAAACAACCACTGAAACAGGTTATTATGAAATGGATGCTAACATGAATATCGTTCCTAAAACTGATGAAAAAACAGCTGCATTTATTCGTACCAAAGTAGCAATACCGTCTCAGGTGGTTACAGTTGATGCAGGTTCTTACCTGATTGTGGATGACTCCAACCGCCGCTGGCGATTGCCGTTGGGTAACGCTGCCTACAAAAACTTAATGGAGAAACAGGCTGTTCGTATTTGTCGCGAAGTAGCTACGGAACGCGATTTGTTTAGTTGCGGTGGCACATTTTATGAACTACCTGCCGAGAATGCCGATGGATTTGCTAAAATCCGCCCCATTGCTACGCATAATCTGAAAATTAACGATTATGTGTCTTACCGCGGAATGGTGGTTATGACGGGAATAGATGCTTCGAAAATACCCGCAAATCCTCATATTTTTCAATCGGTAGATAAAAAATGTACCGTTTGGGCAGGTGTTATAGACGATTTATGGAAGCTGGGTAAACCAGTTGGCAAAGGTGGTCCGTGGGTAAATACGGCCGTTGAAGCCAATGTTCCTTCGGATGCATATCTGTTTGGAATGTACGATGACCGTACACTTACATTATCACAAAAGTCAGCAAAGACGGTAGAAATCACCGTGCAGCTGGATCCTACAGGAGACAACGTTTGGATGAATTATAAAACATTTAGGGTGGACCCCGATAAACAAGTGGTATTTAAGTTGCCAACATCGGTTCAGGCACGATGGATTCGTTTTGTGTCGAATGAGAATATAACAGCTACAGCATGGCTTGAATATAAATAATCAATATAGCCCTATGAGCTTCAATTTTGGGAAACTCATAGGGGTATTTTTTTTACAAGCATATATTATTATCATTTTGACAATAAACTGGATTGCTAAATTTTGTAGCTTTGCATTCTAAACTTCTCTAAATAATTAATGAATCGATTGATTCAAATTTATCACACATTATCTGCATTATGAAAACTCACAGATTAACTTCTATCCTGAATTGCCTTAAAACTACAACGGTTTTACTCTGTCTGCTTATTTTTTCGGGTGGAGTTGGTGCCCAGCAGTATAAACTCTGGTACGACAAACCAGCTAAAATATGGACTGAAGCTCTTCCACTTGGAAACGGTCGTATTGCAGCTATGGTTTATGGAGGTAAAGAAAAAGAAATAATTCAATTTAATGAAGAAACTCTTTGGACAGGACAACCGCACGATTATGCTCACCCTGGTGCATACCATTTTTTGGACTCTATCCGCGGATTGCTTTTTTCCGGTAAACAGGGTGAAGCACATACTCTGGCTAAGAAGGAATTTATGTCGCAACCTTTTGGTCAACAAACCTATCAGCCTTTCGGAAGTTTGGAAATGAATTTTCCCGGACATGAAAAGGCAGAAAAGTTTTACCGCGATTTGTCGCTCGAGAATGCTGTTTCTACAGTAAGTTACGAGTTGAATGGAGTTACATATACTCGAGAAGCTTTTATTTCTTTCCCTGATCAGGCCATTTTTGTGAAGATTACTGCTAACAAGCCCGGTGCATTGAACTTCTCATTGTCAATGACTTGTCCGCATTATAATAAAACGATTACTACTACCGGCAATCAATTGATTTTAAAAGGTAATGCCAATAATTATCCATACGATTATTATGAGAAACAGGGTAATTATAAATATCCCGAAAGTAAAATCAAGTTTGAATCGCGCGTGTTGGTTCAAAACGAAGGTGGTAAAATAGAAGCAGATAAAGCAACAATAACAGTCAAGGGAGCAAACTCTGTAACCTTGAAACTTATTGCAGCAACTAATTTTGTGAGTTATAAAGATATAAGTGCAAGTCCAACAATTCGTTGCGATGCATACCAAAAGAAAATTGAGAATGAGAAATTTGAAACGGCAAAGAAAATACACATTGCTGATTATCAAAAACTCTACAATCGTACCCAAATAGATTTGGGACAAAGCGAAATTTCAAACCGTCCGACCAACGAACGATTGATTTCATACGCAAATGACAAAGACCCGAATCTGGTAGCATTGTTGTACCAATATGGTCGTTTTTTGTTGATCTCTTCATCACGTCCCGGCTCGCAACCGGCTAATCTGCAAGGGAAATGGAACGATAAGCTTATTCCGGCCTGGGATAGCAAATATACAACTAATATCAATACGGAAATGAACTACTGGCCTGCCGAAATGACAAATCTGTCGGAATGTTCAGAACCATTGTTTCAAATGTTGAGGGAGTTGGCAATTACAGGCAAAAACGTTGCTAAAGAGCATTATAACCTCAAAGGGTGGATATTGCATCACAATACCGACTTGTGGCGTGGTACAGCTCCTATCAATGGTGCCGATCATGGTATTTGGGTGAGTGGCAGCGGTTGGCTGAGTCAGCATTTGTGGTGGCATTACGAGTACACAGGCGATAGAAAGTTTTTGCAGGAAACAGCTTATCCGATAATGAAAAGTGCTGCTGAATTTTACGCTGGTTATTTGGTTCCCGACCCTAAACACCCGGAGTGGTTGGTCAGCGGGCCGAGCAACAGTCCCGAGAATGGCGGGTTGGTAATGGGACCAACCATGGATCACCAGATTATCCGCAATTTGTTTGCAAATACCATTGATGCGGCAAAAATACTGGGTATAGATGCCCAATTCAGTGCGATGCTAAAAGAGAAAATGGCGAAAATTGCGCCCAATCAGATTGGAAAATACGGACAACTTCAGGAATGGGTGGAAGACAATGATGACCCCAAAAGTCAGCATCGCCATGTTTCGCACTTGTGGGGATTACATCCTGGTAATGAAATTTCGCCGCTTACAACTCCCGAATTGGCAGAGGCTTGCAAAGTGGTTCTGCAACACCGAGGCGATGAAGGAACCGGTTGGTCGCGTGCCTGGAAAATAAACTTCTGGGCTCGATTGCTCGACGGTGACCATGCTTATTTGATTCTCAATAACCTAATCGTTCCGTCGTTAAACACTGAGAATGTAAATATGAGCGAAGGTGGCGGTTTGTATGCTAACTTGTTTGATGCGCATCCGCCTTTCCAGATTGACGGAAACTTCGGAGCAACTTCGGGTATTACCGAAATGCTGATGCAATGCCATTTGCGTGATAAGAACGACGATTATTACCTCGACATCCTGCCGGCGTTGCCTACTAAATTAGTTAACGGACGCGTGACTGGATTGGTTGCCCGTGGTGGTTTTGTTGTTGATGTTGAATGGAAAAATAATTTCTTGTCATCTTTGAAAATTGTTTCCAAAAACGGAAATGTGCTGAATGTGAGATATAAAGGAAAAGTTATAACTTTGAAAACCCAAAAAGGGAAGGAATATAACTTCCCGGTAGTTGGTTTTAAATAATTTGGCAACTTCTTATATACTAAAAATTTAAAGTATTCATGAACTGTACATACAAAAAACGTTATGGTCAGCTCATGAAATAATAGGATTTGTTCTTTTTTTTGATTTTTTTTTGAAAATTTAAAATTAAAGTAAATATGATGAGGTTTTGCTGGGTATTGAATTTGGTTTTATTGTTTGCTTCATGTGGAGACAAAAAAGTATATGATGTGTATTTGATTGATAATAAATCAAATGATACAATTTGTGTTACTTATGATGCCAAAGAAAACCACGAACAGTCGTTTGAAAATTTTATTACAATAGTAATATTTCCTCATAGTGAAAAGGAGTTTTATGTTGGAGGTTCATCTACTATTTCTCCAATCAATGAGAATGATGATTATTTGCAGTCTTTTGATTCATTGCAAATTAAGCCAAAGAACGGCTCTTTAAAGCTGGATTTTTATAATTCAAAGAATTGGAATTACCAGAAAGATTGGAGATTTTTAGGAAAGTATAAAACTTTTTTTAAACTAAAAATAAGAAAAAAGGATATTGTTCTGATTAAAAATAAGTCTTCATTTATTGCAGTTGGCACAAGTCATTTAGGTGGGGAAAAAGGTTTAGTCAATCAGCCCAGAAAGTTGGGATATGTTTTAGAGAATATCTCACGTATTGAAAAATAAATCAAAATAGAATACCACCCAACAATGAAAATTCTTAGTTACTTTTTTTTTACATTAGTGTTGGTTTTAAACCTTAGCACACCCGTTTTCGGACAAATAAAGACTAACATCAACTGGTCGCTTTTTATGCAGCAGCACGACCTTATTTTTGAAGAATTGCCCCTGCAATGGAACGAAGGTGCTTTTGTGGGTAACGGACAAGTGGGAATGATGATGTATGCCACGATGAAAGACAATCGCATCGATTTCCACATTGGCCGACAGGATGTAACTGACCACCGCAAAGCGCCGGACAGAAAAACATCGATGGGAGTACTGGGAGCTTCGGTAATGTATGATTTTCCACGCTTGGATATTGGTCGCATGGCATTGCATCCTGTTGGGAAAATATTGTCCGGCACGTTGCGTCAGGATTTGTGGAATGCCGAAATTCGGGGGACTATCGTCACCGACTTAGGCACCATTACCCTCAGAATCTATACTCCTTACAACAGGATGGTGAACATTATTGAGTTGACTTCCACAGAGAAAAAAGGGGCAAAACCGGTTTCTTACACTTGGGAATTTCGTCCGGGAAATCCGGCTTCGCCCCGTGCGCAGGTTTTTCCCAAAAATGATCCCAACTATATCACCAATCCACGACCAGTATTGGCCTTGGATAAAGAGATTCAAAGCTGTGTGCAACCCTTGTTAGCAGGTGGCGATTATGCTACTGCATGGTTGGAAAAGAAAACCGGAAACACCCAATCAACTCTTTTTATTTCTACTGCCAACGAAGTTCCTGCCGTAAATAAATCAGTTTTTGTTGCAAAACAAGCCATACTTGAGGCTTCGAAAATTTCAGCAGCTAACCTGCTGACTCCGCACCGAAACTGGTGGCACGCTTTTTACCAAAAATCCTTTCTCTCTATTCCCGATGGGCAAATGGAATCTTTTTACTGGATTCAGTTGTACAAAATGGCGAGTTGCTCGCGTCCCGATGGACCGGCGTTGGATTTATTCGGGCCGTTTTTCCGCATAAGTCAGTGGCCGGGTTTGTGGTGGAACCTCAACATTCAACTTACCTACTGGAATGTGTTGCAAAGTAATCATTTGGAATTAGGCGAAAACCTGATAACGTTAATAGATACTCAGTTTGAGGCTTTGTTGCGTACCTTCGACAGTCAGAAGCTTGGAGATTTCACTTGGACGATGCACAACTATTGGTTGCAGCTCCGCTACGATGCTAACTGGAAAGAAGTAAACAAAAAATGGTTGCCAAAAGCTATGCAGATTGCCAAACTTTACCAGAACCGGTTGAGTAGGAATGGGACAGGGCAACTGGAAATGCAAGCCATGGAGTCGCCGGAATATGAAGGCTTTAGAACCTATAAAAACTCCACCTATAATCTGGCTTTGTACCGCTGGTTATTGGGGGCAATGATTGAATGTGCCGAAAAGAATAATTCGAATCAGGCAGAGATAGCCGCATGGAAGCAGACGCTGAAAGACCTCGTTCCGTTTGCTACCAACGAGAATGGATTGATGATTGGTAGCGAGCAGACATTCGACAAATCGCACCGTCATTACTCGCATTTACTGGGTTTGTATCCGCTTTTTGTGCTGAATCCCGACAATCAGGGCGACCGAGAACTGGTCGAAAAGTCGGTGATACACTGGCACCAGATTGGAGGCGGAAAAGAGCTTGCAGGCTATTCCTACACTGGTGCTGCTTCGCTTTATGCAGCATTGGGTAGGGGTAACGATTCCGAGACTATTCTTCATCATTTTCTGAATGGAAATATTGGTATCAGCCAACTGCTATCCAATACCTTTTACGTTGAATCAAACGGATCGAATCCCGTAATTGAAACTCCGCTGAGTGCTGCCAATGCCATTTCGGAAATGTTGTTGCAAAGTTGGGGTGGTAAAATCAGGATTTTTCCTGCTATGCCAGATAAATGGAAGGAGGCATCGTTCGACCAATTGCGCACTCAGGGTGCATTTTTAGTAAGTGCGGTGCGTAAAAATAGTCAAACTCAGTGGGTGAAAATCAAGAGTTTTTCTGGCGAGCCTTGCATAGTGAAAATTCAGGGTTGGGCGCGAGCCATTCAGTTTAATAAAGGACGAAAAATTGTTATAAAAGTTTTGCCCAATAACGAATTTGCATTAGATTTGAGAGTGAACGAAGAAGTGCTACTACTCCCCAGTAGAAATACAGAACCGGCAGTCGTTGAGCCAATAATTCATACTGCCGAAACACAAAACCTATACGGATTGCAAAAAGGGAAACACCTTGGTTGGGATCAATCGTGGAAAGTGCCGGAATAGATTTCGTGCAGGAAGTTTATTGATATTGAAAAGCGAAAAACTGATATTATTATAAACTAAATTCTATGGAAGAGTTATATAATAAAACAAAAGAAGAACTTATAGAAGAACTCAACAAACTAAAGAGTGAAAATATATTAGTGCGTGAGTGTGAAGTATTATATAAAGAGATTTTAGATAGCTCTCTTGTAGCGTGTTATAAGCGAAATATTAGAGATAATACCTACGAGTATTTAAGTCCTGTTTTTACACAAATTACAGGTTATCGGCCTGAGGAAATGAAGTCGATGCCAATAGAATCAGTTATAGAACTAATACACCCAGATGATTTGTCTGATGTAATAAAAATAGTGAATGATATTCAGGAAGTTTCGGAACCCTTTTCGTATAAAATTGAGTATCGGTTTAAGCATAAAGAAAATGGTGAGTACTATTGGTTATGCGATAAGTTTACAGTGACTATGAGCTCGGATGGATTTCCGGAGGGTTTAATTGGTAGCATTACCGAAATTACCGAACGGAAGATATTTCAGAATAAATTGCAAGAAAGTAATACAAGGTTAAAGAATATTTTTAATAGCCTTCAAGATGCCTATTTTGAAACCGATTTGAATGGGATATTCACTGTTATTAGTCCCTCTGCTACAATTCTATATGGATATTCAGATATAAAAGAATTAATAGGGATGGAGGCTGTCAGACTTTATGTGAATCCAGCTGATAGGGCTGAACTAATGTCGCTTCTCTCTAAAAATGGCAGTGTGATGGATTTTATATTTATGGCACTTCGGAAAGATAATTCTACGTTTTGGGCCTCTATAAATGCTCAATTTAAATATGATGACAGAGGAGTTTTTTCTGGCTTGATTGGTGTAGTTCGCGATATTACAGAGCGTAAGAACCGGGAAAATGAACTTCAAAAGAAAATTAAAAACTTGGAGTGGCATTATGAAGTAGCTGTACAACGAGAGTTGAAAATGGTGAAACTAAAGGAAGAAATAAATGGATTGTTAGAAAAGTTCGGTTTTGACAAGAGATATTTAATTTAAAATAGGTTTATAAATTATTGTTGTAGCATGAAGAAATGTATTTTGTTTGAGAGAAGATTTCTTTTCCTGTATGTTTTTATATTTTCATCACTTATATTAGGTGCAAAAATTAAAGTAGTTTCTCTTTTGGGTGATAACATGGTGTTGCAGCGCAATAGTGAAATAAAAATTTGGGGAAAAGCCGTACCAAATCAGAAACTTAATCTGAAAATTGGCTGGATTAAGGAGAAAATCTGTATTGCTGCCAACGGTAAAGGCGACTGGTTGATAAAGGTAAAAACCACCGAAGCAGGTGGCCCATATACTGTAAGCATCACTTCTGGCAAGGAGAAGGTTTTGCTTCAGAATATCCTGTTGGGCGAAGTGTGGCTGTGCTCCGGTCAGTCGAACATGGAAATGCCTATTGCCGGTTTTGGTGATTCGCCTATCAACGGTTCGACAGATGCTTTGATGAGCGCAGCCAATAGCAACATCCGGTTGTTTACGGTAGCTAAGGCCTCGATGGCAGAACCACAAGATACATGCAATGGAAGTTGGTTGGTTGCCTCGGCCGAATCGGTTTCAAAATTCAGTGCCGTGGGGTATTATTATGCTCGCCTATTACAACAAAGCCTAAATGTACCAGTGGGTATGATATGCTCTAGTTGGGGTGGATCGCGCATCGAAGCCTGGATGAAAAATGACGTTATTACCGGTTTTGCCGATGCCTACAAACAAACCACGCAGGAAAAAACGCTAGGTCATCATCGTGCTTCCAGACTCTACAACGGTATGATAGCGCCACTTGTCAATTACAATATCAAAGGGGCTTTGTGGTATCAGGGCGAATCGAATATTGGTAATTATCAGGATTATGCGGCACTGCAAGCAGCCATGATAAAAAGCTGGAGAACTGATTTTGGTGTGGGTGAATTTCCATTTTATTTTGTGCAGATTGCACCTTATTGGTATAATAACTCTTTAGCTACTAATTCCTCTTTACAACGCGAAGCTCAATTCAATGCAATGACTTTAACACCTAACTCAGGTATGGTAACTACCGTGGATATTGGTGAAGAAAAAAACATTCATCCGGCCGAAAAGGCTACCATTTCCAAACGGTTGGCTTTATGGGCTTTGTCCGAAACCTACAACGTGAAAGGATTGCCTTACAAATCGCCGGTTTACAAATCGATGCAAGTGAAAGATAGTGTGGCAGTACTCACCTTTGATAATGTGGTGAATGGCCTCACAACCTTTGCTAAAGAAGTGGAAAGCTTTGAAGTTGCGGGACAGGACAGCGTATTTTATCCGGCTAAACTGACCATTTCCAAAAAGCAAGCCAACGTATATTCGCCCAAAGTGAAAGTGCCTGTAGCTGTACGGTATGGTTTCCGAAATTATGTTCCAACAAGCGTATTCTTGTATAACACAGCTGGTTTACCTGTTGTTCCGTTCAGGACGGATAACTGGAAAAAATAATTTGTATTTACGTTTCGAGGTTCTGTTATCATTTTATGCACTGATTGTTATGATTCCGACTATCTTAGAAAGTTGTATATTGTGTATTTTTGAACAAAGTTTTTAAAATCAAATCTACGAATGAAATTATCACGTTTATTACTTATTGCCGTATGTTGCACGTTGGTTTTTGGTACTGATGCCCAAAACCTTTCAGGAAGTAATTCTTCATCAAAATATCACACTGTTAATGCTTTTTCGGCTACCGATGTAAAACTAAAGCAATCGTGGTTAAGTGAACGTGAAAACCGCAATAAAATTTATCTCTATAGCCTTGATCCGGAAAGGCTTTTGCATAACTTTAGGGTAAATGCTGGCATTCCTTCCACCGCCAAACCGCTTGATGGTTGGGAGCATCCGAGTGTCGGACTTCGCGGTCATTTCGTTGGTCATTTCCTCTCGGCTTGTGCTTCGCAAATAAAAAATGATGGTGACACGCTGCTTGCCAACCGTATTAACTACATGGTGAATGCATTGGCGGAATGCCAGCAGAAAATGGGTGGCAAGTACCTGAGTGCATTTCCAGAAAATGATTTTTCCACACTCGAAAAACAATATACTGGTGTTTGGGCACCCTATTATACCTATCATAAAGTGATGCAGGGTTTGCTGGATGTTTATATCCTTACGGGTAATCCAAAAGCATACCAAATCGTACTGAATATGGCAGATTATGTTCAAACCCGAATGGATAAACTTTCGGCCGAAACGATTGAAAAGATGCTCTACACGCCTGCTGCAAATCCATCCAACGAAGCCGGAGCTATGAACGAAGTGTTGCATAACTTGTATGCCGTTTCGCACAATCCAAAGCATTTGAAATTAGCCGAAATTTTCGATCGTAAATGGTTTAGTCAGCCGCTCACCAATGGAATAGATATACTTTCGGGATTGCATGCGAACACACATTTGGTGTTGGTAAACGGATTTGCCAAACGCTACGAGAATACCCATGAAACCAGTTATCGCGATGCAGCTGTGAATTTCTGGGATATGCTGGAGCAGCATCATTGCTATGTGAATGGTTCGAGCAGCGGGCCGCGGCCCATTCCAACCACCCCAACGGCAATGAAGGCTGAACACTGGGGCAGGTCTGATGGTTTGAGCACTACGCTGACTGACGAAATTTCTGAATCGTGCGTGACACACAATACCCAAAAGCTTACATCGACACTATTCCGCTGGACAGCTAATCCAAGCTATGCGGATGTGTATATGAATACGTTTTACAACGGTGTTTTACCTACTCAAAATAGTGAAAATGGTGCTGTCGTCTATCATTTGCCCTTGAGTTCGCCACGTCAGAAAAAGTTTCTGACAGAGACCGATTTTCGCTGTTGCAACGGAACCGGAATTGAGGCATTTACGCATTTGAATGCCAATATATATTTTCATGATGAGGATAATCTTTGGGTAAATATGTTTATTCCAACCGAATTGAACTGGAACGCAAAAAAACTGAAAATAGAACAAATTACCAATTTTCCACAAGAACCAAAAACTACATTGATAGTGCGTTGCGGGCAACCAACTAGTATGGGATTGAAGCTGTTTATTCCTTCGTGGGCCGATAATTCTACCAAAGTGCTGTTGAATGGTAAACCACTAAGTGTATCGCCAAAACCAAATTCATTTCTCACCATAAATCATATCTGGAATAATAACGACAAAGTGGAAATCATTTTTAATTTTAGTTTCAGAGTTGCTCCCATGAATGATAATAAAAACGTGATTGCTTTGTATTATGGACCGGTATTACTGGCTTTTGAAACAAATGACGAGTTAATTCTGAAAGGTACTGCCAAAGAAATTGCACAGTCAATGCAGAAATCTGGTTCTGACTTTACACTTCTCAATAATGGGAAAAATTACAAACTGAAATCTTTTTACAGCGTGAATTCCGGCTCTTATGGCGTTTATGCGACTATCCGAAACGAATATTAAAATAAATCTATAGATATACAATCATGAACAAAACACTCTTAATCATCTGCCTGGCGATGATGCAGTTGCTGTCTTATGCTCAAACAGATGAATGGCACAATTCAACAAAAAACGAGGTGAATCGTGCCCCCATGCATGCGCATTATTTTGCTTACGAAAACAGGAAACTTGCTCAGAAAGGTTCTCCAAAAGAGTCTGATAATTTTCTGACAATGAATGGAAAGTGGAAATTTTATTGGGTAAAAGATGCCGATAAACGTCCGCTGAATTTCTTTAACCCCGATTACGAAGATGCGGGCTGGGATTTGATGAATGTGCCTGCCGTATGGGAACTTAACGGATATGGCAACCCAGTTTATGTGAATGTTGGCTACCCCTGGAAAAGTCAGGCTTGGGTAAATCCTCCAAATGTGCCTATTGTGAATAATCACGTTGGCTCGTATCGTCGCATATTTGACATTCCACAAAACTGGAGTGGAAAACAGGTGATCGCACATTTTGGCTCTGTTACTTCCAATATGTATTTGTGGGTAAATGGCAAATATGTAGGCTATAGTGAAGATAGCAAGGTGGAAGCTGAATTTGATATTACCAAATATCTGGTTAAAGGCAAAAACCTGATTGCTTTTCAGGTATTCCGCTGGAGCGATGGCACATTCCTCGAAGATCAGGATTTTATGCGTTACGCGGGTGTTGGTCGCGATTGTTACTTTTACACCCGAAATGCTCAACGAATGGAAGATGTTCGCATTACACCCGATTTGGAGAACAATTATACCGATGGAAAACTGGAAATCAATGTCACTTTGTCGTCAGCAGCCTCGGGTTCAACAATTGATTATGAGTTGGTGAAAAGTGATAAACTAATAGCTACTGCGACTCAAAAGGGAACTGGTAAAACGCTTATTTCAGTTTCAAATCCACAAAAGTGGACTTCGGAAACGCCCGAATTATATACACTTTATAGCATTTTAAAAGATAAATCGGGAAAGGTAATAGAGGTAATTCCTCAAAATGTGGGTTTCCGAAAAGTGGAGATAAAAGATGCTCAACTTTTGGTAAATGGAAAACCGATTCTGATTAAAGGTGTAAACCGTCACGAAATTGATCCAAACACGGGTTATGTGGTTTCGCGCGAACGTATGGTTCAGGATATAAAAATTATGAAAGAACTAAATATTAACGCAGTGCGAACCTGTCATTATCCCGATGATAATACATGGTACGACCTTTGCGATGAGTACGGCTTGTATTTGGTGGCAGAAGCCAACGTGGAATCTCACGGTATGGGTTATGGCGAAAGTACATTGGCTAAAAACAAGGATTTTGCATTGGCACATATGCAGCGAAACCAACGAAATGTGCAACGTAACTGGAATCATCCGGCGGTAATTATCTGGTCTCTGGGCAATGAAGCAGGTATGGGACCAAATTTTGATGCTTGTTACGATTGGATTAAAAAAGAAGATCCCAGTCGTCCGGTTCAATACGAACAAGCCCGGAAAGGAAAGTCCACCGACATTTATTGTCCAATGTATCTGGGATATGAAGATTGCGAAAAATACGCCAAAAATAATCCGGACAAACCACTTATTCAGTGCGAATATGCGCATGCTATGGGTAATTCACAAGGTGGATTTAAAGAGTATTGGGACATAATACGTCGTAATCCGAAGTATCAGGGTGGATTTATCTGGGATTTTGTAGATCAATCGCCACATCATAAAAATGCTCAGGGTATTGATATACCCGGGTATGCAGGCGATTTCAATAAATACGATAGTAATGAAGATCGGAATTTTTGCAATAATGGGTTGATTAGTCCCGATCGTAAATATAATCCACACGCTTATGAGGTTGGTTATTTTTATCAATCGGTGTGGGTAACTCCGGTGGATTTATGGAAAGGCAAAGTGTCGGTTTACAATGAGAACTTTTTCCGCACACTCGAAAATTACACAATGGAATGGCAACTGCTTGCCGATGGTCAGGTACTTGAATCAGGTGTTGTGAATGACTTAAATGTAGCAGCACATCAAAAAGCAGATGTACAGTTGAATTATTCCATCGAGAATATTTCGAAAGATAAAGAATTGTTGCTCAACGTTGTGTTTATATTGAAAAAATCAGAGCAACTTCTGCCCGCCGGATTTGTGGTGGCTTCCAATCAATTGGTTGTAACAGGCTGTGCTTCAAAACCGATTGAATCAGCTAATGTGCAAACAGATAAAAATACGCCTGTGGTTTCACCCGTAATTCAAAATGCCAATCAGAAATGTACTGTAGTAACAGGGGCTGATTTTCAGATTGACTTTAATAAGAAAACAGGATTTATCGAGAAATACACTGTTGGGAATGAAGAACTGTTGGCAGACAATGCTGCTCTCACTCCGAATTTTTGGCGTGCTCCAACCGATAATGATATGGGTGCCAGTTTTCAGATAAAGTACAAGGTTTGGAGAAATCCGGCAACTACCTTGAAAAGCTTGAATGCTCAAAAAGTGAATGATTTAGTGGAGGTGAAAGCCGAGTATGAAATAGAAGATGTTTCAGCTAAACTTTACCTAACTTATTTGATAAACAACGTTGGCGCAGTGCAAGTGACCCAGAAAATGGTAGTGGATAAAGAGGCGAAGGTTTCTAATCTGTTCCGTTTTGGTATGCAGTTACCTATGCCTAAATCGTTCGAAAATATTCAGTTTTATGGTCGTGGTCCTATTGAAAATTACATTGATCGCAATAATTCTCAATACTTAGGTGTTTATAACCAAACAGTTACCGATCAGTTTTATTCTTATATTCGTCCGCAAGAAACCGGAACTAAAACCGATATTCGCTGGTGGAAACAAACCAATGTTGCTGGAAAGGGATTAGAATTTGTAGCCGATGCACCGTTCTCGGCTTCTGCATTGCATTATACTATCGAATCGCTCGATGATGGAGACTTTAAAGACCAGCGCCACTCCACTGAAGTACCTCAGGCTAACCTGACTAATGTGTGTCTTGATAAAGTGCAAATGGGCCTAGGCTGTGTAAATAGCTGGGGAGCATGGCCACGTGGCGAATACCAACTCAGATATCAGGATTATGAATTTACATTTTTAATGAAGCCAATTAAATAAAGACCCCTACCCTTTTAGGGGTTGGGGTGATATTATTATTATCATGAAAAAAAACACAGCAGTATTCTTAAGTTTTTTGCTTTTTGCAACTTTTGCATTGGCTCAATCCAAACCACTTCCGTATATCATGGATATGGTTCACAACAATCCGGGTGATGCACTATATGTAAGTAAGTTCAACGACCCCGATGTTTTGAAAAGTATGGGATATAATTCCAAGTCCTACTTTTTGTTCGATTCGCCCATGTTGGCCATAAACTGGGATGGACTTGACCCGAATATTCTTCCAAATGGCTCTGCCGACCGTGCATGGGTTGAGAAAAAGGCACATCGCCTGGATAGCTTATATACAAACTGCAAAAAACATGGCATTGATGTTTATGCCATGAGCGACCTTGTTTTGTTTCCTAAACGGCTGATTGAGAAATATGGAATTGAGAAAACTTTCGGCAATCCGTTGGATACACTGACCGAAAGACTACTTCGTTTCCAGATTCATCAAATGTTTGTGCAGTTTCCTCAAATGGACGGTATTGTGGTGCGTATTGGCGAAACTTACCTGGAAGATGCTCCTTATCATAAAGGAAATATTCAGGATAAATATAATGCCGATAAATGTATTATTCCATTGATGAACATTTTGCGCGACGAAATTTGTGTGAAACTTAATAAAAAGCTGATATTCCGAACCTGGTGGGTTTTTGATACTGATATCAAGAAATACGAATACATAACTAACACTATAGAACCACATAAAAACCTTGTAATAAGTATTAAACATTGTGAGGATGATTTCCATCGAGGAGATGCTTTCAGTAAAGTATTAGGTTTAGGGCGTCATCAGCAATTGGTAGAAGTGCAGTGTGCCCGTGAGTACGAAGGCAAAGGAGCTTTTCCTAATTATGTGGCGCATGGTGTGATTGATGGTTTTGAGGAGCACCAATACCGCAAAGATGCCGGAAAAATATGGAATATGAAAGAACTGTATGCAACCGGAAAAATGGTGGGAATGTGGACCTGGAGCCGTGGAGGCGGATGGGAAGGACCTTATCCCAAGAGTGAATTGTGGTGTGAACTAAATGCCTGGGTAATGGCTCAATGGGCTAATCATCCTACGGAATCCGAAGAATCCATATTTAATCGTTATGCCCGCAATGTGTTGAAATTGAGTAAAAATGATGCAGCGAAATTCCGAAAAATAGCGTTGCTTTCCGAAAAAGCCACACTGCGTGGAATGCGAAGTGCTGCTTATCCATCTGATGTTTTTGCCATGTGGGTACGCGACGAGTACATAACTTTCCCTGCTTTGCCTAAGGATGCTAAAAAGGCTACAATTATTGTTGCCGAAAAAGTAGAAGCCGAAAAAATGTGGGATGAAATTGTAGATTTATCAAAGCAAATTAAGTTTAAAGATAAAACTACAGGTCGTGTGGTGCTTGTTACGTGTGAATATGGCCGACAAATGTTCCGTATTTTTAATGCACTTTTCCAACTTTCGTCCATCGATGCAGGATATTCTTCTGCCGAAAATATCACAAAATATATCGGACATTACGATGAAGCCTGGAAAACATTGGAAACTTTGAAAATTCAATATCCCAATGAGTGCCCATCATTATTTTCGAAGACTACGATTCGAAGAACATGGCCTACTGTTGCCGATGACAAAGTAAATCAAATGAGAAAGAAATAGTTTAATTTTATATGTTAAGAATTTTTATGCTAAAGAATGATTCCGAATTAATAAAAATCATGTAATAATAAAACAGCAATAATTAATAGTAATTTTATAATTGTAATTTTATGAATGCAATGCCTTTAGTGATAGGTGCTATTCTCTTTTTAGTAATTGCCTATCGATTGTATATTAGTTTTGTTGTAGCTAAACTAGCTACAATTAATGATTTGCGTGCCACGCCATCAGGACGGCTTTACGATGGGCAAAATTATGTTCCAATGAGCAAATGGGTGCTTTTTGGTCATCATTTTGCAGCTATTGCTGGTGCGGGACCTCTTGTAGGCCCAGTTTTGGCAGCCCAATTTGGCTATTTCCCCGGATTTATATGGATGCTTGTTGGGTCGGTTTTTGCCGGAGCTGTACATGATTTCATTATTTTGTATGCTTCTACTCGCTCCGACGGAAAATCACTGGCCGAAATTGCACGTGTAGAAATTAACAAAGTCAGTGGTTTTACTGCTTCTATTGCCATTTTGCTGATTTTGATTATTGCCATGGCCGGACTTGGATTAGTGGTTATCAATGCATTATCCGAAAGCTCTTGGGGTACATTTACCATTGCTTCTACTATTCCTATTGCTTTGTTTATGGGTGTTTGGATGTTTAAATTCCGAAAAGGAAAAACCGTGGAAGCTACCATTATTGGTGTTACACTACTCACTTTGGCTGTGATTTTTGGTCGTTATATTCCCGATTCTCCATTCGCATCATGGTTTACTTATGACCATAAAACACTTACAATTTTGTTGGTTTGCTACGGATTTGCCGCTTCTGTTTTGCCTGTTTGGTTGCTTCTTTCACCTCGCGATTATCTGAGTTCTATTATGAAAATTGCTGTAATTGGGATGCTTGCCGTGGGTGTAATTATTGTGGCACCAACTATGCACATGCCTGCATTTACTGAGTTTATTCACGGTGGTGGTCCTATTATTCCTGGTACATTATTTCCATACTTATTTATCACCATTGCTTGTGGTGCAATATCAGGTTTTCATGCATTAGTAAGTTCGGGTACCACGCCAAAAATGATAATGAAAGAGTCGCATATCAAAAGTATTGCTGCCGGATCTATGTTGGTGGAAGCTATGGTGAGTGTCTTGGCTCTGATTGCTGCTTCAAGTTTGTTGCCGTTGGATTATTTTGCGATAAATGTTCCTGTCGAAAAATTTGCTGATATTTTACCACAGCTTCATGCCATGGGTTTTACAGAGTCTAATCTAACGCAACTTTCGGCTGAAGTGGGCGAAAAAATCGTTGGTCGTACTGGAGGCGCTGTTTCACTGGGGGTTGGTATGGCGCAAATATTCTCTGCTATTCCTGGCTTAAATGGCTTAATGTCATACTGGTATCATTTTGCCATTATGTTCGAAGCATTATTTATTCTTACCACCATTGATGCCGGAACGCGCATTGGTAGGTTTGTTTTGCAAGAAATGCTCGGAAAAGTTTACGCACCGTTTGGTCGTACCAATTGGTTGCCGGGCAATCTTATAGCAAGTTTCTTAATTGTATTTTGTTGGGGCTATTTTATCTATACCGGTAGTGTTTCGACTATTTGGCCGATGTTTGGGACTGCGAATCAGCTGCTTGCGTCTATTGCGTTGGCGGTGGGAACTTCATATATCATCAACCATGGTAAAATTAAATATGCATGGATAACCATTATGCCATTTGTTTTTATCGGTTTTACTACCATTTATGCCGGTGTGACCAATATTGTAAATATTTATTTGCCACAAGTATATAAAAATGAAACTTTGGTGCAGGGAATAATAAATCTTACATTATCAGGAGTAATATTATTCTGTGCCTGTGTGGTGTTTTATAATGCAATTCCTAAATGGATTAATGCCTATAAAAATAAGGATTCTATAAAAAGTGATATGAATATTACTTAAAAATATGTTCGGAAATTCGAATACAGATCAATATTATTTTAAAAAGTTTAAAAATTCAAAAAGAAGTCTAATTCCGATGCCAAATTTTCAAATAATATTCAAAATATAATGAACAGCAATCTTAAATCTATTTTTTTATCAGCTTTCATTTTCATCTCAATATTCACTTTGCAAGCTCAAAAAGTCCAAAAGTTGGATGATAATACCTTGTGTCAACAGTTCACTAATCCACCTACCGCAGCAAAACCTTATGTGTGGTGGCATTGGATGGGTTCTAACTTCTCTAAATCTGGTATTACCAAAGACCTCGAAGCCATGAAGGAAATGGGAATTGGTGGTGCTACAATTTTTAATCTAAGCTCGGCGGTGCAGGAAAGTCATGCGCCAACTCAGAATAATCCGTGGCCGGAACAAACCTATCGGAGCCCTGCTTACTGGGAAGCATTGAGGTTTGCTGCTTCTGAAGCACAACGATTGGGTTTGGAAATAGGGTTACATAATACCGTGGGTTATTCTACTACAGGTGGACCATGGATAGACGAGTCGCGCAGTATGCAACAGTTGGTGTGGAGCGATACTACCATTGTGGGCAATGATAATAAAGCGCCAATTCAGCTTAATGCTCCAAAACTTATTGCAAATGAAGGCTGGGGAGCAACAGGACGTAAAATTTCATTTTATAAAGATTTGATGGTATTGGCAATTCCTGCTGATAAATCGGATTTGTCAATTGTAAATGTGCTGAACCTCACTGCTCAATATGATCCGATTAAAGGGCTACAATGGAAAATTCCTAAAGGTGAAAAATGGATCATTTACCGTATGGGGCATGCTTCTACCGGTCGTCCACCGCATCCAGTACCTGATGATTTGATTGGCAAAACATTGGAAGCCGACAAAATGAGTGTAGAGCAAACTGTTTTTCATTGGAATACAGTACTCGACCCAGTGAAGCAATATCTGGGAGCATATTTGGGCAAGTCCTTTAAACACATGCTTATAGATAGTTACGAGGCTGGAAATCAGACTTGGACTCCCAACTTTACTGCTGAATTTATCAAGCTCAAAGGTTACGACCCAACTCCCTGGTTACTCACTTTTTGCAAAACAATAACCAATTATTCTAAAACTACATTACCCAGAACTTTAGGCACAGTCGACCAAACCAAACGCTTTGAATGGGATTATAACGATGTGATAAATACGTTGTTTATGAATAATGGGTTTAAAGTAGGTAAAAGAATGCTGAATGATAGTAAGTTGTCCTTGCAATGGGAGCCTTATGGCGGACCCTTTAATATACAACAAGGAGTTGCTATATCAGATTTGCCAATGGGTGAGTTTTGGTCGACAAGTAATGGTATGATAGATGCCACTATCTCAGCTGCTGCACGTGCCTCTGGAAAAACGATAGTTGGTGCAGAAGCATTTACCGGAAGACCAGAAGTGAGCAAGTATACTGAAGATCCAGCAATGCTTAAACACTCGGCTAATGGTGCTTTTGCTTCGGGAGTAAACCGCTTAATATTGCATCATTGGGTGCACCAACCGTTCGACGATAAATATCAGCCCGGTATGGGAATGGGTTGGTGGGGTACGCATTTTGGACGTTACCAAACCTGGGCTCAGTCGGGTAAAGCATTTTTTGATTACTTGGCTCGCTGTCAGGCGCTTCTGCAACAAGGCGAAGGGGTCGCCGATTATCTTTGCGTGGAAAATCTGACTGGTTATGCCGATGTGTTTTCTATCAATGACTTTTTGTCATCTGAAATTGTAGTAAAAGATGGTAAAATAGTGCTTCCTTCTGGTCGTGTTTACCCATTTATAGTTTTCATCAACAGTGTTATGCTGCCTGAAGTAGCTAAAAAAATCAAAAATTTAGTGGCAGATGGTGCAACTATTGTTTCACCAAAACCAACCCAATCGCCAAGTTTGGCAAATTATCCGGCTTGCGATGACGCGTTGAAACTTATAGGGGCAGTAGTTTGGGGTAACAATTCATCAAATAGTTACGGCAGAGGATTTGTTTTCACCAAATTGGATGATGCCAAAATGAAGTATAACATCACACCTGATTTTGTGGTAGAAAATGCTGAAAAAGCCGATGACATCAAGTTGAACCATCGCCACACCGAGAATGCAGATATTTATTATGTGGCCAATATGAGTAAAACGTCACAGGATATTTCCGTTTCGTTCCGCATTGCGGGCAAACAGCCAGAGCTTTGGCAAGCCGAAGATGGCTCGATGCGCAAAGCAGCAGTGTGGATCGAAAAAGAGGGGCGAACCTCTGTAAACCTGAAACTGCGTGGGTTGCAAACTGTTTTTGTGGTGTTCCAAAAACTAACCGATGTTACAGACCATTTGGTGGATGTAAAAACCGAAAAAACTACTGCCAATTACTGTATTACAACCGATAACAATGGAATCGCTTCTGTTCGTTCTACCGATACTATCAGTGCAATAGCTACTTATGCTTCGGGTAAACAAAAAACCATTAACATTAAGCCTACAATAAGTAAAGTTGTTGAGGGTGAATGGAATGTGGCTTTTGTGCCAAAACTCGGAATGCCATTTCAACGGAAATTTCCTGAATTAGTTGATTTCAGTAAACATACCGATAAAGAAATCATGTATTTTGCTGGAACGGCTACTTATACCAAAACGGTAAAAATTAGCAAAAAAGAATTTACTATAGGTAAGCGTATTTTGCTCGATTTGGGTGAAATGAACGATTTGGCGCAAGTGAAAATTAATGGTCTGGATAAAGGCACGCTTTGGTATCCGCCTTTCAAAGTGGACATTACCGATGCGCTTAAAAATGGTGATAATATAATTGAAATAGCCGTGACCAACAACTGGGCAAACCGTCTGATTGGTGACGAAAAAGAACCTGCCGACTTTGATTGGGGAACCGATCGCGGAGTGGATAGAGGTCACGCTATGAAAGCCTATCCTGATTGGTTTCTGAAAAACGAAAAGCGTCCGTCACAAGGCCGCAAAGCCTTTACTGTTTGGTATTACTACCGCGATAACAGCCCGCTTCAACCCGCAGGGTTGGTTGGACCGGTGAAGTTGGTAAGTATGGGAGAAGTGAAACTGTAAATTTATATAAGTATTTAATATGATAAGAAAAGCATTTTTAGTAGCACTGTTTTTTTTAGTATGCATTGGATTTTTTTCTTCGGTAGTTGCTCAGCATGATCCCAAACATTGGGGCGATTTGGGTAATGGACGTTATCGCAATCTGATTTTACCAGCCGATTACAGTGACCCGGAAGTGTTGCGTATGGGTAAAGACTATTACCTCATTTCATCCACTTTTCAATTCTCGCCGGGAATTGTAATTCTACACTCGCGCGACCTGGTGAACTGGAAAACGATTGGCAGTGTAGTGAAAAATCTGCCTGAAGAATTGAAGGACGAACGGTTTAACTGGACAGTAATGGATCATTACAGCAAAGGGGTCTATGCTGCGTCGCTCCGTTATCATGAAGGTAAATTCTGGTGCTATTTTACAAGCTATAACAAAGGGGGAATTTATGTGGCAACGGCTAAGAAAATTACTGGCCCGTGGCACGTACAACTCATGAAGGATAAAAACGGCAAAGAGCTTACAGGTATAAACTGGGATGATAACTGTCCGCTTTGGGACGACGATGGTAAGGCATACATGGTTACCAGCAATCCCGGCGAAAACTGGTATCCGATCCTCTTTCGTATGTCGTGGGATGGTACTCAACTCCTGGATGGTGATGTGGAGAAAATGAAAATTAAAACACTGGATCAAACCGACCGGGGTACTTTTATTCTTCCAAAATCCACCTGGGGCGAGGGAAATAAAGTTTTCAAGAAAGACGGTTATTACTATTTTTATCATAATCAGTGCTATCCGCCAAACTACGACCGACGTGCTACTATTGTTCGTTCTAAAAATATCTACGGAACTCACCCCGATGGCACGCCCGGCACACCGGGATATGCCGGATTGTATGATATGTCGCCTCAGGGCAATCAGGCTTATCTTTTGTTGCATCCCGATAGCACGGGAGCACGCTTCGATCAGGGTACAATTATCGATTCACCCGATGGTAAAAAATGGTACTTTTTTACACATCAGGGCGAAGGTTATCAGTATGGAAGACCTAATGCACTGTTTCCTGTGAAATGGGTGGATGGTTGGCCGATGGCTGGAGTTGATCACGATAATGATGGTATTGGTGAGGCTCAATGGGAAATTGAGAAACCTGTTCAGGGGCAAAAACGCGACTTCCCGCAAGGAAGCGATGAGTTCAATTGCAAGCAGTTAGAACCGCAATGGGCCTGGAACTACCAGCCACGTGCTGATAAGTGGTCGTTGACCGAGCGAAAGGGTTATTTGCGCTTATATGCCTTTAAACCGTTGAAGGAAGGTACATTCTTTAAAGCAGGGAATACAATCTGCCAGCGTTACGTGTGGAGTGATACCACACAGGCTGACATTAAAATGGATATCTCGGGCATGGCTGTCGGGCAGGAGGCAGGCCTGAGCCACTTTAATGGAGGTTCAAATTATTGTACACTGAGTGTGAAGATGACCAATAATGGAAAGCTCATTCGATACAATGATAACGGTAAAATAATGGAAGGGGAACTAATTCACTCCACAACTGTTTGGTTACGTTCTGTGGTAGATGCAAAATGCCAGAACTCCTACTTTTACAGTGTGGATGGAAAGACTTTCAAACCCTTTGGCGAGTTGTATAAATTGTGTTGGGGTGGCTTCCGTGGTGATAATATTGGTGTTTTTAACTATAATGACCTTGGCGAAGCGGGTTATGTGGATATTGATTGGTTTCATTACAGGTTTTTCAATATAAATATGTAGAATTATTGCTGCACATTTGATTAAATTTATGTGAATGATGACGGAATCGAATTTAAATGCTTTTTGTTTTTTGATTAAATATGATTTCTAGCACATTTGTAAAATTACGATAGATAGATATTTTATGTAGATTCTGCTAGGTTTAAGATTAAATTTTTTATACATACTGTTATTATTGGTTGAATTGATATGGTGTTAAGCTATATTGCATTCGCGAAATATAAATAAAAAAATACTGGTTATACCAGTGAACAGGATACAGAATAAATTACATGAGGACTTCAAAATAGGTTTTCTAAATTGAAATTATTGACAACTAAGCATGTTGTCGTGTAATTGCATTAGTTTTGATTGTCGACGAAATAATCGGGTTTTAGTAGATGAATATTTGTTGAAAATAGGTTGAGTTAACTGTTGATATTAGTTTTTTTTAGGTTAGAAAGAATGTTTGACATGTCAGGCATTCTTTCTTTTTTTTTACAAGAGATTATCCCACGGGCTTGATCGAAATTGAAAAAATACTTGTAATTAACGTTAGACTAGTACATATGAAGAATTCTACTTTAAAACTTAAAAGCAACCTTATCTATAAAAAGAGTATTGAGACCCTCTTTTCGAAACTTTGTAGTTAGTTTTTGATTTATAGAATCTACGTTATGTATTTTGATGTAAGTAATTAATATAGTTAATAAAAGCCGATGTGATTATTATTCTAATGAAAAAAATATATAAGTATCAGAAGTCGGTAAAGTACTATTTGTTTAAAGACATAAAGGGTTATACTTATGTTCTATAACATATAAAATAGAATGTTGATATAGAGAAATTAAACTATTTTTGCAGCATAGTTCAGCACAGTTGTATGAAAGTCAGTTTTACTCATTCGAAATCTAAGATTAAAGCTTTAGCTGATGCATTCTGTGAAGCTATAATGAATAATGAATTACAATTAGGAGATAATTTACCATCAATAAACGAAGCAAGCTTAATATATAACGTGTCACGTGATACAGTATTTAAAGCTTATAATGAACTTAAGAGAAGAGGATTGATTGATTCCAATCCAATGAAAGGATATTTTGTAATAGGGAAGGTTAATCATGTGTTATTGCTTCTAGATACCTATTCGCCATTTAAACAAATTCTTTATAATCAATTTGTTTCTTTTCTCCCAGAAAATTATAAGGTGGATTTGATTTTCCATCAATACAATAGTAGATTGTTTGATACAATTGTAAAAGAAAGTATTGGTCGATACAGTATGTATGTAGTGATGAATTTTTCTAATACTGAATTTTCAGAATCACTTAAAGAGATTCCTCGAGAAAGATTATTGCTGCTTGATTTTGGTAAATTTGAAAAATTAAATTATTCATATTTTTGTCAGGATTTTGATGATGCATTTTATGAATGTTTATCGACAGCTAAGCAGTTGTTAAATAAATACACAAAGCTGTGTTTCGTATTTCCGGAAAAGTTAAGTCATCCTGTGAGTTCAATAGATAGCTTTGTTAGGTTCTGCGTAGATGAACAATTTAGCTTTGAAGTTATAAGAAGAAATAGTGATTGGAAAGGGGTTGAAAACGGGACATTGTACCTTTGTATTCAGACCGAAGATATGGTAAAAATAATTAAAGATGCTGATGTTGCTAACTTCAGGATAGGTTTAGATATAGGACTTATTGCCTATAATGAAAATCCAATACTTGAAGTTATAAAAAATGGTATAACTTCAATAAGTATTGATTTTGGGTTGTTAGGAGAAAAAGCTGCCAAATTCGTAGTTAGTAAAGAGTTGATTCAAGAATATTTACCCACAAAATTTATTTTTAGAAATTCATTATAATTTTTTTTTATATACAAAACAGCACAGTTCAGCACAGAGTGTAGATATATTTAACGCAGAAGTAGGATTGACAAATTATTTATTGTGAATATTCTTGAAACTAAAAGTATATGAACAATATATGGTTCTTTTGAAAATGTATATTTACCAAATCAGTCTGTGTGTTTTTAATATTACTATTGACATTAATAAAATAAATCCAAAGATATTGGGGATTATATTATAACATTATTTGACAATCAATTAAGGTAAAGAAACTGGGAGTTGGAGGTATCTCTAATTTGTGTACATATATGGGGAAGTAAATTCTGCGACGCTCTATACTGATGGTAAATTAATTGATACACCTTATTCATATGGTGATTATTAAATAATTAACAATGCAGGGTTGTTTTATTTAAATTTTTCGGTTTGAGAATATTTTTTTCTATGGCGCTTTAAATCTGACATTTTGATAACCTTTTATAGTTGTTTGCACTTTCCGAATCAATTATGACATGAATTTTGGAACATATCTCATTTTGCATGCTGCTATTTTGTGTTTTATTGTTTCAAAAAATCCAACAAATAGATAATTATCAGATAATCAGTATTTCTTAATTCTGATCGAATCATTTTGATTAAAATAATATTAATTGAATCATATAAATATGGAATCACCAAAAATTGTAAAACGTTTTAGTTTTCCGACAAGACGCTATTGCCAAACGCTGGAACTAAAAGATGATTTAGAGCTAATTCAAGAATATAGATATTGGCATAAGACCGAAAATTGCTGGCCTGAAATTCCTGAAGGTATAAAAGAAGTAGGTATTCTTGAGATGGAGCTGTATATTTTCGAAAACAGACTATTCATGATAGTTGAAACTGCACTGGATTTTGATTGGAATACTGCATTCGAGAAACTATCTAGTCTTAATAAACAGGCAGAATGGGAGGAGTTTATGTCGAAGTTTCAACATACAAAACTAGGTGCAAGCTCAGCTGAAAAATGGAATTTAATGGAACGAATCTTTAGTCTTTAATTATTTAACACGTAACTTCAAATCACGATATAAAAAAAATATGGGAACACATAAAATAGTAAGCAGACAAAACTTAATACCCTTTATACTGGTAACAGCCCTTTTTTATCTTTGGGCAATACCAAACAATTTGAACGATATTTTAATTCCTCAATTTATGAAATCGTTTGAATTAAATCGCTTTCAAGCAGGTCTCGTACAATCAGCCTTCTATTTAGGTTATTTTTGTATGGCATTGCCTGCTGCACTAGTCATGGATAAATATAGTTACAAAACAGGTATTATAATAGGGCTATTACTTTTTGCTACGGGTGCATTTATGTTCTATCCTGCTGCCATGATAGGTAAATTTGGTATTTTTCTTTTTGCGTTATATGTTATTGCTTGTGGTCTAGCTTTTCTTGAAACTGGAGCTAATTCGTTTATATCTGTTTTGGGCGATCCTGATACCTCTGCTCAACGACTTAATTTCTCACAAGCATTTAATCCACTTGGAGCTATGACAGGTGCTTTTGTTGGAAGTCAGTTCATTTTTTCTGGTATTCAACATTCTGATGCGATTATTAATACAATGAAAGTTTCAGGTGTTTACAACGATTATTTACATGAAGAAATCTTGCGTGTTATACCTCCTTATATGATCATTGGGATAATCATTTTAGTTTGGGTATTCCTAATTTGGAAAGTGAAATTTCCTGCTGAGACTGATAATGTGATGAAAAGTAAAGATAAAACGGAAGATGGACATGGACATATCCTAAAGTTGATGAAATATCCCCATTTTTTAAAAGGTATTTTAGCAGAATTCTTTTATGTAGGCGCACAAGTTGGAACATGGAGTTTTCTGATACAATATGTAAAAGATTATATTCAGAAACCCGAAAAAGAAGCAGGTGTTTATCTTGTTTATGCACTCTTGGCATTTGGTGTGGGTCGTTTTGTTTCTACAGCCCTAATGCGTGTGTTTAAACCCAATAAGTTAATGGGCGTTTTTAGCGTGCTAAATATTCTGATGGTTACCGTTGCAATCCTTCTTCCAGGTTTTTTTGGTGTTTGGGCATTGGTACTATCAAGCTTCTTTATGTCACTAATGTTTCCAACAATCTTTGCATTAGGCGTAAAAGGACTAGGACCAAATACAAAAATAGGTGGTTCTATGATTATTATGGCAATTATAGGTGGAGCCATTTGGACTCCCATTATGGGATTTATATCTGACTATTCGCACAGTATGGCCTACGCAATGATTATTCCTCTGATAAGTTATGTCTATGTCGGATACTATGCTTTTATTGGATCAAAACCATCCGGTCCGCTTTATAGTACTACGGATAAAGTGATTATTTCTCATTAGTTTAAGCCCTTTTTAAAAGCAATAAATTGTACATATGGACAGTGTCAAATTAGAATCTGAATTTCAGAATATTGTTATTGAAGACGATAATTTAAGTTTTGGCTTGACAATCAATTCAATAGGATGCAAGTCGATATTGCCCGACGAACACATTGCAAATTCAAATAAAATAAAAGACTTTAGACATCAATTTAAAAAAGGAAAAGAATCCGACGAGTTTAAACTAATATATATCACAAATGGAGTGGGTTATGTTCGTTTTGAGAATGGGAGTGAAATAGAAATTTCTAACGGTAAGATATTACTTATTAATCCCCACCAAAAATATTCATATTATCATTTAAGGGATACCGAATGGAAAGAGTATTTTATGAGATTTGAAACAGATGTATCTTTCAATCTTCTACTACACAAATTATTTCCAAAAGATTACTCAATTATAGATATTGGATTTAATGAGGAAATGGTTAGAATGTTTCAAAGGGCAACTGATGTGGTGCAACATAAATTGAAGTCGTCGCATGTTTATTTATCAGGAATGCTTTTTCACATATTGGGATTAATAATCTTAGAATCCAACAACAAAACTTTAAAAAAGAAGGATCTTCAAAAAATCGAACAAGCAAAAATAATAATGAATGAGAATGTATTTATGGATATTTCTCTTCAAGATGTTGTTAAAAAACTAAATCTGAGTTATGCTCAGTTTCGTAAAAATTTCAAAAAATATACTGGTAAAACACCCGGCGTATACTTCGGCGATTTGCGTTTAAATAAAGCAAAACAATTACTGTTGGAGACATCATACTCAATTAAGGAGATTGCCTTTCTGCTAAAGTTCTCTAGTAAGGAACATTTTGCCACAAAATTCAGAAGAACAACTGGTTTATCACCTAAGGATTTTAGATTAACAAGACCAGAACATAAACAGACCAATTTGTAATTACATAAACACTTAAAACAATCATGAAAGCAGGATCATTATCGGGTGAATTTCCGGCAACCGGAACTACCCAACAACGGAACATTAAAACAGGAAGACTTCAGGGCGATAATCCAAAAATCGGCATTCGCCCCACTATCGACGGCCGTCAGGGTGGTGTGCGCGAATCGCTCGAAGAACAAACCATGACCATGGCGAACAGCCTGGCTGATTTTCTATCTACATCTCTAAAATACAGCGACGGCACCCCGGTAGAATGCGTAATTGCCGACACAACCATTGGACGAGTGGACGAAGCCGCTGCTTGTGCTGAAAAATTCAAAAAAGAAGGCGTAGCCATTACCATTACCGTGACGCCATGCTGGTGCTACGGCAGCGAAACCATTGATATGGATCCGCACACCGTAAAGGCCGTTTGGGGTTTCAATGGCACCGAACGCCCGGGCGCAGTTTACCTGGCTGCTGCATTGGCCGGTCATAATCAAAAAGGACTGCCTGCATTTGGTATTTATGGTCACGATGTACTGGATGGCGGTGACACATCAATCCCTGCCGACGTTCAGGAAAAACTCTTACGCTTTGCTAAAGCTGCTATTGCAGTTGCTTCGATGAAAGGTAAATCATACCTATCCATCGGATCTGTTTCGATGGGCATTGCCGGCTCTATCGTCAATTCCGATTTCTTTCAGGAATACCTGGGCATGCGCAATGAATATGTCGACATGAGTGAAATCAACCGCCGCGTACAGTTGGATATTTTTGATCCGGAAGAATTCAAAAAAGCAATCGAATGGACTGAGAAGAATTGCAAATCGAACGAAGGTGAAGATACCAACGAAGCCAACAAAAAGAAATCGCGCGAGCAGCTTGATAAAGAATGGGAATTTGTTGTAAAAATGACCATTATTATGCGCGACCTGATGATTGGAAATCCGAAACTTCGCGATCTAGGTTTTCTGGAAGAAGCATTGGGACATAACGCCATTGCGGGAGGATTTCAGGGACAACGCCAGTGGACCGACTTTATGCCAAACGGTGACTTTGCCGAAGCAATACTGAATACCTCGTTCGACTGGAACGGTATTCGCGAAGCATTCGTTATGGCAACTGAAAACGACTCGTTGAACGGCGTAGCGATGCTGTTCGGGAAACTGGTTACGAACACTGCTCAGGTATTTGCCGACGTACGTACCTACTGGAGTCCCGAAGCTGTTGAGCGCGTCACCGGACATAAAATGGAAGGACTAGCCGCTAACGGTTTGATTCATCTCATCAACTCCGGCTCGGCTGCATTGGACGGAAGCGGACAACAAACCATCGATGGTAAACCCGCCATGAAACCATTCTGGGAAATCAGTGAAGAAGAAGTACAAAAAACATTAGATGCAACAACCTGGTATCCGGCCGACTGCGGTTACTTCCGTGGTGGTGGCTTCTCTTCAAAATTCATTTCAAAAGGAGGAATGCCGGTAACCATGTCGCGTATCAACCTCGTTAAAGGTCTCGGACCGGTGCTTCAGATTGCCGAAGGCTGGACAGCCGAACTTCCTGCTGAGGTTCATCAGGTATTGGACGACCGAACCAACAAAACATGGCCTACCACCTGGTTTGCTCCGCGCTTAACCGGCGAAGGCAATTTCCGAGATGTGTATTCGGTAATGAATAACTGGGGGGCTAACCATGGCGCATTCAGCTACGGACATATCGGTGCCGATTTGATTACACTGGCTTCCATGTTACGTATTCCGGTATGCATGCACAATGTCGACGAAGCAAATATATTCCGTCCAAGTGCATGGGCAGCATATGGCATGAATGTGGAAGGTGCAGATTATCGTGCTTGCCAAACCTACGGTGCATTGTATAAATAAAAGTAATATGATCTCGCTTCTCTTACACATACGTGTGAGTGGAAGCGAGTTTATATGTCTTTTGTCGAGAAAATAATTAGAGTGATGGTACATGCACTTGCGGTCAGTTCATTTCGTCAGTTCATTTTGTTTCAGGTCTTCGTTGCACTTCGCTTCCCTACACTTTATTCTACTTCCGCTCATTTCACTCACCTCAGCGCCACCAAGCATAAGTAGCTTATTCATTCCGCTTCACAAATCAACCCACCTATTCCATATCGCTAAACGGCTGCTTTTTTATCCTCCCTATCTATCTTTACACCAAAAAAATCTGCCGATTTGCTTCATTTCATGACAACCCACTGTTACGTTACACTCATTCACCACCCATGCCTCTACATCCACCTTTAAAATATCTTGTTGTTCTCATGCACTAAATAGGTCAATGTCAAACCTCAGTTTCCCCACCACCCATTAGCTGTACAGTCAACGATGCATATCAGTTTTATTTTCATGTGCTTGCGGGAGGTTTAAAATAGTATTGGAGTGTTTATGGGGATTGTCTGTTTGCTAGCCTTTCTTTTTCTTGTTAGCTTCGTTTCATAAACCCTCCTCAGCACTGCACAGCATAAATAGCTTCCTCTTTCATACTCGCAAGCTCGTTCATTCGGTCGCTACACATGCCACTTTCCAACGCACATAAAACAGTCTGCTTTCGTTGACTGCGACGAGTTCGCCCCCAAAAGAAGTAGTTGGTATGATGGTTATTTTAGATTCATGTTCTATTGTTTATTGAGAGAAAGGAGTTTGAAATGGGAAAAGTTGAGTCTGAAATATTTCATCGCAAAAATAAAAAATATAGCCAAGATAGGGTGGCTTGCTCAAATCCACACTCATGGGCTGTAAAGGTCGAGCCCTTTGGGTTTAGAGAAAAATCTCCACACCTCACTTTTTCTAACTTTTATGACCTGTTTCGATCGCTGCTTTGTTCGGGTTGTATTTTTCTCAAAAACCTTGACAGCCCAATCCATCCACCCTGATGGAAGGGCTATCTTTTTCTTTTTTTTAATGTTTTTTCTTTTCTTCTTTTGTGGAGGAAATATTTAAATGGAGTGTTCAGACGGATTTTTGTTTTTTTCTGAATAAATAGATTTTGTGTTTCAGATTAGTTATTCTGAATTTAATTATACTATAAAGAAAGGAGGCCGAATGGTGGTAAATAGGAAACGAGACTAACTTATTTTTGTTTCCTTTGACAAAAATGTTAGTCTCGTTTTTTTATGTTTATGCAAATGTAAGTAACGCTATTCGCTACTGTCGTTTGTGAAGGTAATGCTCAGCTTAAATTCCTGATTGAAATTGTTTTTAAGGGTCAAATCAAGTACTTGCTGGTCCGCACTAAGTGAGGTATAGTACAATCGGAATGTCTCCTTGCTTAATTCATAGAAGTCATTGGGCATAAATACTTGGCCGTTTTCGTCTTTCAGGATTCCTTTGCCTTCGGATTGGAAATAGCCGATAATGTACTTGCTATCTTCATATCTGCCTACACGATTGAGCTGGCAACGGATTTCTACCGTTTCACCTTTCTTGATCTTCTTTTGAACGGGCATGGTACTGAGCGAAAATTCATAGACCTGCTGAATATCCAGTTTGTCAGTACAGCCAACAAATACTACTGCCAATACAATTAGCACGCTTATTATAGGTATCATTCTCATATTAGTCTCTTTTTAGTTGATGATATATTTCAAACCAATCCCCAATTGGGTGCTGAATTGTCCAATGGACGAACCCCATACTACCCGCTCACGGGCATTGACCAGCAATATAATCCGGTCGGTGAGATAAACTTCCAGTTCTAATGTCAATGCTCCACCATACAGAAAGGCATCTTCGTTGCGAAGGGTTGCTCCATCAAAAAGGAGTTTCTTTCCCCAGTTACTCGTTTCATATCCTGCTAAAACGGAAGTCCCAACGGATAGGAGTAGGGTATTGCCCGGATCGGAAAGGAGATTTGAATAATACCCTCCTTCAATGCTAAATTGAGAAACAGGAATACTTATCTGTTTGTAATCAAACAGCTTTTGCAAATATTCTGCTCCAATGATCCAACGAGAGCCTTTTTGCTTGTAGGTAGACAAAGCGCCACCTATATAAAATGCTTGTTGCGGCTTAATTCCATTTACGGTTCCATAGCTAAGTTGTATTCCTCGTTGACTGGGCAGGTATCGTTGTGCATTGCTGGAAATTGAAATGGCAACAACTACAAATAATAGTGGGATAAACTGTTTCATATTACTTTATTTTTAGTTCGTTGATGACATTGGCTCTTACGATATCACTGTTCTCGACAATGAAACTTTGATGACGGCCACCATTTTTTTCAAATAGCTCTACCACCAATTGTTTGTCGTCGGGAATCGTGAATTTCTCCATGGTAAAGACGGTACGTTCGTTACTATTACCTACTACTTGTGTAATGTAGTTGAAAGCTCTTATAGGGTAAATAACTGTTTCCTGAATCGCAGTACGCTTCGCAACTTTCTTGTCGACAATTTTGAAAGTAATAAAATCAATATCGAAAGGTACATTTGAAGTATTCTTGATTTGCGTGTGGAAATACAGCAGTCCGTTGTGGGTGTAAATTCCTTTCAAAAGGTACTGAATACCAAAACGCTTACTACCGATATGATTATAGTCCCGGTGATCGTTTTTATAAATGGACTTCATAATCAGTCGAACAAGCATGGGGGATTCACTGCCCAACTCTTTGAGATAAACTTCCATCGCATTGTTCGGAAAATTCAGCGTATCACCATCGTGTACAAAATCCTTCATTTCCACATTGAGAAGAAGTGGTTCGTCTGCATACTTAACATTAAAAGTGTAAAAGCTACCTTCCTCGGTAATTACCGAAAAGTTAGTTTCGCTTTTGAAATTCCGAATGGCGGCCTTGACGCGGATTACATTTTCTGCAGCGTCGGCTTTGCCGGCGATGATATTGGCTGAACCCAAATCAATATACCGAATGGCGGCCGGGAAAATGATATGAACGGTTTTATCAAAGGTGACTTCCAACCCATAGGGTGGAATCATCTTATCGTAAGTAATCTTTTTGCTAAGTCCATGATATAAATCGCCTTTTGAATCTTGTGCCCCAGTTGTGGCGATAGCTCCTAAAAGTAGAGCCATAATACATATTGTTTTTTTCATTTTGAGTAGTTGTTTGTGCAAGGCATAGCCTCGCGAGTTATTGATTGAATAATTAGTCTATATTGGGAAGTAGCAAGACGGTATAGCCTGCTTTGAGTTTGACCTTTACTTGCTGGAATTTTTTGGATAGGTATTGCGAACCGCTTTGGATGACTCCCTTTCCTAAGTCGGAAGCTATTTGCTGACCTGCCGACTGGGTAATGGAAATACTTGTGCCCATACTGGATCCGATATTAGCAGCCATTTCTTTAACTGCACTCATCTCCATGGAGCCGGGAATGAAAATACCTTTTTGCCCATCGATATCATACACCATTAGTTCTACCGGAATAATGTTACCTCCGTATTCAAGCGATTTGATCCCTATTTCCAAGCGGTCAGCTTGTATCTTGGCTTCACCCGTGATAATACTGTTGCGCGGAATAACTGTCGTTCCGGCTTGTAAAGGTTCAAGTAGACGTAACCGAACGCTTTGTCCTGTTATCAGCGTGCAATTTTCATGAACACAGGCTTTGATGGTGTTTTTATCCTGTGCTGAGCTACCACCTGTAGCGGTATTGAATCCGATATTTCGGGGTTCTGAACTACTGACTATAAAGCAGGAATCACTGATTTCTTGTGCTAATGCTGAGACAGTGCGTTCCTGTGCTTGCCTGACAGCTGTCAACTGTAGCTTTTGATTTGAATTTTTTGCTATTGTTGGAGTCACCTCAGAACTGATGGCAACTTTTGTACTTTGCCCACCGGGTAATGGTAGCTGGCTTTGTCCTTGTGGCATATATTTTGCTGCCATTTGATAGGATTTCTCCATTAATTCCAGTTGCTCGCCAACCGTACTCTTTCGATTTTCAGTCTCCTGAAGTTGTGCCGATAGTTCCTGCACCTTTTGAGTTAGCTTTTCTTTCTCCGGATCATTCTTTGATGAATTATAAAAATTCCCCAGGTTACGGTTCATTTCACGATAGGCATTGTTTGATGTCTGAATAGTGGCGAAAGGTTGCTTGCTGCCAACTGACTTTCTAATCTTTGTTGCAGGGACTTCGGCTGTCGTTTCAGCTTTTAAATCGTAACTATCCGATTTCTTCATTTCTGTACTAAACATGGAGCTAAGATCCTGCAATGAATGCATTCGCTCTTTGTTTCGTTCCTCCAGTTTTGCTTGCTCGTAGGCTTCCTTTTTATCCTTTACCAGTGAATTGCTTTTGGGTGAAGGAATGTCTGTATTGAATCCTTTTTGCTCCATTACTTTGTTGGGAGTGGGTGGTGCAAAAATGAGCCACATGCATAGCCCGAAAACAATAAACATCAGCGGAAAGACTAACATCTTTTTTTGTCGTATCTTTTGCTCTGCCGTTAGTGGGGGCTTTTGAGTTTTTTCGACCTCTTTATCTTCTTTCATGTTGTTTTAATTTTAGTTGTTGTATACTATCATTGCCCTGTAGGTGCAGTTGTTCGATATGTTCTATCTCTATCTGCGGACCACTTGCTTTGTTGATATTATAAAAGGCACTTACCGTTATGTAAAGTGATGCTATCCCGAAAAAAGAACTGAGGATAATCACCGAAAGAAGCCTCTTCTTTGGAGAGAGTGTATCGCAATAGTTAACTATGCTTTCCTCAATACTGATTTGAAATTGACTGATTTTCTTTATCATGGTGCTATCTGTTGATGACCTTGAGGTCTTTGTTTTCCAATATCTCAAAAGCTTCAATGCTAAATCCCTGAGGATTATTCTCGCTTCGTACGGAGTTAAGTAACTTACATCTTGTAATCAGACTTCGTTCCGTTACATTGCTTTCGCGAATAATCATTTGCCGGGCATAGGTTATGATCTTATAGGGATAGGTATCAAAATTGCAAATGATACTGTCCACCTGTATGGCCTGATTGATATTGCCCGAAACAATGCGGTTGTAGTAGCCTTTTTCCGATAAATCGGAGTAATAGTTGAAAGCACTCTTATCGGATAGGAACAGGGCTCTTTTGATATTACTCTCTATGGCATCCTTATCGGGCGAGAGGGTGAAGAAGAGCTCATGAAACCGTTTTACATGTTCTTTGGCTTCCACGGGTCTGTTCTGCGACAGATCCTGCGAGAGTGCGAGCATGAGCGATTTTCCACCGTCCAATACATAGATCCGTTGTCGCTGTGCTTCTGCAAAACTATAAGAACTCCATACGGAGTAGCTTGTAATGACAGCACACAATCCCAGAAAAATAATGCTGAAGAGCCTGATTTGCTTGAAACTAGACTCAATATTCTTTAATGATTTAAATTCCATATCATTCAAATTATTTAATGACTATTTTTCAAGTAAGCGACCGGCTATATTTCCGGCGGTAGCTCCCGCTACCCCACCAACAATTCCTCCGGCTTTGCTTGCTGTACTACTTACATTGCGTCCGTAATTTCCCATGCCTCCCGCTTGAATAATCCAACCGGCTACTGTGGGTATGGTGAAGTATCCGATAATGCCGATAATCATAAAAATGATATAGACTCCGTTGGAGGCTTCTATTGAGTAGTTGGGATTATTCTGCAGCTCGGAAATATCATTTTGCAGCATAAGAACCTGTATTCTGGCTAGAATACTGCTGAATAAATCGGCAACGGGTAACCAGAGATAAACACTCACATAGCGGGTGATCCACTGTGTCATGGTAGACTGAAATCCATCCCACACGCTAATAGCGAAAGAAATGGGACCAAGAATAGCCAATACGATAAGGAAAAAGGTTCGTATGGTATCTATCACCAGAGCAGCGGCTTGAAAGAGCAATTCCAGCAGTTCCCGAAAGAAATCCCGAAAGGACTTTTTCATATTGTACATTCCTCTTTCTACATACATACCCGTCATGGTGGCTATATCTCCCGGATTCCAACCTAACTCATCCAACTGTTTATCAAATTCTGTGTTGCTCACTAGATAGGCAGTCTCCGGATTTCGCAGCATGGCTGTATATTCCAGTTTGTCTTTTTGCTGCCGATACTTATTCATATCGAAAGTCTGTGACTGGAGCATTTGGTTCGTTCCCCTAACCACTGGGCTTAGTATGCCGTTTATAGTACCCAATACTATGTTTGGGAAAAATAGAATACAGAAGCCAATGGCAAAGGGGCGGAGTAGGGGATAGACATCGATCGGTTCGGCGCGTGCTAAGGATTGCCATACTCTGGAAGCTACATAAAACAAAGCTCCCAATCCCGCTATTCCTTTTGCTACTCCCGCCATATTGGAGCAAAGTGGCATCATCTCCACATACAGACTGCGTAAAATCTGATGGAGGTTATCAAATTCGCTGGCTTGTAACATAACTTACCAGTATTTATCGTTAGCGTTACCGTACAAGGCCATCACTCTGTCAAGATCGCCGGTTCGTTTGGAACGGAGATAGCTCACCGCGATATTCTTGTTGGTGTAGTAGCTGACCAGGTTGCGGTATCGCTTTATGGAGTTGTACGTGCGGTCAATAATATCCATTCGCTCTTTATCTGTCATCGAAAGTCCGTTGACACTGACTGCATTTTTTAACTCTACCAAAAGGTCACTGCTCTGTTCTAAAAGTTTGGCATAGCCAAAAGCAATGGCGCCCAATTCCTCCACGCTGTAGTTTTTATCCTGAAGCATGCGTTGAAAACTATGAATATAGATGTCTGAAATTTCACCAACAAGAAGGATGGTTTGTTGCACTTTCTTGGCATCTTTGACTAAATTACTGACTGATTTCAAGGCGTCATAATACTTCTTTCCCTGCTCGTAGAGCTTCACAGTTTCCTTGAAATTCTTAATCATATTCGAAGCAGTGGAAGAGGCTTCGATAACTTGCTTGGTCGTATTCACAATACTTTGAGCCAGATTGGTAGGATCAAAGGTGACAAATTGAGCCCTAGTGCTCAAAGTGGCGGTCATCAAAAGAAGGATGACTAAATAGATTTTTGTTTTCATTTTGAGTAGTTTTTTTAAATTATTTTTTTGATTGTTTGGTTTCTGCAAGCTGTTTAATGGCTAGTTCTATATTGCCATCCAGCTTTTCCATAAGGTTGAAGAGCTCCAGTTTTTCGGACTCCTCTGTAGTGTAAGTCAGATACTCTTCCATTGATACTTCAGTGGCATACACAGCCGATTGTGTGCCACCCAGCCCAATCCAGACTTCTTTGTACAATCGATTTGGATTATTGGCCAGATTAATAGACAAGACCTGTGCTTTCTCCTTTTCCGTTAGCCCTAGCAGCGCCTGAATAGCATCAAACTTATTCATGTACTTGCGCTGATCCAACAGGATTTTACAGTCGGAGTTATTGATAATGGATTCTTTGACGATGGGTGAAGCAATGATATCTTCTACTTCTTGTGTGACCACTATCGCCTCTCCGAAGAATTTACGAACCGTTTTAAACAGGTACTTGATATATTCGGCCATGCCTTCTTTGGCAATTGCTTTCCAGGCTTCTTCGATAAGGATTAATTTTCGTACTCCCTTTAGCCGTCGCATCTTATTGATGAAAACTTCCATAATAATGATGGTGACGATGGGGAATAAGATAGGATGATCTTTGATGTTGTCAAGCTCGAAAACAATAAAGCGTTTGGAGAGTAAATCAATCTGTTTATCGGAATTGAGAAGATAATCGTATTCTCCGCCTCTGTAATATGGTTCAAGAACATTCAGGAAGTTGGCAATATCAAAATCCTTTTCTCTTACACTTTTGGCTATTAGTATTTCCCGATAATCGGTTTTTACAAACTCATAGAAGGTATCAAAACTCGGTATCAGTTCGTTGTTCTTGATTTTTTCTATATAGAGACTCACAGCGTTTGAAAGGGCTACTTCCTCGGATCGTGTTGGAGGTTCATTATCCCTCTTCCACAGCGTCAAAATCAGGGTTTTTATACTTTCCCGTTTCTCGATATCGTAGATACCATCTTCAGTAAAGAAAGGATTAAAGGCAATCGGATTCTGTTCGGTATAAGTAAAATAGACCCCATCTTTTCCCTGCGTTTTTCGTTGAATCATTTCGCAAAGTCCGAGGTAACTATTTCCTGTATCCACTAAAAGCACATGTGAACCTTGTTCGTAGTACTGCCGCACCATGTGATTTGTGAAAAACGATTTGCCACTGCCCGAAGGTCCAAGGATAAACTTGTTACGGTTGGTGATAATGCCTTTTTTCATCGGTAGGTCGGAAATATCCACATGCAAGGGTTTACCGGTGAGTCTGTCGACCATCTTTATCCCGAAGGGAGAAATTGAGCTTTTATAATTTGTTTCTTGGGTAAAGAAACACAAGCCTTGCTCAATGAAGGTGTAAAAGCTTTCCTCAGCCGGAAAATCAGCTTGATTTCCCGGGATAGCCGCCCAATAGAGGGTAGGGGTATCCACTGTATTGTGCCGGGGTTTACATTCCATTAAAGCCAGCTGGCTTCCCACATCGTTTTTGATATGCTTGAGTTCATCCCTGTCATCACTCCAAGCCATCACGTTACAATGACAACGGATAGAGGTCAGTCCAAAGCTATGGGCTTCGTTCAGGTATTGATCGATCCACTCCTTGTTGATTTGGTTTCCACGACTGTATTTCGAGAGTGACTGCATGTTACGCGCCATCTTCTCAAACTTACGAAGGTTCTCAGCACTGTCATCTATAAACAGGTATTGATTATAGATGTGGTTGCAGGAGAGCATCAACCCAACGGGCGAAGCAAATGATAGGCGGCAATCGGAACGGTCGGTGGACAGTTTCTCATAACGCGAATCCGTTCCTACGCGTGTGGGTAGATCTTCTACATCCGATAAGGTATGCAGGCATAAGATATTATCACCTATACGCATTTCTTCTGCTTTGAGAGTGATATCCTTTAGCGTGGTGGTATTTTCCTGCGATAAGGCGAAATACTTTTCTACTATACCTGCTTGCTCATCAGTTCCAATAATTTCATCCGTGCTCAGTCGGGTGAGGGTGATGAACTCGTTGTCGTTCACGATCCGTTCAAACTGTCCAACCGCTTCCAGAAACTTCAAGATAATCTCATTATCCCGAAATTCTTTGGGGATAATGGAACCACGACACAGAGTAGAAAAGTTACTTTGCATTCGTGCCCGTTCTTTGGTGGTCTTGGTCAGGAAGAGATAGCAGCTGTGGTTCAAAAAAGGTCGTTCGTTGAAATGCCGCTCAAAGCTTCGGGAAAGAAAGCTAATATCCTCCTTATTGATATTTGGTTGATATTCTTCACGGATATACCAGTCTTGCTTATGCACTACAGAATAATCGGGAAGGACCTTTATGGCCTTTGTCCAAGCTGAATGAATCGCTTCGTACTCTAACGAGGTGACGGTAAACAGTTCGGGAAGTTCAACTTTGAAGGCGACAGTAATGTCGGCATCTTTGGAAATGATACAATTCATTTCTACACCCCAGAGCGGAAACTTACTTTCAAGTGTTGTTGCTTTTAATACATTTTTCATAGCTATGGTTTATGAGTGTTGATTGAACAAGCGTTGAATCCGTTTACGATTGAGAAGGTAGATTGGATGATTTCGATTGGCACCTAATTTCATAAGTCCGTGTTCGCCATATTTTTCATTCATGGCAAAGGTTTGCCATACGAGCAATGACGCTGCAATGACTCCCAAAGAAATGCAAAACCATTGACTAACATCCACCATAAACAGAATAACAAAGAGGATGAAAATGCTTAGCAACCCACCGGCAAAGATGAAAAGGTACTGACTTTTCAGTCCTTTGAACTCTACCGGTTTACCAATTCCTTTGTTAATTGGATAGTCTGCCATAACACTACAAAAAGAAGGAACGTAGAATGGTAGCGGCAACAATAAGGAAGATGCAGGCTCCGAACCACGAAGCTGCCGTTTTACTTGTATCGGGATCCCCCGATGAGAATTTTCCATACACTTTTACACCACCAATCAGACCCACAACGGCTCCAATGGCATATATCAATTTAGTGGCAGGATCGAAGTAGGAGGTTACCATAGAGGTGGCTTCACTGATACCTGCCATGCCGTTCCCTTGTGCGAGAACAATGGCGTTTGCCGCCAATAAACCGGCGGCCAGGAGATAATACTTTCTTTTCAACATAAAATCATTTTTTAAGTGTCCCGGAAACTTGACGAACCAAGACGGTGAATAACTGGAATAAAACCGGACTGTGTGCAAAAGCACGTCCGCTAGCCATAATCAATCTTTTTCATTTTGTTGCGGGTGTTTTATTGTTATAAAAAATCAGTTATCTCAAACTGTTGAAAGTCACTACCGGGAGTGTCTGCTTGAAATAGGTTTTCTTCAAAAGCATCTAGTTTGTATTTGTCAAGCATGGCTACTACTCGCTGTTTTCCACCTTCAATCTGTGAGATGACTTGTTCAAATAATTCGGTTTGATCTATTTGGAGTAAGGTATTTACTGCTTTTTGCTCGACAGCTTCCAGTGGTTTGGATTGTTGAATGGCTTGTACCATTTGTATCATGTCGTCAAACTGAATTCCGGCTGACGACTGAGGCTTTTCGTCGCCCCAAAAACAAATCAATTCTTCTTCCTCCAGCAATTCTTCTTCACTGAATTCTAATTCTACGTCCAACTCCATGGGTTCGGGTGAATCAGAAAATGCGGTATCCAGTTCACTGTTTTCAACCACTGGCGACCTGTTTTTTTCGTTCGACGGAGCAAATATAACGGCTTTTTCAATCAGTTTTTTAAACTGTCTTTGCGTGTCATTATTTGGCTCAAATTGACCTATTTGCGTTTTTGTTTTACCCATGATTTCATCTTCATTCCACACTACTGGATTTTTTTTTAATGGGGGCTCTTTTTTCAAAAAGAAGAACTTTTTAATTCGTTTGCGTTGCAGATAGAGTGCTGTCCAAATCAAGTAGACCAGCACGGATAGTAGTAGAGGGCGTATCATTACGGAATTGGTTTTTTTACTGTTGCTTCATTATACAAATTGTTGATTTCGACTTTGTTACTTTCAAGATGGTGTCGGATGATGTTTTCGGCATAACTTCCAATGTTAGCATTGCGTCCACCGATGGTATTGACCAGGTTCGTAAGAGTTTGGTGAGTTTCCCGCGTAACATAGAGTGGCTGCCTGTCCATGAGGTCTACTTTCTCAAAATAAATCAGATAATCACTATGTTCTGTTCGCTCTCTTTTCCGTTTTACAGTTTCCTTCGGTTTGGTATTTTCAGCAGTTGTCTTTTCTTCACTGACGAGGACTGTATGGGTTATTTCCTTTAGGTTTTCCCGGTTCATTGGAAACCCCTGGGAAATAACTTCTTTCATGAATTCCTCATCTATTTTTGGGATACTTGTTTGCTTTGCCATAAACCTTGGGGTTGGATAATGTTTGCGATTTCAATTAAGAGTTCTTCCAGATGAGTGCCTTTAACGAGTCGCTTGTCAGCAGGAAATAAGGTGGATCGAAACACCGGTTTCCGTTCATTGGATAGCTCTTTGTTGAAGCGTTTTGTGTCCGGAATAAAGGTGCGAAGCATGGGCAATCCGAACTCCTTGATGGTTTGTTCATAGATCCCATAGAGATCGGTCTTTTCCCTGCCATCCACCTGATTCCAAAAGAGATGCAACCCTTTCAATTTCAAGGATGCGTTATTGACTAATAATTCATTGATGCTCAGCGAAAAGCTCAGTGTGCTTTCCATAACGAGCCGATCGGCTATAATGGGAGTGAAGATGTGATCCATATTCGCAAGGGATTGCAATACACCGGCACTATGCACTGTACCCGGCAAATCGAAAAAGAGAATGTCAAACTCCTGATCTGTAGAAGCCATAAAACTATTGGCAGACTTTAAGGCTTCGTCAGGGTTGCAACTGATAATAGGATAGGCCTTTTTCCCCAGTGATTTGAACTGGTTATAAGCCATTAATTTGTAGTAGTCATCCTTTTCTACTTGCTGAGTATCCCGCTTTCGCATGGCATTTATGCTATGCTGTGGATAATCGCAATCCATCACTGCTACATTATAACCCTTGAGATAATGTAAATAACTTGCCGCTAAAACGGTAAAGGTCGTTTTGCCAACTCCTCCCTTTTGGGTGGAAAAAGCAACAAACAATGGTTCTTTCTTCATGTTCATCAATTTTTATGTTTATAAATAGGGATTACAATATTGCTGGAGGGCTTACTTTCAGTCAACAGAACCTGCTTACTTGTTTTGCTGCAATTCTGCAATCTTGTTTTCAATATTTCAGTATTTCAATATTTCAAGCAATCATGTTTTCTATAATTCTATCATACATGATATCCTCTTTTCAAGTATTCATTTTTGAAAGTATTCTTTCCAACATTCCGGTTTTATGCCTTCCATAAAATCTCTACAGCAATATTTCAAGCAAATAAAATCAGAATATTAATCCCTTTTACAAACCGTCTCTGTTTGGCACTTCATGGCCTTGATTGTCGTATAACCATCTATAGTTCAGATAAAATACGAAAACTAATTTTGCAAGGTCATTTTAAGAGCAAACTTTCGGATGACCACCAAGGCAGTCAATATGGCTAAATACATTTGCAAGAAGCAAATGGCAAGTTGTATCTTGAGCGGCTCGAAATTCTTTCAGCCGCTCAAAATGACTTGCCCTTTCAGGGGAAAAAGCACCTCCAAAGTCGGTGCTTTAATAGAATGATTAATGGAGCATGTCGCTCAACAAATAGATAAAATACAGTATGAAAAGAGGAGATAATGATGCCGCTCAAAGAGCTAAACCGGGTAGATATAAGAAGAGTAATCCTGCCAAATTCAGGTGCTATATTCGGTTTAATGAGATAGAATACGCAGCCTTTTTGGCTCGTTTTGATGAGTCTGGAATGAAGGTAAAAGCACATTTTATTATAGCTTGTATTTTCAGAAAACCTATTCGGGTGATTAAATTGGATAAAGCAGCAATGGATTATTACATGCGATTGACCACTTTTTATTCGCAGTTTCGTGCTATTGGTGGCAACTACAATCAGGTGGTAAAAGCAATACATAGCACATTCTCAGAAAAAAAAGCCCTGGCTTATCTGGCAAAACTGGAAAAAATAACCTTTGAATTGGTGATTTTGAATCAACAAATTATGGATTTGACACAGGAATTTGAAGCTAAGTTATATGGTTCTGAACTTGCAGAATCGACAACCGATGATAAATAATATAGTCAGTTAATGTGTTATGGTTGCCAAAATAAGTTCAGGGAACTCCATTTTCGGAGCTCTTTCCTACAATCAGAAAAAGATGGATGAACAGCATGCAAAGGTTCTTTTTACCAATCGTGTGATTGAACCAGCCGATGGAAAGTACGGCTTGGGTATCTGTATGCGTTCATTTGAACCTTACCTGATTGCTAACCAGAAAACCGAAAATCCGGTTTTGCATATTTCTCTGAATCCTGATCCGAAAGATATCTTGACTGAAAAACAGTATGCGAAAATTGCATACGAGTATATGCAACAGTTAGGGTATGGCAACCAGCCTTTTATTGTCTACAAACATGAGGATCTCGATCGCCATCATCTTCACATAGTATCGGTTCGGGTGGATGAAAATGGGCGGAAACTGGATCACAACTTTGAACGTCGTAAATCGATGGAGATTTGTCGGAAGTTGGAACAAGCTTACCATCTGATACCGGCGGATAGGAAAGAAGGATGTACCGAACCGGAACTAAAAAGAGTACAGTATGGGGAGGAAAATTTGAAAGGACAAATCGCCGGTATTATTCGTTTAATAATGAAAACTTATCACTTTCAGAGCTTAGGAGAATACAATGCCTTGTTGTCCCGGCACAATATCACGGTCGAAGAAATTAAAGGTGGAGTGGGAGATAAGCCTTATGCTGGTCTGGTCTATTCAGCTCTCGACGAAAAAGGAGCGCGCGTTGGCAAAGCTTTCAAATCATCTTTGTTTGGTAAAACCGTCGGATATGATGCTTTGCAATTGAGAATAAAGCTATCTGGTGAAATTATCAAAGAAAAGCAATTGAAAGAGCGAACAAAGGGTGTTATACTGAAAGTCATGCCACAGCAACTTTGCCGTGCAGACTTTGAAAAAGCGCTGTTGAAAAAAAGTATTGATGTAGTTTTTAGAGAAAATGAAACAGGGCGTATCTATGGTGTTACATTTATAGATCATCAAAGTAAATGCGTGCTCAACGGTTCCCGATTGGGAAAAGAGTTTTCGGCGAATAGATTTAACGAGCTGTTCTCTGCCCCTCACATGGGACATGAGAAGCAACCACAGCACCATAGTAGTGCGGGGCACGGACTCTCTTTTGATCCTGACTTCGTGGCTCAACGAGAAACCGATGCCGGCACCGAGTCGACTTTCCACATTTTTAGCATGGAGAACAACGGCATTGATCCGGAAGAAGAGGCCTTTATCCGCAGAATGAAGAAAAAGAAAAAACCGAAGAAGAATATGTGATAAGTATTCTTATCTAAATAATTGAGGAACCAGAATCAACTTAATAATAAAGAGTATGCAGCAAGAAGACGATTTAAGAGGCTTGGCAAAAGTGATGGAATTTATGCGAGCTATTAGTATAGTATTTGTACTGATGAATATCTATTGGTATTGTTATGAAGCTTTTCAGGAGTGGGGGATAAGCGTTGGAGTAGTAAATAAGATACTCCTGAATTTTCAACGAACAGCAGGACTGTTCTCGTCCATCCTGTGGACTAAATTGTTTGCCGTTGTTTTTCTGGCGTTGTCTTGTTTAGGTACTAAAGGTATTAAGGAAGAAAAAATATCATGGACTAAGATCAATACTTTTTTGAGTATTGGCAGCGTGCTTTTTCTACTTAATTGGTGGCTGCTCGCATTACCGTTGCCCATGGTTGCAAATGTAACTTTTTATATTTCAACAATGACAATAGGGTATATTTGTTTGTTGATGGCAGGTTTATACATGAGTCGACTGTTGAAGAATAACTTGATGGAGGATGTATTCAATAACGAAAATGAAAGCTTTATGCAAGAAACGCGATTGTTGGAAAATGAATACTCCATTAATCTACCAACGAAGTTTTGGTATCAAAAGAAACAATGGAACGGTTGGATAAATATCGTCAATCCCTTCCGGGCCACCATTGTGTTGGGAACGCCCGGTAGTGGCAAATCTTACGCTGTGGTCAATAATTATATCAAACAGCAAATTGAAAAAGGCTTTGCCATGTATATTTATGATTTTAAGTTTGACGACCTTTCTACCATTGCTTATAATCACCTACTCAAGCACAGAGATAAATACAAAGTACTTCCCAAATTTTATGTGATCAATTTCGATAATCCGCGAAAAAGCCATCGTTGCAATCCTATTAATCCCATTTTTATGACGGATATCAGTGATGCGTATGAAAGTGCATATACCATTATGCTTAATCTCAATCGCAGTTGGATACAAAAGCAGGGTGACTTTTTCGTGGAATCGCCGATTATTTTGTTGGCTGCCATTATCTGGTACCTGAAGATTTATAAAAATGGTGTGTATTGCACTTTCCCTCATGCCATTGAATTTCTGAATAAACGATATGCAGATACCTTTACTATTCTGACTTCGTACCCTGAATTGGAAAACTATCTGTCACCCTTTATGGATGCCTGGGAAGGTGGGGCGCAAGATCAATTGCAAGGACAAATTGCATCAGCTAAAATCCCCTTATCGCGTATGATTTCTCCACAGCTTTATTGGGTAATGACGGGAGATGATTTTAGTCTGGATATCAATAACCCCGATGCCCCCAAAATCCTTTGTGTGGGTAACAACCCGGATCGGCAGAATATCTACTCTGCAGCATTGGGTTTATACAACTCTCGTATCGTGAAGTTGATTAATAAGAAAGGACAACTCAAAAGTTCGGTTATTATTGATGAGTTACCGACTATCTATTTCAGAGGATTGGACAACCTTATTGCTACTGCGCGAAGCAATAAAGTAGCTGTGTGTTTAGGATTTCAGGATTATAGCCAACTGATTCGGGACTATGGTGATAAAGAGGCGAAAGTAATACAAAATACGGTAGGCAATATCTTCAGCGGGCAAGTGGTAGGTGAAACGGCCAAAAATCTTTCCGAACGGTTTGGCAAGGTGTTGCAAAAGCGTCAATCTATGACTATCAATAGGCAGGATAAATCAACATCCATTAGTACTCAAATGGATAGTCTTATTCCTGCTTCAAAGATTAGCAATCTTACTCAGGGTATGTTTGTGGGTGCTGTTTCAGATAATTTCGAAGAACGTATTGAACAGAAGATCTTTCATGCGGAGATAGTAGTAGATAACGCCAGAGTAGCTGCTGAAACGAAGGCCTATAAAGTGATACCGGAGGTTGCTGTTTTCGAAGACGCTGAAGGTAAAGATATTCTAAAGCAGGAGATAGATAGAAACTACAATCAAATCAAGCAGGATGTTGCTCAAATCGTTATCGACGAGATGGAACGCATCAGGAATAATCCTGAATTAAGTCATTTAGTGAAGAAATAAGAGTGCAGATAATAATTTTTCATGTCGCTTCAGTCAGTTTAAAGCTGACTAATACGATATGAAACACCAATTTAAGCGTTCTGTTGGAATTACATTACAATTAACTATATTTCTCAGTCATAATTAAAGGAAGACAATCATATCAACTAACTGTACAAAGTAATCTGTTGACCAAATGTCAAGTTGTCCTGAGTCTTTGAGAAAAGGTTTTACATCCGCTTTTACCAACTCCATGTTTGTGTTGGAAATCTTTTCTTTTAATAATTTTTTAAATGATTCAGTCGACATTTGTTCCAAATCTTGAGATTCAAATTGCCGGGTTCGTTCACAGAAGTGAGTAAAGTCTAACCGAATATTATTTTTCACATACCATTCAAAATCATACCAATCACGTCCTTTTACTCTGGTATTCCATTTTCGGAAAAGCAGAGCGTGCATTTTACCTGCATATAAACTAGGCATGCTGTAACAGCGGGTCATAAAAGAATAAGGCAACAAGAGCAACTTTGATTCCGTTGAGAATCCTAAGGGTGGATTTATATCCAATTCTAGTTTTATTTTAACGCTGCGTTCCGTTCTGAATTGCAAGTTGTATATCGCTGTGTCATCTTTAAGGAAAGCAGATTCAATATTTGATTGATTTTTCTTCTCCTTTTTATTGATAATAACCTCCCTTCCTAGTGCGGTGAACTCATTTATTATTGACTGAAAGTAGTCTTCCAGCATGAATTCTTTGTTTGGCTGCAATAAAGAAAAGTCCATATCTTCCGAAAACCGTTGGAGTTGATGAAATATTCGAAGACATGTGCCACCATAAAATGCTGCATGTTCAAAGAATCCACCTCTATAAAGCCCTGCCAATGCAATTTGCTGCATGACTTCATGTAAGGCGTTGGTGTAATCATCATTCGTTTTTATCTCATAGCGAGATAACATGGTGTCAAATACGTTCATCGTTGCAGTAATTTATAAAGTAATGTGAGTTCTCTTTTTTTCTTGCTTACAGCAATACACTCTTTGATAATCTCTACATCGTAATGGGCTATTGTAGATAAATCAATTCGCATATCTTCTTCAAGGTATACTTGCATTGCTTTAATAGATTGTAATCTTAATCCGGCTGTTTGTACAATCATATCGCACATTGCTTTCTCGGGACTGGCAATTAGATAAGCATATTCATTATTTACAATTTCTTGCCGCACACCTATTGCAAAATACTCTTTGGATATGCCTATATAGTCAAAATCTCCAAGCGGAGTTGTAAAATGTCGACTTCGCTTGATAGTCATGGAACTAACTATATAAACCCTCTCAGGTATTAATCCGTAAAATGAAAGTGCAGTTTGAAGGGATACATATGATGGCCCGTATAGGTGATTTGCAATCAACTCTTTTGATAAGGGTTTGTTTTGCAACTTCGGCGCAACGACAAAGAGTCCCCGCTTCAAACGAATCAAAAATTCTGCTTGTTTTAGCGAAGCTCTCTTATCTTTAGGTGACTTATAATCATTAAGTACCCCGGTCAATGTAGCTGTGTCAAAAGGAATAATTCCAAATTGCTTTAGTATATCCGTATTTGCCATTTATTTATTTTAAATATGTATGGTGCAAATATAGTGATTTTTGCACAGATAATCGAATTTAATTCGATTATCTGTGCAAAAATAGCTTTTCTGTAACTAATGCAGATATCAATAACCATTGGTAATGAATAGTAGCATCACTAACGTTACGATTGAAGATTATTGGAGTAATTTAGTTTTTAATAATTTATTATCAATTAGTTAGACTTGTATTTTAGCGGTTTATTTCATAAAAAGAGTCAATGTTTGTAAGATAAATTACTGTTGAAAAATATTATTTCAAAACAGACTAAAATATATTATTTAGATTTGATATTAATATGTGAATAATTTATTTTGAATTTATCCTTAAATGATTATATTTGCAGGAAATATACCGACTGTATATCTACAGCCAATTATAAACTAAACACTGTTCGAGAAAATGGAAGAATTAGTAAACAAAATCAAAACCGAATTTGAAGCTCTGGCTACAGATGCAAATTTGCAAATTGAGAAAGGCAACAAAGCTGCCGGTACTCGCGCACGCAAAAGTTCTCTGGACTTGGAGAAACTATTGAAAGAGTTCAGAAAAGTGTCGTTGGAAGCTTCAAAGAAGTAATAGACACTTTTTTCTGAATATACAGAGCTTTCCTTTAAAAGGAGAGCTTTTGTTTCTTTATAGAGTCTTATAGCTTTACGAATAAGAACTCTTTCTAGCAAAATACAAATTATAATATATGATATATCAAACATTATATATGCTTTTGTATTGAAATATCAGTTGTTATGAAACTCTTCTTGCCAAGGGCAAGAAGAGTTTCGTGTAACATTGATATAAAATCAAACAATAATCACATGAAATCAAAAGGAACAAGTTATACTCAATGAAGAAATAATATTTCTTCATTTCTTCTCAATAAATAAAGCTTTCTTCAGAAATGGGGAGAGTTTTTGTTTTTACTACATGTCTAGTCTTTTATCCTAGCGTACTTTTGAATAAGCATATTCCTTTTACAGTATCTGTACAAAATATGCTTGTTTTATACATGGGAGTTCAAATTTAGCTGACACTTTCAATAATAACATTTGATTCGCGATTTGCGAATTGCAAACGTGTTACAATTTAAACGTAAGTTCTAACTTCTATTGCCTGTTTTTAATTCTCAAATTTAAACTGTTTTATGCCATTCAACGTCATACTCAGCCAAGTAATGCCAACCCTTTATAATATGATAATTATTTGATTTTACATATATAACTTTGGACCTGAATTAAATATTTACCACTAAAATTCTAAAGTTATGGACGAGAAATTAAATGACCAAGATGTATTATTGGTTGCAGACAAAAAGGACGACAAATTAAATGTTGTAACAGGAATGGGAGAAGACGGCAAGCTAAAATCAGTTAGTCCGAAGCCCGAAAATGAACCCCAATTTTTGAAACTAGACAAGCATGGAAATATCTTAGAGAATTTCCTGACGAATTTTCACCGACAGTACAAGGATCCAACCCATTTTCAATTCTTTAAGGTGCCGGTAAACATGGTTGAAAAGATGTCTTCTTCTTTGCAAGACATGCTCAAACAACCTGAAGTTCCCTCAAACAAAGAAACACTTGATAAACATCGAGTATTATTGGATGAGAATTCAACAAAACAAGCCTATAAACCCATCGATGAAAGCCGTATTGACTGGAAACAGTTGGAGCGACTTGGTGTAACACGTGATACATTGGAGAAAACAGGTAGTCTTGATCCAATGCTTAACTGGGGCAAATCACCGGTATTAATTCCCATTTCTCCTAAGTTTGATGAAGTAACGCTTCGAACTGATGCTCGTTTATCTTTTCGTGAAACGACCGATGGAAAACTAACAGTTGCTATTCATGCAGTGCGTAAAGAACCGCAACTGGATAAACCGTATTTTGGGGTAAACTTCACAGAAGAAGACAAAAAGAACTTGCTCAAAACCGGGAATGTCGGTCGACTCCTCAACTTTGAACAGACCGGTCAAAATCCGACACCAGCCTATATCTCAATTGATAAACTAACCAACGAGTTGGTAGCCGTCAGAGCAGATAAGATTCGTATTCCAAAAGAGATAAAAGGAGTAAAGCTCGACGATAAACAAATGCAGGTACTGAAAGAAGGTAAGCCCATATATTTGGAAGATATGCTGTCTAAAAGCGGAAAGTTATTTAGTGCAACCGTCCAAGTAAATGCGGATAAAAAGGGTATTGAGTTCCGTTTTGATAGCGATCAGAAGCAGTCGCAAAAGCAATCCAATGCAACAACTTCCAATCAGGAGTTTACTGTACCTAAAAAAATCGGTGGCGTCGAATTATCAGACGCTGATCGAACCCAGCTTAAAGCGGGAGAAACAATTTATATCTATGGAATGAAAGATAAACAAGGGCAGGAGTACAATGCTTATGTGAAACTGAATCCGGATGAAAATAAACTCAACTTCTACCGATGGAATCCGGATAAGTCAAAAGCAAAAGAAGTAACCCCGGATAATGCCAGTAAAACTCAGGTGGCCGTAAATTCAGAGGGCAAAACCAATGAAGCGACTAAGAACGTAAAAGAGCCATTAAAGCAAGGTCAGAATAAACCTACTGAAGACCAGACAAATAAAAATGAAGACCAAAAAATTCCAAGACCACGGATCCGAATGAAAAACTAAACACTAGAAAAGATGAAAATCGCAATTATAGCAGAAAAACCGAGCGTAGCTCGTGAAATAGCTTCTATTGTTGGAGCAACAGATAAACGTGATGGGTTTATACAAGGTAATGGTTATACGGTTACCTGGGCCTTTGGTCACTTGCTAGGTCTGGCAATGCCGGTAGAATATGGAGTAAGTGGTTTTAAACGGGAGCATTTACCCTTATTACCTAACCCGTTTGTCCTAACTGTTAGGCAAGTAAAAATGGATAAAACGTATAAACCTGATAGCGGTGCATTGAAGCAATTGAAAATCATCAAAAAAGTATTTGATGACTGTGATAAAATTATTGTTGCAACTGATGCAGGTCGCGAAGGAGAACTAATCTTTCGGTATATCTATGGCTATTTGGGCTGTGCAAAACCTTTCGACAGACTTTGGATCAGCAGTCTGACAGATAAAGCTATTCGGGAAGGACTACAGAAGCTCAAATCAGGTAGTGCATACAATCAATTATATGCAGCAGCCAAAGTTCGTAGTGAAGCTGATTGGTTGGTCGGAATCAATGCGAGTCAGGCATTAAGTATTGCCGGTAGAGGAACATTTTCATTGGGAAGGGTTCAAACGCCAACATTGGCTATGATTTGTAGTCGTTTTCTCGAAAATCAACATTTTGTTTCGACGAAGTATTGGCAATTAAAATTACAAACAGAGAAAGGTAATGTAACCTTTTCTGCCGTCACAGTGGACAGGTATACTGACCATGTTATTGTCAGCAAGCTTGTAGAAGATTTGCGGAAGCAAGATACCGTCAGAATTCAGTCGGTAGAAAGTAAGGTTGTTCACCAGGAACCTCCCTTGCTTTATGACCTGACCAATTTGCAAAAAGAAGCAAACATTAAGTTAGGATTCTCGGCGGACAAAACACTCAGTATTGCACAAAAACTCTATGAAGCTAAATTGATAACGTATCCAAGAACAGGAAGTCGTTATATTTCAGAAGATGTTTTTGAAACTATTCCGGAGCTAATTGAATCACTCAAAAGTCACAGTCGTTTTGGACCATATGCAGCCTCACTTTCTAGCCTCAATAGCTTATGTGTTGATGACAAGAAAATAATGGATCATCATGCCTTATTGATTACGGAGAATTGTCCAACGAAATTATCCGATGCAGAGAATTCTATTTATGATATGATAGTCGGTCGTATGTTAGAAGCGTTTTCCGTAAAATGTGTAAAAGAGATCACTAGTATACTTATAAGTTGTGATGATGTTGTGTTTGGGGTGAAAGGAGCTGTTATCAAAGAAGCCGGTTGGAGTGCAGTCTTTAATTTGCAAGAAGACGGAGAAGAGAATGCTTTACTTCCTATCTTGCTGAAAGATGATATTTTGCCACTTAAAGATATTGAACTTCTCGAAAAACAAACCAAGCCCAAACCACTTCATACTGAAAGTTCCTTACTTTCAGCTATGGAGAATGCTGGTAAAGAATTGGAAAACGAAGAAGAACGATTGGCTATGAAAGAATCGGGGATCGGAACTCCTGCTACCCGGGCTGCCATTATTGAAACACTTTTTAAACGCGATTATATCCGACGTGAAAAGAAATCGCTCGTGCCTACCGAAAAAGGATTGAGTGTTTACACGATAGTAAAAGATAAACAAATTGCAGATGTCCAGATGACAGGAATGTGGGAAAACACGCTGTCAAAAATCGAATCAGGTGAAATGGCAGTTGAGACTTTTCTCAGAGCCATCGAAATTCATACGGTTCAAATAACAGCTGAGTTGCTGGATACAAAGATTTCCACAGTTGGAACGTCTCAATGTTTATGTCCTAAATGTAAATCAGCAGAAATGCTTTTTTATGACAAGGTAGTGAAATGTAGTGATAAGGACTGCGCACTACTCGTTTATCGCAACAGAAGTGAAAAACAACTAACAGACAGCCAAATAATAGCATTACTTACAACAGGCAAGACGGATATTATCAAAGGATTCAAAAGCAAAGACGGTAAGTCATTTGAAGCTTCGCTGACTTTTGATGCTGAGTTTCATGTTGTATTTGAGTATGCTCAAAAGAAACCAATTAAATAATACAGCTATGGATAATAAAAATAGAACGATAGAACTATCCTATTATGGTTGTTCCTTACTCTCTTTTCTGAAAGAAAGTCACCCCGAACTTGTATACGATGAAGATTACATTTCAGGACGTGCTAGTTTTGCAGCAGAAACCTATTCGCAAGCAATAAAGGATGGATATTCCCATGATGAGGCAGAAGAAATGGCAAATGAGATGCTCTTTAAAGAATTGGGTTTCTCGAAATATGATAGCATTGTCAATGTATTATGGAATGAATTTGCGGATGAAGTTCCACAAGGAGCTGCAAAAGAATTTGCTCAGAAAATACTCCCGGTATGTGAAGAAGTATTTGCAAAGTATCCGCTGACCGATGATTTTGCCTATGACCCTCAGTATGATCAACTTTATACAGAACTGACAGGTGCAATTGTTATTTGGCTAGAGGAACATGAGCTTCAATAAAAAGAAACATCTTAGTGCAAATATTGAAGCCATAAAATTGGCTTTTGTACTGGAGAAAGAGCACCGCCAGCCAACTGAAGAAGAGAAAGCAGTTATACGGCGATATTCAGGGTTTGGGGGATTGAAATGCATTCTCAATCCTACCCAAACCCTTGCTGATAAAGCAACCTGGCCAAAATCAGAGCTGGATCTTTTTCCATTGGTCTCAGAATTGCATGCTGTTATTCGGGATAATAGCCCTTCCGAACAAGACTATAAACACTATTGGAGTAGTCTGAAGAACTCTATTTTGACGTCATTCTACACACCAACTGAAATTGTCACAACGCTAGCAGATGCTTTGGGCGATAGAGGAATCGTACCCTCTCGTTTTCTTGATCCATCTGCCGGAATGGGAGAGTTTATTTCTGCCTTTCAACAATTATCGCCGACAGATACTTCAATAATGAGTTTTGAAAAGGATTTGCTGACAGGCAAACTCCTTTCACAACTTTATCCAAACAACAAACTTGAAATAAATGGATTTGAAGAGATAGAGTCGCGTTATAACAATTACTTCGATGTGGTATCGTCTAATATTCCCTTTGGAGATGTTGCCGCCTTCGATGCAGGTTTTGTCAAGAGTAAAGATAAAGCAAAGCAACAATCTACCCGAACCATTCACAATTACTTTTTTATCAAAGGAGTTGATACGCTCCGAGAAGGTGGCATTCTGGCTTTTATCACTTCGCAGGGAGTCTTAAACTCCCCACAAAATGAACCCATTCGCCAATGGTTGATGGACAATACTCATCTCGTTTCTGCAGTGCGTCTCCCCAATAACCTGTTTGTTGATAGTGCCAATACTGAGGTGGGCAGTGATCTGATCGTTTTGCAAAAGAACACCGCTAAATCAGAACTATCAAATGATGAAAAGCTATTTGTAAAAAGCTCACTTCTCAATAGTGGTTTCTTTATAAATAGTTATTTTCAAAGTACGCAGCGCATTGTTCATACCAAAGGTTATACGGACACCGACCAATATGGAAAACCTTCCATGGTTTTCTTACACGAGGACGGCGTTTTAGGCATTGCCAATGATTTACAGAAAATGCTCACCGATGATTTTTCGAAGCGACTGAGTATAGAGCTGTATAAACAGCACAATCCACAGTCGCAAACTCAATCTAATTTTCCTACTCTCAATGCACCTGCTACTGTCTCTCTACCGAACACAGTAGCAGAAGCACCCATTATGACACTCTACGACCTCTTTGAAATGACAACCCAAGAGCGATCGCAGGTAAACAATACTATAAAAAATAAGCGAATATCACCTCGACCATCAGCAGGTCAATCAATCTTATTTAATGAGTTCTTCGAGTCGAACAAACAGCAACGACAAGTAGTCCCATTTGTAACTCAACCTGAAATTGAAGTTCCATTGATGCCTTTTCCTTACACAGGAGTGCGGGAACCTCATCACCAACTTGGTTCGTTAGTATCCATTAATTCGCAAATTGGGTTTCTGTCCGAAGTGTACAATGATGACGCAACATTTATGCCAATGTCACTTGCAAGTCATCAGAAAGAAAAGGCTCTACTCTATATTGATTTAAGAGATGCTTATCAGCGACTTTATACCTATGAAGCAGATAAACATCAAGAGCATCCCACTTATCGTTTACAGTTGAATACCCTCTATGATGAATTTGTAAAAAGGTATGGCTTACTAAATAATCCAAAGAACCTGGATCTTATTAAGTTGGACAGTGGTGGGGGTAAGGACATACTCTATCTGGAACGCTCAGAAGATGGTCAGATGGTAAAAGCGGATATTTTCAACCACCCGGTTACTTTTAATCCGAATGAAATAAAACAAGTTGATAGCTCTGAAGAAGCGTTAGCTGCATCACTGAATAAATTTGGAGAGGTAAACCTGGAATACATGATTTCCCTGTTGGAAGATAAAAATAGTGAAGAACTGGTTCAAGATTTACATGGACGCATCTACTTTAATCCCTTGATTGATAATTATCAGATAACCGATAAGTTTATCGCAGGTAACGTTATTGAAAAAGTAGAATCAATTGAAGATTATCTGGCTCAGCATCCGAGCGATATTCGTTCTCAACAATCATTGGCCGCTTTAAAGCAAGCTATACCTCGCCCCATTCCTTTTGAAGAATTGGATTTTAATTTTGGTGAGCGGTGGATACCAACCGGTATGTATAGTAAGTATGCTTCTTATTTATTTAACACAAATGTTGTCATCAACTTCTCTCCAAGTGCAGATGAATTTTCTGTAAACGCGACCCATCTCAACGCTAATATATACGACAAATATGCTGTAAAATCGCAGAGCCGTACATTTAATGGCTTGGCCTTGATGAAACATGCCTTGGTAAATACCTCTCCTGATATTACAAAAAGCATGATTTTTGGAGATAAAGAAGTTCGGGTTCGTGATTGTGAAGCCATTCAAATGGCAAATTCGAAAATTGATGAAATTCGTACAGGCTTTACGGATTGGTTGAATGAACAATCTCCGGGGTTTAAGGATAGATTATCCACTCTGTATAATCGAAAATTCAATTGTTTTGTCCGTCCGAACTACGATGGCTCCCACCAGACTTTTCCTCAATTGAACCTAAAGAATTTGGGTATCTCTGATTTATATGCTAGTCAGAAGGATGCAGTGTGGATGTTGAAACAAAATGGCGGCGGTATCTGTGATCATGAAGTAGGAGCGGGTAAAACATTAATTATGTGTTGTGGAGCATATGAAATGAAACGTTTAGGATTGGCCAATAAACCAATGATTGTAGCCCTAAAGGCCAATGTGCACGAGATAGCACATGCATTTCGTAGTGCTTATCCCAATGCACGTGTACTTTATCCCGGTAAAGAAGATTTTACTCCCGAAAAACGAATTAAAATTTTTAATGATATAAAAAATAATGCTTGGGATGCGGTGATACTTACGCATGATCAATTTGGGATGATACCACAATCCCCCGAAATTCAGCGAACTATTCTGCAGAAAGAATTGGAAAGTGTGGAGGAAAATTTAGAGGTGCTTAAACAACAAGGCAGGGAGATTTCGCGTGGAATGCTAAAAGGAGTGATTAAGCGACAACAGAATCTGGAAGTGAGACTAAAGGTGATTGCAAATGATATTAATTCTCGTACTGATAAATTCGTTGACTTCAATATGTTGGGAATTGATCATCTATTTATCGATGAAAGTCATCGTTTCAAAAACCTGATGTTCAATACCCGTCACGATCGTGTTGCTGGGCTCGGAAATTCTGAAGGGAGTCAAAAGGCCTTGAATATGTTGTATGCAATTCGCACCATTCAAGAGCGAACAGGGAAAGATTTGGGTGCCACTTTTCTGTCAGGTACAACCATTTCTAATTCACTCACCGAACTTTACTTACTGTTTAAATATCTTAGACCAAAAGAATTGGAACGTCAAAATATCAATAGTTTTGATGCCTGGGCTGCCATTTTTGCCAAGAAAACCATTGACTATGAGTTTTCTGTTACGAACCAGATTGTACAAAAGGAACGATTTCGATATTTTATAAAGGTGCCTGAACTAGCTGCATTTTATTCAGAAATAACCGATTTTAGAACCGCAAAGGATATTGGTATTGATCGTCCAGAGAAGAATGAAATAATGCATAATATCCCACCAACACCCCAGCAGGAAGCGTTTATTGAAAAATTAGTCAAGTTTGCACAAACAGGGGATGCAGAATTATTGGGTCGTCCCCCTTTGTCAGAAACTGAAATGAGAGCGAAGATGTTGATTGCAACCGACTATGCACGTAAGATGTCATTGGATATGAGAATGATTAGTCCACATTATGATGACCATGTGGATAATAAAGCTTCCCATTGTGCTGCTCAGTTAGCTGAGTATTATCGTAAATATGAGGGTCAAAAGGGAACACAGTTTGTCTTTTCCGATTTAGGGACATATAAACCCGGAGAGTGGAATCCATACAGTGAAATCAAGCGAAAATTGGTCGAAGATTATGGCATTCCTTCACATCAAATCCGGTTCATCCAGGAAGCAAAAACTGATAGGGTTAGAAAAGCACTTATTGATGGAATGAATGATGGAAAAATACGAATAATGTTTGGCTCTACTGAGATGTTAGGAACAGGGGTGAATGCCCAAAAACGAGCCGTTGCAGTTCACCATTTAGATACCCCATGGAGACCAAGTGATCTTGCACAGCGAGACGGCCGTGCAGTAAGAAAAGGAAACGAAATAGCCAAGTTTTATGCAGAAAACAAGGTGGACGTAATTATCTATGCTGTAGAGAAGAGCTTGGATTCTTATAAATTCAATTTGCTTCATAATAAACAACTCTTTATCCAACAACTGAAAAACAATAATATGGGTAGCCGAACAATTGATGAAGGCAGTTTGGATGAAAAGTCAGGAATGAATTTTTCCGAATATGTGGCTATTCTATCAGGCAATACAGACTTATTAGAAAAAGCAAAATTGGAAAAGAAAATAACCTTTTTGGAGAGTGAGAAACATGCTTTTAATCGAAGTAAATCGAGTTCAGTTTTTAAATTGGAGGATATTATTCGAACCATGGATAGCAATAAGGAGATGATTAGCAGAATGAGCAAGGATTGGGCAGATTTTACGGACATATTGCAAATGGATAAAGAGGGGAATAAACTCAATCCAATCCAATTGGATAAAACCCATAGCTCTGACCTTAAGTTTATTGGTGTCAGATTAAATGAGATAAGTGATACTGCTCAAACCAACGGCGAATATTTTAAAATTGGAACATTATATGGATTCAACTTGCTGGTTAAGACTGAAAGTAGTATGAAAGATAATTTTGACTTTCGTGAGAACCGTTTTTTTGTGGAAGGAAAGGGTAACATAAAGTATAACTATAATAATGGACATATTGCTTCCGATCCAAGGCTGGCAGCCTCTAATTTTCTCAATGCTTTGGAACGAATTCCTCAATTAATTGAAAAATATCAGTCTGATACAGAAAAGATATCGAAAGATGTTCCCATTTTAAAAGAAATTGTGAATAGTTCTTGGAGAAAGGAGGAGGAAGTCAAAGGACTCAAAACTGAGCTTTCTATATTAGATCGTAGAATTCAGTTGTCACTAAAACCAGTTGAACAAGGTATAGATGATAGGGATGAACAAAGACAAAATACGTTTAAAATAAATAGTTCAAATCCTACTGCAGTTGTTCGTTCTATCTCAGTTTAATATAGCTATGAATTTAATTCTTAATTAGAATTCAATTCCAATTCGAAGTTTTTTTTCTGCAAAATTCATTTGTGAGAGTATGCCGATTCTGTTATGGAATTTATGGCAACTTATTATTTTATATATGCTTACAAATATTTAACACTATAATAAGCATTTTTCTTCACTTAATTATTGCTAATTTAAATTTCTATTGTACTTTTGTTAAACTTAATATAAAGTACAATTGTGGAAAAAATAAATATATGTTTGTATTACAAACATATATTTATTATATACTTTAAATATAACATTACGAGAATTGCTTATATGCATCATGTCGACAGATATGTTTCGTATATAGTGATCCTAAATAGTCACGTATATAAAATATGTATATGAAACAATTTACCCTTAATCTGTTCGAGAAAGTCTACAATGAGATAAGCAAAATTGAATTGGAGGAAGAGTTCGTTTTTGAAAAATCAATAAGGATAATCCCAATACTTCATGAGGCTTATGACGAACTCAAAATATTTATTACAAGATATTCTTTCGAAAACGATGATGAAGAAATTCTCTTTTTCAAAGAAATTAAACCTCAGATATTGAGTAATCTTATTTTTTATATAAGCATTCATGAATTTGAAATTAATCGCCCGACTGGAAGTGATCTGGTACAAAAGGCGTATACAACTAGTCAACATGATAAGTTGAAGGATTTTTTTTACAATAATGTTGATTTTTACAGATATTATCGTGCAAGACGAACAGATCTAGATAAGTATTATTTTTTACGTAGGAAGCAAGATGTCCAATTATGCTTTGATAGTTTTTACTTTGAAAGGGATCCTACATTTTCTACAGGATTTGATTTGACTGTTGCTAAAATGCTAGCAAATGATATGTTGAGTGTCTATCTCAATAAAGAATTGGCAAAATTTGATATCCCTTCCATTAAACAGTTGGAGATTCAAAATTACCCAAAGTTTAAAGAAACTTGGACTGACTCCAAAGCTTCTCTTGTGGAACTTATATATGCAATTTACACTACTGGAAGTATAAATAACGGTAAATGTGATCTTAAGAGATTAGCCGCATATTTTGAAAATGTATTCAATATAGAGTTGGGTGACATATATCGTACCTTTATTGAAATTCGGGGGCGTAAAGGAAATCGGGTACAATATTTAGACGAGCTTCGAAAGAACCTAATTGCACGTATGGATGAATTGGATAATCAGTAAATCAGATACTTGATTCCATGTTTTGTATTTTTATAAATCCCAAGTTGTTCCCAAGTTACATATCCCGATTTTGCATACAGGATGTTCATTTAAATGAGGTTTTAAGAGGAATTAATTGATTTTTATTTCTTCTCCGAATACATCCCAAGTATACAAATTTATAATATCAAAAGTGACTTTGCCTAAATGCCTTATTTGTAGTCTATTAAATTTATTTTTCAAAATAGTTTTCCCAACTTGTGAATTCCGTATTTCAAATACACTGAACTTTGTCCAAAAAAATATTATGGACGTAATAACTATTGAATCAAGCGCATTTAAAGAATTAGAGGCAAAAATAGATTTAATTGCCAAGTTTGTAACTGATCATAAAGTTGAAGTAATTGATAATCCGGATGAGACTTGGGTGGACAGTTACGATGTTTGTTCATTTTTGAAAATAAGTGAGCGTACATTGCAACGATTCCGTTCAAAAGGGTTAATCTCTTATTCAATTATTTCTGGAAAAACATTTTATACAATAACTGAAGTTAAGCGGATGCTTAGTGATAGAATTGTCAGAAGAAACGAGGAATGTTTACAGGATTTAATTCGGAATCATAAATCGTATATCGAAAAAAGAAGAATCAACAAAGGTAAGAAGTAAAAAAAATGTGAGTTAACACTAAACATTTGACTATGGAAGTTACTAACGAAACCTTTGAAGATTGGATGAGAAAACTCGTCGATAATCTCGAATTGACGAATAAAAAGATTGACCGTCTACTTAATCAACAAGCTTGTCTTGAAGGTGATGCTCTACTGGATAATCAGGACTTAATTGGAATGCTTAAAGTAAGTCATCGTACGCTACAACGGTATCGTTCACAAGGTAAATTGCCATACTGTAACCTGAGTGGTAAATCGTTTTATAAACTTACCGATGTTCAAAGGTTTATTGACAATCAATTTGCTGGAATAAAATAGTTCGATGATTCTATCTTGAATTATGTTTGGTTACTAGCTTTGTGATATTGTTTAGGTAAGAGTACCATTACTTCTTGCCTAAACATTTTTTTATCAATTAACCCCGTTGAACTTTCCTTAATTAAATACCATAATACTATAGATAAATCTATAATATTATAATATATTTGGATATTATTGTAGATATATCTATATTTGTAAAAATATTATTGACTATGTATACAGAACTATACGAACAATCGGGTAGCGATATTATCCGACAGCTGGGGAAACGATATAGTGACTATCGTAAAAGAATGGGATATACTCAAAAGGATGTCGCAGAGAAATCAGGTTTGAGCATATTTACAATCAGTTCTTTTGAGAACGGTTCTTCTACCGGGCTTACATTTGCTTCGTTTATCAAATTGCTACGGTCTATCGATAGCCTTGACGAAATTGAGAAACTGTTGCCGGAATTGCCGGAAAGTCCTCGTACATTATTTAAGAAACAGCAGAAAGAAAAGTAATTATGGAAACGAATGTAGTAATGGTAAAACTATGGGGGATGTCGGTAGGCTATCTTTCATGGGATAAAAAAGCAGATGTAGCTGTTTTTGAATATGAATCAGAATTCTTAGACAAAGGTTTGGAAATTGCTCCACTAACAATGTCCATTAATTCGCCCCGAAGCAAGAAGCATATTCCCTGGACAGGTGATAAAGATAAATTGTATTTGGGACTTCCACCCATGATTGCCGATTCACTCCCTGACAAATGGGGTCATTCTCTTTTTAGAGCCTGGCTGCGAGATAATCATATTCCGACGAAGAAAGTAAGCCCGGTTGATCATCTTTCGTTTATTGGTAGTCGCACAATGGGTGCACTTGAATATGAGCCAGCTCAAAAGCTAGGTGACGACTCGGTTTTTTCGGTAGATATTGAACACCTATATGAGTTTGCTAAACAGGTATTAAATGAACGTGAAACAACAGTACTCAATTCAGAAAACTCAATTTTGTGGCAGGATTTGATAAAGATAAGTTCATCCCCGGGAGGTAAGCGTCCGAAAGCAATTGTCGCGGTAAATAAATCTACAGGCGAAGTAATTTCTGGACAAGGAAATATCCCTGAAGGGTTTGAACACTTTATTCTTAAATATGATGATAATTCATCCTATCCATTGGCCAAATTGGAGTATGTTTATTACCAAATGGCTTTAGCTGCGGGAATAAATATGATGCCATCCGAATTACGTTCATACGGAAATGTTACCCATTTTCTTACCCGCCGGTTTGACCGTGTTGGTAATGATCGAATACACACGCAAACCCTAGCTGCTATGTCACCAGGAAGTGATAGTTACGAAGATTTATTTGCTGTAATACGCAGGCTTAATTTGCCGTACGAGGATAGCCGTCAACAATATCTGCGGATGGTATTTAATGTACTTGCACGTAATGTGGATGACCATTCAAAAAACTTCAGCTTCTGCATGACTCCTGAGGGCGTGTGGCGTTTATCTCCGGCTTATGACTTAACTTATGGCGTTGATCTTTCTGCTCCGGCATATATGAACAAACATTCTATTTCTATTAATGGCAAAACTGAGGATATAACCCCTGAAGATTTGGAAACGATAGCTCAGCGAAATGATATTCAAGATTATAAGTCTTTAATTGATATGGTAAGCAATGCTGTTGGTAAATTTAGGGAGTTTGCAGCCGAATTGAAAATTGACGAACAATTAATTGATAGTATTGAATCTGATTTTGTAAGGGTATAAATCTATTGCGTATCCTACATTCAATATATTTCAATTCCATTAGGTACGATTGGAAGCGTAGCTCAGGCGTTTGCCGTCGATAGTAAACATATATTTCAATTCCAGTAGGTACGATTGGAAGCAATAACTATTGACTCAGGTAAGGAAACTTTACAAGATTTCAATTCCATTAGGTACGATTGGAAGCTAATCTGCTCATAACGAGAGATTAGCTTTTTTAAAATTTCAATTCCATTAGGTACGATTGGAAGCATCTTCTTCCGGTGGAACGGACATTATCATAACATTTCAATTCCATTAAGTACGATTGGAAGAAATAGCCGGCTGTCAACCCGCATTGCTCAAGCTCATTTCAATTCCATTAGGTACGATTGGAAGGCTATGCCGTTGCCCGCTGCCATCTTAGCGATAATTTATTTCAATTCCATTAGGTACGATTGGAAGAAAGGCATTGAATACAAAAAAGAAGTGGTTACGAAATTTCAATTCCATTAGGTACGATTGGAAGCTTTTCTGACCATAAAGATAGCCGGCGAAACCGGATTTCAATTCCATTAGGTGCGATTGGAAGTAATACAAATAAAAAAAAGCCGCGTTTCACAACGATTTCAATTCCATTAGGTGCGATTGGAAGTCCGTACCGATAACGAAGAGAAAGTTTTCTACTTGATTTCAATTCCATTAGGTGCGATTGGAAGTGGCTGCGTTTTCCAAAGTAACAATAACATTACTATTTCAATTCCATTAGGTGCGATTGGAAGACCACTTTCGGCAGGGCGATGTTCTTTTATACCGTATTTCAATTCCATTAGGTGCGATTGCAAGAAACGGTTTTTTAGTGTCGACCGCGTCCTTTGCTTGATTTCAATTCCATTAGGTGCGATTGGAAGAAATTTCACTTGCAGAAGGTACAAATCAAATCCTTATTTCAATTCCATTAGGTGCGATTGGAAGAGGATCATAACCCATCACTAAACAAAAGCATCTACCATATTTCAATTCCATTAGGTGCGATTGGAAGCAAAGCTTCGATACCACTTTTGCCAATCTTCCTCATTTCAATTCCATTAGGTGCGATTGGAAGCAATTCTCTTAAATTTGTGAATAATGATTTTCATTATTTCAATTCCATTAGGTGCGATTGGAAGTGGCTCGCTCTTCAGTGTTGAAACTGGATAACCTTATTTCAATTCCATTAGGTGCGATTGGAAGCTTCTTTTTCGAGTGATTCGCACGGCTCCTTAACTTTATTTCAATTCCATTAGGTGCGATTGGAAGGCATCTATGAACGGGGCTGAGATCATGTCAATGTCTTATTTCAATTCCATTAGGTGCGATTGGAAGTTTTCGTATGCTTTCAATCTCCTTCAATATTTTCTTATTTCAATTCCATTAGGTGCGATTGGAAGCATCCTCGTACTGCTTAATGGACTCGTTGTTTATCTATTTCAATTCCATTAGGTGCGATTGGAAGACCTTTATGAAAACGAAGACCCTCGATTCTCTTTTACATTTCAATTCCATTAGGTGCGATTGGAAGTTTGGAGTTTACAATCCCCTTGGAACGGTTTTACTGTATTTCAATTCCATTAGGTGCGATTGGAAGTCCGAAAAGGCTGATGTAGATAGTAAATATTCTGCAATTTCAATTCCATTAGGTGCGATTGGAAGAATACGGCTTTCAAAGGCATTATTGAAGCACTTGGATTTCAATTCCATTAGGTGCGATTGGAAGAGTTATTTCAGGAAATGATGGTGCGGCTAAGAAATATTTCAATTCCATTAGGTGCGATTGGAAGCCAGCAAGTTACGACAACACGATTAGTTTTTACAAATTTCAATTCCATTAGGTGCGATTGGAAGTTGCGACATGGTTGCTGACTGCTTTTCGTATGCACATTTCAATTCCATTAGGTGCGATTGGAAGCGTATTCACTAGCACACGAGATACCTTTTCATTGTATTTCAATTCCATTAGGTGCGATTGGAAGTGCCATTTACTCAAATCATTACTATACTTTTTCCCATTTCAATTCCATTAGGTGCGATTGGAAGCTATCTCGGCCACGTCGTCCGTAGTAGTAGATTTATATTTCAATTCCATTAGGTGCGATTGGAAGTGATTACTCAATTGCTTCATACTTACAATATCGTATTTCAATTCCATTAGGTGCGATTGGAAGAAATTGTAACTCAAGCTTATTATTACATTCAACCTTATTTCAATTCCATTAGGTGCGATTGGAAGCTATTCTCATTTTTTTAATCTTATGTATAATTTTATTTCAATTCCATTAGGTGCGATTGGAAGGATTTGATAGATACGGTTCATCCGCTATAACTGGATTTCAATTCCATTAGGTGCGATTGGAAGTTTTTGAGGTTCTTCAGCACTGGATCCTTCCAAAATTTCAATTCCATTAGGTGCGATTGGAAGATTACCCCCCCATATATGAAGATTTGAACTACTTGTATTTCAATTCCATTAGGTGCGATTGGAAGGAGTACTGAAAGTGTGTCCTACTTATCAAAAATTTCATTTCAATTCCATTAGGTGCGATTGGAAGAACTGCATTTTTACTTACTCTGTGTCCTTTAAAAAATTTCAATTCCATTAGGTGCGATTGGAAGTGGATGCCGACCTATTGTTTGCGCCGCATGAAACGTAATTTCAATTCCATTAGGTGCGATTGGAAGGGGTCGGTCGATTTTAGACCAACCCTCTTTATTAAATTTCAATTCCATTAGGTGCGATTGGAAGTTGGCAATATCGACATTTTTTAATCAATGTATTACATTTCAATTCCATTAGGTGCGATTGGAAGCGGCATCACCGACAAGGCAACGCTTGATATCCTGAATTTCAATTCCATTAGGTGCGATTGGAAGTTTGCTTGGTACGGTTGAACGCACCGGCATATTTGAATTTCAATTCCATTAGGTGCGATTGGAAGTACCCATCGTATCTGCGCTTGCATAGACCCGTTTAAAATTTCAATTCCATTAGGTGCGATTGGAAGGCCGTTTCTTTAAATCCCATACCAAGAGATTTACCACATTTCAATTCCATTAGGTGCGATTGGAAGTGTTTACTAAGTGATGTTCAACTTCCATTTCCATATTTCAATTCCATTAGGTGCGATTGGAAGGCTCGAGGGCGTGAATGTTCGTAAGGCTCTTACTATATTTCAATTCCATTAGGTGCGATTGGAAGAATACGTAATTTCTAAACCGGTATAGTGGTATGTTATTTCAATTCCATTAGGTGCGATTGGAAGACATTCCCGGATAATAATGCATCGATCATCGCCAATTTCAATTCCATTAGGTGCGATTGGAAGGTTCTCCACCATGTACTAAGCAATGATCTATTTTTAAATTTCAATTCCATTAGGTGCGATTGGAAGTTATTGATTAGGAAAATATTACTTGCTTTTATATCATTTCAATTCCATTAGGTGCGATTGGAAGCGATAACCCTAAAATGGAGCGAGGAACGATTTACACATTTCAATTCCATTAGGTGCGATTGGAAGAGTTGTCACGCCAAAATCTGTCTTCAGTATTTTTTATTTCAATTCCATTAGGTGCGATTGGAAGTCTGCATAGCATTCGACTACAATGGTAATATCAATATTTCAATTCCATTAGGTGCGATTGGAAGAAACCTTTTCATTCCTCATATGCGCTCCCTTTCCCATTTCAATTCCATTAGGTGCGATTGGAAGTATTCCTGAAGGGAATATTACAAATCATATTATCCATTTCAATTCCATTAGGTGCGATTGGAAGGTCTGTTTTACACAGGCGAGATTGTTACCGAAGAATTTCAATTCCATTAGGTGCGATTGGAAGACTTAGTGCTGCTAAGTATCGAAAAGAATTACTCATTTCAATTCCATTAGGTGCGATTGGAAGCCTCCATGTGCTTACGCTTCATGTCGCGTATAGCTAATTTCAATTCCATTAGGTGCGATTGGAAGTGTCAATGCGAGCGTTTAATGCTTCGTTTTGTGCATTTCAATTCCATTAGGTGCGATTGGAAGTACAATGTGTGGGGTACAATGTACAACGCTCAAAAATTTCAATTCCATTAGGTGCGATTGGAAGCCCATTACGGCTTTGCTATAGTTCGATGAAGATAGATTTCAATTCCATTAGGTGCGATTGGAAGCTATCTTCGTGTCGCATAAGAAGCGTTATTCGTTTATTTCAATTCCATTAGGTGAGATTGGAAGGGTTTTATTTCGGTTGACGGTGGCTCCGGTGTTGGATTTCAATTCCATTAGGTGCGATTGGAAGAATAGGATTACCATTTTCATCAAGTTGTGGAGTATTGTATTTCAATTCCATTAGGTGCGATTGGAAGATTTATTGAATGCATCCAAAATCACTACTACAGTATTTCAATTCCATTAGGTGCGATTGGAAGTATTAAGCACTAATTAAAGTAATCATTCGTTTATGATTTCAATTCCATTAGGTGCGATTGGAAGTCATTGTGCTCCCATCGTATCTAACTGTAAATCCATATTTCAATTCCATTAGGTGCGATTGGAAGTCATTGTGCTCCCATCGTATCTAACTGTAAATCCATATTTCAATTCCATTAGGTGCGATTGGAAGTAACCTTTTGCAATAAGAGAAGCTACTGTTACTGTATTTCAATTCCATTAGGTGCGATTGGAAGAATGGTATCGCACGGTTGGAATATGGTTTTCACATATTTCAATTCCATTAGGTGCGATTGGAAGTCGTAAATTATTTAATTAGTAAAAGTGCTAGTACTAATTTCAATTCCATTAGGTGCGATTGGAAGGATGAAACGTATAGGATTAAGAATAATGGTTCTTTGATTTCAATTCCATTAGGTGCGATTGGAAGAAAAAAAATATATAGGCAATGCTGTAGAGGTAACCAATTTCAATTCCATTAGGTGCGATTGGAAGCATTTTTGTAATAAAGTAGCGTAGCGGTTATTAATGATTTCAATTCCATTAGGTGCGATTGGAAGCTTTATGGCTAGCGAGTTTGCGCTTTCTTTACTTTATTTCAATTCCATTAGGTGCGATTGGAAGAAAGGCGGGTTAATGCCTCCACCGCCTGTCTGTGGCATTTCAATTCCATTAGGTGCGATTGGAAGTTGTTTTTGCTGAATTTGAAACTCCTTTCATTTCTGTATTTCAATTCCATTAGGTGCGATTGGAAGTAAATAATCAGTTAGTTGTGTAAATTCTACATCTGTATTTCAATTCCATTAGGTGCGATTGGAAGTCACTGTTTTTGCGTCAGTGAATTCTTCGGTTGAATTTCAATTCCATTAGGTGCGATTGGAAGTTAGGAAGCGGAGATATTCAAATCGTTTCAGGCGGATTTCAATTCCATTAGGTGCGATTGGAAGATCTGAGGCTTACTAAAATGCTTGCCATAGGCCAATTTCAATTCCATTAGGTGCGATTGGAAGGTTTCTGTGCTCTGTAGCATTACTAGAGAATAACATATTTCAATTCCATTAGGTGCGATTGGAAGAATGCTCCATGTATGGGGTGATTGGCAACTTCGAAATTTCAATTCCATTAGGTGCGATTGGAAGTAGAAGTACTTATCTTGTCTGCTGCTGGACACTAATTTCAATTCCATTAGGTGCGATTGGAAGATTTTCCAATTTACTGCCGGCGCTGAAGTACGTACATTTCAATTCCATTAGGTGCGATTGGAAGTTGTCGAAGCATCTTTTGTCTTGGTTCTTGGTTCTATTTCAATTCCATTAGGTGCGATTGGAAGGAGTAGCGTTGGTGCGTGGTATTGAAAGCTTATTATTTCAATTCCATTAGGTGCGATTGGAAGTAGCGAAATAACTAAAACTACAGGTACGTTTTTAGATTTCAATTCCATTAGGTGCGATTGGAAGTTTTCTGCTTTTACAGTGAAGCGGTGTAATTCTCATTTCAATTCCATTAGGTGCGATTGGAAGTTAAAGCCTTTCCTGCTGCCATCTTCTGTTCTTCCATTTCAATTCCATTAGGTGCGATTGGAAGTCTCTTGTCGGATTTTCAAGACTTCGAGCACGAGATTTCAATTCCATTAGGTGCGATTGGAAGTCAATTTTCTCTCCGGTCTCCAAGCTCCTTCTTAATTTCAATTCCATTAGGTGCGATTGGAAGAAAGCACAAGATTTATTAAATATTGTATAATTGTTATTTCAATTCCATTAGGTGCGATTGGAAGATGTTTTGCGTATAGGCCTCATTCCAAACATCTGAATTTCAATTCCATTAGGTGCGATTGGAAGATTTATTTTGTTTTCTTTGTTTTCTTAGATTGTTATTTCAATTCCATTAGGTGCGATTGGAAGGTGACATACATTTCGGATTTATAAACTCTAGGTTCATTTCAATTCCATTAGGTGCGATTGGAAGACCCTCGGACTGGCTAGATACAACGTCAGTAGCCTATTTCAATTCCATTAGGTGCGATTGGAAGTCGGAGTTTGTGGAGCTCTTCGACCGTGTGCTTGAAATTTCAATTCCATTAGGTGCGATTGGAAGAAAAGAACGCGTTCGGGTATAGCTTGTGCACGATCATTTCAATTCCATTAGGTGCGATTGGAAGTGTTGAGGCCTAACTGTAGCGCGGCCCTGTAGCGCATTTCAATTCCATTAGGTGCGATTGGAAGTCCTTATCCAGTTCGAACCAAAATGGTTTCATGACTATTTCAATTCCATTAGGTGCGATTGGAAGTACTTTCATCCGACACGCGTAAACTTGATCTTGCCAATTTCAATTCCATTAGGTGCGATTGGAAGGAACTAGAGCAGGCCAACAACGAGCTCCAACAACATTTCAATTCCATTAGGTGCGATTGGAAGCACAGCTAGCTAAATTGCTCGTAAAAACTTACGGATTTCAATTCCATTAGGTGCGATTGGAAGTTTGTTCGAGTATTGTTAAACGCTCTTTGAAATACTTATTTCAATTCCATTAGGTGCGATTGGAAGTTTAGGTCGAACTGGTTCATCTGTTAATCATTTCTAATTTCAATTCCATTAGGTGCGATTGGAAGCACAACTTATAAACTTCGTCAAAACTTATTTGAATATTTCAATTCCATTAGGTGCGATTGGAAGAATAAACGCACCGCCTGACTGGACAATAGATGTTCATTTCAATTCCATTAGGTGCGATTGGAAGTCCATATACCGGCAGCCTTAATAAATACTAAGTTATTTCAATTCCATTAGGTGCGATTGGAAGCAATGTCAGAGCGAAATTATCCCCACCTTTAGCGTATTTCAATTCCATTAGGTGCGATTGGAAGAATTATACCAAGTCAGTGGATAAGGTGTCTATTCAATTTCAATTCCATTAGGTGCGATTGGAAGCATTGCTGCACTGACTGACTTCTTTTGCTCCCTTGTATTTCAATTCCATTAGGTGCGATTGGAAGGACTAGCGAAAGGGTATTTGGCAAGCGGAATTACTCATTTCAATTCCATTAGGTGCGATTGGAAGAAACATAGTAGTCTTTGAATTTGAATGCGAAACCGATTTCAATTCCATTAGGTGCGATTGGAAGAGTACGACAAAAAACACAAAAACGTAGTAACATCAATTTCAATTCCATTAGGTGCGATTGGAAGTCTGTTATCGTTGAGTTAGGCAACGGTACTTTTGTTATTTCAATTCCATTAGGTGCGATTGGAAGTTTTTAGCTTAATGATCCACATCGCTGGTGCGAAATTTCAATTCCATTAGGTGCGATTGGAAGCAGCTATGGCATTGCCCCATATTTCACTCTCCGAAATTTCAATTCCATTAGGTGCGATTGGAAGCAAATTGCAAAGATGTTTTCTTTCAAGAGACCTACATTTCAATTCCATTAGGTGCGATTGGAAGTTTTTATATGTTTATTTATTCCCCTGGGGGTTCGATATTTCAATTCCATTAGGTGCGATTGGAAGACAGATAAGGAGATGGTAAGACAAATAAGATATATATTTCAATTCCATTAGGTGCGATTGGAAGCTTTGTGTGGTTTCAAAATCAATCGTGACATTTCTATTTCAATTCCATTAGGTGCGATTGGAAGTCGGTACTGTTTAGATGAGTAATCGAAACATCCCCATTTCAATTCCATTAGGTGCGATTGGAAGCGGTACTGTTTAGATGAGTAATCGAAACATCCCCATTTCAATTCCATTAGGTGCGATTGGAAGCATAAGCCCGGACACCGATAATACGCCGGTACTTCATTTCAATTCCATTAGGTGCGATTGGAAGCTGGATCCAAACCAATGGGAGTGCACAATGGTACATTTCAATTCCATTAGGTGCGATTGGAAGACCCAAAGACAGTGGCCTCATGGGGTTTGAATCACTTATTTCAATTCCATTAGGTGCGATTGGAAGGCTTTTGAGACTGGAATACTAACCGATTGTGTGTTATATTTCAATTCCATTAGGTGCGATTGGAAGCTTTGTGATGCTAACCTTCGTAATGCTAACCTTTGATTTCAATTCCATTAGGTGCGATTGGAAGTAGCCTTTAGCGATAAGAGAGGCGACTGTTACTATATTTCAATTCCATTAGGTGCGATTGGAAGTTTGATGTGGAACGGAAAAGGACGCTGCTATTTCGAATTTCAATTCCATTAGGTGCGATTGGAAGCTTCAAATGAAATTTGAATTGGTCGATTGATTGAAATTTCAATTCCATTAGGTGCGATTGGAAGTCCCCAAATCTAGTTTTTGTCAAAGCTGCTGGTGCAATTTCAATTCCATTAGGTGCGATTGGAAGAAGTTTTAGCGGAACAGTTACTGCATCTTCTTTTAGATTTCAATTCCATTAGGTGCGATTGGAAGCCTGATGCAATGAACGCTGTAGGGTTGTCAAACACGAATTTCAATTCCATTAGGTGCGATTGGAAGAACCAAATCTTGTAGATTTTTTAATTGCTCGGCATTATTTCAATTCCATTAGGTGCGATTGGAAGACGATTTTTCAGCAGTTCCGCAATGTTTTCCTGAGAATTTCAATTCCATTAGGTGCGATTGGAAGTGTTTTTCGCCTTGCAATAAAAGACAAATTTATTGAATTTCAATTCCATTAGGTGCGATTGGAAGATTTTAGCGTATTGACAACAAATCCAATTAAACAAATTTCAATTCCATTAGGTGCGATTGGAAGTTATTTCGCTTAAAAATGCATACCGTGTTAACTTCATTTCAATTCCATTAGGTGCGATTGGAAGCAGGAGCAAAAAACCCAAAAATAATTACAATTCAATTTCAATTCCATTAGGTGCGATTGGAAGAAGCACCGGAGCAACAAGAAGAAGAGGTTGACGGAATTTCAATTCCATTAGGTGCGATTGGAAGTTCCGGAACTTACTCCTTACGAAGATGTTACCGAATTTCAATTCCATTAGGTGCGATTGGAAGAATTTTAGCGTATTGACAACAAATCCAATTAAACAAATTTCAATTCCATTAGGTGCGATTGGAAGTGACTTAAAAGCTCCGTAACTTTTCCGACTATCCTTATTTCAATTCCATTAGGTGCGATTGGAAGTTAAACTTTGGCGATTTGGGAATGGCTCGGACAATATTTCAATTCCATTAGGTGCGATTGGAAGCCTTCTGCAAGGGTTTGCATTGCAAGTGTACTATATTTCAATTCCATTAGGTGCGATTGGAAGCAGTGTTAGTGCGAAGTTATCCCCACCCTTAGCATATTTCAATTCCATTAGGTGCGATTGGAAGATTGGATTGGCTCAAAATCAACTTCAATGCTTTCAAATTTCAATTCCATTAGGTGCGATTGGAAGTGCAAACGTAAGGTCAAATCAAAAGTTTGGAACGTTATTTCAATTCCATTAGGTGCGATTGGAAGTATTACTTGTGTCGACACCAGTAGTAGATAATCCTGATTTCAATTCCATTAGGTGCGATTGGAAGCAAATCCTGCTTTTCTTGCATCAGGTATTATTTTATTTCAATTCCATTAGGTGCGATTGGAAGCATAAGCTAACAGGGGTTAAAGCTGAAATAGCAATATTTCAATTCCATTAGGTGCGATTGGAAGGTTTGCTTGGTACGATTGAACGCACCGGCATATTTAAATTTCAATTCCATTAGGTGCGATTGGAAGCGTAGATCCGTCGCCAGAGAATACACGATCGTACTTATATTTCAATTCCATTAGGTGCGATTGGAAGAATAGTATTCAACTATCACACGACTCACTACCGGATTTCAATTCCATTAGGTGCGATTGGAAGATTTCTACGGTGGCTATCATTATCCATTTATTCCATATTTCAATTCCATTAGGTGCGATTGGAAGAGCTTTCAGGGTCAAAACAGTTGATTGTTTTTACACATTTCAATTCCATTAGGTGCGATTGGAAGCCGCTGCATAAGACCAAAACAGACAACCATAGCGAATTTCAATTCCATTAGGTGCGATTGGAAGAAATCCTGAAAGTACAATGACTATGCTTCAAAGTAATTTCAATTCCATTAGGTGCGATTGGAAGAGACTCTCCATCTGTATTTACCTTTTCCGGAAGATATTTCAATTCCATTAGGTGCGATTGGAAGATATAGGCAATAGTATCAGCTTTGTTTGGTACATATTTCAATTCCATTAGGTGCGATTGGAAGCCGTCAATTACGGCTAAAAAAACAGCTGAATATCAGCTGCATAAAAATTTATTTTGTATCATTTTTTGTTTTTTTTGTTGTCGATGTGGAATGATACAAAAACTCCGGGACATCGACAATATATATAGTTCGTTGATTTTCAATACGTCAAAGATCTCTTGTCGTATCTTTAAAGTAAAGATATGACGAATTATATCTAATCGACAAGTCACTACAGAAAATTGTCAGTGCTACAGCGCTCTTTTCCAATTACTTGTTTGTCTAACCATTTTTCTGTTCGTCCTGAAAAAATTATCAAACTATCTTCATCTTCATCCATAAAATCTTTCGCTTTCAAAGTTAGTTCTTTTAATTTTACTTCCGAAATTTCGCCCTCAAAAACCGAATTCTGTATCCAGTTTAAGTATTTACGGCATAGTTTCAGCATTTTTCCAACGCGTTTCTCGCCACAATCGTACACTAATATTACATACATAGCTTACCACCACATTTTAAAAGGTTTATATTCCTCCATACCTAAAAGATGTTTACTCATTTTGTAACATTCCAATTTTATTAAGTGGCGATAGCTTACGTTACGTTTCAGAGCCCGATGTTGAATTGTTTCGTTCAGTCGTTCTTCGAATGCTTGAACAAATATTTTTTTTCCACTGGGGTTCAAAACGCACTTGTTAAGTTTTTTATCAAAATGTTTTTCTTGAATTTCTCGTTTGTTCAATACTTTGAAAATCACCCTGTCTACCAGTATCGGTTTGAATATCTCTGAGATATCAAGCGAAAGTGAATAACGGCGTTCACCAGGGGTATGTAGATAACTAATTGTCGGATTCAATTGCGTTTGATGAATTGCACGTAAACATTGACTGTAACACATCATATTGCCAAACGAAATTAATGCATTTACTTCATTTAGTGGTGGCTGTTTAGTTCTGTTGCCCATTTCAAAATCATTCAAAATCAGATCAAAACCTTCATAGTAAGTTTGGCGTATGTTTCCCTCTAGCCCCATCAATTCATCTACTGCATTTGTTGAAGGGATATTGGCAGCATAACTTTCTACACGATGGATGATATCTGCAAGCTCTTTACCACGTTTATCATAGTATTTTAGATTTTTGACCATATTGAACGCAGCACCTTCAATAAATTTACGAGCAATGACAATTCTCTTTTTCTTGTCTTGATAGAAAGCTGTTTGAGCAAGGAGCATTCTGCCAGACAATAAACTATCCTTTGGCATAAACGACCCGGTATAGTTTTCATAATAGTCGAAAAAATGAACCGCGATATCGTTCTGTCCCAGAAAATTATACAAAGCACTATTGGCAGTTAGTGAGCCAAACGCATAAAACTCAGCAATATCTTCGACCGGCAAATAACGAGGTTGACCGTTTCGTTCGATACCATTGTCGTCTTCCTCAACGGGTGTAAACTTAAGAGTATTATCCTTGCGTTGTAAAGTGCCGGGGTTAAATAAATAATAGGTTTTTTTCATGACAAAATTGATTATTCTGTGACATAACAAAATTCGTAATAACTACATTGCTTGCATATCTTAGCATTTATAACGGATGGACAATTATCATCGGCAATTATTTTTGCAATATCCTTTTCCATTTCACAGATTTTTTCGCGATCAATATTCGTCAAAAATACTTTGGCGGTTTGCCGTAGGGTAGGGTATTCCAAAATTCCTGTTACATTATCTACACCATTCCGTTCGAGTACATAAATATAGTATTTCAGCTGCCATTCGTGCGCAGTCTCGATTTTGTCCGACTTTTTGATCTCATGAATCACTTTGTTGCGGGCATCATAATAATCGAGTTTGACACCTTCAATCTCCAGCTCCTCGTAACGTTCTGAACGCTGGGGATAGCTCGTTTCGTGAATCAACTTGCCTTCGTACACCAAATCCGATGTGTGCTCCATGTTGATGCCATTAGCAAACAACCATAATTTGCGCTTGCAAATCTGATAATAATTGAAATGAGTACCGGTAATCATATTATATTTTTTGGACAGAATTTATAGGTAAATGTCTTTAGAATTTATTTGTGTTTCTTCTTCTTTTAATTGCAAACCTAATTCGTTCGTATATTTCCGTTTTATTACAAAATAACTTGTCTGAACAACTTTGTCTTCATTTTTTGCTTCATATGCGTGAGTTCTTCGTTCTATTACACCTGAATTGATAAAACCTGCAAAACGTTTTTTTGAGATTTGAACTTTCAACGATTCTGCTTTTATAAATTCATACTGATTCAGGAATGTTTTGAATTCTGTTTCATTAATTGCAGGCAATACCTTGATTCCATCAAATTTAGAATAGAAGTCTTCTTCCGATTTTGGAGAATATATAAATGGAGATAGTTGGTTTTTTACCAGATTGTTCAAAGTATCATAAACTAAATCATATTCTTCTTTATCTTTTGAATCCCAAGTCGGATATACGAAGTCAATAGCCTTTTGTAGTTCCTTTTCTTGAACACTTTCACCAAACCAACTAAGGGCTTCCAAGGTTCGGTCTATTATACCCTGATTAGTGTAAATATACTTCGAATCAACTTCATTACGTTCTTTAAAAACATTACAGCCACTGATACCTTTCTCTCTTTTTCTATTTACGCGTCCAAATCTTTGAATTAGAGCATCAATAGGAGCTGGCTCTGTGTAAATTACATCATAATCAATATCTAAACTAACTTCGATGGCTTGTGTTCCTACTAATAACCGAATATCATCTCCATTCAAGTCTTGTTCTTTTCTATTCCTGTCAATAGCATTAAAATTACTATGAAGCAACACCTTCTTATCAGATAGTAATGTATTGTAGACTTGTTGCGACTGTTCTACGGAATTGCAAACAACCAATACCTTTTTATCACTATCCAGCTCTGCTTGAATCAAATCTAAATTATCGGCTAATAAACCTTCATGCAATACAACTCTATGACGGGTAAATCTCTCATACAATTCATCTTTTGCTGATATTTCTGAATGAGTGCCTACTGCTTTCTCTAATTCTAGTTTCAGAAATTGAGGTAATGTGGCTGTCATTATAAACACTTTGACCTTAAGATATTTTACTGCAAATTCTATCAATACTACGATTTGTGCAAAGACATCCGGTTGATAAGCGTGTATTTCATCGAAAATAAAATAGCCTCCAACCCATTCAAAAATTCCTTTCTCGAAACCTTTCAACCCGAAAATATTTTTGAGCAGTTGAAAGGGTGTTACAACTTTAATCGGTGTTACAATTGTTCTGTAGTCTTCTCTTAGTTTGTATGTCAGGTATTGTCTTTTTTCTTGTGAAATTGTTGGGTTTTCTCTTTCAACTAAACTCTCAAGATATTCCGTCAACTTACCGTGAACTAATCCAACCTTATCTTTATTGCCAATGTCATTTCCAAGCCGTTCATACATGGCATTGATGGATGCTGTGAAAGGCAGTATATAGAATACACGTCCCTGACCGTTTAGTTGCATTTGTTTTTGTAACCAAAGAAATGATGTTTCAGTTTTGCCTGAACCTGTTGGAGCTGTTAGTATTACATTGCATTCGCTGGTTGTTGCTTCTAATTGATGTGGATAGAAATCATATCCTTTATTCTGTAAAGCAAGTCTTTTGGCATTGAGAAATTCAAAATCTGAATTTTCCAATAGTTCAATCTTCGAAATAAAGGCAGAGGACAAATGATCACATTGCTTAAAGCCACCAGCCATCAGAAGTAAATCCAAGTAGTTTGATTGTTCTAACGTTGCAGGATTCCGTTGGTATTCCAGTATCAATCTATTGGGTAAACCCGAAGTAAATCCACTAAGATCAATATCAAACTGTTTCAACAGCGAACGAATAGAATCGCTATTTATATGCTGTTTAAACTCTGTTTCAAAGGATAGTTTCGTGTCTTCAACGAATTCAAACAAAAAGCTATTCATGCTTTTTTGTTTATAAGAGTGTCCAATAAAACCCAATAAATCATCATAGCTTTTATGATGACCGGCAACCACTTGTTTAATTATTTTTTTTTCTGAATCCGTCATATTCAGACCGTCAATAAACGGAATCGAATATAATTCATGACGTTGCTTAAGCCAGTTATGTCGTTCGCCTCGTAACATGTGTTGAAACTCAGCATGTGACTTTCCTAAATCATGACAAATGATACACAAATAGAGCAAATGCCAGAAATGTTCAGCATCTGCCACTGGTAGATTGGGAAAACCTTTTTTCAGGTTATCCAATAGTTTCAATCCATCTTGAATGTGTTGTTTTAATGTAACCTGAGGTTCTGACTTTGCCAAAACCTCAGGTTTATTTAAATTATCCATAATATGAACTAAAATCAAGTTCGTGAAAATATATATGAACTTCTTTCCCTAATTTGGGATAATCAATGTATGCAGTAAGACTTGTTTGTACGTCCACAGCACTATAGCTTATAATAGAATATGCTTCTGTACCCAAATTATTGCGAGGAATACTATCGGAGAAGTACTTTGGTAATGGCTGGATGAGACCTGGTAGAAAGTTCCCCATAAGTGGAATTATTTGTCCTTTAATCTTTTCAGCATTATGTATTTCTTCCAAATTTACTTCGATAATGCTATTTACTGTTGCCAAGTCATTGGAACGGCCTAATAATAATGGATAAACAGGTAAACGAAAATAATCAACTATCTCTTCATCTTGTACATAGAGTATCAAATGATTATTAAACAAAAACTCTCTGTTTATAATGTTCGATTTCGCCGTATTCTTCGGGTAGCCTTTGTCGTGCGCTTCAATTTGATAAATTGTTTCTAAATCTATTTGTTTAGCGTCAAACTCAAAGTAATAACCTATTTTCAGTTTTTCATGCTTCAAATACTTTCCTGCGGCGGCATTAATTAATCCCAAAACTGTACTAATTGGAGGTACTTCTAGTGTTGGTTGAAATCCCGAAATAAGATTGGGATACTTGAAACTCGAAGTCCATGAAGTTATGTCAATTTTGAAGACTTCCATATTACAATTGGGTTTTCAGTTGCGCTGTATATTGGTCAATAGCCTCATTAATAGAAACAACTTTCACGTTAGAAAATTTAGCTTCCAGTTGTTTCAGACTGTTTGCTTTTTCATCTAAGAATCCACTCCGACGACCGATAAATACAGTTCCTTGAATATTATCTTTATAGTCAGATAATACTTCAGTCAAAGCATCAATATTTAAATCTACAACGTCATTTTCTCTTCCGTTCGCCGAAGCAATGTGCGAAAATGGATGATTTCCACTATTAAGAGTTGCTAGAATGATAAACTTAGGTGTCACATCCCCCATATTATTAGTCTGCATAGCTCCTCCCGAGATATACTTTAAGGCTTGTATTGTTTCCACTACTCTTTTCTGACGAACAGCAGGTGCTAGACGCACCAATTTGTATGGATTTCCTTTTTCATCTTTCAAAAATTTATCTTCCACTTCAGTTGCTCCATTTTCCAAAGCATCTTTTTTTAAAGCTTCGGTCAAGTTTTTAAAACCTGTCTTATTATATGTTGCAAAAGTTCCTGCTTGCTCTAAATCAAGACTAAACATACCTTTCAAAATAGCACTGTATTCTTGCTTCCCATAAGGCACTGAATCCCCATCTTGACGGGCCATACTCGACCAGTTTTCAACAGGGCGAACCGAACCTACTGAAACTAAAACAGAATTTTTCAGCGGAGAAACTCTTGTAACAGTAATATTCTCTTTTTTTACTTTTCCTTTATCATCGGTTACTTCTTCCGTTGCAGCTTTCATATATCCGAAGATATCATCATCGGCATATTCTATTGGATTAGCAGATGTAAAAGCAATTTTAGCTTCACGAGTAATTGGAGATAAATTCCAGTTAAATGATTTTTGCAATGTATCACGCCACCAATAACGCCATGCTTGTCCAGAAACATAGACATAGCTTTTACCATCTTTGTAGATTCGTTTTGTACCTACTGCATTATCAAAATTACTTTGCGTATTCTTTCCTGCATTATTTAATGCAACAACATCTACATCAATGAGGATAAACCCTTGTGATTTTAAGTTACTCATATTTTCTCGATTTTAAATTAATTTTAATTTATATTTGTATCTGCATCCTCGGTTTCTATCGCTGATAATTCTGCTTCTACGTGAATGTTTTTCGCATGTAGTTCCTGATATATTGCAAATAGCAAAATATCACGAATCTCTCTCCAAGAAACGTCATCCGGGAAAAGGTAATAAACCAATTCCTCCATTGTAATGATGGCATCTTTTGCTCCATCTTTGTAATTTTTTGCAACCACATTTTTCAGAAAGAATCGTCGCAATTCATATGCACTTTTGTATCCATCCAGAGCCTTAATGCTCTTTTTTATAGCGTCTTCATCTGTGTTGGTAAGAAAAAGAGCTAATTCTTTAATCTTGCTTAATGTCTCTTGTTTCATATTCTGTACATGTATTTGATATATTTCGATAATTTTAAAATTAAATGTATGTTTTATCCCCCATTTCAAAAATTGCTTTAAGATGGATTTTCCATTCAGCAGATTTTCTAATACATTATTGCGCCATAGTTTATAATTGTTAAATCCAATTTGCTCGGTATCTTCTTTCTTGCTAATTTCATAATTCGACGTTGAAGTATTGTATTTTGCTCCCTTAAATTTTGAACTATTGTAATTTGATAATAAAAATGGTTGCCAATCAGCTTTCAAGGTAGGAGACTGACAAATAGAATAAAACCTGAATATTGTTGAGGGAAGTTTGTAAATGACAATTTCAGGACTTGCACCAAAGTTGGTAAAATGGAATAATGTCAATGACACATTTTCATTTTCGTCTGTCGCTTCGTTAATTTTCTTGATAAGCAAATCATCTACAAATTGAAATAAAGCGTTTGAAGGTATACCATATTCCGATTTTAAAACTCCCTCGGAAGAGGATGTTGCCAGATTCGATGAATTTGCCTCACAATTTTTTTTGACAAAAAACTCATTTACCTCAGATAGATTACTTTGGATAATTGCAATACGGCCTCCAATATAAATTGAGCCAAAAGGAATAAAGAACATGCGTATAATCATCTCCTTCGAAAGCATCATGCCAAACTGAAAGTTATGATGAAAATTCACAAACGTTCCTGAACCGGACATTAATGAATTATCTCTTCCCGCTTTAAAAAGTTTAGTCTTGCGCCCTGAGATTCGACAGAAACCTTCTTCAGAAATACCAGTTTCATTAATAATAGAAGTAAAGTATTTTATGGTTTCTTTTATCTTTACATCTCCTTTGTAGGCGGGTTGAGTAATAGCTGAATTAAGAAAGAAAGGATTAATTTTTCCCTCCCACTTATTTACATATATTTTCGCAATATATTCTATTAATCCCAAAACATCCTTGTCCGGATATTTTTCCATAAGGTATTTGATTACATATCCTCCTACATCGGCAAACGGATCTCCTGTAGGTCGAGTTAGCCAATCATAATCAATAGTTGTTGTCGTTTCTCTCATATTTTAATGATTTTATGTAGAATTACTGATTCAATGCATCTAGAAAAATCTTTGCATAATAACTCCATGATTCATTATCTTCCCAAAGCAATATTATCTCTTCAGAATATCCTTGGTTTATTAAATCACTTACTGTCCATTTGACATCAAAAATATAGTCTTCGTCAGAGGGAATATGTCCCTCATCAAATCTTCTTGTTAATACATCCATATGCATCAATTAATAATATTGATGCAAAGATATACGATATATTTGATTAATCAACAAAAAAAATCCAATGAATAAAAATAAATTATATAGAAAATAATAATTCTATTCAAATGCCTCTCTTTGATATTTATATTATTTGGATTACCTTTGTCATTATATTTAATAATCGAACCAACATTTGGAATTGAAAGATGAAAAAAAATCAATTTTATTTTTGATTTTTTCCCTTCTTCATTAATTTGGAGAAGGGATTTTTTTATTCCATTATACATTCTAAATTCCATTCAATTTTTCAACAGAACCTAACAGGCAGCTTTCCTCCTGTCAGGTTTCATTGAAAATGAAGTCCTTAAGCAGGAGTATCCGTTTTCGGAGCAGTTTCATCGGTGGAAGTTCCATTCGCATTATGCACCCGTTTCAGCAGGTTAGCCAGGGTATATTCGCGGAGTTTCACCTCGTCCACACCACGGTAAAGCGCATGTCCGGCATCCAGAATGGTTCCTGTGATGTCCCACAATTCGTTGAAAGTTTTGATGCTATCGTCGGCAGCGCGGCTGCGTTCATTTTTCTTCGAATTGTGGTTCGTGTTCAACTCATCAATTTCCGCCCACCAATGCAGTCAGTCCGGTAAGCAACTCGGGGGTCATTCCTTTAACCTTAAGGGCAGTTTCATTCCGTTTCAGGTTTCCAATCAGCGAGCGTCCGTCCGAAATGATTTTCTCCACATTTTCTACCGTATCGCTCCAAATCCTATTCCAGTACTATTTCCAACCCCCACGTTCCATGCAAAAAGTTTAGTTTCTGGGCTCCCTTTTATTATTACTGAGCACCAACTTGCTCTATTCATAATTCCCTTGTAATTCACTAATTTAGTTCCAGCTTTTGTGTGAGATGCATCAAAGTAAATTTCAAATTCATTATCGCTGATTCCTGCCAGTTTCATTTTGGTTTGCAGGGTTTCTTTCAAAAGCTGCGGTGCACGCTCGTCGGTATAAAGTACATGCTCCAGATCATTTTCAAATTTCCTTTTAATAAAAATAGGACTCGCTACGAAAAATTGTTCTCTTTTCGATAAGTCAGGATCTTGCTCTAAAACGATTTCCTTCACTGTCAGCCCGCAGAACATGGTCTTATCTTGCTGTATGCCCCAAACCATTTTTTTTATCAATTCAACATCGTATGAACTGATGAAAAAACTGGCTCCCATATTAAACTTAAGTCCATTTTTGATTACCTTACCTCTTTCTAGCCTAGAGAAAGAGTATAATGACACTTCGCCATGTTCTGCATTTTCGCCTAACCATTTGTGTATAGTTCCAACTAACAAAGGTTGATGGTCAAAGGGGACGATTTGATTTGTTGCTTCAATTTGTAGATGAATTCTCATGATGATTATCCTGTTAAGTCGATTTGTTTGCTATTTTATCTGTCAACAACAGTTTTGTTTTTGCATTTATACACAGTTTGCAGAGATAAAATTAAAGATTCAAAGATATGAAATTAAGTTTAATATTAACCAGTTTAGATAGAAATTCTCTAATTTTTTTTTGAGACTTTTTATTGTTATATTTAAAACTAGCAGAGGACAACGTTTAAATAATTTCAGATTAGGTAGATTTATTTGATAATTATTAAAACATTATTGGCAAATAAAAATAAGTTAATCAGTTTTTGTGGATTCACAAATTATATGTATATTTGACGCGAAATAATTGCATGACAACGTGAAGTCATGGGTTGCCAAAAAACATCAAAAATTAAGTGACTTAATCGTAACAGTGAGATTTTTAGTGAAATTAAAATGTTGATATATAGGGATAAAAGCTACTAGGTTCATGTATCGTAGCTTCCGCTAAAAGTAAAAAAGAGACCTAAACGGGTCTCTTTTTTTTTGCGTCTAACTGGGATCAATGTAAATTTTAATTGTAAATAAAAATTAATAATCTAGCCCTACATGTGACGTTGACCTTGAGCACATAATAAATTATTATTTATAGATGTTTGTTTAATTATTACATTCAATTGATTTTTTATTGTGTTTAATCGACTTATTTATAGCATTTTATGTTTTTTCTATTTGTGTACTTTTATAACCAGTTTCAGTTTTTGTTTTAATTTTAGATGAAAGATACTTATCTTTGCCAATACTACAGTATTCGAATAACCTTGAATTCTTTTTTTATCTATTGACTTATTTTTCTTTAACGAATTAATATGTCATGAAAAACATCATCTAAAATGAGACTAAATTTTCTTGTCGTATTTTTTTTATTGGCAACTCTGTCGCTATACTCCTCAAATGTGAAGTTTCATAGTGTAAATTCTCTATATGGGATTTCGATGCGTGAAACGGCTTCAGTTTGCAAGGATAAAAATGGATTTATATGGGCATCTTCCAAAACGGGAGTTTTAAGATCTGCCGGTGACGACTATCGTATTTATAAACTGCCATACGAGAATTCGGATATTATTTCGGTACGACTTCTTTATACTAACTCAAGTTTGTTAGCTTATACAAACAATGGTCAAATATTTCATTATAACGAAATAACTGACCAGTTTGATTTAATTGTGAGCATGACAAAGGTTTTGAATAACAGGTATATATCTGTAAGTTCTTTACTTGTTGATAATTCAGGCAATTTTTGGATTTCGACTTCATTTGGTTTTTTCAGGTATAAAACAGGGCGTCTTTCTTTTGTACAAAATTTAAAAGACTCTAAATACATTATCTGGTATGACTCTAATCGACTGTTTGTAGCTAAGTCGAATGGTATTTGGCTATTGGATATACGAACGTTGCAGCGTAAGCGCTTGTACGCATTTGGCAATAAAATAGATTTTGACGTGTCCAGGTTATTCTATGATTCAAAATTAAAAAGACTTTGGATTGGAACTATTTCAGATGGTTTACACTGTTATGATTTGAGTAAACATAGTATGTCACAGGTACAACCAAATGCTATTTCAAAGCAGCCAATCCTGGCAATAGTAGCCGGCTCAGACTCAACCATCTTAATTGGAATCGATGGACAAGGTCTTTGGGAGATAAACAACCGTGGAACAAGTATTCTGAATGTATATAAGGAAGATGTAAATAATCCTTCATCGCTCAGGGGCAATGGAGTTTACGATATTTATAACGATCAGAATAGGCGGATCTGGGTGTGTACGTATGGTGGTGGTGTTTCTTTTTTCGATCAGACCTCTCCTGTAGTGGATCAATTAATTCATGCGACCAATAATTCGAACTCACTAGCCAATAATAATGTCAATAAAATTATTCAGGATAAAATAGGGAATATCTGGTTTGCGACTGATAACGGTATTAGTTGCAAAGAATTTGGAACCGGTCAATGGAAAACATTCTATCAAAATCAACTAAGTCAGGCTCACGTATTTGTTTCGTTATGTGAAGATGATAAAGGGCAGATATGGGCAAGTACTTATTCTGCCGGGGTTTATGTTTTAGATGCGCGTACGGGCAGACAGTTGGTACATTATTCCAAGGAAACACCAGGGTCTTCATTCGCAGCTAATTTTGTGTTGGATATTTTTAAGGATAGCCAGGGGGACCTTTGGTTTGGAGGTGCTCAGGGTAATTTGACCTGTTATCTCTCAAAAGAGAATAAATTTCGACAATACTCACCCCAACCCATTTACGCTTTTGCCGAATTATCGCCCAACAAAATTCTTTTGGCTTGTACGTATGGATTACGTATTTTGGATAAAAAAAGTGGAGTAGCCGAGACTTTGCTGGATGGATACCTTGTTCAGGATGTAATTGCCATAAAAGATGACATTTGGTTTTGTACAAGTGGTGAGGGTTTATTTAAGTACAATATGAAAACCCGTCAGGTAAAAAAAATAACGACAGCAGCCGGTTTGCCATCCAATTATGTAAATAGCGTGATGTACACGAATGGATATTTATGGTTGGGTACAGAAGGGGGATTGTGTCGTTTGAATCCTAAAACGATGAGTGTACTTACCTATAATTCAGTCTATCCATTGTCCAGGGTGTCTTTTAATCGAAACTCAAATTGTATATTAAATGATGGTCAATTAATTTGGGGAACCAGTAATGGTGCGGTACATTTCTTCCCAGATCTATTAACTGAAACTCAATCAAAGGGCACTCTGTTTTTTCAGGCTCTTACATTAGCCGGTCGTTCTATTCGCGCTAATCTTACTACTCCATTGGACAGTTTGCAAAGCTTGTCTCTAAACCATAGCGAGAATACGCTCCACCTTGAACTTTTATCTATCGGGAATGTGGCAGATGCTAAATTTTCGTGGATGTTTGAAGGGCTGGACGATGGTTGGACTCAACCGTCTGCCAACCGTTTTGTACATTACTCCAATATCCCCAGTGGAAATTATACCCTTAAAATCAGATTGTATGATAGTTCGCTGTCTACTGTTATTTCTGAACGATCGTTGGAAATAACTGTTGTTCCTCCGTTTTGGAGGTCCTGGTGGTTCGAATTTTTATTGTTAGCCTTTGTTTCGGGTATTCTTTACTTATCGTTAAATTATTATATAGAAAGACTTCGACAACAACATGCTGAAGATAAAGTACGTATTTTTACGAATACAGCTCATGACATCAGAACATCTGTTACGCTGATTAAAGCGCCGATTGAGGAATTGACAAAGGAAAAAGGGTTGTCGGATGCAGGGAAGTATTATCTTTCGCTTGCTACAGAGCAGGCAAGGCGACTTTCTACTGCTGTAAGTCAGTTAATGGATTTTCAGAAAGTGGATATACGAAAAGAGCAGTTTACTCTAAGTACGGTAAATATTGTTGACCTGATTGAGCAACGCAAAATAATGTTTGAATCATTTGCGAAAAAACAGAATGTGAATTTACAGCTCACAACTGATATTGATTGTTATCAAACTGCCGTGGATATATCTATGATGGAAAAAGTAATCGACAATCTTATTTCAAATGCAATTAAATATTCACATCCCGAAGGCAAAGTTGTAATTGCATTTGGGTGTAATCCTGATAGTTGGATTTTGGAAATTGTTGATGATGGTATCGGGATAAGTAAAAAAGCCCAACGTCAACTTTTTAGCGAGTTTTATCGTGGTGAGAATGCTATAAACTCGAAGATAGTGGGTTCAGGTATCGGTCTTCTGTTGGTAAAAAATTACGTGGAGATGCATGATGGAAACGTGAGTTATGTTAGTAATGAGAATGTTGGTTCAACCTTTAAAATAGAAATTCCATTTAAAGAAGCATCTGAGGAGCATGATGACATCATCATTGAAACAAATGAGTCTGTAATTGATGAGTCGCATGAACTCTATTCACCGCCTTTTGAACAACAAGAGGAATCAACAAAGCAGGCAATGCGCATCCTGATTGTTGAAGATAATGATGATCTACGAAATTTCATGCAATATCCGCTTCAAGCAGATTTTGATGTTATGTTGGCAACTAATGGAGCTGAAGCGTGGGATATTGTTCAAAAACAAATGCCCGATTTGGTCGTTTCTGATGTAATGATGCCCGAAATGGATGGGTTTGAACTCTGCCGACTAATGAAATCGACCTTTGAAACTTCGCACATCCCTGTTATATTACTTACTGCACTTTCGGGTAAGGCCGAGCAATTGCATGGGCTCGGTTTGGGAGCCGACGATTATTTGACTAAGCCTTTCGATATGACCCTTCTTGTGCAAAGAATAAAGTCGATAATTAGAAATAGAGAGGCTGTAAAGGATAAAGTGTTAAAGCTAATTACAGGACCCGTTAGTAATGGGGAGAAGGTATTTGCAAATGGGCATAACGACAAATTTACGAAGAAAATGCTTGAAGTGGTCAGGGAAAATATAGCTAATACCGACTTTGGGAAAGAAGATTTTGCAACAGCAATGAATGTGAGTACATCGTTACTATATAAGAAAGTAAAATCGCTGACAGATCAATCTCCTACAGATCTCATAAAAGTGGTTCGATTGGATTATGCTTTGGAGCTTTTACAAAGTCATAATTACAATGTAACTGAAGTAAGCGAACTCTGTGGTTTTTCGTCCATCGGATATTTTAGTACAGTCTTTAAAAAGCATTTTGGAAAGTCTCCGAATGAAATATAGCTAAGTGTGCCAACAATAGTTGGTGAGAATCTTTAAGACCTACTCTGGTATTGCTATTCAGAAAAGTTTATTGAAATTAGTTTCAATAAACTTTTTTTTTGCAAATACCTGATTTCTTTACTGATTTCTTCAATGTATTTTGCTGCTTTGTCCATTCGCCTGTTTCCTTCTGTTTTTTCGGTCAGCTTCACGTTTGAATGACTGTTTTTTTTTGCCTATTGATTTATTCCACATCAATATAATACCTCCTTACCGGATGCTTATTTAATCCACTCTTTTAGTTTTTCAAACCACCTCAGCATTTTAGTTGATTAAAAAATTTCTATTCTGTTTTTGTTGATTACCCTAATTTTGGGCAGTGGATAAATGCATTATTATTAAAACTAAAAGATGATTTAAATGAGTCCGGTATCACTTCTGGTTTTGTGATGGTTTCTCGTCTTTCTCCAAATAATTGATATTTTCTCCTTTTGATATGCATTATTCTGTTTTGTATATCTAAAATTGAAAAGATTATATCTTAATTTTAAAATAAAAATGTAAACCAATCCATAATTTTGCGAGTAGAAGTTATGATTTTTTGTGATTTTTACAATGAGGGCATGATCAAGGTCGGATGATTTTGAGATTGCAGTTTTTTTAGAAGTAAGAGTGATCGATGTTTAGTTGACGATTGGTTTTGTGTTCCATGTATTGATTGGAGTATATTTTTACTCCAATCTTTATATGGTAACACCAAAATATTTCTCGATTATACTTTAGATTATTCTTTTAGTTAACCTTGGAAAATATTATTTGAATATAAATGCATGGGGAATACTAAACAAGCCTTGTGACGCAAATTAAATCTATGAAATATAAAATTGCAACAATTCTTATCGGCTTAAGTAGCTTACTCCAACCCCTAACAGCTGATGCACAATCTCCCTCTTTTAAAACATTTATGAACCCGGTTATTCCGGGCGATCATTCTGATTGCACACTTACAAAAGTGGGATCTCATTTTTATACCACAGGGTCTTCTTTTAATCCGACTCCGGTAATTTATCATTCTACCGATATGATCCATTGGGAGGCTATTGCCCAACCGGTTTCTGCCGACTGGCCGTTGTATGGCGATGGTGCGAGTGGTGGGTGTTGGGGTGGACAGATGGTTTTTTATAATAATCAGTATTGGGACTTTTTCTCAAGGGCGAACACCATGTATTTTGTTACTGCCGATAAACCCGAAGGCCCCTGGACTATGCCGACAAAGGTAAACAACCCCACTCAACTACCGTATGGATTAGGCTATGATAACTCCATATTTATAGATGATGACGGGAAGTGGTATATGATGGTTAAAAATGGGCAATCGAATAATGGAATTGTAGAACTGGATAAAACTGGCCAGGCAACAGGTGTTGTTTACGATTTGAAATGGTTGAACCCCCAAAATAATGATGGACAAACCGTTTTTAGTTGGGCTGAAGGACCGGTTATGTGGAAGCATAATGGATACTATTATTATTCATTTGCCCGCGACGTGTCGGGTGGACAAAAAGTAATGCGAAGTAAAACGATAACCGCAGATCAGACAGCATGGACTACGCCGGTAAATATGTTTAATGAAAATGATCCAAATAAATCTAAAGCAATTTTTTCTGGTCCCAATCACGCTTCTGCAGTTGTAGATTTACCTGATGGCACTAGTTGGCTTTTGCACCCGGTTTGGTCAAGAGCGAATAATGACGAGTGGTATGGTCAGGGGCGTCAAGGATTAATTAATCAGGTAAAATATGATGCCGAGAATAATGTTGTGGCCGAATATCCTGTAAATATGCCCAATAACGCACCGTTGTTACCCTCGAGTGGCATTTCATGGATGGTTCCAACATCTGATTTCTTTTCAACGGATAAACTTCATCCTGAGTGGTCCTTTTTGGGATACACGCCTTCTTCACTTACCTCACTTTCAGCCCGACCAGGTTGGCTTAGACTAAGCCCCAAAAATTCGGCAAAAGCCAATACAGTAATAAAAACAGATCCGGAACATAACTACTCATTGATAACGCGTTTGGATTTTAAACCGGACTCAGCATCGGATGAAGCCGGTTTGAGGCTCATGAATGGTATGGAAACTTTGTTTGCAAAGGTTTATTGTACCACCAACAGTAAAGCAGATAAAGTAATATGCTTTAGTTATGATAAAACTCATTATGAAGTTACCAATACTTCAACAGAAAAGGCTGTATGGCTAAAATTAGAAAGAACCAATCACGAACTGAGTGGATTTTATAGTACCGATGGAGTTAAATGGATTGTAATTGGAGAAAAAATTAATGTGACTGCTCTTGATCGATTCACCCGAAATTACAATGGTTGGTGTGGAAACAGGCAAGGATTGTACGTGCAAGGTCGCAATTATGCCGATTTTGATCTCTATATATATCGTGATGCGTATTCAACTATATTGGCTGAATGTCCTGCAAATCAATTTGGAACTCAAAGAACGGATTTAGCTGATGGTGTCACATTGCTTGATGACATTCATAGTAATGATTGGGCACTGTATGCCGGAGTGGAATTTGGGAGTAAAGATTATCCCAAAATTTCTACAAAAATTACTATTTCTGCTTCTAGTATTACTAAAGGCGGAAAGGTTGAAGTATGGCTGGACTCTATAAATGCAGGGACGAAAATAGCAACTTGTAAAATAAGCAATACAGGTGGTATATCACGCGTAAGAAAGTTTAGTTCTAAAACCACTCCAACCACAGGAAGACATGACGTGTATCTGAAATTTAGGGGTTCTCACGGTGAAAAACTTTTTGCATTGAAAGATTTCAACTTTATAAGTTCCGGGAATTAACATCCGGAATTGAATGAATAATATTGATTTTCAGAACTAGATGTGTTAGTTCTTAAATTATTGATCGATTTATAACAAGTGCTTTGTCGTAGAATGTTTTTTTTAATATAAGATTCGCTTTTGTATCTTGAATTAGAAATATAATATCTAATATCGAAAAACTCAAAAGGGTAAGTAGACTAATTTTGGCATTCTTTAATACTAATTGTGCGTTTTTATTATAAATGCATGACATTATAAAACATAATCTACAAGTGTGCCAATTGAGATGTATATGTTTTACGCATATTATTATTTCAATATTTGATATTTTATTTTGCGGTACATATAGTGATAGTTATAATACTTTTCTTAGAATAAAGTATTGAATAGTTGATTTATTAATCCTTAAACTAATCGTAATGAAGATGAAAAGAAACACAAGTTGAAAACCCAATTAAATCTCACTTTCAAAAAGAAAGGATGTAGATGTGTATTAAACACAAGTAACTAGAGCCCTTAATAGCTCTCAATTCATTATTCTATAATGTTATTTTGTACATGAAGAGTATTCTTCATATAGTTATAGAATATAAATTAAAAAATCACCTTAAAAATTTACTTTGTAAAACTAATTAAAATGAAAAAAAAGTATCTTATTTTTTCTTGTCTTTTTTTTCTGTTCTTCACGGCTTGTAAAAATGGCTCTGATGTGATAGAAAAATATCCTATCATTGAAAACAAGTATGATCCCATTCTGGGAACGCAATTGGATTCTATTGTCCCCAATTATGGTATAATAGATCAGACTTTTATGTTGAATGGGAATTTCCCTGGTTCGATTAAAGATATGAAAGTATATTTTGGAAAAAAAAGGGCGGTTCTTCTTGCTACCGATGGAAAATGTCTTACAGGACTTGTTCCTAAAGAACCAAACGGTTATAACCAAATATCTTTAGTAATTGGTAAAGACAGTATTTTTCCTGCTAAGGTTAGATTCAGGTATCGTCAAAGCAAATCAGTGAAGACTATTTGCGGAAAGTTAGGACCCGATAATAAATGGATGAATGACGCTGATTACGCAGGTACTGCTATTGACGCTGTATCTCTTGGAGAAACCCACTATGTCCAAACGGTTAAAGGTGTAAAGTCTGATAACGTATTCTTGATAGAAGCTGGATGGGGTAATAAATTGTTTCTTCTTTCTATCGATGATGGAACGATCACTAAACTTTCTACTCCTGCAGCATTATGTCACCCTGCAGTTCCTACTGCTCGAGATAAATTTTATGCAACGACTTTCTGGAATGGAAACCGCACTATTTACAATTTTAAAAAAGAAAATAGTTGGACGTTTAATACTACAGGTATTACAATTTCGTCATCAGACTATCCGGGTGATAAAGTGTGTTCAATGACATTTGCCGAGGATGATAATTTATTATACTGCTTAGATTCACAAGGACGTATCGCTGAGGTTAACCTTTCTGATAAAAGTTATAAAATCTACACTACTGCTGATCAGAAGCCATCTGGATTAGCTGCTGCCAATTTTGGAGGTCTAATAATTCCTGCTGCGGCAACACCGAAGACACCACTAGCAAAACAAGTTCCTAAGAGCTTCGATACTTGGGAAGGCTCTTACATAACTTATAGTAAATTCCATCATTGTTTCTTTCTTTCGTTTGCATCTGAAAACGCAATTTACAAATATGAAAAAAATCCAGACAAAACCTGGACTTGTTCATTGTATGCCGGAGGTAACGGCCCAGGAGTTTCTGTAGGTGATAGACTTACCGATGCTCAGTTCAATTCTCCTCATGGTTTGGTTGTTAATGCAGATGGTGATATATTTGTTGTCAGTAAAGGATCCAACTTTTGGACTAAAGGTGGAGATGCACGTATACAAAAGATTTCGGGAGATGCAGTAGAAATAGCGGCCGGAAATAGTAATGGAACGTTAACAAATGGTACTACTCCGCTGGAGGCTACTTTCCAATATCCTCGTGATATTGCAATTGATGGAGACGGCAACTATTTCATTGCTGGGGGTCAAGAGGGTACGGTTAGGAAACTTTCCATCGAATAGAAAATAAATGTTAAACCATTAATTAAATTTCAATGAACAAATATATAAAATTTGTACTTTTTTTTGTGGCTGTTTTCTGTCAGTTGCCGATATATGCTCAGTCAGGTTTGACTGCCAGCGGTATCGTAATGTCCGAAAATGGAGAAACACAGATTGGCGTTACTGTTGTGGTAAAAGAAAACCCAGGTAAAGGCTCTGTTTCGGATTTAGATGGTCACTTTAAGTTAACCGGTTTGCAAGCCAATCAAACCCTGGTTTTTTCTTTAATCGGATATGATAAAATAGAAATGAAGGTAGCAAAGTCTGACGAGAAAATGCGAATCGTCATGAAAGAGCGAGTAAATGAACTGGAAGAAGCTGTTGTGGTTGGTCACAGTAGGCAACGTAAAATCTCTGTAACCGGTGCAATTACGAATGTAGATGTGAAAGATTTAAAAGCTCCGGCTACATCTATAACTAATATGCTTGGTGGTCGTGTACCCGGTATTATTTCTCAACAAAGTAGTGGTGAACCTGGAAAAGATTTTTCTCAATTCTGGATTCGCGGTATCAGTACATTTGGTGCTGGCTCAAGTGCTTTGGTACTTATCGATGGTGTGGAGGGGAATCTTAATACTGTTGATACGGAAGATATTGAAAGCTTTTCGATATTAAAGGATGCATCAGCAACAGCTGTATATGGTACACGTGGTGCTAACGGTGTAGTACTTGTAACTACTAAAAAAGGGGTAGCAGGTAAACTCTCTGTAAGTTTAAAAGCTAATTATGGTGTAACTTGGTCACCTCGAATGCCTAATTATGTAGATGCTACTACCTATGCTTCACTTGCCAACGAAGCTAATATGTCAAGAGGTGGCGATCCTGTTTATAATGCTGTAGATTTGGCATTGTTTAAAAATGGGTTGGATCCAGATCTTCATCCTAATGTAAATTGGAGAGATGTTATCTTAAAAAATGCTTCAAGTAAGCAACAATACCATTTAAGTCTTTCTGGAGGTGCACAAGTTGCCCGTTACTATATTAGTTTGGGAGTACTGAACCAAGAAGCTCTTTTCAAACAAGACCAGGGTATTAATAAATATAGCACGAATGTTAATTACAAGCAATACAACTTTCGTGCAAATGTTGATGTTAACTTAACTAAAACTTCGATATTGACCTTGGGATTGGAAGACATAATGGTCACTCAAAATTTTCCTGGTTATGGTAACGACAGTCAATCGTTATGGGATGCACAAGCAGCCTTAACCCCTGTAACCGTGCCGTTAGTTTATACGTCCGGTCAGCTTCCGGCTTATGGCCCTACTAACGACAGGATAAGCCCTTACGTGTTACTTAACTATTCAGGTTTTAAGAAGTATTATAACAACACGACCAAACTCAATCTTCAGTTTCAACAAGATTTAAGCATGATTACTAAGGGTCTTAATTTTACGGCTCTTTTCAATATGAACGCTAATAGCTCGTTAACAACAACTCGATATAAATCACCTGCACTGTATTATGCACTAACAAGAAAACGAGATGGTTCATTGGCTTTGGAGAAAAAACGTGATTCAGCAGAACCTTATTTTTATCCAGCTACGACTGTTGACAGAAAATACTATGGAGAGGCACATCTTAATTACGAACGTGTGTTTAATAAAGTACACCGTGTTTCAGGGTTGGCGCACTATTATATGGAAGATTATATTTCGTCAACTAACTCTACTGATATAACTGCAATTCCAAAACGCTATATGGGATTTTCAAGCCGTTTAGCGTATGCATACAATGATACCTATTTTGTAGAGGGAAACCTTGGTTATACAGGTTCTGAAGCTTTTGAAAAAGGTAAAAAATTCGGTTTCTTTCCAGCAGTATCAGCGGGTTGGGTTCCAACGCAATATAAATTTGCGCAGGACAATTTGGGGTTCATTGATTTCCTAAAATTCAAAGGATCTTACGGCCAGGTAGGTAACGATAAAATGGATAATAATAAAAGATTTCCGTATTTAACCTTGATGGGATACACCGGTAGCGGTGTCTGGGAGAATGGTAATGGATACTCGGAAACTCAGGTAGGATCAAGTAACTTAAGATGGGAAACCTCGACCAAAACGAATTTTGGTATTGAAGCAAAATTTTTCAAGAACAAATTTGATATGGCTATTGACTTTTTCAAAGATGTTCGCTCAGGTATTTATCAACAACGTGCAAGTACTCCTGAGGAAATGGGATTGGTTACATTGCCTTTTGCCAATGTTGGTAAGATGAAGAGTTGGGGTGTTGACGGACATATTTCTTTTACACAGACAATCAATAAGGATGCCTATTTTGTGTTGCGTGCCAATTTGACTCAATCTAAAAATGAAATAATAGAATTCGAAGAGTCTATTGTTCGTTACCCGTACCTATCATCTGTTGGATATCAATGGGGTGTTAATAGAGGCCTAATTGCACTTGGTTTGTTTAAAGATGAAGCCGATGTGCAAAATAGTCCGAAACAAACTTTTACCAATTCGGTATTGCCTGGGGATATCAAATACAAAGATGTGAATGGTGATGGTATTATTAACGATTATGATAGAGTTCCGTTAGACTATTCATCTTCTCCACAAATACAATATGGTTTTGCTACAGAATTTAACTACAAACAATGGAATTTAAGTGTACTTTTCGAAGGAGTAGGTAGGGTAAAATATTTTTCCGGCGGTACAGGATACTATCCTTTCGCGGATAGAGAAGTTGGAAATATTTTGGATATTGTAGCTGCTGACCATTGGACATCGAGAGAATACTCAGGAACTGCAGCAACCGAAAATCCAAATGCTAAATTTCCTAGATTAACATACGGATCTAATAATAATAACAATAGGGCATCCACTTATTGGCTGAACGACGCTTCTTATTTGAGACTAAAGAATGTACAGTTATCTTACAAGATGGATGGTGCTTTTATGAAAAAAGCAGGAATAAAATCTACTACCTTTAGTGTAATAGGCGAGAATTTACATGTTTGGGATAAAGTAAAAATTATTGATCCTGAACAAGCAAGTTCAAACGGTGCGCGTTATCCGAAACAAAGAGTTATTACTTTACAAATGAATATGCAATTTTAAAAATATACACAAATCATGAAAATAAATAAATGGATATGCATTAAGTGGTTTTCTGTACTCTTTGTAAGTGCTTTAGCGTTTACATCTTGTGAAAGCTACTTAGATATTGACAAATATGTATATGATAAGATGACTATTGACTCCATCTTTACGAATAGGACGAGAATCCTTGAATATATTAACGGTACAGCAGCGTATTTGCCTAATGAATCTCAATTAATTGGCGACTGGGATTACAACCCACAATCTCCAAGCGGTTTGAGCACTGATGAAGCGATAGTACCATGGGCTGATGGTAATCATCCCGGAGCTCAACTGTATGTAGATGCTGTCACACCTCAGAATACTGCTGGTATTAACCCTTATGCGAATTATTACAAAGGTATTCGTAAGGCAAATATTATACTTTCCAGAATTGGTGGAAATTCGGATTTAACAGAATCAGATCGTCAAGATTACACCGGGCAGGCTTATTTTCTGCGAGCCTATTTCTATTATAGCTTGGTGAGACTCTACGGACCGGTACCCCTCTTACCTGAGACTGCATTTGAAACAGATGCAACTGTTGATGAAGTTTCTTATGAGCGTAACTCTTGGGACGAATGTGTAGAATATATTTGTAGCGATATGGAAAAAGCTGCAAAGTTACTTCCTACCAGCAGATCAATTATGTATCCGTTTTTGCCAACTAAAGGTGCAGCGTATGCTGTAGTAGCTCGTATGCGTTTGTATTCTGCCAGCCCATTGTTCAATGGTGGTGCCAGTACAGTTGAAGAGTTATCAGGTTGGAAACGCCCTGATGGTACTTATTTCATTTCTCAAACAAATGATCCGGCACGTTGGGGTATTGCAGCTGCAGCTTTTAGAAGAATTATCGACATGGGTAAGTATAAACTCAATACTTGGCCTAAAATCGTAAATTCGAAAAATACCGGTACATTGCCTCTTCCTACAACATCGGGCGATGCGAATCTGACCACTAAGAATTTTCCCGATGGAGCAATGGATATTGATCCTTACTTGTCGTATAAATCCTTATTCGATGGTAGTTTAAGGCCTGAAAGTATTGATGAGTTTATTTACGGTAGTAGAAGGAGTGGAATGGATGATCGATATTACTATCCAACAAAACATTCGGGTAAATCGATTTACGCTGTAACAACTGATATGATTGAGCAATATCGTATGGCCGATGGAAGACAATATAGCGACGCTACAGCTGGCGAAAAATCGTCCGATGCTGTAGGTTCAGGTGCTGTTTTTTCGGAAGATTATATACTTAATGCAAGCAGAGCAATAAGGGATGATAAACGTGAACCACGTTTCTATGCCTCTATTGGTTTTAATTATTGCGTTTGGCCTGCTACTTCATACACCGGAACCGACAACAGTGTTAAAAACTTTGTTTGCACCTACTATAAGGGCGGAACATCAACCGGAGATCAAGATCATACCAACTATACAGGTTATACAAGTCGTAAATATGTACATCAGGAAGATAATATACTTTATGGCAATGCTGTAAAGTCGAAATTTTATCCAACATTCCGTTATGCCGAGGTTTTGTTAAGTTATGTTGAAGCTATGAATGAAATGACAGGCACCTATACTGGAACAAATATAAATGGTGAATCAGTTATAATAACCAGAGATCCAGCTGAAATTGTAAAGTATTTCAATCAAATCCGCTATCGTGCAGGACTTCCCGGAATTACCGTGGCAGATGCTACGGACAGAGAAACAATGAGAAATATTATCAAGCAAGAATGGAGAGTTGAGTTCTTTAACGAAAATCACCGTTATTATGATCTTCGTCGTTGGATGGATGCAAAAAATGCATATACAAAACCTGTAATGGGCTTAGATGTAACTCAAAAAGAACAAGATCGTGCACTATTCTACACACCAAGGGTCTGGAATACATTGCCATCAATGAAACGTACATGGAAAGACAAAATGTATTTCTTTCCTTTTACCCAGGATACGATGGATAAAAATGGAAGGTTGGTACAAAACCCAGGTTGGAAATAATAATCAAAAAATTTTAGAATATAATGAAAAATATAATATTATTACCTTTAGCACTTCTGTCGATCTTATTTGTAGGATGTGATCAGGAATCTTCTAATGATAAAGATTTGTATCCTCAAAGTGTCTATATTGTAGGGGCAGCAGACAAAATTGTTGATAGAGACTTGAACATTGGAGATACTCCTTATGATACTGTTTCCATTTCAGTGGCAGTGAGCGGCTCACGTCCTAGCGATCAGGATGTAACGGTTACTGTAGGAGAAATGGATACTGCCATTACTATTTACAATAAAAAAAATGTATCTGGTACAGTTGCTCAGTATAGAAAAATTGCGGATAGTGTTTATACTTATCCTTCTAATAGCTTGATTATAAAGGCTGGACAAGTGTATAATACACTTCCGATTCACATAAAACCAGCTAGTCTTCAGTGTGATTCATTGTATATGATAGCTTTGAGATTAACTTCAACTACTGCTTATTCGTTGATTAAAACAGATACTGTAGCACTTGTAAGGTTAAATCTTGTAAATAAGTATTCTGGATTGTACTACATGAATGGTGTAATTAGAAATACAGATCCAACTAAAGCTAAGGATACTGTAGTCTATAAAATAGCGAGAAACTTGAAAGCTACTGACGACGGTAAAACTGTTCGTATGTACCATTTTGCTAATGAATATGTTCCAGGCGATATTAATGATTATCGTCCTACGAATACGTTCAAGATTACTGTTAATGCAGATAATACGTTGACTCTTAAAACTTGGAAAGACTTCGCAATTATAGCCGGAGGTGGAACATACGATCCTAGTTTGAAGTTATACTCCATTTGGTATACATTTGACGACAAGGGGGTTATTCGTAAGACTACCGGTTATTTGTACAAAGCACGTAAAACAACTGCTGAACAAAAAGTTGTAGACGATTGGATTGAAGATCATCCACTCGGTAAATAACAAGACAAGATAAACTGGCTGGAAAGTGTAAAGCATTTCTATCTGTAATGCGACTTTTCAGGCAGTTTTTTATTGGTTACTAACATTCTTTTTTGAAGTTGACTTCCTCAATATATACTTATGTTGGGGTTAGGGCTGACGATTTGAAACAAGAGAGAAACCAGTCGAAGAGAATAATGGCAATTTTTTTAGTTGTTATTATTCTCTTTTTTTTTGTTAGCTGAATAAGCTGAAAATAAAAGTTCAATCAATAAATCTACTTTATTTGTGTCATTTTCTATTAGTGCTGTACCGAGATATTGTAATCAGTTTAACTATATTTCCGGGCTAATTTTACATTGGGTAATCTTGTTTCCATTTAATGGATATGGAGCTTCACTGACATGGTGTAAGGCAAACTTTATGATTTAAACTTTAGATAATACAGCTGTCTGGTAGATACCTTTTACTTGTAATATATCTATATGATAAATATAGTGAAACGAAATTAAACTATTGAGGTACTATAGCAGTCTAATATTTTACATTTGTAACTAACGCTAGATTTAACATTTATGAAAATCCGATTGATAACAGTTTTATTTGTTATGTTTGCTTTTGGTGCTAACCTTAAGGCACAGGAGCCTGGTGAAAATCCGATAATGAAACTATTTTTGGACCAGATCTCATTTTTTCCACAAGAAAAAATATATGTTCAAACCGATAGGAGTATGTATCTCCCCGGTGAAACCATTTGGTTTCGGGTACATTTAGTTGATGCTGTTTTTCTCAAGCAAGCTAATGCCAGCCGTTATGTATATGTTGAACTGACTAACCCCACCAATCATCTTGTTGAAAGAGTGAAATTAAGACCTGACAGCACCGGTTGTTTTTATGGGCAAATACAATTAGATGACGAATTGGGAGAGGGTGATTACGTTTTAAGGGCTTACACACGTTTCATGCAAAATATTGGTGAAGATTATTTTTTCACCAAGCAAGTTTACATATCGAATCCAATTTCTGAAAAGGTATCTGTTGATATAAAATATTCGGCAGACGGAAATTTAATCAATTCAGAAATGCACTTTCTTACAAAAGTTGGAAAGGAAATGATTTTACCCGAACACTGTGTTATTTACCCTGGTGGAAATCCTAAAGAAAAAGAAAAAACTGTCTCATTTAAAGGGAATACAGGACATTGCTCTTTTGGTGCAAATGAAATGAATAAGGATAGAGCATTCTTGTTGCAGACGGTGATTGATGGGAGATTGTATAAAAGATATTTTAAAGTTCCCAACTTAGAAAAAACATTTAATGTCTCATTTTTTCCGGAAGGAGGATATGCCCCGCTATCTACCAACATGACAATGGCTTTTAAAGCATTAAACACAAGTGGATTGTCAGAAGATATAAAAGGACAGGTTTTTGATGATCAAAACCAATTGTGTACAGAATTTGAAAGTACTCATTTAGGAATGGGTAGTTTTAATATGTATTATTCTGCTGATAAGAAATATCATATAATATGTACTAACAAAGAGAATGTTTCAAAACGTTTTGATTTGCCCGAAGCATCAGGTAATGCGGTCTCGTTGAAGACGGTTTGGGAACACGATAAGCTCTATGTGAAAGTTTTAAAATCTCCTAATTACAAATTACAACCGCAAACTCAATTAATAGCTCATATACGGGGAGTTCCAGTCTATATGGAGCCATGGGATGATAATAAGGAGTACCTTGTTTTTGATAAAAATTTCTTCCCGGCAGGCATTGTTCATTTTTTGTTGATTGACGAGAACCGGAATATATTGAGCGAGCGTCTTGTGTTTTCTTCTCAAAGCAGCACTTTTGCTAAAACAAATTTAGAATTGGATAAAGGTGCATATCAAACAAGGGACAAAATCAATATGTCTATATGTATTACTGATGAAAATAAAGCGCCTTTGTCCGGTAATTTTTCATTGGCAGTTGTAGATGACAATAGTATGAATATGGACACGACTTCAAACATCATATCTACTTTACTGCTTTCGTCTGAACTCAAGGGATATATTGAAGCCCCCATGAGCTATTTGCGAAATGACAACAAAAAATCTGCAGCAGCATTAGATGTCTTGTTGATGACCCAGGGTTGGCGCAGATATGATATCCCGAATCTTCTGAAAGAAAAACTAACTAAGGACTTGAAATATCGTGTAGAATTAAGTGAAGAGGTCTCCGGTAAAGCAGAAGGTGTATTCTCGGTACTAAAAGAGGGCAATATTAGTTTGATTGCACTAAAAGATTCGGTTATAGGGACATCTTTTACAAAACCTGATAACGGAGGAAAGTTTATTTTTAAAGATTTGGAATATAAGGATGGAACCAGATATATCATTCAGGCTAATACTAAGAGCGGATCGAGAAAAGTTTTCTTAGAAATGGATACTTTAAATCATTTCCCTTCTTTGCATACTCCGGTAATGCAGCCCCGTAAAGAGTCGGTCTTGGAAGATCAGTCTTTGTCAACTTCAAAAAAAATATATTCTGCATACGATGGAATGAAAACGCAGAACTTGGGTGAGCTGATGGTTACAGCAAAGCGAAAATCCTCTGTAGCGACTGAGTCTCCATATTATTCGATTACATCATCTCAGGTCATAACTGCCAAAGAAATAGAAGGTTGGCATCTTCTGTCGGTGTATGATTTGTTGCGCAGAATATCCGGTGTAACTGTTTCCGGCACTGAAGTTCTATATCGTGGGAATACCCCGATGCTGCTTCTGGATAATGTTCCAACCGAAGGATTTGATTATGATATGTTGGTGGTAGATGATATTCAAGATGCTTTTGTAACTCCGGGCACTACAATGGGAACTGTTTTCGGATCTCGTGGGGCTAATGGAGCAATAATTATTAATACTAAAAAGGGGTTCATTCAAACGAATAAAATAAATTCAAATGTCAAAATCGTCAAGGCGCTTGGTTATCAACAATCTGTAAAGTTCTATTCTCCAGCTTATGTAACAGAACAGGAAAGAAATAGCACTAAACCGGACTACCGAACCACCATACATTGGAATCCAAATGTGCAGATTGATAGTACTGGAGTAGTTAATTTGTCTTTTTATGCAGCAGATATTCCGTCTAAATACAGCGTTGTTTTGGAAGGAGTGAGCAGTTCGGGACACCTTATCCATTCCTCGCAACAAGAAATATCGATTGAAACAGGAAAATAATAGATAACGGTCTATTTAATCAAACTTTGCATTTAATGTGCAAGGTGTAAGCGGTGATTCTCTCAATTTTTTTGCACCGTAATCTAATCTTGAAGAAACAGACCGAGTTTTTCAACAGATCCGAAATAATGATTTTAGTACAGTAGGCTCGTTTACATTGGTATAAGTATTTTATTAGCAAGTGCTTATAATAACGATCGAAGCCTAATCTCTGTAATTGCGGGAGATTTTCTGCAACGGATGGACAATCGCAGCAATCTGCGGGAGATTTCCTGCAATGGATGGAAAGTCTACTCAATTTGCGGAACCTATCATTCGGGTGATGGCAGTTTCCTGCAAGTAGAGGGATATTACAATTCAATACTTGCATTTTGCAAAAATGAAGATTGGAAAAAATCAATATGCCTAAGACGAATTATTAAATACTATTGTCTGCATCTAACAGGATTTTTTGATCTGACATCTACTAAAACCCACCCATTAGTAGATATAAGGCAAGGCACCACCGTATAGCAAATGCAGATATTGAACATCGGATAGGGTCTATAATTACATATTTACCTATTTTTTGAACATCTGAGTCTGAAATTAAAAGCGAATTCTAGAATATTTTAGTTATTTTTGAACAGTCTTATACAATGACGCGAAAATAGCCAAATTTTCGTTGTGGTTATTTTTATAAATCAAATTTAATTGCAAAAAATCAATCAACAAATAAAGGTCTAATAAATCATGAGAACATTCTTTTCTTTAATTATTCTATTTTTGGCAATAAGCTTCAATGCCAATTCGCAAAACACTGTAAGCCCTGCACCATTGGGATTCGACATTGTTAGAGAAAGTATCCCGCACGGGAAGATTGACACCATAACGTATAAATCAAAAACGGTAGGAGCGACCCGGAAAGCTCTTATTTATACCCCTCCGGGCTATTCGGCCAATAAAAAATACCCGGTGCTTTACTTGTTGCACGGCATTGGTGGCGACGAAAAAGAGTGGTTCATTCAAGGTCAACCGCAAGTTATTCTCGACAATCTTTATGCTGACAAGAAAGTTGAGCCTATGATTGTGGTATTACCCAACGGACGTGCCATGAAAGACGACCGCGCCACGGGTAATGTGTATGCTAAAGCGGCTGCTTTTGCCACCTTTGAGCAAGATTTGCTTACCGACCTGATTCCGAATATCGAAAAAAATTATCCGGTCATCAAAGATCGTGAACATCGCGCCATTGCCGGTTTATCAATGGGCGGCGGACAATCGCTAAACTTTGGACTTGGCAATCTGGATAAATTTGCCTGGGTAGGTGGTTTTTCATCGGCTCCCAATACTAAAGCTCCTCAGGAATTGATGCCAAATCCCGAATTGGCTAAAACGAAATTAAAACTACTCTGGATTTCGTGCGGCGATAAAGATGGGTTGATGAGCTTCAGCAAACGAACTCACGATTATATGAAAACCAACGGAGTACCTCACGTTTTCTATGTCGATCATGGTTATCACGATTTTGCCGTGTGGAAAAATAGTTTGTATATGTACTCGCAACTACTGTTTAAAACGGTTGAAGCAGGCGTACTTGATAAAATTAGTATGGTTGGCCGTCCGGCTGAGTCAAATGTCAGATCGGCACAATATCCTCAACTGCTTCCCGATGGACGTGCGGAGTTTAGGATTAAAGCTCCCGAAGCACAAAAAATGCAAATTGACCTGGGTAAAAAATACGATATGGTGAAAAATGCTGATGGATTATGGGTGGCTACCACCGATTCATTAAGCGAAGGTATTCATTATTATTCATTGATTATTGATGGAGTAGCTGTTGCCGATCCTGCCAGCGAAACATTTTATGGCATGAGCAGAATGGCCAGTGGCATCGAAGTTCCGTTTAAAGGCGACAGTTACTACGAAGTTCGCCAAGTGCCTCATGGTGACATTCGCATCAAACGTTATTATTCGACAGTAACAAACTCGTGGCGCAATTTTTACATGTACACTCCTCCGGGCTACGACCAGAATGCAGCCTCAAATTATCCGGTATTGTACATTTTGCATGGTGGCGGCGAAGATCAACGTGGATGGGCTACTCAGGGTAAAACTGATTTGATTCTCGATAATTTGATTGCTGAAAAAAAAGCCACTCCTATGGTTGTAATTATGGTTGACGGAAACATGCCCGGACGTGGTTTTGGCGAAGAATCATTGAACTTATTTGAAAAGGAATTGAAGCAATGTGTTATTCCATTTGTAGAAAAAAATTATCGGGTGAAAACAGATGGAAAAAATCGTGCTTTGGCCGGACTGTCGATGGGAGGATTACAAACGCTTTATGCCGGTGTGAGAAATACCGATTTATTTTCATACCTCGGCGTGTTTAGTTCGGGTTGGTGGGCAAATCAGTCGGAGCTGACCACACCTCAATATGATTTTATGAAAGCTAACGCTGAAAAAATCAACGGAAATCTGAAACAATTCTGGATTTCGCAGGGAGGAAAAGAAGATATTGCCTGGCAAAATTGTCAGATTATGCTTTCTAAATTTAAAGAATTCAACATCAAATATACGTATAGCGAATATCCTGGAGGACATACCTGGCCGGTTTGGAGAAATAATATCTTCAATTTCGCTCAGCTGTTGTTTAAATAATAAGTATGATTGAACTAAGAAACTGTAGATAAATATTTAATACACCGAAAATGAAAATAATACAAAAGGCGTTGTGGGTATTCACATTATGCATTTTTCAATCCTTGCAACTGCTGTTTGCACAACAAAACGGAGATTTGAAACTGTGGTACGAAAAACCTGCCAAAATTTGGGTTGAAGCACTCCCTGTTGGCAATGGTCGGTTAGGAGCCATGATTTTTGGAACCCCGGGCAAAGAGTTAATTCAACTCAACGAAAATACCGTTTGGGCGGGTCAGCCTCACCGGAACGATAAGCCCGAAGCAAAAGAAGCTTTGAGCGCTGTGCGTAAATTGATTTTTGATGGCAAGTATAAAGACGCTATGGACATGGTTAACCAAAAAATGATAGGTCGGCCTCATGGAATGTCTTATCAAACAGCCGGTAATCTAAGACTGAATTTTCCAGGGCATGAGAATTATACGAATTATTATCGTGAGCTTGATTTGGAAAATGCAACCGTAAGCAGTCGTTATACTGTTGATGGAGTAAATTACAGTACCAAAGTATTTTCGTCATTCCCCGATCAGGTTATTATTGCTCGTGTTTCGGCTGATAAGTCGGGTTCAATCAATTTTTCGGCCTCTATGGATCGTCCGGGCAAGGTAAAAGTAACTTCAATGGGTACCAATGAGCTTGTTTTATCAGGAGTTTCGAGCGATCAGGAAGGAATAAAAGGTGGCGTGCAATTCGAAGCAAAGGTGAAAATTATTACCAATGGAGGTTCTGTTTCTTCTACTGATAGTACATTAACGGTTAGTAATGCCAATGTTGCTACCATTTATATTTCTATAGCAACAAATTTTAAAAACTACAAAGACATTAGTGATAATGCTACCGAAAAAGAGAATGCCTATCTTCAAAATGCGCTTAAAAAAAATTACGAACAAGCACTAAAAGATCATATTGCTGATTATCAAAGCTATTTTAAACGGGTGAGTCTTGACCTGGGAACAACTGAAGCGGCTAAACAACCTACCGATGTTCGTTTGGCGAAGTTTGCCAAAGGAAACGACCCGCAATTTGTGGCTTTGTATTTCCAGTTTGGCCGATATTTGCTCATTTCATCGTCGCGTCCTGGAGGACAACCGGCTAATTTACAGGGAATATGGACCGATCAGCTTAATCCTATGTGGGATAGTAAATACACGGTGAACATCAATACAGAGATGAATTACTGGCCGTCGGAAGTTACCAATCTAACAGAAATGAACGAACCACTTATACAAATGGTGCGTGAACTTGCCGAAACCGGTCAAAAAACAGCAAAGGATATGTATGGTGCCAGAGGTTGGGTATTGCACCACAATACCGATATTTGGCGCATTAATGGTCCGGTGGATGGAGCTTATTGGGGCATGTGGCCAATGGGTGGTGCCTGGCTTTCGCAACACTTATTCGATAAATATGCGTATAGTGGGAACAAAGATTTCTTAAAATCTGTCTATCCTGTTATAAAAGAAGCTGCCATGTTTTATTTCGATTTTCTGACGGAGGAACCTCAAAACAAATGGTTGGTGGTAAGTCCGGCTGTATCTCCCGAAAATGAACCGCGAGGTCATGAAGGTTCTACCATGTCGGCCGGAACAACCATGGATAATCAATTGGTTTTTGATATTTTCTCGATAACAGTAAAAACCGCCGAAATTCTGAATGTAGACAAAGCATTAGTTGCTCAAATAAAAGAAAAACTAAGTCGTTTAGCACCTATGCAAATTGGACAATGGGGCCAATTGCAGGAATGGATTTCCGATTGGGATAACCCGAAAGATAATCATCGCCATGTCTCGCACTTGTACGGTTTATTCCCATCCAATCAAATTTCGCCCTATCGCAACCCCGAACTGTTCTCAGCAGCGAAGACTTCGTTGGCGGCACGCGGCGACGAATCTACCGGCTGGTCGATGGGTTGGAAAGTGAATCTTTGGGCACGTCTTCTCGATGGAGATCATGCCTACAAGCTTATCACCGATCAACTTACTCCATCTATTCAGCCCAATGGACGACAAAATGGTGGTACTTATCCCAACCTTTTTGATGCTCATCCACCTTTCCAGATTGATGGAAATTTCGGTTGCACATCTGGTGTGTCCGAAATGTTACTACAAAGCCACGATGGAGCCATTCAGTTGTTACCGGCACTACCATCTTCGTGGAAAACAGGTAGTGTAAATGGATTGAAAGCTCGTGGCGGATTTGAAGTGAATGTTCAATGGAATAACAATGAATTGTCCGAAGCAGTGGTAAAATGTTCGGTAACCGGTAATTGTCGCATACGTTCATATTGTCCTTTAAAAGCAAAAGGACTGAAGATTGCCAAAGGTAAGAACCCAAATTCGTTCTATGCCACAACGGAAATCAAAACTCCACTCAATCATTCAACCATTGATCAGCCTTCATTAAATTTGAAAAAGGTATATGAGTACGATTTGGTTATGAAGGCCGGAAGTGTCGTTAAACTAACGAAGTAGTACCTGATTATTATTACAAATACCTGAAACACACAAAATAATTGCCTCTTAAAATAATTTCACAAAAATGAAAAAATTCTTAATTCTGATTCTCTCTCTTTCTTTTTGTTTTTCGAATGGCTTTAGTCAACAATATTCCAAATCATGGAAAGATGTAAACTATGCCGGCGACACAATGGTGTATCATAAAATGGATATTTATTTGCCGCCCACTACGGTAAAACAAACTGCCCCTTTTCCGGCAGTGGTTTTGATCTATGGCAGTGCATGGCTTTCAAATAAATCAAAAGGAGCTGATATGAACTCTTTGGGTCAGTCATTGCTAAATGCAGGTTTTGCGGTCATAACCCCCAACCACCGCTCCAGTTTTGATGCCAAATTCCCGGCTCAGATAAACGATATAAAAGCCTCAATCAGGTTTCTTCGTGGCAACGCATCGCAATATAGTATTGATACTACATTTATCGGAATCACGGGCAGTTCATCGGGTGGTAACATGGCTGCTATGGCCGGAACAACAAGATATGTAAAGCAAAAAAAACAAGGTGAGATTACTGTTGACATTGAAGGTAGTTTGGGAGCTTATACCTCTCATGGCAGTTCGGTTGATGCGGTGGTAGACTGGTTTGGCCCTACCAATATGTTGGTGATGGATTCATGTGGTGGAACGGATTTTATTCATAATGATGCGGGTTCTCCGGCTTCGCTTTATATTGGTGGAGCTATCCAAATGAATAAAGATAAAACCTTGTTGGCCAGTCCTACTACCTATGTAGCTGCCAACAATCCTCCATTCCTTATTTTTCATGGTACTTCTGATAGAGTTGTTCCGTATTGTCAGAGCGAAATTCTTTTTAAGGCTTTGCAAAATGCAAAAGTGCCCAGTAAGTTATTTTTAGTTCCAAATGGTCAACATGGACCCGGAGTTCATACTGATACGAATATTAAAATGATGACTGACTTTTTTAAAGCGGAACTAATTCAAAAAGCGGCAACTAAAGTTTCATCTGTGAAGACAGGTAAATCAGTCGGTTTTAAGCAGAAATCTAAAGGGAAGAAGTCGTCTAAATAATTGACGATAGAGTATTTAGTTTCTAAGAAAGCACTTGTTGCATTGGATATTTTTGACATTATAGGACGTAAGGTGTTAATTGTTATTTGGGAAGACATCCTTACCTGCACTATATGTTCAGGAATGTAACCTGAATATATTCTCCAATGGAAATTATCTTTTTAATCTGACTGTTGGTTCTAACAGTCAGATAAATAATATGTTGTTAGCAGAGATTTGAAAGTTTCCGCTTGCGATATAGTAAGTTTTATGCCGAGTTGTACGATATGCATGGGATGATATTCCTGCTTATATAAATATGAAAAATTGAGAAGGCTTACCAACCTCACCTTTTACTATTGTTATTTTTGAACGAACGAATTGATATTATTGAGCTAAACGATGAAAACGAAATGTAATGTTCTGAGTCTTATACCGTATTTCTTATTCACCCTTTTGGCGTTTATTGCTCTAGTTATTGCCGGTTGTAGTTTAATATTTGTTACTTCTTTCTTAACGTCAATGTCTCTGTTTTTTTTGTTTCTATCAATGTCATTTTTATTAATGTTTTTTGGTGGGGGATTGGAGATTACAAATGTAAAAGTCAATAGTGATGGCTTAGTTTTCAGACAGATATTTGGACTTCGATCCAATCAATATTCATTCTCTGAAATTGCCGGATTTAAATCTTCGATTTTAAAAAATAAGAACGGAGAATATACTTATTTGTTAATACGAACAAACACAGAAAAAGTTATAGAAATAAGCGGGACTTTTATTTCAAATATTAGTGAAGTTGAAAATGAACTAACTAAAACTTTGCGTTATGATAGCTTAATCAAAGAACCTATTATCAATTTGAAGGATAAATTATTTATTATATTCACGATACTTTTCATGATTTGTTTTTTGTGGTTTATAATTAGCTTGTTATAGTAAATTGAATTAATTGTTATTTTTATAATTATTTTATATGAATCAAATTTTAAAAAAACTTTTTGTATTGGTTTGCTTGAGTTGTACATTTGCAGTGTATTCTCAAACAAAGAGTGTTGTTGCTCCGAAACAAACCACCATGTGTAACCCGGTAAACCTTAGTTATCGGTTTTGTCTCGATGCTCCATCAAGACGTGAAGCGGCAGATCCTACAATGGTTGTGTTTAAGAACGAATACTATTTATTTGCGTCTAAATCGGGGGGCTATTTTCATTCTACTGATTTAATCCGTTGGAATCTGATAACAACAGGCGACTTGCCTTTGGAGGATTATGCACCGACAGTTGTAGTTGTGAAAGACACCATGTATTTTATGTCTTCCAAAGGAGCACCCATCACCATATTTAAAACAAGCGAACCAAAATCAGGTCGCTGGAAAGTTGTCACGTCTGCATTCCCGATTGGAATGATTGACCCGGACTTTTTTGTGGACGATGATGCTAAATTGTACTTTTATTATGGATGTTCAAACGTAAATCCTATTCAGGGTGTTGAATTAGATGCTAAAACATTTCATCCTATAGGAAAACCGGTAGCACTTCTTAATAACGATAAGAAAAATTATGGTTGGGAACGTCCGGGCGATTACAATGACAAACAACCGAACCCATGGATCGAAGGGGCCTGGGTGACTAAGCATGCCGGTAAATACTACCTTCAATATGCCGGGCCGGGCACCGAATACAAGAGCTACGCCGACGGAGTTTATGTATCGGAGAAACCGCTTGGACCATTCAAATTGGCCGAACATAATCCTGTTTCATACAAACCAGAAGGATTTATTGCCGGTGCAGGACATAGTAGCACATTTCAGGATAAATATGGTAACTACTGGCACGTATCCACCATGACTATTTCTCAAAAACACATGTTCGAACGTCGTTTGGGATTTTTTCCTACTTTTTTTGATAAAGATGGCGTCATGTATGTTTATACCGGTTTTGGCGATTTCCCGTATAAAGTTCCTACTAAAAAGATTTCCAGCCCTGAAGAGTTGTTCCCTCAGTGGATGTTGCTCTCGTACAATAAACCGGTACAGGTATCTTCCGAATTGCCAAACTATCCTAAACATTACGCAGCGAATGAAGATATACGCACCTTTTGGAGCGCTAAAACGGGCAATAAAGGTGAGTGGATAAGTATAGATTTACAGAAATCATGTACCGTAAATGCTATTCAGATTAATTATGCCGAGAATGATACAAAGATTTTTGGTCGTGAACCGAATATTTATTATCAATATCTGCTCCAATATTCCAACGATAATAAAACATGGAAAACGCTGGCAAATAAAACCTTGAATAAAACAGATGTTCCGCACGATTATATTGAGTTGAAGGTACCCGTTAAGGCACGTTACATAAAACTTATCAATTACAAAGTCCCAAGTGGAACATTTGCTATTGCAGATTTACGCGTATTTGGAAATGCGGGTGGAAAAGCACCTGTGATTGCCGAAAAGTTGACTGTAGAACGTGATCAAAATGATCGTTGTATTGTAAAATTGAAGTGGGAAAAGAAAGCAGATGCCCTTGGTTATAATATCAGATACGGTGCTTCGAAAGATAAATTATATCATAACTATCAAGTGATTGGACCAGACTCATTAACTATTAGAAGCCTAAACAGTTTACAAAAATACTATTTCACTATTGATGCTTTTAATGAAAATGGAATAACTAAAGGAAAAAACACAATAGAAATAAACTAACCTATACAAAACGATGAAAAAAAGCTTACTGATAGCTATTAGTATTTTATTTACGATAAGTCTATCGGCTCAACAATTTCCCTATCAGAATGCAAAATTAAGTGCCGAAGAAAGAGCAACGGATTTGCTTTCTCGCCTGACACTTAGCGAAAAGGCCGCTTTAATGCAAAATAACTCACCGGCCATACCGCGACTGGGCATCAAGGCGTATGAATGGTGGAACGAAGCCTTGCATGGTGTAGGGCGATCGGGTGTGGCCACTGTTTTTCCGCAGGCTATTGGCATGGCAGCTTCTTTCAACGATGCTTTGCTGTTTGATGCTTTCACTGCTGTGTCGGACGAGGCTAGAGCCAAATCCAATAAATTTAGCGAACAAGGTGGGTTAAAACGTTATCAGGGGCTTACTTACTGGACTCCAAATGTGAATATATTTCGCGATCCACGTTGGGGACGCGGTCAGGAAACGTACGGTGAAGACCCTTTTCTGACCAGTCGTATGGGTGTTGCGGTTGTGAAAGGTTTACAAGGCCCCGACGATGCTGAGTATGACAAATTGCATGCTTGCGCCAAACACTTTGCTGTTCACTCGGGTCCGGAATGGAACAGGCACTCTTTCAATGCTGAGAATATTAATCCCCGCGATTTGTGGGAAACTTACTTGCCGGCTTTTAAGGACTTGGTTCAAAAAGCAAATGTCAAAGAAGTGATGTGTGCTTACAACAGCTTTGAGGGAGAACCTTGCTGCGGCAGTAATCGCCTATTAACCCAAATACTCCGTGGTCAATGGGGTTATGATGGTTTGGTAGTGTCGGATTGCTGGGCAATTTCAGATTTTTATCATACAAATGCGCACGCAACTCAACCGGATGCGGCACATGCAGCAGCTAATGCTGTTTTGAATGGTACTGATTTGGAGTGTGGAAGTGATTTCGGCAATTTGCCCGATGCTGTGAAAACAGGCTTGGTAGACGAAAATCGCATTGATATTTCCCTGAAGCGTTTACTCAAAGCTCGCTTTGAATTGGGGGAAATGAATGAAAAAACCGTTTGGGACATTCCTTATTCGGTGGTCAACAGCAAAGAGCATCAGGCATTAGCACTTCGTATGGCGCAGGAAAGTATGGTGTTATTGCAAAATAAAAGCAATATTCTACCTTTGAACAAGAAACTGAAAATTGCTGTGATGGGACCGAATGCAAACGACTCGGTAATGCAATGGGGAAATTATAATGGTTTTCCGTCACATACGGTTACTCTGTTAGAAGCTTTGCGAAAGGCTGTGCCGGCATCTCAACTGATATATGAATGGGGCTGTGACAGGACTTCTGATGTCGCCATTAGTAGCTTGTTTCCCGAGTGCAGTATCGATGGCAAAAAAGGATTCATAGCTCAATACTGGAACAATATCACCCCTGAAGGAGAGCCTGTTGCCACCGATATACTTTCAACTCCGTTTCACTTAACTACAATGGGTGCTACTGCTTTTGCAGCAGGGGTTAATATCCGTAATTTCTCGGCACGCTATAAAACAGTATTTCAACCGAGTAAATCAGGTGATGTTGCATTCCAGTTTCAAACCAGTGGAAGAGCTACTTTGAAAATCGATGGAGAATTGGTAACACGGAATGTTTCTGCTAACACACCAACCAATGTATATACTTTGAAAGCTGAAGCAGGTAAATCGTATAGCATTGAAATCACGTTCTCTCAAAGAAATGCTGATGCTGCGTTGAATTTTGACTTAGGTTCATTGATTCCTGTAGATTTGAATGCAAGTATTGCCAAAGTAAAAGATGCTGATATTGTCATTTTTGCAGGTGGTATTGCTCCTTCGCTTGAAGGTGAAGAAATGAAGGTGACGGTACCCGGTTTTAAAGGTGGCGATCGCACGGATATTGAGCTTCCGTCTATTCAACGTCGTATGCTTCAGGCTTTAAAAGCTGCCGGTAAAAGAGTAGTTTTCGTCAATTTTTCAGGTTCAGCTATCGGATTTTTGCCGGAAACCGCTTCCTGTGATGCTATCCTGCAAGCATGGTATCCGGGTCAGGCAGGTGGTACGGCTATTGCCAATGTATTATTTGGCGATTATAATCCTTCCGGAAAACTACCTGTAACGTTTTACAAAAACATACAGCAGCTTCCCGATTTCGAAGATTATAATATGAAAGGTCGCACGTACAGATACATGACCGAAAAACCTCTTTTCTCATTTGGTCATGGGTTGAGTTATACAACTTTTTCGGTAGGCAATGCTCAATTTTCAAAGAAAACAATTAAGAGCAATGAATCGCTTGAACTAACTATTCCCGTGTCAAACAAAGGTACTCGTTCCGGTTCGGAAATACTCCAGGTTTATGTACTAAAACTGAATGATATTGATGGTCCGATAAAAACGTTGAGAGCTTTTAAAAAGATTGAAGTTCAGGCAGGTGAAACCGCTAAAGCTACCATTCAACTGACTCCGGAAGCTTTCGAATTTTTTGATTGGACTCAACGAAAGATGATGGTGACTAAGGGAGAATACGAACTGTACTACGGCAATACTTCTGATGCTAACTTTCTGAAAAGAGCTATAATTAAAGTTCAATAATTATTTAAATTAAACTCCGCTAATCATCTTCTATCTTTTGAATTTTATGTGAGTTTAGTACCCAACAGTATCTTACTAAAAATAGGGTGCAAAATTTGTCAAATTAAGGCAAGTTTTGCACCCTTATTTTTTTTGCCTTTGTGTTTACCTTATCCAGACCTTTTTTTTTGAGTTACATTACTTGTGTTGGCTATTGTGCTTTTGTAAATGGCTGATAATGAAATTTAGTTTTAATTTTTCTTAGATTTTTAATATATGACAACGTGAAATAAATACGTATTTTTGTAAATTAAATATCTAAATATTAAAACAGAGAGTAGTAATTGATTATATCTTTGTTTTGCTTTAACTTAAATTGAGAGAAAGAAAATCAAACTTCATTTTATTGCTAACCTGAAGCTTCCTGTTTCTATTCGCCGGATCTATAAACACTATTGAAAATATCTTACCTGAAAATAAACAGCAATAGGTTAGTTAAGTATCCGGTTAGATTTGCAAATTTAAGTCAATGACTTTCCTCTCTGTTATTTCATATAGGAATAGAAATATGAATAGAAAAAATAGCAGGAGCAAAGATGAGATTAAGTAATAACCTAAATTTAACGCATGAACTATGCTAAAAAAAATTATCAACCAAAAACTGTTTTATCTAAGCTTATGTGTCGCAGGATATTTTGTGTTGCTGTGGATAAACGCTTACGCAATAAAATTTAACTTTGTTCTGATTGGATTCTTTCAGGAATTATTGACGATTCCGTTGTTAATTGTTCTCTTATTTTTATTTATTCTTTCTGTAAAGTACTGTATCGATGATAAGTTTAGAATGAAGAAATACTCATTTTGGGCATTCTTTACTTTGCTAATTACCATTCTTCTAAGTTTTGGGAGTTTATTTTTAGTCATATTCAAAAATTTGAAAAAATAAATATTCGATGCTCTTTCAGTTTAATGACTTTTACAACTAAAAAATAAAAAAGATGAAAAGAAATGCCGCCATCTCTATTTTGATTTTACTACAAACGATTTGCATGTATGGACAGAAAAGAATGTCTATTTATGAGCTTGGGGATTCAATCGTGAATTACGAAACAAACTTCGAAAATCTTATTGACAACTGGACGACCGTTAATGTAACCAATGCTTATGAATTCAAGGCATTTCGTTATGCTTTTGTGGAAGCATTAACAGATTCTGCAAGGTATAATTATTACAGAAATTTTTTCTCCGGAGTAGAAGTGCTTTCAGCATCAACCAGTGGCAATTCGGGAGTAGAGAATGGTCATGAATATCGTACATTTTATATCCGACCCGGGTATGCTCATGGAGATTTTTATGATACAAGGGGTTTGACCGAGAAACAGAAAACGATACTGTCGGACGATTTCATACAAAAGGGCAAAGAGCTGTTAACGCGGTATTTAAATGTCGATAAAATGAATTTAAAGCATTATTCTTATGAAAATCACAAAGCGGATACTATATGGCGGGCATCCGACCATTCAATTTCGAGTATTCGTTTTAGTAGTAATTCATCAAATATAGCATCTCCTGATTCAATATCAGCTAATTATATTGATATTCGTGTTTTGGGCAAAAAAGCAACTGAACAGTTAGATACAACTGAATTAAGACGCCTGATACTTGAAGAAATATTAATTCAACGCACAATGACTCAGTTGTATTTTAATAGGGAGGTGCACTTAGGTGATAAGGTGTATGCAGTTCGTTTTGAATATTTAGGAAAACTATATACGAACTACGTAATTTGTAGTACAAAAACGAAAAAAGTAGTATTTGACTTCCTTTTTAAAAGCATACAGGTTGAACAGCCAAAATATCTGATTCGAGCTAGTCAGGGAATTTAGAAATGGTTTAAAAGTAAACGATAATCGGCTGTTATGCAGAGTCTATAAGCGAGATGTAAATTCATAAGCTTTTCGGATAATTAAACTATTTAAGATTAATTTTTAAATAGTTTCTTAATAATTTACTACTTTTGACAATTGAATACTGACAATGTACTGCTATAGTAAAAAGCTGCCTGTAATAACTAAGTGAAAAGAACAGAATAACTTCGATTGTTGATCTTTTAATTTGCAAAATAGAAAATAAAAAGAATGAGAATTTTAAATGAAACAATATCGGTCTTTACTATTTCTATTGTTCTGGTGACTGTGCTATCCATTCAATTGTGCAAAACAAACGATTCTGGTAAGTTTAAGGTAAGGGCTATTTTTCAACGAAAGTTTTATCTTCTATTCATAATGCTTCAGTTCGTAGGATTTGTCTCAGCTCAATCCCCTAAAAAGGGTATTGATGTGAGCAAGGAGTATAGAAATGAACTGAAAGATAGACTGTGTCCTAAAGTGGACACGAGTACCACAAAAGTAGTGCTTTTGTTCATTGCGCAGCCAGCGTTTATGGATCCTGAGTGTTCTTTTCGTTTAATAGATAGAGCTGACCAATCATTCCTTGAAGTGCGAATTTTAGAAAAAAATCTCTGGACTGAACAATTTAAACAGAATAAGCAGGCTGACTCTTTGTGTGTAAAAACTTCTTTTTTTTCAACTCTTGTGAGTCGGTCTTTCAGAGACAAAATGGTGGCGGCATTTACGAAGGTAATAGCGCTACATGAAAGTAGGATAAAACCGAATGAAATTCAGTTATACGATGGAATTGTCTACGAGTTTATGATCAATAATGAAAATATATTATTTGCAAAGATAAACTACAACTTAAAATATGATGATTTTAGAGATCGAGTTGCAGCTACTAATTTGCGAATAATAGATACAATGAAAAGACATTCATTTAATGAGTCTGTATACGAGATCTACAGATGAGTTCAGTATATGTAAATTCTATGTTTTGGTTTTCGAAGATTTAAGGTTTTGGTCTATTCGGATCTCAAATGAAAATAAAAGCCGAATCTATGCTGTTTCATGCGTATTTTCTCAATAATTATCTAATAGCATAAATAGCGAGTCTATTTTTAAAACTCATATCATGCTATTTATATTATTTTTGTTGCATCTTAAGAGAAACAACGAGTTGAGCGGATCTGAAATACGGTGTTTATAATTTAATTATTCTTTAAAAGGGAGCATGTATTTTTTGCGATGAATCTGATATGGATTACAAGAGCTTCGGAGGTTTCAAAAATAAGGGAATTAGTATTTCTATTGCTAACAGTTTAGATAGATATTTACTGACAATTTTTAGATATAGAACATTGATGAATTAAGAATTTCGATGGTCTATTTGAATACGAATAATAAAAATCATAAATAGATTAAATCAATCACAAATGAAAAAAAACACGATTTTAAGTTTAATTTTCCTGATTAATTTCTCTGTTGGTGTGTTACAGGCACAATCCGGTATAAACGCCGGCGCACCTATCCCTTCAGAAATTGAAAATCCCGAAATGCTTGGGATAAACAAAGAACCCTACCACGCTACGTTGATGCCTTATGCCAGTTTGCAGGAGGCTTTAGTTGCCAAACGCCATGCTTCGTCGCTTTGCCAAAGCCTCAACGGGTCTTGGAAATTTAACTGGGTACCAACACCCGAACAACGTCCGGTCGATTTCTACAAGTCCGACTACGATGTTTCGGCCTGGAAAGAAATTCCGGTGCCTTCCAACTGGGAAATACACGGATATGGAACGCCTTTTTACCGAAACCTGGGGTATACTATCAAAAAAGATTTTCCACGCGTAATGAGTGAACCTGAAAAATGGTACACTTCGTACAAAGAACGAAATCCTGTGGGCAGTTACCGCAGAGAGTTTTCTATTCCGGCCGAATGGATGGGGCGTCGTAATTTCATTACATTCGATGGAGTGGACTGTGCATTCTTTTTGTGGGTAAACGGCGAAAAAGTAGGTTTCAGCGTGAACAGTCGCAATGCAGCTGATTTTGATCTTACCAAATACCTGAAACCAGGTAAAAATATGATAGCTGTAGAGGTGTATCAATACAGCTCTGGTACCTGGCTCGAAGATCAGGATATGTGGCGACTGCACGGAATTTTTCGTAATGTAACGTTGTGGAGTGCTCCACAAGTGCATATGCGCGACTTTTTTGTAAAAACGGATTTGGATAAAGAGTATAAAGATGCAACGCTGAACGTAACGGCAAAAATAAAGAACTATAGCGATAAAACTGCCAAAGCGCAAACATTTACAGCTACGCTTTACGATAGTGAAGGTAAGGAAATAGCCAAAAGTAGTACAACGGGCAAATTGCTAAAGACAAATCAGGAAGAAGCATTAAATGTAAAAATTCCGGTAGCTAATCCGCTAAAATGGACCGCTGAAACACCAAATCTTTACACTGTTGTTCTTACAAGTTCCGAAGGTGAAATTTTATCATCGAAAATTGGTTTTCGCAAGTTAGAAATCGATGGTCGGATTTTTAAAGCAAATGGTGTGCCCATTAAACTGAAAGGCGTAAACCGTCACGAGCATTGGTCGGATGTAGGTCATGCCATTACCGAAGCGCAAATGATTCGTGATTTGGAAGTCATCAAGCAGGGCAACTGTAATCACGTTCGTACCAGCCATTATTCTAACGATCCACGTTGGTACGAACTGTGCGACGAATGGGGAATCTGGTTAGTTGCCGAAGCCAATATGGAATATCATGGTTACGACACCCGATTTGACGAAGAACCAACAATAAAAGCCGCTATTATTGATCGCAATGTGGCTAATACAGAGAATTTTAAAAATCATCCATCCGTTATTATCTGGTCGCTTGGTAACGAGGGTGGTGGAATAAGTACCAATTTGAAAGCTGCCATGCATGCTGTTAAAGCCATTGATTCTACTCGTTTTGTACATTACGAACGATTTGGTATCGGTAGCAAAAATCCTGCTGATTTAGAGGGACGTATGTACGGTAGTGCTGCCGATTACTCCGAAATGACCAAAAACTGGGGAATGACAAAGCCCTTTTATATCTGCGAGTTTATACATGCTATGTTCAACTCTATGGGCTCTTTGGAAGAGTACTCAAAAGTATTCGATAACACTCCAGGTATTTTAGGCGGTGCTATTTGGGAATTTCAGGATCAGGCTTTGTGGAACAAACGTGACCCAAAACACCCGATTTTGGCATATGGAGGTGGTTTTGGAGAAAATCCAAACGACCATTATTTCATCCACAAAGGAGTTGTTTCTTACGATCGTACTACAGAGGGAAAAAATGTAAAACCACATTATCCCGAAATGAAAAAAGCTTTCCAATGGATTGATACCGAACTTACCGACCCGGTTAATGGAGGTATTCAAATTAAAAATAAATATCAGTTTATTTCTTTAAATGGTTTTGATGCATCATGGAGCTTGTCGGAAAACGGACAAGAAATTGACAATGGGAAAATAAGAATGCGTCCTACATGGGGAAAAGGAATTTTTTCGGCAAACATTCCCTATAAAATAGAGCACCCAAAAGCGGGAGCAGTATATTTTCTACGTATTTCGTATAAACAAAAAGAAAAAACACTCTGGGCTGATAAAGGTTTTGAAGTAGCAACCGAGCAGTTTAAACTTCCGATAAACACACCCCCGGTGGCAGAAGTAAAAGTAACACAGCCCGTGAAACTTGTACAAAACGCTCAATCGACAACTATTTCAGGAAAAGATTTTTCTGTAAGTTTTGATAAAACGACAGGCTTCATGAGCCAGATGACCAAAAACGGGATTAATTTATTAGTTGCTGATGGTGCACCTAAATTACACTTGTGGCGCGCCTCTCACCGCAATGACGATGACTGGGCTTACCAACAATGGCAAAAATTCGGAGTAAATGCTCTGCAATATTCATTGGTAGATTTTAAAGTTGAGGTGGTGGATAATGCCTCGGTAAAAGTAATATCGACAACTAAGGCAGATGGTAAAGAAGGTTTTGGCGTATATCATACTGCTACCTATCTGGTAAAAGGCGATGGATCGATAAAGATCGATAATCAGGTTCAGTTTGTAGGGTTTCGTATCAACCTGGCTCGAATTGGTGTGCGGATGCTACTTGATAAAAAGCTCGACCGCATGAACTTCCTTGGTCGTGGACCATTCGAAAATTATTCTGATCGCAAGAGTTCGGCCGAAGTAGGCGTTTATGAAATAGGCGTGAACGAGCAATATGAATACGAAAAACCAATGGAACGTGGTAACCATGAAGAAGTGAGTTGGGCAAAACTAAGCGGTAACGGTATGCCTTCGTTGATGGTGAAAGCAGATGAAAAATTGATGCAAGTGGCAGCACTTCCTCATACTGATGAACAAATGCATCCGGTAGAGTATAAAATTGATTTACCGGCCAGCACTTCAACAGTGTTCTGTATTTCAACTAAAACTCTGGGTGTTGGTTCTGCAAGTTGCGGACCCCGACCACTTGACCAATTTCAGGTTTTTGCCGAACCTACTTCATTTAGCTACACGATTAATTTGTTTTAAACAATAAAATTGAATTTATATCTTATGAAAAATATCGCATTTATCATTAGTTTAATTTTTACAATTTTGCTAAATCTGCCTTTTACGGGAAATGCACAAAACCCGATTATCCAAACCAAATTTACTGCCGACCCTGCACCTATGGTGTATAATGATACGGTGTACCTTTATGCCGGTCATGACGAAGACGATGCCATAGGTTTTAAAATGCTAAATTGGATGTTATATACTTCTACCGACATGGTGAATTGGACTGAGCATGGAACTATTGCAGGGGTAAAAGAGCCTTTCAAGACTTTTGCCTGGGCCGATGGACATAGCGCATGGGCTCCTCAGTGCATTGCTCGAAACGGAAAGTTCTATTTTTATTGCCCTACAATTTACCTTGGAAAGATGGCAATTGGAGTAGCAGTATCAACCAGCCCGTATGGTCCTTTTACCGATGCTATTGGCAAGCCTTTAATCTCTCGCAGTAATCCAAGTGACTACGATCCATCGGTATTCATTGATGATGACGGACAAGCCTATCTCTATTGGGGAGGGAATGGTCCTTGTTTCTTTGCAAAGCTGAACAATGACATGATTTCAATATCAGGTGATATACAGGTAGCTTCCATCGATTTTACAGGAACACCACCTGAGGCATCTTATACTGAAGGTCCGTGGTTATGGAAGAAAAATAACCATTATTACCTGGGTTGGGCTTCCCGCTGTTGCCCCGAAGGCATCGGCTATGCAATGAGCGATAGTCCTACCGGACCATGGAAGTGTAAAGGTACCATCATGGATCCGGATGAGAGGTCATCAGGAAACCATCCAGGTGTTATCGAGTATAAAGGAAATTCTTACGTGTTCGGTTTTAATTATGCAATATTGAAACAAACAATGTCGAAAAAATATGAAAGACGTTCAATTTGCGTTGAAAAAATGACCTATAATACTGATGGCTCCATTATTAAACTTCCCTGGTGGACTACTAAAGGGGTATCGCAATTAAGCAACTTAAATCCATTCAAAAGAACTGAAGCCGAAACAATGGCTTTTAGCGAAGGTGTGAAAACAGATATGGTTACAGAATGGGAGCGAAATGAATCGTGGAACAGGGGGAAAAAGATTGGTGACAGGCTGTTTGTAACTTCTATTCATAATGGAGATTTTGTTAAAGTACAAGGTGTCGATTTTTCAAAGGGAGCATCAACGGTTGATGTTTGTGTTGCTTCGTTAAGAGGTGGAAAAATTGAAATTCATGCCGACAAGATTGATGGACCAATATTGGGAGTAATAAACGTAGCTACTTCCGGCGAAGGTGACAATTGGAAAACAATCAGTACTCCTGTCAAAAATATCAAAGGTGTACACGATTTGTTTTTTGTTTTCAAGGGAGAGAAAGATTTATTTAATTTTGACTGGTGGAAATTCAATAATTAAAAAATAATATATGAAAAAACATTTTGCAATAATTTTGGCTACAATTGCTTCTGTGAGTGTATGTTTGGCTGATAATCCTGTGGTGCAAACACATTATGCGCCCGATCCTGCTCCAATGGTGTACAATGGTACAGTTTATATGTACACCGGCGACGATATTCCCGGTTTCGATTTCTATTATATGACCAAATGGCGTGTATTGTCCTCAACCGATATGGTCAACTGGACGGATCACGGAAGTCCTATCGCGCTGGAATCCTTTAAATGGGCGCGCGATCGTGCCTGGGCTGCGCAGTGTATAGAAAGTAACGGTAAATTTTATTGGTATATCTGTGCTCAAAGTACTAAAAATGATATGGCCATCGGTGTGGCAGTTTCCGACTCTCCAACCGGTCCATTCAAAGATGCACTTGGTAAACCATTGATTATTAATGGTAGTTGGTCGAATATAGATCCAACCGTTTGTATCGACGATGATGGACAAGCGTATCTTTACTGGGGTAACGGCAGTCTTTATTATGTGAAATTGAATAAAGACATGATTTCTTATTCGGGCGATATTGTTGCTACTCCTCTTAACGTGGAAACATTTGGAGGCGTTAGAGGTAACAAAAGTACCGAAAATCCGAATAAAGACTCGTTTGTAGAAGGTCCTTGGTTTTACAAACGTAACAGCCAGTATTATATGATGTTTGCCGGGATGGGCAAAGGGGGCGAGACGCTTTCTTACTCAACAAGTAGTGGCCCTATGGGACCATGGAAATATCAGGGTAAAATTATGGAAAACCAAAAACTGAACAGTTTCACCAACCACGGAGGAATTATTGATTACAAAGGAAATTCCTATCTTTTCTATCATAGCGGTTTGTTGCCCGGAGGTGGAAGTTATGGTCGTGCAGCTGCAATCGAACAATTCAGTTATAATCCTGATGGAACAATTCCTTCTGTTTCAGCAACAAAAGAAGGTGTAAGTCCCGTTGGCGAAATTAATCCTTACAAACGAGTTGAAGCTGAAACAATGGCATGGTCGCAAAAATGTTCTATTACTCAAAATGAAAAAACGGGTGTATATGTTTCGGGCACTCGTCTGAAAGGCTATACAAAAGTGCGTGAGGTGAATTTTGGAAGTCAATCGCCTAAATCGTTTTCAGCATCATTAGCAGCCGGTGTCGATGGAGGTATTTTGGAGGTTCGCCTTGATAGCGTTGCCGGAGCCATTATTTCATCTATCCAATTGCCCCGCACGGGAGGATGGGATAAATTTGAAACATTTACATCGGAACTAAAACAAGAAGTAACAGGCAAACACGATGTTTACTTCTGTTTTAATGGTCAGAACATTACAGCCGGCCGTGAATTATTCAACTTTGATTATTGGATTTTTAATAAAAAATAATCCCAAAAACTGCGAATCCAACCATAAATATTTTATTTCATGAGTATTACAAAAAGAATTAAATCAGTCATTTCCGGACTTATAATCTTGTTCAGTGCATTTGGTATCCAAACTATAACGGCGCAAACCGTTTGGCTTGATCAATTAGATCTCAGCACAGCCACTCAGGGCTATGGAACTCCGGGAAGTAATAAAACAGTTGATGGAAAACCACTTACTATTGCAGGTAAAACCTACGAACGAGGTTTTGGAAGTCATTCCGAAAGTTCGTTAACTATCTTGCTTGAGGGAAAAGCAACTTTGTTTACAGCTCAGGTTGGTATCGACGACGAGGTAAAAGGTCAGAGACCGGCTGCTGAATTTGTTGTTTATGGTGATAACCAAAAATTATGGTCAAGCGGTGTTATGCGTTTAGGTGACACTGCCAGAACTTGTTCTGTAAAGCTTAATGGTGTTAGGAAACTTGAATTGGTAGTAATTGATGGTGGAAATGGGAATTATTACGACCACGTTGATTGGGTGGATGCTAAGTTTGAAACTACAGGAGTAGCTACCTTCAAAACATTCAATCCGATATCGAACGAGCAGTACATACTTACACCTAAGCCTTCTGCTTCTCCTAAAATTAATAGCGCGAAAGTATTTGGTGTGCGTCCGGGATCACCGTTTCAATTTTTAGTGGCAGCCACCGGCGACCGTCCGATGATTTTTTCGGCAAGAGGCTTGCCTAAAGGATTAAAAATCAATAAAAAAACAGGTGTCATTACAGGTTCATTGTCAAAGGCAGGAACTTTTGAAGTGACTTTGGCAGCTAAAAATGCTAAGGGCAAAGCGGAGAAAAAACTGCGTATTGTTTGTGGCGACCGCATCTCACTTACTCCACCAATGGGTTGGAATAGCTGGAATTGTTTTGCGAATGAGGTTTCGGCCGATAAGGTGAAGCGTGCTGCAGATGCGATGGTAAAAAGCGGACTTATCAACCACGGCTGGACCTACGTTAATATCGATGATTTCTGGGAAAATAACCGTGATTCAAAGGATGAGTCATTACGTGGTGAGTTTCGTGATGTGGACGGTAACATTGTTACTAATTCACGATTTGTAGATATGAAAGGACTTGCAGACTATGTGCATGACTTGGGATTAAAAATAGGACTCTATTCAAGTCCGGGTCCTTGGACATGCGGCGGATGTGCCGGCAGTTATGGTTACGAAAAGCAAGATGCTGAAAGTTATGCCAAATGGGGCTTCGATTACCTTAAATATGACTGGTGCAGTTATGGTAATGTGATTAATGGTTTGCCGAACAATGATCCGAGTAAAGTTTCGTCTTTGTCGTATAATGGTGGTAACGAATTGAATACGGCCATTAAACCATTTAAGGTTATGGGCGAATATCTTCGTCAACAGCCTCGCGACATTGTATATAGCGTATGTCAGTACGGTATGTCGGATGTATGGAAATGGGGTGATTCTGTTAATGGAAATTGCTGGCGCACTACCAATGATATTACCGATACCTGGGTAAGTGTAAAAAATATAGCACTCGATCAGGATAAATCGGCTCCTTATGCTAAGCCCGGTAACTGGAACGACCCTGATATGTTGGTGGTTGGTCATGTTGGTTGGGGAAATCCGCATCCAAGCAAGCTGAAACCAGATGAACAATATCTTCATATCAGTCTTTGGAGTCTTTTCTCAGCACCGCTCTTGATTGGTTGTGATATGGAGAAACTAGATGATTTTACCCTGAATTTGTTGACTAATGACGAAGTAATTGAAATCAATCAGGATCCATTGGGCAAGCAAGCTACCTGCCTACAAACAATAGGTGAACTTCGTATTTATGTAAAAGAACTTGAAGATGGCAGCCGTGCGGTTGGATTCTGTAACTTTGGTATAGATAGAGCAGATATTTCATACAAAGATTTTGAAAAATTAGGTCTTAATGGACAGTTTGTAGTGCGTGATCTTTGGCGTCAAAAAGATCTAAGCAATCTGGCAACAGAATCAGGTGAATTAAAGCTCAACGTACCGGCTCACGGAGTAGTGCTCTATAAATTTACCCCGGTAAAATGATTTTTTTAAATAAGTTGTTCTAAACATTTAATGATTTGTTTTTCCAAATTAATATACATATTAATAAACTTGTAACTCGTAACTATTTGCTTGTAAATGCTTTAAACTTATCCAAAATAACACACACACAATATGAAGACTAAATTTGCTTTTATAGTCGCTACAATGGTATTATTGCCTTTAATAAGTAAAGCGCAAAATCCGATTATTCAAACCAATTATACTGCCGATCCGGCGCCGATGGTGCACAACGGTACTGTGTATCTTTATACTTCACATGATGAGGATGTTACTGTGAAGAATTTCTTCACAATGAATGACTGGAGATGCTATTCAACAACCGATATGGTAAACTGGACCGATCATGGTGCAGTTTTATCGTATAAAGTTTTTGAATGGTCGCGCGGCGATGCCTGGGCTGGCCAATGCGTTTATCGAAACGGAAAATTTTATTATTATTTGCCGGTGAATCAAAAAAACGGTGGAAATGCTATTGGTGTTGCTGTATCCGACAGTCCGACAGGACCTTTTAAAGATGCGATTGGCAAACCATTGTTGAGTGGCTATGGCTACATCGACCCAACTATATTTATTGATGCCGATGGTCAAGCTTACATGTATTGGGGAAATCCAAACCTTTGGCATGTAAAGCTGAATGAGGATATGGTTTCGTACGACCAAGAACTGGGTATTGTAAAAGAAGATTTGAAAGATGAAAATTTTGGATACCGTTCAAAAAAAATAGACAACCGCACGGCTTCTTACGAGGAAGGTCCATGGTTGTATAAGCGTAACAGTCTGTATTACTTGTTATACCCGGCTGGTGGAGTTCCCGAGCATTTGGCTTATTCTACGGCTAAAAGTATTACCGGTCCCTGGACCTATGGCGACACCATCATGCACGTAATTAAAGAAGGTGGAGCTTTCACCAATCACCCGGGATTGATTGATTTTAAAGGTAAACCGTATTTATTTTATCACAATGGCGCATTGCCGGGTGGTACTGGTTTTAAACGCTCGGTTTGTGTAGAACCTTTCTCATTCAATGCCGATGGCTCTATTCCATTAATTCATCCTACAAAAGAAGGAGTGAAAGAAAGTGCAGCTAATTTGAATCCTTTCGTAAGAGTTGAAGCCGAAACCATTGCATGGGAAGAAGGCATTGAAACCTCGAAAGATGAGAAAACAGGCGTGTACGTCACCAACATTAGTAACGGAGACTATATTAAAGTACGAAGTGTAGATTTTGGTAAAGGTGCTAAAAAATTTAGTGCAAGTGTAGCTTCTGCATCACAAGGTGGAAAAATCGAAATTTACATTGATGCAAAAAACGGCATTTTGTTAGGGACTTTAGACGTAAAAAATACCGGTGATATTCAAACATGGAAAACCCTATTGTGTAAAGTAAATAAAGTCAAAGGAGTACATGACTTATACTTTGTTTTCAAAGGTGGAGCTGGTGACAACCTTTTCAATTTTGATTGCTGGCAACTAAAATAATCAAACAATCCTATGAATATAAAAAATCTTTCTTCGTATAAACAGGTATTTGTACTCAGTACTTTAGTTCTGGCTTCGGTTAGTAATAATGTATTTTGCCAGAGCGAAGTTCTTGCTCATTGGAATTTTGAACAAATAAAGCATCTGAGAGCTGATTCCGTTTCTGTTCCGGTTGTAGGTCAACCGCTCACAGCTTCTGATCGCGGGCCAGCCGAACCGCAGCCTTATGTTTTTGATCAATCGGGCAAGGGTAATTTTTTGCAAGTGCGTGGGAACAGACCATCTCCAAATGTATTTTCCGATAATGTACCAACTGCTCTGGTAGATGGTAAATCGAACACTCGTTCGCTTATTTTGAAAAATAGCGAGTATGTAGTGACATTCGATCGCTCACTGGCTTATTACGATATGCAGAAGAGTTGGACTATAGAGGCAAGTTTGAAGTGTAATTTGCTTGGTACCGAGCAGGTTTATTTATGCAAAGAAGGAGCAAGAGGTCGCTTAGCTGGCGATGTATCTATTGGTTTTGATAATATGTATAAAAAATACTTTGTCGAAGTGATGTGCGCTGATGGTGTGTCTCGTCGTATTGTAGCAGGTGATGATGTAGAAGCGGGCAAGTGGTATGATGTGCGTGCTCAGGCTAATTATGATTCAAAGAGTGGTCAGACTTTACTTCGCTTTGAAGTCAAACTTTCCGGTCAAGCTAATTTTGGAAAGTCATCTACCATGTCCTTCAAGGGCTCGGCTCTGAATCGCAATGCGGGTATGTGGGTAATTGGACGCGGATTTCCGGGAGGTTTCCCAAATAGTCTTCAGGTACTTGATGGGGCAATTGATGAGGTTAAGATCACTGGCGAAGCAATGCCTCGCGTGGCCGGTCAAAATCCGCTTTTTACGGACTTCTTTACCGCTGACCCTGCAATGACTGTTATCGGTAATACTGTTTATGCCTATGTAGGTCAGGATGTTGCCTCTGTGGGTGGATGGTTCAACATGCCTAATTGGTTATGTTATTCCACAACAGACATGAAGAACTGGAAAGCACATGGTTCTGTTTTGGCTGCAAAAGATTTTGTAAACGCAAACGGTGGAGCTTCTTGGGCTTCGCAAGTAGTTGAAAAAGATGGTAAATACTACGATTATGTCACACTCGATGGGAAAGATGGACACTTTATCACTGTGGCCGTAAGCGATAGCCCCAGCGGACCTTTCAAGGAAGCACTTCCCGGCAAGCCACTTATTACCGATGATATGACCAAAGATTCGCATAGGTGGAATTCCGACATTGATCCAACTGTATTGATCGACACCGACGGTACTCCATGGATGGCCTGGGGAAATGGCGACTGTTATATGGTAAAAATGAAACGTAATATGGTTGAAATTGATGGTCCGGTTACCAAAGTTCCATTTAGGAATTTTTCGGAGGGTCCGTGGCTTTTCAAACGTGCTGATCTTTATTATATGGTATATGCTGCCGATGCTCCGGGTGTGCAGGCAGAACAAATTGCTTATTCTAGTGCTAAGAAAATTACAGGTCCATGGACTTACGGAGGTTTACTTACTACTTCGGCAAAGTATGGTTTCACTATTCATCCATCCATTATTGAATTCAAAAATCAATGGTACTTTTTTTACCATGATGGTTCTTACACTTTGAATGGAGCACCAGGTGGTGATTGCCGACGTCAGGTTTGTGCTGAATATCTTTACTTTAATCCAGATGGAAGCATTAAGCCAATCACTTTGACAACTGAAGGAGTGAGTGTGCCGGCAAAGAAATAGAATACAAATTGGGAAACAATGAATAGAAAAGATTTTTTAAAAAAGGCTTGTTTATCAGGAGCTTGTATATGTGGATTCGCTTCAATCGCATTTGCTAAAGAAGCCGATGGCGTTGATGAAAAAGCATTTCAAGCTCAAACTCAAAGTCTTTCTCTTCTGCGGGAATGGATATCAAGTATACTTCTGAATGCAAATATTGAGTTAGACAAAGAGACTGCTAGAAAATTAATTAAAAAAACTGCTGAAGTCCATTTTGAAAATTTAAAAATGGAAACTCTTTTAGCTGAGTACAAAGGAGACCTTGACAAGTTTACTGTTTTCCTTCGTGAGAAATGGGGTTGGAAGATAGATTATGACAAGGAGAAGGGAGTTCTTATTGCGGATGAAAATAAAAATTATTGTGTTTGTCCGATTGCCGTTAACAATAAGGAAAAAGACTCTTCTGCAATATGCTATTGCTCTGAAGGATTTGCCGAAAAAATGTTTTCAATGGTTTCGGGAAGGCAAACGGAGGCAGAAGTTATTGCCTCCGTTCGTAAAGGAGATGCAAGTTGTAAGTATAAAATTGTATTCTCCTAAGATATAGACTCATTTGATGTTAAAATGTACAATATGAAAACAAAATCAATAAGGTTTGTAATGTTGCTATTCATGGTTATGAGAAATAGTAAACTCAACAAACTTGCTGTGGTAGCTATCATTGCTCTATCCTCATCAATTGGAATTAAATGTTTTGCGGATAATCCGATAATACAAACTAAATTTACTGCCGATCCGGCACCGATGGTATATAAAGATACGGTATTTCTTTACACTAGTCATGACGAAGACGATGCCACTGGCTTTAAAATGAAGAACTGGATGCTTTATACTTCTACCGACATGGTGAATTGGACTGATCATGGTATTATAGCATCGCTGAATGACTTTAAATGGATAAAAAATGTTGACAATGGTGCTTGGGCACCCCAGTGTGTAGAGCGGAATGGTAAATTTTATTTATATTGCCCAATGCATGGTAGTGGAATTGGGGTATTGGTTTCCGATAGCCCTTATGGACCATTCAAAGACCCATTGGGAAAGAAATTGGTTGAAACCAAAAATGTATGGAATGACATTGACCCAACTGTTTTTATCGACGACGATGGTCAGGCATATCTTTATTGGGGGAATCCCGACTTGTATTGCGTTAAACTGAATAAGGATATGCTTTCCACTTCTGGCGAAGTAATAAAGGTAGATACTAAACCTGATAATTATCAGGAAGGTCCTTGGTTTTGGAAGCGAAAAGGTCATTATTATCTGTCTTATGCCTCTACTTGTTGTCCTGAAGGAATTGGGTATGTGATGAGTGAAACCCCAACAGGTCCTTGGGTACATAATGACGATATCATGGATGGTGACAAGAGATCATCCGGAAATCATCCAGGTGTAATTGATTATAAGGGTAATTCGTATGCATTCGGCTTTAATTATGCCATCAATTTTTCGCAGACAAAAACTCATCGTGAAAGACGTTCAATATGTGTTGAAAAAATAACGTACAATCCAGATGGTACTATTCAGAAATTGCCTTGGTGGACAGAAACCGGTGCGCCACAGATAAGCACATTAAATCCATATAGTAGAAATGAAGCGGAATGCATTGCATGGGAATCTGGTGTGAAAACAGAAAAAAGTGATCTTACAGGTGTATATGTAACTGATATTGATAACGATGATTATATTAAAGTGAAGGGCGTTAATTTTGGAAAAGGAGCCAAATCGTTTGAAGCGAGTGTAGCTTCAGTTTCAAATGGAGGAAAAATTGAAATTCATATTGATAGTCTTTCAGGTTCATTGTTGGGAACTTATAGCGTCGAAAATACTGGTGACTGGCAAAAATGGATAGCCAAAAGCTGCAAACTGATTAAAACAAAAGGAGTGCACGATGTGTATTTTGTTTTCAAAGGAGGAGAAGGCAAGTTATTCAATTTTGACTTTTGGAAATTTTCTACAAAATAATAAAAAAGGAAAATATGAGAATTAAAAAGAAGTTTTTGTTATTTAGTGTGTACTGTTTGATCAGTATTTCTACTGTTTTTGCGCAGACAATAAAGAATTATCACACATGGGCAACGACTCCACCACTAGGTTGGAATAGCTGGGATTGCTTTGGAACAACTGTTACCGAGCAACAAATCAAGGAACAAGCGGACGCAATGGCAAAGCACCTACTGCCCAGTGGATATAACTATCTTACAGTGGATATTCAATGGTACGAACCTGAGGCTAAAGGTCATGCTTATGATCCGAAGGCTGTGCTGACTATGGATGAATATGGGCGTTTAACTCCCGGCCTGAAAAAGTTCCCATCAGCTGCCGATGGGAAAGGATTTAAATCACTTGCCGACTATGTTCATTCCAAAGGGCTTAAATTTGGCATCCATATCATGCGTGGAATTCCCCGACAAGCTGTTGAAAAAAACACTCCTGTACTCGGCACTTCTGCTAAAGCTCAGGATATTGCATTAACTAACTCGCGCTGTGCATGGAATCCTGATATGTATGGTGTTGATGCTACCAAGCCTGAAGGTCAGGCCTACTACAATTCAATTGTGCAGATGTATGCCGACTGGGGTGTCGATTTTATAAAGTGCGATGATATTTCGCGCCCTTACGACAAAGTTCAAAAGGCTGAAATTGAAGCACTCCGCAATGCCATTGATAAAACCGGTCGCCCCATTCTTTTAAGTCTATCGCCGGGTGCAACACCGATATTGGCCGGTGAACATGTGATGAACCATGCTAATATGTGGCGCATTACCGATGATTTTTGGGACAGATGGGGATTGTTGTTGGCCATGTTCGAACGCCTGGATGTTTGGACACCCTACCGTGCTCCGGGTCATTTCCCCGATGCAGATATGCTGCCGATTGGAATAGTTGATTTCAAACGACCTACCAATTTCACAAAAAATGAGCAATACACGCTTATGAGCCTGTGGGCCATTGGTCGTTCTCCACTTATTTTTGGTGGTGATATGACTAAACTCGATGATTTTACCAAAGAAATGCTCACTAATCCTGAGATGTTGAAAGTGAACCAATTGAGTACAAACAATCGTCAGGTATCGCGCGATAAAAACCTTATTGTATGGACAGCCGATGTTCCAAATAGTAAAGATAAATATGTTGCACTTTTTAATGCTCAAAGCAAAGGTGATAATATTGATTTCAACAATGCCGACTACGCAAGTCCGCTAATTGCCGGTAAGGGTAGTTCTCAAAAAGTGGAAGTATCGGTGAAAGCTGGAAAGAAGCTCGTTCTTTTTGTCAAAGATGGTGGCAATGGTTTCGATTGGGATCATGTGGTATGGGTTGATCCGATGCTTCATGGACCAAAAGGTGATCTGAAACTTACCGATTTAAAATGGATTAGCGCTACCTCCGGTTGGGGCGAAGCTCATGTGAACCGGACGTGCGGCAACGAGCCGATTATAATAAACGGAAAACCTGCCGAAGGTATTGGCACGCATGGAGAATCGATAATCATTTATGATTTACCCGAAGGTTACGACACCTTTTCAGCCACCGGAGTAGTTACTCAGGACATTGGTTCAGTTGTTTTTGGTGTCCTTGTTAGCAAAGGTTCAATTGATTTTCCCGAAAACGCGAAGGTGAAAATTAATTTTGAAGCAATAGGCATAAAAGGAAAAGCCAAAGTACACGATTTGTGGAGTCATAAAGACCTTGGTACTTTTAAAGGAAGTTATGGTCGTGATTTACCTCAACATGGTGCAGGGCTCTATCGGATCAGTCCTTTGCGTTAATGCGCGTAACTGTTATAGTATAAAATATTTAACGCCATAAACTAACACACAAAATGCTATTGAACAAAAATACAACTACACAAGTAGGGAAATCAATTTCTAAAATGATTTTGATATTCAATATATTGGCATTTTCATTTTTATATTCACAGAAGTTAAGTGGACAAAATGTCCTCGTTACAAATAACGAGGATATTTTTAAAGATTTTAAAACTGAATTTATGTGGGAAGCAAAGGTAAAGATTGCCAATATGATAACAGTGGGTGAAAGCAAGCGTGGAGTTAGAAGAGTTATTCCGATTACAGGAGGAACATTTTCCGGTCCGAAAATTAAAGGAGTGGTTTTACCCGGAGGAGAAGACTGGCAATTGGTTCGCCCTGATGAAGATACAGAGTTGAATGCCCGTTATCTACTGAAAACTGACGATGGTTTTGTTATTCAGGTTATCAATAACGCATTGATACATATTGATACAAAAACGAAGGCTTTTTATTGTAAATCTGTTCTCGATTTAGAAGCACCAACCAACAGTCCTTACGATTATCTCAACCATGCCATCTTTATTGGTACATTAAAAATGCCTGAGTTGAAAGAAGGGGAGGAGCCGTATGTAGTGATTGGAGTTTATAAGTTGTTGTAAATAAAACTTATTTGCAGATGATTAATGAATTTAATTCTACTTTTACTGTAATATAAAAATGAAACACAAAAGGGGTCATATAAGGAAGGAATATTACTTTGATAGCATATATATGAGTCAATTCTCGCAGATGAAGCTAACTTTTTTGTTTTACTTTTGTGTTTCAATTCTTTTTCATTTTTTGAAATGTTCAATCAATTTTAAGTTGGCAAAGTAGTATTAGAAATAAACTTGGTTTTAAAATGTAAAACAATAATATATAAATAATTTATGAAAAAAATCAATTTAATGCTGTCTCTGCTGATGGTTCTATCCATTGGTATTCAGGCACAATCGTATCAGAAAACCAATTTGGGTATCAAAACCAGCATCAACTCTACGGATGTTGAGATTCAGTTCTACGGACCTTCCACGGTACGAGTTTTGAAATCGCCGGTAGGGAAACCTTTTACAAAAGAAAGCCTGACGGTAGTAAAGAAACCACAAGCTACAAAGGTGGCCATTAGCCAGCAAGGAGATGTAATTACGTTGAAAAGTGATAAACTGAAAGTGGATGTAGATATAAAATCAGGCAAAATAGCTTATTCTACTCCCGCCGGAGCAGTGCTTTTAAGCGAAAAAAAATCGGGTGCGACTTTTACTGATTTCAATGATGCAGGATCAAAAACCTATACCATTAACCAGTCGTTTACGCTCGACAAAGACGAGGACATCTACGGTCTGGGTCAACAACAACGCGGTAAACTATCACTGCGTAATGCAAGAATCAACATGGTTCAGGGCAATACCGACGACTATGTACCTTTTCTTGTTTCTACTAAAGGTTACGGATTATTTTGGGATAATTATTCCCCTACATTTTTTGAAGACAAACCCGAAAATACCTCTTTCAGGTCGGAAGTAGGCGATTGTATTGATTATTATTTTATGCTTGGCGGAAATATTGATGGCTCGATTGCCGGAATGCGCGAACTTACCGGACAAGCTCCTATGTTCCCGTTATGGACTTTCGGTTATTGGCAAAGTAAAGAACGCTACAAAACCCAAAACGAATTGGTGGGTGTAGTGAGTAAATATCGCGATTTGGGCGTGCCACTCGATGGTATCATTCAGGATTGGCAGTATTGGGGCAATAATTACCTGTGGAATGCCATGGAATTTCTTAATTCAGATTTCCCAAACCCAAAGAAATTGGTGGATGATATTCACAACATGAATGCGCATTTAATTATCTCCATTTGGTCTTCATTTGGCCCTCAAACAAAGCAATTTCGCGAAATGCAACCAAAGGGTATGCTTCTGAACTTTGGTACATGGCCACAATCTGGATTGGATAGTTGGCCACCAAACCGCGAATATCCATCAGGTGTTCAACCTTATGATCCGTATAACCCCGAAGCTCGCGATATTTACTGGAGATACCTGAACAAAGGTCTTTTCTCGTTGGGAATTGATGGTTGGTGGATGGATTCTTCCGAACCTGATCATTTGGATTTCAAAGCTTCCGATTTCGATTTAAAAACATACCTTGGCTCATTCCGTAAGGTACGCAACGCTTTCCCATTGATGACGGTTGGCGGTGTTGGGGAACATCAACGTGTGGAAAGTTCGGAAAAACGTGTATTTATCCTTACTCGTTCCGCTTTTGCCGGACAACAACGTTACGGCGCTAATACATGGTCGGGCGATGTGAATTCTTCGTGGCAATCGTTGCGCAATCAGATACCTGCAGGTTTAAATTTTTCGATGAGTGCTATTCCTTACTGGAACACTGATATTGGTGGTTTTTTTGCAGCAGCATATAACAGAGGTTGGAATGATGGTTCTGGAGCCAAAAATCCTTCATTTCAGGAGTTGTATGTTCGCTGGCTTCAATTCGGGGCATTTACCCCTATGATGCGTTCGCACGGAACTGATATTCCGAGAGAAATATATAACTTCGGAAAAAAAGGTGAACCAATTTACGATGCGATTGTAAAATCTATTCATTTACGTTACTCTTTGTTGCCATACATTTACTCTGCTGCCTGGGATATTACCAACAGCCAATCTACTATGATGCGGGCTTTGGTGATGGACTTTAAAGATGCGAAAGTAAGAGATATGAACTACGAGTATATGTTTGGAAAATCAATATTGGTAGCACCTGTTGTTAATGCGCAATATACTCCTGAAACGGTTGTAAAATCGAACGAACAAACCGGTTGGGATAAAAAAGATGCCAGCAATGACACTAAAGTCCAACCAGTGACTTTCTCAGAAGCTAAATCAACAAAAGTATATTTGCCCGAAGGAACAGTCTGGTATGACTTCTGGACAAACGAGAAAATCAATGGTGGCCAGGAAATAGAAAAACCAACAACGATTGATGTGATTCCTTTATACATTAAATCGGGAAGTATTATACCATTCGGACCGGAAGTGCAGTATGCCACCGAAAAGAAATGGGATAATCTCGAAATTCGTGTTTACCCCGGAGCTAACGGAGAATTCACGTTATACGAAGACGAAAACGATAATTATAACTACGAAAAAGGAGTATATTCAACTATTAGCTTTACATGGAACGATGCTAAAAAATCATTGACAGTTAATGATCGTAAAGGTTCATTCCCCGGAATGCTTGCAACTCGTAAATTTAATATTGTAGTTGTAGCAGCAGGTCAAAAAATGGATAAAGCTATTACTTATAATGGAAAAAAACTTGTAGTTAAGTTGTAAAATAGTAGTATGGGCCTCCGGATAAAAAAAAACTTAATAGGTGTTTTGATTGCACTTAGCTTTAGCTTTACGGCTGAAGCTAAGGTGCAAAAACACACCTTTGAGGCAGAAGCTGTCAAACTATTTTCAGGAGCGACAAAATTAGCTGACAAAGAGGCATCCGGCGGTTATTTAGTCAGTCTGGCTAAATCGGGACAAGCTATCCAACTTACAAACGGGAAGGCTTGCAGTAAGTTAGCGATTCGTTATGCAACAACAGCAGTTGGTACAATCAGTGTAGCGATCAACAACCAACCGACCCGGAAAGTGAACATCCATTCAACGGGTGCGCTCACCGGTTCGTTTCTTTATTCAATCATCGACATCGCGATTCCAAATCATGCAACGCTGACCATCAGTTTGGCAGATAATGATGTAGCCGTGAATATTGATAAAATCATTGTGGGGAATGGCGATTTGGGATTACCTCCCGATAGTTGGAACTTACCACCACTACCGGTGGCTACCGGTTCCTATTCCGCCGATTGGAAGGAGTTAAGCCGGATATATACCGTGCCCGAATGGTGGCGTGAAGCTAAGTTTGGAGCTTGGTCGCATTGGGATCCGCAATCCATGCCCGAGCAGGGCGACTGGTATGCGCGTGGCATGTATATGCAGGGCGACAAACAATATGATTATAATCTCAAAAACTTTGGGCACCCATCGGAATACGGGTATAAGGATATTTGCCATAACTGGGTGATTGACAAATGGAATCCGGAGGAATTGATGAATTTATATGCTGAAATGGGAGCCCGTTATTTTATGGCTATGGGCGTTCATCATGATAACTTCGATTGTTGGAATTCAACTTATCAACCATGGAATTCGGTTAATATTGGTCCTAAACAGGATATTGTTGGTATTTGGGAAAAAATTGCCCGTCAACATGGTTTGCGCTTTGGTATTGGTTTTCATAACACTCCGGGGCGAACCTGGGGGCAGTTTATGACGGTGCGGTACACAAGCGACAAAACCGGACCGAAGCAAGGTGTGCCTTATGATGCACTTCAAACCATTCGGGATGGAAAAGGTAAATGGTGGGAAGGCATGGATCCTGTGGATCTTTACGGCCCGAAACACGACAAAAAGAATCCTTTGCATTCGCCTTTTGCCAACCAGTTTATGTGGAGGGTGGATGATGCTATCAGCAAGTATCATCCCGATATGATTTACTTCGATGAACATGCAGGGGACTCGCAAATGGATTTGGGTGTAAATATGGGACTAGGCTTTCTCGCTCCGCAACTGATTGCAAACTACTACAATAAATCCATGCAATGGAATCATGGAAAGATGGATGTGGTGATTAACCTCAAAGCCGTTGGTGGTAGATATAATAGTTTTCAAAACAGTCCTCAGCTGCTTCCACTTGTTGATCGTTCTTTAGTTAAGAGTACTGAGGCTATCATCGAATCGGAGATTACGCCCTATTCTTTCCAAACCGAAACCAGTATAGCTGAATGGCACTACCTGACCGGTCAGAAATACAAGGATGCGAAAGAAGTAGTTGAACTATTGATGCAGAATGTCTCGCGCAACGGCACTATGTTGCTCAATATCACTCAGCACGGACGAGGTGACCTTGATCAGGAAGTGATTCGGATATGTAAAGACATTGGCGCTTGGCTGAAAATCAACGGAGAAGCAGTGTATGGTTCACGTCCTTTTGAAGTTTTTGGTGATAATGCCGTACTATATACTCGTAACCAGGGCAATATTTATGCTACGCTTCTGAATTGGGACGGCAACCCGATCACTCTTTCTGCACTTCATACCGGGGGTGCAACCTTGGGCAAAGTGTCCAAAGTAGAATTACTCGGTTCGGATATTTCAATGAAGTTTGTACAGGACGATAAAGGATTGATTGTTACTCCAGAAGGAGTTGCTCAAGCAATGTCAGGCATAACAGATCAATTGCTGGCTTCGAAATGCCGTGTTCTGCGTATTACGCACGACAAAGGTTGGTTCAATGACGATGATCCCGGTGTAAAAGCTCCCGGCTGGCTTCGTAAATCCAATCTGGGCACAGGTGATTTCAATAACGACCTTACTACCAGCGATACGTCCGGCGATAGTTGGACTTGTTCGTTCACGGGTAACAATATTGCAGTTATTGCCCCCAAAGAAGTGGGAGCAGGAAAAATTGAAGTCCTTATTGATGGCAAAACTCATGCAACAGCAGATTTGTCAACTATTGGAACACGTAAAGCACAGCAAGTGGTCTGCGAAATATCAGGATTAACTTTGGGCGAACATACCGTTAGTATTATCAATATTGGTTCCGGACCGGTAGCTGTGGATGCCTTAATGGTGCGATAATAACAGTATGGAGATATAATTAATGATAAAATTGAATACTATGTTGAAATTTTTTAAACTTTTACCAATAATGTCCGTGCTTTTATTAGCCAGTACTACAAACCTTAAGGCACAGCAAATTACACACGGCAAACAACTTTTCGATAGTAATTGGAAGTTCTTTTTGGGCGATCCTACGGGTGTAAACACTGTCGATTTTGACGATAAAGATTGGCGAGACCTCGATTTACCGCATGACTGGAGTATCGAAGGGACATTAGATGCGAAGAACCCTATGGGAAACGATGGCGGATATTTTCCTGCCGGTGTCGGTTGCTATCGAAAAACGTTTACTCTTCCGGCAGCGGTTAAGGGCAAGCTTGTATCTATCTATTTCGAAGGAGTTTATATGAACGCAGAGGTGTCTATCAACGGAAAATTACTGGGCGTCCATCCTTACGGCTATACTTCTTTTAGTTATGATCTTACTCCCTACCTGAAATTAAACAGTAAAAACGTTCTTTCTGTTCGGGTGGACAACTCAAAGCAAAAGAATTGCCGCTGGTACAGTGGTTCCGGTATTTACCGACATGTTTGGATGGTTGTTTCCGATCCAATACACGTTGCTCAATGGGGTGTTACGGTTACGACTCCCAATGTATCTACTAAAAAAGCAACTGTTATAGTAAAAACCTTGGTGAAAAATGAGACAGGATTAGCTCAGAATGTTAGTCTTAAAACTACACTTTTGGATGCAAATGCGAGAAAAGCAGGTGATAATCAATTGCTAGTGCAACTTCCTGCCAACAGCGAGAAAGAGTTTGAACAAAGCATTCAGGTTGATAACCCTTTACTGTGGACCCCCGAAACTCCTCATTTATATCAGGCGCAAGTTCGTATTGAGAAGAATAAAAAAACAATTGAGAATGTAAAAACAAACTTTGGCGTTCGCTCCATAAAATTTACCACCGAAAATGGATTTCAACTGAATGGAAAAACGGTGAAGCTTAATGGAGGTTGTGTGCATCACGACAATGGTTGTTTAGGAGCAGCTGCTTTTGATCGTGCCGAAGAACGAAGGGTTGAAATTCTAAAATCAGCAGGGTTTAATGCTATCCGTACTTCGCATAATCCTCCGTCAGAAGCTTTTTTGGATGCCTGCGACAGATTGGGAATGCTGGTTATTGATGAAGCATTTGATGGTTGGAAAGAAAAGAAGAATGATTATGATTATGCAATACTTTTTGATGCGTGGTGGCAACGTGACATCGAATCCATGGTAAAACGCGACCGAAACCATCCTTCCATTATTATGTGGAGCACCGGTAATGAGGTTATTGAACGGAAAAAACCTGAAGCGGTTGAAACATCCAAAATGCTTGCTGGTTGTATCCGAAAAAACGATCCCACACGACCAGTAACATCAGCTATGACGGCTTGGGACAGTGATTGGGACATATTCGATCCGCTAATGGCTACACATGATGTTTGCGGGTATAATTATCAACTACATCGTGCTCCGTCTGATCATGAGAGAGTGCCTTCGAGGATTATTGTTCAAACTGAATCGTATCCGAGAGATGCTTTTGCCAATTGGAAAATGGTGCAAAGTCACAATTATATTCTGGGCGATTTTGTTTGGACTGCGCTTGATTATTTAGGCGAGTCGAGCATTGGGCGTTGGTATTATCCGAGCGATAAACCGGGTGAACATTGGGAAGGGGTATTTTTTCCCTGGCACGGTGCCTATTGTGGTGATATTGATTTGACAGGATGGCGCAAACCGATTTCGCATTACAGAAGCATGCTTTACAATGATACTGAAAAACTTTATATGGCCGTTCGGGAGCCCAATCCTGCTTCGGGAAAAATAAAAACAACGGGTTGGGCTGTTTGGCCAACATGGGAAAGCTGGACATGGCCGGGATATGAAGGAAAACCAATCGAAGTTGAAGTTTATTCAAAATATCCGAAGGTTCGACTTTATCTGAATGAGAAACTGATAGGCGAACAATCTACAATGGAGGAACAACAATTCAAGGGAACATTCAATGTGCCTTACACCAATGGTGAGTTAAAAGCAGTTGGAGTAGTGGATAATAAAGAAGTGGAAACAACCATTTTGAAAACTTCGGGCGATGCGGCTAAGATTAAACTAATTGTCGACCGCACGAAAATATCGGCTAATGGGCAGGATTTATCATTTGTCACTATTGAAGTAACGGATAAAGATGGAAATCTACAGCCCAATGCTGAAAATAGGTTAGAATTTAAGTTGAGTGGTCCGGGCGTAATTGCCGGTGTGGACAATGCAAATATCAAAGATATAGACCCTTACGTTGCTACTTCCCGGAAAGCCTGGCATGGACGTGCACTTGTTGTAATTAAAAGTACAAAAAATGCTGGTACGATTAAACTTTCAGTAGGTTCGGATGGTCTAAACAATGTTACAACGGAAATAATTACGGTTAATAAATAATTTGGAAGTTATATAAATAAAAAATAATATATGAAGAAATACCTTTTATACTTTTGTGCAATAAATTGCCTACTTCTGGGAAGCTCAAACTTAAAAGCACAAAACAAGTTGTATCCAAATGAATTTCCGTTAGGAGATGTCAAATTGCTTGATGGTGCGTTTAAAAATGCACGAGATCTTAATATTGAGGTTCTTTTGAAGTACGATGTGGATCGAATGTTATCTCCTTACCGAAAAGAAGCCGGATTACCTGAAAAGGCGAAAACCTATCCAAACTGGGATGGACTCGATGGTCATATTGCAGGACATTATTTGACTGCCATGGCTTTGAATTATGCATCCACCGGTAATACCGAATGCAAAAAACGCATGGAGTATATGCTTGCAGAATTGAAAATCTGTCAGGATGCCAACGCTATAAATAATTCGGCATGGGGTGTTAATTATGTAGGTGGATTTCCTAATAGCTCAAAAATATGGCCTGCCTTTAAAAAAGGAGATTTCAGCGTGTATTTTGCTTCATGGGCACCTTTTTATAACTTACATAAAATGTATGCAGGCCTTAGAGATGCGTGGGTATATTGCGGTTACGATAATGCAAAAGTAATGTTTTTGAAATTCTGCGATTGGGGAATTACCATCACTTCTGCACTTACCGATGAGCAGATGGAAACAATGCTTAACATGGAGCATGGGGGTATGGACGAAATGTTTGCCGATGCCTACCAGATGACAGGCGATAAAAAATACCTGATGGCCGCAAAACGCTACTCTCACAGGATGATTCTTGATCCAATGTCGCAAGGGGTGGATAATCTGGATAACAAACATGCAAACACTCAGATACCAAAAGTGGTTGGTTTTGAGAGAATTGCAGAGCTTGGTCATGATCATAAATATCATAACGCAGGGAGCTTCTTTTGGGAAAATGTGACAACAAAACGCACGTTGGCTTTTGGCGGAAATAGCAGAAGAGAACATTTCCCTAATTCCGAATCTTGCACTGATTATGTGAATGATGTGGATGGACCTGAAACATGTAATTCGAACAACATGTTGAAATTAACCGAGAATTTATTCAGATTACATCCGGAGGCAAAATATGCCGATTATTATGAAAAAACAATCTTCAACCATATCCTTTCAAGTCAACATCCCGAACACGGAGGATATGTGTATTTCACTTCGGCTCGCCCACGTCATTACAGAGCTTATTCTGCGCCCAATGAAGCAATGTGGTGTTGTGTTGGTACGGGTATGGAAAATCATGCTAAATACAATCAATTTATTTATACTCATTCCAATGATTCATTGTTTTTAAATCTTTTTATTGCTTCTGAACTCAATTGGAAAGAAAAGAAGATTAAATTCAAACAAGAAACAACGCTTCCTTACGAGGAACAAACCAAGCTTACCGTAACCGAAGGTGGTGCTAAGCTCAAATTAATGGTTCGCTACCCTGCGTGGGTGAGCGATGGTGCATTAAAGATTACTGTAAATGGCAAGAATGTCACTTACTCAGCTCATCCATCTTCTTTTGTGTGTATCAATAGAACCTGGAAAAAAGGCGATGTAGTAGTAGTCAAATTGCCTATGCGCAACACTATTGAATATCTGCCTAATGTGGCTCAATACATTGCATTTATGCATGGACCGATTATGCTTGGTGCCAAAACCGGAACTGAGGATTTGAGAGGTTTAATTGCCAATGATAGTCGCTTCGGACAATTTCCTGGTGGACAAAAGTTTCCTATCGACAAAGCTCCGATTTTAGTTGATGACAATATTCAGAAAATTGCCGAAAAGCTGGTGCCGGTTCAAGACAAACCGTTGAATTTTACGCTCAACGTCAAAATGGTCAATCCTATAGATCAGATAACGTTAGAACCGTTTTATAAAATTCATGATGCAAGATACATGATGTACTGGATGGCTCTAACCAATTCTGGTTATAAATCGTACACAGATTCCATTTCGAATATCGAAAAGGAGAAAATGGAACTTCAAAAACGCACCATTGATGCTGTTGCGCCCGGTGAACAACAACCAGAGGTGGATCACGCCATAGAAAGACAATTCTCATCGAACGGAAACAATATGAATGAATTTTGGCGCGAAGCTCGTGGTGGAGGATTCTTCAGCTATAAGATGGGAACCAACAAAGAAACCGGATTGAGCCTGATGGTTCGCTACTGGGGAGCTGAAAATGGAAACAGAACTTTTGATATTTATATCGACGATCAAAAACTGGTTACTGAAAATATCTCCGATAAATGGAAACAAAACAGATTTCAAAATGTCGAGTATCCTATTCCTGATGTGATGCTGAATGGAAAAGAATTTGTTCGCGTTAAATTCCAGGCAACCACAGGAAATACTGCAGGTAAGGTCTATAATGTCCGACTTCTGAGAACGAAGAAATAATTAAACAAACGAATTATAGAAATATAAATCTGGGTTCTGGCCATTTGACTCAGGTTTAAAACTGAGAAATTAGAATCAAAAACACAAAATTATTAAGGAAATGCCATTGCTTAATACATGCAAAAAATAACCAATTTAATACGCTCTAATGAAAAAAAATCTTATTGCAGGTTTTATCCTGATTGAGGCTTTAGCAGTCTCTGTACATGGTCAGGACAATACGTCCCTGAAGACACTAAAAGAAGCATTTGCCGGAAAATTTCTTATCGGCTGTGCTGATGATCTTACATCGAATAATGATGCTTATCAGGCAAGTATTAAGGCGCAGTACGACATTGTTACTCCAGAAAATTGTATGAAACCGCAGTCAGTTCATCCATCGGAAGATACTTATAACTTCAAAACAGCTGATGCAATGGTTGATTGGTGTCAGAAAAATGGGTTAAAAGTGTGGGGACATACCTTAGGCTGGCATTCACAGACTCCAAACTGGTTTTTTCAGGCTGTAAACCCGAAGACAGAAGAACCTCAACAAGCTCAACCGCCAAGACGACCAGGAATGGGTTTTGATCCAAATGCACCGCGCCTCAGCATGGATGAGATGTGGGCACGCAGTATCAAAGGCGATATAGCAAGTAGTAAAGTTGCGCTGGAACGCTTGGAAAAACATATCAAAACTGTGGTAGGTCGATACAAAGGACGCATTATAGGTTGGGATGTATTCAATGAATCCATCGCCGATGGTGGTAACGGTTCGACAGAAAACCTTCGCACTTTCAGTTGGTATAAGGTTGTCGGACCTAGTGTATTAACTAAAGCATTTAAATGGGCGCATCAAGCTGACCCTAAAGCTAAATTATACTACAACGACTACAACATTGAACAGGGTGCAGTTCAAAACAAAGGAAAACACGCTAGCTCTATGTTGCTACTTAAGCGTCTTATTAAAGAAGGTGCTCCTATCACAGGTGTTGGAATTCAGGGACACTGGCATTTGGATACTAACCTTGCCGACGTTGAAAAAGCTATTGAAAACTACGCATCGTTGGGATTGAAGGTTTCTATTACAGAACTTGACGTAACTGCAACGGGCGATAACAGTGGTGCTTTTGGGGTGAATCAAGGCGACAGAAAAATTCCGGCTGAAAACTATCTAAAGCAGGCTGAAGTATATAAAAAACTATTCGAAATTTTCATGCGACATGCCAACGTGGTTGAACGTGTAACCTTTTGGGGTCTAAGTGATACCCGTTCATGGCGTCGTGGACAGGATGCGCTTTTGTTTGATGGACAATTGAATCCAAAACCAGCCTATAAAGCAGTTATTGAAGCAAGCAAAGCTAAATAAACCTGTTTTACAAGTTAATTTGTTTTTTATACAAATACCCATAAGATGAAATAATTATGAACCATCGCACCCCGATAATACTGTTATTTATAACCTGCTTTTTGACTCAGTTATTTGCCAAAGTTTCTCAACGTGAGATGCCTTTCGACGATAATTGGAAATTCTCATTGCAAGATGTAAAGGGAGCCGAAAAACCTTCGTTTAATGATAAAACCTGGCGGAGTATTGATTTACCCCACGATTGGAGTATTGAAAAACTTCCAGGCCAGGAAGCAAGCAAGGTGATTGGTCCATTTTCAAAAGAAAGTATAGGAACCACAGCTACAGGTTATACTGTTGGCGGGGTGGCGTGGTATCGTAAAACATTCACTTTAAATCCAGAAGAAAAGCATAAAAGCACTATCATCAGTTTTGACGGTGTTTATATGAACTGTGATGTTTGGATTAACGGCATGTTTTTGGGGAATCATCCTTATGGCTATACGGCATTTGATTATGACATTTCCAACTATCTAAATTCTTCGGGTAAACCCAATGTAATTGCAGTTAAAGTGAAGAACGAAGGTCAAAATTCACGTTGGTATAGTGGTTCTGGAATATACCGACACGTTTGGCTTATTCAAAAACAGGAGTTGAGCATTGCACAAAATGGAATATGCATTAGCACTGAACAAATTGCGGATAAAAATGCAGTTGTAAATATTTCGTCGGAAGTTGAAAATAAAACGGGTAAAAATACTGTTTCCAAACTTTTGATCAATATTCTCGATCCCGATGGAAAAACAGTTCAAAAAATAGAAACAACAACAAAGCCTATTTCGTCAAAAAATGAGACTTTTAATCAGTCTGTTACCATTCCTCAACCTAAATTATGGTCGGTTGAGACCCCAAATCTTTATACTGCGGTAATACAGGTAATTGCCGACAGCATTGTCTCCGATGAAGTTCATACCTCTTTTGGTGTTCGGACGATCCATTTTGATGCAAAAACCGGATTTACTTTGAATGGAAAGAAAGTACTTCTAAAAGGCGGTTGCATGCATCACGATAATGGCTTTTTGGGTTCGGCAACCATTGATCGTGCTGAGGAACGGCGTGTGCAACTAATGAAGGCGTATGGTTTCAATGCGATTCGTACCAGCCACAATCCGCCTTCAAAGCAATTTCTTGATGCCTGCGACCGAAACGGTGTTCTTGTAATTGATGAAGCTTTTGATATGTGGGAAAGACCCAAAAACCCTCAGGATTATCATCTTTATTTCAAGGAATGGTGGAAGAAAGACCTGAAGTCTATGATTTATCGGGATAGAAATCACCCATCGGTTATCCTGTGGAGCATCGGTAATGAAATAAATGAGCGAGCAGATTCCTTAGGCTTTACCATTAGGAAGCAATTGGTAAAAGAAGTCCATGCACTTGATAATACTCGTCCGGTTACCGAAGCCATCTGTGCATTTTGGGATCATTGGGGACAGAAATGGTCAACAACTGCTCCGGCATATTCCGATTTGGATGTAGGCGGGTACAATTATTTGAATAATCAGTACGAGGCCGATCATGCAGAATTTCCCGAAAGAATCATGGTGGGTACCGAATCTTATGCTGCTGAAGCATATGCTTTTTGGAAACAAGTTGAAAAGAACCCGTGGGTAATTGGTGACTTTGTTTGGACAGCAATGGATTATCTTGGTGAAACAGGTTGTGGTAGTTCAACATATGATCCAAAAGATATTCAGCGTGTTGGTCTAAAACCCTGGCCTTGGTTCAATGCATTCTGTGGCGATATTGATCTTTGTGGTTTTAAAAAACCGCAGTTGCTTTACCGTGATGTGGTATGGAACAACAGTAAACTTGAAATGCTGGTTCATGAACCAATTCCGGAAGGCATGAAGGAAACGTATAGCTACTGGGGGTGGCCGAATGAATATCAGAGCTGGAATTGGGCAGGGAGTGAAGGTAAATTGATGGATGTGAGAGTTTTTTCAAAATGCCAAACAATAAGAATTGAACTTAATGGTAAAATTCTTGCAGAGAAGTCTGTAATTGACAGCACTAATTTGATTACAACCTTCAAGATTCCATACGAACAGGGAGTTTTAAAAGCTATTGCTTTGAATAACGGAATTGAAGTAGCTTCAAAGGAACTAAGAACCGTTGGAGCTCCGGCTAGAGTTAAACTTACTGCCGACCGAAGTACAATCAATGCCGATCGCAACGATCTCTCGTATGTAAAAGTTGAGGTAACTGATGCTCAGGGAAATGCTGTTCCCAATGCGAATATACCTGTAACGTTCACTGTTTCAGGAGTGGGTGAAATTGCCGGATCAGGAAATGCTTGTCCTACCGACATGGAGAGTTTTAATAATGCGATTTGTAAAACATATCGGGGTCAGGCTTTGGTTATTCTCCGACCTGTAAAAGATATAAAAATCGGAACAATAACTCTTAAAGCCGAAGCAAATAATTTGATAACAGGAGAGATTAATATTACTGTTCAATAAAGAATCATTTCTATTTGAAAGTCACCATTAACCAACAGCGTAAAGTACTGTATATTCTGAAAATACTTTGTCTGAATTTAATGTTATATATGAACTTGTGTTTGCAGTACTACTGAATATTATTCTTGTTACGCCCGTAATTACACAACAAGGCAATGAAGTTGATTACGTACTATTGTAAAACAGAAAAGAATATATTTGCTTGAAATTAAATATATTGCCTAGGAGTATACTAGTAAAGTATACCCTATTAGATTAGTAAGAACAAATAAATAGATTAGTCAAATAATGAAAAGAATTTTAGGAATTGTATTTCTTATTTCGATCACTTATTTTAGCGGAAATGCTCAGAATAAAACTTCGAAATCAAGCCCTAAACCCTATTTGCTTCCACCGTTTCCATCCATACCGGCAAAGCAACCGATAGATAGTACAGTTGTGGGCGATTGGAAAAATTTTCCTGAAGTAAAGTTGGATATCCCAATAGCTTCAGGTCCATACGAACCAACCTGGGAATCGATAGAGAAAAATTATCCTGGTGAGCCCTCGTGGTTACGCGATGCAAAGTTTGGTATCTGGGTACACTTTGGTCCGCAATCGGCTGGCGAAAGTGGCGACTGGTATGCTCGTAATCTTTATAAACCGGGACACAGAGCCTACAATAACCATTTGAAAAGATACGGTCATCCTTCAGAGGTTGGTTACAAGGAAGTTTTGCGCGATTGGAATCCAACAAAGCTTGACCCGGCTAAACTAACCAAAATTTACGAAGAGGCAGGTGCCCGATTTCTGATGATACAAGGTGTACACCACGATAATTACGACATGTGGAACTCTAAGTATCAACCCTGGAACTCAGTTAAAATGGGTCCGAAACGAGATTTTATCGGCGAGTGGGCGAAGGCTTGCCGTGCTAACGGTATGCATTATGGCGTCACTTTCCACCACGAATATACCTGGTGGTGGTGGCAAACTGCTTTTGGCAGCGATACTGAAGGTGATAAAAAAGGTGTTCCTTACGATGGAAATCTGACACTTGCCGATGGAAAAGGTAAATGGTGGGAGGGATGTGACCCTCGTTTGCTTTACGGAATTGACCTTCGAGAATACAATGGTGTAACCAAAGCTGCTAACTCAGGATGGTCGCCTCCGCCGGCAGGAATTTTCTCCAATCACCTTGATTATTCTAAATGGTATGCTACGCAATGGGCATTACGGATGATGGATGTGGTGGAACATTACGATCCTGATTTCATTTATACCGATGGAACCGTTCAGGGACCATTTACCGGTAATGGTACCGGTACGGGAATAAAAGCAAATGCAATGCCGTTAGTTATTGCCGATTATTACAACCGTACGCTCAAAAAACGCGGTGAGGTGAATACGTTCAGTATCGTTAAATTTCGCGATAAGACCAATGGAACTGTGAATACAGAAGAGTTTGGTTTGCCTGCTGCTATAAAAACCGACCAACCATGGATAGGGGAAACACCCGTTGGTGATTGGTTTTATGCTCCCGACTTCACTTACAACTCGGGTATGATGGTTCGTTATGTCATCGAAGCCATTGCTCGTGATGGGAATGCGGCCATCTCCATTGCAATTTTGCCCGATGGATCGTTGGACGAAGGAACTGTTCAAATGCTGAAGGAAGTAGGCGTATGGATGCGCCGAAACGGCGAAGCTGTTTATGGAAGTCATGCATGGAAGATTCCCGGCGAAGGCGAAATTGTTGATGGTAAATTAAAACAACTGCCCGGTGGCGCTTTGAATCGTAAACACGCTGAATTCAAATTCGATGCTCAGGATATTCGTTTTACTGTTGGCAAAAATGGTGCACTCTACGCATTTTGTATGAATGTGCCTGGTCAGGGTTCAGCGTTGAAAATTAAATCGTTGGGTGCCGATGCAAAATACATGAACAAAGCTATTAAATCGGTAAAACTACTTGGCTACAATGGAAAATTGCAATGGAAGGTTGAAGCTGATGGTTTGGCGATTACTTGTCCTAAGAAAATGCCTTTTGCAACATCTATTGTTTTTAAAATTGAATAGATATTTTTGAAACACTCTTTAAATAATATATGTAACCTAATTATAAAGTAGAATTATGGTTAAATATAATCATAACTCTACTTTATAATTCATAAAATAACCACAAAATGAAATTAAAATACCTATTGATAATTAGTTTCTTTCCTTTGCTTTGTCAGGGACAAATGGTGAAAAGCTTTAAACAGTTACCTGATAGAGTGAATGTTATAATGACAGATGGAACACTCAGTATTTCACCCCTCACCGACAATGCGGTACGAATAAAATTCAACAATGGGACTGAAGAAGCCCTGCCGGAACTTGTTTTTACGTCAGTGGCGGCAACTCCCGCGTTTCAGGTTATAGATTCGCCTTCCCGGATTGAAATAAAATCCAACAAAATAATTGTTTTGCTGGACAAACTAACAGGTAAACTTTCGTACACCGACAATGCCGGCAAGGTATTCCTGAGCGAAAAGGCAGATGCCCGAAAGCTTACTCCCGATTTCATTCAGGGTGAAGCCTGTTTTGCCGTTGAACAGAGTTTTGAATCACCTGCCGATGAATCTATTTTCGGTTTGGGTCAATTTCAGGATGGACAATACAACCTCAAAAACGTAGCCCGCAAGTTGACGCAAGTGAATACACAAATTGCTATTCCGTTTATTTATTCAAGTAAAGGCTATGGCTTGTTGTGGCATCAGTATGGACTCACCGATTTTAACCCGGCCGATAATTTTATTGCGCTTCAAAAACAGGAGCAATCAACTACCGGAAATAATCAAATGGCCGAAGTAACCACTACTTCCGGTACTCAAAAAGTGTCTCAAAATCAATCTTTATACCAGGGCAAGTTTAATGCTCCGGCAGATGGCGAATATTCCATTTTTCTGGATTTGGGTGATATGGGTAACCGTTACTTTGTGGTTATTGATGGTAAACCGTGTATGGATCAAAGCAATATGTGGCTTCCTCCAACTTCAGGAACATTGGTACATCTAAAAGCCGGAGAGCATGATGTACAAGTGCTTTGTAAATCAAACAATACCCCGAAATTGTCGTGGAAAAAGGCAGATAACTTCACTACATTCCGTTCGCCCGTTGCCAAAGCACTCGATTATGTGGTGTTTTACGGCCCATCAGCCGATAATGTGATTGCCACTTACCGCAATTTATCGGGTAATGCACCCATGTTCCCCAAATGGGCGTATGGATTCTGGCAATGCCGCGAACGATATACTTCAGGCTCACATTTGGTAGAGACCGTGAAGGAATTTCGTAAAAGACAGCTTCCGGTGGACGTAATTGTTCAAGATTGGCAATACTGGGGCGATAGAGGTTGGGGAGTTCCTCAATTCGATGAAAAAAATTACCCTAATCCGGCCGGATTTATAAAAGAATTGCACGATTTGAATGCGCATTTCAATATTTCCATTTGGTCAAATCCGGATAAAAATTCAACGATTGGAAAAGAATATGTAGCAAAAAACCGATTTATTCCCAACACCAAATGGTTAGATTATTTTAACCCCGAAACTCGAAAGGAATACTGGAATACATTGAAAGTGAATATGTTTGACAATGGCGTCGATTCTTGGTGGATGGATGCTGTTGAACCGGAGAATGATGCACTGAAAGGGGAGAAAACACATATTGGCGCCGGTGATTTTTATCGCTTGACCTACCCATTGATGGTTAGTCAGGCTGTGTACGAAGGTCAGCGCGAAAGCTCTTCCGATAAGCGCGTTTGTATTCTTACCCGTTCGGCTTTCTCGGGACAGCAACGTTATGGTGTCATCAATTGGTCGGGGGATATAGGCTATACGTGGGATGTGTTTAAAAATCAGATTGTTGCAGGACTAAATTTTACCATCACCGGTTTCCCGTACTGGACGACCGATATTGGCGGATTTTTCCGTCCGGGACGCTCACAATATACCGACGAAAAATACCACGAATTGCTGACCCGTTGGTATCAATGGGGAACATTCAATCCAATTTTCCGTATGCATGGCTACCAAACAGAAACCGAACCATGGAAATTCGGACAAAAAGTGGAGGATAATATGCGTAAGATGCTGAACCTTCGTTACCGACTGCTTCCTTACATTTATTCCGAAGCCTGGCAGGTTACGAAAAACGGTTCAACCATTATGCGTCCGTTGGTAATGGATTTCAACGGTGATACAGCTGCTGTTAACAGCCGGTTCCAGTATATGTTTGGAAAATCGATACTGACAGCTCCTGTTACAACTGCGAATGTGACTCAATGGGATGTGTATTTACCCAAAGCTGCCGGTTGGTTCGATTTCTGGACCGGAAAACAGTTTAAAGGAGGTCAAAAAGTAAAAACCGATGCTCCGCTGGATAGAATTCCTCTTTTTGTAAAAGCAGGATCTATTATTCCTATGGGTAAAATAATTCAGTCCAGCGCCGAAAAATCAGACACGCTCGAAATTCGGGTTTATAAAGGTGCCAATGGTAAATTTGAATTATACGAAGATGAAGGCGATAATTATAATTACGAAAAAGGGAAATATACCATTATTCCGTTCAATTGGAATGAAAAAGCACAAACGCTTTCGATTGGTAACCTACAAGGTATTTACCCGGGTGGCTTACAAAAACGTATTTTTAATATCGTTTTTGTAAATGAATCAGTAGGGTTTGGAACAACAGTGAGTGCAATGAAAAGAAAAGTTATTTACTCAGGAAAGAAAGTAGAAATTAAAGCAATAGGAAAATAAAAAATTAATGTAAGTTTATTCAACTTATTCTTAATGATATAAGTTCTTTGCCACGAAGTGGCGAATCCCGATAGCTATCTCGTGAGAATAACCCCTGATAAGCGAAGCGCAACCGGGTGATGCAAGGAAATAATAGACCCAACATTTGATTTTCAGTTCGACTTGTCGAACTGAAAATCAAATTATTATATAAAATTAGGTGCTGAATACTTGTTATGAATAAATTATAAATTCTTATTTTTGTAACATCTAAATAATTCTAAAATCAATAATACATGAAAATCAAATCACTGATTGTCTTAAGTCTTCTGATTTCTGCACAATTATGGGCGCAGTTGCCCTATCAAAATCCAAATCTGACATCTGAACAAAGAGCGAAAGATTTAATTTCCCGCTTAACCCTGAGCGAAAAGGCAGCTTTAATGTGCGATATATCAGATGCCATTCCACGCTTGGGTATTAAAAAGTTTAACTGGTGGAGTGAAGCTTTGCACGGCTTTGCCAATAATGCAAATGTTACAGTTTTTCCCGAACCGGTTGGTATGGCAGCTTCTTTCGATGATGGCTTGGTGTATCGTATTTTCAATGCTGCTTCGGATGAAGCGCGGGCAAAATATAACGAAGCTACTCAAAAGGGACAGGAAAATAAACGCTTTCTTAGCCTTTCTGTTTGGACTCCCAATGTCAATATTTTTCGTGACCCACGTTGGGGACGCGGTCAGGAAACCTATGGTGAAGATCCTTACCTGACATCGCGCATGGGAGTTTCTGTTGTTAAAGGACTTCAGGGGCCGGCTGATGCAAAATATAAAAAACTGTTGGCTTGTGCCAAGCATTTTGCGGTTCACTCAGGGCCCGAATGGAGTCGCCATTCTCTAAACATAAATAATCTTGACCCCCGCGAGTTATGGGAAACGTATCTTCCTGCTTTCAAATCTCTGGTTCAGGATGCCGATGTGCGCCAGGTGATGTGTGCTTACCAACGCTTGGATGACGAGCCTTGTTGCGGAAATACGCAGTTGCTTCAACGAATATTAAGAGATGAATGGGGCTATAAATACATGGTTGTTGCCGATTGTGGTGCGGTATCCGATTTTTACACCAGTCACAAGGTTTCATCGGATGCGGTTCACGCTGCTTCAAAAGGTGTGTGGGCAGGAACAGATTTGGAATGTCAATGGGATAACCATATTTATAAAAATTTACCCGATGCAGTTGCTAAAGGCTTAATAACTGAGAATGAAATCAATAAACATTTATTGAATGTTTTGGTGGGTCGTTTTGATTTGGGTGAAATGGATGATGATAAGTTGGTTTCGTGGTCAAAAATTCCATTGTCGATTGTGAATAACGACGAACATAGAAAACTGGCTTTGGATATGGCTCTTAAGTCAATGACCCTTCTTCAGAATAAAAACAATACGCTCCCCTTGTTTAAATCAAAAAAAATAGCAGTAGTTGGTCCTAATGCCAACGATAAACCAATGTTATGGGGAAATTACAACGGAACACCGGTTAGAACAATTACAATTCTCGATGGTATTGCGTCCAAACTTTCAGCCGAAAAAATAATTTATGACAAAGGATGCGATTTGGTAGAAGATAAAGTAACCGAAAGCTATTTCGCCCAATGTTCTATTGATGGAAAGAAAGGGCTTAAGGCCATCTATTGGAATAATAAAGAACTTACCGGCGATATTGTTGCCACTCAACAAATTACAAATCCGATAAAATTGACCACTGCCGGTCAACACGAATTTGCAACCGGTGTTCGTCTCGAAGGATTTTCGGGCAAATATGAAACTGAATTTACTCCGGCGAAAACAGAAGAAATTGTATTCAAATGTGGTGCTACCGGCTATTTTGAATTATTTGTCAATGGTATATCTCTGGCAAAATATAATAACTGGAGAACGCTTCCTTCACGAATCCCATTCAACGTGGAAAGTGGAAAAAAATATAAAATTGAAATTCGTTACGCTCAGCTCAACGATTGGCAAGCAAATATCGAGTTTGACTTTGGCAAAGAGATAGCCGTAAACTATACAGAGTTATTGAAGAAACTTGCCGGAACTGATATTGTGGTATTTGTAGGTGGTCTTTCTACACAATTGGAAGGTGAAGAAATGCCGGTTTCGTATCCGGGTTTCAAAGGTGGTGATCGTACGGATATTGAACTTCCGGCGGTGCAACGCAACTGCTTAAAAGCCCTGAAACAAGCCGGTAAAAAGGTGATTTTCGTGAACTGTTCGGGCTCGGCCATTGCCATGGTTCCCGAAACTGAAAGCTGCGATGCCATTCTTCAGGCATGGTATGGTGGCGAATCGGGTGGTCAGGCTGTAGCTGATGTGCTTTTTGGCGATTATAATCCATCGGGTAAATTGCCGATTACTTTTTATAAAAGTTTGAGCCAATTGTCTGATTTTGAAGAATATTCAATGAAAGGTCGTACCTATCGCTACATGTCCGATCCTTTATTTCCGTTTGGTTTTGGATTGAGTTATACTAAATTTTTGATTGGGACTGCAAAAGTCAGCAATACTTCCATTAAAACCAACGAATCTGTAGAACTTAGCATTCCTGTTTCAAATAAAGGCAAGCGCAATGGAACTGAAATCGTACAGGTTTATGTTCGTAAGCTAAACGACACCGATGGTCCGCTTAAAACGCTAAAAGGCTTTCAGCGGGTTGATGTGTCTGCCGGCAAAACCGTTCAGGCTGTCATCCAGCTCCCTTACAACTCATTCGAGTTTTTCGATAGATCGACCGGTAAAATGGATGTCGTAGCAGGAGAGTATGAAGTTTTATATGGCAATAGTTCTGATGCTAAAGATTTGAAAACAACTACGATAAATATAAGTAAATGAAAAGAAAAATAATATTGGGCTTAATTCTTCTCTGTTCACTAACAGCTTTTTCGCAGAAAATAACAGTTGTTTCGCCAAACAAAAAAATAAACGTTGGGCTTTACAACACCAAAAATGGTGATAATGGCGAATGGTATTTGAAAGTGAGCTATATGAATGGTGGAAAAGTCTCTGAAGCAATTCCGCAAATATCGCTTGGGCTTTCTCGTGCCGATCAGGATTTTTCGAAAGAGCTTAAATTTTTGAAGGTAAGCAAACCTTTATTATTAAATGAACAATATAAGGCATTACATGGCAAACGTTCACAATGTGGTAATTCGGCAAATGAAACAGTTGTGTCTTTCGAAAATCCCGGGAAAGCCAAATTGAATGTAATTATCAGAGCCTACAACGATGGAGTAGCTTTTCGATATGAATTTCCCGAGAAAGCAGGTTCATTTGTAATGAATGATGAGTTGACAACCTATTCGATACCTGACAGTACAAAACGTTGGATGGAAAAATTTAATCCTGCGAATGAGGGTCTTTATTCTACGATGAAGGATGGAAGTACTCAACAAGACTGGGCTTATCCCGCGTTGTTTAATACGCAGGATAATGCCTGTTGGTATTTGATACACGAGGCCGATTTGGATAGGAATTATTGTGGAACAAAACTATCAAACTCAACCGAAAAGAACAAGTATAAAACAACATTCCCCGATCAGTGGAACGGGAGGGGACAAGGTGAGTCAAAACCAACCATCACGCTTCCATGGAAATCACCCTGGCGTGTAATGATTGTTGGTCAACTTGCCGATATTGTGGAATCTACCTTGATTGATGATGTGTGTACATCTTCTGTTATTTCTAACACCGATTGGATAAAGCCGGGAATTGTATCGTGGAATTACTGGTCGAGCAATCATGGAACGAAGGATTACAAAACTGTTTGTGAGTTTGCCGATTTAGCTGCTTCGATGGGCTGGCCTTACACCTTACTCGATTGGGAATGGGATGCTATGGGCAATGGTGGAAAACTGGAAGATGCGCTGAAATATATACATTCTTTGGGTGTAAAGCCATTGATGTGGTACAATTCCGGTGGCGATCATACCTGGGTTTCTTCCACTCCCAAAGATAGGATGCTCACCCACGAAAACCGCTTGGAAGAGTTTGCTAAACTAAAAAAACTGGGTGTTGCGGGTGTGAAAGTTGATTTTTTCGAGAGTGAAAAACAAAGTATGATAAAATATTATCTTGATATACTGGACGATGCAGCTAAGTTTGAGATGCTGGTTTACTTTCATGGATGCCTTGTACCACGTGGTTGGGCGCGCACTTATCCGAATATGATGACTTACGAGGGTGTGCGTGGCGCTGAGTGGTACAACAATGGTCCTGAATTTACCACCACTGCTCCCGAACACAATACCATTTTACCATTTACCCGAAATGTAGTTGGTGCAATGGACTATACACCGGTAACTTTTACCAATTCGCAATTTCCGCATATTACTTCCTACGGGCATGAGCTTGCACTTAGCGTCGTGTTTGAGTCAGCCCTTCAGCACATGGCCGATCGCCCTGAAGGATATTACGAATTGCCCGATGCAGCTAAAAATTTCCTGAAGGAAGTACCTAACGCCTGGGACAATACCAGATTAATAGACGGTTATCCGGGAAAGGATTTGACGATTGCCCGAAATAAAGGGAATACTTGGTACATTGGAAGTATTAGTGCAGAAAGAAATCCGAAAGTAAAAACGCTTACATTCAATTTTCTGCCCGAGAATGTAAACTATAAACTTACATTAATAGCTGATGGTGAACACGATAAAAAGCTTGAAACACGCTATGTGGTAGTGAATAAAACCAGTACAGTAAAAGTCAGATTACTGGGACGGGGCGGTTTTGCTGCTTCTTTGAAACCGATTCAATAATAACTATTTATGAAAAAACCAATTTTTTTAATCACTGCATGCATTGCCATTTGCTCTGCAATGAGTTTTGCACAGCAACCTTCAGCTGTTAAAGTCAGCGAAGGTTTAGTTCAGGGAATTTCTGAGAATGGGTTAACCGTTTACAAAGGCATTCCATTTGCAACTCCACCTGTTGGAGAATTAAGATGGCGTGCTCCACAGCCTCCGGCAAAGTGGAAAGGAGTGAAACAAACCGTAAAATATGCTCCTGCGCCTATGCAGGGAGGCAATCCTCCTTCTGGCAAAAGTGAAGATTGTTTGTATCTGAATATCTGGTCGCCGGCTAAGTCGGCTAAAGAAAAATTGCCGGTGCTTGTATGGATTTACGGTGGCGGTTTTAGTTTCGGATCGACTTCGGAGCCGGGATATAATGGCGAAAAACTTGCCAAAAAGGGAGTTATTCTTGTAAGTATCGCTTACCGTGTGGGTCAGTTAGGATTTTTAGCTCACCCTGAGTTAAGTTCCGAAAGTTCTGGACATGTTTCAGGAAATTATGGTATTCTCGATCAGATTGCCGGTCTGAAGTGGATTCAAAAAAACATTGCCGCTTTTGGTGGCGATCCCAAAAAGGTAACCATTTTTGGCGAGTCGGCAGGAGGCATTTCGGTGAGTATGTTATGTGCTTCGCCATTGGCCAAAGGATTGTTTCGTGGAGCTGTTTCGCAGAGTGGTGGATCATTCGGACCTACACGGGCAACCACTTTTCCGGGCGAAAATATGAAAACCCTGAAACAGGCTGAAGCTGATGGGATAGCTTATGTGCAAAAAGCAGGAGCGACTTCAATAGCCGATTTAAGAAAATTACCATCCGATAAAGTTCCTTCGGGATTTGGAATGGGCGGCGGTTGGCCTATAACTGATGGTGTTGTTATTCCCGACAATCAGTACAAATTGTACGAAGCCCGAAAATATAACGATGTGGCGGTGTTAATTGGATACAATTCCGATGAAGGTGCAAGTTTCTCTCCACCCCGAACTCCTGCTGACTACGAGAAAGGAGTAAGAGCACGTTATGGGAAATTTGCCGATGCACTTATAAAAGCGTATCCCGTCGGCGAAAATTATGTTCCGAAAACAGCCCGCGATTTGGCTCGTGATGCAGCTTTCGGATGGCAAACATGGGCGTGGGCTAACCTTCAGTCACGTACAGGTAAATCGAATGTATATTTCTATTATTTCGACCAACATTCCGATTATCCGAAAGACTCACCTAGGCATGATTCAGGATCTCCACACGGTCAGGAAGTGGCTTATGTTTTTAATAACCTCGACGCTTCAAACCCTCAAACAACGAAAAGCGATTTGGAAATTTCGGATGCCATGGCTACCTACTGGACAAATTTTACTAAATACGGAACGCCGAATGGTAATGGAATGCCCGAATGGCCGGTCTATTCCGAAAAAAATCCTGTCCTTATGTACTTCAAGCAAAAGCCCCATACAGGTCCGGTTCCAAGTGTCGAGTCGCTCAAAGTACTGGATGGTTACTTCGAGTGGCGACGTACTCCCGAAGGTGAGGCCTGGGCTAAATAATTATCATAGTAATCTTTATAATAATCATTATTTAAATTTTTAAAAATGAAAATAAGAATAGTTCTTTTTGTTATTTGTGGCATATTATTGTCAGGTTCAAATGCATTCTCTCAAGACTCCAAATTTCACATTTATCTTTGCCTGGGACAGTCGAATATGGAAGGTAATGCCCGCATTGAACCACAGGATACGATAAATATTAATCCCCGTTTTAAAGTATTATCAACTGTGGATTGCAGTAAGTCGGATCGGTCTAAAGGTAATTGGTATACAGCTGTTCCGCCTTTGTGTCGTTGTGGTACAGGCTTGACTCCTGCCGATTATTTTGGAAGAACTATGGTTGAAAATCTTCCAACTAAAATAAAAGTTGGAGTTATCAATGTGGCTGTTGGCGGTTGTAAAATTGAGTTATTCGACAAAGCTAATTATCAATCCTATGTAGAGTCATCACCTTCGTGGCTGAAAAATATGGTAAAGGAATATGATGGAAATCCTTATGCTCGCTTGGTGGAAATGGCAAAAATAGCTCAGAAATCCGGTGTCATAAAGGGAATACTTTTACATCAGGGAGAATCGAATACAAATGATACTCTTTGGACTAAAAAAGTAAAGTTAGTGTATGATAATTTGATGAAAGACCTGAATCTTAATCCGAAAAAAGTGCCTCTCTTAGCGGGCGAAATGGTAAACACCGATCAGGGAGGAGCATGTGCAAGCATGAATAAAATTATCGCTACTTTGCCTACTGTTATTCCAAATTCATATATTATTCCTTCAACCGGATGTATCGGCATAAAAGATCATTTGCATTTTTCTGCCGAAGGGTATCGTGAATTGGGAAGAAGATACGCTGAACAGATGCTTTCGATATTAGGATACAAGGCAAAGAAGGCCAAGAAATAACAAGCTACGTTTATTGTGTAGGGTTATTTGGGCTGTAAAAGGTTCGAATATCGATATATTTTAAGGCTTATGTCTGTTTTGCTGGAAAGTGAACTGATATATGTCAGTAAATGAGGGCTCTGGCAGCTCCTTAGATCTGGAAATTATTTATCGAAGCATGATAGCAAATGCTTCGATAAATACCTGAAAATGGAAATATATATCTAATATTAGAAATACAGTGTCTAAATTTAAAATTGGTATTTTAATATTATAATTATTTTTGTTGTGTTTTGAACACGAAAATGTAAAATCACCTTAAATCATCCGAGTAATGAGTTCTTATTTCAAATTAAGTCTATTGCTATTGTTATTGCTGAACCTCAACGTGGAGGCTGCAAATAATAGAAAGACCCCTAAAAAAAAATCAGGTAAAGCTGCGTTTTATAGCGGAACCTATCGCAACCTGTTTCTTGAAGCGGGTTATTCGTCAACAGAAATAGATAAAAAAGTAGAGAAAGCCTACACCGATCTTTTCGAGGGCAAGAATCGAATCTATTTCGAGGTAGGTGATTCAATGGGATATGTTTCTGACGTAAAAAATCATGATGCTCGTACAGAAGGTTTATCGTATGGCATGATGGTGGCTGTTCAGCTCGATAAAAAGGCCGTGTTTGACAAAATTTGGAGATGGTCTAAACGATATTTGCAACATCAGGAAGGACCACGCGAAGGGTATTTTGCATGGAGTTTCAATCCCGCCACTATGAAGCGTAATTCCGAAGGTTCTGCTTCGGATGGAGAATTGTATTACGTTACCAGTCTTTTATTTGCTTCAAATAAGTGGGGAAATAATACCGGTATTAACTATTATGGCGAGGCAAGGAGAATTTTGGACGCCATGTGGAAAAAAGATGGAACAGGTAATATTTACAATCTGTTTAACGTTGAGCACAAACAAATAACATTTGTTCCCGAAGGAAATAGCTATAAGTGGACTGATCCGTCGTATCATTTGCCTGCATTTTTGGAAATATGGGCGGAATATGCAAAGGACGGTCATGAGCAGTTTTATCGTGATTGTGCCGATACTTCAAGAGTCTTTCTTCACAGAGCCTGTGACCCGGTAACAGGGCTAAACGCCGATTATACCGAGTTTAGTGGAAAACCACACTCTACCCGCTGGATGCCTGCAGCATTTCGTTACGATTCCTGGCGCGTACCAATGAATATTGCCATGGATTATTGTTGGTATGGAAAAGATAAAAGTTGGCAAGAAGAGTATGCTAAACGCATTCACGTATTTTTCAAATCGAAGGGAATTGACACATACGAAGATCAATTTAAATTAGATGGTTCCCGACCGGACTTTATCCTCAAAGCCGGCGATACTCCCAAATTGAGACATTCATTAGGCTTGGTTGCAACCACTGCAACAGCTACTTTCATGAATAAAAATGATAAAAAAATGGAGTTTGTACATGCATTGTGGAATGCCAAACTTGAGCCCTACGAAGATGGGTATTTCGACCCTTATTACGACGGATTATTATACTTATTCAGCTTGATGCATTTAAGCGGTAAATATCAGATTATTAAACCAGCCACATTGTAAATGTCTTTTGACAATCTTGTCAATTAGTCCTCTCAAATTTCAAATTATTTCCAAGTGTTTCTAAGGATATTAAACGTAGTTATTGAGACAGTTTAATATCCTTAGGAAAATATCTTTACTACAAAGAATGAAAAAAAAATCCATCCTGCTTCTGTTAGCCATTGCCTTTATTGGAAATGGTGTCGTTGAAGCGCAAAAGAACAAAGCGACTAAAAAAACGGTAGCAAAGAAACAAGTTCAAACCTCGTTTACTAACCCTGTGATGTGGGCCGATGTGCCTGACATGTCGATAACAAGAACCGGCAGCGATTATTATTTGATTAGTACCACCATGCATCTGATGCCGGGCGCACCGGTAATGCACTCCAAAGACTTGGTACATTGGGAAATGGCAAGTTACGTGTTTGATAGCCTTACTGATAACTCCAAGTATAATTTAATTGATGGAACGGTATATGGCCGCGGGCAGTGGGCTTCATCTATTCGTTATCGCAATGGTAAATATTATGTTTTATTCTCTCCTAACGATCAGCCATTTAGATCTTATATTTACACCACTACAAATCCCGCAGGTAAATGGGAACTGGTTAGCCGTACTCAACATTTTCACGATGCATCTCTCTTTTTCGACGATGATGGAAGAGTATATGTGTTTTCTGGAACCGGTTCTTTAAAAGAGCTGAAGAGCGATCTTACGGATGTAAAACCGGGTGGAGTGGATACGCGTGTTTTCGAACGCGATTCCGACGAAAACGGACTGCTTGAAGGAAGTCAGGTGGTTAAATATAACGGCAAATATTATCTGCTCATGATTTCGTGGCCAAGAAATAAACCGCGCCGACAAGTTTGTTACCGCGCTGACAACATTACTGGTCCTTACGAAAAGAAGGTGATTCTTGAAGATAAATTTGCGGACTTTTCATTTTGCGGACAAGGTTGTATTGTTGATGACATCAATGGAAACTGGTATGGATTGATTTTTCAGGATCGAAATGGGGTAGGGCGTACTCCGCTTTTGATGCCTTGTCGTTGGGTGGACGGATGGCCTATGCTGGGTGACGAGAATGGAAAAGTGCCCTTGAACTGGACTTCAGCGCTTAAACCTTACGATACAGGAAAAAGGCTGGTTGAAAGCGATGATTTTTCGGGGACTAAATTGAAATTAAATTGGCAGTGGAATCACAATCCGGTGAGTAATGCCTGGTCGTTGACTGAGCGCAAGGGCTTTCTTAGATTGAAAACCGGTCGTGTTGTCGATAATATTTTTGCAGCTCCCAATAGCATAACACAGCGGATGCAAGGACCTAAATGTAGTGGCGTAGTTTCGTTGGATATTTCCAGTATGAAAGATGGTGATGTTGCCGGACTAAGTGCATTTAACGGAGATGCCGGTGTTTTGTCAGTTGTAATGGTTGGTAACCAAAAATATCTTACCATGGCCAATAATTCTGTGGTATTAGATAACGCTACCAAGGCAATCAAAAACGTTAGCGTGGACGAGAAGGCACGGGTTGCGTTGACACAAAATGTGGTGTATTTGCGCCTCGACGGAGATTTTAATCTCAATAAAGATTTGGCAAGGTTTTACTATAGCCTTGATAATAAGACCTGGACAGCTATTGGTGGTGAATACAAAATGATATTTGATTACAGAAGGATGTTTATGGGAAGCAAGTTTGCCATATTCAACTACGCTACCAAGTCTCTTGGTGGATATGTGGATGTGGATTTCTTTAAATACAAAATTGTTCAATAAAGCTTCTAAGCCGAATGGACTTACAAATTTAGACTTTAATCAGACTACAGTTGAATGTTGTCCATTTTTATCACTTCCACTGATATTTGTCAGTGGAATGAGCTGTTTAAATTGAGTTGTTACTAAAAATTAAAACTTTAAATATTATATGAAAATGAATCAACTAAAAGTAGCCATAACTATTTTTATGTTAGTATTTGCTTTAAGTGCAAAAGCGTGGGTTGGAGGAGCTACTTCAAAGTTACATGTCGATGGTCGTTATCTGAAAGATGTTCACGGGAATACCGTAAATTTACATGGAGTAGCAATGACTCCCAGCCCATGGTTTAATGGCGGAGGATCAGGAAATTGGCGTTGGAATAATTATGATGTGGCTGGTTGTTTAAGCTATAATAACTCTGTAATGGATAGACTCACAGATACTTCAGTTGGATGGTATTTGAATTATATAAGACTGCATGTTGATCCATATTGGTCAAATACCCCGGGCATGCAAACCACCGGCGAAAATGATATTTCTGCTTTTGACTATGAAAGATTTAAAACTGCCGTCGGCAATGTAATCGTTCCCATGATTAAGCATGCTAAATCCCGAGGAATGTATGTAATTCTTCGTCCTCCCGGAGTGTGTCCCGAAAAAATAGCTGTAAATGATAATTATAATAAATATCTATTAAAGGTATGGGGCTATTTATCAAACCATCCGGATTTGAAAAATGCCGATAACGTGATGTTCGAATTAGCAAATGAACCGGTACAAATAATGTTACCAAACGGCACTTATGGAAGCAATACGCAAGGGCATTTTGATCAGCTTAAACTGTTCTTTCAACCCATAGTCGATGCAATACGCGCCAATGGAGCTGAGAATATACTTTGGATACCGGGCTCTGGGTATCAATCTCAATACAAAGGTTATGCAATCAATCCTATTGACGGAAAAAATATTGGCTATGCCGTCCATATCTATCCCGGATTTTTGAACGGGGGTCCCGATTACAATGCTTTCAAGAGTGGTTGGAACGAAAACGTGAAGCCGGTGGCCGATTTTGCACCAATTGCCATAACTGAAGTTGACTGGTCGCCACAAGTAGGTACAGATGCAAACGGTAAAGCTTATAACATGGGAACGTGGGGTACCGGCACAACCGGCACTGCTAGTAATCCTGGGTTTGGGTATAATTTCAAACGAATAATGGACGAATCGGGTAATGTAAGCTGGAATTTGCTTGTTCCAGAAGGTTTAATTGATAAAGGTGACCCAACAGGTGGAATTGCTTTTAACAATAATCCCGAAGCATGTCCAAATGCATGCTATACATGGTTTAAAGAATATTCGAAAACAAATTTTAGTCGACCTGATTTTGTGAATCAGTCGCATAGCGATAATGGAGATGGAACTTATACCAATCCGTTAATATCTGCCGATTTCCCAGATCCGGATGTAATCCGTGTGGGTAATGTTTATTATATGGTTAGTACAACCATGTATACATTCCCCGGAGCTACTATTCTTAAATCATATGATTTGGTCAATTGGGAATATTGCAGTAATCCACTTGAAAAAATTGAGTCAACCGACTGTTATAATCTGGATGGCTGTAATCGTTATGGCCGCGGCCAGTGGGCCAGTAGTCTGAAATATAATAATGGCACTTTCTATCTTCATTTTAATACATTGAATGAAGGAAGTTATATGCTCACAGCCACCGACCCCGCAGGAACATGGACCAAGAAAAAACTATCGACTTCCTTCTATGATGCCGGTTTATTTTTCGACGATAACGGAAAGATATATATTGTTTATGGTATCAATAACTTACATATTGCTGAACTGGATGCCAACTTTAATGTAGTCAAAGATCAGGCTATAACATTTGGTACTATTGCGGCGGGTATAAATAATTCTGCTACCGAAGGAAGTCATCTCTACAAAATTAATGGATATTATTATATCTACGCCACAACAGGAGGGTATTACGCAACGCAGGTTATTTATCGCTCTACATCTATTTTTGGACCTTATGATGAAAAGGAAGTATTTAATAGTAACCGCATTCATCAGGGGGCTTTAATACAAACACAATCGGGCGAGTGGTGGACGATATTGTTCGCCGACAAGGGTGCTTTGGGTCGTTTCCCTAATTTACAGCCTGTTAGCTGGGTTGACAATTGGCCGGTAATTGGTGTGAACGGTACAGCGGTAGTAACCAATAAAAAACCAAATGTTGGAAAGGAATGCCCCATAACTGTATTGCCAACGAACGACAACTTTAGAAATTACGCATTAGGCATGCAATGGAGTTGGAATCATAATCCCGATAATTCAAAGTGGTCGTTGACTGAACATCCTGATTACCTTAGATTGAAAACCGTAAGTGTTGTTGATAGCCTTCCTAAAGCAAAAAACACACTCACACAAAGAATATTTGCCTATCCAAAGGATTTAACTCGTTCGTATGGAACAGTGAAGATGAATATCAAGAATATGCTGGAAGGAGATGTGGCTGGTTTAGCTGTTTTTCAAAATCCATACGCATATATTGGGATAAAGGTAATAAATGGTCAGAAAAAACTGATTGTGGAAAATAACAAAGTTCAGGAAATCGGACAAGCAGTTGCGGATACTGTAATCTATCTTAGAGCCATAGCTAATTCCACTACTAGTACCACCGGTTTTTACTATAGTAATGACAACATAACTTACACCAAATTCAGTACGGATTTAAACATGAGTTTTGACCTATCGGTATTTACAGGAAATAAGTTCTGCCTTTTCAATTTTCCAACAATACAAACAGGCGGATACGTGGATATTGACTGGTTCTCAACAGATGCTGATTTTACGCAGGATAAATATTTCGATAGTTCGTTTGTCGGCTATAGTGCTGATGCATTAACTCTTACTGATCTGGTAATCGAAAATAAGGATATTACGTTATTGACAGGTAGCACCGCCAGTTTATCGGTTAAGGCTTTATATGCCGATGGTCACACCGAAGATATAAGCATTGGAGCCACTTATACCAACCCCAATCCGGATATTGTAAAGATCGTAAATGGTCAAATTATTGCTAAAGCCGATGGAACAGCTACGGTGACTGTAAGTTATAAAGCTGCATTGGGTGCTCTAAAATCAGTTGATTTACACATTACATCTTCTTCATTTCCATTAGTCAAAGGTATTTTTAATCCATCTATCTGGACTACCGGAACATTTGATCAGGCAACGAAGACATTGGTTACCGGTCCATGGGGCTTTGGTGGTTGGAGTTACAGTAATGGTCTGAATGTGTCAAATTATAAGTATTTGGTAGCTAAACTAGGTGCTGATAATACAAGTAGTGTTTCGTTCCGTCTTTTTGATGAAAATTCTTACTGGTCAACAGCTGCAGAATATGATTTTGGAAATAACCGCCAGGTTGTTGTAGACTTAGCTAACATGTATAGGAAAGGAACAACCACTAAGCTGAACCCCAGTCACATATATATTATCGGATTTTGGTCATCAGGTAATCAACCAATTGTGATTGAAAACGTATTCCTGACAAATTCTGCAACTTATGATCAACCTACTGACAGCAAGGAAGTATCTTACGATAATTCGCCCGATGAAATTGTAGATGTCTTTACGATAATGGGGATCAAAATACGTTCGCAAATAAAAAGAGAACAGGCAATAAGGGAACTTCCAAACGGGCTATATATCGTGGGAAAATCGAAAATTTTAATATCAAATAAAATTAATAAATAATAGTCAAATATCTGCAGTCAAGGTTACAAAACGAGAAATATGGTTCTTGAATACGTAAATGAGTAATTGAATAAAATTTAAATAATTAATTAATACTGATAAAAACATGATGAAAAGGAATATTTTTTTTTCCATTTTATTTTTTGCAATGGCAACAGCTCTTTTTGCACAAGGTAAAAAAGCTCAAAATCCGATTATTTTCTCAGATGTACCTGATATGTCGATGATTCGTGTTGGCGACACGTATTACATGGCAAGTACCACTATGCACATGTGTCCGGGTGTACCTGTTATGAAGTCAAAGGATTTGGTAAACTGGCAAATGCTGAATTATGCTTACGAGAAACTGGGCGATGATGATGCATTGAGCCTTATCAATGGGAAAAGCAACTACGGAAAAGGTTCCTGGGCAAGTAGTTTGCGCTATCACAATGGAACCTATTACATCGCAACTTATGCTCAAACAACAGACAAAACCTATATTTTCAGAACCAACGATATTGAAAAAGGTCAATGGAAAATGAACGAGTTTAAGCCGGGATACCATGACTGTACTTTGTTTTTTGACAATGACCGGGCATATTTGATTACCGGTAATGGTCGGCTTCAAATTGTTGAATTGAATGATGATTTAACCGGTGTAAAAGAGGGAGGAGTAAATCAGGTTTTAATTGAAAATGCCAGTGCTGTGACCGAACCAAACATGTTGAAAGCTGAAGGATCCCAACTGTTCAAACATAATGGTAAATACTATCTCTTCAATATCTCCTGGCCTCGCGGAGTGATGCGTACAGTGGTGGTGAATCGTGCCGACAACCTTATGGGTCCTTGGGAAGGAAAGATTGTATTACAAGATAAAGGAGTTGCTCAGGGTGGTATTGTCGATACTCCCGACGGCAAATGGTTTGCTTATATGTTTCAGGATCATGGATCGGTAGGCCGTATTCCCTATTTGGTACCCATGAAATGGGTTGATGGTTGGCCGGTACTTGGTGTGAATGGTAAAGTTCCTGATACGCTCGATTTGCCTGCCAGCAAAGGTCTAATTCCGGGCATTGTCAACAATGACGAATTTACACGCAAAAAAGGGGAACCCGCGCTGCCATTGGTATGGCAATGGAATCATAATCCGGATAATAAACTATGGTCGGTAACCGAACGTAAAGGTTTTTTACGTCTCAAAACCGGAAGAATTGATTCTCTTTTCCTTAAATCGAGAAATACATTGACTCAGCGTACTTTTGGCCCTACTTGTGCCGGAATAACTTTACTTGATGCTTCAAAATTAAAAGATGGAGATTTTGCAGGATTATGTACTTTTCAACGTAAATTTGGTGTAGTTGGTGTAAAAGTGCAAAACGGAGCCAAATATGTTTATATGGTGAGCAATAAAACCGATAAACCTATAGAATTACAAAGTATTCCGCTGTCTCAAAACAAAATTTACCTCCGAATTGAATGTGATTTCCGCAATAAAATTGATGTAGCTAATTTCTTCTATAGCCTCGATGGAAAAACGTGGAATCTTATCGGCGGTCCACTAAAAATGGAATACACATTGATGGAACATTTTATGGGGTATCGTTTCGGACTATATAATTATTCTTCCAAAAATCCGGGTGGATATGCCGATTTTGATTATTTCCATATAGAAGATAAAATTTCAAATAAATAAACATCACCAGCAAAAAAATATTCCGGATTGAATTTTAAGATCCGGAGTGTTTTTTTACGAAAACAATACTATTCAGTGTTCCATTTTTTTGTTGATGCTGATGATTATTTGTTATGACAGTGATTTTTTCAAAAAAACAGAGTGAAGTTGTCATTTCCAATAACCTGAAAAATGACGGCTTCACTACTATTATTAAGGGATGAGATTGAAATTTTACGAGGAAACCCGATAAATTGGAATTTCCCCGATGTTGAGATGGTTGAGATGAATTTGAATAAATAAAGGAATCAAATAATTGCATATAAGAAAATGATACGGTTTTTTTATATGACCACAAAAATCAATACAATCTGAAACAATGCAAAATACCCGAAAAAATCACAAATGTAACTGTAAGAGAATGTTCTTTAAACAGTTTAGCCCTAAATATCTTTCAGTATTTTGTTTATTATTGGTTACAAATATAAGCTTTTCTCAAAAGCTGCAAATCAATGAAAAAGAGTATTTCGAAAAACTGGGTGTAAATATTTTTGTATATAATAATCAATATGCCGGAATGTTTTTTGATGAAAAAACGGCGGGTATAGAAATTATTCATCACGGCGTTCGCACGGCTACCGGAGGCGCAGTCAGACTTCAGCATACACCCGAACAATGGGATCTTATCCCGATAGTTGTTAGTCGCACTGTTGATAAAGTTGCAGGTGTTGTGAACCTCGAAATGACGTATAAAGAGTTTGATTTCAACTTTAGAATAAGTGTTAAGTCATTGGCGGAAGGAGTTCAAATCGAATTATTTTTAGATAAACCCATTCCCAAAGAACTCGAAGGTAAAGCCGGGTTTAACCTTGAATTTCTCCCTACTGCCTACTTTGGCAAATCATATTTTATGGATAGTAGCCCTTACTATTTTCCAAAATATCCCGCAGGAAATACAACAATTGAAGCTTTCGAACGAAAAGTACCTCAGTTTAGCGGACATAATACATTTGATGATAGAGGAAAAAATGAATTTATTGTTCCAAAACCTTTGGCTACCGGAAAAACAATTATTCTGGCACCCGAAGATCCCGAACGCCGGGTGAAAATTCAGTCTGCGGATGCCGACCTAATGCTGCTGGATGGTCGCAACCTGGCACAGAATGGTTGGTTTGTTGTTCGAAGCCTTCTGCCTGCCAACAAAACCGGAAAAGTATTGACGTGGATACTGGAACCTAACGGACAGCTAAACTGGAAACGGAATCCGGTTATTGCCTTTTCGCAGGTTGGGTATGTTCCCCATCAGGATAAAGTGGCGGTAATAGAGTTGGATAAAAGCGATAAAGTGTTGAAAACTGCGTCGTTGTTTGAGGTTTCTGCCGATGGAAAATCGACTGAGGTATTGAAAGAAAATGTTCAACTTTGGGGACAATTTCTGAGATACAATTACGCGAAATTTAATTTCAGCAAAATAAAAAAACAAGGAATTTATTACATTGCTTACGGAAATCAGAAAACCAATACTTTTGCTATTTCGCCTGATGTTTATAAAGATATATGGCATCCAACTATGGATGTTTGGTTTCCTGTACAAATGGATCATATGGCTGTTAATGAGGCTTATCGCGTGTGGCATGGAGCCCCATATCTCGACGATTGCCTGCAGGCACCGGTTAATACCACACATTTTGATGGATACGAGCAAGGGGCAACAACCGATACCAAATACAAATCTTTAGAGCGAATTCCCGGAATGGCGGTTGGCGGTTGGTTCGATGCCGGTGATTTCGACATTCAGACAGGGTCACACAATAGTGTGGTTTCCAGTTTCGTAGAAACATGGGAGCAGTTTAAAGTGTCGCGTGATCAAACGTTTATCGATCAGAAAAACCGCTATGTTGATATGCATCGTCCGGATGGCAAACCCGATTTGCTCCAGCAAATTGAGCATGGAACGTTGAATCTGGTTGCACAATGTGAAAATATCGGACATCCGGTTCGTGGAATCATTGTTCCAAAATTACATCAATATCATCATATTGGCGATGCGGTTACCGAAACGGATAATCTACCATACAATCCCAATCTGAAACCTTATGAGTCGGATGGCATTTCTAGTGGCACTTTGGACGATCGTTGGGCTTTTACCAACCGCAGTTCGATGCTCGATTATCAAACGGCCGCCACTTTAGCAGCGGCAAGCAGAGCACTCAGAGCTTATAACGACGATTTGGCCAACAGAAGTTTGGCTAGTGCGATAAGGCTCGTCAACGAAGCGGACGAGCGTGCTAAAAACACCAGTGAAAATTCTTTTGAAGCTATGTTTGGAAGAGGTAGCGATGTGCTTGCGGTTTTGCAATTGTATATTACTACCAAAGATAAAAAATATGCAGATAGATACCTTGAAAATATCTGGCCGATTCTTGAGAGAATGACGAATGGAACAGGCTGGAGTTCGGGATTCTTCGCCTCTTTCGGAGGGCGTAGCAGTTTTAATCAGGCGCTGATGGCAATTCCATATCTTGATGAAGCTTATAAATCGAGAATAAAAACTTATGCGTTGAAATACAAGGAAATAACTGATAGCATTATTAAAAACAATCCTTATGGTGTGCCGGTGATTACTTCAGGTTGGGGCGGAAGCTCGCAAGCTATTAACTGGTCAATAACCAATTATTTTGTACACAAAGCATTTCCGGACATTATTGATAAAGAATCCGTTTTCAGAGGATTAAATTATGTTTTAGGATGTCATCCCTATTCCAATTTATCGTTTGTCAGTTCAGTAGGTACCGAATCAAAAAAAGTGGCTTACGGCAATAACCGTGGCGATTTTACGGCTATCCCGGGTGGAGTTGTTCCGGGTCTTATTCTCCTGAAACCTGATTACCTCGAAAACAAAGACGACTGGCCATTTTTCTGGGGCGAAAACGAATGCATTATCGATGGTGGCGCATGGTATGTTTTTCTGGCAAATGCCGTAAATGATTTAGTGAGTGAAATTTAAAATTATTACTATAAAAATAATATTATGAAAATCAGAGTTTTATTCGCGATTTATACACTTCTTTCAGCAATTGGTTTGAGTGTATTTGCCCAAAATCCTATTATCCACAATCAGTACACTGCCGATCCAACGGCACGGGTTTTTAACGGAAAAGTATATCTTTATCCTTCGCACGATATAAAAACACCCGAAGGAAAAAATCTGCGTAAAGATTGGTTTTGCATGGCCGATTATCATGTTTTTTCGTCCGAAAATCTGACCGATTGGACAGATCATGGTGTTATTGTGAGCCAAAACAAAGTAAAATGGGTCGATTCCACTTCGTACAGTATGTGGGCACCCGACTGTGTAGAGCGCAATGGAAAATACTATTTTTATTTTCCGGCCAATTCCAATCAGGTAGACGCTAATGGCCGAAAAGGTTTTGGTATTGGGGTGGCTATTGCCGATAAACCCGAAGGTCCGTATATTCCGCAGGATGAACCAATAAAAAATGTAAAAGGCATTGATCCTAATGTGTTTATTGATAAGGATGGTCAGGCCTATCTTTATTGGTCGCAGGGAAATATTTACGGAGCAAAACTAAAGGAAAATATGACCGAACTCGATTCTGAACCTGTTATTTTTCAAAATTTACCGGCAAAAGGATTGAAAGAAGGTCCGTTTCTTTTTGAACGAAATGGGAATTATTACCTTACATTTCCACATGTTGAAAATAAAATAGAACGACTGGAATATGCTATGGGAGACAATCCATTAGGACCTTTCAAAATGGCAGGAGTAGTTATGGACGAAGCCCCCAACGGTTGTTGGACAAACCATCATTCGTTTGTAAATTTCAAAAATCAATGGTATTTATTCTATCATCAAAATGACTGGTCGCCCAAGTTCGACAAAAACCGTTCGGTTCGCATCGACAGCTTGTTTTTTAATACCGACGGAACTATTCAGAAGGTGAAACCTACTTTACGCGGAGTGGGAATGACAAAAGCCACTGATAAAATTCAGCTAGACCGATACAGCCTTATCAGCGATAAAGGAGCAACGATTGCATATAACGATACGCTGAACTATTTTGATGGTTGGAAAACCATTTTTACAGAAATAAACAGCTGGGCTCAATACAACAGTGTTGATTTTGGTGCTGAAAATTATAAATGGATGGAAATAAAATACTTTGCAAAAAATGGTGGAATAGTAGGCTTGAGTTTGAATCAACTGCAATTGAAAGTTGTAACAAAAATAAAGCTACCAGCCGGTACCGGTTGGCGAACTGTCAGGGTAAAAGTAAAGGGACTGAAAACTGGCGTTCAGAACATAATACTTTCGAATGCAGGAAATAAGGCTGTTGAAATTGACTGGGTACGTTTTGACTAATTATGATAGTTTCTAACCTCTAAAAGCTGCTGTGTTGATATAAATCATCTTGCAAATTAAAATTAAAATGCAAATTGTGAGAGAGATAAATTTAAACTTTGCGAAATAAAAAAAGAATAAATGTCAAATGAATATAGTGAAATTCACTATTTATAAAATGTATAATGAAATACGCAAAGAGTTTTCTAGTAAAAGTAATATTGGTGTTTGTAATGTCTGTAAGCATTCATTCCGCAAATGCTGCAAATCCGGTTTTCGACGGCACAATGACGATAAATGTAGCGGGTAGCACTCGTACAATGGTTGTTCATGTTCCCGCTAATATTGAAGTAAATAGCCCGTTAATGATATCTCTCCACGGTCGGTGGGGGAATGGGGCAGGACAGCAGCAAGGTGCAAAGTTTGAAGCCATAGCTGATACGGCTCGTTTTATTGTTGTTTACCCCGATGGTTTGCCACAGGCAATTCTTGGAGGAGGTGGAAATACAGGCTGGGATGTAAGTGGGGCGACAGATGACGATATTACTTTTTTTAAGGCTATAATTAATACCATGTACAATAGCTACAAAATAAACAAATCGCGTGTTTATTTATCCGGATTCTCAATAGGTGGAATGGAGTCGTATCATGTGGCAAATGTTGCAGCTAACACATTCGCTGCATTCGGATCGGTAAGTGGGTATCCGTTAAATGAATACCATCGGTATTATACCGGTAGCCGTCCGGTTCCGTTTATGCACATTCATGGCAAAGAGGATGGTTTTGTTAAGGTTGACTCCGTGCCTATTGTTGTCGAAAATTGGGTGATGCGGAATGGCTGTAATCCTGTTCCGATAGTCACTACTAAGTCAGGGGTTTACACAAAGAGTGTATATCAGGCGGCCAACAATGGTTTTCAGTATATTTACTATGCACTTGACGGCAAGGGGCATGAGTACACTATTACGAATACATTCAATCCGAGCGATGAAATATGGAATTTTGTAAAACAATACACCCTTAACGATGCCTGTGACACAACATTGAAGTGGAATCCAAATTTTCAGATGCAGAAAGAAGGCATTGTACCTGTAGGCTGGACAACTGTAGTGGACAGTAAAAGTGTCAGTGGTAGTCAGACCATCGTAAGCAGCGGACCACGTATTATCACCCTCGGTGGCGGAAGTGATTATCAAAGCGGATTTCTGCTACAGTCCGGGAGCACAACCGGATATTTGGCTTATGGTCTCGATAAACAACGCACCTTACAGCTTCAGCCGGGTCGTTATAAAATCAAGTTTAATGTAATTGCATCTACTGCAGCAAGTGTTGGAAAAACTCTTACAATGCAATTAACAAACAGGAATAATAGTTCAGATACTCACAGTTTTGCTGTTCTGCCTGTGAATAGTATACAAAATAATGTGGCTAAGAACTTTACGCAGGCATCTTTTGATTTGACAACAACAAGCTACGGTGAATATCAACTGCGTTTGATATTACCTGCAGGTAATGTTGAGCATGTGGTAACAAATCTTGGGGTTTACTCTTCCATTGATAATATGACAGAGGTCGAAACAATTCATAACACTTCCATTTCTTCTGACGAGCTTGTTAATGTTTACGCTGTGGATGGAAGTCTGATATGTTCTAAGAAGAAAATGTCGGACTCCTTCTATGAATTGAAAAAAGGAGTTTATATCGTTTCGAGTTGTGAACGGAGAAATGTAACGAAACTATTGAAATAGGCGTATTTGTTGTGTGTTGAAACAACAAAAGTGCTAATGTCCTGCTTCGGGCTGTACTTTAGGTAGATAAGAGTTTTGAGTCATCGGGATTCTTATATTGTAGTATGATTTGGAAAAGGTCGTTGACCGTGAATATTTAATTATTAATCAAGATACTTATGAGAAGGAATAAATTTTTAGTACTGATTTTTGCAATATGCGTGTGTTACGGTGCAATGTATGCGCAACAGCCCACGGTAAGAACTGTTGAAGACGGTGGTACCGGATCTTACAGCGCCATTATGTCCACTGACAATAGTTTGCCGACGCACACCATTTTTCGCCCCAAAGATTTGAGTGCATTTGGCAAGCAGAATAAACTACCCATTATAGCCTGGGGTAATGGTGCTTGTGCTAATTCTCCCTGGGAACATGTGAATTTTCTGTCGGAAGTGGCTTCGCATGGTTTTTTGGTTATTGCCATTGGCCCTATGCCGCAGGAAGGCGAAAAGGGTGGAGGAAAATCAACTTCTTCGCAAATGACCGATGCCATCAACTGGGCAATTGCTCAGAATAGCGATAAAAACAGTCCGTTATTCAATAAAATAGATGTATCAAGAATTGCAGTAAGTGGTATGTCGTGTGGTGGTTTACAAACGCTCGAAACTGCTCCTGATACTCGGGTAACGACAACTGTTGTTTGTAACAGTGGTATTTTTATCAATCCCGGTAGTGGATTTCCCGGAATGCCTAACCTGAAAAAAGATGATCTTTTAAAGTTGCACACACCTACTTTATATATTTTAGGTGGTGAAAAGGATATTGCATATGAAAATGGCATGGACGATTATTCTAAAATTAATCACGTTCCGGTTTTCGTAGCAAATATGAATGTTGGCCATGGAGGAACTTATGGACAACCTCACGGTGGCGAGTTTGCCAAAGTGGCAACTGCCTGGTTCAAATGGCAACTGAAAGGCGACAACGAAGCCGGTAAATTTTTTATAGGAAATCCTTGCGGATTGTCTCAAAATCCGGTATGGAAAGTGGATAAAAAGAAGATTCCCTGAGACTATTTTTTTAAATTAAAAGGATTGGCTTAGGAATAGGGAAGTCCTACACTCGTAAATACATTCAACAAAGATGAAGAGATTTAAACTGATCGTTCTTTTGGGAATGCTTGGGTTAGCAACAAGCGTTTTTTCTCAAGATGTCAAGACTACTGAAACATCTCGTATGTTTCGTTATACCAACCCAATTACAAGGGACTCGTCCATTTCAATGCGCGACCATTGCATCCTAAAAGTGGGTACAAAGTGGTATTGTACAGGAACATCAAATCCTGTGTGGACTGGCCCCAATCCGGGTGTTCGTTTGTTGGAATCAGACGACATGCTCCATTGGAAGCAGCATTCGTGGTTGATAGATGCCAGCAAACTTCCCGCCGATTGTCCCTACAATGGCAGGTTTTGGGCACCCGAAATCCATTTTATCAAAGGAAAATACTGGCTTACTGTCAACAGTGGAAAAGTGACAGCCGAAGACCCAAAAGGAATGAAGACGCACAGCGTTTGGCTCTTCTCGTCCGACAAAGTGACAGGACCATTCAAATTGGTGAATGGACCTCTTACTCCGCAGTACAACAACGATGCTACAATATTTGAGGATGAAGATGGTCAGGTTTATTTTTATTGTAGTGGTAATGGACTGTTTCAGGCTAAAATTGATTTAGAAAGTGGAAAATTGACCACACCGATCCAAAAATTTCTCGACAAAAAAGAGCCCGGCTATCCCGAGTGGATGGTGGGTGGCATCGAAGGACCCTTTGTGATAAAAAGAGACGGATATTATTTTATGTTCTTTTCTACCTGGACACGCGGATACGAAGTTGGGCTTTTAAAGTCGAAGAACCCGCTTGGCCCCTGGGAGCTGGTATCGCGCGAGACCATTTTTGGTACCCGTAAAAAAGGCTATCGACCCGAGTTGGCTATCGAAGGCAAGTACGACCACCTCAAGTTTCAGGATACACAAGATCCTTATTCCGAAACCGGTCACAATGCACTTTTCATTGGACCTGATGGTAAGCTGTGGAGTTCATGTCATTACATGATGTTCGAAAAACGGCCTTATCCATATTGTCAAACCTTTGAGTCTTGGGAGCTAACCCCCCAAATGGGCATCGAGCCTGTTCATTACAAAAACGGTCGGTTTTACATCGGTCAACCCACATGGACGGAGCAAACGGTAGAATATTGATTCTGTCGAACTGAAAATCAAACAATAAAAAGATTAAATTCCAAGTATTATCAAGTAAAAACTACTACATCAACATTTTAAAAATCACAAAAAATGAAAAACAAGTATTTAGCACTTTTATTTATGACCCTTTTTATGGGCCAGGTCTGTATAGCACAGACCAATCAGACTCCAATTGTAGAAGATTTTAAGCCTTCTACCGTAAATCAACCGGGTCAGGAATATCCGCAAGTAAATTCACAGGGTTATGCCCGATTCCGTGTCGCAGCTCCGCAGGCTCAGAACGTTGTTGTAAGTCTTGGACTTGGTGGCGCAAAAGGTGGAACTCCTCTTACAAAAACAGATGATGGCTCATGGATGGGAACAACCGCAGGTCCAATGGATGAAGGTTTCCATTATTATCACCTCACAATTGACGGTGGTGTGTTTAATGATCCGGGCGCATTGAATTTTTACGGATCTGTACGTTGGGAAAGCGGTATTGAGATTCCGGCTCACGACAAAGATTTTTATGCGCTGAAAGATGTTCCTCACGGAAATGTTCAGCAGGTTTTGTTTCCTTCAAAAAGTACAGATACTTCGCGCAGGGCATTTATTTATACTCCTCCCGGATATGGTAAAGATACTAAAAAACGCTATCCGGTGCTGTATCTGCAACATGGTTGGGGTGAAGATGAAACAGCCTGGAGCAATCAGGGACATGCTAATTTGATTATGGATAACATGATTGCCGATGGTAAAATTAAACCTTTTATTATTGTTATGACCTATGGCATGACCAATGAGGTAAAATTCGGAAAAATCAGAAGTTTTGATATTAAACCATTCCAGACTGTTCTTATCGAAGAACTTATCCCATATGTTGATGTGAATTTCCGCACACTTGCCAATCAATCGAACCGCGCTATGGCCGGACTTTCGATGGGAGGTATGGAAACTCAGACCATCACACTGGCTCGTCCGGATGTTTTCTCGTACTACGCATTGTTAAGCGGTGGCACTTATAAACCGGAAGAAATCAAGGGTAAAGCAAATCCAAAACTAATTTTTATCAGCTGCGGTAGTCGCGAAAATCCTGATGGCGTAAAAAATGCTGTTGCCGATTTGAATGCTGCAGGTATTAAAGCCGTTTCGTACGTTTCTGAAAATACAGCTCATGAGTTTCTTACCTGGCGTCGCAGCTTGCGCGAACTAGCTCCATTACTTTTCAAATAATAATAACACTTAAAAAATATATAAATATGAAATACAAATCATTAGCTGTTTTTGCAATGGCTGCATTGACAAGCGGAATCTGTTCGGCTCAGGTGTCGGAGGATTTTAAAGTGACTCCCACTACTCAGCAGGGAAAACAATATCCGCAGGTAAATTCCGAACGCAAAGTTCGGGTGAGCATTCCGGCCCGTGAGGCACAAAGAGTTCAGTTGGATATTGGTGGTGTGAAATATGATTTAAAAAAGGATACCAGTGGCGTTTGGACAGGTGAATCGGCACCTCAGGACGAAGGTTTTCACTACTATCAACTCAATATCGATGGCGCTTCTGTGCCCGATCCGGGAAGTTTGTATTTCTTCGGTGCAAGCCGTTGGGGTAGCGGTATTGAAGTACCATCAAAAGATCAGGATTTCTTTGCGATGAAAAATGTACCACACGGACAATTGCGCGAAAATCAGTATTTTTCCAAAACCAGCAATAGTGTTCGCCGGGTTTATATTTACACTCCTCCGGGATACGATAATAATAGTAAAAAATACCCTGTTTTGTATCTTCAACATGGTATGGGCGAAAATGAAACCGGCTGGGGAAATCAGGGACATGCTAACCTGATAATGGATAACTTGATTGCCGAAGGTAAAGCTACACCGTTTATTATTGTAATGGAAAACAGTGCTGTAGATCTGAGTGGAATGCCACGTCGCCCACGACCGGGCTCAACTCCGGGACAAGGTGCACCGGGTCCTTCAATGAATAGTTTTAATTTTGCCGGACAGTTCGAACGCATTTTGATTGATGACTTGATTCCTTATGTTGAATCGAATTTCCGTGTGGTTGCTAATCAGAAACAACGTGCTATGGCCGGATTGTCGATGGGTGGTATGCAAACCCGATCTATTGTTAAGACTAATCCTGAAAAGTTTTCTTATGTTGGGCTGTTTAGTAGTGGCACTTTCTCTCCTTCTGAAATCAAGGATATCGAACTGTTCAAAAAAGCGGGCAAACTTGTTTTTATGAGTTTTGGTAGTCGCGAGGCTGCTGGTGCTGCACAGATTGGTGCTGTTGCCGAAGAATGGAACGCCATTGGAATTAAAGGAGTTTCTTACGTTTCGCCCGAAACAGCTCACGAATGGCACTCGTGGAGAAGAAGTTTATATGAATTTGCTCCTCTTCTTTTTAAGGCTAAATAAAAAATGAGAAGATTGATAATGATAATGATTCTGCTTCAAACAATCGGTATTGCCGGTTTTGGGCAGGAGAATAATAAACCGACACCGGCAGTAACCAATATTGCCGGTGTTGAATATCCGCGTATCTTATCCGATTTGAAAGTTGAGTTTAGGTTCAAAGCCCCTACTGCACAGAAGGTTCAGATTGATTTGGGAAAAATGTATGACATGATCCGCGACGAACAGGGTGTTTGGACAGTAACCACCGATCCTCAGGTTCCCGGTTTTCATTACTATTCGCTGGTGATTGATGGTGTGAAGGTAGCCGATCCTGCCAGCGAATCGTTTTTCGGAACCGGTCGCATGTCCAGCGCCATTGATATTCCAGAAAAAGGTACGGATTTTTATGATTTGAAAAATGTTCCGCATGGATCTTTAAGTTCGAAATACTATTTTTCGAAAGTTACCAATAGTTGGCGACATCTGTTCATTTATACGCCTCCCGGATATGATGTAAATGCGAAAATTAAATATCCGACCGTGTATATTCAGCATGGTGGCGGTGAAGATGAGCGAGGTTGGGCAGTACAAGGTAAAGCAGATATTATTCTGGATAATCTGATTGCTCAGGGCAAAGCCAAACCGATGATTGTGATTATTTCCAATGGCAATGTCAGTTCGGGTAAAGGTGGTTACAGCAACGAAGCTATGGCGGCTTTCAAAGAAGAGATGACACAAAACATTGTTCCTTTTATCGACAAAAATTATCGTACCCTGGCTTATGCACAACATCGTGCACTTTGCGGACTGTCGATGGGTGGTGGACAATCGTTCTATGCCGGTTTGGGCAATCTGAATGTTTTTTCGTCTGTCGGTATTTTTAGTTCGGGCATTTTTGGCGGAATAGCCAGTCCAACGGGAAAGTCATTTGATGCCGAAAAAGAAATGCCGGGTTTACTAAGCAATTCCAACGCGTTCAATCAGAAATTGAAGCTTTTATACATCTCTGTGGGTGAACAGGATCCTCGTTTAGCCTATACCAAAGCCGCAGTGAGTAAATTTCGCGAAAGTGGTTTGAAAGTTGAGTTTGCTTCTTTTCAGGGTGATCATGAGTGGCAGGTTTGGCGCAAAAGTTTGCACGACTTTGCTCAACGTGTGTTCAAATAATAGTCATTTTAAAAAGTATCGAAATGAATTATAAATATTTACTTTTCGTTTTTGCAACCGCATTTGTTTGTCAACTGAATATGGCTCAGTCGGTTGTAGAAGATTTTAAACCATCGTCGGTCAATCAACCCGGAAAACTATTTCCACAGGTTAATTCCGAAGGTCGTGTTCGCGTGAGTATTCCTGCATCTGAAGCTCAAAAAGTACAACTTGACATCGGAGGTGTGAAATATGATTTGAAAAAAGATGAAAAAGGTGTGTGGACAGGCGAGTCGGCTCCACAAGTCGAAGGTTTTCATTATTACCAACTCAATGTGGATGGAGCTTCTGTTCCCGATCCGGGAAGTCTGTATTTTTACGGTGCAAGCCGCTGGGGAAGTGCTATTGAAATTCCGGCACCCGATCAGGATTTTTATGCTCTGAAAGATGTTCCACACGGACTTGTTAGTCAAAAACTTTATTTTTCGAAAGTTACTAATTCCTGGCGTCGTTGTTTTATTTATACGCCGGCGGAGTATGATAAAAACCCTTCGAAACGTTATCCGGTGCTGTATCTGCAACATGGAAGTGGTGAAGACGAGACGGGTTGGCCTACACAAGGAAAAGCCAATTTGATTCTCGACAACTTGATGGCTGCAAAAAAGGCTGTACCAATGATTGTGGTGATGGACAACGGTTATGCCACAAAAGCTCAAACTGCCGATGCTAAAAGTAAAGGAGCTTTCCCATTCGAAGAAGTTATGATTGATGAGATAATTCCAATGATTGATGCTTCGTTCCGAACTCTTACCGATCGTGAGCACAGAGCTATGGCTGGTTTGTCGATGGGAGCTAATCAAACCATCACCATTACTATGAATAATTTGGATAAATTCTCTTACATTGCCGGATTTAGCGGAACCTCAAACTATCCACGCACGGACGTTATTGACCCTGCAACATTTATGGGTGGAAAATTCAAAGATGGAGCGGCACTCAACAAGCAAATAAAACTCTTTTGGCTTGGATTGGGAACAACAGAACCGGCTCCATTCCCCGGCTCGGTAAAAGCTTTCCGCAATATGTTAGAAAAGCAAGGTGTAAAATACACCTACTACGAATCGCCCGGCACAGCGCACGAATGGCTTACCTGGCGACGGGATCTGAATCAATTTGCAACATTGGTTTTTAAATAACCAATGCGCTATAAAATTGAATCATTTTACTTGTTAATAATGGCAATAGGCTGAATATATTGCTGTATTTTGAACTTCCTGCTATCAGTAAGTGCACAGGCTCATATAACCCGTATGAATGGGATTATATGAGCCTGTCTGTTAATTGTTTGAGCAGCGAAATGGGATAGTAATTTTTCTTGTATCGAACTTCTGTTGAAAGATATATTGTTATTTCAGAGCCTAAATTGATAGTTTCTATTTAAATAATTTAGATGTGAACGTAATGTTATGTCAATCAAACGATAACGAAATATTTATATTTCCATTGATGTTGAAATAAGATTTAAAATTAAAAATTGAATATCTAAAAATACAAGTGTGATAGCTATAGACTACCTATATTTGTACTGAATAGTTTTTTTATTATTAAGCGATAAGTGGAACTAGTTGTAAGAATTATGTTTTCTAAAATAAATCACGATTCTTGTAATAGACTTTATTATATTGCTAATTATTGGTGTCGGGGTAAATTGAATATCACTTAATTGTACGATTTATATACTATTACCGGTTACCTATTCTCCTAAAGGGAGGTTTATGTTTTATTATATGAAAAAAATCACACTTTTTCTATGAATTTGAAAAGAATAATCACTTTGTCGGCTCTTTTATTTCTTACCGTTTCCGTCTCTTATTTTAATATGAGTGCCTGTGCCGAAACACCATTACGACGACCAATATCCCCGCAACAACCCATGTGGCTGATTCATATTGATACGTGGAATTATGCTGACCCTCAAAAGATAATTGATCTTATTCCTAAAGATATTCGTCCTTATGTGGTAATGAATATTTCATTGTCTATAAATCATGATCCTGTTACAAGTCGATTTAAAATCGTTGAATACGGCTACGAAACTGCAAAATCATGGTTGAGAACTTGTGCAGAAAATAAAATGTGGGCAACTGTACAAGTAGCAAGTGGAGGCTACACTCGATTATCAGACTTTGATTTGAGTGTTTATGAAGAGTTTTATAGAGATTATCCTAATTTTATAGGTTTTAATTATGCAGAACAGTTTTGGGGATTTGATGATTCGTCAGATCCAATATCGCCAAAATGGAGTGACCGTATGGCCCATTTTGCAGATTTGCTTAAAGTCTCCAATAAATATGGAGGTTATCTTATAGTGAGTTGGTGTGGAAATCAATGGGGTCCTTCTATTAACCCTATAGGTATGATGAAACGAAATCCTTCTTTCGCGGCAGCTTGTAGAGATTATACTGAAAATTATATACTATGTGAGAAATATACCCAACAGTCTTATATTTCGGATGTGGAGAGTATATGTCTTGGTGCTTATCTTTCGGGCTATAGTGGGCAATATGGTATCAGATACGATGATACCGGTTGGACAGATGCTACAGGGACGAATGCAAACTATACTTTAGCTACAGCTGGAGCTCCTCATCTTGAACATATTATGTTGACTGGAGAAACTGTAATTGATGGTCCGGAAATAATTTGGACTCAGTGCTTTAAAGAAAATAATGCAGGTACTACATCGGATGGATATACTAGAAGAAGTTGGAGTACTTATGCTCATTTTGATAATGTGATGGTGGATGTTTTTCGTAAAATTCTTGATGGTACAGTTCGTATACCTACGAGAAAAGAAGTCATTGATCGTACTAAGGTAGTTGTCATTTCTGATGTTAATTCAAATGATGTAAATGCGACATATAGTTCACCACAAACACTCTTTGAAGGGTTGTACCGGATGGATGGAGATGGAAATTACGAAAACAATAAAACATTATTTAAGAAAACCGGGCGTTATCCAACCATTCCAACAGTTTATTTATTAGACGATACGGATGCAAATTCCTTTCAGATTAAAATTAATAAATCATCCTACAGCACGCGCTGGCCAAGTATTTCCAGCAAAGTTGATGAATTAAATACAATGTTCCCTCAAGAATACACCGGGGATCTCTATGCAGGGCGTAACGAGAATGGTTGGGTTGTTTATAACCCATACAAAACGGGTCAAAGAGCAAGTGCAAGTATTCCTTTCAAATACAATACTTGTGACCATATGTATCTTTCATTTGCTCAATATACCTCTGGAGTTGTAAAAGAATATTCCAATAAAACGACATTTTACTTGTGTAATTTTGACGATCAACTCAATACTGCTTTGAAAGCTGATACGATTAAAATATATGGAAGCTCGGTTGAGCCGACATGGTCATATACCGAGAGAGGTAAACATCAAGCAAGTATTATTACCAAAAGTTGGACGGCTGGTGTGTTTACGTTAGCAATTAATCACAACGGTGCAGTTGATGTTTCTGTTGATTGTGCCGGAACTGGCACCGGACGACTAACGTCATATACACCCTCAACTTTAATTACTCCCAAGGAACCAGGTCTATACACAGGTCCTCGTCAGTATGAAGCCGAACTCTTTGATCGGAAAAATATATCCAGTCTTGTTGCTAGTGGCTATAGCGGTAATATCCGTAACTATACCGGTCAGGGGTATCTGGTTTTTGGAACTAATTCTTCGGCAAGTGTTAGAGATACAGTAACGGCTCTCAAATCAGGTACATATAAACTCAAAACTAAATACTCTGCCTCGGGAGGAAATGTAAGTATAAATTTGAATGTAAATGGTGTGAATAGTACTGTTTTATTCAAACAAACCGTCTCTGATAGTGATTGGGCAGTTGATGTTCAATCGATAAAATTGAATTCAGGAAGTAATGTTATTACGTTTAGCTCAGTTGGGAGCTCCAGTAACATAAACTTTGACAATATAATAATCGAAAGAAATGACAACGGGATATACAATTTTAGCAACGATGTGGCTACTAATGCAGCCACTACTCCTGCTGCCGAGTTAATTACTACTAAAAGTGGAACTGCAGGCATTGTGTCATATACCGATGCTAACAGCAAAACAAGTAATTGCTTCAAAGCATATTCAGGTGGTACTACTAACAGTTCGGGTGTCGCTGATTTAGACATGTTCCCACTTGCCGCAAATAATTACACCGTTGTATGGAAAGAATATTATGGAACTGCAGGTGCTAAAAAAGGAATATTGATTAGAGGTTCAGGGTCAAGTGATTATGCTTCTGGTATGAAACAAGGATACTTATTTTCCGTAGAGAATAATCAAGACAATACAGTAACTTTAAGACCGTATATAGCGGGTGCAAACGGTTTAACTGCAAAATCAACTTACACCACCAGTTTCAAGATAACGGTTGGTCAAGCTTGTTGGTATCGGGCAACTGCTTTGGAGAATACCCTGAAATTTGAATGTTCAAGTGATAGTGTAAACTGGGTGGGAGGGACTACCACTGTGTTCACAGATAATACCTATATAAGAGGGTCTACCCAACTTGTATGGGGACTTGAATCAAACATTTTTGGTTGGGTAATGGATAATATTACCTGCTTTTCGGCAGATGTTTTTACTTCAAAGTTAGCTTTGAGCGGACTTACTTACCCTAAAGATTCAGGTCCATCAAGCAGTCAGTCATTCTTTGTTACAGGCACATCTCTTAGTGATAATTTGCTAATAACTGCGCCAACAAATTTTGAAGTGTCCAAAAGTGTCGGAACAGGATATGCATCAACACTTACATTGACCAGATCTTCTGACTCCATACCTCCAACTCAGATATATGTTCGGCTACAATCAGGTTTGGCTGTTAATACCTATAGTGGTGATATGACTTTGACTTCAAGTTTGACAAAAAGTTATACGGTAAGCCTGAGCGGAGCAGTTGTACCTCAGTCTGTATCCCGTATTTATGACTTTAGCAAAGACGTAGCAGGTACGAGTGCTACAACGCCACCGGCTTTAAATACAACAGTTGGTTCCGGCAATACTGCCACTGCGGGTATTCTATCATACAAGGATGCCAATAATAAAACCAGCAATGTATTAATGCCCTATAGTGTTGGGCAGAGAAATGCCACAGGAGTCATTGATCTGAACTTATTTTCCAAAAAGAGTACCGATTATTCGGTTACATGGAAACAGTATGTTAGTGCTATTGGTAAAGACTACAAAGCTGGCGTATTGTTAAGAGGTGATACTGCGAATATTGGAGATGCATCTAATGGATATGTACAAGGCCTAATGAATGGATATTTATTTATTGCTTATACAACAACGGGACGTACAGAGTTTAGAATATATAAATCTACTTTGTCAACCTCCTTATCTATGTCAGTGAATACGTCCATAGCAACGTTGACACCTACAGCCGGGCAGCCCGTATGGTATAGAGCTACGGCTTCTGGGAGCTCATCGGTGTCATTGAAGTTTGAGTATTCTACAGATAGCATTACATGGAATACCGGCTCTACAACGACAGATACTACTTCGCCTTTCACATCCGGTGCTACGCAAGTAGTATGGGGCTTAGGGGTTAGTAATGTAGATTTTTATTTGGATAATATCACTTTTACCGGTGTAGAATCTATCTTAGGTACGCCAACGGGTATTGAACAACCGATAAACAGTAATCTGACTATTATCTCAAAAGAGTATTATACATTCTCAGGGGTGAAAATCAACAATCCTGGAACTAAATTGAAAGGCTTGTATATCATGAGATGTCGCATGTCTGATGGATCAGTAACTTCAGCCAAAATATTCTTTATGTAAGTGCCGTATGTCGGTTCTAGGGCTATTTTAAACTGCTGATTCACATTTTAGTATGCACCAGGTAATTCCAATACCCAATTGTTTTTCGTTATGCATGGGTTTGCTGATTTGAAATAATAAACTATAAATAACACGAATAGGCGGCTTCGCTATTTCAACTAATAACAAATAAAAATAATACACCATGAAATTACCTTCGCAAAAAATATCCGTATTC